>NZ_CP189888.1:2500-327500 GCF_052056765.1 Sphingomonas pseudosanguinis
CCGATTAACGTTGAAAAGTTACCGGATGAGTTGTGCTTAGGGGTGAAAGGCCAATCAAGCCGGGAAATAGCTGGTTCTCCGCGAAAACTATTGAGGTAGTGCCTCGAGCGGACACCATAGGGGGTAGAGCACTGGATGGTTGCGGGGGTCGCGAGATCTACCAATACTAACCAAACTCCGAATACCTATGAGTGATACTCGGGAGACAGACGGCGGGTGCTAAGGTCCGTCGTCAAAAGGGAAACAGCCCTGACCTACAGCTAAGGTCCCCAAGTCGTGTCTAAGTGGGAAAGCATGTGGAAATCCCAAAACAACCAGGAGGTTGGCTTAGAAGCAGCCATCCTTTAAAGAAAGCGTAACAGCTCACTGGTCTAAACAAGGGTTTCTGCGGCGAAGATGTAACGGGGCTCAAGACACGCACCGAAGCTTAGGGTGTGCACATTAGTGCACGCGGTAGCGGAGCGTTCCGTAAGCCTGCGAAGCGATCTGGTAATGGGTCGTGGAGGTATCGGAAGTGCGAATGCAGACATGAGTAGCGATAAAGAGGGTGAGATGCCCTCTCGCCGAAAGACCAAGGGTTCCTGCGCAAGGCTAATCCGCGCAGGGTGAGCCGGCCCCTAAGACGAGCCCGAAGGGGGTAGTCGATGGGAACCACGTTAATATTCGTGGGCCTGGTGGTGTGTGACGGATCTCGTGTGTTGTACGTCCTTATCGGATTGGACGTGCCTCGAAGAGGTCCCGGGAAATAGCCCCACCGTATAGACCGTACCCGAAACCGACACAGGTGGTCAGGTAGAGTATACCAAGGCGCTTGAGAGAAGTGTCCTGAAGGAACTCGGCAAATTGCCTCCGTACCTTCGGAAGAAGGAGGCCCCATATATGCGCAAGCACTTATGGGGGGCACAGGCCAGGGGGTAGCGACTGTTTAGCAAAAACACAGGGCTCTGCTAAGTCGGCTTCAAGACGACGTATAGGGCCTGACGCCTGCCCGGTGCCTGAAGGTTAAGTGGAGGAGTGCAAGCTCTGAAATGAAGCCCAGGTAAACGGCGGCCGTAACTATAACGGTCCTAAGGTAGCGAAATTCCTTGTCGGGTAAGTTCCGACCTGCACGAATGGCGTAACGACTTCCCCACTGTCTCCAGGACATGCTCAGCGAAATTGAATTCTCCGTGAAGATGCGGAGTACCCGCGGTTAGACGGAAAGACCCCGTGCACCTTTACTGCAGCTTCAGAGTGGCATTGGACAAGAACTGTGTAGCATAGGTGGGAGGCTTTGAAGCATTGGCGCCAGCCGATGTGGAGCCATAGGTGAAATACCACCCTGTTGTTGTTTAATGTCTAACCTCGTACCGTGAAACCGGTACAGGGACCCTCTGTGGCGGGTAGTTTGACTGGGGCGGTCGCCTCCTAAAGAGTAACGGAGGCGCGCGAAGGTTGGCTCAGGACGGTTGGAAACCGTCTGTTAGAGTGCAATGGCATAAGCCAGCCTGACTGCGAGACTGACAAGTCGAGCAGAGACGAAAGTCGGTCATAGTGATCCGGTGGTCCCTCGTGGAAGGGCCATCGCTCAACGGATAAAAGGTACGCCGGGGATAACAGGCTGATAACCCCCAAGAGCTCATATCGACGGGGTTGTTTGGCACCTCGATGTCGGCTCATCACATCCTGGGGCTGGAGCAGGTCCCAAGGGTTTGGCTGTTCGCCAATTAAAGTGGTACGTGAGCTGGGTTCAGAACGTCGCGAGACAGTTTGGTCCCTATCTGCCGTGGGCGTCGAAATTTGAGAGGAGTTGACCCTAGTACGAGAGGACCGGGTTGAACGTACCTCTGGTGTACCTGTCGTCGTGCCAACGGCGCAGCAGGGTAGCTATGTACGGACGGGATAACCGCTGAAAGCATCTAAGCGGGAAGCCTCCCTCAAGATAAGATTTCTCAGGACGGTCGAAGACCACGACCTCGATAGATCGGATGTGGAAGTGCGGTAACGCATGGAGCTAACCGATACTAATTGTCCTATTCGCGCTTGAGAGCTCCACACCCCCACCATCAGCCCTGGGCTGATAGACTGAGGGTCTGGTCAGCAAATCCAGCCAGTGCACGCATCGATTTTAACCCCCATTTCCCCACCAGGTACCACCTGATGGGGATCAGTATTCGCGGACTCTATTGCCTGGTGGCCATAGCGTCGGTGTCCCACCCGATCCCATCCCGAACTCGGCCGTGAAACCCGACTGCGCCAATGGTACTACTGCTCAAGCAGTGGAAGAGTAGGGCGTCGCCAGGCATTACAGTCCGCGAACACACACAAAACCCATTCACATCGTCTCACACACCTTCCAAAATTGGCGCGGGGTGGAGCAGCCCGGTAGCTCGTCAGGCTCATAACCTGAAGGCCGCAGGTTCAAATCCTGCCCCCGCAACCATCCCACACACGCACACACACAGCCACAGCCCCGTAGCATCGCCGCTCCGGGGCTCTCCTGCGTTCTGTCACTCCCCCATTAGGCAAAAAAGCAGGCCACAGGCCTGCCACAGGGCGTCTCCAGTGAGAAAGATTAGCCTTGCCTCGCAGCAGGCCACACCCATCCACCATGCTCCGCATCAACCCCCGAATGACACAGGTTTCCCCTGAATGTCGTTCGCGCGCTTGTGATGCCTGCTGCTGGCTGCCCTTGTCGCTGTCGAACACGATAATTCCCAGCCTGGGAGGTTGCTCCACAGGTCTGCGGCCGGTGATGACCACCACGACGGGGTGCAGCTTACGCTCAAGCATAGCTGCCGGATTGTAGGCGTCACCATGCCATCTGCGTCGATGGGCACACGGTTCAGCTTGCCCATGGCATCGAGAACCACCTTGCAACTCGGTATGTCGGCCATGTTCGCAAGAGGCAATTGCGCCTCCCTTTAGATCATCTACCTACGGCCCCATGGATAACGCCTGTCAAGCGCCTGGCATTACCTGTCCGCTTGGCAGAGTGCTATGTAACGTGACGGCCTAGACAGGATCTACGCGTCGCGTGGGTAGGGCTGGAATGGATGGTGTTCGGTCGAGAGTACGATCGCAAATACTGCTCGTTGCCATTGGCGCGGGGCAGAGGCCTGCACCAACTGCGTCCGCTGCGTCGTTTCGACACAGACGCACGGCCAGTCGCATCGCCTCAACGGAACGATTGCGACCGCCATATTTATCGCATCAAGAAAATTGGGAACGACTTAACCTATCATAAGTTTAGCACCACCTGATCGGCAACGTATCGTCGCCGATCGTGTGGAGGCAAACGCGTGTACCGCATTTTCGCCAGTATCGCCTTGAGCTGCCTGACGGTGGCGTGCGCCGCGCCGTCGACCCGGATTGCGACGGGGCTGGAGCGTTATGGCTTGGATGCCGAGCGTTCCACCTGTATCGGCCAGCGGCTCGAGCGGAATCTGTCGCTGGGCCAGCTGCAGCAGCTGGGCAAGGCGGCTGCCGCCTATCGTCGCGATGACAGCGACCCCACGCGGTTGACGATGAGCGATTTGATCCGTGTCGCGGGCGAGATCAAGGACCCGCGCGTCGCTCTGGAAGTGGGCAAGGCCGCCGCAGGCTGCGGCGTGGCGCCCTGACCACGACACACCCCTCGTTTCGGAGGAAAACCCATGAACAAGCATGAACTTCGCGGCGGTGCCCGCTATGTCGGTGGCAAGGTCGAAAAGGCGGTCGGCGATGTCGTCGATAGCCGCGACTGGAAGGTCGCCGGCGTCACCGATCAGGTGGCGGGTGGTGCCGAGCATCTGTTCGGTCGTGCGCAGTCGATCGCGGGCGATGTCGTCGATGCGACCCCGAGCCTGATCGAGCATGCCCGTGAGAAGGTCGGCGATGCGGCCGATCGCTCCGTCGATGCCGCACGGCGCGGTTCGGACAAGGCGCGAAATCATATTCGCGGCAATGAGGCGACGGTGTTCGCCATTGCGGCTGCGCTGGGCGGCTATGCCCTGGGCTGGCTGATCCACCGCCGTCGCGGCTGAACTGACACATCCGGCACCGGGCGAGGCGCGCGCGTGAGCGGCGGCCCGGGCGCCATCCCCCCCTCATCATGCTGCGAATGACGACCGGTCGACAGGATCGGTGCGCGTCCGCACGTCACAGGAACAGGAGTAGATATGGCCCATAATGTTGCATCGGTGGAGGGTGGCGTGATCGGTCATCTCGGTCGTCGAGCCTCCTGGAGTGCGATTTTCGCCGGTGTGGTCATCGCGGTGGCGGTCCAGCTGGTCCTGGGCATTCTCGGCACCGGCATCGGCCTGTCGATGGTCGATCCGACCGATGGTTCGACGCCGGGTGCGGCGGGCTTCGGCATCGGCGCCGGCATCTACTGGCTGATCACCACCGTCATCGCGCTGGGTGCGGGCGGTTATGTCGCCGCGCGCATGTCGGGTGTGACCGAGCGGTTCGATGCGCTGGTGCATGGCCTGGTCGTCTGGGGCGTCACGTTGATCCTGACGCTGTATCTGCTGACCTCGGCGGTCGGTGGTATCATCGGCGGCGCGTTCCGCACGGTCGGCACTGTGGCCGGGGCGGCCGGTTCGACGGTTGGCGCGGCCGCGCCCAAGGTCGCGCAGGTCGCGGGTGTCGATGAAGGCGACGTCCGTCAGGAAGCCGCCAAGTATCTGAGCGATACTCCGACCGACCCGGCGCAGATGACTCCCGAGCAGGCGCAGAAGGAAATCGCCAAGCAGCTGCCCGCCATGGCGCGCGGCGGCACCGATGGTGTCCGTGCCGAGGCTCGTGTCGTCGACATCGTCGCGGCGCAGCGCAAGATCAGCCGTGAGCAGGCCCAGGCACAGGTGAGCCAGGCCAAGGCCGACTTCATCCGCACCAAGAACGAGACGGTGCAGGCGGCCAAGACCGCAGCGGATGCCGCCGCCGGTGCTGCGTCGAAGACTTCGTTCATCCTGGTGCTCGCGCTGCTGGTCGGCGCCGGTGCCTCCGCCTTTGGCGCGACTGCGGCCGCCCGCCGTCGTCCGCGCTGAGTGCCCGCGGCGGGCCGGCGTATCGGGCCCGCCGCACCTTTCCTGAAAGAGGAGATCATCACCATGACGAAGATCGCTCTCGGCGCCACGCTGTGCGCCATGCTGGCCCTCTCGGCCTGCAACACGGTCAATGGCGCGGGCAAGGATCTGCGCTCCGCCGGAAGCGCGATGTCCGATGCCTCGGGGCAGGACAAGCCGAAGAAATAACGTCACGGGGTGACCGTGAACGGACGGGGGTGGTCATGGACCGCCCCCGTTTTCCTATCCGCGCCGGCGAGCCCGGCGGGCGGGGGCTTCGGTTTCGGGCGGTTCGGTGGTTTCGACCAGTTCCACGATCTCGAACGCGAACCCCGCCCAGCCGCGCTGGCGCGCCGCATCGGCCACCGCGTTCTTCTTGCCGGTCGCGTCCTTCAGCGATTTGGCATGGCCCCAGAACACCTCGGTCTTGCCGTTGCCCAGATCGGCGACGATGCGCCAATAATGGGTGAAGGGCGACGCGGTCGGCCCGATCGTCTTCACATAGCCGTCCGCCATGGTTGCGGTCAGATAGCGGGTCCTGCGTGCCATGGCGTTCGCGATAGCGCGGATCGGGAGCCAGCGCATCCGCTTGACGCGCATGGCGTCATCGCCCAGACAGAACGCGGCCGGAATGATCCGGTCAATGATCGCGCCGGTTCTTCCCGACAAGGAAGATTAAAAGGGAACGCGGTGAGGGCGAGCGATCGCCCGAATCCGAGGCTGTCCCTGCAACTGTAAGCGGTGAGCGGAGATGCACGGATCGACCCCGATGGTCGGTCCAGCCACTGGGGCAACCTGGGAAGGCGCATGTTTCGCGATGACCCGTGAGCCAGGAGACCTGCCGGCGTCAGGTCGCTCTTGCCGGGTCCAGGGGATGGCCGTGGCTAAGGTCTTTTCCGACGAGCGACGCCAATGGTGGCGGAGGCATGGGTGACCATGGAAGTGCGGAATAAGCGTCCAGCCTGCATGGCACCCGTCCGTTCGGGATCGGACGGAAGGCCTCGGCTTGTTCGCAATAAGACGCTACAGGCAGTAAGATGTTATATCGTAACTACATTGAGAACCGCTGGGGATTGGTCGCTGGCGCGGCGTTGATGGTGGGGGGCAGCCCGGCGATGGCGCAGCGGGCAGGTGAAGCGGGAAGTGGCGACGGGTCGGTGCTGGTCATTGGCACGCGCGAGACGCCGGTACTGGACACGCCCAGTGCGACCGCCAGCCGGTTGGGGCTGACCCCGTTCGAGACGCCCGCCAGTATCGCCACGATCGACGGCGATACTATCCGCGCGCGCGGCGACCAGTCGATCGTCGAGGCGCAGAGCCGTGCGCCCGGCATCGCCAGCGTCGCCAATCCCGGCAATGGGGGCACGGCCCTGTCCGCGCGCGGCTTTTCGGGGCAGGGGTCGGTGCTGCAACTGATCGACGGGGTGCGGCTGTTCCCGGCGGCGGGGACCATCACCTTCCCGACCGACCCCTGGATGGTCGAGCGGATCGACATACTCAGCGGCCCGGCCTCGGTCCTTTACGGTCAGGGTGCGCTGGGCGGCGCGGTCAATGTCGTGATGCGCAAGCCGAGCGCGCGGACGCAAGGACAGGCCGAGATCGGCTATGGCGCGCAAGACAGTTTTCGCGCGGCGGCCGGGATCGGCGGGCCGGTGGGGCATACGCTGTCCTACCGTGTCGACGCCAGCTATCGACGCTCGGACGGCTATGTCGATCGCGGGGATTCACGCAGCGTCGCGCTGTCGGGGACACTGTTGTGGACGCCATCGCCGACTTTGGCAGTGACGATCCGCGGCGATCATGGCGATCAGCGGCCTATCACCTATTTCGGCACCCCGCTGATCGACGGACGGCTCGATTTGGCGGTGCGCGAGCGCAACTATAATGTCGCCGACGCGCGGATGCGCTTTCGCGACGACCGCGCCTCGGTCCAGGTCGACTGGACGCCGAGCGCGACGGTCAGCGTGTCGAACATCGCCTATTATCTGACCAGCGACCGTTTCTGGCGCAATCTGGAAAGCTATTGCTGGGTCGGCAGCACCGGGGCCTGCGCGGACGGATCGCCCGGCCGGCCCGGTACGATCCGGCGGAGCAGCAATTACGGTATCCGCCACGACCAGACCCAATGGGGCGATCAGGCGAGCGTGACGCTGCGCACGCCGCTGGCACCCGGTATCGCCAATGCCTTCGTCATCGGGGCGGACGTCAATCTGGTCCGCTTCACCCATGAGAACGACTTCGGATCGGAGGCGCAGGAGGACGGCGTCGACCCCTTCAATTTCGATCCGGGACGCTTCCTGGATACGCAGGGAATCGCGCCGCGATACCGCACCCGCACCGCCGCGCTGGCGGTGTTCGCTGAGGACCGGGTGACGCTGGGGCCGAAATGGTCGGTGGTCGGCGGCTTTCGCTATGAGGAAAATCAGGTGCGCCGCTGGGCGATCGCTTATCCGGGGGGCGTGCGGAGCGACCGCTTCGCCTTTGAAAAGACCTTCCGCAACGCGACCTGGCGGGCGGGCATCGTCTATCAGCCGCTGCCGACCCTGTCGCTCTACGGCCAATATGCGACCGGCGTCGATCCGTTGGGTACGTTGACCACCGTGTCGACGGGGCAGGTGGCGTTCAGCAATGCGCGCGGCAATCAGGTCGAGGCGGGGGCCAAGCTGTCGTTCCTGGGCGGGCGCGGCATGGCGACGCTGGCGGCGTACCGGATCGTCAAGACCGGGCTGCTGGCGCAGCGCACCCTGTCGAGCCCGGTCGAACAGGTCGGCCAGCGCTCGGCGCAAGGCGTCGAGGCGGCGGTGGCGGTCGATTTGCCGCAGGGCTTCGGGATCGAGGCCAATGGCACGCTGCTCGATGCGCGGTTCGACGATTTCCGCTCGGGCGGCACCGACTATAGCGGTCGCACGCCGCCCGATGTGCCCGAGGCGCTGGGCAATGTCTGGCTGCGCTGGGATGCGACGCGCCGCGTGAAGGCGCGTGCCGGACTGCGCTATGTCGGACGGCGCTTCTCGGACAATGGCAATGCGTTCCGCATTCCCGGCTATGCGACGGTGGACGGCACGCTGTCCTATACACTGAGCCCGCATATGGCGGTCGATCTGCGCGTCTATAATCTGTTCGACAAGGCCTATGCCGTCACCGCTTATGGCGATCAGCAATGGATATTGGGGCGGCCGCGCTCGCTGGATGTGGCGCTTCGTGCCGCGTTCTGACCGGTCTTGGGGGAAGGCGGCGCTGCGGCTCGCCTTCCTCACCCATCGCTGGGCGGGGATCGTCGCTTGCCTGTTCTTCGCGATGTGGTTCGCGAGCGGACTGGTCATGCTCTACGTCCCTTATCCCGCGCTTGGCCCTGCGCAGGGCTGGGCGGGGGCGGCGGCGATCGACTGGACGCGGGTGACGGAGGTGCCCGCCGTTACCGCGCGGCGGATCACGCTGGAGATGCGCGACGGTCAGCCGGTCTGGCGGATCGAGGGCGGTGAGGGGGAGACACGGATCATCCCGGCGCAGCGCGGGGTCAGGCCGGCCCCCGTCGACGCCGGATATGTCCGCCGCGTCGCTGGCCGATTCGAACATGCCCCCGTCATGTCGGTCGAGCGGATCGATGACGATCAATGGACGGTCGCAGGCGGCTTCGACCGGCATCGCCCCTTGTGGAAGGCGGCGATCGACGATGCGGATGCCACCCATCTCTATATCTCCAGCCTGACCGGCCAGCCGGTGCAGCGCACGACGCGAGAACAGCGTGTCTGGAACTGGCTGGGGTCGGTGCCGCACTGGCTCTATCCCACGGTCGTCCGGCGCGACAATGCGATGTGGCGGCAGGTGGTGATGTGGGTATCGGGCCCCTGCATCGCGGTGGCGCTGACGGGGATGTGGATCGGCATCCTGCGCATGCGGATCGGGCGGCGGCGTTATCGCGGCGGGCGGATCACCCCCTATCGCGGATGGATGATGTGGCATCATGTCAGCGGCCTGCTGGGCGGGGTGATGCTGACCACCTGGATCGTCAGCGGCTGGCTGTCGGTCGATCCGGGGCGGGTCTTTGCCGGCGGTGCCGCGCCGGTGGCGGCGATGCGGGACTATGCGGGGCAAACGCGCGTGACGGGGGACCTCGCCGCCTTGGCCCGCCTTGCCGGGGGTGCGCGCAGCATCGCGTGGAGCGCGGACGGCGGGCTGGCGCGGATCGCGATCGATCGTGCCTCGCCGCACCCGCGCTGGCTGGACCGTGCGACGCTTTCGCCCGTCCGGCCGGTCAGCGCCATGGCCTCGGCAGCGATGCTGGTCCCGGACGGCCGGATGATCGCGACCGAGACGCTGGTGCGGCCCGATTTCTACTGGACCGACGCCGCGCGTTTGCCGTTGCTGCGATTGCGGTTCGACGATGCGGCGCGGACCTGGCTCTATATCAATCCGATGAGCGGCGCGCTGGTCCAGCGACAGGATGCCACGCGGCGTGCCTATCGCTGGGTCTACACGCTGCTCCACACCTGGGACTGGCCTTGGCTCACCGCGCATCGCCCCGCCTGGGACGTGTGGATGTGGCTCTGGTCGATCGCGGGGCTGGTGATGTCGGTCAGCGGGGTCGTCATCGGCTGGCGACGATTGCGCCGGCCCGCGCGCCGGGCGGCGTGAAAACATGCGTGGCGGGGTTGGCGTGAACCCATGCGCCCGCTTAGATGGGGAATATGTGGCAACTCTACCAATTCCCGCTCTGTCCCTTCTCGCGCAAGGTCCGGCTGCTGCTGGGTGAGAAGGGCGTCGGGTACGAGTTGGTCCGCGAGTCGCCGTGGCAGCGGCGCGACGAATTCCTCGACATGAACCCCGCCGGCCAGACGCCGGTGATGGTCGATGAGGAGCGCGGCGTCCTCCTGGTCGACTCGATGGCGATCTGCGAGTTTTTCGAGGAGACGGTCGAGAAGTCGGCGATGATCAACGGCACCGCCGTCGGTCGCGCCGAGATTCGCCGGCTGGTGACGTGGTTCGACACGCATTTCTATCAGGATGTGACCGGCCCCTTGCTCCACGAACGCATGGTCAAGCGCGTCGCGCGCACCGGCAGCCCCGATGCCAAGGGACTGCGCGAGGCGATGAAGGCGGCGGTCGGGCATCTCGACTATACCGATTATCTGCTCGACCATCGCAACTGGCTGGGCGGCGCGACGATGAGCTTGGCCGATCTGGCGGCGGCGGCGCAGATTTCGGTCGCCGATTATCTGGGCGGCATCGACTGGAAGGGGCATGAACAGACCGCGCGCTGGTATCGCGGGCTGAAGAGCCGTCCCTCCTTCCGCCCGCTGCTGTCCGAGCGGATGGAGATGGTCACCCCGCCGATCCATTACGACAATGTCGACTTCTGACGTCCCTGCGCCCATGTCCTCTGAGCGCATCGGGATCGAGGATTTTCTGGCGGTCGACATCCGCGTCGGCACCGTCATCGCCGCCGAGCCGTTTCCGGAGGCGCGCAAGCCCGCGATCAAGCTGACCATCGATTTCGGCGCGGTCATTGGGGTGAAGCGCTCCTCGGCGCAGATCACCCGGCATTATACGCCGGAGACGCTGGTGGGGCGGCAGGTGGCGGCGGTGGTGAATTTCCCGCCGCGCCAGATCGGGCCGATGATGTCCGAGGTGCTGACGCTGGGCTTTCCCGATGCGGATGGGGAAGTGGTGCTGATTGCACCGGATTTGGGTGTGCCCAACGGGGGGCGATTGTTCTGAGCTTTGGACGTGGCCTTCGACTTCGCTCAGGCTGAATGGAGGTGGGGGCCCCGGGCTGGATACCAAAAGCCGTTCAGGCTGAGCGAAGTCGAAGCCCACGCCCCAACCCCCTGTTAGCCTTAACATTACCCCTTGCGCCCCACGCCCCGAAGCGTAGCATCCCCCTCCGACCGTAGGGACATAACCCACGGAGGATAGGAGGGGATATGACGTCCAAACGCTGGGCCGGCCATGCGCTGGCCGCTTTGCTAACGCTCTCGGTGGCGGCGCCCGCCATGGCGCAGGCCGACAGGATGGTGCCGATCGCGGTGCCGGCGCAACCGAATGCCATTCCGCTGAACACCGGGCCCTTGCCGGGCGCGAAGACCAAGGAAAGCTGGCACAGCCAGTATAACAGCGTGTTCGCCCGCAACGTGACCGAGGCGACGCTGACCCCCTTCCTGCCCGATCCCGCCAAGGCGACCGGCGCCGCGGTCATCGTCGCTCCGGGTGGCGGTTTCCGCACCCTGTCGATGCAGAATGAGGGCTGGGACGTGGCCAAGGCGCTGGCCGATCGCGGCATCGCCGCCTTCGTCCTGAAGTACCGGCTCAACCAGACGCCCGCCGGCATGGCCGATTTCGAAAAGTCGATGGCGGCGATGTTCTCCAGCGTGGCACGTCCGACCGCGCGGCCGAACCCGGAGGAGGCGCTGAAGGGGCTCGCACCGCAGATCGCCGATTCCCGCGCCGCCTTCGCGCTGGTCCGCCAGCGGGCGGGCGAATGGAAGGTCGATCCGGCCCGTGTCGGCATGGTCGGCTTTTCGGCGGGCGCGATGCTGACCGTCGCGACCGTCCTAGACGGACAGGCCAAGCCCGCCTTTATCGGCGACATCTATGGCCCGCTCCAGCCGATGACCGTGCCCGCCGACGCGCCCCCGATGTTCGCCGCGATCGCCGCTGACGATCCGCTGTTCGCCGGCAAGGGCTTCGGTCTGATCGATCAGTGGCTGGCCGCCAAGAAGCCGGTCGAGTTCCACCTGTACGGACAGGGTGGCCACGGCTTCGGCATGTATCCGAAGGCGACGACCAGCACCGGCTGGTTCGATGCTTTTTACCGCTGGATCGTCATGGAAGGGTTTTTGAAGCCCAAGGCGCAGCAACATTCCTCCCCTGTAAGGGGAGGTGGCGCGCGGAGCGCGTCGGAGGGGTGTCACCCTATCGAGAGCGGGACACCCCTCCGTCAGGCCTGACGGCCTGCCACCTCCCCTGCAAGGGGAGGAATTTGTTCAATCCAAACTCTTCGACGCCTGCTCGAACAGGTCCTTGGACAGTCCCGGCGTCGCGACGATGCGCGCCAGTTCAGCGCGCATCAGCTGCGCACGGTTCCCGTCGAACCGGCGCCAGCGGCCGAGCGGCGGCAGTAGCTTCGCCGCCGTCTGCGGGTTGAGCCGGTCGAGCGCAATCAGCTGGTCCGCCAGGAAGCGATAGCCCGAGCCGTCGGCGGCATTGAACGCGCGCTGGTTCATCCCGAACGCACCGATCAGCGCGCGAGCGCGATTGGGGTTGGCCAGGGTGAAGGTCGGATGCTCGGCCAGCGTCGCCACGACCGCACCGGTATCGTCGCGCGACGACAGCGCCTGGGTCTGGAACCATTTGTCGAGCACCAGCGCATTGTCGGCATAGCGCGCATGGAACCGCTCCAGCGCGATGTCGCGCTCGGGCGCGTCGGAGCTGACCAGCGTGGTCAGCGCCGCCTGCCGGTCGGTCATGTTGTCGGCGGCGTCGAACTGCGCCAGCGCCAGCGCGGCGGCGTCCTCCGCCCCGCTCGCCGCAATATAGCCGAGCGCGACGCTGCGCAGCCGGCGACGGCCCTTGGCATCGGGGGAATAGACATAGGCTCCTTGCGCCATCTCGCCGTAGAGCCGCCGCCACACAGGCGCCAGGGCTTGACCGATCTGCCGCCGCAACGACTCGCGCGCCGCATGGATCGCATCGGGGTCGACCATCGCCAGCTGATCGCCGATGAAATTCTCCGAGGGCAGCAGCACCGCCTCGGCGAGGAAGGCCGGCTCCAGCCCCTCGGCCTCCAGCGTGCGTGCGACCGCGTCGATCACCGCCTGCGCATTCATTTCCCCGTTGATCGTGCCCGCGACCAGCGTGTCGAGCATCAGCTGTTGCATCGCCTCGTACCGGGCGAAGGGATCGTCGTCATGCGCCGACAGGAACGCCAGATCGGCCGCCGACCGATCGCTCTCGATGACGACGGGCGCGGAAAAGCCGCGATTGATCGACAGGACGGGACGCTCGGTCACCGCCTCGAACGTGATCGTCTCGGCCGCCTGGTCGAGCAGGATCAGCTGTTCGTCGGTCAGCGGCCGGCCGGTCTCGGCGCCGAACAGCCGGACCTTCAGCGGCAGGACCATCGGCTGCTTGACCGGCTGGCCGGGCGACGGCGGGACGTGCTGGGCCAGGCGCAGCACCGCGCGGCCGCCGCCGGGCTCGTGCGAGAGGCCAGCCGAGACGCGCGGCGTGCCGGCCTGGGAATACCAGAGGCGGAACTGGCGCAGATCGACGCCGCCCGCTTCCTCCATGCAGGCAACGAAATCCTCGCAGGTCGCGGCCGTCCCGTCGAAGCGGCTGAAATACAGGTCGGTGGCGGCGCGGAACTTCACCGGCCCCAGGATGGTCGCCATCATCCGGATCAGCTCGGCACCCTTGTTGTAGATGGTCGCCGTGTAGAAGTTGCTGATCTCGATATAGCTTTCGGGGCGCACCGGATGCGCGAGCGGACCGGAATCCTCGGGGAACTGGCTGGCGCGCAGCCCCCGAACCTCCTCGATCCGCTTGACCGCCGCCGATCCTTGGTCGGCGGAGAAACACTGGTCGCGATAGACGGTGAAGCCTTCCTTCAGCGACAGCTGGAACCAGTCGCGGCAGGTGATCCGGTTGCCCGACCAGTTGTGGAAATATTCATGCGCGACGACGGCGGCGATCGCGTCATAGTCGTAATCGGTCGCGGTGTCGGGATCGGCGAGAATATAGCGGCTGTTGAAGATGTTCAGCCCCTTATTCTCCATCGCGCCGAAGTTGAAATCGTCGACCGCGACGATGTTGAACACGTCCAGGTCATATTCGCGGCCATAGACGCGCTCGTCCCACGCCATGGACAGCTTCAGCGCGTGGAGCGCATGGTCGGTCTTGGCCAGATCGGCGGCGCGCACCCAGATGCCGAGCTCGACCTCACGCCCGCTCATCGTGGTGAAGGTCGAACGGTTGACCGCCAGATCGCCCGCGACCAGCGCGAACAGATAGCTGGGCTTGGGGAAGGGATCGTGCCATTCGGCCCAGTGCGTGCCGTCGTCGTTGGTCCCTTTCGCCACCGGATCGCCATTGGCGAGCAGCACCGGGAAACGCCGCGCATCCGCCGTCATGCGGACGCGGTAGACGCTGAGCACATCGGGCCGGTCGGGGAAGAAGGTGATGCGGCGGAACCCCTCCGCCTCGCACTGGGTGCACAGATTGCCGCCCGAGGCGTAAAGGCCCATCAGCTGGGTGTTGCGATCGGGGGCGATCACGACCTCGGTCTCGACGATATGGGCGTCGCCGGACAGCGGCACGACCAGCTGCTCGCCCTCGATCCGCCAGTCGTTGACCGCCGCCCCGTCGATCGTCACCGACACCGGCGTCTGCCCTGCGCCGTCGAGGCGCAGCGGCTCGTCATGCGCGCCGTTTCGCGTCACCGACAGGGTGGCACGGACCCGGGTTTCGGCCGGGTCGAGCCGAAAATCGAGCGTGATCTCGGGCACGGCCCAGGCCGGCGGGCAATAATCCTCGCGCCGGATGACGGCGGGGGCGGTGCTGGGCTGGGCCACGCTGTGCTGGATGTCCATCGCGGGAATATAGCCCTGCCGATCCGATAGGGCCATGGCGGGCGCGGCGGAAAAAAGCGTGGTGCGACAAGGCATGCCGCTTGATCGCGGGGGGCGGCATGATACCCCTAGGGACTGTTTTTTCCCGAAAGGTCCTGCATGTCGCGTTCGACGGCTCTGCTGCCGCTGCTTCTCCTGTCCACCGCCGCTGTCGCGCACGACCATGATCACGCCTTTGGCCACGATCATGCCCAGATCGCGCCGGCCACGGCCCAGACCATAACGCCCCAGCGCAGTCCCGCCGAGCGCAACGCGACCATCACCGCCCCGCTGCCCGAGGATCAGGCGGCGATGAAGGCGCATGTCATGTTCCTGGCGTCGGACGCGATGGCGGGGCGTGAGGCGGGGACCCGCGATTACGACATCGCCGCGCAATATGTCGCCGCGCAATTCTATGCCGCGGGCCTGCGCCCCGGCGGTGACGAGGGCGGCTATCTGCAGACGGTGCCGCTGGTCGGCTACAAGGTCGCCGACAAGGGCAGCGCGATGTGGACGGCCATGGGCGGCCAGCCGCAGGAGCTGGTCTTCGGTGAGGATTTCGTGCCCTCGCCGGTGCCCAATGCCAAGGAGACCAGCCTGAGCGCGCCGGTCGTCTTCGTCGGCTATGGCATCGATGCCGCGCAATATGGGCTGACCGATTACAAGGGCGTCGATGTGCGCGGCAAGATCGTCGCCTTCCTGCCCGGCACGCCCGAGGGGCTGGGGGGCGAGGAGCGCGCCTTTTTCGGATCGGCGGCGAACAAGGCCGCCCTGGCGGCGGCGCGGGGTGCTGTCGGCGCTGTGCAGATCGACATGCCGCGCGCCAATGGCCGCCAGCGCCCCTTCGCCGCGCTGGCACGCTATTATGATGCGCAGCGCGTGACCTGGGCCAACCCGGACGGCACCGCGCATGCGATGACGCCGACCACCCCGGTGCTGGGCACGCTGTCGCAAGCCGGCGCGGCCAAGCTGTTCGGCAAGGACTGGGCCGCGATCACCAAGGCCGCTGCATCGGCCAAGCCGCGCTTCACGCCCGTCACGGCCCGGGGACAGATGACGGTCGCCAGCAAGACCAGCTTCAAGCCGATGGACAGCAGCAACGTCATCGGCATCATCCCGGGCAGCGATCCCAAGCTGAAGGACCAGGTCGTCGTCCTGTCGGCGCATCTCGACCATATCGGCGTCAATGAGGGCGGCGATGGCGACCGGATCAACAACGGCGCGCTCGACAATGCCATCGGCATCGCCAGCCTGATCGAGGAGGCCAAGCGCTTCAAGGCGGCGGCGGCACCGAAGCGCACCGTCATGTTCCTGGCGGTGACGGCGGAGGAGAAGGGGCTGGTCGGCTCGGACTATTTCGCCAACCATCCGACCGTGCCGCTGTCGTCGATCGTCGCCGACGTCAATCTCGACATGCCGATCCTGACCTACAAGTTCGAGGATATGGTGGTGTTCGGCGCGGACCGCTCGACCCTGGGGCCGATCGTGCGCAAGGCGGTGGGCGCGATGGGCCTGCCGGTCGCGCCCGATCCGATGCCTGAGGAGGGGATCTTCGTCCGCTCCGACCATTTCCGCTTCGTGCAGAAGGGCATCCCCTCGGTCTTCCTGTGGCCGGGCCAGGCCGGGCCGGGCAAGGCGGCGGTCGCCGACTTCATGAGCCACCGCTATCACAAGCCCGGTGACGAGGTGGATCAGGGTATCGACTGGAGCCAGGGCCCGCGCTTCGTGAGCGTGAACTACGCCATCGCGCGCGAGATCGCCGATGGCGCGGAGCGGCCGGTGTGGAACAAGGGCGACTATTTCGGCACGCTGTACAAGGGGCCGATGGCGGCGAAGTGAGGGGGAGGGGGAGCGTTTCGGCTATTTGGCGCCAAACCTCCCCCACGCTCGTTCAGCCTGAGCGAAGTCGAAGACCAAGGGATAAGCTGGGCCAAGTGGCCCGTCCGGGGCGTGCACTTCGACTTCGCTCAGTGCGAACGGAGGTTGGGGGTGGCCGGTGACGGTGGTTCGAGCGGGAAGGCTTTTGTCGCCAAACCACCCCACACCCGTTCAGCCTGAGCGAAGTCGAAGGCCAAGGGATAACCTTCGCCAAACGGCCCGTCCCCGGCGTACACTTCGACTTCGCTCAGTGCGAACGGAGGTTGGGGCGGCCGGCGACGGTGGCTGGAGCGAAAAGGCATTTGCAGCCAAACCACCCCACACCCATTCAGCCTGAGCGTAGTCGAAGGCCAAGGGATAACCTTCGCCAGGTGGCCCGTCCCCGGCATACACTTCGACTGCGCTCAGTGCGAACGGAGGTTGGGGCTGGCGGCGATGGCGGTCGGAGCGGGCAGGCTTTTGCAGCCAAACCTCCGCCACGCCCGTTCAGGCTGAACGACGTCGAAGGCCATGTACGGAGGTTGGGTGAGTAAGCTGTTCGTCTTCGGCATGGGCTATGCCGCCGGCCATTTGGCGGCATTGATGGAAGGGCGCGGCTGGTCCGTTATCGGCACCACACGCGACGGGTGCGGCGGCACCGTGCGGTTCGACGACCGCGAGCGGGTGGAGGCGGAGATGGCCGCCTCCACGCATATCCTGTCCTCGGTGCCGCCAGAGGGCGAGCAGGACCCGGTGCTGGTCGCCTATGGCCCGCAACTGGCCCGGTCCGAGGCTTGGATCGGCTATCTCTCCTCGACCGGCGTTTACGGCGATACCGGCGGCGCGTGGGTGGACGAGACCGCGCCGATCGGCTCGGGACGACGCGCGGCGCGCGCGGCGGCGGATGCGGATTGGCAGGCGCTGGGGGCGCGGGTGTTTCGCCTGCCGGGCATCTACGGCCCCGGCCGTTCGCCGATCGACCGGGTTCGTGGCGGACGCGCGCACCGGGTCGGGCTGCCCGGACAGGTGTTCAGCCGAGTGCATATCGCCGACATCGTCTCGGGCGTGATCGCCGGGTTCGACGGTCCGGCCGGCGCGTATAACCTGTCCGACGATCACCCTTGCGATCAGGATGCGGTGGTGTCCTACGCCGCGCAACTGGCGGGCCTGCCGCCGCCGCCGCTCGTGCCGCTCGAAAGCCTGTCGGCAGCGGCGCGGGGTTTCTATGCTGAGAACCGGCGGGTGGCGAATGGCAAGGCCAAGCGGGTGCTGAACTGGCGCCCCCGCTATCCCGATTACCGGTTGGGCCTGCGCGCCTTGAGCGCGATGACCAGCCCGATCGCGGTCACGCCCGCGCCCGCACCCGCCAGCAGCGACCAGCGATAGCCCTCGAACACCGTCGACAGGCTCATCGCGATGACGGGGACGATCACGCTGGAATAGGCCGCCTTGGCCGGGCCGATCGTGCGCAGCACCCGGTAATAGAGCGGAAAGGCCAGCGCCGAGGCGAAGAGGCCGAGATAGAGGATGCCGAGGATATAGCCGGCGCGCATCTCGAACACCGGCGGGCCGTTCAGGCTATAGGCGATAACCGCATCCAGCGCAGAGCCGATCAGCATCGCGACACTGAGCGTCGCATGCATCGGGAAGCGCTTGGCGGTGTTGGTCGCCTGCATGACGTTCGCCGTGGAGGCGGACAGGATCGCGACGATGGTCAGCGCGATACCGGTCAGCGCGCGGGAGGGGCCCGCGGGATCGACCCGCGCTTCATGCACGAACAGCAGCGCCGCACCCGCCATCGCGATGGCGGAGCCGACCAGCAGCTGCCGTCCCATGCGCTGCCCCAGAAACAGCCGCGCGAACCCCGCATTGGGGATCAGCAACATCGCGAAGACGACCGCGACCAGTCCGGAGGTGATGTACGCCTCGGCGCGGTAGACGAAGTTGAAGTTGAGGACGAACTGGAACAGCCCGATGCCGCCTGCGAACAGCCAGCCGGTGGTGCCGAGCCGGAAACTCTCACGCTTGGCCAGCGCGAACGCACCCATGGCCAGCCCGCCGACCAGGAAGCGATAGCTGACCGACCAGGTGGCGGGGACGACCGAAATCTGGTCGCGGATGACCAGCCAGGTCGATCCCCAGATCAGCGTGACGATCGCGAAGGGGATCAGGACGGCGGCGCGGGTGGAGCGCGGTCCGGTGTCGAACTCGCTCACAGGCTGGCGATCGCATCGGCGAGCGCGGCGACATGATGCGCGTCGGTGTCCCAGGCGGTGACCAGGCGAATCTCGCCCTCCGCCCAGTCGTAGAAGTCGAAACCCTGCCCCCGCAAGCGGGCGGCTTCCTCGGGCGTGGCGCGTAGGAAGACCTCGTTCGCCTCGACGGGGTGGACCAGACGGTCGCCCGCCGCCCCGGCCAGCCGCTCGGCACAGGCATTGGCTAGCGCACCATTGGCGATCCACAGGTCGTTCTCGACCATCGCCAGCACCTGCGCGGCCAGATAGCGGCCCTTGGACATCAGCAGCCCGGCGCGCTTGCGGCGGCGGCGGGTGACCTCAGCGAGGCCGGGCTTGAAGAAGACCAGCGCCTCGGCACTCATCGCGCCGTTCTTGACGAAGCCGAAGGACAGCGCGTCGACGCCCGACTGCCAAGTGATTGCGGCGGGCGTACAACCCAGCCGCGCCACCGCATTGGCGAAGCGCGCGCCGTCCATGTGGAAGCCTAAGCCCCGCTCCTTGGCGAGCGCGCCGATCGCGGCGACTTCGCCCGGATTGTAGACGCGGCCATATTCGGTGGCGTTGGTGATCGAGATGGCGTGCGGCTGGACCCGGTGCACATCGTTGGCGATCGCGTCGATCAGGCTGCGGATCGTATCGGGAGTCAGCTTCGCTCCCTCGCCATCCGCCAGCATCAGCTTGGCGCCGTGGGTGTAGAATTCGGGCGCGCCGCCTTCGTCATTCTGGATATGCGAGTCGCGGTGGCAGACCACGCCGCCATAAGGCGGGCAGAGCGCGGCGAGCGCCAGGCAGTTGGCGGCGGTGCCGGTGGGCACCCACAACACCTCCACCTCCGTCCCGAACAGCTCGGATAGCCGCCCGTCCAGCGCCCTGGACCAGCGATCGCCGTCATAGGCGGTATCCATATGGTCGGCGGCGGCGATGGCCTCCATCACCTTGGGATGGATACGGGCGGCATTGTCCGAGAAAAAGCGCATGGCTCAGGCGTTTGGGGGAGGCGGTGGGTCAGGTCAACACCACCGCCCCATGCGATGCGTCAGTGCGGCACCGCGCCCAGTTCGAACCCCGTCTTGTCATGCAGCGCGAAGCGGTCGACCAGATCGGCGCTGGCCCGGTTATAGCCAATCACCTCGACCGTCGAACCGTCGCGACGCAGCCGCGCGACGATCTTGTCGAGCGCACCGACCCCCGAAATGTCCCAGAAATGCGCCGCCGATACGTCGATCACCACGGTCCGTCCCCGTTCGGGCAGGAAGGCGCGGGTGAAGCGGTCGACCGAGGCGAAGAAGATCTGCCCGGTCACATGGTAGCGTACCGTGCCGGCCTCCTCGATCCGCTCGACCGCGAACAGGCGGCGGACCTTGCCGGCGAAGAACACGCCCGACAGCAGCACGCCGGCCAGCACGCCCTGCGCCAAATCGCGGGTGGCGACGACCACCGCCACCGTGACCAGCATGACGACCGAGGAGGTCAGCGGATGGCGGCGCAGATTGGGGATCGAGTTCCAGCTGAACGTGCCGATCGACACCATGATCATCACCGCGACCAGCGCGGGCATCGGAATGCGCCCGACCACGGGGCCCAGCACGGCGAGCAGGAACAGCAGGAACAGCCCGGCGGTCAGCGTCGACAACCGCTTGCGCCCGCCGGACGTGACGTTGATCACCGACTGGCCGATCATCGCGCAGCCGCCCATGCCACCGACCAGCGCGGCGGCGATATTGGCCACGCCCTGACCGCCGCATTCGCGCCGCTTGTCGCTGTCGGTATCGGTCATGTCGTCGACGATCTGCGCGGTCAGCAGCGATTCGAGCAGGCCGACGGCGGCCATGGTCAACGAATAAGGTAGGATGATCCGCAACGTCTCGAAGCTGAGCGGCACATTGGGCAGCGCCAGGCTGGGCAGCCCCTCGGGCAGGCGGCCCATGTCGCCGACCGTGCGCACCGGCAGGCCCATGGCGATGCTGATCGCCGCCAGCACCAGGATGGCGACGAGCGGGGAGGGGACGGCCTTAGTGATGCGCGGCAGCAGGTAGATGATGGCCAGCCCGCCGGCGATCAGCGCATAGCTGTGCCAGCTGACGCCGATCAGCTGCGGCAGCTGCGCCATGAAGATCAGGATGGCGAGCGCGTTGACGAAGCCGGTGATGACCGAGCGCGATACGAACTGCATCACCAGGTCGAGGCGTAGCAGCCCGGCGGCGATCTGGATCAGCCCCATCAGGATGGTCGCGGCGAAGAGATAATCGACGCCGTGCTCACGGACCAACGGGGTGACGACGACCGCGACGGCGGCGGTCGCGGCCGAGATCATCGCCGGCCGGCCACCAGTAAAGGAAATGACGATCGCGATCGCGACCGAGGCATAAAGGCCGACGCGCGGATCGACGCCCGAGATGATCGAAAAGCCGATCGCCTCGGGAATCAGCGCGAGGGCGACGACGATACCCGCCAGCACATCGCGCCGCGCATCGCCCAGGTTGGAGAACCATTGGGTTCGGTAGCTTTGGAGAGTCATGAAATACCAGAATATCGCGCATGGCGAACACGCTCTCTGAGGGCAGGAGCGGCGATGGGGCCATGCATTCTGTTGTCCGGCGGATCGGCGGCCGGAATAGCCACCCGGAATTGCACCGGGTCCTTGCGAATGACCGCGCGTCTAATCGGTATGAGGGGGGAAGGGCAAGCCCCAACGGCGGAGGCTCAAGGCCTTGGTTCGCGCAGAGGCGCAGAGGACACATAGAGGATGCGCGACTTGGCCTCTAATTCCTCCCCTGCAAGGGGAGGTGGCAGGCCGAAGGCCTGACGGAGGGGTGTCGCCGCTGGTGAACGGTCCATTCCCCGCGACCGGGGACACCCCTCCACCATGCTGCGCATGGTCCCCCTCCCCTTGCAGGGGAGGAGTTGAAGGCTCGATCGTCCGCCCTCTCCGCGTCCTCCGCGCCTCTGCGTGAACCAAACCTCTTCGCGTCATCGCGGCTTCGCGTGAACATCAAATGGCATCACGCAAAGCCGCGAAGGAAAAAGCGTCTGCAGCCCGAGAGCGTTCGCTACTCCCCCTCGCCCTCATAGCGTTCGTCGGGCGGGCGGCGGTCGTCGGGGCCGGGGCCGGCGCGTTCGGGGCGGCGGCGGCCGGGGCCGACGGTGATCGACCCGTCGTCACCGGTGCGCAGGTCCAGCCCCAGACCCTGGATGATCTCGCCGACCGGATCGGCGGGGGCGGGCATCACCTCTTCGTCCACGCCGTTGGCATAGGCATCGGGATCGACCTCTTCCTGCACCACGGGTGCCGCCACCGGCGGGATGTCGAGCGCGGATTGCATGAACGCGCGCCAGATGCGCGCGGGCACGCCGCCGCCCGACAGGCCGGGATTGGGCGTATTGTCGTCATTGCCGACCCACACGCCGACCACCAGGTCGCGCGCGAAGCCGACGAACAGCGCGTCGCGCGAATCCTGCGTCGTGCCGGTCTTGCCGTAAGCATCGACGGTCAGCATCGCCTGACGCCCGGTGCCCGACTTGATCGAGGCGGACAGCAGGTCGAGCATCCCGTCATGCACCGCCGAGGAAAAGCCGGTCTTGCGGTCGGTCAGCGACTGATACCAGCCCTTTTCGCGGACGTCGGTCAGGCCATGCGGCGCGACCGGATAGCTTTCATTGGCGACCGCGGCATAGGCGGCGGTCAGCTCCAGCAGGCTGACGGTCGAGGTGCCCAGACCGATCGTCGCCTCATTGGCGATGGGGGTGGAGATGCCCAGATCACGCGCCGCCTTGGTCACCGCCTTCACGCCGACCGCCTGGGTCAGCCGTGCCGCCGCCACGTTGGACGAGCGCGCGAACGCCTGGCGCAGCGTGATCTTGCCCAGATAGCGGCCATCGCTGTTGCGCGGCTTCCATCCGGCGATGTCGACCGGTTCGTCCTCGATGGTCGAGTCCGGCGTCATGCCCGAACGCAGCGCCGCCAGATAGACGAACAGCTTGAACGCGGAGCCCGGCTGACGCCGCGCCTGGGTGGCGCGGTTGAACGGGCTCTTGGAATAGTCCTTGCCGCCGACCATCGCGACGACGCGGCCATCGGGACGCATCGCGACCAGCGCGACCTGCGCCTCGCGCAGGCCGGCGCTGCGCACCGTCCGCTCGGCGATGCGTTGCAGGCGCGGATTGAGCGTCGTCTGGACGGTCGCCTCGGTCTTGATCTCGCCCGCCTGGTCGCGCGCCTCGGGCAGGACCCAGTCGGCGAAATAGGTGCCCGAGGGCAGCGTTTCCGGCCGGGCGGCGAGGACGCGCTGCGGCTGCACCGCGTCTGCCTCCGCCTTGGTCAGGAAGCCGGCATCCTCCATCGCGCCGATGACGACTGCCTGCCGCGCCCGCGCGCCCTTCAGATTGCTGGTCGGGGCGAGCCGCGACGGCGCCTTGACCAGCCCGGCGAGCATCGCCGCCTGACCGATGTTCAGCTTGTCCGGCGTGCGCCCGAAATAATGTTTCGACGCGGCGGTCAGTCCATACACATTGTCGCCGAAATAGACGTTCGACAGATAGCGCGAGAGGATTTCGTCCTTGGTCAGCCACGCCTCCAGCCACAGCGCGATCATCGCCTCGCGGATTTTGCGCCCGGCGGTGCGGTCGGAATCGAGGAATGCGTTCTTCGCCAGCTGCTGGGTGATGGTCGATCCGCCCTCGCGCACCCCGCCCGAGCCGAGATTGTGCCAGGCGGCGCGCAGGATGCCGCGCGGGTCGATGCCCCAGTGCGAATAGAAGCGCCGGTCCTCGATCGCGAAGAACGCCTCGCGCACATGCGGGGGCAGCTTGGCGGCGTCGACCGGCGCGCCGATGATCGCGCCGCGCCGTGCGATCGGCGTGCCGTCATCGGCGGTCAGCGTGATCGAGGGTGGCGTCGGCGGCTGGAGCGAGCGCGACAGCGGTGCCGTGATCGCCAGCCAGATGACCGCGATGATCAGCAGGATGATCCCCACGCCCAGCCCGCGCGTAATCCACCGGCCCCAGCGGATCTGGCGACGCGGCCGGCCGGGCGTCGGCTCCTCCTCGTCGGGGCCGAAGGACCAGCTCTGCGTCTCCGCGTCATAGAGCGGATAATGGTGCCCGACCGGCTCATAGGGGCGGTCGATCGGCATACGGTCGGGATTGAACGGGTCGGGGCGCATCACAGGGTTCCGGCGGTCGGCCACTCGTGTATTACTTTACCAGAACACCGAGCGCAAGCATGGCCCCATGTTTACCCTGTTTGCGGCACCTCCGGCAAGCGGTCCGCAGGCGGCGTGTCTTCGATCAGGCCGGCACGGTGCGCGACGATGGTCGGGACCAGCGCCTGGCCCGCGACATTGATCGCGGTCCGCCCCATGTCGAGGATCGGATCGATGGCGAGGAGCAGCCCGGCGCCCTCCAGCGGCAGGCCCAGGGTGGACAGCGTCAGCGTCAGCATGACGACCGCCCCGGTCAGCCCCGCCGTCGCCGCCGAGCCCAGTACCGAGACCAGCACGATCAGCACATAATCGCCGACATGCAGCGGCAGGCCATAATATTGCGCGACGAACAGGGCCGAGATCGCGGGATAGATGGCGGCGCAGCCGTCCATCTTGGTCGTCGCGGCGAAGGGCACCGCAAAGGCGGAGTAAGCGCGCGGCACGCCCAGTCGGCGCTCGACCGCGTCCTCGGTGACGGGCAGGGTGGCGATCGACGAGCGCGACACGAAGCCCAGCTGGATGGCGGGCCAGGCGGCGGCATAGAAGCGCCTGGGCGACATGCCGTTGGCGAGCAGCAGCAGCGGATAGACGACGAACAGCACGAGGCCGAGGCCGATATAGATGGCCAGCGCAAAGCTGCCGAGCGCGGAGAGCGACTGCCAGCCATAGCGCACGATGGCATTGCCCAAGAGCGCGCCCGAGCCGATCGGGGTCAGCCGGATCACCCAGGACAGGATACGCCGGAAGATGGCGAGCGCCGAGGCGTTGAACGACAGGAAGCTCTCGCCCTTGTCGCCGACGCGTACCGCCGCGACGCCGATCGCGACCGCCATGACGATGATCTGGAGGATGTTGAACGACAGGCCTGTCTTGAGCGCGCCGCCATCGCCCGCGCTGGTCGAGGCGGACAGGCCGAGGATGTTGGAGGGGATCAGCCCGCGCAGGAAGTCGAGCCACGAGCCGGCGGTGTCGGGCCGCACCGCGCTGCCCGGCGCGACGCCGGCATGCAGGCCGGGTTGCAGCACCGTGCCCAGCGTCAGCCCGATGGTGACCGCGATCAGCGCGGTGATGGCGAACCAGATGAAGGTGGCGGCAACCAGCCGCGCGGCATTGTTCAGGTCGCGCAGCGCGGCGATCGAGGCGACGATGGCGGTGAACACCAGCGGCACCACCAGTACCTTCAGCAACTGCACGAAGCTTTCGCCGACGATGCGCAGCGCTTCGGCCAGGCCGGCCAGCCCCTGCGACCGGGCGAGCAGGCCGAGCAGCAGGCCCACGGCCATGCCGACGAACACCTGCACCCCAAAGGAAAAACGGAGTCTCATCCGACCATAGCTAGCGAGCCGGCGAAACGATCCCAACCAAGTTTTGCGTGGGGGGCGGAAAGCTCCCCAATTCCGCGCCCTTAGGGGGCGGGGACCCCTTTAGGGGAAGTGATGGGGAGAATGGTGCTGCCGGTGAGGATTGAACTCACGACCTCAGCCTTACCAAGGATGCGCTCTACCACTGAGCTACGGCAGCACTCGCGTCTCAACGCGGGAAGCGCGCCTAGAGACGATTGGCGGGACATTGTCAAGCGCTGGATCGTCGGATTATGCAAATCATCATGGCAAAAGATGAAAAGGCTGAGCGGCTGGCAGCGGCGCTGCGCGAGAATCTGAAGCGGCGCAAGGCGCAGGCGCGGGGGCTGGACGACGGTCCGGCGGCACCGCACGGGAATGGCGGCGATCCGCAGGCGGCGGCGGACGAACGGGAATAGCCGCAAAGCCAGACACTTATTCCGCAGGCAACAAAACAACACAAAACTGATATTGATAGTGAATCGCATTTCCTTCTAGCCGCTGCGGCAAGAGCAAAGGGGAATGTGATGCAGATCAAAGTGCAAGCCGTCAGTCTGGGCGCCCTCGCCTGGTGCGCGATGATGTCCGCACCCGCCATAGCGCATGATGCCGATCCCGTGACCGACAGCGATCCGCTCGGCGGCATCGTCGTCACCGCCAACCGCGAGGACGCCGACAAGGCGGGCGGTTCGGTCCACCGCCTGGACGAAGAGCAGCTCCGCACCTTTTCCTATGGCGACATCAACCGCGTGCTTCGTCAGGTGCCGGGCGTGACCCTGCAGGAGGAGGACGGGCTGGGGCTGCGGCCCAATATCGGTATTCGCGGCTCGGGCACCGATCGCAGCGCGCGGATCGTGGTGATGGAGGACGGCGTGCTCGCCGCACCCGCGCCCTATGCCGCGCCCGCCGCCTATTATTTCCCGCGTGTCGCCCGCATGGTCGGCGTGGAGGTGGCCAAGGGCCCCGCCGCGATCAAATACGGCCCTTCGACGATCGGCGGCGCGCTGGGTTTCTTCTCGACGCCGATCTCGGACAAGCCGGTGGGGGAGATGAGCGGCCGGGGCGAGATACTGGCGGGCAATTATGGCGGTGCGCGGCTGCACGGCGCGCTGGGTGGCTGGCAGACGCTGGGTGCGGGACTGGAGGCGGGGGCGATGGTCGAGGGGCTGTACGAACGCTCCGACGGCTTCAAGCGGATCGACATAGGCGGCCCGACCGGCTTTCGAATCAACGATGTCGTCGCCAAGGCGGGGCTGCGCTCCAGCGACGGGCGGCACATCGTCGAGTTCAAATATCAGACCTATGACGAACGCAGCGACGAAACCTATCTCGGCCTGTCGCTCGCCGATTTCGCCGCCGATCCTGATCGCCGCTACAATGCCAGCCAGCGCGACGTGATGAATGTCGGGCACAGCGGCTATCAGCTGACCTGGCGCTCGCGCATCGGCCAGGCGCTGGACCTGACGACCGTCGCCTATCGCACCGACACCGCCCGGTCCTGGTACAAGTTGCAGGACGTGCGCAACGCGGCGAACACCGGTTGGACCTCGATGGCCGATGTGCTGGCGAACCCGGCGGCCAACCCGCTGGCCTTTGCCGATATCGTCGGCGCGCCGGGCTATGTCGGCCGGACGGGGGCGCTCCGCGTGCGCGACAATAATCGCCTGTATCAGAGCATGGGCATCCAGTCGGTGCTGGGCGCGGACTTCACCACCGGCGCGGTTGCGCACCGGCTGGAGCTGTCGGCGCGCTACCACGAGGATTTCGAGGATCGGCTGCAACAGGAGGACCGCTATCGCATGGTCGATGGTCGCATGGTGCGGACCACCACCGGCGTGCGCGGCACCCAGGATAACCGGCGCGGCGATGCGCGTGCCTGGGCCTTTTTCGCGCAGGACCGGATCACCGCCGGTCCGGTCGTGCTGACCCCGGGACTGCGCTATGAGACGATTCAGCTGGAACAGACGCGCTGGGCACTGGGCGACGTGGCGCGGGCGACCCCGACCGCCAATGTCCGCCGCCGGGTCGATGTCTGGATTCCCGGCATCGGCGCGACGGTGCGGCTGGGCGATGCGGTCAGCCTGGTCGGCGGCGTCCACCGCGGCTTCGCCGCCCCCGCGCCCGGATCGACGATCGATCCCGAAACCTCGTGGAATTACGAGGCGGGGGTGCGGCTGGGCCAGAGCGACTGGCGGCTGGAGGCGATCGGCTTCCTCAACGACTACAACAATCTGGTCGGCACCTGTACCGCCTCGACTGGGGTGACCTGCGACCTGGGCGACCAGTTCAGCGGCGGCAAGGCGGATGCGAGCGGCGTCGAAGTGTCGGGCGGCTATGACCTGAAACTGGGCGGCGGATGGCGCGCGCCGCTGGCGCTGGCCTATACCTATACCCGGGCGCGGTTCGATACGAGCTTCGTCAGCAGCTATTTCGGCAACGTGACGCGCGGCGACCGGCTGCCCTATCTGCCGCCGCACCAGCTGACGCTGACCGCCGGGATCGATGCCGGCCCCGCGCGGCTGACCGCGACCGCCAATCATGTCAGCGCGACGCGCGGCTTCGCCGGATCGGGCGCCATCCCGGCGGCGGAGCGGATCGACGCACGCACCGTCGTCGATCTGGCGGGCGAGGTCGATCTGATGCCCGGCATCAGCGCCTATGCCACGGTGCAGAATCTGTTCGACGACCGCTACAATGTCGCCTTCTCGCCCGCCGGCGCGCGGCCGGGCGCACCGCGACTGGCGCTGGCGGGGTTGCGCGCCCGCTTCTGATCCATCCCCGGCACGGCTCCGGCCGGGGGCCGTGCCGGGCGGTCAGTCGCCCTTGGCCACCCGGTCATCGGGCCGGATCGACGATGTCAGCCGGTCCGCCAGCCACAGCCGCAGCACCGCCGCCCGGCCATGCAGCCGCATCTGATGACGGCGATAGAGCATCTCGTGCCCCAGCCGCGCCAGCCGCCCGCGAATGACACCCGACGAAATGCCGAACTTCCCCAGATCGGCATAGCCGTCATATTCGCCCAGCTTCACCAGCGCGCCGAAGTCGCGGTGGCGGAAGGGCGGCGTTTCCTTCCCCGCCAGCATCGTAGGCAGGTGCCGACCCAGATAGACCGCCTGTTGATAGGCGATCTGCGCGGTGGGGGGCAGCGGCCGCTCCTCGCCTGGTGGCGTCAGCGAGGCGCAGTCGCCGATCGCGAAGATCGCGGGGTCGTCGACGGATCGGCAATGCCGGTCGATGCACAGCCGCCCGGATCGATCCTGCGTCAGCGACGTGAGCGACTTGGCCAGCGGCGCGGCCTGCACCCCCGCCGCCCAGACCGTCATGTCGGCGGGGATCGCGCCATCGTCCAGCCGCAGGCCCTGTTCGTCGACCGCGACGACCTTCACATCGGTGCGGACATGGACGCCCAGACCCTCCAGCCGCGCCCGGGCGGCGGCGGACACGGTGTCGGGAAAGGCGGGCAACAGGCGCGGGCCGCGATCGACCAGCGTCACGTCGAGCGTCGCGCGCGAATCGTTCAGGCCATAGCCGCCCGCGATGTCGGCCATCTGCAGCAGCTCGGCGGCGAGCTGTACGCCCGTCGCACCGCCGCCGACGATCGCGATGCGCAGTTGGCGGCCGGCATGCGCCGCCTCGACCAGCCGGGGGAGGAGATCGGCCTGGAAGCCCTGCGCCTCAATCAGCGTGTCGATATGGCGGGCATGCGCCTCCACCCCCTCGACCCCGAACGGCGCGGCGACGCTGCCCACCGCCAGGACCAGCGTGTCATAGGCGATGCGCCGCTCGGGCAGCAGGTCGCGGCCGTGCAGGACGAAGCGATCGACATGGACGGTGCGCGCCGCTCGGTCGATGTCGAGTACCGCGCCGGCGGCATAGGTGAAGCCGTGGCGGCGTGCCTGTGCGACATAGGGCACCTCGACCCCGGCGCTGGCGCGCGTTCCCGCCGCGATGCTGTGCAGCATCGGCTTCCACACATGCGCGGTCGCCAGGTCGATCAGCGTGACCGCCAGGCCGGTGTCGCGCGCGAGCGCCCCGGCCAGGTCGAGGCCCGCCACGCCGCCCCCGACGATGACGACCCGGTGGCGTGCGTCATGGCGTGCGGTGTCCTGTTCAAACATCGGCCTTTTCCCGTTCGTCGATCCAAAGTCGTCGCACCATCATCCAGGTCGCCACCGTCAGCGGCCCGCCCAGGATGATCCCGCCGATCCCGAACAGCCCGCCGAACAGGAACAGCGCGAAAAGCGTGACCGCCGGCGGAATCCGCACCGCATAGCGCATGACGAGCGGCGCCAGCGCATTGCCCTCGATCTGTTGCCACACCACGGAGAAGCCCGCCGTCCACAGGAACAGTTCGAGCCCGCCGGTCAGCGCGATCAGCAGCGCGGGCACCGCGCCCAGGAACGGCCCGACCAGCGGGATGAACTCCAGCAGCCCCGCGACGATGGCGAGCGCGAGCGCGGAGGGCACGCCGATCAAGGACAGGCCGATAAAGACCACGGTAAAGGTCGCCAGCATCGACAGAAGCTGCGCCAGCAACCAGTTGCGCAGCGCCCGTCCGGTGTCGCGCATCGCCCCGCCGACCGGCGTGCGCGCCGCCTCCGGCAGGAGGAGAAGCGCGCCGCCACGATAGCCGCCGGGATCGGCCGCCAGATACACGCCGCCCAGCACCGCCAGCGTCAGCCCGGTGATGCTGGCGGTGATCATGCCCAGCGTCGTCTGGGCGATCGACGCCACCGTCGCGCCGTCGGGCGACACCGTCGAGATCACCGATTGCAGCCGATCCTCGCCGACCCAGTTGGCGAAGGTCGCCCATGCGCCCGGCAAGGCCTCGCCCAGGCCCGACAGCTGCGCGGCGACCTCATGCCCGAACAGCGTCGCGGCGGTGGCGATGACCCCGACGATGATCAGCCCTGAAAGCGCCAGCGCCAGCCAGCGGGGCAGCCGCACCACCCCGCACAGCGTATCCGCCGCCGCATGCAGGATGACCGCGACCAGCGTGGCGGCGAAGACCAGCAGCAGGATGTCGTGCAGCCGCCAGACCAAGAGCGCCAGCGCGACCAGCGCGATGGCGATGACGACCCGCAGCGCGAACCCGCTCACGCTTCTGCCGTCGATCACCGGACCGGTCCCAATGCCGCCGTGGCAACGTTCCGCATGCGCGATCCCCCTGATGTGAAACGATGATGTTCGACACCGCAAACCGGAAATCGGTTGGAAGGCTCCACCAGCAACAATTCGTTTTATTAGAGAAAGGACCCGCTCCGTTACGTGTGCGTTTCGTCCGCCAAAGGGGACGTCATGATCGACATATTCGGCAGCTATTGCGGGTCGGCACCGACCGCCGCATCCTGGATGGGGCGATGGAATGGCGACCCCTTCCTGATCCTGACCCTGCTGGGTGCGGCGGCGGCGATGATGCGTTTGCGCGGGCATGCGCGGCATGCGGGATGGGTAGCGATCGGCGTACTCGCGATCGTCTTCCTGTCGCCGCTCTGCGCCCTGTCGGTGGCGCTGTTCTCGGCGCGGACGTTGCATCATCTGCTGCTGATCGGGGTGGCCGCGCCCTTGCTGGCGGTCGCAGTGCCGGTGCGTACCCCGCTGCCCCCCATGGTCGCGCTGGCGCTGTCGACGATCACCCTGTGGTTCTGGCATCTGCCCGCCGCCTATGATGCGGCGCTGTCGAACAAGCTGCTCTATTGGGCGATGCAGGCCAGCCTGCTCGCCACCGCCTGGACCTATTGGGATGCGGTCCGCCGCGCCGATCCGCCGGTCGCGCTGACCCTGATCGCGACGGGGGCGGCGCAGATGGGGATGCTGGGCGCGATCCTGACCTTCGTCGCGCAGCCGATCTATGCCGCGCATCTGGCGACGACCGTGTCGTTCGGGATCGGGCCGGTCGTCGATCAGCAACTGGCGGGGCTCGCCATGTGGGTGATCGGCCTCATCCCCTATGCGGTCATCGGCGCGCTGGTCGCGCGCGCGACCTGGCGGCGGATGGCGCTGGCATGACCGTGAGCATCGGCATGATCCTGAGCATCGTGAAGGGGCTGCACATCGCCGCCCTGATCCTGTGGTGCGCGGGGCTGGTCGCGCTGCCGCTGATGCTGGGCAAGCATCAGGCGGGGGAGAGCCAGGCCTCCTATGCCCGGCTGCGCCTGCTGACGCATGACAGCTATACGATGATCGTCACCCCCGCCGCGGTCACCGCGATCGCGGCCGGGACCGCGCTGATCTATCTGCGCGGGGTGTTCGAACCGTGGATGTTCGCCAAGCTGGTCGCGGTGGGGCTGCTCGTCTGCCTGCACGCGCTGGTCGGGCACACCGTCCTGCTGATGAGCGAGCGGCGCGGTGAATATCTGCCGCCGTCGCCGGTGCCGCTGATCGTGGGCAGCATCGCGACGATGATCGTCGTCCTCATCCTGGTGCTCGCCAAGCCGGTCGTGCCCGATCTCGCACCGGCCTGGCTGAAGGCACCCCAGAATCGTCAGCTCCCTGTCGAAGAGACACCGATTTGATACTCGAACACCAGCTTGCCGCCGTGCCATCCGGTGAAGCCCGTGAAGCCGACTGCGAACAGCGACAGCAGCAGGCCATAGGGCAGCACCGCCTGTTCGTATCCGGTCAGGCGGTACCCCCAATTGGCGCCCAGGATGGACAGCAGCATCACCGCGATGATGAAATGCGTCCAGCTGGCCGAGCGGGCGCGGATGCCCGGCACCAGCAGCAGTTCGACGGTGCCCGCGATGCCCGCCAGCACGCCGAACAGGAAACCCGCGCCCGACGCCCACAAGGCGGCACGCGCCCAGAACAGGTCGCCCGTCCACCAATAGAGCAGGTCGGCGCCCAGGGTGCAGGTGGTCAGCGCGATCGGAAAGGCGACCAGCATGGCGTGGATGGGATGGCCGGCCACCGCGATCTTGGATTCGGTGCGATGAAAGCCGGGATTCTGCTCGACGGGATCGACGAGGCGGGTCTCGGCAACCTCTTGGCGGGCGGTATCAATCGTCATCGGGGCAAAGCTCTCCTGACCGGGGCGGGCCGCGCCGGCATGTGCGCGACAACGCTCGTCGCGCTTTCGGGTTGCACGGGCGCGTTGTCGACGATCGATCCGGCGGGGCCGCACGCGCGATCGGTCGCGACGATGTGGTGGGTGATGCTGGGCGGATCGGCGGTCCTGGCCGGCCTCGTCTTCGTGCTGCTCGCGCTGGCCTTTCGCCGGCGGGATAGGGGGCGGGGCGGGGAGCGGACCGCATCGGGTCGGCTGTGGATCGGCGGGCTCGGGCTGGCGATGCCGGTCGTCGTGCTGCTTGCGCTGGTCGGCTATGCGCTGACGGTCGGCATCGGCACGCTGCCGACGCCGGACCCGCGCGCGGTCGAGGTGCGGGTGAACGCGCGGCAATATGCATGGGACATGGTCCATCCCGGCGGCATCCGGACGCAAAATGTGCTGCACATCCCGGCGGGGCGGCCGGCCGATCTGGTCATCACGTCAAGCGACGTCATCCACAGTTTCTGGATACCCCGGCTGGCGGGCAAGATGGACGCGATCCCCGGTCACACCAACCGGTTGCGCATCGTCGCGGACACGCCGGGCACCTATCGCGGCGAATGCGCCGAATATTGCGGCGTGGGGCACAAGGATCACAATTTCACCGTCGTCGCGCATGACGCGGCGGGGTGGACGGCGTTCACGGAGGGGGCACGATGAGCGCGCTGAAGCGGCATCAGGATCTGACGGCGATCTGGGGCAACGAGCCGGGCTGGCGCGGCTATCTGCGCTCGGTCAACCATAGCGACATCGGCAAGCGGTTCATCGTCGCGGCCTTCGTCTTCTTCGCGATCGGCGGCGTGCTGGCCATGCTGATCCGCGCGCAGCTCGCCACGCCGCGCAGCGCGTTCGTCGGGCCGGAGGTCTATAACCAGCTGTTCACGATGCATGGCAGCATCATGATGTTCCTGTTCGCCATCCCGATGTTCGAGGGGCTGACCATGTATCTGCTGCCCAAGATGCTGGGCAGTCGCGACCTGGCCTTTCCGCGCCTCTCCTCGCTCGGCTGGTGGTGCTATCTGTTCGGCGGCACGATCATCGTGCTGGCGATGCTGGCCGGTGTCGCCCCCGATGCGGGCTGGTTCCTGTACCCGCCCTTGTCGGGCAAGACCTATACACCGGGCATCAATTCCGACGTCTGGCTGCTCGGCATCACCTTCGTCGAAATCTCGGCGATGTGCGCGGCGATCGAGATCACCGTGTCGATCCTGAAGCTGCGCGCGGCGGGCATGCGGTTCGACCGGATGCCGATCTTCGCCTGGTATCTGCTGGGGACGGCGGGCATGATGGTGTTCGGCTTTCCGCCGCTGATCCTGGGGTCGATCCTGCTGGAGGTCGAGCGCGCCTTTGGCTGGCCCTTCTATTCGCCCGAACTCGGGGGATCGCCGCTGTTGTGGCAGCATCTGTTCTGGCTGTTCGGCCATCCGGAAGTCTACATCATCTTCCTGCCGGCGGCGGGGGCGGTGTCGACCATCCTGCCCGTCATGGCGCGCACCCGCCTGCTGGGATACGGCGCGATCGTCGCGGCGGTCATGGCGCTCGCCTTTCTCAGCTTCGGGCTGTGGGTGCACCACATGTTCACGACCGGCATCCCGCACATGGCGCTGGGATTCTTTTCCGCCGCCTCGGCGTTGGTTGCGATCCCGACCGCGGTGCAGATCTTCGCCTGGCTGGGCACGCTGTGGCAGGGGCGGCCCGAGATGAAGCTGCCGATGCTCTATCTGATCGGCTTCTTCATCGTCTTCGTGCTGGGTGGGCTGACCGGCGTGATGCTGGCGATGGTGCCGTTCGATGCGCAGGCGCACGACACCGCCTTCGTCACCGCGCATCTCCATTATGTGCTGGTCGGCGGGTTCGTCTTCCCGATGCTGGCCGCCGCCTATTACTGGCTGCCGCACATCACCGGGCGCGAGCGGGTGATGCGGGTGGGCGAAGCGGCGTTCTGGCTGATCTTCATCGGCTTCAACCTGACCTTCTTCATGATGCACCTGACCGGGCTGCTCGGCATGCCGCGGCGGATCGACACCTATCCCGAAGGGATGGGGTGGACCTGGCTGAACCTGTTGTCGTCGGTCGGCGGCTTCCTGCAGGCGTTCGGCTTTGCGCTGTTCCTGATCGACGTGGTGCTGCAAATCTGGCTGGGGCGGGTGCATCGCCGCAATCCCTGGGGCGCGACGACGCTGGAATGGGCGATGCCGATCCCGTCGACCACCTACAACTTCGCCAGCCTGCCGACCGTGACCACGCGCGATCCGCTGGCCGACGATCCCGATCTGGGCGTCGCGCTGGCACGCGGCAAGGGGTTGCTGGCCGAGGCGCGTCACGGCTGGCGCGAGACGCTCGCGGTCGACATGACCAGCGGCACGCCCGAGCATGTCGCGATCCTGCCGGGCAATAGCTGGCTGCCGATCGCGACCGCCGCGATGCTGGGCGGCTTCTTCCTGATGATGCTGGCGGGGCTGTATGCGCTCGCGCCCGTCTTTCTGGTCGGCACCGTCTGGTTGGGATGGCGCTGGGCCTGGACCAACGGCACGCGCGGCGATGTCGGCAGGGTCGCCATCGGCGGCGGCCAGTCGCTGCCGACCAGTTTCGAGGCACCGCGCACCACCGGCTGGTGGGGCAGTGTCTTCGCGCTGGCGGCCAGCGCGACGCTCTTCGCCTCGCTGCTCTTCGGCTATGCCTTTCTCTGGACGATCGCGCCCAACTGGCCGCCGCCCGCGCTGATCCCGCCATCGCTGGTCGTGCCGCTGCTCGCTATCGCGGGGGCCGCCGCCGCCGGCATCGCGGTCCGGGCGGGGCGGATGCCGGTCGTGCTGGGCGGCCACCTCGCCATCGTCGCGGCGCTCATCCTGCTGCTGACGACCGCACCCGGTCCCTCGACCCATGCCTATGCCGCGACCAGCGCCGCGCTGGCGGCGTACGGCCTGTTCCATGCCGGGCTGGCGGCGATCATGACCGGTTTCGTGATGGCGCGGGCGAAGGCGGGCTTCCACTCCGCCGCGCGCGCGACGGAGCCGCGCATCCTGCGCCTGTGGAGCGACCATGGCGCGGGGGCGGGGGCCTTCGTCGCGTTGCTTCTCGTGCTGCCGGGGTGGTTCGCATGATCATGCTGCTGCGCCTCACCGCCGGGCTGATCGGCTGGGCCGCCGCCTTCTGCCTGATCTATGCGCTGCATGGGTTGGGCTGTGCCGGTGGATGGAACGCGATCCCGTTCGCGGGACTGAGCGTCCATCGCTGGACCCTGCTGGCGGCATGGGCGGGGTCGCTGCTCGCAACGCTGATCGTGGCGTTGATCCTGAACCGGCGGCGTACGACCCCGCTCGACCGTGCGGCGGCGGCGCTGGGCTGGGTGGGCGTCGCGGCGACGCTGATCACCTTCGCCCCCATCGCCATCGTTCCCGCCTGCGCATGACGGGGGCGGGCAGGGCGAGACATAAACATCGTCCCTGATGTCGGTCCACACCTCGCCGCATAATATAACAGCGTAACTGACATATTTACAATAATGTCATGAAATGACCATCCAACTGTAATTATCGACGACTAGCGGTGCCCCCGCGATGACGGAGCGACCCCCTGCGGTCGGCTAAGCGCGTCGCGTCTACGCGCGCCCGGCTGGCCCGGCGTCGCGAACATAACGGGGGATTGACCATGACGATGTTTCTGGGCGCCGCTCGGGCGCGCCTGTTGTGCTGCGCGTCGAGTCTGTTGCTGACCGCGATCCCGGCGCAGGCGGAGAATCCCGCCGCGTCCGACCGGCCGGATTCGGTCCCCCCGCAGTCCGACATCGTCGTCACCGCGGAACGGCTCGCGACCGCCCGCAAGGAACAGTCCCCCGCCGTGGTCGACAGCATCGTCTATGACGATGTCGAGACGATCGCCGCCGATGGCAATATCGCCGAGCAATTGCGGCTGCTGCCCGGCATCAGCACGATCGACGAGGGCGATGCGCCGCGCTTCGTCACGATCCGGGGCATTTCGCCCGATCTGAACCAGACGACGATCGACGGCATCACCCTGGCCTCGATCGGCAATGACGGTGAAGGGTCGCGGATGATCAACCTACAGATCATCCCCTCCGAATTGTCGCAGCGCACTGACGTCTACAAGACCTTCACCGCCGAACAGGATGGCGGCGCGATCGGCGGCATCGTCGACATCATCACGCGCAGCCCGCTCGACCTGAAGCGGCGCTACACCCTGCTCGACGGCTATGGCAGCTATCAGTCGTTTCGCGGCCCCGATGGGCGCAACACGATCGGCGGCAGCGCGCAGCATTGGGGCGGCGGCGCCAAGGGCGTGTTCGCCGATCGCTTCGGATCGCAGGGCCAGTTCGGCATCCTGCTGTCGGCGCGCTACCAGAGCCGCACGCGCAACTCCGCCAAATGGTGGCAGCCGGTGAAGAACTATTTCGACGATCGCGGCCGCCTGCTGTCCGGTCCCGAGGCGGGCAACTGGGACGGGCGCGCGGTGCCGGGCGACCACAGCTATGGCAGCTATACCAACCGGCTGCGCACGGCGGGCAGCAGCGGCAAGCTGGAATGGCAGGCGAGCGACCGCGTCCGCGCCTCGCTGCTCGGCTTCGGGTATCGTCTGTGGGAATCCTCGACGATGAACAAGAACGACTTCTACACGCGCAGCACCATCGTCGCGCGGACGCCGACCGGCGGCCGGTCGCAGGTCAACAGCATCTATTCGCGCTATCGCTACGATACCTGGGACAAGAAGACCTATGGCGGCATCGCCTCGGTCGGCTGGCGGGGGGACATGTCGCATCTCGACGTGCGCGGCGGCTATACGCGCGCGATCTACGACAATGTGCAGCCCTATGTCGGCGTGCGCACCTACGCACGCTGACGGTGCTCGGCTTTCCGAACCTCAGTCGCCCCGGCATCCTCGACGCGCTCAACCACCAGGATTTCGGCTATCGCTGGGTCACGCGCTTCATCGCGCTCGACAAGACTCAGGCGACCAGGACGCTCACTTCGCTTCGGCGCCAATGGTTCAACAAGCGCAAGTCGATCACTGCGCTGCTGCGCGAGGTCATGTACAACACCCCGGCGCAGCTGCTCGACAGCGATGCCGACAACAAGGTCGCCGATGCCGACCAGGCGCTTCAGGTGCTCGGCGGCGACCATGTCGCCTTCGGCTATTTGACGACGACGATCACGGTCAGTGACCGCAATCAGGCAGCAGTCGAGGACAAGGTTCGCGCGGTCGAGCGGATCGTCAACGGACTCGGCTTCACCGCCAAGCGCGAGACGGTGAATGCGGTCGAGGCCTGGCTGTCGTCCTTGCCGGGCCACGCCTATGCCAATGTCCGGCAGCCGCTGGTGCACACGCTCAACCTCGCGCATTTGATGCCGCTTTCCTCCGTCTGGGCCGGCCCGGCCGGCAACGACCATCTCGCCGCGGTCACGGGCCAGGAAGCGCCGCCGCTGCTCGTCGCCAAGACCGCCGGATCGACGCCGTTTCGGTTGTCGACCCATGTCGGCGATGTCGGGCACATGATGGTGGTCGAGCCGACTGGCGCCGGCAAGTCGGTGCTTCTGAACCTGATCGCGCTCCAGTTCCGCCGCTATCGCCGAGCCCAGGTCTATATCTTCGACAAGGGCAACAGCGCGCGTGCGTCGGTGCTGGCGATGGGCGGGGCGCACCATGCGCTGGGCGCGGCGGAGGCGTACGGCACGACGCTCGCTTTCCAACCGCTCGCCGATATCGACGATGCCGCTGAACGAGGCTGGGCCGCCGAATGGATCGCGGCGCTGCTGGCGCACGAGGGCGTGCCGGTCACCCCTGACGTAAAGGACGCGATCTGGACCGCGCTCGGCAGCCTTGCCTCCGCCCCGCGTGACGAGCGGACCATGACCGGCCTTGCGCTGCTGCTCCAGTCCAACGCGCTGCGCCTCGCGCTCCAGCCCTACACGCTCGAGGGACCGCACGGCCGATTGCTCGACGCGGCCGAGCAGCAACTCGACCTTGCCGATGTCCAATGCTTCGAGACCGAGGCGCTGATGGGCCAGGCCGGCGCGGTCGCGCCGGTGCTGACCTATCTCTTCCACCGGCTGGAGGCGCGGTTCGACGGGCGCCCGACGCTGCTGGTCCTCGACGAGGCGTGGATCTTCCTCGACCACCCGCTGTTCGCCGCGCGTATCCGCGAATGGCTGAAGGTGCTGCGCAAGAAGAATGTCGCAGTCGTCTTCGCGACGCAGAGCCTCGCCGACATCGCGGGCTCAACGATCGCGCCCGCGATCATCGAAAGCTGCCCGCAGCGAATCCTGCTGCCCAACGATCGCGCGATCGAGCCGCTGGGCCGCGACATCTATGCGCGCTTCGGCCTCAACGACCGCCAGATCGAGCTGATCGCCCGCGCGACCCCCAAGCGTCATTACTACCTCCAGTCGGCGCGCGGGAACCGGCTGTTCGAGCTGGGGCTTGGTCCCATCGCACTCGCGCTGTGCGGCGCGTCGGACCCGGCGACGCAGAAGCGGATCAATGCTGTGCTCGCCGAACATGGCCGCGATGGCTTCGCCAGTGCCTTCCTTCGCGACGCTGGCCTCGATTGGGCGGCCGACCTCATGGCCGATGCCCCGCAGCCGGAACCTGGCGGAGCATCACTCTAGCGATGCAGGATCACGCGACGCCTGCTGCGTTCACAGCTAGGCTCAGGACTCATTGATTGATCCAAAAGATGATGGATGCGGCGAGGGCAATGGCTGACATGAAGGCGTGAGCGCATCGGTCGTAGCGGGTGTGGATGCGTCGCCAGTCCTTGAGGCGGCCGAACATGTTCTCGATCCTGTGGCGACGCCGGTAGAGGGTGGCATCATGCGGGATTGGCACCTTGCGGCCCTTGCGTGACGGGATGCAGGCGGTGGTGCCGCGCGCGGCAAGCGCTTGGCGGAACCAGTCGGCGTCGTAGCCGCGATCTGCGAGCAGCACCGGTGCTCCGGGCATCGCTTCGAACATGAGCGCCGCGCCCTTATAGTCGCTCATCTGCCCTTCGGTAAGCAGCATGACGCGCGGGCGTCCCCGATCATCGCAGACGGCGTGCAGCTTGGAGTTCAAGCCGCCCCTGGTGCGCCCGATACATCGGGGAAGAGCCCCTTTTTGAGCAGGCTAGCGGCCGTGCGATGCGCCTTCAGGTGCGTGGCGTCGATCATCAACTGATCCGGTGGCCCGCCCTCGGCTGCCAGCCCGGCAAAGATACGGTTGAAGACACCCATCCGGCTCCAGCGGATGAAGCGGTTATAGATCGTCTTGGGCGGACCATAAGCCGCAGGGGTGTCGCGCCAGCGTAGGCCGTTGCGGATCACGAAGATGATCCCGCTGACGATCCGCCGATCATCCACTCGCGGCACGCCATGCGATAACGGGAAGTACGGCTCGATCCGGCGCATCTGCTCGTCCGTCAGCCAGAACAGGTCACTCATCTGCGGCTCCTCCACCGCCAATGAATCAACCCACCACCGCTCACGCAAGCGATTTAATAGGTCCTGAGCCTAGGCTGCCTCGGTCTGAGATCATCATGCATTCGAGATGCGCGATAATGGCAAAATCGATCGCCTTGTGCCTTTCTCACGCGAACGACGAGCCGTTGGCGATAGGACATGATCGATGGATGCATCCATCATTAACACTAATGCTGATGGATGCATGCAGCATAAAATTTGACAATCGACGTTTGAGAATGCATTGCCGGATACATCACGCGTTAACCCGCCTGATGCCGGATGGGTGCCACGGATGCCTGCTTCAAAGAAGCGCAGTTACGCACGCTATACGATTGCCGCGGTAGAGCTCCTCGGCATGCTGGTACAGGTCGAGCGCAAGTCGCGCAGGATGACCGCGCAAGACTTGGCGGACCGGCTCGGCGTCGACCGCAGCACCTTGCATCGACTCGAACAGGGGGATCCGAAGGTCGAGCTGGGACTTGCCTTCGAGGCGTGTGCCATCCTCGGCATTCCGCTGTTCGAAGAGGACGCACAGGGGGTGTCGATGCGGCTCGACGAAGCGGGCAAGCGCCTCGCACTGCTCCCTCGCCGCGTGCGGCCGAAGCCGTTGAGCATCAGCGATGACTTCTAAGCTGCCCCATCCGCGCGAGGCCTTTGTCTGGACCTGGCTGCCCGGAGCCACGACGCCGGTCGTTGCTGGCCGGCTGGTATCCGACGGCGAGCGTATCCAGTTCATGTATGGCCGTTCGTATCGCGAGCGGACCGACGCCATCCCGCTTTATATGCCGGAACTCCCGCTCGTGGGCGAACCCATCGCACCCCTCGGCACACTTGCGATGGCGAGCGCGATCCGCGACGGCGCCCCTGACGCCTGGGGACGGCGTGTCATCCTCAACAGGACCTTCGGGGTCAAGGGCGACGACCTTGACGGGATCGAGCTGGACGAGCTGGTCTTCCTGCTCGAATCCGGCTCGGACCGGATCGGCGCCCTAGATTTCCAAAAGTCTGCGACCGCCTATGCTCCGCGCGGCGGCAGGCACGCGACCGTCGAGGAACTGCTCGCGTCTGCGGAGAAGGTCGAGAAGAACCTGCCGCTCACGCTGGAACTCGACCAGGCCCTCCATCATGGCAGTTCGATCGGCGGTGCCCGTCCCAAGGCGCTGCTCACGGATGGGGCGCAGAAATATGTCGCCAAATTCTCCAGCAGCGGCGACACCTATTCGGTCGTGAAGGGTGAATATATCGCGATGCGCCTGGCCGCGCTCGCTGGGCTGTCGGTCGCGCCGGTCCGGCTGATCCATGCTGCGGGCAAGGATGTGCTTCTGGTCGAGCGGTTCGATCGCGTGCCGACCGAAAATGACTGGCATCGGCGGGCGATGGTCTCGGCGCTCACCATCCTCGAGCTCGACGAGATGCAGGCGCGCTATGCGAGCTATCAGGATCTTGCCGAGAAGATACGCTTCCGCTTCATCGATCCGACCGCGACCCTGCACGAGCTGTTCGCGCGCCTGACGTTCAATATCCTCGTCGGCAATGTCGACGATCATGCGCGCAACCACGCCGCGTTCTGGGACGGGTCGCAGCTTGGCCTCACGCCCGCCTACGACATTTGCCCACAGGCGCGAGCCGGCCAAGAAGCCAGCCAAGCAATGCTGATTGTGGGCCGGCACCGCTCGAGCCAGATCGCCACCTGCCTGGCCGCCGCCGGCGACTTCCATATGACGTCCGACCAGGCCATCGCGATCGTGTCCAGGCAGATCGAGACCATTGGCGCACAATGGCTCGCGCTGTGCGACGAGGCGAGCCTGGGACCGGTGGACAGGGCGCTGTTCTGGGGACGGCAATTCCTCAATCCCTTTGCCTTCTACGAGCTTGAAGGGCCGGCGGCCGTACTCGCGGAGCGCGCCGCCACGATCCGCGGCCAAGTCTGAACCGATCGCGATTGGTCGCCTGCTACCGCTCGGCTAAACTGCAACGAAGACGAGAAGGACGTCAGCACGGAGCCGTCGTCCGCAGGACTGTGGCGGCGGCAAGGGCAGTCAGCATGACCTTGGTCCTGTCAGTTCATCTGGCCACGGAGGAAGGCGATCAGCTTCGGGTCGCTGCCGGTGCGTTCGAGGATGGGCAGGATGACCCGCCATCCGTTGTCGCTGTTGGTCAGGATCACGATGCCGTCGCCGCTCGCACGATCGATCGCGGCGAAGGTGAAGGCCCCGGCATCCTTGCCGGTGTGGAGCATCGTTGTGCTTCCGGGAAATCCTAGAAGCTGCCAGCCGAGGCCAAAGCCGGTCCAGGGTGGACAGCTGGCTGCTTTCGATCCGGCACATATTCCGGGCGTCAGATCGGCCTGCGATCTGCTGCGCTCCGCCGCGACGGACGCGACCAGGCCCCTGTCGCTGCGCGCATCGATGAGGAAGCGCGCATAATCACGCGCCGTCGCGTGCGCGAGATCGGCAGCGTTGTAGCGCGTCACCCGCTCTACAGGGATCGGCTTGCCGGCGTCGTCGTAGGGCTCGGCGATCGGCGCCGCCTCGCCTTGCGCCGACACATACCCGGAAGCGCGCATGTGGGTGGGTGCGAACAGCCAGCGGCCAGCCAGCGTCTCGAACGACTGTCCGGTACGACGCTCGGCGTAACGCGCGGCATATTGATACCCCTCGCCCGAATAGCCGGTCGTCGTGCCAGGATCATGATCGAACGCCAGCCCTTTGGCATCGCGCCAGTTTGGCAACCCGGTGCGATGGCTCAGCGCCATGCGGACGGTGAGCTTCATCCGTCGGGGATCACGCGACAGGTCGGGATCGCTCCAGTAGCGATCCATCGGCTCGTCGAGCGACAGCCTGCCGGCTGACACCAGGCGCAGGATGACTTCCGCCGTCAGCGGCTTCGTCAGCGAGGCGAGATTATAGGGTGTGGCGACGGTCGTAGCCCGGTTCGGCCCTGCCATGCCCCAGGCGCCCGTCGAGACGATCCGTCCGTTGCGGATCACGGCGACCGAAGCACTCTCCACATGCAGTTCTCGGAGAGCCGTGGTCATATCCGGCAGAGAGGCGTTGGCTCTGGCGTCCGCCATTGAGGCGGAAGCCAGCAGCGCAATCAAGCCTGCGTGAACTGTCCACTTCAGAAGATTGGCTGTATTACTCATATACCACACATAGCGGCGTCGAAGTCTGGCCACAACAACTGCCGGGTCTTTGGGGAAGGTTTCGTGATTGTCCCCATTAGGACCCGTGCAGACCCCAACCGGTATCTGACGCCGAGGCGCCAAGAAGCCGACACTCCATGCCGAACCCGACCGCGATCGACGCGGGTACGGGTGCCCAAGCACTGGAGATCGTCATGCCGTTCCTCGACCGCCGCCGCGTCATCGCCGCCATGCTCGCCGCCGCTGCCAGCGGCAGTTTCATCATGGGGGTCATGTCGGCGGCGACGCCGGCCCATGCGCAGTTCGGCGGGATCGTGTTCGATCCGCGAAACTATGCGCAGAATATCCTGACCGCCGCGCGCACGCTGCAGAGCGTCAACCAGCAGATCCAGCAGCTGCAGAACGAGGCGCAGATGCTAGTCGCCATGGGCAAGAATCTGCGCCGTATCGACTTCCCGCAGCTCGACGTCCTCAAGCAGAAGCTTGCCGAGATCGACCGGCTGATGGGCCGGGCGCAGGCGATCGACTTCCGGGTCGGCCAGCTCGACGACCAGTTTAAATCGCTGTTTCCCGCCGACTTCTCCTCGGCGCTCCGCACCGATGCCCGCCTGCGTGATGCCCGCGCGCGGCTCGATGCCAGCATGGGCGCGTTTCGCCAGACGATGACGGTGCAGGCGCAGGTCGTCGAAAACGTCCGGTCCGACACACAGGCGCTCGCCGACATCGTCGCGCGCAGCCAAGGCGCGGAAGGCTCGCTCCAGGCACAGCAAGCCACCAACCAGCTCCTTGCCTTGACCGCCAAGCAGCAGTTGCAGCTCCAGCAGATGATGGCCGCGCAATTCCGTAGCGAGGCGATCGAGCAGGCACGGCGCGCGACGCAGGCACAGGAGGCACGCGCGGCGACCAGGAAGTTCCTCGGCTCCGGATCAGCCTACACGTCCCAATAGCCCCACGGCGTAGACAGGCTCGATCCGGCAAGTGGCCGGTGATGTCCCGATCATCGGTCGCCGTCGCGGGGCGCGGTCCCGCTCCCCACCGCGCCCCGCGACATTCTCGCCACTTTGCCAGGAAGAGGATCCCATGAACGACCTCAATGTCATCGACCGCTTCCTGCAGGCGTTCATCACTTACATCGACAGCGGCTTCGGGCTGCTCGGTCCTGACGTCGGCTTCCTGACCGCAACGCTGATCGGCATCGACATCACGCTTGCCGGCCTGTTCTGGGCGATGGGCGGCGAGGACAATGTCATCGGCCGCTTCCTCAGGAAAATCCTCTATGTCGGCGCCTTCGCCTTCATCCTGAACAGCTTCTCTCGTCTCGCCGACATCATCTTCCGCTCGTTCGCGCAGGCCGGGCTGACCGCTGGCGGTGGCACGCTGTCCGCGGACGACCTGCTGAAACCCGGGCGGCTCGCCGGAACCGGCTTCTCGGCGGCGTGGCCGCTGCTCGACCAGGCGAGCGAGATGGTCGGGTTCACGACCTTCTTCGACAACTTCCTGACGATCATGATCCTGCTTTTCGCCTGGGCGCTGGTGATCGTCGCCTTCTTCATCCTCGCGGTGCAGATGTTCGTCTGCATCCTCGAGTTCAAGCTGACGAGCCTGGCGGGCTTCATCCTCGTGCCGTTCGCGCTGTGGAACCGCACCAGCTTCCTCGCCGAGCGCGTGCTGGGCAATGTCGTCTCGTCCGGCGTGAAGGTGATGGTGCTCGCCGTCATCGTCGGGATCGGCGCCAACTTCTTCGCCGAGTTCACGCAAGCGCTGCAGGGCCAGGAGCCCGACATCGGCCAGGCGATGAGCCTCGTGCTTGCCAGCCTGTCGCTGTTCGGCCTCGGCATCTTCGGGCCGTCGATCGCCTCGGGGCTGGTGTCCGGCGCCCCGCAACTCGGCGCCGGCGCGGCACTTGGCACCGCGGTCGGCGCCGGCGGCATCGCGATGCTGGCGGGCGGTGCGGCGGTAGGCGGCGCGCGCGCCCTGGCCGGCGCTGCGCTGGGGGCGGTGCGTGCCGGCACTGCGATGGGATCGGCGGCCTCGACCGCCGCGCAGCTTGGTCGTGAGACGGGCGGCTCGGCGGCCGGCGGCATGGCCGCCGCCGCCAAGGGTGCGGCGGCCCAAAAGATCGAAAGCACCTTCGGGCTCGGCGCTGCTGCAGAGCGAGGTCGCAACGCCGCCTGGTCGGCGCTCAATCGAACCTCCGACGCGTCGCCGGGCACGAAGGATGCCGAGGGCGGCATGCCCGCCTGGGCGCGGGCGATGCGCGACCAGCAGACGAGCCGCCATCGCCGCCAAGTCGCGATCCACGCGCTCAGCCAAGGCGATCGTGGCTGCGGCTCCGCCATTCCCGACATCAAGGAAAGGAACGACTGAACCATGGTCTTCAAGCGAAGCGTGCAGCGCTACGGGCGAACGCCGCAGCCCGAGACGCCCTACCAGCGTGCGGGGCAGCTGTGGGACGAGCGGATCGGCGCGGCGCGCGTGCAGGCGCGCCACTGGCGGCTGATGGCGTTCGGCTGCTTGTTCCTGACCGCAGGCACGTCGGCAGCCCTTGCCTGGCAATCGATGCAGAGCCGCGTCACGCCCTATGTCGTCGAGGTCGACAAGCTCGGCGAGGCGCGCGCGGTCCAGCCGGCCGACGTCGCATACCGGCCGACCGACCCGCAGGTGGCGTGGCACCTGTCGCGATTCATCACCAACATCCGCTCGGTGTCGCTCGACCCGGTGCTGATGCGCCGCGACTGGCTCGAGGCCTATGACTTCGCGACCCAGCGCGGGGCCCAGTTCCTGGGGGAATATGCCCGATCGGCAGCGCCCTTTGCCCAGGTCGGCGACCGGACGGTGTCGGTGCAGGTCACCAGCGTCGTGCGCGCGTCCGACACGTCGTTCCAGGTCAAATGGACCGAGACCATGTTCGAGCGCGGCAGCCAGGCGGGCGTCCAGCGCTGGACGGCCATCCTCACCATCGTCACGCGCGCGCCGACATCGGTCGAGGTGCTGCGCAAGAACCCGCTCGGCATCTATGTCGACGCGATCGACTGGAGCCGCGAACTGGACGCTGCACCATCGTCGCCACCCACACGCCCCGCCGCCCAGTCGCCCGCGACCCTGCCGCTCGGATCGCCGCTCGACCCTTCCCTCGGCGCCCGACCTGAAGCCGCAAACCTGTCCAACATGCAGGAGAAGAACCCATGAAGCTCGTCATCTTGCGGGCCATAGCCACCATGGTCCTGGCCGGTCCCGCGTGGGCGCGGGATCAGGCCGCGGCACCACTCAAGGCGGTGCGGTCCGCCACGCAGAATGCCACGATCGAGCCGGCAGCGACCGGGTTCGTCAGCGGCGCGCAGGTCTATCCGTTCAACGACGGCACGATCTATCAAGTCTATACAGCGCCGGGACTGGTGACCGACATCAGGCTCCAGCCGGGTGAGACGCTCGTCGCGGTCGCGAGCGGCGACACCGCCCGTTGGGTGATCGGTGACACCACTTCCGGAGGGAGTGGCAGCGGCTCGGGCGACGGCAAGCAGACGCATGTGCTGGTCAAGCCAGTCTCGTCAGGCCTGCTCACCAACCTGGTCATCACGACCGACCGGCGTGCCTATCATCTCAGGCTCGCCAGCACCCCGGCAACGGCGCTGTCCTCGCTGCGCTGGACCTATCCGCAGGATGAGCTGCTGGCCGTGCGACGCAAGGCGGAAGCCGCGCAGGCTGCAGCGCCGGTGGCGACGGGGCTGGCGATCGAGCAGCTGCATTTCGACTACGCGATCAGCGGTGACCGCCCGCCATGGCGGCCATTGCGCGTGTTCGACGACGGGGCGAGGACCTATGTCGAGTTTCCGGCTTCGCTGGCCAATGGCGATGCACCACCCCTGTTCGTCGTCGGCCCAGATGGGAAGGTGGAACTGGTCAATTACCGGCTGCGTGATCGTTTCTACGTCGTCGACCGGATCTTCGACGCGGCCGAACTCCGGCTCGGCTTGAAGAAGCAGCAGGTCGTCCGCATCGACAGGATTGGGCCATCCGCGCCGCGGAGGGGCGCATGACCGAGATTGCCGAACCTTTGTCAGCCGCACCTTCGCCCGCCGAACCCATGCTTGACGCGCCCGCACCCGAGGCGCCCGCCCAGCCGCCGAAGGTCGACCCGGAGACATTGGCCATCCGTTCCCGTCCGGCCCGCGCGATCCGCTTCCGCAAGGGTGCGATCATCGGCGTCGCCGCGCTGGGCTCGGCCAGCCTCATGAGTATCGCCTGGATGGCGTTGAAGCCGCAGGTCTTCCGGCATGTCGCCCAGGACAGCGAACTGTCTCAGCCGATGGCGAAGCCCGCCGCCGACGCACTTTCGGGCCTGCCGGCGAGCTATGGCGATGCGCCCAGGCTCGGCCCACCGCTTCCCGGCGATCTTGGCCGGCCGATCCTTCGCGCGCAGGAACGGGCCGGAGTGAACCCTGTCCCCACATCGGTCGACACCGCAACGGCAGCACGGCAACAGTGGATGGCCGACCTCAAGGCAGCCCGGGAATCGGGCCTGATGGCGCAGGTCACGACCGGCCGTAGCGCGGTCGCTCCTGCATCCTCCGTCGGTCCCGATATCCCTGATGCCGCCCCTGCGACGGCGACGGGAACGCGCAATGAGCAGTTCGCTGTGGCCAGAGACACGGGCGGCGATCTCAACGCCGGCGGCCTGGTCACGCTTGCTTCGCCCAACAGCCTGCTGGCGGGCAGCGTGATCGCGGCAAGCCTCATCACCGGCTTGGACTCCGACCTGCCCGGCATGGTCACCGCGCAGGTCACTCAGAACGTGTTCGATACCATCACGGGGACCATCCTGCTCGTGCCGCAGGGCGCTCGGCTGATTGGCAAATATGACAGCGTCGTTGCGTTCGGTCAGCGCCGCGCGCTGGTCATCTGGCAACGGCTGATCCTGCCCGACGGCAGTTCGGTGCGGCTCGACAACATGCCCGCGACCGATCCGGCAGGCTATGCGGGGCTTGCCGACCGGGTCGATTTCCACACATGGACGCTGCTCAAGGGCGTCGCGGTCGCGACCATGCTCGGGGTGGGGTCCGAGCTGTCGATCGGCGGCGACGGCGACCTCGTACAGGCGATCCGCCAGTCCGCCCAGACGAATGCCGCGCGGGCCGGCGGCCAGATCACCCAACGCAACCTCGATGTCCAACCCACGATCACAATCCGACCCGGCGCGCCCGTTCGCGTGTTGGTGACCCGTGATCTCATTCTCGCGCCATGGCGCGGCAGGGAGAACTGACATGGCCGATCTCAAACTTGGCAAGCTGCCCGACCGGACGCCGGTCAAGCTGACGATCACGATCACGCCGGACCTGCAGGCCGCGCTGCAGGCCTATGCGGCGATCTATACCGCCACCTATGGCGTCGAGGAGCCGGTCGCCGATCTGGTGCCTGCCATGCTTGCCACCTTTCTCGACAGCGACCGGGCCTTCATGCGCGAGCGCGACGCGCGGGCACGCAGTTCACGATGATCGAATGGGCAGGCGTATTGTAGATCTTGCAGCGTGCCATTTTCCGAAGATTTCGCTCAGGTCGGCTCCCCCCTTGCTGTGCGGCGCGATCTGCACGTCGAGGTCAAGCGCCGCTATGACACGAAACAGGGTTTCCAGCGTCGTACCAGTCTGCCCGCCTTCGATGCGGGAGATGGTCTTCTGCCCTGTTCCGACCGAGGCGGCCAATGCTTGCTGGGTGAGGTTGCGCTGGATCCGCACATTATGGATGAGCGCACCGAGCTGTTTGGGAGAGCGTACAATATGCGCCATCCGAACGCCTTCCAACGACGGCATACCGTTCGGGGATAAGGGCGCCATATACCATGCAGGGCATATTTCAGATCTATACCCTGTAGGGAATATCACGGATTCATACGTTGTGAGGTATGATCGGAACTGCAAACCTTGGGCTATGCCGGGGCGTCGGCAATGCCGCCGCCCGAAGCGGGTATGAGCCGTTCTTATCGGCACCGTTAGATGAGCGCATGCCATCTTCTCCGCTAACACGTGCTTTTCGACGTTTGTCCGCCCGGCCTCCCCCTTGCGTAGCCTGGTAGCAACAGTGCGTCGCCGGATGGTGCGACACTCGCGCATTCTTTGCCTGTAAGGCTCAAAACAGTACGGGCCCAGACAGAGCGGCTTGGCATCACTCCAGCGGCGTAGATGCCGTTCCTGCAGTATCGCGAGAGAGGGTTGCGAATGTCCCTTCAGAGCACCGCCGGGACCTCAGGGAGGCTCTACTCCCCTTCAAGCGAAAGCAGGACCTTATCGGCTTCCCAGCCGCAACAACCGGAAGGTGACGTCCTTGTCCGCTAACCCTGACCGCTTCCTCCGTCTGAACGCCGTCCTCGCTCAGACGGGACTTCGCCGTTCCACCCTCTATCGCAAGATGGCGAACGGCACCTTTCCGACGAACGTTCAACTCAGTACCCGCTGCGTTGGCTGGCGTGCGTCGGCCGTGGATGAGTGGATGCGCAATCCCACTTCCGACCATCTTGCCGAATAACAGCACCAACATCTGGCAGGCGTCGCGAGTCCTACATTCGCTTGCGAAACGTGCCCTTGATGACGGCACCGCCGATCCGGCGTAGGGCGAGATAATCCGACTAACACTGCGCCATGCGCACCCGTTCCGCCCAGTGCGCGCCGCGATGATAGGCGGCGCGCAACTTATCCTTTTCGCCTTGGGCCAGAGCGCACGATGGCATCGGGATGCCACAGCCCTGCCTCGTCGAGGAGCGTGCTGGCCATGGCGCGGAAGCCGTAGCTGGTCAGCTCGTACGGATTGTTCAAATTTGCATATCGGGCATTCGCGACTTCTGGCGAGGATCGGTCGACGTAGCCGGACCCTCGCCAATCTGCCTTACGCAACGTCGACCAGAATGATCTCGCTATCCTCAATCGCGGTGACGCGCAGCGTCCCGGTCTGGTCGATCGCGGCGCCGTCGCGCGTGCCGACCCGCTGCCCTTCGATCTCGACCGCGCCGGTGGCGGGGACGAGATAGCCGCGCCGGTCTGCGCCCAGCGGGTATTCCGCCGTCTCGCCGGCCTTCAGCGTCGCTGCCACGATCCGGGCATCGGTCCGGATCGTCAGCGCGTCCGCGTCCTCGGCAAAGCCCGATGCCAGCGTCACGAACTGCCCGGCCCGCTCGCCCTTGGGGAAGGGCCGCGCGCCCCAGCTGGGTTTGTCGCCCTTGGCGGTCGGCACGATCCAGATCTGGAAGATCTTCGTCGTGACATCCTCCAGATTATATTCCGAATGGGTGATGCCGGTGCCGGCGCTCATCACCTGAACATCGCCCGCCTCCGTACGGCCCTTGTTGCCCAGATTGTCCTGATGGGTGATCGCACCTTCGCGAACATAGGTGATGATTTCCATGTCGCGGTGCGGATGCGGCGGAAAGCCCGTCTTGGGGGCGATCGTGTCGTCGTTCCACACGCGCAAATTACCCCAGTTCATCCGGGCGGGATCGTAATAGTCGGCGAAGCTGAAATGGTGCTTGGCATTCAGCCAGCCATGATCGGCACCACCAAGACCAGCGAAGGGACGAACCTCGATCATCATCTATCTCCTTGAAACCGGGCGGATCAGCCCGTCTGTTGTCCCGGATATAGGCCTTGCCGACATGCCTGCTCAGTGAGATAAATCAGGCGCTAACGTTCGATGGAATTGAAATGGCCAATCCCGGCTTTCCGACTTTCGACCAGATCAAGATATTCCTGGCGGTGGTCGATACGGGCAGCTTTGCGGGGGCGGGGCGGCGGCTGAACCGGGCGGTGTCGGTCATCAGCTATGGCATCGCCAATCTGGAGGGGCAGCTGGGCGTGCGGCTGTTCGACCGCGAGGGGACCAAGAAGCCGGTCCTGACGGTCGAGGGCGGCGCCGTGCTGGCCGAAGCGCGGGCGATCGGCGAAGGCGTGGACGGTCTGCGCGCCAAGGTGAAGGGCCTGCTGGAGGGGCTGGAGGCCGAGGTCAATCTGGCGGTCGACGTCATGCTGCCCGCGCCCCGGTTGGGGACGATCCTGCGCGCTTTTCGCACTGAATTTCCCACTGTGTCGCTGCGCCTGCATGTCGAGGCGTTGGGAAGCGTCACCGCGATGGTGCTGGACCAAACGGCGGCGATCGGCATTTCCGGCCCCGTCGCGGCGGGGATCGAGGGGGTAGAATGTATCGGCGCGGGCGCACTGCCCCTGGTGCCGGTCGCGTCGCCCGCTCATCCGCTCGCCCGGATGGAGCGCATCCCGCCGGGCGCAGGGCGAGACCATATCCAGCTCGTCCTGACCGATCGGTCGCGCTTCACCGAGGGGCGCGACTTTTCGGTGATGAGCCCCAGGACCTGGCGGCTCGCCGATCTGGGGGCCAAGCATTCGCTGCTGCGCGAGGGGATCGGCTGGGGCAACATGCCCTTGTCGCTGATCGAGGCCGATCTGGCGACGGGTGCCTTGGTCCGGCTGCACATGCCCGATCATCCCGGCGGCATGTACCGCTTCGCAGGCGTCTGGCGACGCGACCTGCCGCCAGGGCCCGCCGCATCCTGGGTGCTCCAGCAGTTCGTCGAGGCGGGCGCGGCGGATCGCGATATGCCGGGACTGGGCGAGATATGAACACCGGACGGCTGGAAGCCTTCACCGACGGGGTGATCGCGATCATCATCACGATCATGGTGCTGGAGCTGAAGGTGCCGGCGGGCGGCGAACTGTCGGCGCTGTCGCAGGAAGCGCCGGTGCTGCTGGCCTATGTGCTCAGCTTCATCAATGTCGGGCTCTACTGGAACAACCACCATCATCTCCTCCACGCGACCGAGCGGATCGATGGGCGGGTGCTGTGGGCGAACCTGTTCCTGCTGTTCTGGCTGAGCCTCGTGCCCTTCGTCATTCGCTGGCATGACGAAAGCCATTTCGCGGTAGGGGCGACCGCGGCCTATGGCGTCGTGCTGGGCATGGCCGCGGTCGGCTACAAGCTGACCGAGCGGGCGATCGTCCTGTGCAACGGCGCGCAGTCCCGCGTGGCGAAGGCGATCGGGCGCGACTGGAAGGGGTGGGGCAGCATCCTTATCTACACGGTCGCGGTGCCGCTCGCCTTTGTCAGCCGGGTCGCCGCAATCGCCCTTTATGTTGGGGTCATCGCCTTGTGGCTGGTCCCCGATCGTCGCATCGCGCGTGCGCTGGTGAACGAGGACACCCCTCTCACGCCTTGACCGCGCCGTTCGCCGCGGGATGCGCGGTGCACGCCAGCGTGCCGCCCAGCACCAGTGCTCCGGCCAGCGCGAGGGGGGCGGCAAGACCGACGTGCAGCAGCAGCGCGGCGCCCACGCACGCCCCGACGAAGATCGCGACTACCGCCGCGATCCGGCGCGTCCAGTTCGGATTGCCGCCCCCGGCGGCGGTCGAATCGGCGGCGAGACCGGTGAGGGTTAGCGTCAGGACGGTGGTGGTCAGGTCCGCGACCTTCATCTGGCGGATGGTTGCATTGCGAAAGCCCATCGCGAGGCCGGTGAGCGCGATGATCGCGAATAGGGCTGCAGACTCCGGGCTGTTGCGCCCCATGCCGATCGCCAGCACGGCCGCGATCCATAGCAAAGCGGTCTCGATCGCCGCCGCCGTCAGCAGCCAGCGTCGCTCCGGCCGACCGACATGCGCGCGTCCCGTCCGCCCTCCGACCAGCGCGCCGACCAGAAAGCTCAGCAAGGCGGCGACGAACAGCGGCCAGGCAAAGCCCGGTGTCCCCGCCGCCGCGAAGCCCAGAAAGACGATGTTGCCGGTCATGTTGGCGGTGAACACCTTGCCCAGACCCAGCACGCTGGCCGCATCGACCAGTCCGGTCGTCACGGACAGCACCAGCAACAGGGGCACGCGCGGGTCGAAACGGGGGGTATCGGTCATGGTCATGCTCCTTAGAACCGGAAATTCGCCTCCAGCCCCCACAGGCCCGTGGTACGGGCGGGGCCGGTCTGGCGGAGGAAGCCGCCCGGCACGAAGGCCGAGAGCGAGGTGGACAGTTCGAGTTCAGGCGTCGCCTGCCAGGCCAGCGCGACCTCGGCCTGCTTGCCGATGAAGCGCGCGCTCGCGGTGCCGGGCGCGCGGATCAGGTTGCCGGGAATGTCATAGACGCCGTCGCCGCGCGATTGCCGCCAATAGGCCATGGCGGCGACACTCGCCGAGACGCCGTGACCCAGCACGACGCTGGCACGCGGATTGACGTTGACGATATTGCTCGGCCCGATGGGCGACAGCTCGCCGAAATATTTGCCCTTGGGAAACAGGGCGTTGAAGGTACCCAGCCGCCCGTCCCCGGCATGGGCGTCGCCGCTGACCATGTTGAACCGCAGGACGAGGTCGGGTGACAAAGGCACGGCGGGAAAACGGTGGCCCAGTTCGGTCGCGACGGTCCAGGCGCGGATGGATCGATCGGCGAACCGCCCGAACTGCACCACCCCCTCGACATTCCAGTGCCAGGGTCCGGCCGCGCCATAATGACGGACACCCAGGCTGTGGCGCCGCTCCGATCCCGTCAGCCCGCCGAACCGGGCGAGGCGATTGCGATAGCCGAGATAATAGAAGTCCAGCCCATTTTGCCCCCACGGCATCGTGGCATAGGCGCCCCAAAGCGATTTGGTCGTCGAGCGGCGATCGTCGAAGCTGTGGGGTCCCGGCTGGACCGGCCGCACCGCCAACAGGTCGATGCGCGCGCCGGGCAGCGAGACGATGGCGCGACCGCCGTCAAAGGCCAGCGGGACGTTGGGGCCATAGCGCGTGCCGATCAGCCGCTCGCTGCCGAAGGACAGCATCTGCCGCCCAGCCCGCAGGGTCACGCCCGACGCATCGCTCGCGCCGGTGTCGGCGGGACCCAATCGGAGGTCGGCGAAACCCTGCAGCAGGTCGACACGGGTCTGGTCGATCGGCCCGGCGGCGGGCGCGACGCTGATCGCGTAGGCGGCGATCGGCTGGACGAAGCCGCGCACCCGCCCGACATGGAGATCGGCATAGGGCAGCGCGCGCAGCCAGACATAGGCGTCATCGGGGGCCGCCGCGCCGCCCCACAGATTGTCGCGATAGGCCTCGCGCCGCGCCCGCAGCTCCAGGCCGGTGGTCAGATAGGCGCCACCGTCACCGATCGGGATATATTTGAACGGCTCGGTCCAGTGATCGTCGCGCGCGCTGGGATCGGCCAGCCGGTCCCAATGCTCGTTATAGCGCACGATGGTCAGCGTGGGGGCCTGCCACGCCTCGGTGCCGCTTTGTGCTACGGCCCCGGCATCGACTTGCGCCGCCGCCAGCAAGACTGCGAGGTCAAGCACGATCCCGCCCGGCGAGCATCGCGACCAGCACGAAACCGCCGACCAGGCCGATATGCTCGAAAAAGGCGTTGGTGGCAGCGAAGCGCTCAGGGCTCGCTTGCATTGTCCAGAAGCCATTGGCGGTCAGCGCGGCGAGCGCGGTGAACACGCCGAGCATCCCCGCTCCCAACCAGACGAAACGCCCGGTCAGGATCAGCAGCGGGCCGATGAGCTCGACCGCAATGGTGACTGCGGCCCAGAGCGCAGGCGGGGTCATGCCGAAATGCGCCTGCTCCGCCACCGCCCCCGGCCAGTCGCTCAGCTTGACGATGCCGCCCAGCAGATAGGCGCCGCACAGCGCCAGCCGGGCCGCGAACCATGCCGCACGGTTTTGGACGATGGCCTCGACAAAGGCGGGGTTGGCGGAGCGGCGCATGTCAGTGGATCACGGGCGCGTGGATTTCGGCGATATAGCCGCCGGGAAAGCGGACCATCGCCGATTGGCGGTCGCCCGCGACATGCGGCGACACCAATGTCTCGACCCCGGCGGCGCTCGCCTTGGCCAGCGTGGCCTGCAGGTTGGTGACCGTGTAGCCCGTCACTTCGCGACCATAGGGCCAGGGCAATTGCCCATCCGAGACGATCACCATCATGTCGCCATAGCCCGAGGTCAGGCGCACCCGGCGATAGGTCTTGCCCGGCTGGCCGATATCCACGCCGTCCGCCGCCTTGTCATCCGACAGCACCCGCGCATGGGCATAGCCGCCCCAGCTCTTCAGGAACGCTCCGGCCGCGTCGGCGGTCAGATAGACCCGGTTCTCCGGCACATTGGCCAGCGGCGCGTAACTCGGCTTGGTGGTGTGCCAATAGAGCTGCATGTTGATGCCGCCCGGCCATTGCACCACCACGTCGCGCCCGATCGGATCGGGAAAGGTCGTGATGACCCGCACCGCGCCATGCTTCACCGCCGCCGCGACCGCCTTGTCCATGTCGGTGACGAGATAACCGGTCCGCTCCTGTCCGAAGAGATAGGGGATGGGCGTCAGGAAGCCGAAGGCCGAGACGCTGCCCGCCGGGGTCAGCGCCAGTTGCGACTTGGTCTTGCTGGGCGTCGGCGTGACCTGGAACTGGCCCTGTTTGCTCAGGCTGCCGCCAAAGGTGGCGACGAAACTGCGCATGAAGGCGTCATACTGGTCCTGCGGCACATAGACATGGGTCGTGTCATATTGCGGGCCGACAGCGAAATCGGGGGTTTTCTGGGCAGTGGCCGGCGCGGTGCCGAACAGGACGACCGCCGTGAGAAACATGGTCTTCTTCATCACAATTCTCCTTCGGTCAGGATGGATCAGACGGCCCAGCAGCCGCAGCCGAACGAGCCCCAGAAGCTCTGCACATCGGCGGCGGGCACATCGGCGCCGAGCGCGGCGGCATGGTCATGGCCATGGACTGCGCAACCGCTCGCGCAGCCACAGGCACTCGCCAGTTTCGCGCTGGCTTCGGGCGAGCGGTGATAACCGCCAAAGGTCGCGACCGGCGACCAGTCTGGCATGGGTTTGGGCAGCGCAGGCGCGAGCGGGGCATAATCCCCTTCGCCCGACACGACCTTGCCCCCCAGGATGGTCAGGACCGAGCGCAAATGCGGAATGTCGCTTTCGGGCACCGCGAAATAATCGTCCGACAGGACCGCCAGATCGGCGAGCTGGCCGACCTTGATCTGCCCCTTCTTGCCTACCTCGTTGGAGAACCAGGTGTTCTCGTGCGTCCACATGCGCAGCGCCTTTTCGCGGCTGACGCGGTTGGCTCCGGGATAGAGCGACAGTCCGCCGACCGTCCGGCCGGTTACCAGCCAGTTCAGCGACACCCAGGGATTGTAGCTGGCGACGCGCGTGGCGTCGGTGCCCGCGCCGACCGGAATGCCTGCCGCGATCATCTTGCCGATCGGCGGCGTCCGCTCGGCGGCCTTCTGGCCATAGCGTTCGACGAAATACTCGCCCTGATAGGCCATGCGGTGCTGCACCGCGATGCCGCCGCCCAGTGCCGCGATCCGGTCGATATTCCGGTCGCTGATCGTCTCGGCATGGTCGAAGAACCAGTTGATGCCGGTCAGCGGAATGTCGCGGTGGACCTTCTCATAGACGTCCAGCGCGCGGCCGATCGTCTGGTCATAGGTGGCGTGCAACCGCCACGGCCAGCGATGCTCGGCGAGCAGGCGGATCACCGGCTCCAGATCGCCCTCCATGCTCGGCGGCATGTCGGGGCGCTCGACGCGAAAATCCTCGAAGTCCGCCGCCGAATAGACCAGCATCTCACCCGCGCCGTTATGGCGATAGGTGTCGTCGCCCTGCCCCGGCGACACCTGCTTCACCCAGCCGGAGAAATCGGCCAGTTCTTCTTTGGGCTTCTGGGTGAACAGGTTGTAGCTGATGCGGAGGGTCAGCTGGTCGTCGGCGTGCAGCTTCTCGATGATCTCGTAATCGTCGGGGTAGTTCTGGAAACCGCCGCCCGCATCGATCACGCCGGTCACGCCCAGCCCGTTCATCTCGCGCATGAAATGGCGGGTCGAATTGAGCTGATAGTCGGGCGGCAGCTTGGGTCCCTTGGCGAGCGTCGAATAGAGGATCGTCGCATTGGGCTTGGCGAGCAGCAGGCCGGTCGGGTTGCCCGCCGCGTCGCGCACGATCTCGCCACCCGGCGGGTTGGGCGTATCCTTGCTATAACCGACAACCCGCAGCGCGGCGGCGTTGAGCAGCGCGCGGTCGTAGAGGTGCAGGATGAAGACCGGCGTGTCGGGCGCGACCGCGTTCAGCTCAGCGATCGTCGGTAGGCGCTTTTCCGCGAACTGATGCTCGGTGAAGCCGCCGACCACGCGCACCCATTGCGGCGCGGGCGTGTTGTCGACCTGGCGCTTCAGCATCGCCATTGCATCGGCCAGCGTCGGCACGCCGTCCCAGCGCAGTTCCATATTATAGTTCAGCCCGCCCCGGATGATGTGCATGTGGCTGTCGATCAGGCCGGGGATGATGCGGCGCCTGCCCGCATCGATCACCTGCGCGCGGGGCGCGGCGGCGCGGACCTCCTGCTCGGTGCCGACGCACAGGAACTTGCCGTCACGGATCGCGATCGCCTGCGCCTCGGGATTTTCGCGGTCGAGGGTCGTGACCTTGGCGTTGACGAGGATCAGGTCGGTCATGGCGGCATTTCCTTGGGCGGCGAACAGGGAGGACGCGGCGGTGGCGGCGAGCCCGGCGAGCGTCTGGCGGCGGGTGGGCATCATGGCTTGTGGTCCGGGGCCGGGGCTGCGACCGTGCTGGCCGGGGCGCCGATCCAGTGCCGCGCCACCGGCACCGCTTGCTCGCCCAGCAGGATGCCGAACAATCCGACCAGTGCGATCACCGGCGGCGCGGGCGATTTGACGCCGAGGAGGCTGTAGACGATGCCGACCAGCAGACCGGCACCCAGCGAGAGAAGATAGGGTTTCATCGGACAGCCTCCTCAGGCAGGTTCGGAGGGATCAGCTGCGCACGAAGGCGAGCAGATCGGGGTTGATGACGTCGGCGTTGACGGTCAGCATCCCGTGGCTGAATCCCGGATAGATTTTCAGCGTCGGGTTCGGCAGCAGCTTGGCCTGCAGTTCGGCCCCCTGATGATAGGGCACGACCTGATCGTCATCGCCCGCTAGGACCAGCGTCGGGACGGTCATCGCCTTCAGATCGTCGGTCTGGTCGGTTTCCGAAAAGGCCTTGATGCCCGCATAATGCGCCTGGGCGCTGCCCATCATGCCCTGGCGCCACCAATTGGCGATCACGCCCGGCTGCACGGTCGCGCCTTCGCGGTTGAAGCCGTAGAACGGCCCGGCGGCGACATCCTGAAAGAATTGCGCGCGGTTGGCCGCGGTGCCCTCGCGGAACCCGTCGAACACGCTGATCGGAAGGCCGTTCGGATAGGCCTCGGTCTTGGCCATGATCGGCGGCACCGCACTCACCAATACCGCCTTGGCGACGCGGCCCTGCGGGATGCCATATTGTGCGACATAGCGGGCGACTTCGCCGCCGCCGGTCGAATGGCCGATATGCACCGCATTGGTCAGGTCGAGGTGGCGGGCGACCGCGTCGGCATCGCTGGCATAATGGTCCATGTCATGGCCGGTGCCGATTTGGCTGGAGCGGCCATGCCCCCGCCGGTCGTGCGCGACGACGCGGTAGCCTTCGTTGAGGAAGAACAGCATCTGGGTGTCCCAGTCGTCCGACGACAACGGCCAGCCATGGTGGAACACGATCGGCTGCGCGTCTTTGAGGCCCCAATCTTTGTAGAAGATTTCGGCGCCGTCCTGCGTGGTCACATAGGTCATGGGTCGTTCCTTTCGCGTCTTGTGTGGGGGGATGGGATCAGGCGTGGCCGCCTTCGGAGGCGCCGAACATCGCCTTGGCGTAGGTGACGCCCAGGCCGTAGGCACCGCCCCATTTCTTCGCGATGCCGGTGGTCGACTCGTAGGTCTCGGTGCGCGCCCAGTCGCGTTGCAGTTCGAGCAGATATTGCAGCGCGGTCATCGGCTTGGCGCCGAGCTGGATCATCCGCTGTACCGCGCGCTCATGCGCCTCGACCGAAATGTCGCCGCAGGCATCGGCGATGAAATAGACGTCGAAACCCTGGTCGATCGCGGAGGCGACGGGGCCGACGATGCACACGCTGGTCCACAGCCCGGCGAACACGATCCGGTCCTTGCCGATCCGGTTCACCTCATCGATCACGGCGGCGTCTTCCCAGGTGTTCATGCTGGTGCGGTCGAGCATCGGCTGGCCGTCGAACGCCTCGACGATCTCGTCGAACATCGGGCCGGAAAAGCTCTTTTCGGCGACCGTGGTCAGGATCGTCGGCACGCCGAACGACTTGGCGGCGCGGCTAACCAGCGCGGCATTGTTGCGCAGCAGTTCGGGCGCGATCGACTTGGTGGCGAAGGCCATTTGCGATTGGAAATCGATCAGGACCAAGCTGTGGTCCGTCGGCGAGAGCAGCGAGGAACCAGGGGTCGGGGTGGCTTTCGGCATCGTGTCTTCCTTCCTGTGTTTTTGAGCAACTTGGCTGATGTTGAGGGGAGATTATGCAGGACCGGCTTGGCGGAATATCCCGATAGTTTCGGCCTGTGCGTTCAAGAAAGTCGAATAGACGGTGAAGCGCTTCACTGGCGTGCGGCAGGCGCCATCACGGCGCGCAGCACGATGGCGAGGCCGATCAGATAGAGGAACAACAGCATCGCCAGCGTCCCGTCCGGCCCCATGGCAAGGCAGGCGAGCCCCACCAGCAGCAGCCCGCCGCCGCCGATCAGGATACGGGGGAACAGCGCGTCCCGGTCGGTGGGCGGCGACAGATCGTGTGGCATCAGCATGGGGAAAGCTCCTCGGAGGCGGGGGTGTGAAGATGATCGCGCAAGGCGGCTGCGATGACGCGCATCGCGTCGGTGGCACCGGCCGCGTCGCGTAAGGGTGGTAACCAGGTGAAATCATGGATCATGCCGATGACCCGCGCGGCGGACAGGTCGACGCCCTGCGCCATCAGCCGGCGGCCCAGCGCCTCGGTCGGTTCGGCAAAGGGGTCCGCCTCGGCGGTGAGCAGCAGCGTTCGGGGAAAGGCGAAGGGCTCGACCGTCAGCGCGGCCGGATCGATGATCGCGGCGGCTTTGGCCGCCAGATGCGTCGCCCGTTCGGCGTCCAGCCATTCCGTGCCCGCGACATCAGAGGGGTGCCCGAGCACCGGGGTCGCCAGGATGAGCAGCCGGATCGACCAGCCGGCGGGGCGCGCCACGACCAGCGCTAGCGCAAGGGCCGCGCCCAGGCCGTCGCCGCCAATCGCGATCGGACCCCGATCGGCCAGCGGCATCGCCGCGACCAGGGCGGCGGCACCCGACAGATCGGCATCGGCGATGCGATAGCGCAGGATCGCCACCCCGGCATCTTCGGCCAGCACGCGAAGCGCGGGCAGCCGGTCCCCGTCACGATCGGAGGCGACCTCCAGATACAGGAGCAGCGGCAGCGGCCGGTCGTCGCCCGCCGGACGAAGCGTCACGAGCGACGCCGCGCCTGGATCCTGCTGGCCGGCGCCTTCCTGCCAGCGATCCAGGAACGACTGGACGACGGGATCGAGCACGGGATGCTCGGCGACTGTCGAAAGCCGCACGGCGCGGGGCGGGACGACAGGGTTCGTGTCGTGAGGCACGGTTCAAGTCCTTCAAATCGCGTGTCGATCACTGACCGACTGACAAGAAGGACTATGGCCGCCGCACCCGATCCCCGCGAGTGAAGCGTCGTGAAGAGTCGTTAAGCGACTTCGCGTCGCCAGGGCACCTCACCCCCGCCGCCCGCCGCGACGGCATACATCTCGGCCTGCATCCCGCTGACCCGATCGGGCGCGCGGGTGGCGGGATCGAGCGCCTGCCCATAGCCCGCGACGAAGCTGTGCCAGTGGTTGAGGCCATGGCGGGTCGTGCGCCGCGACAGTGCTGCGATCCATTCGGCCGCCAGCTCACGCTGCTCCGCGGCGATCGCCACGGGAATGCAGCCGACTGCTAGCCCGTAACAGACCGACAGCGCATGATCGATCCGCTCGGCATCCTCGGCGCAATCGCGGGCAATGGCCATCGCGGACATCAGATCGCCCTCGGCCCAATGGAGTCGCATCAACAGGCTGAGCACCGCGATTTTGCCGTCGACTTGCGCATGGTTCGCATGGTTGGCGCGCTCGGGGGCGGCGTCGCCCGCCATCACCACCTCCAGCATGCGCCGCGATCCGGCGTGATCGCCTGAGAAATGCAGCGACAGGGCCAGCATGTGTGCCGCCGTCTGCCGATCCGCCAACGCGCCGTCCCCGCCGACCCGCACATCGAAGCGTCGGGCGAAGACGAGGCTTTCGTCGTAGCGTCCGGCCAGGATGCTCTGCGCCCACACGCCCCAGAGCGCGCGTAGGGCCAGCGGGGCGGAGCCGATCCCCTCGGCCAGCGTCAGCGCGCGGGCAAAGGCATCGGCCATCGCGGGCACCGGTCCCTCGGTATGCCAGAGGCCATGGCCATAAGCGGTCAGCAGTTCGACCTGCCGCGCAGGCTCCACCTGCCCCTCGGCCATGTTCGCGATGACTGCCTTGGCATAGCGCAGGAATTCAGCGGGCAGCGACAGGTGGAACCACAGGGGCGCGGCGGCGATGACCAGTTCCGCCGCCAGGCCTGCGTCCTTGCCTGCGCTCGCCCAGGCGATGGCGCTGCGCACGTCGTCGATCCGCACGCTATATTCGGCCAGCCATTCGCGCGGGGCCTTGCCCTCCCAGGCGGCGGCGCTGTCGGCCAGCCCGCGCAGCAGCACGTGCGCATGATCGCGGTGCGCCTGTTCGGCCATGCCGGTCGCACGCAGCCGCTCCTGTCCATAATGCCGCGTGGTATCCAGCAGACGGTAGCGCATCGACCCGGGCGATGGCGTCGCCACGACCAGCGACTTGGCGACGAGTTCAGCGAGCAGATCATCCGCCTCGAACCGGCTGATACCCGCCCCCGCTGCCATGGCCGCCGCATCCTCCGCATCGAAATGGCTGCGGAAGAGCGCGAGCCGGTCGAGCAGTTTCTGCAGCGGCGGGGCGAGTAGGTCGTAGCTCCAGTCGAGCGCGCCGCGCAGCGTCCGGTGGCGCGGCAAGGCCGTGCGCCGCCCGCGCGTCAGCAAGGCGAAACGATCGTCCAGCGCATCGGCGATCGCCTGCGGCGTCATCGTATCGATCCGCGCGGCGGCCAGTTCGATCGCCAGCGGAATACCGTCCAGCTTGCGACAAATGTCGACGACCACCGGCACGCTCTGCGTGTCGAGGCGGAAATCACTATTGGCGGCGCGGGCGCGTTCGTCGAACAAGGCGGGCGCGGAGAGCTGGGCAACCTGCTCCAGGCTGGTCGTCGCATGCTCGTCCGGTAGTTCGAGCGCGGCGAGGCGGTGCACCCATTCGCCCTGCGCACGCAGCGGCTCATGGCTGGTGACGAGCAGCATCGCCTGCGGGGCACCATGCAGGACCGCCTCGGCGAGCGAGGCCGCGGCGTCTATGACATGCTCGCAATTGTCGAGCAGGATAAGGGAGGGGCGCTCTGCCAGCCTTGCCGCGATACGCTGGGGCAGATCAGTGCCCGATGCGGGCAGTTCGAGCATGGTCGCCAGTGTCACCACCACCATCGTTGCATCCGTCACCGGCGCCAGATCGACAAACCACGCCTCGATCCCCATCGCCCGTACCAGCCGGTGACCGATCGCAATCGCGGCGGTCGTCTTGCCGATTCCGCCAGGGCCGACGATCGAGATGAAGCGCCGCTCGGTCAGCTCGTCGGCGATCGTTGCGATCACGTCCTCACGCCCGAAAATCCGCCCTATCGAGGCGGGCAGCCGGGATATGCGACGCTCGACCGATGCGGGGATGTCCCCACCCCCCAATCGTTCGACCGGGAGGGCCAGACGATAGCCTCGCCCGGCATCCGCCACGATCGTCGCTTGGCCGTCCGGCATCGCCAGCGCCTTGCGCGCGGCGGACAGGTGAACGCGGATCGCGCTGTCGTCGATCGCTTGGTTCGGCCACACCCGGTCGATCAGCGCATCGCGCGCCACCAGCCGTCCCTCCGCCTCGACCAGCACCGCCAACAGGTTGAGCGCCCGGCCGCCCAGCTTCAGCGGCACGCCGTCACGGGTCAGCGCCAGTTGCGGAACGTCCATCTGAAAGGGACCGAAACGATAGCGGGCGCCGGTCATGATGGAACCTTTTGGCGGTGACGGATCATGCTTCTGTAACCGCTGGAAATATCATTGAGAATATTCTGATTTCGGCACGCCGAGGAAGCTGCGCAGTCGCGGCACCAGAAAGTCGAGGACCGCGCGCGTCCGCTTCGGCACCCGCCGCCCGCCCAGATACAGCGCCGCGACCTGCTCCTCGTCGCCGACGCCGTGATCGGCCAGCACCTCGACCAGCCGACCGGCCTTCAGGTCGTCGCGGACATGATATTCCCCCAGCCGGGCAAGACCCGCGCCCGCCACCGCCAGTCGCCGCACCGTCTCGCCATTGTTGGCGAGCAGGTTGCCCGTCACCATCCGATCGATGATGCGACCGCCGGTCCGCATCGGCCAGACCGGCTGCGCGCGTTGAAAGTTGAAGCCCAGGCAATTGTGCCGATGCAGGTCGTCCACGCCGCCCGGCATACCGGCACGCGCTAGGTAGCCGGGTGATGCGACGATCAGCCGCCGTGCGCGCCCTATGACACGCGCCGTCAGCGAGGAGTCGCGCAGGCCCCCGACCCGGAACGCGATATCGGTCCGCTCCAGATACAGGTCGGTCATCGCGTCCGAGAGGGAAAGGTCGATGACGATCGCGGGATGCGCATCCCAGAAGGAGGGCAGCAACGGTTCGATGGCGAGCGTGCCGAACGCCACCGAGGCATTGATCCGCACCGTCCCCCGCTCGCTCGCGCTCCCGGTCGCCAAATCGCGTTCGAGCGTATCGAGATCGCGCAGCATCTGCGTCGCCCGCTCATGATAGAGGCGCCCCTCGGCCGTCAGCGACAGGCGCCGCGTCGAGCGTTCGACCAACTGCACGCCGAGCCGTTCCTCCAGCCGCGCGACCAGCTTCGATATGGTTGATGGCGTCATCGTCAGGCGCCGGGCCGCCTCCGAAAAGCTGCCGGTTTCGGTGACGGCCACGAAGACCTGCATCTCGCCAGCGCGGTTATCCATGCGACCTCACCTGTGACTTGAGTTCACAACTCAAATGGTCCCTGGCCTGGTTATCAACCACTTGGCTCATCGCCAAATTCCTGAGCGACGGGCGTTGCGACGTTCCTTGCAAACGGAAAGGCTGTAAGATGGATCTGGGGCTCACAGGAAAGACGGCGCTCGTCACCGGCGCGACGGCAGGGATCGGCCTTGCGATCGCGCGTCGCCTGGCGGCGGAAGGGGCCGACGTCGTCATTAGCGGGCGCCAAACGGCGAAGCTGGAGGCGGCAGCGGCGGACATCGGCGCGCGCGGGATCCTGGCGGACCCGGCCACGGCGGAAGGCGCGGAGACGTTGGTCGCGGCGGTTCCGCAGGTCGACATTCTGGTCAACAATCTCGGCATCTATGAGGCCAAGCCGTTCGGTGACATCACCGATGCGGACTGGCGTCGCTTCTTCGAGATCAACGTGCTGTCCGGTGTGCGGCTGGCTCGTGCCTATTTCCCTGGCATGATCGCGCGCAATCAGGGGCGGATCATCTTCATCGCCAGTGAATCCGGCGTGATGGTGCCGCCCGACATGATCCATTACGGCATGACCAAGACCGCCCAGCTTGCCGTCTCCCGTGGCCTTGCCGGACTGACGAAGGGCACCGCCGTGACGGTCAACACGGTCATGCCCGGCACGACCCGCTCGGAGGGGATCGTCGACTTCCTCAAGAGCGTCGCCGATGATCCGCACGCCCCGATCGAAGAGATCGAAAGCGCCTTCTTCGCTCGCGACCGCGCGACCTCGCTGATCCAGCGCATGATCGAGCCCGAGGAGATCGCCACCATGGTCGCCTATCTCGCCAGCCCTTTGTCGGCGGCGACCAATGGCGCGGCCCTTCGTGTCGACGGAGGCATCACGCCGACGATCGTCTGAGCCGATGCAACGGGCTGGCCGCTGCGCGCGCCAGTCCGTTGCGGCAGAGGGCCATGATCGATAGCACCAAGGGCAACAGGGAGCTTGGGCCATGGAATCGATCGGGCGTGATCTCAATGAGATGCAGCGGATGCCGCTCGCTCCCGCGCATGTCGGGGCGATCCGTGCCGCGGGTGTGCAGAAATGCTATGCGACGGGCGAATGGCTGGCGGAGATCGGAACGCCGGTCGACCGGTTCGTCTATGTCGAGGCAGGCGAGGTCGAAGTAGTGAACCCCTTCACGGGTGAGCGGCTGCGGCCCTCGACGCTGGGACCGACCCAGTTCATGGCTGAAATCCCTCTCCTGTCGGGCGGGAATTGGTCGATGGCGATGCGCGCGGCCGTCGACACGCGGGTCGTGGAGGTGCCGCGCGACCGCATCCTGCACCTGATGTCGGCAATCCCCGAGATGTCCGACATCATCATCACGGTCCTGGCGGCACGCCGCAGACGACAGTTGGAGGCCGGCGATGCCATGCTTGTTCTGGTCGGCGAGGAAAAGGATCGCGCCATCCGCCAGATCGCCGAGTTCGCCGCACGCAACCGCATTCCCCATCGCTCCCATCCGCTGGGCAGCGCCCAGGCCGCGGAGGTGGCGACGAGCTGCGGCACGCCGCAGGATAGGCCGATGGTGGTGTTCGGCCGCGATCTGGTTGTCACCGATCCGACGCCGGAAACCATCGCGCGCCTCTTGGGCATCGAGCAGGACCTGCCCGACGATGCCGAATTCGACGTTCTGATCATTGGCGCGGGGCCAGCCGGTGTCTCCGCTGGCGTCTATGCGGGAGCGGAAGGGTTACGGGCGCTGGTCGTGGACGAAACCGCGATCGGGGGACAGGCTGGCACCTCAAGCCGAATCGAGAACTATATGGGTTTCCCGACCGGCATCTCGGGCGGCGACCTGGTCTGGCGCGGTGAGATCCAAGCGATGAAGTTCGGCACCCGCTTCGTCATGCCCCGGCGGGTGGCATCGCTCGAACAGCTCGACGACGGCGGCTTCTGCGCGCACTTTTCAAACGGACAGCGCATTCGTGCCGCGTCCGTGGTGGTAGCGACCGGGGTGCAATATCGCCGACTGCCGCTTGATCGGCTGGTGGAACTGGAGGGGGCGGGCATCTATTATGCGGCGACCGAGAGCGAGGCGCGCTTCTGCCGCGATGCCGATGTCGTCGTCATCGGGGGCGGGAATTCGGCTGGGCAGGCCGCGATGTATCTTAGTCGAGTTGCCCGCCACGTACGGCTGTTGGTGCGTGGCGACACACTGGCGACGTCGATGTCGCATTATCTGTCCAGTCGGCTGGAGGCCGATCCTGCCATCACCATCGAATATGGCGCGAAGGTCACCGAACTTCACGGCGACACGACGCTGGAGGCCGTTACGATCCGCAACGCCGCCGGTCTTCGCACCCTGCCGACCTGTGCGATGTTCGTCATGGTCGGCGCGGTGCCGAACACCCATTGGCTCGCCGACCTCGTCGCCCTGGACGACAAGGGGTTCATCCTGACAGGTGCCTCCGCTGGCGCCACATCGGCTTATGCCACGTCGCGTCCCGGCATCTTCGCGGTCGGCGACGTACGATCGGGCTCGGTCAAGCGCGTGGCCTCGTCCGTCGGCGAAGGCTCCGTCGTCATCTCGAAGGTGTGGGAGCACGTCCGAACCTAACGTGTCGTCGCCCGGATACCTGCGGGAAGCATATAGGGCGGGCAATAACGATATTCGGTCGTCGGACCGCGGGTCTTGATGTCGAAGGTGAGCGCATCGCGGATGCTGACCGTCTGGCGCTCGACGAAACGCGGTGCCGGACCTGCGCCAGCGTCGATGCAGGACTGGCTGACCTCATAGCGGTTGCCACGGCGAGACAGGATGCGTGCGCGGCATTCGCGAGTGTGAGGCGTACTGATGCCACGCCCGTCATATTGCCGGATCGCGGCATTGGGTGCCGATGCGCAGGCGGTTCCCTTCTGGACATAGATGCCGGGCTTCAACCGATAGACACCGCCCGGCTTTGGCGACGTATCGACGCTGGCCGTCGCCGCCGTGGTTCCCGTAAGCATGCCGATGGCGAGAATGATGGTCGATAGGCGCATGATGACGCTCCCTGCTAATGGCGATCCATCCTTAGGAAAGCGAAGCTGAACGAAAGGCGCAGGGCGGCCCCGATCCGTGTGCGGTTTTCCAACAACGCCTCTGCGCTTGTAAACTTTCTTGTGCCAGCAATGCGGGCGTATCTCCGCGTGGTTCCAGCGGAAAATGCGCTATGCCCCAATGCCGAATGGCATCATCACCGAGCCTTAGCGATACCAACGCCGTGGCGATCCCGGGCCCCTTTCGCCTGATCGCCAGCCGACGGCGCGCCCGCAAAGAAGAGGTGCGCCCGAGCCCTTCTGCGGCGATTCCCGTTAATCGCCGGGCACACCGACGTGCTGCTGGACTTGATTTACCCGCTTGATCGCGACGAGTTGGATCAGCACGGCGGCGGCGGAGAGGATCGCGCCCAGAAGGACGACTGCGCTCCAACCGCCAGCCTGCCATGCGACCGTCACACCGGCCGAACCCGCCGCGCCGCCCAGGAACATGGCCCCCATGAAGATCGTGTTCAGCCGCGCGCGGGCGTCGGGCCGCAGCGCGTAGACGATATGCTGGTTGGAGACGAGTGCGCTCTGCACGCCGAAATCGAGCAGGATGACGCCGACGATCAGGCCTGCGATTGATCCGACGGCTCCGAACACGCCCCAAGCGACCAGGGTCAGCACCGCGCTGAACAGGATGACGCGCTGCGGTCCGCGACGATCGGCGATCCTGCCTGCGACAGGCGCAGCCAGCACCCCGACCGCTCCGACGATCCCAAACAGCCCTGCCGCGGCCGCGCCGAGCGAGAAGCTCGGTTCCTGAAGATGCAGCGCCAAAATTGTCCAGAACGCGCTGAAACCGGCAAACAGCAGCGCCTGGGTCAACGCCGCCTTGCGCAAGGCGGCAAATTCCGACCAGAGGCCGCCGAGCGATCGCAGCAGCGATCCATAGCTGTGCGTTGTGTCCGGAGCGCTGTGGGGCAGCATCCATTGCATCAACGCGCCCGCCCCAATCGCCATCGGCACGCCGAGCCAGAACATCTCGCGCCAACCACCATATGTTGCGACGAAACCCGCCAGCGTCCGGCTGAGCAGGATACCGCATAGCAATCCGGCCATCACCGTGCCCACCGTCGCGCCGCGACGCTCCGGCGTCGCCAGATGCGCGGCAAGCGGCACGATCTGCTGCGCGACGGTCGACAGCACGCCGACGAGCAGCGAGGCAAGGACTACCATCGCCGCACTTGGGGCGATCGCCGCGATCGCCAGAGCGACGGCCAAGCCGCCGAACTGGATGACGATGAGGCGCCTGCGCTCGATCAGGTCGCCCAGCGGGACCAATAGGAACAGCCCCGCCGCATAACCGAGCTGGGTTGCGGTCGGTACGAACCGGGTCAAGGAAGCGGGAAGATCCTTTTCCATGATCCCCAACATCGGCTGATTGTAATAGATGTTGGCGACCGCGACGCCCGCCGCGACCGCCATCACGAGGTTCAACCCCGGCCGAAGCTTCGTTTTTTCGTTGACGTTATTGATGGGTGCGGTGGGCGTCATATGATCCTCCTGCATGCGCATCTGCCCATCTGAACCTTATCGCGCGAAAGCATAAGTAGCTTCATCTGATCAGACGGTTTATCATCAGGCGATATGCTGGATCTCGCTGACATTGCTGTGCTGGTCGAAGCCGTCCAGCAGGGCAGTCTCTCTGCGGCAGGGCGCCGGCTCGGCTTGACCCCGGTCATCGCATCGCGGCGGCTGGCGGCGCTCGAAGCTGAGATCGGTGCCCGGCTCGTGCATCGGACAACCCGTTCCCTGTCGCTTACACCGGATGGCGAGGCATTCCTGCCTCATGCCAAGGCCATGCTCGCGCATGCCGAGGATGCGCGAGCGGCGGTTGCCAGTGGGGGCACGGGCACCGTTGGGTTGCTGCGGGTAGCGGCATCAGTTCCGTTCGGACGAAAGGTCCTGACGCCAATGCTGGTCGGCTTTCTCGCCCAGCACCCGCGGCTCAAGGTAGAGTTGCTACTCAGCGATGCCGTGGCCGATATCGTCGCGCAGGGTGTCGATGTCGCGATCCGCTTCGGGGACTTACGCGACAGCAATCTGATTGCCCGCCGCCTGGCTACCAATGCAAGGGGGCTTTACGCCGCCCCTGCCTATTTGGCGATGCACGGCACTCCGACCAAGGTTGCTGACCTACGCGATCACGAGTGTCTCGCCGTCGCTAGCGGACAGCAGTGGACATTCGAACGATTGGGCAAAACCGTTCGTCAGTCGATCAGCGGCCGCTTTGCTGCGGACAGCGTGGAGGCGCTGCATGAGGCGAGTATTCGCGGCCTCGGTATAGCCCAATTATCGGAATGGAATGTGCGCGAAGACGTCGCTGCAGGGCGGCTTCAGCATGTCACGCTGACTGATGGAGCTGTGCCTGATCACGGCATATGGGCCGTGCTGCCAACCAGACGTCTTACTCCGCAGAAGGTGCACCTCTTCCTCAAAGCAATGTCCGACCATCTTTCTTGATCTTAAATGCTCCGCCTATTCATTTGACGTGATTCTGGACTAATCGAGGTTCAGGAATCATTGATCATTGCCGGAAGAAGATGGTGGCAGCGAGGGCGACGGCGGAGAAGAAGGTGTTCGGGCAGCGGCCTTACGCCCGCTTTCGAAACTTGCCCTTGATGACGGCACCACCGATCCGGAGTTGATCGAGATAATCCGACCACCACTGCGCCATGCGCACCCGTTCCGCCCAGTGCGCGCCGCGATGATAGGCGGCGCGCACCTTGTCCTTCTCGCCATGGGCCAGCGCGCGCTCGATGGCGTCGGGATGCCACAGCCCTGACTCGTTGAGAAGTGTGCTGGCCATGGCGCGGAAGCCGTGGCTGGTCATTTCGTCGTTCTCGAACCCCAGGCGGCGCAGCGCGACGTTCAGCGTGTTGTCGGAGATGCAGCGCTTGGTGGTATGAAGCGCCGGGAAGAGGAATTCGCTGTCCCGTGCCAGCGACCGTAGATCCTGCAACAAAAACAGTACCTGCCGCGACAACGGTACGGCATGGGGCTGCTTCATCTTCATGCGCTCTGCCGGCACGCGCCAGACCTTTTCGGCGAAGTCGATCTCGCTCCACTTCGCCTGTCGCAACTCTCCCGGGCGCAGGAAGACATGCGGCGCGATCCTGAGTGCATGCAGGGTCTCGGGCCGCCCCGTGTACCCGTCGATTGCTCGCAGCAGGTCGCCGACCTTCTTCGGCTCGACGATCGCGGCATGATGCTTGACCCGAGGAACGGTGAGGGCGCCACGCAGGATGTCGGCTGGATTGCGCTCGGTCCGCAGGGTGGCAAAACCATAGCGAAAGACACGGCCGGCAAAGGAGCGTAGCCGAAGCGCCGTCTCATGATGTCCGCGACGCTCGACCCGCTTCAGCACGTCGAGAAGCTCATGCGGGGTGATCGCGGCTATTGGGCGCTTGGCGATGCCGTCGAGAAGTTCAAGGAACCAGCGCGCTTTCTTGATGGTGGCGGGGGAACGGCCCTCACGCTCCATTTTCTCGATATATTCCCCGGCGACGAGTGCGAACGTTGTCTGTGCCGCCAGTTCGGCCTTTAGCCGCCGCTGGCGCTTTTCCTCGACGGGATCGATCCCGTCATCGAGTTCGGCCTTGGCCTCGTCGCGCTTCCGCCGCGCCTGGACCAGGGAGACATCGGGGAAACTGCCCAGCGATAATTTGCGCTCGATGCCGCAGCATCGATAGCGAAAGCGCCAGAGCAGGGCGCCGGATGGCTGCACCAGTAGATACAGGCCATCCGAATCGGCCACCTTGTAGGGACGCTCTGCCGGTTTCAGCGCCCGAATCTGCACAACCGTAAGCATGGGGCCACGCCTCCTGCAACGTTCGTGACCCCATGATTCGTGGCCCCTTTTGAGTGGGCCACGGCGGAACATAATGAGATTTCACGGGACCGCCGAGAGGCAGTTTACCGCAGATTTCTGCGGTTTTCCAGGTTTGTTCCGGGGACGTGATGGTGCCGCTTACAGGACTCGAACCTGTGACCCCCGCATTACGAATGCGATGCTCTACCAGCTGAGCTAAAGCGGCCCTTCATCGAAACCGGCTGGTGCCCGGTCGAGGATGGCGCGCTTAACAGGTCCTTCTGGGGCTGGCAAGCGGCTTTGGCGTCTTTACACGCCGTTAAGGACGATGCCCGCATGACAGCGCCGGACAATGAGGAAGGCGATCATGACCACCGGGCCGGATCTGAACGAGGCGTCGTCCGTCGATCGGGACGGTGCGGGGGAGTCGCTGGGCGAGGACGTGCTGTTCGGGCTGGCGGGGGTGGAGCGGCGGCTGCATGCGCGCGCCTATCACCACTGGGTGTCGCTGCTGGGCGATGCACCCTATCCGTTGATCGACGCGCTCGACCCGCAGGGAATCGCCGACTTCGCCACCCATTCGGTGCTGCTCGACTTTCGCGGGGGGGAGGGTGACCCGACCATCGCCTATATCGGCGGCGCGCTGCGCGACGAATGTGGGGCGACGCCGATGCCGATGCGGGTCGGCGCGCTGCCGCCCGGATCGCTGCTGTCGCGGATGATCGGCCATTATCCGCAGCTTCTGGCGAGCAAGGCACCGGCCGGGTTCGAGGCCGAGTTCGTGAACGGACGCGGGCGCACCACCCTCTACCGCGCGATCCTGTTGCCCTATTCGTCGACCGGCGAGACGATCGACTTCATCCACGGTGTCGTCAACTGGAAGGAGGTCGCCGATCCGCTGCTCCAGGCGACGCTCGATTCGGCGCTGTTCGATGCGATCGGCGCGAATCGGCCCGATGTGGGGCCGGCGGACGGCGTGTGGGACGTGGCGGAGCCGCCCAAGGGCGACCGCATCCGGCGCGATCCCGAAGCGCTGACGCACGTCACCTTCGAAAGCGGCGCCAGTCCCGGCAGCCTGATCGTGATGGTCGGACGGGTCGAGCCGGATGGTACGGTCGCCATCTTGGGTTCGGTGGCGGATGATCCCCGCTTGACCGATAGAGTCTTGCGCGCCGCGCAATGAAAATTGCGCTGCGGCGCAACATCTTTTCTCGGGCTGCAAAGGGTTGAGCGGCGCGAAAGCCGGGCCTAGGACTTTCACCCATGGCACCGAATATGTCGCATCCGATGGCCGACGCGATTGCCGCGCGGCTGACCCAAGGCGCCCTTCCGGCGGAGTTGCAGGGGTTCGGCCCCGCGGAGGTGGCTGCCGCGGCAGCCTTCGTCGCTGGCGTCGCCGAGCGGCGCGCGGTCGGCGAGCCGTCGATCGCGCTGGAGCCGATGTCGGGCGACGACACGCATCGTCGCATGCGCCTGGCGATCGTCAATGACGACATGCCCTTCCTGGTCGATTCGATCGCGGCGATGGTCGGCGCGGATGGCATCGCGATCGACCGGGTGATCCATCCCGTCCTGCCCGTGACGCGCGATGCTGAAGGCCATTTGCAGGGCATCGGCGCGGGCGGGAAGTCCGAATCCTTCATCTATCTGGAAATGGAACGCGCCGATGCGCGCGACCGGCGCGGGCTGGTCGACGATCTGCGCGCGGTGCTGGCCGATGTGCGGGCGGCCGTGGCCGACTGGTCGGGGTTGCAGGATGCGCTGGCCGCCGATGCGACCACGCTGGGCGAGAAGAATGGCGAGGGCGCGGCGCTCCTGCTGTGGTTCCTGAACGGCAAGCTGACGCTGCTGGGCCATGAGAAATGGTATGAGGATGGCCGCGACGCCCCCGCGCTGGGCGTGGCGCGGACGCCGCACAAGGTGCCGCTGCTCGCCGATACCTCGCGCCAGCGTGCACTCGATTATTTCGCGCAAGGCGGCGCGGCGCCGCTGCTGCTCAAGTCCAATGCGATCTCGACCGTCCACCGCTCGGTGCCGCTCGATCTGGTGCTGGTGCCGGTGATGGAAGGGGGCCGCGCCGTCGGCCTGTCGATCCATGCGGGGCTGTGGACCAGCGCCGCGCTCGCCAGCCCGCCGCATGAGGTGCCGGTGCTGCGCACCCGCCTGGCGGCGCTGCAGGCCAAGTTCGGCTTCGACCCGCGCGGCCATACCGGCAAGGCGCTGACCCATGCGCTGACCGCGCTGCCGCATGATCTGGTCACGGCCTTCCCGGCCGAGGCGCTGGAGCAGCTGGCGCTGACCGCCATGTCGCTGGCCGATCGTCCGCGGCCCGAGCTGGTGCTGGTCCGATCGGTGTTGCAGCGGCATCTGTTCGCCTTCGTCTGGCTGCCGCGCGACGAGCTGACCACCGCGCGCCGCGTCGCGATCGGCGAGATGCTGGGCGAGGCGGCGAATGGCTCGCTGCTCAACTGGTCGATCGCGCTGGAGGACGGCGTCGTCGCGTTGATCCGCTATACCATCGATCTGCGCCAGGACGGCCGCCTGCCCGACACGGGCGCACTGGCCGAGCGGTTACGCAAGATGGTGCGCGGCTGGATGCCCGATGTCGAGGCGGCGCTGGCCGAACAGGTGCCGGCACCGCGTGCCGCGCGTCTCGCGCTGCGCTGGGCCAATGGCTTCCCGACCAATTACCGCAATGTCAGCGATGCGTCGGAGGCCGCTGCCGACATTCTGCGCCTGTCTGCGCTGGAGGACGAGAATAGCCGCTCGGTCCGTCTGTTCCCGGTTCAGCCGGGGCAGGATCGCCAGCTGAAGATCTACAAGCTGAACGGTGCGCTGCCCTTGTCGGACGCGGTGCCGGTGCTGGAGAATTTCGGTTTCCGCGTGATCGGCGAGCTGCCGACGCGGCTGCGCGACGATTCCGATCCCTTCGTCCACGATTTCATCGTCGAGACCGAGGCGACGACCGAGCCCAAGGGCGCGGCGGTGCTGGAGGGGGCGATCGCGGCCGTGCTGGAGGGCGCGGCGGAGAATGACGCGTTCAACCGGTTGATCGTCGATGTGGGCTTGAGCCCGCAGGCGGTGGTGCTGTTCCGCGCCTGGTTCCGCTATCTGCGCCAAGCCGGGTTGCCCTACGGCCTGACCACCGTGGTCGATGCGCTGCGCCGCGCGCCGAAGCTGGCGACCGCGCTGATCGAGCGCTTCACGGCGGCGCATGATCCCAAGGCGAAGGGCGATATCGCCGCTGCGGACGCCGCCATCGCGGCGGGGCTGGATGCGGTGTCGGCGATCGACGACGACCGTATCCTGCGCAGCTTCCGCGACATGATCGCCGCCACGCTGCGCACCAATGCCTTTGCCGAGGCGGGCAAGGAGGCGCTGGCGTTCAAGCTGGACAGCCACCAGATTCCGGGCCTGCCCGCCCCGCTGCCGTGGCGCGAGGTGTGGGTCTATTCCCCGCGTGTCGAAGGTATCCATCTGCGCGCCGGACCCGTCGCGCGTGGCGGCCTGCGCTGGTCGGATCGCCGCGACGACTTCCGCACCGAAATCCTGGGCCTGATGAAGGCGCAGCGGGTGAAGAACGCGGTCATCGTGCCGACCGGTGCGAAGGGCGGATTCTACCCCAAGCAGCTTCCATCGCCCGTTACCGACCGGGACGGCTGGGCCGCCGAGGGCAAGGAAAGCTACCGCGTGTTCATCCGCGCGCTGCTGTCGATCACCGACAATATCGTTGAGGGCGCGGTGGTGCACCCGGACGGCGTGCGCGTGCTGGACGGCGAGGACCCCTATTTCGTGGTCGCCGCCGACAAGGGTACTGCGACCTTCTCCGACGTCGCCAATGCGCTGGCGCTCGAGCGCGGCTTCTGGCTGGGCGATGCCTTCGCTTCCGGGGGCAGCCAGGGTTACGACCACAAGGCGATGGGCATCACCGCCAAGGGCGCCTGGGTGTCGGTGCAGCGTCACTTTGCCGAGCGGGGCGTCGACGTGCAGAGCCAGCCGATCCGCGTCGTCGGTTGCGGCGACATGTCGGGCGACGTGTTCGGCAACGGGATGCTCTTGTCCAAGGCGATCAAGCTGGTCGCGGCGTTCGACCATCGCCACATCTTCCTCGACCCCAATCCCGATCCTGCGACCAGCTGGGACGAGCGCGCGCGGATGTTCGCGCTCCCCCGGTCGAGCTGGGCGGATTACGACACCAGCCTGATCTCGGCCGGCGGCGGCGTCTTCCCGCGTTCGGCCAAGACCATCCCGCTGTCGGACGAAATCCGCGAGGCTTTGGGCATCACCGCCACGTCGCTGGAGCCGACCGCGCTGATCTCGGCGATCCTGAAGGCCCCGGCCGACCTGCTCTGGTTCGGCGGCATCGGGACGTACATCAAGGCGGCGGCGGAGAATAACGTCCAGGTCGGCGATCCGGCGAATGACCGCCTGCGCGTCGATGCCGAGGATCTGCGCGTCACCGCCATCGGCGAGGGCGCCAATCTGGGCGTCACGCAAGCCGCGCGCATCGCCTTTGCCGAGCGCGGCGGGCGGATCAACACCGACTTCATCGACAATTCGGCGGGCGTCGACTGTTCGGACAACGAGGTCAACATCAAGATCGCGCTCAACCGCGAGATGATCGAGGGCCGTCTGGCGGAGGACGATCGCAACACGCTGCTCGCCTCGATGACCGACGACGTGGCGCATATCGTGCTGGAGGATAACCGGCTCCAGACGTTGGGGCTCTCCATCGCCGAGGCGGACGGCGCGGGCGCGATGCCGAGCTATGTCCGCGTCATCGAGATTTTCGAGAGTGCCGGGCGGCTCGACCGCGCGGTCGAGGGGCTGGGCAGCAACGATGTGCTGCTGCGGCGCGGGCAGGACGGCATCGCGTTGACCCGGCCCGAACTCGCCGTGCTGCTGGCGACGGCCAAGCTGACCTTGCAGGACGCGATCGAGACCAGCCCGCTGGCGCTCGACGACGAACTGCTCCCCGATCTGCGTGCGGCCTTCCCGCCTGCGATGCAGGAAGCATTCGGCGAGGCGATCGACCAGCATCGCCTGCGCGGCGAGATCGTCGCGACCAAGCTGGCCAACCGGATCGTCAACCGGATGGGCATCCTCCACCCGTTCGAGCTGGCGGAAGAGGAAGGCGCGGCGATGGCCGACATCGCGGCGATGTTCGTCGTGGTCGAGCGGCTGTTCGACCTACCCGCGCTGTGGACCGCAATCGAGACGGCGGCGATGCCTGAGGCCGCGCGGATCGCCTTGTTCGACGAGGTGGCGCGTGCCACCCGGTCGCAGATCGCCGACCTGTTGCGTTCCATGCCCGCGGGCACCTCGCCCGGTGCGGCGCTGGAGCGGTTGCAGCCCGGCATCGCGCGGCTGGCGGCGGAAACGCCCGCGCTGCTGCGCGACGAGGCGAAGGCGCAGAGCGCGCGGGTCGTGGCGGCACTGGAGGAAGCGGGGGCTCCCGCCGATCTCGCAGCGCAGGTGGTCCGGGTGTCCGAACTCGACGGCGCGGTGGGGTTGGCCGATCTCGGCCAGCGCCTGTCGCTCGATGAGACGCGGCTGACCCATGCCTTTACCCGTCTGGGTCAGGCGCTCGGTCTCGACTGGGCACAGGGTCAGGCGGCGCGGATCAGCCCCAGCGATCCGTGGGAGCGGTTGCTGATCGCCGGCCTCGCGCGCGATTTCCAGCAGCAGCGGCTCGACTTCCTGGGCCGTGCGGGCACGACCGACCCCGAAGCGGCGGTCGAGGCCTGGCTGGAGCGCAATGCAGCACGCGTGGGCCAGTTCAAGGCGGTGATCGACCGCGCGCGCCTGGCGGCCCAGCCCAATGCCGCGATGCTGGCCCAGATCGCTGGGCAAGCGCGGGTGCTGCTCGGGCGCTGATCTGTTCCCCAGCGAAGGCCGGGGTCCAGTTCCTTTGCCGTCTGAGGCGCGCAAGACGCCGCGTGGGAGGCCCTCCTGCGCGGCGTTTTCGTTCACGCGAAGCCGCGATGACGCGAAGATTGATTTCGCGCGGAGACGCGGAGGCGCGGAGAAGAAGGTGGGTTCGCGCAGAGGCGCGGAGAACGCAGAGAGGTTTAGAGCAGGATGACATTGACGTGAATCGGCGCAAGCCCCTCCCCTTCAGGGGAGGGGTTGGGGTGGGGCATCACCACAGGCAGCACGCTGGCGGAAGCGCCCCACCCCCGGCCCCTCCCCTGAAGGGGAGGGGGAGTTAACCTCATGTCGTCTTGCTATAAAGCGGCGCGCAGCGCCCTCTATTCATCCGCGCCCGAGACGAGAGGGCCGCTGGCGCGGCGGGCGAGACACCTCCGCGTCTCCGCGCCTCCGCGCGAACCAACCTTCTTCTCCGCGTCCTCGCAGCTTCGCGCGAAAATCAGATCGCCGCGCACTTCTCCAGCAGCCAGTCGCGATCCGCGCCCTCCAGCTCCGGCGCCAGAATCTCCGCCACCCGCGCATGGTACGCGTCGAGCCATTCCCGCTCCCCCGCCGTCAGCAACTCAGGAACGATCAGCGTCCGCTCGATCGGGCACAGGGTCAGCGTTTCGAAGCCTAGCATGTCGCGATCCGCGCCCGCAATCTGACGCGGTTCGACCAGCACGAGATTTTCGATGCGGATGCCGTACTCGCCCGCCTTGTAATAACCCGGCTCGTTGGACAGCATCATGCCCGCCCGCAGCGGCTCCATCGCGGCGCCGCCGGGATAGTTGGGTGCGGCGATACGCTGCGGTCCCTCATGCACCGACAGATAGGCGCCGACGCCGTGGCCGGTGCCGTGGGCGTAATCGAGCCCAACCTCCCAGAGCGGTCGCCGCGCCAGCGAATCCAGATGCCCGCCCAACGTCCCGTCCGGGAAGACGGCGGTGGCCAGCCCGATATGCCCCTTCAACACGCGGGTGAAGCGGTCGCGCATTTCGTCCGTGGGCGTGCCGATCGGCATGACGCGGGTGATGTCGGTGGTGCCGTCCTGATACTGGCCCCCTGAGTCGATCAGGAACAGCTGCCCCAATTCGATCGCCGCGTTCGACTCCTCGGTGACATGATAATGCGGGCTGGCACCATGCGCGCCGGTCGCCGAGATGGTCGAGAAGCTAGTGTCCTTAAGCAGCTCCGTCGCCTCACGGCACGCCAGCAACTGCGCGGCGGCGGACAATTCGGTCTGCCCGCCCTTGGGGCATTCCTCCTCCACCCAGCGCAGGAAGCGCACCATCGCCGCGCCATCGCGGATCGAGGCGGCGCGGTGCCCGGCGATCTCGGCGGGGTTCTTGATCGCCTTGGTCAGCACCACCGGATCACGAAGCGCCAGCACTTTGGCCCCGCCCGCCTCCAGTCCTTGCGCAATGGCCGCGACCGCGCGCTCAGGGTCCGCTACGACGCGCTTGTCCGCAAAGCCCGTCAGATAACCCTCGAACGCCGCCCGGTCGTGCAGCCGCACCGCATTGCCTAGATGCGCGCGCACCTCGGGCGTGATCTTTTCCGGCGCGATGAACAGGTCGGTCTCGCCGTCCGCATGGACGATCGCATAAGACAGCGCGACCGGCGTATGCGCGACGTCGGTGCCGCGCACGTTCAGCGCCCAGGCGATCGAGTCCAGCGCCGACAGAACCACCGCATCGGCACGCTGCTCGGCCAGCCACTCGCCGATCCGCGCGCGCTTGGCCGCCGAGCCTTCGCCCGTCACCGCATCGTCCTGCACGGTCAGTACGGCAGGCGAGGGGGCCGGGCGATCGGTCCAGACCGCATCGATCGGATTGGCCGTGACCGCGACCAGTTCCGCCTCGCGGTCCGCCAGCGCGGCGGTCATATCGGCGACCTGCTGGCGGGTGTGCAGCCACGGGTCATAGCCGATCCGCTGCCCCGCCGCCGTCTCGCGGCCCAGCCAGCCCGCCACGCTGTCCTGCGGCACCGGGATATAGGCATAGTCCTCGCCCGACACCTGCTCGCGCACCTGCAGTGTGTAGCGCCCATCGGTGAAGATCGCCGCCTTGGTCGTGAGCACCACCGCCGACCCCGCCGAGCCGCCGAACCCGGTCAGCCAGCCCAGCCGCTGTGCATAATCGCCGACATATTCGCTCATATGCTCGTCGGTCAGCGGCACGACGAAACCGTCGAGGCCTTGTGCGGCCAGTTCGGCACGAAGGGCGGAGAGGCGGGTGGAATGGGGCATGGCGGGACCTGACAGGGATGGGAAACGCCGCCGGTCTAGCTTCGTGGGATGACAGCGTCGAGCCTGGCAGGCGCTTGCGCGATGTGTCCGGCCATATGCGACCCCCACAGCCGTTCAGCTTGAGCGAAGTCGAAGCGCATGTTCCGCGTTGCGCCACGCCGGGCGTCCCGTGGCCTTCGACTTCGCTCAGCCTGAACGGAGGTTGGGAGAAACCATCCTCCACCCCTTCCGGCGGGGCGTAACCCTAGCTACATCCGGGCGATGACCGACAGCCCTGCGCTTACGCCCCCCATTGCCGAAACCCGCGCCCACAGCTTCACCGCGCACGGGATCACGATCACCGATCCCTATGCCTGGCTGAAGGACCCCGCCTATCCCGAGGTCGAGGACAAGGACGTGCTCGCCTATGTCGAGGCGGAGAATGCCTATTTCGAGGGCGTGATGGCCCCGCGCCAGCCGCTGATCGACCGGCTGTACGAAGAGATGAAGGGGCGGATCAAGGAGGACGAATCCTCGGTCCCGCAAAAGGATGGCGACTGGCTCTACTGGACCGCGTTCGAGACGGGTGGCCAGTATCGCAAATGGTGGAGGAAGCCCGTTACGGGCGGTCCGGACGAACTGCTGCTCGACGAACCGGCGCTGGCCGAGGGCAAGGAGTATTTCCGCCTGGGTGCCTTCTCGATCAGCAACAATGGCCGCTATCTGGCCTATGCGATCGACGACAATGGCTCGGAGCGGTTCGAGGTGCGGATCAAGGACCTAACCACCGGCGAGCATCTGCCCGAGGTGATTCCGGGCATGCTGTCGGAAATCGTCTGGGTCGCCGACGACAGCGGCTTTCTCTACGGCGTGGCGAACGCGCAGTGGCGCACCGACAATGCCCGCTTCCACAAGCTGGGCACCGACGTCGCGGAAGATGTCGAGCTGTTCCACGAGGATGACGAAGGTTACCGCGTCGCCGTCGCCGAGACGTCGGCGCGCAACTGGATCGTGATCGCGACCGGCGACCATGTCACCAGTGAGGTGCGGCTGCTGCCCGCCGACAATGTCTTCGCCGAACCGATCCTGGTCGCGCCCCGCAAGGAGGGCCGCGAATATGACGTGGACGAGCATGACGGCACGCTGTTCATCCACACCAACGATGTGGACCCGCAATTCCGCCTGTGCACCGCCTCGATCGAGAACCCCGGCGACTGGCACGAACTGATCGGCCCGAACCCGCATTTCTACATGACCGGGGTCGAGTGCTATAAGGACTTCTTCGTGGTGGAGGGGCGCGAGGACGGTTTGGACCGCATCGCCATCCACCGCTACGACACGCCGACCGTACCCCAGCGGATCGAATTCCCCGAGGCGAGCTATACGGCGGGACTGGGCGACAATCCCGAATATGACGTGTCGACCTTACGCCTCGGTTACGAGTCGATGGTCACGCCGGGTACCGTCTATGACTATGACGTCGCGACCGGTGGGCTGACCCAGCTGAAGGTGCAGGAAATCCCGTCGGGCTATGACGCGGACAAGTACCGGACCGAGCGGCTGAAGATCGCGGCACGCGACGGGACGATGGTGCCGGTATCGATCGTCTACCCCAAGGACTTCCCGCGCGACGGGTCGGGCAAGCTGTTCCTCTATGCTTACGGCGCCTACGGCTATGCCATTCCGCCGGGCTTCTCGACCGGGCGCATGAGCCTGCTCGATCGCGGTTTCGCCTATGCCATCGCGCATATTCGTGGCGGCGACGATCTAGGCCAGCAATGGTATCTCGACGGCAAGCTCGAGAAGCGCACTAACACCTTCCACGACTTCGTCGATGTGGCGAAGGGGCTGATCGACGGCGGCTGGACGGCCAAGGGCCAGATCGCCATCGCGGGCCGCTCGGCGGGCGGCGAGCTGATGGGCGCCGTGGTCAATTCCGACCCCGAACTCTGGGGCGCGGTGATCGCCGATGTGCCGTTCGTCGACGTGCTCAACACGATGATGGACGCCGAACTGCCGCTGACGCCCGGTGAGTGGCCCGAATGGGGCAACCCGATCGAGGACAAGGCGGCGTTCGAGCTGATCCGCAGCTACAGCCCCTATGACAATGTCCGGGCCCAGGCCTATCCGCCGATGTTCATCTCGGGCGGGCTGAACGATCCGCGCGTCACCTATTGGGAACCCGCCAAATGGGCGGCCCGGCTGCGTGCCACCAAGACCGACGACAATCTGCTGTTGCTCAAGACCAATATGGGCGCGGGCCATGGCGGCAAGTCGGGCCGGTTCGAGAGCTTGCGCGAAGGCGCGGAGGAGCATGCCTTCGTCCTGTGGCAGATGGGAGTCGAGTCCTGAGTATCGAGGCGATCGTCGCGCGCTTCGGCGCGGTGGCGATCGCGCTGGGCGCGGGGCTGGAGGGGGAGACGGCAGTCGTTACCGGCGGCATCCTGGCGCATCAGGGCCTGGTCGCCTGGCCCGCCGCGCTGGTGGCGGCGGCGATCGGGTCGTTCCTGGCCGACCAGATCTTCTTCACTATCGGCCGGCGTGCGCGTGACGGCCGATGGGTGGGCAAGCTGCGCCGCCGGCGTGTCTATGCCCGCGTCATGACGATGATGGAGAAGCACCCGGTCGGCTTCATCTTCGCCTTCCGCTTCCTCTATGGCCTGCGCACGATCAGCCCGGTCGCGATCGGCACCAGCGACGTGCCGACCCGGTTGTTCGTCGTGGTCAATGCCGTGTCCGCCGCATGCTGGGCGTCGCTGTTCATCGGCATCGGCTATCTGTTCGGCGAGGCGTTTCAGGAGCTGGCGGCGCGCTGGCGGCCCAGCCTGCCGCATATCCTGATGGCCGCCGCGCTGGTCATGATCGCCGCCGCGATCGGCTGGGGCCTGCGCACGCTTTGGCAACGGCACAAGGAACCGGGTGACACGGCATGAACCGTTTCAGCATGACCATCACCGCCGGCCCCGAGCATATCGACGAGCTGGGCCATGTGAACAACGCCGTCTGGGTCCAGTGGATTCAGGCGATCGCCACCGCGCATTGGGAGGCCGTCGCGCCGCCCGAGCATGTCGCGGCGCATGTCTGGGTCGTGACGCGGCACGAGATCGACTATCGCGGCAATGTCGTGGCCGGCGAGACGGTAACCGCCGAAACCTGGGTGCCCAACCCGCCCAAGGGCGCGCGCTTCGACCGGCATGTCCGTTTCCTGGGGGAAGACGGACAGGTGAAGGTCGAGGCGGTGACGACCTGGGCGCTGATCGACCGCGCCACCGGCCGGCTGCTCCGCGTGACGCCCGAGATCGCCGCGCCCTTCATGGTTTGAGCGCAAGAAGCGGGACGCATCGCGCACGCCGTTGCGCTAGGATCGCCCGATGTTGAGCGAATGCATCATGGCCTCGCCGGTGGGCGAGCTGACCCTCGTGGCGAGCGAGCAGGGCTTGCGCGCCGTCCTCTGGGCCGAGGAACGCGCGGGGCGCGTGCCCTTGCCCGAGCGGCGCGATGATCCGGCGCATGCCGTGTTGGCCGAGGCGGTGCGCCAGTTGACCGCGTATTTCGCCGGGGAGCGCCGTGTGTTCGACCTGCCGCTCGATCCCGTCGGCACCGATTTCCAGAAGAGCGTCTGGATCGGCCTGAACGCCATTCCTTATGGGGAGACGCGCAGCTACGCCGCGCTCGCCGCCGCGATCGGGCGGCCGGGCGCCTCGCGCGCGGTCGGGGCGGCGAACGGGCGCAACCCGCTGTCGATCGTCACGCCCTGCCACCGGGTGATCGGCGCTGACGGCACGCTGACCGGCTTTGCCGGCGGCTTGGCGGTGAAGCGGTGGCTGCTCGCGCACGAACGCGGCGAGCCGGCCCTGGCGCTGGCATGAGCTATCCGCCGGCCGCGTTTCGCGAGACGCGCGAGGACGTGCTGCTGGGGGCGGTGGCGGAGATCGGCTTCGCGTCGCTGGTCGTGGTGCGTGAAGGCATGCCCGAGGCGGTGTCGTTGCCGATGATCATGACGCGCGATGGCGAAGCGCTGATGCTGGAGGGGCATGTCGCGCTCGCCAATCCGCTCTGGCGGCTGGCCGAGGGCGGCACGGCGGCGTTGGCGCTCTTTCAGGGACCGCACGCCTATGTCCATCCCGGCTGGTATCCCGCCAAGCGCGCGCATGGGAAGGTCGTGCCGACCTGGAATTATGTCGTGGTGCAGGCGCATGGAACGCTGGCCGTCACGCGCGATCCCGACTGGCTGGTGGCGCATCTGGCGCGGCTGACCGATGCCCGGGAAGCGGACCGGCCGGAGCCGTGGTCGCTGGCCGATGCGCCGGAAGGTTATATCGCGGCCTTGCAGCGAGGGATCGCCGGCTTGACCCTGCGGGTCATGCGACTGGAGGGGGTGTGGAAGATTGCCCAGCATCATCCCGAGGCGAACCGACACGGCGTGATCTCCGGGCTGTCGGCGTCTGACACACCAGGAGACCGGGCGATGGCGGCGGTGATGGAACAGGCCGAGTGCGATCGGGCGAACCGGTAACCCTTCGTCCCTAGAAGGCTATAGCGGATCGACATTCAGCCTATTCCTCCCCTGCAAGGGGAGGTGGCAGGCCAAAGGCCTGACGGAGGGGAGTCCCCGTTGGCGAGATCAGCCTCCGCTCACAACCGGGGACACCCCTCCACCATGCTTCGCATGGTCCCCCTCCCCTTACAGGGGAGGAATGAAAGGGCGTCCTCGGCGCTTTTGGTGGGTCGCATGGGGGGCAACACCCTCACCCTTCCGGCGCTTCGCGCCTCCCTCCCTCTCCCATCGGGAGAGGGAAGGGGCCCGGCCGCGATAGTGGATGGGAAGGGTGAGGGCGGTCAGTGCTTCAGTCCTCCCAGACGATGGTAATCGGCGCGTCGATCCCCAGTACGGCATGGACTGGACAGGCCGCCGCTGCCGCTTCCAATCGCTTGCGTTGCGCCATATCGTATCGCCCCGGCACCCGGACCGTCACGCTCAGCGTCGTGATCCGGCGCGGTGCATTGCCCATCGTCTTGGTCACGGTCGCCGTTGCCCCGGCCAGTTCGAGCCCGGCGACGCGCCCCGCCATCGCCATGATGCTCAGGACGCAGCCGCCCAGTGACACCGACAGCAGGTCGCTGGGCGAGAAATTCTCGTCGCGCCCACCCAGCTCTTGCGAGGCATCCATGATCAGCACCGCGCCGTTGCCCGGATGCGTCACATGACAGCGCAGGCCGCCTTCATAATGAACGACGAAGTCGGCCACGTTACCCGCTGTTCCGAAGCGCAGTCGCGATGCCGTTGATCGACAACAGGATGCCCTCGCCGATGCGTGGATCGTCCTCGCCCGCACGGTGGCGCTTCATGAGTTCGATCTGCAGCAGGTTCAGCGGCTCGATATAGGGCAGGCGCAGGCGGATCGACGCCTCCAGCGCGGGGTTGTCGGACAGCAGCCGGCTCTGTCCGGTCACGCCCAGCAGGCCGTCGCGCGCGCGGTGCCAGCCGTCATGAATGCGCCCGAAGATCGCGCTGCGCAGCCCCTCATCCTCGACGAGGCCCGCATAGCGTCGCGCGATGCCGATGTCGGACTTGGCGAGCACCATTTCCATATTGGCCAGCGTCGCGGCGAAGAAGGGCCAGTTCTTGGCCATGTCGGCGAGCAGCGCCTTGTCCTCGAAATTCGCGATCGCGGTGCCGACGCCGTACCAGCCGGGCAGCATGACGCGTGCCTGGGCCCAACTGAACACCCAGGGGATGGCACGCAGATCCTCGATCGCGTCCGACTTCTTGCGGCTGGCCGGGCGGCTGCCGATCTTCAGGCCCGCAATCTCGGCGATCGGTGTCATCTGGCGGAAAAAGGTGCGGAACCCCTCGGTGCCATAGACCAGGTCGCGATAGGTGGTGAAGGCGGTCGCCGACAATTGCTCCATCGCGGCGGTGAAGCGCGCATTCTGGTCCGCCGACAGCCGCTCCGGCTCCAGGCTGGCGAGCAAGGTGGCCGAGGCCATCGCCTCGAGATTGGTCAGCGCGGAGTCGCGCGTGCCGTATTTGCCCGCGATCACCTCGCCCTGCTCGGTGATGCGGATGCGGCCCTGCACCGTGCCGTGCGGCTGCGCGCGGATCGCGGCAAAGGCGCTGCCGCCGCCGCGCCCCACGGCGCCACCGCGGCCGTGGAACAGCTGCATCCGGACGCCCGCGTCGTCAAAGACGGGGCGGAAGGCGCTCGACGCCTTGGACAACGACCAGGTGGAGGTCAGGTAACCGCCATCCTTGTTCGAATCCGAATAGCCGATCATCACTTCCTGATGTCCCCGCGCGCGCACGATCGCGGCGATTTCGGGCAGCGCGAAATAGGCGCGCATGATCTCGGGGCCGGCTTCCAGATCTTCGATCGTCTCGAACAGCGGCACCGCCATGATCGCGGCGGTGGCGGGCGCGCCGGGACGGTAGAGACCGAATTCCTTCAGCATCAGGTTGATCTCGAGCAGGTCGGACACCGACTTGCCCATCGAGACGATATAGTTGGTGATGCACTTCGGCCCATATTTGGCATGGGCATCGGCGGCGGCCTGGACGATCGCCAGTTCGGAACGGGTCTCGTCCGAATAATCGGCATAGCGGCTGACCAGCGGCCGGGCATTGGCGAGTTCGCGGCGGAGCAGCGCGACACGCGCCTCCTCGTCCAGCGCCAGATAGTCCGCCTCGACCCCGGCGACCTTCAGAAGCTCGGCGACGACGCGTTCGTGCACCGCCGAATTCTGGCGCAGGTCGAGCGTGGCGAGGTGGAAGCCGAACGTCTCGACCGCGCGGATCAGCCGCCCGAGCGCACCGCCGCTCGCCAGGGCGCCATCGCCGCGCGCCGCCAGCCCGCGCGCGATCGCGACCAGATTGGTGCGCAGCGCCTTGGGGTCGGAATAGGGTTCGCCGGTCAGCCGGCCGGGGCGGGGGGCGGGCTTGCCGGTCAGCGCCTCATGCGTCGCCGCCAGCCGCGCATAAATGCCCGACAGCGCGCGGCGATAGGGCTCGTCCGACCGGCTGACCGCGTCGTCTCCGCTCGCCTCGGCCAGCGCCAGCACGGCCTCATCGACCTCGGCATGGCCGGTCGAGATGGAGAGTTCGGCGCCCAGCGCGTGCACCGCCTCGCAATAATGGCCCAGCACCGCCTCGGCCGCCTGCGCCAGCGCGGTGGTCAGCGACGAGGCGGTGACGAAGGGATTGCCGTCGCGGTCGCCACCGATCCACGATCCGGGGCGCAGGAAGGCGGGTACGCGCGCGCCGAACGCCTTGTCCCACCGCTGATAGAGGGCGGGCATCACCGGCAGGAAGACGTCGCGCAGGTAGGACAGCGCCGTCTCGACCTCGTCGGTGACGTAGAGCCGCTCGCGGCGCAACACGCGCGTCTGCCACAGCAGCGCGATCTGTCGCCCGATCGCCGCCTCGACATCGTCGCCGTCCGGGGTCACGTCCCGGCCCGCGTCGCGCATCGCCAGCAGTTCGGCGATGCGGTTGCGGTGGTCGATCATGCTCTTGCGCCGCACCTCGGTGGGATGCGCGGTCAGCACGGGGACGACCAAAGCCTGCCCCAGCAGCGCCATCGCCTGGTCGCGGTCGATGCCCTGTTCGGCCAGCGTGGCCAGCACATCGGCGATATCGGCGGCGGGTTCGCGCGCGATGCCCTGACGATCCTCGGCCAGGTTGGCGAGCATCGAGAACAGCATGAAGCCGCGCACGAAATCCAGCGTCTCGTCGAGCGCGAGGCGTTCCAGCTGCAGGTCGACCGAACCGTCCTCACCCAGCCCGCGATAGCGATCGACCGAGGCGCGGCGAATGGCCTCGGTCGCCTCGAACAGCGCATCGCCGCCATAACGGCGGATCACATCGCCGAGCTGGGCGCCCAGAAAACGGATGTCGGCATTGTTGGCGATGGGGGGCAGGGTCGTCATGGGCGCCATTGCTGCAACGCAATAGCGCGCGCGTCAACCGATTGTGGACGGCAATTTTGGTATAATATTATTGTCCGACTTAACCAATAATTGCGCAAATCGGGAGGCCCCTCAGTTCGCATTCCCCGGCGGGGTCGCACCCGCCCCCGTCGCGACCGGATTAGTCGGTGTGGCGGGGCGTTCGGTGCGCGAGGCTTCGCGTTCCTCCGAGGTGACGGTGCCGTCGCGGTTCAGGTCCATGCGGTCGAAGCGCGCGAGCATGCCCTCGAAGAACTCGCTTTCGGTGATCTCGCCGTCCTTGTTGCGGTCGAGTTCCCACAGGCGCGAGTTGGTGGTGGGCATCTCGTCGGCGGTGATGATGTCGTTGCCGTCGCGGTCGAGTTCGCGGAAGCGGCGGGCCATCATGCTGCCGAAATCAATGCGGCTGGTGACGGAGGGCGGCACGAAACCGGCCTTGGCGGCGGCCCGGTCGGCCTCCGCATGGCTTTCTTCCTTCTTGCCGCACGCGGTGGTGGTGGCCATCAACGCTGTCAGCCCCAGGCCTATCGCCCAACCACGCATTCCCGACTCCTTGGCTCGTTACGCTTCCAGTTCAACGTCCCAATAGAGCCAGTCGTGCCATGTTTCATGCAGATAATTGGGCGGGAAGCTGCGGCCATGTTCCTGTAAATGCCAGTTTGTCGGGCGGATCGGCTCGACATGCAGCGGCATCGCGGCCTGGCGGGGCGTGCGCCCGCCCTTCTTCAGGTTGCACGGCGAACAGGCGGTGACGACATTCTCCCAGGTGGTCCGGCCGCCTTGCGCGCGGGGGATGACATGGTCGAAGGTCAGGTCGCGGTGCGATCCGCAATATTGGCAGGAGAAGCGGTCGCGCAGGAACAGGTTGAAGCGGGTGAAGGCGGGGAATTGCGACGGCTTCACGAATTGCTTCAGCGCGATGACCGAGGGCAGCTTGACCTTGGCGGTCGGGCTGCGCACCTCGCGCTCGTAATGGGCGACGATATCCACCCGGTCGAGGAACACGGCCTTCACCGCGGTCTGCCAGGGCCAGACCGACAGCGGATAATAGGACAGCGGCGTATAGTCCGCATTCAGCACGAGCGCCGGACAACTGTCCGGGTGTCGGATCAAATCGGGATGAAACACAGCTCCTCCCATCGATGTACGCCGACGCTCTTCGCGCAGGCGCGTGACATGGCTATGACACTATGGCGTATGACAGCATGGGATTGGAATCGCGGTCAAGGGTGCGCGCGATGAGCGGAGCGCCGGCCGTCGTCACCCGTTTCGCGCCCAGCCCGACCGGGCGGCTGCATCTGGGCCATGCGCTGTCGGCGGTGCGCGCGCATGATCTGGCGCGGGGCACCGGCGGGCGCTTCCTGCTGCGCATCGAGGATATCGACGGCACGCGCAGCCGGCCCGAGCATGTCGAGACCATCCTGCGCGATCTGGGATGGCTGGGGCTGGCATGGGACGAGCTGTCCTTCCAGTCGGAGCGGCTGGACCTGTATACGGCGGCGCAGGGGAGGCTGGCCGATCTGCTCTATCCCTGTTTCTGCACCCGTGCCGAGATCGCCGCCAGCCTGTCCGCACCGCATGGCCCCGCGCCGGTCTATCCGGGGACGTGCCGCCATCTGTCGCCGGCGGACCGGCGGGCGCGGATGGGGCAGCCGCATAGCTGGCGGATCGACATGGCGCGCGCGGTCGAACGCGCCGGGCCGCTGACCTGGCATGACGAATATGCGGGGGAGGTCATCGCCGATCCGCTGAGCCACGGCGACGTGATCCTGGCGCGCAAGGATGCGCCGGCCAGCTATCATCTGGCGGTGACGGTCGACGATGCCGCGCAAGGGGTGAGCGACGTCGTGCGCGGGGTCGATCTGTTCGACGCCACCCATGTCCACCGACTGCTCCAGGCGCTGCTCGGCCTGCCGACGCCGCGCTATCACCACCATCCGCTGATCGTCGGTGCGGACGGGCAGCGGCTGGCCAAGCGCCATGGCGCCCCCGCGCTGGCGGCGATGCGCGAGGGCGGCGCGGACGGTCCTGCGCTCGGCGATGCGCTGCGCCGCAATATGCTTCCCGCTGGATTTCGGCTGGGGGAGGCGTAAGCTCGAGGCATGACCACTTTTCTCGTGATCCTGCTGATCGCGGCGATGCTCGCCACCCTGGTCGCGCTGGTGCGCGGCATCGTCAGCTTCCTGCAAGAGGCCTCGGCCGAGGCGCGCGGCGAGGGGCCGACCGCGTCGCAGCTAAAATCCAACCGGATGATGCAGCAGCGAATCTTCTTCCAGGCGCTGGCGATCACCGTCGTCGTCCTGCTGCTGTTCATCGCGGGGCGCACCTGATCCGATGGTCAAGCTGACGAAGATCTACACCCGCACCGGCGATGCGGGGACGACCGGGCTGGTCGACGGCACGCGCCGGTCCAAGGCCGATGCGCGGCTGGTCGCGATCGGCGAGGTGGACGAGGCGAACAGCGCGATCGGCGTGGCGTTGCTCAGCCTTGACGGTCCGCTGGCCGACGATCTGACGCGTATCCAGAACGACCTGTTCGACCTGGGTGCCGATCTCGCCACGCCCGGCGACGTCGAAGGCGCGCTGCGCATCCTGCCCGAGCAGGTCGCGCGGCTGGAGGACCAGATCGACGTGATGAACGCGCAGCTGTCGCCGCTGACCAGCTTCATCCTGCCCGGCGGCACGCCGGCGGCGGCGCATCTGCATCTGGCGCGGGCGATTGCGCGGCGGGCCGAGCGGGCGGGCGTCTTGCTTGGAAACCATGAGCCGATCAATCCGTCCGCGCTCGCCTATCTCAACCGATTGTCCGACTGGCTGTTCGTCGCGGCGCGCGCGGTGAACCAAAACGGCGCATCGGACGTTCTTTGGGTTCCAGGAGGGGTGCGCGCGACACGGTAACGGGCCGGTCGAGGCTCCCCGTTAGTCCGGGGAGCACCAGAATGCCGACTCTTGTCCCGTCCCCCGCGACGGCCCCGACGCCTGCCGATCCGCTGGTTTCCCGCTATCGTGGCGTCCGCGCGCTGACCCTGGCGCTGGCCGCGCCGCTGTCCGATGCCGATGCCACCGTCCAGTCGATGCCCGACGCATCGCCCGCCAAATGGCACATGGCGCACACCACCTGGTTCTTCGAAACCTTCGTGCTACGCGATCATGTGCTGGGCTATCACCTGCACGATCCCCGTTTCCCCTTCCTGTTCAACAGCTATTACGAAGCGGAAGGGAAACGCCACGCGCGCCACCGCCGGGGCATGATCACCCGCCCGACCCTGGACGAGGTGCGGGCGTACCGCGCGCATGTCGACGCCGCGCTGGTGGCGGCGCTGCCCGATCTGCCCGAGGCGGCCCGCGAACTGGTGGCGCTGGGCTGTCATCATGAGGAGCAGCATCAGGAACTGTTCGTCACCGACATCCTGCACCTGTTCTCGGAAAATCCGCTTGAGCCGGCGCTTCATGCGGCCCAGCCCAAGACGCCGGTAGCGATGCCCGGTCCGGTCGGCTGGATCGAAGGGGCCAGCGGGATCGTGCAGATCGGCCATGACGGACAGGGCTTCGCCTTCGACTGCGAAGGGCCGCGCCACGACACATTGCTCCACCGGCACGCCATCGCCGACCGCACCGTCACCAATGCCGAGTGGATGAACTTCATCGAGGATGGCGGCTATCGCGATCCTCGGCTCTGGCTGTCGGACGGCTGGGCCTGGGTGAAGGGCGAGGGGATCGCCGCGCCGCTCTATTGGGAGGAGCGCGACGGCGGCTGGACCCGCTTCGGGCTGGATGGCCGCCGGCCGGTCGATCCGGCCGCCCCCGTTACCCATGTCAGCTTCTACGAGGCGGACGCCTATGCCAGCTGGGCCGGCGCGCGCCTGCCGACCGAGGCGGAGTGGGAGGCGGCCGCCGCCGCGCATGATCCGGCCGGCGGAAACCAGATGGACGATGCCGGCACGGTCGAGCCGCGTCCGTCGCCCGACAGCCCCGCCTTCTTCGGCGATGTCTGGGAATGGACCGGCAGCGCCTATCGCCCCTATCCCGGCTTCCACCCCGTCGAGGGCGCGGTCGGCGAATATAATGGCAAGTTCATGAACGGCCAGTTCGTGCTGCGCGGCGGCAGCTGCGCCACGCCGCGGGGGCATGCCCGTGCCTGTTACCGCAACTTCTTCTACCCCCATCAGCGCTGGCAGTTCACCGGCGTCCGTCTGGCAAAGGACCTGTAATCATGCTGAAGCCCGAGATCGAGGACGGTCAGATGTCGCTTGCCGACCCCGCCTTCCGCGCCGATGTCCTCGCCGGGCTGGAGCGCCGCCCGCGCGCCATCCCCGCGCGCTGGTTCTACGACCGCAAGGGCTCCGAACTGTTCGAGGCGATCACCGACCTGCCCGAATATTATCCGACCCGCACCGAGACGACGATCCTGAAGACCATGTGCCCCGAACTGGTCGCGCATGTCGGCCGGGGCCGTGCGGTCGTCGAATTCGGCTCGGGCTCCTCGACCAAGACGCCGGTGCTGCTGCGCTGCGTCGAACCCTCGGCCTATGTGCCGATCGACATTTCGGGCGACTTCCTGCGCGAATCCTCGCGCAACCTGCAACAGGCCTTTCCCGATCTGCCCATCCATCCGCTGGAGGGGGATTTCATGCATCCGCTGGCGTTGCCGGCGATGGTCGCGGACATGCCCAAGCTGGGCTTCTTCCCCGGCTCGACCATCGGCAACATGACGCCCGCCATGGCGACCGACCTGCTGCGCGCGATGCGCGGCTCGCTGGGCGAGGGGGCGATGCTGCTGATCGGGATGGACCGCGCCAAGCCGGCCGACATCCTGGTGCCCGCCTATGATGACGCGCAAGGGGTGACGGCGGCGTTCAACCGCAACCTGCTCGACCGGATCAACCGCGAACTCGACGGCACCATCCCGGTCGAGGCGTTCCGCCACCGCGCGGTGTGGAACGATGACCGCTCGCGGATCGAAATGCACCTCTCGGCGGAGCGCGACGTCGACTTCACCATCGAGGGCCGCCCCTTCGCCATGGCGGCGGGCGAGACCATCCATACCGAGAACAGCCACAAATACGGGCCGCGCGACGCCAAGATCCTGCTGCGCGCGGGCGGCTGGACCCCGGTCGCGCACTGGAGCGATCCGGACGATCTGTTCAGCGTCTATCTCGCCGAAGCGCAATCGGCTCGTCTGGCGCCATAAACGCTTGGGCGCATAAATAGTCAGGCAAAACCGGTTGGTCGAAAAAGTTGCGTCTTTTTCATCCAACCGGCGTTGTTCTTCTTGGCCCGTTGGAATGTAGGTCGTCAATGAAGTCTGTCCGCCGGGTCCCAGTACAAGTTCTTTTGATGGTAACGTGCCAACGAATAGAGTTTGTGTTGGTTTCCTAGTGGGAGGAGCATGATGACGGAAAGCGCACAATTGCTCGACGCATTCGAGGCACGGGCCGAGCGCCGGGATCACAGGCGTGACTTTTTCAAGATGGCGATCGGTGCGGCGGCGGCGGGTGCCACCGCTTTCACGCTGACCAGCAAGGCCGGCGCCCAGTCGACCATCACCGACACCGATATTCTGAACTTCGCGCTTAACCTCGAATATCTCGAGGCGCAGTTTTATGCCTATGCCGCCAATGGCGTCGGCCTGCCCGCCAACCAGCTGACCGGTACGGGGACGCAGGGTGCGGTCACGGGTGGTGCGCAGGTGGCGTTCAACGGCGATACCCTCGTCCAGGCCTATGCGCGTGAGATCGCGGCGGACGAAGCGGCACACGTCGCCTTCCTGCGCACCGCGCTCGGCAGCGCGGCGGTGGCGCAACCGGCGATCAACATCTCGGGCGATGCCAATGGCCCGTTCACGGCGGCGGCCCGTTTGGCCGGTGTCGTCGGTCCGACCGAGACGTTCAATCCTTATGAAACGCCCAGCGGCTTCCTGCTCGCAGCCTATATCTTCGAGGATGTCGGCGTGACGGCGTACAAGGGTGCCTCGCCGCTGATCACCAACAAGACCTTCCTGCAGGCGGCAGCCGGCATTCTGGCGGTCGAGGCCTATCACGCCGCCATCATCCGTACGACGCTCTATGCGCGCGGCTACAACCCGGCGAATCCGGTGGAATTGCTGCCGCTCGCCGCCGGTCGGATTTCCGCCTTGCGCGACAGCGTCGACGGGTCGAGCAGTCTTGATCAGGGCATCGCCCAAACGACGGTCAACGGCCAGCTCGTCTCCAACATCGTACCGACCGACACGAACGGTATCGTGTTCAGCCGCTCGCCGCAGCAGGTGTTGAACATCGTCTATCTGAACAAGGCGGCCGCCACCCTGGGCGGGTTCTTCCCCGCCGGCGTCAACGGTAACCTGCGCGCGAGCGTGGCGAACTGATCCCTTTTTTCCTCGACTGGAGAGGATCGTAATCATGAGCGAAGAACGCTTCATTCTCGACGTGATCGAAGAGGCATCGGCCAAGCGCCGGGCCGACCGCCGCCGTTTCATGCGCATGGCCGCCGGGGCCGGCGCCGTGGGCGGGCTGGCGATGCTGGGTGCGTGCAACAACGACGATGACGACGTCATCGTCATCCCGACGCCGACCCCCACCCCGACCTCGACCGCCTCGGTCACCGATGCCGATGTGCTGAACTTCGCGCTTCAGCTCGAATATCTCGAAGCGCAATTCTACAGCTATGCCGCGTTTGGCACCGGTCTGTCTTCCTCGCTGCTGGGCGGCGCGGGCACGCAAGGATCGGTCGCGATCAACACCAGCGCCACCGATGGTGCCGGCCAGCCGCGCCAGGTCCGGTTCCAGGACCCGATCGTCGCACAATATGCGCGCGAGATCGCCTATGACGAGATCGCGCACGTCACCTTCCTGCGCAACGCGCTGGGTAGTGCTGCGGTGGCACAGCCGGCGATCAACCTGTCGGGCGATGCCAATGGCGCTTTCACGGCGGCGGCACGCGCGGCGGGCGTGGTCGGCAGCAGCGCGACCTTCGACCCCTATGCCTCGGACGAAGCCTTTCTGCTGGGCGCCTTCCTGTTCGAGGATGTCGGCGTCACGGCCTATATGGGCGGCGTCACCCTGCTGACCAACAAGACCTTTATCGAGGCGGCGGCGGGCATCCACGCGGCGGAGGCCTATCATGCCGGTCTCGTACGCACGACGATCTATCGCAAGGGCCTGAGCACCACCGGGTCCACGCTGATCGAGAATGCTGGCAAGATCTCGGACGCTCGTGACAGCCTGGACGGTTCGAGCGATCTGGACCAGGGCATCGTCGCGACGGTGAACGGGCAGCAGGTGGCGAACCTCGTCCCCGCCGACTCCAACGCGATCGCCTTTGTCCGCACGCCGGGCCAGGTGCTCAACATCGTCTATCTGAACAAGGCCTCGGTCACCAGCGGCGGCTTCTTCCCCGGCGGCCTCAACGGCACGGTCCGCTCCAGCGCCGCCAGCGGCTGACGAACCGCGTTACCCCCAAGGCCTTGTCAAAAAGGCCGTTTCACTACGGGTCCTGACCCCGACCGGCCTCTTTCCCTTTCGCCGGTCGGGGTATTTTTATGCCCGTTCGTCGCGGGATGCGGGCATTCGGGCCGGCGCGCGACGAAACCCCTTCTTTGGTTCGCGATTTGCGCTTATGCAGGGGGCATCCCCGGGGGAGCGCTGGCCTGCGCTTGAGAGGGGGGCAAGAGCCCCCGACCCGCTGAACCTGATCCGGTTGACACCGGCGTAGGGAGGGAGCGGCCCCGTCTCTCATGGTCCGTTTCCTCCGCATGGAGTGGACGACTATGGCAGATATTCCCGCAAAGGCCGAGATCGGCGTGACCACCGGCCCCATTCGTGGCTCGAAGAAGATTCACGTCGGCCCGCTGAACGTCGCGATGCGTGAAATCCATCTCGACCCGTCCTCAGGCGAGCCGCCCTTGCGCGTGTACGACACCAGCGGCGCGTACACCGATCCGAATGCACGCATCGACATCATGGGCGGCCTGCCGCAAATCCGCCGCAGCTGGATCGAGGCGCGCGGCGATGTCGAGGCCTATGACGGCCGCGAGATCCGCCCCGAGGATAACGGCCAGCTCGGCCCCGACCGTTCGGGCGGCGTGCCGCAATTCCCGCGCACCGGGCTGAACCGTCCGCTGCGAGCCAAGCCCGGCATGAACGTCAGCCAGATGCACTATGCGAAGGCCGGCATCATCACGCCCGAGATGGAATATGTCGCGACCCGCGAAAATCTGGGCCGCGAAATGCTGAAGGAGTATGTCCGCGACGGCGAGAGCTTCGGCGCGGCCATCCCCGATTACGTCACGCCCGAATTCGTCCGCGACGAGGTGGCGCGCGGCCGGGCGATCATCCCCAACAACATCAACCACCCCGAATCCGAGCCGATGGCGATCGGCCGCAACTTCCTGGTCAAGATCAACGCCAATATCGGCAATTCGGCGGTCGCCAGCAACGTGGCATCCGAGGTCGACAAGCTGGTCTGGTCGATCCGCTGGGGCGCGGACACGGTGATGGACCTGTCGACCGGGCGCAATATCCACGACACGCGCGAATGGATCATCCGCAACTCGCCGGTGCCGATCGGCACGGTCCCCATCTATCAGGCGCTGGAAAAGGTCGGCGGCATCGCCGAGGAGCTGACCTGGGAGATCTTCCGCGACACGCTGATCGAACAGGCCGAGCAGGGCGTCGACTATTTCACCATCCATGCGGGCGTGCGCCTGCCGTACATCCCGCTGACCGCGAAGCGCGTCACCGGCATCGTGTCGCGCGGCGGCTCGATCATGGCGAAATGGTGCCTGGCGCATCACAAGGAGTCGTTCCTCTACGAACGCTTCGACGAGATCACCGAGATCATGAAGGCCTATGACATCGCCTATTCGCTGGGCGATGGCCTGCGCCCCGGCGCGATCGCCGACGCCAATGACGAGGCGCAGTTCGCCGAGCTCTATACGCTGGGCGGGCTGACCAAGCGCGCCTGGGCGCAGGACGTGCAGGTCATGATCGAAGGCCCCGGCCATGTGCCGATGCACAAGATCAAGCAGAATATGGACAAGCAGCTGGAGGCGTGCGGCGAGGCGCCCTTCTACACGCTCGGGCCGCTGACGACCGACATCGCGCCGGGGTACGACCATATCACCAGCGGCATCGGTGCGGCGATGATCGGCTGGTATGGCACGGCGATGCTCTGCTACGTCACACCCAAGGAGCATCTGGGTCTGCCCGACCGCGACGACGTGAAGGTCGGCGTGGTGACCTACAAGCTCGCCGCCCACGCCGCCGACCTCGCCAAGGGGCACCCGGCCGCCAAGATGCGCGACGACGCGCTGTCACGCGCCCGCTTCGAGTTCCGCTGGCGCGACCAATTCAACCTGTCGCTCGACCCCGACACGGCGGAATCCTACCACGACCAGACGCTCCCGGCGGAGGGCGCCAAGACCGCGCATTTCTGTTCGATGTGCGGCCCGAAATTCTGCTCGATGAAGATCACGCAGGAGGTTCGGGAATTTGCTGCGTCTCGCGCAGCAAATAGCGACCTGCTGGGGGCAGGTCGCGATCCCGAACCTCGGGAATTCGCCGCCAAGCAGAACGCGCCGGTCGAAACCTTCGTCGCGGCCGAGGACGCCGAGGCGGGGATGCAGCAAATGAGTGAGAAATTCCGCGAGAAGGGCGGGGAGGTTTACCTGCCGGCGGAGTGACTAGTGAAGTTGATTTGCGGGTAGATAAGCCTCGCCTGTTTCATCAGCATGTCGCCAGAGCTTCCGAAGAAGCTCTGGCAGTTTTTCACCACCCGTGAGCACGCGCATTAGATGCGCGCCGTCCAAGCATATGAATTCAAGGGCACCTTTGCCATTTAGACCCTGTAGAGCTTCAGGAGAATATCCGTTTACCGATATGTAGACGCCTCGCGTATCTGCGGTCTTTCCATCGATCTTGTAGATGAACTGGCTGAACTCAGCTCCGGCAATCGCTGACTTAACCCACTTTGCCTCAACCAGGTAAGTTCGCGACCCTAGAGAAAATGATCCGTCGATCTGTTCACCCGTGAGTCTGAACGACCGGCGGGATTCGAGCCCCTCAGAATCGAATAGATCGCTTAGGAAGGTCTCAAGCAAATAGCCGCGCTGTTGAGCGTTTGTCTCCATCATTAAATTTACGAATTCATCCCGGAGCTGATCGCGTTTCTGCTGGGATAAGAGATGGGCTTCGGTCTTTCTGCGCTCCTCCGCCTCTGCGATATCGGCCCGCCGAGCTTTTTCCTCCTCTTGGGCACGACGTTTCTGCTCTACATCGTCTTTTTGACGGCTTATCAGGTCTGAGATAGCTGCGACGGCGGGATCATTTGCGTCAGGAAATCTACCTTTGGTTAGACCCGTAATGATGTTGGCCAAAATTACGTCGCCATCGCTTCCCAGGGCATTGACCTTTTTCAGCACTTGCTTGACAACGTACCGTTTCGGTGCACGGCTATATTCTCGGCCGGATGATAAGAATATTTCTTCTGCCTGCTGACGTGCGTGTTCAAGCATTGGGGGTGATATGCCTGATCTCAACAGGAATTCGTCTAGCGCATCGTGATAACTGAAGACTCCGCTTAGCGATTCCTCGACAAGTCCCAAAACGGCAGCGTCAAATGGCATTCACTCAGCCCCCTTTCGTTTGAAGATGGGAGCTGTGGTCTAAAACTCAATAATGATACCGGCACTGCGCCACTTGCAGCACCTGCTCGTCGCCGCTGCCTGCGACCCGGTATACCAGCCGATGCTCATGGCTGATCCGGCGCGACCACCAGCCTGACAGGTTGCCGCCCAGCGGTTCGGGCTTGCCGGTCCCCTTGAACGGGTGACGGCGACATTCTTCGATCAGGGCATTGAGCTTCCCGAACAGTTTCGCGTCATGCGCATGGAGGTCGAGATACTCGGCCCAAGATCGTGACGAGAACTGGACCTTCACGGCTGGATAAGATCGTGCGTTTCGCCGCCGCCTGCTTCCAGCTCGGCAATGCTTTCCAGCAGCCGCTGGGCGTTCTTGGGTGAGCGCAACAGATACAGCGTCTCTTCGATCGACGCCCATTCGCTGGCCGAGATTAGCACAGCGCCTTCGCCCCGCTGGCGGGTGATCGCCACGGGTGCGCGGTCGGCGACGACCTTGTCGATCATCGCCTTCAGATTCTCGCGCGCTTCGGAATAGGAGACAGCCTGCATATGTGTAAAATTGTACAATAACCTGTCCAATGTCAAGGTTCACCGCTTCCGCACGAACTCCGCACGCAGCACCAGTCCCTTGATCCCGTCGAACTTGCAGTCGATCTCCTGCGCGTCGCCGGTCAGGCGGATCGACTTGATCAGGGTGCCGCGCTTCAGCGTCTGGCCCGCGCCCTTGACGGTCAGGTCCTTGATCAGCGTCACCTGATCCCCGTCGCTCAGGACGTTGCCGACCGAGTCGCGCACCACGACCGCATCATCGTCGCTGGTGGCCCCGCCCTTCGCGGCGGCGTCGGCGGCGCTGATCCATTCGCCGGTCGTTTCGTCATAGACATAATCTTCGTCGGCCATCGCGCTTGCCCCTTGTCTGATCGGTGGATGGGCGGCCCTATGCGCGCTTGCGCAAAATGATGCCAGTATGATTACAGATCATCCCCGCTCGGCATCAGGCAGTGGCGGCAGCGCCCAGTCGATCGGCGGCTGGCCATGCTCGACCAGAAAGGCGTTGGCGCGCGAAAAGGGCTTCGATCCGAAAAAGCCGCCCCGCGCCGACAAGGGCGAGGGGTGGACCGAGGTCAGGACGCAGTGCCGCCCCGCGCCCATCTCGCGCACGAAGCCCGCCTTTTTCTGGGCATAGGCGCCCCACAGGATGAAGACGACCGGCTCGGGCTTGGCGGCGACGGCGCGGATCACGGCGTCGGTGAACCGCTCCCACCCGCGCCCCTGATGCGAGGCGGCCTGGCCCATCCGCACGGTCAGCACCGAGTTGAGCAGGAGCACCCCCTGCCGCGCCCAATGATCGAGCAGGCCGTGGCCGGGCGGCGTGATGCCGAGGTCGGTCGCCATTTCCTTGTAGATATTGACCAGGCTGGGCGGCGGACGGACGCCGGGCTGGACCGAGAAGGCCAGGCCATGCGCCTGCCCCTCGCCATGATAGGGGTCCTGCCCCAGGATGACGACGCGCACCTGATCGAGCGGCGTCAGGTCCAGCGCGCGGAACCACTCGGCCGGGCGCGGGAAGATGCGCTCGCCGGCGGCCCGCTCCTCGGCCAGGAAGGTCTTCAGCGCCTTCATATAAGGCTCGTCGAACTCGGTCCGCAGCGCGGCCAGCCAGCTTTCGTGCAGACGAATATCGCTCATGCCGCGTGTCATGCCGCTGGCGTCATCGCGGCGCAACCGCCACGGGGGATAATCGTTGAGCAGGCGATACGGTCGTCATTCCCGCCGGCCGCGTGACCTGTCAGGAGCATGTTCATGAAGCGTACGATCATCGCCTCCACCATTCTGGCCGCCGCGCTGCCGCTGGCCGCCTGTGGCGGATCGAACGACACCCCGGCCAACAACGCGACGGCGGCGGCGACGACCAACGCCAGCGGGATGAGCGCGGGCGAACTGGGTACGAAGGTCCGCGACCTGCCCGAGGGGCAGCGGCGCGGCGTGCTGTTCCGTGCGATCCGCGATTCGGGCACCAGCGGCGCGAGCTGCCAGTCGGTGACCAGCATGACCGAGATCGCGCCGACCAACGGCTATCCGACCTGGACCGCCATTTGCGACAATGTCGCGCAGTGGACGATCGTGCTGACCGCCGATGGCGGCGCGACGGTCACCGGACCCGCGCCGGTCAAGAAGAACGGCTAAAGGCCGTGGCGGGTGGATCGCCCGGTCGGTCCACCCGCCCGTCCCAAGCCCGGTCGACACGCCCCTCGTTCCTCCCCTGTAAGGGGAGGTGGCAGGCCGCAAGGCCTGACGGAGGGGTGTAACCGTTGGCGAGACCGGCCTTAACGCGCGACCGGGGACACCCCTCCACCATCCTTCGGATGGTCCCCCTCCCCTTGCAGGGGAGGAATAGAAGGACCGTCGATCGACCCTAGCGCGCCGCGTGACCCAACAGGCGCAGCGTCTCGGGGTCGGGCTCTCCGTCGAAGAAGCGGTTCAGCCCGGCCTGGAACGGGGCAGGGTCCTCCGCCACCGTCGCGAACAGGGTCAGCGAGGATCGCAGCTTGATCGCGTCGATGCCGCCGAAGATCGCCTCGGCCGATCCGGGCGCGGCGCAGGCGGCCTGTACCACCTCGACCAGGCGGGGTCCGAGTAGCGGATGCGCCAGATAGGCGCGGGCCTCTTGCGCATCGGCGATCGCATAAGCCTGCGCCATCGCGCTGTGGCCCAGCCCGGCGATCTGGGGAAAGATGTACCACATCCAGTGGCTGCGCTTCCGCCCGGCTTGCAATTCGTGCAGCGCCGTGGCGAAATCATGGGTCTGGGCTTCGACGAAACGCGTCAGCGCGCTGGGGGAGGGGCTGGCCATGGCGTGGCAACCGTCCACCCGGGCAGCGCGTTCCTTGGCAAACGGATGCGTCGAGCCGACGTGATCGTCAGGAGAGTGTGATGCGCGGTGTCGTGAGTCTTGTCCCTTTGGCCCTGCTGGCGCTGGCCGCGTGTGGCGGCAGGGGCGGCGATGCGGATTCGGAGGTCGCACCGGGCAACTTCACCCCGCCCGGCACCGCGCGCCCGACCCCGATCGCCGGAGTGGCGCAGGAGACCCCGCTCAAGGCCTATATCGGCCATTATCCCGGCGACGCGGTCGACGGCGTCAGCTTCTTCGACCGGACCGAGGTGGCGAACGCGCTGCACGACGCGGTGGGCGACCAGAAGCTGGTGCAGCGGATCATGTCGCGCGGCGCGGTGACGGTGCCGATCTTCGCGATGGGGGCGACCGGCCTCGCCGCGCATGGCTGCACCCCGCATGACTGCGCCGACAACAACTGGACGATGCAGATGGATATGAAGACCGGCAAGGCACAGGTCTGCTATCACGACCGGGAGACGATGGGCGAGCGCAGCCAATGGTATATGGGCGGCGCCCCCGTCACGCGTCCCGGCGAATGCCCGCAGGAATGAGAGAGGCGGGCCGGCCCCGACAGGCCGGCCCGGATCGTCAGAAGGTATAGGCGACGCCCAGCGCGCTCAGCCACTGGCCGCGCGATCCCGCCTGCGACACGATCGGGCTGTCGCCGAAATCGTTGAGCATCCGGCCATAGGCGACGCTGCCGACCAGCTTCCAACCCTGAAGCAGGTTGCCGGTCAACGAATAGGTGCCGATCGCGCCGGCGGTCCAGTTCTTCCAGCCCGACCGCGCGTTATAGACCGGCAGGCCGCTCGCGATGCTCTGGCCCTGGTTGATCGAGTAATAGCGTCGGGCATAGCCGCTGCCGGCATGTTCGGCGGTCGCGAACAGCCCGACCGCCGCCTTGGTCGACAGCGGGGTGAAATAGTTGACGCTCGGCTGCCAGATGCCGCTGTCGTGCACGCCGGTGACGTCGTGGCGATAGCTGAGCGCGACCGACAGGCGATCATAGGGGCTGGTGATCACCCCGACCTTGCCGATGCCGACATAGCCGCCCAGCTCGACCGCCGCGCCGATCTTGCCCAGCGCGCGGACACGGACGTCGTCGATGCGCGAGGGCGCGGTGCGGTCCAGATTGACGACACCCACGGGGCCGGCCTGGAAATCCCAGCCGGGATTGGTGCGGTCACCGATCAGGTCGATCGACAGGCGGTTGCCGATCAGCGTGATGGTATGGCCGTTGATATAGGCCAGGGCGGCGGGGGCGGGCGTGAACTGATAGTCGTTCGACCCCTGATAATCGGGGAGATACGCGCCGCCCAGGCCGATGGTGATGGTGTTCTTGCCCATCTGCGCGCCGACGGCGGCGGCGTCCGAGACATCGGCCGCCGGGACATCCTGCGCATGCGCCGGGACCGAGAGGGAGAGCGCCGCCGAGGCGATCAGCGGGGCGACCCCGCATAAATTGGGGCGCGAAAAAAGGCGCAAGACGGAAAACTCCCTGAATGGCTTATCCGAAATGCAACGCCACGGTGGCGATTTCGCTCCGGCGATTGTGTCAGAATATGTACCGCATCCGAATCTGTTGTGTTTCGGCAACAGAATCGAGCGTGAATCGCGCCGCCGTGAATCGCGGCGGGCCGAAGCGGATCACCGGGTTGCGCGAAAACCCGAACCCCTCGCGCGGGATACCTGCCAGCGTGTCGAGCTTGGCGTTGTTGTTCTCGTCATGGATGACGGCGGCGGCATATTGGCCATAGGGCAGCCCGTCGAGATGGATGGCCCGCTGCCCCGCCGGCACCGAGCGGGTCAGCGCGCGCGCGTCATCGACACAGGCCGGGAAATTGTCCGGATCGGCGGTCAGGCACAGGCGAACCATGCCCTTGGCCGAGCGCAGCTGATCAATCCCGATGTCCAGCCGGCTGACCGGCGCCGCGCCGATGAGCGGCAACGCGGCCAGCGCCAGCAGCATCGATGCGCCGCGCCGCCTGCGCATGGGCGCGCGCGAAATCTCCCAGTCCCCGGTCCGTCCCGCACAGTCGATCCCAGAAACGGAAGTAAAGGCCATAATTGCACCCATATTGCTCGTGATGCCGTTGATGGTGGCTTGCGGTGATGAGCCACCCCCCCAGGCGCCCCTGCCACATGAAGCGCGGGAAAATCTCCCAGCCCATGTGATTGGTAACGCCCATAACCGTCATGATCGTCAGCACCAAGCTGAGTGCGCCGACATGGATCGGAATTGCGAAGACCAGTAGCGGAATGGCCACAGCGCCGGTCACCGCCTCGATCGGGTGGAACGCTATCGCCGCCCAGGCGGTGGGCGGGCGGCTGGCATGATGGACGGCATGCGCGCGCTTGAAGATGGCGGGTCGGTGCATCCAGCGATGCGTCCAGTAGAACCATGTGTCGTGCGCGATGAGATAGAGCAGCACCGAGACGGGCAGATACCAGAGCGGATAGTCGTGCACGTCGGCGTAGATCCGCGTCCATCCCCGATTCTGCCAACCCCAGGCGACGATGCCGGCGGGCACGCCGTAGATCGCGGCCGAGGCGAGGCTCCACCAGATTTCACGCCGAATCTGCGGGTCCAGCCCGGCATAGAGGTTCGGATGCCGGGCCTTCGTCGCCAGCGCGAACGCGCCCGACGCGAGCAGATAGCGGACACCGACGATCAGCGTCATGGCGATGGCGGACAGGATCAGGGCAAGTGTCACGGCGGCGGTATACCCTATCGGGGGCGGGGCTTGAACCGCGAACGTCCGGCGCGGGGCCTTTTATTCGCGCGGAGGCGCGGAGGCGCAGAGAGGTGGACCCGCGCGTCGGCGCCGAGTGTCCATTCGGCGTTGGCCTATGCCGCACCGTGGATGAGGAGATGGCCTGTTGGCTGGGCGCTCCCCCTCCGCGCCTCCACGTCTCCGCGCGAACTTTACCCCCACCGCCGTTCAGGCTGAGCGAAGTCGAAGCCCACGCCCCTCCCTGTCGGCAAGCGCATCCCATGCACTTCGACTTCGCTCAGTGCGAACGGAGGTCCAAGGCCTTCTATTCCTCGCTTGTAAGGGGAGGGGGGCCAGCGAAGCTGGTGGAGGGGTGTCACCCCTCTCGATAGCGGGACACCCCTCCGTCAGGCCGAGGGTGTCTACCCCCGGTGGAAAATCAAAATCGCCCGCTCATGATACGCCCCCTCGACCGGCGAGCCATACCCCAGCTTCTCGGCCAGCCGGATCGACGCGTCATTGTCCGGATCGATGATGCAGCAGGTCCGCCCGATTCCTTGCGCTTCGGCCCAGCCGAGCACCGCGCGCATCGCCTCGCCCGCATAGCCACGCCCGTGCGCCGCCGGGACCAGGGTCCATCCGACCTCCGGCACGGTCAGTTCCGGCACGATCGCCCGGCGCGATTCGAGCAGGCCTATATCGCCCAGCACCTCGCCGGTCGTGCGGTCGCACACCACCCAGGCGCCATAGCCGAACAGCGTCCAGCATCCGACCGATCGCAGCAGCCGAATCCACACCTCCTCACGCGGTCGGGGCTTGCCGCCGATCATCCCGTACACCGCCGGATCGGCCCACATCGCGGCCAGCGCGTCGAGATCGTCGGGGTGATGGCCGCGCAAGGTCAGCCGCGCAGTGGTCAGGGTTGGGGGCAGGGTCGGGGCGCTCATGGCCCGAGAGCTTATCCCGCCTCGCGGATCACCGCCAGAAACGCTTCGCCATACGCATCCAGCTTGCGCGCGCCGATGCCGGACAGCAGCGACAGCGCCGCACGGCTGCTCGGCCGTTGTGCCGCCATGTCGCGCAGCACCGAGTCGTGGAAGATGACGTAAGGCGGCACGCCTGCCTCCTGCGCCAGCTCGCGACGCTTGGCGCGCAACGCCTCGAACAGCGGATTGTCCGCCGGGTTGGCGGCGACGGGCGCGGCGCGGCGGCCCTTCTTCTCGCGCTTGGGCGGCAGGACCAACGACAGCCGCGCCTCGCCCTTGATCAGCGCACGCGCGGCGGGGCCGAACTCCAGCCCGCCATGCGGATTGGTGCGGAGCGCATCGCGCAGGAGCAGCGCGCGGTGGACGGGCTTGAGCAGCGCCACCTCATCGCCCGAGACGATGTTCCAGACCGACAAAGCCTCATGCCCGTTCATCAGGCTGCGCTCGCTCGACTGTCCGGTCAGCACCTGTTCGATATAGCCCGCGCCGAACATCTGGCCGGTGCGGAAGACGGCGGACAGGAATTTCTGCGCGGTGGTCGTGGCGTCGACCGCATCGGGCGAGCCGAGGCAATTGTCGCAATTGCCGCAGTCCTCCGCCAACTCCTCGCCGAAATGGCGTAGCAGGATGCGGCGGCGGCATCCGCCCGTCTCGACCAGCGCGCCCAGCGCCGACAGCCGCGCCCGCTCGCCCGCCTGTCGTTCGGGTTCGACCTCGGCCATGCGCTGGCGCGCGCGGGCGAAGTCGTCGGCACCCCAGAAGAGATGCGCGACCGACGGATCGCCGTCGCGCCCGGCGCGGCCGGTTTCCTGATAATAGGCCTCGATCGATTTCGGCAGGCCGGCATGGGCGACGAAGCGCACGTCGGGCTTGTCGATGCCCATGCCGAAGGCGACGGTGGCGCAGATCACCATGTCTTCGGATGCGACGAAATCGGCCTGGTTCTTGGCGCGCACGGCGGGGTCCAGCCCGGCATGATAGGCGCGCACCGGGCGGCCGGTTCGGGCAAGGGCTTCGGCCAGTTTCTCGGTCGCGGCGCGGGTCTGGGCATAGACGATGCCGGGGCCGGGCGTGTCGGCAACGACGCGCGATATCTGCAGGTTCACATTCGCCTTGGGGCTGATTGCATAACGGATATTGGGCCGGTCGAAGCCCGAGACGATCATGCCTTCGGTGGGAATCCCCAGCTGCTTGGCGATGTCGGCGCGGGTATGCGCGTCGGCGGTCGCGGTCAGCGCGAGCCGGGGCACCTCCGGAAAGGCATCCATCAGCGGCTCTAGCAGCCGATAGTCGGGGCGGAAGTCATGCCCCCATTCGCTGACGCAGTGCGCCTCGTCGATCGCGAACAGGCTGAGCGGAGCCGACGCCAGCAACTCGCGGAAATGCGACGACGACGCACGCTCGGGCGCGACATAGAGCAGGTCGAGCTGGCCGTCGCGGAAGCGTGCGACCGTCTCGGCGCGGTTCTGGTCGACGCTGGTCAGCGTGGCGGCGCGGATGCCGACCGCCTCGGCCGCGCGCAGCTGGTCGTGCATCAGCGCGATCAGCGGGCTGACCACGACGCAGCACCCGTCCATCATCACGGCGGGCAGCTGGTAACAGAGCGACTTGCCCGCACCGGTGGGCATCACCGCCAACGTCCGCTGCCGGTTCAGGACACGGGTAACGACCTGGTCCTGGACACCCCGGAACTGGCTGTACCCGAAGACTTCATGGAGCTTGGCAAGGGGGTCGGCGACCATCCGCGCTCATGTAGCGACGGCATGGGGGCGGGGGAAGGGTGGGGCGGCTGGAATTGCCTTTGGCCCGGAGAGAGATTGGCGCCGTGCGGTATCGAACGGGCTTTGTCGGACGCGGCGGCGGCGATAGCGTGGTCCAGACGATTCAGCATGGCGGTCGTCCGCCACGGTCCTTTGGGGTGCGGTATGCGTGTATCTCGACTTTGGTTGGCTATCGCGCTCGGGACATGGGGTCTTACCGGGGCGGCCCCGGCACGGACTGACCCGGCCAAGCCCGCGCCGCTTCCCAAGAACGAGCGCGTCGGTATCTGGCAACCGGTCGATGGGGGCGAGCAGATACCGCTTTGGTCACCCGATGTGGCGCTTGCCAAGCCCGACTCCGGGAATCGGCCGGAGGCGACCGGCAACGGCACTGGGCTGGTCGCGGGGCGGAAATGGCATTGGGCGACCTATGTCACCCGTCCGACCATGACGCTTTATCGCCCCACGGGGCCCGGCAACGGTGCGGCCTTGCTGGTCCTGCCGGGTGGCGGGTTCGAGGTGGTGGCGATGGACCTCGAAGGCACGGAGATCTGCGACTGGGCGGTACGCCAGGGCATGACCTGCGCCGTGCTCAAATATCGCACGCCGCAGGTCTGGCCGGTGGTCGATGGCCGGCAACAACGGCCCGAGACCCTGCTGGCGCTGGAGGATGCGCAGCGTGCCATCGGGCTGTTGCGCCAGCGGGCAAAAACCTACGGGATCGATCCGCACAAGATCGGCGTCATCGGCTTTTCCGCCGGGGCCTATCTCGCCGCGAATATGAGTAACACCGAGGCGCGCAGCTATCCGATCGCGGATGCCGCCGATCGCCAGTCCCCGCGTCCCGATTTCGCGGTCATCGCCTATACGGCGCGGATGCTGGACAACAGCAGGGGGAAGAATAATCTCGAATTACGCCCTTGGGTGACGATCAGTGCCAAGGCGCCGCCGACGATGATCCTGCATGCGATGGATGATCCGATGGACGACATCCGCCAGCCGCTGGCCTATGCGCTGGCGCTCAACGCGGCGAAGGTGCCTGTCGACATGCGGGTCTATGCCAAAGGCGGGCATGCGTTCGGCTTGCGACCGACCGCCGATCCGATCACGACGCAATGGCCGGAGCAGGTGCGGCAATGGTTGCAGGACATCGGCATGATGGCGAAGACTGCGCATCCCCGATAAGGCCAGGCGGGCGCTGTCTGGGGGTATGCGAGAACGAATGTCGATGAAAGCTGTTCGAGGCTTCTGTCGCATCGTCAGCCTCTACGAACGGGCACCGCTGCGCCAGTTGCTCGATCTCGATCCGATCGGGGCCGTCGACTGGATCGTCGTGACGTTGGCGCGGCGCATGGTACGGTTTCTGGATGGCGCGCATGCGGCCGAGTATCTCGACGGTCCAGCGGTATCGTCGGGCTGGCGCGGCAATTTCGTCTTCCTGCTGTTCTGGGCGATGCTGATCGCCGGTGCCGTCGCCCTGTTCGCCTGACACGGCGAAAGACGGAACCGGTCGGCTGGCCGCAACCCCGCTTGCCCCGCCCCGCGCCATCGCTTAGCGCTCACAGGATGAAGCGATTGGCCATTTACTGCGGGTCGGCGACCCCTTCGGACCCCCAATATATCGACACCGCACGGCAGGTCGGGCGTGGCCTGGCCGAGCGTGGGATCGGAGTCGTTTATGGCGGCGGGCGATTGGGCCTGATGGGCGCGGTGGCCGATGCGGCGCTGGCGGCGGGGGGCGAGGTGATCGGCATCATCCCGCAGGCGCTGGTCGATGCCGAGGTCGCGCATCGCGGCCTGACCGAACTCCATGTCGTGCCCGGCATGCATGAGCGCAAGAAGGCGTTCACCGATCTGTCCGACGGCTTCATCACCATCGCGGGCGGCACGGGCACGATGGATGAGCTGTGGGAAGCGCTGAGCTGGGCGCAGCTCGGCTATCATGCCGATCCGGTCGGGCTGCTCAACACGGGCGGCTATTACGACCATCTCGTCGCTTTCTGGGAGAAGATGGGCGAGGTCGGCTTCCTGCGGCCGCAGCACCGCGACCTGCTGATCGTCGACGCCACGCTGGACGGCCTGCTGGACCGGATGGCGGCGCATGTGCCGACCCAGCCGATCGTGCGCATGAACGCGGGCGATCTGTGAGCGACACCGCCGCCCCGAGCGAACGGGCGGCGCTGGTGGCGGCGGCCAAGGCCTCGATCGCGCGCGGCTCGAAGAGTTTCGCGGCCGCCAGCCTGTTGTTCGATCCCGAAACGCGCGAGCGCGCCTGGCTGCTCTATGCCTGGTGCCGGCGGTGCGACGACATCGCCGACGGGCAGGATCATGGCCATGGCATGACGCGTGTCGCGGATGCGCCCGCGCGGCTGGCCGAGCTGACCGACAAGACCGAGGCGGCGCTGGCGGGGCGGGTGGTGGGCGATCCCGCCTTCGACGCACTGCGCGTCGTCGCGGCGGAGACGGGGATGCCGCATCGCTGGCCGCGCGACCTGATCGCCGGATTCGCGCTGGACGCCGAGGACTGGCGGCCCGACAGCGAGGAGGATCTCTACCGCTATTGCTATCATGTCGCGGGCGTCGTCGGTTGCATGATGGCGGTGACGATGGGGGTCGCGCCGGAGGATGACGCGACGCTCGACCGTGCCTGCGATCTGGGCATGGCGTTCCAGTTGGCCAATATCGCGCGCGACATCGCCGAGGATGCGGGCGCCGGGCGGCATTATCTGCCGCGCCAATGGCTGGCCTATAAGAGCATCGCGCCCGATGCGATCATGGCCCCGTCGCACCGGCCGGGGCTGAGCGCGCTGGCCCGCCGGCTGACCGATCAGGCCGCCCTATTCGAGGCGAGCGCGCGGATGGGCACGCCCGCCTTGTCCTATCGCTCGGCCTGGGCGGTGCTGTCGGCGGCGGCGATCTACGGCGCGATCGGGCGCAAGGTCGCCAGGCGCGGACGGCGCGCCTGGGACAGCCGGGTCGGGACCAGCAAGGCGGAAAAGCTGCGCTTCATGACGGTGGCAAGCGTGCAGGCGGCGCGGCGGGACAAGATGACGATCGTCCCGCGTGATCCAACGCTTTGGACACGGCCCCGGTAATCCACCGCTCCGTTCAGCCTGAGCGAAGTCGAAGGCCAAGGGAGTACCCTTACCATCATCTTGGCATATGTTGAAGCGTGGCCTTCGACTTCGCTCAGGCCGAACGGGGGTAGAGGTTGAGACTCAGCCCCGCGACGGCTTGCGTTCGGCCTTTGCCATCTGCGCGCCGATGCGGCGGCAATCGGCACCGATGACCGGATAGGGCACGTCGGTGTTGGCGGCGATCCGGTTGGCGAGATCGGCGCGGCACTGGGCCATGGTTTCGTAACGGGCCGGGATCATCCGCGCCTCGGTGCAATCGACGCTGCCATCGCCGCAGCCCAGGATCGCCATCACATAGAAAATCGGTTGCATGTAACCGCCTCCACTTGCTGATAAAAACGTACGCAGCGGCCAGCGGTTCCGAAATCGCGCTTGTCGGATCGGGGAGCCGGTGTCATGCTTTGATAATACGGTCAAAGGGTGGGAGCATGACATGGTGTTCAAGGCGTTTTTGGCGGCGAGTGCGGCGATGATGGTGGCGCAGACGGCGATGGCGGCGGACGTGCCCCTGATCGAGCGGACCAAGCTGTTCGGCAACCCGACCAAGGTCGGTGGCCAGCTGTCCCCCGATGGCAAGTGGATCAGCTTCATCGCGCCGCGCGACGGCGTGCTCAACGTCTGGGTCGCGCCGATCGCCACGCCCGATCAGGCGCGCCCGCTGACCGCCGAGAAGGGGCGGCCGATCCGCCAGACCTTCTGGTCGCCCGATTCTCAGTCGATCCTGTTCGTCAACGACAAGGGCGGCGACGAGAATTTCCTGCTCTACGGCGTCAATGTCGCCACCGGCGCGCAAAAGGCGCTAACCCCGTTCGAAAAGACCCGGGTGCGCGTCATCGGCACCAGCGAGACGATCAAGGACCGCATCCTGATCGGCGTCAACAACCGCGATCCGCGCTGGCACGACGTGTATGAGCTCAACCTGACCAGCGGCGCGCTGACCAAGGTGATGCAGAATGACGGCTATGCCGGCTTTATCGCCGACGACCAATTGAAGCTGCGCATGGCGTCCAAGGCGCGGCCTGATGGTGGGTCCGACTATTACCGCGTGAACGGCACCACCGTCGAGGCGACGCCGGTCGTCCAGTTCGGGCTGGACGATTCGCTGACCACCGCGCCGATGGGCTTCACCGTCGACGGCAAGACGCTTTACTGGATCGACAGCCGGGGGCGGAACACCGCCGCGCTGATGGCGCAGGACGTCGCCAGCGGAAAGATGACGATCGTCGGCGAAAGCCCGAAGGCCGATGTGTCGGGCGCGCTGTTCAATCCCCGGACCGGCCGGATCGAGGCCTATGCCGTCGACTATCTCAAGAACGAATATCTGCCGATCGGCGACGCGGTGAAGGCCGACCTCGCCTTCCTCAAGGCACAGAACAAGGGTGAGTTCTCGGTCGGATCACGCACCGATGCCGATGACAAATGGCTCGTCACCTTCGACCCCGTCACCGCGCCCGCCTCGACCTGGCTGTACGACCGCAAGGGTAAAAAGCTGACCCAGCTTTATGTCAGCCGTCCCGAACTGGCCGATGCGCCGCTGGTGCCGATGGAGGCCGTCGAGATCCCCGCGCGCGATGGGCTGACGCTGGTGTCGTACCTGACCAAGCCCAAGGGCGTGACCGGGCCGGTGCCGATGGTGCTGCTGGTCCATGGCGGCCCCTGGGCGCGCGACGGCTTCGGCTATAACGGCTATCACCAGTGGCTCGCCAATCGCGGCTATGCGGTGCTGTCGGTCAATTATCGTGGCTCGACCGGTTTCGGGAAGAACTTCATCTCGGCGGGCGACCTGCAATGGGGCCGCAAGATGCACGACGACCTGATCGATGCGGTCGACTGGGCGGTCAAGCAGGGCGTGGCGCGGCCCGACAAGGTGGCGATCATGGGCGGTTCCTATGGCGGCTATGCGACGCTGGCCGGCCTGACCTTCACGCCCGACACGTTCGCCTGCGGCGTCGACATCGTCGGCCCGTCCAACCTGTTCACCTTGCTCAAGACGATCCCGCCCTATTGGGAAGCCGGCAAGCAGCAATTCTACAAGCGGATGGGTGACCCCACGACCGAGGAGGGTCGCGCGCTGCTCAAGGAACGCTCGCCGCTGACCTTCGTCGACCGGATCACGAAGCCGCTGCTGATCGGGCAGGGCGCGAACGACCCGCGCGTGAACGTGGCCGAAAGCGACCAGATCGTCGAGGCGATGGCGGCCAAGTCCATCCCCGTCACCTATGTGGTGTTCCCGGACGAAGGGCACGGTTTTGCCCGGCCGGCGAACAACATCGCCTTCAACGCGGTGACGGAGAATTTCCTCAGCCCCTGCCTGGGCGGACGCGCCGAGCCGATCGGGGAGACGCTGAAGGCTTCGACCGCGCAGGTGAAGCATGGTGGGGAGTTCGTGACCGGGTTGAAGTGAGGCGGGGTGGGGGCTCTGTGAGACACCTTGCCCTCCCCCAACCCCTCCCGCCTGCGGGAGGGGAGTCTTGTGGTAATTGGGGAAAGCGAGGACCTACCCAGCGTTAGGAAGGCCACCGATCGCCTCTAGCCGCTCCCCTCCCGCAAGCGGGAGGGGATGGGGGAGGGCAAGGCCACGGGCGACTTGCCCAGATGTGATCCCCAAGGCCACCCCCCATTGAACTTCCCCCTCATTCCGCCGACATGGGATCGACATGCCGCCACTCGACCCCACCGCCGGTACGCCTGACCGGCCGCTGATCCCGACGCTTCGCCGTTTCCTCCCCTATCTCTGGCCCGCCGGTGCGCCCGCGCTGCGGGTCCGGATCGTGGCGGCGATGGCGCTGGTCGTGCTGTCCAAGCTGATCCAGGTGCTGGGCGCGGCCTATACGCTCAAATTCGCGATCGACCGGATGGCGGAGGGCGATCGCAGCGCGGTGATGCTGATCGTGCTGCTGGTGATCGGCTATGCGGCGGCGCGGTTCGGCACGACGTTGTTCGACAATTTGCGCAACGCGGTGTTCGAGATGGTCGGGCAGGACGCAACCCGGCGATTGTCGGCGGACGTCTTCCGCCACCTCCACCGCCTGTCGCTGCGCTTCCATCTGGAGCGGCGCACCGGCGCGGTGACCAAGGTGGTCGAGCGCGGGACCAAGAGCATCGACACGATGCTGTATTTCCTGCTGTTCAACATCGCGCCGACGGTCCTTGAACTGGGGCTGGTGCTGACGATCTTCGGGCGCAGCTTCGGGCCGGTGCTGGTCGTCACCACGCTGGTGATGGTCGTCCTCTACATCGTCTTCACCCGCAAGGTGACCGACTGGCGCAACGCGCTGCGCACGCGGATGAACGACCTCGACACCGGCGCGGTGGCGCATGCGGTCGACTCGCTGCTGAATTTCGAGACGGTCAAATATTTCAACGCCGAGGAGCGCGAGGCGCGGCGGTATGAGAATGGCGTCGCCGCCTATGCGCGTGCGGCGACTAAGTCGGAAAACTCGCTCGCCTGGCTGAATGTCGGGCAGGCGGCGATCACCAGTCTGATGCTGGGCTTCGCCATGGCCTGGGTCGTGCGCGAATGGAGCCGGGGCGCGGCGTCGCCGGGCGACGTGGTGTTCGTCTCGACCCTGTTGTCGCAGCTGTTCCGCCCGCTCGACCTGCTCGGCATGGTCTATCGCACCATCCGTCAGGGGGTGATCGACATGGGCGCGATGTTCGACCTGATCGACACGCCCGCCGAAGTGGTCGATGCCCCCGGTGCGCCCGCGCTGGCGGTGACGGGCGGGCATGTCCGCTTCGACGATGTCGTCTTCGGCTATGAGCCGGACCGCCCGATCCTGAAAGGCCTGACGCTCGACGTGCCGGCAGGCACGACCTGTGCGGTGGTGGGGCCGTCGGGGGCGGGCAAGTCGACGCTCGCGCGGCTGCTCTACCGCTTCTACGATGTGAATCAGGGCGCGATCACCATCGATGGCCAGCCGGTGGCGGGGGTGGCGCAGGACAGCTTGCGCGCCGCGATCGGCATCGTGCCGCAGGACACGGTGCTGTTCAACGATACGATCGGCTACAACATCGCCTATGGTCGCGAAGGCGCGGGCGAGGCGGAGGTTGAGCGCGCGGCCAAGGGCGCGGCCATCGCCGACTTCATCGAACGCCAGCCCCAGGGCTATGCGACGCGGGTCGGCGAGCGCGGGCTGAAGCTGTCGGGCGGCGAGAAGCAGCGCGTGGCCATCGCGCGCACCCTGCTGAAGAACCCGCCGATCCTGATCCTGGACGAGGCGACCAGCGCGCTCGACAGCCGGACCGAGGCGGACATCCTCGCCACCCTCCAGGCGATCGAGCGCGGCCGCACCACCCTGGTCATCGCGCACCGCCTGTCGACGATCGTCCATGCCGACCAGATCGTGGTGCTCGATGGCGGCCGCGTCGCCGAGCGCGGTACGCATGGCGAGTTGCTGGCCAGGGGCGGGCTGTACGCCGAAATGTGGGCGCGCCAGGCCGCCGAGGTGGAAGAGGCGGCGGAGGACGCGCTGCCGGCGTGAACAAAATCCTCCCCTGCAAGGGGAGGTAGCAGGCCGAAGGCCTGACGGAGGGGTGTCCCGCTATCGAGAGGGCAACACCCTTCCGCGAGCTTTGCTGGTCCCCTCTTCCTCCACAGGGGAGAAATGTCAGCGACAGCTTAGCCGTATCTGCTTGGCCGGCTTGTCGAACACGATCGACGAACAGCGGATCAGCTGGTCCGCGCCGATCGACAGGCGGTCGCGCTTGATGTCGTGCTTGCCCTTGCCGGTGACCACCACCTCATTGGGGTCGGCATGCGCGTCGGCATCGACGATGGTATCGGTATGGCCGTGGTCGACCGTGCGCACACCGAGCGTCCCGATAGTCAGCGGCCCCATGGCAAGGGGCGTGGCCAGCGTCATGGTACGGACCGGCCGCTCGACGCCGAAGGCGATTTCCGCCGGGCTGGTCGAACCGGACAGCGTGCCGCCATAGGCCCGCGCCAGCCGCACGGCAGCGCCCGCATTGGCGAGCGTCCGGGGATGATGCGGATCGAAGCGGATGCGCAGCGGCTCGCCCTCCACCATGATGATCGCAAAGCGTTCCGCCCAACCGCCGAACAGGCCGCCTTGATCCACCATGGGGAAGCTGGTGGTCCGTTCGCCGGCGACGGGCTCGCGCAGGCGAAAGCGGATCACGGGGGCGGCCAGGCTGGCGGGGCCGAATACTCCTGCGACGTTCACGGCATAGGGTTTTGGGGTGAAGCCAATCCGAAGCTTGGCGGGTTCGACCTTCCCGAAGGCGACGCGCGCCACGGCGGTGCCGCCGGAGACCATGACCTTCGGACCGAAACCCATGGCGAATCCGAACATGCCGGCCTTCATGCCGGCCGCGTCGGCATAGTCGCGGGTGATAATCGGCATCGCCGGGGCGCCCGGATCAACCCGGATCGTCCGCGTGATGCCATTGATCGTGACCGGCTCCAGCCCATCGGGCGCGATCACCCGCTCAGGCGGCGGTGTCGCCGCGATGGAAAGGACAAGAACGGGTAATGCTGCAAGTCGGGCGGAATGAAAGGCCACGAACATCTACTCCCATAATGTTGCGCAGCCGCAACGTCAGGGAGGATCATGGCTGCAAAAAGGCCGGATCGGTTAGAATGGACCGCTATGGATGTGCCGTGATAAATCCTGCCACCGCCTCGACCACGCCGGGCGCCAGCGGCAGATTGGGATCGGCATAGGTCGCCAAATTGGCGCCCCGGCTGTCGCCCTCCACCGTCTTCAGCACATGGCCGACCTTGGGCAACAGCACGAGCGTGGCCTTGGGTTGCGCCGCCTTCAGCGCCTGTGCATCCGCCACCGTCACCTGGAGATCGGCCTCGCCCTGCACGATCAGCATCGGCTTGGTGATCGCGGCGGCCAGGGCGGCTGGGCGTTTGGCATAGAGGCTGATCACGAAGGGCTGTACCGCGTCGCGAAAGATCATCGACAGCGGCGGCGTCAGCGTCGCGGCCGGAACCGTCCTGCCCGCCGCCAGGGTGTCGATGAGGCGGTCGGCCTCGGGCAGTAGCGGTGCATTGGCGGGATTGGCGTGGATCTGCGCCTTCATGATCTCGGCCAGCGGTCGGCCGGGACCGGCCATCACGATCACGCCGCACAAGCCCGCCGGATCGGCGGCGGCGGTGGTCAGCGCGACCAGCCCGCCCTCGCTATGCCCCAGCACCCAGACGCACGGCGCGCCCGTCGTCTTGCGGATGGTCGCGATCCATGCGCGGGTATCGGCGACATAATCGTCGATCGTCACCCGGTCGGCATCGGGCACCGCGCCCGCGCTGGCGAACATGCCGCGCTTGTCGATCCGCACGCTGGCGATGCCCCTTGCCGCCAGCCCCTCGGCCAGCAGGCGGAGCGGGGCGGCCTTGATCCCCTGTGGGTTGTTGCCGTCACGGTCGCTCGGCCCCGATCCGGGAATCATCAACACGACGGGCGTTTTCGCGCCCTCCGGCCCCGTCCAGCTGCCTTTCAGCGGCCCCTGCGGGCCGGGCGCGGCGATGTCGCGGTCCGCCATCGGTGCGGTGGTGGCCAGCAGGGCGGCGAACAGCGTGACGAACGGCATAATGACCTACGCCTCCTAACTCTCGACCCCCAGCCCCCGTTCAGCCTGAGCGAAGTCGAAGGCCACGTACAGTCCTATCCCCAATCCCGTTTGTGGCGGCTGCAATCCCTTGGCCTTCGACTTCGCTCAGGCTGAACGGGGGAAGGGGTTGGGGGCTGGGGCTATTTCCGATCCAGCATCAGCGCCGCGGTCGCCTTCGCGCTGCCGACCACGCCGGGAATCCCTGCGCCCGGATGCGTGCCCGCGCCGACGAAATACAGGTTCGGGATCGAATCGTCGCGGTTGTGGACCCGGAAATAGGCGCTCTGCGTCAGGATCGGTTCCAGCGAGAAGGCCGAGCCCATATGCGCGTTCAAATCGGTGGCGAAGTCCGACGGCGCATAATGGAATTTGGTTACGATCCGCTCATGGATGTCGGGGATCAGGCGGCGGCCGACTTCGTCCAGGATGCGCTTTTCCAGGATCGGGCCGACCTCGTCCCAGTTCATCGGGAACTTGCCCATGTGCGGCACCGGGGCCAGCGCATAGAAGGTCGAATGCCCCTCGGGCGCCAGACTCGGGTCCGTGACGGTCGGGTGGTGGAGGTAGAGCGAGAAGTCCTCCGACAGCACGCCGGTGTCGTAAATGTCGGTCAGCAGCCCCTTATAGCGCGGACCGAACAGGATCATGTGGTGCGGGATGCCCGGCCAGCTGCCCTTGATGCCGAAATGGACCACGAACAGCGACGGCGAATAGCGCTTGCGCTCCAGCCGGTTGACCGTGCGTCGGGCCGAGCGGTTGTCGGACAGCAGGTCGCGGTAGCTGTGCATGATGTCGGCATTGGTCGCCACCGCATCCGCCTGGATCGTCAGGCCGCTCTTGGTGACGACGCCCGTCGCGCGGTCGCCCAGCGTCTCGATCCGGGTGACCGGATCGCCCAGGCGCAGCACGCCGCCGATCCGCTCGAACTGCGCGACCATGCCGGCGACCAGCCGATTGGTGCCGCCGCGCGCGAACCAGACGCCGCCGTCACGCTCCAGCTTGTGGATCAGCGCATAGATGGCGCTGGTCGTCATCGGATTGCCGCCGACGAGGAGGGTGTGGAAGGACAGCGCCTCGCGCAGCTTCTCCGACTTCACGAACTTCGACACCATGGCATAGACCGAGTTCCATGCCTGATACTTCGCCAGCGCCGGCGCGGCCTTCACCATCGAGGCGAAGTCGAGGAACGCGACATGGCCGAGCTTCTCATAGCCTTCGCGGTAGACGCCAGCGGCATAGTCGAGGAAACGGCCATAGCCGCCGATATCGTCGGGGTTCAGCTTGGCGATCTCGGCGCGCAGCTGGGTGTCGTCGTTGCTGTAATCGAAATTGGTGCCGTCGGCCCAGTTGAGCCGGTAGAAGGGGTGGACGGGGTCGAGCTGCACGTCCTCCGACATGCTACGCCCGGTCAGGCCCCACAGCTCCTCCAGACAGGCCGGATCGGTGATGACGGTGGGACCGGCGTCGAAGGTGAAGCCGTCGCGCTCCCAATAATAGGCGCGCCCGCCCGGCTTGTCGCGCGCTTCGACGATCGTCGTCTGCACGCCTGCCGATTGCAGGCGGATGGCCAGCGCCAGCCCGCCAAACCCCGATCCGATGACGACCGCGCTCTTCATGCGCGACCTCCCGACTTGCCGCGAAGCGCGGAGATGGCGCGCAGGATCGGCACCGGTGGCCGTCCGGTCAAAATTCGTGCCTTGTCGGCCATGGTCGATTGCCCCGCATAGAATCGCCCGATCAGGTCGGGCGCCAGTCGATAGAAACGCTCGAGCACGCGGTATCGCTCATCGGGCTCGGCGGCCTTGAACAACATCGTGTCGAGCATACGGTAAAAGCCGCGCGCGTCCCAGGCGTCGCGTGCCATGCGATAGGTCGCGTCGTGCAGGTCGGCACCGGCGAAGTCGGTCCGCTCGGCCAGCATCGCCGCCAGCCGGATGGCGTCGGGCAGCGAATAGCCGGTGGTCGGGTGGAACAGCCCGGCGCGCATCCCGGCCTTGGGCGTCTTGGCCCCGCCGCTGCGCCAATAGGCGTCGAAATCGCCCCCCATCGCGACCGGCAGGACGCCGGCCTCTTCATGCATCACCTCGGCCGTCACCCAGTCGCGCGCCTCGGCATAGCGTTCGATCCGCTGGACGATGGCGCGGCGGTTCAGCTCGGACGAGGTGGAGTAATAGGTGTCCTCGACGAACACCCGGTCCTCGGCGAAGGGCAGGACATAGACGAAGCGATAGCCGTCGATCTGCTTGACGGTGGCATCCATCACCACCGGCCGGGGGCAGCCATGCGGGCGCGACAGTCGCAATTCCTGCCCGACGAATTTCTGCCATCCGCACGACAGCGCCGACAGATCGCCCGCGCCGCGCGCGTCGATCACGCCCTTGGCCTCGACGCGGTCGCCATCGGCGAAGACGGCGGCGGTGGCCGATACCGCCAACACCTTGCGCCCCAGGATCAGCGCCTGGGGCGGCAGGACGCGGCGCACCTCGGCGTCGAGGCGGCGGCTTTCGATCGAATAATAGGTCTGGTCGAGCGTGCGCGAATGGGCGGGGAAGGCGACGTCATATTGCCGCCAGCCATGCGCGACCAGCCGCTCGACGATCCAGCGATCGCGCTTGGCGACATCGCTGCCGAAAAAGGACCAGACGTGATTGCCCCCGACCGTCTCGGCCGCGTCGATCAGACGCACGTCGAGCGAGGGATGCCGTGCCTTGAGCGCCAGCGCGATCAGGCCACCGGCCAGCCCCGCGCCAACAATCGCGACATCGCAGGAAATCGTGGCTGCCATCACGCCATCGCTACCGCAAAGCGATCCTCACGCAAAGGGTTGGTGGTGCGTCACAGCAGCACCGCGGTGTCGGGCGCGTCGCCGGTGGCGAAATCGCGCACGATCCTCCAGCCCGCCAGATCGATGATCGCCAGTCGATTGTTGTCGAGCGCGGCATAGAGCGTGGTGCTTCCCGCCGGCAGGTTCAGCCCCGGTGCGGCGGCGGGCAGGGGCAGGCGCGCCTCCTCCGCCAGGGTGCCGGGCACGTGACGGGTCAGGCTCTTGTCCGCCTGGTTCGACACGATCAGCCGGCCATCGGGCTGGACGATCACCCGCACCGCTTCGCCGCGCAAACTCGTGCGGGCGCGGGGACGAAGCGTCGTCGCGTCGAGGGCGTGAAGAATGCCCGTCGGACGGTCGACGACATAGAGCGTCCGCTCGTCCGGGCTGAGCGCCAGGCCTTCGGGGGCTTTTCCGATATGCTGCTTCACGGGGGCGAAGCTGGCATCGTCGGGGTTCACCATGATGACCACGCCGCTCATCGTGTCGGCGATATAGGCGCGGGCGCCGTCACGGCGGACGACGAAATAATGGCTGCGCGCGCCGCCGACCGGGATCATCCGGTCGGGCGTGTCGGTGGTGGCGGGCGTGTCGAACCGCGCGAGCAGGCTGTCGGTCTCGGACAGCGCATAGAGTCGTCCCTGCGCATCCATCCGCATCCCGTGCCAGCGACGATGCGGGGCCAGGTCGATGGTGCGGGCCAAGCGTCGCTCGGCGAGATCGATCACCCAGAGCTGATGCCCGCCATCGCCGGCGGCCTGCCAGCCCTTGACCCCATACCCACCGATATAGGCGTAGCGGCCTGCGGGATCGGCGACCATCTCATGCGGCTGGGTGCCCAGTGCCACGCTGCCCAGGCGGCGGCCATCGGCGATGTCGTAGAAGGCGACGCGGCCTTCGCCCTTCTCGACCAGCGCAAGCGTGCCCGTGCCCGTAGGGGCGGCAGCCTGCGCCCGTCGCCATGCGATCGGCAGGGTCGCCGCCACCCCCAGAGCCGCCAGACCCCATAGGCCTTGACGGCGATCGATCAGCGACATGGGGTGGGCCTTCTTTCCGGACGATGGGGTATCGGGGGGACAGACGCCGGCCGAGGGGTATCGGTTCCGTTGCCGACGTGGATCATCATCGCCTGGCGCAGGAAAGCGGAGGGCGGGTGGAGCCAAGCCCGCCGCGATGCGTCTTTTCGGCGCGAAGGGCGCCCGCGCATGTTGCGGTGAAACGGCCCATTGAATAGGTGAACCGCATGATCCGCACCCTGAACGAAAGCGTCGCCGTCGCCCCCCAGATTCGTCCCGAGGACGTCGCGGCGATCAAGGCGGCGGGCTATGCCGCCATCGTCAACAACCGTCCTGATGGCGAGGAGCCGAACCAGCCAACCGGCGACGCGATTCGCGCGGCGGCCGAGGATCAGGGGCTGGCCTATACCGCCATCCCCGTGACGCCGGGCGGGTTCAGCCACGAGATGGTCGACCAGATGACCCAGGCGCTGGTCGAGGCCAAGGGGCCGGTGCTGGCCTATTGCCGCTCGGGCACGCGCAGCTGCAATCTGTGGGCGCTGGCGGCGGCCAAGGCGGGGCGCAACCCGACCCTGATCGTGATGCAGGCGGAGTCGGCGGGCTATGACCTGTCCGGCCTGCGTCCGACGCTCGAAGCGCTGGCGAGCGCGAAAGGATGAGCCTGCCGCTGGCCGGGACCATGGTCGGCTGGGCGGTGGCGGGTGTGGTCGCGGGCATGGTGCTGGGCGGCACCGGAATCGGCCTGCTGCTCCGGCGGCGGCGCGACCGCCGCGTCGGCTCGCCCGAGGATGTGGCCGCCGCCGCCGAGGCGGCGCTGAGCGGCTTCACCGTATCGGGCGCGGTGGTCGGCGCGGACGGGCAGGGCGCGCTGGCGGTGGCGACCGATGGCCGGGTGGCGGCGATCAAGCTGCAGGGCCGGGTGCTCGCGGTGCGCGAAATTCCCTGGACCCGTGTGCGCTCGACCACCGAGGGCATCATCGCCGAGGTCGAGGGGCGGTTCGGGCCGGTGACGCTGGCCGGGGTCGATGTGCTGGACATCCGGCGGCTGAAGGCCTGATCCGCTATTCCTCCCCTGTAAGGGGAGGTGGCATCGCGTCAGCGATGACGGAGGGGTATAACCCTATCGAGAGGGTGACACCCCTCCACCAGCTTCGCTGGTCCCCCTCCCCTTACAGGGGAGGAACGATGTCTACTTCGCGCGGAGTTCGCGCTCCCCCTCATACATATAATCCCGCGTGACCGGCACCGAGAGCCGCCCGCGCGTCAGCTGCACCTGATAGTTGCACAGGCCGCCATTGCGGAACGCCGCGCCCGCGCCCGCCAGATAGAAAAGCCACATGCGATAGAAACGCTCGTCATACAGCTCGACGATGCGATCCTTCGCCGCGACGGTGCGGTCATACCATTCGTCGAGCGTCCAGCCATAATGGCAGCGCAGCACCTCGACATCGGTCAGGAACATGCGCAGCCCCTCCTGCGCGCGGACGATCTCCGACAGCGCGGGGTTATAGCCGCCGGGGAAGATGTACTTGGTCGTCCAGTCATCGGTGACGCCCGGCCCGTTCAGTCGCCCGATAGTGTGGAGCAGCATCACGCCGTCCTCGGTGAGGAGGTCGCGGCACTTGCGGAAGAAGGTGCGATATTGCGGCGGGCCGACATGCTCGAACATGCCGACCGAGACGATGCGGTCGAACTTCCCCTCCACCCGGCGATAGTCGATCAGCTCGAACTTCACCTTGTCCGACACGCCCAGCGCCTCGGCGCGCTGGCGCGCGACCTTCAGTTGTTCCTCGGACAGGGTGACGCCCAGCACCTCCGCCCCGCACATCTGGTGCAGATAGAGCGCCATCCCGCCCCAGCCGCAGCCGATGTCGAGCACCCGCATCCCCGGCTCGATGGCGAGTTTGGCGGCGATATGCGCCTTCTTGTCGCGTTGCGCCCGCTCCAGATCGTTCTTGGGATCGGTGTAATAGGCGCAGCTATATTGCTTGTCGGTGTCGAGGAAGAGTTCGTACAGCGTGCCCGACAGGTCGTAATGATGCGCGACGTTCTTCTTCGATCGGCGCTCCATGTTGATCCGGTCGATACGGTGCTTGACCGCACCGCCCGCGCGCACCAGCCAGGATGGATTGAGGTTCGCGCGACCCGCTTCCCATTTGTCGTTGGCGGTCAGCAGTTCGACCAGATCGCGGACATCGCCCTTCTCGACGACCAGCCGGCCATCCATGAAGGACTCGCCCGCCGCCAGCGCGGGGTTGCGCACGATCTGCCCGGCGACGCGGCTATCCGTGAAACGGATCGCGACATCGGGATAACCGGGCTCGGGCGCGCCGAATTCGCGGACCTTTCCGTCATGATGGGTGAGGGACAGGCGGCCCTTGCGGACCGCGCGCGACAGAAAGAGATCGATCAGCGCCATATGGCACCGCCTAGTGCCTTAAATACCGGCATACCAGTCATAATCGACATGGTCTTCCCAATACCCGCCTTTGCCCAAACCTATGTTGGACAGGCTGTCGACCGCATCGATCCGCATCAGATATTTGGCGTGCTTATAGCCCAATTGCCGCTCGACCCGCAGCCGCAGCGGCGCGCCATGCCCGACATCCAGCATCCGGCCGTTCATCCCCCAGGCGAGGATCGTCTGGGGGTGGAAGGCATCGATCAGGTCGAGCGATTCATAATAGGGCTGGCCGCCATAAAGGTCGGCGCAGGTGAAGACGACATAGCGGGCGCGGTCGCTGATGTTCGCGGCCTTCAGCACATTGCCCAGCATCGGCCCCGTCCACTCGCCGATCGCACTCCACCCCTCGACACAGTCGTGGCGGGTGATCTGGCGGCGCGCGGGAAACTCACCGATCTGGCGCAGCGAGAGCGACAGGGGCGTGCCGACCAGCCCGCCGACCTTCAGCCGCCAGTCCTGAAAACGGTTTTCGACCAGCGCCCGATATTCCGGCGTCCCCGGATCGCGCGTGCCGTTGGTGCGGAACACGGGCGACATCTGGTCGCGGCGATATTCGGGGGCGAGTGCACCCCGGTCCATCAGCGCGCGTTGCAGGCCCTTCTGCATATCCTCCCCCGCGAACAGGATCTTACGCGCGGTCGGTTGCTGGATGATCTTGTCGCAGCCTGCGAGGAGCAGCCCCGCACCGCCGGTCAGTATGGCACGGCGCCGGATCAACTCGGGGATCATTCGGGCACCCTCCAACGGCCGGTAATCATCGAACGCACCTCATTGCCCGCACCCGCCAGGATGACGAGCACGAGATGGACGATGGTGAAGAGTGCCAGCACGCTGGCGGTGATGAAGTGGATCGAGCGCGCCGATTGTCGCCCGCCCAATATCTCCAGCACCCAGGGCCAGGCCGCGTTCATCCCTGGCGACAGCGCGATGCCGGTCAGGATGGCGAGCGGCAGCGCGACGAACAGGACCAGCACATAGCTGAGCTTCTGGAACAGATTATACGCACGCGGATCGCGCGGATTATGAAAGCGGAAGGCCAGATGCTGCTTCAGATCGGCCCACAGCGCGGCGGGGCGCAACTCTCGCCCCCGGATGCGCAGATCGCGCTGGAAATGCCGCGTCACCAGCCCGCCGATCATATAGGCGAGCAGCCCGAAGCCGAGGACCAGCGCGAAGAGCAGATGCCAGCGCCGCGAGATCGCCAGATTGTAATTGGCGGGAATGGTCAGCCAGCTCGGAAAGCGCGGCAGGGTCGCCCAGGCGGGATCGAAATTGGCGCCGTACCGCCCCCAATAGAGCCGGGGATGCGCGTTCGAGATGCCCAGCCCCGACCCCAGCAGGATCAGTACCGCCACCGCGTTGACCCAGTGCCACACCCGCGTCACGACACCGTGACGACGGATGACGCGCGGCCGATCGGCTCCTTGCGGGTCTGGCGGCGTTTGGGATTCCATCAACTCTTCTCCGACGGGGCAAGCATGACCGAGGATTGGCATTTCTACGAACCCGTCAACGGCCATGGGCTGACGCATGATCCCTTGAACGCGATCGTCGCCCCGCGCCCGATCGGCTGGATCGGCAGCCGGTCGCGCGCGGGCATCAACAATCTGGCACCCTACAGCTTTTTCAACCTGTTCAACTACCGCCCGCCGCTGCTCGGCTTCGCGTCGCAGGGGTGGAAGGATTCGGTCGCCAATATCGCGGATACCAAGGTCTTCACCTGGAACCTGGCGACCGTGGATCTGGCCGAGCCGATGAACGCCAGCGCGGCGATGGTCGGGCCCGAGGTGGACGAGTTCACGCTGTCCGGGCTCGCGATGGCGGAGGGCAGGCTGGTCGCGGCGCCGCGCGTGGCGGCCAGCCCGGTGTCGTTCGAATGCCGGCTGACCCAGCTGATCCGGCTGGAGACCAAGGAGGGGCGCGAGCTCGACCAGTGGCTGGTCCTGGGCGAGGCGGTGGGCATCCATATCGCCACCGCGATGATCGACGACGGCATCTATCAGACCGCCCGCGCGCGCCCGATCCTGCGCGGCGGCGGCCCGGCCGATTATTTCGAGATTACCGAAGCCGCCCGTTTCGAAATGCGGCGGCCGGGTTGAGGATCGGCGCGGACCGGTCCGCGGCCATGGGCGGCGCGGAAAATTCCTGTTATCGTGTCTGGGCTTAACACTAAGGGAGAGTGGTTCGTGAAAGCATTTGCCCCCCTCATTCTCGTCGGTGCGCTGTCCCTGGCGGCGTGCGACCAGAAGACCGGTTCGACCACGGTGACGACCAATGCCGCGACCGGCGAAGTGACCGAAAGCCGCAGCGGCGAAGGCTCGCCCGCCGCCAATCTCCAGCCCGGCAAATGGGAGATCAGAACCCAGGTCAGCGACCTGAAGATGGCGAACATGCCCAAGGGCGTCAGCGCGAACCCGCCCGCCCAGACCAACAGCGTCTGCGTCACCGCCGAACAGGCGGCCAAGGGACCGGCGGAACTGTTGAAGGGCGCGGGCTCGGACTGCACGATCAACAGCTCGAACTTCGCGGGCGGCAAGGTCGAAAGCGACCTGACCTGCAAGATGCCCGGCGACATGACGATGAAGAGCAAGACTACCGGCACCTTCACCGCGACCAGCTTCACCACCGATCAGCAGATGGAGATGACCGGCGCGCATCCGATGTCGCAGAAGATCCACATCGAGGGCCGCCGCATCGGCGAGTGCGATACGGCGAAATAACCTCGCCCGGACCCGGAGGACGGATTGGCCGCCCTCCGGGTTTCGTCAGCTCATGGCAGGCGTCTTGCGGGTGGCGCCCTTGGTGAATTCGGCGAAGGTCAGCAGCCGGTCCGGATCGACGTCGAGCAGGCGGAAGATGTTTTCGGAAAATTCACGCGCCATCGCGCTGCGCTTGTCGAGCGGAACCTTGGCATTCGCCTCGGCATGCGCGGCGAAGCTGCGCTCGATACGCTGTTCCATCGCGGCGGTCAGTTCGGCGAGCGTCAGCCGCTGATCGTGGTTGCGATCGGCCGCATCGAAAAACGCCTCGTCAAAGGCCATGTCGATCTTCAATTCGCGCGCCGGTGATCCGGGCGGCGTGATCGGCGACACGGCGGTTTGCAAAGCCAGGACCAGGCACAGCGCGATCATCATGTCTCTCCCCGTCGGCGCCTCTCGGTACGGAGGCGTCATAATCTCGGGGCCGCGCCCTGAACGGATGATGAAGCGCGTGGCCGGATCGTCACCGCCGATCGTCGCCATGGCCTTCATCCAAAATTAACGACGCGATGTTAGCGTTAAATCGATTTCAGGAAACGGAGCCGTGGTTCGCCACTGGCTCCAACGTGCGGTTTGACCCGGGGGGGCATCACGTCGCGCGGTCCATGACGATGCTCCCCAGCGGCGACGTGCGGGGCGGGTCGTCGTGACGCGCATTTCGATCCTTCGAGGTTTTCGATGCTGTCCGAACTTCAGGCCTTCCATGGCGACATTCTGAAGGCGATGCGTGTTCATTATACGCTGTGCCAGTCGGTCACCCCCGATCGGACGGCGCTGTCGGCCGTTCGGTGGCAGATGGCACAGGCCGGGCGCGTGCGCATGCAATTCCTGAACGATGTCGTCTTTCCGATCGCCGAGCAGCATGCGGACTCGCCCAGCGGCACCGCGATGCTCGCCTTGCGCGCGGCGATCCCCGCCTATCGGCAAAAGATTTCGGCCTTTGTTGCGATCTGGTCGGCCAATGCGATCGCCGCCGACTGGGACGGATACCGCGCGGCGGCGCTGGGGCTGCGCCCGACCATTCTGCAATTCCTGCGCAACGAGGAAACCCATCTCCGGGCGCTGATGGCGGATCTGGGGTCGCCGGTGCCGGCAAACCTGCCGTCGTTGTCCTATGCCACCGGCCCCGGGATCGGCGCCACCGCCTGATCCTTGCCCGAGAGCATGGGCAGGGGGCTCAGGCGATATAGCCCCGCCAGAAGAACACCAGCGTGGTGACGGTGGTGAGCAGCAGCGTCCAGGCGCGGATCAACCCGGCGGGCAGTTTGCGACCGATCAGCGCACCGCTCCACCCGCCGACGATGCCGCCGAGCAGCATCGGCACGCACTGCGCCCAGGCGACCATGCCGGTGACGACGAAGACCAGGGTCGCCGCCGCATTGGCGGTGGCGAGCATCAGCGTGCGCGGGGCGGCGAGCTGCGCCGGATTGCGCCCCGACAGCAATCCCCAGGCGGCGGTCAGCATCATGCCGATGCCGCCCCCGAAATAGCCGCCATAGACGCCCAGCACCGCCTGCGCGCTCATCAGCGCGCGCGGTCCCGGCCGGGCGACCCGCGCCAGCCAGTCCGAGGCATGCCGCCCGCCCGCGATCGCCAGCGTCGCGGTCAGCAGCAGCCAGGGTACGATCAGGTCGAAGGCGCGCGGCGGGGTCAGGAACAGCAGGAGGCTGCCCAACAGCGCGAAGACGAAGGTGAGCACGGCCATGCGCCGCATCGACACGCCCATCACCGGCTCCAGCCCATGGCGATAGGCCCAGACGCTGGCCATGGCGGCGGGCTGGAGCGCGACATTGGAGGTCGCATTGGCGATGGTGGAGGGCAGGCCCAGCGCGATCAGCGTCGGCATGGTCGAGAAGCTGCCCCCACCCGCCAGCGCGTTCATCGCACCCCCGACAAAGCCCCCGGCGGCGGCCAGTGCGAGAAAGGTCCAGTCGATCATCGGATGGGGTAACGCATGGTGCGGTGCAACAGTGCCTCACCGCCGACGGTGGTTCAAGCGAAGGCCTATTCCTCCCCTGTAAGGGGAGGTGGCGCGCGCAGCGCGTCGGAGGGGTGTCCCGCTATCGAGAGCGGAACACCCCTCCGTCAGGCATGACGGCCTGCCACCTCCCCTTCCAGGGGAGGAAAGATATCACCCCAAGGCTGCGAACTTCTCTTCCGCCTCGCGGTCGAGCTGCGCGCGGCTCTTCTTCTCGGCGGCGGTCTTCAGCTGGCCGCAGGCCGCGTCGATGTCGCGCCCGCGCGGGGTGCGGACGGGGGCCGAGATGCCGCCCTCGAACACGATGTCGGAGAAGCGGCGGATGCGCTCCGGCGTCGAGCATTCGTAATCGGCGCCAGGCCAGGGGTTGAACGGGATCAGGTTCACCTTGGCGGGCAGGTCGTAATGGCGCAGCAGCCGGACCAACTCATGCGCATCGGCGTCCGAGTCGTTCTTGTCCTTCAGCATCACATATTCGAACGTGATGCGCCGCGCGTTGTTGGCACCGGGATAGTCGGCGCACGCCTGCAACAGCTCCTCGATGCCGTATTTCTTGTTCAGCGGCACCAGCTCGTCGCGCACGTCCTTGGTGACGGCATGGAGCGACACGGCCAGGTTCACGCCGATCTCCGCGCCCGCGCGCGCCATCATCGGCACGACGCCGCTGGTCGACAGGGTGATGCGACGCTTGGACAGCGCTAGGCCGTCGCCATCCATCACCAGCTTCAGCGCATCGCGCACCGCATCGAAATTATAGAGCGGCTCGCCCATGCCCATCATGACGATGTTGGTCAGCATGCGCCCTTCCGGCTGGCTGGGCCATTCGCCGAGCGAGTCGCGCGCCAGCATCACCTGCCCGACGATCTCGCCCGCGGTCAGGTTGCGCACCAGCCGCATCGTGCCGGTGTGGCAGAAGCGGCAGTTCAGCGTGCAGCCGACCTGGCTCGATACGCACAGGGTGCCCCGATCGGCGTCGGGGATGAACACCATCTCATAATCCTGCCCGTCGGGCGAGCGGAGCAGCCATTTGCGCGTGCCGTCGCTCGACACCTGCGCCTCGACCACCTCGGGACGGCCGATGACGAAACGCTCCTCCAGCCAGGGATGCTGCGCCTTGGCGATGTCGGTCATGTCGGCGAACCGCGTCGCGCCGCGATTGTAGAGCCAGTGCCAGATCTGCTTCGAGCGCAGCTTGGCCTGTTTCAGCTCCATGCCGGCGGACAGCAACGCCTCGCGTAACTGTTCCTTGGTCAGGCCGATCAGGTCGACACGACCATCGGGACGCGGCTGCACGCCACGCGGCACGGGCACGGGATCGATGTGCCCGGGGATGGGCATGGGGGCGGCCGAAACTGTCTGCATCGCGCGGCCATAGCGTAAAATCGCGGCGATTTCCACAGGGTCGAAGCCGGGCGTCAATTCCTCCCCTGTAAGGGGAGGTGGCAGGCCGAAGGCCTGACGGAGGGGTGTCGCGCTATCGAGAGGGGTGACACCCCTCCGACGCGCTGCGCGCGCCACCTCCCCTGCCAGGGGAGGAAGGCCATTTAACCCGCCACACACGCCAGCGTCGCCGCATCGATCGCGGCGGCCGCGCCGGCCAGCGCATAGGTGTCGGCGAAGGGGCGGCGGCGCGGGTCGACGGCGGAGACGCTCATGCTGCGGCCCGATCGCATCGCCATGACCAGCGCATGGTCGGTGGCGCCATCGGGGGCCCAGACGTCGCGGTCGGTGCCGACCAGCGGAAAGCGGCGCTCGCCGATCGCCAGCGTCACCGGCGCGGCGCGGTCGCGCGCGGCGCTGAGGTGCAGGTGGAAGGACGCGCGCAGTCGCCGGGCGGGCCAGGTGGCGACGGTGGCGAACCCGCCGGGGCGGCCATTGGCAAGCACGGGCTGAGCGATGGCATAGCAGCGATCGGGATCGCGAAACGCACCCCAGCCCTTGTAGACGCCGATCGTCTGCCGCGCGGCGAGCGGCGTCGCCAGCAACGCGATCCCCAGCAACAACGCCGCCCGCCCGCTCACGTCGCCGCCGCACCCATGCCGCGATGGATCAACGACTCGGCGCCGTCCGCGATCATGACGATCGACCCCTGCGGCAAGCGCTCGGCCACTGGCACGCCGCAATGGGGATCGTCGGGCAGGCCCAGCATCAGCCCACGCAGCACCCGGCTGGACAGGCCATGCATCACGACCAGCCGGTCGCCGTCATGATCGTGGGTGTCGGACAACCAAGCCGCCAGCCGCGCCGCCATCGCCGGATAGGTCTCGCCATCGGGTGCGCCCACCGCCATGCCATGCGGATGGACGACCGGGCCGTGGCGCGCGGTCAGCGCGGTCAGCGTCTCGCCGCCCCAGCTGCCAAAGCCCAGCTCGATCAACCGCATATCCTGCCGCGTAGCATGCCAGTCGACGCGCAGATGTTCGGCGATCACCGCCAGCGTCTGGAGCGCACGCCCGGTCGGCGAGGACCAGAGCGTCAGCGCGGGCGACTCGCCCATCCGGGCGGACAGCGCTTCGCCGATCGCCTCGGCTTGGGCGAAACCCCGCCGGGTCAGGGGTGTGTGCAGCTCGACCCGGTCGCCCTGGATGCGTCCGATCCGGTTGAATACCGTCTCGCCATGCCGGGCGATGAAGTCGCGTCCCCGTCGCGGGGGCAGGGCGGTGGCGGTCGACATGGCCCTTTCCCTGTCGCGGCTGTTGCGCGGATGCAACGCTTTTTCCTGTTTAGCTGAGGTTCATGCAACGCAGGCCGTTCCGCGCCATTTAAGCCCCCGACCGCCATTGTAACGGCGGCCTGTACAGTAACGGAGTAGTTTATGCGTAAGCTCATGCTCGCCACCCTGGCGACCTCGGCCGTCCTTGCCGCCGCCGCGCCGGCCACCGCCCAGACGACCACGGGCCAGCCCTTCACCGGTTTCCGCGTCGAAGGCCTGATCGGCTATGACAGCCTGAACGACCGTCAGGGTCAGGACAGCAGCTCGAGCGACGGCGTGCTTTATGGCGCCGGCATCGGCTATGACATCCCCGCTGGCCCGGTGATCCTGGGCGCCGAGGGTGAAATCTCGGGCAGCAGCTCGGACACGCGCAGCAACGGCATCCGCGTGCCCGGCGACGAATTCCGCCTGGGCGCGGGGCGCGACCTCTATGCCGGCGCGCGTGTCGGCTATGCGATCTCGCCCGTCGCACTCGGCTATGTGAAGGCCGGCTACACCAACGCCAAGTTCGATGCGCGCTACACCACGGCGGGCGTCACCACCGTCAATTCGCAGGAAGTCGGCGGCTATCGTTTGGGTGCGGGTCTCGAATATGCGATCAGCCCCAACACCTTCGTGAAGGGCGAATATCGCTACTCGCATTATGACGAGCTGGACGGCGTCGGCATCAACCCGAACCGCCACCAGTTGATGGCCGGTCTGGGCCTGCGCTTCTGACGACAAGCGGTTTTCCACATTAACGGTGGTTTTACCCCAATGTTGGAGGGGTCGGAGCCTTGCTCCGGCCCCTTCTTCGCGGGTAGGAACCAAGGCCATTTATCACTATCGGAATCGGACCATGCGGTCGTTCCGGCGGGGGATTTCGAGATGAAGGCGACGATCGAACGCGCAACGCTGCTCAAGGGATTGAGCCATGTCCAGTCGGTGGTGGAGCGGCGGAACACGATTCCGATCCTCTCCAACGTGCTGCTGGAGGCGACGGCCGAGGGCCAGCTGCGCATGATGGCGACCGACCTCGACCTCCAGATCAACGACAGCGTGATGGCGGCGGTCGACCAGCCGGGGTCGACCACCGTGTCGGCGCACACGCTGTTCGACATCGCGCGCAAGCTGCCCGAGGGCGCGCAGGTCCAGCTGACCGCCGCCGAGGGGCGCATGACCATCGTGGCGGGCCGCGCGCGCTTCTCGCTCGGCACGCTGCCGCGCGACGACTTCCCCGTGATCGCCGAGGGCGAGCTGCCGACCCAGTTCGAGCTGTCGGTCGAGTTGCTCAAGCAGATCATCGACAAGACGCGCTTCGCCATCTCGACCGAAGAGACGCGTTATTATCTGAACGGCATCTTCCTGCACGTCGCCGAGGATAATGGCGCGCCCGTGCTGAAGGCCGCCGCCACCGACGGCCACCGTCTGGCGCGTGTCACCATCGAGCGTCCGCAGGGTGCCGAGGGCATGCCCGACGTGATCGTCCCGCGTAAGTGCGTCGCCGAGCTGCGCAAGCTGCTCGACGAGGTCGACGGCTCGGTCGGTGTGTCGCTGTCGGGCACCAAGATCCGCTTCGACCTGGGCCAGGCGATCCTGACGTCGAAGCTGATCGACGGCACCTTCCCCGATTACAGCCGCGTCATCCCGACCGCGAACGACAAGATCCTGAAGCTGGACCCCAAGGCGTTCATGCAGGGCGTCGACCGCGTTTCGACCATCGCGACGGAGAAGACCCGCGCGGTGAAGATGGCGCTCGACCGTGACCGGATCACCCTGTCGGTGACCAGCCCCGAAAACGGCACCGCATCGGAAGAGGTGCCGGGCGAATATACGTCGCTGGGCTTCGAGATCGGCTTCAACAGCCGCTATCTGCTCGACATTCTCGGCCAGATCGACAGCGACTTGGTGGAAGTCCACCTGGCCGACGCCGCCGCCCCGACCCTGATCCGCGAGAATGACAAGGCGCCGGCGCTCTATGTGCTGATGCCGATGCGGGTGTAAAACCCAAATCCTCCCCGCTTGCGGGGAGGGGGACCACCCGCAGGGTGGTGGAGGGGGATCGCCGCACGGCGCGTCCTGTGTGGATGCCCCCCTCCGTCAGGCCTTCGGCCTGCCACCTCCCCATGCTGGGGAGGATCGTTTAAGGCGGTCCCAATGCTCACCCGCCTTGTCCTCACCGATTTCCGCAATCATGCCGACCTCGCGCTGACCCCCAGCGCGGGATTTGTCGTGCTGACCGGCGAGAATGGGGCTGGCAAGACCAACGTGTTGGAGGCGGTGTCGCTGCTCGCCCCCGGGCGGGGGCTGCGCCGGGCCGCGCTGTCGGCGATGGCGCGGCAGGGGGGCAAGGGCGGGTTCGGTGTCGCCGCGACGATCGTCGGCGATGTCGAGATCGCGACCGGCGCGCTGCCTTCCGCGCCCGAGCGGCGGGTGGTACGGGTACAGGGGGCGGCGGCGAGCGCCAATGCGCTGGCGGACTGGCTGTCGGTGCTGTGGCTGACTCCGGCGATGGATCGGCTGTTCGTCGAGCCCGCGTCCGAGCGGCGGCGGTTTCTCGATCGGCTGGTGCTGGCGCTGGCCCCGGCGCACGGGATGCACGCCACCCGCTATGACGCGGCGATGCGCGAGCGCAACCGGCTGCTCGCCAGCGACGGTCCGGTCGATCCCGATTGGCTGAGTGCGCTCGAGGCGCGGATGGTCGAGCATGGTGCAGCGGTCGATGCCGCGCGCGTCGCGGCGGTGGCGGCGCTCGACCAGCGGCTGGTGGAGGCACCCGACAGCGTGTTCGCGCGCGCCTCGCTCGCGCTGGAGGGGGAGGCGGTCGATCCGGCCGGGTTCGCCCATGCGCTGGCGATGGGGCGCAGGCGGGATGCGGCGGCGGGGCGGACTTTGGTGGGGCCGCACCGGGCCGACCTTTCGGTGACGCATGTCGCCAAGGGGCAGGCGGCGGCGCTGTGTTCGACCGGCGAGCAAAAGGCGCTGCTGCTGGGCATCGTGCTGGCGCATGCCGACCTGGTGACCGAGCGGCGCGGGGTGCCGCCGGTGCTGCTGCTGGACGAGGTGGCGGCGCATCTCGATCCCTCGCGCCGGGCGGCGCTGTTCGAGCGGCTGGCGGGGCGGGGGCAGGTGTGGATGACCGGGACCGAGCCTGGGTTGTTTACGGACGTACCGGGGGAGGCGACGCGGGTTATGTTTTAGGTGGGGCTCGGTGAGACACCTTAGCCCTCCCCCATCCCCTCCCGCCTGCGGGAGGGGTGTGCTTTGGTTCAGCCTTGGGAATCTACCTCAAGAGCGTGCCGAACATCGCCCGGTAACGCACCCCTCCCGCAAGCGGGAGGGGATGGGGGAGGGCAGGGTGTCTCACCGAGCCCATCACCTCACCGACACACCCGCATCGCCACCAAGTCCAGCGCCCGGCCGTAGCTCGTCGCCTCCCCCGCGCTCAGGAAACCCTGTTTCGCCACAAACCCATCGGCATCGCGTCGCACCCGCTCGACGCTCTGCCACAGCTTTTGCGCCTCGGCCTGCGACAGGCGACGCGCCTTGCGGGCATTGCTGATGTCGGCTTGCAGGATATTGGCGCGCATCGCGATATGCGCCTGCCGTGTGTCGCGGATCGTGCCGCCGGTCGGCGCGCGCAGGCGGCGCTGCTGTGCCAGGTCGCAGCTGGGATAGTCGCGCCGCATCGACTGGGCCGAAACGGGCAGCGCGACCATGGTCGCCAACAGCGTCGCCAGAAATGGAGTCTTGCCGGTCATCACGGGTCGTCCTGTGGGATATGCAAGGGATGCTACGCATGGAGCGGCTTGCCGGCTCCCGACGGGGCCGTGAAATCCGCGTCGGCGGGGCGGCTTGCAAGAAGGCGTGAAAGGGTTCCAGCCTCTCCCATTTCGCTTCCTTTGAAGCCTCGTAATTCCTATATACTCGCTATGGCAGATACCCCCCAGACGAACGAATATGGCGCCTCCTCGATCAAGGTGCTGAAGGGCCTCGACGCGGTACGCAAGCGGCCGGGCATGTATATTGGCGACACCGACGATGGTTCGGGCCTCCACCACATGGTGTTCGAGGTGTCGGACAATGCGATCGACGAAGCGCTGGCGGGGCATTGCGACCGCATCGACATCCAGCTGAACGCCGATGGCTCGGTCAGCGTGACCGACAATGGTCGCGGCATCCCGACCGGCATCCACCCCGAAGAGGGCGTGTCGGCGGCCGAGGTCATCATGACCCAGCTCCACGCGGGCGGGAAGTTCGAGAACACCAGCGACGACAATGCCTATAAGGTCTCCGGCGGCCTGCACGGCGTCGGCGTGTCGGTGGTGAATGCGCTGTCCGAGTTCCTGGACCTGACCATCTGGCGCGACGGCGAGGAGCATTACATGCGCTTCGCCCACGGCGATGCGGTCGCGCCGCTCAAGGTCGTCGGCAAGGCCGAGCCGGGGCAGAAGGGCACCCGCGTCACCTTCCTGCCGTCGCCCGCGACGTTCAAGATCACCGAGTTCGACTTTGCCAAGCTCGAGCATCGCTATCGCGAACTGGCGTTCCTGAACTCGGGCGTGCGGCTGTTCCTGACCGATGCGCGGCATGATGAGCCCAAGACCGTCGAGCTCTATTATGAGGGCGGGATCGCCGCCTTCGTGAAGTGGCTGGACCGTTCCAAGTCGCCGCTCTTCCCCGAGCCCATCGCCATCCATGGCCAGCGCGATGCGATCGGCATGGACGTCGCGCTGGAGTGGAACGACAGCTATTACGAGAACGTCCTGGCGTTCACCAACAACATCCCGCAGCGCGACGGCGGCACCCATATCGCGGCGTTCCGCGCCGCGCTGACCCGCACGCTCAACAATTATGCCGACAAGTCGGGCCTCCTGAAGAAGGAGAAGGTCACGCTGACCGGCGACGACATGCGCGAAGGGCTGACCGCGATCGTCTCGGTCAAGCTGCCCGATCCGAAGTTCAGCAGCCAGACTAAGGACAAGCTGGTCTCGTCCGAGGTGCGCCAGCCGCTGGAAGCGCTGATCGCCGACAAGCTGGCCGACTGGCTGGAGGAGAACCCGCAGAACGCGCGCGCCATCATCGCCAAGGTGATCGACGCCGCCGCCGCGCGTGAGGCGGCCAAGCGCGCGCGCGAGCTGACCCGGCGCAAGGGCGTGATGGACATCGCCTCGCTGCCCGGCAAGCTGGCCGACTGTCAGGAGCGCGATCCCGCCAAGTCCGAACTCTTCCTGGTAGAGGGTGACTCGGCCGGTGGTTCGGCCAAGCAGGGGCGCAACCGCCATTTCCAGGCAATCCTGCCCCTGCGCGGCAAGATCCTGAACACCGAGCGCGCACGGTTCGACCGCATGATCTCGTCCAAGGAAATCGGCACGTTGATCCAGGCGATGGGCACCGGCATCGGCCGCGACGATTTTAACGCGGACAAGCTGCGCTATCACAAGATCGTCATCATGACCGACGCAGACGTCGACGGCGCGCATATCCGCACGCTGTTGCTGACCTTCTTCTATCGCCAGATGCCCGAGCTGATCGAGCGTGGGCACCTCTATATCGCCCAGCCGCCGCTGTATAAGGCGACCAAGGGGCGCTCGGAGGTGTACCTCAAGGACGACACCGCGCTCGACGAATATTTGGTCGAAGCGGGTGTCTCGACGATGGTGCTGGAGGGCGCGGGCGGTGCGCGCTCGGGCAACGACCTGAAAACGCTGGTCGATCATGCCCGGCGGATGCGCACGCTGATGCGCTATGTGCCGCGTCGCTATGACGCCTCGATCATCGAGGTGCTGGCGCTGGCGGGTGCGCTCGACCCCGTGCTGACCCGCGAGCAGCGCATGGCGACGGTGGTGGAAACCACGCGGCGGCTGGAGTCGGGCGATCACGAGGCGCGCTGGTCGGCGCGTCTCACGGAAGATGGCGGCGTCCATTTCGAGCGGCTGTGGCGCGGCGTAACCGATCACCACATCGTCGAGGCCAGCTTCATCGCCTCGGCCGAGGCGCGCAAGCTGCACGCGCTCGCCGCCGAACAGGCCGAGAGCTTCGCGCATGCCGCCAAGCTGGTGCCGCTGCGCAATGCGGCGACCGAGCCGTCCGCCGATGTCGTGCCGACCGATGAAGACGGCAACATGACCACGCTGGCGCGCGGTGAGACCCGCGTGGCGCGGCCGAGCCAGCTGCTGGAGGCGATTCTAACCTCGGGCCGCAAGGGGCTCGCGATCCAGCGCTACAAGGGTCTGGGCGAGATGAATGCCGAGCAGCTGTGGGAAACCACGCTCGACCCGGCGGTCCGCTCGATGCTGCGCGTGACCTCGGACGATGTCGCGGCGGCGGACGAGGTGTTCAGCCGGTTGATGGGCGAAGTGGTCGAGCCGCGCCGCGAGTTCATCCAGGACAATGCGCTGAACGTGGCGAATTTGGACGTGTAAAAACCCCGCTCCGTTCGGGCTGGGCGAGCGGGAAATCCGGGCTGGTTCGGATATTCCTACCCTCCGTTCAGGCTGGGCGAAGTCGAAGGCCACGGGATTCGCTTGGGCTTCGACTTCGCTCAGCCTGAACGGCGGTTGGGAATGATGGCATCGGTAGCAAGCAGGAGAGAGCAGGCATGAAGGCGATCGCACTGGGACTGATGCTGGCGGCGGGCGCAACCGTCGCGGTGGCGCAGCAAAAGCCTGCCGCTCCGGTCAAGGTTCCCGCTACCATCACTGCCGCGCTGGCCGACCCGGCGCGCGCCGACCAAGCGGGCGACGACGCGCGGCGCCAGGCCGCCGCCGTGCTCGCTTTTTCGGGTGTGAAGCCCGGCGACACGGTGATCGATTACCTGCCCGGCAAGGGTTACTGGACGCGCATCTTCTCGGGCATCGTCGGGCCGAAGGGCCATGTCTATGCCTATTGGCCCGCCGCCGGGCAGAAATATGCCGAGAAGTCGCTGCCCGTGATCCAAAGCTGGAACCTACCCAACGCGACCGCGCAGGTGCAGGCGGTCAATCTCCCCGCCTCGGACAAGCCGGTCGACCTGTTCTGGACCGTCCAGAACTATCACGATGTCGCCAACAATGCGGGCGAACCCGCGCTGCGGGCGTTCGATCAGGCGGTGTTCAAGCTGCTGAAGTCGGGCGGCACCTATGTCATCATCGACCATGCCGACACGGCGGGCCGGGGGCTGGCCAACACCAATACGACGCACCGGATCGATCCCGACTATGTGAAGCGACAGGTCCAGTCGGTGGGCTTCCGCTTCGTCGGGGAAAGCCGGGTGCTGCGCAATCCGGCGGATGATCATTCGAAGAATGTCTTCGACCCCGCCATTCGTGGGCAGACCGATCAGTTCGTTTATAAGTTCCGTAAGCCCTGAGGTTCAAAGCCCCTCTCCCGGCAGGGAGTTCAAGGTCGGTCATGCCCCCGGCATGACCTAAACGATGCGGGGGCATCGTTTACCTGGAACTGGGTTGGGGAGGGGCTAGGCCACAGACAATGGTCTCGGTGAGACCCCTTTGCCCTCCCCCATCCCCTCCCGTTTACGGGAGGGGAGCGGTTAGAGGTGAGGGTGAAGCGTCGCCTTCGACTTCGCTCAGGCTGAACGGAGCGAGGGAGCGGGGCTTCCACAACAACCGTTCAGCCTGAGCGAAGTCGAAGACCACGGACCGCCCGCCACCGAAAAGCCTAAACCGGCACCCGCATCACCGCGCGCACGCCCCTATGCGCCGGGTCATATTCCACCACCGTCTGCAGGCTTTGCGCCATCGCGCGGATCAGTTTGGCGCCCAGTCCGGTGCCTTGCGGCTTCTGGTCCGCCGCCATGCCGCAGCCGTCATCCTCGACCGCCAGCAGGCAATGCCCGTCGCCCTGCGCCACCGAAATGCGCACCTCGCCCGCCGCGCCCGGATAGGCGTATTTGCAGGCGTTGGTGACCAGCTCGGTGACGATCACCCCGATCGACACGGCGCGGTCGGTCTTTACCCGGATCGGCTCGGCGGTCAGGGTCAGCGTGCGGGGGAGGGCGTCGCTCGACCAGCTTTCGCCGAGTTCCTCGACCAGCGCGCCGAGATAGTCGCGCAGATCGACCTGCTCGACATCATTGGCGGTATAAAGCCGGCGGTGCACCTGCGCGATCGCGCGGATTCGCCGCTGCGTATCCTCCAGCGCCTCGCGTGCGTGCGCGTCGGTCATCACGCCCTTTTGCAGGCCGATCATCGCCGAGACGAGTTGCAGCGAGTTGGCGACGCGGTGATTGACCTCGCTCAGCATCGCCTCCAGCCGGGCGTTGGAGGCGCGCAGCTCGGCCTCGGCTTCCGCCTTGGCGCGCTCCAGTCGGGTGCGGTCGAGCACCTGTTCGAAACTGGCGGCGAGCAGGTCGAAGAAATCCTCGCCGACCGCCTTCACCACATAGTCGGCGGCGCCGGCCTTCAGCGCGGCGACGGCGATGCGGCCCTCGTCCGATCCGGTGACATAGACCACCGGCGGCGGCGCGGGGAGCGCGTTGATCGCGCTCAGCGTCTCCAGCCCGTCCAAGCCCGGCATATAATGATCGACCGCGACCAGATCGAAACCGCCTTCGGCCGCCAGCGCGAGCCCCTCCGCACCCGAGGCCGCCCCCGTCACCGTCCAGCCCCGCCGGGCGAGCGCGCGCGTCACCAGCCGGCGCAGCGCGTCGTCATCGTCGATATAGAGGATGCGCGCACCCTCCGTCGCGGCCGGGGCAGGAAGCGGGGTCAGCCCTCGACTTCCGGAACCTGGATCACCGACAGGAACAGGCCGAGCTGACGGATCGCCTGGGCGAAATTCTCATAGTTCACCGGCTTGGTGATATAGACGTTGCAGCCCAGGTCGTAGCAGCGCTGGATCTCCACCTTGTCGTCGGTGGTGGTCAGCACGACGACGGGCGCGCGCTTCAGGGGGCTGCCCTCTTCCTTGATCCGCGCCAGGATGTCGGTGCCGCTCATATCGGGCAGGTTCAGGTCGAGCAGGACCATCGCCGGGCCGCTCTTGGCCGGGCCGTCGGGCGCATGGAACAGATAGTCGAGCGCGGTCGTGCCGTCGGTGAAGTGACGGATGTCGTTCAGAATCCCGGCGCGGCGGATATTCTTCTCGATCAGGCGGGCATGGCCCTCGTCATCCTCGATCATGACGATGCCAACGGAGCGATGGTCGTTCATTCAGGCACTTTCGATGGAAAGGGATGGGGGTAGCGAAAGGAAGAAGGTCGCGCCTTCACCCAGTTGGGATTCGACCGAAATCGTACCGCCCAGACGGTAAGCGAGCGCACGGACATGGGCGAGGCCGATGCCCTCGCCCGGCTGGTCTTGCTGCCCCGACCGGCGGAACAGGTCGAAGATGCGCTGATGGTCGCGCGGGTCGATGCCCCGGCCATTGTCGCGCACCGCGACGATCACCCGGCCGCGCGTTTCCTCGGCGGAGATATGCACCTCGGCGGCGCGGGTCGGGTGGCGGTACTTGGTCGCATTCTCGATCAGGTTCGAGAGAATCTGCTCCAGCGCGATCCGGTCGCTGACGATGACCGGCATCGGGCGTTCGATCGTCACCGTGACGCCGCGATCGTCGATGACGTGGCGGATCGAATCGGTGATCTGTTCGACCAGCTGGTCGAGCGCGATCATCTCGGGCGCCAGCACGCGGCGCCCCTCGCGACTGAGCTTCAGGATGGCGTTGATCAGACGGTCCATCTTGGCGGTCGAGGTGCGGATGAAACCGATCGCCTCGGGCAGATCCTCGCGCGCGGCCAGCCGCGCCTCCTCGGTCACGATGTGCGGCGCCTCCGCCTCGGCGCGGTCGATCAGCTCGGCCAGCGGCTGTGCGGCCGCCGACAGCTCGGCGGTGAAGCCCATGACGTTGACCAGCGGCGAGCGCAGATCATGGCTGACGATATAGGCGAAACGCTGAATCTCCTCGTTCGCCAGCGCCAGATCGGCGGTGCGCTCGGTCACCTGCTCCTCCAGCGTCGCGTTCAGCGTCGACAGCGCGTCGCGCGACTCGCCCAGTTCGCGGGTATAGCGCCGGACCGTCAGGAACGAGATCAGCGTGACCAGCACCAGCAGCAGGCCGGCGACCACCACCACGACCGAGAACATCCGCCGGTTGGCGTTCTGTTCGGCGTCGCGCAGGTTCAGCAGCCGCCGCTCCTCATGCGCCATGGTCTGAAAGGTCTCGCGCAGCCGCCGTACGCGCTCCAGGCCGCTATCGCCGCGGAACCGGCGCAGCGCCTCGGCCCCGCGACCCTGGTCGACAAGGCTGTTGGTCATCCGCTGCACCGCGTCGAGCGCGGCCAGGCGGCGCAGCACCTCGGCCATCGGCGCGCGCTGGTTGGGATTGTCGGCGGTCAGCGCGTGGAGTTCGGCAACGCGCGGGGCAAGCGCGGCCGATGCCTGGTCAAAGCTGTCGAGAAAGGGCCGTGTGCCTGCCAGCATATAGCCGCGCCGTGCGGTCTCCTTCTGCTCGACCAGCCGGCGCACCTCGGTCAGCACGCTTTCGACGCGATAGGTGTGGATGACCCAATCGGTATGCCGGTTGCCCTGCTGCAGGGCATAGCCGGCGGTGGCGGCCGCGATCAGCAGCGCCAGGAAGCCCGTCACCATCGCGGTGATCAGGATGCGGCCGATCGGGCTCTCGGCGGATGGCGTGGTGCTGGCCCCCTGCATGACGCCATGCCTTATCGAAGGAGCGGGGGCGGCGCCAGAGCCGTTACGTCCCTGTTACAGCAACAATTCCTGCGCGCTGGGGCGGCCGACATGGCCGCCGCCCTGCCGCCGCGCCATCTCGGTCTCGGCAGTGAAGCGGACATCGGGATCGCGGTCGCTGAGGAAGCCGATCAGCGATTCCTCATCGATCTCGCGCCAGTCCTTGCCGCGATCGGGGCCGTAGCGGACGCGCGGCAACAGGCCGGGGCTGCGCGACCATTCGAGCAATTGCGCGACGCTCGCCTCGTTCAGCTGATCACGTAGATGGTGCGCGGTGACATAGGCGTCGGGAAAGGCGCGGTGGATGGGCAGACCGCGCTCATGCACCAGCCCATCGGGTTTGCGCCAGTATCGCAGCACCTGATTGGAAAAGCTGGGGCTGTCGGGCCACAGGCGCAGCGCGCACTTCCAGGTGCAGATCCAGTCGGCCGACTGGGTCATGGCGGGGGTGCAATATTGCTGCTCGAAATCGGCGCGGTGCGCGGCCAGCGCGATACGGCGCGGCCAGGGATCGAGCACGCGGCGCGCGACATCATGCCACCACGGCGCATCGGCGACCTGCTCGTCGAGGATATGGTGGATCGCCTGGGTGATCGGCGGGATGGGGCGGCCCGGATTGACCAGGATGCTGCCGCCTTCGCCTTCCAGCTCCCAGCGGCCGTCCTTGCCCAGCGCGACGTCCTGCCAGCCGATCTCGCACACGCCGTGGGTGGGCGGGGCCTGTCCGGTCGTCTCCAAATCGATGACGCGGATAATCTGGGGCTGGGGACGCTGCATCGCCCCTATGTGGGCGTTTGGGCCCCGAAAAGCGAGGGCCTTATCCCCGCGCTATCCCATCAGGGCGCGGTCGCGTAAGCCCCGCCAGACATGCAGCGCCTGCACCGTTTCCGCCACGTCATGCACGCGGATCAGCTGGACGCCCGCCTCCGCGCCCTTGATCGCCAGCGCTAGCGACCCGCCCAGCCGGGCGTCGACGGGCGCTTCGTTCGACAGCGCGCCGATCATCCGCTTGCGGCTGGCCCCCAGCATGATCGGGCAGCCCAGTCCGTGGAAGATCGCCAGGCCGTTGACCAGCGCCAGATTGTCGGCGAGCGACTTGCCGAAGCCGATGCCCGGATCGACCATGATCCGCGACCGATCGACGCCCGCCGCCACGACCGCCGCGATGCGCGCCTCCAGCCAATCGAACACCTCGGTGACGACATCGCCATACCCGACCCGGCCATGCCCGCCCTTTTCGGGATCGGGCGAGTGCATCAGGATGACGGGGCAGCCCGCCTTGGCCACCACCTCCAGCGCGCGGTCGTCCCACAGCAGCGCGGCGACATCGTTGACGATGCCCGCGCCGGCGGCGAGCGCGGCTTCCATCACGGCAGCTTTCCGCGTGTCGATCGACACCAGCGCGCCGCCGCGTGCCAGCCGCTCGATGACCGGGGCGGTGCGGGCGACCTCATCGCCTTCCCAGACGGGGGCGGCACCGGGACGGGTGGACTCGCCGCCCAGATCGATGACGGCCGCGCCCAGCGCCGCCATCGCCATGCCGCTATCGGCGGCGGCGGCCGGATCGCCGACATGCTTGCCGCCATCGGAGAAGCTGTCGGGCGTGACGTTCAGGATCGCAGCGACCTGCGGCTGGTCGAAGCGCAGTGTGCGCGGCCCCATGACCCAGGGGCTGCGGGGGGTGGTGAAGGCGGCGTGGAGCGCCTCGGCACGGGGGGAGCCGCCCAGTTCCTGCGCGAACCGTGCGACGGGTACGATGCGGCGGTTGGGGCCCTCGCGCACCTCATAGGCGGCGAACCACTGCATTCCGCCCGCCAGACGCAGGGCGCTGCCGTCTTCCAGACCGACCGGGGTGTCGACGAATTGGACGGGGCGCAGGTGCATCGTGATAATCCAAAATCCTCCCCTGTAAGGGGAGGTGGCAGGGCGAAGCCCTGACGGAGGGGTGTTGCGCCATCGAGAGGGGGACACCCCTCCGACGCGCTACGCGCGCCACCTCCCCTTACAGGGGAGGAATAGGGTCAGGGCTGCGTCGCGAGCAGCCAGGTCTGGCGCATCGCGTCGATCGGTTTCAGCGCGCCCTCCAGCTCATAATGCCAGAAGGTCCAGCCATTGCAGGTCGGCCGGTTCTGGAGCAGCGAACCCAGTCGGTGGATCGACCCCGCCTGCCCGCATTCGGACAATAGCGACCCGTCCGCGCGCACCGTCGCGCGCCATTTGCGCTTGGCATCCATCAACGGCATGCCGGGCATGAGGTAGCCGTTCTCGACCAGCGTCCCGAACGCCACCTTGGGCTGCGCCTTGGGGCTCTGCATCGTCGCCAGCGCGCTTTCGTCCAAGGGCAGCGCGGCCTCGATCCGTTCGATCGCCGCGGCGCAATAGGTCGGCTCGCGCTCGATCCCGATCCAGCGACGGCCGAGCCGCTTGGCGACCGCGCCGGTGGTGCCGGTGCCGAAAAAGGGGTCGGCGATCACATCGCCCGGCCGGGTGCAAGCGAGCAGGATGCGATAGAGCAACGCCTCGGGCTTCTGGGTCGGATGGACCTTGTGCCCGTCCTTCTTCAGCCGCTCCTGCCCGCCGCAGATCGGGAATTCCCAGTCCGATCGCATCTGGATTTCGTCGTTCAGCGTCTTCATCGAACGATAGTTGAAGGTGTATTTCGCCTTCTCGCCCTTCGACGCCCAGATGAGCGTCTCGTGCGCGTTGGTGAAGCGGGTGCCCTTGAAATTGGGCATGGGGTTGGACTTGCGCCAGATGATGTCGTTCAAGATCCAGAAGCCCAGATCCTGCACCGCGGTCCCGACGCGGAAGATGTTGTGATAGCTGCCGATCACCCAGAGCGAGCCATTGTCCTTGAGCACGCGGTAGCATTCGGCCAGCCAGGCACGGGTGAAGGCGTCATAGGCGGCGAAGGTGTCGAACTTGTCCCAGGCGTCGGTGACGGCATCGACATGGCTGCCATCGGGGCGGAACAGTTCGCCGCCGAGTTGAAGGTTATAGGGCGGGTCGGCGAACACCATGTCGACCGACTTGTCGGGCAGCGAGCGGAGTGCGGCGATACAGTCGCCCATCAGGATTTGGTCGAGCGGCAGGGCATCCTCGCGCTCCGCCGAAACCGGCCGTGCCGCGATCGGCCTTCCCACCGTCTGGATGACCCCCATCGTCTGCGTTCCTTCTGCCCTCAGCCCTTCGCATCCACCCGGAATGAGTCATACGTCAAGAGGCGATTCGCGTTCGCGACTCGCGGGATTCCGCCAGATTCGACGACGTGTTGCGATTTCGTGGCAGATATGGGGGCTGTGGATAACTCCGCCCCCAAGGGAGTGGGGTGTGGCGGTTGCGACTCGGGTTAACCGTAAAATCCTCCTCATCGTCAGATGGGGAGGGGGACCGCGCCCGCAGGGCGTGGTGGAGGGGCATGGCCGGTTCGTCTGGCCCCTCCACCATCGCAAACGCGATGGTCCCCCTCCCCAAGCATAGCTTGGGGAGGAATAAGCGATCAAAGGTCGAGATAACATTGCGCCACAGGCGCGAAGCTGCGGCGGTGGAGTGGGGTGGGGCCATGTTCGCGAAGCGCCGCCAGATGCGTGGCCGAGCCATAGCCCTTGTTGCTGTGCCATCCATAAGCGGGCCATGTCTCGGCGGCGGCGATCATCATCTCGTCGCGGACATGCTTGGCGACGATCGAGGCCGCGCCGATCGCCAGCGACTTGGCATCGCCGCCCACGATCGCGGTGGCGGCATAGTTCCATTTGGGCAACTTGTTGCCGTCGACCAGCACATGCGCCGGCTGGCATCCCAGCGTCTCGACCACCGCGTCGACCGCCAGCGTCATCGCCTTCATCGTCGCCCAATAGATGTTGAGCCGGTCGATCTCCTCGGGCTCGACCACGCCGATCCCGACGATCGCACAGGCGCGGATTTCGGCACACAGGCGCGCGCGGGTCTTCTCGGTCAGCTTCTTGGAATCGTTGATGCCGGCGGGGCAGTCCCGCTCGGGCAGGATGACGGCGGCCGCGACCACCGGCCCCGCCAGCGGCCCGCGCCCCGCTTCGTCCACGCCGCACAGGGGGGCGGGAAAACTGTGATCGACCATGGCGGCGCTCTATCGCGGAGGAACTGCGATTGGAAGGCGCCCATTCCTCCCCTGTAAGGGGAGGTGGCGCGCGAAGCGCGTCGGAGGGGTGTCCCGCTATCGAGAGGGCGACACCCCTCCGTCAGGCCTGCGGCCTGCCACCTCCCCTTACAGGGGAGGATAAGGATTACCCCCAGCGTGCGGCGAAGGCGGCGGCATTCCAGCCTTCCCGGCTGAGCGCGGCGAGCAGGTGGTAGAAGGGCACCATGCCCAGCCCGTGCCCCATCGGCCCATGCCCCGCACCAAGCCCCGGCGCGGCGGCGAGTGCGGCCTGGACGAAGGCGATGGCGCGGTCGACCGCATCGGCCAGCGGCAGCCCCTGACCCAGCCCGGTCGCGATCGCGCTGGCCAGCGTACAGCCGGTGCCGTGGGTGGACGTCGTCTCCAATCGGGGATGCTGCCAGCGCTGTTCGCCACCCGGCTCGACCAGCCGGTCCTCGATCACCGGCCCTTCGCCATGCCCGCCCTTGACCAGCAGCGCGCGCGTCTGATGCCGCACCACCGCCTCGCCGCCCAGCGCCGCCAGTTCGGGCAGATTGGGGGTGGTCAGCGCGGCGAGGCCCAGGAAACGGCGGAAGGCGGCGATGACATCCGCATCGGCCAGCACCGAACCGCTGGTCGCGATCATGACGGGATCGAACACGACCGGCAGTTCCAGCGTCTCCAACCGGTCGGCGAGTGCATGCGCGGTCTCGGCCGATCCGATCATGCCGATCTTGACCGCGTCGGCGCCGATGTCGCTCAGCACGCTGTCGATCTGCGCCAGGACCATATCGGTGGGAACGGGGTGCACCGCTTGCACCCCCAAAGTGTTCTGCGCGGTGATCGCGGTGATCGCGGTCATCGGATAGCCGCCCAGCATCGCCACCGTCTTGATATCCGCCTGAATGCCTGCACCCCCACCGGAATCGGAGCCGGCGACGATCAGAATGCGGGGCGGGGGAGCGGACGTCATAATTTTTGTCATGCCCGCCAAGCCCCCGCGCGGCAAGGGCGGCACGCGGCGCGGTCGCGGTGACGGCGGCGTGGCCATCGCCGCAAATGCCTATGTTTGAACGATTTGCGCGCCGCCCGGTCCAAGGCAAGTCCATGGCGGTTCGTGACGTTTGATGTCCGGAGCGCGGTTCGCTCTTTCCTCCGAGCCTCCCGCACTTATTTCGCAGGCGCATCCAACCGGATGGTTCGGCGTTGCTGCGCGATGAGACCCATGGTGTGGCCGCTTGAGGGAGACCTGTTTTGATCGTCGATGCCGTACCCCGGACCCGTGTCATCATCGCCGAGGTGTGGCGTCCGCTGCTGGCGCTGTTCATCTGGGACGTGGTGGTCACCGTCGCTTACTATGTCCTGCCGTTCAAGGCGCCGTCGCTGCCTCTGACGCTGTTCGGTACGGCGCTGGCGCTGTTCCTCGGCTTTCGCACCAACTCGGCCTATCAGCGCTGGTGGGAAGGGCGGCAGCTTTGGGGCCTGATGATCAACGCCTCGCGCAACATCGCCCGCAGCGCGCGCAACTTCCTGCCCGAACCCGATGCGCATGACCTGAAGCGCTCGATCGTGCTGCGCCAGATCGCCTATGTGAACGCGCTGCGCTGCCAGCTGCGCAAGCAGCCCGTCGATGGCGAGGTGCTGCGCTTCCTGTCGCGCGGCGAGGCTGAGCCGGCGCTCGAGCGGACCAACACCGCCAACGGCCTGCTCGACGGCACCGGCCGCCGGATCGCGGACGCCCAGCGCAAGGGCTGGATCGACACCATCCAGCAGACGCAGATGGAATCGGTGCTGGTCGACATCGCCAATTCGCAGGGCGGCATGGAGCGACTGAAGAACACGCCGCTGCCCAACCAGTATCGCTTCATCCCGGCCTTTTTCACACGGCTGTTCTGCGTATTGCTGCCGATCGGCCTGGTCGAGACGCTGGGCTTCGCGACGCCCGTGGGGTCGTCGATCGCGGGCCTGATGTTCCTGGCGGCGCTGCAGATCGGTGACGATCTGGTCGATCCGTTCAGCGACACGGTCCACGACCTGCCGCTGAGCGCGATGTGCCGCACGATCGAGATCGACCTGCTCCAGGCGATCGGCGACCCCGCGCCCGAGCCGATGAAGCCCGTCGACGGGGTGTTGTGGTAAAGTTTCTGAAAATCCTCCCCTGCAAGGGAAGGGGGACCAGCGAAGCTGGTGGAGGGGTGTCACCTATTCGATAGCGGGACACCCCTCCGTCAGGGCTTCGCCCTGCCACCTCCCCTTATAGGGGAGGAATTGACACTCACGCCGCGTTATCGATGCCGAGTTCGCCCAGCTTGCGGTAGAGCGTCGACCGGCCGATCCCCAGCCGGCGCGCCACCTCGGTCATGCGACCGCGATAATGGCCGATCGCCAGACGGATGACATCGGCCTCGATATCCTCCAGTGGACGCAGATTGCCGTCGGGGCGGAACAGGTTGATCCCGCCATTATGCAGCGCGCTCTGTGCGCCCGATGCGGCGGCGGGCCGATCGCCCAGCGAGGCGATCTGCGGGAAATCGGCGGGCGTCAGGGCATCGCCCTCGCACAGCACGGCGGCGCGGAAGAGGGCGTTCTGCAACTGTCGGACATTGCCCGGCCAGTCGTAACGGCGCAGCAGGTCGAGCGCCTCGTCGGTGATGTCGAGCGCGAACAGCCCCGGCTGCTGCGCGATCCGGTCGAGCAGATGGCGGGTCAGCGCGGGAATGTCGTCCGCCCGGTCGCGCAGCGGCGGGATGGCGACGTGGACGACGTTGAGCTTGTAATAGAGGTCCTCGCGGAAGCGCCCGGCCTCGACCGCCTCCAGCAATCGGCCATCGGCGGCGGCGATCACGCGCACATCGACCTCGCGGGCATGGCGCGCGCCCAGCGGCACGATCGCGCCCGTCTGGAGCATGTCGAGCAGCCGGCCTTGCGTATCGAGCGGCATGCCGGCGATCTCGTCGAGGAACAGGCTCGACCCGTCCGCCTCGACGATCTTGCCCACCCGGCGTTCGAACGCGCCGGCAAAGGCACCTTCCTCATGGCCGAAGATGATGCTGTCGAGCATGTTGGCGGGGGTGGCGGCGCAGTTGACGCGCACCATCTCACGCTGCGCACGCGGGCTGGCGACATGGATCGCCTCGGCCAGCGATTCCTTGCCGACGCCGCCCTCGCCCTCGATCAGCACCGCCACGCGCGCGCGTGCCGCCTTGGCCGCGACACCCAGTGCGGCGCGGAATTCGGGGGCGTCGCCGACGATCTCGTCAAAGGCGAGCAGCGCGGGGATCTTTTCGGTCAGCGGGCGCAGTTCGCCGCTGGTCTGGGCCGCGACGCAGGCTTCCAGCGCGGCGAGCAGTCGTTCGGGGGCCAGCGGCTTGACCAGGAAGTCGGTGGCGCCGGCGCGCATCGCCGCCACCGCCTGCGCCACCGAATCATTGGCGGTCAGCATCAGGATGGGCAGTTCGGGGCGAAGGGCGTGGCATTCGGCGATCAGCGCGGTGGCATCGGCCCCCGGCGCCCAGTGATCGATCAGCACCGCGTCCAGCTCGCGCCCCTGCGCCGATCCCATGATCGAGGCGGCCATGTCGGCATCGGTCGCGAACAGGGTACGCCAGCCGCCCCGCTGCGCCAGCGCGGCGATCAGCCGGCGCTGGGCAGGTTCATCGTCAATCAGCAGCAGCAAACGTTGGCCGTTGCGCGTCATAACCAGTCCTGTAACCCCTGTTGGCCGCTCTATAGCGCAATTTCGTTAAAATCCGCGTTAATTCGGGACAGTTTTCGTTGTCCGCGCGGCCGAGTCAATTTCTCTCGTCTTTCCAATCATCGGCAAGGATGCGGGGTTCGGCGATTCGGTCCTTTCGGGGTTGATCCCCTCACGCGGGCGCATACACTCGCGGCCAAGGCGAACGGGGCGATCAATGTCCCGACGCGATATCGGAGGTGAGGGACCATGGCCGCCAACGACACCGGCACGGGCGACATCAAGAGCAATGTCGCGACCTATGACCTGATGATCGCCTTGCTCAAATGGGGCGCGGTCGCGGCCGCCATCCTGGTTGCGATCGTCATCTGGCTGATCGCCTGATGCCCCCCGGCATCGCGGTCCTGCTCGAAAGCGCCGAGGCCGAACGTCGCGTCGCCGCCACGCCGGAGACGGTGCGCAAGCTGATCGCGCTGGGCGCGCGCGTGGCGGTCGAGCGCGGGGCGGGGGAGCGGGCCGGGATCGCGGACGGCGATTACGAACAGGCGGGCGCGACCGTCGCCGACCGCGCGGGCGTTCTGGCGGGGGCGGACATCGTGCTGGCGGTACAGGCGCCCGAGCCGGCGATGCTGGCGGGCATGGCGCCGGGGGGCTGGGTGGTCGCGGCCTTCGATCCCGTTCGACGACGCGAGACGGTGGCCGGCTATGCCGCCGCCGGGCTGGAGGCGCTGGCGATGGACTGGATGCCGCGTATAACCCGCGCCCAGTCGATGGACATATTGTCGTCGCAGTCGAACCTGGCCGGCTACAAGGCGGTGCTGGAGGCGGCGAGCGCCTATGGCCGTGCCTTTCCGATGATGATGACGGCGGCGGGGACGATCCCTGCCGCGCGCGCCTTCGTGATGGGGGTGGGCGTCGCCGGGCTGCAGGCGATCGCGACCGCGCGGCGGCTGGGGGCGCAGGTGTCGGCCACCGATGTCCGCTCGGCCACACGTGAGCAGATCCAGTCGCTGGGCGCCAAGCCGATCTTCGTCGAGGGCGTGGCGGGGATCGAGGGCGAGGGCACGGGCGGCTATGCCGGCGAGACGAGCGAGGAATATCGCCGGGCGCAAGCCGAGCTGGTCGCCGGGCATATCGCCAAGCAGGACATCGTCATCACCACCGCGCTGATCCCCGGCCGCCCCGCCCCGCGCCTCGTCACCGATGCGCAGATCGCGTCGATGCGCCCCGGCAGCGTGATCGTCGATCTGGCGGTCGAGGCTGGCGGCAATGTCGAGGGCGCGGTCGCGGGCGAGGTGGTGCGGCGGCACGGCGTGACGATCGTCGGCCACCGCAACATGCCCAGCCTGCTCGCCGCCGACGCCTCCGCGCTGTTCGCGCGCAACCTGTACAATTTCCTCGCGGCCTTCTGGGACAAGGATGCCGGCCGGCCGGTGCTGGATGTCGAGATCGGCGATGCGATCCGCCTGACGAAAGACGGGCAGGTGGTGAATCCGAGGTTGCAGTCATGACCCCTATTCCTCCCCTTGCAGGGGAGGTGGCGCGCGCAGCGCGTCGGAGGGGTGTCGCGCTATCGAGAGGGGGACACCCCTCCGTCAGGCCTTCGGCCTGCCACCTCCCCTTGCAGGGGAGGAATTGAATGTTGCAGGGAATCGATGGGGTTGGCGACAGTGCGCGTGAGTTGCGGCAGGATATGTCGGCGCCTGAAATCACCCTGTGGCAGGTCCTCCGCTATCGTCCAGGCGGATTAAAATTCCGGCGTCAGCATCCCTCAGGCCCCTACATTGCTGACTTCTATTGCCATGAGGCACGGCTGGTCATTGAAGTGGATAGCGAAGCGCACAATCGCGGCGATCGGCCAAAACGGGATGCATCGCGAGACAACTGGTTCGCCGACCGTGGCCTGACCACGCTGCGCATTGCTGCGACCGACATCCATAAGAACATCGAGGGCGTGACGAGCCATATCCTGACCACCGCCGCCAGCCGCCATACCGGGGAGGAATAGCATGGACTTCATATCGATTCTGTCGATCTTCGTGCTGGCGTGTTTCGTCGGCTATTATGTCGTCTGGTCGGTGACGCCGGCGCTGCACACGCCGTTGATGGCGGTGACCAACGCCATCTCCTCGGTCATCATCGTCGGCGCGCTGATCGCGTCCGCCGCCACCTCGGGATCGACGGGGTCGGGGGTGGCCAAGTGGCTGGGGCTGGCGGCGGTGGTGCTGGCCAGCATCAACATCTTCGGCGGCTTTGCGGTGACGCAGCGGATGCTCGCCATGTACCGCAAGAAGGAGAAGCGCTCGTGATCGCCCCAGTGTCACCTGCGCTGCCGCCCGCGCCGCTCACCCCTGCGGTCGAGGCCATCGCCGCCAACCCTTGGGTCTCGCTCGCCTATCTGGTGGCGGGTGTGTGCTTCATCCTGGCGCTGCGCGGGCTGTCGAGCCCGACGACCAGCCAGCGGGGCAACCGATTCGGCATGATCGGCATGGCCATCGCCGTCGTCACGACGCTCGTTACCCACGTGCCGCTAGGCGGCGTGAGCGGTGCGCACGGCCCGTCCTTGGCGTTCGGCGACGACTTCGTCGATCTGGTCACGGCCTTCGAAATCCTCGCCGCCATCGGCCTGGGCGCGGCTGTAGGCATCACCACCGCGCGGCGCATCGCGATGACCGCAATGCCGCAGCTGGTCGCCGCCTTCCACTCGCTGGTCGGCCTCGCCGCCGTCGCGGTCGCCTGCGCCGCCTTCCTGAACCCGCTCGCCTTCGACATCGCCGACATGGTCGTGCCCCTGATCGGACAGCCCTTTGCCAGCATCCATGTCGTCAGCCGGGTGGAAATGGCGCTGGGCGTCGCGATCGGCGCGATCACCTTTTCGGGCTCGGTCATCGCCTTCCTCAAGCTCAACGGCAATATGGGGGGCAAGCCGATCCTGCTGCCCGGCCGCCATGCGCTGAACCTCGGTATCCTTGGCGCGATCGTCATTCTGGTCGCGATGTTCACGCGGGATCAGGCGCCGTGGATCTTCTGGACGATCACGATCCTGTCCTTTGCCATCGGCTTCCTGCTGATCATCCCCATCGGTGGCGCGGACATGCCGGTCGTGGTGTCGATGCTGAACAGCTATTCGGGCTGGGCGGCGGCGGCGATGGGTTTCACGCTCCACAACAGCGCGATGATCATCACCGGCGCGCTGGTCGGGTCGTCAGGCGCGATCCTGTCCTATATCATGTGCCGGGCGATGAACCGCAGCTTCATCAGCGTGATCGCGGGCGGCTTCGGTGCCAGCGATGCCGGGGCAGCCGGCGGTGGCGCGGCGGTCGATCGCCCATGGAAGCGCGGCAGCGCCGAGGACGCGGCCTTCCTGATGAGCCAGGCCGAGCAGGTCGTGATCGTCCCCGGATACGGCATGGCGGTGGCGCAGGCGCAGCATGTCCTGCGCGAGATGGGCGATCTCCTCAAGAAGGAAGGCGTGCGCGTCAAATACGCCATCCACCCGGTCGCCGGCCGCATGCCCGGCCATATGAACGTGCTGTTGGCCGAGGCGAACGTGCCCTATGACGAGGTGTTCGAGCTGGAGGACATCAACGCCGAGTTCGCGCAGACCGACGTCGCCTTCGTCATCGGCGCGAACGACGTGACCAACCCGGCGGCCAAGACCGATCGCTCCTCGCCCATCTACGGCATGCCGGTGCTCGACGTCGAAAAGGCCAAGACGGTGTTGTTCATCAAGCGCTCGATGGGCGGCGTCGGCTATGCGGGCGTCGATAACGAGCTATTTTATCGCGACAATACCATGATGCTGCTGGCGGACGCCAAGAAGATGGTCGAAGAGATCGTCAAGGCGCTCGGCTGAGCACCTGATTCGAGCGGACGTCGACTCCCGGACGTCCGCATGGGTCGCAGGGCGAGGGCGGCGGGCGCGGGGCCTGGCGTTGCCCGTGCCGTGCGACCGCAGATGACGAAGCGCGCCGCCATGGGCGCGGGGCGGGGGAGCGAATGTGGACCAGCATGATCCTTATGGCGACGGATTCGCGGTCGTCCTGATCAGCGCCCCGGCGCTGGCGGGGGCGGCGGCGCAGGCGGTGCGGCAGGCCGGCGGGCGGGTGATGCGCAGCATCGACTGGCCGGGGGTGGCCGAGGAGATCGGGCGACAGGCGGGGCGGCCGCTGCTGCTGATCGACACGCATGGCGCGCCGGCGGCGGCGATGGAGGTCGCGCTGGCGCGGATCGACGCGGTGGCGACCGCGCTCGACCTGTCGGTGGTCGTCAGCCTGCCCGTGGAGGACATCGATCTGGTCGCGGCGATGCTGCTCGGCCCGCGCGTCGCCATGCTGTGCGACGCCAGCGAGCTGGAATTGGTCGCCGCGCTGGCGGTGGCGGGCGCGACCAATAGCGGCGCGACGATGCTGCACAGCCATGTCCATGAAGGCGAATCGGAACGCCTGCGCCAGCTGAATGCCGAAGTGGCGCGCATCGCCGAGGTGCTGGCGCGGCTGTCGACCCATGGCGACGACGACCGGCGCGGCGGCGGGGTCAGCGACCGGCATCAGAGCTTTCACGCCGCGACCGCCCGCGTCCAGCCGGGCGATGCCGAACTGATCCGCCGGATGATCCGTGCGCGGCGGCTGCGCGACGGCTTTTTCGGATCGGGGCTGTTCGAGGAACCGGCCTGGGACATGTTGCTCGATCTCTACGCCGCGCATCTGGAGGGGACGCGGGTATCGGTGTCGAGCCTGTGCATCGCCGCCGCCGTCGCGCCGACGACCGCGCTGCGCTGGATCGGCAAGATGACCGAGGCGGGGCTGTTCGCGCGGCAACCCGATCCCGTCGATCGCCGCCGCGCGTTCATGGTGTTGACCGAGCGCGCGCTGGAGGGGATGCGCGCCTATCTGGCGGCGATGCGGCGGCTGGGGACGCTGTAGGCCGGATCGACTTTCAGCCGCTTCACCGGCTTTCCTATCCTGTAAGGGGGGCATCCGACGGATAGTGAAGGGGCGGCCCCCGTCGTGGATGCGGTCCAGTCTCTCAGGCCTGCACACCCCTCCCCTTCAGGGGGGGGGCGGGGGTGGGGCGCTTCCACAGGCGGGCAGTGTGGGGCGATGCCCCACCCCAACCCCTCCCCTTCAGGGGAGGGGCTCGCATTGGTTCGATACGATGTCATTCCGGTCTAGGCCTGCCACCTTCCCTTCCAGGGGAGGATGAGAGGAATGTCGATCCGGCCTGGCTCAGCCCGCCAGCGCCCAGCGGATCGCGCCGCCCAGTTGGCGCGTGCCCACCCGGATCGCCGGTCGCATCGCGCTGGTCGCCTCCAAACCGTGCAGTCGCGCCGCCCAGTCGGGGAGCAGCGCGATCCCCGCCTGGGTCAGCCATTTGCTGACCGGCGCCAGCGCCGGGCTGGGTGCCGGCTGATTGAGGAGCGTGCGCGCGACCACCCGCGTTCGTGCATCGACCCGCAACTCGGTGCGGACCGAGGCGAGGAAGCGCGCCAGTTGCTGCCGGTCCTCGGGTACCTCCTGCGCGCCCAGCCGCCGCGCGAGCGTCGCCATCTCCGCCAGATACTGGTCGGCTCGTGCATCGGGAAAGGCCGGATCGCGATAGGTGCGGTGCGCGCGCAGGAAGCTGTCGACCTCAGCGGCATGGACGAAGGTCAGCAGGTGCGGATCATCGGCGGCATAGGGCGTGCCGTCGGGAAGGCTGCCCTTCACACGGGTATGGACGGCGCGCACCCGCGCGATCATCCGCTCCGCCGCCTCGGTCGAGCCATAGGTGGTGACCGAGATGAACCCTGCCGTCCGCCGCAACCGGCCCGCCATGTCGCGGCGGAAATCGCTATGATCCCACACGCCCGCCAGCGCGGCAGGGTGCAGCATCTGGATGAGTAGCGATGCGATGCCGCCCGCCATCATCGCGGTGAAATCGCCATGCACTGCCCAGGTCGCCGAACCGGGGCCGAACAGTCCGTCATCGCCGGGCGGCCGCGACAGGTCGATCCGGTCGCTGCCGACGACGTCGCGTATCTGGTCGGCGATCTGGCGGCGGACGGGAAGCATGATCGGATAACGCGCCGCGTGGCGGGGTGTTGCGTTGGTCGCGGCGAGTCGCGTGGCCTTCGACTTCGCTCAGGCGGAACGGAGGTCAGGCTGTATCCATCGCGCCTGACGATGCCATGCACTTCAACGGCCGTTCAGCCTGAGCGAAGTCGAAGGCCTCGCCCCGCACGTCGCCCGCGACCGAACCGGCCCATTCGTCGGTCGCATACCCGACAGCGTGACCATGCCGTTCTCGCTAGCAAAGGCATCAACCCGCTGATGCCATGGAAAACGTCCGTCGGGGGTGTTCGTCCTGATACTGGGGACTATCCTAAAGATGGTGGAGCGGTGTCCCCGGTCGCGGATGCAGTCCAATCTCTCCAGCCGGGATACCCCTCCGTCAGGCCTGCGGCCTGCCACCTCCCCTTCCAGGGGAGGAATGAAATGAATGTCGATCCGGCCTGGGCCATGTGCTCGGTCTGGCAGAGCGCATGGTGCGAGCCCGTCACGCGCTGCCGCTTCGCTCAGATGGAACGGCGGTGAGCCCTATTCCCAATCCGCCGTTCCGCCTGAGCGAAGTCGAAGGCCACGCCCGACACCTCACCCCCGCTTGGCCGCCTCCCATGCCGCGATCTCGTCCGGAAAGCGTCGCTCCACCACCAGATCGCTCGCCGTTTCGGTGTCCAGGTCGACCGTGACCGAACCCGCCCATTCATAGGTCGCATTGCCCGACAGCGTGACCATGCCGTCCTCGCCCGCAAAGGCGCGGACCAGGCCACCACGGTTAAACACCACGGTGGCCACGTCCCAGGCGATCCGGCCGGTCAGGCAGGCGGCATAGGTCGAGGCCGCCATCGCGCTGCCGCAACTGTCGGTCAGGCCGACACCGCGCTCGAAGGTGCGGACGAACAGCGAGTCCCCGCGCAGCTCGACGAAGGAGACATTGGCGCGGTTCGGTAGCCAGTCGGGCGCGGCCTCGCAGATTTCGCCCAGCCGGACCAGCTCGGCCTCGTCCACCGTCTCGACGAAATGGACGAAATGGGGGTTTGGCATGGTGACGGCGGTGAAGCGGCGCGCGGGGTCGAGCATCGGCAGCACCGCATCGACCAGCCGCTCGGGCGCGCCATGGATCGGCCAGGCGGCGGTCGACAGCCCGGCGGGGCCGGCGGTCTCGCGCACCGTATAGACTCCGGGCATCAGATCGGCGTCATGCGACGCGGTGGCGTAGGAGGTCTTGAGCCGGACGGTGGCGGCGTCGATCCCCAGCGCCTCGAACCCTGCCCGCGCGACGCAGCGCACGCCGTTCAGGCACGTCTCGGCCTCGCTGCCGTCGCTGTTGCGCATCACCATGCCGAATTCGGCGCGCTCGTCGCCGGGGACCAGCAGGAGCAGCCCGTCGCCGCCGACCGGTCCGGCGCGGTCGGCCAGAGCGCGCGCCACGCCCGCCCATTCCGCCTCGCTCAGGGACAGTGTACGCGCGTCGATCATCGGGAAGTCGTTGCCCGACCCATGGCATTTGACGATCGCGAACCGCATCGGCGACACCTCCGGAGAAAAACCTGTCGAGCCGCCCGCTTAGCCCAGCCGGGGGACGGCCGCCAGCGGGCCGGGGCTTGCCATCGCGGCGGGACTGTCCGACACCTTGGAACCGGGAAGGTTCAAGGGGGGAGATGGCGATGATCACCGCGATCCGCGAAGTGCGCCGCGCCAAGGGCATGACGCTGGACGATGTCGCGCGGGCCTGTTGCCCTCCGACCACGCCGCAGACGATCGGGCGGCTGGAGATGGGGACGCGCACCGTGTCGCTGCCCTGGCTCAACCGGATCGCGGCGGCGCTGGGCTGTACCGCGACCGATCTGGTGACCCTGCCGGTGCGCGAGACGCTGCCCGTCGCGGCGCTGCTGGGGCCACGCGGCGCGGTCGCACCCCGGACCGCGCGGGTGGTGTCGCCGCCCTGCGCTGCGCCGGGGATGATGGCGGTCACGGTGACCGGCGCGGTCGGCGAATACCGGGCGGGCGATGAGCTCTGGTGCGAACCCCTTGGCCCCGATAGATTCGCCGAGGCCATGAATCGCGATATCCTCGTTCCCCGGTCGGCCGGTGGTTATGTCTTTGCCCGCCTGGCGGGCCTACCCGGCGACGGGTTGCATCTGTTGCCGCTGGAGCCGGGGGCGGCGGGGGTGACGGTGACGGCGCCCGCCTGGATCGCGCGGGTGGCGCGACTGGTGCGCACGCTGTGACGGTCCGTCCGCTGATCCTCGCGCTCGCGCTGCTGCTGCCGGCCGCCGCACCACAGGCGACGGCCCCCGTTCCTGCGCCCGCACCGCCGCCGGTCGAAAAGCCAGTGGTCGTCCGCGCCTATCCGCATGACAGTACCGCCTTCACCGAGGGGCTGCTGATCGCCGATGGCGCACTCTATGAAAGCACGGGTCGCGAGGGGCAGAGCGTGATCCGCCAGGTCGATCTGGCGAGCGGCAGGACGCTGCGCCAGGCGACCGTGCCCTCCGGCCTGTTCGGCGAGGGCATCGTCGCCTGGGGCCCCGAACTGCGCAGCGTGACCTGGCATGGCGGACGCGGTTTCCGCTGGAGCCGGCCGGCGCTCAAGAAGCTCGGCGAATGGAAATATGCCGGCGAGGGCTGGGCGATGACCGATGACGGTCGCCAGATCATCCTGTCGGACGGCACGCCGCGCCTGCGCTTCCTGAACCCCGCCACCATGGCGGTGGCACGCACGCTGGATGTCACGGTCAATGGCCGGCCGCTCAAATATCTCAACGAGCTGGAATATATCGGCGGGCAGATCTGGGCCAATGTCTGGATGACGCCCTATATCGTGCGGATCGATCCGGCGAACGGCGTGGTGAAGGGGGTCGTCGACCTGAGCGAACTGGTCACGCGCGCGGGCGTCACCGACCGGGATTCGGTGGCCAACGGCATCGCCTATGACCGGGCGAAGCACCGGATTTTCGTCACCGGCAAGAACTGGCCCGAGCTGTACGAGATCCGGCTGGGTGGTGGCGCGAAAGGATAGGGGCGCGTGGCACTTTCCCGGCCGCGCGGTGTTCTGCCGACCGTAAACGATGCCGGGCTTGCGTGGCATCGGTGATCGTATAAGACTAACCTGAGTTATTAACTGATTGACCGTGCATGGGTATGATATGCGGTCAGCAGTGCCGCTCTGGCGTTGGGGCCGGAGCGGAACGGGGAAACAGGAGCGGGATTACTTGCCGACCAGTACGCGTTTTGTCGTCTCGCTGCATATGCTGGCGCTGCTTGCCGATCATGGCGACATGCCCCTTCGCTCCGAAGACATCGCCGCCAGTGTCAATTCCAACGCCGCGGTCGTCCGTGCGCTTCTGCTGCGGCTGGCGAGCGCAGGGTTGACCCGGTCGCAGCTGGGCAATCGCGGCGGGGCGATGCTGGCCAGGCCGTCGTCGGAAATCCGGCTGGTCGATGTCTATCATGCGGTCGAGGATCGCAACTTCTTCGCCTTCCACCGCCAGCCGCCCGAGGGCGACAGCGTGATCGATCGCCATATCACCCCCAGCCTGGAGGCGATGCTAACACCGGTGCGCGAGGCGCTGGAGGAGAAGCTCGCCGACCTGACGCTGGACGATGTGCTGACCGATATACGGGTGCGCGCCGGGGCGTCGCATATGACGTTCGAGCCGATGGCGTTGGCGGCCGGCCGGGGCGGCTGATCGCGGCGACAAGAAAACGCCCGCCGATGGTCGATCGGCGGGCGTTTTGCTGTTGCGGAGATGAAGGCCCTTATCGGGGCAAGGTGCAGTCCGGCGCGCGCGTGACCGGGTTGCAGCGTTCCATCACCCCACCGGGCAGGGTCACGGTGAAGCCCTTGTTCCACGCGCGAGCGGGCGCACCGGGATAATAATCGGTCGACACCGCCTGTGCGCCGCTGTCGATCGCGGCCTGCTGGCGGGCATGGTCGTTCTCGCGAGCCTCGCGCGTGTCGGCGTCGCTGCGGGTGCGGACGATGAAGCCCTGTTTCACCCACTGCCTGATCTTGGCGCCATCGGTGCGCGGGTCGCCGACGATCTCGACCGAGGCCTCGGGCTGGTCGGTGTCGTACCAGCCGAAGATCGGACGACCCTTCAGCGACGGATGCCCCGCGCGGTAGCGGTCGGACACGTCCGGGGGCGTGTCGAGCACGAACCAGATTTTCCCGCGCGCGCGATCGAGCGTCGGCCAACCTTTGGTGGTCACCGCCTCGCGCAACGTCGGCGCCTTGCCGCGTACGTCGTCCGGCGTGATGATGCGGTCGGACGTCAGCACGTCGCGGATCTCGGCGTCGAGCGCATCGAGCAGCGGCGCGGTCAGCGGCAGCGGATCGGTGACGCCGGGCTTGTTGATCGGCCGGTCGGCGGCGTTGATCGTCACCATGATCGGCAGATGGCGCGGATGCGCGCGCGACCAGGCGTCGATCTGGCCGATGCATTGTTTGAACGTGCCGCAGGATCGGTAATCGACCTCGGGGATGTGGAAGACCTTGAAGCCCGGCTTCATCATCGCGGCGCGATCGAAACCGGTCTGCTCGCCGGCGGCGCGTGCCATGGCCTCGCCCTTGGGATCGGCGAAACGCCCGCCTTGCGGGTCGGCGAAGATGTCGATCTCCAACTGGCGCACCCCGCGATCGAGCTGTTCGGCGAGCGTCAGGTGATCGTAATCGAGCGCGGCGGCGAGCTTGGGATCGCGGCGTTCGAGTTCGGCGAAGACCGCCGGCGCGATCCGCTTCTTGTAGCTGTTGTGCGAGCCGACGACCTGAATGTCGTTCATCCGCAACGGGGCTTGCGGCACCGGGGCGGCGGCGGTCGCGAGGACCGCCGCCAGCGTCAGGAAGGTCCGGGCCGACATCAGAACTCGGCCCGCACGCCGAACAGGATCGTCCGGCCATAATAGTTGATCTCGCCGAAGCGCAGATTGTTGTCGTTATAGGTGTTCTGGCGCGCGCCGGCCAGGTTGATGCCCTCCAGCGTCAGCGTCATATTGTCGGCGGTGCGCACCGACAGCTGGCCGTCGAGCGATCCGAAGGCCGCGACATAGGTCGGCGCCTGCACCGTGCTGCCCGTGCTCGACAGATATTTGTCGCGCCAGACATAGGACAGGCGGGCGGACAGCGGCCCCTTGTCGTAGAAGCCGACCAGGTTGAAGCTGTTCTTCGACAGGCCGATCAGCTGATCCTTGATAGTGCGCGAGCCCGCTGTGTAGTCGGCCTTTACCTCGGTATGGGTGTAGGACCCCTGCACGCCGAAGCCGTCGAACGGCTCGGGCAGGAAGGTAAAGACCTGGCTATAGGCCGCTTCCGCACCATAGACCTTGGCATTGCCGCCGTTGACCGAGCTCGACAGGCGGACGGTGCCGCGATTCGGAATGTTGATCTCGGTATTCGACTGGGTGATGTAATCGTCCATCGCTTTGTAGAAGACCGCACCCGACAACATGCCCGAGGGCGCGAAATACCATTCCAGCGACCCGTCGAACTGGGTGGCGAGGAAGGGGACGAGCTGCGGATTGCCACCGCTGGCGGTTTGCGCATCGGTCGACACGGTGATGCGCGGCGCGGTGTCGGTGACGTTGGGGCGGGTCAGCACGCGGCTGGCCGCCAGACGACCGACCAGCTTCTGCGTCAGATCGGCGCGCAGGTTGAAGCTGGGCAGGACGTTGTTGAACGTCTTGGGGTAGCTGACCGGCGTGTAAGTGCTGCCGGCGGTCAGCGTGCCGCTCGCCACCTGATCGGTGTGGACATAGCGCACGCCGACATTGCCGCTGACCGGCACCGCGCCTGCGTCGAACTGATAATCGGCGCGGACATAGGCGGCGGCGATCTTTTCGCTGACGACGAAGGACGAACGGCGGTCGCCCAGCGACAGGCCCTGCGCCTGGATGGCGGGGGTGAAGAAATTGCCGACATAGGCCGCGGTGGTCGGGACCAGCCAGTTACGGAACGCATTGCCGCCCACGTCCGACAGGAAATCGTCATAGGGCAGCTGCTGATAGGCGCCCGCGCCGTAATTGGTCAGCGGCTGGTTGGTGCCGGTGTCGATCAGATAGTCGCGGCGGAAATAGTCGCGCTTGCGCCAGTGATATTCGCCACCCGCCGCCAGCTTCGACAGGAAGCCGTCGAAATCATGCGCAACGTCGAGGCGCGAATAGAAATCCCAGTCCTTGCTGTCCTTGGGCGCGATGTTGAACTGGAACAGCTTGTAATTGGCCGGATTGGTGACATCGACCGGGGTCGTGAAGGTCGGCATCGTCTGATAGCCGGCGCTCGCGTCATAGGTCAGCGGCGCGATGAAATAGGCGCGGCTGCGCACCGTGCCGGTGCGGTAATCGGGGTGATAGCTGTGCGCCGCCGACCAGTTCACATTGGCGGTGACATGCCAGCGATCCGGGTTCCACGCCTGCTTCAGGCCGATGGTCAGCAGGTCGTGACGGTTGAGGCTGTATTCGCGGGTGCCCATGAAGCGGGCATTGGCGATCGTCGCCTTGGTGATCGTGTCGCCGGTGACGGTATAGCCGGGCTGGAGCACGGTCGGCAGCTGCTTGACGTTGCCGATCGTGACGTTGACGTCGTCGGGATAGATGTCGAGGCCGAACTCGTCATAGGCGACGTCCAGGCGCGTCGCGATCACGTCCAGCGTGGTTTCCAGCTCGGTCGTGGGCGCCCATTGCGCCGACACGATGCCGGAGATGCGCTTGCGATCCTCGGTCTCGACGGTCGGGCGGGTGCGGGTCGGCGAGTAGAGGCCGGTCGGCGCGCCACCACGCTTCGGAGCGTTCGGATCGGTCGGATCGACGTAGCGGTTCAGCAGCCAGCCGAAGTTCATGAAGCGGTCGTTGCGGACCGTCTTGCCCCAATATTGCGCGCCCGCCAGGATGCCGAAGGTGCCGTCGCCGTTCTTGGCGCTGGTCAGCACGGTGACGTTGGGGCGCACATCCTTGGTCTGGGTGGTGTAGGTGCCGCGGATGTTGACGGTCGTCTTGTTGCCGACCTCGAGCGGGCGGAAGGTCTTGACGTCGATATTGCCGCCCAGCGCGCCTTCGCTCATGTCGGCGGTCGGAGTCTTCACCACGTCGATGCTCGAGGTGAATTCGGCGGGCAGCATCTCGAAGCGGAACTGCCGCCCGGCAGCACCACCATTTTCGATCAGGTCGTTGAGCGCGATGGTGCGCCCGTTCATCAGCGTGTTCTGGAACTGCGGCCCCAGACCGCGCACGCTGACATACAGGCCCTCGCCGCGCGGGCGGGTGATCGCCACGCCGGGCACGAGCTGCAGCGCCTCGGCGACGTTCTGCGTCGGGAACTTGCCGATGTCGGTCGAACTGATCGAATCGACGCCGTAGGCCGCGCGGCGCTTCGTCTCGATGCCGGCCGCCAGGCTGCGGGCATAGGTGCCGTTGACGACGATCTCTTCGCCCTGTTCGCCCTCATCGGCGGCGGTCGGGCCGGTGGGCACCTGCTGCGCCATGGCGGGTGCGGCCAGCGCGCCGGTCATCAAGATGAGCGAAACCGAAGCCTTCAGCAGGCTGCGAGACGTAAGCATGAATATGATCCCCCATCGGCCGGTATGCCGGTTCGACGGGGGCGTTAGGGGGAGGTGATGTCAGATCGGCGAAATATCGATGACGATATGATGAAAATGCCAATCAGAGACCAAAGGCAAACATATATCGGTCAATTTGTGATGATCGCCTTTACGCCGGTCGGGAAGGCTCCGACGCCGTATCGGTCCCGTACTCGGGCTGGCCACCCGTCACCTGCGGGCGGAGGCGGCCGATCGTGCGCGCGGTGCGATTGGGATCGCGCAGCAGGACGCGGCCCGATTTCCACATCAGGTCGCCGTCGCGCCGGGCCTGCTGGATCATGCGGTTGACGTGCACCGGGGTCAGCCCCAGCGCGTCGGCCAGCATCTCCTGGGTCAGCGGCATCTCGAAACTGCCGCCCACGGTTAGCCCGGCGAGCGACAGCCGCTCATAGATTTCCAGCAGGAAGTCGCCGATCCGTTCCTGCGCGTTCAGTCGGCCGAGCTGGACGACATGGCCGAGCAGATAGGCCTCGTCGAGCGCCTCGCCGACGGCATAGACCTGTTCCAGGCTCGATCCGGCGGGCGCGGCGGGGGCGGTGCACAGCACGCATTCGGTCAGCGCGATCACCGTCGCCGAGGCGATCGGCAGGGCGTGATGCACGCGCCCGATCACGTCGCCGGGCAGATAGAAGCTCATGAACTGGCGCCGGCCATCGGGCAGGATGCGGACGCGCGCGGCCCAGCCGTGGAGCAGGATCTGGCTTTCGGGCATCGGCCGGCCCAGGGTCAGGATGGGGTGACGCACCGGCACGATCCGCGCCTCGGCCATCGCGGCAAGCAGCCGCTCGCGATCCGCCGCGTCCAGCGGACCGAGCGCGTTCAGCCGGCGGAGTGCGGGCGCGTCGAGGCCCTCGACCTCATCCTCGGGACGGATTTTGCGGGAAAGCTGGGTCATGCGCGTCCTTCATCGGGCATCAGCGCGCCGATCGCGCGGATGACGCGGTCGGCATGGAAAGGCTTGGCGACGATCGAGGCCGAGCGATAGGGGGCGGGCAGGGCCCAGTCGTCATAACCGGTCAGGAAGGTCCACGGCACCGACCGCGCGGACAGCCGATCGGCAATGGGAAAGGCGCGGGTGCCGGCCAGATTGACGTCGAGGACCGCCGCATCCAGCTCCTGGGTCTCGGCCAGGTCCAATCCCTGCTCCAGCGTCGCGACCGGGCCGATGACGATCGCATCGGCAGCGCGCAGCGCGCGCTCCAGGTCGCGGGCGATGAAATATTCGTCCTCCACCACGAGGATTCGCTTGGCGGCAAGCGGCGAATCGTGGCTCATCCCTCGGCACTCCGGTTCAACTGGCCGACGTCCTCAGCCGGCAATGGTAACGATATCACGCAAAAGACACCGCCACCACGGAATTGCAATTCGGTCCGCGCGCCCAGCCCATAGGGCAGAGCCTCACGGATCAGCTCGGTCCCGAATCCTTCACGGACCGGCGGGACAGGCATGGCTGGTACACCCGTTTCATCCCATTTTACAATCAGTTCGCATTTGCCGTTCGGATGCGCCTCGACATGCCAGGCGATCGCCAGCCGCCCGGTCGCATGACGAAGCGCGCCATATTTCAACGCATTGGTCGTCAGTTCGTGGATCGCCAGCCCAATCGACTCGGCGGTATCGGCCGGCAGGGTGACGTCCGGTCCCCGGATCGACAGCCGTTCGTCCTCGATCGCCCCCACGCCCAGCAGTTCGTCGCGGATCAGGTTTTCCAGGTCGACGCGCCCCGACACCGTCTGGGTCGCGACGATCTGGGTGCGCGCCAGCGCGTCCAGCCGGCCGCGGAAATGATCCGAAATCTCGTCGATCGGCCCGCCCGCCTCGACCGTGCGGGTGAAGATCGACCGGACGATGGTCAGGATGTTGCGGACCCGGTGCTGCAACTCGGCGACCAGCGTCTCCTGCCGGTCCTGCAGGCGGCGCAGATTGTCGATGTCGGTCGAGGTGCCGAACCATTCGATGATCGCACCGTGATCGTCGCGCACCGGCGTCGCGCGCGTCTTGTACCAGCGATAGCGACCGGTCTCGGCATGGAACAGCCGACCCTCCATGGTCAGGTCGCCGTGATCGCCGGCCTGCGCCCAGAAGGCGTGCGCGGCATCGCGGTCCTCGGGGTGGACGGCGGCCTGCCAGCCATGGCCCAGGCTCTCCTCGACCGACAGCCCGGTCGTTGTCACCCATTGCGGGCTGGCCCAGGTCCACCGGCCGTCGCTGGTCGCGGTCCAGACCAGCTGGGGTATCCCCTCGATCAGGGTCAGCAGCCGGCGGCGGCTGGCGCGCGAGGCCACTTCGGCGCGCTTGCGCAGCAGCGCCTGGACGATGGCGGGGGCGAGTTCCTCGGCGATCGCCTTCTCGCGCTCGGTAAAGCCGGTCGGGTGGTTGCCCAGCGCGAACATGGCGAAGGTCTCGCCATTGTGGCGCAGCGGCACGCCCAGGAAATTGTGCAGCACCGGATGCCCCTGAGGCAGGCCGACGCGCGCGGGATGGCTGGCGGGTTCGTTGACGATCAGGGTGCGATCCTGGATCATCACCTCGCCGAAGATGCCATGTATCTTCAGGCCATTGGGCAGCTTGCGCTGCGAAAATTCGGGGTCGCTGCCACGATAGGCGGCCCAGCCACGCTCGCTGATCGCCAGATGGTCGAGCCGTCCGCTCGAATCGCGCTCCTCGCCGAAAAAGCTGAACGCCGCGCCGGTCAGGTCCTCGGCCACCTCCAGACACAGCTGCCCCAGATCCTCCTCGGTCGAGGCGCTCAGCGCTTCGCGGAGGATGCGGTTGATCCCGGCCAGCACATGCGCGTCGCGCTGCACCGAGTCGACTGGCGGCTCGGGCATAGCGGCGCGCGGGGGCAGATCGGCCGAATCGGACATGGTTTCAAAAATTCCCGAGTATTCCCAACGAACCCGACCGGTGCCGGGTCCCCGGTACACACAATTTCCGCCCCGCTGGCAAATGCCATGCGCGTGCGACACCGGCGGGTGCCTCTCGCCTGACGGGGGCGGGGTGGGTATGAGGGCTGGGTCCGTTCCGATTGGCCCTGTTCCCATGCCCCTTGTCGTCCGTCTAACCCGTACTGTCCGCCATCTCGCGCTGATCCTGTGGCTCGTCGCGGCCTTCGCCCTGGCAGGCCCGGCGCTGGCGCAGGGCGATCCGGTGGCCGCCGCGACGGATCGGATCGCGCAGGCCGAACTGGACGTGCGCGGCGTCGACCGGGCGCTGGATGCGAGTGTCGATGACGATGACCGTCGCGATCTGCGCGGCAAGGCGCAGGAGGCGCAGACCGCGACGACCCAGGCGGTCGCCGACCTGACCGAGCAGCTGGCGCTGGTCAATGCGCGCATTGCCGGGCTGGGCACGGTGACGCCCGGCGAGGTGGAGGCGCCCGAATTGCGCGCGCAGCGGCGGACGCTGACCAATATGCGCACGACGCTGGACGCCGCGATCAAGCGCGGCCGATTGGCGGGGGTCGAGGCGGGCCAGCTGATCGACGAGATCGACCGCAGCCAGGCCGAGCAGTTCAGCCAGAAACTGTCCTCCAAGGTGCCGTCGCCGCTCAGCCCGACCTTCTGGACGATCGTCCTCGACCAGACGCCGCGCGACCTGCGCCGGGTATGGCTGTTCCTGGAGCAGGGCGGCACCCAGCTGCAGCGGCAATGGCGTGGCGGTATTCCCTGGCATGCGATCCTGGGCTTCGCGCTGGCGATCGTCCTGGTCGGGCCGGTGCGGCTGAAGGCGCACCGGCTGATGCAGCGGCGGCTGATCGCCGAGGCCCCGCCCAGCCGGGTGCGGCGATCGGCCAACAGCCTGTGGCGGGTGGCGGTGGGCACGCTGTGCCCGCTGGCGGGCGCGTTCCTGTTCGTGCAGGGGCTGCGCTGGTCGGGCCTGCTGCCGCAGCGCTGGAGCGGCTTTCTCGACGGGTTCGTCTTCGCCACCGGCGTCGCGGGCTTCACCGCCGCGGTGACCGGCGCGGTCTTGATGCGCAGCCAGCCGTCCTGGCGGATCACGCCGTTCGATGACGAGACCGCCAACCGCTTGCGGCCGCTGTCCTGGGTCCTGACCGTCCTGACCTTCACGACGACGATGATCGGATCGTTCGAGGGCGCGATCGGCAGCAGCCGTTCGGCGATCATCGCCACCCAGGCGATCGAGGCGCTGATCCACCTCGCGCTGATCGTCGCCACGCTGGTCGTGCTCGGCCGATTGCGCGCCGCGCGCGCCGCGCGCGAGCAGACGACGAGCGCCGGGATCAGCGCGGGGCTGAGCATCGCCATCCTCCTCGCCTGGATCGCGGTGGGCGTGGCGGCGGTGGCGCTGGTCATCGGCTATATCTGGTTCGCGTGGTTCGTCGCGCTGATGATCGGCTGGACCGTGCTGCTCGGCTCGGCGCTCTATCTGATGCTGGTCGCCACCGACGACATCGCCACCACCGTGTTCGTGCGCGACAGCCGGATCGGCGTCACCCTGACGCGGGCGCTTGGCATACGCGGCAGCATGGTCGACCAGTTCGGCCTGGTCCTGTCGGGCGTCGTCCGGCTGACGCTGATCATCCTGGCGCTGGGGCTGTTGCTGCGCCCCTTCGGCGCGAGCAGCGATCCCGGCGCGGTGTTCGACCAGCTCGGTCAGTTCGCCGAGGGGGTGAAGGTCGGCGGCGTCTGGATTTCACCCGGCGCGATCCTGCGCGGGCTGCTGATGCTGTTTATCGGACTGGCGATCGTCCGCGCCTTCATGCGCTGGCTCGACCAGCGCTATCTGCCCGCGACCGATCTCGACGGATCGGGGCGCAATTCGGTCAGCCTCGTCGCGCGCTATATCGGCGTGGCGCTCGCCGTCATCTGGGGCCTGGCCTCGCTCGGCATCGGGGTGGAGCGGATCGCGCTCCTGCTCTCGGCGCTGTCGGTCGGCATCGGTTTCGGTCTTCAGGCGATCACCCAGAATTTCGTCTCCGGCCTGATCCTGCTGGCGGAGCGGCCGATCAAGATCGGCGATCTGGTGCGCGTCGGCACCGACGAGGGCGACGTCAAGCGGATCAGCGTGCGCTCGACCGAGATCGAGCTGGCCGATCATTCGACGCTAATCGTCCCCAATTCCGAACTGATCACCAAATCGGTGCTGAACAAGACGCTGTCGGGGCCGCTGGGCCGCATCCAGATCCAGTTCTCGGTGCCGATCGAATCGGACGCCGCGCTGGTGCGGTCGATCGTGCTCGACTGTTTCGCGCAGCAGGAGGCGGTGCTGGCCGAACCGGCACCCTCGGCCTTTATCGACTCGATCATCGACGGGCGTATCCTGTTCAACTGCTTCGCGCATGTCGCCAGCCCGCGCGCGGCGTATGGCGCCCGCAGCGCGGTGCTGCTGCAACTTCTCCCCACGCTGCGCGAGCGCGGCATCACCATCGGCACCGTGCCGCAGCGGCTGGAACTGGTGAACCCGCTGAGCGCGCCGGCGCCGGATGAACGCGAGATGAAATGAAAAAGTCCCGCTCGGTCACCAAAGGGTAACGCTACCTTCTCCGAGTATCCCTATCCGCGCGGCCAGCGACGACCGGCAAGGTCGATCGGGGGATAGGAATAAAGACGACCATGACGACCGATTTCATCCGCGCGACGCTGCTGGGCGGCACCGCATTCCTGGCGATCGCGGCCACGCCCGCCCTCGCTGCCGACGCCAAGCCGGCCGATCCGGCACCCGCGACCGCCGCCGCCGATCCGGCGGACGATGCCGGCCAGCTGAAGGAGATCGTGGTCACCGCCACCAAGCGCGAGACCAGCCTGCAGAAGACGCCGATCGCCATCTCGGTGCTCGACCCGACCGTGCTGAAGGACCGCCATGTCCAAAGCCTGCTCGACCTGGCCGACGGCACCGTGCCCAGCCTGCGCGTCGCCACCTTCGAGGCGCGCCAGTCGGCGCTGACCATCGGTATCCGTGGCATCGTCCCCTTCGACCAGAACCAGACCGCGCGCGACACCGGCGTCGGCGTCTATATCGACGGCGTCTATCTGGGCCGCTCGCAAGGGTTGAACGCCGCGCTGTTCGACATCGAGCGGGTCGAGGTGCTGCGCGGGCCGCAGGGCACGCTGTTCGGCCGCAATACCGAGGGCGGCGCGCTGTCGATCGTCACCGCCAAGCCGACCGGCAAGTTCGGTGCGTCGGTCACTGCCGGAATCGGCAATTACGGCGCCTATAACAGCGCGCTGCACGTCAACCTGCCCGAATGGCACAATATCTCGGTCAAGCTGGACGGCGTGCTCCAGCATCAGAACGCGTTCGTGACGAACCCGCTGCCGGGGGCGGCCGGCTGGGGCTATTTCAACCGCGTCGGCGGCCATGCCGCCGTCCTCTGGAAGCCGGTCGGCGGCTTCTCGGCCGAGCTGTCCTATGACCAGGCCAAGGACCAGAACACGCCCTTCTACAGCCAGCTGGTCAACTACAACCCACGCGGCCTGCCGGTCGCGACGATCGCGCAGATCAACGCCAATGGCGGCAAGCTGCCCTCGGGCACCATCGCGCCGCTGTCGCCGCTGGTCGTCGTGTCGGGCGACAACCGCATGAAGCGCGCCGATATCGGCGTACCGCAGGCGCTGAGCACCGACCGCACCCATGGCTTCTCGGCCAAGCTGAATTACGACGTGATGCCGGGGCTCGAGCTGCGCTCGATCACCGCATGGCGCGGCGTCGACACCGACCAGTGGGACAATTCGGGCGGTGCGCATCGCACCGTGTTCCTGCCGAACGGCAAGTTCAGCCGTTACAGCCTGTCCTTCATGCAGCAGCACCAGTTCAGTCAGGAGTTCCAGGCGGTCGGCAGCCTGCCGCAGTTCGATTACGTCGCCGGCCTCTATTACTTCACCGAAAACGCGCGTGAGGTCGCCGCGACGCCCTCGACCAACCAGTGGAATGGCGACGGCACCGGCTACACCATCCTGTCGCAGACCGCGCTGGGCACGATCACCTCGGGCAACCAGGGCTGGGCGCCGGGTTCGTTCTTCCTCCAGCGCGGCAGCTTCGCGCGCGCCTATAGCTATGCCGCCTTTGCGCAAGGCACCTATACCCCGGCGGGCTTCGACGCCTTCCACCTGACGGTTGGCGGGCGCTACACCCACGACAAGCGCAACGGCACGCTCTATCTGGTGCAGGGCAAGTCGACCAACTTCCCCTTCACCTTCGACAACAACCGGTTCGATCCGATGGTGACGGCGGCGTTCGACGCCAGCGACACCGTCCATCTCTATGCCAAATACTCGACCGGCTACCGCGCCGGCGGTGCGAATGCGCGGTCGCAGACCTTCACCGCCTTCGGCCCCGAAGCGGTGAAGTCCTATGAGATCGGCTCGAAGATGGACCTGTTCGACCGCCGCGTCCGCCTGAACGTCGCCGGGTACATCATGGACCGTACCGGCACCCAGATCGACTTCGACAATGTCGACACCAACCCCGCCAGCCCGACCTATAATCTGCATACCGAGGAAACCCGCAACGCGCCGGGCACGTCCAAGATTCGCGGGATCGAGGCGGACCTGACCACCAACCCGGTCGAGGGGATGACGGTCGGCGCGTCCTATGCGTACACTTACACCAACGTGCCGGCGACGCCGAACCCGTTCCTGAACAACGCGCCGACCCAGGTCTTCGTGGTGTTCACGCCGCGCAACGCCGCCTCGGCCTATGTCGATTACGAGGTGCCGATGCCGGGGTCGGAGGCCAAGCTGCGCTTCCACCTGGACGGCAATTACGCCGACCCGGTCTACAGCTTCCAGAACGAGACGACGCGTACCGACAAGAGCTTCGTGATGAACGGCCGCATCGCGCTGGCCGACCTGCCGCTGACCGGGAACGGCACGAAGATGACGATCTCGCTGTGGAGCCGCAACCTGCTCAACAACACGTACATCTACCGCCGCTCGGCCGCGAACGCGGCGGTGCTGGGCGATTACGCCAACTTCAATCCGCCCCGGACCATCGGCTTGGAGGGCACGGTTCGGTTCTGATCCGGATCGTCTTATCCTGACCTGGCGGGCCGTCCCCGATGGGGCGGCCCGCTTTTTTCGTTATGGAAAAACGGAGCGCGCCCATTGGTCGAGAATGCCGGCCGCTTAATTGGGCGTGTCACCCCGGCAGGATCATCGACACGACCAGCCCCGGCCGCGCATCGCCCAGGTCCAGTCGCCCGCGATGCAGCCGGGCGATCGCGGCGACCAGGGGCAGGCCCAGGCCATGGCCGGCGCGGGTGCGGGCGCTGTCGAGGCGGCCGAAGCGGCGCAGCGCCTGGACGTGGTCCTCGGGCGCGATGCCGGGACCGTCGTCGTGGACCTGAAGGGCGATCCCTCCATCGTCCGTCGCCGCCAATTCGACATGGATCGTGCCGCCGGGGCGGCCATGTTTGATTGCATTGCCGATCAGGTTGACCAGCGCCTGGATCAGCAGCTGGCGGTCGCCCTGGAAGGGCGCGGGGCGGCTGGTGACGGCGAACGTCAGATGGTGGCCCGCTTCCTCGGCGACCGGAATCATCATCGTCGCGGTCTCCTCGACCAGCGCGGCGAGGTCCAGGGGCGCGAAGCCCGCCTGGCGGTGGCCCGCCTCGACCTCGGCGATGCGCAACAACGCGGCGAACATCGCCAGCAGCGCGTCGCACTGGGCCAGTGCGCCTTGCGCCCACGCGGCCTGTTCGGGGGCGTCCGCTTCCTCGGCCATGCGCGCCACCTGCCCGCGCAAACTGGCCAGCGGCGTGCGCAGGTCGTGGGCGATGTCGTTGGACACGCCGCGCATCCCCTCCATCAGCTCACCGATGCGGTCGAGCATCCGGTTGAAGGCGGCGGCCTGGCGGTCGAAGACGTCGGCCGATCCGGTCAGTGGCACGCGGTGGCGGATGTCGCCGGCGATGATCGCGTCGACCGCGGCGCGCTGCTCGTCGATCCGCCGTCCGACCAGCCGGGAAAAGGCGATGATGCCGCCGACCACGATCAGGATGATCGATCCGAAGCCGATCAGATAGATGCGCGTCCGCTGCGTCCGGTAATCGTCGAACGGCTCGGTCTCGGCGACGATGACCAGCCGCCGCCCGGCCCCCGCATCGCGGACCAGCGCGCGGCCATGCGACAGCCCGGCGATCCCGGCGGGCGCGCGCAGGTCCGACCGGCCGAGCGGCAGGGCGTGGCGCAACCGGATATTGCCGCCCAGCGGCCGGTCGGCGGAATCGAGCAGCAGCACGCCGATGTCGCCGGTGTCGCGCTGGCCCGCCAGGGTCGCGATCCGCGTGAGCAGCGCGGGCGTCGGGATCGGTCCCGCGCGGCCCTCGCGCTCCAAGAGCAGGTCGCTGACCACATCGATCCGCCGGTCGACCAGCCGCGCCACGGTCACGCGGTTGGCGGCGATGATCGACACCCCCGTGGCGATGGTGGCGATCAGGAACAGCGCCAGGACCCAGGCGGTCAGCCCGCGCAGCGACACCCGGCGGAGCGCCGCATCGATCACGGCTTCAGCGAATAGCCGATGCCGCGCACCGTCTCGATCGGGTCCGGGGCGCCGCCCTCGGTCAGCTTGATGCGCAGGCGGCGGATATAGACGTCGACGACATTGGTCTCCGGCTCGAACTCATAACCCCAGACGCGCTCGATCAGCATGGCGCGGGTCAGCACCTCGCCGGCATGGCGCGCCAATTCGGTCAGCAGCTTGAGTTCGAGATTGGCGAGCGCGATCGGCTGTCCACCGCGCCAGGCGCGAAAGCTGGTCGGACTGACGACGATGTCGCCGGCGCGGATCGTGTCGCTGTCGCCGGTCGTCCAGCGGCGGCCGCGCAGCACCGCGCCCAGCCGCGCGTTCAGCTCCTCGGCGGCGACCGGCTTGACGACATAATCGTCCGCGCCGGCCTCCAGCCCGTCGACCTTGTCCGACGCCATCGACAGCGCGGTCAGCATGATGACGGGAATGGTCAGCCCGCGTTCGCGCAACGTCTCGACCACCGACAGCCCGTCGAGCCGGGGCATCATCCGGTCGAGGATGACCGCGTCGAACTGTTCGCGATCGAGCGCGGCGAGCGCCAGGCGACCGTCGCCGACCTGCTCGACCCGGTGGCCCAGCCGCGTGAGGTCGGCGGTAAGGCCGGCGGCATAGTCGCGGTCGTCCTCGACCAGAAGCAGGTGCAGACTCATCGGGCGCATTCCATCTCGAACCGGGCGAATCGTCCCATCGGGGGAAAAAGCCAAGCCCCAATCGCCCGGTTCGTATCGCGCTGGAACAGTCGGGACAGATGGGCAGGGACTCCATGGTTCCGCCGGCGGCGTTGCACGCGTAGCAGCAAAGCCGACAGAAGGGCGCTTCCGCGTGCGGAGCGCCGGGTGATGGCCCGAAGGGGTCGAGAGGCGAGATATGGCGACCACGACTTCGATCATCCTGGACGGCGACCTGTCCGACTGGCGCGCGACCGACCGCATCGATAGCGGGCTGGGCGAGGGCTATTCGATCTATGCCAAGAGCGATGGCGGCGATTTCGTCTTCGCGATGACCGCGCCGATGGCGATCGGGGCGAACACCACCGCCTGGCTGAACACCGATCGCAACGCCGCCACCGGCTATCAGGTCTTCGGCTTCGCCGGCGGCGCGGAATATAACGTCAACTTCAACGCCGACGGCACCGTCTCGCTCTACAAGGGCGGCGCGGGCGAGACGCTGGTGATGGCGGGGCTGCAGGCGGCATGGTCGGCGGATCGCCAGACGGTCGAGTTCCGCGTGCCCAAGGCGATGATCGGCAATCCGCAGGCGATCGACACGCTGTACGACGTCAACGACAGCGCGTTCCTGCCCGGCAATTACTCGGCCAAGCCCTTCACCATCTTCAACGACACCGGCATCACCGCCGACCCGTCCCACCGCATCGCGATCGTCTGGTCGGAGACGACCGCCAACGCCTATTTCAGCAAGACGGCGTATGCGCAGCTGTTCATGGCCGCGCAGTCCCAGGCGATGCAGGCGGGTACGCCGTTCGACATCATCACCGAGGACGATCTCACCAACCTGTCGACGCTGGCCAAGTACGACTCGATCGTCTTCCCCTCGTTCCGCAACGTGCAGGCGGACAAGGCGGATGCGATCGCCCACACGTTGGAACAGGCGACCAAGCAGTTCGGCATCGGCCTGGTCGCGGCTGGCGAGTTCATGACCAATGCGGCGGACGGCAGCGCGCTGGCGGGCGACAGCTATGCGCGCATGAAGCTGCTGTTCGATGCCACCCGCGTGACCGGCGGCTGGCCGGCCGACGTCACCATCAAGGCGACCGATGCGCAGGGCAGCGTCCTCGACGGCTATGCCAATGGCGAGACGATCCGCGACTATAAGGGTGTCGGCTGGAACGCCTTCACCAGCGTCAGCGGGACGGGCGAGACGATCGCGACCCAGACGGTGAACGGCCAGACCTATGCCGCCGCCATCGCCACCCATACCGGCGGCCGCAACGTCATCTTCTCGACCGAAGCGGCGATGGCCGACGACAATCTGCTGCAAAAGGCGATCGACTATTCGGTGCATGGCTCGGCCAGCGCCGGCGGCCTGCGCGTCGGCCTGCAGATGACCCGCGACGCCGGCCTGTTCGCGTCCCGTGTCGACATGGACCAGAGCCAGTATTCGGACGAGGTGAAGCCGACCGACGGCTCGGCCGGCATCTATACCAAGATGCTGCCGATCCTGGATCAGTGGAAGGCGCTCTATAATTTCGTCGGCAGCTATTACGTCAATATCGGCAACGACCCGGCGCAGCAGCGCTCGACCGACTGGTCGGTGTCGGCGCCGATCTATGCCAGGATGATGGCGGCGGGCAACGAGATCGGGCTGCACAGCTATACCCATCCCGAGGACACCAATGTCCTGACCGCCGACCAGATCGCCTATGAGTTCGGGGCCGAGCGCGCCGAGCTGGAAAAGCAGATGAGCGCCTATCTGGGCCGGCAGGTATCGCTGGGCGGTGCGGCGGTTCCGGGCGCGCCCGAGACGATCGCGACCAGCCAGGAAATCCTGAAGCATGTCGACTATCTGTCGGGCGGTTATACCGGCGTCGGCGCGGGCTACCCCAACGCCTTCGGCTATATGACCCCGGGCAATGCGGCGGACGGCAAGGTCTATCTCGCCCCCAACACCATGTTCGACTTCTCGCTGATCGAGTTCCAGAAAAAGACCGTCGCCGAGGCGGAGGCCGAATGGGGCAAGGAACTGGCGACGCTGACCGCGCATGCCGATGCGCCGGTGATCGTATGGCCGTGGCATGATTACGGCCCCGCCATGTGGACCGGCGATGCGGCGGTGCAGAGCCCCTATGTCACGTCGATGTTCACCAACTTCATCGCCAAGGCGGCCGCCGCCGGCGTCGAGTTCGTGACGCTGGCCGATCTGGCCGCGCGCATCGGCGCGTTCCAGAAGGCATCGATCACCACCACCGTGGCGGGCGACACGATCACCGCCAAGGTGACATCGGCCGGCGATACGCTTGGCACCTTCGCGCTCGACGTCGACGGTCAGCAGGCGGGGCAGGTGATCAAGAGCGTGACCGGCTGGTACGCCTATGACGCCAACAAGGTCTTCCTGCCCAAGGCGGGCGGCACCTACGCCATCACCATGGGCCAGGCGGCCGATGACGTGACCCATATCACCGACCTGCCGATGCGCGCCTCGCTGATCTCGTTGAGCGGTGACGGTCGCGACCTGAGCTTCTCGGTCGAGGGCGAGGGCAAGGTCGTCGTCGACCTGAAGGCGCCGGGCACCGACTGGACCACCGTCAAGGGCGCGACCGTCGCCAGCCTGGTCGGCGAGATCCTGACCATCGACATCGGGTCGATCGGCCAGCATGACGTGACCATCGGCCATGTCGCCAATAGCGGCCCGACCATCACCTCCTTCGGCGGCGGCGATACGGGCAGGATGTCGATCGCGGAGAACGGCACCGCCGTCACCACCATCACCGCGACCGATCCCGACATCGCGCTGGGCGACAGCATCCGTTATTCGATCGCGAACAAGGGCGACGGCGCGGCCTTCGCCATCGATGCGACGACCGGCGTGCTGAAGTTCCTGAACGGCCCGGATTACGAGAATCCGACCGACCTCGATCACGACAATGTCTATGACGTGACCGTGATCGCCACCGACGCCAAGGGCGCGGTCGATCTGCAGACGCTGTCGATCGGCGTCACCGATGTCGTCGGCATCACCAAGACAGGGACGATCTTCAGCGACACGATCAACGGCACCGGCGAGCAGGACGTGCTCGACGGCGGCTGGGGCCATGACGTGCTGAACGGCCTGGGCGGCAACGACAAGCTGATCGGCGGCTGGGGCGACGATACGCTGAACGGCGGCGACGGCGACGACATCCTGATCGGCGGCATGGGCAAGGACATGCTGACCGGCGGCGCGGGCAAGGACGTCTTCCGCTTCGAATCGACGCAGGAAAGCTCGACCCTGTCGTCGCTGCGCGATGTCATCACCGATTTCCGCTCGGGCGAGGACAAGATCGACCTGTCGGCGATCGATGCCAACACCTCGCTCTTCGCGCGCGGCGACCAAGCCTTCACCCTGTTGTCCAAACCCGGCGCGGCCTTCACCGGTGCGGGCCAGTTGCGCTTCAGCTACCAGATGGTCGGCGGCAAGGAATATACCATCGTCGAGGGCAATACCGACGCCTTCGGTCTAGCCGACTTCTCGATCGCGCTGCTCGGGCATCACAACCTGACCGCCGGTGATTTTTATTTATAAATAGGGGCTAAGACCGCCGTCATGGCGGGAATCGGCTTTCAACTGGCCAGGATGGCGCGTGAGGGCGGAGTCGGCGGGATCGCCGGCGCCGCGCTGCACGGCGCGGTCATCAGCGCCGGGCCGTGGCTGGTCACCGCACTGGCCATGGCGGCGTTCGAGCGCTGGACGCCCGGCGCCATGGCGGCGGGTGACGCCCTGATGGTGCACAGCGTGCTGATCTATGCCTTCAGCCTGTCGGCACTGGCGGCGGGACCGATCGCGATCCTGGCGACGCGGCTGATGGCCGACCGGCTGTTCGCGCGCGATGTTGGCGGGGTTCCGGGGATATTGCTGGTCGCGCTGGCCGGCGGCGGTGCGCTGGCGCTGGCGCTGGGCGCGCTGGTGTTCGGCACGTGGGCACAACTGCCGCTGGTGCGCGCCGCTTGGGCCAGCGTGCTGCTTGCCTGGTTGACGCAAATCTGGATCGCCTCGCCCCTATTGACCGCGCTGCGCCAGTATCGCGCGGTGCCGCTCGCCTATCTGCTGGGCGTCGGTGGCGCTGGCATTTGCCTCACCCTTGCCGGGCATCCCGGCGGAACTTGGGTGTTGGCGAGCGTCACCGGCGGTGCCGGGCTGACGCTGGCCGCCGTCCTTTTCATATTGCGGCGGCAATTCACCGCGCCGCCGATCCTGCCGGGGCGCGACCTGATCGGCTCGCGGCTGGCTTTGATCGTGGGCATGGCCGGGCTGGCGGGGGCGGTGGCGATCTGGGTCGACAAATGGCTGCTCTGGGCCGGCCCCGACAGCATCGCGACGCTGGGGCATTTGCGGCTCAATCCGATCAACGATGCGGGCAGTTTCCTGGGGCTGTTGACCATCGTGCCGGGGCTGACGCTGGTGCTGATCGTCGGCGAGACGCGGTTTGACCGGGCCTTTGGCGACCTGATGGCGCGCTGCACCGGCACCTCGACGCTGGCCCGGATCGAGGAGGCGCGAGCCGAACTGATCGAGACGCTGTCCGACGGCCTGCGCCTGCTGGTGCTGATCCAGGCGCTGGTCGCCGCACTCGCCTGGGTGCTCGCGGTGCCGCTGTTCGAGCTGATCGGCGCGGACCCGCGCGGCATCTTCGCCTTTCGGCATACGTCGGCGGGCGCGGTCTTTCATCTCGTCGCGATCGGAGCGACCGTCGTCCTGTCCTATTACGACCTCTTCGCGCGCGTGGTGCTGATCTGGGGGAGCTTCGCGCTGGCGAGCGCGCTGGCCACCTGGCTGCAATGGAATGCCGGCTTCGCCGCCTTTGGCTGGGGCTATATGGCGGGCGCGGTGGTGGGGGCCTCGGTGGGCATCGCGATGGTCGCGGAATCGACCGTCCGGCTGGTCTATCTGCTCTTCGTGGGCAACAACCCGGCCGTGGTCGGGCGCGAAGGACGTTGGGCATGATGGGAAGGCGGACCCTGCTGGCGATGGGTGCCGGCGCGCTGGGCACGGCGCTGTTCCAGCGGGACGGCGGCGATGCGGCCGACCGGCGCTGGCGCTGGGGCGTCGATTATGGCGCGGCGACCGATCCGGTACTGGCGCGCCGGTTCGACCTGCTGGTGCTGGAGCCGCATCACGCGCGCCCGATCGCGCCGTTGCGCGGTCCGGGCAGCAAGCTGCTCGGCTATGTCAGCCTGGGCGAGGTGGAGAAGAACCGCCCCTATTTCGCGACGCTGGCGCGCGACGGCGCGCTGCTCGCACCCAATCCGCACTGGCCCGATGCGCGGCATGTCGACCTGCGCCATCCCGCCTGGCGCGCTGCCCTGATCGACCGGGTGGTGCCCGAGATCCTGGCGATGGGCTATGACGGGCTGTTCCTCGACACGCTCGACAATGCCGAGGCGATGGAGCACACCGATCCGGTCGGGCATAAGGGCATGGTCGCGGCCGGCGCGGCGCTGGTGGCGGCGCTGCGCGCGCGTTTCCCGGATATCCTGTTGATGCTCAACCGGGGCTATGCCGCGCTGCCCGAGGTGGCGCCACGCATCGACTATCTGCTCGGCGAGTCGATGGCGTCGCGCTGGAGCTTCGCGGCCAAGCGGTACGAGATGCTGGCGGACAGCGACTGGGGGTGGCAGGCCGAGCGGCTGCGCGGGGCCAAGGCGCGTAACCCTGCGCTGCGCCTGACCACGCTGGACTATTGGGACCCCGCCGATCGGCGGACGGTGGCGGCGCTCTATGCCCGCGAACGCGCGGCGGGGTTCGATCCTTATGTCGCGACGCTGGCGCTCGACCATCTGATCGCGGAGCCGGCGGGATGAGGCGCCATCCGTCGCAGCGCTGGATGGCGATCGGATTGCCGATCGCGGCGGGTCTCGCGATCCTGGGTCTGGGTCTTGCCCTGATGCCCGGACCGCGCGAGGTGGAGCAGGCCGCGCGTCGCGCCGCGCCGCCCGCGCCGTCCGCCCTGCCGGCGGCGAAGCCCGTCATCGCCGCTGCGCCCGCAACCCCGGCCCCGCCCGAACTCGCCCCCGCGATCCGCAGCGCCGATGCGGCCGAACTGGTCAGGCTGACCCGGGCGCTGATCGACCGGGGCGTGGCGGTCACGACCGCGCAGGTCGCCTACGATGTGGCGGCGGCGGGGCGTCCGGCGGTGGCGCTCGACTATCTGGCTGCGCGACCCGATGGCGCGACGCCCGCGACGTGGCCGCTGCGTATCGAACTGCTGCGCAAATTGGGCCGCGACAAGGAGGCGCAAGCGTTGCTCGCCACCGCCGCCATGCGTCCCGGCGGCGTGCCGGCGGCGGCGATCGTGGCGGCCGGCTATGCGCTGGATCGCCCCGATTTGATTATCACGGCGGTGGCATCGGGAGCGATCCCCCCGCCCGATGCGAAGCTGGCGCATGACCTGGCACAGCGGGCCGAGGCGCGCGGGCGGCTCGACTGGATCGCACGGCTCGACCGGGCGGGGGGTGCCGACTGGCGCGCGAGTGATCCCTGGCTGGCGCTGCGGGTCGCGAGCCGGGCGGGCGACCAAGCGGCGGTGTCGCGCGCCATCGATGCCCTGCCCGCCGGGGAGCGGGACGCGGCACGCACCGCCTGGATGACGCGGACCGGCGACCGGGCGGGGCTGCGCGCGGCGATAGGGGCGCAGGCGGCGCGGCCGGGGGCCGACCTGCCGGTGCTGGCTGAACGTCTACTGGCACTCGACGCCCGCGCCGATGCGATCGCGCTGTTGCGGCGGGCGGCCGCCGACCAGTCGCCCGGCTCGGCAGTGGGGCAGCGGCTGCTCTATCTGATGGGGCCGCGCCCCGCGCCCGCCGATCGTGACTGGCTGCGTGCCCGCGCGCTGGCGGGGGATGCGAGCGATCAGGCGCGCTGGCTGGCCGCCTATGCCGAGCGTGATACGCCGGCCACGGCGCTGGCCTTTGTCCAGCGGCATCCGCTCGCCGCGCGCACGGATGTCGCGATCCTGCGTCTGCAATTGGCGCAGGCGGCGGGCGATCGGGCCGCCGCGCGACAGGCGATGGCGACATTGCTCGACGGGCGGTCGCTGGAGCCGGTGACCTTGCGCCGCGTCTCAGGGCTGGCCGACGGGCTTGATCCGGCGCAGGCGCGCAGCCTGGCCGAGCGGCGGATCGCGGCGGGGATTGCCGGACCGCGTGACCGGCTGGATCTCGCCTGGGCGGCGTGGAATGCGGGCGATGCGGCGGCGACCCGCGACCGCTTGCGCGATTATCTGGCCGAGGTGCCCGGCGACCTGCCCGCCCTGCGGCTGATGGCGGATGCGCAGGCGCGGCTGGGCGGCCCGGCGGCGGCGGGGCCCTGGCTCGAACGGGCGCTGCTTCAGGCGCCGCGCACCGGGCGGACGCGGGTGGAACTGCTCGACCGGCTCGGGCGGCGGGACGAGGCGCTGGCGCTGGTCACGGCGATGCGTCGCGATGCGCCGCGTGATATGGAACTGGCGGCGTTGCACGCGCGGCTGCTGATCGCGGCCGGTCAGCCGGGGCGGGCGCGGGCGGTGCTGAGGCCATGATCGTTATCGCCTTGCCCCCATCGGACGGCGTGGTCCTGCCGCAACTGACCGTGCCCGACACGGTGCTGGTCGACCACCGCATCGTCGCGCCGGGCGACCCGCGGCTGATCTGGCCCGCCGGCGCGGTGCTGACGCTGGAGCGGGCGGGGGGCGAGGTGATCGTCCATGCCGATCGCCCGCCGGGTGACGAGGCGGTGGCGTTGTTCCAGTCGCAGGCGGGCGCGGCGATCGGCGATCTGCGCTGGAACGATGTCAGCCTGGTGCTGCGCCCGGCGGCGGGATGGGCGATGGACGCGCGGATCGTCGGCAACGCGCTGATCGCCGCCTTTCGTCCCTTGGCCGAGGCACTCGCGCCCGCCGCCACGCGCGCCGGCAATGAACTGGACCATGCCCGCATCGAGGCTGACATGGTCGCCGGCTATCCCGGCCGGGGGCGGCGCGAAGCCGCCGCATTGCTCGCGCGCGATCCGCAGGACCAGCGTGCCGCGCGGCTGCTTGCCGATGCGGACGCCATCGACGGCGATGTCGCAGGCGCGGCGCGGGGTTATCGCGCGGCGGGGGCGACCGATGACCCCGCACGCCGCGCGATGGCGGCGGCGGGCGGCACCGCAAGCGTCGGGCTGGTCGCGCGCGAAGGCGGCGATCTGGCGCAGGTCGAGGCGGGTGCGCGTGTCGATCTGCCGCTCGACGACCGGATCGGTGCTGGCCTGGGCGTCCGCCAGCTGGTCAGCCGGGTCGAGACGGGCGCGCGCCGCCGGAGCGAGACCGCGACGATCGTCGATGCCGGGCTGGCGGTGGCGCTCAGCGATGCCGCGCGGTTGCAGTTGCTGGCCGCCGCCGCGCTCGACGACGGGGTGACCGGCGGCGGGGTGAAGATGACCTATGGCCCGAGCGAGGCGCAACTGCGCGTCGCGCTGACCCGGCACATGCCCGACTACGCGACCCCGGCGCAGGTGCTGGCCGGCGGCTATCTGTCGCGCGCGGCACTGGGCGGGACCTATCGCCTGGGATCGGGCGTGGTCGTGCAGGGCGATCTGGGCGTCAATCGTTACGGCCTGGCGGGGGCACGCGGTGCGAGCGACAGCGTGACGCTGGCGGGCGGCCTCGATTACCTGATCCGCCGCCGTTATCCGCTGTTCGGGCTGAGCTATCGGATCGAGGCGGAATATGTGCAGCACATGCGCGACGACGCGGCGGGCCTGCCGCTGATCGCGCTGGCGGACCGTGAGAATCACACCGTGCAGGCGATGCTGGGCGAGGCGCTGGGCGACGTGCAGCTGACTGGCATGGCCGGCTGGACGATCGACCGGTTCGGCGGCGACGGCCCCAATGCCAGCCTGGGGCTGGTCGCGCCGATCGGCCTGTTCTGGAAGGTCGAGGCGTCGGGTGGCATCACCTCGATCAGCCGGCCGGGCTTTTCGGGGCAGCAGCTGTTCGCCCGGGCGCTGGTGACGCGCAGCCTGGGGCCGCCGCGATGACGCCCGAGACGGTGGCGGAGCGCAAGCCCGCGCAGCGGTGGCGGCGTCATGCGCGCATCGCGCTGGAAATCGCGATCGCCTTTGCGTTGCTGGCCGCGCTCGACGAATGGCTGACCGGCGGGCTGGGATTCGCCGGGGTGCGGCCCAGTCCCTATTGGATTCCGGTGCTCGTCATGGCCTTGGTCTATGGCACCGGGCCGGGCGTCGCGGCGGCGGTCATCGCCTCGGGCCTGTGGCTGCTCGCCGCGCATCGGGACGGCAGCGAGCGCGACTATCTCGACTGGCTGTTGCATCTGTCGATCCCGCCGCTGCTCTGGGCGGTGGTGGCGGTCGCGGTGGGCGAGGTGACGCTGGCGCGCAAACGCCATCTCGCCAAGGCGCTGCGGCGCGGGGCGCAGGCGGTGCGCGATGTCGGGCGGATGACCGATGCGCATGAGCGGCTGACGCGCACCAATCGCGACCTGCAACGCCGCATCGCCGCCGATCCCCGCACCGCCGGCCATATCATCGCCACCGCGTCGCGCCTGTCCTCGCCCGACCCTGCCGCGCGGCGCGGCGCGCTGTCGCAACTGATTGGGCTGGCGGCGTATGGCGACGACTTCACCTGCTATCGGTTGGGGCCGGACGGCGCGCGTGCCTGGCTGCGCGGCGGGGCGGTGACGGGGGCCAGCATGGGCCGGCCCGATCTCCTGCCGCCGGCGATGGTCGAGGCGCTGGCCGCGTCGGGCGAGATGCGCGTCCGCCATGTCGCGCGGCGGGGTGATCGCGAATGGCTGGCCGGGCTGGGCGTCGCGGCGGTGCCGCTGGCCGACGGGCAAGGCGGCCTGAGCGGCGTGCTGCTGTTCCACGACCTGCCGATCGACCGGTTCAATGCGCACCGTATCGCCGAACTGGCCGAGATAGGCCATTGGCTCGGCCCGCTGATCCTCGATCAGGGACAGGCGCCGCTGCGGGTGCTGCGGAACGCCGGACGGATCGCATGACGGCCAGATATGTCGCGCTGGCGATCCTCGACCTCGCCTGGATCGGTGCGGCGATGCTGTTCGGAATGGGGGCGGGGGCGGCGCTGTTCGGCCATGCGCTGCTATGCGCGCTGACCTATGACCTGTGGCTGCGTTCCGACCCGCATGGCGGGTTCGCCGCCGCGATCCTGGGTGTGGCGGGACCGATCGGGCTGGTGCTGGGACAGATGATCGGCCGCGGGAGCGAGCGCGGCTGGGCAAGGATGTCCGCGTCGGATCATCATGCGCGCGTCTTCGGTCGCCCCGCGCCCAATCCCCGGCGCGGTGCGGCGCGCGAAATGGCGCGGCTGCTCGACGGGCGGGTTTATTTTCCCGTCTCGGAACGGCTCGATTCGCTGGTCGCAATCCTGCGCCATGCGCCGGTGGCCGAGCGTCGTCGCGCGCTGGAGACAGTGGTGCGCTCGTTCGAGCCGGGGCTGTCGCCGCTGGTCGCGCAGGTGTTGAACGATCCCGACCAGACGATCCGCGCGCTCGCCGCCGCCGCCTCGGCACGGATCGTCCATAATCTGGGCGAGCACCGCGCCGCGCTGGAGGCACGTATCGCCAGGGGCGATGCGGCGGCGGTGCCCGCGCTCGGCCGGCTGCTCGCCGAGCATGGTCGCGCCAATATCCTGCTGTCCGATATGCAGCGCGCGGCGTTGCGCGAGGAGGCCGTGCTGCTGCTGGCGCGCGGCGATCTGGTGGGCGAGGCGGAGCGGCTGGCGATCGAGATGGCCTGGGACGGGCGTGATTATGACGCGATCGACCGGATCGCGGCGCGTGTACCTGAGGACGCGGATGCCGCCTGGTGGCGCACCGAGGCCGCGCGGTGAGCAGTGTCGGCGAGGACGCCGATGTCTGCCTGATCGTCGAGGGGGCCTATCCTTACGTCATCGGCGGGGTTTCCGGCTGGCTGCAGGACCTGATCACCCATCTGCCCGACATCCGCTTCCATGTCGTGGCGATCAAGGCGGGGCCGGCGCCGCTGCCGTTCCGCATCACCCCGCCCGCCAATGTCGTGGGCGTCACCGAGATCGGGCTGGCGCCCGCCGCCGTCGCGCCGCGCGCCATACCCGACCGGCTGGCCGCCGCGATCGCCGATGCGCTGATGGTGTTCGTCGCGACCGGGCGGCCGGACGCGATGGCGACGTTGCTCGACCTGCTCGCCAGCGCGCGTCGGCCGCTCGATCCCGGTGACATCCTCGCGCATCCGGCGATGTTCGCGCGGTTGCAGCGGCATTACCGTGCGATCCTGCCGCGCGCGTCGTTCCACCATTATTTCTGGGCGATGCGCACGCTGCTCGGTGGCCTGCTGACCGTACTGACCGCGCCGCTGCCGCGCGCGCGGGTCTATCACACCATCTCCACCGGCTTTGCCGGACTGCTGGCGGCGCGGGCACGCTATCGGACGGGGCGGCCGGCCTTCATCACCGAACATGGCATCTATCTGCTCGAACGCCAGATCGAGGTGATGATGGCCGACTGGATCGGCGATCAGGTCGATACCGGGCTGGAGCTGGAGCGCAGCGTGCGCGACCTGCGCGACCTGTGGGTGCGCGCGTTCACCAGCTATGCCGAGGCCTGTTACGCCGCCTGCGATCCGGTCATCGCGCTCTATGGCGAGAATAATGTCGTGCAGCGGCGGCTGGGCGCGGCGCCCAATCGGGTGCGGGCGATCCCCAATGGCATCGATGTCCGCCGCTTCGCGCATCTGCCCGACGCGCGCGACCCCGACCGCCCGGTCGTCGCGCTGCTCGGCCGGGTGGTGCCGATCAAGGATGTGAAGACCTTCATCCGCGCCGCCGCGATCGTCCACGCCGCGCGGCCCGACATCCGCTTCGTGGTGCTGGGGCCGGAGGACGAGGACCCCGCCTATGCCGCCGAATGCGCCGCGCTGGTCGCCGAATTGGGGCTGGGCGAAGCGCTGTCCTTCGAGGGGCGGGTCAGAATCGAGGACTGGATGATGCGGATCGACCTGCTCGTCCTGACCAGCCTGTCCGAGGCGCAGCCGCTGGTCATTCTGGAGGGCGGTGCCTGCGGCATCCCCGTCGTCGCGCCCGATGTCGGCAGCTGCCGCGAGATGATCGAGGGGCGAGGGGGGCAGGACAGCGGCCATGGCGGCATCGTCACCCCGCTGGTCAACCCGGCCGCGACGGCGGCGGCGATCCGGCAGATCATGGACGACCCCGCGCTGCGCCGGACCATGGGCGAGACGATGCGCGAGCGGGTGAAGCGCGATTACGACCATCCGACGATCATCGGGGCGTATCGCCGACTGTACGGAGAATTGGCGGCGCGGGGGTGAGCCCTGCGCAATCCTCTCCTCTGGAAAAGGATGACATGAGATGGATCGGTCATTGCGAGCGTAGCGAAGCAATCCAGTGTCCGGGCAAGACGCCCTGGATTGCTTCGCTACGCTCGCAATGACCGATCGGGTCACGCTGACGTCATTTCTGTCTAAGAAGGGAAAGGATGGTCGTCAGCGTCCGCCGGTGACCACCGTGTCACTCAGCTCGGCGAAGGACGGGGCGGGCAGGGCTGGAGCCGAGGTGACGGGCAGGGATTGCCCCAACGTGCCCGATGGGGTCGGTGTCGTCGCGGGGCGGAGCGCTGGAGCGCTGCCCGTCGCCAGGACAGGGGCGGGCGGTGCGGCGGTCGAGGGACGCGCCGCTTTGTCGATCGGCGCGAGCAGCGGATCGAACGGGCCGAACACCTCTTTCTTCACCGCGCGGATATTGGCCGAGGGATCATAGGTCGGCACCCCGGCGGCGATCACGCCCGCCTGCAAGCGGCCGAGCGTGGCGAGCAGCCGCGCCTGCGCGACATAGCCCGAATAGAGCGCATTGGTCGCGACGATCTGCGCGTTGAGCAGTCTTTGCTCGGAATCGAGCACTTCGAAATTGGAGCGGAAGCCTTCCTGGAATCCGCGCCGGACGCCGGTCAGCGCCGCTTCGGCGGCCTGGGTGGCGACGCGGCCCGAATCCTGCTGCTCGCCGGCGGCGACCGCCTGGTTCCATGCCTCCTGCACATTGGCCAGCGCCTCGCGCCGTGTGCCCTCCGCTTCGAACCCCAGTTGCTGGCGCTCGGCGATGGCGGCGCGGATGCGCGATCCGATCAGCCCGCCGGCGATCAGCGGCATCGTCACGCTGACCCCGCCGGTCGCTTGGCCGCCCATGTCGCGCAGCTGGTAGGAATAGGGGCTGGTATAGCCATAGCCGCCGGTCAGCGCGACGATCGGCGCGCGCTCGGCGCGCTGCGCGGCGATCCGCGCGTCACCGGCGCGCGCGGCCATGATCGCCTGCCACAGCGCCGGGCTTTCCTTCTCGGCGATCTGGAACGCCGATTCCAGCGAGCCGGGAATACCGGGCAAGGGCGGCGGCGGGGCGAGCCGGCCCGGATTGCGCCCGACCAGCGCGGCGAAGCGCGCGCGGCTGGCCTGGAGATTGGCCTGCGCCTGCGCCAGCTGCGCGCGGATGATCTCGCGCTGCGCTTGCGCCTGGGCGATGTCGGTGCGGGTCAGGTCGCCGCCGCGCTCGCGCGCCACTGCCTGGTCGACCTGACGGCCATAGCTGTCGAGCGACCGCGTCTGGATCGCGACCAGCGCCTGGTCGCGCAGCACCGAGGCATAGGCATCGACGACGCCGAACAGGATGCCGTTCTCGGTCTCGCGCAGCCGTTCGCGCCCCGCCAGCACGGTGGCTTCGGCGGCGGAAACCTGCGCGGCGGTCCGCCCGCCGTTGAGCAGGATCTGCGAGGCGGTGATCGTCGCGCCCATCGTCCGGCTGCGCACCGTGGCGAACTGGTCGAGCAGGGTGCGCTGGTCCTGCTGGCGATATTGCAGGTTCAGGTTGACGCCGACGTTCAGGCGATAGGGCGATCCGGCCTGGACGATCTGTTCGTCGAGCGCGCGCAGCTGGGCGCGACCCGCCTCCAGCGTCGGGTTGGAGCGATAGGCATCGGCGATCGCGCGGTCGAGCGTATCGGGCGCCTCGACCGTTTGCGCGGCGACGGGACCGGCGAGCAGCAGGCCGGCGAGCGGGGCCCAGCGCTTACCGCTCATGGAAGGACCGCGCGAAGGTCTCGGTCAGCGGATCGAGCAGATATTGCAGCGCGCTGCGCGCCCGCAGCGGCACGGTGACCGCCACCGGTACGCCGGCGCGGATGCCGGTATCGCCGCCGCGCACCGCCGCGATGCGGGCGATCTGATCGCGCGGCACCGCGATCTCGGCGGTGAAATAGCTGCGGCCCGAGGCTTCGTCGCGAAGCGAATCGGCGGAGACCGAGCGGACCGTACCCGCCAGGATCGGCAGCCCACGATCGTGGAGCGACAGGAACTTCACCTCGGCCGGCCGGCCCGCGACGACGCCGTCGATATCGCCCGGCGCGAAATTGGCGCGCACGATCAGCGGCGCGGCGTCGGGCACGATGTCGAGGATCGGCTGCCCCGCCTGGATCACCCCGCCGACGGTGAAGACGCGCAGGCCCACCACCTGGCCTGAGACGGGCGCGCGGATTTCGGTGCGCGCCAGCTGCTCGCGCGCGGCGGCCCATTTGGGCAGCATCTCGTTCAACTGGAACTGCGTGTCGCGCAGTGCGGTGGCGGCCCCTTCCACCTGCTGGCGGCGGGTCTGCACCATCTGTGCGCGGGTCTGGCCGATCTGTTCGCGCGCGGCGGCGGAGCGAGAGGTATAGTCGGCGTCCGCCCCTTCGAGCTGCTGGATCGAGCGTTCGATCGCGCGCACCGTGTTGCGCGAGACATAGCCCTCATCGGCGAGCTTGCGGGTGCTCTCCAGCTGTTGTTGCAGGCTGGCGCGCTGGCGCTCGGTGGCGCTCGCCTGCGCATTAAATCCGGAGGTCTGCTTGCCGACCTCGGCCGCCTGTTGGCGCAGCACCTGATCGCTGGCGGCGAGCGCGGCGTTGCGGCTGCGCAATTGCGCGAGTTGCAGCGCCTTGGCGCGTTCGACCAGCCGGCGATCGTCACCGGTGGCGGTGGCGAATTCGGCGGGCCAGACGATGGCGCGGCCGGCGATCTCGGCCTCCAGCCGCGCGCGCTGGGCTTGCAGGTCGATGACGCTGGCGGCGAGCGCGCGTTCGCTGGCGGCGACCTCGGCCCCCTCCAGCCTGAACAGGACCTGCCCGGCGCGGACATGCTCGCCGTCGCGGACCAGCATCGCCTTGACGATGCCGCCGTCGCGGTGCTGCACGGTGCGGCGATTGCCCGACACCGTCACCTGACCCTCGCCGGCGGCGGCGGCGTCCAGCCGAGCGAGCGCGGCCCAGCCCAGCCCGACGACGAAGAACATTATGGCGACGATCGCGCCCAGCCGGATCGCACGGCGGGGCGAATCGTCGAGGTGCAGCCGTTCGGCGATCCGGGTGCGGGCGGCGTCGGTCATCGCGTACCCCCGGCGGTGACGATGCCGCCATCGGCGGGGCGGCCGGCGGCCTGCGGGCGGATGACCTTGGCGCGATCGTCGAACAGCTGCACCTTGCCGTCTCGCAACAGCAGCACCTTGTCGACGATTTGGAGCAACCCGGTGCGGTGGGTCGAGACGATCACCGTCGCCTTGCGCGCGCGCAGCCTCTCGATGGTGTGCGCCAGCCGCGCCTCGCCCTCGCTGTCGAGATGCGCGTTGGGTTCGTCGAGGAACAGCAGGGTCGGCCGCCCGAACAGCGCGCGCGCCAGCGCCACCGCCTGACCCTGACCGGCGGACAGCCCCGCCTCGCCGCGTTCCAGCATGGTGGCATAGCCGTTCGGCAGACCCAGGATGATGTCATGCGCGCCGGCCTCCTGCGCGGCCGCCACCACCTCGCCGTCCAGCGTCTCGCTCTCGCCGTCGAGGACGCTGCGGAAGCGGGCGATATTGGTGTGGACGGTGGCGGGAAACAGCGTCGGCACCTGCGGCAGGAAGCCCAGATGCCGGCCGAGCTGTTCGTGATTCCAGTCGGTCAGGGACGCGCCGTCGATCCGCACCTCGCCGCTGTCGGGGCTTTGCGCGCCGGCCAGCACACGCAGCAGCGTCGACTTGCCGGCACCGCTCGGGCCGACCAGCGCGACGACCTCGCCCGGCTGCACGGTGAAGCTTATGTCGGTCAGGATCGGCCGGTCGCTGCCCGGCGCGACGACGTTCAGCCCACGCACCTCGATCCGCCCGGTGGGGGCGGGCAGCGTGGTGGTCGCGCGGTCGGGGCCGGGGCGGCTGCAAAACGCGTCGAGCGAGCGCCATGCGCTGCGCGCGGCGGTCAGCGGCTTGATCGCGCCCAATATCTGTTCGACCGGCTGGATCGCCCGGCCCAGCAGCAGCGAGGCGGCGAAGATCGCGCCGCCCGAAATATCCTGTCGCACCGCCAGCCATGCGCCCAGCGCCAGCGCCAGCGATTGCAGCAGCTGGCGCAGGAATTTGGTGACCGCCAGGAACTGGCCCGAGGTGCTCGATAGCCCCGCCTGCCGCCGCGCCAGATCGGCGCGCTCCAGCAAATGGCGGGTGACGAGCGCGTCGCGCATCCCCAGCGCCTGCGCCACGTCGGAGGCGACGATCGAGCTGTCCTGCTCGCGCTGCGCCAGCGCGGTGCGGCCGCGCAAGGCCGCGACGGTCGGCTCGGTAAACCGCTCGCTGGCGATGGCGATCGCCCCGAGCAGCAGCGCGCTGACCAGGGTCAGCAGACCGATCCACGGGTGAAGCAGGAAGGCGATCAGGATGTAGATCGGTGCCCAGGGCGCGTCGAACAGCGCGATGACGGGCGCGCCGGTCAGCGTGCCGCGCACCGTGTCGAAATCGCGCAACGCCTGCGCGCGCTCCATCGGCGTGCCACTGGGCGAGCCCAGGATGCGCAGCAGGATGGCGGGGGCCAGCCGCCGCTCCAGCCGCATGCTGGCGCGCAGGAGGAGGCGCATGCGCACCGCGTCGAGGATCGCATAGACCGCCAGCGCGACGACCAGGATCAGCGTCAGCAACAGGAGCGTCGGCACCCCGCGTGTCGGCACCACCCGGTCATAGACCTGCAGCATGAAGATCGTCGGCGCGAGGTTCAGGAGGTTGATCAACCCCGAGAACAGCGCCGCCGCGATCAGATGCGGGCGGCAGCCGCGCACCACGGGCATCAGGCCCGTGGCGGATGATCCGGAACGCGAGTCGGAGGGCGACATGCTGGCCGCCATAGCGCAAAAAACGTAAGCGAAGCGTTCACGACCCTCACCGCGCGAGCGGGGCGAGCCGTTCGCGCATCAGCGTCACGAACCGGTCGAGCGGGCAGGGCGCAGCGACCGGACAACCACGCACCTGAACGGGCTTCACGCTGACATTGGCCGCATGGCCGCGAATCTGTTCGGGCGACTGGGTGCGATAGGCGAGCGTGACGAAGGCGCGGCCCCGCCGGTCGTGCCAGCGCTGGATCAGGATCGCGCCGCCCGGCGCGGCATCGTTGGTCGCATAGCCCGGCGCGACCAGATCGAAGCCAAGCAGCGCGGCCAGCGCGGTGACATTGGTGTCATGCCCGACCAGCATGTCGACCCTGGCCCCCTGCGACGCGGTCAGCGCGTCCAGCATGTGTTCGCCGAACGCCGCCGACTGGTGCGCGGCCATATAGGGCGAGCGCGAATAGACATCGAACAGCGCGGCATGGATGCCGCCCAGCCGCGCCAGCATCGCGCCGTCGACGGGCACGCCGCCGACCGAGGGCGAGAGCCCCTCGGCATATTGCAGCAGCAACACCTGCGCGGTGCCCGACGCGGTACGGATCGGACCGCTCAGGTCGATGCCATGCCCGTCCGCCGATGGCGTCAGCCGCGCCGGGCCGGCGGGGTCGCACCCCTTGGGATCGCCGCAGCCCAGCACACTGTCGAGCAGGCGCAGCGCCGGCCGGTGGCGGGCGACCAGCGCGTCCATGCCGCCGGTGAAGCGGTTGATGTCCGCCACCGCCGCCGCCGCGTCGAATCGGGTCGCGCGGGCGCGCAGCGGCTCGAACCGGGGATCGACCTGGCCGATGGGCAGATGCGTGACCGACACCGGGCATTGCGGGGCGAGGCCGCGCGCATAGGCCTCGCCGCTGGCGATGGTGCGCGAGGATGTGTTCGTGGCGATTCGCACCGCGCCCTCGGCCGGGCAGCCGGTGGCGGGCAGCAGGCCTTGCGCGATCCAGCGAGCGCGGTCGGCGCGCGCCTCGGCCATCAGCGCTTCGGCGCCGCGCGGGGTCAATTCGCTTTCCGGGGTGGTCCAGCGTGGCCAGGGCTTGGCGGTGCGGGTGCCCTTGGGCACCTCGCCATCCAGCGGCGCGCGCACGCCGTGGCGCATCAGCCCGACGACACGGTCGAGCGTCAGCCCGGTCGTGCGGGGGGTGGTCTGGGCGGTGGCGGAGGACGCGGCGCAGGCGAGGAGCGCGAGCGCACCGAGGGGAGCGAGACGGGATAGGATCATGCGCGCGCCTTGCACGCTTTCCGCGTCACCTTGGTGACATTGCCCGAATGATGACGCTGCGTCGTGCGGTCTGAACGTAATTTTCAAGATTCATCAAAATTCGGTCAATAAGTCATCGGACTGTCACAGGGCATCTCTAGCGGGACCGGCGAAGGCGCCCGGGGGCGTCGCCAATCAAGATTGTTCCAGGGGGAAATCATGACCGCTTCTGCCAAGCGGGCGCATGTCGTGCGCCTGTTGTGCGGCACCGCCGCCACGCTGCTGATCGCCGGCCCGGCGTTCGCCAACGATCCCGTCGCGCCCGTCGCCGCGCCCGCCGAACCCGTGCCCACCACCGATCCGGCGGTCGATCCGCAGGTCGGCGAGGAAGTCGTCGTCAAGGGCCATCGCCAGGCGATCGTCGACGCGCAGGACGAACAGCTGCGCAGCCAGTCGCTGGCCACCGTCGTCTCGGGCGAGGAACTGCGCGTCCTGCCGCAGCAGAATCTGGCCGACCTGCTCACCCGCCTGCCGGGCATCAGCTCGTCGGTCGACCAGTCGCGCAACGCGGCGGCGACCGGCGAGGCGCAATATGTCTCGATCCGCGGCCTCGACACCTCGTACAACGCCTATTCGCTCGACGGCGTGCGGCTGGCGCAGACCGATGCGCGCACCCGCGCCATCTCGATGAACCTGCTGTCGCCCTTCTCGCTGCAGACGGTGCGCGTCGACAAGGCGCCGACCGCGCGCTTCGATGGCGATGCGATCGCGGGCATCATCGACATGGTGCCGATCACCGCGTTCGACCTGCCCAACCACCGCACCCAGATCCGCCTTCAGGGCCAGCTCGCGGGCCGCGCCGATGCGCGTCGGCAGGACCCCTGGGGCGGCACCGTGCAGGTCGAAACCGCGCAGCGCGTCGGCGATCTCGGCGTCTATGCTTCGGCCTATTACGGCCTGAAGCATGTGCTGGGCGAATCGACCGCGATGCAGCACGACTGGGAGAAGTATAACAACAACATCCCCGGCATGATCCGCGACAATCTGGACAATCTGTTCCCGCGCGGCGTGCAGTGGCAGTCCTTCCGCAACCGGATCGAGCGCGTCGGCGGCACGCTGAACCTCGACTGGAAGGGCGAGAGCACCGACCTGTACCTGCACTCCACCTATGGCCGGTACAATCTCAAGAGCTGGATGGACCAGACCGCGCTGCGTCAGACCAGCCTGGCGCCCGACCAGATCAATCCGAATCCCAACAAGGGTTCGTACGACGCCGCCGGCTTCCGCGCCGATTACGGCCTGACCGCGACGCATTATTTCCGCACCGAGCACAGCAAGCAGGAGCTGGTGACGACCAAGCTGGGCGGCCAGAGCCGGTCGGGCGACTTCACCTTCGACTATCACGGCGCCTATTCGCGCGGGTCGCAGGACTATCCGCTGCGTATCCAGTCGGGCTTTGCCGGCCGTCCCTATATCGGCACCGCGACCAACAGCGGCACGGCCGCTTACCGCATGGTCACCTCGATCGGCGATCGTACCTTCCCGCAGGTCGTGCTGACCGACGCGGCGCGCGCCTATCTGGCCGATCCGTCGAAGCTGAAGCAGTGGTACGTCACCCAGCAGTTCGAGAACACCTGGGAACGCCGCCTGGAAGGCCAGTTCGACACGACCTGGCATCATGCCGACCAGGGCCTGGTGTCGATCGCGGCCGGCGCCAAGGTCGAGGACGCCAAGCGCTACGCCAATGCGCTGGGTGATGACGGCGCGCTGCAATATACCTTCCCTAATGCGGACGGCAGCAACTCGCCGCGCTATGCCGCGACCGGCCCGGCGCTGACCTCGCTGCCCGGCCGCTTCCTGGGCGGGTTCATGAACAACGCCGCGCAGGTGCCGATCTATCTGATCGACACCGATTATATCGAGAACCAGGTCCGCCAGCTCTCCTTGCCCAAGCTCGCCAATCTCGACCCCGTGAAGCTGAAGGAAAACCGGCTCGACGGTCGCGAGAACCGGCTGAGCGGCTATGTCATGGCGACGCTGCAATTCGGCCAGCTTCAGGTCGTGCCGGGCGTCCGCTACGAATATAACCGGTTCAAGGGGATGTATTTCCAGGATCAGGGGAATGACACCGGCAAGTTCGTGAACAGCTCGCGCAACTATGACCAGTGGCTGCCCAGCGTCATCGCCAATTACCGGCCCAACGACGACATGGTCATCCGCGCCTCGATCCGGAAGAGCTATTCGCGGCCGGCCTTCGACCTGCTGCTCGGGCCGACGCAGGTGACGCGCAACGATCTGGGTGAGGTGACGGGGGTGTTCATCCCCAACCCGAACCTCGATGCGCAGACCTCGTGGAACTATGACACCTCGCTCGAGATCAAGGGGCAGGGCACCGATTTCTTCTCGGTCAGCCCCTTCTACAAGAAGCTGAACCATGTCCTGTTCGCGACCGGCACCACCAATGCCGGCGGCGATTACAACATCTGGGGCAATCCGCAGCCGGAACAGCAGGGCGGCGTCGAGGTGTCGGGCCTGACCACCGATGCGACCGGCCAGATCTACGGCGTCGAGCTGTTCGGCCGTTACACGCTGAAGGGCCTGCCGGGTCTGCTCAGCGGTCTGGGCGTCCAGGCCAATGTCACGCTGCAAAAGGCCAAGGCGAACGTCTTCGTCAACGGCCAGATGCGCGAACAGCGCATGACCCAGGCGCCCGAGGTGATGTACAACGCCGCGCTGTTCTACAGCCATGGCGGGTTCGCGGCGGAGTGGAACTACAATTATACCGGCGACCGCCTGTATGATCTGCGCTCCAGCCGGCCGGACACCTATATCCAGCCGACGACCATTTCGAATCTGATCGTCAACTACACGATGCCCTCTGGCCTGACGGTCGGTGCTTCGATACAGAACCTGTTCAACGAACATAGCTATTGGGCGACGACCAGCGAGCGTAAGGCGTATCTGTCGAACGACCGCAAGGGTGGCTATGTCGAGACGGGCCGCATCTACATGCTCAACATGACCTACGCCTTCTGATCTCACCCTCTCCCCGACCCGGTATCTGCGACCCCCGCAGGTATCGGGGCGCAACTTCACGCCGATGGTCCCGTGGCCATCGGCGTTTTTTTGTGGGGGAGGCGACGATTCGGACCGGATAACCCACCCGATTGACCGAAACGTGAGGGCGGTTAGCATGCCCCCGACGAGAGGAAGCCAAAGATCATGATGAAACGTCAGCGCCGCCAGCATGAGATCGTGGCGCTTCTGGCCGAGGGGCATTTTCGCGGCATCGGCGACCTGGCCGAGGCGCTGTCGGTGTCGGAGGAGACGATCCGCCGCGAGCTGCGCGTGCTGGAGGCGTCGGGCGCGGTGGTGCGCGCGCACGGCGCGGTGCGGCTGGCCAAGGTGGAGACCGAAGGGTCGTTCGCCACCCGCCTGCAACGCCATGCCGAGGCCAAGCAGCGGATCGCCGGCGCGGTCGCCGAACTGGTCGCCGATGGCCAGACGCTCTACATCGATGCCAGCACCACCGGCCATTATGTCGCCCGCGCGCTTCGCGATCACCAGCGGCTGACCGTCATCACCAATGCGGTGGGCGTCGCGGCCGAGCTGGGCGGGCGCAACGAGAATCGCGTGCTGCTGGCGGGTGGCGAGCTGGATTACGAATATCGCGCCTGTTTCGACGCGACCGCGCGCGACTATCTCGCCGCCTTCACGCCGTCACTGGCGATCCTGTCGGTCGAATCGGTCAATCTCGACCATGGTTTCGCCGATTATCATGTCGGCGAAGCGGCGGTGTGCCGGATGATGATCGACCGGTCGCGCCGCACGCTGATCGCGGTAGACCAGAGCAAGTTCGACCGCCATGGCACGGTGCAGGTCGCGCCGCTCGACGGGGTCGACATGCTGGTGACCGATGCGGCGCTCGATCCCGATTATGCGGCGGCGCTGGGCGAGGTGGAGGTCGTCATCGCCTGACCGCGCGGAATCAGGAGCGCGACGGCGGCGCCCGCCAGCGCCAAGGAGGCATGGATCATCCAGAAACCCGGCTGGCTCATCCCCGGATAGAGGGTGCCGAGCTGGCCGACCGCCAGATGCGCGACGAAGCCGTGGAGATAGAACAGCCCGGTCATCATGCCCCGCCGGGCGGGCGGCGCGGCGGCGGTGACGATCGCCAATGCCGCCGGCCAGGCCAGCACCACGCCGATGTCGAGCAGCAGGATCGCCGCCAGTGGCCCGCCAAGGCCGATCCGCCCGGAACCCGTAGACACCCCCGCCGACAGCAGCGCGAGGACGCCGTAAGCCAGCATGATCGCCACCCCGCCCAGCGACAGCTTGATCCCGCTCGACGGCTCGGCCCCGCGCGCGGCCAGTCGGGGCCAGAGCCGATAGGCGGTCAGCGCCAGGATGATGGTGAACAGCCCGTCGGCGGCGATCAGCCAGCTGGGCGGAATGGCGAAGCCATGCACGCTCAACGCGACCCGTGCCTTGGCCCAGACCAGGACGATGTTGCTCAACTGCTCATAGGCGCAGAAGCACAGGGTCACCGCCACGATGGCCGGTATCACGCGCGCCCAGTCGACCCGCCGATCTCCGCCGACCGGCGAGGCGGCCGGCGCGACGCGCGGCGCGGTGCGCAGCAACAGCATCGCGACGATCATGCTGCCCGCCATCGCGGCGAAGGCGGTGGCGAACCCCATGCGCGCCGCTAGCCAGCCGCCGAGCAGCGGCCCCAGCATCGCGCCGCCGTTGAGGAACGCCAGATAGGCCGCGAACAGCCGTTCGCTCCCCGATCGTCCGCGCAGCGTGCCGACCTCGGCCGCCAGATTGCCCTTGAGCAGGCCGATGCCGCCGATCATTAGACAAAGGCCGATCAGCGCGCCCTGCCGGCTGGCCAGCGCGACCATGCCCGCTGCCATCAGCGCGGCGCCGACATACATGGCCGGCCGCCGCCGCTGCCCATGATCCGCGATCCAGCCGCCGAGCGGCAGCACCAGATAGGTCAGCGCGCCGTACAGGCCGTAAAGCTGCGACGCGAAGGCGAGATCGGTCGTCGTCCCCGTCACCCCCTCGATACCGGCGCGCAGCGTCGCCAGTCCGGCGACCGGCAGGCCCGGCTGCGCCAGCAGATCGGTCAGCAGGTACAGGGTCAGCAGCGACTTCGTGCCATGGATCGCAAAACGCTCCCATCCCTCGACGCCGGCCAGCGTCCAGAATCCGGGGGCGGGCGGGGTGGTGTCCCTGTCGCGCATGATGCTGATGTCGGTCCGTTTCGGTGCTTTTGCAGAAGCCCCGGCTCCCTACCGCCGGTTTGTGACGGGTTCGCGGCGGCTCGACAAAGGCGCGTGCGCACGGCACCACGGGGCCATGGACCTGTCCGCCATCGTCGCCGACATCGCCGCCGAAATGGCGGACGCGCCCGATCGGGGGACGCCTGCCGATTATATCCCCGCGCTCGCCGGGGTCGATCCGGCGCATTTCGGGATGGCGATCGTCGAGGCGGACGGCAATTGTCATTTGGCCGGCGATGCCGACAGGGCCTTTTCGATCCAGAGCATTTCCAAGGTCTTCGCGCTGACGCTGGCACTGGGCGCGGTCGGCGATCAGCTGTGGCGGCGGGTGGGGCGCGAGCCGTCGGGCACCGCGTTCAACTCGATCGTTCAGCTGGAGACCGAGCATGGCATTCCGCGCAATCCCTTCATCAACGCCGGCGCGATCGTGGTCGCCGATGTCCTCCTTGGCAGCCATGAACCGCGCGAGGCGATCGGTGAGATGCTGCGCTTCGTGCGCGCCCTGGCCGGCGAGGAGGACATCCGCATCGACGCCGCGGTCGCGCATGACGAGATGGCGACGGGGCACCGCAACCAGGCGCTGGCGCATTACATGCGCGCCTTCGGCAATCTGCATCACCCGGTCGAGCGGGTGCTGGGCGTCTATTTCCATTTCTGCGCGCTGGCGATGAGCTGTCGGCAACTGGCGCTGGCGGGACGCTATCTGATGGCGCGCGGGGTCAATCCGGGGACGGGGCGCTCGGTGGTGTCACCGCAGCGGGCGCGGCGGATCAACGCGCTGATGATGAGCTGCGGCCATTATGACGGATCGGGCGAGTTCGCCTTTCGCGTCGGCCTGCCGGGCAAGTCGGGGGTGGGGGGCGGCATCCTGGCGATCGTGCCCGGCCGGGCCTCGATCGCCGTGTGGTCGCCGGGGCTCAACGCGCGCGGGAATTCGCAGCTTGGTACGCTGGCGCTCGAACGGCTGGTGCAGCGGACTGGCTGGTCCGTGTTCGACCCGCAAGCCGGTTGACCGCGCGCAAGGGGGCGAAGGCCGCCGCAGCGCGCACCGACAGGATCAGGTTCAGCGCGACACCCGCGATCGACGCCGCGCCGGCCAGCCGCACGATCCGCTCGCCGGTGACCGCCGTGCCGCAGCCCGACAGCGCCAGCAGCAGCACCGCGCCGCCCAGCAGCTTCAGCCCGCCGCGCAACCGCGCATCGTGCAGCGTCCCGGCCTCGCGCGCATGGCGATAGGAGCCGGCGGCGAGCAGCCAGAAGCCGATGAAGCACAGGACGATCGTATCAAGCATGGGCAGGCTCCGAAAAACGGCGGGTGCGGTTGGGTGCGCGCGGCGCGGGGCGGGCGGACAGCCGGGCGGCGGCGGCAAAGCCGATGCCGATCGCCAGGCAGGCGAGATCGAAGGCGAGGAACAGGTGATCGCCATCGAGCAGCGAGGGGATCAGCCAGCGTGACGTGGTCAGCGCGTTGACCACCGGAATCGCGGTCCAGGCGATGGCGGCGATGGCGAACAGGCTGGTCCAGGCGCGCCGTGCGGGCAGGCCGAGCTGCACCAGCGCGAGCAACCCCCAGGTCCAGAACATCGCCGACACCTCCGCCTCCGCGCGGCCGCCTAGGTCGGCGGGGATCAGGCGGTTGGCGAGCAGATAGGCGGCCATGCCGGTGGGGAAGGCGGCGATCACCGCGATGTTCAGCCGCTCGGCCAGACGCAGCCCGAAGAACGGCGCGGCCCCCGGCTTGCGGCGCTTGGCCGTCCAGAGCAGCAGGCCGGTGCCGACCATCGCCGCGCCGGTCAGGCCCATGACGAAATAGGCCCAGCGCAGACCGGTGCTGGCGAACGACGCCAGGTGCAGGCCCAGCATCACGCCCGCCGTCTCGATCGCCGAGGCGGGCTCGCCGCTCTGGCTGACGAAGCGACCGGTCGCCCCTTCATAGACGATGGCGGGGGTGCGCGAACTGATCGCACCCTGTTTGGCGAGCGCGATGGAGACGCGCGCGGCGGCGTCGCCCGGATTCTGGATGATGACACGGGTGGCGGGGCCGCCCAGCCGCTGCTCGGCGTCGCGGACCAGGGGCGCGATCGCCACCAGCGACTGCCGTGTGCCGCTGGCGGGCACATCGGCGGGCGTGTCATAGGCGGCCTGCAGGAACTGGGCGGGCTTGGCGTAATTCATCATCGCCGGCCAGGGCATGTACATGGTCACCAGCGTGATCAGCCCGGTATAGGTGATCATCGCATGATAGGGCAGGCCGAGCACCGCCGAGACATTGTGCGCGTCGAGCCAGCTGCGCTGTCCCTTGTTCCAACGCAGCGTGAAGAAGTCGGCGAAGATCCGCTTGTGCGTGATCACGCCTGAGATGATCGCGCCCAGCATCGCCATCGCGCACAGCCCGGCCAGCCAGCGGCCCCAGGGGTGCGGCAATTGCAGCTGGAAGTGGAAGCGATAGAAATGCTCGCCCCCGCGCGTCGCGCGCGCGGAGAGGGGCGCGCCGCTGACGGGGTCGAGCTGCAACTCGCCGCCGCGCGCCTTGGGGTCGGGCTTGGCGGGGATGCGGAAGACGCGGGTGGCGGCCGTCCGTTCCTCGGGCAGATAGATATACCATTGCAGGTCGTCCGCACCGGTGCGCGTCAGATAACGTACCGCCGAGGCCGCCGCCTGTGCCGGCGTCGTCCTTGCGGCATGGATTTCGGGCTGCATCCACTGGGTGATCTCGGGCCGGAAATAGGCCGAGGTGCCGGTCAGGAACATGGTGAAGAGAATCCACCCGGCGATCAGCCCCAGCCAGCCATGCGCCCAAGCCATGGTCTGGCGCAGCGCGCGCTGTTCGGGTGCCGCGACGCCGCTCATGCGCGCACGCCCAGCGACCAGAGCAGCCCCGCCATGACGATCGCGCCGCCCCAGATGACCGCGCTGACCCGGCCCAGCCGGATGTCGTGCAACGCCCACAGGCCCATCGACGCATAGACCAGGAAGGACAGGATCATCGGCCATCCGGTCGCCTCGACCCGGGACAGCGCGTCCGACACGGGGAGCAGTCGCGCGGCCAGCATCGCCGTCGCCACCGCGAAGGCATAGCCGCCGACGATTGCGGTCAGCCAGCGCCACGCCATGGCCAGCGGACCGCGCCAGCGGATCGTTGCAGCGGCAGTGATGGCCCGGCCTTGCGCCACCCGGTCTTTCCCCTTGTCATCGTGACGGCCTCGCTTTAGCAGCATTTGAGAGTAACTATCAATAGCAAGGTTGGGGAAAAACATGCGGGGGTTTCGCGCAATGCTGCTGGCGGCCTGTGTCACGGGGTCCGTGCTGGGATGGGCCTCGCCGACCCTCGCTCTGGGTCTGCCAGAGAATGGGCCGGCGGCCGGGAATGACGACGATCCCCAGCGGCTGCGCAACGAGGAGATCGTGGTCGAGGGGGAACGCGCGAAGAAGAGCGCGGTGTCGGGGACCAAGACCGACATTCCGCTGATCGCCACGCCGCAGACGATCATCGCGATCGATCAGGAGGAGCTGACCCGGCGCAACGCGCTGTCGATCAACCAGGCGCTCGGCTATGTCGCGGGCGTCGCGCCCAACCAGCGCGGCAATGTCGCCACCCGCTATGACCAACTGTTCCTGCGCGGATTCCAGCCGGGCATCTTCATGGACGGGATGCGGCTGCTCGGCGGCGTCTATTCCAGCCCGCAGATCGACTTCCACCTCGTCGAATCGGTCGATGTGGTGAAGGGGCCGGCGGGCGTCACCTATGGTTCGGGTACGCCCGGCGGCCTGATGAACCTGACCAGCAAGCTGCCCTATGCCGGCGAGGGCGGGCGCATCGAGCTGGCGGGTGGCAATTTTGCGCTGCTCCGCTCGTCGATCGACGTGAACCAGCCGCTGGATGCGGACAATCGCTGGCTGTTCCGGATGATCGCGGGTGCCGAGGAATCGGATGGCTTCATCCAGCAAACCGCCAATCGCCGCTACTACGCCCGCCCGATGCTGCGCTTCGCCCCCGATGGCGCGACCAGCGTGACGCTGATCCTGAACTATCAGCGCGATCCCGAATCGGCCTCCTATAGCGGCGTGCCCGTCTATGGCTCGGCGTTGCCCAATCCGTTCGGCGTGCTGCCGGTCGATTTCAACACGTCCGAGCCGTCCTATGAGGCGTTCGACCGGACCCAGAAATCGGCGACGATCCTGTTCCGCCACGATCTGAACGACCGGCTGAGCTGGACCACCAATGCCCGCTATCTGGCGATCGACCTGCATTATCGGCAAATCTACGGCTCGGGCTATGTGACGCGCGGGACCGGCGCCAATGCGAACAGCGACTTCTCGACGCTACAGCGCGGCGGCGGCGGTTCGGACGAGGCGTTCCAGACCTTCACCGTCGACAATCATCTGGTCGGCAAGCTGGACACCGGCCCGGTCGCGCACACCATCCTGGCCGGCGTCGACTGGCAGCATAATCGCGGCGAGAATTACCAGGCCTTCTACACCGGGCAGAATGCCAATCCGGTATTCAACATCTCCGATCTGAACCTGTTCGCGCCCGTCTACGGCGTGCCGCTGCCGACCTTCCCGGTCAATCAGACGCACAATTACACCAAGCGCGATCAGGTCGGCCTGTATCTTCAGGATCAGATCGCGATCGGCGGATTGCAGCTGATCGCCAGCGGGCGGTGGGACAGCTATGGCCAGACGACGCAGAATCGTGTCACGAACCGCGTGACGCGGCTCAGCCAGAACGCCTTCACCACCCGTCTGGGCGCGCTGTACGAGACAAAGCTCGGCCTGGCCCCCTTCGTCAGCTATTCGGAGAGTTTCGAGCCGCAGGCGGGCAGCACCTGGGACGGCACCAACTTCGTCCCCGTCACCGGTCGCCAGTACGAGGCGGGGCTGAAATACCAGCCGCGCGGGACGACCGCGCTGTTCACCCTGTCGGCCTTCGACCTGCGCCGCCGCAACGTGCCGGTCGCCGATCCGCGTGCGGGCACGGGCAATATCCCCAGCAATTCGCAGGTGCAGATCGGCGAGGTTTCGGTGCGCGGGATCGAGCTGGACGGGCGCGGCACCGTGGCGCCCGGCTTCGACGTGGTCGTCGCCGCCACCTATAACGACCCCTATGTCCGGCAGGGCACGCCCGTGGTCGGCACCGGCGACCAGATGAGCGGCGTCACCGGCACGCGGCCCCTGGGCGTGCCGCAATGGAGCGCGTCGAGCTTCCTGTCCTATGATCTGGGCAAGGCGGGCGTGGGTAATGCGCTGGGTGGCCTGAGCCTGGGCGCGGGCGTGCGCTATGTCGGCGAATCGGATGGCACTGCGACCACCGTCGCCGCGGGGCGCACCGTTGTCCGCCGTTTCCAGTCGCCCGATTACTGGCTGGCCGATCTGATGCTGGGCTATGATCTCGGCCGGGTCAGCCCGGCGATGGAGGGACTGAGCCTGACCGCCAACGTCGCCAACCTGTTCGACAAGCGGCACATCACCAGCTGTTTCTTCAACAATGGCTGCTATTACGGGGCATCGCGGACCTTTGTAGGCAGCCTGCGCTATTCTTGGTAAGGGCGCATCCGATTCATTCGCATATGACGTATTCGCCCCCCTTGCCGGACGATCGGCGGGTGGGGGCGCAAAGGAGTTTTGAGGTTTGTCGACCGATACCGCCCTTCCCGAACTGACCCCCACCACCGCGCTGAGCGTCGAAACGGTTCAGAGCGTCCATCACTGGAACGAGCATCTCTTCTCCTTCTCGGTGTCGCGCCCCGACAGCTTCCGCTTCCGTTCGGGCGAGTTCGTGATGATCGGGTTGCAGGGCGACAACGGCAAGCCGCTGCTGCGCGCCTATTCGGTGGCCAGCCCCTCCTATGACGAGAAGCTCGACTTCCTGTCGATCAAGGTCGAGGACGGCCCCCTGACCAGCAAGCTGCAAAAGGTGCAGCCGGGCGACAATATCTATCTGGGCCGCAAGCCCACCGGCACGCTGGTCGCCGACGCACTGCTGCCTGGCAAGCGGTTGTTCATGCTGTCGACGGGTACGGGCCTTGCGCCCTTCCTGTCGGTCGCGCGCGACCCGGACATTTATGACATGTTCGACGAGGTGGTGATCGTCCACTCGGTTCGCCGCGTCAGCGACCTGGCCTTCCATGACGAGCTGGCGGGCAAGCTGGCCGACGATCCTCTGGTCGGCGATGTCGCGGCCGAGAAGTTCCACTATGTCCCGACCGTCACGCGCGAGCCGTTCCACACCACGGGCCGCATCGACGCGCTGATCGACGATGGCCGGTTGTTCGCCGGGCTGCCGAGCGCGCACGGCTTCAATCCGGAGACGGACCGGATCATGATGTGCGGCAGCATGGAGATGATCAAGTCGCTGGGCGCGAAGTTCGAGGAGATGGGCTTCCCCGAAGGCTCGAATGCGCAGCCGGGCGCCTATGTGATCGAAAAGGCGTTCGCGGGCTAAGCCTTTCCTCCCGGCAAGGGGAAGTGGCAGGCCGGAGGCCTGACGGAGGGGTGTCCCGGCTGATCGCCGGGACGATCGCTGGCAGTGACACCCCTCCACCATGCTTCGCATGGTCCCACTCCCCCTATGGGGAAGGAAGTGCTGCCTCCCGAACCGCGACATTTGTTACGAATACGCGGCACATTTGTGCGACAATTGCGTCCTAACGCCCGGAGCCTCGATTTCAGGTAAAGGGACGGACATGCGGCTGTGGGCGAGCTTGATGCTGGCGAGTGCGATGCCGGCGATCGCACAGGCGCAGGTGGCCCCGGCCCCTGCTGCCCCGTCGAAATCGCCCGCCGCGACACCCGAACCGCCGGCCGTCACGACGACCGTTACCGCTGCCCCCGCCACGGCGCAGCCGACGCCGGCCCGCACCCCGCCCGCCGCGCAGGCCGAGCCGGAAGAGGAGGAGGGCGCGGAGGAGGGCGATGTCGTCGTCACCGCGCGGCGGCAGCCCGGCACCGTGCCCGGCGACATCCCGCCCGAGCAACAGCTCAGCCCCGCTGACATCCGCTCCTACGGCGTGTCGAGCGTCGCCGACCTGCTGACCGAACTCGCGCCGCAGACGACCAGCGGGCGCGGCGGGTCGCCCGTCGTCCTGCTCAACGGGCGGCGCATTGCGGGCTTCCAGGAAATCCGCGACCTGCCGACCGAGGCGATCCTGCGCGTCGACATCCTGCCCGAGGAGGTCGCGCTGAAATATGGCTATAGCGCCGACCAGAAGGTGGTGAACTTCGTCCTCCGCCCGCGTTTCCGCTCACTGGCGACCGAGGCGATCGCGCGGGTGCCGACCGAGGGCGGCTCGGCCATGGGGCAGGGGCGGCTCGACTGGCTGACCATCCGCCGCGACAAGCGGTTGAGCATCCATACCGATTATCAGGAAAGCTCGCGCCTGACCGAGGCGGAGCGCGACATCCTCGCGCCCGCCAGCAATGCGGCGCTGGGCGGCAATATCGTCACCGCCGACCCCGGCCTCGCCGCGCTGACCGGTTCGAATCCCAGCGTGGTCGGCCTTCCCGCAGGGCTGGCGGGCGTCCCGACGCTGTCGGCGCTGGCCGCGATGCCGGTCAACGGCACCGACGTCACCCGCTATCGCACGCTCCAGAATGCGCAGCGTCAGTGGGACGCCAATATCGTCTATGCGCGCAACATCCTGGGCAATGTCGCCGCCTCGTTCAACGCCGAGTTGCAGGCGACGCAGAGCAACAGCTGGAACGGCCTGCCGTCCGCCAATCTGCAACTGCCGGTCGGCAATCCCTATTCGCCGTTCGGCACGACCGCGACCATTGCGCGGCTGACCGACGCCTATGGCCCGCTGACCCAGGACAATACCGGGCTGACCGCGCATTTCGGCACGGTGCTCAACGGCCAGATCAGCAGCAAATGGCGCTGGTCCGTGACGGGGGCCTATGACCGCGCCGAAAGCCGGGTCGCGACCGATACCGGGCTGGACACAGCCGCGTTCCAGGCGCGGCTTAACGCGAATGATCCGACCGCCAATCCCTATGGCCCGATCGAGGCGATCGGCCTGTCGCCGCGCAACTTCGCACGCTCGACCTCGTCCACCGCGCAGGTCGATGCGCTCCTCAACGGCCGCGTCTTCGCGCTGCCGGCGGGCGATGCGCAGGCGAGCGTCAAGTTCGGTGGCCAGACCAGCGACTTTTCCAGCCGTTCGTTCCGCTTCGGACAGGAACAGAGCGGTGAAGTATCGCGCGACATCGTCAACGGCCAACTCAACCTCGACCTGCCGATCGCCAATCGCGATCGCTCGGTGCTGGGCGCGATCGGCAATCTGTCGCTGAACCTCAATGCCGCGGCCAATCGCCTGTCGGACTTCGGCACGCTGACCACGGTGGGTTACGGGGCCAACTGGGCGCCGCTGGAGGGGGTGCGGATCATCGCCTCCTGGACCGATCAGGAGGATGCGCCGAGCGCGCAGCAGCTGGGCAATCCGACGATCACCACCCCCAATGTCCGCCTGTTCGACTATGTGCGCGGCACCACCGCGACGATCACCGCCGTCACCGGCGGCAATCCGAACCTGATCGCCGACAACCGCCATGTCATGAAGCTGGGCCTGACGTTGAAGCCCTGGCGCGACCGCGACATCAACCTGACCGCGAATTATTACCGCATCGGCACCGACGATCCGATCGCGTCCTTCCCGACGCCGACCGCCGCGATCGAGGCGGCCTTTCCCGATCGCTTCACCCGCGACGCCGCCGGCAATCTGCTGCGCGTTGATTCGCGGCCGATCAACTTCGCACGGACCGAGCGGCAGCAGCTGCGCTGGGGCTTCAACTCCTCCAAGCCGATCAAGTCCAAGATCCAGAAGGAGATCGAGGCGTATCGTGCAGGGACCGGCCCCAATCCCTTTGCGGGCATGGCCTTCCCCGGCCGACGCGGCGACGGACCTCGGGGCGAAGGGCGGGACGGCGAAGGACGTGGCGGTGACGCCCCCCGTGGCGATGGGCCGCGCGGTGACAGGCAGGGCGGTGCGCCGGGGGCGAACGGACCGGGCGGCGGGCGCCCCGGTGGCGGCTTCCGGGGCGGGGGCTTTGGCGGCGGGCGCGGCGGCGGCCGGTTGCAGTTTGCGCTCTATCACAGCTGGACGCTGGCCGACCGGGTGACGGTCGCCGATGGTGGCCCGGTCCTCGACCTGCTGCGCGGCGATGCGATCGGGGCGAGCGGCGGCAGCTCGCGGCATCAGCTGGAGGCGCAGGCGGGCTATACCAATAACGGCATCGGCGTGCGTATGTCGGGCAACTGGCGCAGCGCCACCCGCGTCAATGGCGGCACCCCCGCCAATCCCGAACCGCTGGCGTTCGGCAGCCTGGCGACGATCGACCTGCGGCTGTTCGCCGATCTGGGGCAGCGGCTGGACCTGGTCCGCACGCGTCCCTGGCTGCGCGGCACACGGATCAGCCTGTCGGTCGACAATCTGTTCAACCAGCGCCAGCGGGTGACCGACGCCACCGGCACCGTGCCGATCGGCTATCAGCCGGGTTATCTCGATCCTCTGGGCCGCACGATCCGGCTGTCGATCCGCAAGCTGTTTTTCTGATCCGATCCCGTCCAAAAAAGCCGGATCGGTGCAAACGAATTTAGTTTCAATCGGTTATGAAACTTCGATAGTCTCGAACACTATGATGGACATGTCCTATGATTTCATGCGGCACGGCGATGTCAGGGAGCGTCGGCCAAAGCGTTGAAGGGCTGTCCGACTGTCGGGGGAATGGATGATCAGGGGCCTAGCGTGGATTTCGTGAGCGATCGCTATACGGACGGGGCGGGGTCCGATCCGTCGGGGATCGACGACCGGCTGCGGCGGATTCGCGATGAGCTGGATGTGGTCGAAACCCTGGTCCGTGCCGAGAGCGAGGCGCGGCTAACCCCCGGGGACATCGGCAACGTCATCCGCTCCGCGCGGGAGGGGATCGGCCGCTTCTTCGACCGGTCGCTCTTCGCCGACCCGGCCTTCGACATGCTGTTGTTCGTGTTTCTGGAAGAGGAGGAGGGGCGGCAGGTCGAAACCAGCGCTTGCTACCGTGCCTCGGGCGTGCCGCGCACCACGGCGGTGCGCTGGATCAACATGCTGATCGGCATGGGCCTGTTCCACAGCGCGCCGCATCCGACCGACCGTCGCCTGGCGTTGCTCAGTATGAGCGACGAGGCGCGCGAGGGGATGCGTCAATGGTTGGGCGGCCTGCGCCCGCTCCTCGAACGGGTCGAGGCCGCACGGGCGACCCCGCGCGGCTGATCGGCCTATGGCTCAGGCCAGGACGACATCATATCGAATCCATGCGAGCCCCTCCCTTTCAGGGGAGGGGTTGGGGTGGGGCCTCTCCACCGACGCATGGCTCGCGGAAGCGCCCCACCCCCATCCCCTCCCCTGAAGGGGAGGGGGCGAAATCAGAGTTTCCTCGCTCTTCACGTTCCATCCCGGTCTGCGTCGGGACGGTGTGAAGAGCTTCGCAGTGATCCCCCGAAGCGGGGTGGGTTCATTCATGTCACTCTATGCCAAGGACGGCGGGGGTCAGGCGTTGCCGGCCACCCGCTCGCGCAGGCGGTCGGCCAGCGTTTCCAGCGTGACCCCGTCGATTCGCGCCGCGACCGGCGCGTCCGAGCGCAATATGTCGGCGATCGCCAGTTGCGCCTGGGTGATCCGGTCGACCGACTGGATGCTGACCATGTGTCGGCGCAGCGTGTCGCTGTCGCTGCCCAGGTCATAGGCCAGGTCGGCGAGCGAGCGGGTCAGTTCGACCAGCTCGTCGGCCAGCGCATGGGCAAGCTGTTGATCCATGCCAAATTCCCTTCCCACCCGCTGGCCCCTCGCGCTTATTTCGAGCAGAGCTTGAGGATATTAGCCGAAATCGCATCGCGTGCGACCGGCTGCGTGACCGCGCCCTTCATCAGGGTGAAGTCGGTTTCCGAACGGCCGATGGCATAGGCGCCACCCGCCAGCATGGCGCGCAGGCCCGCCGAGCCGTCCTCGTCGTCGAGCGCCAGCAACACGCCCAGGCCGTTGCTGCCCGCCGCCTTGGCGACCGAGGCGAACAGCAGCGAGATGGACGGACGCTCGCCCGCCACCGGCTCGCGCGCCAGCAGGCGCAGGCTGCCGTTGGGCCAGGTGTCGACGACCATGTGGTTCTCGCCCTGCGGCGCGAAATAGATGGTGCCCTGCTCCACCTTCATGCCGTCGGTCGCCTCGACCACCTTGGGGGCGATCTGGTCCTTCAACTGCTCGATCATCGGGGTCAGCAGGCCGGGCGACATCTGCTGCACGACCAGGGTCGGCGGGCAGTTGGCGGGGAAGGTCGCGAACAGGTCGAACATCGACTGGGTGTTGGCGGCGTCGGCGCCGATCGCCAGCAGGCGGCCGTTCCAGTCGATCGGCGTGGCGGGGCTGCCCTTCTTGGACTTGGCGGCGCTGGTCTTCTTCAGGTCGGCGTTGCGCGCGGCCTTGATCCGTTTGCCCAGCTTGCCGATGATCTCGTCCAGTTCGGCCTGGACCGCGACCTTGGGCTTGGGGAAGCAGTCGATCGCGCCGAGGCGCAGCGCCTCGATCGAATCGGCGGCGCCGGCGGCGGTCTTGGTCGAGAACATGATGACCGGCATCGGCCGCTCCTCCATGATCTCGGCGAGATATTCGAGGCCGCTCATGCCCGGCATCTCGACGTCCAGCGTCATCACCTGGGGGCGATATTGTTCGACCATCTTGCGCGCTTCCGCCGCGCCGTCGGCGGCGCCGACCACGGTGACGCCCTTGATCCGCTCGAGCGCGCCCGAAATGAGCACCCGCATCGTCAGCGAGTCATCGACGACCAGAACCTTAACGTCCGCCATTACGCATTTACCTTCCAACGGATACGCCGTTACGTCTTGAAAAAACAGGGTGTTACGCGGCTTCCGCCGTCAACGCCACGCTGTCCGACAGGCGATCGAGCGCCAGGATCAGGATGAGGCGCTGTTCGATCGTCGCCAGCCCTTCGAGATAATGGGCGGCAGTCGCATCGCCCATGTCGGGCAGCGGCTGCATCGATTCGGGCGGGATGGTGACGATGTCGTTGACCGCATCGACGATCAGGCCCTGCAGCTGCTCGCCGATCCGCACCACGATGATGACGTGGCGCGCGCTCGGGTCGGTCACGCCCCAGCCCAGCCGGTGGCGCAGGTCGAGCACCGGCAGGACCACGCCGCGCAGGTTGACGACGCCGCGCACATGCGCGGGCACGTTGGGCAGCGGGGTCGCGGGCGACCAGGCGCGGATTTCGCGGATGGCCATGATGTCGACGCCCAGGATCTGGTCGCCGAGCTGGAAGGTGATGAGCTGACGCGACATGGTCGGTTCCTCTCTGGATGGGATCAGTGCAGCACGCGGCGGATCGCCGCGGCCAGCTTTTCGGGGTTGAAGGGCTTGACGATCCAGCCGGTCGCGCCGGCCTCGCGCGCGCGGGCCTTTTTCTCGTCCGAGCTTTCGGTGGTCAGCACCAGGATCGGCAGGTTGCGATGACCCGGCTGGCGGCGCAGCGCCTCGATCAGGCCGAAACCGTCCATGCGGGGCATGTTGATGTCGGTGATGACGAGGTCGGGCACGGTATCGGCCGTCACGCCGTCGAGCGTATCGAGGGCATGGACGCCGTCTTCGGCCTCGAGAACCCGATATCCCATATCGGTGAGCGCGGCGCGCAGAAGCATTCGCATGCTGGGCGAATCGTCCACGGTCATGATGAGTTGGGACACGAACTGGCCTTTCCTGGAAGGATCGAGAGACATTAGAAAAATTCGACGTCGCCGGTCGCGGCGGGCGGCGGCGGCGGGGCGGGGCGGGCGATCCGCGGCATCGGCGCCACGGTATCGGTGACGTGGCGGCACCGGGCGAGGCCCAGAGCGGGGCGGAATTCGACGCGGCGCGCGCTGACGCCGCCGACATCCTCGCCGACCAGCGCGATTCGCTCGTCCGCCAGGAAACGCCGCGCGAACTGCGCATTGGCGCCGCCGATGTCGCGGAACCCGTCGCGCATGGTCGCGCCACCGAACAGCCTGGCTTTCAGGCTGTGTCGCTGGGCTCCCAGGGCCATCATGGCGTTGATCAAGACTTCCATCGCATAGACACCGTAGCGCTGCATGGATTTAGGATCGGTTTCCGCCGCGCCCGGTTCGGCCAATAAAAAGTGATTTAATCCGCCCACTCCGGCGATCGGATCGTAGAGGCACGCGGAGATGCAGCTGCCGAGCACGGTCGTCAGCACGACATCGCGTTCCTGCGACACGCGCGTCTCGCCCTGGATGATGTTGATTCGTCGCAAGCCATCGCTGCGCGCCATGCCGGCGGGTGACGGGGTCATGCGCGACACCGTTCGATGATCGCCGGCGCGACGCGGGTCAGCGTCAGCTGCTTGGTCACCGCGCCCACCTCCTGCGCGACGCCGGGCATGCCATAGACGACGCAGCTTTCCTGGTCCTGGCCGACGGTGAACGAGCCCTTGCGCCGCATCGCCAGCAGGCCGTCGGCGCCGTCGCGGCCCATGCCGGTCAGGATCGCGCCGACCGCCTTGTCGCCGACATTCTTGGCCACGCTGTGGAACAGCCGGTCGACCGAGGGGCGATGGCCGCTCATCGGATCGTCGGGGATCAGCCGCGCGCGATACTGGCCCTCAGTGCCGCCGACCTCCAGATGATGGGTGCCGCCGGGCGCGAGATAGACATGGCCGGGCAGCAGCGGCTGGCCGTGACGCGCCTCGGCCACGGTCGGCTTGGACAGCCGGTCGAGCCGTGCCGCGAAACTGGTCGTGAAGGTCGCGGGCATGTGCTGGACGATCACGGTCGGCGGGCAGTTCGCCGGAAAGCCGCTGAGCACCTGGATCAGCGCCTCGACGCCGCCGGTCGATGCGCCGATCGCGATCAGCGAGCCGGCGCGGGGCGTGAAGTTGGCGGCCGCCACGGGCGCGGGCGGCGCGGACATGTCGCGCACCCGGATGCGCCGGCTGCTCGCCGCCGCCTTGACGCTTTCGGCCAGGCGCGGATCGAGGCAGTTCGCCGCCGGCTTGGCGCAGCATTCGACCGCGCCCAGTTCCAGCGCGCGGATCGTCGTGTCCGCGCCCGCCTGGGTCAGCGTCGAGAGCATGACGACCGGCATCGGGCGCAGGCGCATGACCCGCTCGAGGAAATCCAGCCCGTTCATGTCGGGCATCTCGACGTCCAGCGTGATGACGTCGGGATCGAGCGCCTTGATCATCTCGCGCGCCTGGTGCGGGCCGTTGGCGGCGCCGACCACTTCGATATCGGGATCGCGACTCAGCATCCCCGCGATCAGCGCGCGCATGGTCGGGGAATCGTCGACGATCAGGGTACGAACGGCCATCAGGAAACTTTCTGGAAAGCGGTGCGACCGATGCAGTGAAAGCGCGCCGATACTTCCGGCGGGATGCGTTCGGCATGACCAATGTAGAGAATGCCGCCAGCCACAAGCTGATCGGCGAAACGGGCCAGCAACTGAGCCTTGGTGGGCTCGTCGAAATAGATCATGACATTGCGGCAGAAGATGACGTCGAACGGCCGCCGCATCGGCCAGCTGCGCAACAGGTTGAGTTCGCGGAACGCGATCGGCGCGCGCAGCGTCGGGGACAGCTCCTCCATGTCGCCCGCCGGCTGGCACCAGGCCTGGCGCATCGCCGGCGGCATGGTGCGCGTGGTGTCGACCGGATAGCGACCGGCGCGCGCCGTCGCGATGACGCTGGGCGACAGGTCGGTCGCCAGTATCTTGAAATCCTGACCCGCCAGCTTGGCCGCCGCGCGGGTGTCGGTGCCCAGGATGGTCATCATCAGCGAATAGGGTTCCTCGCCGCTGGAACAGGCGGCGGACCAGACCCGCACCCGCCCGCCCGAGGCGAGGCGATCGGCGAAACCGGGCCAGAGTTCGTCGCGGAAATGCTCGAAATGATGGTTTTCGCGAAAGAAGAAGGTGTGGTTGGTGGTCAGCGCATCGACGGCGCGCGCGCGTTCCTCCGTGTCATTGGCGATGAGCGCAAGATAGTCGGGAAAACTCTCCAGCCCGCACGCCCGCAGCCGCCGCGCCAGCCGGCCGTAGATCAGCTTGGCCTTGTTGTCGGGCAGCAGGATGCCCGACTCGGCATAGATCATCTCGGCGATCGCGCGATGGTCGGCCGCCGAGAAGGCGAACTCCATCTCGCGCTGGGGGATGGCGGCGGGGGCGTTCATGCGGCCAGGTCTTCGATGAAGGCGCCGCCGCTGCGGCCGTCACGGCGCCAGCGGCCGATCAGCGCATCGACGTCGAGGATGAGGGCGACCCGGCCATCGCCCAGGATGGTCGCGCCGGCCAGGCCATGGATGGCGCGGTAGTTCGCCTCCAGGCTCTTCACGACGACCTGACGCTGGTCCTGGATCGAGTCGACCATCAGCACCGCCTGACCCTGGTCGCTCTCGACCACGATCAGCACCGCGTCCTCGGGCTTGCGCGTGGCACCGCCGACGCCCAGCTGTTCGCCGACGCGGTGGACCGGGACATAGGTGCCGCGCACGTCGAGCAGCGGCGACTGGCCGCCGACGAAATGCACCTCGTCGATGCCGGGGCGCAGGCTCTCGACGATATGGGTGAGCGGGATGACGAAGGTCTGGTCGCCGACGGTGACGATCATGCCGTCGAGCACGGCCAGCGTCAGCGGCAGACTGAGCGAGAAGCTCGACCCCTTGCCGAGTTCCGACTGGATGCCGATGCGGCCGCCCAGCGCCTGGATGTTCTTGCGCACCACGTCCATGCCGACGCCGCGGCCCGAGATGTTGGAGACGACGGCGGCGGTCGAGAAGCCGGGCGCGAAGATCAGATTGTCGATCTCTTCCTCGGACAGTTGCGCATCGGGGGCGATGATGCCGCGCTCGATCGCCTTGGCCTTGACGCGCGCGCGGTCGATGCCGCGTCCGTCATCGGCGACCGTGATGACGATCCGGCCCGACTGGTGCGCGGCCGACAGGGTGACGACGCCCTCGCCGTCCTTGCCTGCCGCCTTGCGATCGGCCGGGGTTTCCAGACCATGGTCGACGGCGTTGCGGATCAGATGGGTCAGCGGCTCGCCGATGCGCTCGACCACGGTCTTGTCGACCTCGGTCATCTCACCCTCGACCTCGAGGCGGACACGCTTGCCGGTCTCGACCTCCAGTTCGCGGATGATACGCGGCACGCGGCTGAAGACGGTCTTCATCGGCTGCGCGCGGATGGCCATCGTCGAATCCTGAAGCTCGCGCGTCAGGTGGTCGAGGTCGGACAGCTCGGGGATCGAGCCCATCTCGTTCTCGGACAGGCGCTGCGCCAGCATCGCCTGGGTGATGACCAACTCGCCGACCAGATTGACCAGCCGGTCGAGCTTGTCGAGGTCGACGCGGATCGTCTGCGCGGCGGCCGCGGCGACGCGCGGGCTGTTGGCGACCTCGGCCAGCGAGGGGGCGGCCGGTTCGACGGGCGCGGGCGCGGCGGGAACGGCGGCCAGAGGGGCGGGCGCGGCGGCGACCGGCGCGGGCGCGGCGACCGGCGGGGCCGCCGGCGCGGGCTCGACCGCTTCGGGTTCGGGCGCGGGGGCGGCCGGAACCACCTCCTCGGTCGCGCGCGTGACGGTCAGGCGGCATTGCGGATCGGCGAAGTCGAAGACCGCGCGAATGTCGTCCTCGTCGGTCGTGCCGGGCAGCGCCAGGGTGAAGCCCATATAGGAGCGTTCGGCGTCCAGCCCGTCGAGCAGCGGCAGGTCGGACAGATCGGCCGACAGCGTGCGGGCGCCCATGCGCGACAATTCGCGCAGCGCCAGCATCGGCTCGGCCCCGTGATCGAAGGCGCGCGGGCCGGGATGCACGGTCACGATCCATTCGGCCGGTGCGGTCTCGGCCGCCGGTGCGGCGGGTTCCTCCAGCATCGCGAACAGCGCGTCGAAATCGTCCATCGGGGCGGGCGCGGGCGCGGGCGTGTCGGCGACCGCCTCGACCTCGGGTGCGGCCTCGGCCCCGTTCTCGACCTTGCCCTCGGCGGCGGCGGCCAGGCGGTCGAGCATCGCCTGGTCGGCGGGCATGCCGCCTTCGCCGCGCGCGGCCGCGACATGGTCGGTCAGCGTGTCGAACGCCGCGACAATCAGGTCGATCAATGGTTCGCTGAGCGGCAGCGTGCCGTTGCGGATCAGGTCGAGCACCGTTTCATAATGGTGCGAGAAATGCTGCAACCGGTCATGGCCGAACGCACCCGCGCCGCCCTTGATCGAGTGGACCGAGCGGAAGACGGTGTTGATCGTCTCGTCATCATGCCGTCCACGCTTCAGATCGGCGAAGGCGCTTTCCAGAGCGCCGAGGCCTTCTTCGCATTCCTGGAAGAAAATCTGCTGGATCTCGTCGAGATTCATCGGGTCGGGCCTTTCAGGCGGCGGGGGTGACGAGGCGGTCGAGGCCCGCCAGCGTGATCATGGAAGCGAGCGCTTCGGACGGGTTCTGCAACTCGAAGTCCGTGCGGATCGAGGCGGCCATCGCCTGCGCGCTGGCCAGCACCTGGAGACAGGCCTGGCCGGCCTGGGTCACCTGACCACCGTCCAGCGCGATGGCGTCGCCCGACGCGATCAGGTCGAGCAGCGCCTGGCGCAGCGGCGCGGCGGCGGTGGTGTCGAGCACGGGGGCAAGGGACAGAGCGGTCACGGTGAAACTCCAGTCGGCAGTTCGAGGCAGCGGCAGGAAGGGAAGAAGCGGTCCCGCCCCGGTTCAGAAGGGCGGGGCCGGCATCAGAATTCGGTCCAGTCGTCGTCGCTGACCGCCAGCGCGGCATTGCCGCTCGACTGGGGGGCGCTGGACGCGAAGGACGGGGATGGCGCGGCCACCGGCGGACGGGCGGCGCGTGAGGTCTGCGCGATGCGACGACCGGCGGCGGCGGCGCGCTGCTGCAACTGATGGACCGGCAGCGACGAGGCGGCGGGTGCGATCGGTGCGGCCGGCGGCGCGACGAAGCCGTCATGATGGCCACCGCCATGGGCGATGCGGAAGCGGGCGACCTCGCGTGCCAGGCCATCGGCCTCGACCGCCAGCGAGCGGGCGGCGGCGGTGGCCTGTTCGACCATCGCGGCGTTCTGCTGGGTCACGCCGTCCATCGCGGACACGGCGGTGTTGACCTCCTGAAGTCCGACCGCCTGCTTCTCGGCGGAGCTGGCGATGTCGCCGACCAGCCCGCTGATCTCGGTGATGCGCGCGATGATCCGCTCCAGCGCCTTGCCGGTCTCGCTAACCAGGCCGACGCCCGATTCGACCTGTTCGGAGCTGGCGAGAATGCGCGACTTCACGTCCTTGGCGGCATCGGCCGAGCGCTGCGCCAGCGCGCGCACCTCGGAGGCGACGACCGCGAAGCCCTTGCCCGCGTCGCCCGCCCGCGCCGCCTCGACACCGGCGTTCAGCGCCAGGAGGTTGGTCTGGAAGGCGATGCCGTCGATGACGCTGATGATCTCGGAGATTTCGCTGGAGGCGCGCTCGATGCCGGCCATGGCGTCGACCGCGCGGCGCACGACGTCGCCCGACTGTTCGGCCTCGACCCGCGCATCGGCGACCGCGCGGTTGGCGCGGTTGGCGCCCTCGGCGGTCTGGCGGACGGTCGAGGTGATCTCGTCCATCGCGGCGGCGGTTTCCTCCAGGCTGGCGGCCTGCTGCTCGGTGCGCTGCGACAGGTCGTCCGAGGCCTGGCGGATGTCGCTGGCGCCCGAATTGATGCCGTGGGTGGAGGCAATGACGGTGCCCATCGTGCTCGCCAGCGCCCCGACCGCGCGGTTGTAATCGGCGCGCAGCTTTTCATATTCGGCCGGGAACGGGGTATCGATCGACTGATCGAGATTACCCTCGGCCAGTTCGCCCAGGCCCTTGCCCAGCGCGGTCACGACGACCTGCTGCGCCTGCGCGGCCTGTTGCACGCCGACGGCATTGTCGCGGAACACGGCCACGGCCTTCGCCATCCGACCGATACAGTCGCGATAGTCGGTATAGGGCACATCGGTGTGCACGTTGCCGGCAGCCAGGCGTTCCATGGCCTCGACGCTGCCCACATAGGGGTTGCAAATCAGTGAACGGCTGACGCGCGATACGGCCAGCGTGATCAGCAGCACCGCCGCCGACAGGATGATCGGCAGGGTCGGCGCGACGCCGCCATGTGCCATGATGGTCGCAATCAGCCCGGCGGTCGCCAGTGCGCCATAGACGACGGTCAACACGTCGAATTTCTGGCGAACAGGTGCCGTTTTGGCGAACCAGGTAATCATGATGGTCCCTCCATCGACCGCGAGTGGGAGACTCGCACTTGGTCGGGAAGGGGCTTGCGAATCCCTTCCCTTCCTCTCCGATCTGCCCGTTATGGTCCGAACCGGTAAATATCCGGTTGCGGAACCATTTTTCGGTCGGGAAGGGACTGGGTCGTCAGCGCGGCGGCAGGCTGTCCTTCATGCCGGCGGCCGAGAGAATCTCGATCCAATAGCCGTCGGGGTCGGTGATGAAGGCGATATCCTTCATCTTGCCGTCCTGCGGCCGCTTCTTGAACGGCACGCCCAGCGACTCGAAGCGTTCGCAAGCGCCCGCCACATCGGCGACGCTGATCCCGATATGACCAAAACCGCGCGGATCGGCATTGCCGTCATGATAGCCCTTGAAATCGGGGTCCGACTCGGTGCCCCAATTGTGCGTCAGCTCCAGCGTGGTCTCGCGGTCGAAGATGAAATGCGCGCGCTCGGCCGGGTCCTGCGGGATCGATTCGCCGTCGTTCAGATAGGCCAGGAAATAGAGCGAGAAGCGCATCTCCTCGAAATCCAGCTGCTGGAGCAGCGTCATGCCCAGCACGTCCTGATAGAAGGCGAGCGATGGCTTGGGATCGCGGATGCGCAGCATGGTCTGGTTGAGCGCGAAGGATTCGGTGCCGGCGGGGCGGGTCATGAACGGTCCCTTGTCAAAAAAGGAGGCCCTCCGCTTCGAAAAAGCGAAGGGCCCGGAGGTTTCACATGCCGTCGTGGTCGGCTCAGGCGAGCGTCAGGCCGACATCGACATTGCCGCGCGTGGCGTTGGAATAGGGGCAGACCTGATGCGCGGCGTGCATCAGCCGCTCGGCATCGGCGCGGTCGACGCCGGGCAGATTGACGGTCAGGTCGGCAGTGATGCCATAGCCGCCCTCGTCACGCGGACCGAAGCCGATCTCGGCGGTGACGGTCGCGTCCTGCGGCACCTTCACGCCTTCCTTGCCCGACACCGCCTTCATCGCGCCCAGGAAACAGGCCGAATAACCCGCCGCGAACAGCTTTTCCGGATTGGCGCCCTCGCCGCCTGGACCGCCCATCTCCTTCGGGACGACCAGCTTGACGTCGACCGAGCCGTCTTCGCTGCGCGCCGCACCGTCGCGGCCGCCGGTCGCCGTCGCTTTCGTCTTGTAAATGGCTTTCACGCCCATATCGGCTCTCCCATGCTAAACGAGTCCGGGGGCACAAGCGCGTCAGCGCGGATGGCGTTCCCTTTTCCCGGTGTTCAGCGCGCGGTTGCCTGGATCGCCGCGTCCGACCAGCCGCCACCCATCGCCTGATAGAGGGTGATATAGGCGGTCAACTGATTGGCCTGCGCCTCGGCGAGTGCCAGTTCGGCGTTCAACAGGCCGCGCTGCGCATCGAGCTGTTCGAGATAGGAGGAATAGCCCGCGCGGTAGCGGTTGGAGGCGATACGCAGCGCATCGGCCTGTGCGGTCCGCTGTCCGGCCAGCGCCACCGCCTGCTCGCCCGAGCGGCGGACCGAGGCCAGGCTGTCGTCCACCTCGCGGAACGCTGTCAGCGCCGCCTTGCGATAGGCATAGGCCGCCTGGTCGCGCCGCGCCGCGCTGGCATCGGCCTGGGCGCGCAGGCGGCCGGCGTCGAAGATCGGGGCGAGCACGCTGCCGCCGATCGAGAAGATGGTGATCGGGTTCTTGAGCGCGCTCGACAGGACGACGCCCGCCGTTCCGGTCAGCCCCAGGCTGGGCAGCATCGCGGCGCGCGCGCTGTCCAGCGAGCGGTCGGCGGCGACCAGCGCCTGTTCGGCCTGGAACAGGTCGGGGCGGCGACGCAGCAGGTCGGCGGGCAGGCCATCGGGGATGGCGGGACGGACCAGCCGGTCGATGGGCAGGCCGCGCGTGATCGGCCCCGGCGTGCCGCCGACCAGCACGCTCAGCGCGTTCTCCTGGCGCGTGACCGCCAGTTGCGCGGCGGCCACCAGCTGCTCGGTCGAGCGATACTCGCCTTCGGCCTGCCGCAGCTCCAGATGCGAGGTATAGCCGGTTTCCGCGCGCCGCCGGGCGATGCGCAGCGCGTCGGCGCGGGCGGCCAGCGTCTCGCGTGCGATGGTCAGCCGGTGATCGAGCGCGCGCAGCGTGACGTAACCGCTGGCCACCCCGCTCGCGAGCGCCAGCCGGACGGTATCGCGTGCCGCCTCGGTCGCCAGCAATTGCGCGCGCGCCGCCGCGCGGGCGCTGCGCAACCGGCCGAACAAGTCGAAATCATAGCTGGCCTGGACCAGCGGCTGCGTCCCGAAGGCGTCCAGCCCGGTGCCGAGCGCGGTGACGGTCCGCGCCTCGCTGACCGGCAGTCCGGCGGTGATGTTGGGGGACAGCTGCGCCCGTGCCAGCCGCTCCTGCGCGCGCGCCTCCTCGACCCGTGCGGCGGCGCTGCCCAGATCGGGGCTGTTCGCCAGCGCGGTGGTGACGAGCGCGGTCAGTTGCGGATCGCCGAACGCCTGCCACCACTCGGTCGCGATCGGGCTGCCCGGACCCAGCGTCGTGCGCCAGGCGGGGGGCGCGACGACCGCGCTGGCCGCCGGCCGTTCGGGCCGCGGGCCGATACAGCCCGCCAGCAGCAGCGCGGCGATCAGGGAAGGGGCGGCGCGCCTCATCGCACCACCGGCCCGCCGGCGGTATCGACGCTGGCCTGTACCGACATGCCGGGGCGCAGACGCTGGCTGAGCGATTGGCCCGGATCGACGCGGATGCGCACCGCGATACGCTGTGGCACCTTGGTGAAGTTGCCGGTGGCGTTGTCGGACTTGAGCACCGCGAACTCGGACCCGGCGGCGGGCGAGATGCGCTCGACCCGGCCGGTCAGCCGGGCATTGTTCAGGCCGTCGACGGTGAAGCTGGCCGGCTGGCCCACCGCCATGCGCGCGGTCTGCGCTTCCTTGAAATTGGCGATGACCCAGGTTTCGGGCGGCACCAGGAACATCAGCTGCGATCCGGCGGTGACATATTGGCCCAGCCGCACGCCAACCTCGGACAGGCGGCCATCCTCGGGCGCACGGACGATGGTGTTGGCGAGGTCGATCTGCGCCAGCCGCCGTGCGGCCTCCGCGCCCGACACGCCCGCCTGCTGCCCACCGCGCCCGACGACGACGGTGCGGACGTCTTGCTGCGCGATCTCGCGCGCCGCCTTGGCTTGGCGCAGCGCGGCCTGTGCCTGACGCAGTGCCGCCAGCGTCTGGTCGCGTTCGCGCAAGGACACTGAGCCGTCGGTGACCAGATCGTTGACGCGCGCCATATCGGCCTGCGCGCGCATCAGCTGCGCGTCGGCATTGGCGACGGCGGCGTCCTGCGCGGACAGGCTGGCGGTGCGCGAGGCCTGCGCCTGGCGGCTATTGGCGAGCGTCGCCTCCTGCGCCGCGACCTGCGCGGTCGCCTGGTCGACGCGTTGGCGGTAGATTCGATCGTCGATGCGCACCAGCGGCTGGCCGGCGCGCACCGTCTCGAAATCGCGGACGAGGACGGCGGTGACATAGCCGCTGACCTGCGGCGCGATCACGGTGGTGCGACCGCGGACATAGGCGTTGTCGGTCGACTGGATGCTGCTGGAAAAGGGCGGCAGCCGCCAGGCCGCCAGCACCGCCGCGATGCCGCCGACGACCAGCACCAGGATCAGCGCGCGCGACCGCCACCCGCCCGAGGGCGGCCGCCATCCCGACGCCGGCGGCGGCGCGGGCGGGGGGACGGGGGCGGCGTCGACCGGCCCGGCACCGGCTTCGGCGGCGGCCTGTTCGGTCATCGGGGTGGGGGAGACGGGCGAGCGGGTGTCGGTCATGGCTCAGGCCTTGGCAGCGGCGCGGGCGCGCCGATTGCGCCGCCAGGTCAGCAGCGCGAGGAACAGGGTGACGGCGGCCGCAAGCGCTGCGACCAGGCGGAAGACATCGTTATAGGCGCGGATATTGGCCTCACGCGTGGCCGCCTGCGACAACAGCGCGCCGCCCTCCGCGCGTGACAGGGTGGGGTCGGAGACGACGCCCGACACGCGCACGCCGCCGGCCTGGATACGCTGCGTCACCTGCGGATCGGTGGGGTCGATATTCTGCACGATCGCGGCGCTGTGCGCCTTCTCGCGGACCACCTGATAGGTGCCGAGCAAGGCGGTGCCGCCCAACCCGCCGACCGAATTGAGCATCCCGAACAGCGCGATGAAGCTGATCACATGCCCCGCCCCCTGTTGCAGCGCGCGGGTCATGCCGAACAGCAGCGAGGGGCCGAGGAAGAAGGTCGTCGAAAAGGCGATCAGCGCCTGTGTCGCATAAAGCTGCGGCGCGCGGGTGAGGTTCGTCGAGAAGCTGTCGGCAAAGGCCGCGACGGCGACCAGCGCGATCGCGAACATGACGGGATGGGTCAGCCGGGTCACGTCCAGCGTCACCGCGCTGGCGACGACCCCGGCGACCGAGGCGATGAAGACGATGGTGAACAGCGTCCCGAACTGGTCGTTATTCTGGCCCAGCGTGGTCAGCAGGCCGACCGCGGCGTAATTCTGTTCGGACAGGACGATCCGCGCCATCAGCGTGACGATGGCGAAGCGGATGATGTCGACCGACCCCAGCCAGCGGGTGTTGAGCAGCGGATTGACCCGGTTATGCTCGATCCACAGAGCGGCGGTAAGCAGCGGGATGGCGATGACCAGCGCCCAGCCGATCCATGCCGCCTGCGTCCACCACATCAGCCGCCCCTGGCCCAGCACCGCGCAGATCAGCCCGATCGCGGGCGCATAGAGCGCGAAGGTCAGGAAATCGAGCGGCTCGAACGCCTTCAACCGCTGAGTGGGGGGCAGGCGGAGCGCGACGATCGCAGCCAGGCTGATCGCGGCCAGCCCGAACTCGAACATATAGAGCGTGCGCCACTGCGACATGGCGAGCAGTTCGGGCGAGAACAGGCGCGCCAGCGGCGTCGCGCATTGCGGCACGCCGATGCCCAGTACGATCGCCTTCAGCCGCCATTTCGCGGGCAGCGCCTGCATCATGTAATAAAGGCCCAGCGACGACAGCGCCGCCGCCGCCATGCCGCTGGCCGCGCGCACCGCGATGGCGGTGCCGAAATCGCGTACGAACAGATGCGCGAAGGCCAGGACGGTATAGAGCCCGACGAACAGCAGCGCGAACGGGCGCAGGCCGAATTGCTGGCGGAACTTGATCAACAACAGGTTGATCGACGCGTTGGTCATCACATAGGCGATGGGCAGCCACGCGATCTCGGTCGGGTCCAGCCCCAACGCGCCCTGCAACTGCAAGGTATTGACCTGGACCAGCGCATTGCCCAACCCGCCGGTCAGCCCGATCAGCACCGCGATCAGGCCATAGGCCAGCCGGCGGCGCAGCGGATGGTCGAAATTGCCGGGAGAGCCGGGAATGGTCGGCCGTTCATGGGGAGCGAAGGACCATTCCTCCTCGCTCCAGAATTGCCGAAACCGCGTCGCCATCCCTGTCCTTTCGACCCGCTGCGCCGAACGCGCAAGTCGTTGAATCGGGTGCGTGACGATCGCACGTCGCACAAGCCGGGGACAGATGCCCGCGAGTGACCTTAGCAAACCCCTGCGGGATTTCATTCCTCCCCTGTAAGGGGAGGGGAACCATGCGAAGCATGGTGGAGGGGTGTCACCGGTCGTTGGTTAGACTGACCTTGCCAGCCGGAACACCCCTCTGTCAGGCCTGCGGCCTGCCACCTCCCCTGCAAGGGGAGGAATGGGGTGAATGTCGATCGGCCCTAAGCGGTCAGCCCTTGATCGAGCTCGACCAGCCGCGCCTCCATCTCGGCCTGTTGCTGCGCAAGGAGCGTCTGCAGATCGGTGCGTTGCCTGGCGATCTGAGCGCGCGCATCGACCAGGCTGACCTGCTGGCCATCGACCTCGGTCATGATGGTGGCCGGATTTTGCCCGTTCTTCGCCAGTTCGGCGATACTCTTGTCCATGTCCGCCAGCGCGGCGGCCATGTCCTGCTCGGCCACCATGGCCGATCGCGACATCTCCGCAAGGCCATCCTGAATCTGCTTGCGCAGCACGGGCCGTAGTTCGGCCATGTGGTTTTTGTTGATCTCTTCGGTCTGCTTTTGAATCCTGATGCCTTCGCCTTCAAGCTCCTTGCAGGATGCCGAAATCGAATCCAGGCTCATGATCTTGAGCATGTGATATTTCCATTCGATCCGCTTTTTGCGGAATTCGGGAATGTTGAACGAGAAATCGGTTCGTGCTTTCCGAAATTCGGGAATTTTCGTGCTGAAGTCCTGGCGCTTCATGCCGCATGACCACAGCTTCGTCTTGATGCCGAAACCGATGTTCCGAATTTTCCATCTACAATCCGGAAGGTCGAGCGAAAAGCCACGGTTTTTGAACGTGGTCTTGATGGTGTCGAAACTGAATCGACGCGTTTTCATCGTGACTTCGGGAACGTCGAAGGCGGTCGTCGTGACATCCCACTTCACCGTGCCCGAACCGCAAATGTCGCCCTTTTTCTCCAGATCGTCGGTCTGATTTTCGATCTGCTGATATTCGCCCTGATATTTCTGGTTGATACGGTCGATCTCGACCTGTTCGGCACTCGCGGGCTGTTCGGCGACGACGGCGCTATCGTTTTGCGGCGGCGGCGCACCTTGCGCCGTTGCAGCGAAAGGCGCGGCGATACCGATAGCGGCATGTAGAAACTTTTGCATGATCCCCCCACGGAAATGGATTGAGAATGACGCAAAGCAACAAGCCGGCACGAACCCGGGAAGGTATCCGGCAACACCATCGATCTCAATGGATCGTGAGAGGAGCAATCGTATTTTCGATCCGCAATGCCGAAGACTGATCGAAAACGGAGGTAATCGCGATCGGCGACACCTTTCCGGTGTGCGGTTTACCCGTCCAGCATCGCCCGTATCCGTGCCGCCAGGTCGGCAAAGTCGAACGGCTTGGTGATCAGCGCGACGCCGGCGTCGAGCCGCCCGCCATGGACGATCACGTCGCGGGCATAGCCGGTGGTGAACAGCACCTTGAGCGCCGGGTGGAGCGACCGCGCGGCCGAGGCCAGGTCGGCGCCGGTCATGCCGCCGGGCAGCACCACGTCGGAGAAGAGCAGCGCGATGCGCGATGCCTCGGGCGCCTCCAGCAGCGCGAGCGCGCTGGCGCCGTCCTCCGCCTCCAGCACGTCATAGCCCAGTTCGCGCAGCGCCTCGGTCGAATAGGCGCGGACGTCCGCGTCATCCTCGACCACCAGGATCGTCTCCGACCCCTGGACCGCGCCGCCGGGTGCGGCGGGGGCCTCGACCGGCGCTTCGACCGCACCCTCGAAGCGGGGCAGGAACAGCGAGACACAGGTGCCCTGGCCGGGCTTGGAGTCGATCTGGACCTGTCCGCCCGATTGCTTGGCGAAGCCATAGACCATCGACAGGCCCAGACCGGTGCCCTTGCCCACTTCCTTGGTGGTGAAGAACGGCTCGAACACGCGGCCCAGCGTCGCGCGGTCCATGCCGGTGCCGGTATCGCTGACATCGATCGCGACATAGTCGCCCGGATCAGTGGGATATGGGACCGGCCCCGCCACCATCGTCGCATGACCGTCCAGCCGGGCGTTGCGCAGCGTGATCGACAGGGTGCCGCCATGCGGCATCGCGTCGCGCGCGTTGACCGCCAGGTTCAGGATCGCGCTTTCCAGCTGGTTGGGATCGGCCTCGGCCCGCCACAGTTCGGGCTCGGCGCGGATGTCGAGCGTCACCTGCTCGCCTAGCGTCCGGGTCAGCAGGTCGGACAGTCCGTCGACCAGCCGCACCGGGTCCACCGATTGCGGTGCCAGCGGCTGGCGGCGTGAAAAGGCGAGCAGCCGCTGGGTCAGCGTCGCGGCGCGCTTGGCCCCGGTCATGGCGTTGGTCGCGGCCCGCCGGGCGCGCGGCTGTTCGTCGGTGGGCAGCAACCGGTCGAGCATTTCCAGATTGCCGACCACGACCTGGAGCAGGTTGTTGAAGTCGTGCGCGATGCCGCCGGTCAGCTGGCCGACCGCCTCCATCTTCTGGCTCTGGCGCAACTGCGCCTCCATATCGGCCAGCTTCTCCTGCGCGGCCAACCGGTCAGAGACGTCGGTCGCGAACTGGTACGCGCCGATCGGCGTGCCGTCGGCGGCGACCAGCGGGCTGAAGCGCAGTTCGTAGTGCCGCCGCTCGCCCAGCTGGTCGGTCAGCGCCTGGATGACCGAGAAATCCTCGCCCGCCAGCGCGCGGGTCCAGTAATCGCGCATGACCGACAGGATTTCGGGCCGCGCGGCCATCGCGTCGCCCTTATGCTGGCCGATATGCGGGCGCAGGCCGTAAATCCGCTCGAAATCGTCCGCCGCGGCGCGGTTGATCGCCAGATAGCAATGGTCGAAGCCCAGCACCTGCACCATCGTGCCGGTCGAATCGATGATGTCGGCGAACAGCTTGCGCTCGGCCAGCGCCTCGGCGACTCGGCGTTCGAGCACGGCGTTGACGTCGCGCAGCGTCGCCTCCGCCCGGCGGCGCTCGTCGATGTCGAAGACCGAGCCGACCATGCCCAGATAGACGCCGTCGTCGATGCGCGGGATCGCGGTGACCGTCGCCCAGTGATAGCCGCCGTCGCGGTGGCGCAGACGGAACTCCAGGTTGAACGCCACCTGATCGCGGGTCGCGGCGCGAAAGGCGTTCTCGACCAGCGCGCGATCCTCGGCATGGATGGCCTTGATCCAGTGGAAATCCAGCCCCTGGTCGATGTCGAAACCGGTCTGGGTGGTCCAGGCGCGGTTGATGTAGACGCAGCGGCCATCGGCCTGCGTCACCCACATGATGATCGGCGCGTGATCGGCGACATTGCGGAACCGCGCCTCGCTCTCGCGCGCGGCGACGATCGCGATCTCGCGCTCCTGCCGGTCGCGCATCCGCGCGCTGCTGTCGATCACCGTCGCCAGCACGCCGGCGGGCCGCCCCTGTTCGTCGGCGATCGGCGTATAGTCCAGGTCCAGCCAATGCTGCTCGCTGCTGCCCCGATGCTCCAGCATCATCGCCTGGTCCCGATAGGCCAGGCTCTGGCCGTTCATGCCCGACAGGACGACCTGCTCGTTGAACGCGCGCGCCTCCGGCCAGGCGTCGAGCAGGCGCGCGCCCAGAATCGCCGGATGGCGGTTGCCCGAAAAGGCGGCATAGCCGGCATTGTAGATCAGGATGCCCTCCGGCCCCCAGATCGTCGCCATCGGAATGGCCGAGGACAGGGCGATGCCGATCGCCGTCATCCGGCTCTGCGGCCAGGACGCGATCGGGCCGAGCGGCGTCGCGGCCCAGTCATGGCCCGCGATCAACCGCCCCATCTCGCCGTTGCGCGCCAGAACGGCGGCAAAACCGGCGGGTATGTCGGCATGGGCAGTCGCGGTCATGCTTCGTCCGTCTCCCTCGAACGTGGCGCAGCCATCGCTGTAGCGTTGCTTTGTTACGAGGAACAGAGGGGGATGGCGTGATCTTGCGGCCGATCAAGCGCAATTGCTCCGACAGGCGAAAACTCTGTTTTTATTGTGTTTACACTTGCCGTTGCGGGATGGGCGCACTTGGACCGGCAAGCCGCCCCAACGGGTGATGGGGGAAGCACTCCCCCGCCGTCTCAGGGCGCCTTGCGAACCGGTGGCAGGGCCGCGCAGATGTCCACGCCCCCGGCGGGCACGGTGAAGAAATCGTTTTTGCGATTCTCGCGCGATGTGATCCAGGCGGCGAAACGCGGCGACACCGTCTCGCGATACTGAAAGCGGGGCCGTTCGCCCGCCGGCAATTCGCTCGCCAGCCTGGCCGAGACGATCGGCAGTCGCTGCGCCTCGTCCTTGTAGAAGCCCAGATCGCCCGTCCCGCGCGGCAGGGTGGACAGCGCCTCCATGCCGTCGATCACGCGTCCCGCCACCGCGATATTGCGGTCCAGCCCGCGCGGCGAATGGCCGATGATCGTATAGAGTTCGGCCCCGGTCCCCGTGCTGGGCGCCAGATCGCGCGCCACGCCGACCATGCCATAGCAATGCGGAATCCATTCGCCGGTCGCGTTCCCCGCCAGCGGCCAGCCGTCGCGGCTATAGCCCGCCCAGGCGGAATAGGGATCGGGCCGGCTCAGCCGCGCGACCGCGCTGTTGCCGGCACGGACATATTCCGCCGGCGGATTGGCGACGATGCCGGCGGGCAGCGGCTTCTTCTCGGTCGCGTCGCCCCATTGCGCGACGTAATTCTCCTGCACGCGGTAGACGCTGGTCCCCGCATCCCACCAATGCGCCCGTGCCAGCGCCCGGATATTGGCGACATGCACCGGCGCCTGCGCGGCGGCGAGGCGGACCGTCACCGTCCTGCCGTTCGACAGGGTGAAGATCAGCACCTCGTCATCGGGAACCGCGATCCAGTCGCCGGGCAGCGGATCGCTCGCCTGGGCGGCGGGAGCGGGCGAGGCCTGCGCGAGAAGCGCGGCAAGCAGAAGCGCGATCGTCATGACACACGAGACTGCCCCAGCCGCCCGCCCCACGCAATCGCTTGCGCGAGGCCGAGAAGCGCATTAGGGGCGCGTGTTCCAGGCATGAACACATGCGGAGCGGTGGCCGAGTGGTCGAAGGCGCTCGCCTGGAAAGTGAGTATACGGCAAAACCGTATCGAGGGTTCGAATCCCTCCCGCTCCGCCATCTCTGCCCCCCATCACCGCGTCGGAAAGGTCCGGCTGCTCTTCACCACGCCATAAGCGAAGGTCGTGTCGAGGCTGGCGATGCCGGGGATGGCGTGCATCTTGCGGCGGATGAAGATTTCATAGGCTTCCAGGTCGGCGACGATGACGCGCAGCAGATAGTCGGCGTCGCCGGTCAACAGGTGGCAGTCCATCACTTCGTCCAACTGGCGGATGGCGTCCTCGAATTGCTGCACCAGCGCGCGGGCGTGGCGTTCGAGGCGGACGCGGATGAAGGCGGTGACGGGCAGGCCGTATAACCGCTGGTCGACGATCGCGGCATAGCCCTGGATCACCCCCGCCTCTTCGAGCAGGCGCACGCGGCGCAGGCAGGGCGAAGGGGACAGGTGGACCTGTTCGGACAGGTCCTGGTTGGTGAGGCGGCCGTCCTGCTGGAGCAGGCGGATGATCTGCCGATCTTTTGCGTCCATGTCCGGTCTTAGCAGATTCTGCCAAGTCGGGCGCGATTTCTGGCGGAAAACGCAATTTCGACGGGGACGCTTCGTCATAGGATGCGGTCTTGGCGGACAGGAAGGCCCCGATATGACCAAGCATGCCGAATTCAGCTTCGCGACGGCGGCGATCCATCATGGCTATGACCCGCTCGACCATGACGGTGCGCTGACCCCGCCGCTGCACCTGACCTCGACCTTCGCCTTCGAAAGCGCGGAGGACGGCGCGGCGCGGTTTTCGGGCGAGCGGCCGGGCCATGTCTATAGCCGCATCTCCAACCCGACGCTCGACCTGCTGGAGCGGCGCATCGCCCATCTCGAGGGCGCGGAGGCGGCGCTGGCGACCGCGTCGGGCATGGGTGCGATCACCGCGACGCTGTGGACGCTGCTGCGGCCGGGCGACGAGATCCTGACCGACATCACGCTTTATGGCTGTACCTTCGCCTTCATGCAGCATGGCCTGGGCCGGTTCGGCATCCGGGTGACCCATGTCGACATGACCGATCTGGCGGCGGTCGCGGCGGCGTTCGGCCCCGATACCAAGCTCGTCTATTTCGAGACGCCCGCCAATCCCAATATGCGGCTGGTCGACATCGCGGCGGTCTGCGGGCTCGCCAAGGCGCATGGCGCGTGGAGCGTGGTCGACAACACCTATTCGACGCCGGTCATTACCCGCCCGGTCACGCTGGGCGCGGACTTCGTCGTGCATTCGGCGACGAAATATCTGGGCGGTCATGGCGATCTGGTCGCCGGGGTCGTGCTGGGTCGTGCGGAGGACATCCAGCAGATCCGGTTGTTCGGACTGAAGGACATGACGGGCGCGGTGCTGTCGCCGTTCAACGCCATGCTGATCCTGCGCGGGCTGAAGACGCTGGAGTTGCGGGTCGAGCGCCATGCCGCATCGGCGATGACGATCGCAACCCGGCTGGAGGCGCATCCGGCGGTCAGTGCGGTCCATTATCCCGGCCTCGCCAGCTTCGCCCAGCGCGATCTGGCCGCGCGGCAGATGGCGCTGCCCGGCGGCATGATCGCGTTCCAGCTGCATAGTGGTTATGAGGGTGGCAAGCGCGTGATGAACCGCCTGACGCTGATCACCCGAGCGGTGTCGCTGGGCGATGCCGAGACGCTGATCCAGCACCCCGCCAGCATGACCCATTCGACCTATCCGGTCGAACAGCTGATCGCGCATGGCGTGATGCCCGATCTGGTCCGGCTGTCGGTCGGGCTGGAGGACCCGAAGGACATCTGGGCCGATCTGGAGCAGGCGCTGGCGGAGGAGTGAGCACCGCGCGTCGAGCGAGTCGGTGCCGTGGCTTTGCGAGGGCGATCGTCCTCCATCCGGCCCGTATTTCTTGCCGCGGAACGAGGTGGCAAGGATAAGCCCCTGTAATGCTTGCGCTATCGAACCGATTTGGGATTGGCAAGAAATAGCTAAGAAATCGATGGGCGATAATCAAGGAATTGTGAAGGTGATGACGTAATGAAGTAGCCTTCATATTTAAGAATATTTCAATCGAGCAAGTGTATCCCCCAGATCAACAATAGCCATCGGGGGATGCATGAAGGTTAATTGGATTTTACTGGCCGCCGCGTCGGCGATCGCCATGCCCGCTCAAGCACAGACCGCGCCGGAACACGCCAAGACGGCTGAACAGGATGTGGTGACCACCGGCGTCGCCAAGGGCCGCGACCGGTTGGACAGCGCGACATCGACCAGTTCGCTGCGTGAGACGGAGATCGCGCGGCTGGCACCGCGTTCGGTCGGCGAATTGCTGCGCGACATTCCCGGCATCTTCGCCGAAGCGCCCAATGGCGAGAGCATCGCCAACATCACCATTCGCGGCCTGCCGCTGTCCTCGTCGGGCGCCAAGTTCGTCCAGCTGCAGGAAGACGGCCTGCCGGTCATGGAGTTCGGCGACATATTGGGCGCCAGCTCGGACAGCTTCATGCGCGTCGACCTGAACCTGGCGCAGGTGGAGGCGATCCGGGGCGGTTCGGCCTCGACCTTCGCGTCCAATTCGCCCGGCGGCATCATCAACTTCATCTCGAAGACCGGCGAGCAGGAAGGCGGCGCGGTCGCGCTGACCGCCGGACTCGATTTCGACCAGTATCGCGCCGACTTCGATTATGGCGGGCGGCTGACGAGCAATCTGCGCTTCCATATCGGCGGCTTCTACCGCCAGGGCGAAGGTCCGCGTCGTACCGGCTTTGACGGGCAGAAGGGCGGCCAGATCAAGGCCAATGTCACGCGCGAGTTCGCCGGCGGCTATATCCGCTTCTACGGCAAGTATCTCGACGACCGTTCGCCCTTTTACGAGGCGGTGCCGTTCCGCGTGACGGGCACCAACGAAAAGCCCGCATTGTCCGCCATCCCCAATTTCGACCCGACCCGCGACACGCTGTTGTCCAGCCGGTTCCAGTCGCTGCTGATCATGGACGGCGACAATCGCCCGGTGCTGGAGGACATGCGCGATGGCCAGCGGGTGAAGGAACAGGCGTTCGGGCTGGAAAGCCAGTTCGGCCTGGCCGACTGGACGATCACCGAACGGTTCCGCATCGCCGGTCGCTCGGGCGGGCTGATCGGTCCGTCGGGCAGCCAGATCCTGTCGCCCGCCGCCGCGCTGACCCGGCTGGGGGCGACCGGCGGCACGTTCCGCTACGCCAATGGCCCCAATGCGGGGCAGGCGATCGCCGACCCGAGCGCGCTGAACGGTAACGGCCTGATCGGCGTGCTCGCGATCCGGGATCGCCACCAGCAGGACATCGGCAATATCACCAACGATATTCGCGCCAGCCGCGTCTGGGAGGTCGCGGGTGGCAGCCTGACGACGACCGCCGGCTGGTATTCGGCGCGCCAGTCGATCGACACGACCTCGATGTACGCGGTCGCGGTGTCGGAAATCCGGGGTGGCGGCGATGCGGCGCTGCTCGATGTGTTCGACGGCACCGGCGTCGCGCGGACGCAGAACGGCATCTATGCCTATAACGCGCTGTCGGGGACTCAGCGGCGGACGACGCGTCTGCGCTACACGGTCAATGCGCCCTTCGCCTCGGCCAATTTCCGCACCGGCCGCCTGTCGGTCGGTGCCAGCCTGCGCTATGATCGCGGCACGGCGCGCGGCACGCTGTATGGTGTCGAGCTGGGCCAGGGCCGGGTCGGGCAGATCGCCTTCGACCTGAACGGCGACGGCACGATCAGTTCACCCGAACGGCGCGTCGGCGTGACGCCCAATGATGCGCCCGCCTTCGTCGATTACGACTATGGCTATCTGTCCTATTCGGCGAGCGTCAATTTCCGCATCGCCGAACCCTTCTCGGCCTTTGCGCGCTATAGCCGGGGTGCGCGCGCCAATGCCGATCGCCTGGCTTTCGGCACGGTGATCGACGCCGCGACGGGCCGGCTGACTGATCCCAGCGCCGCCTATGATCCGGTCAAGCAGGCCGAGCTGGGCGTGAAGTTCCGTCAGGACTGGATCGCGCTGAACCTGACCGCCTTCCATGTCGAGAGCAACGACACCAATGTCGATAACTCGACCAAGCTGGCGCTCTCGCGGCGTTATCGCTCCAAGGGGCTGGAGTTCGAGGGGCGGGTGAGCCAGGGGCTGTTCAGCCTGGCGGGCGGTGCCACCTATACGACCGCCGAGATCGTTGCCGATCGCCTGAACGCCGCCGTGGTGGGCAACACGCCGCGCCACCAGGCCAATCTGATCTTCCAGGCCACGCCGCAGATCAGCAATGACCGGTTCGCGGTGGGGGCGGTGTTCATCGGCACGACCAAGAGCTTCGCACAGGACAGCAATCTGCTGCGCATGCCCGGCTATGTCACCACCAACGCCTTCGTGCAGGTGCGCCCGGTCGACCGGCTGCTCCTGTCGCTGAACGCGACCAACCTGTTCGACGTCGTGGCGGTCACCAGCATCGAGGAGGACCGCATCCCCGCGACCGGTCTGCTGCGCGCCCGCCTGCTCAACGGCCGGGCGATTTCGGCCACCGCACGCTTCGACTTCTGATGCCGCGCCTCACGCTTTCCCAAGGCCGGGGAAGCGTGAGGATCGTCCGTCGCGGGCGTCCGCCGGGCCGGGTTCGGTCCCAAGTCGTTCGCGCATATGGGCTTTTGGACTGATCCCGGTTAGGTTGGCGCGATGCCGACTTCTCGAATGAACCGGCGCGTCTTCTGGGGCGCCAGCGCGATCGTCGCCACGATGCTGATCGCCACCCTGTTGATGCCCGGCACCGCCGACACCGCGTTCAAGGCCGCGCAGGACTGGACCATCGATACGTTCGGCTGGTTCTACATCGCCTCGGTCGCCGCCTTTCTGGCGATCGTGCTGGCGCTCGGCTTCGGGCCGGCGGGCAAGCTGAAGCTGGGGCCGGACGATGCCGAGCCCGATTTCCCCTATCTGTCCTGGCTGGCGATGCTGTTCGCCGCCGGCATGGGCATCGGCCTGATGTATTTCGCGGTGGCCGAGCCGATCCAGCATTATATCGCGCCGCCCGATGTCGAGCCGGGCACGATCCTGGCCGCGCGCGAGGCGATGGCGATCACCTTCCACCATTATGGCGTCCATGCCTGGGCGATCTATGCGCTGGTCGGTATCAGCCTGGCCTATTTCACCTATCGCAAGGGCCTGCCGCTCACCATGCGGTCGGGGCTTTCGCCGGTGCTGGGCAAGCGGATCAACGGCCCGCTGGGCGATGCGATCGACATCTTCGCGGTCTGCGGCACCGTCTTCGGCGTGGCGACCTCGCTGGGCTTCGGCGTGTCGCAGATGACGGCGGGTCTGAATTATGAATATGGCGTGCCCGACACGATCACGGTCAAGATCGGGGTGATCATATTGGTCATGGGGGCCGCGACCCTGTCGGTGCTGAGCGGCGCGGATCGCGGCGTGCGCCGCCTGTCCGAGCTGAACCTGGTCCTGGCCGTGCTGCTGATGCTGTTCGTGATGGCGGTCGGCCCCACCCTGTTCCTTTTCCGCGCGCTGGTGCAGAATTTCGGGCTGTACCTGGACCATTTCGTCAAGCGCACCTTCACCCTCTACGCCTATGAACCGCGCGCGTGGATGGCGCATTGGACGCTGTTCTATTGGGCATGGTGGATCGCCTGGTCGCCCTTTGTCGGCATGTTCATCGCGCGCATCTCGCGCGGGCGGACGATCCGCGAGTTCGTCATCGGCGTGCTGTTCGTGCCCACCGCCTTCACCTTCCTGTGGATGACGGTGTTCGGCAACACGGCGATCTCGCTCGATCTGGGCGGGGCGGCGGGTGGCATCGCGCGGGCGGTGCAGGACAATCTGTCGACCGCCTTGTTCAAGTTCCTGGAATATCTGCCGGGTGCGGGCTTCACCTCGTCGCTGGCGATCCTGCTGGTGGGCGTGTTCTTCATCACCTCGGCCGATTCCGGCGCGCTGGTGATCGATACGCTGGCGTCCGGAGGCGAGGACGAGACGCCGCGCTGGCAGCGCATGTACTGGTGCGTGCTGCTGGGCGCGACGGCGGCGTTGCTGCTGGTCGCGGGCGGGCTGGGCGCGCTTCAGGCCGCGACGCTGCTCGCCGCTCTGCCCTTCTGCTTCATCATGCTGCTGCTCGCCTTCGGGCTGATCCGCCAGACCAAGGCCGATCTCGCCGGCGTCTCGCTCGACGGCGACACGCCGGCGGTGGGCGAGCGGCTCAAGCGGTTGTTCGTGCCCGCCAGTCGCAAGGACATTCTCCGCCAGATCGAGGAGCGCGCGCTGCCCGCGCTGCGTTCGGTGTGCGAGACGATGGTGCAGGAGGGCTGGGCCGACAGCCAGGTCGAGCATGACGAGGGGACCGCGACGCTGACCATCACGCTCAGCCCCGATCACGTCTTGGTCTATCGCCTGACCGCGCGCTCGCGCCCGCTGGCGGCCTTTACCGCGCTGGAGGCGTCGGAAAAGCGGCGCAGCCTGACCTGGATGCTGACCGCCAGCACCGACGGGGTGGCGGGCACGCGTGACCTGACCGGCTATTCGACCGATCAGATCGCCAATGACGTGCTGGGCCAGCTGGAGCGCTGGCGGCGGCGCTAAAGCATGATGACATAAGATGGACTCACCCTTCCCTTGAAGGGGAGGGGCTCGCATTGGTTTCATGCAATGTCATCATGGTCCAGGCCGGATCGACATTCCTCCTATTCCTCCCCTGGAAGGGGAGGTGGCAGGCCGTCAGGCCTGACGGAGGGGTGTTCCGGGCGGAGAGTTTGGGACTATAGCCATGGCCGGGGACACCCCTCCACCATGCTTCGCATGGTCCCCCTCCCCTTACAGGGGAGGAAAGATAGGGGGGCGCCCTAATATCCATCCGGGCCAAGGCTCGGGAAACGGCGTCAGGGGAACCCCTTGCCGCCATGCGCGCCGACGGCGGTGCCGGTCGAATAGCTGGCCTCGTCCGAGGCCAGCGCGACGAACAGCGAGGCGAGTTCGGCCGGCTGGCCCGCCCGGCCAAGCGAGGTGTCCTGCCCGAATTCGTGCATCTTGCCGGGCAACTGCCCGCCCGCGACCTGCAGCGGGGTCCAAATCGGCCCCGGCGACACCGCGTTCACGCGGATACCCTTCTTGGCGAGCTGCTTGGCCATGCCGCGCGTCAGATTCTGGATCGCCGCCTTGGTCGAGGCATAGTCGATCAGGTCTTCGCCCGGATCGTAGCTGTTCTGAGAGATGGTGTTGATGATCACCGCGCCGGGCGGCATCGAGGGGATCGCCGCCTTCGAAAAGCGGAAAACGTGGAAGACATTGGTCTCATAGGTGCGGACGAACTGTTCGTCCGAAATCTCCATGATGTCGGCCTTGGACTGTTGATAGGCGGCATTGTTGACCAGGATGTCGAGGCCGCCGAGCTGCGCGATCGCCTTGCGCACCGTCTCCTCACAGGCCTTTTGCGTGCGGATGTCGGCGGGCAGCAGCACCGCCTTGCGCCCCGCCTGGCGGATCAGGTCGGCGACCTCGCGCGCGTCGGGCTCTTCGCTGGGGTGATAGTTGATCGCGACATCGGCGCCCTCGCGCGCAAAGGCGATGGCGGCGGCGCGGCCGATGCCGCTGTCACCGCCGGTCAGCAGCGCGCGGCGCCCGGTCAGCTTGCCCGATCCGCGATAGCTGGTTTCGCCATGATCGGGACGCGGCGTCATCTTGCTGGCGAGCGCGGGCCAGGGCTGGCGCTGTTCGGGAAAGGGGGTGCGGGTATATTTGGTACGCGGATCGCGCAGGCTGGGCGCGGCTGCGTCGCCGCCCGCCTGGGCCAGCGCGCCGGCGGGGGCGGTGGCCGCCGCCACTCCGATGGCGGCGCCGCTCAATATGCCGCGACGGGATGTCTCGATATCGCCCATGGTCCAGGTCCTTTCCGACGCAAAACCAACGGGATCGTCGGTCCTCACACCTTGCAACCCCGGACGCGCCAAGACGATCCGTGGCCTGTTGCCGGAACCTTGCGCATCGCCCGCGCGGTATAGGGTCGGAACGGGGCGCTGGCGGCCCCACATCAGGGGATGGACGACATTGACGATGACGGGGCCGGCGCCCGACAGGCGGGGCGGGCGATGAAGCAATGGTCCTGGATTCTGCGTCGGGTCGTGCAGCAGATCTGGTTTCGCGCCGCGCTGATCAGCGCCGGCGGGGTGGCGCTGGCGATCCTGGCGGCGATCGTCACGCCCTATCTGCCCTATAGCTTCTCGGTCGAGATCGGCCAGACGTCGGTCGGCACCATCCTGGAGATCATGGCGTCCAGCATGCTGGCGGTCACCACCTTCTCGCTGACCGCGATGGTCAGCGCCTATTCCTCGGCGACGCAGCTGGCGACGCCGCGCGCGACCCAGTTGATGGTCAGCGACCCGACCTCGCAAAACGCACTGTCGACCTTTCTGGGGGCGTTCGTCTTTTCGATGATCGGCATCGTCGGGCTGAATACGGGAGCCTATGGCAATAGCGGCCGGATCATCCTGTTCGCCGCGACCGTGCTGATCATCCTGCTGGTGGTGGGGACGCTGCTGCGCTGGATCGGGCATATCACCGCCTTCGGACGGATGGCCGATGTCATCGACCGGGTGGAGGATGCCGCGACCCGCGCCATGGCCGGTTTCGCCGCGCGCCCGCATCTGTGCGGCCGCCCCGCCATCCCGGTGCCGGCGGGCGCAACCGCGATCGTCGCGACCGAGACGGGCTATATCACCCATATCGATGCCGAGACGCTGGGCCGCCTGGCCGAGGACCACGGCGTGTCCGTCCATGTCGCCGCGCTGCCGGGGGCGATGATGCATCCGGCGCGGCCGCTGCTGCATGTCGTGGGCGCGGTCGACGACGCGCTGCGCACGGCGTTGGTCCGGGCCTTCACCATCGAACGTCATCGCCGTTTCGATCAGGACCCGCGCCTGGGCCTGATCGCGCTGGCCGAGATCGGCAGCCGCGCGCTGGCGCCGGCGACCAACGATCCCGGTACGGGGATCGAGGTGCTGAACGCGCTGTTGCGCGTCTTCCTGACGCTGCGCCCCGACGCGACACCCCGGGAGGAGGCCGCACGCACCTATCCCGTCCATATCGGCCTGCCGTCGATGGACGATATGCTGACCGACGCCTTCGGTCCGATCGTGCGCGAAGGGGTGGTCGAGATCGAGGTGTCGCTGCGCCTGACCAATACGCTGCGCGCGATCCATGCCGCGCTGCCCGATGCGCGCGATGCGATCACCGTCTGGGCCGAGCGTCATGCGCGGCGCGTTGCCGAAACCGTGGAGGACGCCGCCGACCGGGCCGCGTTCGACGCGACCTATGACCGGCTCTGGCGGCAGGGATAAGACCGGGTCAGAGGCCGTCCATCGCCTCGGCATTCAGCCGCGCGCCGAGCAGCAGCGCCCAGGCGGAGACGAGCAGCCACAGCAGCAGCACGATGACCGCCGATAGCGAGCCATAGGTGTCATCGAACCGCGCGACATGCGCGACATAGGTGCGGAACAGCGTCGTCGCGGCCAGCCACATCGCCACCGCCGCGATCATGCCGGGCACGACGCGGCGCCACGGGATCGCCTCTTCAGCGGCCGGGGCGTAGCGATAGATCAGGAGGAGGCCGCCGCCCGCGCCCAGCGTCAGCGACCCGAACAGGATGATCGTCGAGGCGGTGCGTGCGCCGGGCAGCCCATCGGGGACGTAGCTTTTCAGAAAGGCCAGCACCGACAGCGAGATCAGCGCGGTCAGCACCAGCGCCGCGCAGCCCAGCACCAGCAGGGTCGAGGCGATCTGCCGCTTCAGCCCCCGTCGCTCGCCATCGATCCGATAGGCGAGGTTGATGCCGTGCAGCAGCGACCGGCCCGCCCGCCGCGCGCTGAACAGCGCGATGCCGAGCGCGATGACGAGGGTGACGAGATCGCCAGGGTGCGAGGCCAGCGTGCTGTGCAGCCCGCCCACCACGATCTGCCGCGCCTCGGCGGGCAGGATGGCGGCGAGGGTCTTGAGGTTGCGGATGACGCTGGCGGGCGGGGCGAACAGCCCATAGGCCCCGGTGATCAGGCCGATGACCGGGATCATCGCCAGAAAGGCGGCGAAGGCGATCGAGCTGGCCGCGATGCCGAAATCGTCCCGCAACGCGCTGCGCACCGTACGGACCAGCAGCTTCGCCCAGTGCATTACCGGCGACGCGCGATGCGGCCTTGCCCACGTCGCGGCGAGATGCCGAACGATCCGAAACCCCCTGTCAGCCAATGCCACGTCGAACAGCCCCCTTCCGATCGGAAGGAAACGCCCGTGTCGGCCATCGGGATCAATAGTGCCGGCCGCTTTTCGTCATGCGCCGCGCCCGATCATATGTCGGCGGAAAGCGTACAATTTTGATCAACTGGCCCCGCGCATTAACATTTTTCCAAAGCATCGCGCCCTAGGGACGGTCCGATCAAGACCGGGGGACTGTCATGCTTTTAAATCGTTTGCTGATCTCGACCATGCCGCTTGCCCTGATGCTGCCCGCGCAGGCGCTGGCGCAAAGCGGCACCGCCGACAAGGCGGCGGGCGAGGAGACCGCGTCGCGCGGCACGCTGAACAAGGATGTCGTGGTGACGGCGGTGGCGCGGGGGCGCGACCGTCTGGACAGCGCGATCTCGACCAGCTCGCTGGGGCAGGACGAAATCCTGAAGGCGGCACCGCGTTCGACCGCCGAGATCTTCCGCAACATTCCCGGCCTGCGCTCTGAAAGCTCAGGCGGTGACGGCAACGCCAACATCTCGATCCGCGGCCTGCCGATCGCATCGGGCGGCGCCAAGTTCCTGCAATTGCAGGAGGACGGCCTGCCGGTGCTGGAATTCGGCGACATCACCTTCGGCAATGCCGACATCTTCCTGCGCGCCGACATGAACGTCGCCTCGGTCGACGCCATTCGCGGCGGCTCGGCCTCGACCTTCTCGTCCAACTCGCCCGGCGGCGTGGTCAACATGATCTCCAAGACCGGCGATGTGACCGGCGGTGCGATCATGGCGACCGCCGGCCTGGACTATGGCGAATACCGGCTCGACTTCGACTACGGCGCCAAGGTTTCCGACACGCTGCGCTTCCACTTGGGCGGCTTCTACCATCAGGGCGAAGGGCCGCGCCGGGTCGGCTATGACGGCACCAAGGGCGGCCAGATCAAGCTGAACGTCACCAAGGAGTTCAGCGGCGGCTATATCCGCTTCTACGGCAAGTTCCTGAACGACCGCTCGGCCGCCTATCTGCCCAATCCGGTGCGCGTGACCGGCACCGATGCCGATCCGCGCTATGAGAGTGTGCCCGGCTTCGACATCGCCCGCGACGCGCTGCTGTCGCGCTACGACACCAGCAATGTGACGCTGGACGGCCAGAACAATCCGGTCATCCACGACAAGCGCGATGGCATGCATCCGGTGGTCAATTCCTTCGGTGTCGAGACGCGGTTCGATGTGGCCGGTTGGACCGTCACCGACCGCTTCCGCTATGCCGACATCTCGGGCCGCTTCATCTCGAACTTCCCCGCCGCCGTCGATGGCGCGGCGGCGACCGCCACAGCGCTGGGCGGTGCGGGCGCGACCCTGCGCTATGCCAGCGGGCCGAGCGTCGGGCAGGTGATCGCGAACCCGGCGGGGCTGAACGGCAATGGCCTGCTGGCGCGGGTCGTGGTGTTCGACGTCAATCTCAACAGCCTGGACAATGTCGCCAACGATCTGCGCGCCAGCCGCGTGTTCGATGTCGGCGGCGGCGAGCTGACCACCACCGCCGGCTTCTACAAGTCGCGCCAGACGGTCGATACCGACTGGCTGTGGACCTCGACGCTGATGGACGTGCGCGGGCAGGGGCGTGCCGCGCTGGTCGATGTGTTCAACGCTGGCGGCGTCGCGCAGACGCAGAATGGCTATTACGCATTCGGTGCCGACTATTTCGGCGGCTGCTGCCGGCGCAGCTACCGGGTCGATTACGACGTCAACGCGCCGTTCGGGTCGCTGAACTACAAGATCGGCCGCGTCGCGCTGGGCGCCAGCATCCGCTACGACTTCGGCAGCGCGCGTGGGGCGATCTTCGGGGCGGACCTGGGCGGCGGGCGTGTCGGCACGACGGTGCGCGACATGAACGGCGACGGTGTCGTCTCGGCGGCCGAGCGCCGCGTCAGCGTGATTCCACTCAGCAGCCCGGCCCCGGTCGATTATGACTGGCACTATCTGTCCTATTCCTCGGGCATCAACTTCCGCGTGTCCGAACCGTTCGCGATGTTCGTCCGCTACAGCCGGGGCGCGCGCGCCAATGCCGATCGCCTGTTGTTCGGCCCCGCGGTCAGCACGGTCGACGGCCATCTCGTCAATGCCGATGCGGCGGTCGACTATGTCCAGCAGGCCGAGGCGGGGCTGAAGTACCGCCGGAACGGCATGTATGTGAACCTGACCGGTTTCTGGGCCAAGACCGAAGAGCAGAATTACGAGGCGACGCGCCAGGTCTTCATCGACCGCAAGTACCGCGCCTATGGCCTGGAACTGGACGGTGCCTACACCTACGGCCCGTTCAGCCTGACGGGCGGCGCGACCTGGACCGATGCCAAGATCGTCAGCGACGCGCTGAACCCCGGCGTCGTCGGCAACACGCCGCGTCGCCAGGCCCGGCTGATCTTCCAGGCGACGCCGCAGGTCGAGGTCGGCCGTTTGATGGTCGGTGCGAATGCGATCGGCACGACCAGCAGCTATGCGCAGGACAGCAACCAGCTGAAACTGCCCGGCTATACGGTCGTGAACGGCTTCGTGCAGTTCCGCGCGACCGACCGCATCCTCGTTTCGCTGAACAGCAACAACCTGTTCGACAGCAAGGGCTTTACCGAGGCGGAGGATGCGGTGATCCCCGCGAACGGCATCGTCCGGGCGCGGTCGATCAATGCGCGGACGACCTCGCTGTCGGTGCGCGTCGGCTTCTGATCCGGCGGCGGTCGGCCATGCGTCGCGCCCGATGGTGGCGCGGCGCGTGGCACGCCTGTAATTGTTAACCCGTGCGGCCCCATGAAGGGGCGATGCAGCCGGAGCGTTCGACAGTGATGTGCGTGAAGTCGGATAGTCCGTCGTCGCCGGGCATGCCGCCCCCCATCGATACTCCAACCGTCAGCGAACTGGCGCGCCAGTCGCAGGTCATGCGCAGCATCGGAACGCCCTTCGTCGCCGACCTGCTGGCGGCGGTCGACCGCCAGCTCGACCATGCGCCGCGCACCGCGCGGCTGATCCGCTCCTGGGGCAGCGGGGCGGCCTCTTCGGCCATCGCCATGCGGATCAACGCCGCGCTCCACGCGCTGGCGCGGCAGGGGCGGGTGCCGCTGCTCAGCGCGCTCTATGCCGGTGAGCATCGCCGCTTCGACGACGCCGTCGCCCAGGCCCTGGCGGGACATGACGATGTGCTGGTCGAATGGCTGCATCAGGTGCCGCAGACCAATGAGGTCGGGCGCGCCGCGGGCTTCTACGCCGCGCTGATGGTGCTCGCCCGGCGCTATGGGCACCCGTTCGAACTGTTCGAGATCGGCGCGAGCGCCGGCTTGAACCTGAACCTGGCGCGCTATGCCTATAATCTGGGCGGCGTCCATGCCGGCCTGCCCGGATCGCCCGTGCGGATCGCCCCGGCCTGGCACGGATCGCCGCCGCCGATCGCACCGGTGGTCGTCGAGGCCGCCCAGGGTGTAGATCTCAACCCGATCGATATTCGCGATCCGGCGGCGTGCGAGCGGCTGGCCTCCTTCATCTTCGCCGACCAGCCCGACCGCAGCGAGCGCCTCGACCGGGCGCTCGGGATTGCGCGCGCGCATCCGCCGCAGGTCGCGACCGGACGCGCGGCGGACTGGCTGGCAGCGCGACTCGCCATGCCCGCCCCCGAAGGCCGACACCGCGTCGTCCTGCATTCGATGGTGCTGCAATATGTCGGCGCGGACGAACGCGCCGCCATCGAATGCACGCTGGCCGCGACGGCCAAGCAGGCGGACGCAGGCCGCCCCTTCGCCTGTATCGGATTCGAATGGAATGCCGCGCGTACCCAGGTCGAGCTGCGGCTGCGGTCCTGGCCGGACGGGGAAGACCGGATATTGGCGCATTGCCACCCCTATGGCGGCTGGTTCGACTGGAAGCCTTTGTAACCATGGTGCAAGCAAAATTATGGGTGGTTTCACCTATAATTAACGGCGCAATCCTATCGTCCCCGGGACAAGAATCATAAGATTATTCGGGGGACTATGTTCGTTCATTCGTTGCTGGCGACCGTCGCTTCATTAGGCTTCGTACCGCCCGCCATTGTCGAAGACGTGGCGGCCAAGGATGCCGCGCCGCAGGCGCCGGTGGCGTCGCGCGACACGATTTCGACCGGCGTGGCCAAGGGACGCGATCGACTCGACAGCGCGACTTCGACCAGTATCCTCCATCCCGAAGAGATCGAAACCTTCGGTCCTCGCTCGACCGGTGATCTTCTGCGCATCATTCCAGGTATCCGTTCCGAGGCGTCGACCGGCGAGGGCGGGGTCAGCCTGTCGGTCCGTGGCCTGCCGATCGCCAGCCAGGGGCTGAAGTTCGTCCAGTTGCAGGAGGATGGGCTGCCCGTCCTAGAGTTCGGCGACATCCTGGCCGCCGGACCCGATCTGTATCTGCGCACCGACCTGAACATCGCGCAGGTCGAGGTGATCCGTGGCGGATCGGCCTCCACCTTCGCATCCAATTCGCCCGGCGGCCTGATCAACTTCGTGTCGAAGACGGGCACGCAGGAGGGCGGCGCGGTCGCGCTGACCGCCGGCCTCGACTATCGCCAGTATCGCGCCGATTTCGACTATGGTGCCAAGCTGGGCGACGGCCTGCGCTTCCATGTCGGCGGCTTCTATCGCCAGGGCGATGGCCCGCGTCGCACCGGCTATGACGCGCAGAAGGGCGGCCAGATCAAGCTGAACGTCACCAAGGAATTCGCCGGGGGCTATATCCGCCTGTACGGCAAATATCTGGACGACCGCACGCCCTTCTACGACGCGGTGCCCTATCGCGCGACCGGCACCAATGCCGATCCGCAGGTCCGCCCGGTGGTCGGGTTCGACGGCATCCACGACACCATGATGTCGCGCTATATCCGCAACAGCCTGGTGCTCGACGGCAATAACAACATCGCCGCGCATGCGGTCGATGGCCTGCGCAGCAAGGCGACGACGATCGGGCTGGAGACCCAGATCGACCTGTCGGGCTGGACCGTCACCGAACGGTTCCGCTACGCCAAGATGTCGGGCGCGTTCATCGCCCCGTTCAGCAGCGCGTTCCTGCCGACATCGGCCCTGCCGCTGATCGGCGGCGCGGGTGCGACCCTGTCCTATGCCAATGGTCCGCTGGCGGGGCAGGCGATCGCCAATCCGGCGACGCTGAACGGCAACGGCCTGTTCGCGATCGTCAACCTGCTCGACCTGCAGAACAACAATCTCGACAATGTCACCAACGACATTCGCGCCAGCCGCGTCTGGACTGTCGGCGGCGGTGAGCTGACGACGACGGCGGGCTTCTATGCCGCGCGCCAGACGATCGCGCGCGACGCGCTATGGTCGACGCTGATCGCCGATGTGCGCGGTGACGGCCGCGCCGCGCTGCTCGACATTCGCGACCGGACCGGACGGTTGCTGACGCTGAACGGCATCTACGCCTTCAACCTGGCGCTGGCGAACGGCACGCGCCGCCGCTCGATCGACGTCGACTATGCGGTCAACGCGCCCTTCGCCTCGGTCAATTATCATAGCGGCCGCGTCGCGATCGGTGCCAGCGTCCGTTATGACTTCGGCTCCGCCAAGGGCCGGATGATCAGCGCGGATTTGGGCGGTGGCCGGGTCGGCACGGTCGCGCGCGACATGAACGGCGACGGCGTCATCTCGCCCGCCGAGCAGAAGGTCGGCGTCTCGCCGCTGACCGCGCCCGCGCCGGTCGATTACGATTATCACTATCTGTCCTATTCGACGGGCATCAACTTCCGCATCGCCGATCCGCTCGCGGTCTTCGCGCGCTACAGCCGGGGCGCGCGCGCCAATGCCGACCGGTTGCTGTTCACGCCGGCGGTCAGCAACACCACCGGCGCACTGCTGATGCCATCGGCCGCCTATGATCCGGTCAAGCAGGCCGAGGTCGGGGTGAAGTACCGCACCGACCTGCTGACCCTGAACCTGACCGGATTCTGGGCCAAGAGCCAGGACAGCAATGTCGATCCCGTCACATCGCAGTTCATCTCGCGCGATTACGAGGCCAAGGGGCTGGAGTTCGAGGGCGGTCTGCGTCGCGGCGTCTTCGGCCTGACGGCGGGGGCGACCTATACCCATGCCCGGATCGTCAAGGACCGCGTGAACCCCGCGTTCGAGGGCAACACGCCCCGGCACCAGGCCGCCTTCATCTTCCAGGCCACGCCGCAGCTGATGATCGAGGACTTCACCATCGGCGCGACCTTTGTCGGCACGACCGACAGCTATGCGCAGGACAACAACCTGCTCAAGGTCCCGGGCTTCGTTACCACCAACGGCTTCGTCCAGGCGCGGGTGGCGGATCGCATGACCCTGCTCTTCAACGTCAACAACCTGTTCGATGTCGCCGCCTTCACCGGCTTCGACGAATCGAGCATCCCCGCGTCCGGGATCGTCCGGGGGCGTCCGCTCAACGGGCGCACCGTGTCGGCGACCGTGCGCTTCGACTTCTGACCGTCCGCTTGCCGTCGCTCCTGGCCCCGATCTGCTGAAAGAACCGCGTGATGCTCTCGAACATGAACATTCCCAAGAAACTGGGCGTATCGTTCCTGGTGATCAGCATGTCCGCTGCGGTCATGACGATCGTCTTCTTCGCGAATATCTGGGAAATCCGAAGCGCGGCGGAGCGGAACAATCATGCGCGTGAGGTCTATGCCAAGGCACTGACGCTGGAGACGTCGATCCTGCGCGAGAACAGCCAGCTGCGCGGCTTTCTGGTCACGGGCGACAAGAGCTACCTCAAATCCTATGACGAGGCGCGCAAGGAATATGACACCACCAGCCGCGAGCTGACCGCGATGCTGACCGATCCGGCCGAACTGGCGCTGGTCGCCAAGTCGCGCGAGGAGACCACCAAGTGGCGGCGTCAGTGGAGCGACCGGCTGACCACCTGGGTGAAGGCGGGCCGGCGCGACGAGGCGCAGCAGGCGGTGCGCGATGCGGGCAAGGCGGTGCTGACCAGCGCGATCGTGCTGCCGCTGCGCGACATTCGCGATCAGGAAACCGCCGCGATCGAGGAGAATGCGGCGTCGCAGAACCATGCGATCGACACCGCGATCATCGCGCTGGTGCTGGGCGGCATCATGCTGATCGGTATCGCCATCATGCTCCAGATGCTGCTCAGCCGCAGCATCGCCCGGCCGATCACCATGTTGACCCAGCGGATGGCGGACCTGGCGCAGGGCCAGAACGACATCGCGGTGCCGGGCAGCGAGCGCGGCGACGAACTGGGCGACATGGCGCGCGCGGTAGTCGTCTTCCGCGACGCGGCCAAGGCCAAGGTCGATGACGACCGCGAACGCGAACTGGCGCTCCAGGCGATCGGCACCGGGCTGCACAGCCTGTCGCAGGCCGATCTGACCGCGCGCCTGACCAACCTGCCGCCGGCCTTCCATCAGCTGGCGCAGGACTTCAACGGCGCGGTCCAGAACCTGTCCAGCCTGACCAGCGACGTGCGCGGCAGCGCGGGCGCGATCCGCACGAATATCGAGGAAATCCGCCAGGCGACCGATCACCTGTCCGCGCGCAGCGAGCAGCAGGCCGCCAGCCTGCGCGAAACCGCCGCCGCCGTGGGCGAGATCACCCAAGGCGTGCGCGACGGCGCGATCAATGCCAGCCAGGCCAACCGCGCGGTCACCGAGGCGCGCGACGAAGCCGAAAAGGGTGGCGAGATCGTCGCCAAGTCGATCACCGCGATGAACGGCATCGACCAGGCCAGCCGCGAGATCGTCGACATCATCTCGGTCATCGACGGCATCGCCTTCCAGACCAATTTGCTGGCGCTGAACGCGGGCGTCGAGGCGGCGCGTGCGGGCGACGCGGGCAAGGGCTTCGCGGTCGTCGCCTCCGAAGTACGCGCGCTGGCGCAGCGTTCGGCGGACGCGGCCTCGGACGTGAAGTCGCGCATCGTCTCGGCGATCGAACATGTCCGCTCGGGCGTGACGCTGGTCGACGAGACCGGCAACGCGCTGCAACGGATCATCGGCAAGGTGTCCGACGTCAGCGCGGTGGTCGATGTGATCGCCAAGTCGTCCGAACAACAGGCGCACAGCCTGAGCCAGGTGAATATCGCGATCGGCGAGATCGACTCGGTCACCCAGCAAAATGCCGCGATGGTCGAGGAATCGACGGCCGCGGCGACGATGCTCGCCAAGGAGTGCGGCACGCTCGTCTCCTCGGTGATGCGCTTCAACGTCGATGGCGCGCCGAGCGGACGCGCGGCATCGCCGCAGGCGCATGGGCGCGAGACGTACGAGCGACCGCAGCTGCGCCGCGCCTCCTGACCGGCGGGTCTATCCGCGCGAGACGCCGGGCCGCGTGACCTGCTTCGCCCAGTCGGCGACGCCGAGCCGCGTCGGCAGGGTGCGCAACAAGGCGCCGAGCGACTGGCCGGGGCCGCCGGGACAATGGTCCTGCACGGTCGCGACGGTCTTGCGCCCGTCCCGATCTTGCCATGTCACGGTATAGGAGGAGGTGTCGGACACGGTCGCGGTGCAGGCGACCTGCGTCTCGTTACCCGTTGCGGGGCGATAGGGGGTGAGGTCGCGGATCAGCGCGTGTGATGCCGCCGCGCCGATCATCTTCGTGCGCTCGCCGATGACCGCCGTATGCCGCTCGCCGACGAAGCGCAGCATGCCATCGGGCGCGACCGAGACCTGATAGACGGGGCAGAAGCCGAAACACGGACCGACCGCCACCGTCACCGTTTCTGCGGTGGGCGATGACGTCGAGGGGCCGTCAGCAGTCATCGTCGTGCATGCGGCGAGCACGCCGCCCGCCGCCGCCACCATTCCCCATCGTTTCAGCATCGCCGTACCTTTCCCTTAATTCATGCCGGCATGGACCGGCCAAGCTGAATGCAAGACGGACTGGCGGGAACGATGCCTTGGCCGATGGCCGGACACGGTGTCACGGGCCGAGGGGCTCGTGACACACGTCATCCGTCTGCGATCAGTTGCGCAGGCTGTCGGGCACGATGCCGCCATTCTCGGCGAGCTTGGCCATCACCGCCTTGTGCAGCGCGATATTCTGCTCGGCGCTGCCGTCCTCGCCGGCATGGACGCCCAGTTCGTTCGCCAGTTCCTTGCGCGCGGCCAGGCTGGAATCGAGGTCGAGCAGCTTGAGCAGGTCGACGATCGAGCTTTGGTAATTGCCGCCGCCATTTTTCATCGACGCCATTTCCGACAGGACCGCGCCGACATCGACACTCTGGGGGGCCGCCTGCGGTGCCGGGGCCGGCGTGGGGGCGGGCGCTGCGACGGGCGCGGGCGTCGGTTGTGCAGGCGTCGGGGCGGGGGCGGCCGGTGCCTCGGCCTTCTTGCCGCCATGGTTGAAGATCTTGCCCAGAATGTTGCCGAAGATGCTCATGATGTCCCTTTCCTTCGCTATCGTGGCGTCGCGGACGCTCGGTGTTCCAACGATGCGGGGCGGGGTCGGGTCCATCGATGGAACGTCATGGTGGCTGGCGCGCTTATGTAAGACGTTCGCATGCAATTTCCGGGAGTTGCCGATATGAAGATCCGCGCCACCATCCTCGCCACCACCGCGCTTCTCGCGCTCGCCGGTTGCGGCCGTGGCAACGAGGCCGCGCAGACCAACATGGCCAACGACACCGCCATGACGACGCAGCCGGATGCGACCTCCGTCACCCCGGGAGCCACCCCGACGGCGGCGGTCAGCGCCTCGCAGACCTTCGCCAATGCGGTCGCCGCCAGCGACGCCTTCGAGATCGAGACGTCGAAGCTGGCGCTGACCAACGGCGCATCGGCCTCGGTGAAATCCTATGCGCAGAAGATGATCGACGCGCACACCGCCTCGACCGCCAAGCTGAAGACGACGGTCGCCGGCCTGATGCCCGCCATCACCCCCGATGCGACGCTGAACGCCGAGCAGCAGCAGAAGCTCGATCGGCTGAAGACGTTGAACGGCACCGCCTTCGACCAGGCCTATATCGCCGAGCAGACCGCCGGGCACCAGCAGACGCTCGACACGCTGAAGGCCTATGCCGCGTCGGGCGACATGCCCGCGCTGAAGGACTTCGCCACCGGCCTGATTCCGACGGTCACCGCGCATCTGAACATGGCCAAGTCGCTCAAGGCCTGATCGACCGACCCGCCCGGATGCCGGTCGCCTGGGCGGGGCCGTTCATGGTCAATGCGTTTTCCGCCGGCTAGGATCGCCGGCGGAGACCCATGATATGCCCAAATCCCGTCAGCGCCTGTCCTTTGCCTGTCTTGCCATTGCCGCCGGACTGACCGTGCCCGTGCCGGCGATCGCGCGCGACGATCCGCCGCGCGGGATCAGCGGCGGCTGGACGGTGGCGCCCAGCAAGGACGGGCAGGGTTGCTTCCTGACCAAGGTCTATGACCGCCCGGGTGAGACGACGCTGCTTCTCGGGCTGGACCGGGACGGCACCAACCATCTGACGGTGCTCAACGCCAACTGGTCGATCGAACCGAAGCAATCGCTCAAGCTCGACTTCACTTTGTCCAAGGGCGGCTATGCCAGGCATTTCGCGGTCGGGCTGGCGGCGGACGGCAAGCGCGGCTTCGTGACCAGCTTCGAGCCGAAATTCCCCGCCTATTTCGCCAATTCGCGTCAGTTGGCGATCGCGCGCGGCGATACGCCGGTCGAGCGCCTGCCGCTCGATGGCAGCGGTGCGGCGGTCACCGCGCTGCGCCAGTGCGTCGCCCGATCGGCCGCGACGCCGCGCGTGTCGGGCGACGAAAAAGCCGGTTCGGACGACATTCCGCGCGATCCGTTCGCCAGCGGTTCGGGCCGCAAGTCGCGCAAGTAATCCCGGCGGGCCAAAGTGTCATGCGACGAACTGCGCCAAATTCACGGCCTGTTACGCGGCCGTATCGACTGGTCGAAGATGCGGCACGGTCGAACAGAATGCGGATTGTACGTTTCGTACGGCTCGGCTTGCTTGTTTCAGTTGGTCAACGACTGAAAGTCCAGTAATGTCTGCTTACGCGTCCAAATCCCTGCTTGCTCTGGCAACTCTGGCAGGTGCCGTCAGCCTTGGCGGTTGCGCCACCAAATCCTTCGTCCGCGAACAGATCGCGCCGGTCAGCCAGCGCGTCGACACGCTCGAGGCCCGGTTGCAGGAAACCGATGGCACGGCCAAGTCCGCGCTGGCCGAGGCGCAGGCCGCCTCGCAACAGGCGCAGAACAACGGTCAGCGGCTCGACCAGCTCAATGGCCGGGTCGATGGCATGGACCAGCGCCTGACCGTTCAGGAACAGCGTCCCGCCAAGCGCGCGCGCCACTGATCGCGCAAGGCGTACCGAATATATCCCCTTTCAGCCTCTCGGCCGTCCCCTCGCGGGGCGGCCGATCTTTTGTGAGCATGCCCCAACGATGACTCCGATCGTGCGGATCATGGCGGGATTGGCGTTGATCCTGCCGACGACGGCGATGGCGGCTGCACCGCCGCCCAAGGCCAAGTCCGCCAAGACCAAGACGAGGCCCAAAACCGCCGCCACACCGGTCGCGCCGCCGCCCGTCCTGCTGCCGTCCGAGGCGGCGTCGCGCGTCATGACCTGGGTCGGCGGCGCGGGCGACAATCACGGCCTGCCCTGGGCGGTCATCGACAAGACCCAGGCGACGATGTTCCTGTTCGACGGCAAGGGCAAACAGGTCGCCGCCGCCCCCGTCCTGATCGGCATCGCGCCCGGCGACGAAGCGAGTCCCGGCGTCGGCAGCAAGAAGCTGGCCGATCTGGGACCGGCCGAAAAGACGACGCCGGCGGGCCGCTATCTTGCCAAATTCGGGCTGCCGGTGGCGGGCGAGCGGGTGCTGTGGGTCGACTATGCGACCTCGGTCGCGATCCACCCGATCCCGACCGATGCCGGTGCCCGCGAGAAGCGGCGCGAGCGGATGCTGTCGCCCGACCCAACGGACAACCGCATCACCTTTGGCTGCATCAACGTGCCCAAGGCGGTCTATGCCCGCCAGATCCAGCCGCTGTTCCGACGCAAGGGCGGCTATGTCTATATCATGCCCGATACCAAGCCGGTCGAGGCGGTGTTCCCGCGCCTGCGCGTCCAGGCGGTCGCGGCGGGGCTGGCCGGATAAGCGATGGGGTGATCGGGGCGATGCACCCCAAAGGCGCGTCGCGCGTTGGGCTGGCGGGGATAGGACGCTGTCCCATCCATTTGCCAAGGAGACGATCGATGAACACCGATACGCTTACCGGTTCGGCCACCAACATCGGCGGCCAGGTCAAGGAAGGTCTGGGGTCGGCGATGGGCGACAAGTCGCTGCAGGCCGAGGGCAAGTCCGATCAGCTGGCCGGCACCGCGCAGAAAACCTTCGGCGACGCCAAGGACGCGGTGCGCAATTTCGTGCAGGAGCGCCCCTTCGCGGCCGCCGCACTGGGCGGCGTGCTGGGTCTTGCCCTGATCAACACGCTGCGCGGCAAGTAACGTCATCGCGACGGCGGGCGGGGTCATGCCCTGCCCGCCGGAGCACCCATTTCGACCGATCGCTCCTCTCCGCATCCCGACCCTTTGACGCCTGACCCTTTGACGTAAGCGTCAACCGCGCTATGCCCGTCATGGGCGGGGGCCAGACGGGGAGTGTCGATGTGAAGACGGTCGGTTCGCCGCGTGGTCCCACGCGATGCCTGTTTGCCCTTGCCCTGATGGGGTGGCCGGCGGGCACGATGGCGCAGGATCGACCGATCGCGCTGAGCTATGACGCGGCCGCGCACCGGTTGCAGACGGTATCGCCGGCACTTTCCGCCGCCGATCATGCCGAAACCGCAGCGCGCGAGACGGCGGCGGCTGTCGCGACGCTCCGCCGCCCGATCATCACCGCCTCGGCCCCGTATCTGGAATATCAAAAGACGCTGTCGGTCGATCTCACCGGATCGAAACAGTCGGCGAGCGATGCGACCCAGGATTTCCTGTCGGGCATCCCCGGCGCGGTGCCGCCCGCCTTTCAACAGATCGCCGGCGACATCGTCGGCCGCATCTCGCAGGCGCTGCCCGGTCTGTTCGCGATCATTCCCGACAGCCTGTCCTATCGTTATCGCGACGATGTGTTCCGCCCCACGGTGCAGGGTGTCCTGCCGCTCTATTCGGGCGGTGCGATCCCGGCGATCCAGCGCGGGGCCAGGGCGGGGGCGGACATGGCGGCGGCGCGCGCGGCGCAGGCGCGTGACCTGACCCGGCTGAACCTGATCCGCGTCTATTTCGGGCAGATCATGGCGGCCCAACTCGCCGCCTCCGCGCTGGAATCGCGCGAGGCGCTCGACCGGCTGCTGTCCGATGCGCGCAAGCTGGAGGCGGCGGGCGTCATCCCCCATGCCCGCACGCTGGAGGCGCAGGTGGCGCGCGACACCGCCGACCGCACATGGCAGCGCGCCGCGATCGCCGCCGACAGCGCGCGGGGCGATTTGTCGCGGCTGCTGGAGGTGGAGGCGGTCGCGCCGCTGACCCCGCTGTTCGTCGCCAGCCGTCCGCTCGCCCCCGCCGCCAGCTTCCTGGGGGGCGAGGCGAGCCTGCCTCAGACGCGCCAGGCGGAGGCGACGCACGGCGTGGCCGATGCCGGGGTCGACCTCGCCCGGTCGCGCTACCGACCACAGGCCTTCGCATTCGGCGAATATAATCTCAATCGCGGCAACAGCCTGCCGACCGAGCCGGACTGGGTGGCGGGCGTGGGCGTGCGCTACACGCTGCTGTCCAATATCGATCGCCGCCACGCGCTGAACGCCGCGCAGGAAAATGCCGCCGCCGCCGCCGATGCCGCGCGCGAGTCGCGCAAGGCGGCGACGGGGGCGACGCTGAAGGCGTGGGATCTGGTCGAAAGCGCCCGGCGTGCGTTCCTGTCGCTCGACAGTTCGATGGCGGCGGCGCGCGAGAATCTGCGTGTTCAGCACGTGTCGTTCCGCGAGGGCGAGGGGACGCTGACCGCCGTGCTGGGGGCCGAGGCCGTGTTGGCCGCCGCGCGTACGCAAAAGGCGGCGACCGCCTATGAATATGATCTGGCGCTGGCCGGGTTGCTGGCCGCGTCGGGGCGGCTGGACGATTTTTCCGACCACCTGGCGCGGGCCGACATCCGCCTGACGGAGGAGCCGCGTCGATGAGCGAGATCGAAACCCCCGCCGACACGGCGCCGCCGCCCGCGCCTTCGTCCACGCCGTCACGCCGGGCGCGGGTGTTGCTGTGGGGCGGGCTGGTGCTGGTCGCGGTCCTGATCGGCATCGGCCTGTGGCTCGCCAGCCGCCCCGCGCCCGAGCCGTTGCAGGGCGAGGTCGAGGCGGAGGAGATCAACATCGCCACCAAGACGCTGGCGCGTGTCGACCATCTGCACGTCGATGAGGGCGATCGCATCCGCCGGGGACAGGTGCTCGCCACGCTGTCCGCGCCCGAAGTCGCCAATGGCCGCCAACAGGCGCAGGCCGCACTCGACAGTGCGCGCGCGCTCCAGTCGATCGCGGTCGAGGGCGCGCGCGGCGAGGATGTCGCCTCGGTCCGTGCGACATGGCTGGCGGCGCAGGCGACCGCCGACCTCGCCGCCACCTCCAGCCGGCGCGCCGACCGGCTGTTCGCTGAAGGGGTCATCGCCGCGCAGCGCCGCGACGAGGCGCATGCCGCACGCGACAGCAGCGCGCGGGCGGCACAGGCGGCCAAGGCGCAATATGACAAGGTCGTCGCCGGCGTCCGCCCCCAGAATCGCGCCATCGCCGATGCCCAGGTGCGCGCGGCCAGCGCCGCCACCGCGACCGCCGATGCGCTGCTGCGCGAGACGAAGCTGGTATCGCCGATCGATGGCGAGGTGTCGCGCCGGCTGTTGCGCGACGGCGAGATCGTCAGCCCGATCCTGCCCGCCTTTCAGGTGATCGACATCGATCATCCCTGGGTGACGCTGAACGTGCGCGAGGATGATTATCGCGGCATGGCGATGGGCCGCGAGCTGGTCGGCCATGTGCCCGCGCTCGACCGCGACGTCCGGTTCCGCGTCGCGCATGTGGCGGCGCAAGGCAGCTTCGCGACGTGGCGCGCCACCCGCCAGTCGCGCGGCTACGACGTGCGCGCCTTTGCGGTGAAGCTGAAACCGGTGACGCCGGTCGCCGGACTGCGGCCGGGGATGAGCGTGCTGTTCGACTGGCCGCAATGAGCGCGGTCGGGGCCGGTTTTGGGGCCGAGATCGCGCGGATCGGGCGGACGCGGGTCGACCTGATCCTGTTGACGCTGATGCCGCTGATCCTGTTGGGGTCGATGGCCGCGATGCTGTTCGCGGGGTCGCCCTATGGCCTGAAGACGGTGATCGTCGACCATGACGGCGGCGCGCTGGCGCGGGTGATCGCGCGCGACATCGCGGCCTCGCACGGCCTTCGCATCGTCGCGCGCAGCGCCGACCTAGATAGCGCGATGGCGATAATCCGCAGCGAGCGGGCGGTGGCGGCGGTGGTCATCCCGCACGGCGTCGGGAGCCGTGTGGCGGACGGCGCGCCGGTCGAAATCTTCCATCAGGCGGTGTTCCTGTCGACTGGCGCGCTGGCGGCGACCAATTTGCGGACGGTGATCACCGCGACGCTGCTGCGCGCGAGGGCGCGGGACGCGGGGCTGGGCCAGGTGGCGGGCGCGCGCCTGCCGCTGCCGGGTATCGCGGTCACGATCCTGGGCAATCCGACGACCAGTTTCGAATGGTATCTGGGCCTGTTGCTGGGGCCGGGCATCCTGCACCTGCTGATCGCGGTCACCTGTGTCTCCAGCATCGGCGCGCTGATGGAGAATCATGGCTTCGCCGCCTTTGTCCGGCGCACCCCGGCCCCGGTCGCGACGCTGGTCGGGCGGCTGTTGCTGCATGTCGCGGCGGGGACGTTGTGGGGCATCATATGGATGCTGTGGCTGACGCTGGCACGCGGCTATCGGCCCGAGGGCAGCCTGATGCTGATCGTCGTCGGGCTGGTCCTGTTGTTCGCCGCCACCGCCGCGCTCGCGCTCCTGCTGGTCGCGGCGACGCGCGAGGTGTCGACGTCGCTGTCGGGCGCGGTGATCCTGGCGGGGTCGGCGCTGGCCTATTCGGGGGCGTCGCTGCCGCTGACCGGCGCGGGACTGTTCGCGCGGGTGTGGAGCCAGATCCTGCCGCTGACCCATTTCATGACGCTGCAGATGGATCAGGTGATGGGTGTCGCCGCCATGCCTTTCCTGCGCCATGCCGCCGTCCTGCTGCTCTATCCGCTGGTCGCCGGCGGGGCGGGTGCCTTGCTGATCCGGCGGGCGGGGGCGCAGGCATGAGCGTGCGCGCGGCCTTCGAGCAGACGCTGCTGACCATCCTGACGACGCGCGACCTGGTCGCGGTCGCGGTGCTGTCGGTCCTGCTCTATGCCTTCTACTATCCCGCGCCCTATGCGCACCAGACGGCGACCCGTCTGCCGGTGGTGGTGGTCGATGGCGATCACAGCCCCCTGTCGCGCCGGCTGGTCGCGCATCTGGGCCAGACGCGGGCGGTGGCGGTGGTGGGCGAAGTGGCGGACATGCCCGCCGCGCGCGCGGTGATGCGCGAACGCGGTGCCGAGGCGATTCTGATGCTGTCGCCCGATTTCACCCGCAATGCGCTGTCCGGGCGGGGGACGAGCGGCGTCGCGCTCTGGCTCAACGGCACCTATCTGCTGCGCGCCGAAAGCGTCGGCGCGGGGCTGGCCGAGGTGGTCGTCGACACGATCGAGGAATGGCGCGCGGCGCGGGGCGGCGTGGCCGCGCGGCAGGCGGCGATGCCCGTGCTGGTCCACCCGCTGTTCAATACCACTGGCGGCTACCGCGACTATATCTTCCCGGCGGTCGCCAATATCATCCTGCAACAGACCCTGTTGTTCGCCAGCGCCCGGCTGATCGCGGAGCGGCGACGGCGCAATCCCGCCCCCGTCCGCCTGCCCGCCGCGCTCGGCATGTGGATGGCATGCACGGTGATCGGCATGCTGGCGGCATTCTTCTATTTCGGGTTCATCTATTGGGTGCAGGACATGCCGCGCGGCGGCAACATGCCGATGCTGCTGGTCGCGGTGCCCGCCTTTGCCGGGGCGGTCGCGGCGCTGGGGCTGGCGGTGGGCACGTTCTTTCGGAATGGCGACGACGCGTTGAAGATCCTCCTGCCGACCTCGGTCCCACTCGTCTTTCTGGCGGGGTTCGCCTGGCCGCTCGACGCGATGCCACGCTGGCTGGCGACGCTGGCCTGGGGCTCGCCCGCGACCGGCGGCATGCATCTGTTCATCCGGCTCAACCAGATGGGCGCGCGAGCGAGCGAGGTGGTCGGGCCGCTCGGCATATTGCTCCTCCTGACCCTGGTCTATTTGGGCGTCTTTGTGTTCCGGATTGGTCGTGTCGCCCGGATGCGGGCCTGACGCCGGTGTTGGCGGCGTGACAAAAGCTGATAGGCAGGGGGCCATGTCCCCGTGCGATCCGCCCGCCGCATCTCAATTCGCGCCCCAGGGCGATGCGGCGCGGACGGCGACCTTGCTGTTCCGGCTGTCGATCGGGGTGTTCTTCATCGGCGGCTTCGTCGCGTCGTCGATCAGCCTGCTGGTGCCGCGCGTGCGCCTCGCCTGGGGGCTGGGCTATGGTGCCGCGAGCGCGGTGCAGTTCGCCTCCTTTTCCAGCTATCTGCTGTTCGCCTTTCCCGCCGCCGCGCTGGTCGCGCAGGCCGGCTATATGCGCGCCAATGCGACGGGCCTCGCGATCATGGCGCTGGGCAGCGGGCTGCTGATCCTCGGGCTGGGGACGCAGGTCTATGCGGCCGTCCTGCTCGCGCTGCTCGCGCTGTCGACGGGGGCGACCTTCCTCCAGATCGCCAGCAACAATGCGGTGACGATGGCGGGCGATCCCCGGCTGGCGGCGACGCGGCTGAATCTGCTTCAGGGATTCAACTCACTGGGCACCGTCATCGGCCCGGTGCTGGGGGCGAGCACGCTGATCCCCGCGACGGTGCGGGCCGGCGGCTGGCTGCCCGCCTTGCCCTTCGGACTGGCGGCGCTGGTGCTGGCGGGGCTGGCGTTGGGTTTTGCGCGTTACCGCGACCTGCTGGCCGGGCTGGCGCCCAAGGCGCGTGCGCGCGGGCGATGGATGGCGGCGCTGCGCAACCGGCGGTTGCAGGGCGGGGCGCTGGCGATCTTCGCCTATGTGGGGGCGGAGGTGACGATCGGTGCGCTGCTGACCGACTTTCTGATGACCCGCCATGGCGGGGGCTGGTCACCCGTCGCCGCCGCGCGGCTGGTCGCGCTGTACTGGGGCGGGGCGATGGTCGGGCGGTTCGCGGGCGCGTGGCTGTTGCGGCGGATGGCACCGGCGCTGCTGCTTGCCGCGGCGGCGACGCTGGCACCCTGCCTCGTGCTGGCGGCCTTGCTGGGGCAGGGCATGGCGGCGACGGTCGCGTTGCTGGCGGTCGGGATCGCCAATTCGATCATGTACCCGACCATCTACGTCCTCGCGCTGCCCGCCCGGCCCGAGGAGGCGCCGGCCGGCGGCATGGTGCTGTGCGTCGCGGTGGTGGGCGGCGCGGTCGTGCCGCTGCTGACCGGGCTGCTCGCCGACCGGATCGGGTTGCTGCCCGCGTTGCTTTTGCCCGCCGCCTGTTACCTGCCGGTCTGGGGTTTCGGCTGGACCTCGCGCGCGTCCTCGACGCGCGAGCTGGCCCTGACGACCAGTTCATAGGGAAGCTCCAGCGCGGGCATGACGCCGTCATCGGGTGGCCGGTCGACCAGCAGGTCGATCGCGGCGGCGGCCATTTCGACATTGGGCTGGCGGATCGTGGTCAGCTGCGGCCAGGCCATGCGCGCCAGTTGCGCATCGTCGAACCCCGCGATGGCGAGCGATTGCGGCACCGCGATCTGCGCGGCACTGGCGGCGGTCAGCACGCCCAGCGCCATTTCGTCATTGCTGGCGAAGATCGCGCTGGGCGGGTTGGCCCCGCGCAACAGCGTCTCGGCGGCCAGCAGGCCGGAGCGGAAAGTGAAGTCGCCCTGCGCCACATGCGCCATGTCGGGCACGATGCCGAAATCGGTCATCGCCTCGTAAAAGCCCATCCAGCGCCGCTCGGATGCCGTGTGCTGCGGATTGCCGCGCACGAAGCCGATCCGGCGATGCCCCTGCGCCAGCAGATGCTCGGTCATGGTGCGCGCCGCCGCGCGGTCGTCCATCCAGACGCGCGGGGTGCGCGCGGTGTGGGTGCCCGGCGCGATCCGCACGACCGGCACGTCATGCCGTTCGAAGATCGCGATCAGGTCGTCGCGGTCGCCGATCGGCGGCGTCAGGATCGCCCCGCCCAGCCGCAGGCCGCGCAGGCTTTCCTCCAGCCGCTCGCGCCAGTCCGCCCGGTCGAACGCCACCGTCTCGATCACCAGATGCCGGCCCAGCGCCCGCGCCCGCCCCAGCGCGCCCAGCAGCACGTCATTGGCATAGCTGCACGCCGGATCGTCGAAGAACAGCCCGATCAGGAAGGAGCGCGTGCTCGACAGCCCGCGCGCAAAGGCGTTGGGCTGATAGTTCATCTCGGCGACGACGCGCGCCACCGCCTCGCGCACTTCGGGGCGGACATGCGCCTCGCCATTGATGACGCGCGACACGGTCTTGGGCGAGACGCCCGCCTGACGCGCCACGTCCTTGATGGTCAGCGGCTTCATCGCGGCGCACCGGAGGGGAGGGGAATCGGAGAAGGCCGCATATTCTGTCCATTTTAGCCAGGGCCGACCCGCCCGCAACGCGTGAGGCGGCACGACCCTGTCCCGGCCTTGGGCAGACATCGCCCACGCCATCATCACCGATTTGGCGTTGACATCGATGTCATACACGCCGAACATCGATGGCGAAACGGGGTTTCACCGGGAGAGGATCATGTGCGGGCAGGGGGCTTGGCCTCCGTTCGCCATGGGCCCTTGCGCTCCTGTTCGACCCCGACCGCCAGGAGCCGTTCATGACCTATCGCCTCGCTTTTGCCGCCGCCCTTCTCGTCGGCGCCGCCCCCGTCGCCCTGTCGGCGCAGCAGGCGGCCCCGGTCGATGGCGTGTGGCGCAACACGGCTGCGCCCGCCGCCGAGCGCGCGCGCGCGCTGGTCAAGGCGATGACGCGCGCCGAAAAGCTCGCCTATGTCCATGGCCTGTTCCCGCCGATGACCAAGGAACGCCATGCCGACATGATTCCGTCGGCGGGCTATGTGCCGGGCGTCCCCCGGCTGGGCGTGCCGACGCTGCGGGAGAGCGACGCCAGCCTCGGCGTGGCCAACCAGGTCGAACAGCGCAAAGGTGATACCGCCACCGCCTTGCCCTCCAGCCTGACCACGGCGGCCAGTTTCGATCCCGCCATCGCCTATGCCGGCGGCGCGATGATCGGCGCGGAAGCGCGGGCCAAGACCTTCAACGTGCTGCTCGCGGGCGGGGTCAACCTGACGCGCGACGCCTGGAACGGCCGCAATTTCGAATATCTGGGCGAGGACCCGCTGCTGGCCGGCATCATGGCGGGCGAGTCGATCCGGGGCGTCGAATCGAACCACATCGTCTCGACGGTCAAGCATTACGTCCTCAACGCGCAGGAGACGGGGCGCAACATCCTGGATGCGCGGATCGACGAAAAGGCCTTGCGCGAGAGTGACTTGTTGGCGTTCAAGATCGCGATCGACGGCGGTCGGCCGGGATCGGTCATGTGCGCCTATAACAAGATCAACGGCGACTATGCCTGCGAGAACCGCTTCCTCCTGACCGACATATTGCGCGGCGAATGGCGCTATCCGGGCTTCGTCATGAGCGACTGGGGCGGCGTCCATTCGACCGAGAAGGCCGCGCTCGCCGGGCTCGACCAGGAATCGGGGCAGGAACTCGACAAGCAGATCTATTTCGGCCAGCCGCTCGCCGACGCGATCGCGGCCGGTCGCGTACCCGAGGCGCGGCTCGACGAGATGGTGACGCGCATCCTGACCGGCGTCATCGCCAGCGGGCTGTACGACGATCCCACGCCCGCGACCGCGCAGGCGATCGACTATGCCGCGCATGCCGATGTCGCCCAGCGCACCGCCGAGGCCGGGATCGTCCTTCTGAAGAACGACCGCGACGTCCTGCCGCTGGCGGCGAGCGCCAAGCGGATCGTGGTGATCGGCGGCCATGCCGATGTCGGCGTGCTGTCGGGCGGCGGGTCGAGCCAGGTGCGCTCGGTCGGTGGCGTGCCGATCGAGATTCCGCTGACCAAGGGCGCGGCGGCGTCCTTCGCGCGGATCACCTATCACAGCTCGTCGCCGCTGCGCGCGATCCGGGCGGCGGCACCGGACGCGCAGGTGAGCTTCGTCGACGGGCGCGATCCGGCGGCGGCGGCCGCCGCCGCCAAGGCCGCCGATGTCGCCATCGTCTTCGCCACCCAGTGGCAGACCGAGGCGCAGGATGCCCCCTCGCTGTCGCTGCCCGACAATCAGGATGCGGTGATCGCGGCGGTGGCCAAGGCCAATCCGCGCAGCGTGGTCGTGCTGGAGACGGGTGGCCCGGTGCTGATGCCCTGGGTGAATGATGTCGCCGGCATCGTCCAGGCCTGGTATCCCGGCCAGCGCGGTGGCGAGGCGATCGCGCGCGTGCTGTTCGGACAGGTCGACGCCTCCGGCCGCCTGCCGATCAGCTTCCCGCGCGCCATCGCGCAACTGCCGCGTCCGCGCCCGGTCCTGCCCGCCGGCGTGACCGCGCTGACCGATGCGTCGAGCAATGCGGGCGTCGTCGACACCGGCGACCTCGCTCCCTTCCCGGTCGATTATCAGGAGGGCAGCGATGTCGGCTATCGCTGGTATGCCGCGCGCGGCGACCGGCCGCTATTCCCGTTCGGCCATGGCCTCAGCTACACCCGATTCCGCTTCGGCAGCCCACGCTTTACCGGTGGCGCCGCCCCGGCGGTCGCGGTGGCGGTCACCAATAGTGGCAAGCGCGCGGGCGTCGTCGTGCCGCAGATATATGTCACCGGCCAGGGGCAGGGGCCGCTGCGGCTGGCCGGGTTCCAGCGGGTGACGCTGGCGCCGGGCGAGACGCGGCAAATCTCGATCGCCGCCGATCCGCGCATCCTGGCACGCTGGACCAAGGGCAGCGGCTGGGCCACCGCGCCGGGTCGCTATCGCCTGACGCTGGCCACCGATGCCGAGCATCCCGTGGCGTCGGGCGATGTGACTGTGGCGGCGGGAGCACAGTCGACCAACTGATCGATCCGACCGACATAGGTGGGTGGCAATTTCGTTGACACCGATGTCGGTCGGTATAGCAAGGCTTTGATACAAAGACTTGGCCGATGAACGGCCGGGCAGAACACAGCGGCGCCATGACGTCGTGAACAGGGAGAGGTGGGATGAAGGGGAAGACGCTTGCGCGCGCACTCGTGCGCTCGACATCGATACTGGGGCTGAGCGCCGGGCTGTTGCTGGCCGGCCACGCCCAGGCACAGGTCGCCGCCGGCGATCCGCAGCAGGGCACACCGCAGGCCGATACCGGCAATCCGCCGCCCCCCGCTGGCGAGGCCAGCCCCACCAACGCCCAGCCCGAAACCAATAGCGGCGATATCGTCGTCACCGGTGTCCGCGCTTCGCTGGAGCGCTCGATCGCGATCAAGCGCGACTCGAACGGCGTCGTCGACGCGATCAGCGCCGAGGACATCGGCAAGTTCGCCAACACCAACCTGGCCGAGTCGCTGCAGCGTATCACCGGCGTGTCGATCGACCGGCGCAACGGCGAAGGCTCGACCGTCACGGTGCGCGGCTTCGGCGCACAGTACAACCTCGTCACGCTCAACGGGCGTCAGCTGGCCACCTCGAACATCGTCGCGGTCGGCGGCGACCAGGGCGGCGACGGCGCGGGCGGCTTCGGCCGGTCGTTCGACTTCTCCAACCTCGCCTCCGAAGGCGTGAAGACGCTGGAGGTCTACAAGACCGGTCGCGCGGCCATCCCCTCGGGCGGGATCGGCGCGACGATCAACGTGGTCAGCCGCCGTCCGCTCGATGCGGCCGATACCGGCTTCATCGGCTCGCTGGGCGTCAAGGGCAGCTATGACAACAGCTCGGCCGACTGCATCGACTGCGGCGCGCGTGTCACGCCCGAGGCGTCGGGCACGGTCGGCTGGTCCGACAGCGAGCAGCGCTTCGGCGTGTCGCTGTTCGGCAGCTATCAGAAGCGCAATTTCAGCTTCGCCAGCGTCGCGCCGGATAACTGGAACATCCGCTCGCTGAGTGACTTCCTGAACCCGTCCAACGGGTTCGTGAACGCGGCGACCAAGATCAACAACCGCCCGACCGGCAACCCGCTGGTCTCGGTCCCCAACGACTTCCGCTATCACTTCTCGGAGGCCAGCCGCGAGCGCATCAACGGCCAGGCGATCATCCAATTCCGCCCGACCGAGACGCTGACCTTCACCGCCGATGGCCTCTACGCGCAGCTCCGCCAGTCGGAGCGCCGGTCGAGCCAGTCCAACTGGTTCAACCGTCCGTTCGGCGAAGTGACGTTCGACGATGCCAGCAACGGCATCGCCACGACGCAATTCCTGGCCGAGACGATCAACGGCGTGAAGGACGCCGCGTTCGAGCAGGCGTACCGCGCGCAGAAGAACAAGCTGTACGATTTCGGCGGCAATATCGAATGGAAGCCGACCGACCGCTTCAGCCTGTCGATCGACGGCCATATCGGCGAGGCGCAGAGCGCGCCGGACAATCCCAACGGCCAGACCTCGACCACCGTCGCGATCAACGCGCCGGTCGTGGCGGCGCACAGCCTGTTCTGGACGCCCGACGGCTTCCCGCAGCAGACGCTGGCCATCAATGATGGCACGCGCAGCACGACGCCTACGGGGCAGAGCTTCATCAAGGGCAATGGCAACGGCATCCTCGATGTCGGCGATCTGTCGAGCGCGGTGCAGCGCCAGTTCGCGTCGAACCAGACGCAGCGGATCAAGGAAATTCGCGCCGATGCCGGGTGGGAGCTGAACGACCAGTTCCGCTTCGACGCCGGTGGCGACTATCGCACCACCACCACGCGCCAGACCCAGTACAACACCCGCCAGGTGCTGGGCGACTGGGGCAACTCGCTGCCGCCCGACGTCGCGCAGCTGGCCCCGGGCCAGGTCTTCCAGTTCTGCAACACCTGCAAGTTCGAGCATAACAACCCGAACGCCGACGCGAACACCCAGATCGCGTTCCGCACGCAGGACGCGACCAAGCTCTACAACACGCTGTTCAACCATTATATCGGCGTGACCAACGACGGCGTCGACCATCGCAACAATATCGACGCCAACAGCGATAATTCGGTGCGAGAGAATATCTGGGCCGGCTATCTCCAGGGGACCTGGAACGGCACCGTCTTCGGCCGCACCGCGCAGATCGTCGCCGGCCTGCGGTACGAGAATACCAAGGTCAGCGCGGTCTCGCTCCAGCCGGTGCCGCTGGCCATCGTCTGGACCGCCGACAACGACTTCGTCGTCCAGAACAGCACCGACCGTCAGGCGATCACGGCGCGCGGATCGTACAGCAACTGGCTGCCCGCGATCGACGCCAAGCTGGAGGTGATGGACAATCTGTTCGCCCGCGCCTCGTACAGCAAGACGATCTCGCGTGCGCCTTACGGCAATCTGTTCGCCTCGACCGGTGTCGGCGCGCCGGGGCGGCCGACCGCGATCGGCGGCATCGCCACGGGCTCGGCCAACAACACCGGGCTGCTGCCGCTGTCGGCCGACAATATCGACGTCACGCTGGAATGGTATCCGCGCAAGGACGTGTTCCTGTCGGCGGGCTTCTTCGACAAGCGGGTGCATAATTTTATCGGCAACACGGTCGTCAACCGCAACCTGTTCGGCCTGCGCGATGCGACCTCGGGCGCGGCGGGCACGCGCTCGGGCGTGGCGAAGGAGCAGCTGACCGGCACCTTCGGCGCCGACATTACGGACGTGAACCTGTTCACCTACACCGCGCTGCTCCAGCAGAATGGCGGCAATGTCGCGGCGACCAATGCGCAGTTCGGCGCGAACTACAACACCCAGAGCCGCGCGCTGAACCAGGGGTTCGTCGACCAGGTGCTGGGTGCCCTGGATGTCAGCCCGAACGCCAGCGATCCGCTGTTCAACTTCGCGGTCAACACGCCGATCAACAACCGCGACGCGCATATCTATGGCGTCGAGCTGGCGGGCCAGTATTTCCTGGGCGAGACCGGCTTCGGCCTCGCCGCCAGCTACACGCTGGTGCGCGGCAATATCGGCATCGACATCGCCGCCGATCCGACGGTCAACACCTTCGCGCTGGTCGGCCTGTCGGATACCGCCAATGCCACGCTGATCTACGACAAGCACGGCATCTCGATGCGCCTGTCGTACAACTGGCGTGACAAGTTCCTGAGCGACATCAACCGTGGCGGCGACCGCAACCCGGTCTTCACCGCACCTTATGGCCAGCTCGACCTTTCGATGAGCTTCGACCTGACGCCGCGCTTCGCGCTCGGCTTCGAGGCGATCAACCTGACGGAGGAGGGCGTCCAGACCTATGGTCGCGACCGCATGAACACCTGGTATCTGGCGGAAGGCTCCGCCCGCTATCTGGTCGGTGCGCGCTACCGCTTCTGATGCCGGAACTCGGAAGGCCGCTGCCCCCCCGGCGGTCTTCCGGGTATAGAGTGCGATCATGACCTTCGTGCTGCTCAACAATGTCGACCACCGCGACCTTCGCGTCGCGGTCGGTCATCACGCGCGTTACGGCGACGCGATCAACCAGACGCGCGTCTTCCCGCCCGAGTTCGAGGAATTGCAGCGCGACTATGCGATCCTGCTGCGCCGGGACGAGAGCGACAGGCTCTATGCCACGGTGCTGCTCGGCCTCGACCCCGACGAGAATCTGTTCCTCGATGGGGAGCGTTGGGACGCGCGCTATATTCCCGCGACGCGGGCGCGCGGGCCGTTCTCGATCGGGCATGACGCGGACGGCGCGCCGATGGTGTTCGTCGATCCCGATCATCCGCGCCTGACCCCGGAAGGCATGGCCGTCTTTCGCGACCATGGCGGCAACGCACCGCTGCTCGACCATGTCTCGGCGATGCTCCAGCGCATCTATGTCGGGGTGCAGACCGAGGCCGAGCTGTTCGACGCGCTGGAGGGGGCGGGGTTGCTGACGCCTGCGCTGCTGCAACTCGATCTGGACGAGGGGCGGCGCTACAATATCCCCGATTGCCTGACCGTCGACACCGACCGGCTGGCGGCGCTCGACCCTGAGACGCTGGCGATGTTGCACGCGCAGGACCATCTGCGCCCCGCCATCTGGATCGCCTCGTCGCTGGGCAATCTGCGCCATCTGATCGATCGCAAGATCCGGCAGGACGCGCATGGCTGACCGCCTGCCCGTGGCGGCGCGGGTCCACGAAATTGCGGCGGACGGCGCGCCCGACCTGGCGGCGCTGGTCGCGGACGGCGTGCCGGTCATCCTGCGCGGCCATGCCGCCGACTGGCCGCTGGTGCGCGAGGGCAAGCACTCCGATGGGGCGGCGGCGGACTATCTGCGCCGCTTCGATCAGGGACGGCCGGTCACCGGCTATATCGGCGACCCTGCGATCCGGGGGCGTTTCCATTACGATGCCAGCGGCACCGCGCTGAATTTCCAGGCGCGGCCCTTCGCCTTGCCCGAGTTTCTCGATCGGCTGCTCGGCGACCGGTCGGGTACGGCCTATTATATGGGGTCGACCGATCTCGACACCTATCTGCCCGGCTTTCGGACCGAGAATGAACTCACGCCGGCGGGGGCGTTGTTCGCGCAGCATCCGCCGCTCGCCAGCATCTGGATCGGCAACCGCACCATCGCCTCGGCGCATTACGACATGGCGAACAATGCCGCGATCTGCGCAGTCGGGCATCGCCGCTTCACGCTGTTTCCGCCCGACCAGATCGGCAATCTCTATCCGGGGCCGCTGGCGCCGACGCCGGGCGGGCAGGTGGTGAGCATGGTCGATTTCGCCGCGCCCGATTTCGACCGCTTTCCCCGCTTCGCCGAGGCGGTCGCCCATGCGCAGGTGGCCGAACTCGGCCCCGGCGATCTGCTCGTCTATCCCGCGCTCTGGTGGCATCATGTCGAGGCGCTGGACGATTTCAACGTCCTCGTGAATTACTGGTGGAACGCCGCGCCCGACTTCCTCGACAGCCCGATGGACACGGTGATGCACGCGATCCTGTCGCTGCGCGACCGGCCGGCAGCGGAGAAACAGGCCTGGCGCGTGATCCTCGACCATTATGTCTTTGGGCCCGACGAGGCGGTGACCGGCCATCTGCCGCCGGCGGTGCACGGGCCGCTCGCCCCGCTGGATGATCAGGGTGCGCGACGGCTGCGCGCCTATCTGCTGCATAGGTTGAATCGATGAGCGACACGCCCCCGCCCACCCGTGTCGTCATCGCAGGGGGCGGCACCGCCGGCTGGCTGGCGGCCACCGCGCTGGTGCGGCAGCTGGGGCCGCTGGTCGACGTCACGCTGATCGAATCGGATGAGATCGGCACGGTCGGCGTCGGCGAGTCGACCATCCCCACCGCACGCAGCTTCCACGCCTTTCTGGGGGTGGACGAGGCGGCGTTCATGTCCGCGACCCAGGCCACGTTCAAGCTGGGCATCGCGTTCGAGAATTGGCACGAAGTGGGTGCGCGCTATTTCCATCCCTTCGGCACGGTGGGTCGGTCGATCCCGATCGCCGATTTCCAGCATTTCTGGCTGGAGGCGCGCGCCCAGGGCTTCGGGCGCGATTACACCGATTATTCGCGTGAGGCGCGGGCCGCGGCGGCGGGGCGGTTCGCGCGCGATGCGAACGAGACGCTGGCCTATGCCTATCATCTCGATGCCACCGCCTATGCGCGCTTCCTGCGCGCCATCGCCGAGCCGGCGGGGGTGCGCCGGGTCGAGGGGCGGATCACGCGTGTCGAGCGCGACGGTGAGGGCGGGGACATCGCCGCGCTGCATCTCGAACGCGGTGAGCGGATCGCGGGCGACCTGTTCATCGACTGCACCGGCTTTCGTGCGCTGCTGATCGAAGGGGCGCTGGAGACGGGGTTCGAGGATTGGAGCCAATGGCTGGCCTGCGACCGCGCGCTGGCGGTGCAGACCGAGGCGGTGCGCGAACCCGTGCCCTATACCCGCGCCATCGCGCACCGTGCCGGCTGGCGCTGGCAGATCCCGCTTCAGACGCGCGTCGGCAACGGCCTGGTCTATGCCGGCGATCATATGAGCGATGACGAAGCCACGGCGACCCTGCTCGGCGCGATCGAGGGGCGGCCGTTGTTCGATCCGCGCCCTTTGCGATTCCGTGCGGGCGTGCGGCGGCGTGCGTGGAACCGCAATTGCGTCGCGCTGGGGTTGGCGGCGGGGTTCATCGAGCCGCTGGAATCGACCAGCATCCATCTGGTGATGATCGCGGTGATGCGGCTGATCCAGTCCTTCCCGTTTCGTGGCAGCGATACGGGTGCGCTGGCGGCGCGGTTCAACGCCCAGTCGGCGCATGAATGGGCGCATATCCGCGACTTCATCATCCTGCATTACGCCCAGACCGAGCGCGACGACTCCCCCTTCTGGAAGCGGTGCGCCGATATGCCGCTACCTGACAGCCTAAAGGAACGCATCGCGCTGTTCGTCGAAAGCGCGGGCGCGTGGCAGGGGCAGGACGACCTCTTCCGCATCGATTCTTGGGTGTCGGTGATGCTGGGCCAGGGGCTGATGCCGCGCGCGCATCACCAGATCGTGCGAATGCTCAGCCCCCAGGCGTTGCGGGAGTCGCTGACGGGGCTGGATCGCCAGATCGAGGAGGCGATCGCGCCGATCCCGCCCCATGCGGCGTTCCTGCGCAGCTACTGCCCCGCCGCCTGACGGCGGCTGCCGACGATCCCGGCGACCGTGACCGCCAGTCCGATCGCGGCGACGCCCAGCGCCAGCGACACCGGCTTTGCCGGCACGGCTTCTGCCGGGAACAGGCTGGCGTCACCGGTGAACAGCCGGCGTAGCGCCTGCGCCGCCGCCTCGGGGCGCTCGCGCTGCGGGAAGTGACCGACGCCGGACAGCGTGATCCGGGCGAACGGCCCGGTGAATTTGGCCGCTACATCGTCCGCCGTCGAAGGCGGGTTCACCCCGTCGCGGTCGCCATGAATATAGAGGGTGGGAAGCGACAGGCTCTTCTTCGCCTTGACGCGTTCGGCCAGCCACCGCCCGGCGGGATCGGGCTTGGCCTCGTCCCAGCGCGCGCGATAGCTGTGGATCGTCACCGCCGCCCAGTCGGGATTCTCGAACGACGTCGCAACCCGGTCGAAGGTCGCCTGATCGAACCAGCCCGGTGGCGACCAGTTGGTCCAGTTGATATGCGCAAAACCCTTGCGGTCGTCGCGCACCGCCTGCGCGCCGCGCGCGGTCGCCATGAACCAGTGATACCATTGGCGCTGCGCCTGTGCGAAGGACGGTGTGGGCATGCCGCCCAGCCGGGGCGGGGTGCTGAGCATCGCCATCCGCTCGACCCGCGTCGGCCAGCCGACCGCCAGCGCCTCGGCGATATTGCTGCCCCAGTCATGCCCGGCGACCTGGAAGCGGGTGATGCCCAGCCCGTCCATCAGCGCGATCGCATCCAGCGCCAGGATCGCGCTGTCGCCGGTGCGGGGGATGTCGGCGCGGCGGAATCGCGTTTCGCCGACGCCGCGCAAGGTCGGCACGATCACGCGAAGGCCCGCACCCGCCAGCACGCTGACCACCGCATCCCAGGTCGAGGCATCGTCGGGCCAGCCATGCAGCAACAGCACCGCCGGGCCGTTGCGGGGACCGGTATCGGTATAGGCCATCTCCAACCCGTTCAGCGTCATCCTCGCCATTCTGCCTCGTCTCCTGATCTGGAGCAGACAGAACCGATCGCCGTCGCGGTTGGTTCAGCGGTGCTGCGACGGGTCGAGCGCGGCGTACCAGTCGGCATAGCGGGTGTTGCGCGCCATGTGCCGGTTCAGATCCTCATCGCCCGGCCACCAGGTCGGCCCCCGCTCACCCAGCGCCACCTTGGCCTCGTTCACCGCCGCCCGCGCGGCGCGAAGCGCCTCGGCATCATCCCCCGCCAGCGCGTCGCGGACGGCCCGCCGCGCGCGCATCAGGGCATCGACATGCGCCTGACGCTCATCCTCCGGCAGGTTCGGGTTGGCCCGCCGCCACAGCCGGCCGCGCACCACGATATAGCGGCCATCGGGCGTCACGGGGGGAGTCATCGACCATCTCCTTTCGGCCGCTGGTCAGGGGTGGCGCGCGGGCGCCGCATCCAGCAACCGGCCGAGCGAACCCAGCAACAACGGCTTGCTGAACGGCTTGTTGCACCGGTCGACCCCCGGATAGCGGGTGCCGATGACCGTGTCGTCATAGCCGCTGGCGAACAGGAACGGGATGTGCCGCGCCGCCAGCGCATCGGCGACCGGAAAGGCCATTTCGCCGCGCAGGTTGATGTCGAGCAGCGCGGCATCGATCCGCGCCTCCCGGTCGATCCGCGACAGCGCGCGCGCGACCGAGGGCTCGGGGCCGATGACCACCGCCCCGGCGTCTTCCAATTCGGTCTGCAGGTCGAAGGCGAGCATATATTCGTCCTCGACGATCAGGATGCGGCGATGGTGGAGTGGCACGACGTACCTCCTTGCCTGTCCGATCCGAGTAGAGCGACAGGCGAGGGAGGCTGCCATAACATGGATGGAGGCCGGCGCATTCCGTCATGGCCCGGTCGATGATCCGTGCCAGCCGGGGGGCGGGGTCGTGCCGCTGGTCACGACGCGGTCGCCGCCGTACAGCCGGAGCATGGCCGAGTCGCACCCGCCCCGCCCCGGATACCGGACCTGGACGCCCGCCCGTTACCGCGCGCTGCTGCGCCGACAGGGGCCGCGCTCGGTCAAGTTCCGGACGCGGCTGGCGATCCTGATCGGCGCGGTGGCGATCGGCCTGGCGGCGACCTTGTTCGCGAAGGGCGCGGACATGGCGAGCGAGATGTTCGGCCATTTCGCCGCGCGCTATCACTGGGCGCCGCTGGTGATCACGCCCCTGTTGTTCGCCGCGCTGGTGTGGATCACCCGCCGCTATGTCCCGCTGGCGCGCGGCTCGGGCATTCCGCAGGTGATGGCGGCGCAGGCCGATCCCGAACGCGCGACGCAGGGGCTGGTGTCGGTCCGCACCGTCGTCGGCAAGGCCGGGCTGACGCTGGCGGCGGTGCTGGGCGGCGCCTCGGTCGGGCGCGAGGGGCCGACGGTGCAGATCGCCGCCGCCATCATGGGGCTGACGCACCGTATCCTGGGGGTGCCCTTGCGCGGCGCGGTGCTGATCGCGGGGGGCGCGGCCGGTGTCGCGGCGGCGTTCAACACGCCGCTGGCGGGGCTGCTCTTCGCGATCGAGGAACTGGCCTCCGCCTATGAGCAGAAGGTCACGCTGCTGGTCATCGCCGCGATCGCGATCGCGGGCATGGTCGCGCAGTCGGTGCAGGGGGACTATGTCTATTTCGGGCTGATCGGTGCACATATGCCGATCCTGACCGCGCTGGTCGCGGCCCCGGTCGCGGGTATCGTCGGTGGATTGGCGGGGGGCGGTTTCGCGCGGCTGATGCTGGCGATGGCAACCGGCACCAACGGGCTGACGCGGTGGAGCAAGCAGCGTCCCGTCCTGTTCGCCGGCATCTGCGGCCTGGTCGTCGCGGGGCTGGGCGTCGGCACCGGGCTGACCTGGGGCACCGGTTACGGCGCGGCGCGCGCGATGATCGTCGGGGTCGATGCACCACTGTGGTTCGGGCCCGCCAAATTCCTCGCCACGCTGGCGACGGCGGTTGCGGGGTTGCCCGGCGGTATCTTCGCGCCGTCGCTGTCGGTCGGTGCGGGGCTGGGCAATCTGCTCTGCTCGATCTTTCCCGGCTCGCCCGCCTCGGCGATCGTGATCCTGGGCATGGTCGGCTATTTTGCCGGGGTGGTCCGCGCGCCGCTGACCGCCGTGATCATCCTGTCGGAGACGACCGCCAGCCGTGGCCTGATGTTGCCGATGTTCGCCGCCGCCTTCATCGCCGACGGGGTCAGCCAGCTGGTGTGCCGCGAAAAGCTCTATCACGGCCTGTCGCGCACCTTCGCGATGCGGTGACGCTCAGCCAGTCGACTGGCGAAGCGCCGCCCGGGCAAGCGCGATGCCCGCCAGATTCTGCGTCCGTTTGATGTGACGCAGGCGGAAGCGGCCGGGCGGGCGGGGGAGATCGGACCAGAGCTGGAACTGCGCCCGGTGCGCCGGCGGCACGCGCACGTCGCCCAGCGCCTGCGCGATCACTGCCGCCGCATCGCCCAGCAGCACCGCATCGGCCAGCCCCGCCTCATGCGCCAACCGTGTCGCGGCGATCAGCGCGAGCCACTCGGCGGTCATGCTCGTCCCCGGCCCCAGGTCGCGGGCGATATGGACCTGCCCGCCCAGCACGACGGCATATTCCATGCCGCCGGGGCGGTGGCCGCCGTCGAAGAAGATCTTCACGCGGTGCCGATGCTGCGCGCCACCGCCTCGGCCGTCTTGATCCCGTCCACCGCCGCCGACAGGATGCCGCCGGCATAGCCCGCGCCTTCGCCCGCCGGGAACAGCCCGCGCGTGTTCAGGCTGTGCCCGTCCTCGCCGCGCGTGAAGCGGACCGGTGAGGAGGTGCGCGTCTCAACGCCCGTCATCACCACATCGGGATGGTCGTAGCCTGCGATCTGCCGGCCAAAGGCGGGGATCGCCTCGCGCATCGCGGCGATCACGAAATCGGGCAGGCATTGCGACAGGTCGGTCGGCGTCACGCCGGGGCGGTAGGAGGGGGTGACCGATCCCAGGCTGGTCGAGGGGCGTCCCGCCAGGAAGTCGCCGACCCGCTGCGCCGGTGCCTTGTAGTTCGAGCCGCCCGCGACGAAGGCCTGTTCCTCCAGCACGCGTTGCAGCTTGATCCCGGCCAGCGGATCGCCGGGATAATCGCGCTCCGGATCGATCGCGACGACGAAGCCGGAATTGGCGTTGCGCTCGTTGCGCGAATATTGGCTCATGCCGTTGGTCGCGACGCGGCCCTCTTCGCTGGTCGCGGCGACCACCGTGCCGCCGGGGCACATGCAGAAGCTGTAGACGGTGCGCCCGTTCGAGCAGTGGTGCGAGATATGATATTCGGCCGCGCCCAGGATCGGATGCCCCGCCTGATGCCCGAAACGTGCCCGGTCGATCCACCCTTGCGGATGCTCGATCCGCACGCCGATCGAAAAGGGCTTGGCCTCGACATGGACGCCCGCCGCCTGCAGCATCTCGAAACTGTCGCGCGCGCTGTGCCCGATGGCGAGGACGACATGATCGGCCTCCAGATAGCCGCCGCCGTTCAGATGGAGCCCGCGCACCCGCCGTTCGCCCGATCCGTCGGTCTCGACGTCCAGTCCGTCGACCCGGGTGGAGAAACGATATTCACCGCCCAGTTCCTCGATGGTCGCGCGCATGCTCTCGACCATCGTGACCAGGCGGAAGGTGCCGATATGCGGATGCGCCTCGGTCAGGATTTCGGGCGGCGCGCCCGCCTTGACGAACTCGGTCAGCACCTTGCGGTTCAGGTGGCGCGGGTCCTTGATCCGGCTGTAGAGCTTGCCGTCCGAAAAGGTGCCCGCGCCGCCTTCGCCATACTGCACGTTGGATTCGGGGTTCAGCACGCTGCGCCGCCACAGGCCCCAGGTGTCCTGGGTGCGTTCGCGCACCACCTTGCCGCGTTCCAGGATGATGGGGCGATGTCCGGCCTGCGCCAGGATCAGCGCGGCGAACAGGCCGCACGGGCCGGCACCGATCACCACCGGACGCTTGGCGCCGGCCGGCGGCGCGCTGGGCAGGTGATAACGCTGGTCGGGGGTGCGCTGCACATCGCGGTCGCGACGGAAGCGCTCCAGCACCGCGGGTTCGTTCTTCAGCGTGACGTCGACCGAATAGACGAGCTGGATATTGTTCTTGTCGCGCGCATCATGGCCGCGCCGGGCGATGGTGAAGCGGATCATGTCGCGCGGCGTCACGCGCAGGCGGCGACAGATGGCGGCGGGCAGAGCCTCGTCCGCATGGTGGAGAGGCAGTTTCAATTCACTGAGGCGGATCATGCCTGCGCCATACATGCTCCGCCGCCCCCGCGCCATCGCGCGAAAGGCGTGTCGCCGGGTAGATCAGGCGGTGCCGCCCGCCAGCCGCCGCCGGGGCGGATCGGGCAGCGCGGCCTGCGCCATGATCTCGTCATAGATGGCGGGCCAGCGCTCGCCGAACCAGTAATCGCCGCGCTCGCCGCGCAGGATCGGGTCGGTGGCGGTCGCGACATCCTCGGGCGGCAGGGGCTGCTGGTCGGGGATGTGGAAGAAGGTGCGCACGATCGGCGTCAGCGGGCAGTCGCCCTCGCGCACCACCAGCCCCAGCCGGTTGGAATGCAGCCGCACCAGCGCGCCATAGGGCTGGATGCCCAGGCTGGCGATGAAGGCGCGCAGCATCTCGGGATCGAGATGCCCTTGCCACGATGCCATGCGCGCCAGCGCCTCGTGCGGCGACCAAGCGCGCTTGTACGGGCGGATCGAGGTCACCGCGTCATAGACGTCGCAGATCGCCGACATGCGCACGAACACGCTGAGCTGGTCGTCGCGAAGCCCATCGGGATAGCCGGTGCCGTCCATCTTCTCGTGATGGTGGCGGCACACATCGACGATGCGCGGGTCGAGATCCTCGATCCCCACCAGCACGTCATAGCCCAGGCGCGGATGCTGGCGCATCTCGGCCAGTTCGTTGATCGTCAGCTTGCCCGCCTTGTCGACGATCGCGGGCGCGACATGCATCTTGCCGATGTCGTGGAGCAGGCCGGCCATGCCCGCGATGCGGATGTCGTCCTTGGGCAGGCCCAGATGCCGGGCCAGCCCCATCATCAGCGTCGCGACCGCGACCGAGTGGATATAGGTATATTGATCGCCGTCCTTCAGCCGGGTGACCGCCAGCATGGTGGCCGACCCCTTGGCGATGAACTGCGCGATCTCCTCGACCACGGGCGTCAGGTCGGGGACATGGATCGAATGACCCAGCCGCGCCTCGCCGTACAGGCGGGAAACGGTGGCGGTCGCATGCTCGGTCAGCGCGGTCGCCATTTCGACATCGGTGCGCGGCTTGCGTCGGGGCGGCCGGATGCGCGCGACCTTGGCGGGCGGGGGCGGGCTGTCCTCGGCGATGGGGGCGGCGCGGGTCAGCGTCAGGCCGCGCCCCTTGGTCAGGTCGATGGTGACATGCGGGATCGACTCGTGAATCTGCTCGCGGTCGCCCTGCTCGGTGAGCAGGAAGCTGGTGCGCCAGAACGGATTGTCCAGCCACGCACAGTGCAATGCATGGATATACATGCCCAGTTCCGCCTGCCGCCCTTCAATGCGGAGATAGCGATTCGGGTCGGAACGGTCGGTCATGTCGCCAGCCGTAGCGGAAAGGCGGTAAAGGCTTCGTTGAGCCTCGAAAACGATTTAGGGGGTTTGTGTCCGTCTAACCTACGGGAAAACATATATATTTCAATTTCGGACGCACGGCGTGTCTGTCCAGAAGAGATAAGATTTGCCCTCGCGGGCGGAAAAATTTGTCGAATTTGGTCAGTCGCGGCGCTTCGGCCCGAGGCGAAGGACATGTCCGCGTCGATCGAGGGGCATGTCGAACAATTCGCCGATCAGCGTCAGGCTTTCCACCGGTCGATCGAGTCGGAAACGGCCGTTGAACGTCTCGTTCGCCAGCGCCGGGTCGGCGAGACGGATCGGACGGTCGCTATAGCGGCCCAGCCGCGCGATAGCGTCGCCCAGGCGGATGCGGTCGCCGCTCAGCCAGCGGTCCTGCCAGCCCTGATAGCCGCCAACATCGAAGTCATGGACGATGACGGGGCCGGCCCCGGCCTCCGCCCAATGTCCGGCGGTGACGATGACGGACGGCTGGCCGGGCACGGTCAGCCGAACGCGGCCGCGAAACACACGCAGTTCGCTATGCTCCGCGCCGCGATCGACGCTGAAATTGGTGCCGAGTGCGACCATTTGTCCTTCGGGCGTGGACACGGCGAAGGGGCGGTCGGCGTCGTGCCGTACCTCGAACCGTGCGGCACCCGATCGCAACGTCAGGTCGCGGGCCGCGTCCGAAAAGGCGATGGCGACGCGCGAGGCGGCGTCGAGCGTCATGTCCGATCCGTCGGGTAAGGCCACTTGCCGCTGCTGGCCGATGGCGCTGGCGTAGAGACGGACGGTCTCGGCCTGCTCGGGTGCGGCGGCACGCCAGATGAGCGGCGTCGCAACGGCGGCGGCCAGCGCGGCGGCGATGCCGACCGCCACCCGCCGGCGAACGGGACGGGCGATCCGGGCCGGCCAGCGTCGGGCGGGCCGAGGTTCGGTCATCGCGGGCAGCGGCGGGATCGCCTCACGCCGCGCCTGCTCGACGACCTCGAACAGCGCGGGGTCGCCCAGCAGCCGGACCATGCGCGCCAGTGCCGCGCGGTGATCGGGCGAGGCGTGCAGCCAGCGGCCCAGTTCACCGCGTTCGTCGGGCGACAGCGTGTCGAGTCGATCGGCCCAGTCGGCGGCCTGCTCCAGCTGCGCCTGTGTCAGGGAATCAGTCATGCGCCACGATCCCGCCGAGGCGTATGGGCAGGTCGTCGATACAGCCGGCCAGATCGATCATGGCGCGGACCAGATGCTTCTTCACGGCTTCGACGCTGATGTTCATCTCCTCGGCGATCTGGCTGCGCGACTTGCCCTCCAGATGCCGCTCGACGAACACCGCGCGGCGTTGCGGCGGCAAGGCGGCGAGCGCGGTCTGGAAACGGCCGAAGCGCTGGCGATAGTCGAGCACCTCGTCGGCCAGCGGCAGCGCGCAGGCGAGGTCGACATCGACCGGCCCGGTATCGGGCGCAGGCCGCCGGGCGCGGCCATGGATGACCGAGTCCGCCACGCGAAAGGCATAGGCGAGCGGCTGTTCGATCACCTGTTTGCCCTCCTGTTCGATGACGCGCATGATCGCCTCCTGCACGATATCCTCGGCCTGTTCGGGCTCGCGAATGCGCCGGCGGACATAGGTCAGCAGACGCGACCGCCCTTCGACGACCCAGGCCGCCGATCCGGTCATTCGGTCCCGTCCATGAAGAGCCGGTTGCAGGGCATCCGGGGACATTCCTTGTCGAAAAACGGCGCGCGCCGACCCCGCCAGGGGCCGACGCGCGGTGATTTCGATACCCCGCGGCGGCGGGACATCAAGAGGCATCGGGATCAGAAGCTGACCCGGACACCGCCGAGCAGCGTCGTGCCCGAACGGGTCACGACATAGAGCCGCCTGGTGCTGTTCGAATATTGCCGCTCGCGCTGGTTGGTCAGGTTGATGCCGTTCAGCGTCAGCTGGACGTTCTTCGTAAGTGCATAATGCGCCGACATATCGACATAGACCGTGCCCTCGAACCCGGTCACGTCATGATCGGGGCCGAGCGCGGTCAGCACCGGCGAGGCGCTGAAGATATAGCCGCTGCGATAATTGGCCGAGACGCGCGCGTCGAACGCCTTGTCCTGGTAATAGAGGGTAGCGTTGGCGTTGTACTTGCTCAGCCCCTCCAGCGTGGTCGCGATGCTGCCGGTGTAGATCTTCGAATAGTCGAGCCGCGAGTCGACATAGGTGAAGTTCACCGCCGTCCCCAGCCGGTCGAAGGGCGCGGGCAGGAACTTGAAGTCGGTCTGGCCGGACAGCTCGACGCCGAACAGGTTGGTCTTGAGCAGGTTGACGGGCCGCGAATAGCTGTCGACGATCGTGCTGCCGGTGACGCCCGGATAGAGATTGTCGGGCAGCCCGGTCTGCGCATAGGGCACATTGTTGACCGTCTGGGTCGAGATATAGCCGTCGAGCGTCTTGTAGAAGAGCGCGGCGGCGACATAGCCGACCGAGCCGAAATAATATTCGGTCGAGATGTCGAAATCGGTCGACTTGTAAGGACGCAGATTGGGGTTGCCCAGCGACACGGTGATATTGCCATTGTCGTTGTTGACCGAGCCGTTGACCGCCAGCGCGCCCAGCGAGGGGCGGTTGATGTTCTTCGACGCGGCGAAACGGACCATCAGGCCCTGATCCAGCTCGAAGATCAGGTTGGCGGCGGGCAGCACGCCTTCATACTCGCCGCGCACCGTAATCGGGCCGACGCTGGCCAGACCGTCCGAGGTGACAGTGGTCCGATAATAGCGCGCGCCGATATTGCCGCGGAACGGCACGCCGGCCAGGATATGGTTCCAGTCATATTGGACGAAGGCGGCACCCGTCCGCTCCTCGACCGCGAACACGCCCAGCTTGTTGGTCAGATATTGCGACCGGTCGATGCCCAGCGTCTGAAGCATCTTGGGGAAGTCGACGATCGTCCAGTCCTGGCCCGAATAACCGGTATAGGTCTGCGCATAGGCGCTGGGATTGGCGTTGACCTTTCCCGACACGAAGCCGCTGGTCAGGATATTGTCCTGTTCGGCATAATAGCCCGAATTGCCGAACCGCCGCCATTCGCCGCCGACGCTGATCGTGTCGTCGGCCGTGACCTTGTAGTCGAAGCGGCCCTTGACGTTGTCGAACGCCGTGTCCTGATAGGTCTTGTTCGCATACAGCCGCTTGGCGTGCCAGAAATTGGGATCGGCGGTGTTGAACTTATAGGTGTTGACCATCGAATAGGTGCCGCCGCGATAGTCGGAGATGACGTCGCCGAACCCTTCCAGGGTGAACTTGTCGTTGACCGGCATCGCATAGCCCGACCGCTCGACACCGCCCAGCCAGGTGAAGGTCAGGCCGTCGGCCAGCTCGGCGTCGCCCGACAGGACGAGCTGTTTGAAGATGTTCTTGGTGTTCTGGACGCGGGTCTCGGTCGACGCCTTGCCGCCGCTGACGTCAAGATAGACCACCTCGTTGCGGTCGTTCCACTGGATCGCGTTGACGCGCGAATTGGGATAGACGGTGCCGGCAAAGGTCTCGCCGCCGCCCAGCCAGGTCGAGCTGCCGCCGCCGCGCGAGGCGAGATGGGTCTCGAACCGGTCGCCCTTGAACTGGCCGTACAGCCCGTCGAGCGTCAGATGGACCTTGTCGGTCGGGTTCCACTGGGCCGAGCTGGTGAGGCCGATCCGCTCCTGCGTGCTGTCCCACACCGACAGGCGGTTGCCGCGCGGGAACAGCAGGTCGCCCGAATTGATCTTGGCCCGCTCGGCGGCGGTCAGGCGCGACAGGTCGCTGCCATTGGCCTTGTTGCGGCGCCAGCGATAGGTATCGAAGCCCTCTTCGCGGGTGTTGCGGCGGCTATAGGCGGCCGAGACGAGAATGCCGAAATCACCCCAGTTCTTCGAGATCAGGCCGGTCAGCCGCGGCTGGAAATCGCGGGTCAGCGAGTTGGTGCCGCCCTGCGCCGAGAAGGCCACCTTGTCGCCCTTATGGTCGAACGGCCGCGCGGTATAGAGGCCGACGGTGCCGGCCAGGCCGCCCTCGGTCTGCCTGGCCTGGTAGGACTTCTCGACATCGACATGGTTGAACAGTTCGGCGGCGAACAGGTTGAAGTCGAAGGCGCGGTCGCGTGTCGTCTGGCCACGGCTGTCCTGCGGCGAGTCGACATTGCCCAGCACTTCCATGCCGTCGAGCTGGACGCGGGTGAAGTCGGGACCCAGGCCGCGCAGCGAAATCCGGCGACCTTCGCCTGCCTCGCGGTTGATCGCGACGCCGGGCAGGCGCTGCAGCGCTTCGGCGAGGTTCAGGTCGGGAAAGGCGGCGATGTCGGAGGCCGAGATCGAATCCTTGATGATCGTCGCCTCGCGCTTGGAATTGCGCGCGGCGGCCAGGCTGGTGCGATAGCCGGTGACGATGACGTCGCCCGCCGCATTCGTCGGGCTGCCCTGATCCGGCGCGGTCGCATCCTGCGCCGCCCCATCCTGCGCCCCCATATCCTGCGCAAGCGCCGGCTGCACCGCGAACAGCGTGCTCGACGCCAGCAGCAGCGCCCTCTTCGTCCACTTCGTCACGAAATACCCCCCAAGGAAATCCAATAGCTCGCCCGGCCATGCGGACGATCGCGGGGGAAGACGGGAGCGGCCGACAAACGGGGACAAGGATTTTTGTAAAAGTTTTAAGACATTTATGGCGTTTTTGTTACATCGCTGGCGATGTCGGACCTTTCGCAAAATTGTCGGGCCATGGCTGTCCCCGTTACATCTTTGCGATACTCTTGGGGACACGGATCACATCTTGGGCATGGAGCGGAATATGCGGGTGATGTCATGGCGGGCGGGTCTGGCGGCAATCATGATGCTGTCGGCTCCGGCCGGGGCGCGGGACACGAGCGGTTATCTGCGCGCGGGCGAGGGGCTGGACCTGGCGACCATTCTGCCCGGGCCGCCCGCCGCCGGCTCGCCGCGTGCGCGCTCGGACGCACAGATATTCCGTGACAGCCGCGCGATGCAGGGCTCGCCGCGCTGGCAGCAGGCGACGGCGGACGTATCGAGCGACCTGGGTGAGCGTTTCGCCGGCGCGCTGGGCTTTCGCCCGGACTGGGCACGGCTGCCGGTGACCAAAGCGCTGATCGCGCGCTTCGATGCCGATCGGTCGGCGGCGATCCGGGCGGGCAAGGCCTATTGGCAGTCCGCGCGACCGTTCATCGGCACCGACCTGCCCATCTGCGAGCCGCGCACGCCCTCGCTGATCGCCAATGGCGATTATCCCTCGGGGCATACCGCGCATGGCTGGGGCTTCGCGCTGATCATGGCCGAGTTGTTGCCCGACCGGGCGCAAGCGATCCTGGCGCGTGGCCGCGACTATGGCGACAGCCGCTGGATCTGCGGCGCGCACAGCCTGAGCGCGGTCGAGGGCGGCTATCTGGCAGCGAGCGCGGTGGTGGCGCGCGAGCATGGCGATGCCGCCTTCCGCCGCGACATGGCGGCGGCGGTGCAGGAGCTGTCGGCCTATCGCCGGACGCTCACAGCCGCCAATCCGCGCTGAGCGCGATGACGCGGCCCTGCTGGGCGCGAACGGTGATGACGCCGCCGGCATCGCTGGCGCGGACCTCGCCGCCCAGCGCGTCGCCCTGCATCACCGCGATCCGGTCGAGGATGTTGGTGGCGCGTAGCCGCATAGTTAGGGCGGGCGTCGCCGCCCAGCTCGCGCCCAGATCGACAATGGCGAAGCCGGGCAGCGCCAGCGTGTTGGCATCATCGGCGAAGCGGCGGCCCATCGTCGACACGTCGCCATCGAGCGTGACGCCGGTGTCGGGCGCGATCCAGCTGGCGGACAGGCGGCCCATCCATTGCGGTACGCGGCGGGGCAGGCGGCCGCTGAGGTCGGTGACGACCGGGCGGCCATCGATGATGCTCGACAGGCGATAGGAGAGCAGGCGCGGGTCCTGCCACGTCGCGGTGCCGCGCAGCGACAGGCCGGGGATCGGCTCGACCCGGCCGGCGAGTTCCAATCCCAGCGTCCGCGCGGTCGCGTCATATTGCCCGACCTGCACCCCGCCGGTGGCGGGATCGAGCGACAGATTGGGCAGGCCGATATTGGGAAAGCGGCTGGCGAAGGCGGTCGCGTCGAGGCCGAAAGCGCCGCGCCGCCAGATCAGGCCAAGCTCGGCCTGTTCGATGGTCAGCGCGCGCGGGGCGTCGGTGCTACCGATGCGAAAGACGCCGGGATCGGGTAGCCGCATCGCGCGGGTCAGCCGCGCGAAACTCCCCAGCGCCTCACCGGCACGCCAATGCAGCGCGACGGTCGCGGCGGTCCGCGCCAGCGGCTGGCGGCGATCGTCCCACAGGCCCGATCCGATCATCAGCCGGTCGTCGGCCAGTGTCTCCGGATCGCCACCGTCGCGGATCGCGGGCCGCTCGATCCGGGCGGACAGGCGCGCGCGTTCGTGGCGCAGGCCCCAGTCGATCCGCCAGCGCGGCGCGACCTGCCATTCGTCCGCCGCATAGAGCGCGACCATGCGCTGTCGCCCCTCCAGCGCCTCATAGGTCGAACCGGCGGTCAGCAAGCCCCGATCGGTGAGCCGGCCGATCGCCCGACCGTTAACATCCAGCGCGACCAGATCGAGCCGCCGCCCCTGCTCGCGCGCCTCGACCAGCGCACGCGCGACGGCGCGGGCGAAGTGCCAGTCATAGCCGACGCCATAGACGCCCAGCGTCAGGTCATGATGCCCCGCCGCGTCCAGCGCGCGCGAATAGGACAGGTCGGCGATCGCCTCATGCAGCCGGGTATCGGCCGCGACCGGGTTGAGGATGGTGACGCGGTCATTGCCCGGCAGCGCGGCGAAGGGCGTGCCGTCGCCCGCATGGCACAGCGCGACGCTGGCCGTGTCGGGAAAGGCGGCGATCAGGCGGGGCAGGGCCTGGGTCAGCATGTCCGCCGCCGGAACCGCACTGCCCGAGGAGGACAGGGCGTAACGCTCGGTATGCGAGGCGCGGTAATGCGCGCGCAGGGTCAGCTTGCCCGCGCCCAGCGGCTGGCTCCACGCAAGCGAGGGCATGGCCAGGCGATTGCGGTTGTTGCGGCCCAATGGTCGCGTGCCCAGCGCCGCGAAGTCGAGCGTGGCGAAATCGGGTCCGAAGAAGCTCCCCCGCCGGGGATCGAAACCGGGCAATGGCGACAGGCGGCCGCGATCATAGCGCATCGGAAAGGACGAGATGTTGAGCGTGTCGTCGTCCAGCAGATGCAGCGCCAGCGTCAACGTGCCGCCCTGCGGCAGATCATGGTCGACCCGCGCCCGCACCTGCCCCCCGCCCAGCGTCGAGGCGATGCGGCGGACGCTGGGGTCGCGGGTGGCCATCCCGCCGACGATCGCGCGCCAGCCCGGCGCGATGGGGCCGGCGACATAGCCCTCCCACCGCGCCAGGCCGTAATCGGTGAGGGTAAGCCGGGTCTCCGCCGATCGCCGCGCAGTCGGCGCCCGGCTGCGCAGGTTCAGGATGCCGCCCGGCGCATTGCTGGCGAACACCGCCGAGGGGCCGCCGCGCACATAATCGGCCGTCTCGATCATCAGGTCGGGGCGGATGAACTGGTCGATATCGGTCCAGGGCAGCGTGTCATGCTGCACCGGCAGGCCGTCCTCCTGCACCGCGATCGCCTGATACCCGTCGAGCGGGATGCCGCGCACGCGGATCGTGTTCGCCGCGACCCCGGCCGAATTGTCCACCCATAGCCCCGGCAGGCCCGACAGCAGCTCGGCCAGACTCTGCGGCGCGCGGCGGGCAAGCTCCACGGTCGCGATCTGTGACGCGGAATAGCTTCGCTCCAATTCGCCCTGCACGCTGGTGCCGCGCCGGCCGGAGACGATCACCTCCGCACCGATAACGGGGGGCGGGGCGGCCGGGGCGGGGCGCGCTTCGGGCGGTCGTGGAATGGCGCGGCGGACGACGATCCCGCCGGCACGCTGGCGGCAGGACAGTCCCGCCGGCCGGCACCAGCGATCGAGCGCGGTCGACAGCCGCATCGCGCCGCGCAACCGGGGGGCGTGACGCCCCGCCAGATCGGCGGGCCGCGCGACCAGCGCCTGTCCCGCTTGCCGCGCCAGCCGGTCGAGACCGGCGGCGACGGGGCCGGCGGGCAGGTCGACCGCCAGGACGGGATCGTCCTGCACGCTCCCGGCCAGAGCGATCGCCAGCAACAGCGTCATCCCCGCACCTGACCCGTGCCGGTGCGGCGGCCCTTCGCCCCGTCTGTCATCCGTTATACGCGCCCGATCCCCCAGATCCGGCGCATGGGTGCCGGTCCGACGCGGGCGCGCTTAGCGGGCGATTATGTAGCCCGCATGTCAGTCGCGCCGACCGGGTCGTATCGACATCCCGATGCACCATCGCACTCGCACTCATGTGGAGCATGCCGGTGACAGCGTACTCGGTCATGAGCGGAGGCTGATCGCGACGACGGGGGCACCTCTTCGTCAGGTCTGTAGCCTGCCACCTCCCCTCGCAGGGGAGGAAAAGAGGGAATGCTGGATAAATGAGAATCACTATCAATCGCATTGACAGTGCGATTGTCTCGCAATAGCGACTGGATCGAAGGGGAAAAGATCATGTCGCATTCGTTCATCGCGCTATCCTGCGTGGGCTTTCTGGCCACCGCGCCACATGTCGCCGCGGCCGAGGAGGCGCCGCGCGTCGAACCGACGACCCGCGCACAGGACGCCGCCGGCCAGCGCGATACGGTGATCGTCACCGGACAGCGCGCGCATGCCGCGACGCTGGAAAGTCCCAAGGCGACCGCGCCGCTGCTCGACACGCCGCAGACGATCACCGTGGTCAGCGAACAGACCATCCGGAAACAGAATCTCCAGACGCTGCGCGACGTGCTCCAGACGATACCGGGCATCACCTTCGGCGCGGGCGAGGGCGGTGGCGGCTATGGCGATTCGATCAACCTGCGCGGCTATTCGGCGAACAACGACGTCACCATCGACGGCGTCCGCGACAGCGCACAGTATAGCCGCACCGACCCGTTCAACCTGCAACAGGTCGAGGTCTATAACGGCGCCAACAGCGTCTTCAACGGATCGGGATCGGTCGGCGGCACGATCAACCTGGTCTCCAAGGTGCCCACGCCCGAGACGCTGACTATCGTCCAGGGATCGGCCGGCACCGACAATTACTATCGTGGCGCGATCGACAGCAATGTCCGCGTGTCCGATCTGGTCGCGGTGCGGCTGAACGGCGCGTACCACCATAATGACGTACCCGGCCGCGACGTCGAGACGATGGAGCGCTGGGGCATCGCGCCGTCGGTCACCATCGGCATCGGCGGGCCGACCAGCCTGACGCTCGCCTATGTCCATCAGGAGGATCGCAACACGCCGGTGTACGGCGTGCCCTGGTTCGACAACGGCCTGATCGACGGCTTCGTGCCGGGCGCGCGGCGCGACAGCTATTTCGGCATGGCCAATCTCGATCGCCAGGCGATCACCGTCGACCGGCTGACCGCCACCTTCCGCCACGCGATCGACGATCATTGGAGCGTGCGCAACCTGACCCGCTGGCAACAGGTGAAGCAGGACAGCGTGACCTCGGCACCGCAGGGGATTTTCTGCCTGGCATCGACCGGCCGACAGCCCAGCGGCGCGGCCTGCCCCGCCAATGTCCCGGCCGGCTTCTATCTGCCCTCGGGTCCGCGCGGGCTGGTGCGGAACCAGGAGAACCAGCTGCTCTATAACCAGACCGATCTGCGGCATGAGGCCGGCGTGAAGGGCGGGCTGCACAATGTCCTGAACATCGGCGTGTCGGGGATGGTCGAGAATTACCGGATCACCCAAGGCTCGCTGCCGCGCAACGCCGATGGCAGCGCGGTGACGCTGCCCCTCATCAACATTGCCGCGCCCGACACCAACTATGCCGGGCCGATCAACTTCGTGACCACCGCCCAGTCGCGCAGCGAGACGCGCAACATCGCGGTCTATGCCTTTGACACGCTGGAGCTGAACCGCTTCTTCGAGCTGAACGGCGGCGTGCGCTGGGAGTATCAGGAGGCGAACTTCCGGTCGCTGCCGCTGGCTGCGGCGGCGGTGAACACGCTGGCGACGCAGCCGCAGGTCAGTCGCGAGCGGCTGTTCTCCTGGCGGGTCGGGGGCGTGTTCCACCCGGTCGAGCATGTCAGCATCTATGCCGGCTATGGCAATGCCAGGACGCCGTCCTCGACGACCGTCCGGCTGGGTTGCGGCGTGCCGGCCTCGGCGACCGCCGCCAACCCCTGCGCCGTCGCACCCGAAACCGCGAAGAATTACGAGGTCGGCGTGAAGGCCGGGCTGTTCGACCGCCGGCTGGAGCTGACCGCCGCCGTCTTCCGCAACGAACGCACCAATTACCGCGTGCCCTCCAACGATCCGTCGCTGCCCGCCAATCTGCAGGTACTCGACGGACGCAGCCGAGTGGACGGCATCGCACTGGGCGCATCGGGCGCGATCACCCCGGCCTGGACGATCTTCGCCAACTACACCTATCTCGACGGCAAGGTCCGGCAGAGCATCTCCAACCGCGACAAGGCGGCCGGCATCGTCGATCCGCAGGCGGGCAGCCGGCTGATCCAGACGCCCGAACATTCGGGCAGCCTGTTCACCACCTACAAGCTGCCCTTCGGCCTGGAGGTCGGCTATGGCCTGACCTATCAGGGATCGTTCGCGACCAACGCGCCGGTGGGCCTGAACCCGGTGCAGTTTCGGGTGGACGATTATCTGATCCACCGCGCCTATCTGGCCTATACCGTGGCGCAACGCTGGACCCTGCAGCTCAATGTCCAGAACTTCACCGACGAGAAGTACGTCACCAGCGTGCGTAACAATGTGAATGCGACGACCGGCATGGTCACCGGCGGCTGGGCAGTGCCCGGCGACCGGCGGCAGACGACGCTCAGCCTGTTCTATAATTTCTGAACCGGATAGCGTTGCCGCCATGCTGATCGCGATTCCGAACATACTCGATCCCGCCGGCGTCGCCGCCATTCGCGGGATCATCGACGACAGTCCCTGGGTCGACGGCAACGCGACCTCGGGGCCGCAGGCCGCGCTCGCCAAGCGCAACGAACAATTGCCGGAGGATAGCGCCGCCGCCACCCAGGCGGGGCGAATGGTCCTCGACGCGCTGGGCCGCTCAGCCCTGTTCGTGGCCGCGGCGCTGCCGCTCAAGGTCTATCCGCCGCTGTTCAACCGCTATGCCGGCGGTCAGGCGTTCGACGTCCATGTCGACAATGCGGTGCGACTGAAGCGCGGCAGCGATTTCCGGATGCGCGCCGACCTGTCGCTGACCCTCTTCCTCGAAGACCCGGCCGCCTATGACGGTGGCGAACTGGTGGTCGAGGATCTGTTCGGCGAACAGCGGGTGAAGCTCGGCGCGGGCGACGCCGTGCTCTATCCCGCCTCCAGCCTGCACCGGGTCGAGGCCGTCACGCGCGGCGCCCGCGTCGCGTCGTTCCTGTGGGTCCAGTCGATGGTCCGCAACGATGGCGAGCGGCGCATCCTGTTCGACCTGGACCGGGCGATCCAGCGGCTGGGCGCGGACAAGGGGCAGGGCGATCGCTCGGTCGTCGAGCTGACTGGGGTGTATCACAATCTGCTGCGCCGCTGGGCCGACGCCTGAGCCTCCACCCTCACCCTTCCGACGCTTTGCGCCTCCCTCCCTCTCCCAGCGGGAGAGGGAAGGGGCCCGCCCGCCATAGGCGGGTGGGAAGGGTGAGGGCGGGGAGCTTAGAACCGCCCCCGCAACGTCACCCGCACATTTCTCGGCGCGCCCGGCATCGTCCACACATCGGCATAGCTACTGGCGATGTAATAGGTGTCGAAGATATTCTCGAGGTCGACGCGCACGTCGAACTGCGGATTGACCCGCCACGTCGCATCGGCGCGCAGCGTCGTATAGGCGGGCAGGCGATAGCCCGAGGCGAAGGGATCGCCGTTACGCGCGCCGACATGGTTCACCCCGCCGCCGATCGTCACCGCACCGATCCGCTGATGCAGGTCGAGCGCGCCCAGATAGCGCGGCACGTTGGACAGCATCGTGCCGATCAGCGCGGCATTCTTGTCGTTGCGCACCGTTGCGTCGGTATAGGTGAAGGTGCCGGTCGCGGTCAGCCCGCCGGTCAGTGCCAGATCGGCGACCGTCTCCACGCCGCGCGAGCGCTGGCGGCCGATCTGCGTCTTGACGAAGACGTCGGTGGCGTTGGGGTTCAGCACGTTGCGCTTCGTCATGGTGAACAGCGCCGTCTGACCGGTCAGCGCACCACCGAACAGCGTGTATTTCGCGCCGACCTCGGCCGAATCGCTCTTCTCCGCGTCGAAACTGGCGACGCCGTCCGACGGGTTGAGCCGCAGCGACTGGCCCCAGCTGGTGAATAGCGACAGGTTGGGTGCCGCCGCCCAGGTCAGCGCGGCGCGCGGGGTGATGCCGCGATCCACCGTCTCCAGCCGCAGACCCCGGATGCGGTTGAGCATCGACTCGCGGAAATTATTCCAGCGCGCGCCGATCAGCGCGGTAAAGTCGCCGAAGCGGATCAGGTCCTGCGCATAGAGGCTCTCGCTGCGGAAGGAATGATGCCGGTCCTGAAACGGCGTCGGCACCGGCAGCGTCTGGCCATAGACGGGGTTGAAGGCGTCGATGGTCAGGATCGGCGCACCGGGTCGGCCGCGTGCCTGGTCCATGCGGAAGTCCATGCCATGCCGCACCCGGTCGGCCCCGAAGCGGAGTTCGTGCGATAGGCCCAGCCAGTCGAGCTTGGCGGTCATCTCGATCCGCGCGGTCAGGTCCTGCCAGCGGAAATCATGGAAACGCCGCGACCGCCCGATCGTCCGGCCATCGGCCTGCACCCCGCGCGCGCCGAAATCGACTTGCGTCGCATAGCCGGTCAGGAAGCCGGCGCGGCTCGATAGCCCGCCCTCCAGCGAGACGCGGTCAGAGAGCGCGGCGAAGACGCTGCCCTGTTGCCACAGCATGCGCTGGGTCATGCGGCCATCGGCGGGCTCGCCGAGATATGTGGCGCGGTCCATCGCGCGCGCATCGCCCCGAATCGCCGCCACGCCACGATCGATCGGCGCGCGGTTGCGCATGAACTCGGCCTGGTAGAGCAGGCGCAGGCTGTCGCTGGGCGTGAACGCGACCGAGGGGGCGAGCAGCAGCCGGTCGGTATGGACGTAGCGGCGGAAGCTGTCGCCCTCCTCCGCCACGCCGATCATCCGCACCGCCAGCGTGTCGGTGACGGGGCCGCCGATGTCGCCGGTCGCGCGCACCCGGTTCCAGCTGCCATAGCTGAGCGAGGTTTCGCCCTGAAGGGTGCTGGTCGGCGCCTTGGTGACGATGTTGAGCGACCCGCCCGGCTCGCCCAGGCCGGACAGCGCGGCGGCGGCGCCCTTCAGGAATTCGAACCGCTCGACCGTGGCGGTGTCGATGGGGGCGTTGAAGCCCAGATTACTGCTGAACCGGTTGATGAGGACATCGGGGCCGCTATTCTCGTTGCCGGCAAAACCGCGGATCGAATATTTGTCCCACAGCCCGCCAAAGTCGTTCTGGCGGGCGACGCCGCCGGCCAGCTCGACCGTATCGTCCAGTCGGGTCGCACCCAGCCGGTCGAGCAGCGCGCGATCGATGATGCGCAGCGACTGGGGATAGCGGCGCGCGGAGGCGTCGGTGCCGGTGATGCTGGCGCTCGCCTCGCGCAGGCCTTTGACGACAATGTCGCTCTGCGCGTCGGTGGCGGCGGTCGTGTCGTCGACGGGCGAAAGGGGGGCGGTCGGCCGATCCGCGGCCCAGCCGGGTTGCGCCATGACGCATCCGGCCAACAGCATGACGCGGCCCATTGTCTTCGACATTTCCCAACGACCCCCATTCAATCGATTTGCACGGCGCCAATATCGATAATGCTAATAACTCTCAATCAAAAATTGGATCGATTTTGGTCTTGGCGTGTGTCACGACGCTGCCATGCTCGCTTGCCAAGGGGGTTCGGCTCGGGCGGCGGCCGGGCGGGTTGGTGTAAGGGACGAAGATATGACCGGCATTCGACGCGTGTTGCGGATCACGGCGATGATGGCGGCGGTGCTCGCGCCGCTGGGTGCGATGGCCGATCCGCTCAAGGTCATGACGTTCAACGTCCGCTATGCCTCGTACGAGGGACCGGAGCGCTGGGCGGTGCGGCGGCCGGTGATGGTCGAACTGATCCGCCGCGCGGCCCCCGACGTGATTGGGACGCAGGAACTGCTCCAGCGGCAGGGCAACGATCTGACCCAGGCGCTGCCCGGCTATCGCTGGTTCGGCCGCGACCGGATGGGCGGGCATGCCAATGAGCATATGGGCATCTTCTATCGCCCCGACCGGCTGACCCTGGTCGCGCATGGCGATTTCTGGCTGTCCGATACGCCGGACGTCGTCGGCAGCCAGAGCTGGGGTACCGACCTGCCGCGCATGGCGAACTGGGCGGTGTTCGAGACGAAGGAGGCGACGCCGCACCGCTTCCTGTTCCTCGACACGCATCTGGCGCACCGCGACGAGGATGCCGACGCACGCGACAAGGCGGCGGCGCTGATCCTGGCGCGGCTGCCCGCACTGGCAAAGGACCTGCCGGTGGTGGTCGCGGGCGACATGAACGCGCGGCCCGACACGGCGGCTTACCGCCGTTTCGCAGGCGCGCTGACCGATGCCTGGGGTAGCGCAAAGCGGCGGGAGGGGCCGCCGATGACGTTCCACGACTTCACCGGCACGCCTGACCGGCGGATCGATTATCTGTTTGTGCGTGGCTTTCGTGCGGAGGCGATCGCGACCGATAGCTATCACCGGGGCAAGACCTATCCGTCGGATCACTTCCCGGTTCAGGCGACGCTGACGTTCGCCAAGTAACGCCATTCCTCCCCTGGCAGGGGAGGTGGCGCGCGCAGCGCGTCGGAGGGGTGTCCCCCTCTCGATAGCGCGACACCCCTCCGTCAGGCCTGACGGCCTGCTACCTCCCCTGCAAGGAGAGGAATGATATGATGCCTGTTTCCCGATAGCGTTATCATTTGGCTGTTCTTATGATCGTCGCATGAGCCATGGCGGCATGCGCCGGGCATAGGAGAGGGATGACATGCGGATGGGGCATTCGGGGTCCGGCGCCGGGCGGCGCATGGGTTTGGCGCTGCTGCTGGGCACGGCGGCGGCCTGGCCCGTGATGGCGGAGGCGCGGCCGCGTATCCTGACCCCGATGAGCGCCCATGCCGTCCTGCAACGCGACCGCCCGATCATCGTCGAGGGCTCGGCCGATGCCGGCGAGGGCGTCACCGTGATGCTGGGCGGCAACAGCGCCACCGCGACCGCCGATGCCAAGGGCCGCTGGCGCGCGACCCTGCCTGCGATGGCGGCGACCGCGACCCCGCTGACCCTGACCGCGACGGGCAAGGACGGTGCGACGGACACGATGGACGACCTGCTGGTCGGTGATGTCTGGCTATGTTCGGGCCAGTCCAACATGGAATATCCGACCAAGCAGGCACTGAATGGCGAAGGGCTGGTCCGGGGCGCGGCCGATGACCGTATCCGCCTGCTCGACGTGGCGCATCATGTCGGCCTGTCCGCCGACGCGCCGCTGGAGAAGCGCCCGGTCTGGGCCGCCGCGTCGCCCGCCAGCGTCGCCGATTTCTCCGCCGCCTGCTATCTGATGGTCAAGGATCTCGCGGCCAAGGCGAACGTACCGATGGGCGCGATCGATTCGAGCTGGGGCGGGACCAAGATCCTGCCCTGGATCGCCGCCACCGATGCGCGCAGGCTGCCCGGCCTGTCCGCCGATGCTGACCTGCTGGCGCTTTATGCCCGTGACCATGCGGCGGGGCTGCGCAGCTTCGGTGATCGCTGGGGCGACTGGTGGCGCAAAGCGAGCGGGACCAAGCGCGGGCAGGAGCCGTGGAACGCACCCGATCGGCTGACATGGTCTCCGGTGCCCAAGTTCAGCCCCTGGGAAGAATGGGGCGTGCCGGAACTCGCCGACTATAACGGGCTGGTGTGGTTCCGGCAGGGCTTCGACCTGCCGACCGTCCCCACCGGCGACGGGGTGATCGAGCTGGCGGGCATCGACGAACTCGATACCGTCTGGGTCAATGGCGTGGTGGTCGGGGCGACCTTCGGCTGGGGCGACTGGCGGCGCTATAACGTGCCGCGTTCGGCGCTGAAAAAGGGGCATAACGAGATCGTCGTCGGGCTGGGCGACACCTATGGCCCGGGCGGCATGTTCGGCCCCGCCGACCATATCCAGTTCACGCCCGCTGGCGGCCAACCGATCCCGCTCGGCACCGGCTGGCGCTATTCCATCTACAAGGCGAACGACCAGAGTTATCCGCGCAGCCCTTGGGAAAGCCATGCGGGTTTGGGCACGCTCTATAACGGCATGATCGCGCCGCTGGGGCCGATCGGGCTGAAGGGCGTCGCCTGGTATCAGGGCGAATCTGATGTCGGTCGCGCCGATTATGGCGACCGGCTGGTGGCGCTGATGACCGGCTGGCGGCGGCAGTTCCAGAGCCCCGAGCTGCCCTTCCTGATCGTGCAGCTCGCCAATTTCGGCACGCCGCCGGTCAAGATCGAGAACAGCGGCTGGGCGGCCTTGCGCGAGACGCAGCGTCTGGCGGTGCTGCGCGATCCTCATGCCGCGCTGGCGACGACGATCGATATCGGCGTGCGCAACGACATTCATCCGGCGGACAAGAACGAACTCGCCAAGCGGCTGGTCTTCGCCGAACAGCATCTGATGGCGGGCGACCGCGCCAATGCCTCCGGGCCGATGATCGCCTCGGCGACCCGTGCCGGGAGTGAAGTGGTGCTGCGCTTCAACGGTGTGCAGGGCGCGCTTCATGCGTGGAGCGCGGCGGCGCCGATCGGGTTCGAACTGTGCGATGCTAGCGCCTGTCGTTATGCTGATGCGACGGTGAATGGGGCGGAGGTGCGGCTGGCCGATGCCCGCCCGAGCGATGTGCGCGTGCGCTATGCCTGGGCCGATGCGCCGGTGGTCAATTTCTACGACGAGGCCCCGCATCCGGTCGTGCCGTTCGAGATGGCGGTTACGGGGAACTGACATAACATTCCTCCCCTGTAAGGGGAGGTGGCAGGCCGTAAGGCCTGACGGAGGGGTGTCCCGCTCTCGATAGGGTGACACCCCTCCACCAGCTTCGCTGGTCCCCCTCCCCTTACAGGGGAGGAAAGTGGAGAAACGCCACCACCCGACGCGTTCAACCGACTAACGCCCCGAAAAGGCGCTTGAAATAAAATGTCATCCGGTTGAAAGATAGCAACGACCCGAGCAGAATCGGGCGAAGCGTTGAGGAGAGAGCATGGCCGTGCCGCCAGAAGGCATTTCGCGCGCCAACCTGGCCCCGTTGCAGCTGCATGTCCCTGAGCCGAAGTTCCGGCCGGGCGATGCGGTCGACTTCGCCAGTGTCGAGGTTCCGCCCGCCGGTGCCCAGCGCCGCCCGGACACCGCCGCGCCTGCCGACAGCTTCCACGAACTCGCCTATACGCTGGTCCGCGTGCTGGATGACGAGGGCCGCGCCGTGGGTCCCTGGGACCCCAAGCTATCGCCCGATCGACTCCGCCGGATGCTGCGCCACATGGTGCTGCTTCGCGCGTTCGACGAGCGCATGTTCCGCGCGCAGCGCCAGGGCAAGACCAGCTTCTACATGAAGGCGCTGGGCGAGGAGGCGGTCGCCGTCGCCGCCGCCCATGCGCTGGATTATGAGGATATGTGCTTCCCCTCGTACCGCCAGCAGGGGCTGCTGATCGCGCGCGACTGGCCGCTCACCGACATGATGAACCAGATCTATTCCAACAGCGCGGATCGGCTGGGCGGCAAGCAGTTGCCCATCATGTATTCGGCCAAGGAAGCCGGGTTCTTCTCGATCTCGGGCAATCTGACGACGCAGTACCCGCAGGCGGTGGGTTGGGCGATGGCCTCGGCCGCCAAGGGCGATACGCGGATTGCCGCCGTGTGGTGCGGCGAGGGCTCGACGGCGGAGGGCGATTTCCACTCGGCCTGCACCTTCGCCGCCGTCTATCGCGCGCCGGTCGTCATGAACGTCGTCAACAACCAGTGGGCGATCTCCAGCTTCTCGGGTTTCGCAGGCGCGGAGGCGACGACCTTTGCCGCGCGGGCGATCGGTTATGGCATTGCGGGCCTGCGCGTCGACGGCAATGACGCGCTGGCGGTCTATGCTGCCACCCAATGGGCCGCCGAGCGGGCGCGGACCAACCAGGGCGCGACGCTGATCGAGCATTTCACCTATCGCACCGAAGGCCACTCCACCTCGGACGATCCGACCCAGTATCGCTCGGCGGGCGAGCCGACCGCTTGGCCGCTGGGCGATCCGATCCGGCGGTTGAAGGATCACCTGATCGCGCTTGGTGAATGGGACGAGGAGCGCCACGCTACGCAGGACCGCGAAGTCGCCGAGGAAGTCCGCACCGCGCAAAAGGCGGCCGAGGCGAACGGTATTCTCGGCCACGGCCTGCACCAGCCGCTCGACAGCCTGTTCGACGGTGTGTTCGAGGAGATGCCCTGGCACCTGCGCGAGCAGCGCCAGCAGATGCTCGACGAGGAAGAAGCGAGCGGACGGCCATGGGCGCGGAAGTGATGGCCCCCTCTCCCACCGGGAGAGGGCGGGGCCCGCTCGGCAACGCCGAGTGGGAGGGTGAGGGCATCCTCGCCGTATTCCCTGCCCTCACCCTCCCGGCGCTCTGCGCCTCCCTCCCTCTCCCAATGGGAGAGGGACAGTGAGCGACACCATGACCGAGACTGTCGAAGACGCGGGCGAAACCACCCGCATGAACATGATTCAGGCGATCAACTCCGCCATGGACGTGGTCATGGCGCGCGACCCGGATGTGGTCGTGATGGGCGAGGATGTCGGCTATTTCGGCGGCGTCTTCCGCGCGACCGCCGGCCTTCAGAAGAAATATGGCAAGACCCGCGTGTTCGACACGCCGATCACCGAATGCGGGATCATCGGTGTCGCGGTCGGCATGGGCGCCTATGGTCTGCGCCCGGTGCCCGAGATTCAGTTCGCCGACTATATCTATCCCGCGCTCGACCAGCTGGTCAGCGAGGCGGCGCGGTTGCGCTATCGCTCGGCGGGGGAGTTCACCGCGCCGATCACCGTGCGTTCGCCCTTTGGCGGCGGCATCTTCGGCGGCCAGACACACAGCCAGAGCCCCGAGGGTATCTTCACCCATGTCTCGGGCATCAAGACGGTGATCCCCGCGACGCCCTATGACGCCAAGGGCCTGTTGATCGCCGCGATCGAGGACAATGACCCCGTCCTCTTCTTCGAGCCCAAACGCATCTACAACGGCCCGTTCAACGGCCATTGGGATCGCCCGGCCGAGAATTGGTCCAAGCATCCCGGCGGCGAGGTGCCGACCGGCTATTACCGCATCCCGCTGGGCAAGGCGGCGACCGTTCGCGAAGGCGAGGCGGTGACGATCCTGTGCTACGGCACGATGGTCCATGTCTGCGCCGCCGTGGTCGCCGAGATGGGCGTCGATGCCGAGATCATCGACCTGCGCACCCTGATCCCGCTCGACATCGAGGCGATCGAGGCATCGGTGAAGAAGACCGGCCGCTGCATGATCGTGCACGAGGCAACCCGCACGGCGGGCTTCGGCGCGGAGCTGTCCGCGCTGGTCCAGGAACGCTGCTTCTATCATCTCGAAGCGCCGATCGCGCGCGTGACCGGCTTCGACACGCCCTATCCGCACAGCCTGGAATGGGCCTATTTCCCCGGCCCGGTCCGCATCGGCCAGGCGCTCAAGACCCTGTTGAAGGACGCCTGACATGGCCCGTTTCACCTTCCGCCTGCCCGATATCGGCGAAGGCATCTCCGAAGCCGAGATCGTCGCGTGGCACGTCAAGCTCGGCGACCGGGTCGAGGAGGACCAGTCGGTCGCCGACATGATGACCGACAAGGCGACGGTCGAGATGGAATCGCCCGTCTCGGGCACGATCGTCGAGCTGGCGGGCGAGGTCGGCGATCAGGTGCCGATCGGATCGGCGCTGATGGTGATCGAGACCGATGCGGTGGAAGAGGCGTCGCCCGCGACCGAGGAAGCGGTGCTGGAAGCCGAAAACCCCGGCGTGGAAGAAGCGCAAACTCCCTCTCCCCTTGTGGGAGAGGGCCGGGGTGAGGGGGCGGCGCAAGCGACGTCCCCCGTGGCTACCCCTCACCCCGACCCTCTCCCACAAGGGGAGAGGGAGCAGGAGAAGAAGGTGCTGGCCTCACCCGCCGTGCGGGCGCGGGCGCAGGATCTGGGCGTCGATCTGGCCAGCGTGAAGCCCGCCGAGGGCGACCGGGTGCGCCATTCGGACCTCGACGCCTTTCTACGTTATGGTTCGGGCCAGGGCTATACCCCCGTCCGTAGCCCCCGCGCCGACGAAGCGGTGCGCGTCATTGGCATGCGCCGCCGCATCGCGGAGAATATGGCGGCGTCCAAGCGCGCCATCCCCCACTTCACCTATGTCGAGGAAATCGACGTCACCGCGCTGGAGGAGACGCGCGCGCAGTTGAACGCGGGGCGGGGCAACCGGCCCAAGCTGACCATGCTGCCGCTCCTCATCGTCGCGATCTGCAAGACCCTGCCCGACTTCCCGATGCTCAACGCGCGCTATGACGACGGGGCGGGCGTGGTGAACCGGTCGGGTGCGGTGCATATGGGCATGGCGACTCAGACCCCGGCGGGGTTGATGGTCCCCGTCATCCGCAATGCCGAGAGCCGCAATGTCTGGCAGCTGGCGACCGAGATCGGTCGTCTGGCGGAGGCCGCGCGCGCGGGCAGCATCGCCAGCACCGACATGGGCGGCGGCACGATCACGCTGACATCGCTAGGGCCGCTCGGCGGCATCGCGACCACGCCGGTCATCAACCGGCCCGAGGTCGCGATCATCGGCCCCAACCGCATCGTCGAGCGCCCCGTCTTCCGCTCCGACGGGCGCGGCGGCGAGACGATCGCGCGGGCCAAGCTGATGAACTTGTCGATCAGCTGCGATCACCGGGTGGTCGATGGCTATGATGCGGCGAGCTATGTGCAGGCGTTGAAGCGGTTGCTGGAAACGCCGGTGATGCTGTTTGCGGATTAATCCTATGCGCTGGGCGGGGGCGGGGCGTGCGCTTCGACTTCGCTCAGCGTGAACGGCTGTTGGTGTTGTTTCCCCACCTCCGTTCAGCCTGAGCGACGTCGAAGGCCACGCTCAGGCCTTGAACCAAATCCCGCCCCCGGCGTCCTGTCTTCGGAGACAGGAGGATGCCATGCGCGGAATGACGGCGGGATCGGTCGAAGTGACGTCGGACGGAACGGTGCGCGGGATGGTCGGCGGGGACGTCATCGTGGCGTCCGGTGTCGATGCAACGATCAGGGGCATGATCGCAGGGGACGTCATCGTCGAACCCGGCGCACGGGTGCGGATCACCGGTATGGTGTCGGGCCGGGTCGTCAATCATGGCGGCATGGTCGAGGTGGAGGGCATGGTCGCCGGCTGACCCCAGCCTTGCCTTCTGTGCGCCAAGCGTGAACAGGGGGCGGCATGACGACCGCTCAACCTGCCCGCACCGGCCTTTTGCTCGGCATCGGGGCCTATGTCAGCTGGGGCATATTGCCGCTCTATCTCAAGCTGTTAAAGGGCGTGCCCGCGCTTCAGGTGCTGGCGCACCGCATTCTGTGGTCGCTCATCCTGCTGGCGGCCATCGTGCTGGTCCTTAAGCGTGGCAAGGCGATCATGGCGGCGGCGCGAGGGCGAACGCTGTTGCTGCTCTGCGCCAGTGCGGCGCTGATCGCGGTCAACTGGATGGTCTATATCTGGTCGGTCCAGAACAACCACGTGCTGGAGGCGAGCCTCGGCTATTTCATCAATCCGCTGATCAATGTCGCGCTCGGCGTCGCGCTGCTGGGCGAGCGAATCCGCAAAGGACAGGCGATCGCGGTCGGCATCGCCGCCCTCGGCGTGGCGATACTGGCGATCAGCGGGGGCGGGGCGATCTGGATCTCGCTCGCGCTCGCCTTGTCCTTCGGTTTCTATGGGCTGGTCCGCAAGATCGCGGCGATCGACGCGTTGGGCGGCCTGACGGTCGAGACGCTGTTGCTGGCCGCGCCCGCATTGGCGGTGCTGCTTCAGGCGAGCGGGAATGGTACGGCGGCGTTCGGCGTCGACCGGCATCTCGACATGCTGTTGATCCTGGCGGGGGCGGTGACGGCGGCGCCGCTGCTGATGTTCGCGGCGGCGGCGCGGCGGATGCGCTATTCGACGCTGGGGCTGCTGCAATATCTCGCCCCGACGCTGCAATTCGCGCAGGCCGTGCTGCTGTTCGGCGAGCCGCTGAAGCCGGTCCATATCGTGACCTTCGCGCTGATCTGGGCCGGGTGCGCGCTCTACGCTTTCGACAGCGTGCGGGCGAGTCGCAGCGGAGAATAGGTTCGCGCGGAGGCGCGGAGACGCGGAGGTGTCTGAACGTGCCGGACTGGAGTCCGCCCCCATCGATCGGCAGACAAAGCCGCGCTGCTTGAAACGGAGGCAGCCTGCGGCTGGGCTGATCACCTCCGCGCCTCCGCGTCTCCGCGCGAACCAATCTACCGCCGCCCGCTCTGCAATTTCGCGACAGCCCGCCGCAGCATCCCGCGCGGGGCGACGCGCGTACTCGCGGCGGTCAGCCGGTTGAGCAGCCCCGACACCATCACCGCCTGGCCGCGCTCCAGCGCCTCCAGCCCGTCGCGCACCACCTGCTCCGACGTACCGGCGAAGCGCTCGAACAGTGGCGTCTGCGCCATGCCGGCGACATCGGCGAATTCGGTGTTGGTCGGCCCCGGGCATAGCGCGGTGACGGCCACGCCACGTCCCTTTACTTCCTCGTGCAATGCCTCGGAGAAGTGCAGCACGAACGCCTTGCTGGCATAATAGACCGCCATATACGGCCCCGGTTGAAAGGCGGCGGTCGAGGCGACGTTCAGCACGCGGCCACGTCCGCGCGCCAGCATCGGCGGCAGCAGCGCATGGGTCAGCGCAACGAGCGCGCGGGCGTTGAGGTCGATCATCCCCAGCTGCGTCGCCAGATCGCCCTCGGCGAACGGCCCCAGCGCGCCGTAACCGGCATTGTTGATCAGCGTGTCGATATGCAGCCCGCGATCCGCGATACCGTCGAGCAGCGCCTTCACCCCCTCCGCTTGAGCCAGATCGGCGGAGACGACATGCACCTCCACCCCGGGGCGCTGGCCGAGTTCCTGCGCCAGGGCGGCCAGACGGTCGGTCCGCCTGGCGGTCAGCACCAGCGTCACCGGCTTCCTCGCCAGCGTCCGCGCGAAGTCCGCGCCCAGTCCGGCCGATGCGCCGGTGATCAGGATGGTATCGGTCATGGCCGCCTTCCCAAAAGGGGGCGGCCGCTATCCGTTCAGCCAGCCGCCGGTGAATCCTGCCCTTAGCAATCCGCGCCGGAGATGCGGGTTCCGCCGCATCGTCCTCCAGATCAGCCCGGTGCGGTGATTCTCGATCATCGTGACGATCGGCCCCTGGTCGATCCCCAGATAATCCTTGTCGACCCAGCCGATGCCGGGGACGATCTCGCCATGCTTCAACGGCTCGGGCGGGTCGGTCAGCGTCGGGTTGAACGCATCGAGAAAGCCGTATTTGCCATAGATGGCCGAGCCATAGCGATCATGCATCGCGCGCACCGCCGGAATGGCGATGTCGGGGGCGAAGGCGATCGATCCCGCCGCCGCGGTCGGGGCCAGCGTGCCGTCGTCGCGGTCACCGGGGCCGCGTGCCGAATAGCTGTAGAATTGCCGGCGCACGCCGTCGATCGTCAGGCCGAAATCGCCCGGCCCGTCACAGGCGGTCAGCCCCCAGACATCCGCACCATAACCCCGCCAGCGTCCGGCATTGGCGATCGCATAGCGTTGCTGCGCATAGGCGGCGCGGCGGCTGTTCTCGAAATAATCGATGCCCTTAGACGCGATATAGGGATCGCGGATGCCTTTGAAGTCGACCCAGACATGGCTGTACTGATGGCCGAACAGCGGCGGGAAGTGCAGATGCGGCTCGCCCCAGCGATCGGTCCAGCTGCTCTCGAACCGGCTCGACCAGGCCGCCCATGTGCCCTCGGGCAGCGGATGGGTGGGGGAGCCGAGCGCCAGCAGATAGAGCAGCATCCCCTCGTTATAGATGTCCCAGTCGGACTTGATGAATCCGGTCTCGGGATGCCAGCCCATCGAGAGGAGCGGCGCGCGCGGGGTGATCCAGGTCCAGTCGACCGCGCCGTAAATCTGGTCGGCGAGCGCCCGGATGCGCGCCTCGTCGGGATGGTCGCCGTCATACCAGCTTTGCGCGAACAGCACGCCGCCGAGTAGCAGCGCGGTGTCGACCGTCGACAGCTCGCACCGGGCGAAGCGCAGTCCCTTGGTCACGCCGAGAAAGTGATAGAAGAAGCCCTTATATCCGCTGAATCCCGTCTCGCCCGGCCCCTGCGGCGCGTCGGCGAAGAATTGCAGCGTGGTCAGCGTGCGGGCGCGCGCCTCCTCGCGGGTGATCCAGCCATTGACCACGCCGACCGGATAGGCGGTCAGCGCGAAACCCACCGCCGCGATCGAGGCGAAGGAGGGTGTGGGCCAGCGATCGGGGGCGAGGCCGGTCTCGGCGTCGGTCGTCTCCCAGAAGAAGCGGAAGGTCCGCTCCTGCAAATCGCGGATCAGGTCGGGCTGCGCGGCGGGGATGATACGCGGCGGTGCGACGCGCCCCTGCCGGTCCGTGCAGCCCGTCATCAACGCGGCCAGGCTCAGGCCGCCCAGACCCAGCAAGCGGCGGCGATCATACATGGTCCGTCCTTCGTAATCAGAGCCTCGCCGGGCCGGGGGATCGCTCCCCCGGCCCGGCCGATCGTCAGAAGCGATAGCCGACCCGGAACTGCACCCGGCGGGGCAGGGTGATTAGCTCGCGCGGCAACTGCGTCAACGGATCGGTGGCGTTGGTGAAATCGTCGAAGCCGCCGAAATTCTTGCTGTTGAACGCATTGAGCAGATCGACCGCGACATTGAGCTTGTGACCGGAGAATATCTCGATGTCGTTCTGGAGCGTCATGTTGACCTCGCAGAAGGCGGCGATGCCCTTGATGCAGTTCTTGGGCGGATAGACGGTATAGACCTGCACCTGGCTGGGCGTGCTGCCCAGCGTCTCGTCGGTCACCTGATAGGCGCTACCGCTGCCCAGCGTGGTGATGGTCGAGAATTTGAAACCCAAGGGCAGGTCGACGATACCCGACAGGACCAGCCGGTGCCGCTCGTCACCCGGGCGCGGGCGATAGCCATAGGCGTCCGGCGTCGCATATTGCAGGCTGAACAGGTCGTTGCCGTTCTGCTCGCCCTTCGACAGCGTATAGGCCAGGTTGAAGCCCCAGCCCGAGCTTTGCGTATAGGTCTTGTCGAGGGTGAAGAAGAGCGCCTTGTAGCGCGTCTTCAGCCCGTCATAGCCGATCAGCACGTTGGAGAAGCCGGCATTGCGCGTCGGGCTGCCCACCCCGACATTGCAGCAGGTGCCATCGGCGTTCCGGGTGGCGAACAGATGCGTGTAGCCGTTGCGCCCCGCGACATAGCTGCCGCTCAGGCTCGCCTGGAAGATGCCGACCCGCTGGCGCACGCCCAGCGTGAACTGGTCGGTGACGGGCGGACGGGCGTTGTTCTTGACCGCGAACAGCTCGGGCTGGCCGGTCTGCGCATTGGCGATCAGCGAGAGCAGGCCGTCGCGCGTCAGATAGCGGTCGTTCCACACCACGGTCGGCGTGCCATCGGCACGCGGGCGGCCGTCGCGCGAGAAGAACAGCGAGCCATAGGCATATTGCAGGCGGAATTGCTCATCCAGCGTGTTGTTGAACACGTTGCGATCGTAATAGCGGCCATAGCCGCCGAACAGCACCGTGCTCTGATCCCCCTTGAAGTCATAGGAGAAGCCGGCGCGCGGCTGGAACGCGCCCAGGAAGGGCGGGCGGTTGGTGCCGTCGGTGATGTAATCGGCCGAGTTGAAATAGGAGGTCTGCGGCAACTGGCGCAGCAGCGCGGCGGCGGCGTCCGGCGTGCGATAATTGTTGTTGAACAGGTTGCTCTCATAATCCCAGCGCAGGCCGACATTGACCTGCAGCTTGTCGGTCACGTCCCAGTCGTCCTGCAGATACAGGCCGAGCTGCGAGTTGGACGCGGCGATGCGCGGATTGCCGATGCCGATCTGCGCGGTCGCGGGGAAGGAGAAGTCCAGCCCGTTGGTCGGATCGTTGCGGAAGTCGTAGAAGGGCTGGACGAAGAAGTTCTTCAGGAACGTATAGTCCTGGAAGGCGAAGCGGATGCCGCCCTTGATGACGTGATTGTCGATCCCGGTCCAGGTCAGGTCGTTGCGCAGCGTATAGCTCGACTGGTTGATCCGCTGCGTGCTTTCCTTGCCGCCGAAGCGGATCACGCCCTGATAGTTGAACGTGCTGCTGTTCGGATCGAGCGAGGTCGGGTTGTAGGTATAGTTCAGATAGCTGGCGTTGAACTCGTTGATGAAGCTGTCGCCGCGATAGGTCCAGCGATAGATATAGGTGTCGACGTTGTTCTTCTTGTTCAGCGCGTTGGAATAGGCGTTGGTCGACGCGCCGCCAAAGCCGGTGATGTCGGTTTCGACGCGCTTGCTGACGATCAGGTCGAAGGTCTGGCGATCGTCGGGGACGAAGGTCAGCTTGCCGAAATAAAAGTCGCCGCGGAACGGGCTGACGAACGCGCCCTCATACTGACCGAAGCGCGCGACGTTTTCGGGCGTGCGGTTCTGGAGGCGGACGTTGAACGCACGGTTCTGGTCATTGCCTTCATAGGCGGCAAAGAAGAACAGCTTGTCCTTGATGATCGGACCGCCCAACGAGATGCCATATTGCTTGCGCTCGAAGGCGGGCTTGGGCAGCCCGGCCTGCTTCACGAAATAGTCGGTCGAGGACAGGTTGCGGTCGGTATATTGCGCGAACGCCTCGCCATGGAATTCGTTGGTGCCCGACTTGGTCGTCGCGGTGATGATCGCGGCGCCGGCCTGTTCATACTCGGCCTTGTAATTCTGGGTCAGGATGCGGAACTCGCCGACCGCCAGCTGGCCGAAGGGATTGCCGCGGCTATCCTCCTGGCCCGCGACGCCGCTGTCGAGCACGTTGTTCTTGTAGCTGACGCCGTCGATGAAGACGTTGACCTGGCCGGCGGGCGAGGCGCCCGAGGAGAAGCTCTTGTCGGTCTCGCTGTCATTGTAGCGGACGCCCGGCGCGAGCGCGGCGAAGCTCAGGAAGTTGCGGTCGGTCTGCGGCAGGGTGCGGATCTGCTCCTGCGAGATGTTGGTCGCGATTTCGCTGGTCTTGGTCTCGACCAGGCGACCGCCGGTGACGACGATCTCGCCGCCCTCGACATTGCTGCTGCCGCCGGCGGCGATGTCGGCCGCGTCCGCGCCGCCCGCTTGCGTCGCGGTGCCGATCGTCAGGTCGAGCGTCGCCGACTGGCCGATCGCGACGACCACGACCTGGGTCACGGTCTCGCCCGAGGTCGCCGTCGCCGTGATGCGATACTGGCCGGGGCGCAGGCCGCCCAGCACATAGCTGCCCTGCGCGTCGGCGGTCTGGCGGAAGGTCTGGTTGGTGCCGGTGTTGACGGCGGCGATCTGCGCGCCGGCGGCGGGGCCGCCATCGGCCGTGCGCACTTGCCCTCGCACCTGCGCGGTCGTCGTCTGCGCGGCGGCGGGCGCAACCATCAGCGTCGCGGCGCCCAGAATCGTGGAGGTGGCCAGCGTTGCGCGCAGCGCAGCCGTCATCATCGTCTTCATCATTGTTCCCCATATGCCGGCGGCCCCAAGCGGTTATCGGCGCCGGTCCCGTGTTCAGATGCCATCCCGGATGGGCTTCGCGCATCGACGCGAAGGGCGGGTCGGCGAGGGGGGGAAGGGGCGGCCCGCCTCCGGGCCGCCCGGCATCCTCTCCGGGCACGGAGCCCGCCGGCTCCTGATGCCGATGCCAGCCTGTGATCGGCCGGTCATTCTGACATGGCGGTCATCTACGCGCTGTGATGGCGTCGGCTCAAGCATCTGTTGGCGCAGCACAGCGGGATGCTCGAACACTGTGTCTTTCGAGCAACGGGTATGGTGCTGGCGTCGAACGGCAAATGCCGGCAAAGAGGCCGATATGACGGTGAAATTGGATCGCGACGGCTATGTTTCCGTCATTACGCTACGGAATCCGCCAAATAATCATCTGGGGCTGGGAACCATTTCGGAACTGGCCGATGCATTCGATTCGGCGGATTCCGATTCCCGGGTGCGGGCCATCCTCCTTCGATCCGAAGGTCGGGTCTTTTGCGCCGGCGCCGATCTGGTCAACGCCAATCCCGTGGCCGATCCCCTGCCACCGGGGGCGCGCAGTCCCTTCTATGTCGCGGCGGCGCGACTTTATGGCGTACGGACGCCGGTGGTCGCGGCGGTGCAGGGGGCGGCGGTCGGGGCCGGCCTGGGATTGGCGCTGGTCGCCGACTTCCGTATCGCCACGCCCGAGTCGCGCTTCGTGGCCAATTTCGTCCAGCTGGGGCTGCATCCCGGTTTCGGTATCTCGGCGGTGCTCGAACGCGTGATCGGGCGGCAGCGTGCGGCGATGATGCTGCTGACCGGGCGACGGATACGCGGCGAGGAGGCCGAGCGCTGGGGGCTGGTCGACCAGCTCGTTCCGGCCGAGTCGCTTTACGACACCGCGATGGCGCTGGCACAGGAGATCGCGGCGGCGGCGCCGCTGGCGGTCGCGTCGACGCGTGCGACCTTACGCGGCGACCTGCACGCGCTGGTTGCGGCGGCGACCGATCATGAGCTGGCCGAGCAGGCGGTGCTGATGCGGACCGAGGATTTCGCGGAAGGGGTACGCGCCGTCACCGAGCGGCGGCCGGGGCGGTTCGTGGGGCGGTGAGAGCTCCCGACCTCCGTTCGGCCTGAGCGGTTCCGATCGAATTTAGCCCCTCCCCTTCAGGGGAGGGGTTGGGGTGGGGCTTCTCCTCAAGCCGGAGCACGCGCGGCGGTGCCCCACCCCCGTCTCCTCCCCTGCAAGGGGGACTGTTCACCATGGCTGCTTTTCGGGTTCTTCTTCGTTCTGGTGATTTGGGACAGGGAGGATGGCATGCGATGTCCGGTGTGTGAGGGAACGGACCTGATCAAGCGGGGATGGAAGTCGGGTCATCAGCGCTATGTGTGCCGGGCCTGTGGTCGATACTGCACCGACAGCCAGCCCAAGTTCAGTGCCCAGACCAAGGCGATGGCGATCGAGATGTACATGAACAGCATGGGCATCCGGGCGATCGGCCGTGTGCTGGGTGCATCGCCAGCGGCGGTGCTCAAGTGGATCGCCAAGGAGCATGCGGTGCTGCAGGACAAGCTTGCGGATGCCGCCCCGCTCGACACCGGGGCGGCCGACGTGATCGAGATGGACGAGATCTACACCTACATTCAAAAAAACGGCAGCGAGCGGTGATCTGGACGGCGTACAGCCGCCGGCACCGGCGCGTCATCGCCTATCATGTGGGTGATGCCGGTGTCAGAAGCGCGACCGCCATCTACACCCTGGCCAAGGCCGCCGTCGGCCAGATCAGCGCCATCTTCACCGACGCCAACTCCTGCTACCACCTCGCCTTCAAGCGGATCGGCGCGCCCGAACCTCACCAGCAAACCAAGGCGCAGACGCATCTAATCGAATCGTTCAACGCCTCGTTCCGCGACATGCTGGCCCGCTTCAACCGACGAACCAAGCGCGCCTCCAAGACCCAGCACATGCTCGAGGTCACCCTCGACATCTTCCTCGCCAGAAAACGCTTGCAGAGTCCAAAGTGAACACTCCCCCTGCAAGGGGGGCGCTCTCGTCGATGGCTGGGTGCCCGGCGGATATGGTTTCCCTTGGCCTTCGACTACGCTCAGGCTGAACGGGGGGTCGGGTATGGGAAGCGGAGGTTAAGCCCTCAACCCTTGCGCGACGCCAGTTCGGCCTTGCGCGCGGGCAGCGCGGCCAGGATCGTACGGCGTTCCTCGGCGGGCTTGGCGCTCCAGTTGGAGATTTCGCGGATCGTGCGGGCGCAGCCCAGGCACCAGCCCGTCGCCTTGTCCATGGTGCAGACATTGACGCAGGGGCTGGCAATGCTCGGCGATTGGGGTTCGACGAAGCTGATGATGTCGAGCGACATGGGCCTCAGACGGTCAGCGTGACCTTGAGGAAGTCCGGGATCGGGCCGTTCCAGCCGCCATCGTCCGGTGCCTCGCCGGCGTTCGGACGGCGACGGTCGCGACGGCGATCGCCACCACGCGGTTCGTCGCGCGGTGCCTCGAAACGCGGCTCGTCCCGGCGCGGGCGCGGCGCACGTGCGGGCTGTGCCTCCACCTCCGCTTCGGCCTGCGCGGCCACTTCGACCGCCTCCTCGCGCGGCGCGCGTTCGCGACGACGACGGCCGGGACGCTCTTCCTCGGCGACGGCGGGCAGTTCGAGCCGGTCGATCTTCTGGCCGGTCAGCTTCTCGATATTCTCGAGATTTTCGGCGTCATCGGGCGCGACGAAGGTATAGGCGACGCCGGTCGCACCGCCGCGGCCGGTGCGGCCGATGCGGTGGACATAATCGTCCGGATGCCAGGGCGCGTCGAAGTTGAACACATGGCTGACGCCCTTGATGTCCAATCCGCGCGCAGCCACGTCGGAGGCGACCAGTATGTTGATCTCGCCGCGCTTGAACAGATCCAGCTCGGCCAGACGCTGCGGCTGTTCCATGTCGCCGTGGATCTCGCCCGAGCGGAAGCCGTGCTGCTTGAGCGACTTGTTCAGCTCGCGCACCGTCGTCTTGCGGTTGCAGAAGATGATCGCGGTGCGAACCTCGTCCTGCTTGAGGAGCTGGCGCAGGCGCTTGCGCTTCTCGAACGACTGGGCCGCGACCGGCACGACGAACTGGGCGATGTTGATGTTGGTCGAGGCGGGACGCGCGACCTCGATCGTCTTGGGGTTTTCCAGGAACTTGTCGGCCAGCTTCTTGATCGGCGGCGGCATGGTCGCGGAAAACAGCAAGGTCTGGCGCTGCTTGGGCAGCTTGGTGCAGATTTCCTCGATATCGGGGATGAACCCCATGTCGAGCATCCGGTCCGCCTCGTCGATGACCAGCATCGAACAGCCGGTCAGCAGGATGTTGCCGCGCTGGAACAGGTCCATCAACCGGCCCGGCGTCGCGATCAGCACGTCGACGCCCTTTTCCAGCGCCTTGACCTGGTCGCCCATCGACACGCCGCCGATGAGGAGCGCCATGGAGAGCTTGTGGTTGGCGCCGTATTTCTCGAAATTCTCGGCCACCTGGGCGGCGAGTTCGCGCGTCGGCTCCAGGATCAGGCTGCGCGGCATGCGCGCGCGGCTGCGGCCATGGGCCAGGATGTCGATCATCGGCAGGACGAAGGAGGCGGTCTTGCCCGTCCCCGTCTGCGCGATGCCGATGATGTCGCGCATCATCAGCACGGAGGGGATGGCGGAGGCCTGAATCGGGGTCGGCTCGGTATAACCGGCGTCGGTGACCGTCTTCAGGAGTTCGTCGGAGAGGCCGAGATCGGCAAAGCTCATGCAGTTTTCCGGAATATGGCGTGGAGTGGGAATCGCCCCGCGCTCGCCCAGCACTCTACGGGCGCTTGCGGATTTGGCGGGAAAAGTCAAGTTTTGCCCCGAATCCGGGGTAGCGCATCCGAACCGAATATGGACCGGATGTCAGCGTGGGGACAGCGCGCGGAACTTCTCGATCTCGCACACCGCGCCGCCGCGCGTACGGATCGGATCGCGGTCCGCGCAAATCTGTCCGTCGGCACCGGGGCGGATATAGAAGCTGGAATAATAGTCGATCTGGCGACAGGCCCGCGCCAGCTTCGCACGCACCCGCTTGCCGCCCGAGAGGACGATGTCGACGCTGCCCGCCTCGCCCGGCAGCGCGCCGGCCAGCGCCTGCGCGGCGATGCAGCGGGGGCCTTTGCGCTCCTTCCACCGGCTGGCGGTGACGGCGGGCATCGGCGAGCGTGGTACGCGCAGGATCACCCGTTCGCGGATCGTGATCTGGGCATATTGGACCTGCGACGGCGGATCGCCCGACCCCAGCAGGATCGGCGTCGCCAACATCGTCAGGGCGGCGGGGAGAAGGTTCGGTCCGGGGCGAGCCATGTCTGTGGATGCGGATTATAGCCGCCGACGTTGAACGCTTTATGAACCTGATCTAGCGCGAAGGACATGAACGCTGCCCAGACCGCCCTGCTCGCCGCGCTGCGCCCCGTCCTGGGGGATCGCGGCATCGTCACCGATCCCGACCTGATCGCGCCATGGGAGATCGACTGGCGGCGGCGCTTCCATGGCCATGCCCCCGCCATCCTGGCGCCGGCCGACACCGCGCAGGTGCAGGCGGTGCTGCGCGCGGCGGGCGAGCATCGCGTGCCGCTGGTGCCGCAGGGGGGCAACAGCTCGATGGTGGGCGGTGCGACCCCGCCGCAAGATGGCGCGGGGCTGATCCTGTCGACCCGGCGGATGAACCGGATACGCCGGATCGATGCGGAGGGCGGCGTCGCGGTGGCCGAGGCGGGGGTGATCCTCAGCGACCTGCACGACGCGGCCGAGGCGCAGGGGTGGCGCTTTCCGCTGACCCTGGGGGCCAAGGGCAATGCGACGGTCGGCGGGCTGGTCTCGACCAATGCCGGGGGCACGCAGGTGCTGCGCTTCGGCACGATGCGCGGGCTGACCCTGGGGATCGAGGCGGTGCTGCCCGACGGCTCGCTGCATGACGGTCTGTCGGCGCTGAAGAAGGACAATCGCGGCTACGATCTGGGGCAGTTGCTGATCGGGGCGGAGGGGACGCTGGGCGTGGTGACGGCGGCGGCGCTGCGGCTCGCGCCCGCGATCGCGGGCCATGCCACCGCCTGGGTCGGGCTGTCCGACCCCGCCGCCGGGCTGGCGCTGCTCCGCCGTTTGCAGGCGGCGAGCGACATGATCGAGAGCTTCGAGATCCTGCCCGCCGAAAGCCTCGCCGCCGCCGTCGCGCATCTGCCCGGTGCCCGCGCGCCGCTGGCGGGCGCGCATCCCTGGCATGTCCTGATCGAGGCGGTGACCGGCGATCCGGCGGTCGATCCGTCCGCGATGCTGGAGGCGCAGCTCGGCCGCGCGCTGGCGGACGGCGTGATCGCCGATGCGGTGATCGCCGCCTCGGATGCGCAAGCCGAAGCCTTCTGGCTGCTCCGCCATTCGCTGTCCGATGCCGAGCGTGCGCTGGGGCCGGCGGTGCAGCATGACATCGCGGTGCCGGTCGACGCCATGCCGCGCTTCATGGTCGAGGCGGCGGCGGCCTGCGACGCGCGCTTCCCCGGCACCCACGCCTCGGGCTTCGGCCATCTGGGCGACGGCAACATCCATTTCCACGTCCGCGCCGCGCCCGGCACCGATCGCGACCGTTTCTATGCGGAACAGGCCGCGACGATCACCCGCTTCGTCCATGATCTGGTCACGGCGGCGGGGGGTACCATCTCGGCTGAACATGGCATCGGGCAGATGAAGCGCGACGAACTGGCGCGGCTGTCGCCGGAGCGGGTCGCGGCGATCCGCGCGATCAAGCGGGCGCTCGATCCGCACGGCCTGTTCAATCCGGGCAAGCTCATCGCTTGCGCATGACGTCCCGGCCCCATAGACACGGGGGCACGACACGCGGCCGGGGGGCTCGCGTGGATAAGGTTTTTTGGAGATCATCATGGCCAGCGCGCCGTCGCTTCCGCTTTTCTATAATGGCCTGGAGCCGCTTTCGAGCGAGGCCCACGCCAATTACAAGGTCCGCCCGCAGGACACCGCGCCCTTCCTGGTCGGCCAGCATGCGATCCCCGTGACCGTCGATGAATTTCCGCTGGTGCAGCGTTTCATGCCGATCGTCTTTTCGGTCGGCGAACAGCCGATCCCGCTGGCGCTGATGGGCCTGAACGAAGGCGTGAACGTCTTCGTCAGCGACGAAGGCCGTCTGACCGAGACGAACTTCTACGTCCCCGCCTATGTCCGCCGCTATCCGTACATGCTGGCGCGCCTGCGTCCCGAGGCGGAAGAGCTGTCGCTGTGCTTCGACCCGACCTCGCCGACGATCGGCGCGTTCGACGAGGGCGATGCGCTGTTCGAGAATGGCCAGCCCAGCGAACTGACCAAGAACATCCTGTCGTTCAACGAATCGTTCGAACAGGCGGGTGCCCGCACCCAGAACTTCATGACCGAGCTGACCGAAATGGGTCTGCTGATGGACGGCGAAGTCTCGATCCAGCCCGATGGCGCGGATCAGCCCTTCGTCTATCGCGGCTTCCAGATGGTCAATGAAGAGAAGCTGGTCGACCTGCGCGGCGACCAGCTGCGCAAGATGAGCCAGTCGGGCATGCTCCCGCTGCTCTATGCGCACCTCTTCTCGCTGTCGCTGATGCGCGACATCTTCGCCCGCCAGGCGCAGCTGGGCAAGATGCCGCAGCCGCAGCTCCAGCCGGTCGGCTGATCCGATGCGCGGGCGGGACTTTGCCGGTCCGCGCTACAGCCGGGTCGCGATCGTCTTTCACTGGACGATCGCGGCCCTGGTCGTCGCCAATCTGGCGATCGGCCTGCTCCATGAGAGCCTGTTGCCGGGCACGATCCCGCTGCACCAATCGATCGGGCTGACCGTGCTGGCGCTGACCGCCGGCCGTATCCTGTGGCGGCTCGGCCATCGTCCGCCGCCGCTGCCTGCCGAGATTCCCGCCTGGGCACGCGGCAGCGCCCATGCGCTGCACATGACGCTGTATCTGCTGATGATCGCGATGCCGATGACCGGCTGGGCGATGGGATCGGGCCGCGCGGTGCCGCGCCCCGTCAGCTGGCTCGGCCTGTTCGACGTACCGCCGCTCCCGATCGGCCGCGCCGCCGGTGGCGTGGGGCATGAGGCGCATGAAATTCTGGGCTGGGTGATGCTGGCGCTGGTCGCCATCCATGTCGCGGCGGCGCTCCGCCATCACTATCTGCTGCGCGACGGCCTGCTCGTGCGGATGAGTCTTCGCTCACGTTGACCTGTTCCTCCCCTGCAAGGGGGGGACCATGCGAAGCATGGTGGAGGGGTGTAACCGGTATCGAGAAGGGGCTTCAACAACAAGGCGCGACACCCCTCCGTCAGGGCTTCGCCCTGCCACCTCCCCTTGCAGGGGAGGATTGTTTTTCCGCCTGCCCACCACCCGTGACGAAAAAATGACGAATTGCCGGGCCTGGGGTTGAACCAAATAGGCCCCTTCCTATTTATACCAGTACGACATCGTGTCCCCCCTTTCGCGGTGTCGTATGACACGCTTTCAGCGTGTCTCCTCCCTGAACCTTGGCCACCTCGCGCTCTCCCCCTTGCGCGAGGTGGTTTTTTATTCGGCGGCGAGCGGCAAGGGCTGGCCGAGCGCTTCTGCGGTCAGCGCGGCGATGATCCGGCGGACCAGCAGGACCGTCGCGTCGAAGCCGGGGCCGGGGGCCTCCAGCGCAGTGTCGAGATAGAGCGAGCGGTCGAGCTCCAGCTGGATGGCATGGATGCCACGCCGCGTGTCGCCATGCCGCTCGACGACATGGCCCCCCGCATAGGGCGCATTGCGCGTCACCGCGATGCCGGCGGCGCGGACCGTGGCATCGACCCGGCGGACGAAGCGCATCCCCGCCGTCGCGCCATGCCGATCGCCGATCACGACACGCGGATAGCTGTCGGCCGCGCCTAGCGGCGGCATCGAATGGAGATCGAGCAGCACCGCCACCCCGAACCGCGCGCGCACCGCTGCCAGACAGGCCGACAGGGTGGCATGATAGGGGCGGTGATCGCTGGCGATCCGCGCCACCATCTCCGCATCGGTGAAGCGCCGCGCCCAGATGTCGCCATGCCCGCCGATCCGACGCGGGACGAGGCCGAGGCCGCTGCGCACCTTGCTCGATCCCCGACCGCTCGCTCGCGCGCCCAGATCGATGAGGGGGTCGCGTTCCGCCTCGTCGCGATTCAGGTCGATCCAGGCGCGCGGGCGGGTCTGCACGATCATCGGCTCGTCGTTGCGCGCGGCATGGCCGATCAGATCGATCAGCCGGTCCTCCAGCCCCATGATGGCGGACAGCGGCACGCGCAGCGCCTCCAGCAACGCCGGCGGATAGTCGCGCCCGCCATGCGGCACCGAAATCACCACCGGGCCGTTGGGGCTGTCGGTGCCCAGGCATTCGTAGCTCGCGCCGGGAAAGGGAGATGCCATCGCGGCCGATCCTATGGCGGGAAAACGGGGGCGGCAATGGTCTGGAAATCTTAACCGCCGCCTCGCTAGATGAGGTTTACGATGAATCGGGATCACGACATGCTTCACATCCTGCTGGCCGAAGATGATGAGGTCATGCGCGAATATCTCACCCGGGCGCTGACCCGTTCGGGTTACCGCGTCACGGCGGTGGATCGCGGCACCGCCGCGCTGCCGCTGCTGGAGACGGAGGTGATCGATCTGCTGCTGACCGACATCGTCATGCCCGAGATGGACGGCATCGAACTCGCCCAGCGTGCCGCCGCGCTGGTACCCGACCTGCGCGTGATGTTCATCACCGGCTTTGCGGCGGTGACGCTGAAGGCCGGCGAGGCGATGCCCAACGCCCGCGTCCTGTCCAAGCCCTTCCATCTGCGCGACCTGGTAATGGAGGTGGACAGACTTTTTCACGCCAATTCGCTCGATGGTGCAATTTAGGGCTTGCCAGCCCCCCACCACCCGGCTAATTGGCCGGCCTCCGGCGGGCGTGTAGCTCAGTGGTAGAGCACTGTGTTGACATCGCAGGGGTCGCAAGTTCAATCCTTGCCACGCCCACCATCGAAAACCCCGCTAGGCCAATCGGCTTAGCGGGGTTTTTGGTTTTCGGTGTTCTTGCATTTTCGGCGCGTCGATTTGGCGGATATTTGCCGCTGACGCTGCCTGATTATCCAACCGCCATTCGGACGTGTCTCCGCCCGCTGCGGGCATCGTCGGTCACCGCCCGAACAAGATTCTCGGACGGCGATCTCTGGCCAGTTCGGTCACATGGCGCGGTAACGGACGCGCCGTACCGTCCTACGCCTGATGCGCCGCGCGGTAGCAGGCGACGGTCTGGCGCGCGGTGAGGGCGGGGTCCAGCACGGTCAGGTCGGGCGCAGTCGCACGGGGCCCCGCCAGCAGTGTGGCGGCGGTGGCGAGCGCGTCCCGGGGCGTGCCGTTGAACAGGGCCACCCAGTCGGCCCCGACGATCGCCTGGAGATCGCGCATCGTCGGCGTGTCGCGCACCACGATGGGCTTGCCCAGCGAGAGCGCCAGGATCGCGGCCCCTGAATGCAGTGCCGAGCCTTGCGCATAGGGCAGGACGATGACGTCGGCCATGTCATGCAGCGCCCAGACATCGGCATCGGCGATGCGGTCGGGGATCAGGTGGACGCCGGGCGTCTCCGCCGCCTTGGTCAGCACCTCTTGGCGGAATTCCTCGGTCCCGCGAATCTCGCCCGCGATCACCAGTTGTGCGTCGTTTCCCGTCTCCGCGCGGGTCTCGGCGAAGTCCTGCATCAGGCCGGTCACGTTCTTGTAGCGGCGGATCTGGCCGAAGATCAGGCAGGTCGGCTTGCCCGCCACCGCGTCGCGCGCGGCGGCGAGGCCGGGATGGCTGGTCGGCGTTGCGGGGTAATAGCCCTGATAATGGCCATGCGGCACGATGTCGGCCGGCCGCCGGGCGATTGCGGGATAATGCGCGCGCACCGATTCCAGCGCGGCGGGGCTGAGGCTGATGACGCGGTCGACCATCGCATTGAAGGCGGCGGTGAAGCGGGCATAGAGCCTGCCGACATCGGGCTTGTCATGCGCGCCCAGGTCATGCGCGGTCCAGACCAACTTGGCACCGCGCCGCCGGGCAAGCCAGAGCAGCGCCAGCTCCTTGGTCGCATCGGCCGCCGCCTTGGCGGTGCCGGCGTTCCAGCGGACCAGGAATTCCGGCCAGTGGACATGGATGATGTCGGGGCGCAGCGCGATCAGCGATCGGCGCGAATAGGGGTGCACGACGACATTCTGGTCGGCCATCCCCGCATAGAGCAGCTTGGTATAGGGATTCTCCCCCGACACCGCGCCGGCGGCCTGGGCCAGGACGATCAGCGGTTTAGGCGCGGAGCGGGTAGTGGTCGTCGCCATCGTCAGGCGATCCGGCTGGCGGACTGGTGCTGGACGACGTACATGGCTGTATCCCTTTTCCGACATGAACCCCGCACCCATTCCCCCGAATCGGTGACGTCCTGTCGGTCATAAGCCCGTTTGCCGCCGGCGCGGCGGGCATGTTGCGGTGCGACAAAGCGCCCTGTCCCATGGTGAAACGATGGCCGGAGACCGGGTGGAGGGGCGATCCGGCATGAGGGAAATCGGCAACGCGCGCGTATAAGGGGGATCATGACCGATCCTCTCGACCACGATCTGGCCCTTCTGGCGCGACCCGCGCCGCCCGCCGCCCTGAATGATCTGGAACACCGGGTCACGCTCGCCATCGCCGCCGGGGGCGAGGCCGGCGGGACGTCGGGACGCGGGCTGGCGATGGCGGCGCTCGGGGCGATGCTGCTCGGCCTGGCGGGCGGCGGGGTGATGAGCGCGCGGAGCGAGGCGCGCGCCCAGCCGGGGCGGATCGCGGTCGTGCTGGATGCCGGGCTCGCCCCCTCGACGCTGTTGCTCGGCCGATGACGGGCGGGGTGCGGCGCCATGTCCTGACGCTGGTCATCGCCTTCGTCGCGGCGCTGGCGGGGGTGGCGATCGGATGCCGGTTGCTGATGCCAGCCGAGCCGCAGGCCAGCGATATTCACGCGTTGATCCACCGCGACATCCGGCTCGACCCCGAACAGGCGGTGGCGCTCGATCGGCTGGAGGCACGGTTCGCGGCGACCCGCGCCGCGCTCGACGCCCGGCTGCGCGGCGACAATGCGCGGTTGGCGGCGGCGATCGAGGCCGAGCATCGCGACGGCCCGCGCGTCAGCCAGGCGATCGATGCGGTCCATCACAGCATGGGCGATCTGCAAAAGGCGACTTTGGCGCATGTCTTTGCGATGCGCCGGATGCTGCGCCCCGATCAGGCGGCGACCTTCGACCGGCTGGTGGCCGCCAGGCTGACCGAAACCGGCCGGTGAGCCGCGCTTATGCGGCGTTGCCCGATGGCGACCTGGTCGTGCTGGCCCGCGCCGGGGAGGATGGCGGGCGGGCCTATGCCGTGATCGTTGCACGGCACAAGGACGCGCTCTACCGGCTGATCCTGGCGCATGTCCGCGATGCCGACGAGGCGCTCGATCTGGTGCAGGACTGCTTCGTCGCCGCGCATGCCGCGCTCGGCCGGTTCGACACCACGCGGTCGCTGCGCGCCTGGCTCAGCCGGATCGCGCTCAACAAATGCCGCGACTGGGCGCGGCGGCGGCGGGTGCGCGCGATGCTGGCGCGGGTGCTGCCGATCGAGACGGCGGCGGCGGTGGCGGACGACCGGGTCGGCGACGAGGCGGCGGCGATCAACCGCGAATCGCTGACCCGCACGTTGGCCGCGCTCGATGCGCTGCCCGAAGGTTTGCGTGCGCCGCTGATCCTCTGTGCGATCGAGGGGTTGAGCCAGAGCGAGGCGGCGGAGGCGCTGGGGCTGAGCGCCAAGGCGATCGAGCTGCGCGTCCGCCGCGCCCGCGCCGCGCTGCGCGATGCGACGGCATGAGGGGAAGGGCGCGCGGGCGCGTATAACAGGGCATGATCGATCCCCTGACCGTGATGCGCCGCCGTGATCTGCTGGCGGGTGGTGCCGGCCTTGGCATGCTGGCCGCGCTGCCGGCCTGGGCGCAGACGCATGGCCATGGCCTGTCGCCGCGCGCGGAGCTTCATGGCCCCGACATCACGCTGACCATCGCGCGCCAGCATATGATGATCGACGGCAAGCCCTATCACGCGATCGGCATCAACGGATCGGCCCCGGCCCCGCTGATCCGCCTGCGCGAGGGGCAGAGGGCGCGGATCACCGTGGTCAACATGCTCGATGAGGAAAGCTCGATCCACTGGCATGGCCTGCTGCTGCCCTTTCAGATGGACGGGGTGCCGGGGATCAGCTTTCCGGGGATTCCGGCGGGCGGGCGCTTCACATATGAGTTTCCCGTCGTCCAGGCCGGGACCTATTGGTATCACAGCCATTCGGGATTGCAGGAGCAGGAGGGGCTGTACGGCCCGATCGTGATCGATCCGGCCGAACCCGATGCGGACGGCACGGATGTCGAGCATGTCGTCATGCTCTCCGACCACAGCGCGCTGCATCCGCATGCCATTTTCCGCCGGCTGAAACTCCAGGGTGGGTATTTCAACTATCAGAAGCAGACGATCGGCGGGCTGCTGGCCGGGCGCGACCAGCCGCTGAAGGAGCGACTGCGTTGGGGGGCGATGCGGATGGACCCCAGCGACGTGTCGGATGTGACCGGTGCCACCTATCGCTATCTGGTCAACGGCCATGGCCCGGCGGACAATTGGACCGCTCTGTTCGCGGCCGGGCAGCGGGTGAAGCTGCGGCTGATCAATGCCTCGGCGATGACCATCTTCAACGTGCGGATTCCGGGGCTGGCGATGACGGTGGTGCAGGCCGATGGGCAGCCGGTGCGGCCGGTGAGCGTCGACGAGCTGCAGATCGCTGTCGCCGAGACCTATGACGTGATCGTCACCCCGCCCGAGCCGCGCGCCTATACGCTGGTCGCCGAGACCTGGGACCGGTCGGGCATGGCGCGCGCCACGCTGGCGCCGGCCCTGGGGATGGCTGCACCGGTCCCGGCGCTACGCCCCCGGCCGCTGGCGACGATGAAGGATATGGGCATGGGGGGCATGGACCACGGGTCCGCCTGCCCGCCCGAGCATGCCGCGATGGGGCATTGCCAGCCCGCGGGGCAGGGTGCCGCGATGGATCATGGCGGCATGGACCACCGGATGCGCGACTTCGCCAACGCGCCGGGCCTCCCCAAGACGCCCGTCGTCCAGACGGTCGCGCCGATGCCGGTCGACCGGACCGGCGAGCCGCCGCAGGGGCTGGGCGATGTCGGCCACCGCGTGCTGACCTATCGCGATCTGATCAGCCGTTCGCCCAGTCCCGATCGCCGCGTGCCGTCGCGCGCGCTGACCATCCATCTGACCGGCAATATGGAACGTTATATGTGGGCGTTCGACGGGGTGAAGCTGAACGCCGTTACCGCACCCATCCCCTTTCGCCTCAAAGAACGGGTGCGGGTGACGCTGGTCAACGACACGATGATGGCGCATCCCATCCACCTGCACGGCCATTTCTTCGAACTGGTGACCGGGCATGGCGATCACGCACCGCGCAAGCACACGGTCAATGTCGCACCGGGCGGCACGGTGACGTTCGACCTGACGGCGGATGCCGAGGGCGACTGGGCGTTCCACTGTCACCTTCTCTATCACATGCATGCCGGCATGATGCAGGTGGTGACGGTGCGACCCGACCCGGCCCAACCCGACCCGGGCCAGCCCGATGCGGAAAAGGGGGGGGCGGCATGATCCTGTTCGCGTTGATCCTCGCCGAGCCGCAGCATCATCACATGATGCCCGGCATGACGATGCCCGCACCGGCCAAGCCGAAGCCCACGGCCCGACCGAAGGCGAAGGCCCGGCGGCCGGCCGCCAAACCGCGCGCGGCGCGGCCCGTATCGCCGATGGCCGACCATCATGCGATGCCGGCCGAGGCCTCGACCTGTTCGCCCGAACATGCCGCGATGGGGCATTGCCGGCCTGCGTCCCCGCCACCGTCCGATCCGATGCCCGGCATGACGGTCCCCGCCTGTTCGCCGGAACATGCGGCCATGGGGCATTGCCGCCCGAAAGACGGCGGCGCGGCCTCCCCTGACGGTGATCACGGCTTCATGGATCGCGGTTCCGCGGATCATGGGGCGATGCCCGGCATGGCGATGGCCGATACCCCGGTCGGCAACGCGCCGCCCCCGCCGGCGCCCACGACCCGTGCCGCCGATCGCTTCTACGACCCCGCCGCCATGGCCGCCGCCGATGCGCGGATGCGGCAGGAGCATGGCGGCATGCGCTTCTCGCAGATCCTGTTCAACCTCGCCGAAATCCAGGTTCGCGACGGGCGCGATGGCTATCGCTGGGACGGGGAGGGCTGGTTCGGCGGCGACATCCACCGGCTGGTCGTCAAGACCGAGGGCGAGGGCACGCTGGGCGGCCGGATCGGTGCGGCCGAGGTGCAGGCGCTCTATGCCCGCGCGATCGATCCCTATTGGAATCTCCAGGCGGGTCTGCGCCAGGATGTCGGGATGGGCGCGCGCCGCACCTATGCGGTGGTCGGGGTCGAGGGGCTGGCCCCCTATTGGTTCGATGTCGAGGGCGCGCTGTTCCTGTCGGACAAGGGCGACCTGACCGGCCGCGCCGAGGCCTGGGTCGACCAGCGGTTGAGCCAGCGTGCGATCCTGCAACCCCGGGTGGAGGTGAACCTCGCCGCGCAGGACGTGCCCGACCAGCGGATCGCGGCGGGCGTATCGAGCATCGAGCTGGGCCTGCGCCTGCGCTACGAGATCGCCCGCGAGTTCGCCCCCTATGTCGGGGTGAATTGGGAGCGCCGCTATGGCCCCGCAGGCGGTGGCGGCGCGGCGCTGGCGCTGGGCATCCGCAGCTGGTTCTGAGCGATCAGTCCGGCTGCTCCCATTCGGCATCGATGACGAGCAACAGGCGGTCGCCGCCGCTTTCCGCGATCGGGGGCGAGCGGTGGATGATCGCCCGGTCACCGGCCAGGGCGCGCCCCTTGAACAGGCCGACATCGCCGGCGACCAGGCCACGCGGCGGCGTCTCGGCATCCGCGCCCAGCGGCAACCATTGGGTGGCCTCGCCCCAATAGGTCGAGATCAGCCGCAGCGCGACGTAATCGGCATGGAATTTCCAGCAGCCATTGCCCGTGATCCGCTCCAGCCGCACCTCCACCCGTGCTTCGGCGGCGAGCGTGGCGTAGAGGGCCGCGAGCCGCGCGACATCGCGGGTCACGACTGTGTGCCAGGGTTGCGGTGCGACCGTTGCCCAGTAGGCCGCCATCCTGTTGGCCACCTGACCAGCGGGGGCGGCGAAGCGGATCGCGGGCATCTCGGATAGATCGGGGGCGGGGATCAGCGGCGCGCGCTGCCAGATGGCGAGCGTAACGTCCGGATCGTGGATCGTCGCCAATGCATCGGCATCCGCGCCGATTCGCACATGATCGGGAAGCACGTCCGGCGAGGGCGCGAAAAGCGTATCGGGATCGGCAGGCACGCGGAACCTTTCACCAAATAGATATGGTGTAACGTAACATATGCCGGTGTGTGGGAAAAGGCGTGGCCCATGCAAAAGGGGCGGCGTCTCGCGACACCGCCCCTTGTCTGTCTGCCGGTGAAGGCCCGCGATCAGTTCGCGTCTTCGTCCGGGAAGGCGTTGGTCGGCTTCGAACCCCAGATCGCGTAGAACAGGATGTAGAGTTCGCACACCGCGGTCAGCAGGAACGACTGCTGCAGGCCGTAATTGTCGGCCAGCCAGCCATGCACCGCCACCAGCGCGCCGCCGGCGATCGCCATGATCAACAGGCCCGAGCCTTCCTCGGTCAGCGGGCCCAGGCCACGAATGCCCAGCGTGAAGATGGTCGGGAACATGATCGAGTGGAACAGGCCGACCAGGATCAGCGACCACATGGCGACGGGGCCGGTAGTGAAGACGGTCGCGAGCATCACGATGAACGCGCCGACCGAGAAGACCGCGAGCACGGTGCCGGCCGGCACCTTCTGCATGATCGCCGAGCCGACGAAGCGACCGACCATCATCCCGCCCCACAGCAGGGTCAGATAGCGGCCCGCGGCCTCGGTCGTCATGTTGCCGATGTCGGGACGGCTGACGAAGTTCACGAACAGGTTGCCGACGCCGATCTCGGCGATCAGGTAGATGAAGATCGCGCCGATGCCGAACACCAGGTTGCGATGCTTCCACAGCGAGTGGTTCTTGCGCTCTTCCTTGGCGACGCGGCTGGTCGACGAGCCCATGGCGGGCAGCGGGAAGCGGGCGATGACGAAGGCGAGGACGACCAGCACCACCGCGACCAGGCCATAGGGCAGGACGACGGCATGCGCGTCGGCCAGGCGTTCGGCCTGGGTCAGCGCGGCGCTGCCGGCTTCCGCCGTGCCGCCCTTGGAACGGCCGAGGATCAGATAGGCGCCGAACAGCGGGGCCAGCATCGTGCCCATCGAGTTCATCGCCTGGACGAGGTTCAGGCGCGACGACGCCGTGTCCGCCGGGCCCAGCACCGCGACATAAGGATTGGCCGCGACCTGGAGCAGGGTGATGCCGCTGGCGATCACGAACAGCATCAACAGGGTGACGCCGTAGGAGGGCAAGGTCGCCGCCAGCATCATGCCGACCGCGCCCGCCGCCATGATCAGCAGGCCGGTCACCAGCGACTTCTGGTATCCGATCCGCTCGATCAGCTTGGCCGAGGGGATGGAGGCGAAGAAATAGGCGATGAACCAGACGCTCTCGATCAGCGAGGCCTGGAAATAGCTGAGGTCGAACACGCTGCGTAAGTGGGGCAGCAGCGTCCCGTTGATGACGGTGATGAACCCCCACATGAAGAACAGGCTGGCCAGCAGCGTCAGCGCGGACCGGTAATTGGTCGCCCCTCCCGCAGCGGCTGGCGCGCCGGCGGCGCGGGAAACAACGGGTGCGGCCATGGCAATCCTCTCCTTAAGAGCGGGTGCCGGCACGAAAACTTCTGTGCGCCCCGCTTGCTCCTGGTATTTTGTCTGACTATAGTGACGCAAAAGGCGCGTCAATGGCGTCTGGCGACGGAGGGATGAGGCATGTCGAGGGCGTCAATCAAGAGCTTTCTAACACTGGTAGCGGTAACGTCTGTAATGACATCGACGGCGGCTCTGGCCAGCGAGGCCAAGCGCACGCCCGCCGGGCAACTGGCGGACGGTGCCGCGATCGAGGCGGTGACCCTGACCAACAAGGCGGGCCTGTCGGCGCGCGTGCTGACATATGGCGCCACTCTTCAATCGGTTATGGCCCCCGACCGCAACGGCAAGACTGCCGATGTGCTGCTCGGCTATGACAAGGCCGACGACTATGTGAACCATCCGAACTTCTTCGGTGTCACGGTCGGCCGCTATGCCAATCGCATCGCCGGCGGCCGTTTCGCGTTGGATGGGCGCAGCTACCAGCTGACGCTGAACGACAAGACCAATTCGCTCCATGGCGGGACGAAGGGCTTCGACAAGCAGCTGTGGCGAATCGTCTCGATGAAAGACGGTCCGACCGCCAGCGTGGTGATGGCGCTGACCAGCCCCGATGGTGACCAGGGCTATCCCGGCAAGGTCGACGCCACCGTCACCTATTCGCTGGACGAGGCGGGCGCGCTGACCATCGCCTTCGCCGCGAACACCGACAAGCCGACGGTCATCAACATGACCAACCATGCGATCTTCAACCTGAACGGCGAAGGATCGCCGCTCGGCGCGACCTATCACAAGCTGACCATCCCGGCGGCGGCCTATACCCCGGTCGATGCCAAGCTGATCCCCACCGGTGAGCGCACGCCGGTGGCCGGCACCGTCTTCGACTTCCGCCAGCCGCGCGTGGTCGCCGACGGGATTCGCGACGGCAACGACCAGCAGATCCGCTATGGCCAGGGCTATGACCATAATTTCGCGCTCGACAAGGGGCTGACCGCGACGCCGCAGCTCGCCGCGCGGCTGGAGGACCCCGCTTCTGGCCGCGTGCTCGAAGTGCTGTCGACCGAGCCGGGCGTGCAATTCTATACGGGTAATTTCCTGGACGGCACCTATGTCGGCAAGAAGGGCCATCTGTACCGGATGGGCGACGGCATCGCGCTGGAGCCGCAGAAATTCCCCGACTCGCCCAACAAGCCCGATTTCGTCTCCGCCCGCGTCGATCCGGGCAAGCCCTATCGGCACACCATGATCTATCGTTTTTCCACCGTTCGCTGACCGAAAGCCTGACATGACCGACACGCCCACACCGAAGCTGCGCAGCCGCGCCTGGTTCGACAATCCCGACAATATCGATATGACCGCGCTCTATCTGGAGCGGTATCTGAACTTCGGCCTTTCGCTGGAGGAGCTTCAGTCGGGCAAGCCGATCATCGGCATCGCGCAGACCGGCTCGGACCTTTCCCCCTGCAACCGCCACCATCTGGTGCTGGCCGAGCGGGTGCGGGAGGGCGTGCGCGAGATGGGCGGCATCGTCCTGGAATTCCCGGTCCACCCGATCCAGGAAACCGGCAAGCGCCCGACCGCCGGGCTCGACCGCAACCTGGCCTATCTGGGCCTGGTCGAGGTGCTGTACGGCTATCCGCTCGACGCGGTCGTCCTGACCATCGGCTGCGACAAGACGACCCCGGCCGCGCTGATGGCCGCCGCCACCGTCAACATCCCCGCGATCGCGCTGTCGGTCGGTCCGATGCTCAACGGCTGGCACAAGGGCGAGCGCACCGGTTCGGGCACCATCGTTTGGAAGGCGCGCCAGATGCTGGCGGCCGGTGAGATCGACGATGCGGAGTTCATCCGCCTGGTCGCCAGTTCGGCGCCGTCGACCGGCTATTGCAACACCATGGGCACCGCGACCACGATGAACAGCCTCGCCGAAGCGCTGGGCATGTCGCTGCCCGGCTCGGCCGCGATCCCCGCGCCCTATCGCGATCGCCAGGAGGTCGCGTACCTCACCGGCAAGCGGATCGTCGAGATGGTGCAGGAGGACCTGAAGCCCTCCGACATCCTGACCAAGGAGGCGTTCCACAACGCGATCAAGGTCAATTCGGCGATCGGCGGCTCGACCAACGCGCCGATCCACCTCGCCGCGCTGGCGCGTCACATCGGCGTCGACCTGCCGGTCAAGGACTGGGAGACCGAAGGGCACAAGATCCCGCTGCTCGTGAATTTGCAGCCGGCGGGCGAATATCTGGGCGAGGATTATTACCGCGCCGGCGGCGTGCCCGCCGTGGTCAACCAACTGATGGAGCAGGGACTGATCCACGAGGACGCGATGACCGTCAACGGCAAGACCATGGGCGAGAACTGCCGTGGTCGCGCGATCGAGGACGAAAAGGTCATCCGCCCCTTCGACCAGCCGTTGAAGGAAGAGGCCGGCTTCATCGTCCTGTCGGGCAATCTGTTCGACGCCGCGATCATGAAGACCAGTGTGATCTCGCCCGAATTCCGCGAGCGCTACCTGTCCAACCCGAACGATCCGGACGCCTTCGAAGGCCCGGCGGTCGTGTTCGACGGGCCGGAGGATTATCACCACCGGATCGACGATCCCGCGACCGGCATCACGCCTGAGACGCTGCTGTTCATGCGCGGCGCCGGCCCCATCGGCTATCCGGGTGCGGCGGAAGTCGTCAACATGCGTCCGCCTGCCTATCTGATCACCGAGGGCGTGCACTCGCTGCCCTGCATCGGTGACGGGCGTCAGTCGGGCACGTCGGGTTCGCCCTCGATCCTGAACGCCAGCCCCGAGGCGGCGGCGATGGGCGGCCTGGCGCTGCTCGAAACCGGCGACCGGGTGCGGATCGACCTGAACAAGGGCACCGCGAACATCCTGATCTCCGAGGAGGAGATGGCCGAGCGTCGCCGGGTGCTGGCGGCGGCGGGCGGGTATAAATATCCGGCTTCGCAGACCCCGTGGCAGGAAATCCAGCGCTCGGTCGTCGGCCAGATGTCGACCGGTGCGATCCTGGAAGGCGCCGAGAAGTATCAGCGCATCGCCCAGACCCAGGGCCTGCCGCGCGACAACCACTGATGCCGATGGCCGGCCGGGCGGGGATCATCCGCCCGGCCGGTCCGGCCGATCCGGTCGTTCATGGGCGGCCGGTCAGTTCTTCTCCAGCCACGCCAGCGCGGCATCGCGCGACAGAAAGGCGTCCATATGCGCCAGTTCGTAATTCTGCCGCACCTGGGCCTTTAACGGTGTGGAATCGACGACCATCGCCAGCCGATCGTCGGGAGCATAATGGATCGCCATGTCCTGGCGGACCCGGGCGACGATGTCGGGAGTCAGGATCGGTGCGCCGCGACGATCGACCATGACCTTGCCATGGCCCCAGACCCGGCGCGACTCGGCGATGGCGGCATCGAAGGCGGACCAGAAGCGGTCGAGGATCGCAGGCGTGAGACCGCTATGCACGCGGACGCATACAATGTGACGATGATCGATCGTCAGCGAAAAGGATGGGTCCTCGACGTCAAGAAGATGGGGCATCGCGGACAGGATAGCATGGTGGTCGGATTAAGGGGTTAATACCAATTCGGGTATTTTCCGGATCATAGACCAGACATTTGATGTAAGGCATATCGCGAACATGATCGGATCACCCCTGGCCCCTTGACCTGGAGGGGACGGCAATCGATACCGCTAACAAAATTTGCGGAGAGGATGACATGGCAAGCAGTTCCACCACCTTGATCGCGGCCTTGCCCGACGATTGGCGCGCCGGGCGCTTTGTCGGTCGTATCGATCGCGGCGAGGGGCCTTGCCCGATCCTGGTCGAGAACGGCCAGGTCTTCGACATGAGCCGCGTCGCCCCCACCGTCTCGGCGCTGCTCGCCGGGGGCGTGGTCGAGGCGTCGCAGGGCGAGGCGCTGGGCGAGCTGGCCGATCTGAACCTGTCTCCTGACGAAGGCGCGGCCAACCGGCTGCTGTCGCCGATCGATCTGCAATGCGTAAAGGCGGCGGGCGTGACCTTCGCCGTCTCCGCGCTGGAGCGGGTGATCGAGGAGCGCGCACGTGGCGACCATGCCAAGGCGGCGGGGCTTCGCGGCACGCTGGAAGCCGCGCTGGGCGGCAATATCCGCTCGGTGGTGCCGGGCTCTCCGGAAGCGGCGCAGTTGAAGGACGCGCTGATCGCCGAGGGGCTGTGGTCGCAATATCTGGAGGTCGCGATCGGCCCGGATGCGGAAATCTTCACCAAGTCGCCGGTGCTCTCGACCGTGGGCTGGGGGATGCCGGTCGGCGTCCGCTCCGACTCGACCTGGAACAATCCCGAGCCCGAAGTGGTGCTGGTCGCCGATGCCCATGGCAAGGCGGTCGGCGCGACGCTGGGCAACGACGTCAATCTGCGCGATTTCGAGGGGCGCTCGGCGTTGCTGCTCGGCAAGGCGAAGGACAATAACGCGTCCTGCTCGCTCGGGCCGCTCGTCCGCCTGTTCGATGACGGCTTCACCATGGACGATGTCCGGTCGAGCCAGGTCGCGCTGACCATCACCGGCACCGACGGCTATGTGCTGAAGGGCGCCAGCTCGATGGACCAGATCAGCCGCGATCCCGAGGATCTGCTCGGCCAGGCGCTCAGCGAGCATCACTACCCGGACGGCCTTGTCCTGTTCCTGGGCACGCTGTTCGCGCCGACGCAGGACCGTGACGAGCCGGGCCGCGGTTTCACCCACAAGGTCGGCGACACCGTCGTCATCTCGAACCCGCGTCTCGGCACGCTGGTCAATCCGGTGATGACCTCCGCCGACGCCCCCGCCTGGACCTTCGGTCTGGGCGACCTGATGCGCAACCTGGCCAAGCGCGGCCTGTTGTGACGGAGACGATTTCGATGTTGCAGAAGACCAGCGTGGCCGACACGGCCGCGCGCTACCCCAGCCTGATCGACAAGCGCGTCATCGTGACCGGCGGCGGCTCGGGGATCGGCGAGGGACTGGTCGAGGCGTTCGTGGCGCAGGGCGCGCGCGTCGCCTTCGTCGACATCGCCGAGGAGGCCGCCCAAGCGCTGGTCGACCGGCTGACTCCCGATGCGCGCCATGCGCCGATCCAGCGTCACTGCGACCTGACCAATCTCGACAGCCTGAAGGCGATCTTCGCCGATTTGGAAGCGGCGCTGGGCGGCGTCGACATCCTGGTCAACAATGCGGGCAATGACGATCGCCACAGCATCAAGGACGTGACCCCGGCCTATTGGGACGAGCGGCTGAACGTCAATTTGCGTCACCAGTTCTTTGCAGCCCAAGCGGTGATCCCCGCGATGAAGCGGGCCGGGGGCGGCGCGATCCTGAACTTCGGATCGATCAGCTGGCACCTGGGTCTGAACGACCTGGTCCTCTACCAGACCTGCAAGGCCGCGATCGAGGGACTGACCCGGAGTCTCGCGCGCGATCTGGGCCGTGAGAATATCCGCGTGAACACCATCGTGCCGGGCAATGTGCAGACACCGCGCCAGGAAAAATGGTATACCCCCGAAGGTGAGGCGGAGATCGTCGCGGCGCAGTGCCTCGACGGGCGTATACAGCCTGCCGACGTGGCGGCGCTGGTGCTGTTCCTCGCCTCGGACGATGCAAAGATGTGCACCGGCCACGACTATTTCATCGACGCCGGTTGGCGATAACAAACCGGGCGAGAGCATAGGAGAGAGTGATGCAGCAGGCCGAACATTGCCTGACCGTGGGTGCGACGCTGGGTGAGGGCCCGATCTGGGTCGATGACGCGCTTTGGTTCGTCGACATCAAGCAACAGCGCATCTACCGCCACGATCCGGTGGTGGGCACGCTCGATCACTGGGCCTCGCCCGAAATGGTCGGCTGGGTGGTGCCGGCGCAGCGCGGCGGCTTCGTCGCCGGGTTGAAGTCCGGCCCGCATCACTTCGATCCCGCGACCGGCGGATTCGAGCGTATGGCCGAGGTCGACGCGCATCTACCCGCCAACCGCCTGAACGACGCCTGTGTCGACGGGCAGGGCCGCATCTGGTTCGGCACGATGGACAATGACGAGACCGCGCTGTCGGGCCGCTTGTTCAGCTGGGTCGCCGGGCTGGTCACGCCGTCGAGCGCGGATGCGGTGTGCATCACCAACGGCCCGGCCATCTCGCCCGACGATTCGATCCTCTATCACGTCGATACGCTGGGCAAGGCAATCCTGGCGCACGCTATCCTGGCGGACGGGACGCTCGGCCCCGCGACCGAATTCGCGCGCTTCGGCGATGCGGACGGTCATCCCGACGGCGCGATCTGCGATGCCGAAGGCGGCGTGTGGGTCGGCTTCTTCGGTGGCTGGGCGGCGCGCCGCTATGGCCCGGACGGGGTGATGACCGACGAGGTACGCTTCCCCGTGTCCAACATCACCAAGATCGCGCTGGGCGGCCCCGATGGCCGCACCGCCTATGCCACCACCGCGCGGCAGGGCCTGACGGACGAGCAGCTCGCCGAACAGACCCAGGCGGGCGACATCTTCACCTTCCGGGTCGAGGTCCCCGCCAAGCCGCTCCACCGCGCGGCGTTCTGACGCCTGACGGCGTTCATCTACTCCTCCCCTCGCAGGGGAGGTGGCAGGCCGCAGGCCTGACGGAGGGGTGTCTCGGTGTGAGAGGTTGGACCGCACTCTCAATCGGGGACACCCCTCCACCATGCTTCGCATGGTCCCCCTCCCCTTGCAGGGGAGGAATAGGATGAGTGTCGATCGGACGCAAAAACCCCATTCCCGAACCCGGCGTCTCGGGTGGCCCGCTCCCTTGTCGGAGCGGGCCTTCTTACCCCTCCATCGCGCTGCGGGTATCCTCCAGCGCCAGATCGACGAGCAACCGCATCGCCTCTCCCGCCGCCTCGACATCGCCCGCCGCGATCGCGTCATAGACCTTCACATGGTCGGGCACCGGATTGCGGGGCAGCGCACGCGACCGCTGCTTGAACTGGGTGGTCCAGGCGACCGCCGCGCCGATGCTGGCGGTCAGCACGACGAGCGCGTCGTTACGCGTCGCGGCCAGCACGGCGTTGTGGAACTCGCGGTCCGCCGTCCGCCCCGCCTCGGTCGCCAGCGTGTGGCGGCGCATCGCGGCCAGCGCGTCGCGCATCTCCTTCAGATCGGCCTTGTCGCGCCGCTCGGCCGCCAGCCGCGCGGCGGCGGGTTCGACGATCGCGCGCAGCTCGAACAGGCTGCGCACGAAATGGATGTCCGGCTCGCCAGAAAAGGCCCAGGCCAGCACATCGGGGTCGAGCAGGTTCCAGCGGTTGCGCGGCAGGACGCGGGTGCCGGTCTTCGGGCGGCTTTCGACCAGACCCTTGGCGCTGAGCACCTGCACCGCCTCACGGTACGCGCTGCGCGACACGTCGAGCGCTTCGGAAAAGGCGACTTCGCCCGACAGCGTGTCGCCGGGGCGATATTCGCCCGACACGATCGCCGCGCCCAGCTTGTGCGCGATGGCACCGTGCAGGCGGCGACCGGTGCCGCGTTTGGCCTTGGGCGCGGTTTCCTCAGGCGCCGTGTCCACCGGGGATTCGGGCGGCGCATCCCCGTTCGTCATGCTGTCACTCATCGATTGTACCTCTCCGCCCCCATCTTTGCGCACAACCTTTAACATTGCCATCGCTCCGTCAAATGAATATGTCGGAGTAATAAAGAGGAGCTTCCCCAATGACCGATTTCCGTTCGATCGACGCCGCGACCGGCCAGCCCGTGGGCGAGCCCTTTGCGGTGCACGGACCGGCCGATGTCGACGCGGCCTGCGCGGCCGCCGAGGAGGCGTTCGACGTCTATCGCGCCACGTCGCGCGAGGAGCGCGCGGTGTTCCTCGACAAGATCGGTGCCGAGATTATGGCCATCGGTGACGCGCTGATCGAAGCCGCAATGCGTGAGAGCGGCCTGCCGCGCGCGCGTCTGGAGGGCGAGCGTGGCCGCACCGTCGGCCAACTGGGCCTGTTCGCCAAGGTGCTGCGCGCCGGAGCCTATCTTCAGGTCCGCATCGACCCCGCCATGCCCGACCGCCAGCCGCTGCCGCGCCCCGATCTGCGCCTGCGCATGGTGCCGCTCGGCCCCGTCGCGGTGTTCGGCGCGTCGAACTTCCCGCTCGCCTTCTCGACCGCGGGTGGTGACACGGCGTCGGCGCTGGCCGCCGGGTGCCCGGTCGTAGTGAAGGGCCATCCCGCTCATCCGCAGACCGGCGCGCTGGTTGCCGCCGCGATCGAACGGGCGGTCGAAGCCTGCGGCCTGCCCAAGGGCGTGTTCAGCCACCTGACCGGCCCGAGCAACGAGCTGGGCGCGGCGCTGGTCCGCGATCCGCGCATTGCGGCGGTCGGCTTCACCGGCTCGCGCGCCGGTGGCCTGGCGCTGGTCAAGATCGCCCAGGAACGCCCCGTGCCGATCCCCGTCTACGCCGAAATGTCGAGCATCAACCCGGTCGTCCTGATGCCCGAGGCGCTGAAGGCGCGCGGCGCGGCGCTCGGCACCGCCTTCGTCGGTTCGCTGACCATGGGCGCAGGGCAATTCTGTACCAATCCAGGCCTGCTGCTCGCGATCGAGGGCGAAGGGCTGGACGCGTTCGTCGAGGCGGCCCGCACCGCGCTGCCCGAGGCGGCGGCGCAGACCATGCTCACCCCGGGCATCCATGCCGCCTATACCACGGGTACGGAATCGCTGGCGAGCCACGACAAGGTTGAAACGGTCGCACAGGGCAAGGTGGGTGAGGGTATCACCGCCGGTCGCGCTGCCTTCTTCCAGACCACGGCAGAGGCCTTCCTCGCCGACGAAACGCTCGGCCATGAAGTGTTCGGCGCGTCGTCGATCCTGGTCCGCTGCCGCGACGAGGCGGAACTGACCGCGGTGCTCAAGGCCGCCGAGGGTCAGCTGACCGCGACGATCCAGATGGACGAGGGCGATACCGACATGGCCGCACGGCTGGTGCCGGTACTCGAGCGCAAGGCGGGCCGTATCCTCGCCAATGGCTGGCCGACCGGCGTGGAAGTCGCGCATGCGATGGTCCATGGCGGGCCGTTCCCGTCGACCTCGGACGCGCGCACGACCTCGGTCGGCAGCCTGGCGATCGACCGCTATCTGCGGCCGGTGTCGTACCAGAACCTGTCGGCCGCGCTGCTGCCGCAGGATCTGAAGGACGACGCCGCGGGCACGCTGCCCCGCCTGGTCGATGGCCAGCCGGGCTAAGGAATGACGGGGCGCGGGCAGGCCAAGGCCCGCGCCCCTTTTTGTTTG
>NZ_CP189888.1:332500-1277500 GCF_052056765.1 Sphingomonas pseudosanguinis
GCTCAAGACACGCACCGAAGCTTAGGGTGTGCACATTAGTGCACGCGGTAGCGGAGCGTTCCGTAAGCCTGCGAAGCGATCTGGTAATGGGTCGTGGAGGTATCGGAAGTGCGAATGCAGACATGAGTAGCGATAAAGAGGGTGAGATGCCCTCTCGCCGAAAGACCAAGGGTTCCTGCGCAAGGCTAATCCGCGCAGGGTGAGCCGGCCCCTAAGACGAGCCCGAAGGGGGTAGTCGATGGGAACCACGTTAATATTCGTGGGCCTGGTGGTGTGTGACGGATCTCGTGTGTTGTACGTCCTTATCGGATTGGACGTGCCTCGAAGAGGTCCCGGGAAATAGCCCCACCGTATAGACCGTACCCGAAACCGACACAGGTGGTCAGGTAGAGTATACCAAGGCGCTTGAGAGAAGTGTCCTGAAGGAACTCGGCAAATTGCCTCCGTACCTTCGGAAGAAGGAGGCCCCATATATGCGCAAGCACTTATGGGGGGCACAGGCCAGGGGGTAGCGACTGTTTAGCAAAAACACAGGGCTCTGCTAAGTCGGCTTCAAGACGACGTATAGGGCCTGACGCCTGCCCGGTGCCTGAAGGTTAAGTGGAGGAGTGCAAGCTCTGAAATGAAGCCCAGGTAAACGGCGGCCGTAACTATAACGGTCCTAAGGTAGCGAAATTCCTTGTCGGGTAAGTTCCGACCTGCACGAATGGCGTAACGACTTCCCCACTGTCTCCAGGACATGCTCAGCGAAATTGAATTCTCCGTGAAGATGCGGAGTACCCGCGGTTAGACGGAAAGACCCCGTGCACCTTTACTGCAGCTTCAGAGTGGCATTGGACAAGAACTGTGTAGCATAGGTGGGAGGCTTTGAAGCATTGGCGCCAGCCGATGTGGAGCCATAGGTGAAATACCACCCTGTTGTTGTTTAATGTCTAACCTCGTACCGTGAAACCGGTACAGGGACCCTCTGTGGCGGGTAGTTTGACTGGGGCGGTCGCCTCCTAAAGAGTAACGGAGGCGCGCGAAGGTTGGCTCAGGACGGTTGGAAACCGTCTGTTAGAGTGCAATGGCATAAGCCAGCCTGACTGCGAGACTGACAAGTCGAGCAGAGACGAAAGTCGGTCATAGTGATCCGGTGGTCCCTCGTGGAAGGGCCATCGCTCAACGGATAAAAGGTACGCCGGGGATAACAGGCTGATAACCCCCAAGAGCTCATATCGACGGGGTTGTTTGGCACCTCGATGTCGGCTCATCACATCCTGGGGCTGGAGCAGGTCCCAAGGGTTTGGCTGTTCGCCAATTAAAGTGGTACGTGAGCTGGGTTCAGAACGTCGCGAGACAGTTTGGTCCCTATCTGCCGTGGGCGTCGAAATTTGAGAGGAGTTGACCCTAGTACGAGAGGACCGGGTTGAACGTACCTCTGGTGTACCTGTCGTCGTGCCAACGGCGCAGCAGGGTAGCTATGTACGGACGGGATAACCGCTGAAAGCATCTAAGCGGGAAGCCTCCCTCAAGATAAGATTTCTCAGGACGGTCGAAGACCACGACCTCGATAGATCGGATGTGGAAGTGCGGTAACGCATGGAGCTAACCGATACTAATTGTCCTATTCGCGCTTGAGAGCTCCACACCCCCACCATCAGCCCTGGGCTGATAGACTGAGGGTCTGGTCAGCAAATCCAGCCAGTGCACGCATCGATTTTAACCCCCATTTCCCCACCAGGTACCACCTGATGGGGATCAGTATTCGCGGACTCTATTGCCTGGTGGCCATAGCGTCGGTGTCCCACCCGATCCCATCCCGAACTCGGCCGTGAAACCCGACTGCGCCAATGGTACTACTGCTCAAGCAGTGGAAGAGTAGGGCGTCGCCAGGCATTACAGTCCGCGAACACACAAAACCCATTCACATCGTCTCCTCGGGCGTCTCAGCCCGGAGCGCTAAGCCCCACGACACCACGCGTGAAGCGTGCCGCCGTGCGGCTCAGCTAACGCGGGGTGGAGCAGCCCGGTAGCTCGTCAGGCTCATAACCTGAAGGCCGCAGGTTCAAATCCTGCCCCCGCAACCATACCCATACACGCAGCCACAGCCCCGTAGCGACACCGCTCCGGGGCTTTCTTGCGTTCTGTCCCTCCCCCATTAGGCGAGGGAGCAGGCCACAGGCCAGCCACAGGGCGTCTCCAGTGAGAAAGATTAGCCTTGCCTCGCAGCAGGCGACACTCATCCACCATGCTCCGCATGGGCCCCCGAATGACACAGGTTTCCCCTGAATGTCGTTCGCGCGCTTGTGATGCCTGCTGCTGGCTGCCCTTGTCGCTGTCGAACACGACAATTCCCAGCCTGGGAGGTTGCTCCTCAGGTCTGCGGGCGGTGAAAGCCACCACGACGGGGTGCAGCTTACGCTCAAGCATAGCTGCCGGATTGTAGCTGCCACCATGCCATCTGCGTCGATGGGCTGGCGGGATAGGATGCCAGTCGGTCTATGCAGTCCAGCGGCATTCATACTGACAAGGCAGAGAGTTCTCCGATGGTATGAAGCCCTCGATCAATCGGGCAGGCGCATGACGCGTGCGCTCTACCGACGTTTCGCTACACCACCCTGCAACCGGTTCCCCTGACAGGCATTCATCCTGAAGTCGCGGTGCCGGTCGTGATCGATTATCAAAATCTATCCCGCCCGAAAAATCGGTTGGACAGATTTTACCCGGATACGGCACCTTTAGACATCAAGGTAACACCGGTTGGAAGAGGACACCGAGATGGCCGATTACGAACAGCCCAAGAGCGGCGGTTGCCCGATGGGTGGCAAGGGTGGCGGCGAGCTCAAGGCGCGGTCGCTGCTGGGGCGGACCAACAAGGATTGGTGGCCCGATGCGCTGCCGGTCGATATGCTCCACCAGCATGGCGTTTCGCCCGACCCCATGGGCGAAGACTTCGACTATGCCGAGGCGTTCAACACGCTCGACTATGCCGCGCTCAAGGCCGACCTGCTGGCGCTGATGACCGACAGCAAGTCTTGGTGGCCCGCCGACTACGGCCATTATGGTCCGTTCATGATCCGCATGGCCTGGCACGCCGCCGGCACCTATCGCGTGACCGATGGGCGCGGCGGGTCGTCGTCGGGGCAGCAGCGTTTCGAGCCGCTCAACTCCTGGCCGGACAATGGCAATCTCGACAAGGCGCGGCGCCTGTTGTGGCCGATCAAGCAGAAATACGGCAAGCACATCAGCTGGGCCGACCTGTTCATTCTGGCAGGCAATGTCGCGATCGAGAGCATGGGCGGGCCGACCTTCGGCTTCGCGGGTGGCCGCAAGGACGTCTATGCATCGGAAGGCGACACCTTTTGGGGTGCCGAGGAGCTGTGGGTCGATGAAGGCGCGCAGACGCGCATCACCGAGGAACTGCCCGAGCTCGAAGGACCGCTTGCCGCGATCCAGATGGGCCTCATCTACGTCAATCCCGAAGGCCCGGGCGGTGAGCCCGATGCACTGAAATCCGCGCGCGACATGAAAGCGACGTTCCAGCGGATGGCGATGAACTCGGAAGAGACCGTGGCGCTGACCGCCGGTGGCCATGCCTTCGGCAAGGCGCATGGTGCCAAGCCGCCCACGGGCTTCAAGAATCCCGCGTCCGAAGCGATCCACCAGCAGGGTCTGGGCTGGCTGACCGATAGCGAGGAGATCGGCCAGGGACATATCACGACCTCGGGCATCGAGGGCGCTTGGTCGAACAATCCGACCAAGTGGACCGGCGACTATCTGCGCCTGCTGTTCAAGTATGACTACGAGCTGACGCAGAGCCCGGCGGGCGCCAAGCAGTGGACCCCGGTCAATCCGGAGCCGGAGGATATGGCCCCCGACGCGCGCGACCCGAACAAACGCGTGCCGACCATGATGACCACCGCCGACATGGCGCTGAAAATGGACCCCGAGTTCCGCGAGATCGCGCTGCGCTTCCGTGACGATCAGGCGGCGCTCGACGATGCCTTCGCTCGCGCCTGGTTCAAGCTGACCCACCGCGATATGGGGCCGAAGATCCGCTATCTCGGGCCGGAAGCGCCCGAAGAGACGCTGATCTGGCAGGACCCGGTGCCCGAAGGCACGGCGCCGTCGGATGCCGCCGTAACCGCATTCAAGGAGGCGGTGCTTGCCAGCGGACTGACCGTCGCACAGCTGGTCAAGACCGCCTGGGCTTCGGCATCGACCTATCGCCGGTCGGATCATCGCGGTGGTGCCAATGGCGCGCGCATCGCACTGGCACCGCAGAAGGACTGGGCGGTCAACGAGCCCGAGCAGCTGCAGCAGGTGCTGGCCAAGCTGAACGAGTTGCGCGGCGACATCTCGCTCGCCGATGCGATCGTGCTCGCCGGATCGGCAGCGGTCGAGAAGGCGGCGCGTGACGCCGGGTTCGACGTCAGCGTGCCCTTCCTGGGCGGTCGCGGCGACGCGACGCAGGAATGGACCGATGTCGAGAGCTTCAAGTGGATGGAGCCGCAGGCCGATGGTTTCCGCAATTATCTGAAGACCCGCAACCCGGTGAAGACCGAGGAATTGCTGCTCGACCGGGCGGCGCTGCTCGGCCTGTCCGCGCCGGAGATGACCGTGCTGGTCGGTGGCCTGCGCGTGCTGGGTGCCAATGTCGGCGATGCGCCCGAGGGCGTGCTGACCGATCGTCCGGGTCAGCTGACCAATGACTTCTTCGTCAACCTGCTCGACAACGACACCTTCTGGGATCTGGTGGATGCGTCGAGCGACGAGAAGTTCATCGGTTATGATCGTGGTGGCCGTCAGGAAAAGTGGCGGGCGACGCGGACCGACCTGATCTTCGGCTCCAACTCGCAGCTGCGCGCGACCGCCGAGGTGTATGCCGAGAACGGCAATGAGGAAAAGTTCGTACGCGATTTCGTGCGCGCGTGGGTGAAGGTGATGAACGCCGATCGCTTCGACGTGACCGCCAAGCCGGTGTCGGCCAACCAGGCCAGCTAAGCCGGCTGGTGAAAATCGGGGGCATGGTGCTTCGGACATGGGTCCGGGGTGCCGCGCCCCCTTTTTCGCGTCTCGTGCGGTCTTACCGGATGATGCTATCGTGTCGGATGTCCGACCGGCATGGGGCGATTGACGGGCCTATACGCCGGATGGGGAGGGGCTTGGTCCACTGGCATGGCCGCTGGCGTGCGGCCGGCCAAGGACATCATCTCGACCTTCGCCGGTCAGGGGAAAGCCATCATACCGCGTAGCGCTGGCGGTGCGCGGCGATACGGGCGCGGGCTTCTTCCAGTTCCTGCACCTCGGTGGCGGCGAGGATCGCTTCCAGCACGTTCGTCAGATGCTGGCGCATCGCTGCGCGGGCGCTGTCGGGATTGCGCGCGGCCAGCGCCTCATAGATCGTCAGATGGTCTTCCAGCCGGGGTACGACGCCCGCACCATGCGCCTTGTCGCTGAGCAGCCGATACTGCGGCGAGCGGGCACGGGCCTTCCAGAGCATTTCGACGCTGGCGACCATGGCGCTGTTCTGCGTCGCGCGGGCGATGGTTTCGTGGAAGCGCTGGTCGGCCTCTTCGGCGAGGGCGACATCCGCGCTTTCCAGCATGTCGACCAGGCTACGCAATTCGCCCAGCGTCGCGTCGTCGATGCGGGTTGCCGCCAAAGCGCACACCTCGCTCTCGATCGCGCGCCGGGCCTCGAGCAGTTCGAAGGGGCCGATATCGGTTTCGCCGGCCCGGCCGTTATTGGGGGCCGAGGCGATCACATAGACGCCCGATCCCATCCGCACCTCGACCAAGCCGTCGAGTTCGAGCGCGATGATCGCCTCCCGCACCGTGGGGCGCGATACCGAGTGCGCCTGCGCCAGGTCGCGCTCGGATGGCAGGCGCTGGCCGACCACATAGCTACCGGAGAGAATATCTGCGCTGATCGCACGCGCCACCTGCTCGTACAGGCGGCCATTTTCGCTCTTTTCGGCCATGACGCCACCCTATGCGGCCTTACCAGTTGGTTCAAGCTGGTCTGAGGCGTGGCTTGAACGCTAGCATGAGGGTCCTTGGCCGGGCCGGCCGTCATCACCGCGTGACCGCTCAAAGGAAAAGGGGGCCGGAACCGCAGTCCCGACCCCCTGATCTGTCAGCATGCGCTGGGCTAAGGATTACGCGCCCGGGATTTCCGAGACGTTCACCTTGATGCCGCGCCCCATCGTCGAAGAGACGGCGACCTTGCGGACATACTTGCCCTTCGCGCCCGACGGCTTGGCCTTGATCAGAGCGTCGACCAGCGCGTCGAAGTTGGCGCGCAGGTCTTCCGCCGGGAACGACGCCTTGCCGATGCCCGAGTGGATGATGCCGGCCTTCTCGACGCGGTACTCGACCTGGCCGCCCTTGGCCGCCTTGACGGCTTCGGCGACGTTCATGGTCACGGTGCCCAGCTTCGGGTTCGGCATCAGGCCCTTGGGGCCCAGCACCTTACCGAGGCGACCGACGACGCCCATCATGTCCGGGGTCGCGATGCAGCGATCGAAGTCGATGGTGCCGCCCTGGATGGTTTCCATCAGGTCCTCGGCGCCCACGACGTCGGCGCCAGCGGCGCGTGCCTCGTCGGCCTTCGCGCCCTTGGCGAACACGCCGACGCGAACGGTCTTGCCGGTGCCCTTGGGCAGGGTGACGACGCCGCGGACCATCTGGTCGGCGTGGCGCGGGTCAACGCCCAGGTTGACGGCGACTTCGATCGTCTCGTCGAACTTCGAGGTCGCGTTGGTGCGCGCCAGCGTGATCGCTTCGTCGATGCCGTGCAGCTTCTCGGCGTCGATCTGGACGGCCTTCTGCTTCTTGGTCAGCTTCGCCATGATCTTAGCCCTCCACCACTTCGAGGCCCATCGCGCGGGCGGAGCCTTCGATGATCTTGGTCGCAGCCTCGATATCGTTGGCGTTCAGGTCCTTCATCTTGACCTGGGCGATTTCCGCGAGCTTCGAGCGCGCGATCTTGCCCGCCGACACCTTGCCCGGCTCCTTCGAGCCCGACTTCAGGTTGGCCGCCTTCTTGATTAGGTAGGTCGCAGGCGCGGTCTTCGTCTCGAACGAGAACGAACGGTCGGCATAGACGGTGATGACGGTGGGCAGCGGGGTGCCCTTCTCGACTTCGCCGGTCTGCGCGTTGAACGCCTTGCAGAATTCCATGATGTTCACACCGCGCTGACCCAGCGCCGGGCCGATCGGCGGCGAGGGGTTGGCGGCGCCTGCAGGGACCTGCAGCTTGATATAGCCGGTAATCTTCTTTGCCATGTCACTCTCTTTTCGAGTCTAGCGGTCGTGACGGGCGCGAAGGCATAGGCCAGCGCACCCTCCCGCAAGGGTTCCGTCGCATGATGCTTGGGAAGCGTGCGCCATTACCCGAAAACCGGGGGAATGGCAAGGCGGGGAATCCGCTTGGCGTGGCCGATCCGGCCATGTCATGCTGCGTTCGTGATGGACGAGTCGGCCGGGGGAGATAGCCGGCTCCGCCATCGCGAACGGGGGTTCGATTGATGCGGAGGGGATGGAACGCGCTGGCACTGGCGGCGGCGTTGACGATGGCGGCCGCGCCGCTGGCGGCGCAGGAGAAGACCGGCAACCGGCCCGGCTTCACGCTGGCGCCGGGGACGGCCAACATCGTCCTGATGCGGCCCGAAATCCAGGTCGGCGCGCAATCGACCGGCGGCGCCTATGAACCCAATGCCGACTGGACCGATCAGGCGCGCGAGAATCTGGGCAAGGCGCTGGCCGAGGCGCAGGGCAGGCTGGGCAATCGCGTCGTGAATTTCGTCGAGCCGGTGGGGCAGGGCGCGGCGACCGCGCATGAATATCGCGCGCTGTTCACCACTTTGGCCGACTCGGTCATCACCTATCAGTTCTTTCCGGGCAACCGCCTGCCCACCAAGAAGCGCGAGGACAGCTTCCTGTGGTCGATCGGGCCGGAGGTCGCCAGCCTGCCGGGCATGCAGGGGGCCGACTATGCGCTGTTCGTGACGACCGAGGATCATTACGGCTCGACCGGGCGCAAGCTGCTTCAGGTCTTCGCCGCAGCGGCGGTCGGGGTCGGCGTCACCTCGGGCATGCACAAGGGCTATGCCGGGCTGATCGACCTGAAGAGCGGCGATCTGGTCTGGCTGAACGCCGATCAGGCGATGGGCGGCGATGTGCGCACGCCCGAAGGCGCGGCCAAGCGCGTCGCGCAGTTGCTGAAGGGCTTTCCGGGCAAGCCGGTCGAGGCGCCCGCGCCGGCGCCTTCGGCCGCCGCCAAGACCGCATCGCGCTGAGGACGGCGATCATGGCGGGATGGATGATCGCCGCTGCGCTGACCGGCGCGGCGCTGGGGGCCGGCGTGCCGGACAGGCCGGCGCCGCTGCCGCCTTATGGTGCGGCCTATACGCCGACGACGGTCGACGAGCGCGGGCTGTGGCAGCAGGCGGACGAGGCGGAGCGCGACCTGCGCGACTCGCCGGTCGTCGTGCGCGACGCGGCGCTGAACGCCTATATGGCAAAGGTGCTCTGCCGGTCGGTCGGGGAGGATCGCTGTCGCGGGGTGCGCATCTATGTGGTGCGCGCGCCGGTCTTCAACGCCTCGATGATGCCCAACGGCATGATGGTCGTCTATACCGGCGCGCTGCTGCGGCTGCGCGACGAGGCGGAGCTGGCGGCGGTGCTCGGCCATGAGTTCGGCCATTTCGAACAGCGCCACACCCTGGCCAGTTTTCGCCGGGGGCGGACGATCGGCGACATCATCGCCTGGACGAGCATGATCTCGCCCTACAGCACCTTGCCGGCCAGCCTGATCCAGCTGCACTTCGCCTATGACCGGGCGCAGGAAAGCGAGGCCGACATGATGGGCCTGCGCTATCTGACGGCGGCGGGCTATCGGCCGTTCGCGGCCTCGCACATCTGGGAGCGGTTGATGGCGGAGCAGGATGCGACCGCGCTGGGGCGCAAGCGACACGTCACCCATCGCTATGCGGCGGGGTTCTTCGCCGACCATCCGACCCATCTCAGCCGGGCGATCGATCTGCGCGCGGCGGCCGGGAGCGAGGGGGATCGCGGCGACGATGCGCTGGATGCGTTCCAGACGGCGATGCGCCCATGGCGCGCGGGCTTTCTGGCCGACCAGATCAAGCTCAACGATTTCGGCGGGTCCGAATATCTGCTCGCCGAACTGGCGAATGGCGCATGGACGCCCGAGCTGCTGCTGACGCGCGGCGAGCTGTACCGCGAACGCGGCAATCCCCGCGATCTGGTGAGCGCGGCGCAATTCTATCAGCAGGCGATCGACCAGGGCTGCACCGACCCGGTCGCCTGGCGCGGGCTGGGCCTGTCGCTCTTGCGCGGGCAGCAGGTCGCGGCGGGGCGTGCGGCGCTGAAGACCTATCTGGAAAAGGCCCCGGCGGCGAGCGACCGCGCGGCCATGGCGATGTTGATCGGGGAAGGGGGCGTGCAATGAAGGGTTTCAGAATCGCGGTGATCGGACTGGCACTCATCGCGGCACCGGTGGCGGCGGGCAACCGCCTGATTGCGGCCGGGCAGCCGGTCGCGGTCGCCAAGTCGGTGCTGACGGTGACCCCGTCGGTCGAATGGAACAAGCTGGGCGCGCGACCGGGGCGCAATTCGGAGACCTGGACGTTCGACGGCGATGCGCTGAACGACCTGACCTTCTATGGCGGGATCGAGCCTGAACAGACGCTGTTCCGCGAGGTCAGCAAGCGCAACAAGCCGCTGCCCCGCGTCAAGGCGACGATGCTGGTGACCGACATTCCGACGCTGGTAGAGAACAGCTATCGCATCGCGCTCGACACGCCATTGTTCACCGTCGAGGGGATGGAGCCGATGGCCTTTGCCGGTAAGCCGGGCATCCGCTTCACCTATAATTTCACCCGGCCGGACGAGGATCTGCCGCGCAAGGGCGAAGGACGCGGGGCGATCATCGGCGGCAAGCTGTACCTGATCACCTTCGAAGCGCCGCGTCTGCACTATTTCGACGCCGGGGTGACCGCGTTTCGGCAGGTGGCGGACAGCGCCAAATTGTGAGGGGGGGGCTTCTTCGATCCCACCCGCTGTTCGCACTGAGCGAAGTCGAAGTGCAGGGTATGCGCGTGCGGCGGGGGCGGGGCGTGGGCTTCGACTTCGCTCAGCCTGAACGGGGGCGGGGGTAGCCGGATCGGGGGAGTTTGGTTCGTTTGGCCGGCGAGGGGGGAGGCGTGGCGGGAGTCTGTCCTCCTCCCGAATCCTCACTCTGGTGAAACCTTTTCGCCACTTGTCCCCACCCTCCGTTCGCACTGAGCGAAGTCGAAGTGCACGGGATGCGCGTGCGGCAGGCCGAGGCGTGGGCTTCGGCTGCGCTCGGCCCAAACGGAGGGGGCTTCGCTCCAGATACGAAAAAGGGCCGGTGGCGTTGCCGCCCCGGCCCCTGTTTCGTCGGATGGTCCGAACTTACTTCGAGCGTTCTACCTGCTCGAAATCCAGTTCCACCGGGGTCGCGCGGCCGAAGATCGACACCGACACCTTGACCTTGGACTTGTCGAAATCCAGTTCCTCGACCACGCCGTTGAAGCTGGCGAAGGGGCCTTCCAGCACCTTGACCGCGTCGCCGATCTCGTAATCGACCTTGACCTTGTGCTTCGGGGCGGCGGCGGCCTCTTCCTTGGAGTTCAGCATCCGCGTGGCTTCGCTTTCGCTGATCGCCTGCGGCTTGCCCATCGCGCCCAGGAAGCCGGTCACCTTCGGCGTGTTCTTGACGAGGTGATAGACCTGATCGTTCATGTCGAGCTTGGCGAGCACGTAACCGGGCATGAACTTGCGCTCGACCGCGATCTTCTTGCCGCGGCGGGCCTCGGTCACGGTCTCGGTCGGCACCTCGATCTGCGCGACGAGATGGTCGAGGCCCAGACGGGTCGCCTCGGCCATGATCGAGTCGCGGACCTTGCCCTCGAAACCGGAATAAGCGTGGATGATGTACCAGCGCGCCATGGGAACCCTTTTACTTCGCGAGCGACAGCAGGGTGCGGACCAGCGTCTCGAAGAACGAGTCGACCGCCAGGAAGAAGATGGCCAGGATCGTGGTCATCACGACCACCATCACACCGGTCATCACCGTCTCGCGCCGCGTCGGCCAGACGACCTTCTTGGTCTCGGTCTTGACCTGATTGAAGAATTCGATGGGGGTCGTCTTCGCCACTCGTGCCGTTCCCGCACCTGCGTTGAAATTCTGTCAGCGGGGCATGGGTCCGCCGTCGCCTGACCCGGGGGTCCTGCGACGAAAGGTCCGTCCGCGCTGTTCGGATGGGAACGCGATGTAGCCGTGGTGTGGCCAAAAGGCAAGGGTGGGGCGGGGCGGGGGTTTTCTGTTTCCGCGACGCCGCGATGGCGCGAAGGGTTTTGGTTCGCGCGGAGACGCGGAGACGCGGAGATTTTTTGGGTTCGCGCAGAGGCGCGGAGGACGCAAAGAGAGGCTTGTGCTGATCCTGCTTCCCGATCCCCTCCATCCGTTCAGCCTGAGCGCAGTCGAAGGCCAAGGGCAAGCACCGCCGCAAAGGTCTTCGAGCCGCAGGCTCCCTGAACGCTGGAGCGTCCCGCCCGCGTGGCGGGTGTTATCCCGTGGCCTTCGACTACGCTCAGGCTGAACGGAGGGCGGGGTGATGCTCTACTCTTCCCCTCCGCGTCTCCGCGCCTCCGCGTAAACCAGCCTTCTTCGCGTCCTTGCGGCTTCGCGTGAATCAACAGCAGCGCCCGCCATTCTTCCCGCCATATCGCGCCTGTTGGCGCTCACGGAAGAAGGTCACCTCGTCCATCGGCTCCCGGTCGGGATGCTTGGCCGCCATGTGCGCCACATAGGCGTCATAGCTAGGCATCCCGACCATCGCATTGCCGATCTGGCGCAGGCGGCTGAGCCAACTCATTGGGCCCAGCTCATTCGGCCGCCACCATCTCGGGCGGGATTTCGGTGACGCTCGGCCGGTGGATACGACGTGCGATCAGGCAGGTGCGCACCGCATAGACCAGGATCGCCAGCACCACGCCCAGGAAGATCGCGCACAGCCCCGCGTCGATCCGGTCGTTGAAGACGATCCGCCCCATCTCCGCCATGGTCTTGGCAGGGGCTAGGACCTTGCCCTCCGACGCCGCGCCGGCGAACTTGTCGGCATGGGCGAGGAAGCCGACGCGCGGATCGGCGGAAAAGATCTTCAGCCACCCGGCGGTCAGCGTGCAGGCCAGCAGCCAGACGGTCGGCACCACCGTGATCCAGGCGTAACGGTCCTTCTTCATGCGGAACAGCACGACCGTTGCCAGCATCAGCGCCACGGCCGCCAGCATCTGGTTGGAGATGCCGAACAGCGGCCACAGCGTGTTCACCCCGCCCAGCGGATCGGTGACGCCCTGATAGAGGAAGAAGCCCCAGGCCGCGACGCAAAGCCCGGTCGCGATCAGGCCCGGCGCCACCTGCGACGATCCTCGGAAGCTGGGAACGACCAGCCCGATCAGATCCTGCAGCATGAAGCGGCCGGCGCGGGTGCCGGCGTCCACGGCGGTCAGGATGAACAGTGCCTCGAACAAAATGGCGAAGTGATACCAGAAGGCCTTCATCGCCTGTCCGCCGAACAGGTGGCTGAAGATCTCCGCCATCGCCACCGCCAGCGTCGGCGCGCCGCCCGCGCGGGAGATGATCGTATGCTCGCCGACATCCTTGGCCACCTGCGCCAGCGTGTCGGCGGAGATGGGGAAGCCCATTGCGGTGACCGCGGCGGCGGCGCTGGCGGGATCGGTGCCCAGCACGGCGGCGGGCGCGTTCATCGCGAAATAGACGCCCGGATCGAGGATCGAGGCGGCGACCAGCGCCATGATCGCGACCGCGCTTTCCATCAGCATCGCGCCGTAACCAATGAAGGGTGCGTCCTTCTCGCTGGCGATCAGCTTGGGCGTGGTGCCGCTGGCGATCAGGGCGTGGAAGCCCGACACCGCGCCGCACGCGATGGTGATGAACAGGAAGGGGAAGAGCGGTCCCGCCCAGACCGGGCCGCTGCCGTCGATGAATTTGGTCAGCGCGGGCATCTTCAGCGGCGGCGCCATCACGACGATGCCGATGGCCAGCGCCACGATCGCGCCGATCTTGAGGAAGGTCGACAGATAGTCACGCGGCGCGAGCAGCAGCCACACCGGCAGGACCGAGGCGACCGCGCCATAGCCGATCAGCAGGAAGCAGAGTTGCACCGGCGTAAAGGTGAACAGCGGCGCGAGCACCGCCGACTGCGCGATCGACTGGCCATAGACGATCGCCAGGATCAGGCCGATGAAGCCGATGATCGACACCTCGCCGATCTTACCCGGCCGGACCCAGCGGGTATAGCCGCCCATCAGCATGGCGAGCGGTACGGTCGCCGCCACGGTGAACAGCCCCCAGGGGCTTTCGGCCAGCGCGCGCACGACGATCAGCGCCAGCACCGCCAGGATGATGACCATGATCATGAAGGCACCGAACAGCGCGATGGTGCCCGCCACGGGGCCCATCTCCATGCGGATCAGCTCGCCCAGCGACCGCCCGTCGCGGCGCATCGACAGGAACAGCACCAGGAAATCCTGCACCGCACCCGCCAGCACGACGCCCGCCAGAATCCACAAGGTCCCGGGCAGATAGCCCATCTGAGCCGCCAGCACCGGACCGACCAAGGGGCCAGCCCCGGCGATCGCGGCGAAGTGGTGGCCGAACAGCACGGTGCGGTCGGTCGCGACATAGTCCAGGCCATCGGCGCGGCGGATGGCGGGGGTGGGGCGGCTGGGATCGATGCCGATCACCCGCGCGATGAACAGCGCATAATAGCGGTAGGCGATCAGATAGACCGACACCGCCGCCGCGATGATCCAGAGCGCGTTGATCGGCTCGCCGCGCACCGTGGCGACCACGCCCAATGCGCCCGCACCGACGATCGCCAATGCGATCCATGGCAGGTGTCTTGTCATGCCTTCCGGCTCCTCCCGTTCTGATTGACGCCCCTTCTAACCGGCCGGGGCGGTTGTGCCACCCCCATCCTCGGGCGGGACGGCGCGGTCATGATCGTAACGGCAAAGTAATGTCACGGACGCAGCAGCATTTATATCTGAATATCAAACAGAAGGCAGCCCTACGGACAGAACATGGTTCGTTAAACTTTGTGACGCATGGGATCGCTCGTTTACGTAATGGCGAGATGAGCGATGATGCAAAGCCTGTTCGCGGAAAGGCGGCGAAGCCGGGCGGTGCGGGGGCTGAGGGTTCTGGCCTCCGGCCCCGAACCGGTGTTCGATGGGCTGGTATCGGCCGCGGCGGCGGCCTTTGACGCGCCGATCGCGCTGATGTCGCTGATTTATCGCGAGCGGCAGTGGATCAAGGCCAGCCACGGCATCATCCTGGAGGATTATCCGCGCCGCGACAGCTTTTGCACCCATACGCTCGACCGGGCGGGGGTGATGGAGTGCACCGATCCGCTGGGCGACCCGCGCTTCGCCGCGCTGCCCGGCGTCACCGGCGCCCCCCATGTCCGCTATTACATCGGGGCTCCGCTGAGCCGGCTGAACGGCGTGCATGTCGGCGCGCTGTGCGTCGTCGACATCCGACGGCGGCAGGCCGCCTCGCCCGATCAGGCGGCCTATCTGATCGGGCTGGCGCGTCAGGCCTCGATGGCGCTGGAGGCACGGCTCGATCGTCTGGTGCGGAGGCCGGCGGCATGATGCGCGTTCTCTCATGCCTGACGCAGCAGCATGACCTGCGGCTGGTGCTGCTGGCGGTCCTGATCTGCGTGATCGGATCGGCGGCGACGGTGCAGCTGTTCCACCGCGTCCGCGCGGCGGCGGGACTGAGCCGGACGGGGTGGATCGTCCTGGCGGCGGTGGCGACCGGGACCATGGTCTGGGCCACGCATTTCGTCGCGATGATGGCGTTTCGCGCGACCGCGCCGGTGGTGCTCGACCCGATCCTGACGCTGGTATCGCTGCTCGCGGTCATCCTGCTGGCCGTACCGGGGCTCGCCCTGGCGGCCAGCGATCGCCGGCATGCGCCCGCGATCGGCGGCGCGGTCGTCGGCATCGGCGTGTCGGTGATGCATTACATCGGCATGGTCGCCTACCGCGTCGACGGGATCGTCACCTGGGAGCAGCGCTACGTCGTGGCATCGGTGGTGCTGGCCGCCGGGTTCGGCGCGGCGGCTTTCCACGTCCTGCGTGGCCGGAGCCGGTGGCGCAGCCTAGGGGCGGTCGGATTGCTCAGCGTGGCGGTCGCCTCGCTGCACTTCACCGGCATGGCGGCGATGGACATCGCCGTCCTGAAGATGGGCGAGGGGCTGTCGAGCCTGACCATGGTCGCGCTGGCGGTCACCACGACGGTGGCGACCTGCATCATCGTCGGCTGCGCTGCGATCAGCGCGCTGATCGACGGGCATACCCAGAGCGAATCCTATCGCCGCCTGCGCCAGATGGCGATGCATGACGGCCTGACCGATCTGCCCAACCGCACCAGCTTCATCCAGGAGATCGAACAGCGTTTCCAGATCCGGGGCGGCTATCCGTGCATGGCGGTGATCATGATGGACCTGTCGCGCTTCAAGGTCGTCAACGACACCTATGGCCATCAGGCGGGCGACCAGTTGCTGGTCGCGCTGGCGGCGCGGCTGGCGGCGATGCTGCGGCCGGGCGAATATGTCGCGCGGCTGGGTGGGGACGAGTTCTCGGCGTTGGTCTCCTATCGCGACCGTGCCGAACTGCTCGATTTTCTCGGCCGGGTGACGGCGGCGTTCGACGCGCCCTTCGTCTTCGAGCGGTTCACCGCCGCGATCGGCGCCAATATCGGCATCGCGCTGGCGCAGGTCGATGGCGGCGACGCCGACGCGCTGCTCGCCAAGGCCGATCTGGCGATGTACCGCGCCAAGTCGGCCCATTCCAACGAGCCGTGCTTCTATGACAGCCAGATGGACGATGCGCTGAAGGCCCGGCGCGAGCTGATCGCCGACCTGCGCACCGCGCTGGAGGCCGAGGCGTTCGAGCTGCATTATCAGGTCCAGGCGGCGATCCCCTCGGGCGAGATTTCGGGGTACGAGGCGCTGATCCGGTGGCGGCATCCGACGCAGGGGCTGATCCCGCCCTCGATCTTCATCCCGCTAGCCGAGAAGAGCGGCGACATCGTCCCGCTGAGCATCTGGGTCATCCGCCAGGCCTGTTTCGAGGCGGCGCTGTGGCCGAACCGGCACATCATCTCGGTGAACCTGTCGCCGGTGCATCTGGCCGATCCGCGGCTGGTCGAGACGGTGCGCTCGGCGCTGGCGGACAGCGGTCTGGCGCCCGAGCGGCTGACGCTGGAGCTGACCGAAAGCGCGATCATCCATGACCGCCGCTTCGCGCTCGAACAGCTGCGCGCGTTGAAGGCGATGGGGATCGCGATCGCGCTCGACGATTTCGGCGTCGGCTATTCCTCGCTCGACGTGCTGCGCTCCTTCCCGTTCGACCGGATAAAGCTGGACGCGTCTTTCGTCGCCGAGATCGAGCATGACGAGCAGGCCGTGTCGATCCTGCGCTCGGTCGCGGCGCTGGGCACCACGCTCAACATCCCGGTGCTGGCCGAGGGGGTCGAGCAGGCGGCGCAATTGTCCATCGTGTCGCGTGAGGGCTGCTCGGCGGTGCAGGGCTATCTGATCGGCCACCCGTCGCGTGCGCTGGCCGATGCCGAGCAGGTGCGGCAGACCATGTCGCTGCGCCCGCACGCGCTGGAGGAACTGGCGGTCAGCTGAGCCACTGCCAACTTATCCCTTGCCCGGCGGCCTGTCCGGGGTGAAAGGCATGGAATGGCCAGTTCCTCCTCTTCCCCGCTCGTCGTCGGCATCGGCGGAACGATCGGCAGCGTCTCCTCGACCGAGCGGGCGCTGCGCATCGCGATGACGGCTGCGGCCGATGAGGGGTTTCGCACCCATGTCTTCGGCGGCGAGGATCTGGCGCAGCTGCCGCTCTACAACCCGCGGGCCGCGACGCGGACCGAGGACGAGCGGCTGTTCGTCGAGACCGTGCGCCAGGCCTCGGCGATCATCATCGCCAGCCCCGGCTATCATGGCAGCATCTCAGGGCTCGTAAAGAACGCGCTCGACCTGCTGGAGGAAACGGCGAAGGACGACCGGCCCTATTTCGCCGACCTGCCGGTGGGGCTGATCGCCACCGCTTATGGCTGGCAGGCGACGGGCTCGACCATCGCGGCGCTGCGCTCGATCGTCCATGCGTTGCGCGGCTGGCCGACGCCGTTCGCGGCGGCGGTCAACACACAGCAGACGCGCTTCGACGCGGAAGGGCGCATCGGCGACGCGACGGTCGAGGGGCAGCTGCGGCTGGTCGGCCAGCAGGTTGCCCGCTTCGCACCGCTGGCGGGGACGATCCGCGCTTCGAACTGAGGAACGTCGCTCGGATTCTGGTTCACGCGAAGCCGCGATGTCGCGAAGATTTTGATTTCGCGCGGAGGCGCAGAGATGTATCGCGCGCGACGGCGCGCAGTTCTCTACTTTGATTGGCTTGAGGAAGAAGGGCGGCAAGAGCCGCGAGTGCGGCACCTCCGCGTCCTCCGCGCCTCCGCGCGAACCAATCTTCTTCTCTTCGCGGCATCGCGACTTCGCGTGAGATCGATGATCGCCCGGCCGAGGGAGGAAGCCCGCGAGCCCAATATATCCGTTCCCCAGCGAAGGCTGGGGCCCAGTTCCTTCTCGGCTGGTGGTGCGCCAAAAGGTAGCATGAGCGGCAACTACCTCGCGCCCTCGATGGCGCCAAGAAACTGGACCCCGGCCTTCGCCGGGGAACAGCAAGCTACCGGGGAACGGTCAGCGTAGACGCCGCGTCACGAGCTCGGTAATCTCGTCCGCGATTTCCGCCGGATCACGTAAATTCCCGCCGGCCACGGTCGATACCGTCACCCATTCGCCCAGCATCGCGCCGTCCGCCATCGCGGCATAGTTCGCCCGCACCCGCGCCTGAAGCCCCAGGTCCGCCTCATAGGCGTCATAGGTGTCGTCGGTGTAACTCCGCTTGCGCTTGCGGGCGATCAGGTCGCGCGCGATGTCCAGCGGCGTGTCGAGATAGACCGACAGATGCGGTGCCGGCAGGCGGAACTGCACCGTCTCCAGCTGCTCGATCCATTGCAGCAGCGCTTCCGCCCGGTCGGGCGGCACTTGGGCTGCCTGATAGGCCATGTTCGACGCGATATAGCGATCGAAGACGATGACGTCATGCGCCTCCGCCAGTTCAACCAGATGTGGGCGCGATTCGAATCGGTCGAGCGCATAGAGCGTCGCCGCCGTCTCGGGCGCGGCGGCATGGGGCAGGCGGCCCGCCAGATACTCGCCCAGCGCCCAACCGCCCACCGTCTCGGCATAGCGCGGAAAGGACAAGGCCGCCGCCGACAGCCCGGCGGCGTTCAGCCGCTCGGTGACGGCCGCCGTCGCGGTCGCCTTGCCGGCGCCGTCCGCCCCCTCGATCGCGAGCAGAAACGCCATCAGCCGCGAAAGCCTTCGTGGTGGCGGATCACTTCGTCGATGATGAAGCGCAGGAATTTCTCGGAAAATTCAGGGTCGAGCTGCGCATCGCTCGCCAGCTGGCGCAGGCGCGCGATCTGCGTCTCCTCGCGGCCGGGATCGGCGGGGGGCAGTTCGTTCTCCGCCTTATAGCGCCCGACCGCCTGGGTGATCTTGAACCGCTCGGCCAGCATGAAGACCAGCGCGGCATCGATATTGTCGATCGACTGGCGATAACCGGTCAGCACGGTGTCGGACATGATGGGCGTATCTCCTCTGGCGCGGACGGATGGACGCGATTTCGCGCCCGCCCTTTCGCGCTTAGGCTTGCGTTCGGCAAGCGTTGTCGCCAGAGGCTCTTACCTGCCCATGACCGTAACCGCCACCCGCCTCGCCAAGCCCGCGCCCTCGCTGGACCCGATGATCCGGCTGGTGGCCGACGACATGAACGCCGTGAACCAGGTGATCATCGACCGGATGCGCTCGGAGATCCCGTTGATCCCGCAGCTGGCCGGGCATCTAATCTCGGGCGGCGGCAAGCGGATGCGTCCGATGCTGACGCTCGCCAGCGCCCAGCTGCTCGGATACCAGGGCACCAGTCACCATGTGCTGGCGGCGGCGGTCGAGTTCATCCACACCGCCACGCTGCTGCACGACGATGTCGTCGACGGATCGGACCTGCGGCGTGGGCGTCGCACCGCCAACATCATCTGGGGCAATCCGGCGAGCGTCCTGGTCGGCGACTTCCTGTTCAGCCGCTCGTTCCAACTGATGGTCGATGCGGGCAGCCTGAAGGTGCTGAACATCCTGTCGGGTGCGTCAGCGGTCATCGCCGAGGGCGAGGTGAACCAGCTGACCGCCGTGCGGCAGGTGGGGCTCCCTGAGGAACGCTATCTCTCGATCATCGACGCCAAGACCGCAGCACTCTTCGCCGCCGCCTGCCGCATCGCGGCGGTCGTCGCCGAGCGGCCCGAGGCGGAGGAACTGGCGCTGGAGGCCTATGGCCGGAATTTGGGCATCGCGTTCCAGCTGATCGACGATGCGATCGACTATGTCTCGGACGCAGGGACGATGGGCAAGGATGCGGGCGACGATTTCCGCGAAGGCAAGATGACCCTGCCGGTGATCCTGGCCTATGCCCGCGCGAACGACGAGGAGCGCCAGTTCTGGAAGGACGCGGTCGAGGGGCGCCGGACGTCGGACGAGGACTTCGCCCACGCCATCGCGCTGGTTCGCAAGAGCCGCGCGGTCGACGACACGATGGCGCGCGCGCGGCATTATGGCGGCCTGGCGATCGAGGCGATCCGGGGTTTCGCGGATGGTCCGGCGAAGAGCGCGATGATCGAAGCCGTCGAGTTCGCCGTCGCGCGGGCATATTAAGCTTTCCCGCAGCCCCAAATCCCGCAACACCCCGGCGAAGGCCGGGGTCCAGTTGTCGTGAATGATCGAAGGCGCGACGCGGTTGACTCCCCCGCTTCGCATCGCGCGCCACCGACGTGGTGGAAGCTGGGCCCCGGCCTTCGCCGGGGCGGTACGCCCGGCAGGGCTATAACCCCAACCTCCGTTCAGGCTGAGCGAAGTCGAAGCCTACGCCCCAACATTCGCCAATCGGACACGCTTTCCCGTGGCCTTCGACTACGCTCAGGCTGAACGGAGATTGGGAGTTGAACGGACGTCGGGGGCTGAGCGGGGGTGTGGTGCCGGTCTTCACCCCGCCCGCCAAACCCCGTATCGCACCCCGATGACCCTGCCCGTCACCGCCGTTCTGCCCGACCTGCTGACCGCGCTCGCCGACGCCCCCAACGCCGTCCTCGTCGCACCCCCCGGTGCGGGCAAGACCACCGCCGTCGCGCCTGCATTGCTCGACCAGCCCTGGTGCACCGGCGAAGTCCTGCTTCTATCCCCCCGCCGCCTCGCCGCGCGTGCCGCCGCCGAGCGCATGGCCGCACTCTCCGAAGAGCCGGTCGGCCGCACCTTCGGCTATGCCACGCGCATGGATACGAAGGTCAGCGCCGCGACCCGCGTGACCGTCGTCACCGAAGGCATCTTCGTCGCGCGCATCCAGGCCGATCCCGAACTGGCGGACGTGTCGGCGGTGCTGTTCGACGAAGTGCACGAACGCAGCCTCGATGGCGATTTCGGCCTGGCGCTGGCGTTGGACGCACAAGCGGGCCTCCGTCCCGACCTGCGGCTGGTCGCCATGTCCGCGACGCTCGACGGCCGCCGCTTCTCCAGCCTGATGGGCGACGCACCCGTGATCGAGAGCGAGGGGCGCAGCTATCCCCTGACCCTGCGCCATCTCGGCCGCGCGGCGGAGGCGCGAATCGAGGACTCGGTCGCCGCCGCCATCCGCCGCGCGCTGCAAGACGAGGCGGATGGCGACATCCTCGCCTTCCTGCCCGGCACCGCCGAGATCGCCCGCACCGCCGAGCGGCTGGCGAACCTGCCCTCCGCCATCGCCATCCACGAACTCCACGGCTCGCTCGACCCGGCGGCGCAGCGCGCGGCGATCCGGCGTGATCCGGAGGGGCGGCGGCGGGTCGTACTGGCGACCTCGATCGCGGAGACCAGCCTGACGCTCGACGGGGTGCGGATCGTGGTCGATTTGGGGCTGGCGCGCCGCCCGCGTTACGACCGTGCGGCGGGCATGACCCGGCTCGTCACCGAACGCGCCAGCCAGGCCGCCGTCGTCCAGCGCGCGGGTCGCGCCGCGCGCCAGTCGCCGGGCGTCGCCTATCGCCTGTGGGAAGAGGCCGCGACGGCGGGCCTGCCGCGCTTCGATCCGCCCGAAATCCTGGAGGCGGACCTGTCGGCGCTGCTGCTCGGCACCGCGCTCTGGGGCGTGAGCGATCCGCGCGCGCTGCCCTGGCTCGACCCGCCACCCGAGGCCGCCGTCGCCGAGGCCCGTGCGCGGCTCACCGTACTGGAGGCGCTGGACGATAGCGGCCGCCCGACCGCGCATGGCAAGGCGATCGCGAAACTGCCCATGCCGCCGCGCCTGGCGCATATGCTGATCCGGAGCGGCGAACGGGGATTGGCGTCCACCGCTGCCGAGGTTGCGGTGCTGCTCGGCGAGCGGGGTATTGGCGGGCAGGATGTCGATGTCGAACAGCGCCTGCGTCGCTGGCGAACCGAGCGGGGCCCCAAGGCCGAAGCCGCGCGCCAGATGGCGAAGCGCTGGACGGGCCTCGCCCCCAAGCCGGTCGAGCAGGAGGGATGGGATCACCCGGCGGGCGTTTGCCTCGCGCTCGCCTATCCCGACCGGGTGGCGCGGCGGCGCGACGGCACGGGCGAGAATTGGGCAAGCGTCGGCGGCCGTGGCTTCCGGCTCGATCCGGCCTCGGGGCTGGCGAGTTCGGAGTGGCTGGCGGTGGGTGAGACCCAGGGCGCCGCCTCGGGCGCGCGCATCCTGTCCGCCGCGCCGCTCGACCTCGCCACCGTCGAGGCACTGTTCGCCGATCGGATCGAGACGCGGCGCACCGTCACTTTCAACCCCGCGGCCGGTGGCGTCGAGGCGTTGCGCGAACGGCGACTGGGTGCGCTTCGCCTGTCGAGCGGTCCCGATTCGGGGACCTCGCCCGAAGCGATCGCCGAGGCGCTGGTAGAGGGCGTGCGGGCGCAGGGCCTGTCGCTGCTGCCGTGGAGCGAGGGGGCAGGGGCCTACCGCGCGCGCGCCGCCTATGCCGGGGTGGCGCTGGACGACGAAACGCTGATCGAACGGCTGGACGGTTGGCTGCCCGCGCTGGTGGCGGGGAAAAGGCGGCTGGATTCCATCGCGCCCGGTGCGCTGACCGAGGCGATCCGCAATCTGGTCGACTGGAACGATCAGCGGCGGATCGATTCGATGGCGCCGTCGCACTTTACCAGTCCGGCGGGCAGCAGTCATGCGATTGATTATGCGGCCGAAGGCGGCCCGCGCGTCGAGCTGCGTGTCCAGGCGCTGTTCGGCCTCGCCGAGCATCCGGTGATCGGGACGGAGCGGGTGCCTTTGGTCCTCAGCCTCACTTCGCCCGCCGGTCGTCCGATCCAGACGACGCGCGACCTACCCGGTTTCTGGGCGGGAAGCTGGAGCGCGGTGGCCAAGGAAATGCGCGGCCGCTACCCCCGCCATCCCTGGCCCGACGACCCCGCGGCGGCCTCCGCGACGCTGCGCACGAAAAAGGCGGATGCAAGAGCCGCCGGTTCGCGATAAGGGACAAGAATTATGGCCACTGCTCGCATCTTCCAGCGCCCCAAGAACGCGATGCAATCCGGCAAGTACCGGACCGATCGCTGGCAACTCGAATTCGAACCGACCGAGGCGAAAAAGCCCGATCCCCTGACCGGCTGGGCCGGCAGCGGCGATACGCGGGAGCAGGTGCGCCTGACCTTCGCGACGCTGGAAGAGGCGATCGCCTATTGCCAGCGCGAAGGCCTCGACCATCATGTCGTGCCGACGCCGCAAAAGACGCTGAAGCTGCAAAGCTACGCCGACAATTTCCGCTGAGCTTCGAGCGCTCCGGTTGAAACCGGGGCGCTTTTCTTTCGCGCGCCGCGCCTAGCAAGGTCTGTTCGCGCGGAGACGCGGAGGTGTCGCGCCCGGCGCATCCGGATCGCATCATCACCGGCCTGTTGGAGCGGTGTGTCGCTTGCGCGACCTCATTCTCTCTGCGTCCTCTGCGCCTCTGCGCGAACAAACTCTATTCGCCCCTCCCCGTCAGTTCCGACGTATCGTGATGTGTTCTCGCGAAGCCGCGATGACGCGAAGATTTTCAGAATTGGTTCGCGCAGAGGCGCAGAGAACGCGGAGGTGGCGTGTCCGGTGGCGTCGGACGCGTACTACAAACGGCCGCTGTAAGAGATATTTCGCTGCCGCGAATACGACCTCTCCGCGCCTCCGCGCCTCCGCGCGATAAATCGTCTTCACGCCTTCGCGGCTTCGCGTGAGCTCAAAGGCCCAGGATGCCGCCCCCCAGCAACAGTAGGAGCTTGGCATCCATCACCACGCCCGCCGCACGGCGCTCTGCGATGAAAGTCGGAACCTCGGACAGCTTCACCCGGTGCACGACGATCTGCTCGTCCGAATCGCCGCCGCCTTCGCCGACCTTCACTAGGCCGGTCGCGCGGACCAAGGTGAACCGCTCCGAGGTCATGCCCGGTGAGGAACAGAATTCCCCCAGCGCCTCGATCCGCGAGGGGCGATAGCCGGTTTCCTCCTCCAGTTCGCGCGCGGCACCGTCGAGCACCGCTTCGCCCTCGGTCTCGTCACCGATCAGGCCGGCGGGCATTTCCAGGCAGGGGGCGCCGACGGGGATGCGGAATTGCTCGACCAGCAGGATGTGGTCGTCCTCCACCGCCAGGATCACGGCGGCGCGGATGTCGCGCGGGCGGTCGGCATATTCCCAGGTGCCGCGCTTGTGCAGCGCCAGGAACCGCCCCTCGGCCAGGGTTTCGAGCGGGGCGTCCATACGGGGATCGGTCATAGCGAGATGGGTCTGTCCGGCAGTTCGTTGGTATCGGCCGCCGTCTTGGGGAAATGCTCAGCAAGCACAAGCCCGATGCGTTCGACCGCCGCGCTCAGCCCTTCGCCGACATTCCCCTTCGCGACGTGCGGCAGCATCACCGCCATCGCCCGGCCCCAGGTTTCGGGGCCCACCTTGCCGGTCAGCCCGGAGTCGGCGACGATCTCGGCCATATGCTCGTCCTCGGACAGATAGAGCAGCACGCCGTAGCGGCTGTCGGTCCGCCGCTCGGCCGAGACGCGGAACAGCAGGACGGCGCGCGCCCGGACGCGGGCATGGCGGATGCTCTTGGGTACGAGCGCGATCCGCCGCGATACGGGGGCGAGCAGCGCGTAGACCAGGCCGAAGACCAGGATTTGCGCGATCATCAGCGCGCCCAGGATCAGGTCCTCGCCCGGCGCACTCCATGCGTCATGAACCAGCGCGAGCAGCTTCAGCCCTAGATCGGGGAAGAGCGCCGCGAACATTGGCACCAGCAGCATGGCCGGCACGGCGAACCACAAGACGACGTCGCGATATTCGTCCGATCGGGGCGCGACGATGGTGACGATCTCGGCATCCGTGGTCGCTTCGGCGCGCGCGACGGCGGCGGTGACCAGATCGCTATCGGCTTCGCTCAACATCTCACCAATCCCCCGATGCGCCGCCGCCGCCGAAATCGCCCCCGCCGCCGCCGGTAAAGCCGCCGCCGAACCACGACCCGTCGCTGCCGCCGGACGATCCGCCCGAGCTCCAGCCGCCACCCGATCCGCCGCCGCTGCCCCAGCCGGGGCCCCAGAGGATGATCGGCCAGCCGCCCCCGCCGCGACGCCCACCACCGCCGCCGCGATCATCATCGTCATCGTCGTGGAATCGCTGGCCCTGTTTGCGGCGCAGGATCGTCAGCACGACGAAGCCGCCGATGAAAAGGACCAGAACGATCAGGATCGGAAAGCCGTCCGAATCGCCGCCACTGCGCCGATGCTGGCGGTCGAACTGCTTGGCGGCCTCGGCCACCTTGGCCTTGGCCTCCTCGGGCGAGGCACGGAGCTGCGCGATCACCGCATCCGCGCCTGCGTTCAGCGCGCCGGATATGTCGCTCGACTCGCGCAGGCGTGGGATCATCAGCGTGCGGATCATCTGCGACGACCAGGCGTCGGTCAGGATCGGCTCCAGCCCGCGCCCGACCTCCAGTCGGGGGCCGCGTTGGCCCTTGCCTTCATTGGGCGCGACGAACAGGATCGCGCCATTGTTTACGTCCTTCAGGCCGACGCCCCAGGCCCGGCCCAGCCGATAGCCATAATCCTCGATCGGATAGCCCTGCAGGTCCGGGATGGTCGCGACCACCAACTGGCGGCCGGTATCCTTTTGCAGCGCCTCCAGCTTCGCCTCCAATTGCGCCTTGGTGGCGGGATCGATCTTGTTCGCCGCGTCGACGACCAGTCCGTCGAACTTGGGAAAGCTCTGCGCCATCACGGGGACGGCGCAGAGGATCAGCCAAAGCCCGAGGACCGGGCGGAGTAGCCGGGTGAACCGGGTCATCAGCGAGCGATCAGCTGCCGAAATTCACCTTGGGCGCGTTCTCGGCACCCAGCGTGGTCGCCTGATAGGGCGTCTTGGGCTTGGCGCCGTAGAAAACCTTCGCACCGATCGCGTCGGGGAACGTGCGGATGCGCGTGTTATAATCTTGCACCGCCTTGTTATAGTCGCGGATTGCCACGGTGATCCGGTTCTGGGTGCCCTCCAGCTGGCTCATGAAGGTCTGGAAATTGTCCTGGCTCTTCAGGTTTGGATAAGCCTCAACATTGGCGAGCAGGCGGCCGAGCGAGCCGCTGAGCTGTCCCTGCGCTGCCGCGAATTGCTGCATCTTGGCGGGGTCGGACAGGTCAGCACCCGTCACCTGGACCGAGGTCGCCTTGGCGCGCGCGTTGACCACCTCGGTCAGGATCGACTTTTCCGAGGCGGCTGCACCCTTCACGGTCGCTTCTAGATTGGGGATCAAGTCAGCGCGACGCTGATAGGCGGCCTGAACATCGGCCCATTTCGCGTTCACATTTTCCTCCGCCGTGGGCACGCTGTTCATGCCGCAGCCGGACAGAGCGACAGCCATCACGACCGGGGTCAGGGCAAGAACGGGACGACGCATTCGAATATTCCTCCGTCAACTGTCTGGTCTATATAAGACGCGCGCGTCCCTTGGCGAAGGGCAAAAGCGACGATACCCTTTGCATCAGAGAAATAGAGGGATTTGGCGATGCTCAAGGAATTTCGCGCCTTCATCGCGCGGGGCAATGTGCTCGACCTGGCGGTGGCGGTGATCATCGGGGCGGCGTTCAGCAAGATCGTGACCTCGCTGACCGACGATGTGCTGATGCCGGTAATCGGCAAGATTTTCGGCGGGCTGGATTTTTCCAGCTATTTCCTCCGCATGGGGCCGATTCCGGCCAGCTATACCGGCTCACTGACCGATTATGCCGCGCTGAAAAAGGCGGGCGTGCCGTTGCTGGGCTATGGCGCGTTCGTGACGCAGGCGGTCAATTTCGTGATCGTCGCCTTCATCATCTTCCTGCTAGTCCGCACCGTGAACCGCGCGACGACGATGTTCGAGAAGGAAAAGGCGGTCGCCGCCGCCGAGCCCAAGGCGGAGCCCGCCGATGTCGCGCTGCTCCGCGAAATCCGCGACGAACTGCGCGCGCGGCGTTCTTAAAATCCTATCTCTGGCGTAAGACGCAATATGTGAAATTCCTCCCCTGTAAGGGGAGGGGGACCAGCAAAGCTGGTGGAGGGGTGTCCCGCTATCGAGAGGGCGACACCCCTCCGTCAGGGCTCCGCCCTGCCACCTCCCCTTGCAGGGGAGGAATAGGCTCCGTTACGCCGCCGCCAGCTTCCTGGCCGTGGCATCGGCCAGGCTGGTGCCGTCGAGAATCCGCGCCGTCTCGTCACGCACGCGCATCATCGCATGGCGGATGGCGCAGTCGGCCTCGCTCTTGCAGTCGTTGCACGGGCGATAGGCCGTGCGGCTGACGCAGGGTACCAGCGCCAGCGGCCCCTCGATCGTACGGATGATGTCGCCCAGCGAGATCAGGTGCGCCGCGCGGGCCAGGCGATAACCGCCCATCTTGCCGCGCTGGCTGTCGAGCAGGTTCGCGCCCTTCAGGTCGGCGAGGATCAGCTCCAGGAACTTGCGCGGCACATTCGCCTCGGCCGCGATGCGGGTCATCGAGGTCGGCGGCCCTTCGACCGGCATTTCGGCAAGGAACAGCATCGCGCGCAGCGCATAACGGGACCGCTGGGTCAACATGGGCGCCTCCATGGACCCAAAATGGGGCGAGCGAAAGGCATTTGCGTAATGCCGCCCAGCTTCCTATATCCGTTCTTGCCGGGTTTCACCCGGCTATGACGATAAACTGCGGCGAGTAATAGACGCAGCGGACCCGGGGGCAGTACCCGGCGGCTCCACCATAAAAGGTGGTGTACTTGGACACCGTTTCTGACGGGGCCGAACCAGGATCGACGTGTGTTGAAAAGCGCTGTTTTCGTTCGGAATGGGACCACCGCAACGGCCCATACACACAAGTGCCAACGATAACGAAGCACTCGCGATTGCGGCGTAATTGAGGGCCTCACGGCCTGACATTACACCAAAATAGCGCGGTCGGACCCCACCGGGCAACAGAAGGGGACTCCAGCGGTACGGGGAGCACCGGGCAACAGAAGCTCCCCACTTTCCCGGATTTGATAGTTATGTTGAGGATGGGGTTGATCCTACCCTCCGTTCGCACTGAGCCCTTCGACTGGCTGGCAGGCCAGCCGCTCAGGATAAACTTCGGCGCATAGCGCCGAAGTCGAAGTGCACGGACTACGTTTGAGGCGGGGCGATCGGGCGTGGCCTTCGACTTCGCTCAGGCTGATCGGGGCGAGCGTCATTGCGAGCGCAGCGAAGCAATCTAGAGCCGGATCAGGACGCCCTGGATTGCTTCGCTGCGCTCGCAATGACGGGGTAGCTTACCCCTCCCGCGCCAACGCCTTCAGCTTGTACAGCGCATCCAGTGCCTCGCGCGGCGACAGGGCATCGACGTCGAGCTTCTCCACCTCCGTCCGAATCGCGTCGCACTGTTCCTCTTCGATCTGCGCGGCGGCGGCGAACAGGGGCAGGTCGTCGAGCCCTGCCGCCAGCCCGCCGGTCTTGGCGCGACCGGCCTCCAGCTTGGCCAGCACCGCCTTTGCCCGTGCCACCGTCGCGGGCGGCATCCCCGCCAGCCGCGCCACCGCCAGACCGTAGGAGCGATCCGCCGGACCCTCCGACACCTCGTGCAGCAGGACCAACTCACCTTTCCACTCACGCGCGCGGACATGGTGGAGCGACAACGCCTCGCATCGCTCGGCCAGCCGGGTCAGTTCATGGTAATGGGTCGCGAACAGGCAGCGGCAGCGATTATCCTCATGGATCGCCTCGACCACGGCCCAGGCGATGGCAAGGCCGTCATAGGTCGAGGTCCCGCGCCCCACTTCATCGAGGATGACGAAGCTGCGCGGCGTCGCCTGCGCCAGGATCGCGGCGGTCTCGACCATCTCGACCATGAAGGTCGAGCGGCCGCGTGCGAGATTGTCCGAGGCGCCGACCCGGCTGAAGAGCCGGTCGACCAGCCCGATCTTCGCGTGGGTCGCGGGGACATAGGACCCCGCCTGCGCCAGCACCGCGATCAACGCGTTCTGGCGGAGGAAGGTCGACTTACCGCCCATGTTCGGCCCCGTCACCAGCCACAGCCGTGACGCCTCCGACAGCGAACAATCATTGGCGACGAACCGCTCGCCGGAGCGTGCCACCGCCGCCTCGACGACCGGGTGACGACCGCCCGTGACATCGAAACAGGCGTGATCGACCAGCTCGGGTCGCACCCAGCCGCCTTCGACCGCGCGTTCCGCCAGACCGCTCGCCACGTCGAGTCGGGCGAGCGCATCCGCCGTTGCCGCGATCCCCTCCCGCGAGGCCAGCGCGGCGGCGGTCAGTTCTTCCAGATGCGCGGCTTCGGCGGCGAGCGCATGCGCGCCCGCCTGCGCGACCTTACTCGCGACCTCGTGTAGTTCGGGGGTGTTGAAGCGGACCACGCCCGCCAGTGTCTGGCGATGGGTGAAGCCCGACTCCGGCTTCATCAGCGCGTCGGCCGAGCGTGCGGGCACCTCGACATGATAGCCGAGCACGCCGTTATGGCGGATCTTGAGTGCCGTGATGCCGGTCTTCTGGCGGAACTCGGCCTCCAGCGCGGCGATCGCGCGGCGTCCGCCCGCGCCCGCATCGCGAAGATCGTCGAGCGCCACGTCATAGCCCGCCGCGATATAGCCGCCCTCGCTCGCCTCGATCGGCGGCGAGGGGACAAGCGCGCGGCGGAGGAGGTCGATCAGCGCGCCATGCCCGCGCAGGCGCGGTGTCGTCTCGCGCAGCAGCGGCGGGCCGTCGCTCAATTGTTCCGACAGCGCCCAGGCGCCGTCGAGCCCGTCGCGCAATTGCCCCAGATCGCGTGGGGAGCCTCGCCCCGCCGCGATCCGCCCGATGGCGCGGCCGATGTCGGGCAATGCCCGCAGCGCCGCACGCAGCCGTTCGCGCAAGGCCGCATCGTCATGGAAATGCTGCACCAGATCGAGCCGTGCCTCGATCGCATCGCGGTCCATCAATGGCGCGCCGATATCGCCCGCCAGCGCGCGGGCACCTGCGCCCGTCACCGTGCGATCCACCGCGTCGAGCAGCGAGCCTTTCCGCTGGCCATTGGCGGTCTGGGTCAGCTCCAGGCTTTCGCGCGTCGCCGCGTCGATCGCCATGGCGCCTGCCGCCTGGCTCAGGACCGGTGGGCGCAGGAAGGGCAGGGCGCCCTTGGCGGTGTGGTCGAGATAGGCGACCAGCCCGCCGGCCGCCGATAGCCCGGCGCGGGTGAACTGCCCGAACCCGTCCAGCGTCGCGACGCCGTAAAGCCGCTTCAACCGATCTTCGCCGCTGCCGCTGTCGAAGGTCGCCGAGGGGCGCAGCGTCGTCGCGGCATCGGCGTGCGCGGCATTTTCGGCCGCGACTACCTCGGCGGCGGCCAGGCGCGCGAGTTCGGCCCCCAGCGCATCGGCCTTCACATCGATCACCACGAACCGCCCGGTCGAGATGTCGGCGGCGGCCAAGGCCACCGCGCCGCCCGCCTCGCCGATCGCGACGCACCAGTTGTCGGATTTGGCGTCGAGCAGCGCCTCCTCGGTCAGCGTGCCCGCCGTCACCACCCGCACGATCCCGCGCGACACCAGCGCCTTGGAGCCGCCGCGCGCCTTGGCTTCGGCGGGCGTCTCGGTCTGCTCGGCGATGGCGACGCGGTGCCCGGCCTTGATCAGCCGCTGCAGATAGGCGGTCGCGGCATGGACCGGCACGCCGCACATCGGGATTTTCTCGCCGCCATGCTCCCCGCGCGAGGTCAGCGCGATGTCGAGCACCCCCGATGCGATGCGCGCATCGTCGAAGAACAGCTCGAAGAAATCGCCCATCCGGTAGAAGAGCAGGCAATCCTCGGCCTCGGCCTTCAGCGTCAGATACTGCGCCATCATCGGGGTGGGGGTGGTCATGGAGATATCTTCAATCTTCGGCGAGCTGGGCGGCGTGGCGGATACCGAGGATCACCACCGTATCGCCCTCATGGACATAGCGTAGAATATAGGGGCGAACCGTCACCATCTCGCGACGGCCCTGTGCGATCGGTCGGCCGCGATCGGGAAAATCCTTTAGTGAATCGGCGAGTTCCAGCAATCGCACGCCCAATCGTCGGGCTGCGGCGGGATCGAATTCTTCGAGATAATCGACGATCGCGGCGAGTTGCAGCGAGGCCTGGACCGACCAGCTTATTCGAGCCATTCGCGGGGCAGGGGCTTGCGATCGGGCGTCCCCCAGGTCTTCAGCCATTCGGCCATCTTCTCGTGCGGCACGAAACGGCCCGCCCGGAAATCCGACAGCGCACGTTCGTCGGCGGCCAGCTCCGCCGCCTCGTCACGCTGCTCGAAAATGCCGGGCTCATGCTCCATAGATCAACTTATACGGCTGATGGCTCGTCTTGCCTAGGGCGGCAAAACTCCCGCGTGACAGGGTTGTCAGCCACGTCCGAAAGCTTCAAGAGCCGTAGCGTCCTTGTATCCACAGCATCGAAGGCCGCGCGCATGTCCGACGAACCCACCGACCAGTTCTCCGAGCGCGAGGCCCTGCTGTTCCATTCCGAGGGGCGCCCCGGCAAGATCGAGATCATCGCGTCCAAGCCGATGGCGACGCAGCGCGATCTGGCGCTGGCCTATTCGCCCGGCGTCGCGGTGCCGGTGCTGGCCATCGCCGACGATCCCGCCACCGCCTATGATTACACCGCCAAGGGTAATCTGGTCGCGGTCATCTCCAACGGTACCGCGATCCTGGGCTTAGGCAATCTCGGCGCGCTGGCGTCCAAGCCGGTGATGGAGGGCAAGGCCGTCCTCTTCAAGCGCTTCGCCGATGTCGACTCGATCGATATCGAGCTGAAGACCGAGGATGTCGACCGGATCATCGATGCGATCGAGTTGATGGAGCCGAGCTTCGGCGGCATCAACCTGGAAGACATCAAGGCCCCCGAATGCTTCATCATCGAGCAGACGCTGCGCGAGCGGATGAACATCCCGGTCTTCCATGACGACCAGCACGGCACCGCAATCATCTGCGCGGCGGGTCTCATCAACGCCTGTCTGCTGACCAAGCGGCGGCTCGACGAGATCAAGGTCGTCGTCAACGGCGCGGGCGCGGCGGCGATCGCCTGTACCGAGCTGATGAAGGCGATGGGCGTCCGCCACGACAATGTCATCATGTGCGACCGCACCGGCGTGATCTATCAGGGCCGCGACGACATCAATCAGTGGCAGTCGGCGCATGCCGCCGTCACCGACCGCCGCACCCTGACCGAGGCGCTGCACGGGGCGGACGTCTTCCTGGGCCTGTCGGCGGCGGGTGCGCTGAAGCCCGAGATGGTCAAGGACATGGCGCCGTCGCCGATCATCTTCGCGATGGCCAATCCCGAGCCGGAAATCCGTCCCGAACTCGCCAAGGCCGCGCGCCCCGACGCGATCGTGGCGACCGGCCGTTCGGACTATCCGAACCAGGTCAACAACGTCATCGGCTTCCCCTTCATCTTCCGCGGCGCGCTCGACGTGCGCGCGACCGGCATCAATGACGAGATGAAGATCGCCGCCGCCAACGCGATCGCCGAACTGGCGCGTCAGCGCGTGCCCGAGGAAGTCGCGCTGGCCTACGGTACGCAGCACAGCTTCGGTCCCGAATATATCATCCCCGCGCCGTTCGACCCGCGCCTGATGGAGCTGGTTCCCTCGGCGGTGGCGAAGGCGGCGATGGACTCGGGCGTGGCGACGCGGCCGATCCTGGACATGGACGCCTATCGCCAGAAGCTGCGCGCGCGCCTGAACCCGACCACCTCGGTGCTGACGCTCGCCTATGAGGGCGCCCGCGCGCATCCCAAGCGCGTGCTGTTCGCCGAGGGCGAAGAGGAAGTCGTGCTGCGCGCCGCCATCGCCTTCAAGGAAGGTGGTTACGGCACGCCCGTCCTGGTCGGTCGCGACGACGTGTATGATCGACTGGCGGCGCTGGGCGTCACCAACCCGCAGGAATATGAAGTCCATAACAGCCGCACCTCGGAGATGGTGCCGCAGATGGTCGACTTCCTGTACGAGCGGCTCCAGCGTCGCGGCTATTTGAAGCGCGATGCCGAGCGGCTCATCAACCAGGACCGCAACATCTTCGGCTCGGTGATGCTGCAACTGGGCCAGGCCGATGCGATGATCACCGGCATCACCCGCACCTATGCGCAGAGCTTCCGCGAGATTCGCCGGGTCATCGATCCGGTCGACGGCAAGGTGCCGTTCGGCATCCATCTGCTCGTCGGGCAGAGCCACACCGTCTTCATCGCCGACACCACGGTCAACGAGCGTCCCTCGGGCGAGGAACTGGCCGACATCGCCGAGCGCACCGCCGCGGTTGCGCGCCGCATGGGGCATGAGCCGCGCGTGGCGTTCCTGTCCTATTCGACCTTCGGCAATCCCGAAGGCCAGTGGATCGACAATGTCCGCGACGGCGTGGCCGCGCTCGACAAGCGCCAGGTCGGTTTCGAATATGAGGGCGATATGTCGCCCGACGTCGCGCTGAACCCCAAGCAGATGGCGAACTTCCCCTTCTCGCGCCTGTCGGGTCCGGCGAACGTCCTCATCATGCCGGGTCTTCAGTCGGCCAATATCTCGGCCAAGCTGCTCCGCGAACTGGGCGGCGACTCCATGATCGGCCCGATGCTGATCGGCATGGAAAAGCCGGTGCAGATCGCACCGATGACCTCGACCGCCGGCGATCTGGTGACGCTGGCAGTGCTGGCGGCGGGCGGTATCGCGCGCTGACGATCAAGGGGCGCTCCCGAGTGGGGCGCCCCTTTCACCGCCCTAGGGGTTATTCGGGGCGACCATTTTCGATTTCCGAGGCGAAGCGGCGATAATAGGCAGCGGACCCCGCATTGCCGGCCTTCGCGAACCGGTCGCCAACGCTGCGTGCGGCGAGGACGGCGTCGGCCCACGCCTGGTCCTGTTCTTTCAGATAATTGCCATCGGCGATAAGCACATGGCCCTTGGCGTCGAACCCGCGGGCTGTCCAATAGGATTTGTCCACGTCGAACAATAGGCCACTGGCCGGCCGCCCGGCCTTCATTCGCCCTGCGAAAAATGCATGGAGTGGCCGCCCACCCATGCGGAGAATGCCAAGGCCGTCAGCCTTGCCTAAGACACAATCGCCAAGCCATATCGCTGGGCGGAGGGCAATATCGGTCGGCGCAATAGCTGCGCAGGTTGTTGGAAATCGGACAGCTCGGTCAGACTTTCGCGTCGCGGCTGGAATTGCCGCCGTGAAGACCAGCAAACCGATCGGAATGCCTATTCTCCAGATCACGGCTGGGTTTCCTTTACTCAAGACAAACTGTTATTCGGGGCGACCATTCTCGATTTCCGAGGCGAAGCGGCGATAATAGGCCGCCGATCCGGCATTGCCGGCCTTCGCGAACCGGTCGCCAACGCTGCGTGCGGCGAGGACGGCGTCGGCCCAGACGGCGTCCTGTTCCTTGAGATGATAGCCATCGGCCACCAATATCCTGCCATGGGCATCGAAGCCCCGTGCCGCGGCATAGGATTTGTCAGTATTGAAGACCAAGCCGCGTGCTGGGCGGCCCTCCTTCATGCGCCCTACCAGGAAAGCGAAAGGTTGCCGCGCACCGATGCGCAGGACGCCCAGCCCTTGCGCCTTTCCTGCGACACAGGCGCCCAGCCATTGGGACGGCTGACCCGAGAAGCGAGCAGGAACGGAAGCACGGCAGGCGGTGGGAAAAGATGTCGTATGACGCGGCTTTGGCGGTGAGGCGGGCGATGTCATTCCCCCTATGGCCAGCAGTGCGGCGAACCCGATCGTTTGGTTCATCATAGTGAAAAACTCCTGACCAGCGCCAAGCCACATTCAAAATGCATCGCGTCTTTCCGATTGGCGCTTCGGTAACTACCGCCCCAGCCCTGCCGATGCCGTTATCGTGCCCATGATCATTGACTCTCGCCATTGGGTGGCCGGAGAAGGGTGAACAAACCTGTAGTGCCAAGCAAGTCCAAGTATCGGCGAGGAATTGTCATCCAACAGGCAAGCCGCGGCCCGTTGCTTTTGAGTAACGGTTCGTAAATAGTCACAAACCGGTCATTTGCCTGTCTTGGGCCTGTCATGCCCCGGCCCCATGCGCCCGGCCCATTGGGTTAACGAGCCATTTGGGGGCCAAAGTTCATGGTGAAGTTTCTGATCGGTGTCGCGCCGCTGGCGCTGATCGCATCGGGCGCGTCGGCGCAGACGCTGCCCGCGCAGGCCGTGGTCGCGGGCGTCGCGACCGATCCGGTCGCCGCCGATCCCACGCCGGTCGATGGGGAGCAGACCAGTGCTTCGGGCGATGTCGTCGTACTCGGCTTCGGTCAGAGCCGGCAGGTGCAGACGATCACCGCCGCCGATCTCGGCCGGCTGACGCCCGGCACCTCGCCGCTCAAGGCCATCTCGAAGCTGCCCGGCGTCAATTTCCAGGCGTCCGACCCGTTCGGCGCCTATGAATGGTCGACACGCATCTCCTTGCGCGGGTTCAATCAGAACCAGCTGGGCTTCACGCTCGACGGCGTGCCGCTGGGCGATATGAGCTATGGCCCGACCAACGGCCTGCATATCAGCCGCGCGATCATCTCCGAAAATCTCGCCGCGACCAGCGTGGCGCAGGGCGCCGGCGCGCTCGGCACCGCGTCGACCAGCAATCTGGGTGGCACGATCCAGTTCACCAGCCGCGCGCCCTCGGACGTCGCCGGCCTCGCCGCGTCGGGCACCTATGGCAGCAACGACACGATCCGGGCCTTCGTCCGCGCCGATAGCGGCGATCTGGGCGGCGGGCTGAAGGGCACTATCAGCTATGCCTATCTGACCACCGACAAGTGGAAGGGGTTCGGCAGCCAGCGCCAGCATCAGGCCAATGCCAAGCTGGTGAAGGATTTCGGCGATCGCGGCTCGATCACCGGATTCGTCAATTTCTCCGACCGTCGCGAGAATGACTATCAGGATTTGAGCTACGACATCATCCGTCGCCGTGGCCTGTACAACGACAACATCACCAACGACTATCCGCTGGCGGTCCGGCTCGCCAAGATCGCCAACAACCAGGCGGCGGCCGCTGTCTATCAGCGCGCCAACGGATCGCTGAACGGCTTCTCCGCACCCTATGCGGGCGTCGGCCTGTCCTATCCGCAGAACGTCACGCTGGACGACGGCTATTACGACGCCGCCGGCCTTCGCCGCGATTATCTGGGCGGGATCATCTTCGATGCCAAGCTGACCGACAGCCTGTCGCTGACCTCGACCAGCTATTACCACCACAATAAGGGGCAGGGGTCGTGGATCACGCCCTATAGCCCGACCATGTTGGGCGCGCCCAATGCCGATGGGACGCCGATCACCAACCCCACGCCCTTGTCGTTCCGCACCACCGAGTACAGCCTCGACCGTGCGGGGACGATCGCGAAGTTGGGCCTGACCACGGGCGCCAACAGGCTGGAGCTGACCGGCTGGTATGAGAGCAATACGCTGCACCAGGCGCGTCGCCTCTATGGCATGACCGACACCGCAACGCCCAACCGCGATGCGCGCGATTTCCAGAGGAATCCGATGTCGACCGCCTGGAACGGCAAGTACGACACCGAGACGCTGCAATATTCGGTCGGCGACACGCTCGACATCGGTCAGCTGACCATCAATGGCGGCTGGAAGGGGATGCGGGTGCGCAACCAGGCCAATCTGCTAGCCGGCACGCTGGCGCGGGGCAAGATCCAGAGCCAGGACTGGTTCCTGCCGCAGGTCGGCGCGGTCCTGCATCTGGGCAACCAGGCCGAGGTCTTCGCCAGCTATACCGAGAATATGCGCGCCTTCATCGCCGCCGCGACCGCGCCGCCCTTCTCGATCAGCCAGGCGGCGTTCAACGCGGTCGCGAATACCGTGCGCCCCGAAAAGTCGAAGACGGCCGAAGGCGGCGTGCGCTATCGCACCGGCGGGCTGCAGCTGTCGGCGGTCGGCTATTATATCGATTTCTCCGACCGGCTGCTGACCTATTCGATCGGCACCGCGATCCAGGGTCTGCCGCCGACGCTGAACAATGTCGGCGGTGTGGAAAGCTATGGCGCGGAGGTCTCGGCCTTCTACCGCCTGACCCCGGCCTTCTCGGCACTGGCCAGCTATTCCTACAACCATGCCACCTATCAGCAGACGGTGCGCGACGGATCGGGCAATCTGCTCGCCGAGAAGGGCCGCTACGTCGTCGACACGCCGCAGAACATGGTCAAGGGCGAGCTGGTCTATGACGACAGCCGGTTCTTCGGCCGGGTCGGCGCGGACTATATGTCGAAGCGCTACTTCACCTATCTGAACGATCAGTCGGTGGCGGGGCGCGTGCTCGTCGATGCGAGCATCGGCTATCGCTTCCCCGAAGCCTGGGGTGGCTTTGCGATCGAGGGCAGCGTGACCAACCTGACCGACAAGCGCTATATCTCGACCATCGGCAGCGGCGGGTTCACCGCGAGCGATCCCAATGGCACCGCGCAGACGCTGCTCGCGGGCGCACCGCGCCAGTGGTTCGTGACGCTGAAGAAGGGGTTCTGATAGCGTCCTACGCTAACCTCTAGCCGCTCCCCTCCCGCAGGCGGGAGGGGATGGGGGAGGGAAGGAAGTCTCACCGAGACCACCGCTCGCGGCCTTGCCCTCCCCAAACCCAGTTTCAGGTAAACGATGCCCCGCATCGCTTAGGTCATGCCGGGGGCATGACCGACCTGAAACTCGCTTGCGGGAGGGGCTTACATAAGGGACGGATTACACCGCCCAGGCGCCAATATCCGCCTGTTCCCCAATCAGCGCCAGGCCATGCGCGATCGAGGTCAGTTCACCCCCGGTCGCGATCTTCTCACCCCCGAACCGCGCTTCGAACATCCGCCGGATCGCGGGCATCAGCGAGGTGCCGCCGGTCAGGAACACCCGGTCGATCGCGTCCGCCTCAGTTTCGGCGGCGGTCAGTGCGCGGTCGACCGCCTGTTCGATCCGCGCCAGATCGGGGGCGATCCAGCGTTCGAAGTCCCGGCGCGCCACATCCGCCTCGATCGACAGGCCGCCGCCCTCGAACCGGAACTTCGCTTCTTCCATGGCCGACAGGTCGCGCTTCACCCGCCCGACCGCGTCATAGAGCCGGTATCCCTGCTCCTCCTCGATGATCGCGATCATCCGCGCGATGGCGTCCGGGTCGAGCGCGGCACGGCGCAGCTTTTCCAGTTCGGCCAGCGTTTTGCGGTTGCGCATCAGGGCGAGCCGCGACCAGTCGCCGAAATCGGCGAAATAGCCGCGCGGTATCTCCAGCGCCTTGTCGAACGAGCGATATTTCCCGCCCGCGCCCAGCAGCGGCAGGACGAGGTGATCGATCAGCCGCTGGTCGAACCGGTCGCCCGCGATGCCGACGCCGGCATGGCCGAGCGGCTCGCAGCGGCGGGGCGCGCCGGGCGCGGCGATGCGGACCACCGAAAAGTCGCTGGTGCCGCCGCCGAAATCGGCGACCAGTACGGTCGCGGGCTCGGTAATGCGCGAGGCATAGCTGAACGCCGCGCCGAGCGGTTCATAGACATAATGGATCTCCGCCCCCAGCCGCGCGAACATCGCGTCATAGCGTTGGCGGGCCAGTGCCTCGTCGGGCCGATGGCCGGCATATTCGACCGGGCGCCCGACGACGATCCGCGCCGCGCGGCCATCCAGCGTCCCGCCGCTGCGCGCCGCCATCCGATCGAGAAAGGCGCGGCCCAGCTCCTCAAAGCGATAGCGTTTGTCGAAGACGGTCGCATGCTCGAACACCGGCGAGGCGGCGACCGATTTGAACGACTGGATGAAGCGGCTGCCGCCGGGAAAGTCGAGATATTCGGCGATCGCCCAGGGACCCGCCTCGACCTCGATCCCGTCATCCTCCCAGAAGCACAGCGCCGAACGGAAGACCGGGTCCTCGCCCTTCGGAGCCTTGAGGGAGACGAGATGCGACTCTCCCCCCTCGGCGCGGGCGATCACCGAGTTGGTGGTGCCGAAGTCGATGCCAAGGATGGCGTGCGGGGTGTCGATCATGCGGCGTCCGCTACACGATGTGGCGGGGCGGGGGAGGGGGTTTTCTGACCTTCTTACTCCCCTCCCGTAAACGGGAGGGGCTGGCGGGCGCCTCCCTTTTCTTCTCCCCTCCCGCAGGCGGGAGGGGTCGGGGGAGGGCAGGGCCACAGGCGATGGTCCCTATGAGACTCCCGGCCCTCCCCCCGACCCCCTCCCGTTTACGGGAGGGGGAGCAGAAGACTAGCGAGCCTTCTCAGGCGTCAAATCCGGCCAGCGCTCGAGCATCGCCGCCGTCACGCCGTTGGTCCAGCCAAAGCCGTCCTGCGTCGGATACTCGCCGCCGCCGCCGGGCTTGCGTTCCTCGACGTCATATTTCTCCAGCAGCTTGCCCGTCTCGGCATAGGTGCGCGCGACGGTGGCGACCCAGCGGCGGGCGATGTCCCTGGTCAGCGCCTGTTCGCCGTAGCGACCCAGTCCCTCGACCGCGATCCATTGCAGCGGCGCCCAGCCATTGGGCGAATCCCATTGCTGGCCGCTGCGGATGCCGGTGGTGCGCAGGCCGCCCTCGCCGAGCAGGGTCACGCGGGTGGTCGCCGCGACGGCACGCGCCTGTTCGCGGCTGGCATGGCCGGCGAAGAGCGGGAACAGTTCGGCGGCGCTTCGCGACGGCGTCGCGCGGCGCGTCATCCGGTCCCAATCGCCGAAGCGCCGTTCGCCCGCCACCCACAGATAGCGGTCGATCGCCGCCTTGCGCCGGGCGGCCAGCCCCTCAAACCGGTCGGCGGTGGCGGTATCGCCCAGCGCGCGGGCGCGGGTGGCGATGCGGTTTTCGGTGATCCACAACAGGCTGTTGAGATCGATCGGCACGATGTCGGTGGTGTGGATCGTCTCCAGCCGCATCGGATCGGCCAGCCAGCGCGAGCTGAAGTCCCAACCCGATTCCGCCGCCGCGCGCAGGTCGCGCTGGACGATGGTGGCCGCCCGGGGCGCGGCCTTGGCCGCCGTCTCACGATCCTCGCGCCAGCTTTCGTCGCGGGGCGTGTCGCGCGCATCCCAATAACGGTTGAGCAGGCTGCCGTCGGGCATGCGCACGACATGCTGGCACGCGCCGCCGGCATCGAGGCACGTCGCCCCCGCCATCCAATAATGATGCTCGCGGATCAGCGCCGCCAGCCGCCGCTTGGCGAGGGCGGGGTCGCGATCGTCCGACAGGTCCAGCATCAGCGCGAAGAAGGGCGGCTGCGACCGGCTGAGATAATAGCTGCGCGTGCCGTTGGGGATATGGCCATAGCGTTCGATCAGATCGACGAAATTGGCGATCATCGCCTCGACCAGCGGCGCCTGCCCATCGGCCTTCAGCCCCAGCATGGTGAAATAGCTGTCCCAGTAATACATCTCCTGGAACCGGTCGCCGGGCACGACATAGCCGCTGTCCAGCCCCAGCGCCGACGATCCCGGCGTCGCGGCGAAGGGCGCGCGGCCCAGCACCGGCCACAGTTCGCGGATGCGCGCGCGCAAGGGCGGCTTGGCCTGTGTATCCTCGCCCCGGACCGCGAAATGCCGGCGGACAAAGGCGGCAAGCGCGGCCTTGTCGCGCGGTCCCTCGCGGCGATAGGCGGCGAGGATCGCCTGCGGGTCCTCGCGCGGGACCGCATCGGCGAAGGTCTTGCCGTCGGGAAAGACGCGCGCTTCCTGCACCGCGGCGAAGAGCGGCCCGTAAATGTCGGCGGGCGAGGGTGGCGTCGTCTGCGCCTGCAATAGCAAGGCGAGCGCGGGCAGCAGCGCCAGATGGCGGAACCGGTGGCGATGGGGCGGGGGCGTCATGGGATCGCGTCTCTCCTGTTCAATCGGTTCCGGCGGCGCGGGGCAGCAGCACCGTGGCGGACAGCCCGCCGCCCGGGGCTTCGTCGAGGATTAGCCGTCCGCCGTGTAGTTCGGCCAATTCGCGCGCGATGGCGAGGCCGAAGCCATGCCCATCGCCCCGCTCGTCCAGCCGTGCGCCGGCCTGCGTCGCACGGAGGCGATCGGCCTCGGGGATGCCGGGGCCGTCGTCGATGACGGTCAGCCGGATCTGGCGGCCTTCCGCTACGGCGGTGACGGTCACCGCCGACCGGGCATGGCGCGCCGCATTGTCGACCAGATTGCCCGCCACCTCGTCCAGATCCTGCGCATCCAGCGCCACCGCCAGGTCGCCGGGCACCTGTACCGAGAGCGTCAGGCCACGATCGGCGTGGAGGCGGCCGATGGCGGTCGCCAGATCGTCCAGGGCGGGCGCGAGCATTGTCGTCGCGCGGGTGGCGCTTGCCTGAACCCGTGCGCGGGCGAGATGATGGCGGATGGTCTCATCGATCCGCGCGACCTGCGCCGCGCGCGCCGGATCGCCCGCCAGATCGAGCGCCAAGGTCGCGACCGGCGTCTTGAGCGCATGGGCCAGATTCGCCGCCGAGGTCCGCGCGGTGGCGAGCGCGCGCTCGCTGTCGGCGGCCAGTGCGTTGAGCTCGGTGGCGAGCGGCTGCAACTCGGCGGGTTGGTCCTCGCCGACCCGCGCGCGCTCGCCCGCCCGGATCGCCGCGACATCGTCGCGCAACCGGCGCAAGGGGCGCAGCGCCAGCCGCAGCTGGATCAGGCTGGCGACCGCGAGCAGGATGCCGAGGCCGGCCAGCATGGCGAGCAGGGGCAGCAGCGCGGCGCGGATCGGACGCGCGACCACCGCGCGCGGCGCGGCGGCGCTGATCGTCACGGGGCCGCGCGGGCTGGGCAGGCGGACTTGGCGGGCATGGACGCGGACGCCCTGTTCGGTCCGCCCCTCGGCGGGGCTGGGCCGGTCGGGGGCGGCGTCTGGCGGCAGCGGACCGGGCGGCGGCGCGGCGGGGCCGGCCTCGCCGGCGGGGGGCGGTCCCGGGGGATGCAGCATCGCCAGCGGCGGAAAGTCAGCCGAGCCCAGCGTGCCATCGGGGCCGCTGATCCGCCAGCGCCAGCCGGGTTCGCCCTCCAGCATGCCGCGCACCCGCGCGATGCGGGCGCGATCCACCGTGCCGCGGTCATCGACCGCGCTCGCCAGCAGCGTGATCTGCGAATCGAGCCGCTGGTCCAGACCGCGCGTGACGAAGCCCTCCAGCGCGCCGGCCAGCGCCCAGCCGGCGATCAGCAGCGACGCCAGGATCGCCAGCGCCGCGATCAGGATCATCCGCCCCCGGATCGAACGCGGCCTCATCCCGCATCCCCGCCGGTCAGACGATAGCCCAACCCGCGCACCGTCTCGATCAGCTCGGGCCCGATCTTCTTGCGCAGCCGCCCGACGATCACCTCCAGGCTGTTGGAATCGACATCGGCATCGCCCTCATAGACGCGTTCGAGCAGTTCGAGCCGGGGAATGACGGCCTCCTTGCGCAGCATCAGCGCGGATAGGACCCGCCATTCGAACGCGGTGAGCTTCAGTGGCAGGCCGTCCAGCTCGAACTGTCCGGTCTGGCTGTCGAAGGAGAGGGGGCCACAGGTCAGGCGCGGTTGCGCATGCCCCGCCGCGCGGCGGACGAGCGCGCGCAGTCGCATGACCAGTTCCTCGACGCGGAAGGGCTTGGTCAGATAGTCGTCCGCTCCCGCCTTGAAACCCGCCACCTTGTCCGACCAGCCGTCGCGCGCGGTCAGGATCAGCACGGGCAGGGCGCGGCCGGCATCGCGCCACGCCTTCAACAGCGTCATGCCGTCGCCATCGGGCAGGCCGAGGTCGAGGACGGCAGCGTCATAGATTTCGGTATCGCCGGCATGGCCCGCATCGATGCCGCTGTCGAACAGGTCGACCGCGCAATGCTCGGCACGCAGCGCACGGGCGATGGCGGGGCCCAGATCCGGATCATCCTCGACCAACAGGATACGCATGACGTGCTTGTCTTCCCCTTTGCCCCCGATGCCGGGCTATCCCGCCAAAGGCTAAACCCAATCTGAACCGCGTGGTTCAGCGGGCATCGCGGCGAATCACTTAAAAGGGGCGCATCAACCAAGGAGCCTCAGACCATGTCTCGATGGAATGTTTCGAATCTCCGCCTTCAGGGCAAGGCGCCGCTGGCCGCCGCCGCGACCGTCCTGATCGCGCTGGGCGCCGGCGGTGGCGCCGCCGCCGTCTCGATGACCCGGCCGACCGTCACCATGGCGCCGACCACGCCGACGCCGATCGCCAAGCTGGCCTCGACCGGCGGCGTCGTCACCGCCAAGGGGCGGGTGGCCGAAGTCTTCGGCGACCGCTTCGTGGTGCAGGACGCCACCGGCCGCGCGATGGTCGCCAGCAATCGCGATGCCATGCCGGCGGTCGGCAGCAACGTGATGGTGCAAGGCCGCTATGACGACGGCGTGATGCATGCCCAGTATCTGGTCAATCCGCAGGGGACGGTGACCCCGGTCGGTCCGCCCCCGCCCCCGCCGGGTGGGCCGCGTGGTCCGGGCGGTCCTGGTGGTCCGCGCGGTGACGGCCCGCCGCCGCCTCCGCCCCCCGGCGGTCCGGGCGGACCCGGGGCGCCGGGTGGTCCGGGCGCGCCGCCCCCGCCCCCGCCGGGTGGCTGCGCACCGGGTGGCGCCGGCGGTTCGGGCATGATGCCCCCGCCCCCGCCGCCGGCCAACGGTGCCGCACCGCAGAGCGCCCCCGTGGCGCCGCCCCCGCCGCCTGCCGGGGCTCCGGTCCCGGCCCCCACGGGCGCGGTTCGCCCGGCGCGGTGATCCGTTCGTTGAAGACGCCCTCCGGCTTTGGTCGGGGGGCGTTTTTGCGTTAGGCGGGGTTGGGTTTGTACTGGGCGGGGGTGGGGCGTGGCCTTCGACTACGCTCAGGCTGAACGGAGGTTGGTACTGAAACCCGTTCAGCCTGAGCGAAGTTGAAGGCCACAGGAATCCCTCACCGAAATGGGAACATTCGCCTCGCTGACCCTTTAGCCCCCCATGCGCTGGCTTCGATCGCTCGACATTCCGGCCGAATGGCTGTGGCTGCAACATGTCCTCATCATCGCGGCGGCGGTGCTGATTGCGGTGCTGGTCCATGCGGTCGCCATGCGCGTCGCGGGCCATGCCGCGCGGCGCACCGCCAGCCAGAGCGACGATCTGGTCCTCGAACATATCCGCCAGCCGCTCCGCTGGGTCGCGATCGCCATCGCGGTCAGCTTCGCGATGCGGCTGGTGCCGATGTCGAGCGACGGGCGTGAGATCTGGCGGCAGGCGCTGGGCTTCTGCGTGCCGGCGTTGCTCGGCTGGCTGGCGGTAGCGGCGCTGCGCGCGCTGCAGGGCGTCGTCTATCTGCGTGCCGATATCAGCGTCGAGGATAATCTCCGTGCCCGGCGCAAGCGGACGCGAGCGCAGATATTGGGGCGGATCGGCATCTTCCTGATCGTGTTTCTGACCGTCTGCCTGATGCTGCTCAGCGTGCCCGGCATCCGCACGATCGGCGTCACACTGATGGCCTCGGCGGGTATCGCCGGCCTCGTCGTCGGTGCCGCCGCGCAGCCCGCGCTCAAGAACCTGATCGCGGGCGTGCAGATGGCCTTTACCGAGCCGATCCGCCTCGACGACGTGGTCATCATCGACAATGAATGGGGGCGGATCGAGCAGATCCACCTGACCTTCGTGGTGGTGCGCATCTGGGACGAGCGGCGGCTGGTGGTGCCGGTCGCCAAGTTCCTGGAGAACAGCTTCCAGAACTGGACACGCGAGACCAGCCAGTTGCTGGGATCGGTCTTCTGGTATCTCGACCCGGCGGCGGACATTCCCCGGTTGCGCGCGAAGATGGGCGAACTGGTCGAGGCGAGCACACGCTGGGACCGGCGGTTTTTCAATATGCAGGTGACCGACGTGAAGCCCGATTCGATCGAGGTGCGCGGGTTGATGACCGCGCGCGATGCCTCGACCGCGTTCGACTTGCGCTGCGAGATTCGCGAGGGGTTGCTGGAATATATCCGGCAGGAAATGCCCGAGGCGCTGCCGAGGCGGCGGTTGGAGCATTCCATTCCTCCCCGGCACGGGGAGGGGGACCGCCGCGAAGCGGTGGAGGAGGGGGGGTAGCCGCGTAGGGCATACCTAGAGAAGGATGACATGAGGTGGCTTCGTCATTGCGAGCGTAGCGAAGCAATCCAGTGTCCAGGCAAGACGCTCTGGATTGCTTCGCTACGCTCGCAATGACGGCTTGGGTCAAACTGACGTTATTCCGCTCTAGGGGCACGCCCCCTCCACCAGCCTGCGGCTGGCCCACCTCCCCGTGCCGGGGAGGATCAGTGGGTCGCCGCCTCGATCGCCTTGGCTTCGGCCTTCACCCCGTCCCCGCGCAGCGCCGTCAGGAACAGCTCGCACCACCAGAACACATCCTCGCGCCGGACATTGTCGATCAGGCTTTCCCAACGCCGGATGCGCTCGTCGCGCGGCATGGTCAGTGCCTGGACGATCGCGTCGGACATTTCCTCCGCGCTATAGGGGTTGATGAGAACCGCGTCCTTCAGCTGCTCGGCCGCACCCGCGAAGCGCGACAGGATCAGCACGCCGGGGTCATCGGGGTCCTGCGCCGCGACATATTCCTTGGCGACCAGATTCATCCCGTCGCGCAACGGCGTGACCAGCCCGATCCGCGCCGCGCGATAGATGCCCGCCAGCACCGGGCGCGGAAACCCCTTGTTTACATAGCGGATCGGCACCCAGTCGATATCCGCATATTCGCCGTTGATCCGCCCCGACAGCGAGTCGAGATTGGCGCGAATCTCCTGATAGGTGTTCACCTTCTCGCGGCTGGGCGGCGCGATCTGGAGCATATAGACCAGCGCGCGCCGCTCCGGATTGCTTTGCAGGAAACGCTCATAGCCTAGGAAGCGCTCGGCCAGCCCCTTGGAGTAATCCAGCCGGTCGACCCCGACGATCAGGCTACGGCCGGTCGCCGACATATACATGCGTTCGCGCGCGAAGCGGGCGTCATGGCCATTGGCGGCCGCCTCGAACTCCTTGGTCTCAATACCGATCGGCGCGCGGATCGCCTGGATGGTGCGGCCGTTCCACGTCACTTCGCCATTGTCACCAAGCGTCCCGCCCAGCTCCTTGGTCACATAGTCGCGGAAGCTGTCCAGCCAATCCTCGGTATGGAAGCCGACGACGTCATAGGCGAAGAGCGATTCCACCAGCTTGCGATGGCTGGGCAGCGACATCAGCAGCCGCACGGGCGGCCAGGGTATGTGGAGGAAAAAGCCGATCCGGTTCTTGAACCCCCGCTTGCGCAGATCGCGGCCCAGCGGGATCAGGTGATAGTCATGGACCCAGACCAGATCGTCGGGCTCGATCAGCGGCTGGACGGTATCGGCGAAGCGCTCGTTGACGCGGGCATAGCCGGAATCAAAGTCGCGCTCGAACTCGGTCAGGTCGATGCGATAGTGGAAGAGCGGCCACAGCGTCCGGTTGGCATAGCCGTTATAATATTCGTCGATATCCTGCTCTTCCAGGTCGATGGTCGCGGTGGTGACGCCGCCGCCCTGCTGGAAGTTGATATGGCCGCTGAATTCCTCGGTGGTCTCCCCCGACCAGCCGAACCAGATACCGCCTTGTTCGCGCAGCGCGGCGAGGAGTGCGACCGCCAGCCCGCCCTGATTTCCGCCCGGCCCGGTGGTGGGCGGCTGGACCCGGTTCGAGATGACGATCAGGCGACTCATCGCACGGCACTCCATGGTTTACTCAGCAGGACGGCGCAGTTGATCAGGCCGACCAGCGAATAGGTTTGCGGATAATTCCCCCACAGCTCGCCCGTATTCGGGTCGATATCCTCGGACAGCAGCCCGGCGGGGGTGCAGCGCGCCACCATCTCCTCGAACAGCGCGCGGGCGTCGTCATGACGCCCGGTGACATACAACGCTTCGATCAGCCAAAAAGTGCAGACATTGAAGGCGGTATGCGGCAGGCCGAAGTCATCCTCGGTCGCATAGCGCAGCATGTGGCTGCCCCGGCGCAGGCCCTTTTCCACCGCGTCCAGCGTCGAGCGGAAGCGGGGATCGTCGGGCGACAGGAAGCGCAGGTCGAGCAGCTGGATGATGCTGGCGTCGAGGTCGTCGCCGCCAAAGGTCGCCGACATGCGCTGCGTCTCGGGGCGCCACGCGGCCTGCTCGATCGTCTCGCGCATCAGGTCGGCGCGCTCCTGCCAGAAGGCACGGCGCTCCTCGAGACCCAGCGCCTGTGCGGCATTGGCGAGCCGGTCGCACGCCGCCCAGCACATCGCGGCCGAGTAGGTGTGGACATGGCTCTTGGTGCGCAGCTCCCACAGGCCCGCATCGGGCTGGTCGTACTTGGCCCAGGCGCGCTCGCCGACGCGTTCCAGCGAGTGGAAATCCTCGACGCCGGACATGCGGAACAGGCGGGTGTCGAAAAAGGCCTGCACGTCGGACAGCACGATCTGGCCGTAGGCATCGTGCTGGATCTGCTCATAGGCCTGATTGCCGACACGTACCGGCCCCATGGCGCGGTAGCCGGGCAGCTTGGTCTCGATCCGTTCGACCAGCGTGGGCTCGCCTCCAACGCCGTAGAGCGGCTGGATATGCCCGCCCTTGGCCGCATCGACAATGTTGCGCAGATATTCGAGATACCCTTCCAGCACGTCGAGTGCGCCCAGCCGGTTGAGCGCCTGCACCGTGTAATAGGCGTCCCTGATCCAGCAGTAGCGATAATCCCAGTTGCGCCCCGAATTGGCATGTTCGGGCAGCGACGTGGTCAGCGCCGCGACGATCGCGCCCGTTTCCTCATGCTGGCACAGTTTCAGCGTGATCGCGGCGCGGATGACGACCGCCTGCCACTCGACCGGGGTCGCCAGGCCGCGCACCCAGTGATGCCATTCGTGCGTGGTGCGCTCCAGCATGGCGCGGCTCGCCTCGCTCAGCACGCCCGCAAAGCTCTCATCGGGGCCGAGGAACATGTGGATCGGGCGTTCCAGCCGGAACCATTGTTCGGCGGCGATATGGCCGACCGGCGCGTCCGTCGTGAGGCGCAGCGTCTGCTGCGTCATCAGATAGCGGATATGGTTGGACCCTTGGGTACGCTCGGTGGGCGTGCCCCAATCGGTCGCGACCCGCAGCGCGATGCGGATGCGGGGGGAGCCGATCGGCCGGACGATCCGCACATAGCTGGTCGGGCGATAGACGCGGCCCTCGCGTGAGAAGCGCGGGCAGAAATCGGTGATCTCGATGCCGTTGCCCCGGTCGTCCATATGGGTGGTGACCAGGATCGGGGTGTTGCGCAGATAGCCCTGGGTGGTCGAGACCCGGTCCTCTAGGTCGATCGACCAGTACCCCGTCTCCGGCTCGCCATCGCCCAACAGCGCGCAGAATGCCGGATCGCCATCGACGCGCGGCACGCAGCCCCAGACGAAACGCCCGGTCGAGTCGATCAGCGCCGACACCTGGCAATTGCCGATCGGCCAGAGGTTCATGTCCTGTTGCATTATTCGGCATTCTCCAGCGCTTGGGCGAGCCATGAATGGACGGCGGCGACATCGGGCAGGCGGTAACGGGCGGCGGTCTCGCGCATCGGGCCGATCAGCACACCCGCGCCGCCAAGCCGGGCGGCGGCTTCGAAGCCGTCCTCATCGGTCACGTCGTCGCCGAAGAAGATTGGGACCGTCCCTCGCATGGCCGGTGCCTGCATCAGCGTCTCGATCGCCTGACCCTTGTCGCCGGGCAGGCGGACCTCGACCATCATCTTGCCGGGTTGCAGGGTCAGGCCGTGGCGCTCGGCGATGGCGGTGGCTTCACGCAGGGCGAGCGGCTCCGCATCAGGGTTGCGGCGGTAGTGGAGCCCGGCGCCGAAGCTCTTGGTTTCGAAATACAGGTCGTTGGCCTCGGCCACCGCGCGCATTTCGTCGGTCGCGGTGGCGAGATGGGCGGGCTTTTCGGGCTGGTCGTGGCCGTCCTCGGGGCTGCGGCGTTCGGCGCCGTGGCTACCCGCCAGCGTGAAGTGCTCGGCCTGCGGGCCGAACAGCGCGTCGAGTTGCGCGATCGAGCGGCCGCTGACGATGGCGAGGCGGCCGGGCATATGGGCGGCCAGCGCGTCCAGCCGGTCGGCGAGGTCGCGGCTGACGTGCACCCCTTCGGGATTGTCGGCGAGGTCGACCAGCGTGCCGTCGAAGTCGAGGAACAGGCTGTCCGTCGCGGACAGGCGGGGCGGGGGCGGGGCAAGGTCGGCCAGCATGGGCGAAAGCATAGCGGATGCGGACATGCCGAGTGAACCCATCCCCGCCGCTGGCGTTCCGCTGCGCTGCCGAAATGATTACGGAAGGGGGCGGTTGAGGGGCTCCATGGCGTGCGGCTGGGCTCGCCCCCTCCCGCAGGCGAGTTTTAGGTGGGTCATGCCCCCGGTATGACCTGAACGATGCGGGGCATCGTTTACCTGAAACTGGGGATGGGGGAGGGCTCTCTCCACGAGCGACGTCGCCTGTGGCTTTCCTTCCCCCAGCCCCTCCCGCCTGCGGGAGGGGAGCAAGAAGGGGAGCGGTTCTTGTCTGCGCTGATCGTCTGAGCTGGGCACGCCCCCTCCCGCAAGCGGGAGGGGGATGGGGGAGGGCTCCTTCCACGGGCGACGTCGCTTGTGGCCTTCCCTCCCCCGGCCCCTCCCGCCTGCGGGAGGGGAGAAGAAGAGGGGGCATTCGCGTCCGCCAAAACGAAAAAAGGGCCGGCGATCGCTCGCCAGCCCCTTCATTACGAACCGTAAAACCGGGCCGTTAGTACACCCGCTTCTTCGGCTTGATATACTCGATATCGTCGGTCAGCGTGTAGTCGTGCACCGGGCGATAGTCGATCTCGACCCCGCCGCCCTGACCACCCCAGCCGTCGAAGGTCGCGACGGTGTGCTTCATCCAGTTGGCGTCGTCGCGATCGGGGAAGTCCTCGTTCACGTGCGCGCCGCGGCTTTCCTTGCGGTTCAGCGCCGATTCCATCGTCACGATGGCTTGGCTGATCAGGTTGTCGAGCTCCAGCGTCTCGACCAGATCGGTGTTCCAGATCAGCGAGCGATCCTTGATGCCGATGTCCTTCATCCGGTCATAGGTGGCGCGGATCATCTGGCGACCTTCGGTCAGCAGCTCGTCGGTGCGGAACACGGCGCAGTGGCGCTGCATCGTCTTCTGCATCTCGCTGCGCACCGACGCGGTGGTCGCGCTGCCAGCGGCGTTGCGGAAGTGATCCAGACGGCTGAGCGCCAGCTCTTCCGAGCCCTTGGGCAGCGGTGCGTGCGGCGTGCCGGGCTTCAGCGTGTCCTTGATGCGCAGGCCGGTTGCACGGCCGAACACGACCAAGTCGATCAGCGAGTTGGAGCCGAGGCGGTTCGCGCCGTGCACCGACACGCAGGCCGCTTCGCCGACCGCGAACAGGCCGGGGACGACCGAGTCCGGGTTGCCGTCCTTCAGGCGGACGACTTCGCCGTGATAGTTGGTCGGAATGCCGCCCATATTATAGTGGACGGTCGGCGTGACGGGCAGCGGCTGGCGGGTCAGGTCGACACCGGCGAAGATCTTGCCGGTCTCGGTGATGCCGGGCAGGCGCTCGGCCAAGACCTTCGGGTCGATATGGTCGAGATGGAGGTAGATATGATCCCCCTCCTTGCCGACGCCCCGCCCTTCGCGAATTTCCATCGCCATCGAACGCGACACGACGTCGCGGCTGGCGAGGTCCTTGGCCGACGGCGCGTACCGCTCCATGAAGCGCTCGCCCTCGGAGTTGGTCAGATAGCCGCCTTCGCCGCGCGCACCCTCGGTGATGAGGACACCCGCGCCGTAGATGCCGGTCGGGTGGAACTGCACGAATTCCATGTCCTGGAGCGGCAGGCCGGCGCGCAGCACCATGCCGCCGCCGTCACCCGTGCAGGTGTGCGCCGAGGTGGCCGAGAAATAGCAGCGGCCATAGCCGCCGGTCGCCAGCACGACATTGTGGGCGCGGAACCGGTGGATCGAACCGTCTTCCATGCACAAGGCGATCACGCCGCGGCAATTGCCCTGATCGTCCATGATCAGGTCGAGCGCGAAATATTCGATGAAGAAGTCCGCGTCATACTTCAACGACTGCTGGTACAGCGCGTGCAGCATGGCGTGGCCGGTACGGTCGGCGGCGGCGCAGGTGCGCTGCGCAGGCGGGCCTTCGCCCATATTCTGCATCATGCCGCCGAAGGGGCGCTGATAGATCTTGCCCTCTTCGGTACGGCTGAACGGCACGCCGGCGTGCTCCAGCTCGTAGACGGCGGCGGGCGCCTCGCGGCACAGATATTCGATCGCGTCCTGGTCGCCCAGCCAGTCCGACCCCTTGACGGTGTCGTACATATGCCAGGTCCAGTGGTCGGGACCCATATTGCCGAGCGAGGCGGCGATGCCGCCTTGGGCCGCGACGGTGTGGCTGCGCGTCGGGAACACCTTGGTGATGCAGGCGGTCTTCAGGCCGGCCTCGGCGATACCCATGGTGGCGCGCAGGCCCGAACCGCCCGCGCCCACGACGACGGCGTCATAGGTGTGGTCGATGATCTTGTAGGCGGCAGCAGACATTATGCAGCGGCTCCGAAGGCGATCTTGAGGATCGAGAAGATGGCGATGGCGGCGGTCGTGAAGACGAACAGGTTCATGACGACGAGCAGCGCGACCCGGTTCTGGTCCTGCTCATAATCCTCGATCACGACCTGGAGGCCCAGGCGCATGTGATAGAAGATCGACGCGACCAGCATCACCATCGGGATGGCGGCCCAGGGATTGGCCAGCCACAGCCGCATCGCGGCATAGTCATAGGACGGCTGGCGCAGGATCGAGATCAGCAGCCAGACGACCAGCAGGAAGTTCGACCCCGCCGTCAGGCGCTGGTTGAGCCAGTGATGGGTGCCCGACTTGGCCGAGCCCAGGCCGCGTACGCGGCCGATCGCGGTTCCGGAACGCATCACTTGATCCCCAGATAGAGCCAGAAGGCCACCGTCATCACGACGGCGAAGACGATGGTGGCTTGCGCCTGACGCTTGTTCGACTTCAGCTCGAAGCCTGCGCCCACATCCATGAACAGGTGGCGGATGCCGTTGGCCATGTGCTGGAACAGGCAGGCGGTCAGGCCGATGCCGACGATATAGCCGATGATGTTGAGACGACCCGACTGGACGGTGAAGACGTCGCGGAAGGTCGCATAGCTTTCGGGGCCGGCGGCAACCGCCGCCAGGAACCACACGAGCAACGCCGTGCCCACGGTCGCCATGCCCGTGCCGGTGGCGCGGTGCAGGATGGAGACCAGCATGTTGGGGCCCCATTTCCAGATCTGGAGGTGCGGGGAAAGCGGGCGTGCGGTGTTGCGGGCGGCCAAGGGCAGATCCTCGAACAGTCTAAGGTCGGGCTGGTTTGCGGATACGCCTATGGTGAAGACGCCGTCAGGATGCAAGTCGCGAGGCGCATTTGCGCAAGCCTGGGGCGGATGTTTCGCATGCCGCCGGCCCCTCCGCAACGCGGCTAACGCGCCCTTAACGCTTTCCGGGTCAGAGTCGCAGGCGTCGGGTTCCCATGGGCCCGGCGCGTGCCAGTGTGCCCGACACCAAGGGAGCCGCGTTTTGAAGTCCGACCTGCCATCGTCCACGATCATCACCGCCGAGATCGACCTCGACACGCGGATTCGCGCCTTTGACGGGGGCGACGGCTCGCTTGTCCGGCTGGCGTCGGAGCTCTGGCCGCTGATCGATCCGCGCGCCGACGAGGTGATCGACGCCTATTGGCAGCATTGGCGCACGGCCAATCCGCACCAGCCCGAATGGTCGCCGCTCGACCGCGACCGGCAGCGGACGGCGGGGCGCGCCTATCTGCGCAACCGATTCTGCAATCTGGCGGGGCGCGACTGGGTCGAGTCGCTCGGGCGTTCGGTTTCCGCCGCCTATGGCGCGGGCGTGCCGCCCATGGAGGTGCTGGCCATGTCCTGCGCCAGCGACCGGGCGGCGCTCAAGGTGCTGCTCGACGTCATCCCGGAGGAAGACCCGCGCCGCACCGCGCTGATCGATACGCTGATGCGGTTGTTCGGGATGGAGACCGAACTAACCGTCGAATTGTTCGCCGGCTATGAGCGCTGGACCGCCGAGCGGCAGCGCGAGCGGCTGGCGGGGGATTTCCGCAACGGCATCGCGACCGTGGTCGAGAATGCGACGATCGAGGGTCGCGACCTGCGTCGTCAGGCACAGGAGGCGTCGCTGTCGACGCGCGGCATGCTGGGCAAGTCGAGCGAGGTCGCCGCCGCCGCCGAACAGTCGGCGGTCGCGATGCGCGAGGCGGCGCAGACCGCCGCAGGCCTCATCCGCGCGATCGAGGATGCCCGCGCCGAGGTCGACCAGGCCGCCGATGTCGCCAACCGCGCCGCCGCGCAGGCCGGCCAGGCGGTCGGCATGTCGGAGATGCTGTCGGACCACGCCAAGTCGATCGAATCGATCCTGGGCCTGATCCGCGACATCGCCGGGCAGACCAATCTGCTGGCGCTGAACGCCACGATCGAGGCCGCGCGCGCCGGCGATGCCGGCCGGGGCTTTGCCGTCGTCGCGCAGGAGGTGAAGAGCCTCGCCAGCCAGACCGCGCGTGCCACCGACGACATCGCGACCAAGATCGCCGCGATTCAGGCCGCGACCAAGTCGACGGTCGACACCAACGCCTCGATCAAGGCGACCGTCAACGAGCTGCAGGCCTCGGCCGAGCATATCCGCTATGCCATGGAGGCGCAGGCGCAGACGGTGACCGCGATTACGGCGGCCGTCGACGAAACCGCGCTCGCCGCCGACTCGATGTCGCACACCATCGCCGCGATCCGCGCCGATACCGAGAATGTCGCGCAGGAGATCGATCAGGTTGGGCGCGGCTTCGAAAGCCTCGACACCCAGCTGGGCGAATTGAAGACCAGCGCCACCCAGTTCGTCGCCCGCGTCGCGGCGTGACGCAAATTCCTCCCCTGCAAGGGGAGGTGGCGCGCGTAGCGCGTCGGAGGGGTGTCCCGCTATCGAGAGGGTGACACCCCTCCGTCAGGGCTTCGCCCTGCCACCTCCCCTTGCAGGGGAGGAATTCCAGGTGCCGGTTGACGCTTCGGCGATCCCCCGGCACGGCGGGGGCATGACGACGATATTGGTAACGGGCAGCAGCCGAGGCATCGGCGCGGCCATCGCATCGACCTTGGGCGAACTGCCCGACACGCGGGTCTTGGGCCATGGCACGCGCAGCGGTATCGCCGCCGACCTGTCGCAGGCGGACGCGCCCGCGCGGCTCTGGGTCGAGGCGCTGGAACAGGCCGGCGGCGCGATCGACGTGCTCGTCAACAATGCCGGTATCTTTGAAGCCAGCCCGCTCGACGCCGACGACTGGTCGGACAGCTGGGCGCGCACGATGCAGGTCAATCTGACCGCCTCGGCCGAACTCTGCCGCCTCGCCGTTCTGCACTGGCAGGCGCGTGGGGTCGGCGGCCGCATCGTCAACATCGCCAGCCGCGCGGCGTACCGGGGCGACAGCCCTGCCCACTGGCATTATGCCGCGTCCAAGGGCGGCATGGTCGCGATGACCAAGACGATCGCGCGGGGCTATGCTGCGCAAGGCATCCTGGCCTTCGCCGTCTGCCCCGGCTTCACCATGACCGGCATGGCCGACGATTATCTGGCCAGCCGTGGCGGCGAGAAGCTGCTCGCCGACATTCCGCTGGGCCGCGTCGCCAGCCCCGAGGAGGTCGCCGCGACCGTCCGTTTCCTGTGCACCGACGCGCCCCCTTCGATGACCGGCGCGGTCCTCGACGTGAACGGAGCCAGCTATGTCCGCTGACAGCTGGAAGCTGACCCTACCCTGCACCCGCGACGAGGCGGAGGCGATCGACGCCGCCGACGATCTGGCGATCGACGCGGTCATCATGACCACCGAAGAGGTGGAGGACGACCGCGAGCATTGGCGGCTCGACGCCTATTTCGAGGCCGAGCCGGATGCCGCGACGATCGCGGCGATCCGCGCGCTGGCGCCGAGCGCGGGCGACCATCCCGCTACGGTCGAGCATCTGGCGGCGCAGGACTGGGTGACGATGAGCCAGGCGGGGCTGGAGCCCCTCTCGGTCGGGCGCTTCTTCGTCCACACGGGCGACGAGGCGGTGCCGGAGGGCTTGCGCGGTTTCCATATCCCGGCGGGCCGGGCGTTCGGCACCGGGCATCACGAGACGACCAGCGGTTGTCTCGCCATGCTCGATGCGATGGCCGGGGAGAGCGTCAAGAACGCGATCGACGTGGGCACGGGCACCGGCCTGCTCGCCTTTGCCGCGCGGCATCTCTGGCCGGAGGCGAAGGTCGTCGCGACCGACATCGATCCGATCGCGATCGATGTGACCGCCGAGAATGCCGTGATCAATGGCGTCGACGGGGTCGAACTGATCGTCGCCGACGGGGCGCTCGCCGATCCGATCATGGCGGCGGCACCTTATGATCTGGTGATCGCCAATATCCTGGCCGGGCCGCTGATCTCGATGGCGCCCGAACTGGCCGCGATCGCGGGGCCGGAGGCGACCTTGGTGCTGGCAGGGTTGCTGGAAACGCAGCGCGCCGATGTGGTCGCGGCGTATGAGGCGTGCGGCTGCGTGCTGGAGACGGTCGACCGGCGCGGCGATTGGAGCGTGTTGCGGCTGCGGGCGGGGGCGGAGCGGTTCGTGCCGAATGCGCCGTTCGATCCCAAGGGCCGCGACGGCTGGGCGTTGGACATCTGACCTTCTTTACTCCCCTCCCGCAGGCGAGTTTCAGGTCGGTCATGCTCCCGGCATGACCTAAACGATGCGGGGCATCGTTTACCTGAAACTGGGTTGGGGGAGGGCAGGGCCACAGGCGGTGGTCTCGGTGAGACTCCTAGCCCTCCCCCCGACCCCCTCCCGCCTGCGGGAGGGGGAGCGTGCTGGGCACGCGTCTGCCCCTTCCCCTTACGAAAGCGGAAATCCCCGCGATTGCCATCCCCCCGACCTCTCGGGCATAAGCCCCGGCAAAGATTGAAGGAGAGGTCATGGCATCGACGATGGTCGAACTGGAACGCCGCCGCGCCGCCGCGCGCGCCGGTGGGGGCGAGAAGCGTGTCGCCGCGCAGCATGCCAAGGGCAAGCTGACCGCACGCGAGCGGCTCGACGTGCTGCTCGACGAGGGTAGTTTCGAGGAGCTCGACATGTTCGTCGAGCATAACTGCACCGACTTCGGCATGACCGAACAGGTCGTCCCCGGTGACGGCGTGGTGACCGGCTCGGGCACGATCAACGGGCGGCTGGTGTTCGTCTTCAGCCAGGACTTCACCGTCTTCGGCGGCTCGCTGTCCGAACGACACGCGCAGAAGATCTGCAAGATCATGGACATGGCGATGAAGGTCGGTGCGCCCGTCATCGGCCTGAACGATAGCGGCGGTGCGCGCATCCAGGAGGGCGTGGCCAGCCTGGGCGGCTATGCCGAGGTGTTCCAGCGCAACGTGCTGGCGTCGGGCGTGGTGCCGCAGCTCAGCCTCATCATGGGGCCGTGTGCGGGCGGTGCGGTCTATTCGCCCGCCATGACCGACTTCATCTTCATGGTGAAGGATTCGAGCTATATGTTCGTCACCGGCCCGGATGTGGTGAAGACGGTGACCAACGAAGTCGTGACCCAGGAAGCGCTGGGCGGTGCGGTGACGCACACCACCAGGACCGGCGTCGCCGACGTGGCGTTCGAGGACGATATCGAGGCGCTGCTCGCCGCGCGCGATTTCATCGACTTTCTGCCCGCCAACAACCGCGAGGGCGTGCCAGAGCGGCCGACCGCCGATGCCTGGGACCGGATCGAGGAAAGCCTCGACACGCTGATCCCGGCCAGCGCCAACCAGCCCTATGACATGCACGAGCTGTTGTCGAAGGTCGTCGACGAGGGCGACTTCTTCGAGGTGCAGCCCGCGCACGGGGCCAACATCATCACCGGCTTCGGCCGGATCGAAGGGCGCACGGTCGGCTTCGTCGCCAACCAGCCGATGGTGCTGGCGGGCGTGCTCGACATCAACGCGTCCCGCAAGGCGGCGCGCTTCGTGCGCTTCTGCGATGCGTTCGAGATTCCGATCGTGACCTTCGTCGACGTGCCCGGCTTCCTGCCCGGCACGGCGCAGGAGCATAATGGCATCATCAAGCATGGCGCGAAATTGCTGTTCGCCTATGCTGAGGCCACCGTCCCCAAGATCACGGTCATCACCCGCAAGGCTTATGGCGGCGCATACGACGTGATGGCGTCCAAGCACTTACGCGGCGACCTCAACTATGCCTGGCCGACCGCCGAGATCGCGGTGATGGGGGGCAAGGGCGCGGTCGAGATCATCTTCCGGGGCAAGACGCCCGAGGAAATCGCCGAGCGCACCGCCGAATATGAGGCGTGTTTCGCCAACCCGTTCGTCGCGGCGTCCAAGGGCTTCGTCGACGAGGTGATCCAGCCACATTCGACCCGCAGGCGGATCGCACTGGGCCTGCGCAAGCTGCGCAACAAGGACCTGGCAAACCCGTGGAAGAAGCATGACAATCTGCCGCTTTGAATCTCGTCATTGCGAGCGTAGCGAAGCAATCCAGGGCGTCGTGTGGAACCCTGGATTGCCGCGCTTCGCTCGCAATGACGCGGTGGCGCGGTGAAACAGCCAGCCGTGTATATCATGGCCAGCCAGCGCAACGGCACGATCTATGTCGGCGTGACATCGAACCTGGCACAACGGGTCTGGCAGCATCGCGAAGGCGTCGCCGATGGCTTCACCCAGCGTTATGGCTGCAAGTCGTTGGTCTGGTTCGAGGCGGCGGAAACGATGGAAACCGCGATCCTGCGTGAGAAGCAGCTGAAGGGCGGGTCGCGTGCCCGCAAAATTCGGTTGATCGAAGAATTGAACCCGTATTGGCATGACCTGTTCGAGCAGATCGCCCATGGATGACTCCGCATTCTGCCCCGTCATTGCGAGCGCAGCGAAGCAATCCAGTGCGCCGCGCGAGACCCTGGATTGCTTCGCTGCGCTCGCAATGACGAAGGATACGATATGACCCTCGGCCGTCTCAACCATATCGGTATCGCCACGCCGTCGATCGAGAAGACGGTCGAGACCTATCGCCATCTTCTCGGCGCGGACGCGATCGGCGAGCCCTTCGATCTACCGCCGCAAGGCGTGCGGGTGTGCTTCATCGACGCGCCCAACACCCAGATCGAACTCATCCAGCCGCTCGACGAAACCTCGCCTATCGCCAACTTCCTGAAGAAGAACCCGGCCGGTGGGCAGCATCACCTGTGCTTCGAGGTGGCCGACATCCCCGCCGCCGTCGCCGATCTTCAGGCCAAGGGCGCGACGCTGCTGGGCCCGCCGCGTATCGGCGCGCATGGTACGCCGGTCGTCTTCCTCCATCCGCACGACATGGGCGGGGTGCTGGTCGAACTGATGGAAACGCCGGGAGACGATCATTGAGCGACACCATGCTGCGCGTCGAGCGCCGGGGGGATGTGCTGGTCCTGACGCTCAACCGGCCCGAGCGGCTGAATGCCGCGCCGCCCGCGCTGTTCGATGCGATCCGCGAAGCACTCGACGCACGCGGCGACGCCCGTGCTGTGCTAATCGCGGGCGAGGGGCGGGCCTTCTGCTCGGGCGCGGACATATCGGGTGGCGATGTCGGGCCCGATACCGTCCACCGCGCGCTGGTCGAGCATTACAACCTCGCGATGCTGACGCTCGCCGACCTGCCCATTCCCGTGGTCAGCGCGGTGCGGGGCGCGGCGGCGGGGATCGGGTGCAGCCTGGCGCTCGCCGCCGACTTCTGCGTCGCGAGCGAGAATGCCTATTTCCTCCACGCCTTCGTCAATATCGGCCTCGTTCCCGATGGCGGCGCGAGTTGGATGCTGCCGCGCCTGATCGGCCGGGCGCGGGCCGCCGAGATGATGATGCTGGGCGAGCGGGTGGCGGCGGCCAAGGCCCTCGACTGGGGCATGATCCACAAGGTCGTCGCCGACGATGCCCTCGACGGCGAGGCGCTGGCGCTCGCCGAGCGGTTGGCGGCGGGGCCGAGCGTGGCCTTGGGGCTGATGCGCCGCGCGCTCCACGCCGGGTTCGACAGCGACTATGCCACCGCGCTGGCCCGCGAGGCCGACGACCAACGCGCCGCCCGCGCGACGCAGGATGGTGAGGAGGGCGGCCGGGCCTTTTTCGAGAAGCGTCCACCGCGTTTCCTCGGGCGGTGAGACTTGCGCGGGTATGATAATTTCGCTCTAGTGAAATAAAATAAGAGTGGATGAGGAGTGGCCGATGGCCGAACGCCCTGAGCTGTCAGACTGGGAAGCCCTTGCCGCGCGAGAGGTGAAGGGGCGCGACCTCGACTGGCAGACGCCCGAGGGGATCACGGTCAAGCCGCTCTACACCGCCGCCGATGTGACCACCGATCCCGGCCTGCCGGGCTTCGCGCCGTTCACGCGCGGCGTGCGCGCCAGCATGTATGCGGGCCGCCCCTGGACGATCCGGCAATATGCGGGCTTCTCGACCGCCGAGGAATCCAACGCCTTTTACCGCCGCAATCTGGCGGCGGGGCAGAAGGGGCTGTCGGTCGCCTTCGACCTCGCCACGCACCGGGGTTACGACAGCGACCACCCGCGCGTGACCGGCGATGTCGGCAAGGCGGGCGTCGCGATCGACACGGTCGAGGATATGAAGATCCTGTTCGACGGTATCCCGCTGGATGCCATGTCGGTCAGCATGACGATGAACGGCGCGGTGATCCCGGTGCTGGCCTTCTTCATCGTCGCGGCCGAGGAACAGGGCGTTCACCGCTCCAAGCTGGAAGGGACCATCCAGAACGATATCCTCAAGGAGTTCATGGTCCGCAACACGTACATCTATCCCCCTGAGCCGAGCATGCGGATCATCTCGGACATCTTCGCCTATACCTCGGCCGAGATGCCCAAGTTCAACAGCATCTCGATCAGCGGCTATCATATGCAGGAGGCCGGGGCGACGCAGCTCCAGGAGCTGGCGTTCACCATCGCCGATGGCATGGAGTATGTGAAATACGGCGTGGCGTCGGGCCTCGACATCGACAAGTTCGCAGGCCGCCTGTCCTTCTTCTTCGCGATCGGCATGAACTTCTTCATGGAGGTCGCCAAGCTGCGCGCGGCGCGGGTGCTGTGGCACCGGGCGATGACCCAGCTGGGGGCACAGGACGAGCGCTCGAAGATGCTGCGCACCCACTGCCAGACCAGCGGCGTGTCGCTGACCGAGCAGGACCCGTATAACAACGTCATCCGCACCACGATCGAGGCGATGGCCGCGATGCTGGGCGGGACGCAATCGCTCCATACGAACGCGCTGGACGAAGCGATCGCGCTGCCCACCGACTTCTCCGCCCGGATCGCGCGCAACACGCAGATCGTGCTGCAGGAAGAGACGGGGATGACCAAGGTCGTCGATCCCTTGGGCGGCAGCTATTACGTCGAGAGCCTGACCCAGTCGCTGGTCGACGGCGCCTGGGAATTGATCGAGCGGATTGAGGCAGAGGGCGGCATGGCCAAGGCGGTCGCGGCGGGCTGGCCCAAGGCGATGATCGAGGAAGCGTCGGCGGCGCGTGCGGCGAAGGTCGACCGGGGCGAGGATGTCATCGTTGGGGTCAATAAGTACCGGCTGGCCGACGAAGCGCCGGTCGAGATTTTGGACATCGACAATCATGCGGTGCGCGCCGGACAGGTGGCGCGGATCGCGGCCGTGAAGGCGGCGCGGGACGAGGCGGCAGCCCAAGCGGCACTCGATGCCCTGCGCAACGCCGCCCAAAATCCTCCCCAAGCTCGTCTTGGGGAGGGGGACCATCGCGCCAGCGATGGTGGAGGGGCGGGGGATGAGGTTGCCGCCCCTCCACCACAGCCTTCGGCTGCGGTCTCCCTCCCCGAGCAAGCTCAGGGAGGAATGGGAGGCAATCTCCTCGCACTGGCCGTCGAGGCGGCGCGTGCGCGCGCGACCTTGGGCGAGATCTCGGCCGCGCTGGAGGATGCCTTCGGCCGCTACGGCACCCAGCCGACCCCGGTATCCGGCGTATACGGCGGCGCCTATGCCGAGGACGAACGCTGGGCCCGCCTTCTTCGCGGCGTCGAAGCCGTCGAGCGCCGCCTCGGCCGCAAGCCCCGGCTGTTCGTGGCCAAGATGGGCCAGGACGGGCATGACCGGGGCGCCAACCTCGTCTCCTCGATGTTCGGTGACCTGGGCTTCGAGGTTGTCCCCGGCGCGCTCTTCCAGACGCCCGAGGAGGCCGCGCAACTCGCACTGGCCCGCGATGTCGATGTGGTCGGCGCTTCCAGCCTGGCGGCCGGGCACAAGACGCTGATCCCCGAGCTGATCGGCTTCTTACGCGACGCAGGGCGTGCCGATATCAAGGTCATCGCGGGTGGCGTTATTCCCGCACAGGACTATCAGGCGCTCTATGATGCCGGGGTGCAGGCGATTTTCGGCCCCGGGACCAATCTTGTGAAAGCGGCCGAAGATGTGCTGAGGCTGCTGGGCCATAATATGCCGCCCGAGACGGGCGAATGACAGGACGATACGGAATGACGACCACCACCGCGCTGCGCACCGACTGGACCCGGGCCGAGATCAGCGCACTGTTCGACCTGCCCTTCACCGAGTTGCTGTTCCGTGCCGCCGAGGTGCACCGCGCGCATCACGCGGCGGACGAGGTGCAGCTGTGCACGCTCTGCTCGATCAAGACCGGCGGCTGTCCCGAGGATTGCGGCTATTGCTCGCAGAGCGCCTCGGCGACAAGCGACGTGAAGGCCGAGAAGCTGATGGACGTCGACGCCGTTTTGGCGGCGGCGGCCGAGGCCAAGGCGGCGGGTTCGCAGCGTTTCTGCATGGGCGCGGCCTGGCGCAGCCCGAAGGAGCGCGACATGGACAAGGTCGTCGCCATGGTCGAGGGCGTGAAGGCCATGGGGCTGGAGACCTGCATGACGCTGGGCATGCTCGATGCGCCCCAGGCGCAGCGGCTGGCCGCAGCGGGCCTCGACTATTACAACCATAATATCGACACCTCGCCGGAGAACTACGCCAACGTCATCACGACGCGCTGCTTCGAGGACCGACTGGAAACGCTGTCCAACGTCCGCGAGGCGGGCATCTCGGTGTGCTGCGGCGGCATCGTCGGCATGGGCGAGACGCGCGGCGACCGGGTGGGCTTCGTCCATGCGCTCGCCACCCTGCCGCGCCACCCGGAGAGCGTGCCGGTCAACGCGCTGGTGCCGGTCAAGGGCACGGTGCTGGGCGACATGCTCGCCGACACGCCGCTCGCCCGGATCGACGATATCGAGTTCGTTCGCACCGTCGCCGTCGCGCGCATCACCATGCCGATGAGCATGGTCCGCCTGTCGGCGGGCCGCGAGAGCATGTCGGCGGCGACACAGGCTTTGTGCTTCCTGGCGGGGGCGAACTCGATCTTCACCGGCGACAAGCTGCTGACCGCGGGCAATGCGGGCGATGATGCCGACGCCGCGCTGTTCGCCAAGCTGGGCCTGAAGCCGATGGAAGGCGCGGAGCCGATGCGGGTCGCGGCGGAGTGATCCGTCCTCGCCGCTTGTGTTCCCCGGCGAAGGCCGGGGCCCAGTTGCGGTGAACCAGTGATGGCGCGCCACCGGCCATAGAGAAACTGGACCCCGGCCTTCGCCGGGGAACAGGTGACACGGACCAACGACATAAAAGGAGAGGTATCCCCGTGTTCCAGAAAATCCTGATCGCCAATCGCGGGGAAATCGCGTGCCGGGTGATCCGCACCGCGCGCGCGATGGGCATCGCCACCGTCGCGGTCTATTCGGACGCGGATGCCAGCGCGCCGCATGTCCGGCTGGCCGATGAAGCGGTCCGCTTGGGGCCGGCACCCGCCGCCGAGAGCTATCTCAAGGCCGACCTGATCCTCGCCGCCGCCAAGGCGACCGGGGCCGATGCCATCCACCCAGGGTACGGCTTCCTGTCCGAGCGCGAGAGCTTTGCGAAAGCCTGCGCGGAGGCGGGGGTCGCCTTTATCGGCCCGCCGCCCAACGCCATCGCCGCGATGGGCGACAAGATCGAATCGAAGAAGCTGGCCAAGGCGGCCGGGGTCAATGTCGTCCCCGGCTATCTGGGCGAGATCGCCGATACCGAGGAAGCGGTGCGCATCGCCTCGGACATCGGCTTCCCCGTCATGATGAAGGCATCGGCGGGCGGCGGCGGCAAGGGCATGCGGCTCGCCTGGTCTGAGGCGGATGTGCGCGAGGGCTTCGAGGCGACCAAGCGCGAGGGGCTCGCCAGCTTCGGCGACGACCGTGTTTTCATCGAGAAATTCATCGAGAGCCCCCGCCATATCGAAATCCAGGTGCTGGGCGACCAGCATGGCAATATCGTCTATCTCGGCGAGCGCGAATGCTCGGTCCAGCGCCGCCACCAGAAGGTGGTCGAGGAAGCCCCGTCGCCCTTCGTCACGCCCGAAATGCGCCGCGCCATGGGCGAGCAGGCGGTCGCGCTGGCGCGCGCGGTCGGCTATTATTCGGCGGGGACCGTCGAGCTGATCGTGTCGGGTGCGGACACGACGGGTAAGAGCTTCTACTTCCTCGAGATGAACACCCGGCTCCAGGTCGAGCATCCGGTGACCGAAGAGATCACCGGCCTCGATCTGGTCGAGCAGATGATCCGCGTCGCGGCGGGCGAGCCGCTGGCGTTCGGCCAGGACGACGTGACCCTGACCGGCTGGGCGATCGAGAACCGCGTCTATGCCGAGGACCCGTATCGCGGCTTCCTGCCCTCGACCGGGCGGCTGGTGCGCTACAACCCGCCCGCCGAGGAGCGGGACGACGATGTCCGCGTCCGCGTCGATGACGGCGTCGCCGAGGGCGGCGAGGTCAGCATGTTCTACGACCCGATGATCGCCAAGCTCGTCACCTGGGCGCCGACCCGCGAAGCCGCGATCGATGCGCAGATCGCCGCGCTCGACGCGTTCGAGATCGTCGGGCCGGGGACCAACATCGATTTCGTCTCGGCGCTGATGCAGCATCCGCGCTTCCGCTCGGGAAACCTGTCGACCGGCTTCATCGCCGAGGAATATCCAGAGGGGTTCCAGGGCGCGCCCGCCGGTGAAGAGCTGATCAAGACCCTCGCCGCCGTCACCGCCTTCGCCGCCACCGCCGAGGCCGACCGCGCGCGGCGGATCGACGGCCAGCTTGGCCATCGGCTGCAACCGCCCGCCGACTGGACCGTGCGGATCGGCGGGGCGGACCACGCGGTCCATGTCTCGACCGATGGGATCAGCGTCGATGGCGCGGAGCTGGACCTCGCCATCGCCTATACGCCGGGCGACCGGATGATCGCGGTCGAGGATGAGGATGGCGAGACGCTCCATGTTCGCATCGCCAAGACCCGCACCGGCTTCAAGCTGACCACGCGCGGGGCCAGCCACGTCACCCGTGTCCTGCCCGCCCGCGCGGCGCCTTACGCGCAGCATCTGATCGAGAAGATCCCGCCCGACCTGTCCAAATTCCTGATCGCGCCGATGCCGGGCCTGCTCGTCCGGCTGGACGTGACCGAGGGCGACAAGGTCGAGGCCGGCCAGCCGCTCGCGGTCGTCGAGGCGATGAAGATGGAAAACATCCTGCGCGCCGCCAAGACGGGGACGGTCAAGACCATCACCGCCAAGGCCGGCGACAGCCTGGCGGTCGACGCGATCATCCTCGAACTGGAGTGACCGGACATCCGGCCGGGGCGTCCCGGCCGGATGTTTCCGAACGTTTCCGCCCGATTGCCACAGTTTGCGACACAAACGGGCTGGACGGGACCGCTACCGCCGGGCAGGTTCGCCGCCATGAAGCCTCGCACCCGCGTCCTTCTTCTGGCGCCGGCGATCCTCGCCGGTTGCACGGTCGGCCCCGATTATCGTCCCGCCGCTTCCTCGGAACTGGGGGTGCCCGATCAATGGTCGGTGCCTGCCGCCAACGCCCAGGCGCAGGACCTGACCCGCTGGTGGCGGTCGTTCGACGATCCGCTGCTGGCCGAACTGGTCGAGCAGGCGGTCGTCGCCAACACCGATGTCGCGCAGGCCATCGCCCGGTTGCGGCAGGCGCGCGAAAGCCTGGTGCAGAGCCGCGCCGCGTTGCTGCCCAATGTGTCGGGATCGACCGGCTATCAGCGCAACGAGAATCTGCGCGGCGGCGGGCGGAGTTTCACCCTGCCCGACGGCACCGTCGTCGATACCGGCGGGGGCGGCAGCAACAGCTATACGGTCGGACTGTCGGCCAGCTATCAGGTCGGCCTGTTCGGCGAAGTCCGCCGCACGGTCGAGGCGACCCGCGCCACCTATGAGGGCGCCGGGTTCAGCTATGCCGCGACGCTGCTGACCGTCGAGAGCGAGCTGGCGCGCAATTACATGCTCGCCCGCGCCTATCAGGCGCAGCTCGCCAATGCACGCGCCAGCCTGGCGTTGCAGGACGACAATCTGGAGATTGCGGGTTTCCGGGTACAGGCGGGCCTCGTCTCCTCGCTCGACGCCGAACAGGCGCGCAGCCAGCGGGCACAGACCGCCGCGACCATCCCCTCGATCGAGCAGCAATATAACGCCGCCGTCTCGCGGCTGGGCGTGCTGACCGCGCAAGCGCCCGGCGCACTGAAGACGCGGCTGGCGGCGGTGCGGCCGATCCCGCGCGGGCCGGCGGCGATCGGGGTCGGCATCCCGGCCGACATCCTGCGTCGTCGCCCCGATGTCCGCGCCGCCGAGCGCAACCTGGCCGCCGCGACGGCGCGGATCGGCGTTGCGCAGGCCGCGCTCTACCCCGCGCTCGCCATTTCGGGGAATATCAACACGGCGGCGACCAGCCTCGGCTCGCTGGGCGATGCGATCACCGGCAGCCTGTTCGCCGGGCTGACCCAGGCGATCTTCAACGGCGGTCGCCTGCGCGCGCAGGTGCGCAATGCCCGCGCCGTCGCCGAGCAGAATTATGCCGCCTATCAGGGCACGGTCCTGCTGGCGCTCGAGGATGTCGAGAATGCCATCGTCGCGCTGAACACCGCGCGCGAGCGCGAGCGGCAATTCGCCATCCAGCTCGACGCCGCGCGCAACTCGGCGATCCTGGCGCGCAGCCAGTATCGCACCGGGCTGACCGATTTCACCACCCTGTCGCAGCAGGAGGCCGCGCTGCTCAGCGCGCAGAACGGGCTGGTCCAGGCCCGCTCCGACGCCGCCACCGCGCAGGTCTCGCTGTTCGCCGCGCTTGGCGGCGGCTGGGACGCCGATACCATTCCGCAAGCCCCGCCGCTCGCGGCCCCAACCCCGGACAACCGCTGATGGCCGACCAGACTCTCGACGATTTCCTGGGCGTGAAGCCCCAGCCGCGCTGGCGCAAATGGGTGCAATGGGGCGTGGTCGCGGTCGGCGTCGTGCTGCTGCTCCTGTTGCTCAAAAGCTGCTTCGGCGGATCAAAGGAGGCGGGCTTCGCCACCGCGCCGGTCACGCGCGGCAACCTGACCGTGACCGTCTCGGCGACCGGCAAGCTGGCCCCGACCAACCAGGTGACGGTCGGCTCGCAGCTGTCGGGTCTGGTCACCAGGGTCGTCGTCGATGTGAATGACCGGGTGCAGGCGGGACAGGCGCTGGCGCTGATCGATCCCGAACAGATCGACGACCAAATCCGCGCGGGCCAGGCCACCCTCAACGCCAATCAGGCGCAGGTCGCGCAGGCGCGGGCCACCGTAGCCGAGGCGCAGGCGCAGCTCGCACGGCTGGAACAGGTCTATAAGCTGTCGAACGGCCGCGTGCCCTCCGCGACCGAGCTGCAGGCCGGCCGCGCCGATGCCCAGCGCGCGGTCGCGGCGCTGCGCGTGGCGGAGGCCAATGTCGCCGCCGCGCGTGCGCAGCTCGCCCAGTCGCAGACCCAGCGCCAGCGCGCGATCATCCGCTCGCCCGTGTCGGGTGTGGTGCTGGCGCGGCAGGTCGATCCGGGCCAGACGGTCGCGGCGTCGTTCAATACGCCAACCCTGTTCGTCATCGCCGAAGACCTGACCAAGATGAAGCTGGAGGTCGCGATCGATGAGGCCGATGTCGGCGAGGTCAAGGTCGGGCAGAAGGCCGATTTCACCGTCGACGCCTTTCCGGGCCGTACCTTTCCCGCGACGATCACCCGCGTCGACCTGGGATCGAACCTGACGGTCAGCGCGGCGACCGCCTCCACCTCCTCGACGGCCAGCGCGACGTCGAGCACGGGGCAGGTGGTCAGCTATGCCGCCGATCTGACGGTGGCGAACCCCGACCTGCAACTGCGCCCCGGCATGACCGCGACCGCCGACATCGTGACGTCGGACAAGCGGGGCGTGATGCTGATCCCCAATGCCGCCCTGCGCTTCAAGCCGTCGGACGGTGCGCAGGCGGGCGGCGGCGGCATCGCCGGATCGTTGACCTTCCGCCCGCGCCGTGACCGGGCGGCGCGTACCGCCACCGTGCAGCGCGGTGCGACCCAGACCGTCTATGTAAAGGGCGGCGACGGCAAGCCGCAGCCGATCCAGATCGTCACCGGCGACACCAATGGATCGATGACCGAAGTTCTGTCGGGCGGGCTGAAGCCGGGCATGCAGGTCATCACCGGTCAGCTGTCGGGCGGCGAGAGCGCGGCCCCACGCAGCGGTGGCCAGCGGCGTCAGGGTGGCGGCCAGCAGGGTGGCGGTGGTGGCCGCTGACGCCCCGCTCATCCAGCTTCGCGGCGTCACCAAGAGTTATGGCACCGGCGCGACCCAGTTCCAGGCGTTGAAGGGCGTCGACCTCGACATCGCGGCGGGTGATTTCGTCGCGGTGATGGGGCCATCGGGCTCGGGCAAGTCGACGACGATGAACATATTGGGCTGTCTCGACGTGCCCAGCGGCGGCAACTTCCTGTTCCGCGGCCATCCCGTCGAGACGCTCGACCGCGACCAGCGCGCGATGCTGCGGCGACGCTATCTGGGCTTCGTGTTCCAGGGCTTCAACCTGTTGTCGCGCACCACCGCGCTGGAGAATGTCGAGCTGCCCTTGCTCTATCGTGGCGAGGACAAGCGCACGCGGCGCGAGCTGGGCATGGCGGCGCTGGAGAAGGTCGGCCTCGACAAATGGTGGGATCATACCCCCGCCGAGCTGTCGGGCGGGCAGCAGCAGCGCGTGGCGATCGCCCGCGCCATCGTCACCAGCCCCGACGTGCTGCTGGCCGACGAGCCGACCGGCAATCTCGATTCCGAACGCTCGGTGGAGATCATGGAGCTGTTGACCGGGCTCAACCGCGACAGCGGCATCACCGTGCTGATGGTCACGCATGAGCCCGACATGGCGGCCTTCGCGCGCACCGTGATCCACTTCAAGGACGGGCTGGTCGACCGGATCGAGGCGCAGCACCGGCCGGGCGAGATCCCCGCGATGGATACGCACTGATGTTCGGCACCACGCTCCTGCTCGCCATCCGCTCGATCCGCCGGCACATGCTGCGCTCGTTCCTGACGACGCTGGGCATCATCATCGGCGTCGGCGCGGTCGTGACCATGGTGACGTTGGGCAAGGCGACGACGGCGGCCGTGCAGCAGTCGATCTCGTCGCTGGGCACCAACATCCTACAGGTCCGGCCCGGCCAGGGCTTCGGGCGCGGGGGCGGCGGCCCGCGTCCGTCCGACTTCAAGCCCGAGGATGTCGAGGCGATCGCCGACCAGATCGCCGGCGTCACCGCCGTTGCCCCGCAGGCGCAGACCAGCGCGACCGCCATCTACGAAGGCGCAAACTGGTCGACGACCGTGACCGGCACGACGCTCGCCTATTTCACCGTCCAGCCCTGGCCGCTGGCATCGGGGCGGACATGGACCTCGGCGGAGGAAGCGGCGGGCAAGGCGGTGTGCATCATCGGCAATACCGTGCGCCAGAATCTGTTCCGCAACACCGAGGCGGTCGGCAAGCGCTTCCGTATCGGTGCGATCAGCTGTGATGTCGTCGGCGTGCTGACCACGCGCGGGCAGGGCGGGTTCGGCGATCAGGACGATGTCGTGCTGATGCCGATCAAGGCGGTGCAGCGCCGCTTCACCGGCAGCCGCGACATCCGCCTGATGCTGGTCGGCGTCGATCAGGCCTATTCGACGTCGGCCGTACAGGCGTCGCTGACCGATCTCCTGCGCGAACGGCGCAATATCACCGGCGCGAAGGACGACGACTTCAACATCTTCGACACCAAGCAGATCAGCGATACGCTGACCAGTACGACGACGATGCTGACCCGGATCGTCGCGGCGGTGGCGGCGATCAGCCTGGTGGTCGGCGGCATCGGCATCATGAACATCATGCTGGTGTCCGTCACCGAACGCACGCGCGAGATCGGCATCCGCCTGGCGATCGGCGCGGTCGCGCGCGAGGTGCTGATGCAGTTCCTGGTCGAGGCGGTGGTGTTGTCCTGCCTGGGCGGCATCATCGGGCTGATCCTCGCGCAGGCGATCATCGCGCTGCTGGTGCCCGTCATGCAGGTGCCGTGGACCTTCGACCTTCAGATCAACATCATCGCCTTTGCGATTTCGGCGGTGATCGGGGTGGTGTTCGGCTATTTCCCGGCACGGCGGGCGGCGGCGCTCAATCCGATTGACGCGCTACGGCACGAGTGATCGTCCGCTCGGGCGCGTGGACGAGCTGGCGCAGGCGTTCCAGATCCTCGGGCGTGTCGATGTCGATCAACTCGGCGGGCGCGGTCACGACATGGCGGCCGCCCGCGACCAGCTTGCGGCCGCCCTCGTCGCCCTCCAGCTTCAGCAATTCGTCGAACCGGCCCGATCCGAACACGCCGGGCGGGGTGGGGTGCTCGCCATTACTCGACACCACCACCGAGTCCGGCCCGTCAAAGGCGTCGAACAGGCGATAGATATGCGCCGCCGTCACGCGCGGCATATCGGCCAGCGCGACCAGGATCGCCTGGGGTGACGCCGTCATCGCCTCGCGCACGCCCAGATGCAGCGAGTGGGACATGCCCTTGTCGATCGAGTCATTGTGGATGACCCGGTAGCCGCGTGAGCCGAAGTCGAGCTGGCATCCGTCGGTCACCACGATGCGATCGGCGAAGGGAATGCTTTCCAGCGCGGTGGTGACATGGAATCCCACCGGTTTGCCGAGAAATTCGGCCTCCAGCTTGTTGGCCTCTCCGAAGCGGACAGATCGCCCCGCCGCCAGCAGGACCAGCACCACGTTGTCAGCGTCGATCATGAAAGGCTCCTATCATCGCCGCCGCGATCGACAGAGCGATCTCGGAGGGGCCGATCGCACCGATGTCCAGCCCCACCGGGCCATCGATCCGGTCGATCGCCTGGGGAGAAACGCCCATCGCCGCCAGACGCTCCCGCCGCGCCGCATGGCTGCGCCGACTGCCCAGCGCGCCGACATAGGCGGTGTTGCTGGCGAGCGCGGCGATCAGCGCGGGGTCGTCGATCTTGGTGTCGTGGCTCAGCGTCACCACGGCCGTTGCCGGGCCGGGGGCATAGGCCGCGACCGCCTCGTCGGGCCAGCGATCGTCGAGCGTGACGCCGGGGAAGCGCTCCTCGGTCAGGAAGCGCGCGCGGGGGTCGATGACGGTGGTGGCGATGCCCAGAGTCTGCGCCAGTTGCGCCAGGCTCTGCGCGATCTGCACCGCGCCGACGATCAGCAACCGGCGTGGCGGGTCGTAGCGGTTGGCGAAGACCTCGCCCGTCTCGATGGGGCGCAGGTCCGAATGGCCGCTGGTCAGGTCGGTGGTGACGGTCAGGGCGCGACCCTGTTCGCGCGCCTCGGCGATCCGTTCGAACAGTTCGGGGTCGAAGCCGTCCGCCGACACTGCTTGCACCATCACCGCGATCTCACCGCCGCAGGGCAGGCCGACTTCCCAGGCCGAGGCGTCCGCCACGCCGTAGCGCTTCACCTGGAACGGCGCGCCCGCGATCACCTCGGCAGCGGTGTGGAGGATGTCGTTCTCGACGCAGCCGCCCGACACCGATCCCTCGAACCGGCCGTCCTCATGGACCAGCATATGGCTGCCACGCGGACGTGGTGCCGACCCCCAGGTCGACACCACTGTCGCGATCGCCATCTTCTCGCCCCGCCACTCCTTCGCGGCGGCGAGGACGCTGTCATGGTCGCTCATCAAAGCGCCGGAAGATGATCGAGCAGCTTGTCGAGCGTCACCGGCATCTCGCGCACCCGCACGCCCGTGGCGTTGTAAATGGCGTTGACCACCGCCGGGGCCGCGCCCGAAATGCCCAGCTCGCCGATGCCCTTGGCGTGGATCGGATTGGCATGGATGTCCCGCTCGTCGAGGAAATGGACCTCCAGCTGGGGCACGTCGGCGTTCACCGGCACATGATATTCGGCCAGATCGTGATTCACCAGCTTGCCGGTGCGCGGGTCGTGGATCAGTTCCTCGGTCAGCGCGGTGCCGATGCCGAAGGTCATGCCGCCCAGGCATTGCGAGCGCGCCGTCTTGGCGTTGAGCACGCGCCCCGCCGCGAACACGCCCAGCATCCGCCGCACGCGCACTTCGCCGGTGACGACGTTGACGCCGACCTCGGCGAAATGCGCGCCGTAGCTGGCCTGGTTATATTGCTTCTCCTGCTGGCCGGGCTTGATCTCGCCGATCGCGGACAGGCCGTCCTTGCCGACCAGTTCGCCGAGCGGCACCGAGCGATTGTCGCCGATCGCCATGCCATCCTTGAGCGTCAGGTCTTCGGCCTTCACGCCCATCGCCTTGGCCAGCTTCTCGCGCACGCGCTCCGCCGCGAGATACACCGCCGACCCGGCCGACGCCGCACCCCAGGAACCACCCGATCCGGCGGCGGGGGGATCGTTGGTGTCACCCAGCGACATGGTCACCTTATCGACCGGCAGGCCCAGAATTTCGGCGGCGATCTGCGCCATGATCGTATAGCTGCCCGTGCCGATATCGGTCATCGCCGAGGAGACGGTGGCGCTGCCATCGGGATGGAGTTCGACCTTGGCGGCGGACTGCTGCAACTGGTTCGACCGGCAGGCGGCGGCGACGCCCATGCCGATCAGCCAGTCACCCTCGCGCCGCTGGCCGGCCTTCTGACGCTGGTCCCAGCCGAAACGCCTCGCACCTTCCTCCAGCGAGCGGGTGAGGTTGCGCGAGGAATAGGGGACCTTGAGTTCCGGGTCCTGCTGCGGATCGTTGACCTTGCGCAGGGCAATGGGGTCCATGCCGATCGCCTCGGCAAGCTCGTCCATGGCGCATTCCATGCCGACCATGCCGACCGCCTCGCCCGGCGCACGCATCGAGCCGGACAGCGTCCAGTTCAGCCGGACCACGTCATGATTGATCCGCCGATTCTCACCGCCATAGAGGAAGTGGGTGCCGATCCCGACGGGCTCGAAAAAGTCCTCGTCGGGCAGGTTGGAGGTGATCGATTCGTGACCCAGCGCGACGATGCGGCCGCCCGCCTCGGCGCCGAGCCGCATCCGCTGTTCGGTGTTGGAGCGGCGGACGGTCGCGTCGAACACCTGCTGGCGCAGCATCACCGCCTTGACCGGGCGGCCCAGTTGTTTGGCGGCGATGGCGGCGGCGACGCTCTCGGGCGCGATGCCCAGCTTCGACCCGAAGCCGCCGCCGATATAGCGCGAGATGATCCGCACCTTGGACTGGGCCACGCCCAGCGCCTTGGCGAGCTGCTGCGCGTCGGAGGTCGGCATCTGGTATGCGCCGTAGAGCGTCAGCGCGCCGTCTTCCCACACCGCGATCGAGGCATGCGGCTCCATCGCCGCCGAGTTCTGGCTGGGGGTAGTGTAGGTGACGTCGACCTTCACCGACGCGCCCTCGAACGCCTTGTCGAAATCGCCCTGATCATAATGGCCCTTGATCAGGCCATCGGGCGCAGGCTCGGCCTTGTCCTTGTTCGCCTCATAGTCGAACGCGCCGTCGTCGAGCGGTTCGTAGTCGACCTTCAACTGCTTGGCGGCATCGCGCGCGACCTCGAAGCTCTCGGCGACGACGATCGCGATGATCTCGCCGAAATAGTCGATGGTGCGGACGCCCTGCGTCGGCGCTTCGGTCTCGCCGCCCTGCTGCGAATTGCGGATGAAGGTGGCGTAGTCGGTAATGACGTCGATCACGCCGGGGATCGCCTTCACCGCATCGGCATCGATCGCCTTGATCTTGGCATGACCCTTGGTCGCGCTGACCAGTACGCCGTGGGCACAATTTTCGATGGCGTATTCGGCGGCATAGGTGGCGGTGCCCGTCACCTTTTTCGGGCCGTCGACCCGGTCGAGCGGTTTGGAAATCACCCCCTGCACGCCCGTGTCGAGCAGGCTGTCAGGATGCGGCTGATTCATGGTCAGCGCGTTCGTGTCGTCCTTGCCGAATCCGAACATGGGATCAGCCCTCCTGCGTCAGTTCACGGAGCGTCGCGACCAAAGTGCGGCGCGTCAGCGGAATCTTGAAGTCGTTCGAGCCATAGCCCTTGGCGTCGGCCAGCAGCGCATCGGCGGCGGCATTGAACGCGGCATCGGTCGGCTCCTGCCCGATCAAAGCGGCTTCTACCGCCTCGTTGCGCCACGGCATCGGCCCGAGGCCGCCGAAGGCCAGCCGCGCCGAGCTGATCTTGCCACCCTCGACCGCGACGATTCCCGCGACCGAGACCAGTGCAAAGGCATAGGAAGCCCGGTCGCGCACCTTGCGATAGGTCTGCTTACCCTCGGGCGCGGGGGGCAGTTCGACATGGGTGATGAGCTCACCCGGCTCCAGGACATTCTCGATCTCGGGCGTTGAGCCGGGGAGGCGATAGAATTCGCCTATCGCGATCCGGCGACGGTCGCCATCGGGCTTCTGGGTGATGATCACCGCCTCCAGCGCGCGCATGGCGACGGCCATGTCGCTGGGATGCGTCGCGATGCACTGGTCCGAGGTGCCGAGGATCGCGAGGATGCGGTTCTCGCCGCCGATCGCCGAACAGCCGCTCCCCGGCTCGCGCTTGTTGCACGGCGTGGCGGGGTCATAGAAATAATAGCAGCGGGTCCGCTGGAGCAGATTGCCCCCGGTCGACGCCTTGTTGCGCAACTGCCCCGAGGCCCCCGCCAGCAGCGCGCGCGACAGGACCGGATAGCGCTCGATCACGCGGGCGTCGGCGGCGAGGTCGCTATTGGGCACCAGCGCGCCGATGGTCAGGCCGCCATCCTCGCGCTCTTCGATCTCGGTCAGGGCCAAGCGGCTGATGTCGATCAGCGTGTCGGGCGTCTCGACCTGCAATTTCATCAGGTCGAGCAGGTTGGTGCCCCCGGCGATGAAGCGCGCGCCGGGTACGGCTCCGTCGCGGGTGGCGGTCGCGACCGAGTCGGCGCGGGCATAGTCGAACAGCTTCATGCCGCGACCTCCCGGCCGACATCCTCATTGGGATTGCGGTCGCCCAGCCCGGCCACCTCACGGATCGCATCGACGATATTGGGATAGGCGGCGCAACGGCACAGATTGCCGCTCATCCGTTCGGAGATTTCCTCGACCGTCAGCTCGGCCGCGCCCAGGTCTTCGGTGACATGGCTTGGCCAGCCCTTCTTCACCTCGTCCATCATGCCGACCGCCGAGCAGATCTGACCCGGCGTGCAATATCCGCACTGGAACCCGTCATGCCGCACGAACGCGTCCTGCAGCGGGTGGAGATTGCCCGGCTGGCCCAGTCCCTCGATCGTGGTGATCTCGTCATCCTGATGCATGACCGCCAGCGTCAGGCAGGCGTTCACCCGGCGGCCGTTGACTAACATGGTGCACGCCCCGCACTGGCCATGGTCGCAGCCCTTCTTGGACCCGGTCAGCCCCAGATGCTCGCGACACAGATCGAGCAGCGAGGTGCGGACATCGACCTCGATGTCATGCGATTGACCATTGATTGTGAAATGCATGGGCACATCCCCTCTGGGATTGGAATTGGATGAAACAACGCCATGAATCTCTTGCGTTTCCCGTTGCGAACCACTCTCATTGCCGCGAGCGTCGCCATGGGGCAGGGTGAGGCCATGTCCGCCGGACCTGCGAAACCCCTCTCATCCCCCATCGTCATCGCGCATCGCGGCGCGAGCGGGGAGCGGCCCGAGCACACGCTGGCCGCCTATGATCTGGCGATCCGTGAGGGCGCGGACGTGATCGAACCCGATCTGGTGCCGACCAAGGACGGCCATCTGGTCGCGCGGCATGAGAACGAGATTTCGGGGACGACCGATGTCGCCGCCCACCCGGAGTTCGCCGATCGCAAGACGACCAAGACGATCGACGGCCAGACCGAAACCGGCTGGTTCACCGAAGACTTCACGCTGGCTGAACTGAAGACCCTGCGCGCCCGCGAACGCCTGCCGCAGCTGCGCTCGACCGCCTATGATAGGCAGTTCCCGATCCCGACGCTGGAGGAGATCATCGCGCTGGCGAAGACCCGGTCGAAGGAATTGGGGCGCACCATCGCCATCTATCCCGAGACCAAGCACCCGACCTATTTCGCCTCGATCGGCAAGGGCACCGACGCACCGCTGGTCGCCGCGTTGACCGAGGCGGGCTGGACGACGGCGGAGGCGCCGGTCTTCATCCAGTCGTTCGAGGTGAACAACCTCAAGCATCTGAAGACCATGACCGGCATCCGTCTGATCCAGCTGCTCGGCGGCGAGGGCGGGCCGGCGGACAAGGCCGCGCCGAGCTATGTCGCGATGATAAGCCCCGAGGGGCTCAAGCAGGTGGCGACCTATGCCTGGGGGATCGGCCCGGACAAGGCCATGCTGTGGCGCGGCGATGCGCCCACGACGCTGGTGGCCGATGCGCATGGCGCGGGGTTGCGCGTCCACCCCTGGACGTACCGCGCCGAGAATGTGTTCGTGCGGCCATCCTTCCGGCGCGGCGATGATCCTAAGGCGCATGGCGATGTCGCGGGCGAAATTCGCGCCGCGCTGGGTCAGGGCATCGACGGATTCTTCACCGATTTCCCGCAAATCGGGGTAGACACGCGCAACGCCTATTTGCGCACCCGCTGAAAGACCCTGTGACCATGCGTAACCTCGTCCTGAAACTCGCCATCCTGACCCTGCCGCTGACGACCGGAGGCTGCGTCAAGACGGTGGCCAGCGTCGTGAAGGCCCCGTTCCAGGCCGCGGGGCAGGTGGTCGACTGGACGACGACCAGCCAGGACGAGGCGGATCGCAATTACGGCCGCAAGATGCGCAAGAAGGAAGCGCGCGAAGGCCGCGAGCGGCGCGAGTATGAAAAACAGTGCCGCAAGCATCCCGAACAATGCCAGTTCCAGGGCCAGCCCCAGGACTATGACGGCTATCGCGCCGCCAACGACTGATCGGACCCGCGCGACCATCCTGCCAGGATGGTCGCCACCGCCGCCAGCACCTGCGGCCGGTGCTGTACCCATAGATGGCTGGAGCGGACCTCGATCGCCGGGGTCGTGTCGTCGCGACAGATCGTGCCCGCAACCAGCCCGTCGCTCCGGCTCCAGATCGCAGCGGAAGGGCAGGGGAGCGGCCCGGCGATCGCCGCTGACCGCGCGATGACGGCGGGGTCGTCCACCCGCTCGCCGGTCAGCCGCTCGAAGATCCGCCAGACATGGGTGGCGCGGGCCGGCCCGGCATAGGGCGACGCGATGGTGACGACGCCCGCGACCAGATCGGGGCGGGCCTGCGCCGCCATCCGCGCCATGATCCCGCCCAGACTGACCCCGACGAGCGTGACGGGGCCGGTGTCGGCCAGCGCTTCGGTCCGCGCGATCAGATGCTCGGCATGGTCGCCGACGCTGCGCACCCCCAGATTGTGGCCCAATCCCCAGCCATGGACGCGGTAGCCTCTGGCGATCAGATAGCGGCGCAGCAGGATGTTCGAGCCGTCGCCATTGAACAGGCCTGGCAGCAGCATCACCGTCCGACCATCGCCCGGCGGCGCGGCGTTCAGTTCGCTCCTGTGCCGCCACCATGTCGCACCCATCCCCAGCGCGCGCGGCAACTCGGCGGCCCATAGCGCCCTGGACGGCGGCGGGATCACAGCCAATGCATCACCGTCCAGGGGAAAGGCGTCCACCACCCCACCCGCACCCCCGCCGCCGCCAGCGCATCGCCGGTCCAGCTGTTGCAGGTATGCGCGGCGCTGTACCGCCCGTTCGCCTCGTAAAAGGCATCATACACGTCATAGCCCGGATAATGCGGCCCACCCCGTCGCCAGTTCGCCTGAATGAAGGCGACGAGCTTGCGATACGCCTCGGGCGACAGGCGGAGTATGCGGACATCGTCGCCATTAGCCCGGGGCAGCGGCAGATGGTCGACATGGATCAGCGTCCGGTCGCTACCAAAGGCTGCGTGCAGGATCGTCCCAGGCTTCACGTCACGCCAGCGCGGCGTCTCGCGAAAGAAGCCCGCCTCGCCCCAGCCGATGGCGAGGAAGGGAAAGCCCGCATAGCGCGGATCGCGCAAATCCTGCCCCGGCGCCCAGTCACGCCAGTCCACCCCCGCCACCTGTTTGGGCACGATGATCGCGGTATGGATCGCGCTCGATTCGACGAAGATGGTGACTGCATCCGCGCCGGCCGCCGGCATCGTCGACGTAGCGCGGGGAATCGCCCCCAGCGTCAGCCCGCCGCCGAAATAGGTGAACAGGATCAAGCCGATCGCGGCCAGCACCCCCCTTGCAACCCGGCCGACCCGTCGCCACGATATGGTTTCATTTGTCACCATCATCATGATAGGCTCCGCGAATGGCACAGGATACCCATGTTCTCGCCGCCCCGCCCGAGGGAGCCGGGGCCGACTGGACCATCCCGCAGGGGTGGGAGCATTATACGGCGGAAGAGCATGCGACCTGGGATACGCTGTTCGCGCGCCAGTCCCAATTGCTGCCGGGCCGTGCTTCGGAAGCGTATTTGCGTGGCCTCGACGTGCTCAAGCTCTCGCGGCCGGGCATTCCCGATTTCGAGGAACTGTCCGAACGCCTGATGAAGCTGACCGGGTGGCAGGTCGTGGCGGTGCCGGGGCTGGTGCCCGACGATGTGTTCTTCGACCATATGGCCAATCGCCGCTTCGTCGCGGGCAATTTCATCCGGCGACCCGACCAGCTCGATTATCTTCAGGAGCCGGACGTCTTCCACGACGTGTTCGGCCATGTACCGATGCTCGCCGATCCGGTCTTCGCCGACTATCTCGCCGCCTATGGGCGCGGTGGGCAGCGCGCGCTAGGGATGGATGCCCTCAAATATCTCGGGCGGCTCTATTGGTACACGGTCGAGTTCGGGCTGGTGCGCGAGGATGGGAACTTGCGCATCTACGGCGCGGGCATCGTGTCGAGCTATTCGGAGAGCCGGTTCGCGCTGGAGGACCCCAGTCCCAATCGGATCGGCTTCGACCTCGCCCGCGTCATGCGCACCGAATACCGGATCGACGATTTCCAGCAGAATTATTTCGTGATCCCGAGTTACGAGGAACTGCTGCGGACCACGCTGGAGACGGATTTCGCGCCGCTTTATGAGGAGATCAAGGCGATGCCGGATATTCCGGTTGCCGAGATCGTGCCGGAGGATGACGTGGTGACGCAGGGGACGCAGGAATATGCCCGGGCGAAGACCGGATAGGGATTCCCTTGGGCTTCGACTTCGCTCAGCCGGAACGGCGGTGGGGAGGGGGATGCTCGAACGCGCGTAGGGGCAGGGGTTGGATACCAACCTCCGTTCAGCCTGAGCGAAGTCGAAGGCCACGCCTCAACATCGCCCCGAACCGGAACCTTATCCCCCACGCCCGGTTCGCCATCCTATGCACGATCAGCCCAACCGAGCGGTGAAATACCCGCTTCTCGCCCGCCCGCACATCCAGCTTTACGGCACGGTGGACGAGATGATGTACGCCGGGTTCAAGGACCAGCTCGCCGCCGCGCCGACCGATGGTGCGCTGGTCGTCTCGATCACCACGCTGGGCGGCGACCCGGAAATGGCGCGGGCGATGGGCGACTCGATCCGGTTGCTGCGCGACTATACCGGGCGCGAGACGCTGTTTCTGGGCAAGGTCGCGGTCTATTCGGCGGGCGCGACCTTCATGTCGGCGTTTCCGGTCGAGCACCGCTTCCTGACGCGCGGTACCCGGCTGATGCTGCACGAGCGGCAGATGAGCGGCAGCATCGACCTGACCGGCCCGCTCACCAGCCTGCCCGCCATCCTGAAGGCCAAGCTGCACGAGATCGAACAGTCGGTGCTGATCCAGGAAGAGGGGTTCCGCGCCATCGTCAACGGCTCGCAGGTGTCGTTCGAACGCTTGCGCGAAAAGGCGACGAGCAACTGGTATATCGATGCCGAGGAGGCGCGCGACCTGGGCCTCGTGCTTGATGTGATCTGACCGAGCGCCTAAATCATCCGAAGACATTTGCGACAACCGGCCCTGTCATGTATCGGCTCTGCTAATCCTTTGCCGGTCCCGGGACCGGCCCATCCAGCGGGTTAGAGACCATGGCCGAATTTGCCCTGCCGAAGAACAGCGTCATCAAGAAGGGCGAAACGCATCAGGCGACCACCGGAGGCCGCCTGAAGAAGTTCAAGGTCTATCGCTACGACCCTGACTCGGGTCAGAATCCGCGCTACGACACGTTCGAGGTCGATCTGGACGAATGCGGTCCGATGGTCCTCGACGCGCTCATCAAGATGAAGGCCGAGCAGGACAGCTCGCTGACCTTCCGCCGTTCGTGCCGCGAGGGCATTTGCGGGTCGTGCGCGATGAACATCGACGGGCGCAACGGCCTGGCCTGCACCACCGCGATCGAAGATGTGAAGGGCACCGTCCAGATCACGCCCTTGCCGCATATGGACGTGGTCAAGGACCTGGTCCCCGACTTCACCCACTTCTATGCGCAATACGCCTCGATCAAGCCGTGGCTGCAGACCGTGTCGCCCGCCCCCTCGGGCAAGGAGCGGCTCCAGTCGCCCGACGACCGCGCCAAGCTCGACGGCCTGTACGAGTGCATCCTGTGCGCCTGCTGCTCGACCTCGTGCCCCAGCTATTGGTGGAACAGCGACAAGTTCCTCGGCCCGGCGATCCTGCTCCAGGCGTACCGCTGGCTGGCCGACAGCCGCGACGAGATGACGGGCGAGCGTCTCGACGAGCTGGAAGATCCCTTCCGTCTGTATCGCTGCCACACGATCATGAACTGCGCGAATGTCTGTCCCAAGGGCCTGAACCCGGCCAAGGCGATCGCCGAGATCAAGAAGATGGAGGCCGAGCGGGTCATCTGATCCTCTCGTCATTGCGAGGAGCGTAGCGACGCGGCAATCCAGTGCCGGGTCGCATGACGCTCTGGATTGCTTCGCTCCGCTCGCAATGACGGCGGGGTTATAGAAGGGGGTCGGAAACGGCCCCCTTTTTTGTTGGCTTACCAAGCCACCCTCACCCTTCCGGCGCTTACGCGCCTCCCTTCCCTCTCCCGGCGGGAGAGGGAAGGGGCCCGCCCGCAAGCGGGTGGGAAGGGTGAGGGTAGGGGTTGACGTCCGACAGAGCAGGGCAGACATCGCCCCCAACATGCCCGACATCCTCAACGCCTATCGCCGCCTGATCGACGCCCAGGAACTCCGCCCCGATCCCGAACAGGCCGCCGCCGCCGCGCGACTTGAACAGCTCGCGATAGAGCTGGAAACCCCGCGCAAGACCGGCCTCTTCGCCCGCCTGACCGGCAAGGGCGCGCCCGCGCCCAAGGGCGTCTATCTTTGGGGTGATGTCGGGCGCGGCAAGTCGATGCTGATGGACCTGTTCTTCGACCACGTTGCGGTCGAGGCCAAGCGCCGCGTCCACTTCGCCGAGTTCATGCTGGAGGTCCACGCCCGCATCGCCACCGAGCGCGCCAAGCAGGCGGGCGACCCGATCGCCCCCGTCGCCGCCGCGCTGGCCGAGGAAGTGCGGTTGCTGGCGTTCGACGAGATGATGGTCACCAACAGCCCCGACGCGATGATCCTGTCACGGCTGTTCACCGCGCTGATCGAGGCCGGCGTGACGATCGTCACCACCTCCAACCGGCCGCCCAAGGACCTCTACAAGAACGGCCTGAACCGCGAGCATTTCCTGCCCTTCATCGCGCTGATCGAGGCGCGGCTGGATGTGCTGGCGCTCAACGGGCCGACCGATTACCGGCGCGACCGGCTGGGGCGGCTGGACACCTGGCTGGTGCCCAATGGGCCGAAGGCGACGATGACGCTGTCGGCGGCGTTTTTCCGCCTGACGGACTATCCGGTCGAGGATGCCGCGCATGTACCGTCGGAGGACCTGAAGGTCGGTGGGCGCGTGCTGCATGTCCCCAAGGCGCTGAAGGGTGTCGCGGTCTTTTCGTTCAAGCGGCTGTGCGGCGAGGCGCGCGGGGCGGCGGACTATCTGGCAGTCGCGCGGCGTTTCCACACCGTCATCCTGGTCGGCATCCCCAAGCTGGGGCCGGAGAATCGCAACGAGGCGGCGCGCTTCGTCCAGCTGATCGACGCGCTCTACGAACACAAGGTCAAGCTGCTCGCCGCAGCCGATGCGCAGCCCGCCGAACTCTATGAAACCGGGGACGGACGCTTCGAGTTCGAGCGTACGATCAGTCGGCTGGAAGAGATGCGTTCGGAAGAGTATCTGGCCCAGGGTCATGGCTCGGATGACGGGCTAATGACAGCCTAATGCACTTGCGAACCATTATCGTTTAAAATCTTAAACTCTGTGGATTAACGGTTGCCCCGACGCCCATATGGGCGTAGGCCGCGTGACCAATCACGTACGTCCACTACGGAGTAGGATTGGAATGGCTCGCAAGAAGATCGCGCTGATCGGCGCCGGCAATATCGGCGGCACGCTGGCGCACCTCGCCGCGCTCAAGGGGCTGGGCGACATCGTCCTGTTCGACGTCGTCGAGGGTGTGCCCCAGGGCAAGGCGCTCGACCTGTCGCAGTGCGGCCCGGTCGAAGGCTTCGACGCGAACATCAAGGGTTCCAACGACTACGCCGATATCGCGGGCGCCGATGTCATCATCGTCACCGCCGGTGTCGCGCGCAAGCCCGGCATGAGCCGCGACGACCTGCTCGGCATCAACCTGAAGGTGATGAAGGCGGTCGGCGAGGGCATCCGCGACAACGCGCCCGACGCGTTCGTGATCTGCATCACCAACCCGCTCGACGCGATGGTCTGGGCGCTGCGTGAATTCTCGGGTCTGCCCGCGAACAAGGTCGTCGGCATGGCCGGCGTGCTCGACTCGGCGCGTTTCAGCCACTTCCTCGCCGAGGAGTTCGGCGTGTCGGTGAAGGACGTGAACACCTTCGTGCTCGGCGGCCACGGCGACACCATGGTCCCGGTCCTCGAATATTCGACCGTCAGCGGCATCCCGGTTAGCGACCTGATCGAGATGGGCTTCTCGACAAAGGAAAAGGTCGACGAGATCGTCAAGCGCACCCGTGGCGGCGGCGGCGAGATCGTCGCGCTGCTCAAGACCGGTTCGGCTTATTATGCCCCCGCGACCAGCGGCATCGCGATGGCCGAGGCGTATCTGTACGACCAGAAGCGCATCCTGCCGGCCGCCGCCCACCTGTCGGGTGAATATGGCATCGACAACCTCTATGTCGGCGTGCCCGTCGTGATCGGCGCCGGCGGTGTCGAGAAGGTCGTCGAGGTCAAGCTGTCGGACGAGGCAAAGGCCAACCTCCAGGTCTCGGTCGACGCGGTCAAGGAACTGCTCGTCGCCTGTAAGGGCATCGACGAGTCGCTGGCGTAAGTCACTCGATTGTGCCCCGGCGGAGGCCGGGGCCCAGTTGGGAAGGCGTTTGAGATGGAGCGACCGGGCTATGTCTATATCATGGCCAGCGATCGTAACGGGACGCTCTATCTCGGCGTGACCAGCAACCTCGCCCAGCGCGTGCTTCAGCATCGCGAAGGAGCGGTCGCCGGGTTCACGCGAAAACATCGCTGTCATCGCCTCGTCTGGTTCGAGGCGCATGAGAGCATCGAATCAGCACGGCAGCGCGAGCTGCGGATGAAAGAATGGAAGCGGGCCTGGAAGCTGCGGGAAATCGAAGGGCTCAATCCCGACTGGGATGATCTTTACGACCGGATCGCACTGCCATGATCGTTTCCCCAACTGGGCCCCGGCCTTCGCCGGGGAACAAGAGGAAGAGAAGTTAGATGAGCATCCTCGTCAACAAGAACACCAAGGTCATCACCCAGGGCATGACGGGTGAAACCGGCACGTTCCACACCCAGCAGGCGCTGGCGTACGGCACGCAGATGGTCGGCGGCGTGACGCCGGGCAAGGGCGGCACCGAGCATATCGGTCTGCCGGTCTTCAACACCGTCGCCGAAGCCAAGTCGAAGACGGGCGCCGACGCGTCGGTCATCTACGTGCCGCCGCCCTTCGCGGCCGACTCGATCCTGGAAGCGATCGACGCGGAGATTCCGTTGATCGTCGCGATTACGGAAGGGATTCCCGTTCTCGATATGGTGAAGGTGAAGCGCGCCCTGTCGGGTTCCAAGTCGCGCCTGATCGGTCCGAACTGCCCGGGCGTGCTGACGCCGGGTGAGTGCAAGATCGGCATCATGCCGGGTTCGATCTTCAAGAAGGGCTCGGTCGGCGTCGTGTCGCGTTCGGGCACGCTGACCTATGAAGCGGTGTTCCAGACCTCGAACGCTGGCCTGGGTCAGACGACCGCGGTCGGCATCGGCGGCGACCCCGTCAACGGCACCAACTTCATCGACGTGCTCGAGCTGTTCCTGGCCGACGACGAGACCCAGTCGATCATCATGATCGGCGAGATCGGCGGCTCGGCGGAAGAAGAAGCCGCGCAGTTCCTGCGTGACGAAGCCAAGCGCGGCCGTTCGAAGCCGATGGCGGGCTTCATCGCGGGCCGCACCGCGCCTCCGGGTCGTCGCATGGGCCATGCCGGTGCGATCGTGTCGGGCGGCCAGGGCGGCGCCGAGGACAAGATCGCGGCGATGGAAGCGGCCGGGATCAAGGTTGCGGCTTCGCCGTCGGAGCTCGGCTCGACGCTGCTGTCGGTGCTGAACAAGTAAGGCGTATCGCGTCACCCCGGCACACCCGCCGGGGTCCGTGGCGGCAGGCGGGCCGCTCGCGGCTGCGGACCCCAGGCGGATGTGCCGGGGTGGCGATCATGAAGAAGACGGGCGGTCGAGGAAGCGTCTCATGGGCTACGAAGGCCAGGAATTCAGCGACATCGCGGCGGGCGTCAGCCCCGCCTTCATCGAAACGCTCTACGCCAAGTATCAGGCCGACCAGTCGTCGGTCGATGCGGGCTGGCGGACCTTCTTCGAGGGTCTGGAGCAGGGCGTGGGCGCCCCCAGCTGGCAGAACAAGCGCTGGCCGCTGACCTCGACCGACGATCTGACGGCGGGTCTCGACCCGACCCAGATGGAACCGGCTCCCAAGCCTGCCAAGGGTGGCAAGCCCGCCCCGGCGGCCGCTGCGGCCGCAGCCCCCTCGACCGCCGACATCGTCAAGGCGGCGGGCGACGCGATCCGCGCGCAGATGCTGATCCGCACTTACCGGGTGCGCGGCCATCTTGCTGCCAATCTCGATCCGCTCGGCCTGTCGGGCCTGCGTGAGCTGCCCGAAGACCTGAAGACCGAATATCACGGCTTCACCGACGCCGATCTCGACCGCAAGGTGTATCTGGGCGGCACGATGGGCTTCGAATGGGCGACCGTTCGTGAGCTGGTCGACACGCTGCGCAAGAATTACTGCGGCAATGTCGGCCTTGAGTACATGCACATTGCGGACGTGGAGGAGCGCCGCTTCCTCCAGGACCGGATGGAAGGCCAGAACAAGGCGATCGAGTTCACCGTCGATGGCAAGAAGGCCATTCTGAACAAGGTCATCGAGGCCGAGCAGTGGGAAAAGTTCCTCGGCAAGAAGTATGTCGGCACCAAGCGCTTCGGCCTGGACGGCGGCGAGTCGATGATCCCCGCGCTCGAATCGGTCATCAAATATGGCGGCCAGATGGGCGTGCGCGAGATCGTGTTCGGCATGGCGCATCGCGGCCGTCTGAACGTGCTGGCGAACGTGATGGCCAAGCCGTTGCGCGTGATCTTCCACGAATTCGCCGGTGGTTCGGCCAACCCCGATGACATCGGCGGTTCGGGCGACGTGAAGTATCACCTCGGCACCTCGACCGACCGCGAGTTCGACGGCCACAAGGTCCATATGTCGCTGGTCGCGAACCCCTCGCACCTCGAGGCGGTGAACCCGGTCGTGCTGGGCAAGACCCGCGCGATCCAGACGATCGCGGGCGATCTGGAGGACCACTCGGCCTCGGTGCCGGTGCTGATCCATGGCGACGCCGCCTTTGCGGGCCAGGGCATCGTCTGGGAGTGCCTCGGCTTCTCGGGCATCCGTGGCTACAACACGGGCGGCTGCGTCCACTTCATCATCAACAACCAGGTGGGCTTCACCACCTCGCCGCAGTTCGCGCGCTCCTCGCCCTATCCGTCGGATGTGGCCAAGGGCGTCCAGGCGCCGGTCTTCCACGTCAATGGCGACGATCCCGAGGCGGTGACCTTCGCCACCAAGATGGCGATCGAGTTCCGCCAGACGTTCCACCGCGACATCGTGATCGACATGTGGTGCTATCGCCGCTTCGGTCATAACGAGGGCGACGAGCCGGGCTTCACCCAGCCGCTGATGTACAACAAGATCCGCTCGCATCCCGGCGTGGCCGAGACCTACGCGAAGCGCCTCGTCGCCGAGGGCGTGGTCGATCAGGCCTGGGTTGACGAGAATATCAAGCAGTACACCACCCGCTGCGAAGGCGAGTTTGAGGCGGGCCAGAGCTACAAGCCCAACAAGGCCGACTGGTTCGCCGGTCGTTGGTCGGGGCTGTCGGCACCCAAGGAAAGTGATCAGGGTCGCCGCAACGTGGAGACCGGCCTCGACAAGAAGCTGTTCGACGCGATCGGCCGTACGCTGACCACGATCCCCGAAGGCTTGCAGGTCCACAAGACGCTGAACCGCGTGCTCGATGCCAAGCGCCAGATGTTCACGACCGGCGAGAATTTCGACTGGGCGACCGGCGAGGCGCTGGCCTTCGGTTCGCTGCTGTCGGAAGGCTATGGCGTCCGCCTGTCGGGCCAAGATTCGGGTCGCGGCACCTTCTCGCAGCGTCACGCCGTCTGGGTCGACCAGACCGACGAGCATAAGTATGTGCCGCTCAAGACCGTCGAGCATGGCAGCTTCGAGGTGCTGGACAGCCCATTGTCCGAGTACGGCGTGCTGGGCTTCGAATATGGCTATGCACTGGCCGATCCGAAGACTTTGGTCATGTGGGAGGCGCAGTTCGGCGACTTCGTCAACGGCGCGCAGATCATGATCGACCAGTTCATCACGTCGGGCGAGTCCAAGTGGCTGCGCGCCAACGGCCTCGTGATGCTGCTGCCGCATGGTTATGAAGGGCAGGGGCCGGAGCATAGCTCGGCACGGCCTGAGCGCTTCCTCCAGTCCTGCGCCAACGACAATATCCAGGTTGCGAACTGCACCACCCCGGCCAACTATTTTCACCTGTTGCGCCGTCAGATGCACCGTAACTTCCGCAAGCCCCTGATCGTCATGACGCCCAAGTCGTTGCTGCGTCACAAGCTCGCGGTGTCGAAGGCCGAGGACTTCCAGGGCGACAGCCACTTCCGCCGCCTGTTGTCGGACACCAACGGTGCCGCCGACGAGGCGACGACGCGGCTGGTCCTGTGCACCGGCAAGGTCGCTTACGACCTGATCGAGGCACGCGATGCGGCGGGCGACACGGGCACGCAGATCGTGCGCGTCGAACAGCTCTATCCGTTCCCGAGCGATGCGCTCGCCAAGCGGATCGTGCGCATGCCGAACCTGCAGGACGTGGTCTGGGCGCAGGAAGAGCCGAAGAACAACGGTTACTGGTTCTTCGTCGAACCGCTGATCGAGGAAGCGCTGGCCGAGGCCGGTGCGAGCGTGAAGCGGGCGCGCTATGCGGGTCGCGCGGCGGCGGCTTCGCCCGCCACCGGCCTGATGAAGCGCCACACCGCCGAGCAGGGCGCGCTGGTCGCCGATGCGCTGGGCCACAACGTCCGCGACGAAATCCGCCGGACGCGCGCCGAGGGCAGCAACACGACCGCCAAGCCGACGACGCAGGCGGCGGACTGATCTTTACCGAGTTCCCCGGTTCGTGACCGAGCCGGGGAGGGATGAAATCTGGCGCGGGCGTTTTGCCCGCCCGCGTAAGAGCCCCGGTCGATGGACCGGGCGGAGGAAATGGAAATGGCGACTGAAGTTCTGGTCCCGGTATTGGGTGAATCGATCTCCGAGGCGACTCTGGGCGAATGGCTGAAGCAGCCGGGTGACGCGGTGGCCGTCGACGAGCCGATCGCGAGCTTGGAAACCGACAAGGTCTCGGTCGAAGTGCCCTCGCCGGTGGCTGGTGTCATGGGTGAACATGCCGTGAAGGTCGGTGACACGGTGCAGGTCGGCGCGCTGCTCGCGACCGTCGACGCTGGTGGCTCGGCCCCGGCCAAGACCGAAGCGGCGGCCCCGGCCGTGACCGCAGCGCCGGCGGCGGCTCCCGCCCCGGCTGCGGCCCCTGCTGCCGCTGATGAGTCGAGCGACTCGCCCGCAGCGCTGTCGCCGTCGGTGCGTCGTGCGGTGCTTGAGCATGGCCTCGACCCCGCGACGATCAAGGGCACCGGCAAGGACGGTCGCATCACCAAGGAAGACGTCGCCGCCGCCGCCGCGAACAAGTCGAGCGCCCCGGCCCCGGCCGCTGCTCCTGCCGCTGCGGCTCCGGCCGGTTCGGCCCGCAAGGAAGAGCGCGTAAAAATGACGCGCCTGCGTCAGACGATCGCCAAGCGCCTGAAGGAAGCGCAGAACACCGCCGCGATGCTGACGACGTTCAACGACGTCGACATGACCGCGGTGATCGAGGCGCGCGCCAAGTATAAGGACCTGTTCGAGAAGAAGCACGGCGTCCGCCTGGGCTTCATGGGCTTCTTCGTGAAAGCCGCGACGATGGCGCTGAAGGACATTCCGTCGGTCAACGCCTCGATCGAGGGCGATGAGATCGTCTATCACGACTATGCCGACATCTCGGTCGCCGTCTCGGCCCCGAACGGCCTGGTCGTGCCGGTCATCCGCGACGCGCAGGACCTGACGGTCGCGGGCATCGAAAAGACGATCGGCGACTTCGGCAAGCGCGCCAAGGACGGCACGCTGAAGATGGAAGAGATGAAGGGCGGCACCTTCACCATCTCCAACGGCGGCGTCTTCGGCTCGCTGATGTCGACCCCGATCATCAACCCGCCCCAGTCGGCGGTGCTGGGCCTCCACCGCATCGAGGAGCGCCCGGTCGTCGTCGACGGCCAGATCGTGATCCGTCCGATGATGTACCTGGCGCTGTCCTATGACCACCGCATCATCGACGGCCGCGAGGCAGTGACCTTCCTCGTCGCGCTGAAGAACGCGATCCAAGACCCGACCCGCATCCTGATCGACCTCTGATCGGTTTGTGACCTATACGGACCCTTGCACCGGCGAGGGTCCGTTATTGCTGTATGAAGGCGGGTGCGCCCGCAGGCTGGACCCCGAACGCCGGGGAACGGGAGAGACAAATGGCTGAGTATGACTATGACGTCCTGGTGATCGGCGCTGGCCCCGGCGGCTATGTCGCGGCGATCCGCGCGGCGCAGCTGGGCCTGAAGACCGCGTGCGCCGAGTCGCGCGAGACGCTGGGCGGCACCTGCCTCAATGTCGGTTGCATCCCGTCCAAGGCGCTGCTCCACGCCTCCGAGCTGTTCGAGGAAGCATCGCACGGTGCCCTCGCCAAGTTCGGCGTCGAGATCGAGGGGGCCAAGCTCAACCTCGACCAGATGCACGCCGAAAAGACCAAGGCGGTCGGCGAGCTGACCGGCGGCATCGAGTATCTCTTCAAGAAGAACAAGGTCACCTGGCTGAAGGGCAAGGCCGCGTTCCAGGATTCGAGCACGGTCAAGGTCGGTGACCAGACCGTCACCGCGCGTGACATCGTGATCGCGACCGGCTCGGTCGTCACCCCGCTGCCGGGTGTGGAGATCGACCAGAAGGTCGTGGTCGACTCGACCGGCGCGTTGGCGCTGCCCAAGGTGCCGGAGCATCTGGTCGTCATCGGCGGCGGCGTGATCGGCCTGGAGCTGGGCTCGGTCTGGCGGCGTCTGGGCGCGAAGGTCACGGTGGTCGAATATCTCGACCAGATCCTGCCCGGCTTCGACGGAGAGGTCCGCAAGGAATCGGCCAAGCTGTTCAAGAAGCAGGGCATGGAGCTGAAGACCTCGACCAAGGTGACCGGCGTCACCGTCGAGGGCGACCGCGCGACCGTGTCGGTCGAACCGGCGGCGGGCGGTGCGGCGGAAACGCTGTCGGCCGACGCCGTGCTGGTCGCGATCGGCCGCAAGCCCAACACCGACGGGCTGAACCTGGAAGCCGCCGGCGTGAAGCTGAACGGCCGTGGCCAGGTCGAGATCGACCATGACTTCGCGACCAATGTCGACGGCGTCTGGGCGATCGGCGACGTGGCGCCGGGCCTGATGCTCGCGCACAAGGCCGAGGACGAAGGCGTCGCGGTGGCCGAGAACATCGCAGGTCAAACCGGCATCGTGAACCACGACGTCATCCCCAGCGTCGTCTACACCATGCCCGAGATCGCCGGTGTCGGTTTGTCGGAAGAGGCCGCCAAGGAACGCGGCGAGGTCAAGGTCGGCAAGTTCCCCTTCATGGCGAACAGCCGCGCCAAGACCAACCGCGACACCGACGGCTTCGTGAAGGTCATCGCCGACGCCAAGACCGACCGTGTGCTGGGCGTGTGGATCATCTCCTCGCTCGCCGGCACGATGATCGCGCAGGCCGCCCAGGCGATGGAGTTCGGCGCGACGTCGGAAGACATCGCCTATACCTGCCACGCGCACCCGACCCATGCCGAGGCGCTCAAGGAAGCCGCCATGGCGGTGCAGGGCAAGCCGATCCACATCTGATCTGTTCCCGGCGAGAAACGAAGGGGGGCGGGCATCGCGAGGTGCTCGCCCCTTTTGTTATGAGCAAAAATCCTCCCCGGTACGGGGAGGGGGTGTGGGGGCGTTCCGGAAGGTATGTCCTGCGAGGAAGCCCCCCTCCGTCAGGGCTGCGCCCTGCCACCTCCCCGTGCCGGGGAGGATCAGGGCTCCAGGATCATCCGCACCGATGGCACGTCGCCACCGACGGCGACGCAGGGGCGCATGACGCGGCCGGTTTCGACAAAGCCCAGCTTGGCCAGCACCCGGCCCGAGGCCGGATTTTCCTCGAAATAGCCCGAAGTCAGTCTGGCAAGACCAAGATGCTCCAACCCGAAATCGACGACGGCCCGCGCCGCCTCGGTCGCGATCCCTTGCCCCCAATGCGCCGGGGCCAGCCAATAGCCCAGCTCGGCCGTTCCCTCCTCCGGCGTGAGCCCGACCGCGCCGATCAGCCGGTCCTCGTCCCCCAGCGTGATCGCCCATACCCATTCGGCAGGCACGACCCGTTCCAGAAAGAAGCGGGCGTCGTCCGGGCCGCAAGGGTGCGGTACGCGGGCCAGACGGCGCGCGACCTCCCAATCGCCGACGATGGACACGATCGCCGCGACATCGTGCTCGGCGGGGCGTCGCAGCGCCAGGCGCGGGGTAGCGAGGTCGGGACGGGTATCAAGAGTGCGGATCATGATCTTGCCTATCGAGCGCTCAAGCCATCGCACCGGCATCGGGCACAAAAAAGGCGGCCAACGCTGTCGCGCCGCCGCCCTTTTCGTATCGGACCCGGCGCTTACGCCTCGCTGCGGTCGCCGTAATTGGCCAGTTCGTCGCCCATGATGCGGGTGACGTGCAGCACGTTGGTCGACCCCGGCGTGCGGAAGGGGACGCCGGCCATCAGCACGACTTGGTTGCCCGCCTCGGCGATGCCGTGGCGCAGCGCCATGCGCTTGGACTTGGCAACCATCTCCTCGAAGGACTCGACGTCGCGGGTGTGGACCGCGTGACAGCCCCAGAGCAGGCCCAGGCGCCGCGCCGTCTCCAGCTGCGGCGTCAGGACCAGGATCGGCACCGAGGGACGCTCGCGCGCGACGCGGCGTGCGGTCGAGCCGCTGGTGGTGAAGCAGATGATCGCCTTGGACGACACGGTGCGCGAGATGCCGGCGGCGGCCTCTGCCAGCGCGTCGGCGGTGGTCGGGTCGGGGGTCATCGCGGTGAAGTGGACGCGCTCGCCGTGACCGGGGTCGTTCTCCACCGATACGCCGATCGCGTTCATCATCGCGACCGACTCGACCGGCCAGGACCCCGCCGCCGACTCGGCCGACAGCATGATCGCGTCGGCGCCGTCATAGATGGCGGTCGCCACGTCCGACACCTCGGCGCGGGTGGGCGAGGGGCTCTGGATCATCGACTCGAGCATCTGGGTGGCGACGACGACTGGGCGGCCCATGCGGCGCGACACCTCGACGATGCGCTTCTGGAGCGGCGGCACCGCCTGCGGCGGCAGCTCGACGCCCAGGTCGCCGCGCGCGACCATCACGCCGTCGCACTGTTCGACGATTTCCTCCAGCCGGTCGATCGCCTGCGGCTTCTCGATCTTGGCGAGGAGTGCCGCGCGCCCCTTGATCAGGCCGCGCGCTTCCATCAGGTCCTCAGGCCGCTGCACGAAGGACAGCGCGATCCAGTCGACGCCCTGCTCGACCGCGAAGTTCAGGTCGGACCGGTCCTTCTCGGTCAGCGCGGCCATGGGCAGCACGACGTCGGGGACGTTCAACCCCTTGTTGTTCGACAGCGCGCCGCCGACCTCGACCAGCGTGGTGATCTTTTCCGCATCATGGAAGGCGACGCGCAGGACGAGCTTGCCGTCGTCAAGCAGCAGGCGCGCGCCTGGCTCGATCGCGGCGAAGATCTCCTTGTGCGGCAACTCGACCCGGGTCGCGTCGCCCGGCGTCGGATCGCGGTCGAGGATGAAGGTACTGCCGGTTTCCAGCATGACCTTGCCATCGGCGAACTTTCCGACGCGCAGCTTGGGGCCCTGAAGGTCGGCCAGGATGGTGGTCGGGCGACCGAACCGCTCCTCCAGCGCGCGAATCGCCTGGATCAGCGGGATTTTCGATTGCTGGTCGCCATGGCTCATATTGATGCGGAACGCATCCGCCCCCGCCTGGAACAGGGTGGCGATCGTCTCGGGATCGCTGCTGGCCGGGCCGAGCGTGGCGAGAACGCGGACTTTGCGCGAACGCGGGGGGAGGGCCTTGGTCATCATCACATCCTGCTGCTTTGCGGCCTGTTTCCTAAAGCCTAATGCGTTACGATCAACCTAGGAGCGACGAATATGAGCGATAGCGTAGATGCGTTGAATGCAATCGATGATCAGGCGGCGGCGGCAGCGTTCCGGCGGCTGGTGATGCACCTGCGCCACCGGACGGATGCGCAGAATGTCGACCTGATGGGGCTGGCGGGGTTTTGCCGCAACTGCCTCTCCGACTGGGTGGGCGAGGCGGCGGGCGTCGACAAGGCGACCGCGCGCGAAGCGATCTATGGCATGCCGTACGATCAGTGGAAGGCCGAGCATCAGGCCGAAGCCAGCCCTGAGCAGCTGGCACGCATGGCCGAAAGCGTGAAGAAGAACCGTTAACACCTGCTTGAGCCCGGCCTCGGAACCGCCTAGACCGCCCCCGATCCCGACATCCGCGCCGGACCGACCTTGCCCATGGGTGGGCACGTGCGTCGTGGCGGCGGATTCCTGGGAGCGGACCGGATTTCAAGAAGGTTGTAAGACAATGGCGGACGAGAATTTCGACAGCAGCGGCAATGTGACGGCCGACGAGCTGCGCCTGCTGATCGAGCGGGCCGAGCGGCTGGAAGAAGAGAAGAAGGGCATTTCGGACGACATCAAGGATGTCTTCGCCGAAGCCAAGGCGCGCGGGTACGACCCCAAGGCGATCAAGAAGATCATGCAGATCCGCAAGAAGAAGCGCGAAGAATATCAGGAAGAGGAAGCCATCCTCGAAGTGTATATGAAGGCGCTGGGCATGATCTGATCCCGGTTTCGGGTTTCGGAAATGCGAAGGGCGGCAGGGCTGGTGGCTCCGTCGCCCTTTTTGTTTGTGGCGGATGGCGGGGCGTGGCCTTCGACTTCGCTCAGGCTGAACGGGGGTGGTGCTTGATGGCAGCGTATAGAGGAACGGCTGTGTACGATTGCAGCCTTTACGCAGGTCTGCCAGCTTACAGCCATGGTTCTCACAATCCTTCTGGCCGGCTTGGCTGTCCAAAACTGTGATCTGACGGCAATTAAGGGCGGTCGTGCGGTCCATGAGGCGCTCAGCCGCCGTGCGGTAGGCATCATGGCCGCTGCGGCAACATCCGGGTCTGCATCAGATAATGTATTGAACGCGTTGATCGATAAGGACGCGGTTCTTACCGTTATTGTCGGAGACGTGGGTTTACCAGGCAAGGGTGCGGCTGGTGCCCGGTCGCTTGCCAAGCGGATGAATGCCGACGAGTATCGCTTTCTCGGTTGGGATTACATGGACATCCCGGATGACGCATGTCGAAGCCAACAGGTGACGGTCGATTTCATTGCAAATCGCGAGAAGCGGATTACGCGGATAAATTTCACATTCGAGAACGGCCACCTGATGGGAGCGGAAGGTTGGCAGCACTCGTTCGCCAAGGGTCCATTCCCGTAATGTAGCAGATATGAGGGGGTAATGGCCTCTCTCTCGCATAAGCCCAACCTCCGTTCAGCCTGAGCGAAGTCGAAGGCCAAGCGAAACCCTCACCCCATCTCCGCCGCCTGGGTCGTCCACCCCAGCCGCGGAATCGTGATCGACCGCTTCCCCGTCAGGTCGGTGCGGCAGACGAACAGGTCGCGGCTCTCGATATAGGCGATCAGCCGCTTCACCCGGCCGAGCGAACTGGTCCCGTACGTCTCGGCGATCTTGGTATCCGGTGGGCAAGGCAGCCCCTCGCGCGCGGCCCGCGCGACCAGCAGGAACGCGCCCAGCATGTCGTCGGGCAGCATCGCGGCCAGCGCCAGCGCCTCCTGCCAATCGGGATCGTTGACGTCGAAAATCCCCGCCCGCGCGCAGGACAGACGCCGGGCAAAGCCGTTCAGGTCGAGCGGCGGCCGGGCCAGCCCCGCCATGCGGCAGCGCACCTGGAAATCCTGGAACAGGACCGAGGCGGGGCGGAAGGTCGATTCGGGGTCCTCGACGATCGCGCGCAGCACCTGTTCGTAGATCGCCTCGACCTCGCCCTCATCCATTTCTGGCGGGGGCGGTGCGGCGGTGGTGGGCAGCGGCGGGCGGCCGAGATCGGCCATCAACTCCTCGGCGGGCACCCGGCGCGGCCGCGAGTCGAAGGTCATCGGCAGGGTCGGCGCTTCCTCGACAGGCGCGAAGAGCAGTTCCTGCAAGTCTGGCGGCGGCGCATCGGGCAGGGGGGTCAGCTTGGGGCTGCCCGAACGCGCCGAGGTCTCGACCGCGCCGATCTTCACCGTGATCGGCCGGCGCGACACCGCCGGCCCCAGCGCCAGGAAGGTGCCGCGCGCCAGATCGCGGATCGAGTCGGCCTGCCGCCGTTCCATGCCGAGCAGATCGGCCGCGCGCGCCATGTCGATGTCGAGGAAGGTGCGGCCCATCAGGAAGTTGGACGCCTCCGCCGCGACATTCTTAGCCAGCTTGGCGAGTCGCTGGGTCGCGATCACGCCCGCCAGCCCGCGCTTGCGGCCGCGACACATCAGGTTGGTCATCGCGGACAGCGAGGCGCGGCGGACCTCCTCGGTCACTTCGCCCCCCGTCGTGGGGGCGAAGAGCTGCGCCTCATCGACCACCACGAGTGCGGGATACCAATGCTCACGCGGGGCATCGAACAGCGCGTTCAGGAAGGTCGCGGCGCACCGCATCTGTCCCTCGATCTCCAGCCCCTCCAGGCTAAGCACCACCGAGGCGCGGTGCTCGCGAATCCGGCTGGCGAAACGCCCGACCTCACGCTCGGCATAGTCGCCCGCCTCGATCACGACATGGCCGTATGCCTTGGACAGGGTGACGAAATCGCCTTCGGGGTCGATGACCACCTGTTGCACCTGGCCCGCGGACTTTTCCAGCAGGCGGCGCAGCAGATGCGACTTTCCCGACCCCGAATTGCCCTGCACCAGCAGGCGGGTCGCCAGCAGTTCCTCAAGATCGATCGGCACCGACGAGCCACGCTCATCGGTTCCCATATCCACGCGTACCGTCATGACTCTGGCGTTTGGCCGATCAACGCCCCAGGGGGCAAGGCATTTGATTCTCCGGAAGGCGGCGGCCGGGGGTGAACGATCGACGGGTTGGCAAAGCCCCTCGCGCAGTCGTACAGAGCGCGATCATCTTAAGAGGCACCGATGGCAGGCCACAGCAAATTCAAGAACATCATGCACCGCAAGGGCGCGCAGGATAAGAAGCGCTCGGCGGCATTTTCCAAGCTCTCCCGCGAAATTACCGTCGCGGCGAAGATGGGCACGCCCGATCCGGACATGAACCCGCGTCTGCGCGCCGCCGTCAACGCGGCCAAGGCGGCCTCGATGCCCAAGGACAATATCGCGCGCGCGATCGACAAGGCCTCGCGCGGCGACGGGGAGAATTACGAGGAAATCCGCTATGAGGGCTTCGGCCCCGGCGGCGTCAGCCTTATCATCGAGGCGCTGACCGACAATCGCAACCGCACCGCGACCAACGTGCGCACCGCGGTGTCGAAGAATGGCGGCAACCTGGGCACCGCCGGCTCGGTCAGCCATGGCTTCGACCGGATGGGCCTGATCAACTATCCCGCCAGCGCCGGTGACGCGGAAAAGGTGTTCGAGGCGGCGTTGGAAGCGGGCGCGGAAGACGTGACCTCCACCGAGGACGGCCATGAAATCTGGACCGCACAGGCCGACCTCCACGAAGTCGCCAAGGCGCTGGAGCCGGTGCTGGGCGAGGCGGAAGGCGCCAAGCTGGCCTGGCGTCCGCAGACCATGGTCGCGGTCGACGAAGCGGCGGCGGCGACTTTGTTCAAGCTGATCGACACGCTGGATGATGACGACGACGTCCAGACCGTCTGGGGCAATTACGAAGTCTCCGACGAGGTGATGGAAAAGCTGGGCTGATCCCCAATCCTCCCCAAGCTCGGCTTGGGGAGGGGGACCGCCGGGCAAAGCCCGGTGGTGGAGGGGCGGGGCACGATCACCGTTGCGCGCCAAGCCCGGTCGGCGCTATCCTTACTGTCATCGATGATCCCGATGAGCACGTTGTTGCCGCCGGCCCGCGATCTCTGAGTATATCAACGTCTTGACCCCACCCCCCGCCATCATCCTTGGCCTCGACCCCGGTCTCGGCACCACCGGCTGGGGGGTGATCGCGGCGGAGGGCAATCGCCTGCGCCATGTCGCCAACGGCCAGATCAAGACCGAGCCGTCAATGCCGCTGCCGCGCCGCCTCGCGAACCTGCACGCCGCGCTCTATGACGTGATCCGCCAGCAGCAGCCCGACGGCGCGGCCGTGGAGGAAGTGCTGGGCAACAGCAATGCGCAGTCGACACTGAAGCTGGGCCAGGCGCGCGGCGTCGTCCTGCTCTCGGCGGCGCAGGCCGGGCTGATCGTCGGCGAATATCATCCCAGCATCGTCAAGAAGGCGACCGTCGGCACCGGCGGCGCGGACAAGAAGCAGGTGCAGGCGATGGTCGGGCATCTGTTGCCCGGGGTGAAGCTGACGGGTCCGGATGCGGCGGACGCGCTGGCGGTGGCGATCACGCATGCGCATCATCTGGCGAGTGCGCGAGCGATGGCGCGTAGGGTGGGGTGATAGTTGAGGCGTCTCGCTCGTGGCAAGGCCCTCCCCCATCCCCTCCCGCTTGCGGGAGGGGCGTGCCAGGCTTCCCTAGCAGGAACACCTCGGAGTGGCGCTTGCGGATAGCTCAGTAACGCACCCCTCCCGCAAGCGGGAGGGGATGGGGGAGGGCTGGCCACAAGCGACAACCCCAACGATAACCCCCGTGACGTCCACCCCCTTTTGTTCTAACCCATCCCGATGATCGCGCATCTCAAGGGACGTTTGGACTCCACCGGCATCGACCATGCGGTGATCGATGTCGGCGGCGTGGGCTATCTAGTCGGCGCGTCGGCACGGACGCTGTCGTCGATCGGGCCGGTGGGCGAGGCGGCGATGCTGCATACCGAGATGCTGGTGTCCGAGGATTCCATCCGTCTCGTCGGTTTCGCCAGCGCGGACGAGCGCGACTGGTTCCGGTTGTTGACCGGCGTGCAGGGTGTCGGCTCGCGGGTGGCGCTGGCCATCCTGTCGGCGCTGGAGCCCGCCGACCTGATGCGCGCGATCGCCAGCGGCGACAAGGCGATGGTCGCGCGCGCCAATGGCGTCGGTCCCAAGCTCGCCCAGCGCATCGTGATGGAGCTGAAGGACAAGGTCGGCGGCATTGTGCTGGCCCCCGGATCGGGTGGCGTCGCGACACCGGTCGGTGCGGGCGCGGATGCGGTGTCGGCGCTGCTCAACCTGGGCTTCCGCCCGGCCGAGGCGAGTGCGGCGGTCGCGGCGGCGGAAGAGGAATTGGGGGCGGCGGCGTCGCTCGATGCGCTGGTGCGGTTGGCGCTCAGGAAGGCGGCGAAGTAAGGGGCGTGGGCTTCGACTTCGCTCAGCCTGAACGGGGTTTTGGGGAATCTACAACAGCCGTTCAGGCTGAGCGAAGTCGAAGCCCAAGGGAATCTCTCACCCCAGCAACCCCGGCGGAACCTGCCCGCCAAAATGCGCCTCCAAATTCGCGACCACCATCGCCGCCATCGCCGCACGGCCCTCCCGCGTCGCGCTGCCCTGATGCGGCGCCAGCACGACATGGTTCATCCGTCGCAGCGCATAGGGCACGTCGGGCTCCTCAGCGAACACGTCCAGCCCGGCCCCCGCGATACGGTGTGACTCCAGCGCGGCGATCAGCGCCTCCTCGTCCACGAGGCTCCCGCGCGCGATATTGACCAGCACCCCCTCCGGCCCCAGCCGGTCGAGCACCGTCGCATCGACGACATTGCGGGTCTCCGCCCCGCCGGGTGCCGCGACGAACAGCACGTCGCTCTCCGCCGCCAGCGTCGCCAGATCGGGTACGAACGTCCACGCCACCGGCTTTTCCGAACGCGCGGTGTAGCGGATGTCGCCGCCAAAGCCCTCCGCCCGCCGCGCGATCGCCTGGCCGATCTTGCCCAGCCCGAAAATGCCGATCCGCCGCCCGCTCGCGCGTCGGCCCAGCGGCACCGTCCAGTTGCCCATCCGCATCGCCCGGTCGTTGGCGGCGACCCGCCGCTCGACCGCCAGCCACAGCGCGATGGCCTGATCGGCGACATCCTCGGTCAGCACGTCCGGGGTGATCGCGATCCGGATGCCGCGCGCGGCGACCGCGTCATGGTCGATCCCGTCATGGCCGACGCCGTGCACCGCGATGATCTCCAACTCGGGCAGGCGATCGAGCAGGGCGGCATCCACCGTCATCATGCCCCCGCCGACGATCGCGCGGGTGCTGCCGGGCGGGGTGTCGCGGTGGAGCGTGAACCGCTCGGCCAAAGCGATTTCGAGCGCGGGCGGAATCGGGCTGGCCAGGAAAAGATCATTTGCCATGTCAGCATCCTAGCGCGATTTGCGGCCCGAGTCCGCCACCCGGATCAAGCCTAAGGGCCGTACGGCTGTCCATGCCGGTCGACGCCTGCTATGTTCGTGCAATGTTCGCGACGATGCTCGACAGCCATGCCGCCCAGCCGCTAGGAGCGCAGGCGTGACCGACCAAGACCGCCTGTTATCCGCCAGCCGCCGTCCCGAGGATGTCGACGCGGCGCTCCGCCCCAAGAATCTGGACGAGTTCGTCGGCCAGCATGCGGCGCGCGACAATCTGCGCGTGTTCATCCAGGCGGCCAAGAGTCGTGGCGACGCGCTCGACCATGTCCTGTTCTTCGGACCCCCCGGCCTGGGCAAGACGACACTGGCGCAGATCATCGCGCGCGAGATGGGCGTGGGCTTTCGCGCGACCTCCGGCCCGGTCATCGCCAAGTCGGGTGATCTGGCCGCGCTGCTGACCAATCTCGAGGACGGCGACGTCCTGTTCATCGACGAAATCCACCGCCTGCAACCGGCGGTCGAGGAGGTCCTGTACCCGGCGATGGAGGACCGCGTCCTCGACCTGATGATCGGCGAAGGACCTTCGGCGCGGAGCGTGCGGATCGACTTGCCGCGCTTCACGCTGGTGGGGGCGACGACCCGGCAGGGGCTGCTGACCACCCCCTTGCGCGACCGGTTCGGGATTCCGGTGCGGCTGCAATTCTACACGGTCGAGGAACTGACTCGCGTCGTCACCCGCGCCGCGCGCCTGCTCGACCTGCCGATCGCCGAGGACGGCGCGGTCGAGGTGGCGCGGCGCTCACGCGGCACGCCGCGTATCGCCGGGCGGCTGCTGCGCCGGGTGCGCGATTTCGCGACGGTGGCGGGGCACGAGATCGTCCACGCCGCCGCCGCCGACCAGGCGCTCAACCGGCTGGAGGTCGACGCGCTGGGGCTCGACGCGATGGACCGGCGCTATCTGACGATGATCGCCGATGTCTATCGCGGCGGCCCGGTCGGGGTGGAGACGCTCGCCGCCGGCCTGTCCGAGCCGCGCGATACGATCGAAGAGGTGATCGAGCCTTTCCTGATCCAGCTCGGCCTACTGGCGCGCACGGCGCGGGGGCGGATCTTGAATCCGGGCGGGTGGAAGCATCTGGGGCTGAACCCGCCGATCGGGTCGCAGGACGGGTTGTTCGACGTCTGAGGGGCGTGGCCTTCGACTTCGCTCAGGCTGAACGGCGTTTGGGGGTGGGCAGTATCCCTACCACCGTTCAGCCTGAGCGAAGTCGAAGGCCAAGGGAAAACCCTCAGAGCGTCGCCAGCACCACCGCCAGCCCGCTCATTCGGTCTTTTCCTCGCGATACTTCATTTCCAGATAGCGGCCACGCGTCGACAGGCTGTCGAGATCGGCTTGCGCCAGCCGCTGGGTCATGTCGCCAATCTCCTGTTCGATCAGCTTCAGGCCATCGACCAGCTGCGCATCGGGCGTCCGCCCGTTGCGCTCGACACGGCGCAGCGGTTCGGGCACGCGTTCGTAATCGCGCAGGAAGGCGGGGAGCTGCTCGCCGATCAGGCGGCGGACCTCCATCGCCTCGACCGTGTCGTTGTCGACGGCGGCGAGCTGCGGCGACAGCGTTTCCAACCGCTGGCCGATCCGGTCGACCAGCGTGACGGCGGGGGCGGGCAGGCGCGGGCGCTGCGCCTCCAGCCAGCGTTCGGTCTGGCCGGGCAGCGCCTTGATGTCGACCTGCGCCAGCTTGGCGGGGCTGGGCGCGCGCGGGGCGGGGGCGAGCGCGATCATCAGCGTCACCGCCAGCATCAACAGCATCGCCGCCAGCGCGCCGAAGATGCCGATGCCGCCGGGCAGGATCAGTCCCGTCACCATCGCCGCGATCAGGATGGCGGCATTGGCGATGGCGATCAGGATCACCCGGCGCATCACCGAGCGCGCCTGGCGCCGGACGCGCTTGACCGCTCCTTGCGCGGACCCATGATAATCCTGCGAGATGCGCGCCATCACTTCGCGCGCACGCTCGATCTGGGCATCGACCTCGTTCGAGCGGGGGGTGGTCACCGGCTTACAATGCCTCCAGCTTGAACGACGAGGCGGCCGACCCGCCGGTCAGTTGCGGGTTCTGCGCGCCTTCGGCCCGGGCGATATAGCCCTTCGACTTCTCGACCTCCTGGCCCAGCGTGTTGACCGTGGTTTTCATCGAATCGAGCGCCTTCAGCTTGAAGCTGTCGATCGCATCCATCGTGTCATAGATATTCTGGAAGGCGCGTTGCAGCGTCTCCAGCGGGATGGTCGAGGCCGCCGCCTGTTCGTGGATCTGCGCGGTCTGGCTGCGCAGCAGCTTGCCGGTCGAATCGATGATGTTGGCGGTGGTCGAGTTGAGCGCGGTGATCTGGTCGAGCACCAGCTTCTGGTTGGCCAGCGCCTGTGCCACGGTGACGGCGGTCCGCAGCGCCGAGACGGTGGTGGTCGAGGCGCGGTCGACGCCCTTCACCAGCTCGACATTGTTCTTCTTGACCAGATCGAGCGCCAGATAGCCCTGCACCGTGACCGCCATCTGGGTCAGCAGGTCCTGGGTCCGCTGGCGGGTGTAGAACAGCGCGGTCTCGCGGATCGCCTTGGCCTTGGCGGGATCGGTATGATCCAGCTCGTTCGCCGTATCCTCCAGCTTGGCGTCCATCGTCTTGGACAGATGGATCATCTGCTCCAGCCGACCCATCGCCGACCACAGGTTCGCGCGCTCGGTATCGATCGCGGCATTGTCCATCAGCAGTTCCTCGCGGCCCGAGGACAGGCTCTTGAGGATCGCGGCGATATGCGTCTGCGACGAGCGATAGCCGTCGAAATAGTCGCGCATCTTGTTGCCGAAGGGCAGGATGCCGAGCAGCTTGCGCGGGGCGGACAGATTGCCCTGGCGACCGGGATCGAGGCTTTCGACGACGCGGCGAAGCTCGGTCAGATCCTTGCCGACGCCGGTCTCGCCGTCCATCGCCTTGACGGGCCTGTCGAGGAAGCGGTTGGACTGGCTGGCGGCCTCGCGAATTTCCTTTTGCCCCATCGCCGTGATCGCATCGACGCGGCGGCCGAATTCGGGGCTGTTCACGTCCTGCGCGATCAGTTCGGCGACGAAGCCGTCGACCTTCTGCTCCAGCTGGCTGCGTGTCTTGTCGTCCACGGGCACCAGCCCGGCGGCCTGGGCGGGCGCCACCGTCGGCACGGGATCGGGCGGCGTCAGCGTCAGCCCTTTATCCGCGGTTACGGTGTCGGCGGTCGTGGCCATGCGTTCAGTCTCCAAATGCCTTGCCGCTAGTGTGGAGGGGATGGGCGCGGGGTTCAAGTGTATTACTGGAATAATACGTGGGGATGGGAAGGCATGCTGCCATTATCCTGAACCCCCGTTCAGCCTGAGCGAAGTCGAAGGCCACGGGATTCCCTATCCTCCATCTGCTTATCGGCCCCCATCTGTACGTGGCCGTCGACTTCGCTCAGGCTGAACGGAGGGCGGGGTTGGGGATAGGTGGGAGGGCGTTGCCCCCAAATGAAAAGAGGCTGCCGGGACGTCATCGCGACGGCCCCGGCAACCCCTAAACATGGTCAGCGGCCGGAGAGCTCCAGCCCGGGAGACCATGCGGGCCTCATGACATCAGACGCGACCGTTGATTGGGGGAGGATACCCCCCGAACCGCGCCTATCGATGTCAGAAGCCGGTCCCCCGAACGAACTGAACCGACCCCATTGCTGAACCATGAGACATCGGATCACCTCCTTTCGCTAGTTAAAGCCAATGCGCCCTTTCAAAGTGCGCAAAGCCAATGTGCGTAGGCGAAAGCCAATAAACAAGACTTGTAATGCAACGATGTTTGGCCGACCATCTTGCGCCCGCCGGATCGGGCGGGGTCAGCCCCGGCAATCCTCGATCACGCGCCCGATCTCGGCATAGGCCGGGATGACCAGTGGCGGCTGGCCGGCCTGTTCGATCGTGAAGCGGCCCCGGCTGAACGCCATGGCGTCGAGCAGCTGATCATTGGCGGCCAGCACCAGCTCAGCCCCGGCAGCTCCCGCCTGCGCGGCGACATTGCGCACCGTGCTCGATGTACGGATCGTCCAGCTGCCTGCGACCGATCCGGGGCGGCCCAGACGTACCGAGCGGTTGCGCAGGTCGCACGACAGGGTCAGCCGGGGCGCGCCCGCTACACCGTATGTCGAAGCCGAGCCCTGCGCCGTCCGCTGATACCGCCAGTCGCCCGGCGTCAGCGGCCAGTCGCGCCAGTCACTCCCCAGCACCGGACGCGGCGCGGGCGGGGCGGGGCGCGGGGCCTGCTGCACCGGCGGCGGCGCCTGGGGCGGCGTGGTGGCGGGGATACAGCCGGTAAGGGCGGTGGCCAGGACCAGGGTCGAGGCAAGCGGGGCAAAGGACAGGCGACGCATCGCGCCCAGCCTATGGGCGAGCGGCGGGCCGCGCTCAACCCCGCGCTGCGACGGGCCGTGCCGGGGCGGCGGGCATCGGAACCGGTGGCACGGGCAACGGGTTCAGCCGTCTAAACGGAGGTTAATTATGGCTGATCACGACACGCCCACCCTGATCCTCGTCCAGTCGACGGTGTCCGGCACGCTGAAGCTGGAAAGCCGTGACGGCGATTCGATCGGCAGCGTCCATGCCTTCATGGTCCACAAGCGTTCGGGTCGTGCGACCCATGCCGTGCTGGCGCTGGGCGGATTCCTGGGCATGGGCAAGAGCTTCTATCCGGTGCCGTTCAGCCTGTTGCAGTTCGATCCGGTGGGCGATCAATATGTGATCACGGTCGACCGCCGCCTGCTGGAGGGCGGACCGAGCTGGTCGAACAACGCGCCGGTGTTCGATCAGGCTTATGCCGACCGCGTCGCGGGCTATTATGGGGTGGGGACGGAGAATTTGGATTTGGGGTGAGGGTGGTCCTTGCGGAGAGGGCCCTCCCCCATCCCCTCCCGCCTGCGGGAGGGGCGTGCCCGTGGCAGCGGCAAGAACTCCTCAGACGTAGCGCTTTAACGCTCGCCCAGTAACGCACCCCTCCCGCAGGCGGGAGGGGATGGGGGAGGGCCACCGCCAAGCAACCCACCCCCAACAGTCAATTCGCCTTTCGCCCGCTGGCAAACTTCTTGCTCTTCCCGAACCGTGTCTTGCGCGTCCCCGGCTTGCCCTCGTTGGACCGCCCCATGATCGGGGCCTTCTGCTCATGCACGGGCAGACCCAGTTCTTCATTCTCCAGCTGCCGGATTTCATCGCGCAACCGGCCCGCCTCCTCGAATTCCAGGTCGGCGGCGGCCTTGCGCATCTTCTTCTCGAGTTCCTCGATATAGGCGCGCAAGTTATGGCCGACCATGTGCGGACGGTCCTCGTCGATCGGCACGGTCACCTGATCGCCCGACGCCACATGCGCGATGATGTCGCCGATCTGGCGGCGGATCGTCTGCGGCGTGATGCCGTGTTCGGCATTATACGCCATCTGCTTCTCGCGACGCCGTGACGTCTCCGACATGGCGCGTTCCATCGATCCGGTGATCCGGTCGGCATAGAGGATCACGCGTCCGTCGACGTTGCGCGCCGCGCGCCCGATCGTCTGGATCAGCGAGGTTTCGGAGCGTAGAAAGCCTTCCTTGTCGGCGTCGAGGATTGCGACCAGCCCGCATTCGGGGATGTCCAACCCTTCGCGCAGCAGGTTGATGCCGATCAGCACGTCATAGACGCCCAGCCGCAAGTCGCGGATCAGCTCGATACGCTCCAGCGTCTCGACGTCGGAGTGCATGTAGCGGACCTTGATCCCCGCCTCGTGCATATATTCGGTCAGGTCCTCGGCCATGCGCTTGGTCAGCGTGGTGACGAGGGTGCGATAGCCGAGTTCGGTGGTCTTGCGCGCCTCGATGATCAGGTCCTGGACCTGTTCCTCGACCGGCTTGATCTCGACCGGCGGGTCGATCAGGCCGGTGGGGCGGATAACCTGTTCGACGAAGACGCCGCCGGTCTGCTCCATCTCCCAATTGCCGGGCGTGGCCGAGACGCTGACCGTCTGCGGGCGCATCGCGTCCCATTCGTTGAAGCGCAGCGGCCGGTTGTCGATCGCGGAGGGCAGGCGGAAGCCATATTCGGCCAGCGTGATCTTGCGCCGATGGTCGCCGCGCGACATGCCGTTGATCTGGCCGATCGTCACATGGCTCTCGTCGACGAACAGCACCGCATTTTCGGGCAGGTATTCGAAGAGTGTGGGCGGCGGCTCGCCGGGCAGGCGGCCGGTCAGGAAGCGGCTGTAATTCTCGATGCCGTTGCAGCTGCCGGTGGCGGCTATCATCTCGAGGTCGAAGTTCGTGCGCTGCTCCAGCCGCTGGCGTTCCAGCAGCTTCCCCTCGATCTCCAGTTCCTTCAGCCGCTCGGCCAGCTCGAACTTGATCGCCTCGACCGCCTGCTTCATCGTCGGGCCGGGCGTCACATAGTGGCTGTTGGCGTAGATGCGCACCGAGTTGAGGCTCGCGACCTTTTTCCCGGTCAGCGGATCGAACTCGACGATCTCCTCGATCTCGTCCCCGAAGAACGAAATGCGCCAGGCCGAATCCTCATAGTGCGAGGGGAAGATTTCGAGATTGTCGCCCCGCACCCGGAAATTGCCGCGCATGAAGGCGGCGTCGTTGCGTTTGTACTGGAGCGCGACGAGTTTGCGGATGATCTCGCGCTGGTCGACGCTCTGCCCCTTTTTCAGGTCGAAGATCATCGCCGAATAGGTCTCGACCGAGCCGATACCATAGAGACACGACACCGAGGCCACGATGATCACGTCGTCGCGCTCCAGCAGCGCACGAGTCGCCGAGTGGCGCATCCGGTCGATCGACTCGTTGATCGAGCTTTCCTTCTCGATATAGGTGTCGGACCGGGGCACATAGGCCTCTGGCTGATAATAGTCGTAATAGCTGACGAAATATTCGACCGCGTTGTTGGGGAAGAAGTTCTTGAACTCCCCATAGAGCTGCGCGGCGAGAATCTTGTTGGGCGCGAGGATCAGCGCGGGGCGCTGCAATTCCTCGATCACCTTGGCCATGGTGAAGGTCTTGCCCGATCCGGTGACGCCCAGCAGCACCTGATCCTTGTCGCCCGCGCGGGCCGCCGCCGTCAGTTCCTTGATCGCGGCGGGCTGGTCGCCGTTCGGCGTATAGTCCGTCACCAGCTCGAACCGCTTTCCCCCTTCGGCCTTTTCGGGGCGCGACGGGCGGTGGGGGATGAAGCTGACCCCGGTTTCGGGCTCGTCGAGGGTGGTGCGGATTTGGATCGCCATGGGGGGAATATGGGTATCTGTTCCCGTTTCGTCACCCCATGGAAATGCAGGTCGGAAAGATGGGCCGACCTCGTGAGAGGCCGGCCCATCCCGTCAGATCAGCACTTGCCGACGACCTTGGTCAGGACGACATGGCCAGCGATCGAAATGGTGATCTTGACGCCGGTGGGAACCCAATAGGGCGTGCAGATGTCGAGGCAGGCCTGCGCGGCGGTGCCATCGGGGAAGGGGGTAGGGATGGGCAGGCAGATGCTGCCGAAGCCGAGCGGCAGCTGCAGGCAGATCTGGCCATTCTCGACCGCGACGCTGATGCATTCGGCCCGGACCGTCAACTCGCCGCTGGCCGCCAGATCGACGCCGTTCATGGACTTGGCGCGCGCGGTCAGCATCTCATGATGCGCCTTGAAAGTGTCCAAAACGGCCTGTGCTTTTTCCTCGCTGAACGAATGCATTGCCATGATCTATCTCCCTTTGGCCGGATATTTCCGGTGAAAGGAGATATACTATGAACACTAGGCAAGAGTCTTTGCTGTCATCGAACTGTTGCATCCGAACAACCTCCCTTTCGGATGTTGCAGGACAGCGTGACGATGTCAGCGCAACGCGCGGACCGCCGGGGTGTCGAGACAGCGGCGCATCGCGGCATCGTCGGTTTGCCCCGCGACCGGCCGGGCGACGACCGGCCCGATCGTCACCGGTTGCCCGAGCCGGACCGGTGCGAAGCGTGCGCCAGGCCGGACCGTCGAGCAACGCATCGCGGCGCCGAGCAGGCGCGGCGGCGTGTCATAGGCCTCATAGGACAGGCGGAACGTGCCCCAATGAATGGGGATGGCGGTCGAGGCACCGAGGCGCTCGAAAATCTGCACCGCCTGGGGCGGGCCGATATGGCTGCCCGCTGCCATCTGGCCGGGGACGAAGCGGAACGCGCCGATGGGCAGCAACGCGAGGCGGACGGGGCCGAGCGTCGCCGCCTCGGCCGGCCAGCGCCCGTCGCCCATGCCGGTATCGCCCGCGAAGAAGACATTGCCGCCGGGCAACTTGATCACGAAACTCGACCAGAGCGCGCGGTTGCGGTCGGCGAACCAGCGGCTGCCCCAATGATGGTTGCGGGTGACGACCACCGATACGCCCGGCCGGATCACCCGCTCACGCCCCCAGTCGAGCGCGGTGGCGGGTACGCCGACCTGACCGATGACGCTGTCATTGCCCAGGCTGGTGACGACCAGCGGCCGGTCGCGCTGCCACAGCCGCTTGAGCGTCGCTTGTTCGAGATGGTCGTAATGATTGTGGCTGATCAGCACGAGGTCGATCCTGGGCAGGTCGTCGAACGCCACGCCCGGCTTCGCCACACGCCGGGGGCCGAGGCCGAAGGGACCGGCGCGCTCGGCATAGATGGGGTCGGTCAGGATGTTGAGGCCCTGGGTCTGGACCAGCATCGTGGCATGGCCGATCCAGGTCGCGACCATGGCGTCGCCCATCACCCGCGCCGCCGGGCGCGAGGCGTCGACCGCGACCGCGTCGGGCCAGGCGGGGCGCCCGTCATCGCCGGTCAACTGGCTCCAGAGAAACCCGCGCCGGCCGCCCGGACGCGGCATGCGCAGCGTGTCGCCGTCGCCATCGGGATTGAAGAAGCGCTCGCCGTCATAATGGCCGCTCTCGGGGCCTTCATAATAGATGCGGTCGAGATAATGCGGCACGATGGTGGCCGCCAGGCCGACCAGGATCAGCAGCAGGGCGACCGCCTTGGCGATCAGGCGAAGGGCTTTCATGTACGTCACCTGCTCCCGGTGTCAGCGCGCCTGCCGGGCGACCCGCGCTTGCCACATCATAAGAAGCGGCACGACCACCAGTTCCATCGCCAGTCCCAGCCGATGCCCCGTGGAGGGCGCGCCGACCATCGCCCAGGACCCCAGCCGCGCCAGACCACCCGCCACGACCAGCAGGCCCAGCAGCCGGAACCGCGCGCCCTTGCGCTCGATCGCCGGGATGCAGGTGACGAAGGCGAGGCCCAACCCCAGGAAGATGCCCGAGACATAGCGGAACTGGCTGTCCAGATCGGCAGGCACGACCGGGGGATGGCCCAGCCATTGCGGGCCGCGCGCGACGCTGATCCCGCCGATCGTCAGCGGCACGAGGCAGGCGATGGCGACCACCAGCTGCAGGAGGCGGCGTTCGCGACGCAGGATGCTCAATCCAGGATTTCCTTGCGGACATGGATGGCGCGCAGCGAAATCCGCACCTCGAAGGTGAAGGCGACCAGGCACAGGATCAGCAGGCTGACCGACAGGATGAAGGCGATCGCGATCCAGGTGCCGAAATGATATTTGCCGATATTGGCGATGAACAGCACCGCGATGACGACGCAGGCCATCACCGCGCTCGACACCGCCATCAACAGCGCGGCGTTGATGATCGACATGCGTCGGTCGAGCAGCCGCAACTCCCATTTGTGACGGATCAGCTCGGGGCCGTCATCGATCTTGTGGATCATCATCTCCAGCGCGCGGGCGCGGTCGATCACGCGCGCCAGCCGTCCGGCGAGCACGTTGAGCAGCTGTCCGATCGCCGCCAGCATGAAGACCGGGGCGAGCGACAGCTGGATCGTCTGGGCGATGGTAGTGACGGCGGGCAAGGTCGGCATGGCCGCCAAATGGTGGCGTGCCCGCCGCGTCCCGACAAGAGGGGATATATTTCGGCGCGCGGGAACCTGTCCCGCTCCGGCTATTCCTCGGCCGCCTGCGCCAGGATCGCGGCGATCTCGTCCTGCGATACGCCGAAGGCGCTGGCCAGTCCGGACAGCGAGGCGCCACGCTTGGCCAGTTCGCGAATCCGCCCCTCGTCGACCACGGTCGTATAGCCGCGCGTGTCACGCTGCTCGCGCACCACGTCCTTGCGGCCGGAGGTGCGGTGTCGCTTGGCGGCGGCGGCATGCGGATCGCGCGCGGCGGCGGCCATCTCGCTTTCGCGGCGCGCCGCGCGCTCGGCCTCGCGCGCCGCCGTCTCGCGCAGCCGGTTGGCGGCGCGCGCCTCCATCCGGTCGGTCATGATCGCGGCACGCTGCCCCTCGCGTTCGGCGCGCGCCTTGGCCCGCGCGGCGGCGCGTTCCTCCAGGCTGTCATTGGTGCGGATGCGCAGCCCGCCACGCGGCGGCGTCACGCCCCAGCTGTCATCGACCATCTTGATGTCCCCGATCCCGTCGCGCTGGCGATTAGGTCCGCCGGGTCCCTCTTGGCAACCCGACCGCGATCAGCTTGTTATAGGTTGATAAAATAGACTGGGAGGATTCGCCCCATGAACCCGATGCTCGATCCCGACCTGATCGAATATGTCGACGACGCCACCCTGCTGGAGGCGTTCGCCGTCGTGCAGCAGGTGCCCGACCAGGACGACCGCGACGTCATCCTGGCCGAGATGGCCCGCCGCAACCTGGGCGCCGCCGCGCCGAAGCCGACGATGCGGATGGCGCTCCGGTCCTGACGCGCAAGCTCCGCCGTTACTGGCGGATATACCGGAAATACCACACCTCATGCCCCTGACGGCGCGCCTTGCGTTCGTAGCGCGTCTCGGGCCAGTCGGCGGGGCGGGTCAGGAAGTCCTGGGGCGTGCGGGCCTGCCAGGTGAAATCCTCCCGCGCGTTCATGATCATCATCGACCAGTGGCAATAGGTCGGGTCGTCGGTGCCCAGCCGGAACTCGCCGCCCGATTTCAGCTTGCGCGCGATCGTGTCGAGCGGGCCGTGGTTCATCATCCGCCGCTTGGCATGGCGCGCCTTGGGCCAGGGATCGGGGTGGAGAAGGTAGACGCGATCCAGGCTGGCATCGGGCAACCGCTCGATCACCTCCAGCGCGTCGCCCATGTGCAGGCGGACATTGGTGAGCGCACGGTCGCGGATATGCCCTAGCGCGCCGACGACGCCGTTCAGGAACGGCTCGCAGCCGATAAAGCCGGTGTCCGGCGTCGCCTCGGCCTGCCCCGCCAGATGCTCGCCCGCGCCGAAGCCGATCTCGACTTGGAGCGGACGCTCGTCGCCGAACAGCCGCATCGCGTCGAGCGGACCGTCCTCGGGCACGCTGAGCGTCGGCAGCATGTCTTCGACCAGCGCGGCCTGGCCCTGGCGCAGCTTGTGGCCCTGTCGCCGGCCATAGAGGCGGCGGATCGTCGTGGGATCGTTCATCGCCGGGCCCTTAGCGTGGGCAGGGGGTGGGAGCCAAGGGTGTGTCCGCTCGTTGGCGTGCGATATGGCGCATGATGACAAACCGGAACACGACGGCCCGCCCCATGACGGGCAGGAGGGCGAGGCGCAAAAGGCCGCCGACGCCAAGGAACTGCATCGCACCGTGCGCGAGGCGGGCGAGGCGGAGCTGGACCGGCCGGCGGGCGCGCTGTTCTGGTCGGGGCTGGCGGCGGGGATCGCCATCCATTCGTCGCTGATCGCCGAGGGGGCGCTGCATGCCGGCCTGCCCCAGGCGCCGTGGCGCGAACTGGTGGCGTCGCTCGGCTATCCGGTCGGGTTCCTCGTCGTGATCCTGGGGCGGATGCAGCTCTTCACCGAAAGCACGATCACGGCGATGCTGCCGCTGGTGACCAAGCCCTCGGGCTGGGCGTTGCGACGGACGCTGCGGCTATGGGCCATCGTGCTGCTCGCCAACCTGATCGGCACCGCGCTCGCCGCCGGCATGGTCGCGGGCGGGGCGCTGGGCAATGCCGATATCCGCGAGTCGATGCTGGCGGTGTCCGAGCGGATTCTGGCGCTGGGCGGCTGGGAGACCTTCGTCAACGCGATCCCGGCGGGCTTCCTGATCGCGGTGGTCGCCTGGATCTTGCCCAATGGCCGGGCTCAGGCCTTCTGGATCATCCTGGCGATCACCTATGTCATCGCCATCGCCGGGTTCAGCCATTCGATCGTCGGCGCGGACGAGACCTTCCTGCTGTTGTTCACCGGTCGAGTCGATGCGGTACGCGCGGTCTTCGGGCTGCTGATCCCGGCAATCCTCGGCAATCTGGTCGGCGGCGCGGGGCTGTTCACCCTGCTGGCGCACGGCCAGGTGCAGGGCGAGGCGCGAGCATAGCGACTTTAGGGTCGGGTGATGATCGAGATGTCACGGCCCCGCACCTGCCATGTCCGCTTGTCGGGCGTCAGGACGAAGACCGGCTGTAGGACGCTATACGAGGCGAAGACGTGAATCTCGGTGGGCACGGGATCGAGAAGATGATTGACGAACAGCCCCGCGACCTTCGTGTCCTTGTCCTCGTCGGGCAGCGTCAGGTTCAGGCAGCTGGTGTTGAATGCACGGCTGCCGACGATCCGTCCGTCCGGCGCGATGGCGACGCGGTAATTGCCGCCCATCATGTAGCTGTCGTTCGTGACTTGCGGTGACAGCAGGTATACCGTGACGGGGCCGCCGTTGACGGAAGGCAGGACCACCGTGTTGAACGGCGCGGCGGTGCAGGGGCGATAGCCCTTTGCCTTTGCCTCCTGGGTCGCGATTTCGCGGGCGCGGGCGAGGATCATCTGCGCAGGCGTCAGTGATACGGGTTCGGGCAAGATTTCGTGCCGAACGGTTTTCCCCGCGCGCACATCGGCGACGAAGAAGGCACGGGCGCTGGCGGCAGCGCCCTTGAAATAGGTGGCGCGCAGCGTGTCCTTGTCGACCGGCTCGACGACATAGCCGCCGGTGCCCCCCAGTTGATCCTTGGGCACGATCTCCATCAGCGAGTCGGTGCTGACCCATGCCGCGCGGTCGAAGGCGTAGATCATGACGCCGAAGATCGAGGCGTCGGCGAGACGTTGCGCCTCCGAGCGTTCGTCCTTCGGCATGACGGCGGGCGAAGCCTGCACCGCCTGTGCCGCCACCATGACAATCGCCATCGCCAACATTGTCCACCCCCTGATGGCCGCGAGGTTGGCGCGCCAGAACGCAAAGAGCAAGAAAACAAAACGCCCGCGCGGGTCATCCCCGCACGGGCGTCTTTTCCTCAATCCTGAGCCGGGATCAGGCGACGGCGGCCTTGATCTGGTCGACCAGGTCGGTCTTTTCCCAGGTGAACAGCGCGCCCTCCGCCTCACGGCCGAAGTGACCGTAAGCGGCGGTCTTCGAATAGATCGGCGCGTTCAGCTTCAGATGCTCGCGGATACCCTTGGGCGTCAGGCGAACCAGCTTCGGAAGCGCCGCTTCCAGCTTGGCCTCCTCGACCTGGCCGGTGCCGTGCAGGTCGACATAGACCGACAGCGGCTCGGCGACGCCGATCGCGTAGGACAGCTGGATGGTGCAGCGCTTGGCCAGCCCCGCCGCGACGACGTTCTTGGCGAGGTAGCGTGCGACATAGGCGGCCGAGCGGTCGACCTTGGTCGGGTCCTTGCCGCTGAACGCGCCGCCGCCATGCGGGGCCGCGCCGCCGTACGTGTCGACGATGATCTTGCGGCCGGTCAGGCCGGCGTCACCATCCGGGCCGCCGATTTCGAACAGGCCGGTCGGGTTGACGTAGATCTGCTTCTCTTCCGGCAGCCAGCCCTCGGGCAGCACGTCGGTGAGGACCGACGTCACATAGTCGCGAAGCTTGGCCTGGCCCGCTTCGTTCGACAGCTCGGCTGAATGCTGGGTCGACACGACGATCGCCGTCGCGCGGACCGGCACGCCATTCTCGTACTGCAGCGTGACCTGGCTCTTTGCGTCGGGCTCCAGGAAGGGGGCCGCACCCGAGTGACGGTCGGCCGCCATCTTTTCCAGGATCTTGTGGCTGTAATAGAGGGTGGCGGGCATCAGGCCGGGCGTCTCGTCGGTCGCGTAACCGAACATGATGCCCTGGTCGCCGGCGCCTTCGTCCTTGTTGCCGCTCTCGTCCACGCCCATCGCGATGTGCGCCGACTGGGCGTGCAGGTTGTTCGAGAAATCGAAGGTCTGCCAGTGGAAGCCCGACTGCTCGTACCCGATCCGCTTGACGGTGTCGCGCACGGTCTGCTCGATCTCTTCCAGCGCGCCTTCGGCCCACTGGTCGTTCTCGAACACGCCCTTGCAGCGGATCTCACCCGCCAGCACGACCTTGTTGGTGGTGGTCAGCGTCTCGCAGGCGATGCGCGCTTCGGAGTCCTTGGACAGGAACAGGTCGACGATCGAGTCGCTGATCTGGTCTGCGACCTTGTCGGGGTGACCTTCGGAAACCGATTCCGAGGTGAAGATGTACGAGTTCCGCATTCCCGTCCTCATAAGGATATAAAGATAGCTTTATATCGGTCCTAGCGGCGGCGGCGGCGGATGGCAACGCCGATCGCGGCCAGGCCGGCGGCCACGGCCAGCGCCAGCATGTTGCCGACCCGGGAAAAGACGGTCGGCGGAAGGGCGGCGGGCAGGGGGGCTTCGGCCGCGCCGGCGGTCAGATGCGGGACGGTCGCGACCAGCCGGCCATCGGCGGCGATGATCGCGGAGATGCCGTTGGGCGTGGCGCGGATGATCGGCAGCCCCTCCTCGATCGCGCGCAGCCGCGCCTGCGCCAGATGCTGCGGCGGACCCCAGCGGCCGAACCAGGCATCGTTGGAGGGGTTGAAGAGCAGGCGCGGGCGACGCGCGCGGTCGACGACCTGGCCCGAAAAGATGATCTCATAGCAAAGCTGGACACCCACCGGCCCGAAGCCGGGGATGCGCAGGTTGCGCGGGCCGGGGCCGGGGGTGAAGTCCATGTCGCCGGGCACCAGTCGTGCCAGCCCCAGCGGCTTCAACAGCCAAGGCATCGGCAGATACTCGCCATAAGGCACCAGATGCGCCTTGTCATAGCGGCCGATGATCTGCGCCCCCCGGTTGATTGCGAAGACGCTGTTGGCGGCGCTGGTCGCGCGGGCGCGGTCGGGCGAGAAGTGCAGCGCGGTGCCGCCGACGAGCGCGGTGTCGCGCGGCCCCAGCACGCTGGCGATCTGGCGGCGCGTCCAGAAGGGCGGGGCATAGTTGAACCCGAAATAGGCCCAGTCGGGATAGCCGTCCTCAATCATGTCGCGCACCACCCCCTCGGGCCAGACGACCAGACGGGGGCGGGGGCCGGGGCGTCCCGACAATTCGGTCAGCCGCTTCAACAGCAGCGGTCCGTCGCTCTCGCCGCGCTGGTCCTGGCTGACATTGGGCTGGACGACGCGGACCAGGGGCGCGTTCGCGGCCGGCTCGGGCGCGCGGGTCAGCGGGGCGGACAGCGCGGCCGCGCCGGTGATGGGCACCATGACGGCGGCCAGGTGCCAGTCCTTGCGCAAGGCCAACCAGATCGCGCCGGCCAGCACCACGGTCAGCCCCGACAGCGCATAGGTGCCGACGAACGCGCTCATCCGCGCGACGCCGATCACCGGCAGCCACGCGACCGACAACGGGTCCCAGGCATAGCCGGTAAACAGCCGTGCACGTAGATATTCGGTCGCGATCCACGCCGCGCCGAAGATCAGCACATAGGCGACATCGGCCCGCCGCCCACGAAACCGCCATGCCACGCCCGCCGCCGCCATCGGAAAGACGGCGAGGTACAGAGCAAGGCCGACGGCCGCGAAATAGCCCAGCACGGGCGGCATTTTGTCCTGAAAGTCGAAAGCGTGCTGAAACCAGTTGTTGTTGACGGTGAAATGCCCGACCCCGAACGCCCAGCCGCGCCACAATGCGACGCGCATGGTCGGCGCATCCTGCACCAGGGCGAGCAGGACGATCAGCCCGCCGAGCAGCAACGGCCAGAGGTCGAGCGGGGCGAAGCCGCAGGCGGCGACGGCGCCTGCGATCAGGGCGACAAGGGCGGGGTAACGGGTCACGGCGGCAGGATATGACGCCTGCGCATGACAGGAGCAATGCGGGATGTGGGATGATGCCCCTCCACCACCCGGCTTTGCCGGGCGGTCCCCCTCCCCAAGCTGTGCTTGGGGAGGAATGGTCAGCCCAAGTCCTCCCCAAGCTGTGCTTGGGGAGGGGGACCATGCGTAGCATGGTGGAGGGGCATCCCCGCCAGAGGTGGAAAACCCCGCCCGGACACCCTAGCTTCCCTCCATGACCCTGCGCCCCTTCCATCTCGCCTTTCCGGTCCACGACCTTGCCGCCGCGCGCGACTTTTACGGTTCGATCCTCGGCTGTACCGAGGGACGGTCGAGCGATCACTGGATCGACTTCGACCTGTTCGGACATCAGATCGTCGCCCATCTCGACCCGGCGGCGAAGCCGGTGGCGGTGGAGAATGCGGTCGATGGCCATCAGGTGCCGGTGCCGCATTTCGGCGTCGTCCTGACCATGGCCGATTGGGAGGCGCTGGCCGCCCGCGTCGAGGCGGCGGGGGTGGCCTTCGGCATCGATCCTCACGTCCGCTTCAAGGGCCAGCCGGGCGAGCAGGCGACGATGTTCTTCCGTGACCCCAGCGGCAACGCACTGGAGTTCAAGGCCTTCGCCGATGACGCGATGCTCTTTGCCACGGAGATGACCGCATGAGTGCCCCGATCTCGCTCGATATTCCCCATAAGCTGGGCAAGGCGGCGGTGCGCGAACGCCTGGACGGCGGCGTCGGCAAGATCGGCCGGCTGATCCCGGGCGGCGCCACCGTCGAGCATCGCTGGGAGGGGGATACGATGCACTTCACCGTCGGCGCGATGGGCCAGTCGGTGGCGGCGCAGGCGACGGTGTTCGACGACAAGGTACACGCCGTCGTCAGTCTGCCGGGTTTCCTGTCGCTGTTCTCAGGGCAGATCGAATCGGTGATCCGCTCCGAAGCACCCAAGCTGCTCAAATAACCCCTATCCTCCCCGGTACGGGGAGGTGGCGGCGCGCAGCGCTGACGGAGGGGGGCTTCCGAAATGGACGCCACTCGTGAGACGCCCCTTCCCCCGTGTTTCGCACGCCCGCCCCGTACCGGGGGCGGATATTTGCGGTTCGGTTCAACCGTCCCTAATGCCACGCCATCTGCAAGGGGAAACGCACATGGCGCTGCACACATGGTGGCTCTTCGTCGGGGCCGTCTTCCTGCTGTCGGGTACGCCCGGCCCCAACATGCTGCACATCCTGACCCGATCGGTCGATATGGGGCTGAAGCGCAGCGTCGCCGCCATGGCGGGATGCCTGTTCGCCGTCGTGCTGGTGCTCGCCGCCTCCGCCGCCGGGCTGACCACGTTGCTGCTCGCGCTGCCCGGCGCGTTCGAGGTGATCCGCTATGCCGGCGTCGCCTATCTTCTGTATCTGGGCATCAAGGCATGGCGGGCGGACATCGCACCGCTCGATGTCAGCGAGGCCGTGCTGCCGCGCAGCCTGTCGCGCACCGCACTGTTCCGTGGCGGTTTCCTCATCGGCATCAGCAATCCCAAGCTGATCCTGTTCGCGGTCGCCTTCCTGCCGCAGTTCATCAATCCCACCCGCGCGCAGGTCCCGCAGTTCGCGACGCTGGTCGCGACCTTCGCGGTGATCGAGGCCTTTTGGTACGGCGTCTATGCGCTAGGCGGCCGTTCGCTGTCGCGCTACCTCGCCAAACCGGCAGTAAAGCGCGCCTTCAACCGTATGACCGGCGCGATCTTCGTCGGCTTCGGCTTGGCGCTACTGCGGGTCAAGCCGGCCTGACCCGCAAGCCCGCGCGTCACTTCGCCGCGCTGACCCGCCACACGACATTGCCGACGTCATCGGCGACCAGCAGGCCGCCCGCCTTGTCGACGATCACGCCGACCGGCCGGCCCCGCGCCTCGCCCTTGGCGTCGAGGAAGCCGCCGACCACGTCGATCGGCTTGGCGCCCGCCACGGGGAACCCGTTGGCGCCGAACGGCACGAACACGACCTTGTAGCCCGAGGCAGGCTTGCGGTTCCACGACCCATGCTCGCCGACGAACGCACCGCGCGCGAAGCGGTCGCCGAGCCTGGCATTTTGCGAGAAGGTCAGGCCCAGCGCGGCGACATGCGGCCCCAGCGCATAATCGGGGCGCTTCACATATTGCTGGAGCGCGGGATTGGCCGGCTCGACCCGATCATCGGGATAGCCACCCCAGTAATACCAGGGCCAGCCGAAATGGTCGCCGAACTCGACCTGGGTCAGATAGTCGGGCGCGAGGTCGGAGCCGAGCATGTCGCGCTCATTGACCACCGTCCACAACCGGTTGTTGATCGGGTTGAGCGCCATGCCGACCGGATTGCGCAGGCCGCCGGCATACACGCGCCAATTCTTGTCGTTCGGCCAGACCTGCAGGATCGTCGCGCGGAATTTCTCGGCATCCATGCCGTTCTCGGCGATGTTGCTGGCCGAGCCGACCGAGACATAGAGGGTCTTGCCGTCTTCCGCCGCGATCACGTTGCGCGCCCAGTGATTGCCCCCGCCGCGCAACGGCACGACCTTTTCGGGCTTGGCGGTGATCTGCGTCTCGCCCTCGCGGTACGGTACGCGCACCAGCGCATCGGTGTTGGCGATGTAGAGATAGCCCTCGAAGAACACCATGCCGAAGGGCGAGTTCAGCCCGGTCATGAAGGCGGTCTTCATATCTGCCTTGCCGTCGCCATTGGTGTCGCGCAGCAGCGTGATGCGATTGGCCGACGGCACCGCCGCGCCGGCGCGGCCGAGGAAGAAGTTCATCACCCGTTGCGTGATGCCGGCGGCGGGGCGCGGCGGCGAGTTGGTCTCGGCCACCAGCACGTCGCCATTGGGCAGTTCGTACAGCCAGCGGGGATGGTCGAGACTGGTGGCGAAGGCCTGAATCGCCAGGCCCGATGCAACCTGCGGCTTGGCCCCTTGCGCCCAGCCGACCGGCTTGGCGATGTTGACGGTGGGGATCACCTGCTCGCGCGGTGCGCTGATCGTCGGCTGCTTGCCGGCCACCTGATCGACGCTAAGCCGCGCGGTATCGGGCCAGGCCAGCCAGGCAATGACGGCGATACCGATCAGGACGATGATGCCGGAGACGATCAGGACGTGTTTGCGCATGTGCCAGAGATACGCGCAGCGCGGCATGGGGGGAAGAGGGTGTGCACCGGCCACGGGCCGATCCCTTGCACAAAAGGGTGGCCGCCGGTGTTTAGGGAGCGCACCGGCGGCCATCGAAGGCGCGAAGGTCAGGGAGTTATTTCGCGCCCTCGAACCGGGAAGCGTCGGAGCGGGCGATGCGATGCCTCAGGCCGACATACTTAACCTGTTGATTCGCTTGTAGCAGGCGAATTTTTATCGCGATAATGGATTAAGCCATCGTTAGTGATCGAGTGGGTGATTTGGGAACGGTCGTAGAGGGGCGTGGCCGTCGAATGCGCTCAGGCTGAACGGACGTTGGTAGAAGGCCCATTGCCCCTCGCCCCGTTTAGAGCGGGATAACGTCAGTTTGACCCAAGCCGTCATTGCGAGCGTAGCGAAGCAATCCAGAGCGTCTTGCCTGGACACTGGATTGCTTCGCTACGCTCGCAATGACGAATCCACCTCATGTCATCCTTCTCTAGCCTGAGCGCAGTCGAAGGCCACGCCCCAACCCCGCCATTCAACCGCTGATGATCAGCACCATGTCGACACGATCCAGCCCCGGCCCATAGCCATCCGCCGTCACGCCCTCGCTGACAAAGCCGAGCCGCTCGTAAAAGGCCCGGCTATGCTGGCTGGTGTCCAGCCGCACCGCGCGGACCTTTGCCTCGGCCGCCCGATCCAGCCGCGTGCGAACCAGTGCGGTGCCGATGCCCTGCCGATGCAAGTGGCGCTCGACCATGCCCCAGCACAGATGCGCGGTCCTTCCTTCTGCGTCGATCGCCATGCCGCCACAGCCGACGACCCGCCCGTCCTGTTCGGCCACCTGAAAGCCCCATGCTGCGGCCTGATGGTCGAGGAAATGGGCGAAGTCGGCCCGCTCGGACGGCGCGAAATAGGGGGCGCTGTTACCGTCGAACAGCCCCAGGCAGGCGTCACGGTCATCCGCCCGAGAGGCGCGGATCATTCGTCCACGGTCGCCACCGCCGGGTGCAGGCGCAGGCGATGGATGCGGCGCTCGTCCGCCTCGGTCACCTCGATCCGCCAGCCGCTGGGATGGTCGATGCAGGTGCCGACCGGTGGGACCTGCCCCGCCAGCACGGCGGTCAGGCCGCCCAGCGTGTCGACATCGTCCTCGGCTTCCTCCAGCACCGGATCGACCGCACGGCCGACCTCTTCCAGCCCGACGCGGGCATCGGCGTCCCAGGCCCCGCCATCGAGCGGCACCAGCATCGCCTGCGGCGCCTCGTCATGCTCGTCCTCGATCTCGCCGACGATTTCCTCGATCAGGTCTTCGATGGTGACGAGGCCCTCAGTCCCCGAATATTCGTCGAGCACGACCGCCAGGTGCACCCGCTTCTGGCGCATATCGGCCAGCAGATCGAGCGCGCCGCGCGACATGGGGACGTAAAGCGGATCGCGGATCAGCCCGGCGATGCTGGCGGGATGTTCCGCGCCGGTCGCCAGGATGTTGAACACGTCCTTGATATGGACCATGCCGATGATTGCATCCAGCGTCTCGCGATAGACGGGCAGGCGGCTGTGTCCGGCCTCCGCGAAGATCTGGACCATATGGTCGAAGGTCGTCCGCTCCTCGATCGCGATGATGTCGGCGCGGGGTACGCCCACATCGCCGGCATCGCGCTCGCCGAAATGGAGGAGGTTGCGCACCATCTGCCGCTCCAGCGGGGTCAGGTCGCCCTTGGCATCGGGGCCGGGATCGCCCTCATGCCGGTCGATCGCCTCTTCCAGCTGGTCGCGTAGCGATTCTTCCTGCTCCTCGCCGAAGATCAGGCTTTTCAGCCCGCGCCAGATACCATTCTCGTTGGAGTCACCGTTGCCGGTGCTGCTACTGGGGCCGTCGGCCATCGGGGGGTGTCAGTCCTCGCGCACTAGATAGGGGTCATCGATGCCGAGGCTGGCCAGCGCGTCGCGCTCGATCGCTTCCATCGCTTCGGCCTCGTCATCCTGCATATGGTCATAGCCTAGCAGATGCAGCACGCCATGCACCAGCAGATGCGTGGCATGGGTTTCGGTCGCGATCCCGCGTTCGGCCGCTTCGGCGACGCAGACGCCGTGGGCCAGCACGATGTCGCCGAGCAGCACTTCGCCATCGTCCGAATTCTGCGTCACCGTCGCGATCAGATCGGGCTGCACCATCGGGAAGGACAGGACGTTGGTCGACTTGTCCTTCTGTCGGTACTGGCGGTTGAGCGCGTGCACCTCGTCATCGCTCGTCAGCCGCACCGAAATCTCGATCAGCGCGGGCGTCGTCAGCAAGGGGCCATGCGGCGTCCGCTCGATCGCGGCGCGCGCGGCGCGGGTGGCCAGCGCCTCCCAGCTCTGCTCGTCGCCCGACCAGGGCTCTTCGTGGATCAGCGCAATCTCGATCATTGGAGCCTTTCGGGGTCGGCCAGGTCAGTCAGGGCAAAATCGTCGCCCTTGTACAAGAGTTCCGCGTCTTGGCCAGGCGCGCAGGCATAGGCGAAACAATCGCCCATGTTGAGGCGGGCGGGGTGATGGCCCTTGCCGTAGCGGGCATGGGCGATAACGGCCTGTTCGGCTTCCTCGGCGCCGACCGGAAGGAGCCGGAGGTCGAGCGCTAGGCGAAATCGCTCGACTTCCGCCCATGCCAGTTCGACACTCGTGTCACGCGCCCGCCGTACGGCTGCCATCGTTTCCCAAAGCGCGACGGCGCTGGTCAGACGCTCGTCATGATTCTCCAGCCGCTCGGCGAGCCTGTCGACCTCGGTTTCCTTCAGGATGATCGCGACCAGCGCCGAGGCGTCGACAAAAATACTCACAGGCCGCCTGAAAGATCGTCGTAAAATGCCTTGTCGATGACGATGCCGGTCGGTGGCGGCAACGCCGAGGTGCGGTGCAGTTCCGCAATGACGTCGCGCAACGGGCGTCGCTCCATTTGATCAGGCTCGGCCTTGACCAGCAGTTCCGCGAGCGCCCGCCGAATCGCCTCCTCCTCGCTGACGCCCAGACGCCGGGCCGCGCGTGCGACCTGCTCGCGCGTGTCGGTGCCCAGCGTCAGCGGGGGATAGGGATCGCGTTCGGCCATGCATGCATCCTATCTCAGGCGTTCGGCCCTTCATAGGCGTCGACGATGCGCCCGACGATCGGGTGGCGGACGACGTCGGCGGCCGTGAAGCGGCTCATGGCGATCCCCTCGATCCCCTCCAGGCGACGCACCGCATCGGCCAGGCCGGAGGCGGGCACGCCGCCGGGCAGGTCGACCTGGTTGGGGTCGCCGCAGATGACCATACGGCTGTTCTGGCCGAAGCGGGTCAGGAACATCTTCATCTGCGCGGGCGTGGTGTTCTGCGCTTCATCGAGGATGACGAAGGCATCCGCCAGCGTCCGGCCGCGCATGAAGGCGATCGGCGCGATCTCGATCTCGCCGCTGGCGATCCGCCGTTCCACCTGCTCGGCGGGCAGGCAGTCGTGCAGCGCGTCGTAGAGCGGGCGGAGATAGGGATCGACCTTCTCCTTCATGTCACCGGGCAGGAAGCCCAGCTTCTCGCCCGCCTCGACCGCCGGGCGCGACAGGATCAGCCGCTGGACCGATCCTGTGATGAGCTGCGCCACCGCCTGCGCCACCGCCAGATAGGTCTTGCCGGTGCCCGCCGGCCCCAGCGCGAAGATCATGTCGTTGGACACGAGCTCCTTCATATAATGCGCCTGGGCGGGGGTGCGCGGCACGATCGTCTTCTTGCGCGTGCGGATCATGATCGGCGGGGCGGAGGTGCGTTCGGCGCTGACGATGCCGTCGAGCGTCGGTTCGGAGGCCATCGCGATCGCGGCGTCGACCAGGCCGGTATCGACCTCCTCGCCGCGCTGGATACGCGCGTACAGGTCGTTCAGCACGTCGCGGGCCAGCGCGACCTGCTCGGCGGTCCCCTCCAGCCCGACGCGGTTGCCGCGCGCGGTGATGTAGACGCCCAGTCGATTTTCCAATGCGACCAGATTGCGGTCATATTGGCCGAACAGCTGCGCCAGCACTTGCGGCTTGTCGAAGCTGAGTTCCGCCCGGCTGCGTTCACCGGCCTGGGCGGGGAGGGGCTTGCGGCTCATGCGGTCCTTTCACCGTCAGTAGGTTCACCCAAGATGGGGTGGCGAGGATCGGAACGCCAGCGAAATTGCGTGACATGGGTGTGACGGGAAGACGGTTTTTTGCGCGCAGAGGCGCGGAAGGCGCGGAGAAGAAGAGCCCGGCGTGGCGGACGGGAGACATTCTTCTTCCTCTGCGCCTCTGCGCGATTGAGAAGATTTTGGTTCGCGCGGAGACGCGGAGGCGCGGAGAGGGTGTATCCAGCCGCGATCTTGGCCTGTCCGCTTCAGGCGTTCGAAAAATGTCTTCCGACTACGAGTGCCGGATACACTATCAGCGGGCGAGACATCTCCGCGCCTCCGCGTCTCCGTGCGAACAAAATCGCGGAAGTGCGGGCGTGGGCTTCGCTCAGCCTGAACGGCGGTCGAGGATGCGGACGGGGCGGGGTTACGCCGCAGCCTTCACCTTCGCTTGTCCGGTCAGCGAGTTGGGGCCGGCGGCGACCAGTTCGACTTCGATCAGGTCTCCGATCTGATGGTCGCCGATCAGGTGGACCGACTGGAGCCAGGGCGACTTACCGAGCATCTGGCCGGGTAGCTTGCCGCGCCGTTCGATCAGGACGGGGCAGGTCCGGCCGACGCTCGTCATGTTGAAGGCGTGCTGGTCGCGGTTGAGCGACGCCTGCAGCCGCTGGAGCCGCTCGTCCATCACTTCGGCCGGCACCTGATCGTCCATGGACGCGGCGGGGGTGCCGGGGCGGGGCGAATATTTGAAGCTGAACGCCTGGGCATAGCCCATCGCGTCGACCAGGCTCAGCGTGTCGGCGAAGTCTTGCTCGGTTTCTCCAGGGAAACCGACGATGAAGTCGCCCGACAGCGCGATGTCGGGCCGTACCGCACGGACCCGGTCCATCAGCCGCATATAGCTGTCGCGGCTATGCTGGCGGTTCATCGCCTTCAGGATACGGTCGCTCCCTGACTGGACCGGCAGATGGAGAAAGGGCATCAGGCTTTCGACATCGCGGTGCGCGTCGATCAACCCCTGCGTCATGTCGTTGGGATGGCTGGTCGTATAGCGGATGCGGTGCAGCCCCGGAATCCGGTCCATCTCGCGGATCAGGCCATGCAGGCCGCGATCGTCGGCGTCGTTCCACGCATTGACGTTCTGACCCAGCAGCGTGATCTCGCGCGCACCGGCGTCGACCAGCGACCGCGCCTCGTCCATGATCGCCGAATAGGAGCGGCTGACCTCCGCGCCGCGCGTATAGGGCACCACGCAATAGGTGCAGAATTTGTCGCAGCCTTCCTGCACCGTCAGGAACGCCGAGGGGTTTACCTTGCGGCGGCCCGGCAGATGCGCGAACTTCGACTCGACCGGCATGTCGGTGTCGAGCGCGGCCTCGCCCGCCGCCGCCCTGGCGACCAGATCGGGCAGGTTGTGATAGGCCTGCGGGCCGACCACCACATCGACCTTGGCGCGGCGGACGATTTCCTCGCCTTCCGCCTGCGCGACGCAGCCGGCGACCGCGATCATCGGCTTGCGGCCCTGTTCGCCCGCGTCCTTGCGCAGCCGGCCGATCTCCGAATAGACCCGCTCGGTCGCGCGCTCGCGAATGTGGCAGGTGTTGAGCACCACCAGATCGGCGGCGCTGGCATCGTCGGTCGTCGTCAGGCCTTGCGCGGCCATCAGCTCGGCCATGCGCTCGCCGTCATAGACGTTCATCTGACAGCCGAAGGACTTGACGTGAAAGGTCTTGGGGGATGCGGGCATCCGCGCTCCTTATCGCAAAACGGCCATGCTCGCCAGCGTTCCCCTATTCCTCCCCTGCAAGGGGAGGAATGTGAACGGCTTTAAAATCAGGCGTTGGCGATCCGTGCGCGGGCCTCGGCGGCCAGGGCTTTGCGATCGGGATGATCGGCGGGATCGAACGGGTCCAGATAGTGCAGCGTCACGCTGAACCGCCCCGGCCGGCGCAGCACGCGCCGGGCATGGGCGTCGCCGGGATCGCTGCCCAGCCAGGCGAGGTTGCCCGCTGCCGCGCCGTAATCGATCCTGACCGGCTGGATGCGGATGCCCGGCACCGGCGGCACCAGCGCGGCGAACAGGGCGGGCTTGAAGGGCAGGAGGTCCAGATCGTCGCCGGTGGTCCCTTCGGGAAAGATCGCGATCGGCTGATGCTCGGCCAGTGTCGCGCGGATGCTCGCCACCTGATCACCGACGCCCAGCCGGTCGTCGCGCGCGACGAAGACCGTCCGGTTCAGCCCCGCCAGCCAGCCGATCAGCGGCAGCGCGGCGACCTCGGCCTTGGCGACGAACCGCGTTCCCGCCGTACCCGCCAGCAGCAATATGTCGAACCAACTGAGATGGTTGGCCGCGATCATCACGTCGCGGCGGAGCGGCTGCCCGACAACCCGGATGTCCGCGCCCAGGATCACCGCCACCCGCCGCAGGAAACGGCGCGGCCAGGGCGAGGCGCGCCCCACCAGCCGCCACGCGCCGTGCAGCGGCAGCGCGATCAGCAGCGCGGCGACGATACACGAAAGGCGACCCGCTGCACGCAGGCCGCCTTTGCTGTCGGCATCGCGATGGGCGATGGCGGCCATCAACTCTTGCGGTCGAGGCTGACGCCGTAGAGTTCCATGCGGTGGTCGACCAGGCGGAAGCCCAGCTTCTCGGCGATCGCCTTTTGCAGCTGTTCCAGTTCCGGGTCGACGAACTCGATCACGCGGCCGGTCTCGACATCGATCAGATGGTCGTGATGCGCCTCGGGCGAGGGCTCGTAGCGGGCGCGGCCGTCGCCGAAGTCGTGGCGGTCGAGGATGCCGGCTTCTTCGAACAGGCGGACGGTGCGGTATACGGTCGCGATCGAGATGCCGGGATCGATCTTGGCGGCGCGCTCATAGACCTTTTCCACGTCGGGATGGTCCTCCGCCTCCGACAGGACGCGGGCGATCACGCGACGCTGTTCGGTAATGCGCAGTCCCTTTTGTGCGCACAGCGCTTCGAGATCGATCTTGCGGGCCATGATATTCAAACTCCTCGGGCTGGCCCCTCTCTACGCGCAAAGGCTAATTGCGAAAAGAGGATAGCGACTCGCAATAACTCGGATAGCGTGATCGGCTCAGCCGATGGCCCGCTGATAGGTATGCGCGTCGTAATGGCGGCCGTCCGCGCCCTTGTAATAATTGCGCCGCTCGCCGCATTTGGCGAAGCCGTGGCGGGTATAGAAGTGCACGGCGGGGTTGTTCGCGCGCACCTCGAGATGCAGCGTCACCACCCCGGCGGCGGCGCAGTCGTGCATCACGCGTTCGACCAAAGCGCTGGCGACGCCGCTGCGCCGATAGTCCGGCACGACGCCGAGCAGCAGCAACTCGGCCTCATCCATCACCGAGCGCACCAGCGCGAAGCCGGCGGGCTCCTCGCCCATCTCCGCCAGGATCAGTTGGATGCCGGGCAGCGCCATCACGCCCAGCAGTTGCGAACGCGTCCAGGCCTCGCCCCATTGCGGGTCGAAGGCAGCGGCCATCACCGCCTCGACCGCCCCGGCGTCGCGCGCGTCACCGGGACGCAACGAGAGGCTGAGGCTGGCCATCAGGTGGCGCTGGCCTCGGGCGGGGTGATGCCGCCGGGCAGCTTGGCATCGGGCGCGCGGCCATAGACCGGGCGCGGGGGCAGCGCGGTCAGCTCGGGGGGCAGGCGCCATGCTTCGGCCGCATCGGGCAGCGCCTCGATGGCCGGCAGATCGGGTGACAGCGCGGTCAGCCAGCGCACGCCGTTACCCACCGCGACCCGGCCATCCAGCGCGGCCAGCGCCGCGTCGGGCTTCATCGAGGCGAAGCCGGTCAGCAGCGTCAGATCGCGCGCGAAGGCCTGGACGAAGACCTCGCCATGCCCGCCCTCCAGCACGACCGACACGGCGTCGTCGTTACGGGCGGCGAAAGCAGCGGCCGCGACCAGCGCGAGCGAGTTATACCCGGTCGCGCTCACGCCCCAGCCCAGCGCCAGCCCGCGCGCCGCCGCGATGCCCACGCGGATGCCGGTGAAGCTGCCGGGGCCGCAATCGACCCAGATGCGCTCCGCCCGGCCACCATCGGGCAGCGCGGCGATCATCGGCACCAGCTTTTCGGCATGGCCGCGCCCGACCACGTCATGGGCGCGCGCGATCACCCGGTCGCCGTCGAGAAGGGCGACCGAGCAGGCGGCGGTGGCGGTATCGATGACCAGCGTGCGCAAGTGCGGCTCAGGCGATCCGATTGGCCTGCTCGAACGCGAGCCGGGGATTGCGCGGGTGCAGCGTGCTGCGATCGCCATAGCCGATGGTCGCGATGAAGTTCGACCGCACGCCCGGCCGGTCGGCGAAGAACGCCTTGTCCACCGCGCCCTGATCGAAGCCCGACATCGCGCCCGTATCCAGCCCCAGTGCCCGCGCGGCGAGGATCAGATAGGCCCCCTGGAGCGAGCTGTTGCGGAAGGCCGACGCCTCACGCAGTTCGGTATTGCCGTCGAACCAGCTCTTGGCATCCACATGCGGGAAGAGCTGCGGCAAATTCTCGTGGAAGTCCACGTCCATGCCGATGATGACGGCGGCGGGCGCGGCGCGGATCTTGTCCGGGTTGCTGCCCGTCGCGCAATCAGCCAGCTTGTCCTTGGCCTCCTGGCTCAGGCACCAGACCATGCGCGCCGGGCTCTGGTTGGTCGAGGTCGGCGGCATCTTCATCAGATCCCAGATCGCCCGAATCTCATCGTCGCCGACGGGCGTGTCGAGATAATGGTTGAAGGTGCGGCCTTCGCGGAACAGCCGGTCGAGGCTGGCGTCGTCGATCGGGTTCATCAGACCGCCCTGACTTCGGTGACTTCGGGGACATAGTGACGCAGCAGCTGCTCGATGCCGTTCTTCAGCGTCGCGGTCGAGGAGGGGCAACCGGCGCAGGCGCCCTGCATCTTGAGATAGACCTTGCCCTTGTCGAACCCGCGATAGACGATGTCGCCGCCGTCATTGGCGACGGCCGGCCGCACGCGCGTGTCGATCAGTTCGCGAATCTGCGCGACGATGTCGGCATCTTCGGGATCGTCGCTGAACGCCTCTTCCTCGCCCGGCACCGAAAAATCGGCTGCGCCCTGTTTGAACAGCGGCATCTGCGCTGAGAAATGGTCGAGCAGGATGCCGAGCACATCGGGCTTCACCTCCGACCAGTCGGTGCCGGGGGCGACCGTGACCGAGACGAAGTCGCGGCCGAAGAACACGCCGGTCACATCCCCCAAGTTGAAGATCGCCTCGGCCAGCGGGCTGGCGGCGGCTTCCTCTGGCGAGGCGAAGTCGCGGGTGCCGCTGTCCATGACCTTGCGGCCGGGCAGGAATTTCAGCGTCGCCGGGTTGGGCGTCGGTTCGGTCTCGATCAGCATGACCGCCATGTGGCCCGCCCGGCGTCGGGGATCAAGCGGGCAGGCGGAAAGGATGCGTTTCGCGACGCCAAGTCATCAAGCGGGTGGGCCATGATGCGAGTGGCGGTCAAAAGGCCGACCACCCGCCGTCATTGGCCGCGCGCCGTCGCACCGCCTGCATCGGGGTGGCCGGCACCGATCTGACGGGGGCGGCCGGCGGCATCGCGGCGAGGCGGAAGCGCGACACCGCCTGGTTCAGCTGTTCGGCCTCCTGCGCCAGGCTACGCGCGGCGGCGGTTGCCTCCTCGACCATGGCGGCATTCTGCTGGGTGACCGAGTCCATTTCGGACAGGGCGGTGTTGATCTGGCCCATGCCATCGGCCTGGCGCGCGGTGTCGTCGGCGATGCCGGTCATCAGCGTGCCGATCTGGCCCATGCCCTGGTTGATCCGGTCGAGCGCCTCGCCGGTCTGGCCGACCAGCGCGACGCCGGCGCGGACCTGTTCGGAGCTGGCGAGAATCCGCGCCTTGACGCTGTGCGCCGCCTCTGCCGAACGCTGGGCGAGCGCACGAACTTCGGAGGCGACGACCGCGAAGCCCTTGCCCGCATCGCCGGCGCGCGCCGCCTCGACCCCGGCGTTCAGCGCGAGAAGGTTGGTCTGGAAGGCGATGCCGTCGATCACGCCGATGATCTCGGCGATCTCGGTTGAGGCCTGTTCGATCCCGCCCATCGCGGCGCGGGCGCGGTCGACCACCGCGCCGCCTTCGCTGGCGTCGGTCCGGGTGCGTTCGACCGCCCGCGCGGCCTCGGTGGCGCCGGCGGCGGCATGGCGGACGGTGGCGGTGATCTCATCGACGGCGGCGGCGGTTTCCTCGAGTCCCGCCGCCTGTTGCTCGGTGCGCTGCGACAGGTCGTCCGAGGCCTGGCGGATGTCCATCGCCCCCGCATGAATGCCGCCCGCCGCCGCCGCGACCGAGGCCATCGCCGCCTCCAGCGCGTGCATCGCGCGGTTGAAATCGGCCTTCAGCCGCGCGAACGGCACGTCGAGTTCGGCATCGATCCGCGCGGTCAGATCGCCTTTCGCCAGCGCGGACAGACCTTCGCCGATGCTCTCGACGATCAGCGCGGTCTGCGCCGCCTTGGCCTGTTCGGCCTGGGCGAGCTGGTCGCGAAAGGCCGCCATAGACCGTGCCATCTCGCCCACCTCGTCGGCGCGACCGCCATGCGGGATGACGGCATCGGCCCGCCCCTCGGCCAGCGCGACCATCGTGGCGCGCAGTTCGTGCAAGGGGCGCACCACGGTGCGCAGCGCCATGAACAAGCCGGTCGCCAACCCCGCGATGGCGAGCAACAGGGTCGCGCCGATCAGGACCCGGCGGCCCTCTCCGGCGATCGCATCAGCGCGGGTGTGGAGCGTGGCGACCGCCTCTTTGAGGGCATCGATCCTGGCATCGGCGATCTTCGAGGCGCGACGCTCGGCCGGGCGCACCCGCTGCCGGAAATGCGCCATCGCGCCGGCCCGATCCCCGGTATTGGCCAGCCGCCCCACGATCGCTAGTTCGTCGCGCACCTGCGCCTGCGATTCGAGATAGTCGGGCGTCGCCGCGCGGCCGGTGGGGTCGTCGCGCAGCGCCGCCAGTTCGTCACCGAACGTCCCCAGCCGCTTGGTGAACTTGCCCAGGATCACCTGTCGTTCGGCAGCATCGTCCTCGGTCGCCAGGTTGAGCGCGTCGCGTTGCAGCGAGCGGCTGACCGAGCGCAGTTCGGCCAGGCGGAACATCGCCGTCTCGGCATCGGTCGCCGCCGCATTGGCGGTGGCCACCCGCGCCTCGATCCGCAGCGTGACGGCGGACAAGACGCCCAGCAACAGCATCGACACGAGCACCGGCGCGATCAGGCGTGCAGCGACACTCTTCAGAAACATGACAGTTCCATGACACAAAACCCTAGATATTAGAGTGATTTGCGCCTTTGTCTCTGCCGGGTTATCGAAAAGTTAACGCGGTCGTCGCGCCGTGCCGTTTCGTGTGGATTTGATGTCGATCAAGACGTCAGGAGCGGCCTCGGGCGGCCGAATGACGCCGCAACAGCGTCAGGATGGGTCGCGCCAGCCAGGGGCCGGGGCGGCGCAGCGGCCGGGCGAAGCGGACGCGCAGGATCAGCCGGGGGCCGTTCGCCTCGTTCCATGATTCGTGCGAGACGCTGTCGTCGAACATCAACGTCTCGCCCTCGGCCCAGCGGACGATGCGGTCATGGACACGCATCCGCACATCGCCGCTGCGCGGCACCGCCAGCGCCAGATCGCAGGTGATGAGTGCCTTGGTGACGCCGCGCCGCGCCGGACAATGGGTCGCGGCGGGCAGGGTGACGAACGCCGCCGATTCCAGGGCGGGGATATGGTCCAGCAGGGTCGCGGTGTCGGGACAGCGGGCCAGCGCGTCGGGCATGGCCGCCCCGCCCCGCCACAGCATCGCCTCACGCTGATCGCCGACCATCGCCAGCGCCTCGTCGCGCACGCTGGTCCAATGTTCGCGCAGAGGCGCGGTCCAGTCGAACTCCCGCACGTCGAGGACCGGGGCCGTCGACACCAGCGAGCAGGAGGCGATCAGCCGATCGGCCCAGCCCTGCAGGCCGCAGGCCAGGCGGCCGGCGGCCGGCGGCGCGTCATGGGCTTCGGCGAGCGGCGGCGTGACCAGCGACAGATCGGGGCGGGCGAACGCGGATGGGGGGGCGGCCCGCAGGGGTTCGCCCGATTTGTGCCATATTGCGCCCGGCGCATGACGCTGGACACCGGCATTCATCGACTTGGTCATAACGCTCCGCACATCCCCGGCCCGGCCCTTGCGACCGGGGCTTTCCTGTCCCGTGCCGCTGCGCCGACGCCATCCGGACTAGGCGTGATGTGGGTCCAAATGATGGCGCGGGACCGGCTTCGCATGGCCCGACCATGGCGATTATGGGGCGGCGACGATGCGCGGCTGGCGGTCCGGGGCCGGGCGCGATAAGAGGGGGCATGGCGTTTTCGTCCCGCGTGATGCGTGTTCTTGCCCTGCCGGTCCTTCTCGGACTGGCGCTTCCCGTCATCGGCCAGGCTCCCCAGTCGTCGCCGACCGACACCCGTTCGGTGCCGCAGGGGATGCCCGTCCCCGCGACCGTGGCCCCCGCGCCCAAGCCGGAGGGCGCGCGCGATCCGCTGGCGCCGCTGCCGCCCATTCCAGGCGTCGACCAGTCGGCCTGGCTCTACCGCGATTCGGACCTGCCGCAGGACAAGGCGTGGAAGTTCGGCACGCTGCCCAACGGCCTGCGCTATGCCGTGCGTCGCAACGGCGTGCCGCCGGGGCAGGTGGCGGTCCGCGTGCGGATCGATGCGGGTTCGCTCAACGAGCGCGATACGGAGCGCGGTTTTGCCCATCTGATCGAGCATCTGTCGTTCCGCGGATCACAATATGTGCCCGACGGCGAGGCCAAGCGCATCTGGCAGCGGCTGGGCGCAACCTTCGGGTCGGACTCCAACGCCTCGACCACGCCGACCCAGACCGTCTATCAGCTCGACCTGCCCGGCGCGACCGAGGGCGGACTCGACGAAAGCCTGAAGATCCTGGCCGGCATGATGGCCGCCCCCGCGCTGACCGCGCAGGCGCTGAATGCCGAGCGTCCGGTCGTGCTGGCCGAGCGGCGCGAGCAGCCGGGGCCGCAGGTCCGCTATTCGGACAAGGTGCGCGAGACCTTCTTCGCCGGCCAGCCGCTCGCGGAGCGCTCGCCGATCGGCCAGCTCGCCACGCTGGAGGCCGCGACTCCCGAGAGCGTTCGCGCCTTCCACGATCGCTGGTATCGCCCCGAACGCGCCGTGGTCATCATCTCGGGCGACCTCGACCCGTTATTGTTGGCGAAGCTGGTCGCCAAGAATTTCGGCGACTGGAAGGGCGTCGGCGCCAATCCGCCCGATCCCGATTTCGGCAAGCCCAAGGCCGATGCCCCCGCCGTTGGCGCGCTGGTCGAGCCGTCGATGCCGCCGATGGTCGCGATGGCGGTGCTGCGGCCGTGGCAATATCAAAGCGACACCGCGATCTTCAACCAGAAGCGCATGGTCGACATGGTCGCCGCGCGGCTGATCAGCCGGCGGCTGGAGAATCGCGCGCGCGCCGGGGGCAGCTTCCTGCAGGCCGCCGTCTCGCTCGACGACGTGTCGCGCTCGGCCAATATGACGACGGTCAACGTCGTGCCGATCGGCGACAATTGGGAGGCCGCGCTGAAGGATGTGCGCGCGGTCATCGCCGACGCGATGGCGACCCCGCCGACGCAAGCCGAGATCGACCGCGAACTGGCCGATTACGACGCGATCATGCGCACCCAGGTCGAAACCGCCCGCGTCGAAGCCGGTGCCAAGCAGGCCGACGACATGGTCGGCGCGCTAGACATTCGTGAAACGGTGACCGCGCCCGACACCAGCTATCAGATCCTGAAACAGGCGGTGGCGGCCAGGATGTTCACGCCGGAGACGGTGCTGGCCTCGACCCGCAAGATCTTCCAGGGCACCGCCACCCGCGCGCTGGTCAACACCCGCACGCCGCAGCCCGATGCGGTGGCGCAGCTGACCGCCGCGCTGAAGGCCGATGTCCGTCCGCTCGCCGAGGATCGCCGGCGACAGGGCAATATAACCTTCGCGCAGCTGCCCAAGCTGGGCACGCCGGGCAAGGTCGTCAGCCGCGAGCGTTTCCCCGAACTGGGTGTCGAAAAGATCGTCTTCGCCAATGGTGCGCGGCTGTTGCTGCTGGCCAATGACGGCGAGACGGGCCGCGTTTATCTGCGGGTCCGGTTCGGACGCGGCTATGACGCCTTGCCCGCCGGGCGCGAGAGCGCGGCCTGGGCGGCCGACATGGCGCTGGTCGCCGGGGGCATCGGCAAGTTCGACCAGGGCGATCTCGACCGGCTGACCGCCGGGCGGCGCATGGGCATGGACTTCGACATCGACGACGATGCCTTCGCCTTCAACGCGCTCAGCTCGCCCGACGATTATGCCGACAACCTCAAGCTGATCGCCGCCAAGCTGGTCGCCCCGCGCTGGGACGCGGCGCCGATCAACCGGGCCAAGGCGGCGATGCTGGCCGGCTATGAGGGCTTCGATTCCTCGCCCGACGGTGTGCTCGGCCGCGATCTGGAGCGGTTGTTGCGCGATGGCGATCCGCGCTGGGGCACGCCGCCGCGCGCGGTGGTCGAGGCGACGACGCCGGAATCGTTCAAGGCGCTATGGGCGCCGCTGCTCGCTTCCGGCCCGATCGAGGTCTCGATCTTCGGCGATGTGAAGGCCGATGACGCGATCAAGGCGGTCGCCGCCAGCCTGGGGGCGATTCCGGCGCGCAAGGCCGATGCCGGCCCGGTGCCGCCGATCCGCTTCCCCGCCCACGTCGCCAGCCCGGTCGAACGCACGCATAGCGGCCCGGCGGACCAGGCCTCGGCGGTGATCGCCTGGCCGACCGGCGGCGGTTCGGCCGATGACCGCATCCGCAACCGGCTCGACGTACTGGCGCAGGTCTTCGCCGATCGGCTGTTCGACCGGCTGCGTTCCGAGGCCGGGGCGAGCTACAGCCCGCAGGTCGCCAGCCAGTGGCCGATCGGCCTGCCCAGCGGCGGGCGCATGATCGCGATCGGCAATGTCGCGCCCGACAAGGTCGACCTGTTCTTCGCCACCGCGCGCTCGATCGCGGCCGACCTCGCCGCCAAGCCGATCGACACCGACGAACTGCAACGCATCAAGCGGCCGATGGCGCAGCGGCTGCTGCGCATGTCGTCGGGCAACCAGTTCTGGATGCAGCGACTGGGTGGTGCGGCCTATGATCCGCAGCGGATCGAGGCGACGAAGCGGCTGGCCGAGGATTTCGTCTCGATCGGTCCCGCCGACCTCCAGGCGGTGGCGCAGCGCTTCCTGCGGCCGGACACCGACTGGACGTTGAAGGTCGTGCCCAGGGCCAAATGATCCTCCCCGGTACGGGGAGGGGGACCAGCGAAGCTGGTGGAGGGGGCGTGCCGTAAAGCAATGTCCTGCGAGGAAGCCCCCCTCCGTCAGCCCTGACGGGCTGCCACCTCCCCGTACCGGGGAGGAACTCGGTGCTTTCTCGTCCGTTTCCGCCACCCACCGTCGTTGTGCGCCGCAAAATCCGCGCCGCCCTTTCGTTTCGCCCCGCTTTCGGCTATGGCGCGCGGCGACATACCCTCCGAACAAGAGAAATTTGCATGAGCCTCCGCAACGTGGCGATCATCGCGCACGTCGACCATGGCAAAACCACCCTGGTCGATCAGCTGTTCCGCCAGTCGGGCACCTTCCGCGACAACCAGCGCGTCGAAGAGCGCGCGATGGACTCCAACGACCTGGAAAAGGAGCGCGGGATCACCATTCTCGCCAAGCCGACCTCGGTCGACTGGACTCCGCCGGGCAGCGACGAGTCGATCCGCATTAACATCGTCGACACCCCCGGCCACGCCGACTTCGGCGGCGAGGTGGAGCGCATCCTGTCGATGGTCGACGGCGTCGTCCTCCTGGTCGATTCGTCGGAAGGCGCGATGCCGCAGACGAAGTTCGTGACCGGCAAGGCGCTGGCGCTGGGCCTGAAGCCCATCGTCGTCGTCAACAAGGTCGACCGCGCCGACGCGCGTATCCAGGAAGTGCTGGACGAAGTGTTCGACCTGTTCGTCTCGCTCGACGCGAATGACGAGCAGCTGGACTTCCCGGTCCTCTACGCCTCGGGCCGCAACGGCTATGCCTCGACCGACATGGATGCGCGCGAAGGCACGCTGATCCCGATGTTCGAGACGATCGTGAACCATGTGCCCGCCCCCAAGGTCGAGGTCGAGGACGTGCCCTTCACCTTCCTGGTGACGCTGCTCGACCGCGACAACTTCCTCGGTCGTATCCTGACCGGCCGCGTCAACTCGGGCACGGTCAAGCTGAACCAGGCGATCCACGCGCTCGACGCCGATGGCAATGTCATCGAAACCGGCCGCGCGTCGAAGATCCTGTCGTTCCGCGGCCTGGACCGTGTGCCGGTCGAGGAAGCCAAGGCGGGCGACATCATCTCGCTGGCGGGTCTGGCGGTTGCGACCGTGGCGAACACCATCGCCGACACCTCGGTCAGCGTGCCGCTGAAGGCGCAGCCGATCGATCCGCCGACGCTGTCGATGCGCTTTGCCGTCAACGACTCGCCGATGGCGGGCCGTGAGGGTTCGAAGGTCACCAGCCGCATGATCCGCGACCGCCTGATGCGCGAAGCGGAATCGAACGTCGCGGTGAAGGTCACCGAGAGCGATGACCGCGACAGCTTCGAGGTTGCCGGTCGCGGCGAACTCCAGCTGGGCGTTCTGATCGAGACGATGCGCCGCGAAGGCTTCGAGCTGGGCATCAGCCGCCCGCGCGTGCTGTTCGGCGAGGACGAGGACGGCAAGAAGACCGAGCCGTACGAAACCGTCATCATCGACGTGGACGAGGAATATTCGGGCACGGTCGTCGAGAAGATGAACCTGCGCAAGGCCGAGATGACCGACATGCGTCCCTCGGGCGGCGGCAAGACCCGCATCACCTTCTCCGCACCCTCGCGCGGCATGATCGGTTACCACGGCGAGTTCCTGTCGGACACGCGCGGCACCGGCATCATGAACCGCCTGTTCGAGCGCTACGGCCCGCACAAGGGCAAGATCGAGGGCCGCAAGAACGGCGTTCTGATCTCGAACGGTGCCGGCGAAGCGCAAGGGTACGCGCTGGGTCCACTCGAAGAGCGCGGCATCCTGTTCGTCGGCCACGGCGAGGCGCTCTATGAGGGCATGATCATCGGCGAGAACGCCAAGACGGATGACCTTGAGGTCAACCCGATGAAGGCGAAGCAGCTGACCAACTTCCGTGCGTCGGGCGGCAAGGATGACGCCATCCGCCTGACCCCGCCGAAGAAGATGACGCTGGAGCAGGCGATCGCCTATATCGACGACGACGAGATGGTCGAAGTGACCCCGAAGTCGATCCGTCTGCGCAAGCGCTACCTCGACCCGAACGAGCGCAAGCGCGCGGCGCGCTCGAAGGCGGCGTAATCAGGGGAAGGGCCGGACGGAAACGTCCGGCCCTTTTCCTTTGGGGTGGGGTGATGCCCTTTGTGGCCGCTGACCCACACTCTACCCCCCGTTCAGCCTGAGCGAAGTCGAAGGCCAAGGGAATCACTTGGCCAAATGCCCCGGAACGAAGGGGTAAGCGTGGCCTTCGACTTCGCTCAGGCTTAACGGAGGTGTAGGGTAACACGGCTCAACCCTATTTCCTTGTTAGCTCATCTTGCCTATTCGCCGGCTCTTATGGCGGGATGACATGTGATGAACTCCCCCTCCCCTTCAGGGGAGGGGCCGGGGGTGGGGTGCTTCCATTGGCCGGCAGTTTGCCGTGACGCCCCACCCCAACCCCTTCCCTAAAGGGGAGGAGCTCGCGTCGATTCAGTGCGACGTCATCACGGTCTAGGCTTCGGAAGGATATGACGGCATGAGGATCGCAGCCTGGCTGGCCCTGACATTGGCGCCCCTGTCGGCCCCAGACAGCGCTGCGCCCGCCGCCATGACACGCTCGCAGATCCTGCTGTCCGAATTCATCGACGCCGACGCCCCCTATCCGCAGGCGCATGCCTCGACCATCGTCCAGCTTCCCGACGATACGCTGGCCGCCGCCTGGTTCGCCGGTTCGGGGGAGAGCCGCCCCGATGTCCGCATCTGGTTCGCCCGGCATGGGGCCCGGGGCTGGGAAAAGCCGGCGCCGGTGGCGGACGGCGTCAGCGCCGATGGGCAGCGTTATCCGACCTGGAACCCGGTGCTGTTCCAGCCGCCGGGCGCGCCGCTGCAGTTGTTCTACAAGGTCGGCCCCAATCCGCGCGCCTGGTGGGGGATGGTGATCCGCTCGAGCGATGGCGGGCGGCTCTGGAGCAAGCCTGAGCGGCTACCCGACGGCGTGCTCGGCCCGATCAAGAACAAGCCGGTTATCACCGCCGACGGCGCCTGGCTCTCCCCCTCCAGTCGCGAGGAGGGGACGGCCGAGGCCAATATCTGGTCGCTGCGCATCGAGCGTAGCGCCGACAAGGGCGGGACGTGGACGGTCGGCCCGCGAATCGCCAGCCCGATGCATATCGAGGCGATCCAGCCCAGCATCCTGTTCCATCCGGGCGGCGCGCTGGAACTGGTCGCGCGCACGCGGCAGGGGGCGCTGGCACAAAGCTGGTCGCGGGACAATGGCGTCACCTGGTCGCCGATCGCGGCGATCGACCTGCCCAATCCCAATGCCGGCACCGATGCGGTGACGCTGGCCGATGGGCGGCAGCTGATCGTCTACAATCATAGCGGACATGCGCCGGCGACACCGGGCGACGGGCCGCGCTGGCCGCTGAATATCGGGCTGTCGGAGGACGGCGTGCGCTGGCGCAACGTCCTGACGCTGGAGAGCAGGCCGATGCCCGATGGCTATGCCTATCCGGCGGTCATCCAGACGCGCGACGGGATGGTGCATGTGACCTATACCTGGAACCGGCAGCGCATCCGGCATGTGGTGATCGATCCGCGCCTTTTGCGGTGAGGGGGCGGGGCGTGGCCTTCGACTTCGCTCAGGCTGAACGGAGGTTAGGAACGGGGACGACACCCTCCTCTCGGCCCGTTCAGCCTGAGCGAAGTCGAAGGCCAAGGGAATCCCGCCCAGGGGGGTGCACCCACAGGCCCGTATCGCTACACCACGCCCATGATCACCAAGCCCCCCATTGGCCGCGATACGCGGTTGTGCATGTCGCTGTCGGCGCGGCCCGGCAATTTCGGTTCGCGCTTTCACAACCGGCTCTATGAGCTGACCGGGCTCGACTATGTCTACAAGTCCTTCAGCACCACCGATCTGGCCGGTGCGGTCGGCGGTATCCGGGCGCTGAATATCCGGGGCTGCGCGATCTCGATGCCGTTCAAGGAAGCGGTGATCCCGATGCTCGACGGGCTGGCGGGGTCGGCGGCGGCGATCGACAGCGTCAACACCATCGTCAACGATGACGGGCGGCTGACCGGTTACAACACCGATTATGCCGCCGTGATCGAGCTGATCGCGCGAATCGACCCGGCCACGCGCTTCGTGCTGCGCGGGTCGGGCGGCATGGCCAAGGCGGTGGCGGCGGCCTTGCGCGACTCCGGCTTCACCAACGGCACCATCGTCGCGCGCAACGCGGCGGCGGGGCAGGGTCTGGCCGCGCTTTACGGTTTCGACTGGACCGCCGAGCCGGAAGCGGGCGCGCCGCTGCTCATCAACGTCACGCCGATCGGCATGACCGGCGGCAATGCGAATCAGTCGCCCTTTCCGGAGGCAATGATCGCCGAGGCCGAGATCGCGTTCGACGTGGTGCAATATCCGCCCGAAACGCGCTTCCTGAAAACGGCGGAAGCGTTGGGCAAGCGGATCATCACCGGCACCGAGGTGGCGACGATCCAGGCGCTGGAGCAGTTCGTCCTCTATACCGGCGTACGGCCCACGCCGGAGCAGGTTCGCGAGGCGGCGGCCTACGCCTATAGCCTGGGCTAAAACCCCGCCATCGCCATCAGGACCGCCCATTCCCCATCCCCCACCGGCGATACCGACAGCCGCGACTGGCGCAGCATCGGCAGGTTGGCGAGCCGCGCCTCGGCCTTCATCGCCGCCAGCGTGACGGGGCGGGGGAGCGGCCGGTCGGGTGCGATCGCGACCGAAACCCAGCGGCCGTCGTCGCCATCGGCCTGGGCGGTGCGGGTGATCGTCGCGATGCCGACCGCCGCCTTGTCCGTGCCGCTATGATAGAAAAGCGCCGAGTCGCCCCGCTGCATCGCGCGCAGATGCTTGGCGGCGGCGGCGTTGCGCACGCCGTCCCATTCGGTCGCGCCGTCACGGACCAGATCGTCCCAGCCATAGCTGTCGGCCTCCGATTTCAGCAGCCAATAGGCCATGGTCCGCTCTCCTCCTGAACCGCGACTAAACGCGGCATTCCAACGCCATTCAGCCCCGTCGTGGCAGGAAAGGCAACACGGACGCACAATGCGCGTTTTTGCGAACAGCGGACCGGGCGTATCAGTATTGGAGGTTCGAAATGAACGGGATGTTCAAGAAGTTGGGGCTGGGCCTGGCGCTGGGTGCGACCGCACTGACCGCTGCGGCACCGGCCGAGGCACAGCGTTGGGGCCGTGGCGGCTGGGGTGGCGGCTATTATCACCGCGATCGTGGCGGTGACGCGGTCGCCGGCGCGGTGCTGGGCGGTATCCTGGGCCTGGGTGTCGGCGCGGCGATCGCGAGCAGCAACAACCGCCAGCGCTATTATGATCGCGGCTATTATTACGACCGCGGCTATGATCCCTATTACGCGCCGCCGGCGGTCACCTATCAGTATCGCAGCTATCAGCCGCGCTGCTGGAACGACTGGCGCTGGGACCCCTATTGGGGCCGCAACGTGCCGGTCCAGGTCTGTAACTAAGGCCCATGGCGGCGTCGGGAGCGATCCCGGCGCCGCTTTTTTCTTAGGTGCCCTGCTTGGCAGGGTGCCGGGATCGGCGGTAAGGCGCGGAGCATGACCGATACCGTTCCCGATCGCCTGTCCACCAACCCGGACAGCCCCTATTTCGACCAGGACCTGCTCTCGCGGGGCGTGGGCATCCGCTTCAAGGGCAATGAGCGCCGCGACGTCGAGGAATACTGCATTTCCGAAGGCTGGATTCGCGTCGCGCTGGGCAAGAAGGTCGACCGTCACGGCCGCCCGCTGACCCTGAAGCTGAACGGTGAAGTCGAGGCGTGGATCGAGAACCCCGCCGATGGTGCGGAAGAGGGTTCGGACGAAGCCGAAGCGTAATTGCCTGGCGTACCCCGGCGAAGGCCGGGGTCCAGTTTCTGCGAACGCTATGGCGCGCAATCCGGTGCGTGGGAGGCGACAGCCTCGCCCCCTCGAAAGCGCCCGACAATTGGACCCCGGCCTTCGCCGGGGAACAGCCTGCTTTATAGGCCACCTGCCCCCAAACCTCCGTTCAGGCTGAGCGAAGTCGAAGCCCAAGGGAATCCCTCACCGCAGTTCGACTTCGCGCAATGCGAACGGTTGGCTCAAGGGTTCGCCAATCATTCCTCCCCTTGCAGGGGAGGAACGGGCTTACGCCGCCTCCATCGCCTCGCCGGCTTCCATCCAGCGCGTTTCCGCCTCGGCCAGCTTGTCGACCACTTCGGCGCGGCGCTTGTTGAGTTCGCCCATCGACAGCTTGGCATGGCGCGGTTCGGCCGCAGCGGGATCGTTCATCGCCTTGTCCAGCGCGTCGCGTTCGCGGGTCAGCTTGGCCATTTCGTCCTCGATACCGCGCAGCGTCTTCTTCATCGCGTTGAAGCGCTCGCGCTGTTCGGCCGAGGCCTTTTTGCTCGCCGCGCGGTCCGCCTTGGACGCGGCGTCGCCCTGGCCCGCATCGCCCTTCAGGACGAAGGCGATATAATCGTCGAGCGACCCGTCGAATTCCTTCGCCGTGCCATTGTCGACCAGCACGAGGCGATCCGCCGTCATCTCCAGCATGTGGCGATCATGGCTGACCAGAACGACCGTGCCCTTGTACATATTGAGCGCCTGGACCAGCGCCTCGCGCGCGTCGACGTCCAAGTGGTTGGTCGGCTCGTCGAGGATCAGCATGTGCGGCGCGTCGCGAGTGATCAGCGCCAGCGCGAGGCGCGCGCGTTCGCCGCCCGACAGCTTGCCGACCTTGGTCGTCGCCTTGTCACCCGAAAAGCCGAACCGGCCCAGCTGCGCGCGCACGGCGGCCGGGGTCGCGCCGCGCATGATGCGCGTCATATGCTCGAGCGGCGTGTCGTCGGTGTCGAGTTCCTCGACCTGATATTGGGTGAAGTAGCCGACCCGCATCTTGCCCGACGAATTCATGTCGCCTTCCATCGGCGTCAGCTGCGCGGCGAGCAGGCGGGCAAGCGTCGTCTTGCCGTTGCCGTTGCGGCCCAACAGCGCGATCCGGTCGTCCGGGTCGATGCGCAGGTTCAGCCGCTTGAGGATCGGCGTCTCGGCATAGCCCACGCTCGCCAAGTCCAGCGTGATGAGCGGCGGGCGCAACTGATCGGGATCGGGGAAGTCGAAGGACAGCGACGGATCGTTCGCCATCTCGGCGATCGGCTGCATCTTGGACAGCATCTTGGCGCGGCTCTGCGCCTGCTTGGCGGTCGAGGCGCGGGCCGAGTTGCGCGCGATATAGTCCTGCAGCTTGGCGCGCTGCGCGTCCTGATTCGCCTTGGCGGCGGCGAGCTGCGCCATGCGCTCGGCGCGCTGGCGCTCGAACGAATCGTAGCCGCCCGGATAGAGCGTCACCTTGCCGCCCTGAAGGTGCAGGATATGGTCGACGACATTGTTCAGGAAGTCGCGCTCGTGGCTGACCAGCAGGATCGTCGCGCGGTAGGATTTGAGGAAATCCTCCAGCCACATCACCGCTTCGAGATCGAGGTGGTTCGACGGTTCGTCGAGCAGCAGCACGTCGGGCGCGGAGAACAGGAGGGCGGCGAGCGCCACGCGCATCTTCCAGCCGCCCGAATAGCTGGACAGCGGCCGGGCCTGCATCGCTTCGTCGAAGCCTAGGCCTTGCAGGATGCTGGAGGCACGTGCGGGCGCGGTATAGGCGTCGATCGCGATGAGGCGCTCGTAGATGTCGCCCAGCTTTTCCGGATCGCTCTCGGTCTCGCTGCGCTCCATCAGTTCGGCGCGCTCGATATCGGCGGCCAGCACCGTCTCGAACGGGGTGGCGGTGCCGTCGGGGGCTTCCTGCGCGATATAGCCGAGCTTGGCGCCCTTGGGCATCTCGCACGCGCCGTCATCGGCCTCCAGCTGGCCCGCGATCACGCGGACGAGCGTGGACTTGCCCGCGCCGTTGCGGCCGATCAGGCCGACCCGGCTGCCGGGGGGGAGTGCGGCGGATGCGCCGTCGAGGATCGTGCGGCCGCCCAGGCGCACGGTGATGCCATTCAGATTGAGCATGGGGGCGCGCCTAGCAAATTCCGCGCGAAAAGGGGAGGGGCTGGATTTTCCTCCCCTGCAAGGGGAGGTGGCAGGCCATCAGGCCTGACGGAGGGGTGTCACGGCCGCTGCGGTTCATGCCCCCGCCGACGTTCCTGCCCCTCCACCACCGCTTCGCGGCGGTCCCCCTCCCCAAGCACAGCTTGGGGAGGATTGGCGTTCAGCGTGCCGCGATGCTGGTCGCGGCGGCGGTTCCGGCGGGCGGCCAGTTCTGCGCGCCACACTTCTTGGGCACCCACTCGGCCTTCTTGTTCCAGCACAGCGCATCCAGGCGCGGCATCGTCACGTTGAACCGCTGTTCGCGGCCGACATAGCGCGGGAAACGCTGCTCGCCATAGGGGACCAGGCTGTTGCGCAGTTCCTGCATCCGGTCGACCGCCAGCTCGCCCAGATGGCCGCGCGGGGTGAAGACCGCCTGATGCGCGATCGAACCCGCCGTCGTGCAGAAGCCGAGCTGGCCCGCGACCGACGAGAAGCTGGAATAGGTGCGCGTGCCATATTGGTCGAGCGCCATCTGGCCCTCGCGCGGCGTCTTGCTGGTCCGCTTGAAATAGGCGCCCAGCGTGTCGAACGCGCCCTTCAGCTCGGAATCATGGTCCTTCAGGATGGCGTTATAGTTCACCACCGAGGACAGCATGGGTTCGAACTGGCATTGCAGCGCCGCGACGTTCAGCGCCGAGCGCATGTTCCACAGAACGCCCGCGCGCAGCTCCGCCGGCGTCGCGCCCGGCAGGGGCTGACCGATGCCGGGTTCGTCGCCGCGAACGGGCTTTCCCTGGAAGTTATAGGGCTGCAGGAAGAATTGCGCCGATGCGGGTGCGGCGGCACCCATCCCCCAAAACGCCACGCCGGCCGCCAGCGCGGTACGCACCACCTTCATCTCTATGTGATCCTTCCCCCGTAGGGCTTCGAAAAGCGTCCCGAAACATAACGCTTTTCGGGGTGCGACCCAATGAAAATCGTCACCGATTTTACAATCTCCGCATGCCCCATCGTTCTCGAAAAGTAACGAGATCAGGACGTTTGCAAGAGGTGGAGGGATCGGCCGATGCCGCAGGATCAGGACCCCCTTGGGTGATGATCATGGCCGGCCGCGCCGCAAGAAAAAGGGGCCGCCCGGTCGCCCGGACGGCCCCTTCATCGTGGGAATGACCCCGACGATGATTACATGGCGTTCGACATGTTGGTCATCATGGTGTCGTTCGACATCATCATGTCGTTGCCCATGGTGTCGTTGGCCATCATGCCACCGTTCATGGTGCCGTCGACGGCGGTCATGTTGTCGGTGGTGGTGTCCATGCCTTCGGTGGCGTTCATGTCGGTGACCATGTTCGCGTCGGTGGTGTTCTCGGTCTTCGAGCCGCAAGCCGAAACCGCGAGCGCCGCGCCGGCGATGACCGAGCCCATCAGGACCTTGGAGATGATTGCACGCATTGGAAGCTCCCTTGATATTTAGGATTTGGAACGGCTTGCTGGCCCTTAATACCCAAATCGGGGTGGACATTAATCGGATACCGCCCGGTCCTCAAGCCTCGTTTTGTCCGACCGGATGGAGGCTGTCGAGAAAGGCCGGAAAGGTGAACGCCAGCGCCTCGTCAAAGGTTTCCAAGGACTTGACGCCGTTTAACGCAAAAAGGCTGGTGACCGGGAATTCGGGCAGGCCGCACGGGACGATCCCACCGAAATGGGACAGGTCGGGCGCGACGTTGATCGCAAAGCCATGAAGCGTCACCCAGCGGCGCACGCGCACGCCGATCGCGCCGATCTTGGCCTCCGGTCCGCCATCGCGCGTCCAGATGCCGACGCGCCCGTCCGCCTGGAACGCATGGACGCCCAGCCGGGCGAGCGCGGCGATCAGCCACGCCTCCAGGCTGTGGACGAAATGGCGCACGTCGCGCCCGCGCTTGCTTAGGTCCAGCACCAGATAGCCGGTGCGCTGGCCGGGGCCGTGATAGGTGTATTTGCCGCCGCGCCCGGTCTGGAACACGGGAAAGCGCGGATCGACCAGCTCGACCGGATCGGCGCTGGTCCCCGCCGTATAGACCGGCGGATGTTCGAGCAGCCAGACCAGCTCGCGCACCTCGCCCGCCGCCACGGCGGCGGCGCGCGCCTCCATCTCGGCAAGCGCCTGATCATAGGGGGTCTGGCCGGCGCTGATGCGCCATTCGATATCGGGCATGTCGGGGGGCTGGGTCACGATGCCCGCTATCTGCGCTTCGGGCGGCGGCGATGCAAGCGGGCGGCCCGGTTCGTCGCCCGGGGCGGTGATGGCGTTGCGCGGGGGGATCGGCTAGGCAAGGCGACGACACAGGACAGGGGATGGTCACGCCGTCGTGGCCATAAGCGGCAGGGAGGCCAAGGATGACCGTCAGAATCGGATCGGTATGGGACAGCACCCAACAGGTGCTGGCGGGCAGGGCAAGCATGCTCGTGCCTTTTGCCGCGATCGGTTTCGTCCTTCCTGCGATGTTGCAGGTCCTGCTGGTTCCTCAGACCAGCATGGCGCAGATGTCCGCCAGCGCGAGCGCGACGGGCGTGCTCGTCGGGCTGATCGCGATCGTGCTGGGCATCTGGGCGCAGCTGGCCATCATGGCGCTGGCGACGCATCCGGCGACGACCTCGGCCGACGCATCGCGCGCCGGCGTCCGACGCCTGCTGCCGCTGCTGGGCGTAGCGTTCGCGATGGGCCTGATCATCGCGCTGGTGGTGTTCGTGCCGCTCGTCGTGCTGGGCCTGTCGGGCTTCGACTTCACCCGGGCGGTGGCGGCGCAGGGCAATCCCGCGCTGATGCCGCCGCTACCCTCCGGCGCCGCCTTGTTCATCGGCCTGTATGCGCTGACCCTGGTGGTGCTAGGCTTCTGGCTGATGGCGCGGTTGATGCTGACCTATGCGGTGGTGCTCAACGAACGGCGCGGGCTGGGGGCCATTTGCCGCTCGATCGCGCTGACCAGGGGCATGACCTGGCGGCTGATCGGCATCACCATCCTGTTCAGCATCGTCTTCTTCGTCGCGGCGGCGGCGGTGCAAGGCGTGGCCGGCCTGATCTTCCGCCTGATCCTGGGGGCCGATCGGATCACCTGGGTGCTCGCGCTGACCGGTCTGGTCGGATCGATCGTGACCGCCGGCTTCATGACCATGGCCTATGTGTTCATCGCGCGGCTCTATGTCGCGACCGCCGGCGTTCCGGTGGCCGCGCCGCATCACCCCGAGGACGGTTCGCCGCTGATCTGATGCCATTGCCTATCGTTGCGACCTTGCGGGACGCGTGGAGCCTGTTCCGCCGGGACCGCGATCTGTTGATCCGCCTGGCGGCGCCCTTCCTGTTCTGGCCGCCGCTGGCGGTGGGCCTGCTGGTGCCCGATCCGCCGCTGCCCGCCGAACCCGCGCCGGGCGGGGGGCAGGGCGAAGCGACCGCGCGCGCCATGGCGTGGTTCGATTCGGTCGGCACCTGGGCGGGCCATTATGGCGGCTTGTACTTCGCCGCCTATGCGATCGGCATGATCGGATCGGCGGCGCTGTTCGCCCTGGTCCTGAGCGGGGGGCGGTTCAGCGTCGGGCAGGCGCTGAGACTGGGCCTGCGGGTCGCGCCGCGCTTCCTGCTGGCGATGATCCTGGTCGCGCTGCCCACGGGAGTGGGCATGCTGCTCTATATCCTGCCGGGGCTGTATGTCGCGGGCCGGCTGATGCTGGTCGGCCCGGTACTGTTCGCCGAGCGGCGGATGCCCGCGCTGGCGGCGATCGCGCGGTCGGTGGTGCTGACGCGCGGCACGGGCCTGTCGATGGCGGCGCTGGCGGGCTGCACCTATCTGGGCGGGATGATCGCGGCGCAGCCCTTCCTGTTGCTGGGCGATCGGATCGAGGCGAGCGGCGGCAATCCCGTCGCGATGGCGCTGGTGCAGGGCGGGGCGGCCGCCGCCGGCATGGCCGCCGGGCTGGCGCAGGTGTTGATCGCGGTCGCGGCCTATCGCCGGTTGGCCAGCCGGGGGATCTGAGGCGCGACATCCTCGGGCAGCACGCCCAGGTCGCGGGGATCGGGAAAGGTCTCGATCGCGCGCGACACCGGCACGAAGCCCTGCTTGCGATAGAAACCGAGTGCGGCCGGGTGGTCCAGCGTGCAGGTATGCACCCACACCCGCTCGACCTGCGCGGTCCAGGCGCGCATCAGCGCCTGCGCCATCAGCCATTGGCCATGGCCCCGCCCGGCCAGCTCGGGGATCAGCCCGAAATAGCCGATCTCGCACTGACCCGACTGGCGATGGTCGAGTTCGAGCATGCCGACCTCGATCCCGGCGCGGTCGACCACCGCGAACACCGCGACGGCCGGATCATGGACGATCGCCGCCAGCGTCGCATCTTCCATCACCAGCCGCGAAAACCACAGCCAGGGTGCGCCCACCCGCTGGAACAGCGCGCGATATTTGGCCAGATCGTGCGTCTTCCAGGCGACCAGCGACAAGGGCGAGGGCGGCATCGGCCGTGGCCGGGGCCGTTCGCGCATCTCCAGCGTGGTGACGATGGTGGCGATCTCGGTGGACTCGACGGGGATCAGCGCCACCGGCTTACTCCCAGGTGGCGAGCGGCGGCAGGCTCATCAGGATCGCATCGATATTGCCCCCGGTCTTCAACCCGAACAGCGTGCCGCGATCATAGACCAGGTTGAACTCGGCATAGCGCCCACGCCACGCCAGCATCTGCGCCCGATCGGCCTCGGTAAAGGGCAGGCCCATGCGCCGCCGGACGATGCGCGGGAAGATGTCGAGAAACGCCTCGCCGACATCGCGGGTGAAGGCGAAATTGGCGTCGAAATCGCCTTCGAGATGATCATAGAAGATGCCGCCGACGCCGCGATGCACCTGGCGGTGGGGGATGTAGAAATAGTCGTCGGCCCATGCCTTGAAGCGCGGATAATGCTCCGGATCATGCGCATCGCACGTCGCCCGCAGGCGAGCGTGGAAGTCGGCGGTGTCCTCTTCGATGGGCAGCGGCGGATTGAGGTCCGCGCCGCCGCCGAACCAGCGTTTGGTCGTGGTCAGGAAGCGGGTGTTCATGTGCACCGCCGGCACATGCGGGTTGGCCATATGCGCCACCAGGCTGATGCCGGTCGCGACGAAGCGCGGATCGTCGCCCGCACCATGGATGGTCTGGGCGAACGGCCCCTCGAACGTGCCGCCGACGGTCGAGACGTTGACGCCGACCTTTTCGAAGACCCGGCCCTTCATCACGCCGCGCACGCCGCCGCCGCCGGCCTCGCCGCTGGGGTCGGTGCGGTCCCAGGCGGTGTATTGGAACGCGGCGTCCGACCCCGCCTCGCGCTCGATCGCCTCGAACGCGGCGCAAATCCGGTCGCGTAAGGCTTCGAACCAGAGGCGGGCGGAATCCTGCTCGGCGTCGAGCGCGATGTCGGGGGTACGGCTGGTCATGATGCCCGGTTCCTGAGCCGGGGCGGGGGACGCGGTCAACCGGGCATTTGGTCCCAACCGGTCTGGCGCCGCGCCTCGGCCATCAAAATCCCGCCAGTGATCGCAACGTTCAGCGATCGGACTCCGGGGCACATCGGCACCCGGACCCGGATGTCGGCAGCGTCATGCACGGCGGCGGGCACCCCTGCGCCCTCCGAGCCGAGCAGGATCACATCGTCGGGTTGGAACCGCATCTCGGGCAGGGGGATCGCGCCCAGCGTGGTCGCCAATACGATCCGGCCGCGCGTCGCGGCGCGAAAGGCCGCCCAGTCGGCGTGCCGCACGACCTCGGCGCGGTCGGCATAATCCATCGCCGATCGCGCCAGCGCCCGGTCGGAATAGGGAAAGCCCATCGGCTCGATCAGGTCTACCGCCACCCCGAAACAGGCGGCGGTGCGGATCAGCGTACCGACATTGCCCGCGATGTCGGGTTCATAGAGCGCGAGCCGCATCAGTGCCCCGGAAAGGATACCAGCGCATCGACCGCGATGTTTTCCTTGCGCAGGGCATCGGCGCCGCCGAGATCGGGCAGGTCGACCAGGAACTGCGCCTGTTCGACCACGCCGCCAGCCTTGCGGATCAGCCGGACGGCGGCGCGCGCGGTGCCGCCGGTGGCGATCAGATCGTCGACCAGCAGCACGCGCGCGCCGGGGACCAGCGCATCCTCATGGATCGCGATCCGGTCCTGGCCGTACTCCAGCGCATAATCCTCGGCGATGGTCGCGCCGGGCAGCTTGCCGTCCTTGCGGATCAGCAGCACGCCGGCCTTGAGCGGCGCGGCGAGTGCGGCCGCGAACAGGAAGCCGCGCGCCTCGATCCCGGCGACCAGATCGATTTTCCCCCGCGTCGCAGCGGCCATCCGCTCGATGGTGAGGGCGAAGCCGCCGGGGTCGAGCAGCAGGGTGGTGATGTCGCGGAACTGGATGCCGGGCTTGGGGAAGTCCGGGATCGTGCGGATCAGGGCTTTGAGATCGTCATTGGCGCTCATGCGCGGCCTAATGGGCCGGCAGCGCGCGGGGGTAAAGGGGGTAGGGCAGGATCGCTGGCCTTTGCGTGGTCTTTCCGTATCTGCCCTGCGGTTTGCTTGGGCGGCGTTGAGGGCCAAGGGGATGGGCGTGAGGCGCAGGGGCGGGCGTAGGCTTTGACTACGCTCCGCCTGAACGGAGGGGAGGGAGGTGGCGGCCGTTTATAGGGGCACCTCTCAAAAGCGCCGATTGCAAGGCCCGCCATACCCAACCTCCGTTCAGCCTGAGCGCAGTCGAAGGCCAAGGGAATCCCTTTCCCAAAAGGGATCGCGGCTCGGGCGGAAGCGTGGGCTTCGACGTCGCCCAGGCTGAACGGAGGTTGGGGAGGTGCCATGCTCCGCTTCCCCAAAAAGAAAAGGGCGACCTCCCTATGGGAAGGCCGCCCCAGGCGCTCACATCGGCAAGTCCGATTTCAATGCTTCACGTCGCGCCAGACATTCTGATACGCGCCCCAGGCCAGGAAGCAGAACACCAGGATGAACAGGAACGCGCCGATCCCGGCGGCATGGCGCGATTCCAGCTTGGGCTCGGCGGTCCAGGTCAGGAAGGCGGCGACGTCCTTGGCCATCTGGTCGCGGGTCGCCAGCGTGCCGTCGGCATATTGCACCTGACCGTCCTGGGTGATGGGCGGCGGCATCGCGATGTTCAGGTTCGCGAAGTACGGATTATAGTGCAGGCCCGCAGGCGTCTTGGCGTCGGGGAATTTGCGCAGCAGCTCGGCCGGCTGGTTGCGATAGGCGTCTGGGCCGACCAGCGAATAGACGTAATTGGTGCCCTCATGCCGCGCCTTGGTGATCAGCGACAGGTCGGGCGGCAGCGCATTGTTGTTCGCCGCGCGTGCCGCGACCTCGTTGGCGAAGGGCGAGGGGAAGCGGTCGGCGGGGACGTTCTTGCGCGTCGTCGCCTCGCCCGTCTCGGGGTTGATCGACGGCTGCTCGATCGCCCATTGATTGGCGATCGCCTTCACCTCGGCCTCGTTATAGCCGAGATCGGCGAGGTCGCGGAACGCCACCAGCCGCAGCGAGTGGCAGGCCGCGCAGACTTCCTTGTAGACCTGGAAACCGCGCTGGAGCTGGCGACGATCGAACCGGCCGAAGATGCCGTCGGACGCCAGATGCGCTTCCTTGGGATGAAGGTGGAATTCCTCCTCGGCGGTGGGAGCGGGTGGCTCGGAGATGAGTCCCGACACGCTGCCCCACAGCGCGATGGCGAGGACGAAGGTGAAGGCCGCCCCGACCAGGAATGCGATGCCACGAACCATGTTCTTTTATCCTCTCTCGGTTCGCGTCAGGCCGAGGCCGAAGGGGTCAGGGCCGACTTGGTGGGGGCCGTGCCGCCATGCTTGGCCAGCACCGCCTCGGTGATCGAGTTGGGCAGCGGCGCGGGCCGCTCCGTCCGGGCGATCCAGGGCAGGATCACCAGGAAGTGGAGGAAATAATAGGCCGCCGTCAGCTGGCTGAGGATGATGAAGAAGGGCGTCGCGGGCGAACCGCCGCACCAGCCGAGCAGCAGGACGTCGACCACCAGCACCCAGAAGGCGATCCGCGCCTTGGGCCGGAAATTGTTCGAGCGCACTGGCGAGCTGTCCAGCCAGGGGAGGAAGAACAGCAGCAGGATCGACCCGAACATCGCCAGCACGCCCCACAGCTTGGCGGGCAGGATGAAGTCGGCGGTGAAGGCGCGCAGGATCGCGTAGAAGGGCCAGAAATACCACTCGGGCACGATATGCGCCGGCGTCGAGAGCGGGTTTGCCGGGATGTAATTGTCCGGATGGCCCAGATAGTTGGGGAAGAAGAACAGCAGGCTGGCGAAGACCAGCAGGAACACGCCCAGGCCCACCGCATCCTTGGCGGTGTAATAGGGGTGGAAGGGCACGGTGTCCTGTTCGCCCTTCACATCGACGCCGGTCGGGTTGTTCGACCCCGGAATATGCAGCGCCCAGATGTGCAGGATGATGACGCCCGCGATCACGAAGGGCAGCAGATAGTGGAGCGAGAAGAAGCGGTTGAGCGCCGCATTGTCCGGCGCGAAACCGCCGAGCAGCCAGATGCGGATGGTGTCGCCGACCAGCGGGATCGCCGAGAAGAAGCCGGTGATGACCTGCGCGCCCCAGAAGCTCATCTGCCCCCAGGGGAGCACATAGCCCATGAAGGCGGTGGCCATCATCAGGAGGAAGATGACGACGCCGAGCAGCCACACCATCTCGCGCGGGGCCTTGTACGATCCGTAATAGAGGCCGCGAAAGATATGGGTGTAGACGACGATGAAGAACATCGACGCGCCGTTGGCGTGGGCATAGCGCAGGAACCAGCCCGCATTCACGTCGCGCATGATGCTTTCGACCGAGTCGAAGGCGACGCCCGCATTGGCGGCATAATGCATCGCCAGCACGACGCCGGTGATGATCTGGATGGCGAGCGCGGCACCCGCCAGCACGCCGAAATTCCAGAAATAGTTCAGGTTGCGCGGCACCGGATAGCCGGCACCCACCGCATTGTAGACGAGGCGCGGCAGCGGCAGCTTCTCGTCCAGCCAGCGCATGACCGGCTGTTTGGGTTGATAATGCTTGGCCCAGGGAAAGCTCATGTCTCGGGTCTCCCTTAAGCGGCCGCGCCGACCGTGACGGTCGTGTCGCTGTCGAATTTATAGTCGGGCACCAGCAGGTTCAGCGGGGCCGGACCCTTGCGGATGCGCGCGGCGGTGTCATAGGCCGAGCCGTGGCAGGGGCAGAAATAGCCGCCATAGGGGCCCTTGTTCTCGCCCTCGCCCGCGCCCAGCGGCACGCAGCCCAGATGGGTGCACACGCCCAGCGTGATCAGCCAATTCTTCTTGCCCGGCTTGGTCCGCTCGGCCAGCGTCTGCGGATCGCGCAGCTCGGACAGCGGCACCGCATCGGCCTCGGCGATTTCCTTGGGCGTCAGGTTGCGCACGAACAGCGGCTGCTTCCGGAAGCTGGCCTTGATCGCCTGGCCGGGTGCGATCTTGGACAGGTCGATCTCGGTCGTCGCCTGCGCCAGCACATCGGCCGACGGGTTCATCTGGTTGATCAGCGGCAGGACGATCGCCACCGCGCCGACACCCGCGAACGACACGGCCGCGATGTTGATGAAGTCGCGACGGCGGGGATCATGGACCTCTTCCTGGAATGGCTCCGGCGCCTCGCCGGGGGGTACGGTATTGTCCGTCATCGCCATTCGTCCTGTCCCTCCACCTTCGATCGCGTGCGCAAACGGTACGCTCTTGGACGGTCGTGCCGGATTGATTCCGGTCATGCGCCGTCCTGTCACAGCCCGCCCATGATGAACGGTACGTCAGGTTAGCCTTGCTTGGCGGGCTTTGCCAATCCCCTTTGGGCCAATCCCCCCTTCGACCGGCCGGTTCAGCGCCGGTGCAGCGACGGGCGCGCAGGAACTGTCGCCATCACGGCGGGTTGACCGCTGATCGACGCGGATGACGGACCCCTGCCGCACCCGCCACGGATCGACAGGGGCATGGAGAGGCATGATGGTCTTGGGCAAGACGTGGAGCGCGTTAGTCGCGGCCGGGTTGCTGGCGCTGGGCGGATGCACCGATGGCTATGGCTATAGCGGCGTGTCGGTCGGCGCGGGCTATGGCGGCGGCTATGCGCCCGGCTATTATGGCGGCGGGCTGGGTTACGCGCCGTCCTATTATGGCTGGTACGACAATTTCTATTATCCGGGCACCGGCGTCTATGTCTACGACCGCTACCGTCGTCCCTATGCCTGGAATGACGGGCAGCGCGCCTATTGGCAGGGGCGCCGCGACGCATGGCGCGGCGGCGCGATCCGCGATCAGTGGCGCGGCTGGGGCCGGGGCGGCTGGCGCGGGCCGGTGCCCGGTGCGGCACCCGGCTGGCGTGGGCGCGGCACCGTCGTGCCGACGCCGGGCGCACCGCGGGCCGAGCGCTGGCGCGGCAATCGCGGGACGCCGGGCACGTGGCGCGGCGGCCGCTGGGGTGGCGGGCGCGGCGGACGCGGCCCGCGCTGATTAGAGGCTGATCCAGCAAAACCGGATCAGTGCGGCGCCGGCCCGCTTCCCTACCCGACCCTCCAAAGCGTATCCTGAATGGATGGTCGGATGGGGAGCGGGCCGATGCCGCCTCCACGCGAGTGGATCAGACCCTATAGCAGGATGACATGAAGGGAACCCACCCCTTCCCCTTCAGGGGAGGGGCCGGGGGTGGGGCGCTTCCACAGGCGAGCAGTTCGCGGCGATGCCCCACCCCAACCCCTCCCCTGAAGGGGAGGGACTCGCGTTGACTCGGTGCAATGTCATCACGCTCTAACCCGCCGTTTTCGTCCGGACCAGCAGGGTCGGGCGGAACCGCATCACGGCGACATCGTCCTGATTGAACACGGTCAGCTGGCTGATGACGAACCCCATTTCGGGCCGGCTGGCCGAGGTCCGCGTCTCCAGCACTTCGGTTTCGCAGCGCAGCGTATCGCCGGGATAGACCGGCTTCAGCCAGCGGAGTTCGTCGACACCGGGCGACCCTAGGCTCTGGAAGCCCGTCTCGCGGTAATAGGCGACGATCATCGCCATCGTCATCGACGCGGTGTGCCAGCCGCTGGCCGACAGCCGGCCGAAATGGGTGGCGGCGGCGGCTTCGTCGGACAGGTGGAAAGGCTGCGGATCGAAGCGCTCGGCAAAGGCGATCACCTCGTCGCGGTCGACATGGCAGTTGCCGAAGCTCGCCTTGTCGCCGACCGTGACGTCCTCCAGAAAAACCATTCCGCGCTCCTTATCGCTTGAACACACGCCGAAGCGGCGCGTCGGTGCCGTCCAGCCCCTGGCCCGGCGGCAAGCCGATCAGGTCGCGCAGCATAGGCGCCACCGCGACATTGTCGAACGGGGCGAGGCGGATGCCGGGCCGGATCGCGGGGCCATGCGCGATGAACAGCGCCGCCATGCTGGGGTCGGCATTGTCATAACCATGCATGCCGCCGGCAAAGGGCTTGTCGGGGCGCTTCGCCCTGATCAGCCATCCCGCCTCCGCCAGGCAGAAATAGGGGGCGATGCGGGGGTTGCGACCATAATGGAAGCGTGCGGGAATCTCGCTCTTGCGCCAGCAATCGACATGGTCGTGATGCCCGAGCAGACGGCGCTCCAGCGCGGCCTCATGCCCCGGCACCGCCTGGATCGCGGCGAAGGGACCGTCCTCGATCAGCTGGTAATCGGCCGGGTCCGCAAACTGGTCGAGCGCGACGACCCGGTCGCTGGAGGTGGCGGCCATGCCGTGATCGGCGACGATGACCAGATTGGCCGGCTGGTCTAGCGCGGCCAGCCCGTCGCGCAGTCGACCGATGGCGGCGTCGACGGCGCGGATCGCTCCGGCGACCTCGGGCGAATCCGGCCCGGCCTCATGGCCCATATGATCGACTTCGTCGAAATACAGCGTCAGGAAGCGGGGACGGGTCGCCGCCGGCCGCCGCAGCCAGTCGATGATGGCGTCGACCCGCTGGCGGTCATTGACCGCGCCGCTGAACTGCTGCCAGTCATGGGGGCGCAGGCCGCCCTCGAAATCGCCATTGGGCTTCTGGGTGGCGCCCCAGGCGATATTCGAGCCGGGCCAGAACATCGTCGCGGTCGGTATGCCGGCCTTTTCGGCGGTGACCCAGATCGGCTCGGCGGCGTTCCACCAATAGGGCTGCTCCGACGACATGGTGAAGCGCTCGCCGGGGTGCGCCGGGTCGAGGAAGCCGTTGGCGACGATGCCGTGCCGGTCGGGCACGACGCCGGTCACCAGCGTCCAGTGGTTCGGAAAGGTCTTGGACGGGAAGGCCGGCCGCATCACGCCCGTCGCGCCGGTCGCCGCCAGCCGCGACAGGTTGGGGCTCAGCCCGCGCGCCAGATAGTCGGCGCGAAAGCCGTCGATCGACACCAGGATGGTCACCGCTGCTTTCGCCTCGCCAGTGGCGGCGGCAGCCGAGGCGGGGGATTCCGGCACAGCGCGTGTCACCGGTTCCAGCGCGGGCGGGGTATAGGGATAGGCGCAACCCCCGGCGAGCAGGGCCAGAAGGGCAGGGGCGATGGCGGTAAGCGAACGGCGGATCACGGTCGGGAAAGTCCTTTCGTCCGAGCCCGATAGCGTCCTCTTATGACACAGGCGAGGCGAATGATGCCTTGCCGCGTGGCAGGGGCCGGCCGTGCCGGCACCGGTCAGTCGACGGGAAAGAACCGACGAATATCGGGATCGGCGTTGCGCAGCAGCAGGCGGAGCCGCTGCGCGGACTCGTCGGGTCGATCGCCCGGCAGGCTCGCCATCGCCCAGTCGCCGAAGACCGGGGCGTCGGTCATGCGATCGTCGAGGATGCGGATGCCGGCATGGCGCGGATCGCGCATGATCCGCGACAGGGTTTCGCGCACGCTGTCGGCCGGGCCTTCGAGCAGCTGGCGATATTGCCCGCCGCCGGTCCACAGGATGCCGGATATGCCGTCCATGCCATTGTTGCGCCGTGACACCGCCAAAATGTCCTGGTGATCGGCGCGCTCGTCACCGCCCACCGACTGGCTGCTGTAAATGATTCGGCGAACAGGGTTAACATGGATCATGACGAGATAGATATCGCGATATCTATCTCGTGCAAGGGCCAAGACGGCCGGGCAGAGCGGTCGCCGCCCGGCGCGTCGTCAGACGTTGAAGCGGAACAGCATCACGTCGCCGTCCTGGACGACATATTCCTTGCCCTCGGCGCGCAGCTTGCCCGAGTCGCGTGCGCCCGCCTCGCCCTTGCAGGCGATATAGTCGGCGAAGGCGATCGTCTCGGCGCGGATGAAGCCGCGTTCGAAGTCGCTGTGGATCTCGCCCGCCGCATTGGGTGCCTTGGCGCCGCGATGGACGGTCCAGGCACGGGCTTCCTTGGGCCCGACGGTGAAGAAGGTGAGGAGGTCGAGCAGCGCGTAGCCGGCGCGGATGACGCGGGCGAGGCCGGTTTCCGACAGGCCCAGCTCGGACAGGAATTCGCCGCGATCTTCGGTAGGCATGGTCGCGATCTCGGCCTCGATCGCTGCCGACACGACGACGGCCTGCGCGCCCTCGGCGGCGGCCTTCTCGAACACGCGCTGCGAATGGGCGTTGCCGTTCGCCGCGTTCGATTCTTCGACATTGCAGACATAGAGGACCGGCTTGGCGGTCAGCAGCTGCGCCTGTGAAAAGACGCGCGCTTCCTCGTCGTCCTTGGGCTTGGTCAGCCGGGCGGGCTTGCCCTCGCGCAGCAGGTCGAGCGTCTGGCCGAGCACCGAGGCGGCGATCTTGGCTTCCTTGTCGCCCTGCTGACCCTTCTTGATGAAGGCGGGGACACGCTTTTCCAGGCTTTCCAGGTCGGAGAGCATCAGCTCGGTCTCGACCGTCTCGGCATCGGCGATGGGGTCGACCTTGCCCTCGACATGGGTGACGTCGCCATCCTCGAAGCAGCGCAGGACGTGGACGATCGCATCCACCTCACGGATGTTGCCCAGGAACTGGTTGCCCAGCCCTTCGCCCTTGGACGCGCCGCGGACCAGGCCGGCGATGTCGACAAAGGCGAGCTGCGTCTCGATGATCTTGGCCGAACCGGCGATCTCGGCCAGCTGGTACAGGCGCGGATCGGGGACCGCGACGTTGCCGACATTGGGCTCGATCGTGCAGAACGGATAATTGGCGGCCTGCGCCGCCGCCGTTTCGGTCAGCGCGTTGAAGAGGGTGGACTTGCCGACATTCGGCAGGCCGACGATGCCGCAGCGGAAACCCATGCGTCGCTTATCCTACAGGAAAGGGAGAAAGCGTCCCTCTAGCGGCGATGGGGGGATTTCTCAACGGGTGGTGGGGGCCGCCTGATGCCCAAACGGCCGTTCAGCCTGAGCGAAGTCGAAGGCCATGGGAATTGGTTGGCAAAGTGCCCCCTGAGGCGAAGGTCAGCACTTGGCCTTCGACTTCGCTCAGGTTGAACGGGCCGGGGAAGGGGTGATTGGGGTCAGGCGATCCCGACCATCATCGCGGCGGCCCAGCCGAGCAACAGCATGCCCAGCGCGCTCGAAAAGCCCATCATCACCAGGCCCATATAGTGCAGCATCGGCGGATTGGCGCGCTGCGCCTTCTTGTTCCGGCCGAGGCCCGACAGCACGAAGCTCGCCAACATGCCAAAGGTGAAGACAGCGAATTCGAGCATCGGGGTAGCGTCCGGTCTGGGGTGCGATCGCTATCGCCCATAACCAAGATAGGTTAACGGCACGATATCGCGTCGACGAAACGCCTTTGGTGCGCGACCAAATGAAGGAACTTTTCATCCGGTCGCGGGTGCGGTGCAGGTCGTCGACCCTGCGGGCGTCAGATCAGCGATAGTTGAAGCTGACGCTGATCCGCTCGCCCTTGGCACCATTGGGGACGACCTCGTGCCGCAACCAGCTTTCCCAGAGGAGCACCGTGCCCGGCTCGGGCGTGGCGGTGGCGAAGGTCGCCAGGTCGTCCGGCGCATCGGGACGACGCGGGGGGGCCGCCATCAGCATCGGCAGGCGCGGGTCCTCCAGCTTCAGCGCCCCCGAACCCTTGGGCATGGCGACATAGAGCGTGCCCGAGACGACCGAATGGGGATGGATATGCGCCGAATGATGCCCGCCCGGCTTCAGGACGTTCACCCACAGGCTGTCGAGCTTCAGCTTGCGCCCGCCCAGATCGAAGGCGCATTCCTCGGCGAAGCGCGCGACATGGCGGTCGAGCTTCTTGCGCAGATCGGCGAACACCGGATCGCGGACCGGCAGGTCGTTGAGCGAGGCATAGCTGGTATAGCCGCGATAGCCATGTTCCTTCGACCAGCGGCGCCCGGCGCGGTCGTCCTCGGCGAGCGCCCAGCAGCTCTGTTCGATCTCCTCCAGCAGATCGGCATCGTCGAGCTGGCCCTCATAGAGCAGCGAGGCGAAGAGACGCCGTACGCTCATGCCGCATCCCCCATGCGCAGCGCGACGTCGTTGACGAAGCGGACGTCATCGCCCTCCGCCAGCCAATGCGCCTCCGCCGATACCGCGCCGAGCAGGTCGGACAGCGGCTCGATCTCGGCCTTGGCATAGTTGCCGAGCACATAGCCCGTCACCCGGTCCTTATGTCCCGGATGACCGATGCCCAGCCGCACGCGGCGGAAGTCCGGCCCCAGATGCTGGTCGATCGAGCGCAGCCCGTTATGCCCCGCCGTGCCGCCGCCGGTCTTCACCTTCACGCGAAAGGGCGCGATGTCGAGTTCGTCGTGAAACACGGTCAGCGCCTCCACGCCCAGCTTGTAGAAGCGCAGCGCGTCACCGACGCTGCGGCCGCTTTCGTTCATGAACGTCGCGGGTTTCAGCAGCAGGATCTTCTGCCCGCCGATCCGGCCCTCCTGGGTCCAGCCCTGGAATTGCTTCTTCACGGGGCCGAAATCATGCACCTCGGCAATGGCGTCCATCGCCATGAAGCCGACATTGTGGCGGTGCATCGCATATTGCGGCCCCGGATTGCCCAGCCCGGTCCAGACCTGCATGTGGATTTCCTCGTTCGCTTGGTTGGGCAGGGCCGTAGCACCGGGGGCTTCGGGTTTCCAATGCGGGGTGGGAGCGTGGGCGAAGGTTGAGGCGTGGGCTTCGGCTTCGCTCAACCTGAACGGCGGTTAGGTGGTTTGGCCGGGTATCCAATTCTCCATTCAGGCTGAGCCCTTCGGCTGGCTGGCAAGCCAGCCGCTCAGGATAAACTTCGGCGCATCGCGCCGAAGTCGAAGCCCAAGGGAATCCCCCTCAAATCAACCCCTGTGCCCGCAAACTCACATGCCCGGACGTGCCGATGATCAGATGGTCATGCACCGCGATCCCGAGCCGCTTGCCCGCCTCCGCGATCGCGCGCGTCACATCGATGTCGGCGCGGCTGGGCGAGGGGTCGCCGCTGGGGTGGTTGTGGACGAGGATGATCGCCGCCGATCCCAGCGCCAGCGCGCGCCGGATCACCTCGCGGATATAGACCGGCGCCTGGTCGATCGAGCCTTCGCCCATTAGCTCGTCACGAATCAGCATGTTGCGCGTATTCAGGTGCAGCACCCGGAACCGCTCGACCCCGTGATGCGCCATGTCGGCATGGAGATAGTCGAGCAGCGCCTGCCAGTTGGACAGGATGGGCCGCTTCGCCGCCTCCGCCTGCACCAGCCGCAGCGCGCAGGCGTGCGCGATCTTGAGCGTCGCCGCCGCGGTCTCGCCGATGCCGTCGACCTTTTGCAGCGCGACCGGATCGGCGGTCAGCACGCCGCCAATGTCATGAAACTCGCGCAGCAGGGCCTTGGCGATCGGCTTGGTGTCGCGCCGGGGGATCGCGGTCGTCAGCAGATATTCGAGCAGTTCATGGTCGAGCAATCCGCCGCCGCTCAGTAATCGATCGCGCAGCCGTGCGCGATGTCCGGCATGATCGCTCGCCCGGTCCTGATCGTCGTCACGCATGGCCTGGCCCCCCGGCCGGGTATCATAAGGGCCGCATCGGGAACTGTCGCGGGGCTTCGTGCGATTGCCTCGCGCGCGGCGGGACGGCTATGACACCGACCCATGCGGAGGGAGTAGTAGCGGGGTGGAGGGTACGGGCGAGGAGGTCGAAACGTCCGTCAGCCCCGTTCGGCGCTTCCGGCGGCTGCAACGCATCCTGATCGGCATCGCGCTGATCCTGCTGTTCGCGCTGATCGGCCTATGGATCGCGCGCAAGCCGCTCGCCAGCGATGTCGTCAACCGCGAACTCGCGCGCCGGGGCGTGCCCGCGCGCTATACCATCACCGATCTGGGATTCGGGCGACAGCGGCTGACCAACGTCGTGATCGGCGATCCGCGCCGGCCCGATCTGGTGGCCGACTGGCTGGAGACGCGCACGCGACTGACCCTGTCGGGACCGCAAGTGACCGGAGTGCGCGCCGGACGGGTGCGGTTGCGCGGACGGCTGGTCGATGGCCGGATCAGCCTGGGCGCGCTCGACCGGCTGATGCCGGCGCCCACGCCCGATTCCAGCGCGCCTTTCGTCCTGCCCAAGCTTGACGTCGTGGTCGAGGATGGCGGTATCCAGCTCGAAACGCCGTACGGTCTGGTCGGGCTGAGCCTGTCGGGGCGGGGGCGGCTGAACGACGGTTTCTCGGGCAGGCTGGGCGCGGTCGCGCCCGCCTTGCGCGTCGGGGATTGCGCCGCCACCGGGCTGGCCGCGCCGATGCGGGTGCGGATCGTCGACGAACAGCCGACGCTCAGCGGCCCGGTGCAGCTGGATTCGCTGCGCTGTGGCGAGGTGGGGGTATCGCGTCTGTCCGCCCGGACCGAGGTGACCCTGTCACGCGCGCTCGATCATTGGCAGGGACAGGCCCGCCTGCGCAGCGGTGCGATCCGGCACCCTTCGGTCGTGGCCGGGGCGATCGGCGGGTCGCTGGATTTCGCCGGCAATGCCCGCGCCACCACGGGGCGGGTGCAGATCATCGCGCGCAACGTCGCCGGCGAGGCCGGGCGCGCCGAACGCGCGACCATCGCCGGGCAATATCTGCTCGGCCGGGTCGCGCACTTCGACGGCCGCGTGCAACTGGGTGGCGCGCGAGTGGCGGCGACGTGGCTGAACCGGCTCGACGCATGGAGCGGTGCGGCGGCGGGTACGCCGGTCGGGCCGGTGGTGCGCAAGATGCTGGGCGCGGCGCAAGCGGCCGGACGGCGCTTCGCGCTCGACATGGCGCTGGCGTTCGACAGCGATCGGGGGCCGCGTGGTCCGGGCTTTGTCGTGCGCGTGCCCCGTATGTCGCTCGCCTCCGCCAGCGGCGGACGGCTGGCGCTGGCCGGGGACACGGGCCTGATCGTCGATGGTCGGGGCGTCCGGATCGATACGCGTCTGGCGATGCAGGGCGGCGGCCTGCCGTCGCTGCGCGCCACCTTGCGACAGGACGGACCACGCGCTCCGATGCGCGGCACCGCGACGCTGGCGCGCTACGATGCCGATGGTGCCAGCCTGGCGCTCGACCGGCTGGTCTTCCAGGCGGCGGCGAATGGCGAGACGCGGATCACCAGCCGCGTCGCGCTGTCCGGCCCGATAAGCGGCGGGCGGATCGACGGGCTGGTCCTGCCGGTCACCGCCCGCTGGGACGGCGGGCGGAGGTTGTGGATCAATCCCGATTGCCAGCCGCTGCGCATCCGGGCGCTGGCACTTTCGGGATTGCGGCTCGACGAGGTTGCGACGCGGGTGTGCCCGGTCGATGGCGCGCTGGTCCGACTGGATGGCAACCGCCTGGGCGGTGGTGCGCGACTGGGCGCGACCCGGCTGACCGGTCGGATCGGCAGCAGCCCGCTGGCGCTGTCGGCGACCAGCGCGCGGTTCATGCTGGCGGATCGCCGCTTCGCGCTGACCGGGGTGAAGAGCCTGATCGGCCGGCCCGAATCGTCGACGCGAATCGATGCCGAGACGCTGACCGGCCAGATCACCGCCAACGGCCTTGCCGGGCAGTTCACCGGCGGCGATGGCCAGGTGGGGCAGGTGCCGCTGCTGCTCAAACAGGCGGCCGGCGACTGGCGGCTGGCGGGGGGCGTGTTGAGCCTCAACGGCGCGCTATGGGTCCATGACGCGCGTGCCGATTCGCCGCGTTTCCTGCCGATGGAGGCGCGCGGCGTCGCGCTGACGCTGGATGGCAGCCGGATTCACACCACGGGCACGCTGTTCGAGCCGACCCATGATGTGAAGGTCGCCGACCTCGTCATCGACCATGCGCTCGACCGGGGGGCGGGCTCGGCCGATCTGGTGGTGCCTGGCATCACCTTCGGCAAGGATTTCCAGCCCGAACGGCTGACTCCGGTCACCTTCGGCGTCATCGCCGATGTCCGGGGCACGGTCGCTGGGCGCGGGCGAATCGAATGGGACCCGAACGGTGTGCGCTCGACCGGGCAGTTCGGCACCGAGGGCATCGACCTTGCCGCCGCCTTCGGTCCGGTGACGGGCATCGTCGGCACGATCCGCTTCACCGACCTGCTCGCGCTGGAAAGCGCGCCGCATCAGGAAGTAACGATCCGCACCGTCAATCCGGGCATCCAGGTAACCAACGGCGTCGTCCGCTATCAGACTCTGTCGGGCACGCGCATCCGGGTCGAGGACGGACGCTGGCCCTTTGCCGGCGGCACGCTGACGCTCGATCCGACGCTGCTCGACTTCTCGCAGCCGGTCGAGCGGCGGATGACCTTCCACGTCAATGGCGCGGCGGCGGACCAGTTCCTGCTCCAGTTCGACTTCCAGAATCTGAACGCTACGGGTGTGTTCGACGGCACGCTGCCGATGATCTTCGACGAGCGCGGCGGGCGGATCGAGGGCGGGCGGCTGGTCGTGCGGCCGGGCGGCGGCAGCATCGCCTATCTGGGCGAGCTGACCCAGAAGGATCTGGGATTCTGGGGCAATCTCGCGTTCGGCGCGCTGCGCTCGCTCAACTACCGCTCCTTGCGGATCGACATGAACGGGCCGCTGGCGGGCGAAATGGTCACGGACGTCCGCTTCGCCGGGATCAGCCAGGGCAAGGGCGCCAAGTCCAACTTCCTGATCCGCCGCCTGCAAAGGCTGCCCTTTGTGTTCAACGTGCGGATCAAGGCGCCCTTCCGGGGCCTGCTCGACTCGGCGCAGTCCTTCTACGATCCGCGCCGCCTGATCCAGCGCAACCTGCCCGCGCTGCTCGAGGAACAGAACAAGCGCGCCGCGCCGCCCGCGCCGAACGCCTCCACCATTCAGCCCTTGGCAAGCGAGACCGTGCCATGACCGTAACAGGATTGAAAATGCAGGACAGGATGCCGATCTTGGCGGTGACACGATGGATGCCGGTCGCGCTGGCCATGCTGAGCGGGGGATGCGTCAACATCTCCGCGCCGGACAAGCCGATCGAGATCAATCTGAACATCAATGTGACGCAGGAAGTGGTATATCGCCTGGATGGCGAGGCCAAATCGCTGATCCAGCAGAATCCGGGGATATTCTGATGAAGACGAAGATGGTGATGGCGGCGTTGGGTGCGGTAGTGCTGCTGGGTGTATCGGGCATGGCGATGGCGCAGCGCGATCCGGCCTATGCCGCCGCGCGTGCCGCAGGCCAGGTCGGCGAACAGCCCGATGGCTATCTGGGCATCGTCGGCGGCGCCACGCCCGAGCTGCGCGCGCTGGTCAACAACATCAATATCCAGCGCAAGGCCGCCTATACCCAGAAGGCGCAGGCCAGCGGCGCGACCGTCGAGCAGATGGCCTTCACCAGCGGCTGCAACCTGATCGCGCAAACCGCGTCCGGCGAGAAGTACAAGACGCCGGAAGGCGTGTGGAAGACCCGCACCGGCGCCGCACCCGAGCGCGCGCCGGCCTGCGTGTAAGCGAGGTATATTTAGTGAAAAGCCTCTCCCGGCCATGGAATGACAGGGTCGGGAGAGAGCGATATGCGCGCCTCGTGGATCAGTCCGCGACCGGAACCTCGATGCTGTTTCCGGTCTCATCGATCGGATAGACCGAAGCGCTGAGCGATCCTTCAATATACAGGACACGCCCGCCGGGCATCTGATCGACGAATTTCCGTTGAAATGAGTCCAGTCTGCTCCAACGGCCCAAGGCTTTCAGATCGGCGCTTCCGATCATCTTGGCCGTGACAGCCCTGCAGGGTTCCTCCCAAAATACGTTTTCGGGTTCGCGCCCCGCATACACGAAATCGATGTCACAGACGTGCTTTCCGCCGGCAATCGTACGATCGCGTTTGGTATTGATTTTCGATGCGGTTTGGCTGTCATCGGTCGTGCTCGGCGACGGCGACATGGGCGTTTCGACCGTCGCCGGTGTCGCTGCGTAGGGCGTGTTGCTCGGTAACGCAGGTTCCGAACACGCCGCTTGGGCCACCAAACCTAGCGGCGTCAGGCCTATCAAAATCCACCGGCGCATGGCGGTCCATCGTCTGATCCGGGTCAGACTCGACATGGGGGTGATTGTTGGTGGCGTTACCGAACGTTTCGAATACCAAATCATGATTCTCTCCGAGACAATTGGTTACGCCTTAGCGGCCTGATGCTATAACAGTTGTCGGTAAACTCAGTTTGCAGCCAGCTGTGACAACGGTGCGGATAGGAAGTGCTATGGCGGAATCAGGTTGCTCAAAGGGAACATTGTCACGTCTTGCACAGCCTTCAGTTGGGCAAGACGTATGAGGCGTACTTACCCGTCCCGCTGGCAGGAGGGGGGGGTAGGTCACATAGCGCTGGGCAGGCGGTTTGGGTGTGCTTCTGCTCTTGCTTCAAATCAGGTTTATCTGCCTGCGGACAACACCAGCCCTCCCTCGACCCCTCCCGCCTGCGGGAGGGGAGAAGGAGGGGCGTCGGGCAGCCCCCTGTCCCCCATCGGCAACAATCCTTAACACATCTGTCACAACCCCACCCCCAGGCGGTTGACTTGGGAGGACACGCTTTCTAAACGGGCCTCGCCTTGGCGGGGTCGCTCGCCGTTCGCGCGCATTCTCCCCTTCGGTGACGAAATCAGGTGAGGGTGGCTGCGTGGCGGAGAAGGAACCCGGACAGGACTTTGGCGATGCGGACGATCCGCGTCTGGCCGCGCTGGATCAGCGATTGGCCAAGGCGAAAGCGGACGGCGTAGCGCGGCAGGGGGTGAAGGTGGACGCCGACAGGGGTTATTCCCAGGGCAGCCGCGTGATCTCCGCGCTGATCGGAAGTCTTGTCGGCAGTGCGTTGATCGGCTGGCTCTTCGACCGCTGGTTCGGCACCGCACCCTGGGCCCTGATCGTGATGCTGTTCCTGGGGATCGGCGTGGCGTTCAGGCAGATCATTCGGATTTCTGGTGAGCGCCCGGAGTAACCGGGCGTTCGTCATATGTGGGAACGAAGCAGCGTGGCGGCAGAATCGGGCGGCAAGATTGATCCGATGCACCAGTTCCTGATCGAGCCGGTGCTCGGTCAGCACTGGGTGGTCGGCGGCTACGACCTTTCCTTCACCAATTCCGCTCTGTGGATGGTGGTGACGCTGGTTGCGCTGTGGATCTTCATGATCGGCGGCATGAAGCGCGATCTGGTCCCCGGTCGCTGGCAGGCCGCGGTTGAGGGCTTCACCGGCTTCGTCAATGCGATGCTGACGTCGAACATCGGCCCGGAAGGCAAGCGCTTCCTGCCCTACGTCTTCTCGCTGTTCATGTTCATCCTGTTCGCCAACGTGCTGGGCCTGCTGCCCTTCGGCATCGTTCGTGGCGTCCACCCCTTCACCGTGACCAGCCATGTGACCGTCACCGGCGTGCTCGCGCTGATCTCGTTCGCGATCGTGTTGATCGTCGGCTTCGGTCGTCACGGTTTCCACTTCTTCGCGCTGTTCGTGCCGCACGGCACGCCGCCGCTCATGATTCCGCTGATCTTCGTGGTCGAGCTGATGAGCTTCTTGGTGCGCCCCTTCTCGCTGGGTCTGCGACTGTTCGTCGCGATGACCGCGGGGCACATCCTGCTGAAGGTTCTCGCCGCCTTCGTCATCAACGGCATCAACATGGGCCCCGGTTACGCCGCGCTCATCACCCTGCCGAGCTTCCTGCTGATGATCGGCATCACGCTTCTCGAACTGCTGGTCGCCGCGATCCAGGCCTATGTCTTCGCGCTGCTGACCTCGGTCTATCTGAACGACGCCGTCAACCTGCACTGATCCGGGGAGCCGGATCGGGCGGGCGGTCGCGCCGCCGACTTGAATACCCAAACGACCCTTTTTGAACTGGAGTGATTGAAATGGACGCAGAAGCCGCGAAGCTGATCGGTGCCGGTCTGGCCGCTATCGGCATGGGCATCGCCTCGCTCGGCGTGGGCAACGTGTTCGCCAAGTTCCTCGAAGGCGCGCTGCGCAATCCGGGTGCGGCGGACAGCCAGCAGGGCCGCCTCTTCATCGGTTTCGCCGGTGCCGAGCTTCTGGGCCTGCTCGCCTTCGTGACGATGATCATCCTGGTGTTCGTCGCCTAATCATTCGGATCGGCCGGGCGTGTCGCTGACGATGCGCCCGGTTGATATGGCAACGAGGACTCCATGCCCCAGATAGCACAGATCAGTGCGACCTATGCGTCGCAGATCTTCTGGCTCCTGATCACGTTCGGCCTGCTGTATTTTGTGGTCGGTCGTGGGATGGTGCCCAAGATTCAGGCGACCGTCGACGCTCGCGAAGGCCGTATCGCCGGCGATCTGGCGGCGGCGGAGGCCGCGCGTGCCGAGGCCGACCGGGTCGAGGCGGCATGGCGGGCCGAGATGGACGCCGCGCGCGTCGCCGCGATGACCGAAACCAACGCCGCCAAGGCGCGGGCGACCCACGCTTTCGAGGCGCAGGTCAAGGCGGCCGACGCCGACCTGACCGAGCGTCTGGGTCATCATGACCTGGCGATCGCCAATGCCAAGGCCGAGGCGATGGCCAATCTTCAGTCCGTGGCGGCGGAGGCCGCGCGCGATCTCGTCGCCAAGCTGTCCGGCGCCCAGGTGGGCGAGGATGCGGCGGCCGACGCGGTGCGAAAGGTGAGCGCGCATGGCTAATCATTCCGCAGGCGGTGCGCTGACCAATGGCGATGCGCTGGTGGCGCAGAACCTGGCCGACGCGGCATCGGCCGAGGGCATGGCGCAGCGTCCGATCCGCGAGGGCGACGGCCTGACCGGCAACACGGTCGCCGCCGCCGAGACCGAGCATCATGCCGCCAGCCCGACCGCGCTGGGTTTCGATTCGACCGGCTGGGTGGCGCTTGCCGCTCTGGTCGTGCTGATCGGCATGCTGGTTAAGAAGGTGCCTTCGATGATCGGTCGTTCGCTCGACCAGAAGATCGCCGGCATCCGCGCCCAGCTCGACGAAGCGACCAAGCTGCGTAAGGAAGCCGAAGCGCTGAAGGCCGAATATGAGGCCAAGGCGAAGGCGGCGCATGCCGATGCCGAGGCGATGCGCGTCCAGGCGCAGCATGAGGCGGGTCAGCTGCTCAGCAAGGCCAAGGCCGATGCCGAGGCGCTGATGGAGCGTCGCGCCAAGATGGCCGAGGACAAGATCGCCGCCGCCGAGCGCACCGCACTGGCCGAGGTCCGGGCCCGCGCTGCCGAGGCTGCCGCCAAGGCCGCCGGTCTGCTGATCGCCGAGCACCACTCGGCCGATGCCGACCGGGCGATGATCGACCGCACTATCGCGGGGCTCGGTCGCCCGAACTGATCGGCTTCCGGGCCGGAGACAGGACCGCGCTTCGGGTTGGCCCGAGGCGCGGTTCGGTCGTTTTGGGACCCGTACCCATCCCCGTTCAGGCTGAGCGAAGTCGAAGGCCACGTCCTGCCCTATCGCCGCGCGGAGGAAAGGAATTCCCTTGGGCTTCGACTGCGCTCAGCCCGAACGGAGGGTGGGGAAACGCATTCCTCCCCAAGCTCGGCTTGGGGAGGGGGACCGCCGGGCCAAAGCCCGGTGGTGGAGGGGCAACTCCCCACAACACATAACCCGGCCCCCAAAGGCGGGTCCGCATCGCCGTCTCTTTCGGGTTTCCGGCGACGATGCCCATATCCCCGAGCCCGTGACAAAGGAGACGCTTCCGATGGCATGGGTCATTCTGGGCATTGCCGTGATTACCGAGATCTGCTGGGCGCTCAGCCTGAAATGGGCGGCGACCGTCGCCACCTGGCAGGCGTCGAGCGTGCCAATCATCCTCAGCTTCGTGAACATGGGTCTGCTGGCGCTCGCCATGCGCGGGCTTCCGGCGGGCACCGCCTATGCGGTGTGGACCGGGCTGGGCGCGGTCGGCGTCGTGATCGGCGGGGCCATCGTATTCGGCGACAAGATCGCGCCGATCCAGGCTGGCTTCATGGTGCTGACCGTGATCGGCGTGATGGGCACCAAGCTCTTCGCGCAAGGTTGAACGCATTCCTCCCCTGCGAGGGGGGGGGACCATGCGAAGCATGGTGGAGGGGTGTCCCCGCTGGCCGTGACACCCCTCCGTCAGTCCTTCGGACTGCCACCTCCCCTTGCAGGGGAGGAATTATCTCGCGCTCCTGCGCGCAAAAATCCTTCGCGTCTTCGCGGCTTCGCGTGAACCAAAGCGACCGCACAGGGTAGCGATCCGCTCCCCGCACCCCTAAATCGCACGCGATGTCCGAGCCCCCCGTCGATCGCTTCAACGAAGAGAAATCCACCTTCACCCTGCGCGGTGCCGATGCGCCCGATCTGAAGGCTGGGGTGGCGGCGATCCGCAACGTGCTGGCGACCTTGCCGCTGCGGCCGGGCGTGTATCGGATGCAGGATGCGCGCGGCGATGTCCTCTATATCGGCAAGGCGCGCGCGCTGAAGAACCGCGTCGCCAACTACACCCAGGTCGATCGCCTCCCCAAGCGCCTGCAACGCATGGTCGCGCAAACCCGGTCGATGACCATCGTCACGACCAACAACGAGGCCGAGGCGCTGCTGCTCGAGGCGCAGCTCATCAAGCGCTATCGCCCCGCCTTCAACGTCCTGCTGCGCGACGACAAGAGCTTTCCCTTCATCCTGCTGCGCAACGACCATGATTTCCCGCGCATCCAGAAGCATCGCGGCGCGCGGCGGGCGGTCGGCAATTATTACGGCCCCTTCGCCAGCGCGGGCAGTGTCAACAATACGTTGAACGCGCTGCAAAAGCTGTTCCTGCTCCGCTCCTGCACCGACAGCTTCTTCAAGGGGCGCGACCGGCCGTGCCTGCTCTACCAGATCAAGCGCTGCTCGGCGCCCTGCGTCGGCCGGATCGACGAGGCCGCCTATGCCGAGCTGGTCGCCGACGCCAAGAACTTCCTTGGCGGCAAGTCGACCCAGGTTCAGGCCAAGCTGGGCAAGCAGATGCAAGACGCGGCCGAGGCGATGGACTTCGAACTCGCCGCGATCCTGCGCGACCGGCTGAAGGCGTTGACCTTCATTCAGGGGACTCAGGCGATCAACGCCGAGGGGGTGGGCGACGCCGATATCTTCGCGCTGGCATGTCGCGAGGGGGTGATGGGCATCCAGGCCTTCTTCATCCGCGGCGGCCAGAATTGGGGCCATCGCAGCTTCTTTCCCGCGCACACCACCGACGTGCCCGAGGAGGAGGTGCTGACCAGCTTCCTCAGCCAATTTTACGAGGAGGTGCCGCCCGCCAAGACCATCCTGCTCGACCGCGACCTTCCCGAAGGCGAGTTGCTGACCGAGGCGCTGGGTGAGCGTGCCGGGTACAAGGTGCAGCTGACCGTGCCGCAGCGGGGCGATCGCCGCCGCCTGCTCGATCAGGCGAAGCGCAACGCGGTCGAGGCGCTCGAGCGGCGGCTGGCCGAGTCGACCACTCAAGCCAAGCTGCTGCGCGAGGTCGCCGATTTCTTCGACCTGTCCGAACCGCCGCAGCGGATCGAGATATACGACAACAGCCATATCCAAGGCACCAATGCGCTGGGCGCGATGGTCGTGGCGGGGCCGGAGGGGTTCCAGAAGGGCCAGTATCGCAAGTTCAACATCAAGGGGAACGAGGCGGCGACCAACGACGATTTCGGCATGATGCGCGAAGTCTTCCGCCGTCGCTTCGCGCGCCAGCTTGAGGAGAACCCGGACCGCGACGACGCGACCTGGCCTGACCTGGTCCTGATCGACGGCGGGCGCGGCCAGCTCAACGCAGCCAAGGCGGTGCTGGAGGATCTGGGCATCGAGGATGTCTGCTTGGTCGGCGTCGCCAAGGGCCCGCATCACGGCCGCGAGGGGCGCGAGGTCTTTCATATGATGGACGGCAGCGAACGGATGCTGCCGGTCAACGCGCCATTGTTGTTCTACCTCCAGCGGCTACGCGACGAGGTCCACCGCTTCGTGATCGGCGCGCACCGCGACAAGCGCGCCAAGGCGATGGGGGCGAGCCCGCTCGACGAAGTGCCCGGCATCGGCCCGGCGCGGAAGAAGGCGTTGCTGATGCACTTCGGCACGGGCCGCGCGGTGCGCAATGCCAGTCTGGAGGACTTGCGTAAGGCGCCGGGGGTCAGCCAAGCGGTGGCGCAGCAGGTGTATGACTTTTACCATAGCCGGTAAGGGCACAGGGCCAGGAACTGGCTATCCGTCCTCTTTGCCATTCCCGTTTTTTCGTCGATCCACCGCAGTTTCGGAAACAAACAGTCGGGAACAGATTCTTTGAAATTCTCCGCTTCCTGGCTTACCAAACCGCAAGATATTGGGCATTCGCGTTTGCCGTCCCCAAACGGGAATGAGGTGCGCTGGCTTACTTAAGGTCGGCGGCCGCATGCGATAGTTTCTCAGGGTTGCGAGTTACGTAGATCGCCGCAACGAGATCACCGCTAATGTCGAGCGCAGTAGTTTGGCGCACGTCTCCCGCTTCGATTGTAAGGAAGCCTGGCAAACCGCTGATGCGGCCATACCTGAGCAACCGCGATGGTTCACGGCTGAAGAGGATCGCCATTTCAATATGTCGCGCCATCACTGCGTCGATACCAACTAGGGGTATGGGTGAGGCTGACACCTTTCCACCGCCATCGGCGACCGCGATCACATCTTGCGTGAGCAAGGCGCGCAGCGCCTTCATATCGCCGTTGCGAGACGCAGAGTAAAATGCTGCCGCTACGGCCTCGCCGTGCGCTTTGCTGATTGCGAAACGGGGTCGCTCCTTCTGCAGGTCCGATCGAGCGCGGCTCGCAAGTTGCCGGCATGCCGCCGGGGCACGATTGATCGCCTCCCCGATCTGGACGAAGTCCATGCCGAATATATCGTGTAGCAGGAACGCGGCGCGTTGAAGGGGAGATAGGCGCTCCAATGCGATCATCAGCGGCAAGGTGATATCGTCGACCGGATCGGCATCATCCGGATCGAAGACAGGTTCTGGCAACCACGGTCCGATATACGTTTCCCGATTACAGCGCGCAGACGCCAAGACATTGAGGCAAAGCCGGGTGACGATTACACGAAGGAAAGCCGCCGGTTCACGCACCGTATTGTGATCCGACGCTAGCCAACGTCCGAACGCCTCCTGCACCACGTCTTCGGCATCGACGATCGAACCCAGCATCCTGTATGCCAAGCGTATCAATGGCGGCCGAAGCGCTTGTAGATCCTGACTGGATAGGTCCATCATCCGGCGGCTCCGCGGCGTCCTGCGACAAATTGCTTGGTTACCATCGTTACACGGTTGCCAAGATGTCGAGCGGTCGCAAGATCGGCTTCAGGCGGGGCAGTATCCGGCCCTTCGTCCGTGTTCGATTGGGCAGCGGCGCCCAGCCAGAACCCGAGCCGGTTAAGATCGTCCGGAGAACCTGCGGCCGAGTTGTTCGATGGCGGCAGGTCCAGGTTGACCCAGTGCATGCAGTGCTGGGCCGCGAAAAGGACCATCTGGAAGAGGGTTGAGAGCTTGTCGCCGGCGAGCGCGCCCGAGTTGGTGAAGCCGGCAGCGATCTTGTCTTTCCAGAGATAGCCCGACGCCATCACCGCGCGCGAGCTGGCCTCCTGAAAGGCTTTGAACGCTGCCGATGCTCCACCGACGTAGGTCGGCGCGCCGAAGATGATTGCGTCCGCTTCCAGCAAATCGGGCCAGCGGCCTTCTGCCTCCTCAACGGTCATCAAGATTGAACGGCCGCCGGGGATGTGTCGCACCCCCTCGGCAACGGCTTTAGCCTGTCGCGCTGTATGCCCGTATCCGCTATGATAGATGATTGCGACACACGCACTGCCCTGCGTCACCTCGCCCTTATAAAGCCCTTCTTCGATGCCCATCATGCCACCTCGTTCGACTGTCTTCGAATGGCATGACAAATTGACCGACGGTATTGTGACATGGGCAACAAAAGAATCATGGAAGGTGGACGCGTGCGTCCCAAATTTCGATCTCTTTGGGAAAGATTTGGCTTCTAATAATCTGCATTGGGGTTTGCGCGCGCGACGAGAAATCCTCCACCACGTAGCATCCCACCCCATTCCCCCCTACATCCATACCCATGCATCGGGTCGCCCCCGCCATCATCCTGTCGGTCCGGCCGCATGGCGAGCATGGGGCGATCGTGCGGGGCCTGACCCGCGCGGATGGGGTGCAGCCGGGCTATGTCCGGGGCGGACGGTCGCGGGGGCTGCGGCCGATCCTGCAACCGGGGAACGACATTATCGGCGAGTGGCGGGCGCGGACGGCGGAGCAACTGGCCGCGCTGACGATCGAGCCGGGGCATAGCAGGGCGGGGCTGCATGGCGAGCCGCTGGCCGCCGCCGGGATCGAGTGGCTGTGCGCGCTGACCGCCGCCGCCCTGCCCGAGGAACAGCCCTATCCCGTCCTCTACGATGCGCTGGACGCGGTGCTGACCGCGATCGAGTCGGCGCCCTCGGCGCGGGGCTGGGCGGGGGCGTTGGTGCGCTATGAATTGCTGCTGCTCGGGCAGTTGGGGTTCGGGCTGGATTTGGAGCGGTGCACCGTGACCGGCGCGGCGGACGACCTCGCCTATGTCAGCCCCAAGAGCGGCGCGGCGGTGTCGGTGGGGGCCGCGTTCGGTTATGAGGCGCGGCTGTTCCCGTTGCCCGCTTTCCTGTGCGAGGGCGGGGTGGCGGACTGGCCCGACATCTTTGCGGGCGCGCGGATCACCGCGCATTTCCTGACGCGCGATCTGCTCGCGGGTTTGCGCAACGATCCCATGCCGGCACGCGCGCGGTTGTTCGATCGGTTCAAAAGGGCGGTTGCGTGATGCCCGCCCGCTAAGGCAAAGGGCGCTCCGGACAGAGACAGGAAGGGGCCAGCCATGGCATTGATCGCGATCCTCGCCGGTGACGGCATCGGCCCGGAAGTGACGGCGGAAGCGCGGCGCGTGCTGGAGGCACTGGACCTGGGCCTGACCTTCGAGGAGGCCGAGGTCGGCGGTGCGGCGTACGAGGCGGCGGGCCATCCGCTGCCGCCCGAGACGCTGGCGGTGGCGGAGCGCGCCGATGCGCTGCTGTTCGGCGCGGTCGGCGATCCGCGCTTCGACAATCTGGAACGCGCGCACCGGCCGGAACAGGCGATCCTGGGCCTGCGCAAGGCGTTCGGCCTGTTCGCGAACCTGCGCCCTGCGCGGCTGTTCGAGGGGCTGGAGGATGCCAGCTCGCTGCGCCCCGACATCGCGCGCCGGATCGACATGGTGATCGTGCGTGAGCTGACCGGCGACGTCTATTTCGGCGCGAAGGGCCGTGGCACCACCGAGGCGGGCCTGCGCGAAGGCCATGACCTGATGCGCTATGACGAGGAAGAGGTCGCCCGGATCGCCCGCGTCGGCTTCGAGACCGCGATGCGCCGTCGTCGCCGCCTGTTGTCGGTGGACAAGGCCAATGTTCTGGAAACCTCGCAGCTGTGGCGTGATGTGGTGATCGAGGTGGCGAAGGATTACCCCGATGTCGCGCTCGACCATATGTATGTCGACAATTGCGCGATGCAGCTGGTGCGCGATCCAGGTCAGTTCGACGTCATCCTGACCGGCAATCTGTTCGGCGACATCCTGTCGGATCAGGCGTCGATGTGCGCCGGCTCGATCGGCATGCTGCCCTCCGCCGCATTGGGTGCGACGGGCAAGGGGTTGTACGAGCCGATCCATGGCTCGGCGCCCGACATTGCGGGCCAGGGCAAGGCCAATCCGTGCGCCGCGATCCTGTCCTCGGCGATGATGCTGCGCCACTCGCTGGGCCTCACCGAGGCCGCCGACCGCATCGACGCGGCGGTGGCGGGCGCGATCCGCGAGGGCGCGCGGACCGGCGATCTGGGCGGCAGCCTGTCGACCCGCGCCATGGCCGACGCGATCCTCGACCGACTCTGATCCGCATGGGCGCGCTCCTCGAACTCGCGGTCGTCATCCCGACCTTCAACGAGCGCGCCAATGTGCCCGTGCTCATCGCCAAGCTCGACCAGGCGCTGGCCGGGCGGCGGTGGGAGGCGATCTTCGTCGACGACAACAGCCCCGACGGCACGGCGGACGCCGCGCGTGAACTCGGCAAGGTCGACCCCCGCGTCCGGGTGATCCAGCGGATCGGGCGGCGCGGCCTGTCCTCGGCCTGTATCGAGGGGATGTGCGCCACTGCTGCTCCCATGGTCGCGGTCATCGACGGCGACCTCCAGCATGACGAGACGCTGCTCCCGAAGATGCTCGACCGGTTGCAGGCGGAAGGCGATCTCGATCTGGTGGTGGGATCGCGCTTCGTCGATGGCGGCGGGACGGGCGACTGGGATCGCGACCGCGTCGCCAAGTCGGCCTTCGCCACCAGATTGTCGCAGCGCGTGCTGAACGTGAACCTGTCCGACCCGATGAGCGGATTTTTCATGGTCCGCACGGCGGTGGCGCGCGAGACGGTGCCGCATCTGTCGGGCATCGGCTTCAAGATCCTGCTCGACATCATGAGTGCCTCGCCGCGCCCCTTACGCGCCGCCGAGATGCCCTATGTGTTCCGCGTGCGGACCGAGGGCGAGTCGAAGCTCGATCATGTCGTGGCGATGGAATATCTGATCGCGCTGTACGACCGTCGCTTCGGCAAGGTGGTGCCGGTGCGCTTCGCCATGTTCTCGGCGATCGGGGTGCTGGGCATCGGCGTGCACATGGCCGTCTTGAGCCTGTTCTTCGTCCTGCTGGGCGTCAGCTTCCTGGCCAGCCAGATCGTCGCGGTGGCGGCGGCGATGACCTTCAACTTCTTCCTCAACAACGCGCTGACCTATCGCGACCGGCGATTGCGTGGCTTCAAGCCGCTGCTCGATGGCTGGGTCTCCTTCTGTCTGGTCTGTTCGGTCGGGGCGATCGCCAATGTCGGCGTCGCGGCCTTTCTGCACGATGCGCGGGCCAACGAATGGGCGGTGTCGGCGCTGATCGGGGTGCTGATCGGCGCGGTGTGGAATTATGCGCTGTCGTCGCGGTTCGTGTGGGGGCGGTATTGAGGCAATCCCTCACCGCCAATCCGCAAACCAGGCCCAGCGCAGGAAAGCCCTCGGCCCGCCCAGCGCCCCGGCCGTCAGGATCGGATAGAAATAGACGAACAGGCTGATCGCCGCGACCAGATAGACCTCGTCCCAATCGCGCAGCCAGCCGCGCCACCGATCGATCACCACCGCCAGCGCGATCGACAGCCAGATCGCCGGCAGGAAGTAATAATAGTAAAAGCCCAGCGACTTGGGGATGATCGCCCAGATCGCGAACCCGCCGATCCAAAGCGCGGCGGCGACGCCCAGCCGCACCTCGCGCGTCCGCAGCCAGCCCAGCGCACAGGCCGCCACCGCGATCAGTCCGCCCCACATCACCACCGGATTGCCGAGCAGGAAAACCCCCCGCTGCGCCCCATCCGCGACTTCGTAGAAATACCAGATCGGCCGCCCGATGACGGGCCAGCTCCACCAGGCCGACTGATAGGCGTGCGGCGGTAGAATCTGGGTCTGGCGGGCATACATGTCGAGCTGGAACGGGATCAGCCGCGCCAGCGTCATCGGCTCGGACGCGTAGGAAAAGGCCGGCGCGAAGGTCGCGGCATAGGCGAGGCCCGCCGCCAGCCCGAGCAGTCCCCAGGCCGACCACCAGGACAACCCCGGCCAGCGCGACGGATCGCCGCGCTTCAGCAGGACGAACCCGATCGCCGCATAGCCCAGATAGGGCACGGCGGCCCATTTGGTGCCGACCGCCAGCCCCAGCAGCACGGCCCCCAGCGTCCAGCGCCATCGGCTCTGGCCTGCGTCGCCGCGCATCGCCCAGCCCATGGCGGCGACCGCCAGCACGACGAAGGCCGCCATGAACCCGTCGAGCATGGCGATGCGCGCCTGCACCAGCACGACGAAATTGACGATGGTCAGCAGACCCGCGACCGCCGCCGCGCGCGTCCGCCGTGTCATCAGCCAGACGATCGCGAACACGCCCCCGACGATCGCCGTTCCCGCCAGCGTCGACAGCGCGCGCCAGCCCAGCGGATTGTCGCCGAACACCAGCATCCCGGCGGCGATCAGCGTCTTGCCGAGCAGCGGATGCTCGATATTCACCGGCCCCGACAGCGCCAGCAGCGTGCGCGCGGCGGGGACATAATGGACTTCGTCGAAGACCAGCGTGTGCGGGGTGGTGAGTCGCCAGCTGAAGATCGCCTGGGCGATGGCGAGCAGCGCGAACAGCGCCGGGGCCGGGCGGCTGAAGGGGGCGAGCAGACGGCGCATGGCCATGGTCATGGCGCTGGCGCGGCGATCGGGCAATGACTTTGGTGGCGGGGGCTCCTACCGCCGACGACATTGGGGGATGACGGAGGGTGGGGCCCTCCGTCATCACGACTGGTCGGCTTAGCGGACCGCCGCGGCCTGGTTGGCGACGATCGCGTCGCGCTGTTCCTGGCTCATCGCGCTGGCGTTGACGTCCGCCGCCTTGATCGCGTCGGCGCGGTCCTCGGCATAGTCGCGGGTGTTCTCGGCGCGCTTGTCGAGCATCTTGGCTTCGTTGCGCAGCGCGTCGGCCTGCGACTCCATGGTGTCGGCGCGGTTGTCGGCGGCGTTCTCGACACGGTCCGCCAGCTTGTCGGTGCCCTTGCTGTTGCAGGCCGACAGCGACACCACGCTGGCCGCGAGCAAAAGGCCGATCCCAATCTTCATCGTCATTCTCCCTGTTGCAGGTCGCGAGCATAACCGGATCGGGCCGATTTTCGTTCCGATCGTGTAACGGTGACAGTTGGGAGGGATGCTGTCCGCCATGATAGGCGGAATATCCTTGAACCCCGTGTCCCGGACCGGCAAATGGGCTGGCATGAAGCGTAAGACTGGCCAGGACCGTTCGATCACCAACCAATGGCGTCCCGCAACGCAGGCCGTGCGCGGCGGCACCGCGCGGTCGGAATATGGCGAGACGTCCGAGGCGCTCTTTCTGACCTCAGGCTATTGCTATGACCGGGCGGGCGATGCGGCGGCGCGGTTCGCGGGCGAGCAGGAGGGGATGACCTATTCCCGCCTCCAGAACCCGACCGTCGAGATGCTGGAACAGCGTATCGCGCTCCTCGAAGGGGCCGAGGCGTGCCGGACCATGGCGTCGGGTATGGCGGCGATGACCGCGGTGTTGCTCTGTCAGTTGCAGGGGGGCGACCATCTGGTCGGAGGGCGCGCGGCGTTCGGATCGTGCCGCTGGCTGACCGACACGCTGCTCCCTAAGTTCGGCATCGCCACCACCGTCGTCGATGCCCGCGATCCGCAGGCGTTCCTCGACGCGGTCCGCCCCGAGACGAAGGTCTTCTTCTTCGAAACCCCCGCCAATCCGACGATGGACGTCGCCGACCTGGAGGCGATCTGCGCCATCGCGCGCGAACGCGGCATCACGACGGTCGTCGACAATGCCTTCGCGACGCCCGCGCTCCAGCGGCCGATGGATTTCGGCGCGGACGTCACCGCCTATTCCGCCACCAAGATGATGGACGGGCAGGGGCGCGTGCTGGCGGGCGCGGTGTGCGGGACCGAGGACTTCATCACCAACACGCTGCTGCCCTTCACCCGCAACACCGGTCCGACGCTGTCGGCCTTCAATGCCTGGGTGGTGTTGAAGGGGCTGGAGACGCTGGACCTGCGTATCCATCGCCAGTCGGAGTCGGCGTTGAAGGTCGCGACCTTCCTGGAGGGCCGCGTGCCGCGCGTCCTGTGCCCGGCGCTGCCCAGCCATCCGCAGCATGAGCTGGCGATGCGCCAGATGAAGGCGGGGGGCAGCATCTTCGCGCTCGAACTCGATGGCGGTCGCGAACAGGCGCACGGCCTGCTCGACGCGCTGGAGCTGATCGACATCTCCAACAATATCGGCGACTCGCGCTCGCTGATGACTCACCCGGCCTCGACCACCCATGCCGGTGTCGCCGAGGACAAGCGCGTCGAGATGGGGATCGGCGAGGGGATGCTGCGCCTGAATGTCGGGCTGGAGGATGCGGACGACCTGATCGACGATCTCGACCAGGCCCTGCGCGCCGTGGGTCTGTGAAGGCGCTCTTCTCCCACGCGCTGACCAGCGGGCCGGTGACGGTGCGCGTGTCGGTCAGCTATCTGCCCGAACAGTCCGAGCCGCAGCGCGGGCGCTGGTTCTGGGCCTATCATGTCCGCATCGAGAATGACGGGGATCAGCCGGTGCAGCTGCTCACCCGCCGCTGGATCATCACCGACGGACGCGGCGCGCGCCATTCGGTCGAGGGAGAGGGCGTGGTCGGCGAGCAGCCGGTGATCCAGCCGGGCACCGCCTATGACTATGTCTCGGGCTGTCCGCTGGCGACGACCAGCGGGGCGATGCAGGGCAGCTACAGGATGGTCGGCGCGGACGGCGTGACCTTCGATGCCGCCATTCCCCACTTCGCGCTGATCGCGCCGGCGGTGGAATCGTGAAGCGCACGCACCTGCCGCTCAACGGCCTGCGCGTGCTCGACGCGGCCGCGCGCCATCTGAGCTTCACCCGCGCCGCTGACGAGCTGGCGGTGACCCCGGCGGCGGTCGGGCAGCAGATCCGCGCGCTGGAGGATACGCTGGGCGTCGTGCTGTTCCGTCGCACCACGCGTGGGCTCGAACTGACGCCCGAAGCGGAGGCGGGGCTGGCCCCCTTGCGGGCGGGCTTCCTGCAATTCGAGGATGCGGTGCGCGCGATGCAGGCGGGCCAGTCGTCCAAGTCGCTGACCATCGCCGCGCCGCGCGACGTGACCGAGAAATGGCTGATGCCGCGCCTCGCCGCCATCGCCGCGAGCGATCCCGACCTGCGCTTCTCGCTGATCGCGTCGGACGAGGGGCTGGACTTCACCGAGGCGAATCTCGACCTCGCCATTCGCTGGGGTGACGGCCCCGGCGGGCTGGAGGGGGAGGCGATCGAGTCGGACGGAATGATTCCGATTGGTCCCGCCGACGCCCCGCTGATCGCCTGGCCGGGCGCGCCGGAGGACGGCGCGCCTCTGATCCGCGTGACCGATGCGGGCCTCGCCATCGATGCGGTGGCGGCGGGTCTGGGTCGCGCGACCGTGCCGCACCTGCTCGCCGAACGCGATCTGGCCGAGGGGCGGGTGATCGCAACCGGTGAAGCGGTGCCGTCGCGCATGGGGTACTGGCTGGTCGCCCCGCTGCCGCAATGGCGCCAGCAAAAGGTCAAGGCGCTGGTCGAAGCGCTGGGGGGCTGATCCAATCCTCCCCATCTCCGATGGGGAGGGGGACCGCCAGCCGTAGGCTGGTGGTGGAGGGGGCGGTTCCGATCGCAAATATAGGGGCTTTGCCAGACGGAATGCCCCTCCACCATGCTGCGCATGGTCCCCCTCCCCAAGCATAGCTTGGGGAGGAATAAGCGGTCAGGCCGCCGCCTCCGCGTCGAACGGCACCGGAAACTTCTTCGCGCAGAAGGCGCAGTCGACCTGGATCAGGCCATCGGCATCGGCCATCTCGCGCCGTTCCTCGACCGAGAACTTCGTGATGACGCTGGCGATATACTCCGCCGAGCAGCGGCAGCCGCGCACGATCGCGGGCGATTCCGATACGCGGACATTGCGCTCCTCGTTGAACAGCCGCCACACCAATGTCTCCAGCGGCAGCGCGGCGTCGGCCAGTTCCTCGACCTGCATGGTCTGGCCGAGCGCCTGGACATGCTCCCACTCGGGATGGTCGAGCTTGACGTGCAGCCGCTCGCGGCCTTCCTCGCCCTCGGGCAGATGCTGGAGAAACAGGCCGCCCGCGACCGTGCGACCGTCCGGCCCCTTGGCGATCCCGACGCGTAGCAGGCTGGGGATCTGCTCCGACTGGATGAAATAGCTCTCGGCGGCGGCCGACAGCGTGTCGCCGTCGAGCGGCACGATGCCCTGATACCGCTCGCCGGTCACCGCCAGGTCGAAGGTGATCGCCAGATAGCCCTGACCGAACAACGCGAACAGCGTCGGGTCGGCGGGCAGTTCGGCCAGCCGATCCTCGTCATACTGGATATAGCCGCGCAGCTCGCCGCCGCGATAATCGCAGACCAGCAGCCGGATCACGCCGCTGTCGCTGCGCGTCTGGATGGTCAACTGGCCGCTGGTATCCTTCAGCGTCGCGCCCATCAGCGCGGTCAGCGTCAGCGCCTCGGTCAGCAGCCGCTCGATCGCGGGGGGATAGGCGTGCGCCGCCAGAATCTCGTCCAGCACCGGGCCGAGCCGCACCAGTCGTCCGCGTGCGTGCTGCTCGGGAATAGTGAACGCGATCGCGCGGTCGAGGTCGGGCAGGGTGATGTCGGTCATGCTCGTGCCTTTACGCTCCGGAGGACGTCCGGGCGATATGGTGCCGGTCAGGCGGGAAAAGAGAAAAGGCCGACGAACCCGCCGGCCTTTCCATAGATAGTATGGGCTCGGCCGCGATCAACCGATCTGGCCAAAGCACCAGCGCAGCACCGATTTCTGCGCGTGGAGGCGGTTTTCCGCCTCGGGCCAGATCAGCGATTGCGGGCCGTCGATCACCTCCGACGTGACTTCCTCGTCACGGTGCGCGGGCAGGCAGTGGAGGAACTTGGCGTCGGGCTTGGCCAGCGCCATCAGTTCGGCATTGACCTGATACGGCATCATCGCGGCCAGCTTTTCCTCGGCATGGGCCTGGCCCATCGAAATCCAGGTGTCGGTGACGACGATGTCCGCGCCCTCGACCGCCGCACGCGGATCGGTGGTGCAGGTCGCGCGGCCCCGGCCCAGCTCCAGCGTGCCCGGCTCCGGGTGATAGCCATTGGGGCAGGCGGCCACGACGTCGAAGCCGAGCAGCCCACCCGCCTCGACGATCGAGTGCAGGACGTTGTTGCCGTCGCCCAGCCAGGCGACCTTCATGCCGGACAGGGTCTTGCCCGCCTCGATCACGGTCAGCAGGTCGGCCATGATCTGGCAGGGGTGCGACAGGTCGGTCAGGCCGTTGATGACCGGCACGCTGGCATAATGCGCCATTTCCTCGACCTTGGCATGGTCGTCGGTGCGGATCATGATCGCGTCGGTATAGCCCGACAGGATGCGCGCGGTGTCGGCGATCGTCTCGCCACGACCCAGCTGCATGGTCCCCGCATCGAGCACGATCGAGGTGCCGCCCAGCTGGCGGATCGCCATGTCGAAGCTGACGCGGGTGCGGGTCGAGTTCTTCTCGAACACCATGGCCAGCGTGTGCCCGGCGAGCGGCGCATCTGCATCGACGCGGCCTTTGGTGAAACCGGCGCGGGCGGCCTTGCGGGCCTGCGCGTCGGCCAGAATGGCGGTCACACCCTCGGGACCGGCGTCGGCGAGGTTCAGGAAGTGGCGGATCGTCATGGGTCTATACTCCGTCGCCCCGGCGGTTCCCCGCCGCCGGGGTGGCAGGGATCATCAGTCGTCGGCGGCGGGGACATAGACGCGCGCGGCGTCCGACAGCTTCGTCGCGAACTCGGTGATATGGCTCTCGTCGATGGTGAGCGGCGGCAGGATGCGGATGACATTCTCGCCCGCCGCGACCAGCAGCAGCCCGTGATGGTCGCGGCAGTGCGCGACGAAACGACGGCTGTCGCTCTTCATCTTCAGGCCCTGCATCAGGCCGTGGCCGCGCACTTCCTCAAACAGATGGTCGAAGTTCGGGATCATCTGCTCAAGGGTGGCGCGCAGGCGCTGGCCCATCGCCTCGACATGATCGAGGAAGCCCGGCTCCTGCATCACGTCGAGCACCGCCTCGCCCGCAGCCATGGCGAGCGGGTTGCCGCCATAGGTCGAGCCATGCGTTCCGGCGACCATGCCCTTGGCCGCTTCCTCGGTCGCCAGGCACGCGCCCAGCGGGAAGCCGCCGCCGATGCCCTTGGCCGACGCCATGATGTCGGGCTTCACGCCGTACAGCTCATGCGCGAAGAACTTGCCGGTACGGCCATAACCGCACTGCACTTCGTCCAGCACCAGCAGCAGGCCATGCTCGTCGCACGCCTTGCGCAGCCCTTGCAGGAATTCCATGCTGGCGGGGCGCAGGCCGCCTTCGCCCTGGATCGGCTCGACCAAAAAACCGGCGGTGTTGTCGTCGATCAGCGCGAGCGCGGCTTCCAGATCGTCGAACGGCGCATAGGCGAAGCCGGGCAGCAGCGGCTCGAACCCGTCGCGCATCTTGGGCTGGTTGGTCGCCGAGATCGCGCCCAGCGTCCGGCCATGGAACGCGTTGTTGAATGTGATGAGCGTATGGCGCTGCGGATTGCCATTGGCGAAGTGATAGCGGCGCGCAGTCTTGATCGCGCACTCGACGGCCTCGGCACCCGAATTGGTGAAGAACACCGTGTCGGCGAAGGTCGAATCGACCAGCCGCTGCGCGAAATGCTCACCCTGCGGGCTGCCATACAGGTTCGACACATGCATCAGCGTCGCGGCCTGCCTGGCGATCGCCTCGACCAGCTTCGGATGGCCATGGCCCAGCGCGTTCACCGCGATCCCGGCGGCGAAGTCCAGATACTGCTCGCCGTCCTCGCCATAGAGATAGACGCCCTCGCCTCGGACCGGACGCACCCCGCACCGTGGGTAGACGGGCATCAGGGCGGTGATGGTCACGGGGATGTCTCCTTCAAACAGCAAAGGGCGGCACAGGTGGCCGCCCTTTGCGATCATACGGGCTATTGCGCGTTCGCGTCAACGCGTCGGGGCACGTCAGCTTGTGGTGTCGGTCGTCAGATCGAAGGTGTTGAGTTCCCAGGTCGCGGCCCTGCTGCGCATCCGTGACCCCTTATATGTGGCCTGGGGCGATATGATGCTGAACCGTTCCAGTCGCTGCCCCTTTCGCGGATCGCTGTCGTTTCTGGGCGTATAGCGACGCATCGCCAGTTTCTGACTGACCACGTCGATCCACTGAGCGGGAATCCGATCGCTGATATTCTGGGGCGTAATGTCGACGACATGCCCGTCCGGTGTGATCCGATAGCTGAAATCGACGAAGTTGGCTTTTTCCTGTCCCGGCGCCGAGCCGAAATGCAGTTCCTCTTGTCGGATCGAGGGCGAGAATACCAGCATCTGACGGCCGGTCTGCCCCGGTTCCATCTCCGCCACCACCCGGTCGGCGACGGCGGCGCGGTCCTTCTCGTCGGCCAGTTGAATCCGGATCGCCCGCGCGGCGTTGCGATAGGGCAGCATTTCCGGCTCGGGGCGGTTCAGGATTCGCTCGGCCATGTCCCGCGCACGAGTCCGATATTCGGGATAAAGCGAACCCAGCGCGCTCTGCAGAACCGCCGCGCGCAGATAGGCCTGCCCCACCAGATCGAAATCCCGAATCTTGTCCGCCTCGCGCGCCACCCAGTCATAATGTTGGAACGCGCCCTCGGCTCGCCCCTCCCGCGCCAGTTCGTCACCTACCTCCAGCCGTTGGGCAAGGATGGCGGGATCGTTCGCAGGCAGTCCGGCCCGCAGGGCATAGACGGCATCGGCCGCATTGACGCGGGGGTTGGTCGGAACGCCGTTCAGCCGCGCCAGACGGCTGGTCGCGCGGTGGAGATCGGCGACCTCCTTGGGCAGCATCGAATCATAGCGACCGTTCCGACCGCGCGACGACAGCAGCGTGCGGTAGCTGCCTTGGTAGTTGCCGGTCAGGAACTGCATCTCGGCATAGGCCAGCGACCGGGCGATATCCTCCTTCGGCGGGCATCGATGCGCCAGGCAATCGTCCAGCGCCTTCTTGGTCTGGGTCAAACTGTCCGCCGTTACGACGACGGTCGGCCCATTCTCGACCGGGATGGGCAGGGTGAATTGCGATTGCAGAAGCAGCGTCAGCAGGATCATCGGCCGAATTCCTTCTCCCAGCGCGCCGACGCGAGTCGGTCGCATGATCAACGCCGGATGGGAGAAGAATATTCGTATCGATCTCGTCGATCGTGCAAGTTACAAAATGTGAATTGGTGCGCCAGTGCTCAGGCGTCGATCACCTCTTCATCGAGCCGCGCCGCATTCTCCTGAATGAACGCAAACCGGTGCGCGGGGTTGTTGCCCATCAGCCGGTCGACCAGATCCTTCACGCCCGCGCGTTCCTCATATTCCTGGGGCAGGGTGATGCGGATCAGGCTGCGGCTCGACGGGTCCATCGTCGTTTCGCGCAGCTGGCCGGGGTTCATCTCGCCCAGGCCCTTGAAGCGCGCGACGTCGACCTTCTTGCCCTTGAACGCGGTGCGCTCCAACTCGGCGCGGTGGGCGTCGTCGCGGGCGTAGAGCGACTTGGCGCCGACGGTCAGGCGATAGAGCGGCGGCTGGGCGAGATAGAGGTGCCCGCGCCGGACCAGGTCGGGCATTTCCTGGAAGAAGAAGGTCATCAGCAGCGTGGCGATATGCGCGCCGTCCACGTCTGCGTCGGTCATGATGACGATCTTTTCGTAGCGCAGCTGGGTCGGGTCGCAATCCTTGCGCGTGCCGCAGCCCATCGCCAGCGTCAGGTCGGCAATCTCCTGATTCTGCAGGATCTTGGTCGAGGTGGCGGATGCGACGTTCAGGATCTTGCCGCGGATCGGCAGGATCGCCTGCGTCTTACGGTCGCGCGCCTGTTTCGCCGAGCCGCCCGCCGAGTCGCCCTCGACGATGAACAGCTCGGTGCCCTCGGGGCTGTCCGCCGAACAGTCGGTCAGCTTGCCGGGCAGGCGCAGCTTGCGCGCGGACGTGGCAGTCTTGCGCTTGACCTCACGCTCGGCCTTGCGGCGCAGGCGCTCGTCCATCCGGTCGAGCACATAGCCGAGCAGCGCCTTGCCGCGCTCCATATTGGCCGAGAGATAATGGTCGAAATGGTCGCGCACCGCCTTTTCGACCAGACCCGCCGCTTCGGGGCTGGTGAGGCGATCCTTGGTCTGGCTCTGGAATTGCGGTTCGCGGATGAAGACCGAGAGCATCAGTTCGGAGCCGACCATGACGTCGTCGGCGGTGATGTCCTTGGCCTTTTTCTGGTTCACCAATTCGCCGAACGCGCGCAGGCCCCGCACCAGCGCCTGGCGCAGGCCCTGTTCATGGGTGCCGCCATCGGGGGTCGGGATGGTGTTGCAATACCAGCTATAGCTGCCGTCGCTCCACAGCGGCCATGCGACCGCCCATTCGACTCGGCCCTGTTCGCCCGGAAAGTCCTGATTGCCGGAAAAGGCATCGGCGGTGGCGCATTCGCGGCCGCCCAGCTGCTCCTTCAGATGGTCGGCGAGGCCGCCGGGGAACTGGAATACCGCGTCCGCCGGCGTGTCATCGGTGATCAGCGAGGGCGCACAATGCCAGCGGATTTCGACGCCCGCGAACAAATAGGCCTTGGAGCGGACCAGCTTGTGCAGCCGCGCCGGCTTGAAGGCGAGTTCGGGGCCGAAAATCTCGGTATCGGGGGTGAAGGCGACGCTGGTGCCGCGTCGATTGGGGGCCGCGCCCACCGTCTCCAGCGGACCGAGCGTCGCGCCCTTGGCGAAACGCTGGCGATAGAGGATACGTTCGCGCGCCACCTCGACCACCGTGTCCGACGACAGCGCGTTGACCACCGAGATGCCGACGCCGTGCAGGCCGCCGGACGTCGCATAGGCCTTGCCGGTGAACTTGCCGCCCGAGTGGAGGGTCGAGAGAATGACCTCCAGCGCCGACTTGTCGGGGAATTTGGGGTGCGGGTCGACCGGGATGCCGCGACCATTGTCGACGATGGTCAGGCGGTTGCCCGGCTCCAGCTTCACCTCGATCCGGGTGGCATGGCCTGCCACCGCCTCGTCCATCGCATTGTCGAGCACTTCGGCCGCCAGATGGTGCAGCGCGCGCTCGTCGGTGCCGCCGATATACATGCCCGGCCGGCGACGCACCGGCTCCAGCCCCTCCAGCACCTCGATCGAGGAGGCGTCATAGGCGGGTTGGGGGCGGGCGCCGCCCGCGAACAGATCATTGGACATAACGGGAACTATAGGGGGTGTGGAGCCCATGCGCCAGCACCGGGTGGCGTGGCGCAAATGCAACAAAACTTTGCCCAGATTAACCGGCGGGATATTCCGCGCCCGCCGCCCGTTCCACCGGCACCTTAAGCCAAGGGTATGGGAGTGTTTATGTTCAAGTTTTGGATGGCGGGCGTCGCCGCCACGGCGCTGTTCGCCGCGCCGGCGCTGGCGCAGGATAGCTATGCGGCCGATGACGATGTCGCGCCCTTCTCGGGTGCCTATGTCGGCGGCAGCTTCGGCTATGACGTGCAGCCCAACGATGTCGGCTCGCGCCTGCTGTTCGATCGCAACCTAGATGGCCGCTTCGGCGACGTCGTGACCACGGCGGCCGGCGCCAACGCCTTCTCGCCCGGTTTCTGCAACGGTCGCGCGCGCAGCACCATCTCGCCGCAGAACGGCGCGACGGGTTGCGACAACGACAAGGACGGCATCGCCTATTATGGCCGCGTCGGCCTGGACCATCAGGCGGGCAACATCGTGTACGGTGTCGTCGGCGAATTCGGTAAGTCCGAGATTACCGACAGCGTGTCGGGCTTCTCGACCACGCCGGCCTGGTACACCTTCACGCGCAGCATCGACTGGGAAGCCTCGGTCCGTGGTCGCCTGGGCTATGCGGCGAACAAGACGCTGTTCTACGGCACCTTCGGCGGCGGCTATGCCCGCATCAATCGCGAGTTCGCGACCTCGAACGGCGCCAACGCCTTTGCGATCAGCGGCGACCGCAACCAGTTCGGCTTCCTCGGCGGTGGCGGTATCGAGCAGAAGATCGGCCGCAACTTCTCGATCGGCATGGAATATATGTACCACCAGTATCGCGACGACGATACGCGCGTGCGGGTGACGCAAGGGTCGGCCGCGGCGAACAATCCGTTCGTGCTGACGCCCAACACCACCGGCACCGACATTCGTCGGTCGGACGACAAGTTCCGCTGGCACAGCTTGCGCGCGACGGCGGCGTTCCGGTTCTGATCGGACCTGTCGGGGTTCACGCCCCGGTGACGTAAAGGGGGGCGGTTTCCACGGAGGCCGCCCTTTTTCGTTTCGCGGCGCGGCGTGCGCTTCGATTTTGCTCCGTGTGAATGGGTTTGCGGAGCGCGGGGCGTGGCCTTCGACTTCGCTCAGGCTGAACGGAGGTTTGGGCTGCCCCCGAACTCGGCAGGTATTCCCCAAACCCCGTTCAGCCTGAGCGAAGTCGAAGGCCAACGGAATCAGCCAGCCACGAAAAAGCCCGCCGGTCGCGAAACCGGCGGGCTTTTCTCATCGGCCTCGAATCAGCGGACGCGCGGGCCGCCAAAGGGGAGGGGCGGCGGCGGACGGCGGTCGCGGCGGGGCAGCTGCGCCTGATAGGCGTGGCCGCAATGCGCGACGCAATAGGGGAAGCCCGGATTCACCTTATCGCCGCAAAAGTGGAAGTCCGGCTCGCCCGGATGGCCGATCGGCCACTTGCAGATGCGGTCGTTCAGATCGAGCAGCGAGGTCTTGCCCGCGATCTCCGCGCTCGGCTTGGCGGGGACCAGGCGGCGCGGCGGGGCGGGCGAGGGCGGGGGCTGCTGCTCGCCCGGCGATTGGCGCACGAAGCCGCCCGGGCCAACCGAGCGGAGCACCGGCTGCTGCGGTTCGCGCGCCGGCTCGGCGGCGGGTTCGGGCGCCGCTTCGACGGCCGGTTCGGGCTGAACGGGTTCGGGTTCGGGCTCGACGACCGGTGCCGGCGCGACGGGCGCGGGCGCCGGCGTCTCCACGGCGGCCGGCTCATTGGCGCGGACCGGCGACGGGCGCGCCTGCAGGCCCAGGCGATGCGCCTTGCCGATCACGGCGTTGCGGCTGACCCCGCCCAGGGCTTCGGCGATCTGGCTGGCGGTCTGACCCGCTTCCCACATCGTCCGGAGCGTATCGATCCGCTCATCGGTCCACGACATTCGAAACCTTTCCTCACTTCATCATCGCACCGGGTTGCGGGCGGGCACGGCAGCGGTTACGCGCTATTGCGATGAGCAGCCAGCCCCCAATCGGCGAAATCCCGTCCGCTATACGCGCCGCCCCCGGTGAGCCCGTGATCCGGAACATCAACTGGGGCGGCCTTCGAACCCTCTATATCAAGGAGGTGCGCCGGTTCTTCAAGGTGCAGCTCCAGACGATCTGGGCACCGGCGGTCACGACGCTGTTGTATCTGATCATTTTCACCACCGCGCTGGGCGGGCGTCACGCCGTGCCGGTCGCGGGCGCGCAGGTGCCGTTCGCCGATTTCATCGCGCCGGGCCTGATCGTCATGGGCATGATGAACAACGCCTTCGCCAATGCCAGCTTTTCGCTGTTGGTCGGCAAGATTCAGGGCACGATCGTCGATTACCTGATGCCGCCGCTGTCCACCGCCGAGCTGCTGGCCGCGCTGGTCGGCGGTGCGGTGACGCGCGCGGTGCTGGTCGGCGTGACCGTCTGGGTGGCGATGGTCATCTGGCCGGGCGTGCATGTCACCCCCCACGCCTTTTTCGCGGTGCTGTGGTTCGGGCTGCTCGGCTCGATCTTCCTGGCGCTGCTGGGTGTGTTGACCTCGATCTGGGCGGAGAAGTTCGACCATGCCGCCGCGGTCACCAATTTCGTCGTCGTGCCGCTGTCGCTGCTGTCGGGCACCTTCTACTCGGTCGATGGCCTGGCACCGGCGTTCCGCGCGATCAGCCATGCCAACCCGTTCTTCTACGTCATTTCCGGCTTTCGATACGGCTTTCTGGGCCTGGCCGACTCGCCGGTGACGCTGGGCGGGTTCGTGGTTCTCGGCATCGACGTGGTGATGGCCGTCCTCTGCTATGCGCTGCTGCGCAAAGGCTGGAAGCTCAAGAACTGAGGCGGACCGGTTTAACGCGGTCTTTACCGGCCGCGTGATAGCGCATGGCTTCCACTTCAGCAGTGGACTCTCCCTTGTCCGGGTCTTCAGCATGCCCGGTGTCAGGTCCTGAACGGGACCGTCGGCCCCGAACGGGCGTGTCGCGGTCCCGATTTTTTGCCACCGTCACAGGTCTTTAGACGCTCGCCATTGCAAGATGGCGGCAATCGGCGTAGCGGTCGCGCCCATCATGACATCTTCTGCTCCCATGGCGGTCGTGCTCGTTTCGGGCGGGCTGGACTCGATGATTTCCGCTGCTTCGGCCAAGGCCGCCGGCTATCGCGTGCTCGCGTTGTCGGTTGATTACAACCAGCGCCACAAGGTCGAACTTGCCGCCGCCGCGCGAGTCGCTGAGGCACTGGGCGCCGAACGCCACATCGTCCTGCCGCTCGACCTGTCGGCCTTTGGCGGCTCGGCGCTGACCGCCGACATCGATGTGCCCAAGGACGGCGTGCAGCCGGGCATTCCGGTCACCTATGTGCCCGCGCGCAACACGATTTTCCTGAGCCTCGCATTGGGCTGGGCCGAGGCGGCGGGCGCGCGTGACCTGTTCATCGGCGTCAATGCGCTGGACTATTCGGGCTATCCTGACTGCCGGCCGGAGTTCATCGCGGGGTTCGAGAGCCTGGCGGAGATCGCAACCAAGGCGGGTGTCGAGGGGCAGCCGTTCAAGATCCACGCGCCGCTCCAGCACATGACCAAGGCCGATATCGTGCGCGAAGGCACGCGACTGGGCGTCGATATGGGGCTGAGCTGGTCCTGCTACGACCCGACGCCCGAGGGGCTGCATTGCGGCGAATGCGACAGCTGCCGCCTGCGCTCCAAGGGTTTCGAGGAAGCGGGTATCCCCGACCCCACCGCCTATGCGGTCAAGCCGCAGGGCTGATCCGGTGAGCTACGCCGTCAAGGAGATGTTCCTGACGCTCCAGGGCGAGGGCGTGCAGGCCGGGCGGCGCGCGGTGTTCGTGCGCTTCGCCGGCTGCAACCTATGGTCGGGCCGCGAGCAGGACCGGGCGAGCGCGATCTGCCGGTTCTGCGACACCGATTTCGTCGGCGTCGATGGCCTGGGCGGCGGGCGTTTCGCCGATGCGGCCGCGCTGGTCGCGGCGGTCGAGGGGTTCTGGGGCATTGAGCGGGACGAGCGTTTCGTGGTGCTGACCGGGGGCGAGCCGATGCTTCAGGTCGATGATGCGCTGGTCCATGGCTTGCATGCCGCGGGTTTCTTCATCGCGATCGAGAGCAACGGCACGATCGCGGCGCATCCGGGCATCGACTGGGTGTGCATCAGCCCCAAGGCGGGGTCGGAGGTCGTTCAGCGTTCGGGGCAGGAGCTGAAGCTGGTCTGGCCTCAGGCGGGGATCGACCCGGTCGAGGTCGAGGGCTGGGACTTTGCGAACCACCTGCTCCAGCCGCTCGACGACCCTCGGGCGGAGGCGAATCGCGAGGCGTGTATTGCGATGGTCATGGAGCGGCCGCGCTGGCGGTTGACGCTTCAGACGCACAAGATGCTGGGGTTGCGGTAGGGGGCACTTGGTTGGCGTCTGGGCATGCGCTTCGACTTCGGCGCTATGCGCCGAAGTTTATCCTGAGCGGCTGGCTTGCCAGCCAGCCGAAGGGCTCAGCGTGAACGGCTGTTGGAGGTTCAGTCCAAAGCTCCGTTCAGCCTGAGCGAAGTCGAAGGCCACGCCACGCACGCCAACCCAGCGCGGAACGTGCACTTCGACTTCGCTCAGTGCGAACGGGGCGGGGACCTCAGTGAACGAACCGCGCCACCACGTCGCGGTAGCTACGCGACACCTTCACCTGCGCCCCCGATTCGAGCAGCAGGAAGCATTCGCCATTGGTGTGCGGCTTCACCTGCTTGACCAGGTCCAGATTCACGATGGTCGACCGGTGCACCCGCTGGAACCGGCGCGGATCGAGCCGCTTCTCCAGGTCTTTCATCGTCTCGCGCAGGACCAGCGAGTTGTCGCCGGTGTTGATGACCATATAATCGCCCGCCGCCTCGATCATCTCGATCGTGTCGACATCGACGCGGAAGATCTGGCCGCGATCCTTGATGTTGATGAGCTTCTCGAACCGGCTCGACGCGACCTCGCCGCCTTCGTTCAGGTCGGCGACCGCTTCCGGCGCATGTTCGGCGAGCACTTCCTTCAGCTTCTCGACCTCGCCCGCGCCGCGCTTCTCGTTCAGGCGCTGGCGCACGCGGTCCAGCGTGTCGGCGAGCCGCGCCTCCTCGACCGGCTTCATCAAATAATCGACCGCCTGTGCCTCGAACGCGCGGAGAGCATGGTCGGAATAGGCGGTGACGAAGACGAACAGCGGCGGCTCGACCTCCATCAGGCCCTGGATCACCGAAAAGCCGTCGAAACCCGGCATCTGGATGTCGAGGAAGACGAGGTCGGGCTTGTGCGTCTTGATCGCGCGGATCGCCTCGCGCCCGTTCGAGCAGCGCTCGATGATCTCGACGTCGTCGTGCGCCTGGAGCCTGATCTCCAGTCCCTGGATCGCCAGGGGCTCGTCGTCGACGAGGATGGTACGGATGGTCATGCGGCCTCTCTATTCACATTCTCGAGCTGGAACGGGATCTCGATCTCGACCGAGTACCCACCAGCCGGCGCGGAGCGGGATTCGAAACGATGGTCCGGGCCATAAGCCTGGGCCAGTCGTTCGCGGATATTGGACAGTCCGACGCCGGTCGAAACGCTTGAGGAATGACGGGTCTCGTGCAAGCCGGGGCCGGTATCCGATACGGCGATCCGCACCCGTTGCCCGACCAGTCGCACATCGACGCGGATTTCCGCGCCTTCCTCCTGCGGCGTGACGGCGTATTTGATGGCATTCTCGACCAGCGGCTGCAGCAGCAGCGAGGGCAGTCGGGCGCGTTCGGCGCGCGGGTCGATCTCGAAACTCGGGCGCAGGCGATCCTCGAAGCGCATCTTCTCAATTTCGAGATAGAGTTTCAAGGTTTCAACCTCTTGCGCCACGGTCACATGCGCCGTGGGTTCGTTCGCCAGCGTGTAGCGCAGAAAGGCTGACAGCCGGCTTAACATCGCATTGGCCCGCTCGGTCTGCTTGAGCAGCACCAGCGTCGAGATGGAATTGAGCGTGTTGAACAGGAAATGCGGGTTGAGCTGATAACGCAGCATCGCCAGCTGCGCCGAGGAGGCCTGCAATTCCAGCGCGCGCATCTCGTCGATCTGGCTCTCGACGATCAGATAATAGTTGATCGCGAAATAGAGCGCCGACCAGCCCGCCAGCACGACGAAGGTGATGAACAGATTGCCGATCAGCAGCGTGACGGTGACCCCTGGTTGGGTCGTGGTGATGAACGAGAAGGAAAAGGCGTTGAGTGCCGCATAGAGGAACGTCGCCGCCGCCAGCGTCGCCAGCGTCAGGAACACCCCCATGATGCGCGGGATGCGCCGGTAATAGCCGTAGAGCGTCGAGAGCAGCAGGGTGATGCAATAGCCCAGGATCGCCTCGATGATCACGGGGATGATCTTCTCCAGCGAAAAGCCGTTGGAGATGCCGACCACCGAGCGCAGCACCAGATAGCCCGACCAGCCGGCCGCCTGCAGCGTCCAGAAGGCACGCGCCTTGTTCTCGAAAAACGGCCGCACCGACAGGGGATCGGAGGCGGCGGGTGAAGCGGCGGAGGTCGCGACGGGCGAATGCATGGCCATGGCCGGGCGACATCTACACGGCCTGACCGGCAAGGGCAAAGATTGGGGGCGGGGCCAAAAAAGAAGGGCCGCCCTTCCCGAAGGAAGGGCGGCCCCGAATGTCCGTCAGCGGATGCGTCGGCTTAGAAGCTGAAGCGCGCGCCGATGCGGATCGTGTAGAGCGACTGGTTCACGTAAACCTGATCGGTCGGCTTCACGAAGTCGTTGGTGCCACCCAGCGGCGAGTAGCGATACTGGGCGCAAGCCTGCGACGCATTGCCCGCAACCGTGCCGGTCGGCGTGCCACCGGCGGCCGGGGTCGCGTTGCCCGGCGTGGTCAGGCACTGCACCTGAACAACGGCGGCGTTGTAAGGGAAGACGTACTCACGCAGCTGGCCCCACTTGGGGTTCAGGAAGTTGGTGAAGTTCTCGATGTCCGCGAACACCTGCAGCTTCGAGCGCCCGACACCCGTCGGGATTTCCTGCGCGACATGCAGGTCGAGGCGGGTGAACCAGGGCGACCGGAAGGCGTTGCGCGGCGCGACCTTGCCACGATACTTGCCCAGGCCTGACTGATCGATGAAGGCATTGACCTTCTGCGCGAAATCCGCCGAGCTGTATTGGACCAGCGTGTCGTTCACGGTGGGGACGTACATCAGGTAGCGATTGCCACCCGTGCCGGTCGCGGTCGAGCGGCCGGTCGTGCCGAACACGGCCGAACGGTTCGAGCCGAAGTCCTGGAACGTGTAGCTGAACGGGTGACCCGAGCGGGTTTCGCCAAACAGCGCGAACGAGGTCTTGGCGTCGCCGAAGAAGGCGTGGTCGAAGGTGAAGCCGTACTTGAACTGGTGCTTCACCTGATCGTTCGAAATGCCATAGGCGACATTGTTCGGGTCGACGAACGCACCGTTCGAGTAGTTCGAACCGGCGGTCGACGAAGTCGCCGGCGCCTGATCCTTCACATCCTGATAGGTGTAGCTGCCATAGAGGCTGATGCCCGAATCCCACGACTTGTCGAAGCGGGCGACCGCGATCATCGAGCGACCCTTGTCGGTATTGGTCAGAAGGATGTCGCTGTTGGTGTTCGTGCTGGCAGCACCGTCGATCACGTTCTGATAGCGCAGGCGGCCATCCGGGGTGAACGCGATGTTGGCCGCCGCCGCCGGGTTGGCGACCGAGATCGGGATCGAGCGGATGTCGGTGAAGAACACCTGCTGACGAACCTTCGAGTAGAAGAGGTCCGCACCGAAGGTCCAGCCATTGCCCAGCGGGCCGAGATCGGCGGTGTATTCGCCGGTCAGGGTCGCGCGGAACTGCGACGGCATCTTGAAGTTGCGGTCGATCGCGTTGACCGGCGAAGCGGTCGACACCGTAGCGTTGGTCAGCAGCTGGTTGGCCGCGTTCGGGATCGACGTGCCCGTGACACCGTTCAGGATCGCGTTGCCGATGGCGGCATCGGTGGTCGCGCCCGACACGCCGGTCGCGGTCCGATTGATCGAGATCGCGTTGGTCAGGACACCGGTGTTCGAGAAGCTGTTCGACACATAGACGTCGGGGGTGCCGCCGCCGAAAATGCCGGCGCCGCCACGAATGCTGACGCGCGGAGCGGGCTTCCAGTCGAAGCCGAGGCGCGGCTGGAAGAGGTTGAAGCCCGAGATGTTGGTGATGTTGCCGCCGACCGACTTGATCTGGCCGTTGACATAGGCACCGTTGATGTAGCGTGACAGATACGGGCCGCTGGCGGCCGGATTGTCGTGCTGACCGAACAGGTCATAGCGCATGCCGTAGCTGACGTTGAACGTGTCGGAGATCCGCCACGTGTCCATCACGCCGAAGGTGTAGCTCTGATACTTGAAGTTCGCGGCCGCATCATTGGGATTGAGCGACGGAACGGCATTGCCATAGCCGAACGAGCTCGCACGGCGGTTCTGGAAGTCCTGGATCGAGTCGAAATAATAGTTGCCCGAGGTGTTCTGAAGGAAGGCGTTGAACACGTCGACGAACTGGATTTCGGTGAACAGCCGGACGTCGTGGTTGTTCATGGTCAGGCGCGCCTGGACGAGGCCACCCCAGGTCTGGGTACGCAGGTCGTTCGTTTGACGCGAGCTGTCCGGACCGAACGATACCACGGCATCGGTGCCGGTTTCGCTCGCCGAGCTACGCTCACAGCCCAGCGGCGAGACGGTCGGATTGATCGAGCTGACGACGCTGTTGGTCGGATTGGTGCAGACGCGGAACTGCGCGAAGCCACGACCCAGCAGCGGCTGTTGGATGCGCTTGTAGTTCTTATAGAAACCGCGAATTTCGGTCGAGAACGTATCCGACCAGTCGCTGTTCAGCTGGGCCACGCCGGTGTGCAGGCGGTTGCCCTGGATATAGGCGTTGGACGCCAGGCCCAGGCCGGGGCTGCCCGTCGTGATCGACGCGAAGCTGTTGTTCAGCAGGTTGATGGCGTCGTTGGCATAGGTGTAGGTCAACGACAGGCGCTGCGTGTCCGCCAGATTGGCGTCGATGCGCGCGACCAGGCGATCGTCCTTGTCGCCCAGGTTCCGCTGCACGCCGCCGGTGTCGTAATTATAGATGCTCTTGGCGATCTGTGAGACCTGATCGACCTGCGCCTGGGTCAGGTTGGGAATCGCGGTGCCCGAATTATTGTCGATCGGCCCCTCGGCGATCGGGCGGCCGCCACGCAGGCGCTCGCCCGCGACCATGAAGAACAGCTTGTCCTTGATGATCGGGCCGGCCAGCTCGGCACCGTAATTCTCGATCTTGAAATCGGGGATCTGCGCACGGCCGGTCGTGATGCCCGGGCCTTCCTTGGTGCGCTTGCCGACCAGGCTGTCATTGGTCTGCGAGTAGAAACCGGTGCCGTGGAAGCTGTTGGTGCCCGACTTCAGGATGATGTTGATCGCCCCGCCCTGGAAGTTGCCTTCGCGGACGTCATAGGGAGCGACCTTCGCCTGGAACTGGCCGATCGCGTCCAAGGGGATCGGCGAGCGGCGGCTGGGCAGGCCGTCGGTGTTCAGACCGAAATTGTCGGTGATCGGCACGCCGTCCACCGAGAAGCGATTGTAACGGGCGTTCTGACCCGCGAACGAGATGGCGCGGCCGCCCGTGGGGCTGTCGTCGAGGCGCGCGAACGGATCGCGGCGCGACAGGTCGCGGATGTCGCGGTTGACCGTGGCGATGTTGGCGATCTGCGTCGCGTTCAGGACGGTTGCCGGACCCTGGCTGACCGAGCGTGCGTTGGGCAGGCGCGAGGCGGTGACGACGACTTCGCCGGCGCCCGCGACATCGGCCGTGGTCAGCTCGATCGGCAGCTCGAACGACTGGGCGACGACCGTGTTGATGTCGGTGACCTGCGCCGAGTTATACCCATCGGCGGTGACGGCAACGGTGTAGGGACCGCCGGGTAGCAGGCCGGTGGCCTGGAAGGTGCCGCGCGTATCGGTGGTAGCGCGGCTGACCGAGCCGTTCGCGGTGTTGGTGATGGTCACCTGCGCGCCGACGACGGGGGCACTGTTGGCGGTCACCGAACCACGGATGGTCGACGTCGTCTCCTGCGCGGACACCGCCGCCGGAATCGCGAGCGCGACGACCGCCGCACTCAGGAAGAGAGTATTTCGCATATAAGGTCCCCTTTTCGCGCAGGCGCGCGGTCCGACCGTTATTCGGTTCGGTTGAGCGGCCCCCTGCGGTACGAACATTGCCATTATGTGACAAAATTCATTCGCGCGACAGGGGGCGTTCACTCCGTGGCGGGGCGTTGCAGATTGGCAACGGTCGGCGGGGGCGGCCGTCGTGCATGTCGCTTGAATTGCTGTGATTTTCTCGAAGGCCGCCGCGCCCCTTGTCCTTCCTCAGCTCGCGGCGACCAGCGCGTTCCAGGCGGCCTCGTCGATCACCGGAATGCCCAGGTCCTGCGCCTTTTTCAGCTTGGACCCCGCGCCCGGCCCAGCGATGACCAGGTCGGTCTTGGCCGATACCGAACCCGATACGCGCGCGCCCAGCGCCTCCGCCTGCGCCTTGGCCTCGTCGCGCGACAGGGTTTCGAGCGTGCCGGTGAAGACCAGAGTCTTGCCGGTGACGTCCGATTCGCGGGTCTGGTGGACGACGTCCGCCGGCGTCACCTCGGACAGCAGGTCGTCGACGACCGCGCGGTTATGCTCCTCGGCGAAGAAGTCGAGCAGCGCGTCGGCGACCTCGGGGCCGATCTGGGGCGTGTCGATCGCGGCGACGATCGCGCGCTGGCGGCGCAGTTCGTATTTGCGCTCCGGCTCGCCCAGCGCGGGCACCGTATCGGCACGAACCTGCAATGCGGCGTCGATCATCGCGCGGAAGCCGGCCATCGAGACGAATCGGCGCGCCAGGTCGCGCGCGGTGATCTCACCGACATGGCGGATGCCCAGCGCGAAGAGGAAGCGGTCGAGCGATATGTCGCGCCGCGCGTCGATCGCCGCCAGCAGCTTGTCGACCACCAGTTCGGACATGCGCTCGCGCTGGATCAGCGCCTCGCGATGCTGATGCAGACGGAAGATGTCGGCAGGCGAGGCGATCAGGCCGTCGCGGAAGAAATCCTCGATACGGACCAGGCCGAGGCCGGTGATGTCGAACGCATGGCGCGACACGAAATGGATCAGCCGCTCGACCCGCTGCGCCGGGCAGATCAAGCCGCCAGTGCAGCGGATGACGACCTCGCCCTCCTCGCGTGTCGCGAGACTGCCGCATTCGGGGCAGTGGTCGGGAAAGACGAAGGGCGCGCGTTCGGTGTCGCGGGTCAGGTTCTCGACGATCTGCGGGATGACGTCGCCGGCGCGTTGCAGGACGACGCGGTCGCCCGGGCGAACGCCCAGCCGCTCGATCTCGTCCGCATTGTGCAGCGTGGCGTTGGTCACGACGACGCCGCCGACGGTCACCGCCTCCAGCCGCGCGACCGGGGTCAGCGCGCCGGTGCGGCCGACCTGGATGTCGATCCGCTCGAGCGTGGTCTGCGCGCGCTCGGCCGGGAATTTGTGCGCGATCGCCCAGCGCGGCGTGCGCCCGACGATGCCGAGCCGCGCCTGCCAGTCGAGCCGGTCGACCTTGTAGACGACGCCGTCGATGTCGAAGGGCAGGTCGGCCCGCTGCGCCTCGATCGCACGATAGATGGCGAGCGCGGCACCGGCATCGGGCACGCGGGCGAAGGCGTCGGCGATGGGGAAGCCCCAGCGACGCCACGTCTCCACCATGTCGAACTGCGTCTCGACCGGAACCTCGCTGGCCTCGCCCCAGCCATGCGCCAGGAAGCGCAAGGGGCGGCCGGCGGTGATCGCGGTGTTCTTCTGGCGCAGCGAGCCGGCGGCGGCGTTGCGCGGATTGGCGAACTGGCGCGCTTCCTTGCCGGTCTCCGCCGCCTCCTGGGCGAGGCGGGCGTTGAGCGCGGTGAAGTCGGCCTTGCTCATATAGACCTCGCCGCGCACCTCGAACACGCCGGGCGCGGGGATGGTCTGCGGAATGTCGGCGATGGTACGGACATTCTCGGTCACGTCCTCACCGATCGCGCCGTCGCCGCGTGTCAGCGCCTGGACCAGCCGGCCGTCGACATAGCGCAGCGAACAGGACAGGCCGTCAATCTTGGGCTCGGCGGTCAGGACGACGGGTTCGTCGTCGGGTAGCTTCAGATAGCGGCGGACGCGGCCGACAAAGTCCTCGACCTCCTCGTCGCTGAACGCGTTGTCGAGGCTGGTCATCGGCCGGGCGTGCGGCACCTTGGCCAGATGCGCGGCCGGGGCGGCGCCGACCTGTCGGTTGGGCGAGTCGCTGCGGACCAGATGCGGAAAGGCAGCCTCGATCGCATTGTTGCGGCGGACCAGCGCGTCATAGTCCGCGTCCGAAATCTCGGGCGCGTCCTCGGTATGGTAGAGCCGGTTATGATGCGCGATCTCGCGGGCGAGCGCCTCCAGATCGGCGGCGGCTTCGAGATCGGTTTGCGGCAAGGCGGGGAGGGCAGTCACGCCGCCTGTGCTAGTCCAGCATTCGCCAAGGGATCAAGCCGCAGCGGACGCGGCCGACACCGGTTCAGCCGATCGGCGCCGGGCGCGGGTCGCCCTGGTCACCGGCACCCGCCATCCCGTCATGGCCGTTCGCGACCAGCCAGGCACAGGCCTGTTCGATATGAATGCCGACCATCGGCAGGTTCAGCTTGTCGGCCAGCGACAGGCAGGATCGCAACTCCGCCGTCAGCATGGTCACGTCCCTCGTGTCATCAATCGCGGCGGATTTGAGCGGAGACACAGGCATTCGGCGCTTCCAGCATGACCGTCAGGACCATCTGACGATCGTCGTATACCATTATTTTCTCAGCTATAAAATAGCATTCGGCCGTGCAACTCAGGCGGTCTCGATCAGCCGGTCCGCCTGCGCGCGCGCCTCGTCGGTAATGGTCGCGCCCGACAGCATGCGCGCGATCTCCTCGCGCCGCTCATCCGCCGCCAGCGCGCGGACGCCGGTGCGGGTGACGGTGCCTTCATGGCTCTTGGCGATCAGCAGATGTGCGGCGCCGCGCGCGGCGACCTGCGGGCTATGGGTGACGACCAGCAACTGCGTGCGCTGCGCCAGCCGGTGGAGCCGGTCGCCGATCGCCGAGGCGACCGCGCCGCCGACGCCGCGATCGATCTCGTCGAAGATCATCGTCGATGCGCCGCCTTCCTCAGCCAGCGCGACCTTCAGCGCGAGGATGAAGCGCGACAATTCGCCGCCGCTGGCGATCTTCATCAGCGGGGCGAAGGGGGCGCCGGGATTGGTGGAGATCTCGAACTCGACCCGATCCTTGCCCGCCACCGACCAGCCCGATTGTTCGACCGGCACGACCATGGTGCGGAAGCGCGCCGCGTCGAGCCTCAGGGGCGCGAGTTCGCTCTTCACCGCCTGATCGAGTCGTTCGGCGGCGGCCGAACGCGCCTTCGATACGGTGGCGGCGGCCTTGTCATAGGCGGCGCGGGCGGTGGCGACCGCCGCCTCCAGCCGACCGATGCCTTCCTCGCCGGCATCGAGCCGCTCGAGTCGCCCGCGCAACTGCTCGGTCAGGTCGGCCAGATCATCGGGCTGGACACGATGCTTGCGGGCCATGCCGCGCAGCTCGAACAGTCGCGCCTCGTCGTCCTCCAGCGCGCGTGGATCATAGGCGAGTTCGCGCTGCGCCTCGATCAGCCGCTCCTCGGCCAGCGACGCCTCGATCACCGCGCGGTCGATGGCGGCCAGCGCCTCGCCCAATATGGGGTGGTCCTCGCCGATTCGCTCCAGCACGCGGGCGGCCTGGCGCAGGCCCGCCAGCGCGCCATCCGACCCTTGGAGATGCTCCTCGATCGCGCCCAGTTCGCCCGCGATCTTCTCGGAACGCTGCATGGAGCGGCGGCGATCGGCCAGCGCCTCTTCCTCGCCGGGTTCGGGGGCGAGCTTGGTCAGCTCGGCAACCGCATGTTCCAACCATTCGCGATCGCGCGCCGCTGCCTCGATCTCGTCGCGGGCGGTGGTCAGCGCTGTCTCGGCCTCGCGCAGGCGGGCCCAGGCGGCGGCGACCGCCTGATTGTCGATTCGGCCGAAACTGTCGAGCATCGCCCGGTGGCCGCGCGGGTTCAGCAGGCCGCGATCGTCATGCTGGCCGTGGATCTCGACCAGGAACGGCGCGATCTCACGCAGCAGCGCGGCGGAGGCGGGCTGGCTGTTCACGAAGCCACGGCTGCCGCCATCGGCCTTGACCTGACGTCGGACGATCAGCGGTTCGCCCGGTTCGATCTCGATGCCGGCCTCGTCCAGAATGGCGGCCAGTCGGCTGTCGGGGGCGGGCGCCTCGAAGCTGGCGGTGACGACCGCCTGGGCCGAGCCGTGGCGGACCAGCCCGCTATCGCCGCGTCCGCCCAGCGCCAAGCCCAGCGCGTCGAGCAGGATCGATTTGCCCGCGCCGGTCTCACCCGTCAGGACACCCAGGCCCCGGCCGAAATCCAGGTCGAGCGCCTCGATCAGCACGACATCGCGAATGGACAATGCGGTCAGCATGGCGGGCGATATAAAGCCAAACGCCGCGCGATGTTATCCCCCCGATGCGAAAATGATCCCGATTTGTTCGGGAGCATTCATCCATTCCTCCCCTGTAAGGGGAGGTGGCAGGCCGAAGGCCTGACGGAGGGGTGTCCCGCTTGGAGAGGAAACCCTGATCTCACGACCGAGGACACCCCTCCACCAGCTTCGCTGGTCCCCCTCCCCTTGCAGGGGAGGATAGGCGAAAGCTCAGCCCGTGGGTGCGCTGTTGTTGCCGGTCGGGGTCGGACGGCCCGGCGCCGCGGCACTGGGGGTGACGGTGCCGCCGCTGCCCGGCAGGCCGATATTGACCGACCCCGGCGTACCTGTCGGCACCACGGGCTGGCCCGGCTGGATCGCGGGGATCGGCTGCACCGGGTTCTCGCCCATCAGCTTATAGGCGCGGTTGTACCAGTCGGTGCCCGGATAATTGGCGCCCAGCACGGCGGCCGAGCGCTGCGCCTCTTCGCGCACACCCAGCGCCAGATAGGTCTCGGTCAGCCGCATCAGCGCCTCGGGCGTGTGGCTGGTCGTCTGGTACTTGTCGATGACGGTGCGGAACCGCATCGAGGCCGCCAGCCACTGGTGACGATCCTCATAGAATCGGCCGATCTCCATCTCCTTGCCGGCCAGGTGATCGTTGACCAGATCGACCTTCAACCGCGCATCGGCGGCATAGCGGGTGTTGGGATAACGGCGCATCAGCTCGCCCAGCGCGTCGAGCGCCTGGCGGGTGATCTTCTGGTCGCGGGTGACGTCCTGGATCTGCTCGTAATAGCCGAGCGCGATCAGATAATAGGCGTAAGGCGCATCGCGATTGCCGGGATGGACCGCCAGGAAGCGCTGCGCCGACTGGATCGACTGGGTATATTCGCGACCCAGATAATAGCTGAAGGCGCTCATCAGCTGCGCACGGCGCGCCCAGATCGAATAGGGGTGCTGACGCTCGACCTCGTCGAACAGCAGCGCAGCCTCCTTGTACCGGTGCTGGTCCAGCCGCGTCTTGGCGGCGGTGTACAGCGTGCCCACGTCGCGCGCGACATAGGGCAGGTCGGTGCGGGTACGGTCGCGGGCGCAACCCGCGATCGGAAGGGCCAGAGCGGCGATCAGCGCCAGCGACAGCGCACGGGAACGGGGGTTACGCATCGCGCATGTCCTTAGCGCAGCCGGAGGGCGGGGAACAGTCCCCGCGCGCATCGTCGCGCGGTGGGACACGACAGACCGCTTGAACCCCGCCGGGGCACGCGGCATGGGACGCGCGAACGGGCGGAACGGCCCAACCCCCGGACGGTTGAACCGTCGCCCGAACGAAGAGCCCGAACGAAAAGGTTGTCGCCCATGCCCGCCACGCTGCTCCATACCCATCGCGTCGAAAAGCCCTGGGGCCGTCACACCCTGTATCCGGGGTTCGAGGATGCCCCCGCCGACGGTGCGCCGATCGGCGAGGTGTGGTTCCAGGAACCGGGCGACACCTCGCCCGACCTGCTGATCAAATATCTGTTCACCAGCGAGAAGCTGTCGGTGCAGGTCCATCCCGACGATGAACAGGCGCAGGCGCGGGGCCTGCCGCGTGGCAAGGACGAATGCTGGACGATCCTGACCGCCGAGCCCGATTCGACCATCGCGCTCGGCCCCAAGGCGCCGATGACCAAGGAGCAGCTGCGCGCCGACGCGCTGGACGGGTCGGTCGAGGACGATCTCGACTGGGTGCCGGTGAAGGAAGGCGATTTCTATTACGCGCCGTCGGGCACGATCCACGCGATCGGTGCCGGCCTGACCGTGATCGAGGTGCAGCAGAATAGCGAGACGACCTATCGCCTCTATGACTATGGCAGCGACCGCGAGCTGCATCTGGAGGACGGCGTCGATGTCGCGCATCTGACCCCGTACCAGCCGATCGTGTCGCCGGGGCCGGCGGGCGAGGGGCGCGACATTCTGGTCGAGGGCCCGAAATTCGTCCTCGAGCGCTGGGCGGCGGGCGATCATGCGGTGGCCCTGCCCGAGGGGCGGACGGCCTGGCTGATCCCGATCACCGGCAGCGGTTCGGTCGCGGGCGTGGACTTCAAGGCGGGCCAGTGCCTGACGGTCACGGGTGCCGAGACGGTGCATCTGTCGTCGGACGGCGACGCGCTGTTCGCCTATGCGGGCACGCAGCGGCTTTGATCCCCTTACATCCTCCCCTGTAAGGGGAGGTGGCAGGCCGAAGGCCTGACGGAGGGGTGTCCCGGCCGGTTGGCAAAGACCTTTCTCGCCACCGGTGACACCCCTCCACCATGCTCCGCATGGTCCCCCTCCCCTTGCAGGGGAGGAAAGACTCAGTGTCGATCCCCCTTTAGAAATATCCCGGCACTTCCCGCTGGGCGGGTGAAGGGGCCAGCGGCTGGACCAGCTTGCGCGGGCCGGCCTCCACCGATTGGGCGCTGGCGCTCGAGGCGCTGATCGGCGTGCAGCTCTTGCCCTGCAGGAAGTCGAGCGCGGCGCGGGTCGAGGCTTCCTGCGGATCGCCCATGCGCCGCGTCAGGTCGTCGCCCGCGCGGCAGCTCGCCGGCACGGTGCTGGCCAGACCGTTATAATAATCGCCCTGGCGGTTGGCGTTCTGTACCGCAAGCGCGATGACGCGCAGGCGATCGTCGCACTCGCTCTTGTCCAGTCCGATCTGCCCCACCGGCTTGCCATAGGTGTTCGCGCCGATCAGGCCCGACCGCGCGCCGAGATAGGGCAGGGTGCGGTTGAGCACGAGCTCGCTGGCCGAGGCGGTGCCGCCGGTGCCGATAAAGGCGAGGCGGGTCGGCACGATCGATTCGGGCTGGGGCGCGAAGAAGGTGGTGGTGTTGTTCGACGCCTTGCTGGCGCGGAAGGCGGTATAGCCCATCACGTCCGAGGTCTGGCGATCGCCGCCCAGCAGGTTGTTGAACAGGTCCGCGATGCTCAGGCGGCCACCGCCATTATAGCGGAAATCGACGATGACCTGATTGATGCCCTGCTGCTTGAAGGTCGAGAAGGCGGCGCGCAGCTGCGGATCGGCGGCGTCGATGAAGGTGCGCAGGTTGATATAGCCATAGCGCTGGCCATTCTCGGTGATGACCTGCGTGCCGTAATTGGGCGAGACGGGTTGCAGGTTGAACTGTGCCTTGGTCAGGGTGACGGTGCGGACATTGCCGGCCGTATCGGCGACGCGTAGCGCTCGCGCCGTGCCGACCGTATCCGGCCCCAGGGCGTTGGAGATGCCGTTATTGGGATCGGCGCGAACGATGTCCTGGATCGAGCGGATGTTGCTGGTCGAGGTGCCGATGCCCTGGATCTCGGTGCCGCGATCGATCCCGGCGGCCAGCGCCGCGCCGCCCTCGAACGATTCGGCGATCATCAGCTTGGTCTGGCTCGAATCACTGGTCAGGCGGAAGCCGAAGCCGGCATCGGCGCCGGTCGCGTTGAACGCTTCCTCTTCCTTGATCGAGGTGATGTAGGTGAAATAGCGATCCTTGCGCTGCGACCGTGCGACGGCGGTCAGCGCGTCGATATAGTCGCTGACGCTCGAATAGGGGCTGGGGTCCAGGCTGGCGGGCAGCGTCTCGGGGAAGAGATACCATTCGTTCAACTGCGCCGCGACCCAGTTCTGGCGGGCGCGCAGCGAACAGCCGTCGATCGAACCGCCGCTGGTGCCCGTACCGGTGCCGCCGTTATTGGCCACGACCTGGCCGCCATCGCCGCCGCCGCACCCGGCCAGCGTCGCCGCCAGCGCCAGCACCGTACCCAGCCGTCCGAATCGCACCATCATGTCCCCCATCACAAGATACAGGCTGGATAGCCCATCGGCGTGACTGTGTCAGGCGCGATATTGCACGGTGATGAACGGATGATAACTTGAACCGCGATCGACTAATCTTTGTCTCGCAAGTGTTGGCGCAATTTAGTCCAGAGTGGTGGTGCCGCCCGAAAAAGCGGTGCAAATGAGCCGCGCCTTGTGGCGGAGAGGTCGGTATAAGGCGTCATGCTGCACGTCCTGACCCTGTCCAGCCTGTTCCCCGATGCGACCCGGCCCAATTTCGGGGTCTTCGTCGAACGACAGACGGCGGCGCTGTCGGCACGGCCGGGGGTGGCGGTGCGCGTCGTCGCGCCGATCGGCTTGCCGATCTGGCCGCTGGCGCGGGCGGGGCGCTTCCGCGTACAGGCCGCCCTGCCGCTGCGGGAGACGTGGCATGGTCTGGACGTGTCGCGGCCGCGCTTCGTCACGCTGCCGGGGACGGGCGGGCGGTTCCATGTCGCCGCGCTCGTCCGCGCGCTGGCGCCGGTGCTCGACGCCTTATGGGCCGAGCAGCGTTTCGATGTGATCGACGCCTCCTTCTTCTTCCCCGACGGCCCCGCCGCCGTCGCGCTGGGACGGCGTTACGGGGTGCCGGTGTCGATCAAGGCGCGCGGGGCCGACATCCATCACTGGGGCCACGCGCCCGCCACCCGTGCGCAGGTTGCCCGGGCGGCGCGTGCGGCGAACGGACTGCTGGCGGTCAGCGACGCCATGGCCGATGACGTCGCCGCATTGGGCGTCGCGCGCCAGCATGTCCGGGTGCATCATACCGGCGTCGACCAGGCGCGATTCCAGCCGATCGACCGCATCGAGGCCAAGCGGGTGCTGGGTGTCGCGGGGCCGCTGGTCCTGTCGCTGGGCGCGCTGATCCCGCGCAAAGGGCACGGCGTCGTCATCGACGCGGTGGCGCGGCTGCCCGGCGTGACGCTGATGATCGTGGGCGAGGGGGCCGAGCGTGACGCGCTGGCGGCGCGGGCGCGGCGGCTGGGCATCGCCGATCGCGTGCGGCTGGTCGGCGGGGTGCCGCATCATGACCTGCCCGCGCTGCTCGGCGCGGCCGATGTCATGGCGCTGGCGTCGGTGTCCGAAGGGCTGGCCAATGCCTGGGTCGAGGCGCTGGCCTGCGGCACGCCGATCGTCATCACGCCGGCGGGCGGAGCGCGCGATGTCGTGACCAGTCGCGCGGCGGGGCGGATCGCCAGCGCCGATGCGGGCGCGTTCGCGGCGGCGATCGGCGAGGTGTTGGCTCAGGCGCCCGATCCCTGGACGGTGCGCGCGGCGGTGCGCGATTTCACCTGGCCGGCCAATGCGGCGGCGCTGCACTCGCATCTGGCCGAACTGGTCGGGCGGCGGAACGACTCCGCCCCCCGATAACGCGTCAGGCGGCGTCGAGCGGGTAGAGCGCGGCGACGATCTTGCGCCCCTCGCTGCGCAGCACACCCCAGGCGCGGGCGGCGGCGCGGCTGTCCATCGCCTCGACGCCCAGGCCCGCCGCTTCCATGGCCGCGCGGAACGCCGCCGGCGGGCGGCGCAACTCGGCACCGGTGCCCAGCAACAGGAACTCGGGCGCTTCGTCGATCAACGCCTGGACCGAGGCGGTATCAAGCGCGTCGAACGCCGGCGGGCTCCACGGCTCATGCCAGTCGGGCGACAGGAGCAGCGCCGGATAGGCGATCTCCCCGACCCGGTAACCGTTCGCGGCGAAGCCACGGACGATCGGGCCGGGTGCGGTGGGATCGCGGGTGATGCGGATCGAGTCGCTCATGCGTGCCGCTTACCCCTCACGCGGGGTGATGCGCTCGGCGTCGGCGATGGTCCGCTTGTCGGTGGTGCCCGGCTTCTCGCGGTTCGGCTCGGCGCGCAGGCCCAGCGAGATGAGCAGCGAGGACGAGACGTAGATCGACGAATAGGTGCCGACCACGATGCCCAGGATCATCGCGGCGGTGAAGCCGCGCAGCACATGGCCGCCCAGCAGCAGCAGCGCGACCAGCGCCAGCAGGATCGTGACCGAGGTCATGACCGTGCGCGGCAGCGTCTCGTTGACCGACAGGTTGATGATCTCGCGCATGTCCATCTTGCGATAGCGGCGCATATTCTCGCGGATGCGGTCGTCGATGACGATCTTGTCATTGATCGAATAGCCGATGATGGTCAGGAACGCCGCGATGATCGTCAGGTCCAGTTCGAACTGGGTGATCGCGAAGAAGCCCAGCGTGACGAGCAGATCGTGGACGATGGCGACGATGGTCGACACGCCGAACTGCCATTCGAAGCGGAAGATGGCGAACAGGCCGATGCCCAGGATCGCCAGCACGACCGCCAGCACGCCGTGCTTGATCAACTCGTTCGACACCTTGCCCGACACCGTGTCGTAACGGCTGAAGGTGGCGCCGGGGAATTGCTGGCCCAGCGCGGTCTCGACCTTGCGGACGACGGCGTTGGTCGCGCCTTCGTCCTTCGACTCCGGCAGGGGCAGGCGGATGCTGATGGTGCGGCCGTCGCCGACCGTCTGGATGCTGGCTTCGCCCACGCCCAGGCCATCGACGACTGAGCGGACGCGGTCGGCCGAGGGCGGGGTGGGAAACTTCTCTTCGATCATCAGGCCGCCGACAAAGTCGACGCCCAGATTGAGGCCCTTGGCGAACGTCACGCCGACCGCGAGCACGGTCAGCAACAGGGTCAGCCCGAACGCCCAGCCGCGCAGGCGGACGAAATCGATGTTCGTATTGTCGGGGACGAGTTTCAGGAGGCGCATGATCTGTTCTCCTGCCTCAAATATTGATGGTCTTGGGCTTTTCGCGGCGCAACCACAGCGCCACGAGCATCCGCGTGAAGGTAACGGCGGTGAACACGCTGGTCACGATGCCGATCAGCAGCACGACCGCGAAGCCCTTCACCGGGCCCGAGCCGAGCACGAGCATGATGACGCCCGAGATCGCGTGCGTGACGTTCGCCTCGAAGATCGTCCGGCTGGCCTCCTTATAGCCCAGCTCGACCGACTGGACGACGCTGCGCCCGCGTCGTCGCTCTTCGCGGATACGCTCGTTGATCAGCACGTTGGCGTCGACGGCGGTGCCGATCGTCAGGATGAAGCCCGCGATGCCCGGCAAGGTCAGCGTGGCGTTCAGCATCGCCATGACCGCCAGGATGACCAGCACGTTGATGACGACCGCGATGTTCGCATAGATGCCGAACCGGCCATAGGTGACGGTCATGAACACGATCACCGCGACCGCCGCAATCGCCGAGGCCAGGATGCCCTTGCGGATCGAGTCGGCACCCAGATCGGGGCCGACGGTGCGTTCCTCGACGACCTTCAGATCGACCGGCAGCTTGCCCGAGCGCAGCGAGATCGCCAGCTGGTTGGCGCTGTCGACGGTGAAGTTGCCGCTGATCGAGGCGCGACCGCCCAGGATCGGTTCGTTGATGTTGGGGGCCGACAGCACCTGACCATCGAGGATGATGGCGAAGGGCTTGCCGGTATTTTCCTGCGTGATCCGCGCGAACTTGCGGCCGCCCTGCGCGTCGAAGGTGATCGCCACCTCCGGCGCGTTCGTCTGTTGATTGAACTGCTGCTGCGCGTCGATCAGCTGGTCGCCCGAGATGATGACGGGGCGCTTCACCGCGATCACCGGCGCACCCAGCGGATTGCCGGGATAGGGCAGGACCTGGCTGCCCGCAGGCGCATTGCCCTTGACCACCTCGGCCGGATTGGCGGTGGTGTCGACCAGCTTGAATTCCAGCTTGGCGGTCTTGCCGATCAGGTCCTTGAGCTGCTGCGGGTCCTGAAGGCCCGGCACCTGCACGACGATGCGGTTGCTGCCCTGCTGGAGGATCGTCGGTTCCTTGGTGCCCAGCGCGTCGATACGCCGCCGGACGACTTCGGTCGCGGTCTTCATCGCGGTGTCGACCGCCTGGTTCAGGCCCGCCTGGGTCGGCTTCAGCACGAAGCGCGAGGTGTCGACGACCTGGATGTCCCATTCGCGCTGGCCGCTCATGCCCGCACCGCCGCCGGTGATGGTCAGCAGCCGCTCGCGCGCCGCATCGACCTGCGAGGGGTCGCGCAGCATGAAGCTGAGCTGGCCGTTGCGCACCGAGATGTCACCGATGTCGATCCGCGGATTGCCGCGCCGCATCTCGGCCGCGACCTGATCGCGCATCGTTTCCAGCCGCGTGTTGGCGAGGTCGGCGGTGTCCGCCTCCAGCAGCAGATAGCTGCCGCCCGCCAGGTCGAGGCCCTTGTTCACGCGGGGATGCGGAATCGAACCCCAGCTGTTGGTGACGCTTTCGGGCAGAAAGCTCGGGACCGCCAGCAGGCACAGGGCGGCCAGCAGGGCGATGATGGAAGCGACCTTCCAGCGGGGGAAATCCAGCATCGTGAGGTCAGTCGTTCGCGGGTTTGGCGTTGGGGTTCACCACGTCGGTCAGCGTCGCCTTGACCACGCGGACGCGGACGTTCGGGGCGATCTCGACCTCGACCAGCTGGTCCTCGACGCGGGTCACCTTGCCGACGATGCCGCCCGCCGTGGTGACCTGATCGCCCTTTTTGACCGCCTCGATCGACGCCTGCAGCGTCTTCATGCGGCGCTGTTGCGGGCGGATCATCAGGAAATAGAAGACGACGAAGACGAGGAGCAGCGGCGCGAGGCTGAGGAACGAGGCGGCGCCACTCGATGCGGCGGCGCCGGAGGCGGCGGCCATCACGGCGACTGGGGCGGTGAAGGGAATGAACATTCGGACCCGTCTATGCTGAATGGGCACGGGTACCCGCCGATGCGCGAACGATCGACCAGCCCCCATGTCGGATAGCCTGCCCGCTACCATCGCAGGCGGACAGGCGCAATGGAGAGGCCGATGTGGTGTCGCCATCATCGCAACATCAAGGCTTGCATCCCGGATAAAACCCGCCTAGAGGCCGCCGCTCGGTCGGGGCGTAGCGCAGCCTGGTAGCGCATCACACTGGGGGTGTGGGGGTCGCAGGTTCGAATCCTGTCGCCCCGACCAATCTTCTACTGACATCGGTGGATGACGATGAAGCGGGCGAAAGCCCGCTTTTTTCGTTTTTGGCGTATATCTCTCGCCGGAGAGCAGGATTAGAGTTGCAAGGCTTGGCACCTGACTGGCTGAAATGCTCAATGTAAATGTCTGCTTTGGGTGATGGGGTGGACGCCCCCCGACGGCATCGATGTGCCAGAGTGGAGGTGTTGATCACCACTGAGGGAGGCGTCCGTGTCAGAGGCTACCACGATCGGGCTGGATATCGCTAAGCATGTTTTCCACGCGCATGGCGCTGACGAGCGCGGCGGGCAGGTGTTCAGCCGCAGGTTGAGCCGCGGCAAGCTGCTCGATTTCTTCATGGCCCATCCTCGCTGCGTGGTCGCGCTGGAGGCCTGTGGCGGGGCGCACCACTGGGCCCGCGAGTTGCGCGCGATGGGGCACGAGGTTCGGCTGATCCCGCCCGCGTACGTGAAGCCGTTTGTGAAGCGGCACAAGAACGATGCGGTGGATGCCGAGGCGATCTGCGAGGCGGCGCAGCGGCCGAACATGCGGTTCGTGGCGGTGAAGACCGAGGAGCAGCAAGCCGCAGCGCTGGTTTTTCGAACGCGCGACCTGGCGGTGAAACAGCGCACCCAAATCGGTAACGCGCTCCGCAGTCATCTCGCGGAATACGGCTGGGTTGCACCCAAGGGAGCGGCGCACCTAGCGATGCTGGCGGATCTGCTCGACGACGGTGGGGAGATTGGCGAAACGCTGCCCGAGGCTGCACGACCGATGTTCGCGATGATGGTCGACATGCTTGCCGGTCTCGATGAGCGGATCGCCGCCTTGGATAAGGAGATTACGCGCCGGGCTCGCGAGGATAAGGTGGCCCGACGGCTGATGACTATCCCGGGTGTCGGACCGATCACGGCGACGGCCATTGCCGCGATAGCGCCTCCAGCCGAGACCTTCGCTAAGGGCCGCGACTTCGCCGCCTGGCTGGGCCTGGTGCCGAAGCAGGCATCGACCGGCGGCAAGCAGAAGCTGGGCGCGATCTCGCGAATGGGGGAGCGAACGCTGCGGCGCCTGCTCATCATCGGGGCGAGCGCGGTCGTGCTCCAGGCGAGCAAGCGCGGTGCGCCGGCCGGCTCATGGCTCGAGGGCATGCTGGCCAGGAAGCCACGCATGCTGGTCACGGTCGCGCTCGCTAACAAGATGGCCCGTACCGTCTGGGCGTTGCTGGTCAGGCAAGAGGATTACAGAGCTCCGGTCGCAGTCGCGGCGTAAGCCGAGGCGGGCCAGAGGCGTCGGAGGGCGCAGTCGGTCGAAGGAGGGTATGGCGCAACAGTCGGCGAGACGGGGTCGGAAGAACCAGAGCTTTCCACCGTGCCACGAGCACGCTTTTGGTGATGTGGTTCCGGTCCGCGAACTCCCATACGGGCCAGCAGCTCATCGCTGCATCACAGGCCGGACAGATGGCAGCATCCGACTATGCATCAGAACTTCCAAATACCGCTTGCAACCGAAGGGGCGTCCACAGATGGAAAGCGGACAGGCAGCTTTCCGCATGCCAGGAGTCCCGCGACTACAAGTCGCCCCGAGTGATCGCGACTCCTATAACGATCGCCCCAACCGCCAAGATGGTCACTTGCGCCCAATAAAGCGGTGCGTTCTCAGTGCGATGGACTGCCGCGCCGTAAACACCGATGTATCCCCGCATAAGGGCAAACGTCAGCAAACCAGCCACAAATATGAGAAGCAGAATGGGGAACACGCTAGGTCGATACCTCAAGCCGCAGCGTCTATAAATGGGCGAAACGCGTCGTTCCTACCGCACCGTCATCCCCGCCGCCGCGATCTGCGAAAGCAAATTCGCCCGCACCGCATCGGACACCGGCGGCAAGGGCCGCGCGGCCTTGCCGTGGCGCAGGCGTTCGCGATCCTTTTCGTCCGGCTCGACCCGACGCACTCGCACCGCCGCCTTGCCGACCGCGCGCAGGCCGAGCTGTTCCGCCGCGCCGCGGGACAGGTCGATGATCCGCGACGATCCCGCGAATGGGCCGCGATCGTTGACCCGCACGATGATCCGCCGCCCGGTATCCAGCGCCGTCACCTCGACATAGCTGGGCAGCGGCAACGTCGTATGCGCCGCCGTGGCCCAACCGGGGCGGAAGCGTTCGCCGTTCGCGGTGCGCTTGCCCGATTCGCTGCCATACCAGCTGGCATAGCCGAGCATGTCGTAGGTCATGTCCTCGGCGGGGACATAGGTGACGCCGCGTACCGTATAGGGTTTGCCGATCCGCACCGGCGTGTCGCTGACCGGTCGGTAATGGCCGCCGGCGCAGGCCGCGACCAGGCAGGCCGCCGCCGGTGTCCAGCGGCGCCCCCAGAGAGGCCATCGTCTCACATCCACCATGATGCGGGGCTTAAGCCGCGCGCCGGACGGGATAAAGCGGTTTGCGCCTCCATCCACCGCAGACTATCCCCGTGCCGACCGGCCGGGGCTTTCAGCTCCATCGCCGGCCAATCGCATCGGTGCCCCTCGGGGCTTGAAACGGGAATATGGTGCAAAGCCATAGCTGTCCCTGCAACTGTAAGCGGTGAGCGCGTGATGCCGGTTCCTGCGAGAGGGGACAGCCACTGGAGTTATCCGGGAAGGCCGCATGACGGAACGCTTCGACCCGCGAGCCAGGAGACCTGCCGATGCGAGTCGCTCTTGCCGCGATCCAGGGGATGGTCATGGCCGGGATATATTGTATCATTTGAGCGACGCCGTCCGGCCGACCCGAATCGCAAGACCCTGCTAGGCGTGCGCCCGTCTGGCAGGAGCGGGGCGGCCTTTCGTCGCCATGGCGCTTGGGGGAGGTTTATCCGCCCATGTCCGAAGTTTTCGCCCGCCCTTCCTTAAAGCGTCGCGTCACGCTGCTGATGGGGGCGCTGGTCATCGTCAATATCGCCGTCTGGGGCTGGGCGCTCAGCGTCTTTGCGGGCAACAGCCTGATGCTCGGCACGGCTTTGCTCGCCTATAGCCTGGGGCTGCGTCACGCGGTCGATGCCGATCACATCGCCGCCATCGACAATGTCACCCGCAAGCTGATGCAGGACGGCCAGCGACCCATCGCGGTCGGCTTGTGGTTCGCGATCGGCCATTCTGCCATCGTGCTGATCGCGGCGACCACGGTCGCGCTGGCGGCGAGCACCCTGGCCGACTTCGAGGCGTTCGGACAGAGCGGCGGGACGATCGCCACCATCGTCTCGGCCAGTTTCCTGTTTGCCATCGCGATCATGAACCTCATCATCCTGCGCGATGTCTGGACCCGCTTCCGCCGCGTCGCGCGGGGCGAGCCGATGGCGGAGGCCGATGCCGATATGTTGTTTTCGGGGCAGGGGCCTTTGTCGCGTCTGTTCCGGCCGCTGTTCCGATTGATCCGGCGGAGCTGGCACATGGCGCCTTTGGGATTCCTGTTCGGGCTGGGCTTCGACACCGCGACCGAGGTGGCGATCCTTGGTCTGTCGGGTTCGCATGCCGCCGATGGCGTATCGCTGGCGACGATCCTGGTGTTCCCCGTCCTGTTCGCGGTCGGCATGGCGTTGATCGACACGGCCGACGGGTTGGTGATGCTGGGCGCCTATGAGTGGGCGTTCGTTCATCCGCTGCGCAAACTCTATTACAACATGACGATCACTTTGGTCTCCGCGCTGGTCGCGCTGGTGATCGGCGGCATCCAGGCGACCGCCTTGCTGGCCGAGCGGTTCGGCTGGACTTCGGGGCCGTTCCGCTATGCGGGCGCGCTGGCCGAGCATTTCAACATATTGGGCTTCGCCATCGTCGGGCTGTTCGTGGTCTGCTGGGGCGCGAGCTTCCTCCTCTATCGCTGGCGCGGGTTCGCCGCGATGGAGGCACGAATTGCCAAGCCCGGCGCGGCGGGATAAATGCCGCTGATCGGGCTCCTGACCCGCGAGAACATTGAACCGATCCGTCATTGCGAGCGGAGCGAAGCAATCCAGAGCCGGACCAGGACGCCCTGGATTACTTCGCTCCGCTCGCAATGACAGCCTTGATCGCTTCGATGGGATCAACGACCCAGGAACTCGACGATCGCGCCGGCGCCCTTCGGGGCTTTAACGGGAATGGGGTGAAAATCCCCGGCTGTCCCTGCAACTGTAAGCGGTGAGCGAGCGATGCTGGTGCCCCCTCCCTTTCACTAGGGCGCGAGGCACGGCCACTGGAGTGATCCGGGAAGGCGCATCCCCTCGCTTCGACCCGCGAGCCAGGAGACCTGCCGGCGTCATGGTCGCTCTTGCCTGGACCCAGGGGGTGGTCGGGGCACGGTTCTCCGTCGGGGAGCGACGAAGCCATGCGGCCGGGGCCGCATCAGTCGCCGGTTCAGCGGGGCGGACGCATGTCGCGCGCCCGTTCGTCACCGCTCCGGCGACAGGTCCCGTGTCCGCGCTCGCTCGTCCGGCGCGTCGGAGAATTACCATGCGTGACCTGTCCAAGGTCCCCGTCACCATCGTCACCGGCTTTCTGGGTGCGGGCAAGACCACGCTCATCAGCCACCTGATCCGCAACGCAGGCGGCCGTCGCCTGGCGGTGGTCGTCAACGAGTTCGGCACCCTGGGCGTCGATGGCGACATCCTGCAAAGCTGCGCCATCCCCGACTGCCCGGCGGAGAATATCGTCGAGCTGGCCAATGGCTGCATCTGCTGCACCGTCGCCGACGACTTCATACCGACGGTCGAGAAGCTCCTCGCGATGGAGCCGCGCCCCGATCACATCCTGATCGAAACCTCGGGGCTGGCATTGCCCAAGCCGCTGCTGAAGGCGTTCGACTGGCCCGCCATCCGCTCGCGCATCACGGTCGACGGCGTGGTCGCGCTGGCCGATGCGGAGGCGGTCGCGGCGGGCCGCTTCGCCCCCGATCTGGACGCGGTCGAGGCGCAGCGCGCCGCCGACCCCAGCCTCGACCATGAGACCCCGCTGTCGGAAGTGTTCGAGGATCAGCTGGCGTGCGCCGACATCGTGCTGCTGACCAAGGCGGACCTTGCCGGGCCGGAGGGCGTCGTCAAGGCGCGCGAGATCATCTCCGCCGAAGCGCCGCGCCCGCTGCCGATGGTCGAGGCGGTCGACGGCATCGTTTCCGCCGAGATCGTGCTGGGTCTGGAAGCCGCCGCCGAGGACGACATCGCCGCGCGCCCCTCGCATCATGACGGCGCGGACGATCACGAGCATGACGATTTCGACAGCATATCGGTGATGCTGGGCGAGGTGGAAAGCCCCGAGGTTCTGGCTGCGCGGATCGCCACGCTGGCCGAGCAGCAGGATATCCTGCGCGTGAAGGGCTATGCCGCCGTCGCGGGTAAGCCGATGCGGCTGTTGGTGCAGGCGGTCGGCCGCCGGGTGCGGACGAATTACGACCGTCCCTGGGGTCCGGGCGAGCCGCGCGGCACGCAGCTGGTCGTCATCGCCGAGCATGACCGTATCGACCGTGCGGCGATCGAGGCCGTGCTGAAGGGCTAAACGCACATGCATCTCGTCTTTCGCGAGAGCCATGGGCTGGAGGAACAGGCCGTTCCACAGGATCTGGGGCAGCGCCCCGGTGACGTGGTGGTGCTGTCCTTTTCCGACAGCGACCTCAGCGCCTTTGCGGCGGGCTGGCGGGCGGGGGGATTCCCCTGGTCGCTGCGGCTCGCCAATCTGGCGGCGCTGGTCCATCCGCTGTCGGTCGACACCTATGTCGAGCAGACTCTGGTTCATGCGAAGGCGATCCTGATCCGGTTGATCGGCGGCGCGGCATACTGGGATTACGGCCTGCGCGAGGTGGAGCGGCTGGCGCGCAAGCGGGGCATCGCGCTGGCGGTGCTGGCGGCGGACGGGCGTGAGGACCGGCGGCTGGCAGCGGCGTCGACGGTGGCTGCCGGGTTGGTTCGGCGGTTGACGGCGTTGTGCGATGCGGGCGGGGCGCAGGCAGCGGCAGAAGCATTGGACACCCTCGCCGCGAGCACGCCCCTCCCGCAGGCGGGAGGGGATGGGGGAGGGCCCTCGCCCCAAGCGATGTCGCCTGCGGCCTTACCCCTCCCCAACCCCTCCCCCTGCCGGGAGAGGGGCTTTCAAATGGCTCCCGTTGGCGGTTGGTCGCCCAAAGGCGTCGCTTGCCCCGCCGCCGCCCTGCTGCACCAAAACCGCCCCCGCATTGTCATCACCTTCTACCGCGCCTATCTCGCCGCCGCCGACCTCGAACCCATTACCGCCCTCCACACCGCCCTCTCCGAACGCGGCTTCGACCCCATCGCCCTGTTCGTCCCCTCGCTCAAAGCCGAGGGCGCAGGCCCGTGGATCGCGCGCTGGGCCAAGGCCCTAAACCCCGCAGCAATCATCAACGCCACCGCCTTTTCCGCACGCGGCGAGGACGACGCCACCCCGCTCGACGGCGCGGGCGTGCCGGTGTTTCAGGTCGCGCTCGCCACCAGCGACCGCGAAGGCTGGGAGGGTTCGGCACGCGGCCTGTCGCCTGCCGACCTCGCCATGCATGTCGTGCTGCCCGAGATCGACGGACGACTGTTCGCGGGTGTCGTCAGCTTCAAGCAGCCCGGCGAGCGCGACCCCGATTTCGACGTCGCGCTCCGCCTCCACCGCGCCGAGCCGGCCCGCATCGCGGCGGTCGCCGACCGGGTGGCGGGCTGGACGAAGCTCGCCGCGACCCCGATGGCCGAGCGGCGGCTGGCGATTCTGTTGTCCACCTATCCGGGCAAGGACTGGCAGGCGGCGCATGCGGTCGGGCTGGACGGCTTTGCCTCGACGCAGGCCATACTCGAAGATCTGCGCGCCGCCGGGTATGACACCGCCCCGCGCGCCGACCTGCCCGCCGCGCTGATCGGAAACCGCATCGCCTGGCCGGTCGTCGCCTATCGCGAGGCGCTGGCCAGCTTGCCCGAAACCCTTCGCGCCGACCTGCTCGAAAGCTGGGGCGCGGTTGAGGACGACCCCCTGATCGAGGGCGACCAGTTCCATTTCCCCGCCCTCACCCTCGGCAAGACGATCGTCGCACTCCAGCCCGAACGCGGGCGGCGCGAGGCGCGCGCCGACGATTATCACGACCTCTCCCGCTGCCCGCGCCATTCCTATGTCGCCTTCTACCTCTGGCTGCGTGCGCAAGGGATCGACGCGCTTGTTCATGTCGGCGCGCATGGCACGCTGGAGTGGTTGCCCGGCAAGGCGGTCGCGCTGTCCGATGCCTGCTGGCCCGAGGCGCTGACCCGCGACTGGCCGGTCCTTTACCCCTTCATCGTCAACGATCCGGGCGAGGCGGCGCAGGCCAAGCGCCGTCTGGGCGCGGTGACGATCGGGCATGTCCCCCCGGCGCTGGTCCAGGCGGAGACGGGCGCGGGGCTGGGGCGGCTGGAGGCGCTGCTCGACGAATATGCCAATGCCGATGGCCTCGACCCCGCGCGGCGCGACCGGCTGCGCGGGTTGATTGCCGAGGAAGCGGAGAGCGTCGGGCTGGGCGAAACGCTGGGGTTGGCAGGGGCGGACGATCCGCTCGCCCGGATCGACGCTTTCGTCTGCGACGTGAAGGACAGCCAGTTCGGCGAAGGGCTGCACGTCTTCGGGCGCGGCGAGCAGGGCGTTGCGGAACGCGCCGGGCTGCTCGCCGGGCTGGACGGAAAGCGCGTCGCGGCGGGGCCTTCGGGTTCGCCCTATCGCGGCCGGACAGATGTGCTGCCCACGGGGCGCAACCTCTACGCCATCGATCCGCGCGCCGTGCCGAGCCGAGCCGCGCAAGCGCAGGGCGTCAAGCTCGCCGAGGAACTGCTCCGCCGCCACATGCAGGAGGAGGGTGATTACCTGCGTACCCTGATCGTCGATCTCTGGGGATCGGCGACGATGCGAACCGCTGGCGAGGAATTCGCCATGGCGCTCCACTTGATCGGGGTCGAGCCGGTCTGGGACCACCGGTCCGAGCGGGTGACGGGGTTCGAAGTGATGCCGCTGATGCGCTTCGACCGGCCGCGCGTCGATGTGACGTTGCGCGTGTCGGGGCTGTTCCGCGACGCCTTCCCGCATCTGGTCGCACTGTTCGGGCAGGCGGTGCGCGCGTTGGCCGCTCGCGACGAAGAGGCGGACTGGAATCCGTTCAAGGGACAGGCGACTCCGCGCGTCTATGGCCCGGCGCCGGGCCGCTACGGCATCGGGCTGGACCCGGAGGCGGGCTATGACGAGGCCGCGCGGATCGAGGCGGGGCAAAGCTGGCTCGCCGCCTCGGCCACCGCGCTCGACGATGGCGACCGGCGCGATGCGGCAGGGATCGCGGCGCGGGTGGCGGGGGCGCAGGCCTTCGTTCATGTCCATGACCTGCCCGAGAGCGACTTGTTGCTCGCCGCCGACTATGCCGCGCATCAGGCCGGTTTCGCGGCGGCGCGCGCGGCAGTCGGCGAGGGGGCGGCGTCGCTCTATCATCTCGACACGCGCGTTTCCGAAAGCCCCAAGGCGCGGACGCTGGCCGAGGAGATCGCCCGCACCGTCCATGCCCGCGCCGCCAACCCACGCTGGGTGGCGGGCATGATGGCGCATGGTTTCCGGGGCGCGGCCGAGATCGCCGCGACGCTCGACCATCTGGGCAGCTTCGCGCATCTGGCCGATGTGGTGCCCGCCGCGCTGATCGATTTGTACTGGGATGCGACGTTGGCCCGCGACGAAGTGCGCGACTTCATGGCGCTGGCGAACCCGGCGGCGCTGGCGGCTATGGAGGCGCGCTTTGCGGCGCTTCATAGGGCCGGGCTGTGGCGGACGCGGCGCAATTCGGTGCTGGCGATGCTGGACGGCGCGGCATGAGCGGGTTCGAGGTCAGGGGCTGGTGCCCCGATGCGTTCCGCCCGATGATGGCGGGCGATGGTCTCTTGGTCCGCGTCCGTCCGCCGCTGGCTCGGTTGACGGCGACGCAGGTCGAAGGGCTTTGCGAGGCCGCGAACGCCCATGGCAATGGCCAGATCGACCTGACGTCGCGCGCCAACCTTCAATTGCGCGGCGTCACCGAAGCGGGTTGGCGGGGGCTGATCGAGGCATTGCAGGCGATGGGGCTGGTCGATCCCGATCCGGTGCGGGAGGGGCGCGGGGCGATCCTGCTCAACCCCGACTGGCGTGAAAGCGACGACACCCATGCCATCGCCAGCGAATTGCGTGCTCGGCTGGCCGAACTACCCGACTTGCCCGGCAAGCTGGGGTTCGTGGTCGATGCGGGGACTGCGCCGATGCTGGTGCAGGCGCCGGGCGATTTTCGAATCGAACGGAGCGTGACGGGCGAGTTGCTGATGCGCGCCGATGGCCGGGCAAGCGGCGTGACTGTGACCCGCTCGAATGCCGTCGATGCGCTGATCCGGCTGGCGCACTGGTTCGCCGACAGCGACGGAGCCGCCGCCGGGCGGATGGCGCGGCACGAGGCCATGCTACCCGACTGGGCTAAAGGGAACGCCGTACCTGCAACGGGTACAACGATGCAGCCCGGTGCGCATCCGATCGGTGCGGTCTATGGCCTGCCTTTCGGCCGGATTGATGCCGCGTCGCTGGCCGCCTTTGTCCGCACCCATGACTGCGCCGTTCGCCTTACCCCTTGGCGGCTCCTGATCGCGGAGGGCATCGCCCCGGCACCAGCCCTCGGAATGCTGCTGGCCGACAGCCCCATCCTCCATGTCGATGCCTGTGTCGGCGCGCCCGCCTGCCCACAGGCCAGCGTCGCGACCCGCGATCTTGCCGCCCGACTCGCGCCGCTGATCGAAGGCCGTCTGCACGTCTCGGGTTGCGCGAAGGGCTGCGCACGGGCACGGGCGGCGGACTGGGTGTTGACCGGGCGGGCGGGGGCGTTCGATCTGGCGCGCAATGCCCGCGCCGGGGCCGCGCCCCTTCACACCGGATTGACGCCCGAGCGGGCGGTCGCGCTTCTCGGAGCCTGTTGATGTCGTACGTTTATGAAACCGATGGCGCGGCGATCTATCGCCAGTCCTTCGCCATCATCCGCGCCGAGGCGGAGCTGACCCGCTTCAACGCGGAGGAAGAGCCGGTCGCGGTGCGCATGATCCATGCCGCCGGGCTGGTCGAGCTGGCGCCGTCGATCCAGTTCTCGGCCGGCTTCGCGGTCGCGGGACGGCGGGCGCTGGCGAACGGCGCGGCGATCCTGTGCGATGCGCATATGGTCAGCGAGGGTGTGACGCGCGCGCGCCTGCCCGCCGACAATCCGGTGATCTGCACGTTGCGCGATCCTTCGGTGCCCGTGCTCGCCAAGGAGATGGGCACGACCCGCTCCGCCGCCGCGCTGGAGCTGTGGCGGCCGCATCTGGCAGGCGCCTTAGTGGCGATCGGCAATGCGCCGACCGCGCTCTTCCATCTGCTGACGATGCTGGAAGACCCCGACTGCCCGCGCCCGGCAGCGATCATCGGTTGTCCGGTCGGCTTCGTCGGCGCGATGGAGTCGAAGGACGCGCTCTGGGATGCCCAACCCGTCCCCTGTGTTATCGTGAAGGGCCGCCCCGGCGGTAGCGCGATCACCGTGGCCGCGATCAACGCGCTGGCGAGCCGCGCCGAATGACGGGGACCGTTCACGGCGTCGGCCTGGGGCCGGGCGCGGCGGACCTGATGAGCGTCCGCGCCGACCGCCTCGTGCGCGGCGCGCGGCATGTCGCTTATTTTCGTAAAAGCGGACGGCGCGGCCATGCGCGGACCATTGTCGACGGGATGCTGCGCGGCGATGTGGTCGAATATCCGATGGACTATCCGGTCACGACCGAGATCCTGTTCACCGACCCGCGTTACAATGAATGCCTGTCGGCCTTCTACGCGACATGCACCGCGCATATCCTGTCGCTAGTGCAGGGCGGCGAGGATGTCGTCGTGCTGTGCGAAGGCGATCCGTTCTTCTACGGGTCGTTCATGCACTTGCACAGCCGGTTGAAGGACCACGCCCCCGTCGCGGTCGTGCCCGGCATCACCGGCATGTCGGGCGCTTGGACCGCCAGCGGCGCGCCGATCACCTGGGGCGACGATGTGCTGACCGTCGCGATGGCGACCCTGCCCGAGGCCGAACTGACCCGCCGCATCGCCGAGACCGACGCGCTGGTCGTCATGAAGATCGGCCGCCACCTACCCAAGCTGCGCCGCGCCATCGCGGCGGCGGGGCGGACGGAGCAGGCATGGCTGGTCGAACATGCCGCGCAAGCCGGGGAACGCGTGCGCCGTCTGGCAGAAGTCGAGGACGCACCCGCCCCCTATTTCTCGATCGCGTTGATCCATGGCCAGGGGCGTCGGCCATGAGTGGCTGGCTGATCGTCGTCGGGCTGGGACCCGGCGCGGAGGCAATGGTCACGCCCGAGGTGTCGGCGGCACTGGCCGAGGCAACCGATGTCGTCGGCTACATCCCTTATGTCGCGCGCGTGCCCGAGCGGCCCGGCCTGACCCGCCATGCCAGCGACAACCGGGTCGAGCGCGACCGCGCACTCCACGCATTGGAGATGGCCGAGGCCGGGCAGCGCGTGGTTGTTGTGTCCTCGGGCGATCCGGGGGTGTTCGCAATGGCGGCGGCGATCTTTGAGCGGGTCGAGGAAGATCCTGCGCGCTGGCACGACCTCGACATCCGCGTCCTGCCCGGCATCACCGCGATGCTGGCAGCCAGTGCACGGGCGGGGGCACCGCTGGGGCATGATTTCTGCGCGATCAACCTGTCGGATAATCTGAAACCGCAAGCGCTGATCGAGCGTCGATTGGCACTCGCGGCGGAAGCGGATTTCGCCATCGCGCTCTATAATCCCCGCTCGAAGGCGCGGCCCGACGCGCTGGACGCCGCCTTCGCGCTGCTCTGCGAGACATGCGGCGACGAGCGGCTTGTATTGTTCGCCCGGGCCGTTTCGACGCCGGAGGAGCATTTGCGCATCGTGTCCTTGCCCGAAGCACGCGGCGAGATGGCCGATATGCGTACCGTCGTCATCATCGGCTCCAGCCGCACGCGGATGATCCCGCACGCTGGGCGGCCGATCCTCTACACGCCCCGGACGACGCCGTGATCCAGCCAGTCCAACACGGCCGCGACGCTGCTCACCTGCGGGCGGGGCGGGATGAAGGGGCGGTCGATCATCACGACCGGCAGGCCCAATTCGCGCGCCGCATCCAGCTTCGCCCGCGCGCCGGAGCCGCCCGCATTCTTGGCGACAACGATGTCGATCCGTTGTTCGTGCAGCAGGGCCAACTCGCTCGCCAGCGTGAAGGGACCACGATCCACCACCAGACGATGGTGCGGCAGAGCGGAGGGCTCGGCAGGATCGACGAAGCGCAGCAGATAGAAATGCTGCGGCACGCCAGCAAAATCGCCAATTGTCTGACGCCCCAGTGCGAGGAAGACGCGCGCCGGATCGTGCCCAAGCGCGGCCACCGCCTGCTCGGTATCCGCCACACGCGTCCAGCGATCGCCGGGACCATCCACCCATTCGGGCCGGGTCAGCGCCAGCAGTTTCACGCCTGCGCGCTCCGCCGCCGCGATGGCATTGGCGCTGATCCGCGCGGCGAAGGGGTGGGTCGCGTCGACCAGATGGGTCACGCCTTCCCGCGTCAGATAGTTCGCCAGTCCTTCCACGCCGCCGAATCCGCCGACCCGCGTCGGGATCGCCTGCGCGCGCGGGTGTTCGGTGCGGCCCGCGTAGCTGAGCACCGCGCGCTCGCCACGCGCGGCCAGTGCTGTGGCCAGGGCGCTCGCCTCGGTTGTGCCGCCGAGCAGAAGGATATGGCGCATGGCTGACTCCCAGGCGTGGCTGACGATCGTTGGGATCGGCGAGGATGGCTGGAACGGCCTGACCGCCTCCGCCCGCGCCGCGATCGAGGCCGCCGATAGCGTGATGGGCGCATCGCGTCACCTGTCGCTGCTGCCCAAGGCGGGGCGCGCCGAGCGGATCGTCTGGCCGGTGCCCTTCGCCGAGGGCGTGCCCCTGCTGCTGGAGCGGCGGGGCGAGCGGGTGGTGATGCTCGCCTCGGGCGATCCCTTCTGGTTCGGCGCGGGGTCGGTCGTGACCCGTCATCTGGAGCCGGGCGAGTGGGTCGCCCATCCGGCACCGTCGACCCTGTCGCTGGCGGCCGCAAGGCTGGGCTGGCCGGTCGAGACGATCCAGAGCGTCGGCCTGCACGCGCGGCCCGTCGAGATGCTGCGCCCCTATCTGGCGCCGGGACAACGCGTCCTGGCGCTGATGCGCGACGGCGCTTCGGTGACCGGGCTGGCCGCATGGCTTACCGAGCAGGGCTTCGGCGACAGCGCGCTGACGGTGCTGGAGGCGCTGGGCGGGCCGCGCGAGCGCGTGCGGCGGTGCACGGCGGATGCGCTCGACTGGACCGACATCGCCCATCCGGTCGCGGTGGCGATCGAGCCTGCCGGAGCGGGGCGCGTTCTGCCCTGCGCGAGTGGCCTCGACGACGACTGGTTCGCGCATGACGGACAGATCACCAAGCGCCCGGTCCGCGCGCTGGCGCTCTCCGCGCTCGCCCCATGTCGCGGCGAGTTGCTGTGGGACATCGGCACCGGATCGGGGTCAGTCGCAATCGAATGGCTGCTGAGCGACCCGACCACCCGCGCCATCGGCTTCGAGCGCGATCCCGACCGCCTCGCCCGCGCCGCCGACAATGCGGCGCGGCTGGGCCTGAACCGGCTGGAACTGGTCGAGGGCGATGCGGTCGCCGAACTGGCCGAGCGTCCGCACCCCGATGCGGTGTTCGTCGGCGGCGGCCTGTCGCGGCCGTTGGTCGAGGCGTTGCGGACTCTGCCGCACTGTCGCTTGGTCGCCCATGCCGTGACGCTGGAGACGGAGGTGCTGCTGGCCGAATGTCATGCGCGATACGGAGGTGAGTTGCTGCGCATCGAACTGGCGCGGGCTCGTCCGCTCGGCACCAAGCGGGGATGGAAGGCGAGCTATCCCATCGTGCAATGGAACGCCGCATGGTGATCGCGGGGTTCGGATGTCGCGCAGAGGCGACGGTCGAGTCCTTCCGCAGCGCGCTGGCGGCGACCGGCATGCATCCCGATGCACTAGCCGTGCCCGCCGATCGCGCGGGAGTGATCGCGCCATTCGCCGGTGAGATGGCGGTCCACCCCATTGCCACCGACCTGTTGCAAGGCATCGACACCCCGACCCGCTCGACCGTCAGCCTGGCCACGCGTGGCGTGGGCAGCGTCGCCGAAGCCGTGGCGCTTGCCGCCGCCGGGCCGGACGCGCGGATCGTCGTTGCCCGTGTAATCTCCTCCGACCGCATGGCGACCTGCGCCATTGCCCAAGGACCTGAATCATGACTGTCCATTTCATCGGCGCCGGACCCGGCGCCCCCGATCTGCTGACCCTGCGGGGCCGCGACCTGATCGCGGCCTGCCCGGTCTGTCTCTATGCCGGGTCGCTGGTGCCGGAGGCGGTGCTCGCCCATTGTCCACCCGGGGCGCGCATCGTGAACACCGCGCCGATGACGCTCGACGCGATCATCGCCGAAATCGCGGACGCCCACGCCAAGGGGCAGGACGTCGCCCGGCTCCATTCGGGCGACCTGTCGGTGTGGTCGGCAATGGGCGAGCAGGTGCGACGGTTGCGCGAACTGGGCATCCCCGTCTCGGTGACGCCGGGCGTGCCGTCCTTCGCGGCGGCGGCGGCGGTGCTGGAGAGCGAGCTGACCCTGCCCGGTATCGCCCAGTCGGTGATCCTGACCCGCACCCCCGGTCGTGCCAGCGCGATGCCCGATGGCGAGTCTCTGACTGCCTTTGCCGCGACCGGGGCGACGCTGGCCATCCATCTGTCGATCCATAATCTGGCCAAGGTCGTCGCCGACCTGACCCCGCATTACGGGAGCGACTGCCCCGTCGCGATCGTCTGGCGCGCGAGCTGGCCCGAGCAGCGGATCGTCCGGGCGACGCTCGCCACTATCGAGGAAGCCGCCGCCGATGGACCGGAGCGGACCGCGCTGATTTTGGTCGGCCGCGTCCTCGCGCCAAGCGATTTCGCCGAGAGCCGGTTATATGCCGAGGGCTATGACCGCCGCTATCGTCCCGGAAACAGCCTGACATGACATCGGGATTGATGATCGCCGCGCCCGCCTCGGGCACCGGCAAGACGACGGTGATGCTGGGCCTGCTCCGCGCGTTCCGCGATGCGGGGCTCAGCGTGCAGCCGTTCAAGAGCGGCCCCGATTATATCGACCCCGCCTTTCATCGCGCCGCCTGCGGGCGGGCGTCGTTCAACCTCGATGGCTGGGCGATGCCTTCGCCGTTGCTCGATACGCTGGGGCAGCGCGGGGCGGATGCCGATCTGGTGCTGGCGGAAGGCTCGATGGGACTGTTCGACGGCGTCGCCAAGCCCGGCGCGACGGGCATGGGCAGCAGCGCGGAGACGGCGAAGCGCATGGGCTGGCCGGTGATCCTAGTCATCGACGTGTCGGGCCAGGCCCAGTCGGCGGCGGCGACCGCACTGGGCTTCGCGCGCTACGACCCCGAATTGCGGGTGGCGGGGGTGATCCTGAACCGCGTGGCCAGCCCGCGTCACGAGCGGCTGGCGAAGCTCGGCTTCGAGGAGATCGGCCTGCCGGTCTTCGGCGCGTTGCCCCGGCGCGGCGATCTGGTCCTGCCCGAGCGGCATCTGGGGCTGGTGCAGGCGGTCGAGCATCCCGAACTCGACCGGCTGATCGGCGACTATGCGGCGTTTCTGGCCGCGCATGTCGATCTGGAGGCGATCCGCGTGGCGGCCTATGCCAAGCCCGCCATGCCCATATCCGGCACGCTCCCGCCACCGCCCGCCCAGCGGATCGCGCTGGCGCAGGATGCGGCCTTTTCCTTCGTCTATCCGCATATGCTGGAGGGCTGGCGCGCAGGCGGTGCGGAGATCCTGCCCTTCTCACCGCTGGCCGACGAAGCCCCCGACGCCTCGGCCGATCTGGTCTGGCTGCCCGGCGGCTATCCCGAGCTTCATGCCGGACGGCTGGCGGCGGCGGAGCGGTTCCGCGCCGGGCTCGCCGCCCATGCCGCAACCAAGCCGATCCATGGCGAGTGCGGCGGCTATATGGCGCTGGGCGAAGCACTCATCGATGCGGCGGGCGTCAGTCACCGGATGGCCGGGCTGCTCAGCCTCGTCACCAGCTATGCCAAGCGCAAAATGCATCTGGGCTATCGCCGTGCGACCTTGCTCAGCGAGGTGGCGGGGATGCCCGAGGGTGCGGTGCTGGGCGGGCATGAGTTTCACTATTCGACCGTCCTGGAACAGCCCGATGCGCCGCTTGCCCATGTCGTCGATGCGCAAGGTGACGCCGTACCGGAAACCGGATCGCGGCGGGGCCAGGTGACCGGCACCTTCTTCCATCTGGTGGCGCGCTGGTGGTGAGCGGGTTCGTATCCCTCGTCGGCGCAGGGCCGGGCGACCCGGAGCTGCTGACGCTGAAGGCGGTGCGCTGTCTGGGCGCGGCCGATGTCGTGTTGTTCGACGACCTCGCCGCCGGGCCGATGCTGAGCCATTGCCGCCCCGACGCCGAACTGATCGCGGTCGGCAAGCGCGCGGGGCGCGCCTCGCCCAAACAGGGCGAGATCGATCGGCTGCTGGTCGATCATGCGCTGAGCGGCAAACGCGTCGTCCGGCTGAAGTCGGGCGATCCCGGCATCTTCGGGCGGCTGGAGGAAGAGATCGTCGCGCTGAAGGCGGCGGGCATTCCTTATGAGATCGTCCCCGGCGTCAGCGCGGCGAGCGCGGCGGCGGCGGCGGCGGGCATTCCACTGACCCGGCGCAACGAGGCGCGGCGCGTGCAGTTCGTGACCGGCCATGACGTCACCGGCGCGCTGCCCGCCGACCGCAACATGGCGGCGCTGGCCGATGCGAGCGCGACGACGGTGGTGTTCATGCCCAAGCGCACCTTCCCTGCGCTGGCGGAAGCGTTGATAGCGCACGGCCTGTCGCCGGAAACCCCTGCGCTGATGGCCGAGCATGTCGGCTGTCCCGACCAGCGGCTGACCCGCGCCACCATCGGCGCGCTGGCGGCGCAACTGGCAGAGGGCGTGTCGGACAAGGCGGCGCTGATCCTCTACGGCCCGCTGATGGAGGATCTGTGATCCATCTCGACCTGATCGGCATCGGCACGGGCAATCCCGATCATCTGACTCGTGCGGCGGAGGCCGCGATGCGCGCCGCCGACCTGATCCTGCTGCCGCGGAAAGAGGACAAGGCCGAGCTGATCGACCTGCGCCGTGACATCTGTGCGCAGGTGTTGGCGGGGACGGCGACACAGGTGGTGGAGTTCGACCTGCCGGTGCGCGCGGCCGAAGGAGCCTATCTCGATACGGTCGAGCATTGGCACGATGCGATTGCCGAACGCTGGGCGGCTGAGATCGCGGCGCATCTGCCGGGAGGCGGGCGCGTGGCGTTGCTCGTCTGGGGTGATCCGTCGCTGTACGACAGCACGATCCGTATCGCCCGGCGCCTGGCCTCCGTGGAGCGGGTGACGGTGGTGCCGGGGATCACCAGCCTCCAGGTGTTATGTGCGGCGCATGCCGTTCCCTTCAACGCGGTCGGGGCGCCGGTGATGGTGACGACCGGGCGGCGGCTGCGCGAAACTGGTTGGCCCGAGGGGGCGGATAGTGTCGCGGTGATGCTCGATGGGGGGTGCGCGTTCATGACGCTGGACCAGCCGGATGTCGCGATCTGGTGGGGGGCGTATCTGGGCATGGCGCAGCAAGCGATCGAGTCCGGGCGGCTGGCGGATGTCGCCGAGCGGATCGTCGCACGCCGGGCGGAACTGCGGCGTGCGCATGGCTGGATCATGGACGTGTACCTGCTCCGGCGGGGTGGGGATTTGGTGGGGGAAGGGGCGTGATGGAGCCCTCCCCTCTGCCACGCGCTGCTCCCCTCCCGCAGGCGAGTTGCGGGTCGGCCATGCCCCCGGCATGGCCTGAACGATGCGAGGCATCGTTCACCCGCAACTGGGCTGGGGGAGGGGCCCGCCCCAAGCTGAGTCGCCCGTGGCTTAACCCCCACCCCAAACCCCTCCCCCCTACCGGGAGGAGGGGCTTAATGCGGATCGTTTCGTCCCGAGCATCTCCCCTCCCGCAGGCGCGTTGCGGGTCGGCCTTGCCCCCGGCATGGCCTGAACGATGCGGGGCATCGTTCACCCGCGACTGGGTTTGGGGTGGGCAGGGCCACAGGCCAGACGTCGTGTGGTGCACCTATCCTTGCGTAGGCTTAGAGCGGGATAACGTCAGTTTGACCCAAGCCGTCATTGCGAGCGTAGCGAAGCAATCCAGTGTCCAGGCAAGACGCTCTGGATTGCTTCGCTACGCTCGCAATGACGAATCCACCTCATGTCATCCTTCTCTAGAACTCGATGCCCTTTTGCGCCTTCACGCCTTGTTCGCGGAAGGGGTGCTTCACCTGCGTCATGTCCGTCACCAAGTCCGCCGCGTCGATCAGCGCATCGGGCGCGTTGCGTCCGGTAATGACCACATGCGTCATCGCCCCCTTGGTGCCCAGCACTTCCAGCACCTCGTCGACCGGCAGGTAATCGTACCGCAGCACGATGTTCAGCTCGTCCGCGACGATCAGGTCGTAGGACGGATCGGCGATCATCCGCTTGACCTCGTCCCACGCACCCCGCGCGGTAGCGATGTCGCGGGTGCGGTCCTGCGTGTTCCAGGTGAAGCCTTCGCCCATCGCGTGGAAATCGACCTCGGGAAAGCGCGCCAGCACTGCCGCTTCGCCGGTGGTCATCGCGCCCTTCACGAACTGGACCATGCCGACGCGCATGCCGTGGCCGACGGCGCGGATCACCATGCCCAGCGCGGCGGTCGTCTTGCCCTTGCCCTTGCCGGTATGGACGATGATCAGGCCCTTTTCGGCATCGCGTGCGGCGACCTTGCTGTCCTGCGCGGCCTTTTTCTTGGCCATGCGCTCGGCATGTTCGGCGTCGGTTCGCATCATTTTTCTCCTGAAAGCCTGAGCGGCAGTCCGGCGACGACCAGATCGGTCGCATCGCACACGCGCGCCAGTCGCTGGTTGAGCGTGCCCTGCGCATCGCGGAAGCGTCGGGCCAGCGCATTGTCGGGCACGATGCCGAAGCCGACCTCGTTGCTGACCAGCACCACCGGGCCGGGCGCGTTCGCCAGCGCTACGACCAGCGCATCGCCGGCCGCCGTCAGATCGGCCTCGCCGAGCAGCAGGTTGGTCAGCCACAAGGTCAGGCAGTCGACCAGCAGCACCCGGTCGGCGCGGCTATGCTGGGCGATAGCTTCGGGCAAAGCCAAAGGGGCCTCCACGGTCGTCCAGCGTTCGTCGCGATCGGCTTGGTGCCGCGCGATGCGGTCGCGCATCTCGTCGTCCCATGCCTGCGCGGTCGCGATGAAGCAGCCGGTGGGCGTCATCGCTTCGGCCAGCGCCTGTGCGTGGCGGCTCTTGCCCGACCGGGCACCGCCGAGGACGAGAATGGTGCGGGGCGTCGTCATGCCGCTCCGCATCGCGGGAGCGGGCCGATGACGCAAGCCCCCATGGCCGCGCTGACCTATCATGGCGGCCGGATCGACGCGGCCAAGGCGTTGTTCCCGAACGCGCCTGCGCCCTGGCTGGACCTGTCGACGGGCATCAATCCAGTGGCTTGGAAGCCGCCAGAGGGGCTTGAGGTCGATGCCGCGCCTTTGCCGGATCGCAGCGCGCTTGCCCAGCTGGAAGCGCTGGCGGCGGCGCATTTCGGCGTCGCGGCGGAGCGGATCGCGGCGGTGCCGGGCAGCGAGATGGCGCTTCGCCTGTTGCCGCTTCTGGGCTTGCCGCAGCCGATCGTTGCGGTTCGGCCGAGCTATGGCACGCACGGGGCGGTGGCTTCCACGCGGGTCGATCAGTCCGCGCTGGACGATTGGACGGGGCATGCGGGAAGCCTGTTGATCGCCAATCCCAACAATCCCGATGGCGTCCATCGCTCGCCCGAGCAGCTTGCCCGGCTGGCGGCGGCACAAGAGCGGGCGGGGGGGTGGCTGATCCTCGACGAAGCCTTTGCCGATGCGATGCCGGGAAGCGGGTTTGTCGGTGGCGATCAAGTCGTGGTGCTGCGGTCGTTCGGCAAGTTCTTCGGGTTGGCGGGTGTACGGCTGGGCTTCGTAATCGCGGAACCAGCGGTGTTGGCGCGGCTTCGCGACCTGCTGGGCGACTGGCCGGTGTCGGCGCATGCGATGGCGTGGGGCAGTGCGGCCTATGCCGATCGAGACTGGATCGCGGCGACTCGGATCGCGCTGGTCGAGCGGGCCAGTGCCATGGATGAAGTGCTGGCGCGTCATGGCCTGACCGCGCGCGGGGCCTGTCCGCTATTCCGCATGGTCGAGACGCCGGACGCCGCCGCGATCTTCCAGCGACTGGCGGCGGCGGGCATATTGGTGCGTCCCTTCGCCGATGCGCCGGAACGACTCCGATTTGGCGTTCCCGCCGCAGCGGCGGAGCTTGATCGACTGGATAGGGCGTTGCGGCATGGCTGATCCCGTCGCTCTGGTCGCATTGGCGCTCGATGCCGCGATCGGCTGGCCCGACCGGCTTTATGCGCGTGTTGGCCACCCGGTCGGGGCATTCGCGCGGTTCCTGAATCTGGCCGAGCGGTTCGGCAATCGTCCCGAGCGGCCGGAGGGCCTCCGGCGGGGCCTGGGTGTCCTGACCATGGTCGTGCTGATCGCGCTGACGGGCGGGATAGCTTGGGGGATCGACCACGCCGTGCATCTGTGGCTCGGCCGCTGGGGCTGGATCGCCAGCGCCTTGCTCGCCTGGCCCGCGCTCGCGCAGCGTAGCCTGTATGTCCATGTGCGGCCGGTGGCCGATGCGCTGCTGCGTGGTGACCTGTCCGCCGCCCGGGCGCTGATCGCGCGGGTCGTGGGGCGCGACACCGAACGGCTGGATCAGGCGGGCGTATCGCGCGCCGCGATCGAGACGCTGGCGGAGAGCTTTTGCGACGGCATCGTCGCGCCGCTGTTCTGGTTGCTGCTGCTCGGGCTGCCGGGCGTGTGGATGTACAAGGCGATCAACACGGCCGACAGCATGATCGGGCATAAGGAGCCGCGCTGGCGGGCGTTCGGCTGGGCGGCGGCGCGGATCGATGACGGGGCGAACTGGGTGCCCGCGCGGATCGCAGGCGTGCTGGTATGCATGGCGGGCGCGGGCGGCTGGGCGGTGATGAAGCGCGATGCGCGCGCACACGCCTCACCCAATGCGGGCTGGCCCGAGGCGGCGATGGCGGGAGCACTCGGCGTCGCACTCGCCGGGCCGGTCGCCTATGATGGCGTGACCCAGATCAAGCTATGGATCGGTCGCGAGGGGCGGGTCGCTCAGCCACGCGACATCGTGACCGCCTTGCAAATCTATGCGCGCGCCTGCCTGCTATTGTGGGTGATCGCGGGGGGCGTCGCATGGCTGGCGTGATGATCCAGGGCACCGGCTCGGACGTGGGCAAGTCGGTGCTGGTCGCTGGCCTGTGCCGGGCTTTCGCCAATCGTGGGCTTCGCGTCCGGCCCTTCAAGCCGCAGAATATGAGCAACAATGCCGCCGCGACCCCGGACGGCGGCGAGATCGGGCGGGCGCAGGCGACGCAGGCGCTGGCGGCGCGGGTGACGCCGCATGTCGACATGAACCCGGTGCTGCTCAAGCCGCAGGGCGACCGCACCTCGCAATTGATCGTGCGCGGGCAGGTGCGCGGGATGCTGCCGGCGTCGAAATGGCGCGAGGGGCGGATCGGGCTGCTGCCCGAAGTCGTCGACTGCTATCGCCGGCTGGAGGCGGAATGCGACCTCGTGATCGTCGAGGGCGCAGGCTCGCCTGCGGAAGTGAACCTGCGCAGCGGCGACATCGCCAATATGGGCTTCGCGCGCGCGGCGAACGTGCCGGTGGTGCTGGCGGGGGACATCGACCGGGGCGGGGTGATCGCCTCGCTGGTCGGGACCAAGGCGGTGATCGACCGCCAAGATGCGGCGCTGATCCGGGGCTTTCTGGTCAACAAGTTTCGCGGTGATCCGGCGCTGTTCGCCGACGGGATGGCGGTGATCGCCGAGCATACCGGTTGGCATTCGCTGGGGCTGATCCCCTGGCTGGCCGACGCGGCACGCCTGCCGAGCGAGGATGCGGTCATCCTGGAGCGCAGCCACGCCGGTGCCGGGGGGCGGATCGTCATCGCCTGTCCGATCACGCCGCGCATCGCCAATTTCGACGATCTCGATCCGCTACGGCTGGAGCCGCAGGTCGATCTGGTCATGGTCCGCCCCGGCCAGCCCATTCCCGATGCCGCGATGATCGTGCTGGCGGGATCGAAGGCGACCATCGCCGACCTGGCCTTTATCCGTCAACAAGGCTGGGACATCGACATCGCCGCGCATCACCGGCGCGGGCGGCCGGTGCTGGGCCTGTGCGGCGGATACCAGATGCTGGGCCGTGTCGTCGCCGACCCGGACGGGATCGAGGGACCGGCGGGCAGCGTCGCAGGGCTGGGGCTGCTGGATGTCGAGACGGTATTGACGGGCGAGAAGACGGTGCGGCCGGTGACGGGCGCGGCGCTAGGCGCGTCCTTTTCGGGGTATGAAATCCATCTGGGTCGTACGAGCGGCCCCGATACCGCGCGTCCCGTCGGGCATCTGGCGGATGGCCGGGCGGAGGGAGCGATCAGCGCCGATGGGCTGGTCGCGGGGAGCTATATTCACGGCCTGTTGGGAGAGGCCGGGCAGCGGGCGGCGTGGCTGGCGCGGATCGGCGTGGCGGGGCAGGGGCCGGATCATAGCGCCGATGTCGACGCCGCGCTCGACGCCATCGCCGCCGTGCTGGAGGCGCATGTCGATTGCGACGCGCTGCTGCGGATCGCTCAGGGCCGGGCGTAGAGGACGGCGGCGAGGAGCAAGGCGGTCTCGGTCAGCTCGATGCCGGCGCCATGCACGTCGCCGGTCACGCCGCCCAGCTTGCGCCGGAACCAGAGCGACAGCGCGATGATCGCCAGCGGCGCGGTGGCCAGCGGCGGATAGACCAGCCCCAGGATCAGCACGGTCATGATCCACGCGATCATGTCGAACGGCCGCACCGCGCGCGACACCAGCGCGCCCAGCCCAGCGGGGCGCAGCGGCGGCAGGACGCGCGCCCAGATCAGCGGCCCGACCCGCGCCGCCGCCGGGATCAGCGCGACGATCGGCCAGGCGGCGAGCGCCAGCGCGTGAAGCAGCACCAGCTTGGCGAGCAACTGCATCACCAATGTCACGACGCCGAAGCTGCCGATATGCGGATCGGCCATCACCGCCAGCAGTCGCGAGCGGTCGCCATGCGCCGCCCCCAATCCATCGGACAGGTCCGCCAGCCCGTCGAGATGCAGCGCGCCCGTCACCCACACCCAGGCGATCAGCGCCGCCAGCGCCCCCGCCCAGGGGTCGACGATCGCCCCGAGCCGCAAGGCACCCGCGACGATCGCCCCGATAACCAGCCCCGCGACCGGATAGAGCCGGATCGCGGCGGCGAAATCGGCTTCATCGGCCTCGACGCGCGGCATGGGCAGGCGGGTGAGGAAGCTCAGCGCCAGGATCAGCGGCGTCATGCGGTCACCAGCCCGCTGACCTGCCCCGCGCGCGGTGCGCCGTCCCACACATCCAGCGTCAACAGGCTGGCATAGGGCAGCGCAAAGGCCCAGACGGTACGGACATCAAAGCCGCACAGCACATGCAGCGCCGCGCGCATCGCGCCGCCATGGGTGACGATCAGCGTCGGCTCTGGCGGGAGTTCGGCGATCGCGGCACCGACCCGCGCCACCAGATCGGACCAACGCTCGCCTCCCGGTGGGGCTGCGGCATCGGGGTCGTCCCAGAAACGGCCGAGCGCCGCCGGGTCGATCGACGCGGGCACCAGGCCGTCCCAGTCGCCGAAATCCAGTTCGCACCAGCGGGCATCGACCTCGGTTGGTCCGATCGCCTCGGCACAGGCGCGCGCGCGCGACAGGTCGGAGGCGATGCGGCGGGCGACGCTCAGCCCGCGCGCGCGCGACACACACGCGGCGATGCCCGTCGCCGTCGCCGGACTGTCGGTCCGCCCCAGCATCCGCCCCGTCTGTTCGGGTTCGCCATGGCGAAGCAGATGCAGGCGGAAGGCCGTCACGCGCTCGCCACGCCCGCTTCGGCGAAGGTCGCCATGCCGTCATGCGCGGCCAGCGCGGCGCGGATGACCTGTACCGCCACCGCCGCGCCGCTCGCCTCGCCCAGCCGCATGTTGAGCGACAGGATCGGGTCCAGCTCCAGCCGCTGCAACAGCCGGATATGCCCCGGCTCGGCCGAGCAATGCCCCGCCAGGCAATGCGCGGTGATCCCCGGATTGACCAGCGCCAGCGGGGCGATCGCAGCGGTGCCGATGAAGCCGTCGAGCACGACGGGCACGCCCTTCATGCGCGCCGCGAGCACCGCGCCCGCCATGGCGGCGATCTCGCGCCCGCCCAGCCGGCGCAGGATCTCGAACGCGCTGGTCAGATGCTCGGCGTGCAACGCGAGCCCCTCGGCCACCACCGCCGCCTTGCGCGACAGGCCTTGTGCATCGACCCCGGTGCCGGGGCCGACCCAGTCGGCGGGATCACCCCCGAAACTGGCGGCGGCGAGCGCGGCGGCGGGGGTGGTGTTGCCGATCCCCATCTCGCCCAGCACCAGCAGATCGGCATCGCCGACCGCCGCCGCCCCCGCCGACAGCGCGGCCAGGCAGTCCGCCTCGCTCATCGCGGGTGCGGCGGTGAAGTCGGCGGTCGGCCGGTCGAGGTCGAGCGGCACGACCGACAGGTCCAGCCCCGCCGCCGCCGCCAGCGCGTTGATCGCGGCCCCGCCGGCGTGGAAGTTGGCGACCATCTGGACGGTCACCTCGGCAGGAAAGGCGCTGACCCCGCGTGCGACGACGCCGTGATTGCCGGCGAAGATCACCACGCGCCCCCGCACGATCCGGGGCCGCTCGCGTCCCTGCCAGCCGGCCATGAAGATGGCGATGTCCTCCAGCCGGCCGAGCGACCCCGGCGGCTTGGTCAGCTGTCCCTGGCGCCGCGCGGCGGCGTCGCGCGCGCTGGCATCGGGCTGGGGCAGCGCGGCCAGCGTCGTCTCGAAACTGGCGACGGTCGGAAAGGCGATCATTCGACCACGAAGCCTTCGGGCGGTGTGCGGGTCAGGAAATGGCCCTTCACCCCTTGCGGCCATTGCTTGTACGGCACCTGGCCCCAGTCGCTATCGGCATAGGCTCTCGCATAATCCAATATGGCGCGCGCGGCGTCTTCATCGGGGGTGAACTTGCCCATGACGTATCCGACCTTGCCGGGGCAGCGCAGATGGACGGTGCAGAAGGACTGGCAGGCGAAGAGGCAGGGCATCTCCTCCACCGCGACACCCGCATAGGCTGGGTCGGAGGCCTGGACGGCGCGCAACGCCTCGACCAACAGCGCGCCGCCGCGCTTGCCCTCGTCATTCTCGCGCGCCTCGTCGGACAGGCGGCAGGTGTTGCAGGCGACCACGGCGGGGCCGTTCGCGGCGGGTTTCAGCATGGGGTAGGCTCGGTCATCGGGACAGGTCTCCAAAGGCGCTGTCGCCCGCGCGAGGGGATGCCCCGTTCCGCCCGGCACACCCTGTCCGGTCGAAGGACGACGGCGACGGGCAGGTCTCCTGGCTCGCGGGTCGGTGCCGCTCCGCCGCCTTCTCGGGAAAGCCCCAATGGCGTGATGGCGGATGGCTCGCCGCTTACAGTTGCAGGGGCAGCCGGGGTATCGCACCCCGTTCCCTTTTGATCCCCGAGGGGAACCTGTCGCGGCGGCAGCGATAGGCGCGTGGGGAATGGGAGGCAACAGCCCTATTCCTCCCCGGCACGGGGAGGTGGCAGGCCGTTAGGCCTGACGGAGGGGTGTCGCGGCTGGCCGCATCGCGACACGGGGGCGGCTACACCCCTCCGACGCGCCATGCGCGCCACCTCCCCTTCCAGGGGAGGAATGACAGATGCTATTCTTGCCCGCGCAACGCCTTCAGGAAAAAGGCATATTGCCGCCGCATCGCGTACGCCACCGGCCCGGTGCTGCGCCCGGCGGTGTGCTCGCCGCCGGGGATGACCAGCAGGTCGAAGTCCTTGTCCGCCTTGATCAGCGCGTCGACGACCTGGGTGGTGCTGGCGGGATCGACGTTGGAGTCCTGCTCGCCGACGACCAGCATCAGCTTGCCCTGCAAGTTCCCCGCATGGACCACGCCCGAGGCGTCGAGATAACTCTGGTCGACCGGATAGCCGAGCCATTGTTCGTTCCAGTCGATCTTGTCCATCCGGTTGTCGAAACATCCGGCATAGGCGACCCCGGCCTTGTAGAAATCGGGATGGAACAGCAGCGCGTTGAGCGTGCTCTGCCCGCCCGCCGAGCCGCCATAGATGCCGACGCGCGACACATCGACGCCGGGGTCCTTGGCCGCCAGCGCTTTCATCCAGGCGATCCGGTCGGGAAAGCCGCTATCGTCCAGGTTCTTCCACGCGACATCGTGGAAGGCCTTGGAGCGGTTGGCGGTGCCCATGCCGTCGATCATCACGACGACGAAGCCGAGATCGGCAAGCTGCTGCATCCCCATGACCTTGTCGCCGCCGGAAAAACCGCCGAACGGCCAGAAGGCCTTGGGCACGAAACTGTCATGCGGCCCGGCATAGATGTTCTCGATGACAGGATAGCGCTTGGCCGGGTCGTAATTGCGGGGGCGGACGACCAGGCCGTAAATGTCGGTCCTGCCGTCGCGGCCCTTGGCGGTGAAGCGCTCCGGCGGGCGGAACCCGGCGGCGGTCAGCGCGGTGATGTCGCCCTTTTCCAGCGTCTGGATCAGGCGGCCGTCACGCGCGTCGTGCAGCTCCATCGTTTCGGGCAGGTCGGTGCGCGAGAAGACGTCGACATAGGTGGTCATGTCCGGCGAGAAGCGCACCTCGTGCGTCGCATTCTCCTGCGTCAGCCGGGTCAGGTTGCGGCCGTCGAAATCGACCCGGAACCAGTGTTTATAATAGGGGTCCTCACCCGGCACGAAGCCACTGGCCGAGAACCAGATCTGCCGCTTCTCGTCATCGACATGGGCGATGTCGCGGACCAGCCAGTTGCCCTTGGTGATCTGGCGCACGACCCGGCCGGTCGCGCCGTCGATCAGATAGAGATGCCGCCAGCCGTCGCGCTCCGAGGCCCAGAGGATTTCGCGGCCCAGCCCCTTCACGTCGTGTGACCAGATGCGGTCGCGGAAGACGAAGGTCTTGGCGGTCTCGGTGACGGCGGCATGCGCCCGGCCGGTGTCGGCATCGACCGCGATGATCTTCGTCTCGCCGAAGCCGCGTTTCAGGTCGTTGAAGGCGAAGCTCTTACTGTCGGCGCGCCATTCGGGCGCGGACAGGGTGTAGGCACCCGCGAACAGCGACGGGTCGATGTCGGTGCGCTTCCCGTCCGAGACGCGGAACAGCACGGGCGCTTCCTGGTCCACCGCGTCGCCGGGCTTGGGATAGAGTTGCTGGACAACCTCCGGCTGGACCTTGCCGGGCGGGGCGGCGAGGACGCGGGTGACCATGCGGGCATAGCCGGGGCGGACACGCTGGAGCGCGATATGCTGGCCGTCGGGGCTCCAGGCGATGGTTTCGGGGTCGTAGAAGTCGGCGGGGCTGCCGTCCTGCGAACGCCAGACTTCCTTGCCGCCACCGGCCGCCCGCACGACCAGATTGTCGTCGAGGACCAGCGCCTCCAGCCGGCCGTCGGGCGACAGGCGGGGATGGTTGTCGGCGGGCACGCGCAGGTCGCGCACCACGCCGAAACCGCGCGGGCGGCCGGGATTGTCGGGGGGTACGACGGCGCAGACCGGCTGGACGAGCGTGCAGCGATAGACGGTATCGTCATAGCCGATCGAGAAGCGGATAGCCGTCCGGTCGGGCGTGTAGGCGAAATGCTCGAAGGGCAGGCGCAGGGGCGCGACCGGCTGGCCGGTCACCTTGCCCAGCGCGGGGGCGAGCGCGGCGGCGTCGAAAGCGGGGGCCTTGGCGCGGGTGGCCGCGTCGACATCGACAAAGGCGAAGCCGCCCGCGACCGTCTTGCGATAATGGAAATGCCGCCCGTCCGCATCCCACTCGGCGGGCGAGGCGATGTCGCGGGTCAGCCATTGCCATTGGTCACGAAGCGCCAGCGATGCGGCGATCCGGTCGGGAACGGTCTGGGCCGCGACGGGGGCGGCGGTGAGCAACAGGGACAGGGTCAGCAGGGACTTCAACGCGCCGCTCCGATGGTGAAACTATAGGTCAGCGGCTGGAGCGCGACGCGATAGGGCATGTGCGCCCGGCCATCGAGACTCCAGCCGGTATCGCCACCCACGCCGGCCTGCGCCGCATCGATCAGCAGCGTGCCGTCGCCATGCGGGCGGATGTCCGAGCTATGCGCCTGCGCGGGCGGCTTCATCGCGAGGTCGCCATAGGGGAAGGGCAGCGCGTTGACCGACAGTGGCTGCGCCCCCGTCACACGCAGGCCCGGGCCGGTGCCGGTCAGCTGCACCCAGCGGACATCGGTCTTGTTGCCGCTCTCCTGCGGCCGGGCATAGTCGTGATACTGGTCCGCCAGCTTGCCGTCCCAGCGCGCGATCATCGCACCCGTCTTGCGATCGTCATAGCTTTCCCACGGACCGCGCCCGAACCAGCTCACTTGCGTGAACTGCTGCCCCGGCGTCGCGAAGGCGAGGCCGACGCGTAACGGATCGGGCAGCGTCATGCGCAGCGGCGTGAAGCGCACTGTCGCGGTTGCAGCGCCGTCAGGGGCCATGGTCCAGCGGGTCTGCATCTTCACCGATCCGACGCCCATGTCGTGATCGACGACGATGGCATTGCCGTCCTGCCGGATCGCGTCGAGGCGGCGATGGTCGGAGAAATATTGCCACATCGCATGGCTCTTGGGCACGCCCGCGCCGACGTCATTGTCGGTCGGGGCACGATAGAAGTTCGGCGCGCCACCGGTCAGCAGCGTCTTACCGTCGCGGGCATAGCGGCGGACGAGGCCGGTCGTCCGGTCGATCTCCAGCACGGCGTTCCCGGCCTTCAGCGTCACCGCATCGGCGCTTTCCTCGGGCACGACCGATCCGGCGGGAGCGGCGGCGAAGACGGGGGCGGAGAGCGCGAACTGCTCCCAGCCGATGATCTGGCCCGCGGGCAGCGGCGGGATCGCACCCGCTCTGGTCCGAGCGCGCAGGATCAGCGAACGTTCGGCACCGGGGTCCCTGGCGGCGGGCAGGGTGAAGGCGAGGGGCGCGCTCTGGCCGGCGGCGACCGAGGGTGTGGCGATGCTGCCGCGCGCCGTCTCGACGCCATTCTCCAGCACCGCCCAGTCCAGCGTGAAGCGCGACAGGTCGATATGGTCGTGGCGGTTGACCACCTGCCAGCCGCTACCCGCTTGCGTGAAGGTGATCGGCGACTGGACATGCGCCATCTCATAATATTCGGGATCGGGTGTGCGGTCCGACTGGATCACGCCGTCGCCCACCGGGCTGTCGTCGCCGTGCAGCCCGGCATCCTTGGGGTCCGGATCATAGTCGAGGCCCTGGCCCCAATAGGGGCGGCCCTGCTTGTCCTTCAGGATCATCGTCTGGTCGACCCAGTCCCAGACGAAGCCGCCCTGCAACTTCGGATATTTGCGGAACGTGTCCCAATAACCTTGGAAATCGCCCAGGCTGTTGCCCATCGCATGGGCATATTCGCACAGGATCAGCGGCTGGGTGAATTCGGGGCGCTGGGCGTAATCGGCCAGCTTCTCGACATCGTCATACATGGGCGCGAAGATGTCGACATAGTCATTCGTCGGGTGCCGCCAGCCGCTCATGCTATAGCCGAGGAAGTTGATCAGCCGGGTCTTGTCGTGCGCGCGGACCCATTTGGCCGCCGCCTCGAAATTGGGGCCGACGCCGCTTTCATTGCCTAGCGACCAGAAGATGATCGAGGGATGGTTGCGATCGCGCTCGACCATGCGCTGTACCCGGTCGAGATGCGCGGCGGCCCATTCGGGCTTGTGACCCAGGTTCAGGGTCGGGTCGCCCTTCTCCTGGGTGAGGCTTAAGTAGCCGTGGCTCTCGATATTGGCCTCGTCCATCACGTAGAGGCCATATTCGTCGGCCAGATCATACCAGCGCGGATCGTTGGGATAGTGCGAGGTGCGGACCGCGTTGATATTGGCGGCCTTCATCAGCTCGATGTCCTTGCGCATCGTCTCCTCGGACACGATGCGGAATGTATGCGGATCATGCTCGTGGCGGTTGACGCCGCGGATCATGATCCGCTTGCCGTTCACCCGGACTTCGCCGCCCGCCACCTCGACGGTGCGGAAGCCGATGCGGCGGCTGGTCGCCTCGATCAGCTTGCCCTTCGCGTCGAGCAGTTCGACCAGCAGCGTGTAGAGATTGGGGTCCTCCGCACTCCACGTCTTCACGGCCGGCACTTCTGCCGTTATCGTCGCGCTGGTGCCGTTCGGCGTGGCGGTGCGGGTCAGGATCGTCCGCTTGCCCTCGAGTAGCGTCGCCCGCACGCTTGTCCCTTCCGCGGCCCCCGCCAGATCGACCTTGGCCGACAGCGTGCCGTCGCGATAGTCGTGGGTCAGCCCGGCGTCGATCTCCAGGTCGCGGATATGCGTCTGCGGCGCGGCATAGAGGGTGATCGACCGCTCGATCCCGTTGACCCGCCAGAAATCCTGATCCTCCAGATAGCTGCCGTCCGAATGGCGATAGAGTTCGATCGCGATGACATTCCTGCCGGGCCTGGCGGCGCGGCTGATGTCGAACTCGGTGGGGAGCTTGGAGTCCTCCGAATAGCCGATCTTCTGGCCGTTGACCCAGAGATAATAGGCCGCCCCCGCCGCGCCGATGTTCAGGAGCAAGCGACGGCCGGAGAAATGCGCCGGCACCGTGACGTCACGGCGGTAGGAGGCGACCTCGTTCAGCCGATGCTCGATGAACGGCGCGTTGCGCGGGAAGGGATAGCCGCTGCCGACGAAGATCGGACGACTCAGCCCCTGTGCCTGGAGGATACCCGGCACCGCGACGCTCGGCCAATCGGCGACGTCATGGTCGGGGCGCTCGAAGCCGATGGGCCGCGCCTCCGGATTGGGGGACATGTGCACTTTCCACTGCCCGTCCAGCGACAGATGGTAGCGCGAGCGGGCGGTGTCGCCGGCCAGTGCGGCGGCGCGCGTCTCGAACCCGGCGAAGCTGCTGTGCATCGGCTCGGCGCCGATGCGGTCGATGGCGGGGTCTTCCCATTCGGGGCGCGGCGCGGACGACGCCTGCTGCGCCGGCGCGGTATGCGCCATCAGGGCGGAGAGGCCCGCGCACAAGAATAACCGGGCCTTCGCCATGATCCGCTCCCTTATCGATGGCAGCAAGGTATATTATACGGAATACAATTCAACCCGCCGTCATGCCCTGAGTTAGATGATATTTTGTATCATTAATGATGGGGATGGTGTAGGGGGTGTGCATGGAACGGATCGACGGCATCGCTACACCCGACAGGCATCACGGTCGGGGTTGGGACCGACTGGCCATCTCGGCCTCGGCGCTTTGTCTGGTCCATTGCCTTGTCCTGCCGCTGCTCGCCGCCTTCCTGCCGATGATCGCGCAATGGGCGGGGTGGGGCGAGGCGTTTCATGTCGCCATGCTGGGCATCGCCGTTCCGTTGAGCAGCCTGACCCTGTTCGCTGGCTGGCGACGCCACCGGGCCTTGGTGCCGCCGGCGATCGGCGCCGCGGGGCTGGCGCTGCTGGTCGCGGGGCTGGTCTTTGATGGGCAGGGGCTGGGTACGGCGCTGACCGTGGCGGGCAGCATCGCGCTGGCGGTGGCGCATATCGTCAATCTGCGGGCCAGCAATCTGGCGATCCTGTCGGCGCTGTAACGCTAAGCCGCACGACGCGGATGTTGCCCCATTTGCGCACGGTCTTTCCACGCGTTTTTGCGCGACGCCCTTGACCGGCACCGGCGCTTTCGCGCAGTCGCGCAGACCCAATATGGTCGGGCGGGAGAGTGGAATGGTCGAGGCACAGGATCGGATCGTCGCGGGCGTGGAACTGGGCGGGACGAAATCGATCGTGCTGATCGGGCGGGGCCGCGACATTCTGGTGTCGGAACGCCTGCCCACCACCACGCCCGCCGTCACCTTGGCCGCGCTGCGCCAGCGTCTGGCCGAATGGCAGGACCAGTATAAGCCGGAAGCGCTGGGCATCGGCAGCTTCGGCCCGATCGCGCTCGACAAGACCGGTATGGATTACGGCCATATGCTGGCGACGCCCAAGCCCGGCTGGGCCGGCGCGGATGTCGCGGGCGCGCTGTCCGAAGGCTTTGGCGATCGAGTGGCGATCCATACCGACGTGACCGGCGCCGCGCTGGCCGAGGGGCAGTGGGGCGCGGCGCGCGGGCTGTCCGACCATGTCTATGTGACGATCGGCACCGGTGTCGGCATGGGCATCATCGCCGGCGGCCAGCCGGTATCGGGACGGATGCATCCTGAGGCTGGCCATGTCCGCGTCCGCCGCGTCGCGGGCGATGATTTCGCCGGCGCCTGCCCCTTCCATGGCGATTGCCTGGAAGGGCTGGTGGCCGGCCCCGCCATCGCCGCGCGGACGGGCAAGCCGGCACAGGAACTGGCGGCGGACGATCCCGCCTGGACCTTCGTCGCCGATGCCCTCGCCGAGAGCTTCGCCGGGCTGTTCCTGACGCTGGCCTGTGGCCGCATCGTGATCGGCGGCGGCGTCGGGGTGGGGCAGCCGCACCTGCTCGACATGGTGCGCGCCGCGACGGTCGAGAAGCTGTCGGGCTATCTCCCCTTCGTCGACGCGGCGCAGGTGGCCAACCGCATCGTCCATGCTCAGCTGGGCGACCAGGCCGGGCCGCTCGGCACGCTGGCGCTGGCGCGCAGCGTCCTGGACTGATCCCCCGCACAAAGCGCTGTCCTACAGCGAACCGATATGGTTCGTGTCGTCCGTCACAGGGAGGGCGACATGGGACAGCGGGATGATGTGGATGTGGATGCGCTGATCGCGCAGGTGATCGCGCGCGAGGGGGATTATGCCGATCACCCCGCCGACCGGGGCGGGGCGACCCGGTTCGGCATCACCGAGGCGGTGGCGCGCGCCGACGGCTATGACGGGGCGATGCGCCGTCTGCCGCTGGCGCGGGCGGAGGCGATCTATCGCCGCCTCTATTGGTCCGCACCGGGTTGGGACCGGGTGGCGACGCGCGCGCCCCGGCTGGCGGCGGAGTTGTTCGACACCGGCGTGAATATGGGGCCGGCGGTGGCGGCGGGCTTTCTGCAACGCGCGCTCAACGCGCTCAATCGCGGCGGCGGCGACTATCCCGACATGGCGGTGGACGGCCGGATCGGCCCGGCGACGCTCGCCGCGCTCGACGCCTTTCTGCGCCACCGGGGGCCGGCGGGCGAGATCGTGCTGCTGAAGGCGGTCGAGGCGTTGCAGGGCGAACGCTATCTGACGCTGGCCGAGCGGCGGCCGGCGAACGAGGCGTTCCTCTATGGCTGGCTGGCGGATCGCCTGTCATGAGCGGGGAGGAGGCCATGGCACCGGGCGACGCGGATGCGAACGACCGCTGGACCCGGCGGGCGCGGCCGACCTTCCTCTATGTCATGTACCTGCTGCTGCTCTGGAGCATCCCGATGGGTCTGCTCGCAGGGGTGAGGCCGGCGATGGCGGCGGCGATGATCCGGGGCATAGCGCAATATCTGGCCGCCATCCCCGAGCCGCTCTACGCGCTCTTCGGCACCGGTTATCTCGGCTACACGGTCGCGCGCGAATGGGGGAAGCGGCCCAAGGCGTGATGGGACAAGCCCCTCCCCTTCAGGGGAGGGGTTGGGGTGGGGCCTCTGATCTTGGCGCAGGGCTTGTGGAAGCGCCCCACCCCTGAAGGGGAGGGGTGATTCAGTTCAGTCATCTCGCCTCAATAGAAGCGGGCGAGGGTGAGGCTGCGTTCCTGGCCGTCGCACATGCGCAGGCGGACCGTGGTGCCGGGCTTGCCCACGGTCCAGCGGGCCATGGGGCTGTCGACATAGTCCTTCGGGATCGGCTGGCCGTCGATGGCGCAGATCGCGTCGCCCTCGCGCCAGCCGGCCTTGTCCGCCGGCCCGCCGCGCATGACGTGGAGCACGCGCAGCCGGTCGCCAGCGACGCCCATCAACAGCCCGGCGGTCGAGCGCAGCGCGGGCTGGTCGGCATCGGGGCCGGCGGCCAGCACCATGTGCCCGGCGCCGGGATCGAGCAGCACGCGGTAGCGTTGCAGGAAGCCCGACCCCAGCCGCCCGGCGACGCCGACCGATTCGCTGAATCCCTTGGCTGGCTCGATCCGCACCTCGACCTCGCGCGCGGTCAGGCTGCCGAGCTTCACGGTCGGCGCGATCGCCAGGTCGTTGACCGAGGGACCGGCCAGCCCGAACCCGATCGCGCTGGTGGTCGGCAGCGACGCCAGCTTCGCCGCGCGCCATCCAGCCTGGGTCACGGTCAGCGCCGAGCCGTCGCCGGTATCGACGATCACCGGCGACAGCCGCGTATGGCCCAGGCCCACCACGCTTTCATAGACGCGCCGCTCGGTCGAGATGGTCAGCGGCGCGGTCGCGCCCCGGAACGGCATCCGCCCCGAGGGGAGCAGGCGAAAGCGCTTGGCCTGATAATCGATGTCGAGCGCATGCGCGGCGAGCAGATCGCGCCCGACCAGCAGATCGACCGGCCTGGCATCGCCTGTCGCCATTGCGGGCAGGGGGGCGACCGCGACACCGCCGCCCTTGCGGGTCAGGCCGCCCAGCGACAGCGTGCGGGTCGGCATCCAACCGATCGCGACCGCACCGCCGATCGCGCTCGCCTCGCCGCCCGGCCGGATGCGCGCGGCCTTGGCGATGCCTGAGTCGCGCGACAGCAGCGTGAAGCTGACCCCGGTGTCGAGAATGGCCGACGCGCTCTGCCCGTCGATCGTCATGGCGAAGCGAATCTGGTTGCCCGGCGTCAGCTGAAAGGGAATCCAGCGCGCCTCGGCATCGGCGGCGAGCGTCGCGACGCCCGGATCGCGCGCGGCGGCGGCGACCACGTCCTCACCCGTATCGGCTGCATCGGTGACCGGGGCCGGTTCGGAGGCGCGCGGGGCCATCATCGCGGCGGTCAGCAACAAGGGGGCGGGGAGCAGATAGAGCAGGCGACGCATCACATCCCAACGCCTAGCCCAGCCAGAGGCTGCGCGCGCGGGAAATCGGGGGTGTGCGTTCACCTCCGCAAAGGCAGCGATGAGGAATACGCCTTCCTTTCAGCACCACCCCGACTTTCGTTGGGGTGGTGTGTCACGATTTATAGCGCTCTTCCGCCGGAGGAGCGGCCTATCCGTCACCCCTCCGTACGGCCATTCCGATAGCAGGAGGGAATTGACGGCGGCACCCGCATCCCATGATCGACGTTATCCCGACGACAAGGAGGCAGGGATGGGCCAGCATATCCGGCGGTCGCTGACATCGGGGGAGTCGCACCATGTGACGCAGATATTCGGCACCGCGCTCGATCAGGAGCGGGTGAAGATCCACAATCGTCGCGCCTATTTCTTCCAGCCGTCCGACACCGCGATCACGCCCAATGGCGAGGTGTATTTCCCGCCCGCCAGCTACAAGCCCGATTTCTCGACGAGCGTGGGCGATACCGCCTGGCTGATCCATGAACTGACCCATGCCTGGCAGTATCAGCAGGGCATGTGGGTGAAGCTGCGCGCGGTGTTCAACCGCAATTATCATTATGGCGACCTGTCGCGATCGCGCCGGCCGTTCCTGTCCTATGGTATCGAGGCGCAGGCCTCGATCGTCACCGACTATTTCCTGCTGACCCACCATCATCGGCCGCAACGGGGCAGCGGGGCGTATCGGGATTATGTCGACATCATCCCTTTCGCTACCGGGAGGACCGCATGAAACGAATCGCCGTCGCGCTGATAGAAAGCGGGCTGACCGCCATCTACTGGTGGCTGGTCGCCACCCTGTCCTTCGGGCTGTTCGGCGGCAGCCACAACCCGCTGGCGCCGCCGCCCGGTCGCGGCGAGGTCCTGGTGCAGACGGCGGCGACCGTCATCATCGCGATCGTCGTCTATGCGATGCTGTCGCTGCTCTGGCAGAAGTTGGTGCGCCCTCGCCTGTTCTGACGCGCTTGGATTCTGACAAGTCCCTCCCCTTCAGGGGAGGGGTTGGGATGGGGCCTATCCGCAAGCGTGATGTCCGTGGATACGCCCCACCCCCGGCTCCTCCCTTGAAGGGGAGGGGTAGGTCCGTCTCATGTCATCCTGCTCTGGAAACGCCCGAAACTCGATCAGCGCGCTTACAGGCACGCCTCCAGCAGCGCCTGGTCGAAACCGAACTGCTTGGCCTTGTCCAGCGTATAGGGGCGAAGGCCCGCCGAGCGGTACTCGCCGATGATCTTGCCGTCCGCGCCTTCGTCCAGATAGTGGAAGCTGAACAGCTCCTGGGTGACGATCACCGGGCCTTCCATCCCGATCACTTCCGTAATGTTGGTCACGCGGCGGCTGCCGTCGCGCAGGCGCTTGACCTGGATGACCATGTCGACCGAGTCGGCGATCTGGCGGCTGATCGCCTCCTTGGGCACCTTGATGTCCGACATCATCACCATGTTCTCCATACGCGCCAGCGCCTCGCGCGGAGAGTTGGAGTGGAGCGTGCACATCGATCCGTCATGGCCGGTGTTCATCGCCGCGAGCATGTCGAAACACTCCGCGCCGCGGATTTCGCCTAGGATGATGCGATCGGGGCGCATGCGCAGCGCGTTCTTCACGAGGTCGCGGATGCTGATCTCGCCCTGACCCTCGAGATTGGCGGGGCGGGTTTCCAGCGGCAGCCAGTGCGGCTGTTGCAGGCGAAGCTCGGCGGCGTCCTCGATGGTCAGCACGCGCTCGCCCGGGTCGATCATCTTGGACAGCGCGTTCAGCATCGTCGTTTTGCCCGAACCGGTGCCGCCCGAGATCACGATGTTGAACCGGCTGGCGCCCGCGATCTTGAGCAGCGTCGCCATGTCGTTGCTCATCGACCCGCCGTTCGCCATCATGTCGAGCGTGATCGGCTTGGCCGAGAATTTGCGGATCGACAGCGCGGTGCCGCGCAGGGACAGCGGCGGCACGATCACGTTGACGCGGCTGCCGTCCTTCAGCCGCGCATCGGCCAGCGGCGTGGTCTGGTCGACGCGGCGGCCGACCGAGTTGACGATGCGCTGGGCGACCTGAAACAGATGCTCCTCGTCGCGGAACTGGATATGCGCCAGCTCCAGCCGGCCCTTGCGCTCGACATAGGTCTGTTCGGGGCCGTTGACCATGATGTCGGTCACGTCCGCATCGGCGAGCAACTCCTCGAGCGGCCCCAGGCCCAGCAACTCGTCGACCAGCACCTTTTCCAGCGCGAACTGCTCGCGCCGGTTGAGCGTCAGCTTCAGCTCGGCCAGCACCTCGCCGATGATCGGGCGGAATTCCTCGGCCAGCTCATCCTTGCCCAGCGTCGCGGCGGCTTCGGGGTCGACGCGTTCGAGCAGGCGGGGAAGCACCTGTTCCTTGATCCGGTGGATCGACGCCTCGAACCCCTCGCCGCGCGCGGGCACGGGATCGACCGAGGCGGCCTGGCGTTCGGCCAGCCGCTGCATCGCGTCGAGCGTCTCGGTGGGGGCGGGGGCGGCCAGGCTGCTCAGCGGCGGAAACTGGCCGCCCGCACCGGGGCCCTCGACATCGGTGCGCGGGGCAGGTGGTTGAGCGGATGTCTGGGCGGGGCCGGGGCCATGCATCGGCCGCGCCACGCCGAAGGCGGGACGCCCCGCTGCGCTTCCCAGACCCGGACGACGACCGAACGCACTCATCCCGCAATTCCCCATGGCATAGCACGCCCGCATAAAAGCCAAGATTTACGATATGCCTAACCGAACGCGGTTGCCGCCGGGCAAAGTCGCGGGATATGGCGGCCGGCGATGTTCAGCCGCTTCGTCCTCGTGCTCGCCCTGACCGTCGTCGGGCTCCTGCCCGTCGCGGCGCGGGCCGACGACATCGCCGCGACCGCGCGCGGCGTGGTGCGCGTCGTCACCATCGCGATGGTCGACGACCGGGTCGAGGGGTTCGGCCATGGCTCAGGCTTCGCAGTCGCGCCCAATCGCATCGTCACCAACGCGCATGTCGTCGAACTGGCCGAGCGCTATCCCGACAATGTCGTCGTCGGCGTGGTGCCCTCCGAGGGCAGCAAATCCTATCAGGGGCGGGTCATCGCCTATGATTCGCGCCGCGACCTGGCGCTGATCGAGGTGAGCGAGGCCAAGCTGCCGACGGTGGCGCTCTTTACCGGCCCGGTGACCGAGGGGGATCAGGTGATCGCGCTCGGCTATCCCGGCAATGTCGACCTGGCGACCGCCCAGTCGGCGGCGGACTATATCCGCCCGCTGTCGCCCGTCCGGTCGCAGGGCGTCGCCTCGGGCCGGCGCGCGCTGACCGGGATCGAGGTGCTGCTCCACACCGCCAGCATCGCGCGCGGCAATTCGGGCGGACCGCTGCTCGATCCGTGCGGGCGGGTGATCGGGGTCAATTCGGCGCTGACTCGCGCCGACGACGGCGATTCGACCTTCGGCTTCGCCATCGCGGATACCGAGCTGATGGCCTTCCTGCGCGCCGCCAAGCAACCCTATGCCTCGGTCGGGTCGCCCTGCACCTCGATCGAGGAGCGGCTGCGTGAGGACAGCGCGGCGGATGCGCGCGCGGTGGCGGACGCCGCCGCCGCCCGGCGCGAGGCGGCGAGTGCGGCGGCGTTGCGGCGCGAGGAAGCGCTCAACGCGGCGCGCAGCGAGGCCGAGCGGACGCGCGAGAATGTCATGGCGCTGGCCGCGTTGCTGCTGGTCGGCGGCGCGCTGGCGATGGGTGGGGCGGGGCTGCTCGAATCACGGGGGCAGCGCCGGCCGGCGATCTGGACCCTCTCGGCGGGCGGGGTCGCGGTGGTGGCGGCGGTCGTGACCTTCCTGCTGCGCCCCTCGGCCGACGTCACCCTGCCGCGCGAGTCGAGCACGGCGCCCGCCGCCGCGTCGCCTACCGCCGCGCTCGGGCCGTTGATCTGCACCCTCCAGCCCGATCGCAGCCGGATCACCGTGTCCTCCACCGCCGAGACCGCGTTCAACTGGGGTGCCAATGGCTGTGTCGACCGCGACGTCCAGTATCTGGAAGGCGAGGGCGGGTGGCAGCGCATCCTAGTGCCCGATGACGAGCAGACCGTCACCGTCGCGCGCTTCGATCCGCTGACGCGCACCTATACCCAGACGCGCTACATGCTGCCCGCCGCGACGATGGAGTCGATCCGCAAGCTGCACGGACCGAACACCGCACGCGCCTGCACCCGCGACGATGCCGTGCTCCAGAAACTGGAGGCCGAACAGGCCGCGATCCGCCAGCAGCTGCCGCCGCTGCCCAACGAGAAACTGGTCTATAGCTGCCGCTCGGCGCGCTGACGCCCCCTGTCTGGCGCGCAATTCACTTGCCAGTCGCGGTCCATATCTGTTGGATCGAACCCTGATCTGAGACGGCTTGGGAGGGCCGGGGGGAATGACGAACTGGGGGGTGCGTGCCGGCCGATGGATGGCCGCCGCGACGGGCATGGCATGCGCGGCGCTGTCGGCGATGCCCGCAAAGGCGGAATGGCGCGAGGCGCGGGGGCGGCATTTCGTCCTCTATGGCAACATGCCCGAGGACACGCTGCGCACCATGGCGACGCGGCTGGAGCAGTTCGACGGCGCGATGCGCCAGCTTCACGCGCTCCCCGAGCAGGAGGGCGAGGAAAGCAATCCCGTCACCGTCTATGTCCTGCCCGACGAATCGGCGGTGCGGCGGCTCTATGGCAAGGGCGGCGACCATATCGCGGGCTTTTACGAGCCGCGCGTTTCTGGCTCGGTGGCGTTCACGCCGATGCGCGGGCAGGGCGACGGGCTGAACGCGCTGAAGCCCCAGATCGTGCTGTTCCACGAATATGCCCATCATTTCCTGCTGGGCAATTCGCAGATCGCCTATCCGGCCTGGTATTCCGAAGGCTATGCCGAGTTCGTCAGCACCGCGCGCTTCGATCGCGAGGGCATCATGATCGGCGTGGCGGCGCAGCACCGCGCTTACGGCCTGATCGACAGCAGCAAGCTGCCCATCGAGACGCTGTTCGATTCGACCCGGCGCAAGCTCGATTCGCATGAGCTGGATCAGGTCTATGGTCGCGGCTGGCTGCTGACCCATTACACCCAGTTCGATCCGACCCAGTCGCCCAAGCTGAACGCGTACCTCAAGCTCCTCAACCAGGGCGTGCCGAGCATCGCGGCGGGCGACCAGGCGTTCGGATCGCTGAAGGCGCTGGACCGGCAACTCGACGGCTATCTGCGGCGCAGTACGCTGCCCGGCCGGCTCGTCCGGTACGAGCGGCTGCCCAAGGCCGAGATCGCGGTGCGGACGATGAGTCCGGGCGAGCAGCAGATGATGCCGTTGCGCATGCAGTCGGATCGCGGCGTGAACCGCACGACCGGCCAGCAGGTCTATGAGCGTGCCGCCCGAATCGCGGCGGCCTATCCCGGTGATGCGGTCGTGCAGGGCTGGTTCGCCGAAATGGCCTATGATGTCGGGCAGGACGTGGCGGCCGAGGCGGCGGCGGACCGGGCGCTGGCGATCGATGCGAAATCGCAGCAGGCGCTGCTCTACAAGGGGCTATTGCATCTGCGCCGCGCCTATACCGAGCATAGCCGCGACCCCGCGCGCTGGCGCGAGGCGCGCAGCTGGATCATCCGGGCAAACCGGGTCGATACCAACGCCGCCGAACCGCTGGCGACCTTCTACCGCAGCTTCCTGATGGCGGGCGAGAAGCCGAGCGATTCGGCGGTCGCGGGACTGGGGCGCGCCTTCGAACTGGTGCCGCAGGACCGGGGGCTGCGTTTCCTGCTCGCCGGGCAGCAGATCACGGCCGATCAAATCGACGACGCCAAGCGCACGCTGCGCCCGCTCGCCTTCGACCCGCACTCGCCCGCCGACAATCCGGCGGCGACGCTGCTGGCCCTGTTGGAGGCGGGCAAGACGCAGGAGGTGAAGGTCGCGCTGGCGACGATGACCGATCGTCGGGGGCAGGAGGAATAGCGAGGAGCGTAGGGCTTCCCTTTGGGGGCTCTGAGCGATCGCTAGTCGGCGAATTGGGCCGGATCGACATCCAGGCCATCCGCTTCATTCCTCCCCTTGCAGGGGAGGAATGAATGTCGATCGGTTCTAGGCCTTCATCGCGAGAGCCAGCCATCGGCATGAAACTGCTTCCTCAAAGGCTGTCCGGCGAGCGGCCTCCGGCAATTGCGGATCAGCCAGGTCCACCTCCGCCACGGCGTGCGCGAGGCGGTGAAGCGTCTCGCCCGTGGCCGCCCGGATCGCTGCGGCGGGGAAGGCGGCGATCAGCGCGGTATCGTCCGCCTCGAAGGCGATACGCGCCAGCCCTCGCGGGGTGGCGGCGAGCAGGAGCGGACCGAGCGGCGTCGGCACCACCGCCCAGTCGATCGGCACGCCATCGCCACCCCGCCGCCACTGGCCGGGGGCCATGCCCAATCGCTGTTCGCTGTCGGCATAGAATCGGCTCGGCCCGGCATAGCCCGCCTCGTAGAGCGCCCGGGTGATGCTCATATCGTGCGACAGTGCCTCGGTCGTGCGCGCGGCGCGGCAGGCGCGGGCATAGGCGGCGGGCGTCACCCCGGTCGCGCGCCTGAACAGCCGGTGGAAATGATGCGGCGCATAGCCGACCCGCTCGGCCAGGTCGGACAAGGCGGGCATCTCCTCCGCCACCTCGATCATCGCGATCGCCTCGGCCACCGCGCGTCGGTCGCGCGCTACCGCGTCGGGCAGGCAGCGGCGACAGGCACGGAAGCCGGCGGCACCGGCAGACGCGCCATCGGCATAGAAGGCGACATGCTCGCGCCGGGGACGCCGGGCCGCGCAACTGGGGCGGCAATAGATGCCGGTGGTCTTCACCGCGACGACGAACCGGCCATCGGCCGCGCGGTCGCGCCGCTCGAACGCCGTCCAGGCGGCGTCGACATCGAGCGTTTCGAGCGGCGGGATGGCACGATTTTCCATGGCGATACGCATCCTAGCGTGGGCGCAGTGCGGATTCATCCCGTGGCTTGCGCGCAAACACCGCTGACAATGTCGTCACCAACCTGTCACAAGATGCGCCACGCACCTTGCATCCAAAGGTTCCCGATGCTAACCGCCCGCCAACCCATCGGAGGCGCGTTTTTCGCGCCCCGTTCCCCATGGGGCCAACCCGTTCGTTGTTCGAGGAATTCGCATCCGTGGAGATGTCCGGCGGTACTATAAGCGGCACAGGCGGCATCCAGGCGAGCCTGGGTGGACGTTATGCGCTCGCGCTGTTCGAAACCGCTGCCGAGCAGCGTTCGATCGACACGATCGAGGCGAGCCTCGTGACCCTTCGCGATGCGCTGGCCGCCGATAAGAATCTGGCCGCGCTGACCAAGAGCCCGGTCGTGGCGCGCGGCCAGGCCGTCAAGGCGATCCTGGCGGTCGCCGACACGCTGGGCCTCGACGGCGTGACCAAGAATTTCCTCGGCGTCCTCGCCGAGAATCGGCGCCTCTCGGCGCTGCCGCAGATCATCCGCGCGTTCCGCCAGCTGGCCAGCCGCCATCGCGGCGAGGTCGCGGCCGAAGTGACGAGCGCCCACCCGCTGACCGAGGCGCAGGTCGCCGAGCTGAAGCAGCAGCTGCGCACCCGCGTCGGCCGCGAAGTGTCGGTCGACCTGTCGGTCGATCCCGACCTGCTCGGCGGGCTTGTCGTCCGCATCGGTTCCCAGATGATCGATAGCTCGATCCGCACCCGTTTGAATGCGCTCGCCAGCGCGATGAAAGGCTGACGTTCCCATGGATATCCGCGCCGCAGAAATCTCCAAGGTCATCAAGGACCAGATCGCCAATTTCGGCACCGAGGCCCAGGTCAGCGAGACCGGCCAGGTGCTGAGCGTCGGTGACGGCATCGCGCGCATCTACGGCCTCGACAATGTCCAGGCGGGCGAGATGGTCGAGTTCGCCAATGGCGTGCAGGGCATGGCCCTCAACCTCGAAGCCGACAATGTCGGCGTCGTGATCTTCGGCTCGGACGCCGAGATCAAGGAAGGCGACACCGTCAAGCGCACCGGTACCATCGTCGACGTGCCGGTCGGCCGTGGCCTGCTGGGCCGCGTCGTGGACGGCCTGGGCAACCCGATCGACGGCAAGGGCCCGATCGAGGCGACCGAGCGTCGCCGCGTCGAGGTGAAGGCGCCGGGCATCATCCCGCGCAAGGGCGTGCATGAGCCGGTCCAGACCGGCCTGAAGGCGATCGACGCCCTCGTCCCCGTCGGCCGTGGTCAGCGCGAGCTGATCATCGGCGACCGCCAGACCGGCAAGTCGGCCGTCGCGATCGACGCCTTCATCAACCAGAAGACGGTCAACGCGGGCACCGACGAGTCGAAGAAGCTCTACTGCATCTACGTCGCCGTGGGTCAGAAGCGCTCGACCGTCGCGCAGCTGGTCAAGACGCTCGAAGAGAATGGCGCGATGGAATATTCCATCGTCGTCGCCGCGACCGCGTCGGAGCCCGCGCCGCTGCAGTTCCTCGCGCCCTACACCGGCACCGCGATGGGCGAATATTTCCGCGACAACGCGATGCACGCGCTGATCGTGTTCGACGATCTGTCGAAGCAGGCCGTCGCCTATCGTCAGATGTCGCTGCTGCTGCGCCGTCCGCCGGGCCGTGAAGCCTATCCGGGCGACGTCTTCTATCTGCACAGCCGTCTGCTGGAGCGTGCGGCCAAGATGAACGACGCCAACGGCGCCGGTTCGCTGACCGCGCTGCCGATCATCGAAACCCAGGCGGGCGACGTGTCGGCCTACATTCCGACCAACGTGATCTCGATCACCGACGGCCAGATCTTCCTCGAAACCGACCTGTTCTTCGCGGGCATCCGCCCGGCGATCAACGTCGGCCTGTCGGTCAGCCGCGTCGGCTCGGCCGCGCAGACCAAGGCGATGAAGAAGGTGTCGGGCTCGATCAAGCTGGAGCTGGCCCAGTATCGTGAAATGGCCGCCTTCGCGCAGTTCGGCTCGGACCTCGACGCCTCGACGCAGAAGCTGCTGAACCGCGGTGCGCGCCTGACCGAACTGCTCAAGCAGCCGCAGTTCAACCCGCTGCCCTTCGAGGAGCAGACGGCGTCGATCTTCGCAGGGACCAACGGCTATATCGACAACGTGCCGGTGGCGCAGGTCGTCCGCTACGAAGCGGCGATGCTCGCTTACTTGCGCAACGATCACGCCGATGTGCTGGCGATGATCCGCGACACCAAGGATCTGGGCGACGAGGCCAAGGGCAAGCTCAAGGCCGCGCTCGACCAGTTCGCGAAGATCTTCGCGTAAGGAAACATGGCCCTCTCCCCAGCTGGGAGAGGGTTGGGTGAGGGGGCGCCGCAAGCGACCCCGCCCGTGGCAACCCCTCACCCCGACCCTCTCCCGCGAGGGGAGAGGGAGGCAGAAGGACGAAGATGGCGAGCCTCAAGGCCCTCAAGATCCGGATCAACTCGGTCAAGTCGACCCAGAAGATCACCAAGGCGATGAAGATGGTCGCCGCCGCCAAGCTGCGCCGGGCGCAGGATGCGGCGCAGAACGGCCGTCCCTATGCCGAGCGTCTCGAAGCGGTGATGGCCGGTATGGCCGCGCGCGTCGGTGGCGTCGGTGCGTCGCCGCTGCTGGCGGGCACCGGCAAGGACGATGTCCAGCTGCTGGTCGTCGCCACCTCGGAGCGTGGCCTGGCGGGTGCGTTCAACACCAACATCGTCCGCGCCGCGCGCCGCAAGGCCGAAGAGCTGCAGGCACAGGGCAAGACGGTGAAGTTCTATATCGCGGGCAAGAAGGGGCGCGTGCTGAAGCGCTTCTTCCCGAACGCGATCCTCGCCGATCATGACATGAGCGCCATCAAGGCGCCCAAGTTTGACGACGCCCGCGTCATCGCCGACGACCTGATCGCCCGCTTCGAGCGCGGCGAGTTCGACGTGGCGCATCTGTTCTACTCGAAGTTCGTCTCGGCGCTGGTGCAGGACCCCGTCTCGCAGCAGCTGATCCCCGTGCCGATGCCCGCCCCGACCAAGGGCGAGACCTCGGTCGAGGCCGTTGCCGAGTTCGAGCCGAGCGAAGAGGATATTCTCGACGCGCTGCTGCCGCGCAACGTCGCGGTGCAGATCTTCCGCGCGCTGCTGGAGAACCAGGCCGGTTTCTACGGCTCGCAGATGAACGCGATGGACAACGCCACGCGCAATGCGGGCGACATGATCCGCCGCCTGTCGATCCAGTATAACCGCACGCGTCAGGCCGCGATCACCACCGAGCTGGTCGAAATCATCTCGGGCGCCGAGGCGCTCTGATGCGTCTCGCGCTCCTTCTGGGCCTGACGGTCGCTCTGGCCGGATGCGGCCGGGCGTCCGACCAGCCGAAGGAGACGCCCAAGGCAACGCCTGTGCCGTTCGTGAAGGGCGGCTGGGCGACCGTGTTCGGCAACGCGCCCGAGACGGTCAGCCTGCTCGACCGGATGGGCTTTCGCATGAGCGGCTACTCGCCCGTCCAGGGCCAGTATCGTGCGATCGCGCAAGCGACGCCGATGGCCGATCCGTCGGTCTCGCCGGTCAATATGGGCAATCTGATGGTCGAGGGCGATGCGAAGCGGCTGAACGAGATCCGCTTTTCGCTCGACCTCGTCAATCTCGACACCAGCCCGTTCGCCAAGACGCAGTTCATCCGTTGGGTCACCAAGCCGATGGATCAGCTGGGTCTGGACGGCAAGGATGCGGTTTCGGCCGCGATCCAGACCGAAAGCGCCACCACCGGCCATCTGACCGGCGCCGATTACCGTGTTACCCGTGACAAGATCGACGGTGGCCGCCGTCTGGTCGTGACCTTTACCCGCCCCGAAACCATGTCGGGCCAGCAGAACCAAGGAAGCAATGATGGCAACCGCCGCTGAGGACATCCGGCCGACCACGGCCACCAACAATGTCGGCACGATCGCCCAGGTCATCGGCGCGGTCGTCGACGTTCACTTCCCCGATCACCTGCCCGCGATCCTGTCGGCGCTGGAGACGGACAATAACGGCACCCGTCTGGTGCTCGAAGTCGCGCAGCATCTGGGCGAGAACACCGTCCGCACGATCGCGATGGACACGACCGAGGGCCTGACCCGCGGCCAGACCGTGACCGACACCGGCAACCAGATCCAGGTTCCGGTCGGCCCCGCGACGCTCGGCCGCATCCTGAACGTCGTTGGCGAGCCGATCGACGAGCGTGGTCCGGTCGCGACCGACCTGCGCGCCCCGATCCACGCCAAGGCGCCCGAGTTCATCGAGCAGTCGACCGAGAGCGCGATCCTGGTCACCGGCATCAAGGTCATCGACCTGCTCGCACCCTACGCCAAGGGCGGCAAGATCGGCCTGTTCGGCGGCGCGGGCGTCGGCAAGACGGTTCTGATTCAGGAACTGATCAACAACATCGCCAAGGGCCATGGCGGTACCTCGGTGTTCGCGGGCGTCGGTGAGCGGACCCGCGAGGGCAACGACCTGTATCACGAATTCCTCGATGCGGGCGTGATCGCCAAGGACGCCGAGGGCAACGCGATCAGCGAGGGCTCGAAGGTCGCGCTGGTCTATGGCCAGATGAACGAGCCGCCGGGCGCCCGTGCCCGCGTCGCGCTGTCGGGCCTCGCCATCGCGGAGTATTTCCGCGACCAGGAAGGCCAGGACGTGCTGTTCTTCGTCGACAACATCTTCCGCTTCACCCAGGCGGGTGCGGAAGTGTCGGCGCTGCTCGGCCGTATCCCGTCGGCCGTGGGCTATCAGCCAACCCTGTCGACCGACATGGGCGCGCTGCAGGAGCGCATCACCTCGACCAACAAGGGTTCGATCACCTCGGTCCAGGCCGTGTACGTTCCCGCCGACGACTTGACCGACCCGGCGCCGGCCACCTCGTTCGCCCACCTCGACGCGACGACCGTGCTCAACCGCGCCATTTCGGAGCTGGGCATCTACCCGGCCGTCGACCCGCTCGACTCGACCAGCCGCGTGCTGGAGCCGCGCATCGTCGGCCAGGAGCATTATGAGACGGCGCGTGCGGTCCAGTCGCTGCTCCAGCGTTACAAGGCGCTGCAGGACATCATCGCGATCCTGGGCATGGACGAGCTGTCCGAAGAGGACAAGCTGACCGTCCAGCGCGCCCGCAAGATCCAGCGCTTCCTGTCGCAGCCCTTCCACGTCGCGGAAGTCTTCACCGGCATCTCGGGCAAGTTCGTCCAGATCGAAGACACGATCCGTTCGTTCAAGGCGGTGGTCGACGGCGAATACGACCATCTGCCGGAAGCGGCCTTCTACATGGTCGGCGGCATCGACGAAGCCGTCGCCAAGGCCGAGAAGCTGGCCCAGGAAGCGTGATCCTCGTAGCGGCATTCGCGGTAATGGCACAGGCGTCGCAGCCTGTTGCCGTTCCTGCGGATGCTGCGACAAGGGGCATCGCTACGGCGTTGCAGGCCTGTGAAGCATGGTTGATGCGTCCGGCCACTTGGGCGGACTCGATCGATCAGTTTCCCGAGAAGGCGGGCCTGTCGGGTAAGATCGTCGCACGGCCGTCGATACCGGACGCAGTTGCTCCGCCTGGCGGTTGGTTCACCGCCCCCCATTATTGGTATGCGGCAGCGGGGCCGGGTGGCCTGTTTATAACGGTTTCCGATACCCGACCCCTCTGCCATGTCGTGGGGGGCTCGAGCGAAGACTTGCAACCCGCAACCGAAGCCGTTCTGACGCAGCCCGATTTCAAGACGAATTGGTCGGCGGGTGAAGAGAAGAGTGATGGCGACATGCGTATGACGCGCTATGTGAGCAGGATCGACCCGCATCTGTGGATGATGGTGTCGCGTGCCGCCAAGCCCGGTGAACGCAAGGATCGGCCGCAGATCGCCATTACGGCGCAAATGGACGTTGAGAGATAATATGCTGCACTTCGAACTCGTGACCCCCGAAAAGCTCCTCCGCTCGGAGGAGGTGCATATGGTGGTCGTCCCCGGCACCGAGGGCGATTTCGGCGTGCTGGAGGGCCATGCGCCCTTCATGTCGACCATTCGCGACGGCGCGATCCAGGTGTATCGCACCGACAAGGGCGAGCCGGAGTCGATCCAGATCCGTGGTGGTTTCGCCGAGGTGGGGCCCAAGGGCCTGACCGTGCTGGCGGAGCATGCGGGGTAAGGCTGTTTAGCCTTTGCCGGGTTTTGAAGCGGTCGTGGCGGAAGCTGCGGCCGTTTTCGTTTGTGGGGTTGGCGTAGGGGTGTGGCCTTCGACTTCGCTCAGGCTGAACGGCGGTTCGGAGTAGCCGCCTTACCCCCCGCTCCGTTCAGCCTGAGCGAAGTCGAAGGCCAAGGGAAACCGGCTGCCCCAAGCACGCCCCTCCCGCAGGCGGGAGGGGATGGGGGAGGGGAAGCCGCGAGTGATGGGCTCGGTGAGACCCCATGCCATCCCCCGACCCAGTTTCAGGTAAACGATGCCCCGCATCGTTTAGGTCATGCCGGTGGCATGACCGACCTGAAACTCGCCTGCGGGAGGGGAGGAAGAAGGGGGCTCACAAAAAGCTGTACGGGTCCACATCCACCGCGACGCGCACCTTTGCCGACCATTCCACCCCGCCCAGCCACTCGCGGATCACATCCTGCACCGCCAGCGCGCGCCGGGCATGAACCAGCAACCGAAAGCGATGCCGCCCCCGCAGCATCGCCAGCGGCGCCGGCGCGGGACCGAAGACGTGCATCCCGTCGACCTTGGGGGCCGCACGCGCGATCATGTTTGCAGCCGACTGCGCTGCGCCTTGATCCTCCGACGACACGATGATCGCGGCATAGCGGCCGAAGGGCGGCGCATCGGCGTCGCGGCGCGCTTCGGTCTCGGCGGTGTAGAAAGCCTCGGCATCGCCCGTCACCAGCGCCTGCATCACCTGCGCCTTGGGGCTGTGCGTTTGGATGAAGACATGGCCCGGCTTGGCCCCGCGCCCGGCGCGGCCCGACACCTGCCGGATCTGCTGGAAGGTGCGCTCCGCCGCACGCAGGTCGCCGCCGTCGAGGCCAAGGTCTGCGTCGATCACCCCGACCAGCGTCAGGTTGGGGAAGTGATAGCCCTTGGTGATCAGCTGCGTGCCGACGACGATGTCGATGTCACCCGCCTCCATCCGCCCGACGAACTCGGCCGCCTTAGCGGGGGACCAGATGGTGTCGGAGGTGACGACGGCGATCTTGGCCTCGGGGAACAGCGCGGTCGCTTCGTCCGCGATCCGCTCGACGCCGGGGCCGCAGGCGACCAAAGTGTCCTCGCCGTCACATTCGGGGCAGGCGCGCGGGGTGGGCAGGACGTGACCGCAATGGTGGCAGGCCAGCCGCCGGACCAGCCTGTGCTCGACCATCCAGGCCGTGCAATTGGGGCACTGAAAGCGATGCCCGCAGGTCCGGCACAGGGTCAGCGGGGCATAGCCGCGCCGGTTGAGATAGAGCAGCGACTGTTCGCGCTTTTCCAGCACCTCCTTCATCGCCGCGACCAGCTTGGGCGCGATCCAGCGGCCCCGCTCGGGCGGGTTCTGGATCAGGTCGATCGCCTCGATCGTCGGCATCTGCGCCGGGCCGAAGCGGCCGGGCAGCTTGACCTCGGTATAACGCCCCAGCGCGACTTGTTGCCGCGTCTCGATCGCGGGGGTGGCGGAGGCCAGGATGACCGGGCAGGGCTCGAACTTGCCGCGCATCACCGCCACGTCGCGCGCATGATAGTGGACGCCGTCTTCCTGCTTGAAGCTGGTTTCATGCGCCTCGTCGACGACGATGAGGCCGAGATTGCGATAGGGCAGGAATAGCGCGGAGCGCGCGCCGACCGTCACCAGCCCCTGACCGCTGGCGATCGCGCGCCAGGCGCGACGGCGTTGCGAAGAGCGCAAGCCGGAGTGCCACGCCACCGGCTCGCAGCCGAAGCGGTCGTGGAAGCGCTTCAGGAACGGCTCGGTCAGCGCGATTTCGGGGAGCAGGACCAGCACCTGCCGCCCTTCGGCGATCGCCTGCGCCACCGCCTCGAAATAGACCTCGGTCTTGCCCGATCCCGTCACGCCGTCGAGCAGCACCGGCTGGAAACTATGCGAGGTGACGCCCGCGACCAATATGTCCGCCGCCGCGCGCTGGTCTTCGGACAGCTCGGGCCGGTGATGGTTCGGGTCGGGCAGGGGGAAGGGGCTGTCGATATCGACCTCCACCCCCTCGATCGCACCGTTCTTCACGAGACCCCGGATCACCGCGTCGGAGACATCGGCCATCGTCGCAAGCTCGCGGATCAGGCCCTGCCGGTCACCGATTCGCTCCAGCGCCTGCGCCCGCTGCGGCGTCAGGCGGTCGGGGACATGGCCGGTGACGCGATATTCGGTGACGGTCCGCGCGCCCTCCAGCGCGGAGGTGGAGGACAGCGCCATGCGCACCACGGCGGCGGGCGGAGCGAGATAATAGTCCGCCGTCCACTCGATCAGCCGCCGCAGCGCATCGGGCAAGGGCGGCGCATCGGCGACGCCGAGCAGCGGGCGCAGGCGATTGTCGCCGACCTCGGCGTCCGAGGGCATCCGCTCCGGCTCCCACACCACGCCCAGCAACTGGCGCGGCCCCAGCGGCGCGACGACGATCGACCCCGGCTCGACATTCATCCCATGCGGGATGCGATAGTCGAGGGGGCCGAGCGCGGAGTTCAGGACAAGGACGCGAGCACGCGAAGACATCGCTTCGCTATATGGGCGTGGCGGCGGATTAGGAAAGGTGCGCGGCGATCAGGCGCTGCGTCGCCGATCACCACCCCGCCGCCGTTCCCCGGTACGTTCGCGCTTGGCGCCATAAAGCCGGGTATCGGCATGGTGCATGAAGTCGCGCGTATTATGGCAATCCTCGGGCCGCAAGGTCAGGCTGACCGTGCCGCTGCACCCCATGGTGATATGGCCGACGGTGATCGACAGGGTCAGCAGCGCCTCGAGCCGGACCTGCAGCTCTTCGGGACGGGCGAGCAGCGCAGGATCGCGGATGATGATGCCGAATTCGTCCCCGCCGAGCCGCGCGACGAAACAGTCCTTCAGCCAGTCGGCGCGCAGGCGATTGCCGACCATGCGCAGCACTTCGTCACCGGCGGGATGGCCGAGCGTGTCGTTGATCAGCTTGAACCCGTCGAGATCGATCAGCACCAGGCCCAGCAGCGTTTCCGTCGCCGCCGCCTCGCCGATCGCCGCCTCCAGCGCGCGGTCGAACGCCGCGCGGTTGGACAACAGGGTCAGTGCGTCGGTGTCGGCCAGATGGCGAAGCTGGGTCTCCAGCGCGTGGCGCTCGGTCACGTCCTGGAACATGCCGACCAGGCCATGTACGCGGCCGTTCGCCATCTCGCGCTCGCCGATCACACGGACCCGGCGTCGCCGGCCCATGGCGGTGACGAAGTCGAGTTCGATGTCGAACGGATCGCCGGTCGCCACCGTATTCTCGATCGTCTCGCGCAACGCCTTGCGGGCATCGGGGGGATAGTAGGACAGCCCTTCCTCGATCGAGAAATGGCGGCCCGGGGGCAGTTCGTGGATGCGATAGACGCCCTCGGACCAGGTCGCGCGACCGTCCTTCAGCGCGATGTGCCATGACCCGGACAGCGCCAGCCGTTCGACCTGGCGGACATGGCGCTCCTTGGCGCGCAGCTCCTCGGCCTGGCGTTCGCTGAACTCGGCCATGTCGGTCGCGCGCCGGGCGATGGCGCGCGCGGCGATCAGCGCTTCGGCGAGGCGGGCGAGGTGGCGCAGCGTCCGCTCGCCCGCCGCGCTCAGCGAGCGGGGCGTGTCGTCCATGACGCAGAGCGAGCCGATCGGCTGGAGATTGCCGTCCAGATCGGGCACGCGGATCGGCATGCCGGCATAGAAGCGCGTGCCCGGATCGCCCGCGACGAAGGGATTGATGGCGAAGCGCGGATCGCTCGACAGGTCGGGCACCATCATCAGATCGGGCGAACGGATGGTCACGTTGCAGAAGGCGACCTCACGCGGCATCTGCGGCGGCAGCGGGCCGACCGCCGACTTCACCCAGAACCGGTCCCGATCCGCCAGCGTCAGCGCCGCGAGCGGGCAGTCGAGCATCTCGGCGGCCAGCGACACCAGCGCGTCGAACTCCGCCTCCGGCTCGCTGTCGAGCAGCGCATGCGCCTGGAGCGTCGCGAGCCGGCGCTCTTCGTCGAGCCCGTCGGGCGTGGGAAACGAAACGGCGGTCATGATCTGCGCAGCATATCCCTTGCGGTGGCCGGACGCCAAAAAATAACGCGGTGCGAGGAGGTTATACCCCCGCCCGCCGATATAAAAGCGACAACTCGGCCATCCGATCCCTGTAAGGCGCTGAAACAGATGACGTATTTGTCATGATATGGTCACCGGCCGGACGGCCGGGGGGCGGTAGCCACCATGCATAGAGTTCAGAGAGATCGGCGCCCGACACTCCCGGGGGTGCCGTCGGGGCCGGTGGAAGGAGCGCCTTCCACCGGCCTTTCGCTGGCATCGATCCGGTTCGGCATGGCGTGGCCATAACCGGCCGGGGACCGACCGATCTGGGCGGACGCCGATGGACCTGAAATGGGTCCCCTGAAAATGGTCCGATAGCGGAGCAGAAAACGCGATGAGCCGCAAAATCCTGATCGTCGAAGATGACGCGTCGACCGCCGCCTATGTTGCCAAGGGGCTGGGCGAGGCGGGCTACGCCGTCGAACAGTGCGGCGATGGCCGTGATGGCCTGTTCTTGGCGAGCGAAGGCATTTTCGACCTGATCATCGCCGACCGCATGCTGCCCCGGCTGGACGGGCTGGCGATGGTCAGCGCCATTCGCGCGGCGGGGATCACGACCCCGGTGCTGATCCTGTCGGCGCTCGCCACGGTCGACGACCGGGTCGACGGTCTGAAGGCCGGCGCGGACGACTATCTGTGCAAGCCCTTCTCCTTCGCCGAGCTGTCGGCGCGCATCGAGGCGCTGGTACGCCGGTCCGACCGCGCCGCCACCGAGCCGACCCGCACCAAGCTGAGCGTCGGTGATCTGGAGATCGACCTGCTGGCGCGCACCGTCACGCGCGCGGGCAAGATCATCCCGGTCGGCGCGCGCGAGTTCAACCTCCTCGAATTCCTCGCCCGCCATGCGGGCCAGGTCGTCACCCGCACGATGATGCTGGAGAAAATCTGGAACTATCATTTCGACCCGGGCTCGAACGTCGTCGACGTCCATATCGGTCGCCTCCGCCGCAAGCTGGAGGAAGGGTTCGGCAGCCCGATCCTGCATACGGTGCGCGGCGCCGGCTATCGGCTGGCCGTGGAGGGGTGACGCGGCGGCTGACGATCTCGGCGCGGATCGCGCTGCTGTCGATCATCCTGGCGCTGACCTCCAACCTGGTGCTGGTCGGCTTCATCTGGAAACAGACCAGCGCCGATGCGGTCGCCGCGCTTCACCGCGAGATCGTCGAGCAGGCCGATGCCCTGCGCGCGGTGTGGCGTACCGGCGCGCTGCCCGCACTGGCGGATGCGATCACCCATGCGCGCGAGCCGGGCGACGTGACGCTGGTCCTCGCCATCTTCGATTCGCGCGGCCACCGCGTCGCGGGCTATGCGCCCGACCATCTGGCCGTGCCGCTGGCCGATACGCCGTTCCGGATCGCCGTGCTGGGGCGCAGCGGCGTCTGGGGATCGCGTGAGGCGGGCTATACGCTTCATCCCATCGGCGGCGACTGGTTGCTGGTCGGCCGCCCGCTCGACCTGATCGAGGCGCAGCAGATCGCGATCGAGCGTGCGCTGGCGCTGGCGGTCGTCCTGTCGCTGATGCTGGGCGTCGGCACGGGGCTGGTGCTGGCGCATTATGTCACCGGCCGGCTCAACAGCATCGTTGCGGTGATGGACGCGGCGGGCGAGGGCGATCTGTCGCGGCGCGTGTCGCTGGTGCGCGCGGGCGAGGGGGATGCCTTCGACCGCCTGGCGGTGCGGCTCAACGCCATGCTCGGCAAGATCGAACAGCTGATGGCCGAGTTGCGCGTCGTTACCGATAGCCTGGCGCACGACCTGCGCTCGCCCCTCGCAAGGCTGCGGACCAAGACCGAGCAGGCGGTACTGATCGCCGACCCGGCGCAGCGTGAGGCGGCGCTGGGCGGCCTGCTGGTCGAGACCGACCTGATCATGCGGATGCTGACCATGGTCATCGAGATCAGCCGCTCCGAATCGGTCACCCGCGATCGCTTCACCCAGGTCGCGCCCGCCGATCTGGTCGAGGAGATCGGCGAACTCTACGCCCCGGTCGCCGAGGATGCGGGCTTGCGCTTCCTGATCGAGGTGGAGGACCGACCCGCGCCGCTGCCCATCCACCGCGAATTGATGAGCCAGGCGCTGTCCAACCTGATCGACAATGCGCTCAAGCACGGCGCGTCGGGCGGGCAGGTGACGTTGCGTCTGATGCGCGGGCTGGAGGGGATCGTCTTCCAGGTCGAGGATCGCGGGCCTGGCATCGCCGCGGCGGACCGTGCGCAGGCGCTGAAACGCTTCGGTCGACTCGACACCGCACGCACGACGCCGGGTGCAGGGCTGGGCATGGCGCTGATCGAGGCGGTGGCGCGGCTGCATGGCGGGCGATTCGAGCTGGGGGACAACCAGCCCGGGCTCGTGGCGCGGCTAGTGATTCCGTAGCGATGCTGTTCCTCCCCTGGCAGGGGAGGTGGCGCGCGCAGCGCGTCGGAGGGGTGTCCCCCTCTCGATAGCGTGACACCCCTCCGTCAGGCCTTCGGCCTGCCACCTCCCCTGCAAGGGGAGGATCGGACTTGCCCTGTCGCCTCAGCGCTTTAGAGCCGGTCCCCATGGATTCCCTCTCCCTGTTCGGCCTGGCCGCCGTGTCCTTCACTTTGGTCTGCTATGCGATGGAAGCGGGCGCGCATTGGTGGACGTTGGGTTTCGTGCTGGGGTGCATCGCGGGGTCGGCCTATGGCTTTCTCCAGGGCGCCTGGCCGTTCGGGGTGGTCGAGATCGTCTGGGCGATCGTGTCGTTCCGGCGCTGGCTGACGCTCAGGCGCGTGCAATCGTCGATGTTTCGGGAACCGATCGCTTGACAGGGTGTTGCGCGGGGCTTAACGGACCGTCCTTCCAACACCACTGGTTGAACGACGCGCGACTTACGTGCGTCGCGCTTCCGCGTGGCGGAACCATCGCGTTGAGATGAAGCGTGTGCGGCCATGCCATGCTTCGTGGAGCTAGGAGAACAAATTTCATGGCACGTATCGCGGGTGTTAACCTCCCGACCAACAAGCGCGTGATCATCGCGCTGACCTATATCCACGGCATCGGTCCGGCCAAGGCGAAGCAGATCTCCGCCAAGCTCAACATCGCCGAGGATCGCCGCGTCCAGGACCTGTCGGACCAGGAAGTCCTGCAGATCCGCGAGACCATCGACGCCGATCACACGGTGGAAGGCGATCTTCGTCGCGAGACCGCGATGAACATCAAGCGCCTGATGGATCTGGCCTGCTATCGCGGCCTGCGTCACCGCAAGGGCCTGCCCGTTCGCGGCCAGCGCACGCACACCAATGCGCGCACCCGCAAGGGCAAGGCCAAGCCGATCGCCGGCAAGAAGAAGTAATTCGCCCCGGGCGAATTACTCCGCCGGAGGCAGGCTTGTGGCTGACCGCCCGCCGACCTCCGCATCAGGATACTAGGTCAGGATTCTTATCTAATGGCACGTGAACCGCAGCGCATTCGCCGTCGCGAGCGCAAGAACATCACCGCCGGCGTCGCGCATGTGAACGCCAGCTTCAACAACACCATGATCACCATCACCGACGCGCAGGGCAACGCCATTTCGTGGTCGTCGGCCGGCATGATGGGCTTCAAGGGTTCGCGCAAGTCGACCCCGTATGCGGCGCAGGTCGCAGCGGAAGACGCGGGCAAGAAGGCCGCCGAGCACGGCGTCCGCACCCTGGAAGTCGAAGTCAAGGGTCCGGGTTCGGGCCGCGAGTCGGCGCTGCGCGCGCTGCAGGCGGTCGGTTTCCAGATCTCCTCGATCCGTGACGTGACCTCGATCCCGCACAACGGCGTGCGGCCTTCCAAGCGTCGCCGCGTCTGATGCTTCCCATGGCCGGCTGACGAGTCGGCCATGCCTCTCTCCACGGCTGGAACCGTCCCCGTTCCGGCCCATAACTCAGGGGAACCACGTGTCTGTCAACGCAAAGAACTGGCAGGAACTCAAGAAGCCCAACGCGCTCGAGAAAAAGGGTGGCGATGGCAAGCGGAAGGCGACGTTCGTTGCCGAACCGCTGGAGCGTGGCTTCGGCCTGACGCTGGGCAACGCGCTTCGCCGCGTGCTCCTGTCGTCGCTCCAGGGCGCGGCGGTCACCTCGATCAAGATCGAAAACGTGCTGCACGAATTCTCGTCGCTGGCCGGTGTGCGTGAAGACGTCACCGACATCGTCCTGAACGTCAAGCAGCTCGCCATCCGCATGCAGGGCGAAGGCCCCAAGCGGCTCCAGCTGTCGGCGACCGGCCCCGCCACCGTCAAGGCCGGCGACATCGCCGTGTCGGGCGATATCGAGGTCATGAACAAGGACCTGGTGATCTGCCATCTCGACGAAGGTGCGACGCTCAACATGGAGCTGACCGCCGACATCGGGAAGGGCTATGTCCCCGCCGCGTCCAACCGTCCGGCCGATGCGCCGATCGGTCTGATCCCGGTCGATGCGCTCTACTCGCCCGTGCGCCAGGTGTCGTACAAGGTCGACCCGACCCGCGTCGGCCAGGACCTGGACTATGACAAGCTGACGCTCTCGGTCGAGACCGACGGCACCGTCACCCCGGAAGACGCCGTGGCCTATGCCGCGCGCATCCTCCAGGACCAGCTGGCGCTGTTCGTGCACTTCGACGACTCGGCGCTCACCCGTGCGGCCCCCGTGGGCCAGGCGGCGATCCCGGTCGCCGGTGGCGAGCCGCAGAGCGACGCGCAGCAGATCAACCGTTACCTCCTCAAGAAGGTCGACGAGCTGGAACTGTCGGTGCGTTCGGCGAACTGCCTCAAGAACGACAACATCATCTATATCGGCGATCTGGTCGGCAAGACCGAAGCCGAGATGCTGCGCACCCCGAATTTCGGCCGCAAGTCGCTGAACGAGATCAAGGAAGTGCTGTCGTCCATGGGTCTGCGCCTGGGCATGGAAATCCCCGGCTGGCCGCCCGAGAATATCGAGGAAATGGCCAAGAAGCTGGAACAGGAGATCATGGGCTGAGCCGCACGCGGATAGCGATGCTATCCGCGAGACGGCGAAAGCCCGGCCGGCGGGCCGCCCCAGGGCGGCCCGTTCGACGTCGGACTGCGGCTTTGCCGCAGTCGGCCCCTCCACCAGCTTCGCTGGTCCCCCTCCCCAAGCAAGCTTGGGGAGGATTTCAGATAGGCGAAGGTGACGGCCTTAACGGTCACCAGGTCTGGGGTACCGTGACACGGCCCCTTAACGAACGAAGGAACATCCCATGCGTCATCGCGTCGGCGGCCGTAAGCTGCAGCGTACCTCGGCTCATCGTATTGCGCTTTTCCGCAACATGTCGGCCGCGCTCATCAAGCATGAGCAGATCACCACCACCGTCGCCAAGGCGAAGGAACTGCGTCCCTATGTCGAAAAGCTGGTGACGCTGGCCAAGAAGGGCGGTCTGTCGAACCGTCGTCTGGCGCATGCCCGTCTGCTCGACGACGCGCAGCTGGTGAAGCTGTTCGACGTTCTGGCGGCGCGCTATGCCGACCGCAACGGTGGCTATACCCGCATCATCAAGGCCGGCATCCGCGCGTCGGACGCCTCGCCGATGGCGATCATCGAGTTCGTCGACCGCGACGTCTCGGCGAAGGGCCAGGATTCGGGTCCGGTGATGACCGAGGAAGATTTCGACGAAGCCGCGTAATTCCCGCGCGTCTTTCGAGACACCTTCGAAAGGGGGCCGTGCCAGCGATGGCGCGGCCCTTTTTCGTGCCATTCTCCTGTCAACACAGCATAAATTCGTTATTTCTAACCCAGATTTGCGCAGCAATCGTATCTGATATACGCTCCTGTTACATTGATGAAACGAAATGCAGATGTGAACGATAACAAGGGGGCGGTATGCGCAGACTCTATGCCTTGGTTCCGGCGCTTTTCCTTGCGGCATGCGGGGGTGGGGAAGACGACACCAGAACGGCCGGCGGCCCGGTAGCGACCGCCGCCAGCGTCAGCACCGAGCAGCCGGTCACCGGATGTCGCGCCACGTCGGACAACAACCCCTGGGGCGTACTGCCCGTCCGCACCTGGACCCCGGCGTCCGCCGATCCCCCCAATGAACCGTTTCAGGTGCCCGGCACCGCCTATGGCCCCGCTTTCGAGGCGCGGCTGATCTGGGCGTACGGCATCAATCTGGGCGAGAGCAGCCGCGTCGCCGAATTCGAGATGGCCGATGGCTGTCGTCGCCGCTTCCGCCTAGCGTCGCTGTCGGCGGCCGACATCGCCGCGATCGAGCAGGAGGCCGACAACCACCCGCTGGCCGCCGATACCGCCAGCTATGCCACCGATTATGATTTCGAGCCGACCAGCCAGGAAGCGCTGGATGCCGGCACGGTGCGCAAGGTCGAAACCCAGCACTTCACCCTGTGGTACGGCGTCAAGCAGGATGGCTTCAGCTATCGCTGGGCGCGCGACACCAACACGAACTGGGAGCAGTTCATCAACGCATCGGGGCAGTGGCTGGAGACCATCTGGCTGTGGAACCGCGACCTTCTGAACGCGCCCATGCCCTATGCGGAGGGATCGGACCGCAAGAAGGTCAACATGTATGTCTGCGGCACCGGGCTGCCCTTCTTCAGCGACGGCGACATGGGCGATTGCGGCGCGACCGGGCAGGCGGCGATGTGGGTCAGCGCGCCCAACCTCCAGGCCGGCGGCGTCACCACCACGCATGAGTTCGGCCATGTCATCCAGTTCCACACCGGCGGTTTCCGCGACAAGCCCGATGCCGGGCCGATCTGGGAAGTGGGGGCGGAGTGGAACGCCTATGTCCTGTCGCCCAACTTCGTCGCGTTCATGCCCTCCTATCTGAACAACCTGGAGAATGGGCCGCTCTGGTCGATCGCGCGCTACGGGGCGCAGCCCTTCATGTCCTTCCTCTACGACCAGGATTCGACCCGGCCGCTGGTCTGGCGCAGCTGGACCGAGAATCTGCGCAACAGCGATGGCGCAACGACCGAGGATTATATGCAGGCGTTCGTCCGGCTGGGGCAGGCGGCGGGCCTCTATGCCAACGGCTTCGCCTCCTTCGCTGACGACATGGGCTGGTATGGCGCACGGCTGGCGGGGATGGACTTTATCGACCAGCGCGCGCTGATCGATGCGACCACCGCCTCGGCGACCCAGACGCTGGCCTCGCACCTCTATGCGACGCTGGCGGAAGGATCGGGGGCGGGGCAGTATCTGTCCTCGCCGGCGCGGCCGCTGCTGCAATTCGGCACCCACCTGATTCCGCTGACCGCCAATGGCGGGACGGTGCAGGTCACGCTGACCGGCGATACCACCGACAATCAGGCCGGCTGGCGCTTCGCGATCGTCGCCATCGAGAATGGGACCAAGGTGACCTATTCCGAACTGGGCGCGGTGTCGGGTACGGGCAGCGCGACCATCTCGCGTCCCGTGCCGCAGGGAGCAAAGCTGTTCCTGACTGTCACCGCGACGCCGGGGGCGTATGAAACGCTGGGCTGGCAGCAGGACGGCGCGGTCACCGGCACCAAATTCCCCTATCGGGTCGCGATCAGCGGTGCCACCGCGCCGACCGGCGATCCGGCCGCCTGCGCGTCCAACGTCGCGCCCTATACCTGGACGCTGAACTACAACACCAACGGCAATCAGGAATATGGCCGCCCCTGCTGATCGCTGGAAGGAGGGCGTGCCGATGGCGGCGCGCCCTCCCGCTATCACGGCGACGGAGATGCCGGGGTCGGAGCGTATACAAACCCCACCGGCCCGGTAGCTTTTCCCAAAAGACATCGCTATCGGACCGCCATGGAGCACCCGGACAGCATCCTCATCGTCGATTTCGGCAGCCAGGTCACCCAGCTCATCGCGCGCCGCGTGCGCGAGGCGGGGGTCTATAGCGAAGTCGTTCCCTTCCAATCGGCCGAAGCGGCGTTCGCGCGGATCAAGCCCGCTGGCGTCATCCTGTCGGGCGGTCCCGCCTCGGTGGTCGATGCCGGTTCGCCGCGCATCCCGCAGGCCATTCTCGACAGCGGCCTGCCGATGCTGGGCATCTGCTATGGCCAGCAGGCACTGACCGAGCAGCTCGGCGGCAAGGTCGAGAAGGGCGATAGCGGCGAGTTCGGCGAGGCGTTCATCACCGTCGAGGACGGCTGCGCACTATTCGACGGCCTGTGGGCGCAGGGCGAGCGGCATCAGGTGTGGATGAGCCATGGCGACAAGGTGACCGCGCTGGCGCCGGGCTTCCGCGTCGTCGCGACCAGCCCGGGCGCGCCCTATGCGATCATCGCCAATGACGAACGCCGCATCTATGCGATGCAGTTCCACCCGGAGGTGGTGCACACCCCCGATGGCGCCAAGCTGATCGCCAATTTCGCACGCCATGTCGTCGGGCTGACCGGCGACTGGACGATGGCCGAGTTCCGCGAGGCCAAGATCGCCGAGATCCGCGAGCAGGTCGGCAGCGGCCGGGTCATCTGCGGCCTGTCTGGCGGCGTCGACTCGTCGGTGGCGGCGCTCCTGATCCACGAGGCGATCGGCGACCAGCTGACCTGCGTGTTCGTCGATGGCGGCATCCTGCGTCAGGGTGAGGCCGAGCAGGTCGTCAGCCTGTTCCGCGGCCATTACAACATCCCGCTGGTCCATGTGGACGCGCAGGAGCAGTTCATGGGCGGCCTGGCCGGCGTCACCGACCCCGAGGCCAAGCGCAAGTTCATCGGCAAGACCTTCATCGACGTCTTCGAGGCCGAGGCCAAGAAGATCGGCGGCGCCGAATTCCTGGCGCAGGGTACGCTCTACCCGGACGTGATCGAGAGCGTCAGCTTCACCGGCGGCCCGTCGGTGACGATCAAGAGCCACCACAATGTCGGCGGTCTCCCTGAGCGGATGAACATGAAGCTCGTCGAGCCGCTGCGTGAGCTGTTCAAGGACGAGGTTCGCGCGCTCGGGCGTGAGCTGGGCCTGCCCGACGTGTTCGTCGGTCGCCACCCCTTCCCGGGACCGGGCCTCGCCATCCGCATTCCCGGCGAGGTGACCAAGGAGCGCTGTGACATCCTGCGCAAGGCGGATGCCATTTATCTGGAGGAAATCCGCAACGCCGGGCTGTACGACGCCATCTGGCAGGCGTTCGCGGTCCTGCTGCCGGTCCGTTCGGTCGGCGTGATGGGCGATGGCCGGACCTACGACTCGGTGCTGGCGCTGCGCGCGGTGACTTCGGTCGACGGGATGACGGCGCAGGCCTTCGACTTCCCCGGCGACTTCCTGCCGCGCGTGACGACCCGGATCATCAACGAGGTGAAGGGCATCAACCGCGTGGTCTATGACTATACCAGCAAGCCGCCCGGCACGATCGAGTGGGAATGATCCGGACTCGCGGTCACGCGGGGCGTGATCACGGCCGGATCATTCAGTGCCGCAAGGCGCTGCTTTCAGACGGAATAAAGCCCCGACCCCATGGCCGGGGCTTTTATCTTTGCAAGATCGCGACAGATTGATCCAAACGAGCCCTTCCCCTTCAGGGGAGGGGTTGGGGTGGGGCCTTTCCACAAGCGCTGGACCTGCGGCAACGCCCCACCCCCGTCCCCTCCCCTGAAGGGGAGGGGTGAGTTCGTTCTGCCCTGTCGCAACTCAACAATTCCTCCCCGGAACGGGGAGGGGGACCATGCGCAGCATGGTGGAGGGGGCGTGCCGGAAACGACATCCCCTGTGGAAGCCACCCCCGTCAGGCCAGCAGCCTGCCACCGCCCCGTGCCGGGGAGGTCAACCCTGGTTGTAATGCGTCCGGAAATGCTTGGAGAAGACCTCCAGGAACGCCTCGTCCGAGGCGTCGGCGACGCCGCTGAAGCTCGTCACATAGGCCTGCCACAGCGCGGCATCGCGGGCGAGGGGGACGACGCGTTCCAACATCCCGCCCTTTTCGGCGCGCGCCTCGATCGCGGCGGGGGCGAAGCGTTCGATCGTGGCCTTCAGCGCGCCCTGCATCGCGCGCAGCGTCGCGATCTGGTGCGATTGCAGGTCGCGGAACGCATCCTCGACCGCCTCGTCGCCCGCCTGGAAACCGGGTTGTGGCGCGGAAAGAAGCGCGATCAGCGCATCTTCGGGCCGGCGCGCGAATTTCAGCGGGTTGTGGCCGCTGGGATTGAAGGCGGTGGCATCCGCGCCAAGCTGCGCCTTGGCCCGTGCGCGCGCCTCCAGCATCACGACCAGACCGGAGACCAGCTTGGCGAGCAGGGGCGCTGCGCGGCGCATCGCCTCGGCGGGGTCGGGGAATTGCGCAGGGTCGAGGCCGGCGGCACGCAGAAACTCCGCCGCATCGCCGGCGCCGGTCGGGGCGGGCGGGGGCGCCGGGGGCTTGGGACGTTCGGGGGGAAGCGCGGCCTGCGGCTCGGGATTGAGGCCCAGCGGATCGCGCGGTCGCTCGACCGGCTGGCCGAAACCGCCGCGTGCCCAGTCGACGACATTGCCCTCGGCGATGCGTCCCCATAGCTCGTTGGGCGACGGAGTGGGCGGCCGATCGGGTGCCGCGCTCGACCAGGGCGAGGCGGGGTCGGCGAGCGGCGCGGCGCTGTCCCAGGCGGATACGACCGGCGGAGGCGGTGCCGCCGCCTCTGGCGTCCAGCCGCCGCGTGGCGGCGATGCGGGGGCGGCGGGAGTGTCACCCCATACGCTGCTGGCCGCACGGTGCGGCTCGGGCCGGGCGAGCGACGGGCCGGTTTGGGGCTGCCAGCCACCGCCACCGCCGCCGGTGGACGGAACCGGTCCCCAGCCGCTGGCGGCGGGCGCCTCACTGGCCGCCGGCGTGGCACCTGCCGTATCGCCCCAGCCATGCCAGCCTGAAGCGGCGGGGGCGGCCCCCTGTGACGACAGCCGCGCCTCGATCACATAGGGGCCGGCCAGGAAGCGGTCGCCGTCGCGTACGACATGCGATCCCGATACGCGCTGGCCGCTCGTGCCCAGCATCGTGCCGTTGGTCGAACAATCGGTCAGCAGATATTGCTGCCCGTCGAAGCGAATCTCGAAATGGCGCGAGGACAGATGCCGCGTCGGGTCGGGCAGCGCCCAGTCGCAACCCGGCGCGCGCCCCACCACCGCGCCGCGCCGGTCGAGCACCAGCTCGCGCGGGGTGCCGCCCTCGGGCCGGGCATCGCCCGACAGCGTCAGGGTCAGCGTCATCGGGGCGTGGTCATTCCAGCTAATGATGCAGAACCCTTATTTGCCGCCGCCGGGCGTGACCTTGGGGGCGGACAGGGGTTTCGGGTCGGCGACACCCGCGCCGCCATCGGGATTGATGTCGGTCCGCCCGCCATTCAGAACCAATGTCGCCCCGCCATTGATCCGCGCATCGGGCGAATTGACCTTGAAGGACGCGGTGCCCTGAATTTCGATGTTGGGCGACTGGATCGTGATCGAATTCGGCTCGATCGTGATCATCGAATTCTGGCAGCGGATGGTCAGGGATTGCCCCGCCTCGATCTCCAGTACCTGTCCGACCAGCAGCGTGTCGTTGCGCCCGACCCCGGTCGAGCGGTCGCGGCCGATCGACTTGCTATCGTCGCGGCCGATGTTGGTCGTGCGGTCCAGCCCGACGCGGCGGCCCTGATTGTGGCCGACATGGCGCGTCTCGTCGAAGCGGACGCGGCTGTTCATGTCGCGCTCGGCATGGATGAACAGCTCTTCCTGGCCGCCCTTGTCCTCGAAGCGGATCTCGTTCGAGGTGCGGTTCTGCCCGCTGTCGAGCGCCTCGCTCTCAGGGTAGTCGCCGCTCGCGCCATAGGTCAGCGTGCGCCACACCGCGCGCGTCTTGTTGGCGGGCAGGTCATAGACCGGCATGTGCGCGCGGTTGAAGACGCGCCCCATCACCACCGGCCGGTCGGGATCGCCATCGAGGAAATCGACCAGCACCTCATGCCCGACACGCGGCAGGATGACATTGCCGAGCCCCCCCGTCTGCGACACGCGAATCCAACAGGTCGAGCGTTCGCCTGGCGTGTCGCCGCGATCCCAGTGGAAGCGTACCTTCACCCGGCCATATTCGTCGGTGTAGATCGTCTCGCCCGCCGGTCCGGTGACGATCGCGGTCTCCAGCCCCATAGCGCGCGGGCGCGGGGTTTCGGGCACCGGCTGGAACGCGGTGTCGGCGGGAATCGCCTCGAACCGGACGTTGAACGGTTCCTCATCCTCCTGCTTGCCCGAGCGGTAGCTTTCCGCCGTGATCGAGTGGAAGGTGGAGGTGATCAGGTAGGCGGCGTTCATCCGTCCCGCGGGATGGCCATCGACATCGACGCGGTAGCCCGTCGTCAGCCCGGCGGCCTGCGAGGTGCCGGTAAAGGTGCGCCGCCCGGCGCGCTGCGCATCGAGCAGCGCCTGGCCACGCTCGCGCCCCGTCTGTTCCTGGTCGCCGCGCCCGGTCTTTTCGCGGGTATAGCGGCCCGGATAGATGAAGATCTCGCGGTCGTCGCGCGGATGCGCGCCCTGGCCCGTCGCTTCGGCGGCAAGCGGCTGGTCGGGGGCCTCGAAATCGAAATCGCGAGTGACGACGCGCGCCTCGCCGGTGGAGACGACCCGCTCCATCCAGCTTTGGACATAATCATTCTGGCGATTGAAGCGCGACTTGGAATTGGTGGTGAAGACCGAGACGCTGTTGGCGTTGTAGGTCAGCCGCGACGGCCGCCCCGGCTGGTGCGACGCGGTCCCTTCGCACAGCACCATGATGTGGCGATCTTCCTCATGCTGGAAGAAATAATAGATGCCTTCCTCTTCCATCAGACGCGAGACGAAGGCGAAGTCGCTTTCCTTATATTGCACGCAGTAACCGCGCGGCACGCGCGGGCGGGACAGGCGGCTGTAATCGACGTCCTGGATGCCGGCGCCTTCGATCACCTGCTTGATGATCTCGACCGCGGTCTTGTCCTGAAAGATCGCCATCTGGCGGTTCTGCGCCAGATAATAGGTCCAGGGCTGCAGGGTCAGGCGGTAATGATGGCCGCTCTGCGTTTCCTTCACATATTCACCGGCGGTGACCAGCCCGTGGAACCGGCGCAGCAGCTCCTCATCCTCTAGCACGGCGAGCGCGGCGGGCTTGCCGAGATGCGGCTGGAGATCGATCTCCAGCGGCGAGATGATGTCCGCATGATAGGTGAAGGGGCGCCCCAGCCGTTCGCTGCCCTCGATCCGTTCTAGAACGACCTGCTCGTCACCGACGTCGATCGACATCTGTGTCAGGCGCTGCGTCGATTCCGCCACCTGAAACTCCCATCCAACCCGCCCGGATCAGGGCAGGCGTGGCCAAGAGTAATGCCGCGATCCCGATAGGACAATGGTTCAACGTGTTTAGCATAGAGCAAGTCCCATAGGGTCAGATCGGACCATTATGGTTACCGCGCTATTTGCCTTGATGCTGCCACAATGGCTTGTGCTGCGCGTTATGGGTCAGTAGACTTTCCCCTTAGGTGAGCAAAAGCAAAGAGGTGTCGATGCGTACGAAGCTGCTGCTGACCCTGGCCCTGCCGGGTGTGATCCTGATCGCCGGTGGCGCGACCGCGCAACAGCGTGGCGGCGGCGATCGCCCGACGGTCGAGGGCTATCTTTGCACCTTTGCCGGCAAGTGCGACGGCGTCGAGGCGCCGCAGGCGACTCGCAACGCGCCCGCCACCAAGGGCTTCCGCCTCGCCCGGCCGGTCGCCGAGTCGAACGCATCCGCCACCCCCGCCGCCCGGGCGGTATCGACGCGCGGGCCGGAGCGGCGCGCGGCGGCGGCCTCACCGGGACGCGGGCGCGGGATCGGCGGCGCGGCGGCGGTCGCGGCCGCCAACAGGGCGTCGGGCTACAGCGCGGCGGCCCCGATGCCGGCGGCCGGCACCGGCGTCGCCCGGCCGCGTGCCGACCTGATGATCGGCTTCCATCTGAATTCCGACCAGCTGACACAAGAAGGGCGCGAGGCGGCGCAGGTCTTCGCCCGCTCGTTGCAGATGCCCGAACTGCGCGATCGCCGCTTCCTGATCGAGGGACATACCGATCTGCGTGGCGGTCGCGCGCTCAACCAGTCGCTGTCGTCGCGGCGTGCGCAGGCGGTGGCGGATTATCTCGCCAGCCTGGGTGTGGACCGCAGCCGGTTGCAGGCGCGGGGGCTGGGCTATTCCGCGCCGCTGCCGGGCCATGCGGTGACCGATCCCGCCAACCGGCGGGTCGAGGCGGAACTGATCCGCTAAGCGGGGCGACGGGCATGGCACCCGATATCGACACCCTGTCGCAGCCCTTGTCGCTCGACGCGCCGGCCGGGCCGGACCTGTCCTATGACAATGGCCGCCAGGCGATCGAACAGGCCTTTGCCGATGACGGCGAAGAGGTCGACTGGCCGCGCACCATCGCGCTGATCGTCGCCCAGGCGCAGGAGACGCGCGACGTCTGGCTCGCCATCTACTGGATGCGTGCCGGCGCGCAGAGCGGTGACCTCGAGGCGGTCGAGTCGGGCGCGACGCTGCTCGCTGACCTGTTCGAGCGGATGTGGACCGACGCGCATCCGACGATCGCGGAATATGGCATCCAGGGGCGGCGCGGCGCATGCGAGTCGCTGGTACGGATCGGCGAGTTTCTGGGGCCGCTGCGCCGCGTGCCGCTGATCCAGCATGCGCGGCTGGGCAGCTTTTCGGGCGCCGATCTGGAGCGTTTTGCCGAGGGCGGTACGAGCGAGCCGGGCTATGGTCCGTTCCGCGCCGCGGTCGCGGACACGCCGGTCGATGTGCTGGAGGCGGCCGTCGCGCGGCTGACCCGGATCGAGGCGGCGATCCGACGCGCCGATGCCGTGCTGTCAGACCGCGCCAGCGCGATCGGCGAGACGGGGACGAATTTCGAGCCGACCTATGACGTGCTGCGCACGATCACCCGTGCGCTGGCGCCGTTCACCGGTGCGACTCATGATGATGAAGTAATCACCAACATAGGTGAAGTTTCACTACAAGCATCGCAGCCAAATTCCGCCGGTTTCGTTGCCGGGCGCATCAACAATCGCGAGGATGTCGCCAAATCGATCGATCAGATCATCGCATATTATGCACGCTCTGAACCATCAAGTCCGATCCCGATCGGGTTGAAGCGAATAAAGTCATGGATTACCATGGACTTCATGGAGATTCTGAAGGACATAGCGCCGGGTAGTGGCAATGAGGCCAGTGTCGTATTGATGGCACGGGACTCCGGCGGCTCGTCCTCGGATTTGATGTAGCGATTGAAACTTACCCGTAACGATGCGCGTTCGGCGCTTTAGCCGAAAGTGAAACAGGGAGGCAGTCATGGCTATCAAGAGCGGTCAGCGCTTCATTCGCGAGAACCGCAAGCCGCGCGTCCATATCGAATATGAAGTCGAAACCTATGGCGCGCGCCAGAAGATCGAGCTGCCGTTCGTCATGGGTGTGCTGTCCGATCTGTCGGGCAAGAGCCTGAAGGACAAGAAGGCCGCCGAGGTTCGCGAGTTCGTCGATTTCGACATGGACAATATGGACCAGCGGATGGAGGCGATCGCCCCGCGCGTCGCCTTCGCGGTCGACAACACGCTGTCGGGCGAGGGCAAGCTGGGCGTCGACCTGACCTTCTCGTCGATGAAGGACTTCTCGCCCGGCGAGATCGCCAAGAATATCGAGCCGCTGTCCAAGCTGCTCGAGGCGCGGACCCAGTTGGAGGATCTGCTGTCCTATATGGATGGCAAGCATGGCGCGCAGGACCTGCTCGACAAGGTGCTGAAGGACCCGGCGCTGTTGAAGGCGCTGTCGGCCGCGCGCGACGACGCGGCGGCGGAGCAGCATGCTTCGAACGACGATGCCGGCACGCCGCCGGTCCAGGCCTGATCCCCCACCTCAATTCCGGAGCGACCCATGGCTCAAGACGCGCTGAGACAGACCGACGCCGCCGCCCCCGCCGAGGCTGAGGGCGAGCTTTCCGAATTCCAGGCGCTCCTGCAAAAGGAGTTCCGCCCCGCCAATGACGAGCGCAAGACGCGGATCGAGGCGGCGGTGCAGACGCTGGCCGAACAGGCGCTGCAAAATGCGCAGGTGATCGGGGGCGACGTGTTCGCCACGGTCGATGCGATGCGCGCGGCGATCGACCGCAAGCTGACTGAACAGATCAACAAGATCATCCATCATCCCGAGTTCCAGCAGCTCGAGTCGGCCTGGCGAGGTCTCGAATATCTCGTCATGAACACCTCGACCGGCAAGGACATGAAAATCCGCGTGATGAACATGTCCAAGGAAGAATGCCGGCGGATGTTCCGCCAGTATCGCGACGCGGCCTGGGACCAGAGCCCGCTGTTCAAGAAAATCTACGAGTCGGAATTCGGCCAGCTGGGCGGGCAGCCTTATGGCGCATTCGTCTGCGACTATTATTTCGACCATTCGGCCGCCGATCTGGAGGTCATGCGCGGACTGTCGCGGATCGGCGCGGCCAGCCATGCGCCCTTCATCGCCGCCGCTGCGCCCGCGCTGCTGGGCATGGACCGCTGGACCGAGCTGTCCAATCCGCGCGATCTGGGCAAGCTGTTCGACGCGACCGACTATGCCGCGTGGCGCTCGTTCCGCAAGTCGGAGGACAGCCGCTATCTAGCACTCGCGCTGCCGCGCTTCCTGGGGCGGCCGGTTTATGGCGCCAAGAGCGAGCCGGTCGACGAGTTCGATTTCGAAGAGGATACGGGCGGCGAGCATGACGCGCATCTGTGGCTGAACGCCGCCTATGCGATGGGCACGCGCATCACCGAGGCGTTCAACACCTATGGCTGGACGACGCGCATCCGCGGCGTCGAGTCGGGGGGCACCGTCGAGGAACTGCCGACCGCGACCTTCCCGACCGATGAGGGCGGGATCGATTACAAATGCCCGACCGAGATCGCGATTTCGGACCGGCGCGAGGCGGAGCTGTCCTCGGCCGGGCTGATGGCGCTGGTCCATCGCAAGAACACCGATCAGGCGACCTTCATCGGCGCGCAGACCGTTCACCGGCCCGCGACCTATGACAAGAAGGAGGCGACCGCGAACGCCAACCTGTCCGCGCGTCTGCCCTATATCTTCGCGAGCTGCCGCTTCGCCCATTACCTGAAGTGCATGGTGCGCGACTGGGTGGGCGGATCGCGCGAGGCCGACCAGTTGCAGCGCGACCTGAACAACTGGGTCCTGCAATATGTCGACGGCTCGCCCACGACCTCCAATGAGGAGACCAAGGCACGCCTGCCGTTGAAGCAGGCGAAGATCGAGGTCATCCCGGACGAGGAAAATCCGGGTTACTACAAGGGCAAGTTCATGTTCGTCCCGCACTACCAGCTGGAAGGCATGGATGTGGCGCTCAGCATGGTGTCGCGCCTGCCCAAGACGTCGGGATGATCGGAAATTCCATCTGACCACGACCAAAGAGAGGGAGAAATCTCATGGCAGTCGACCTTTTCCTGAAAATTGACGGCATCAACGGCGAGTCGCGCAAGAAGAACCACGCGAACGAGATCGACATCATCTCGTTCGACTTCGGCGCGGTGCAGCATGGTTCGTTCCACACCGGCGGCGCCGGTGGCGGTTCGGGCAAGGCCGAAATCTCCGACATCCGCATCCAGAAGGAAGTCGACAAGTCGTCGCCGCTGCTGTTCAAGGCCTGCGCCTCGGGCAAGCACATCAAGGAAGCGATCATCTATTCGCAGAAGGCCGGCGACGGCAATGCGCCGCTGACCTATTACAAGATCCGTCTCGAGGACGTGATCGTCTCCGACATCCACAATAACGGTGCGTCGGGCGGCGATTCGATCATGGAGTCGGTGACGTTCAACTGCGCGAAGGTGACCTTCGACTATCAGGCGCAGAACGAACAGGGCGGCAAGGACGGCGGCGTCGTCACCGCTTACTACGACATCCGTCAGAACGAAGCGGGCTAAACCCGCCGCAAAGTCCGGTACGGGGCGTTCGCGTTGGCCCTCTCGATCCAGGAGTGATGATGACCGACGCGGACGCCCTGCTCCGCTCCGGCGACCTCACCGGTGCGCGCCGCGCACTGGTGGAGGCCGCTCGGACCGCCCCCGGCGATGCCAAGACCCGGCTGTTCCTGTTCCAGTTGCTGGCGCTGGCCGGCGAATGGGACAAGGCGGCCACACAATTGACGACGCTCGCCAGCCTGTCGCCCGAGGCGCAGATGCTGTCGGTCGTCTATGGACAGGCGATCGCCGCGGAACGCGTCCGCGCCGACGTCTTTGCCGGCACGGTGCGTGCCGATATTCATGGCGAGGCACCGGACTGGTCCTTGCAGATCGCCGAAGCGCTGCAATTGTCCACGCAGGGCAGGGTCGAGGAGGCCGATGCCTTGCGCGACACGGCGTTCGTGGCGGCCCCCGACACCCCCGGTTCGTTCAATGACACGCCGATCGCATGGATCGCCGACGCGGACTCGCGTTTCGGCCCGACGATCGAGGCGATCATCGGTGGCCGTTACGGGCTGCTCCCTTTTTCCGACATCGCCGTGATGGTCAGCGAGGGGCCGCGCGACCTGCGCGATCTCGTCTGGTATCCGGTCGAACTCACGCTGAAGACCGGCCCGCGCATCGCCGTGCTGCTGCCGGCCCGCTATCCGATCATCGGCGATCCGGCCGCGCTGGACGCGGACCATGCGCTGGCCCGTGCGACCGACTGGCGCGACGATGGGCGGGGCGGCGAGATCGGTATCGGCCAGCGAATGTTGATGACGTCGGACGGCGGCGAGCATGGTCTGTTGTCGCTCCGCCAGCTGCGCTTTGACTGAGGCCGGCCATGCCCGTCACCCAGCGCCTGACCCCGACCCTGTTCGACAAGCTGGTCGCCGATCTTGAGATTTCGGGCATGCGCGACATGAGCGACGAGGCGCCCGAGATCAGCCGCGAGAATTTCCGTTATTATTCGGTGCCCCGGCTGGAGCGGTTCAACGAGGCGGCGTTGCGCGCGACGATCCGGCGCGATCTGGCCTGGCTGTTCAACACCACCAATCTGGAATCGCTGGTCGATCTGGAACGCTATCCGCATGTCGCCGAGTCGGTGCTCAACTATGGGCTGACCGATCTGGCGGGGCGCGTGCTCAACCGGCGCGCGGTGCTGGCGCGGGCGCGGGAGATTCGCCGCGCGATCCGGCTGTTCGAGCCGCGCCTGTCGCGCGACGGGCTGACCGTCGATCCGATCGAGGATGAGGACGAACCCCATGCGCTGCACTTCATGATCCAGGGCGACATCGCGGCCGCCGCCGAGGCGATCGCGGTCAAGTTCCGGACCGAGGTGGAGGCGGAGACGGCGACGGTGAACGTCCGTGAGTAGTGCCGGCATCGATCCCCGGCTGCTGCGCTTCTACAATGACGAACTCGCCTATTTGCGCGAGGAGGCTCGCGCGTTCGGCGAGGAGCATGAATCGGTCGCGGGCCGGCTGGGCCTGAAGACCCCGACCGATCCCGACCCCTATGTCGAGCGCCTGCTGGAGGGGGTCGCCTTCCTGGGCGCGCGCGTCCAGCTGAAGATCGCGGATCAATATCCCGAATTCACCCAGCATCTGCTGCACGCGGTCCAGCCGCATTATCTGGCGCCGACCCCGTCCATGTGCATCGCCGGGTTCGAGCCCAAGGAGGGCGATCCCGTCCTGATCAAGGGGCATGCCGTGCCGCGCGGCACCCCCCTGATCGCGGCGGCGGGCGAGCAGGGCGGGGCGAGCGTGGAGTTCCGCACCGGCCATGACGTGACGCTCTGGCCGCTGAAGATCACCCAGGTCGAGTATCTGGCGAGCCGCGTCGCGGTCGCGCCTTTCGCCGGGGCCGCCAATGTCCGCGCCGAGGCGGGCCTGCGCATCCGGTTCGAGGCGACGGCGGGGGCCAGCCTGCCGCAAATCCTGCCCAAATCGCTGCCGCTTTATCTCGCGGGGTCGGAGGCGGTGCCGGGCGAACTCTATCGCCAGATCATGGGCGAGACGATGGCGGTCGTCGCGCGATCGGCGGATGCGGCGGCGGGTGCCGAGGGGTGGGTGAAGCTGCCCCAGCCCGAACAGGTCGGCTTTGCCGATGACCAGGCGCTGCTGCCCGCCGAGCTGCGCTCGTTTCGCGGTTATCGCCTGCTCAGCGAATATTTCGCCTGTCCCGAACGCTTCCTGTTCGTCGACCTGCCCGGCCTCGACCGCGCCTTCCGCACCAGTCCCAAGGCGTGCGACGTGGTGCTGTTGTTCGACCGGTCGTCGCCGGTCCTGCACGATGCGGTCGCACCCGCCAATTTCCGCCTGTTCGCGACGCCCGCGATCAACCTGTTCGAAAAGCAGCTGGGGCGCGTCCGCCGCTCGCGGTTCGAGCATGAACATCATGTCGTCCCCGATCGCGCCCGGCCGCTCGACTATGAGGTGTTCCGGGTGCTCGACGTGCAGGCCTACGGCGCCAATGGCGTCGCGCCGCGCACCGTCGCGCCGCTCTATGCCTATGGCGCGCTGCTCTACGACTGGAGCGACGCGCTGTTCTACACGACGCAATTGCGTCCGCGCCGCCTGTCGACGCGCGAGCAGCGCCTGCGGCGGCGCGGCGAATATACCGGCACCGAGACCTGGCTCAGCCTGACCGCGCCCTCGGACCCCGCAAGGCTGGACGAGGTCGACGAACTAGCGGTGCGCGCGCTGGTCACCAATCGCGAGCTGCCCGAACTGCTGACCTTTCGCGGCGACCAGCATTTCATCGTCTCGGGCGTGCCCGCGCGCGCGGTGACGGTGCTGCGCGCGCCGACCCGGCCGCAGCCGCCTTTGGGCATGGGCGATGCGGCCTGGCGGGTGATCGGTCACCTGACCCCCAATTACATGACGATCGCGCCCGAGGAGGGCAGCGATCCGCAGGTGCTGCGCGATCACTTAGCGCTCTATGGCCGCCCCGACGACGCCGATGCGCGCCGCCAGATCGACGGCGTCACCGCGATCCGCTCGACCCGCATCGCGCGGCGCGTGCCCGGCATGGACCGGATGGCGATCGCGCGCGGGCATCGCATCCATGTCACGCTCGATGACAAGGCCTTCGACAAGGAACGCAAATTCCTGTTCTCGGCGGTGCTGGAGCGCTTCCTAGCCGAGTTCGCCAGCATCAACGCCTTTACCGAAACCCATGTCGCCAGCGTCAATGAAGGGGAGTTTCAGCGATGGCCGCTGAGGATCGGTCGCCGGCCGACCATCTGAGCTTCCTGGCGGCCGCGGCGGCGGACACCAAGCGGCATGGGCTGTTCCCCATCGCGCGCGGGGCGGAGGCGCGCGCGCCGCATCTGCCGCGCCTCGGCCGCGCCCGGCGGCCGGCGCAGAGCATCGCCGATCTGGCACAGGTGCCCACGCTCGCCTTTCCGGACTCGACGCTGGCCGGGGTCGCGGTCAAGGACGGGCGGGCGCGCGTCGAGGGGCATTGGCTGGGCTTGACCGGGCCGATGGGGCCGCTGCCCCAGCATCTGACCGAGTTCGCCGCGTTCGAGCGCCGCTATGCCCGGCAACAACCCTTTGGTCGCTGGCTGGATGTGCTGGCCGGGCGGATGCTGCAATTCTTCTACCGCGCCTGGGCGGATTCACAGCCGGCGGCGCAGGCCGACCGCCCGCAGGACGACCGCTTCGCCGAACAGGCCGCGCGGCTGACCGGCGCGACGCAAGGGGCCAAGCCGAACGGCGCCTTTCCCGCCCATGCCCGGCTTCATTATGCTGCGCTGTTCGCCGGGCGGCGCAGCGCCGGCGCGATCGAGGATGCGCTGACCCATCTGCTCGGCCAGAGCGTACGCGTGCTGGAATATCAGCCGCGTTGGCGCGACATCGAGCCGGAGGACCAGACCCGGCTCGGCCGTCAGTTCAGCGGTTTTGGCGAAGGCATGGTGCTGGGCCGCCGCACCCGCGTCGCCTCCGACGCCTTCCGCGTGGTCATCCGCGCCCGCTCGCGCGCCGATTACGAGGCGCTGCTGCCCGGCGGCAAACGCTTCGCCATCCTGTCCGAAGCGCTCGACGCCTTCGCCCCCAGCCACCTAGAATGGGACGTCGCCCTGGAAACCCCCGCCGAACAGGCGCCGGCGGCACGGCTGGACGGGCGCACGCGGCTGGGCTGGTCGGGATGGCTGGGCGGGGGCGGGAGCGACGTGCGCCGTGACGCGCACCTGCGGCGGACCGGGGGCAAGGCACAGAAGGAACAGTTGCACAGGAGTGATGTCGCATGACAGGAACGATGCGAATGGGCAGTCGCGGCGACGCCGTGCGGGCGTTACAACGGCAGCTCCAATCGACCGATCCCAGCCTGCAGGCCGATGGCATATTCGGCTCGCAAACCGAACGTGCGGTGCGCGCATTTCAGCGTCGGGTAGGGCTGTATCCCCCCGATGGAATCGTTGGCCGCCATACTGCCGGTGCGTTGCAGCGAGCCGCCACCGGCGGGCGCGCGGCGAGCCTGCCGGGTGCGCAGCGTCAGGCTGGTCGCAATCCCGGTGCCCTTGGCCCTACCGTCGCCAACGCTCGACAGCGCGCCACTACCGCGCCTGCCCCTCGGGGTGAGGCTTCGCCGGTGGGCGATATGCATATGTCGCTGAAGGGACGGAACTTCATCTTCGATCATGAGGCGCAGCGGAAGGTCAGCCATGCGTTGCACCATCCCACGGCGTCGAGCGGCGTCACGATCGGCGCCGGTTATGATATGAAGGAACGCACGGCGGCAGCCATTGAGCGCGACCTGATCGCGGTGCAGGTGCCCGCCGCAGCGGCGCGAACAGCTGCCATGGGCGCGGGCTTGTTCGGCGCACAGGCGACCGCCTTCGTGAAGGAAAACAAGAACCTGCTGAACCTGACCGAGGGGCAGCAAAGACAGCTGATCATTCACGTCGTCCCGCATTACGAGGCGATCGTGAAACGCCGCATCCGCGTACCCCTGCACCAGCAGGAGTTCGATGCGCTGGTATCCTATGTTTACAATCCCGGCGCTGGCTGGCCCGCAACTGCGAGGCTGGTCAATGCTGGCCAGAAGCATGACGCGATGCTGGAGATCAAAAAGCACGTTCGATCGGGCAAGACGGTCGTCGCCAGCTTGGTCCGGCGGCGCGAGGCAGAAGCTCGTATGTTTTTGTACGGAGAATATGAATGATGCGTATCTGGATGAAGGGACTGGTTCCCGCGCTGATCCTCAGTGGATGTGGCGCACCGGCCGAGCAGGTGGTGGCCAATGACACGACGGCGAACGCCATCGGATCGGGCGACACATCGACTGAGACCGTGAATATGGCGGCAGATGCCCCTGCGCCGATCGCCACGGAGGCGGCGGCTCAGACCGCACCGACGATCGACCGCACGAACCAGACCGGGGCGAAGCTGTACCGCGAAATCCTGCTCGACGGCGGTACGCTGGAGGATGCGCGCATCACCGATTTTCGCCTCGACGATCGCTGCACGACGAGCATCGTCACGGCCGCCGGGTCCACGAAGGTCGATTGGCACAAGGTGGGCAATGTCGTGAGCCGGACCACGTCAGGACGTCGCATCATCAAGATCGAGCGGGACGGACCGCCCGTCGAACTGTCGATACCGGAAAAGGGCGATACGCCGACCGGCAATGCCGCTTTGCAGCTGGAAAGCGGGTTCGGCTTGCTGGCGGGCGAATGCCAGTCATGACCCCGCGCCCCTGACCGCCAGCCCTCCAATCCCTCGCCAGACAAGGATCAGCATGACCGATATCAGCCGTACCGCCCTGTTCGGTCGTCTCGATGCGACGGCGCTTCAGGCGATCGAGTCCGCCACCGGTTTCGCCCGGATGCGGGGCAACCCTTATGTCGAGCTGGTCCATTGGCTGCACCTGCTCGTTCAGGATGCGACCGGGGATGTCGCCGCGATTCGGGCGGCGTTCGGGATCGACGAGGCGGCGTTGGCGCGCGACATCGTCGGGGCGCTCGACATATTGCCGCGCGGGGCCTCGGCGATTTCCGATTTCGCGCCGCAGGTCGAGGAGGCGATCGAGAAGGGCTGGCTTTACGCCTCGCTGCAGTTCGGCGCGGGCAAGGTGCGGACCGGGCATCTTCTCTATGGCATGCTGAAGACCGCGACGCTGCGCAGCGCGCTGTTCGCGACCAGCAACGAGTGGCGTAAGGTCTCTGCGGATCGGCTGGCGCGCGAGTTCGAGGCGATCGTCGCGCCCTCGCGCGAAAGCACCGCGCCGGCCGTCGAGGCTGCGGGCGGAGCGACGCCCGCCGCTTCCAGCCCGGCGCCGGTCGGCGAGGCGCTGGCCCGCTATTCGGTCGATCTGACCGCGCGTGCGGCGGCGGGCGAGATCGATCCCGTGGTCGGTCGCGACGCCGAGATCCGCCAGTTGATCGACGTGCTGATGCGGCGGCGGCAGAACAACCCGATCCTGGTGGGCGAGGCGGGCGTCGGCAAGACGGCGGTGGTCGAGGGGCTGGCGCGGCGGATCGCCGATGGCGATGTGCCCCCTGCGCTGACCGGCGTGACGCTGCGTTCGCTCGACGTGACGCTGATGCAGGCGGGTGCGGGCGTAAAGGGCGAGTTCGAGAAGCGGCTGCGCCAGGTAATCGACGAGGTGGAGGGCGCGGCCTCGCCCGTGATCCTGTTCGTCGACGAGGCGCATACGCTGATCGGCGCGGGGGGACAGGCGGGGACGGGCGATGCCGCCAATCTGCTGAAGCCCGCCCTGGCGCGCGGGCGGCTGCGCACGATCGCGGCGACCACCTATGCCGAATATCGGCAATATTTCGAGAAGGACCCCGCGCTCACCCGGCGGTTCCAAGTCGTCGATGTCGCGGAGCCGGAGGCCGATGTGGCGATCGCCATGCTGCGTTCGGTGATGCCCGCGATGGAGGCGCATCACGGCGTCGTCATCCTCGACGAGGCGGTCGCGGCGGCGGTGACTTTGTCGCAGCGCTATGTGCCCGCGCGGCAATTGCCCGACAAGGCGGTCAGCCTGCTCGACACGGCGGCGGCGCGCGTGGCGGTGTCGCAGCATGCGACGCCGGCGGTGGTCGAGGATCGTCGCCGCCGCCTGGAACTGCTGGAGGTCGAGCGTGGCATCGTCCAGCGCGAGACCGATGCGCGCTATCGCCGGGACGAGCGCATCGCCGAACTGGACGCGACGATCGCCGAGGCGCGCGCCGGGGTCGAGGCGGTCGAGGCGCGCTGGGCGCAAGAAAAGGACGCGCTCGAACAGGTTCGTGCCGCACGCGAAGGCGGCGATGCGGCCGCGCTCGACACCGCGCTGGCGGCGGCGCGCGCGGCGGCGGGGGATGCGCCGATGGTGTTCGGCATGGTCGACGGCGATGCGATCGCGGCGGTCGTCGGCGACTGGACCGGCATCCCGGTCGGCCGGATGGTCAAGGACGAGATCGCGAGCGTCCTGACCATCGCCGATGCGCTGAAGGACCGGGTCATCGGCCAGGACCACGCTATGGACGCGATCGCCCGGCGGGTGCAGACCTCGCGCGCCAAGCTCGACAATCCCGACAAGCCGGTCGGCGTCTTCATGCTCTGCGGCCCCTCGGGCGTGGGCAAGACCGAGACCGCGCATGCGCTGTCCGAACTGCTGTTCTCGGGCGACGATTCGATGATCGTCATCAACATGAGCGAGTTTCAGGAAGCGCACAGCGTCTCGACGCTGAAGGGCGCGCCGGCGGGCTATGTCGGCTATGGCCAGGGCGGCGTCCTGACCGAGGCGGTGCGCCGCCGCCCTTATTCGGTGGTGCTGCTCGACGAGATTGAAAAGGCGCACCCGGACGTCCACGAACTCTTCTTCCAGGTGTTCGACAAGGGCTTCATGAACGATGCCGAGGGGCGGCATATCGATTTCCGCAACACGATCATCCTGCTGACCAGCAATGTCGGCACCGATCTGATCGCCACGCTGACCGAGGATGACGAACTGGCGCCGACCCCGGACGGGCTGGCCGAGGCGCTGCGTCCCGAACTGCTCAAGGTGTTTCCGCCGGCGCTGCTCGGGCGGTTGCTGGTGCTGCCCTATTACCCGCTGTCCAAGCCGGTGCTGGCGGGGATCGTCCGGTTGCAGCTGAACCGCATCGTGCGGCGTGTCGCGGAGCAGCATGGCATCGTCCTGACCATCGACGATGCGGTGGTCGACCATATCGTCGCGCGCTGCACCCAGGCGGCGTCGGGCGGGCGGATGATCGACGCGATCCTGACCAACAGCCTGCTGCCCGACATGTCGATCGCGCTGCTCGATCGGCGGATGCGCGGCGAAGAGGTGGCGACGATCACCGTCGAGATGGCGGGCGATACGCTCAGCTATCGTTTCGATGGCGCCGCGGCGACACCCGCTGCGCTGCCGCTTGATGAGGCGGTGGGATCATGAGGGGGCTGGTCATCGCGGTCATGAAGCGGGCGGTCGATGGAAACCCCGCGGCATAGCGTGCGCGATCGGGGCCTTGGGCTGGCGCTGGTAACGCTTGCCTTGGTATGCGGTTATCTGGGGTTGAGCGATGTCCTGGCTATCCATGACGCGGTCGTGCGGCAGGTCCCCGTCGTGACGGTCCGCACAGGAGGCGCCGCTATGATTCCGGCGGCGGCGGCCATGACGGCGATCGGTGTGATCATAATCATCCGCTTGCCTTTGCGGTGGCACAGGGGGATGTCCCTGCTCGCCATCGGTTGGCTCATATTGGCACCCGTGGCGGCGCTGACGCTGCATATCTGGTCAGGGCGGGCGCTTCCGGCGCAGGGGTATCGCCGCTGTGGCGCGGTTGCGGGCATGCGCTTTCTGACGAGCATCTGGGTGCGTGGTGACGGACGGCGTTGTCCGAGCCATGCGTGAGCAAATACCGCCGGGGCTAACCTATTTTATCCAGATGCGATGGATCGGGGCTGGCGCAAATTCGTTCTGTTGGCGTCATCATTATGTCTTGTGAGCAGTCGACGACAGGACAGATGAGGCCAGGGGCAATCAGAAAGGGGTTTTGATTGCGAAACGCTATTCTGGTGCGTGCCGGGATATGGGGTCTGACATCTTCGGGGCTGCTCGCAGGCAGCATCGGGGCGCAGGCTATTGCGCCGCGATCGGCCGAGGCGAACGCCGCCGTTTCGCAGGCGGCCAGGACGCTACCGGGTTTCTGGACGACATTCCGCAAGGCCGCACTCGCCCATGATGCGGCGGGGATCGCCCGCTTGAGCGCGCCGATCGTGACGCAGCGTGGCGAACTGGACGATGTGCCGGTTAAGCGGCTGACGCCCGACCAAGTGCCGCCGGTGCTCGCCAAGCTGCTCGCCCAGCCCGATGGCGTCGATGATGCGGGGCGCAGTCAGCGGGCGATGCTGGCGGCGACGCCGGTGCCCCGGCGCGATCCGCAGATGCCGGCGGACCGGTTCCGCTTCGGCGATATGGAGTTCACGCATGGCACGGCCGGATGGCGGCTGACGCAAATCTATTACGAGGCCGAGGACTGACGATCGCGGGACGGCGGATAAGGACGACCTGGGCGCGGAAGGAGCGCCGGCGCTAGGAAGATCGCCGGGACCGGTAACAAGGGGGAGTAGACGAGTTGCGGACGCGGGTTGCCGAACGAATGAAGATGCTGGGCGGGTTGGTCGCGCTGACCCTGCCCGCCACGGCCATGGCGCAGGTGACGACGCCGCAGCTGCCGACCCGGCAGGAGGTGACGCCGCCGGCTCCACAGCCGCGTACCGAGTCGACCGCGCGCGTCGATGCGCAGGGCGCGGTGCCCGTGTCCAACTGCCCGTTCGACGAATCGACGCTGCGGCTGACGATCCGCTCGGTCGCGTTCAGTCGGCCCGACGGCTCGCCGCTCCAGCCGCAGATCGCCGAGGCGCTGGCCGGGCTGGAGGCGCCGCAGGGGGACCAGCCGATCAAGGTGATCTGTGACGTGCGCGATGCCGCCAACGCGGCGCTGCGCCGTGGGGGCTGGATCGCCTCGGTCCAGATTCCGGCGCAGGAGATCAATGACGGCGTGCTGCGCCTTCAGGTCGTGACCGCGCGCATCGTCGATGTCCGTGTCCGGGGCGAGGCGGGGCGCTATGAGGCGCTGCTCCGCCGCCGGATCGACGCGCTGAAGGCGATGGACCCGCTCAACGAGCGCGAGGCCGAGCGGCTGTTGCTGTTGACCGGCGACCTGCCCGGTCTCGACGTCGCCTTGTCGCTGCGTCCGTCGGGTGGCGAGCGGGGCACGGTGATCGGCGATCTGACCGTCAGCTCGCGCCGTTTCGCGCTTTATGCCAATGCGCAGAACTACAATGCGCGCCAGCTGGGTCGCGAGACGCTCTATGCGCGCGGCGAGATTTATGGCCTGACGGGCCTCAGCGACCTGACCTATCTGGGCCTGTCGAGCACCGCCGATTTCAAGGAGCAGCAGATCGTCCAGGGCGGTCATGTGTTCCAGTTGAACGACAGCGGCACCAGCTTCGGCATTCGCGGTACCTATGCCTGGTCGCGGCCCGATCTGGGTGCGCTCGACCTGCGCACCAACACGCTGATCACCGGGTTCGACGTGACTCAGCCGCTGATCCGTTCGTTGCGCGCCAATGCGCGGGCGCGCGGCGGGTTCGACTTCATCGATCAGGTCTCGCGCGTCGGCTCGGGCGACCGCTCGGTCACGCTGACCCGCGACCGGTTGCGCGTGCTGTTCGTCGGGCTGGACGCCGATCGCCAGTTCCTCGACCGCAACGGCAATGTCTGGCTGGCGCTCGCGGCTTCGGGCGAGGTGCGCAAGGGGCTGGGCATCCTGAACGCCAGCGAGCGCGGCTTCCAGAGCGGCCAGCTGACCTCGCGGCTGGATGGCAGTGCCGAGGCCTGGGTGGTACGCGGCGTGATGGATGCGACGCTCAATCTGGGGCCGATCTTCAGCATCGCCGGCATCGGTCAGGTGCAGTGGGCCGACCGGCCGCTCCTGAATTACGAGGAATTCGCGCTGGGCAGCCTGACCATCGGGCGCGGTTACGATCCGGGTTCCAACAGTGGCGACCGTGCGCTGGGCGGGCGGGCCGAGCTGCGCGCCGACCTGCCCGTGGTGTCGGGGCTGGGCACGCAGTTCTATGGCTTTTACGATCATCTGTATTTGCGTAACCTGGACCGGACCGCGATCGAGGGACCGCGCAATTTCAACAGCGTAGGCGGCGGTATCCGCCTGTCGCTGCCCAACCGGCTGGTGCTGGACGTCGCCTATGCCAAGCCGTTGGACCGTGCGCTGTTGCTCGATCGCCAGCGGCCGACCGACCGCGTGCTGGTGTCGTTGACCATGCAGCTGCGGGATGCCGCCCGATAGGAGAGTGTGATGAGCCGCCGTATCTCCTCTGTTCGCCGGCATACGCTCCGGCTGGGCGTCGGCACCGCGCTGGGCGCGCTGATCGCCGCCGGTGCGCAGGCGCAGACGACCCCGCCGCGCCTGCCGACCCCGGCCGATGTCGACTCGACCCGGTCCAGCCTGCTCGGCCCGGTCATCAGCAGCGGCAATGGCGAGTTGAACGTCGGCTTGCGGTCGCGTAGCACGGTGATCGACTGGAAGGGGTTCAATATCCCCGAAGGCCAGCGGGCGAATTTCACGAATGAATCGGTGCTGTCGGGCAATGTCGCGGTGCTCAACCGCGACATTTCGGGCAACACCTCGCAGCTGTTGGGGGCGCTGAACGCGGGCAAGGACGTCGCGGTCTGGGTCTATAATCCCAACGGCATCATGGTCGGCGCCAATGCGGCGTTCAACACCGGCTCGCTGGTGCTGACCACGCTCAACCCCGACGTCAACGACTTCCTGTCGAGCGGCAACAGCTATCGCCTGCAGGGCGCGGCCAACAGCACGACCGGCATCACCGTGATGAACGGCGCGCGCATCACCGTCAGCGGCGAGCGGATGGGCCTGGTGATGGTCGCGCCGCAGATCGACGCAGCGGGCACCTTCGTCTCGGCCGGCAATACCGCCTTCGTCACCGCGACCGACGTCACGCTGCGCTACCGCGACGACAGCATCCTGTCGGTCACGCTGAACAAGGGCACCTCGGTGCCGGGGCGCAGCCAATATGTGCGTGGCAGCGTGCAGGGCACCGACGCGCTGTTCGCGCTGGCGAGCCAGGACAATGTCACCGATGCGCTGTTGCAGGTGGATGCCAGCGTCACCGCCGCGTCCGGCGGCACGCGCGGCATCATCCTGTCGGCGGGCAAGTCGCCCAGCGGACTGCGCGGCATCGACATCGGCGGCACTGCGGCGGATACCGGCGGCGTGGCCAATCTGGTCGCCAGCGGGCCGCTACGCGTCGATTATGACTATCGCGGCAACGGCAATGGCGTGCAGGCGCGTGCCACCGGCACGGCGGCCTTCACCGGCGAGCTGCGCGCGCGCGGCAATGTCGACCTGACCGCCGATGGCGCACTGTCGGTGACGGGCGCGGTGACGGCGGGCAAGGACTATAGCCTGGCCGGTTCGGGCATCACGCTGGGCGGCGCGGATACGATCGTGCAGCAGGCGGGCGGCAGCGTTCAGGCGGTGTCGACCAATGGCGACCTGGTCGGCGGCGCAGGGTTGACGCTGCGATCGGGCGGCAGCGAGTCGATCACGCTGAGCACCGGCGGCACCAGCGCGGGCGACATCCGCTTCGCGGCCGGTAGCGTGATCGGCGCGGGCGACGACCGGCGCGGCGACCTGATCCTGCGGCGGCGCAGCGATGCCAATGCGCTGGCGCTGGGCAATGTGACGGCGCGATCGCTGCGCGGGGCGGTGGGCAATGGCGCGACCAGCGGGACGCTGACGACGACGACGGCGCTGACGCTGGGCGATGTCGATGTACGCCAGTCGCTCGACCTGAAGGTGGCCGGGTTGAACGCGGGCAGTCTGGCCAGCGATGGCGGTATCGCGGTCGCTTCCACGGGCGCGCTGTCCGCCGCCGCGCTCAACGCGCGCGGTGACGATGTCGCGCTCAGCGGCACGGGCGCAACGACGGTCACGGGGAATATCCGCACGGGTAATGTCTCGGACGTGCTCATCACCCGCGACGGTGCGGTATCGCTGAACACGATCCAGGCCGCGCGGCATATCCGCATCGGCGAGCAATCGGCCGCCGCGAGTGCGACCATCACCGGCAATGTCTTTGCCGGTGGCGATTATGTCGTCCGTGCCGGCACCGTCGCGCTGGGCGGCAACGGCACGGTGACCCAGGCCGCCAACGGGCTGGTCGCGATCACCGGCGGCGCGGGCGGGATCACCGGCGCATCGGGGCTGACGCTGACGTCCAATGTCGATGGCGTCGACACCAATCCGCTGACGCTGGCGATCGAGGGCACCGGCAGTGGCGCGATCGCCTTCGCCGCCGACACGTCCTTGCGCGGCGGATCGAACCGGCAGTCGAACATCTTCATCCGCTCGGCGGATGCCGGCGGTGCGGTGTCGCTGGGGCGGGTCGAGGCGAATGCGCTGCGCGGCGCGGTGGGCAGCGACGGCTTTTCCACCGGGCTGACCCGCACCGGCACGATCAGCGTCGGCGACGTGTCGCTGAACGAAGATTTGGTGCTGCGCGCGGGCACGCTGCAGGCGGGTGCGCTGCGGGCGGACGACGGGCGGATTTCGCTGACCGCCGATACCGGTGCGGTCACGGCCGGGGCGCTCAATGCGCGCAATGCCGTGCTGGTCGATGCGGCGGGCGCGGTGGCGCTGGGCGGCGACATTGCCGCCGGGGGCGCGCTGACGATCCGCGGCGCGTCGGTGGGACTGGCGGGCACGCGGGCGCAGAGTGGCGGCGCGATCGACCTGCTGGCCCGCAGCGGCGGGATCGCGACGTCGCAGCCGCTGGCGCTGGTGTCGACCAGCCGCGACTCGCGCGACTTCGTGCGGTTGCAAGCGGCCGGCGCGGAGGGGATCGCCTTTGCAACCGGCAGCAGCATCGTGGCGGGCGACAATCGCGCGCTGCGCGTCGGCGTGTTCAACGGCACCGCCGATGCGCCGCTGGCGCTGGGTGACGTGACCGCGCGCTCGCTGTCCGCGCTGTCGACCTTGAACGCGGACGCGACGCGGCTGGGCGGCGCGATCACCGCCAATGGCGACCTGCGCTTCGGCGCGCTGAACCTGGTCGACAGTTTCGCGGCGGAAAGCCTGTGGGGAAATCTGAGCGTCGGGCGGATCGCGGTGACCGGCGACGGGCAGGGGATCAGCCTGAGCGCCGCCAAAGGTACGCTGTCGGTCCAGAACGACCTGAGCGCCAGCGGCGACGTGATCCTGGCGAGCGGTGCCGGGCTGACGCTGGGCAGCGTGGAAAGCCGGGCCGGCCGGGCTTCGGTGACGAGCGGCGGCGCGGTGCAACTCGCCGCCTTGCGCGGCGCGACGGGCGTGACCGCGCAGGGCACGACGCTGGCGATCGACGCGGTGCGCGGCGGTGCGGTCGCGCTGACCGCGACGACGGGCACGGCGACGCTGGGGGCGGTGACGGGCAATGGCGTGACGGTCGACAGCGCCGGCGCGATGAGCTTGACCAGCGTGGACAGCGGCGGTGCGCTGACCCTGACGGCGGGCAGCGGCGGCATCACCGCCACCCAGGCATTGACCGCCAATGGCGGGATCGCGGTGACCGCGACCGGCGGTGCGGTTTCGGTCGCCAATGGCGTGCGTGGAGGCGGCGCGGTGAATGTGCAGGGCCAGGCGGTGACGCTGGGCGGCGTGCAGCAGGCGGGGCAGGGCTTTGTCGCCACCGCGAGCAACGGCGCGGTCGCGACCGGCGCGATCACCGCCGGGGGCGGGATTACCCTGACCGGACCGCAGGGCGTGACCGCCGATGGCGCGCTGGTCGCGCGTGGCGGCGACGTGCGCGTCGATGGTGGGGCGGCGGCGGTCACCTTGCGCGGCGCCACCGACGCCAGCGGTGCGGTCGCGCTGTCAGGTGGCACGATCACCGCCGGGGGCGACCAGCGCGCGGGCGCGGGGTTCAGCGCGGCGGCGAGCGGCGGGCCGCTGACCTTGTTGGCGGTCAATGCCGCCGGCCCGGTGTCACTGACGTCGAGCGGCGATCTGAGCGCGGGCGCGATCGCGACCACGGCGGGCGACCTGTCGGTCGCATCCTCGGCCGGCACGGTCAGCTTGAACAACGGCGCGCGGGCCTCGGGCAGCATCGCCATCGCCGGCCGGTCGCTGGCGCTTGGTGGAACGCATAGCGCGGAGGGCGGCTATACGGCGACCGCCAGCGCGGGCGGGATCACCGGCGGCAATGGCCTGTCGATCCTGTCCGATGCGACCGGATCGGGCAGCCGTCCTTTGGCGCTGAGCGCGACGGGCGGTGCGGTGCAGTTGGGCGCGGCCCCCTTGTCGGGTGGACGCGGCGGCAGTTCGGATGTGACGATCACCACCGATGGCGGCGGCGTGACGGTGGGCGATGTCGTCGCGCGGCGGCTGGCGGTGACCGGCCCGGCGGGCAGCGCCGCGGCGATCACCACCGGCGCGCTTCGTCTGTCGGGCGACCTGTCGCTGGCGGCGGCGGGCGGCGTCACGACCGGTACGATCGATACCGGCACCGGCGCGGTGTCGATCGACGGCGGAGCCTCGGCGGTGTCGACCGGCGCGATCACCGCCGGTGGCGCGACGACGCTGAACGGCGGGACGCTGCGCTTCGGTCGCGTGTCGGCGGCGAGCCTGACCGCGACGGGCGCGGGTGTCGTGAGCGGCGGCGATGTCGATGTGACGGGTGGCATCGCGGTACGCGGTGGCGGCGCGCGAACGACGCTGGGTGCGCTGCGCGCGCGTGGCGGTGCGGTGTCGGTCGATGGCGGCAGTGGTGACGTCACGCTGGGGGCGGTCGGGGCTTCGGGCAGTACGACCCTGCGCGGCGCATCGCTGAATTTCGGGGCGGTCGACGGTGCGAGCCTGGACGCGCTGACCCCCGGAGCGCTGACCGGTGGTGACATCGCGGTGACCGGGGCGGCCTCGCTGAACGGCGGCACGGTCACGCTGGGGGGCGTGAACGCCGGCAATGGCGCGACCTTGCGCGGGGCGACGCTCGCCTTCGGACCGGTGTCGGGCAAGAGTCTGGACGCGGTGGCGACGGGCGCGCTGACGGGTGGCGATGTCAACGTGAGCGGCGCGGCGTCGGTCGGCGGCGGTGCGGTGACGCTGGGCGACGTGGCGACGGGCGGTGGCGCGACCCTTCGCGGCACCACGCTGAACGTCGGTGCGGTGTCGGGGAGCGGGCTGAGCGCGACCAGCACCGGCGCGCTGACGGTCGCGCGTGTCGACGTCACCGGCGCGGCCAGCGCCAATGCGGGCAGCGGCGCGCTGTCGCTCGGCCCGGTGACGGCGGGCGGTGCGGTCATGCTGGCGGGTGGAACGGTGAATGTCGGCGCGGTCAACGCCGCCAGCCTGGACCTGACTGGCAGCGGCACGGTGACCGGCGGCGACGTCGCGGTGACCGGCCCGGTGGCGGTGCGGGGTGGCGGCGATCGCCTGACGCTGGGGCAGGTGCGTGGGAACACGGTGACCCTCGACAGCGGCAGCGGCGCGCTGTCGATCGGTGCGCTGACCAGCACGAGCAGCGCGGCGCTGTCGGGCGGCGCGCTCGCCTTCGGGGATGCCAATGTCGGCAGCCTGTCGGCGATCGCGAGCCAGGGCGACATCACTGGCGGCGCGATCACGGCGGTCAACGACGTCGCGGTAACGGCGCAGCGCGGCGCGGTGACCCTGGGCACCGTCAACACGACGGCGGGGGCGGTGACGATCGCGTCGGTTGGCACCTTGCGCGCGCAGGGCGTGCAGGCCGCGCGCACCGCCAGCCTGACCACCACGGCACGCGATGCCGACATCATCGTCGCCGACGGCATCGTCTCGCAGGACAAGGTGTCCGTCGTGTCCGCCGGCAATATCCGCGCGCCGCTGATCCGCAGCCGCGCCGGCGATCTGGTCGTGCGCGCGCCCAATGGCGAGGTCAGCGGCCTGACGCCGGGCAGCGTCACCGCGCTGTCGGCCGGCCCCGGCCGCGCCTTCGAACTGGCGGTCGGCACGGCGGCACGGCTGGGCGACATCTCGGCGGGCCAGACGACGATCAGCGCCGCCTCGATCACCGCCGGGCGTATCGACACGGGCAGCGAGGCGATCACGCTGCGCGCCACGGACGGCGACCTCACCATCGGAGGCCTCGTGACGGCGGGGACTGCGACGCTGTCCGCGACCGGCCGGACCAGCCTGGCGGCGGTCGACGTCGCGGGCAATGTCGCGCTGTCGGGCGGCACCGGTCTGTCTTTCACCGATGTCAGCGGCGGTACGGTGCAGGCGGCGTCGGGCGGCGCGATCACTGGCGGGACGATGACCGCCGGCACCGTCCTGTCGGTCGACGGCGGGCAGGTGTCGCTGGGCGGCGCGAAGGCCGGCCAGGGGCTGACCCTGAACGCCACCAATGGCGACCTCAACGTGACGGGGCCGGTCACCGCCGGCACGGCGACATTGGGGGCGACCGGGCGGGCGATCCTCGCCAATGTGACGAGCACCGGCGACGTGTCGCTGAAGGGCGGCACCGGCCTGTCCTTCGCGGACGTCGGCGGCGGCACGGTGCAGGCGGTGTCGGGTGGCGCGATCACCGGCGGGACGGTGACCGCCGCAACCACGCTGACAGGCGAGGGCACGCAAGTGACACTGGGCTCGGCGAAGGCCGGACAGGGTGTGACGCTGAACGCCACGACTGGCGACCTGACCGTGACCGGCCCGGTCAGCGCCGGATCGGCGACGCTGGGCGCGGCGGGGCGGGCGGTGCTCGCCGATGTGGCGACCACCGGCGGCCTGTCGATCAAGGCTGGCACGAGCCTGTCCTTCGCGAATGTCAGCGGTGAGTCGGTCCAGGCATCGTCGGGCGGTGCGATCAGCGGACCGTCGATGACCGCCGCGACCACGCTGACGGCGGAAGGCGCACAGCTGTCGCTGGGCTCGGTGAAGGCCGGGCAGGGTGTGACGCTGAACGCAACCAATGGAGACCTGACCGTAACTGGCCCGGTCACCGCCGGCACGGCGACATTGGGCGCGACCGGGCGGACGGTGCTCGCCACCGTCACGACCACGGGTGACGCGTCGCTCAACGGCGGCACGGGCCTGTCCTTTGCGGAGGTGAGCGGCGGAGCGGTACGGGCGACGTCGGGTGGCGCGATCAATGGCCAGACGGCGACCGCGGGGACGACGCTGAGCGCGCAGGGTACGCAGGTATCGCTGGGCAGCGTGAAGGCCGGGCAGGGGCTGACGTTGAACGCCACCAATGGCGATCTGAGCGTCACTGGTCCGGTGACTGCCGGGACGGCGACGCTGGGCGCGACGGGGCGGACGGCGCTCGCCAATGTGGCGACCACGGGTGATCTGTCGCTCAAGGGTGGCACTGGCCTGTCCTTTACCGACGTCAGCGGTGGTGCGGTGCAGGCGTCGTCGGGCGGCGCGATCGGCGGGCAGACGATGGCCGCCGGGACGACGCTGAACGCGCAAGGTGCGCAGGTGACGCTGGCCGGTGCCACCGCAGGGCAGGGGCTGACCCTGGCCGCGACGGGTGGCGATCTGAGCGTGGGGACGTTCACCTCTGGCGGCGACTCGATCGTGTCGGCGAGCGGGCTGGCGCGCGTCAGCGGTGCGGTCGATGCGGGCGGGGCGTACCGGGTGACGGGCGCCAATGTCGCGCTGGGCGGCGGTACGGTGGCGCAGCGGGCCAAGGGCGCGGTGCGCATCACCAGCGCGACCGGCGACATCACCGGCGCGAGTGGGCTGACGCTGGCGAGCGACGCCGATGGCGTCGGCGCGGAGTCGCTGATCCTCGATGCGGGCGGTGCGATCCAGATGGCGGGCACCCGGCTTCAGGCGCGGCCGGGCGGCGGCGCGGCGCTGGGCCTGCGCGTCGGGGCAGCGCGCGCGGTGCAGCTGGGCCAGGTCGAGGCCGGATCGATCGGCCGCTTCGATGGCAGCACGATCGGCAGCGTCTTCACCCATGACGCGGGCTTCACCGCCGGCGATCTGGCGGTGAACGCGCTCGCGCTGCGGCTGTCGGCGGGCGACCTGTCGCTGGGCGAGGTCCGTGCGGGCACGGTGGACCTGTCTTCCGCCGGCGCGGTCGCGACCGGTAGTATCGCCACCAGCGGTGCCGCAGCGGTGGCGGGCAACAGCGTGACCCTGCCCGGTATCCGCGCCGGCGCGATCACGCTGCGCAGCACCGGCGCGGTCGGTGGCACCAATGGCGCACGCACCACGCTGGAGACGACCGGCGGCGACCTGACGGTCGAGGCGGGCGCGGCGAGGCTGGGTGATGTCCGCTCCGCCGGCGCGGCGACCTTGCGCGGCGAGACGGTCGATGTCGCCGGCCGGCTTCAGGCGGCGCGCGGGTTGCTGGCCGAGGCGCGTCGCGCTTTGGCCATTGGCGATGCCGGCGCGGGCGACACGATGACGCTGCGTGCGGGCGACACGCTGACCGCCGGCAAGCTTGAGGCGGCGGGCGCGCTCAATGCGACCGGCAGCAGCGTTCAGATCGGCGGCGCACGCGCGGCCACGCTCGCGGTCACCAGCACCAATGCGCTGATCCTGGGTGACAGCAGCGCCAGCGGCGGTGCGATGCTGGAGGCGGGCGGCCTCGCGACGCTGGGGGCGTTCGACGGTGGGCCGACGGTATCGGTCTCGGCGGGTGATCTCGACCTGTCGGGTGCGGTGCGCGGGACAGCCGTCACGCTGACCAACCGCGCCGCCGCGACCAGCGCGATGCGGATCGGCGACGGAACGGAGGCCAGCGGTTTCCGTCTGTCCGCCACCGAGCTGGGACGCGTCTCCGCCAATCGTCTGACGCTGAACGGTGGCAGCGGCGCGGTCGAGCTGGGCAGCGTGGCGCTCGCCCCGGCGGCGGTCGATGTTGCGACCACGGGCGACCTGCGCGTCACCGGTGCGGTGACCAGCGGCGGCACGCGCACGCTGCGGCTCGGCGGGGACGCATCGGGCCAGGGATCGGCGAGCACGATCATGGTCGAGGCGACGAGCGATGCCGGTGGCCGTCTGCGCATGCAGGACGCCGACCTGGTGTTGCAGGGATCGCGAATCGCGGTCGGCCTGCGCCCCGGCTTCATCGACACGCTGATGGAGGGCGGCGATCCGCGCGCGCAGGCGGCGGCGCTACTTTCGACCGGCAATACCGCGCTGTACAACCCGCAACTGGGCGGCGGCTTCTACGAGCCGACCGCGACCACCACGCTGGAGGCGCGGTCGTTGACCGTGCGGTTCGGCGACTATGCGCTGTTCCAGAATACCGGCGTGCCGGGGCGGCAATCGGGCCTGGTGCTGGGGTCGCAAACGGCACCGGTCACGCCGGCGCTGCGTGTCAACGGCACGGGCGTCGCGGGCAATACCAGCGTCGCGCTGTTCGGGTCGATCAACGGGATCGAGGGGGGCGCCGCCGCGCTGCTCGGCAATCCGGTGATCGAGATCGACCCGGTGCTGCTCCCGACCACGCGCATCAACGGCTGTCTGGCGGGTACGGGCACGGGGTGCCTGACCACCATCGTCATCCAGCCGACGCTGCAGGTGTTCAACTGGAACAGCGAGGACGTGTTCGGCATCTCGCAGGATGTCGCCGTCCCCTTCGCCCCGATCGTCAGCGGCAATAACGAGGATCTCTTGACCGGCCTTCCCGCGCTCGCCCCCGAAAAGCCCGCCGACCGGGAGAATGCCCAGTGAGCCTTCGGACCAAAGCCGCCTGGCCGCTGGGATGCGGGTTCGTCGCCACGCTGATGGCGGGATGCGCCACGGTGCCGCCGCCCGCGCGGCTCGACAGCTTCAATCTGGGGAAGACCGCAAGCGGCGAGGCCTGCGTCGCCACCCGCGCCTGGGCGGACCCCGCGATCGCCGATCCGTTCGCACGCGCCTATGCCATCACCTGTTCGACGGCGGCGGCCAGCCGGCCGCTGGGGGCGATCCGCGTCGTCGCGACCAGTCCCGAAGCGCTGGCGACGCTCGACGCGCAATTCGGGTGCGGCGCGGAACAGGCGGTGACGCTGGCCGGGCGGCCGGCGACGCTGCGCCGGTGCCAGGACCGGGTGACGGGGCTGGACTCTCTGCGGCTGGATCAGGTGCGCGGCGACCGGCGCTATATCGCGTCGGGCACGCCCGCGCTGCTCGCGCAGCTGGAGGAGGGGATCGCCATCACCTCGGGCGAGCGGGCGCCGAGCGCCGACGTGACCCGCACCCTGACCGCGACGATCGACCCGGCGGTGGTCACCGGCATCGGCGCGGCCGCCCCGGCCAGCGTCGCGGGCGTACAGGGCGATGCGCTGAACGTCGCGGGCGTGCTGGCACAGGGTATTTCGCTCAATCACAAGGGGCTGAATGTCGAGGCGTCGCGCATCCTGAACGACGCGCTCAGCCGCCTGCCCGCCGAGACGCCGCCCGCGACCCGGGTCGAGCTGTTGCTGGAGGCGGGACTCGCGGATTCCAACATCCTGTTCCCCGAAACGGCGGCGGCGCATTTCGCCGAGGCGGACACGCTGCTGACCAATGTGCCGGCCGCGCGCAACGCGTTCCTGATGCGCAAGCGCGACACCTATCACGCGCTCGACGCGCTCAACCGCCGCGCCTTTCGCGAGGCGCTGACCGAGATCGACCGCAGCGGGCAGGTCGCGCAAAGCGCCGCCGCACAGCCGCTGACCGATCCCGAGACTCTGCGCCAGCTCAACCAGCCGCGCACGGCGGGCGCGGCGGCGCTGGCGGTGGCCGACGCCTCCAACCTGGCGGCGCGCGTATTGGACGTGCAGCGCGACTATACCCGCAGCGTCGCCTTGCTGGCGCTGGGGGACGAGGCGGGGGCGACGACCGCGATGGACGCGGCGGCGCTGGCCTATCGCCCGCTGTCGAACCAGCGGCTCGACCAGTCGCGGCTGTTGTGGCTGGGCGCGCGGATCGCGCGACAGCGCGGGCGGCTGGAGGCGCGCGCCGGGCGCTATGGCCGCGCGCTCGACCGCTATAACGATGCGGTCGACCAGTTGCGGCGCGGCTCGATCGCCAATGGCGGCACCGGGGCCGAACCGGCGATCGCCGAGGCCGAGCTGGAACGCGCGGCGGTCTATGCGCGCACCGGCGCCAATCGCGATTCGGTGCGCAACACCTTTGCCGAAGCGGTCGACGCGCTGATCGCCTCCGGCTCCACCTCATTCGGCAATTCGATCGGGATGGAGGATTATCTCGACCTGCTGGTGGGCGAGGCGGCGCAGCCGCGCGCCGATACCTATGACCGCTTCTTCCGCGCGGTGCAGGCCAATGGCGAACCGGCGGTCGCACGCCAGCTGACCCAGCTGCGCGCGGTGGTCGCCGCCGATCCCAAGCTGGGCGCGGTGATCCGCGAACGCGCCGATCTGGAGCGTGAGATCACCCGTCTGCGCTATGCGCTGGCCGACAAGCGCGAGGATGCGGCGGCATCGGGCACCGATCTGGTGCGCGCGCGCGACGCGGCCGAGGCGCGGCTGCTTCAGATCGATGCGCAGCTCGCCGCCGACCCGCGCTATCGTCAGGTGGACGAGGCGCCCGCGACACTCGCCGAATTGCGCGGCGCGCTGCGCCCCGGCGAAGTCTATGTGAAGCTGACCGAACTCAATCGGCGCATCTATGGCCTGGTGGTGACGGCGGATCGCACGATGATCTACCATGTCGCCAATTCGACCGAGGCGAAGGCGGCGGTCGACCAGCTCGGCGATCAGCTGCGCGCATCGATCGACGGCGGCCTGCGCCAGGGGCAGTTGGTGCCGTTCGACGAGGCGCGCGGCTATACGCTCTACCGGCTGGTCAGCGGCCCTGCGGCGGGGCTGATCGCGGCGGCGCCCTCGATCGTCGTCGATCCGGCGGGGCCGCTCGCGCGCCTGCCCTTGGGCACGCTGGTCACGCGCTACGACGCACAGGCGCCCAAGGGGGCCGATCCCTTCGATTTCTCGCGCACCGCTTTTCTGGCGCGCAGCGCCGCGATTTCGACCGCTTTGTCGCCGCGCTCCTTCCTGGTCGCGCGCGCATTGCCGCCATCGCGCGCCCGGCGGCCCTTCCTGGGCATGGGCGACCACCGGCCGCCGCCGACGCCGGCACCGGGCGTCGCCGCCAGGCCGGTCGAAGTGGGCTATGGCTGCGCGGTCGATTTCGGCCGGCTGGCCAGCCTGTCGCGCAGCCTGAAGCCGATCAGTCCGCGCGAACTGGGCATCGCCGCCGGCGCGCTGGGCGACGGACACGGCACGATGATAACCGGCGCGGCGTTCAGCGATACGGCGGTCAAGGCGCGCACCGATCTCGACCAATATGAGGTGCTGCACTTCGCCACGCACGGGCTTGAGGAAGGCATGTGGGGCTGCGCCAAGTCGCCGCCCGCGCTGGTCACCTCCTTTGGCGATGCGGGGTCGGACGGGTTGCTCAGCTTCTCGGAGATCGCCGATTTCCGGCTCGACGCGAACCTCGTCGTCCTGTCCGCCTGCGACACGGCGGCAGGCGTGCAGGACGAGGCGGTGGCGCGCTCGGCCGGCCAGGAGGAGGCGGGGGCGACGCTCGACGGGCTGGTCCGCGCCTTCCTGACCGCCAACGCGCGCGCGGTGCTCGCGACCTATTGGCAGGTGTCGGCCGAGGCGGAGAGCGATGCCTTCATCCGCGCCTTCTACGAACGCGGCCGCACCGGCACGATGGGCGAGGCGTTGCAGGCGGCGCAACGCACGTTGATGACGCAGAGCGCCTATTCGCATCCCTTCTACTGGGCGCCCTATTTCCTGGTCGGCGACAGCAGCAAGACGATGCTCTCCCCGCCGCCCGCGCAGGTGGCGCAGCGGTGACGCGCGCGGCCGCCGGCGTGGCGGCGGTGGCCGGGCTGGCGATCGTCGCGGTCTGGCTGCGGGTCGCGCCCGGCTGGGTCGGCGGGCTGGTGGCGAGCATGGGGCCGGCGGCGGGCGAGGCGCTGTTCAACCTGCTGATCTTCGCGCCGATGCTGGCGCTGGGGATCATCGGGGCGTGGCTGGGCGGCGGTGCGATATGGCCGCGCGGTGGCATGGGGCGATCGGTGCGCACCGGGCTGCTCTGCGGCGGTGGCGGGCTGGCGCTCGCCATCGCTTATGTGGCCACCGCCGGTGTGCTGCACCGGGGACAAAGCGGCGGCATCGGTACGGTCTGGCTGTTGGGCATCGTCACCATCGCCGTGCAGGTCGTCGCCGAGGAGGCGGTGTTCCGCGCCTGGCTGCAACCGGTGGCGCAGCGTTGGCTGGGTGCCTGGGTCGCGGTGCCGCTGGTCGCCCTGATCTTCGCCGGCCTCCATATCTGGGTGCAGGGCGGCCACCTGATCGCACTCGGCAACATGGCGCTGGGCGGATTGCTGTTCGGCCTGCTCGCCTGGCGGGAGCGCGGCATATCGGGTGCGGTGGCGGCGCATCTGGCATGGAATGCCGGCGAGCAACTGGTACTGGGGCTGGACCCCAATCCGGGGATCGGCGGCTTCGGCGCGATCCTCGACCTGGAACTGGCCGGTGCCCCGCTTTGGAGCGGGGGCGAGGCCGGCCTGAACGCCAGCCTCGCCATGAGCTTCGCACTGATCACCGTGCTGCTCGCGCTGGCGGCCGCGATGCGGGGGCTCAGCGGCCGTTCGCCGACCAGTGCGGCGCGAATGGACGCCGCCTACTCGATCCGTTCCTCATAGCGCGATAGCACCGTCATGACGGCGGGCCGGTCGGCATAACGCCGCTTCAGCGAGGCGAGCGCCGCATCGGTGCCGGTGCAGGTACGGGCCAGCCTCTTTTCGAGGAAGGCGGCGCGCGCTTCGTCGGCGGCTTCTTCGCCTCGCATGTGATCGCATGCGTCTCGCCTGGTGCGGAAGGCCCGCACATCGGCGGGCAGAGTGGCCTTTGCCTCGGCGGGGGCTGGTCGGTTGCTGTCAGCCTCGGTGCCGGGGCCGCACCCGATCAGGGCGAGGGCGCCGAGGCATGCGGACAAGGCCGCAACCCCGCTCACACGCCATCCGCCGCGCGTCGCGCATCGATCGTGTCACGCACCTTACGGAACCGCGCGAGCATGGCCCCGGTCAGGGTCCGTGTCTGGCCGGTATCGATCGACAGCGGATCGACCGGCGCGCCTGCGATATGCACTTCGTAGTGGAGATGCGGTCCGGTCGAGCGGCCGGTGGTGCCGACCTCGCCGATCTGCTGCCCCTGCGCGACATGGCCGCCGACGCTGACTCCCGGCATGATGCGGTTCATGTGGAGATATAGGGTTTCCCAGCCATTGTCGTGGCGCAGCTTCACGAAATTGCCGTTGGGGCCCTTGGGACCGGCGAAGACCACGGTCGCATCGCCCGCCGCGAAGATCGGCGTGCCGGTGGGGGCGGCGAAGTCGGTGCCCCGGTGCAGCTTGGCGAAGCCCAATATCGGGTGGTTGCGCATGCCGAAGCCGCTGCTGATCCGCGCCGCCTCGACCGGCGTGCGCATCAGCGCGCGGCGGCTGCTCTTGCCGGCGCTGTCGAACCATTCGGCCACGCCGTCGCCCGTCCCGGCGAAGCGATAGAGCGCGCGCGACTTGGCGTTGGTGGTCAGCCCGGCATAGACCAGCTCGGGCTGGCCGACCCGCTCGCCATCGGGTGTCATGCGCTGCTCGAACCCCGCCTCGAACACATCCCCGGGCTGCACCTCGCGCTGCATGTCGAAGTCGTAGCGAAAGGCGTTGGCAAACTCGTCGACCAGGACATCGGCGACCCCGGCCGCCACCGCCGAGCTGTAGAAGCTCTCGCCATCCAGCTCGCCGCGCACGAACATCATCTGGCGGGTCAGCTTGGCCGACAGATTGGTCGCCTGGAGCGCGCCCTGACCCTTGCGGGCGATCTCGATCCCCGATCCGTCGGCCCGGGTGATCTCGGCATGGCGAAGCTGGCGGCCCGAGGCATCGGCCGTCACCGCCAGCCGTATCTCCCCCGGATCGCGACCCAGCCGCGCGATCGCCATCCGCCCCGCCTGGTTCGCGTCCGCCGGTACGATGCCCAGCACCGACAGGCTGGAACCGACATCGGCGGCACTGGCGAGGTTCAGGATGCGCTGCTCGGCGGAGGCTAGCGCAGGGGCGGCGCGTGTCGCCGGCGCGCTGGCGGGGGCCGCCCATTGGGTCGGCGTGCGCGCCAGATAGGCGGTGGCGAATCCTGCGACCGCGACCGCCGCGCTCGCCAGCCATAAAGGTCTCGCGGATCGTGACGACTGTCGTGGCGGGGGAGGGGGCGGCGAGGGCGACTTGGCGGCCGGTCCCGGCACCGGGCCGAGCCAGGATCGCGGATCATAGGAAAGCTCATCCGGCCGACCGTCCATTGCCCGCATCTGCCCCTTATCTTTTCACTGCCGGAACAAACGGTCGATCAAAACTATTGTGCCATTGTAACGGCATCAATAACCTTTGCGGTCGATCGGCCGCGCCGGTGGCCGGGTGAAACAGGGTGTTGGGGGACGCGGTTTGGCTGGCAAGAACAGGGTCGCCTGGCATGAGGGGATGTTCCTGCGGCCCCAGCATTTCCAGGTGCAGGACCGGTTCTTCGAGGGGCAGCTGGGCGCCCGGGTCGACACCGTGCGGCCCTGGCCCTGGGGCCTCACCTCGCTGACCCTCGACGAGGACTTGGCCAGCCTCGGCAAGTTCGCGATCCAGCAGGCGACCGGCGTATTGCCCGATGGCACGCCCTTTTCGATCCCCGACGATCTGCCCCCGCCAGAGCCGCTCGACGTCCCCGGCGACGCGCGCGACGCGCTCGTCTCGCTGACCCTGCCCGCCAGCCAGCATGGCGCGGTGCAGTTCGGCGATGCCGAACAGCGTTCGGTCGAGGCGCGCTTCCTGGTCGAGGATGTCGAGATCGTCGACAGCTATTCCGACGACCGGACCAGCGAGCCGGTCGGGATGGGCCGCCCCAATCTGCGCTATGGCGTGACCCGCGACCAGCTGTACGGCCGCGTGACGCTGGGCCTGGCGCGGGTGCGCGAGGTGCAGAGCAAGCGGTTGATGTTCGACGACCGCTATATCCCGCCGACGCTCGACATTGATGCCGCAACCCGGTTGAGCGGTGGCCTGTCCGATATTATCGGCCGCGCCGGCCAGCGCGCCGAGGAACTGGCGCTGCGCGCGGTCGAGGCGACCGATGGCGGCACCGACACATTCGCCGGCTTCCTGCTGCTCCAGGCGCTCAATCGCTGGCTGCCGGTGCTGGAGCATCTGCAGTTCCTGCCGATGGTCCACCCCGAACGGCTCTACGAAACCTTGATCTCGATGGCGGGCGAGCTGGCGACGCTGATCCGTCCCGAGCGCAAGGCGCCGCCGCTGCCGCGCTACGACCACGAAAATCCGCAGACCTGTTTCGAGCCGGTCTTCGATCTGCTGCAATCCATGCTGTCGGCGGTGTTCGAACGCTCGGCGGTGCAGCTGCCGCTCAATGAGGCGGGGCCGGGGGCCTATGTCTCGCGGATCACCGATCATGGGCTGTATAAGACCGGCTATTTCTATCTGGCGGTGTCCGCCGCCTCGCCGGTCGAGGAAATCCGCGCGCTCTTCCCCTCGGTCGCCAAGATCGGGTCCGTGCAGAAGATGCGCCAGATCGTCGATTCCGCGCTGCCCGGCGTGCCCTTGCGCCACACGCCGACCCCGCCGCCGCAACTGCGCGTGCTGCCCGGCTTCGTCTATTTCGAGCTGGATCGCGGCGTGCCCGACTGGCGCGATTTCGAACAGGCCAGCGCCTTGGGTCTGCACGTGGCGGGCGACTGGCCGCAGCTGCGCCTTGAACTCTGGTGCGTGAAACGGAGCGGACGGTGAGCGAGGACGACGGCGACAAGACCATCTTTCGACCGTCGCCGCTCCAGGGCCTGAAGCGGCCGGGCACCGCCGGATCGCATCCCGGCGGCTATGGCGCGCCGCCGCCCTTGTCGACCAGCGGTGCGCCGCCGATGGGCGCGGGGCTGGCGCCGTCGCGGCTGGCCGATGACGATGTGCCGCATCCCGCGACGCCGCCCGCGATCCGCAACATCATGCTGGCCGAGGCGGAGCCGGTGCTGGCGCTGCTCGCCGCCGTGCGCGCCGGCCGCGTGCGTCTGCCCATGCCCGAGCTGCACCGGCGCTGTTCGGCGGCGATCGCCAAATTCGAACGCGCGATCCAGCCGCATTATTCCGAGGAAAAGCGCCAGCGTGCGCGCTACGCGGTGTGCGCGACCGCCGATGACGTCGCGCAGAATCTGGCGGGGGTCGGCACCGATGGCGCGGAATGGGCGCGCCGCTCGATGGTCGTGCAGTTCTTTCACGAGAATATCGGCGGCGACCGGTTCTGGCAGCTGGTCGACGACATGCTGCGCGTGCCGCACGACAATCTCGACCTGATCGAACTATTCCACGCCTGTCTCGCCGCCGGCTTCGAGGGGCGGTTCCGCGTCATGCCTGATGGGCAGCGGCGGTTGCACGAGATCATGGCGCGGTTGCAGAGCGCGCTGCCGCATGTCCGTTCGCTATCGCCGGTCGAGCTGGTCCCGCACTGGCGCGGCGAGGCGGTGCCGATGCGCCGCATGGGGTGGAGCGTGCTGGCGCTGGCCGGTGCGGGCGCGCTCGCGCTGCTGCTGCTCGTCTATATCGTTTTGCGGCTGATGCTGGGGTCGAGCGGTGAGGAGCCGTTCAACCGGCTGAGCGCGCTGTCGCCCGATGCGCGGCTGACCCTGTCGCGCCCCGCTGCCGCCATGCCGGCGACCGACAGCGCGCAGGCCAGCCGGTTGAAGCGCTTCCTGGAACCCGAAATCCGCGAGGGGCTGGTGACCGTCGAGGAGGATGCCCAGACCGTGCGCGTCCGCACCACGGTCGGCCAGCTCTTCGAATCCGGCTCGGACGAACTGGAGACGGGGCGTGAGGCGCTGTTCCACCGCATCGGTCGCGCGATCGAGGCGGAGAAGGGCGGTGTGCTGGTCGAGGGGCATGCGGACAACGACCGCGTCCACACCGTGCGCTTCCCCGACAATATGGCGCTGTCGGAGGCGCGAGCGGAGACGGTGGGCAAGATCCTGCGCGCCGATCTGTCCGATCCGGCGCGGGTGACGACCAAGGGACTGGGGGAAACGGTGCCGATCGCTTCCAATGACACCGCGGCGGGCAAGTCGCGCAACCGGCGGGTCGAGATCATCGTGCCGCGGCGCTACTGATGAAACGCTTCTTCACCAACTGGTATGCGGTGACGATCACCGCCGCGCTGATCCTGGCGGCGATGCTCGTCTTCGGGCTGCCGCTGTTCGTGCCCTTCTTCCGCCCGTGGAGCGTGCGGATCGCCGGGGTCGTCGTCATCCTGCTCGGCTGGGGGCTGTGGTGGTGGCTGCGGCGGCGCAAGGCGCGCAAGGCGGCCGAGGCGATCGCCGCCGAGCTGGCCGGTCCCAACGCCGCCGAGGAGGAAGGCAAGGAGCTCGGTCGCCGCATGAGCGAGGCGGTCGCCAAGTTGCGCGAGGCGGGCGGGGGGCGGCGCGACTATCTCTACACACGTCCCTGGTATGTCATCATCGGCCCGCCCGGCGCGGGCAAGACGACCGCCTTGCTCCATTCGGGCTTGCGCTTTCCCTTCGTCGAACAGGCGGTGCAGGGGGTGGGCGGCACCCGCAATCTGGACTTCTGGTTCGCCGATGAGGCGGTGCTGGTCGACACCGCCGGCCGCTACACGACGCAGGATTCGGATGCGACCGTCGACTCGGCGGGCTGGGGGGCGTTTCTCACCCTGCTGAAACGCCATCGCCCGACCCAGCCGGTCAACGGCGTGCTGGTCGCGATCGGCATCGACACGCTGGTCGGCAGCGACTGTGCCGCGATCGACGCGCATGCCCGCGCGGTCCGCCGGCGGCTGGCCGAGCTGCGCCGCACGCTGGAGACGGCGGTGCCAGTCTATCTGCTGCTGACCAAGGCCGATCTGCTGGCGGGCTTCACCGAATATTTCGACGATCTGGATGTCGAGGGGCGGCGCGCGGTGTTCGGCGCGACCTTGCCCTATGCCGATGGCAAGCCGACCGCGCCCGCGCTGGCGCAGGCGTTCGACGTGGCGGCGCAGGCGGTGGCGGATCGCCAGGCACGCCGCTTGTTCGAAGAGGTCGACCAGCGCCGGCGCGGCATGATGCTGGGCTTCCCCGCGCAGTTGCGGTCGCTGCGCTCGCGGCTGATGCGCTTTGCCGAGGGTGCGTTCGTCGCCGGTGACGAACCGATCGGCCAGCTGCGCGGCTTCTACCTGACCAGCGGCGTCCAGGACGGCGCACCGCTCGACCGCATCCTGGCCTCGATGGCCGAGGTCTATGAACAGCCCGGCAACAGCGGCGTCACCGGGCGCGGGCGTGCCTATTTCCTCAACCGCCTGCTGACCGAGGTCGCCTTCCCCGAGGCCGGGCTGGTCGCCACCGATGCCAAGGCCAAGGCGCGGCAGCGCGGGCGGGTGATCGCGGCGCTGGTCGGCATCGGCGTCGCGACCGCACTGGTGCTGGCGGGCTGGGGCGTCAGCTATGCGCGCAATCGCAGCTTCCAGTCGGCGTTGACGACGCAGACCGCCAAGGCCGAGGCACAGCTGCGCGAGGCCGGGATCGACCTGACCCAGGTGCGCGGCGACGACGCCGATCTGCGCGCCGCGCTGCCCGCGCTCGACACGCTGCGCAACCTGCCGCGCGGCTATGCCGAACGCCGCGCGGGCGGGCCGCCGCTGATGATGACGCTGGGCCTGTATCAGGGCAGCCTCAGCCGCCAGGCGGAGGAAAGCTATCGCGAGGCGCTGCGCCGGATCATGCTGCCGCGCCTGCTCCTGCGGCTGGAACAGGTATTGCGCGGCGAGGCGGGCGATCCGTCGCGGCTGTACGAACCGCTCAAGGTCTATCTGATGCTGGGCCAGCAGGGGCCGATGGATGCCGGCGCGGTGAAGGCGTGGGTGACCAATGACTGGGCGACCGCGCTCTATCCCGGGGCCGACAGCCAGGCGGAGCGCACGGCGCTGACGCGGCATCTGGATGCGCTGCTGGAGGACCGCGACATGGCCTCGGTGTGGCCGGGTCGCAAGCCGCCGCTCGACGGTGCGCTGGTCGCGGGGGCGCGTGCGGCGGTACAGACGCTCAGCCTCGCCGACCGCGCCTATGCGATCATGAAGCAGAAGGCGGCGTCGGCCGGACCGTCCTGGGCGGCGGCCAATGTCCTGTCGCAGGGCGATGTGCTGGCCTTTTCGGACCCGGAAAAGGTCGCGGAGTATCGCATACCCTATTTCTTCACCCGCGCCGGTTATGAGAAGGCTTATCTCCCGGGCCTCGCCACGGTGCAGCAGGATTTGAAGCGCGACCTGTGGGTGCTGGGCGGTGCGGGCGAGGCGGGCGTCGGGGCCGAGCTGTCCAATGTCCGCCCCGGCGTCGCGGGGCTCTATGCCAAGGAGTATATCGCCGCCTGGGAAGGCATGGTCGCGGCGATGGCGCCGGGGGCCTATTTCCAGAACCCGGCCGCGTTCGGCGCGCTGACCAAGAGCCCGTCGCCGCTCAAGCGCGTGCTGCTGGAACTCCGTAAGAACACCATCTTCTCCGGCGGGGTGCAGGCCGGGCTGGCACGGGTGGGGCGCTATGGCCTCAACCGCTCGCGCTACGGCCGTTTCGCCGAGGATATGGGCCGCGACCGCGCGCAAGGGATCGATGCCGGCGACGAGATCAGCGGCTATTTCGCCAATCTGCACGAATATGTCGGCGACGGCAGCCGCCCGGCCCCGGTCGACGAGTTCGTCGGCGCGATCAAGTCGGCGGGCCAAGCGGTGATGGCGGCGCAGTCGGTCGGCGGCGGCGGCGGCGCGGATGCCACCCAGGCACAGATGGCCGCCGCGCTGGCGGAGGTTCGCGCCTCGGCGGCGTCGGCACCGCCGCAACTCCAGTCCTTCGTGACGCAGGCGGCCAAGGGCGGATCGGCGGCGCAGGTGAGTGCGGCGAGCGGTGCGGTCGGCGATGCCTATGCGCAGACGGTGCTGCCCGCCTGTCGGGAGGTTGCCCAGGAGCGCTACCCTTTTTTCGCGGCGGCCGAGGCGGATGCCCCCATGGCTGAGGTGCTGCGCGTGTTCGGCATGAACGGGGTGATCGACGGCTTCGTGCGCCAGCGGTTGATGCCGATGATCGACACTAGCGGTCCCGTCTGGCGCTGGCGGCGCGACGATCCGGTGGCGGGTGCGCTGAACCCCGCCACGCCCGAGACGCTGAAGCGCGCGGGCGACATTCGCGACCTGCTGGCGGGTGGCCTGCCGGTCAAGGTGTCGGTGGCAAGCTTCGGCAGCGGCGTCGACACGGTCGAGGTGGCGAGCGGTGGCACCCGCTATCGCTTCACCCCCACCAGCAACCAGCCGCGCCCGCTGCTGTGGTCGGCGACCGGGGGCCTGCCCGAGGCGTCGGTGGCCCTGTATCGCAGCGCTGGGGCAGGAGCACCCAGGGCGGCGGAGGGCGATGCCCCGCCGCGGACCGAAATCCTGCGCCGCGCGACCGAGGGACCCTGGGCGCTGTTCCGCCTGATGGACCAGGCCGACAAGCGCAACGCTGGGCCGCAGACCATCCAGGCGGCGTTCGGCACCGGTCCGGAGCGCAGCGTGCTGACCATCGTCCTGCCGGGCACGACCAATCCGTTCAGCCGGGGTGGACTATGGTCGTTCCGCTGCCCGGCGACGCTATGACCGCGCTGCTGTTCGGCAAGCTGCCCGCGCATGGCGACTTCGTCGTGCGCGGGGTGGGGCAGGCGCAGCGGCAGGCGCTCGATGCGTGGCTGTCGACATCGCAGGCGGCGGCGGTCGCGGCCTATTCCGACTTTGCCGACCGCTTCGACCGCGCGCTGCCCTGGCGGGCCGAGGGAACGGGAGTGGTGGGGGCTATCACCCCGTCGCAGGATGCGGTCGGCCGTCGCTTTCCGCTGCTGCTGCTGGTCGCCGGCGACGGCGATGCGGGGGCGCATTGCGAGGATTTGCTGTTCCGCGCGATCGGCGAGGGCTGGGACGCCGATCGGCTCGCCGCCGAGGCGGGGGCGGCGCCCGATGGGCCGGTCGCCGGCTGGACCGGGCCGGATGATGAGCGACTGGCGGGCGAGCGTCCGGCCGATCTGCTGACGGTGATGCTGGCATGAGCACCGGCTGGCGGATCGAGGCGGTCGCCACCTCGCACCCCGGCCTGCGCCGCCGGGTGAACGAGGACCGCTATTGCGAGCGGCCCGAGATCGGGCTGTGGGCGGTGGCGGACGGGATGGGCGGTCATGCGCATGGCGACTGGGCGGCCAATGCGGTGACGCAGGCGCTCGACAGCCTGACGCTGCCGATGGATTTCCACGCGGCAACCCAGGCCGTGGCGGATGCGATCCATTCCGCCAATCGCCGCATCTTCAGCGAGGCGCAGCGGCGCACCCAGCAAATGGGGTCGACCGTGGTCGCGCTGCTGGCGCGCGACGGATGTTTCGCGGTGCTGTGGGTCGGCGACAGCCGCGCCTATCTGCTGCGCGACGGCACGCTCCATCCGCTCAGCCGCGATCACAGCCAGGTGCAGGAGCTGGTCGATCGCGGCCTGATCCGCGAGGACGAGGCGCGGCATCACCCGCGCGGCCATGTGCTGGCGCGCGCGATCGGGGTCGATGCGCGGTTGCAGGTCGATGTCGTGACCGACGAACTGGCGCCGGGCGATCTGTTCCTGCTGTGCAGCGACGGGCTGACCGGGGTGCTCGACGATGCCGCGCTGGCCGAGGTGATGGCGGCCAGCGATCGCGCCGCCGCGCTCGACACGCTGATCCGCCGCACGCTGGACGGCGGCGCGCCCGACAATGTCACCGCGATCCTGGTCGGCGTGCGCGAGACGACGCGGCTCGATCCGGTCGGGTCTCGCGCATGATGACCGACGAGCCCGAGGACGACCGCACCGTCTTTTCGGCGGGCGAGCCGGCGGGTGGCGAGCGCACCGTGTTCGACCGCGCGGCCACGCGCGGCACCGGCGTCGCGATCCAGGAAGGCGATGTCCTGAACCACATGTTCGCGGTGCGCCGCTTCCTGGCGCGCGGCGGCATGGGCGAGGTGTTCGAGGGGGCGAACCTCGTCACCGACGAGCGCGTCGCGATCAAGGTCATGCTGCCCGCGCTGGCCAACGATCCCAATGTCGTCACGCTGTTCCGGCGCGAGGCGCAGACGCTGACCCGGCTGCATCACGAGGCGGTGGTGCAGTACCGCGTGCTGGCGCAGGAGCCGGAACTCGGCGTCCTCTATATCGTCACCGAATATATCGACGGCACCAGCCTGTCGGAGATGCTGGGGCGGTTGCGGCCGGACGTGACGCAGCTGGGCGTGCTGCTCCGCCGGCTCGCCTCGGGGCTGGCGGCGGCGCATCGGCTGGGGGCGGTGCACCGTGACGTGTCGCCCGACAATGTCCTGTTGCCCGGCGGCGCGCTGGAGGCGGCCAAGCTGATCGACTTCGGCATCGCCAAGGATCTCGACGCCGGGACCGCGACGGTGGTCGGCGACGGCTTTGCCGGCAAGCTGGGCTATGTCGCGCCTGAGCAGCTGGGCGATTTCAATCGATCGCTGGGGCCATGGACCGATGTCTATAGCCTGGGGCTGGTCATCCTGGCGCTGGCGCGCGGCGGCGATCTGGGGCTGGGCGGTACGCTGGTCGATGCGGTCGACAAGCGCCGCGCCGGGTTGGACGTCGGCGCGGTGCCGCCGCCGCTTCGCGCCGTGGTCGAGCGGATGGTGCGCGCCGATCCGGCCGAGCGGTTCCGTTCGATGGACGACGTCATCGCTGCGCTCGATGCCGCAGAAGTGCCGGGGGTCGGCCGCGCGCCTTGGACCCGCTGGTGGCCGGGCATGGCGGCGGCGGCCGTGCTGGCGCTCGGCGCGGTCGGCTGGTTCGCGACCCAGGATGGCGGGGATAGGAGCGCTCCGGGCCAAGCCGCCATCGCGCAGGCCGACCCCGTCGACCGCGCGCGCGGCGCGGTGGATGCGACCTTGCCCTCGGTCGGCTGCACCTGGCTGCGCATCGTGTCGGTCGAGCCGGGGGCGAAGGGACCGCGCGTTATCCTAACCGGCGTCGCGGGCAATCCGGCGGTGGCGCAGCAGGAAATCCGACACAGCCTGGATGCGCAGAAGATCACGAGCAGCGACATCGACTTCGCGCAGGTCTCGCCGATCACCCAGTCGGGCTGCGCCGCGCTCGACGTCTATCGCCAGATCCGCGCGACCGGGAACAGCCGCCTGTCGGTGCCGCAGCGCGCCTTCGCGATGCGGATGCAGCCGCCGGGCAAGGCCTATGCCGGGCGGATGGCGGCCAATGCGGTGATCGACATCGCGATCGGCGACCCCGCGCTCGACTTCGCGCTGGTCGGGCTGGAGCCGTCGGGCAAGATCGACATGCTGATCCCCGACCGCGCCGCCTTCCGCCAGGCGCTGGCCCAGTCGCGCGAGGGCGTGCCGATCAGCGACCTGGGCGGCGACCGCTATCGCCTCCAGATCGACCTCGACCATATCGGCTGGTCGGGCCTGTTGTTGTTGACGGGCAAGGGACCGTTCCCCGCCGAGGTCGTCGCGCCCCCCTTCGGCCAGCGTGGCGCCGACTGGCGCGACCGGCTGACCAGCCTGGCGGCCGAGCGCGGCTGGACCACCGACATGATCTGGTTCCGATCGACGGCGGCCGAGGCGGGGCAATAGGGGAAAGTGTGGCGCGCCCGGAGGGATTCGAACCCCCGACCGAGGAGGTAGAAGCTCCTTGCTCTATCCAACTGAGCTACGGACGCGCGGATGGCGGCGTCCTAGCGCGGTTTGCAGCCCAAGGGAATGGCGATAAACGAACCCGTCGAGGCCAGAGGGGAACGAGCATGAGCGCAGAACGAATCGTCGCGGCGCGCGATATGGAGCGGGGCGCGTTCCGCTGGTTCGACTTCGTCATGGCGGCGTTCGTCACCATCCTGCTCCTCTCCAATGTCATTGGCGCGGGCAAGGTCGCGGTCATCGACCTGCCGCTCGTCGGGCAGTGGCCGTTCGGGGCGGGCATCCTGTTCTTTCCGCTGAGCTATGTCATCGGTGACGTGCTGACCGAGGTCTATGGCTATGCCCGCGCCCGGCGCGTGATCTGGGCGGGGACGGCGGCGGTGCTGTTCATGGCGTTCATGAGCTATGTCGTGGTGGCGCTCCCGCCCGCACCGACCTGGACCAACCAGGCGGCCTATGAGGTGATCTTCGGCCAGGTGCCGCGCATCGTGCTGGCCAGCGTCTGCGCCTTTTGGGCGGGCGAGTTCGCCAATGCCTATGTCATGGCGCGGATGAAGGTGTGGACGGGCGGACGTCACCTTTGGTCGCGCACGATCGGTTCGACGCTGGTGGGGCAGGGGGTCGACAGCCTGATCTTCTATCCGCTGGCCTTTTGGGGCGCGGTGGGGTGGACGCCGCATCTGGTGGTCGTCGTGCTGTTCACGCAATGGGCGCTGAAGGTGGGCTGGGAGGTCTTGTTGACGCCGGTGACCTATCTGATCGTCGGCTGGCTGAAGCGGGCCGAGGGGGTTGATGTGTTCGATGAGGGGACAGACTTTTCGCCGTTCCGGGCGCGGGTTTGAGTTCACGCGAAGCCGCGATGACGCGAAGGGTTTGAGATTGAGTTCGCGCGGAGGCGCGGAGACGCGGAGGGGCCGAAAAGAGGTCAGGTTCGCGCAGAGGCGCAGAGGACGCAGAGGTGTCCTATCCAGCGGCAGCCGACCCATGTTTGCCCCTGGCGAGGTATAGACCGTGATGACATTGCATTGAGTCAACGCGAGCCCCTCCCCTTCAGGGGAGGGGTTGGGGTGGGGCATCGCGTCAAACGCCCGGCCCGGGGAGGCGCCCCACCCCCGGCCCCTCCCCTGAAGGGGAGGGGTGAGTTCATTTAGATGATCCTATTTGAAAGGGCTAAGGCCTCCAAGAGGCCCGACACCTCCGCGTTCTCCGCGCCTCCGCGCGAACAAACATCTTCTTTGCGGCTTCGCGGCTTCGCGTGAGCCAATACAAAAAGGGGAAGCGAGTTGCCCCGCTTCCCCTCTCGAACCTCATCGCGTGGCCTTTGACTTCAGCGCGAAGCGCCGAAGTTTACCCTGAGCGGCTGGCTTGCCAGCCAGCCGAAGGGCTCAGGCTGAACGGGGGGTGGGATCAGGCCCCCACCATCTCCAGCAGGCCCTCGAACAACCGGCGGCCATGGTTGCCGCCGTGCGCGGCTTCGATGCGGCGTTCGGGGTGGGGCATCATGCCCAGCACGTTGCGCTTCTCGTTCAGCACGCCCGCGATGCCCCGGGCCGAACCGTTGACGTCCTCGGCATAGCGGAAGGCCACGCGGCCTTCGCCTTCCAGACGGTCGAGCGTGTCGGCGTCGGCGAAGTAATTGCCGTCATGATGCGCGACCGGGATACGGATCGTCTCGCCCTGTTCGTACAGGCGGGTGAACGCGCTGTCGGTGTTGGCCACCTCCAGATCGACGTCGCGGCACACGAAGTTGAGCGAGCGGTTGCGCATCAGCGCGCCCGGCAGCAGGCCGGTCTCGGCCAGCACCTGGAAGCCGTTGCACACGCCGAACACCGGCGTGCCCTTGTTCGCCGACTCCACGACCGCGCGCATGATCGGCGAGCGGGCCGCGATCGCGCCGCAGCGCAGATAGTCGCCGTAAGAGAAGCCGCCCGGCACGCCGATCAGCCCCAGCCCCTCGGGCAGTTCGCTGTCGCCGTGCCAGACCATGGCCGGCTTGACGCCCGTCACCGCCTCCAGCGCGACGGCGAGGTCGCGGTCGCAGTTCGAGCCGGGAAAGACAATGACGGCGGTCTTCATCAGGCGCGCTCCACCCGGTAATTCTCGATCACGGTGTTGGCGAGCAGCTGGTGGCACATCTCGTCGATCTGCGCATCGGTCGTCGCGTCGGCGACTTCCAGCTCGATCAGCTTGCCCGCGCGCACGTCATTGACGCCCGCAAAGCCCAGGCTTTCCAGCGCGTGATGGATCGCCTTGCCCTGCGGGTCGAGCACGCCGGGCTTCAGGGTGACGAAAATCTTGAGCTTCATTTACTTGCCCCGGCTCTTGCGGTGTTCTTCCAGGTCGAGGACGGCGGTGTCGCCCCCCTCGGGCAGCAGGCCCAGACGGCGCGCCACTTCCTGATAGGCCTCGACCTCGCCGCCGAGATCGCGGCGGAAGCGGTCCTTGTCCAGCTTTTCGTTGGTGGTCATGTCCCACAGGCGGCAGCCATCGGGGCTGATCTCGTCGGCCAGGATGATGCGACCGAAGTCATTGTCCCAGATGCGGCCGAATTCCAGCTTGAAGTCGACCAGGCGGATGCCGATCGCGGCGAACATGCCCGACAGGAAGTCGTTCACGCGGATCGCCAGATCGGCGATGTCGTGCATCTCTTCCTGGCTGGCCCAGCCGAAGCAGGCGATATGCTCGTCGGTGACCATCGGGTCGCCCAGCGCATCGTCCTTGTAATAATATTCGATGATCGTGCGGGGCAGCTTCACGCCCTCTTCAATGCCCAGCCGCTTGGACAGCGAGCCCGCCGCGACGTTGCGCACCACGACCTCGATCGGCACGATCTCGACCTGGCGGATCAGTTGCTCGCGCATGTTCAGGCGGCGGATGAAGTGGGTGGGCACGCCGATATGGTCGAGCATGGTGAAGACATGCTCGGAGATACGGTTGTTGAGCACGCCCTTGCCGTTGATCGTGCCCTTCTTCTGGGCATTGAACGCGGTGGCGTCGTCCTTGAAATACTGGATCAGCGTGCCGGGCTCGGGGCCCTCGTACAGGATCTTGGCCTTGCCTTCGTAGATTTGGCGGCGGCGAGCCATGCGGCGGTCCCCTGAAATGAGTACAGCCCCGGTGCCCCACATTCTGAGGCCCGAGGCGGGATGGCGCGGCCTATAAGGGAACGCGCACGCGGGTGCAATGGCGCAAGGCGGGCAGAATTGGGGGCGGTGGTTGGTTTCGCGCCGGGGCGATGCTATATCGGGAGCATGGCCGCTGGACGCATCAATTCGCCCGCCTCGATCGAGACCGCCGCCGACGTGTTTTCGGCCTTTGGCGGCAGCTGGCAGGCGGTCGAGCGGATCGCGCAGGTGCGCGCCGACGGGGTCCGTGTGATACGCCGCAGCGACATCGAACGCGCTCGCCGCCAACAGGTCGACCAGCCGCGTTGATGCCCGGTCGGGCCATGTCATGGGCCTGACGCTCCTCGCCATATTGGCGACCGCATTATTGCTTCCCGGCATATTGGCGATGCGCGCCTATTACCGCGCCGGGCGCGTGGCGGAGGCCGACCCCGTCTTTCCGCCGCTATCGGGGGTCGAGGGGCTGGCCCAGGCAGGGATGTGCTGCATCGCGGTCCATGCCGCCTATGCGATCATCCTTGCCGGCGTCGCCGGGCTGCCGCCGCTGATCCCCTTGCCGCTGGCCGATCCCTATGCCGTCTTCGCACTGCATTCCAACGCCGATCTGACCCGCGACCATGTCATCGGCCTGTTGCTCGGGCTGATCTGGCTGAGCTTTCTGGCGGACCTCACCGGGCGCGGTGCGGCCTGGCTGGGCAAGCGATACGGCGATCCGGGTGTCTTTCACGGACCGCTGGCCGACATATTGACGCTCAACGTCGGTCCGAACGACTTCATCAACGCCTATGTCCTGACCAAGACCGATGTCGAGGGCGGCATCCTGGGCTATCAGGGCACGGTCGTCAGCCTGATCCGCGATGCCGACCGGTTCCCGGTGAAGGTCGTCATGCGCAACGTCGCGATCTTCTATCTCGAACTGGCCGGCGATCGGCCGCGCCGGCGTGAGGTGGGCGAGTCGATCGATTGGATCGCGCTGTCGTCGGAGGAATGGCGCAACATCGCCTTCCGCGTCATCCTGGTCGAGGAGGATATGGACGATCCGCCGGCGCTGCCATCAGCCTGATGTTCCCTTTTTGATCCGGATGATTGTCCTTCCGCACAACGCTTGCTAGAAGCTCGGCTTCCATGGCGATCGATCTCCGCGACAATCCTCCCGTCGGCGTGCTGGACGCGCCTTTCGACAGCGCGCTGTCCGAGCGTTATCTCGTCTATGCGCTGTCGACGATCACCGCGCGCTCGCTGCCCGATGTGCGCGATGGGCTGAAGCCTGTGCACCGACGGCTGCTCTGGGCGATGCGGCTGCTCAAGCTCGATCCGGCGGCGGGATACAAGAAGTGCGCGCGCGTGGTGGGCGACGTGATCGGTAAATACCATCCGCATGGCGACCAGTCGGTCTATGACGCGATGGTCCGCCTCGCGCAGGACTTCGCGCTGCGCTATCCGCTGGTCGACGGACAGGGGAATTTCGGCAATATCGATGGCGATAACGCCGCCGCGTACCGCTATACCGAGGCGCGGCTGACCCAGGTTGCGATCGACCTGATGGACGGCCTCGACGAAGACGCCGTCGCTTATCGCCCGACCTATAATGGCGAGGAGCAGGAGCCCGAGCTGTTCCCCGGCCTGTTCCCGAACCTGCTGGCGAACGGCGCGAGCGGCATCGCGGTCGGCATGGCGACCAGCATCCCGCCGCATAACGCCGCCGAACTGCTGGAGGCCGCGATCCTGCTGGTCGATCGGCCCGAAGCCGATGACGACGCCATCCTGGCGCTGGTCAAGGGGCCCGACTTCCCGACCGGCGGCATGGTCGTCGACGCGCCGGCGATCCTGCGCGAAAGCTACACCACGGGGCGGGGCGGCTTCCGCGTCCGCGCACGTTGGGAGATCGAACGCGAGAAGGGCGGCGGCTGGCAGATCGTCATCAGCGAGATCCCCTACGGCGTCGCCAAGGGCAAGCTGATCGAACAGATCGCCACGCTCATCAACGACAAGAAGCTGCCGATCCTGGCCGATGTCCGCGACGAATCGGATGCGCAGGTTCGCATCGTGCTGGAGCCGCGCGCCCGCACCGTCGATCCGCAGGTGCTGATGGACGGGCTGTTCCGCTTTTCCGATCTGGAGACGCGGATCAGCCTGAACCTCAACGTGCTCGACAAGGACCGCACCCCGCGCGTCATGAGCTTGCGCGAGGCGCTGGCCGCGTGGGTCGAGCATCAGTTCGTGGTGCTGCGCCGTCGCTCCGAACATCGCCTGGGCAAGATCGCCGACCGGATCGAGCTGCTCGACGGCTATCTGGTCGCCTATCTCAATCTCGACCGGGTGATCGAGATCATCCGCACCGAGGACGAGCCCAAGGCGGTGATGATCGAGGAGTTCCGCCTGACCGACCGCCAGGCGGAAGCGATCCTGAACATGCGCCTCCGTTCGCTCCGGCGGCTGGAGGAGTTCGAAATTCGCGGCGAGCGCGACAAGCTCGACAAGGAGCGTGAGCAGCTGACGCTGTTGCTCGGCTCCGAACAGCGCCAGCGGACGCGGATGAAGAAGGATCTGGGCAAGATCCGCGACCGTTATGGCCTGGAGACGCCGCTCGGCGCACGCCGCACGGTGATCGAGGAAGCGGCACCGACCCGCGACATTCCGCTGGAGGCGATGATCGAGCGCGAACCGATCACCGTCATCCTGTCGCAGCGCGGCTGGATTCGCGCAATGAAGGGGCATGTCGACCTCGCCTCGGCCGACACCGCCAAGTTCAAGGAAGGCGACGGCCCCGCCTTCGCCTTTCATGCGCAGACGACCGACAAACTGTTGCTGGCGGCGGCCAATGGCCGGTTCTTCACGCTGGCAGCGGACAAGCTGCCCGGCGGACGCGGTTTCGGCGAGCCGGTGCGCGCGATGATCGACCTGGACGGATCGATCGGCATCACCGGTTTCCTGCCGGCGAGCCGTGCGCCCAAGCTGCTGGTCGCCGCCTCGGATGGGCGCGGCTTCATCGTGCCGACCGCCGACACCATCGCCGAGACGCGCAAGGGCAAGACCGTGCTGACCCCGCGCGCAGGCGCCAGTCTGAAGGTCGTGCGGCCGGTGGGCGCGGAGGATGATTATGTCGCGGCGATCGGTGACAACCGCAAATTGCTCGTCTTCCCGCTGACCGAGTTCGTCGAGTTGTCGCGCGGCACCGGCGTCCAGCTCCAGCGCTACCGCGACGGCGGGCTGTCGGATGCGACGACCTTCGTGTTCAAGGACGGGCTGAGCTGGCCGATGGGCGGCGAGACCGGGCGGGTGCGGACTGAGGCCGATCTGTCCGCCTGGCGCACCGCGCGCGGGGCGGCGGGGCGGATGCCGCCGACGGGGTTCCCGCGCGACAATCGGTTCGGCTGATCGGCACCGGGCAACGGTGTTTCGCGATCGGCTAAGGAAGTGTTGGATCACAACCGTTTCCGGATTCGATCGTTGCGTACGCTTTAGGGGCTTTTAACCTTCCCTGGGCTACACGATGTGGCGATGGCCTCGATCGCTTATCCCACGCCGCGCCCCTCGACGCGACATTACGCCACGCTGACATCATGCGCGGTCGGGATCATGGCGATTCCCGCCGCCGAGATCGCGCTGGTCGATGGCCGCCCGATCGTCGTCACCAGCAACGAGGCGTTTCGCCGCGCCGGATTGAACGAGGCGGCCGCCCTGTCGATGCTGATCGACGAACTCGCCACCCGCTTCGCCATGTTTCCGGGGCAGGAGCGCGATTCGATCGAATTCCCGATCGCCCTGGGCGATGTGATCGACCGCCGCTATTTCCAGGCGACGCTGACGCGGTCGGCCGAGGACGAGCCGGACAGCTTCGTACTGATGCTGGTCGACCACACCGCGCAGCATCATACCGAACGCAGCCTGCGCCGCGAGATGACGATCGACAGCCTGACCGGCCTGCCCAACCGGCAGGGCTTCGGCGATCTGATCGAATTGATGATGGAGACCGGCCACGCCCATGCGGTGCTGGTGGTCGATCTCAACCGCTTCGGGCGGCTGAACGCGTGCATGGGCTCGCTGGTCGCCGACGAACTGTTGATCACGGTCGCGCGCCGGTTGAAGGGCGCGCTGCGGTCGCGCGACTCGATCGGCCGGATCGGCGGCAACGAGTTCGGCGTGCTGATGATGATCGACGGCGGCGAGGACGAGGCGCATGTCCTGGCCGAGCGGATCGAACGCGCGCTGGCCGCCCCGTTCCGGCTGACCGATTTCGAGGTCAATGTCGAAGGTTCGATCGGCATCGCCTTCGGCGCCGATCAGGACGGCGATGCCGAGGAGCTGATCCGCCACGCGCAATTCGCGGTCAAGCAGACCAAGACCGCCGGCCATACCCAGGTCTATCACCCCCAGGCCTTCACCCTGGCGCGCGCGCAGTTCGCGATGGAAACCGCGCTGCGCCACGCGATCGAGCGCGAAGAGCTGCATCTGGCCTATCAGCCGATCTGCGACCTCTCCACCGGCAAGGTCGTCTCGTTCGAGGCGCTGGCCCGGTGGCGCGATGCCGATGGGCGCGACCATTTCCCATCCGACTTCATCCCCGTCGCCGAGGAATCGGGGCTGATCGTGCCGCTGGGCCGCTGGGCGATCGACCGGGCGCTGAGCCAGCTGACCGAATGGGACCGCCGGGCGGGGGGGCATTGCGGCATCCGCATGTCGGTCAACGTCTCGGCCATCCAGTTGCAGCGCGACGTCATTCCCGATGTGATCGAGCAGGCGCTGGCGCGCACCGCGCTGACCGGCGACCGCCTGACGCTGGAGCTGACCGAAAGCGCGATCGTCGGCGATCCCGACCGGGTGACCGGCATCATGGAGGCGCTGAAGGCGCTGGGCACGATGGTGGCGATGGACGATTTCGGCACCGGCTATTCCAGCCTGGCCTATCTACAGCGCCTGCCCATCGACGTGCTCAAGATCGATCGCAGCTTCGTCTCGGGCATGCTGGCCGACCGCGACAAGATCGCGATTGTCCGCGCCATATTGGGCCTGGCCCAGGCGCTGGGCATGAAGACCACCGCCGAGGGGATCGAGACGATCGAGCTGGGCCAGACCCTGGCCGCGCTCGGCTGCACCTATGGGCAGGGCTATGTCTATGCCCGCCCGCTCGATCCCGATGCCGCCTGGGCGATGATCGCGGCTCAGGCCTGAGCGACCGCCGCGTCGGCGAGTTCCGCGACGCGCGGCTCGTCGGGGAAACCCTCCGCGATCCACCGCGTCTCGACCTGACGCAGCAGCCGCGCCACCTCCGGCCCCTTGCCGATCCCGCGCGCGACCAGAGCCCCGCCGGTCAGCGGCAGGGCAGGGGGGCTCCAGTCGCGAACCGCGTCCACCGACTCGCCCGCCAGCAGCAACCGGTCAACCGCACCCGGAACGCCGACACGATAGGCCAGCGCTCGCGGCCCCTCGTCGCCCGGCCCGGCGGTGGCGGCGATCAGGCGCTTGCGATCCACATTGGACAGCTTCAATCGTGCGCCCACCGCTTCGGCGGCCTGGGGGGGCAGCAAGGCGGCGAGGCGGCGGATGGCGTCCGGGGCGACACCTGCCGCCCGCTCGCGCTCAGCCAGCACCGCGAGCCGCTCGGCACCCTGCGCATCGATCTCCGGGATCACCGCGCGCAGGATGCCGCGTTCGACCATCAGCGCAACGACCGGCACCGCGCGCGCCGCCACCAGCAGCTTGAGCAATTCCGCCGCGATCCGCTCGCGCGACAGGGCCATCAGGTCGTTGGCGCGCGCGGTGCACGCCGCCAGCCCCGCCTCGTCGATCGCCTGACCGAAACGGGCATGGAAGCGGAAGAAGCGCAGGATGCGCAGATGATCCTCGGCAATGCGCTGCAACGGATCGCCGATGAAGCGGACGCGTCCCGCCTTCAGGTCGTCGAGCCCGCCGAAATAGTCGAACAGCGCCCCCGTCCGAGGATCGGCATAGAGCGCGTTCATCGTGAAGTCGCGCCGCGCCGCATCCTCGCGCCAGTCATCGGTGAAGGCGACCACGGCATGGCGGCCATCGGTCGAGACGTCGCGGCGCAGCGTCGTGACCTCGACCGGGCCATCCGGCAGGACGGCGGTGATGGTGCCATGCGCGATGCCGGTGGGCACCGGCTTGAACCCGCTGTTGCGCACCCGGGCGATGACGGTCTCAGGCGACAGCGGCGTGGCCAGATCGATGTCGGCGACCCCATGCCCCAGCAGCGAATCGCGCACCGCGCCGCCGACGAAACGCGCCTCCAGCGTGGCGGCCAGCGCGATCAGGTCGTCGCGATCGGCCCAAGGCACGGTGGCGGGGTTCATGCCCATTGCAGCCGCCGTGACAGGTTGACGATCATCGCCGCGGTCGCGCCCCAGATGCGCCGGTCGTTCCATAATATCTCGTAGAAATGGCGGGTCCGTCCGCGCCACGGCGTGCTGACCCGGTGGTGATGGGCGGGATCGAGGAGATAGGCCAGCGGCACCTCGAACAGGCTCGCAACCTCCGCCTCGGACGGGTTGAGTGTCAGGTCGGGCGGGATGACGCCCAGCACCGGCGTCACCTCGAACCCGGTGACGGTGCGATAGCGGTCGGCCAGCCCGACGACGGTGACCGCGCGCGGGGGCAGGCCGATCTCCTCCTCCGCCTCACGCAGCGCGGTCGCGACCAGATCGCTGTCGCCCGGATCGGCGCGACCACCGGGAAAGGCGACCTGCCCGGCATGATTGCGCAACGTCTCGGTCCGCTGGGTCAGCACGACGCCCGGCTCGGCACGATCGGTGACCGGCACCAGCACGGCGGCGGCGGTCGGTACCGCCGCCATCTCATGGCTTTCGACGCCGTCACCGGTCAGCAATTCGCCGATCGGAATACGTGCCATCGCCTCCGCCAGCCTTTCGGCCAGCGTCATGCCGGCTCCGCAGCGGTCAGTGGAAAGAACGCGCCGTTGCTCCAGACGCCCGGTGCCGAATCGCCACTCGCCAGCGCACGTTCGGCCAGTTCGTAATAGACCGGCCGCGCAATCAGCGCCTCCAGCCCGTCGCGGACATGCAGATAGGGGCGGGGGCCGTCCTCCCCCTCTTCGAAGCGCAGGCCATGGTCGGGGCCGGCCGCGACCAGATCGCCGGTGTTGAGCTGGAACATCAGCCGGCCGTCGCGCCCTTCGCCCTCGGTCTTCAGCACGGTGGCGACGAAGGGCGCATCCTCGACCGCGATGTCGAGCTTTTCGACCGGCGTGACCAGCACATGGCGGCCATCGGGTTCGCGGCGCAGGATGGTCGAGAACAGGCGCACCATGGCGGGGCGACCGATCGGGCTGCCCTGATGATACCAGGTGCCGTCACGCGCGATCCGCATCTCGCTGTCGCCGCAATGGCTGGGATTCCATTGCGATACGGGCGGCAGCTTCTGCTCCTCCATCGCCCGCACGATCTCGGCGAGGCTCAGGGAGGACAGGTCGGGGGGCGGCGCCATGGGCATGATCAGTTCGAGGTAGGGATCGAAGCCTGCGCCGTAAAGCCCGGGTCGCCCGGCCCCAGCATCCCCGCCCGGTCGGGCACGTCCGGCCCGCGCGCCAGCAACCGGTGGCGCTCGACCGGACCGGGCAGTTCCCACCGCGCGGTCCGCTCCGCCGAGAAGCCGAAAAAGCGGCCATAATATTCGGGATCGCCGATCAGCATCATCGCGCGGTCCAGCCCCTGTCGCTCGGCGGCGGCCAGCATGTGGAGGAACAGCCGCCGGCCGATCCCGTCGCGCTGACGCTCCGGCGCGACCGCGACCGGCCCGATCATGATCATCGGCCAGCGTGATCCCTGCGCATCGGTCAGCGTGATCGGCCAGCACTGGATCGACCCGATCAGCGTGCCGTCGCCCGCCAGCGCGGCGAAGCAGAGCGATGCCACCGGCGCCACCGATCCGCGCACGCGATACGCCGTGCGCGCCTGCCGCCCCGGCGGAAAGGCGCGGTCGAGCAGCGCCTCGACCAAAGCCGGGTCGACCGCGTCGAGCGGGATGAGATCGATCGTCTGGGACAAAAGGGCGGGGTCCGATCGCCGGGGTGGGGAAAGGCGCGCCCTTAACCCGTGGCGTGCGCGATGCAAGCCCATGCTTCCCTTGGTCGCGCGCTCTGGCTAGAGGCGCTGTCATGGAAGACCGTCTCCAGCTTGAAGTCCATGACCTCGAAGTCCAGGTGCTGACCGGCATCTATTCCGAGGAAACGCACCTGCCGCAGCCGCTGCGGATCTCGTTGACCGTCGATCTCGACTGTCCGGACCATTATACGCCGGACACGCCGCTGGCCGCATCGAAGAATTATCTCGATCTGAAGCATGCCGCGACGGTGCTGCCCGAGGGCGTGCATTTCACGCTGATCGAAGGGGTTGCGGACCATATCTGCGACACGCTGTTCCTGCAGGACCAGCGGGTGCAGCGGGTGAAGGTGAAGATCGTGAAGCTGGCCATCGCCGAGGATGGCGAGGCGATCGGCATCACCTTGGTCCGCCACCGCCGCTGACCGCCATGGTCGCGCGGCGCATCGATCTGGCCCCCGACGCCGACGTCCGCGCCGTGGTCGCGGCGCATCCCGGCACCGACCTCGTGCTGGTCCTGATGCCCGGGCGCGACTCGGTGGCGCAGGCGATGGCGGAGGCGGCGATCGGCCCGCTCGCGGTCGCCGTCGCACCGGACGCGCGGGTCAACGCCGTCGTGCCGTCGCCGGACGCGTCGCCCGACGCGATCGCGGCGGCGGTCGCTTATCTCGCCGCCGCGCACGCCGTCACCGGTCAGCTGCTCGCGGTCGGGACCTGACGCGTCCGGCTGCACGGGCCAAGCTTCTGGACGACATAACGATAATCCTCACGCGCCGCCTGCGCATCCTCGGGCGAGAGCGAGGCGGTGCTGTGATCGGGCAGCGACTCCGGGAGCGCACAGGCAAGGCGATACCAGAGCAGCGTGTCGCGCGCCGGCGGGGCGGCGGCTTCGTCGACGATCTCGCTCAGCGCCACGGCCCAGCGGCGCTCCTCGCCCGGACGGCGCAGCACCGATAGCGAGACGGGGCGGTTCTTGGCCGTGGTCAGGAAAATCTGCGTCTCGCCTTCGCCGGGCAGGGTGCCGGGCACGTAAAAGGCATTGCCGACGCCGGTGATGACCGGCGGCGCATCGGGCGACAGCGCGTCGCGCGCGATCGTCCGGCTGCGCTGATCGGTATCCGGCGTCCAGGGCAGCTGCGCATCGGGGGCGACCAACTGCAACTGGTCGGGGGCATTGGGCACCCGCCGCGCATAGATCAGCACCCGCATCTTCCTGAGCTTGGGCACCCGTCCACGCGCATCGGTCGCCGCGTCGAACAGATAGCCGACCCGCGCCGGCAGCCCACCCGATCCGCGCAGCAGCGTGCCGACATCCGCCTCGACGTACAGCCGCTGATGCCCCGGCGCGACGCCGGCCGCCTCGGCCCCCTTGATCGCGGTCGTCGAGCGGATGGTGACGTCGGCGATGACGGGCGCGGAGAGCACCAGATCGGCGAGGTCGGCATAGCCCAGGCCGGGCACGCCCGGCGCGGCATCCGCCGGTCGCGGCGAGGCCATCGTCGTCACCTGCGCGCAGGCGGGGGTGGCCAGAACGGGAATCAGAAGGCTCAGGGCACCGATGCGGACGGCGCGGGACACGGCGTGGGACAGCGGATTCATCGCTTCGCGCTACTCCTTCGTTTATTAACAATACAGAAATAATTTCGTCATGGCGCTATTGTACGTTTATTACGTCCGACAAACTGATTGCGCCGCGCCAGCCGTCACGATAGGGTCCAAGGCTCTGCCGCATGCCGAAAGAGCATGGCAGGAGTTTCCCACGTCCCCACGCTACGGCGAGGCGAAACTGGCAGACTGAGGAGTTTCGTTGCTGAATGGCCTATACTGACCAGAAGATGTCCGGGGGCAAGGTGGTCGCGATCGTTATCGTCGTGCTCATCCACGCAGCCCTGGGCTACGCCTTCGTCACGGGACTGGCATACCAGTACGTGAAGAAGGCGACCGAAAAGCTTGACACGTTCAACGTGGAAGAGCCGCCGCCCCCACCCCCGCCCGATGAACCACCGCCCCCGCCGCCGGAGCAGCCGAATCTGCCTCCGCCGCCGACCACGGTGGTCACGCCGCCGCCGATCGTGAACGTGCCTGTCCCGGCACCCGCGGTCACGACGACGAGCATCATCCCGCTGAGCCAGCCGACCGCGCCGCCGGCCCCGCCTGCGCCGCCGGCTCCGCCTGCGCCGCCCGCACCGCCGACGGTTTCGAAGGCCGCCGGTCTGCGCGGTAACCCGGGCCAGTATTTCGGTCCCGACGCTTATCCGCCCTCGGCCCAGCGCGAAGGCGCGGAAGGTCGCGTGTCGGCGAAGCTGTCGATCGGCACCGATGGCCGCGTGACCGATTGCTCGATCCTGTCGGGCAGCGGCAACCGGGCCCTGGACGATGCGACCTGTCGCATCTCGAAGGCGCGTGTCCGCTTTACCCCGGCGCAGGACGCCGCCGGTAATCCGGTCGCCTCGTCCTACACGCTTAACATCCGTTGGCAGTTGCCACAGGAATAACGGCTAAAAGCCGGTTCAAACTCAAACGCTTTAGTCAGAGGACCTAACCAACCATGCTCACCACCATCCTCGCCGCGGGCGGCGCCGCGGCCGGTGCCGAAAACCCCTACGGTCTCGGCCAGGCCCTGAAGGAAGGCGGCCTCATCTCGCAGTCGGTGTTCACCATCCTCTGCTTGATGTCGATCGTGTCGTTCTACATCCTGTTCTCGAAGCTGTTCGAGCAGCAGAAGATCATCAACCAGGCCAAGCGCGTCCGTCAGGGCTTCTGGTCGGCGAACTCGCTGCGCGAAGGTTCGGCCAAGCTCGAGAAGAACTCGGCCTACAAGCAGATCGTCGACGATGGTCTGGCCGCGCAGGACCAGCACTCGAAGCTGACCGATCCGGTCGAAGCGCATGACTGGCTGCACGGCTCGCTGGCGCGTTCGGAAGCCGCGATCAACTCGAAGCTGGGCGGCGGTCTCGCCTTCCTCGCGACCGTCGGTGCGACCGCGCCGTTCATCGGTCTGTTCGGTACGGTTATCGGCATCTACCGCGCGCTCATCAAGATCGGCTCGTCGGGCCAGGCGTCGATCGACGCGGTCGCCGGCCCCGTCGGTGAAGCGCTCATCATGACCGCACTGGGTCTGGTCGTCGCGGTTCCGGCCGTGCTCGCCTTCAACTGGCTGCAGCGTCGTAACAAGGGCATCGCCGAAGACCTGTCGTCGTTCTCGAACGACGTGCTGGGCTTCCTGGCCTCGAACGGTGCGGTTCGCCCCGCCATCGCTTCGGGCGCCGCTGCCAAGCCGACCGCCGTCAAGGCGACCCCGGCGACGACCACCGCCGGTCAGGCTGGTGGCGTTCAGACCCGCGCCTGAGCCTAAGGGGGCGGGGACCGGTCCCTCGGGACACGGCCCCGCCACCCCCCGCCGCTCCCTTTGGGACGGTGATAGAATGCATGGATAGGATAGCTCTCTCATGGCGATGAGCGTTGGCGGTGACTCCGCCGAGAAACCGATGTCGGAGATCAACACGACGCCCCTCGTGGACGTCATGCTGGTGCTCCTCATCATCTTCCTGATCGCGGTTCCGGTCGTGATTCAGACCGTTCCGCTGAAACTGCCGAACGTCCGCTTCGATCCGACGACGACGAAGCCGGAAAACGTCTCGCTGTCGGTCACCAGCGAGAATGGCCAGTGCAAGGTGTACTGGAACCTGACCCCGGTGACGTCGGACGAACTGCGCACCCGCGCGGTCGACAAGCTGAAGGCCGAGGTCGAGCGGCTGGGTGCCAACATCACCCCCGAATCGCTTCCCGAGGCGCATATTCGCGGTGACGTGAATACGCCGTATCGGTGCATCGGTGGCACCATCTACACGATGCAGCAGGCCGGTTTCGCCCGTGTCGGCTTCATCTCCGAGCCGCCCCCCGGCGGCAACGCCCGCGCCTGATCGGCCGGGCGGACACAAGTAGGAGTTAGCACGCCATGGCAATGAGCGCCGGATCTGATGATGGCGAGCCGATGATGGACATGAACACGACGCCGTTGATCGACGTCATGCTCGTGCTCCTCATCATGTTCATCATCACCATCCCGATCCAGACTCACGCGGTGAAGGTCGACCTGCCGGTCAACTCGAAGAACAACACGCCGGTCGTGAATACCGAAAAGAACAAGGTCGGTATCGACGCCGCCGGCACGGTGACCTGGAACGGGTCGCCGGTCGACGAGGTGACGCTGCGTCAGTATCTGGATCAGACCGCTGCCATGAACCCCGAGCCGGAACTACACTTCCAGCCGGCCCCCGACGCCAAATACGCCAAGGTCGACGAGACCCTGGCCGTGATCAAGCGCTCGGCGGTCAGCAAGCTCGGCTTCATCGGCAACGAGCAGTACCGCAACGACTTCTGATCGACCCGATCGGAACGTTGATGGAAGAGGGCGGCCCCGCAAGGGCCGCCCTTTTTGCGTTAGGGGGGTGGAACTGATCCTCCGGTGCAACGGCTTATCAAGGGTAGATCGGGCCGCGTCCTATTCCTCCCCTGCAAGGGGAGGTAGCAGGCCGAAAGGCCTGACGGAGGGGTGTCCACGTCGGAGAGGGGGGAGCATCGCCACCGCTGGCCCTTCTGAACCTTGCAGGGCATCGTGGCCCAAGCCCTACATGTTGGTCCAAGCGTTGACAGGGACCAAGCGCGATCTCGTCTGTCGGCATGAGACACGATCCAGTCCGGCTTCCCGCAAAAATGTGAGACATGCAAAGGCGGCATCACTCAGTGAAAGCGGAGCGCCACCATGTATCCACTCCTCGCCTCTGTAACCCTCCACATTCCCCAGCCGTCGGCGCGAACTTCCGACCCAACAACCGTCGACGCCTTCGGTCGGCGCGCTGTCCGATAACGGCATCGCCGCACGCATCTTTCACCTCTTGCGTGTGTTTCACGAAAATGACAACGTAACGTCATAAAAGTGAAACATAGGAGAAGAGAGATGCGTGGAGTCGTTTCAGTGTTGCTTGTCGCGGCGGCGGGCGTGGCAGCCCCGGCCATGGCCCAGGACGGTTGGCCGCAGCGCACGGGGTATCAGGAAATCGCCGCCGGTAATCTGGCGGCCGCCGAGCGCACCCTTTTGGCCGAGCGCCGGACCAGCCCCGACAGCCCGGAGCTGATGCTCAACCTCGCGGCGGTGTACGCGCAGACCGGCCGGGCGAGCGAAGCGCGTGCCTTGTACGGTGCGGTACTCAACGAAAAGCCGATCGCGATGGATATGCCCTCGGGCGCGGTGACGTCGTCGCATAGTGTCGCGCAGACCGGGCTGCGTCATCTGACGCAGGTCATGGCCTCGCGCTGATGAGACAGCGGACGAGTCCGGACCATATCGGGTTCGGACTTGTCCAAGGTCCTGAGTCGCTGACAGGATATGTCGCGCAGGGCAGGCCAGTTCGATCGTGCGGCGGTCATGAGAAACTGATGCCGAGCGACGGCTGAAAAGTTGGCTATTTTCAGGCCGGGCAGTCTCGACTTTTTTACAGTCGATTGAAGGTCATCAGGGCGACCGACGTCGCCGCCAGTACGCATTGCATCGCACTTGTTCGCCCTTGATGACGGCATGCAATGGCAAGCGCTGTTGCCGATTTGCAGTTCAGCCTCACCTCTCCGACCGGGACACCCCTCCGTCAGGCCTCCGGCCTGCCACCTCCCCTTGCAGGGGAGGAATAGTTTGGGGAATGACCGGCTTGATAGGGGTAGGTTGGGGCTTCCCCCCGTTACAGTTTTGGCAACGTCACTCCACGCTGCCCCATATATTTACCCGCGCGGTCGGCATAGCTGACCTCGCAAGGTTCATTGCCCTTCAGGAACAGGAACTGGCACGCGCCTTCATTGGCGTAGATTTTGGCGGGGAGCGGCGTGGTGTTAGAAAATTCCAGCGTCACATGGCCTTCCCAGCCCGGCTCCAGCGGTGTGACGTTCACGATGATCCCGCAGCGCGCATAGGTCGACTTGCCCAGACAGATGACCAGTACGTCGCGTGGCACCCGGAAATATTCGACCGTGCGCGCCAGCGCGAAGCTGTTGGGGGGGATGATGCAGACATCGGTCTTGCGATCGACGAAGCTGTTCGACGCGAAATCCTTCGGGTCGACGACCGCGCTGTCGACATTGGTGAAAATCTTGAACTCGTCCGCCACCCGCGCGTCATAGCCATAGGAGGACAAGCCATAGCTGATACAGCCGTCGCGACGCTGATTCTCGACGAAGGGCTCGATCATCCCCTGGGTCTGCGCGGCTTCACGAATCCAGCGGTCGGACAGGATCGACATCTTCATTCCCCTTAAGCGTTGCCGCTCATCGCCGGATCGCGGGGGCAGGGCAAGCGTCGAAACGCAAAATGGGGCTTGCGGTTGACGTTGCGTCAAGCGGTACTCCGGTTGTCATGACGACCATGCTCGATATTGCCGAGATCGCCCGCGCCACCGGCCTGAGCAGCCGGGCGCTGCGATTTTACGAGGCGCGCGGCCTGATCCGGCCGCTACGCAGCGAGGGTGGGCGGCGTATCTTCGGCACAGGCGAACTGGAGCGGCTGCACGCCATCGTCGCCCTGAAACGCGCCGGGTTCACGCTGGCGGCGATCGGGCGGATGCTCGACCGGCCCGATGCGCGACTGGGGGCCATGGTCGCCGCGCAACTGACGGCGGTCGAGGCGCAGGCCGCCGCGCTCGCCGATACGGCCAGCCTGTTGCGATCCATCCAGTCCCGCATCGATGCCGGCGAGCGCATCGACGTCGCGACGCTTTGCTCGCTGATCCGAAAGGGACACAGCATGACGACGACACAATGGAAGCAGGTGATCGACCGGCAGTTCACGAAGGAGGAACAGGCGCATTGGGCCGAGCGGAGGAACGCGCTGGCGCCCGATTTCGATCAGGAGGCCTATCAGGCGCAATGGGCCGATCTGGGCGGGCGGATCGCGGCGGCGCTACCGCTCGATCCGGACTCGGAGGCGGCGCGGGGCTTCGTCCGTGAGTGGTCCGCGCTGCTGGCGCCGTTCCGGGCCGTCGCGACGCCCGAGATGTGGGCGGGGGCGACGCGGCTGCACCAGAACCGGGAACATTGGAAGGGGCAGGCCGATCCGGGCTTCTCCGCTGAGGTGTGGCAATTCATTCAGGCCGCCAGTGCGGCGATGCAGGCGCGGGGAGAAGAGCCGGAGGGCTGAATCGGTTTGGTCACGCAAAGGTGCAGCCGCGAAGTCCTTTTTAGAACATTGGTTCGCGCGGAGACGCGGAGGGAGCGTATCCCATCGTTGACGATGGCCGGTCATCGCTGGAGACGGGAGACCAAGCACGTCTTCTCCGCGCCTCCGCGTCTCCGCGCGAAAAAATCTTTGCGGCTTCGCGGCTTCGCGTGAAAATCACCTGCCGTGGTATGGAGAGCGCCAAGCCATTTGTTCGCGCAGAGGCGCGGAGGACGCAGCGAGAGCTTGCCATTGGCGATGGCCCGCTATCGCGGACGATAGACAAATTCCGAATTTCGCCTCTGCGCCTCCACGCGAACCATCTTCGCGCCGCCGCGCGACAGATTCAGCCGATCCCCAAATCCGCCGGGCCGAACGCATCCGGCAGCAGTTCGGACAGGCGATAGGTCCGCACCGCATCGCCCTCGGCCGCGCCGCAATGGACGGGGAGGTCGCGGCCGCCCATCTGCGCGGCTTCGTTGATGACCTGGCGGCAGCGACCACAGGGGCTGACCGGGGTGGTGCCGGTCGCCTTGCCGTCGGCGTCCATCGCGCCGCCGATCACGCCGATCGCGACGATCTCGCGCAGCCGCCCGGCGGCCGAGGCGGTGGCGATCGCGACCGTCTCGGCGCAGAGCGACAGGCCATAGCTGGCATTCTCGACATTGGCGCCGGTGATCACCGAGCCATCCGCCATCAACAGCGCCGCCCCCACCGCGAACCGGCTATAGGGCGCATGGGCATGCAGGGCGGCGGTACGCGCGGCGGCGATCAGCGCGGTCGCGTCGGAGGCGGTTTCGGTCATGGTGTAACGACATCCCAGTGTACGGGGCCTTCCACCCCTTCGACCCGGCGGAAGTCGCTGGCACGCCACATGCGCCAGGGGCGCGCGGCGTAGTCGGGCTTGAAAATATTGCCGATCGCCCAGATCGGACGGTCGAGCGCGGCGGTGATGCTATAGTCCGACTCGAACGGCTTGGACACGCGCAGCATTACCGGCTTGCCGGTATGCGTCTCGACCATGGTCACGAAGCGGGTCAGGTCGGCGACCAGCGTCGCGCGCTCTGGCCGCGCGGTGCAGTCGTCATGATAGGACAGGTCGATCGCGGCGGGCAGGGCGTCGCCCACGCGCGGCACGAAGATGTTGAATGCATCCGCCTGCGCGGTCGCGGGCTGGCACAGCGAATAGATATGGATGGCGCCACGTCGCAGGCCCGCCTCGGGCAGCGCGCCCCAGTTCGCCTCGAACGACGGCTCGCGCCGGTCCGCGCCCGAAGTCGCGACGAGATAGGCGAAGTCCGCGCCATGCGCGCGCACCGTCCGCCATTCGACGGTCGGCGGATTTTCGGGCAGGTCGATGCCCTGGAGCGGATAGCGCTCGGTCGAGGGCTGCCAATGCGTCACCCAATGCCGCCCGCCCGCCGTGACCGCGCCGAGCGCCAGCAGGCCGGCACCGATTTTCCAGAGAATCGACATCAGTTGCGGATATGCAGGACGCAGATCAGTGTGAAGAGGCGGCGTGCGGTATCGAAGTCGACCTCGATCTTGCCGGTCAGCCGCTCCTTCAGCATCTCGGCGGCATCGTTATGGATGCCCCGCCGCGCCATATCGATCGTCTCGATCTGTTGCGGGGTGGATGCGCGGATCGCCTGATAATAGCTGTCGCAGATCGCGAAATAATCCTTGATCGGCCGCCGGAACCGCCCGAGCGCCAGCACCAGCGTTTCGATATGCGTGCCGTCCTCGCGGTACATATGGATGCCGAGGCGCCCTTCCTCGGACTCCAGCTTGATCCGGTAGGGCCCGGCATAGCCGTCCGCCTGCGGCCGCTGCGGCGCGAAATAATTCTCCTCGATCAGGTCGAAGATCGCGATCCGCCGCTCCTGCTCGACATCGGCCGAGCGCCAGCCCAGGCTGCGTTCGTCCAGGTCGATAGAGATGATCCGCGGATCGGCCATGCCGCAGGGATAGTCGCGAAGCGCGTGCGCCGCAAATCCCCTGCTGATCGACGCAATCAACTTCACAGACAGGGGCCGCTCGCGCTAACGCCGGAGAAATGGCCACCCTCGCATTTCCGAACCCCGCTGCCGGCGCCGAGCCGCAGCAGCTTCCCCGCAATATCGAGGCGGAGGCCGCGCTGCTGGGCGCGATGATGATCGACAACCGGCTGGCCGACGATCTGGTCGACCGGCTGGACCCGGAGCATTTCTTCGAGCCCGTGCATGGCCGCGTCTTCTCCGCGATCAAGAATCTGCGCGCCACCGACATGCTGGCGACCCCCGTCACGCTGCGTCCGATGTTCGAGGCGGACGAGGGGATGAAGGCGCTGGGCGGCCCGTCCTATCTGGCGCAGCTGACGGGGTCGGGGGCGAGCCTGATCGGCGCGCGGCAGTTCGCGACGCAGATCTATGATCTCGCGATGCTGCGCGCGCTGGTGACGGTGGGGCGGACGCTCGTCGACCGGGCGATGGACACGTCCGAAGAGGTGAATCCGCGCGCACAGATCGAGCTGGCCGAGAACGAGCTGTTCAAGGTGGCAGCAGACGGCGGCTCCGAGAATGCGGTGAAGAGCTTCTCCCAGGCCACCACCATGGCAGTGAAGAATGCCGAGCGCGCGCTGAACTCGGGCGGCCATGTCTCGGGCATCACCACGGGTCTGGACTCGGTCAATGCCAAGATCGGCGGCATGCACCGCTCCGACTTGATGATCCTGGCGGGGCGTCCGGGCATGGGCAAGACCTCGCTCGCGACCAACATCGCGTTCAACGCCGCGCGGCGCTGGATGCGCGACATGGCCGACGGCATTCCGCCCTCCGAGTCGGTCGGCGCCAAGGTCGCGTTCTTCAGCCTCGAAATGTCCGCCGACCAGCTGGCGACGCGTATCCTGGCCGAGCAGTCGGGCATCAGCTCCGAGGCGCTGCGCATGGGCAAGATCAGCCGCAACGAGTTCGCGCAGCTCGCCGCCGCCGCCGCCGAGCTGGAGCAGTTGCCGCTGTTCATCGACGATACCGGCGGCCTGACCATCTCCGCGCTGCACACCCGCGTCCGGCGTTTGCAGCGGCGGCTGAACAACGAGCTGGGGCTGGTCGTAGTCGACTATCTCCAGCTGCTGACCGGTTCGGGCAAGTCGTCGGAGGGCAACCGCGTGCAGGAAATCTCGGAGATTTCGCGCGGGCTGAAGACGCTGGCCAAGGACATGAACGTGCCGGTGCTAGCGCTGTCGCAGCTCAGCCGTGCGGTCGAGCAGCGCGAGGACAAGCGCCCGATGCTGTCCGACCTTCGCGAATCGGGCTCGATCGAGCAGGACGCCGACATGGTCTGGTTCGTGTTCCGCGAAGACTATTACATGATGCAGCGCGAGCCCAAGCGCCCGATGGAAGGCGATGACGGCAAGGTCTTTGAGGATCACGCGAAATGGGCGACCGAGGTGGAACGGGTCTATGGCCTGGCCGAACTGATCGTCGCGAAACAGCGTCACGGTGCGACCGGCAAGGTGGTGATGAAGTTCGACCCGACGATCACGCGGTTTACCGACTTCGCGGGCTATTGATCCGATATTGTCCGACGCCTGCACTCCTATGTTGTAGCCACGTCCGCAGTCCTTATAAGAGTTGCGTCTATCTGGTTGCTGCCACTTGGGGGAAACCAATGCATGGCATGAACGGACGCGTATTGCTGGCTGCGCTGATGGCGGTGATGGTGCCACTGACGATTGCCGGCTGTCAGCGCGGCGGCGCGGTCACGGACCCGGTTGCGAACAGCATCGCTGGCGCCAATGATGTGCGGGCGGCGCTGCAAGCCTATTTCGACAAACATCTCCAATGCGCACCGCTTCTGTCGACGGATGCCACGAGCGGTGATCTGATCGCCCAACCGCAAGATCCCGCCGCCCGCGCCTTGTCGGAGGCCGGATTGATCGAACGCGTTCGGGGGGAAGCCGAGATGGCCGGTGGCGAGCGCGTCGTGCGGTATCGCCCCGCCCAGCGCTATTTGCCCTCTTTTACGAAAGCCAAGTGGGGCACGTCCGATGGCTGGCTGCTATGCTACGCCCGGCGACAAATCAAGGACATCGCCATCACCAATACCAATGCGGGGCCGAGGGTCGCGTATCGTTTTCAACTGGTCGCTGCGCCGGAATGGATGCGCCAACCGGCAATGGTTTCCGCCTTTCCGCAGGTCGTAAAGTCGCTTTCGGGCGAATTCCGGGGCGAAGAACCGGTCGCGATCCGGAATGGCAAACCAAATCTCGACGATTTGCAGCCGACCTTCGAGCATTCGCTAGTGACAAGAGGGGCCGCATTTCTGACGCGATAAGGCATCCCTGACGAGGACCAAGATACATGCCGACATTTTCTCAGCAGGTAAACTGGGCGACCGTTATGTGGCGTAGCAACGTCGCGCGGCCATATATTCTGGCATATAATGAGGCATATAAGGCGGTTCAGGCCAGCCTGAAGAAAGAAGAGGACAATGCCAAGGCGCAGGCCGAGCTCTTTGTATCGATCGTCGCGATCCTGCCGACCTCCGTACTGATGGCCGTCATCGCGACCCCGAGCTTTCGACGTGCAATACAGAAGATCGGCGTGCGGCGCTTGGGTGCCGATAATTTGCGGCTCGCCTTATCCTATTTGAAGGCGGATGGTAAGCATCCCGCCGTGGCGTTCGCATTCGGAAAGTTGGCGGGCATGGCAAAGGACAAGGGTGGCACGGCCATCACTAGCATGCTGAGTAACCTTGCGCGCAATACTTCGGCCGGCGTGACCGCAACGGACCCGTTGAGCCGCAGCCAGGAGCTGTTGGGCCTTGTCGATACGCAAGGGATGATGGTGGAGCGGGTTGGTACCGCGATCCTGGAAGATCCCCAGATGAATGCAGGGCAAAAAAAGGCGATGATGGACGCCTTGATGCAAGCGCCATTTTTGGCGAACAAGCCCGAAAAGAAAATGGATTGGCAGAAGCTACGACCGTCGATCGAACTCGCGATGCTGATGAATGTCGTCTTGGATCGCGATTACGTTTTGCGCCACGGTCCAATCGGTTCCCGTCTTCCGGCCCGTAGAGTGCCTGGCGGTATCAAGGCTATGCCGTCTGATCCCGACTATCCTAAATCGCAGCCGGCTTCAGCCATGGCATTTTACAATACGGTCGAGGTCGATCGCCCGGCAAACAACGTTCAGGATCACATCGACCGTGTTCACAAGGAGGTGTTCGGTCACCCCTTCTACACGCATCAACGCTATCTCGGTATGCAATGGCCCGGCGGGAAAGCGGAGGAACTCGTCCGGGCGGAGGCGGTGTTGAAGAGGCTCTCCAAATCCGCTTCGCCTCGAAATTTGAGTGACGTCCGCTTCGCCTGACCGTGCGCAACACCTGAATTCCCACCGCGCCCTTCACCACCTTGGCTCAGAGCCTTGCGGGGAAAGTGACGTCTCTGGCTTTCAAGGCGGTGGCGCCGCTTCCATGGGCCGATGAATTCCACATTCCACCTTGTCGAACCCGCGCCAGCGGCCCGCGCGCAGGTCTTCGCCGGGCTTGACCTTGCTGGTGCACGGCGCGCAGCCGATCGAGAGATAGCCTTGCGCCTCGAGCGGATGACGCGGCAGGTCGTGTGCCGTGAAATAGCCGTCCAGCGCCGCCTTGTCCCAATCGGCTAGCGGGTTGAGCTTCAGCCGGCCATCCTCGACCTCGAAGCGGGGAAGGGCGCGGCGGGTGCCGGCCTGGAAGCCCTTGCGGCCTGAAATCCACGCCTCGAACGGAGCCAGGCCGCGTGCCAGCGGCTCGACCTTGCGTAGGTCGCAGCAGCCATCGGGGTCATAGCCGTGACGGATGCCGTCCGGGTCCTTCGCCGCCAGCAGGGCGGGGTCGGGCTGGATCACGCGGACGTCCAGCAGGCCCAGCCGCTCGACCAGCGTGTCGCGATAGCTGAGCGTTTCGGGAAACATCTTGAGCGTGTCGGTGAACACCACCGGCGTCGCCGGATCGGCGCTCGCGACCATGTGCAGCAATACGGCGGACTCGGTGCCGAAGGACGACACCGCCGCGACTCCGCCGTGCAACTCGCCGGTCAGCAGGGTGCGTAGCATCTCGGGCGCGGGCACGCCGGCGAACCGCGCCTCATAAGCCGCGGCATCCTCCACCGTGTAAGCCGGCCGAACGTCGATCCGGTCGAGCGCGCGCTCAGCCATGGCGCAGCTTCCACACCGGCACGCGCGCATCGGCGGCCTTTTGATAGGGCTGGGGGTAGAGCGCGAGCAGCTTGGTCAGCGTCGCCGCATCGATCGGCTTTTCGGGGGCGAAGCTGTCGAAGCCGCAGCGGCGCATATGCGGAATCTGGTCGACCAGCACATCGCCCGCCGCGCGTAGCTCGCCCTCGAAGCCCGCCTCGCGCAGGATACGCGCCGCCGAATAGCCGCGCCCGTCGCGGAAGGTGGGGAAGCTGATCTCGACCAAAGCGATCTGCCCCAGATGGGGGAGCAGTTCGCGCGCATCGTCACCCGCCTCCAGCCGGACGGCGGTGGCGTTGGTCTGGCCCAGAAACGCGTCCAGCGTCACCGCCGGTTCGTCATGCACCACATCGTCGCGGAAGCGCAGCAGCGTCTCGCCCGCGTTGGTGTTCACGGTGATGGGATCAACCATAGATCGCTTCCTTGAACGGCTGCATACCCACGCGGCGATAGGTGTCGAGAAAGCGCTCGTCCGTCTCGCGGAGTTCGACATAGCGGTCGGTCACGCGCTCGATCGCGTCGACCACGCCGTCCTCGTCAAAGCCGGGGCCGGTGATCTTGCCGAGCGACACATCCTCCGCGCCCGATCCGCCGAGCAGCAGCTGATAATTCTCGGTGCCCTTCTTATCGACGCCCAAGATGCCGATATGCCCGGCATGATGGTGGCCGCAGGCGTTGATGCAGCCCGAAATCTTGAGCTTCAACTCGCCCAGTTCGCGCTGCCGCCCGGCGAAACGCTCGCCGATCTTCTGCGCCAGCGGGATGGAGCGGGCATTGGCCAGACTGCAATAATCGAGGCCCGGGCAGGCGATGATGTCCGAAATCAGGTCGAGATTGGCCTCGGCCAGCCCCGCCTCGCGAAGCGCGGTCCAGATGGCATAAAGATCGGCCTTGCGGACATGCGGCAGCACGATGTTCTGGGCATGGGTCACACGCAGCTCGTCATGGCCGTACCGCTCGGCCAAGTCGGCCATCAGGTCGATCTGGTCGGCCGAGGCGTCGCCCGGGATGCCGCCGATCGGCTTCAGGCTGATCGTGACGATGGCGTGGCCGGGCTGCTTGTGCGCAGCAACATTCTGGTCGAGCCAGACCGCGAAATCGGGATCGGAACGGTCGACCGTGTCGGGCGCATCGGTCGCGAAGTCCGGCCCGGCGAACATCGCCGTGATCCGCTCCAGCTCGGCGACCGGCGGGTCGATACCCAGCTCGCGGATCGCGGCGAACTCCGCCTCTACCTGCTCGCGATAGGCGTCGACGCCGATCTCGTGCAGCAGGATCTTGATCCGCGCCTTGTAGATATTATCGCGGCGGCCATAGCGGTTATACACCCGCAGGCACGCCTCCAGATAGCTCATCAGATGATCGGCGGTGATGAAGTCCTTCACCTCATGCGCGATCATCGGGGTGCGGCCCATGCCGCCGCCGACGAAGATCTTCGCGCCGAGCACACCGTCGCGCGTGAGCAGCTGGATGCCGATGTCGTGCAGCCGCATCGCCGCGCGGTCCTCGTCCGCCGCGATCACCGCGATCTTGAACTTGCGCGGCAGGTAGGTGAATTCGGGGTGAAAGGTCGACCATTGCCGCAGCAACTCGGCCCAAGGGCGGGGGTCGGCGACCTCATCGGCGGCGGCACCTGCGAACTGGTCGGACGAGATGTTGCGGATGCAATTGCCCGAGGTCTGGATGGCATGCATCTGCACCGTCGCCAGCTCGGCGAGGATGTCGGGCGCATCGGCCAGCTTGATCCAATTGTACTGGATGTTCTGGCGCGTGGTGAAATGGCCGTAGCCGCGATCGTACTTGCGCGCGATATGGCCAAGCATCCGCATCTGGCGGCTGTCCAGCGTGCCATAGGGCACCGCGACGCGCAGCATATAGGCGTGCAGCTGGAGATAGAGGCCGTTCATCAGCCGCAACGGCTTGAACTGATCCTCGGTCATCGCGCCCGACAGGCGGCGGTTCACCTGGTCGCGAAATTCCTCGACACGGGCATCGACGATGCTCTGATCATATTCGTCGTAAACGTACATGGCGTCTCTCTCAGATGACCCAGGCGCCGGCGTCCGCATCGGCGGGCTTCAGCGTCAGGTCGGGGCGCACCGTGGGGCCGAGCGCGCGGATACGGTCCTTGATATGGGCGGGGCGGGGGCCTTGCTCGGTCGCCTCGGCATCGATCAGATAGGGCACGTTGACCCGGCGCGCGCCCTCTTCGGCGCGCAGGATCGCCTCACCCTGTCCGCCGACATCGACTGCATCCTCGATATGTCGTGACCAGTCGCGCCCCGTCCACCAGACGACATCGCCGGTGCTCAAGTCGTTGCCCGTCAACAGCTTCATGCGCTCATTCCTTCCGCCACGCGGGCCCAACGCGCGAGCTTGTCCTCGGCATCCGACAATTCGACGACCTCGCCGACCACGATGATCGCGGGGCTCTGCACCCGCTCACGATCGACCATCGGGCCGAGATCGGCAAGCAGGGTACGGATCGCGCGGTGACCTTCCAGCGTGCCGCGCTCCAGCACCGCGACCGGCATGTCCGGGGCGACGCCATCGGCCATCAGCTTGTCGGCGATGCCATTGGCGGTCGCCACGCCCATATAAATGACGAGCGTGCGGCCTTGCCCGGCTAGCCCCGACCAGTCCTGATCGGTCAGCCCCTTGCATTGCCCCGGGACGAACGACACCGCGGAGGCGTGGTCGCGGTGGGTGAGCGGCAGCATCGCCTCCGCCGCGCAGCCGAGTGCGGCCGAGACGCCGGGGATCACTTCGACCGGCAGGCCGGCGGCGCGCACCGCCTCCACCTCTTCGCCGCCGCGCCCGAAGATGAACGGGTCGCCGCCCTTCAGCCGCACGACGATCGCGCCGGTCTTCACATGCGCGACGATCAGCGCGTTGATCGCGTCCTGTGACAAAGTGTGCCGCGCGCGCCGCTTGGCGACCGAGATGCGCTGGGCCTCCGGCGGGGCGATGTCGAGCACGCGCGCGTCGATCAGCCCGTCATGGACGACGACATCGGCGGTTTTCAGCGCCTCGACCGCGCGAACGGTCAGCAGGCCCGGATCGCCCGGGCCGGCGCCAACCAGGATCACGCGACCACGCGCGGCAGGGTCGAGAAGGGTAGCCATAGCCTGACAGATGACCCTCCCGGCGCCGCGCCACAACCGAGTGATCCTTGGGGCGGGGGTAGGTTAACTTGGGAGCGTGGGCGCTAAAAAATCGGCATACCGTATATTATATTTGCATAATGATATAAGCTATGTTGAACTCCCCGTTACAGATGAGAGTCGGGGGACGCGTTTAAAATGAAATTTGCTTTCGTAAAGTACGGCATCGGTGTTTCGGTGCTGGCCCTGGCCTGTTCGGGTATGGCAGCGGCGCAGACTACGTCCGCCGCGGCGACGGATACGACGGAGCAGGATCAGGCCGGCACCGTCACGGGGGTGGTGGCGTCGACCGACAAGATCGACGCCAAGGAGCAGAAGGCCGATCCGGGCGATGTGATCGTCACCGGCACGCGCATCGTCCGCCCCAATATGACCAGCAATGCGCCGATCACCACGATCGACTCGACCTTCCTGAAGGAGCGGGGGCTCGCACGGGTCGAGGATGCGCTGGCGCAATTGCCGCAGGTGACGCCGATGCTGGGGCTTCAGGGTCAGCGGTGGGACTCCGGCTCCGCGCCGGTCGGGCTGCGCAGCCTAGGGGGCGGCCGCACGCTGACGCTGCTCAACGGGCAGCGGATGGACAATGACGTCAACATCATCCCCGGCGCGCTGATCGAGCGGATCGACATCATGACCGGCGGCGCCTCGGCGGTGTACGGCTCGGACGCGATCGCGGGCGTCGTCAACTTCATCCTGAAGCGCAAGTTCAACGGCATCGCCTTCGATGGCGAGGTCAGCGGGTATAACCATAACAACAACAACCCGCTGCTGGCGGGCCTGGCGAAGGACGCGGGTTACACCTATCCGCGTGGGACTTATCTCGGCGGCGGCAATTACTTCGCTTCGCTGGCGGCGGGCAAGAATTTGCTCGACGACAAGGTCAATATCAGTGCCTTCGCGACGTATAAGAAGGCGGACCCGATCCAGTTCCGCAATATCGATACGACGAACTGCCCGCTGCTGATGTTCGATCCGAACAATTACGAGGCGGGGAATGTCAAATGGACCTGCGCCGGTACGGTATATAATCCTTATAACTATTTTTATGCCGGCGGGGAGAATCTGACCAATGCGCGCGACGGCTCGCGCAGCTTCCGTCCCTACACCACGGCGGACGAGGTGCGCATCCAGAGCATCGATTCGATTCAACGGCGCAGCGAGACGGTCAATGCCGGCGGTTTCCTGACCGCCGACCTGCCGGCGGGCATGCGGCTGAGCGGCAGCTTCCTCTACAGCAAGATCGTCGAGCGGGGCTTCAACTCGATCGATGGCGGCATGTATACGCCCGGCTCCCCCGTCAATTGCGACAACCCCTTTCTGGGCGCGCAACAGGCGCAGGTGATCTGCGGCGCGGCGGCGGGTTCGACGGCGCTGAGCGACCCCATCGCGCTGTCGCTGTTCCGGCCGGGCATGATCATGAATTTCCGCAATTCCACCGACGATTGGCGCGGCGCGCTGAACCTGGCGGGCATGATCGTCGACAAGATCCGTTTCGAGCTGAGCTATCAGCAGACGCGCAGCATCTATAACGGTATGGCCGATCATCAGTGGGTGCCCGATCAGGCCGAACGGCTGGGGCGTGGCCTTCAGGTGCGCAATGTCGGCGGCGTGCCGACCTGCCTGTCGAAGATCGATGGCAGCGATCCCACCTGCCAGCCGATCGATGCCTTTTCGTCCAATACGTCGATCAGCGATGCGGTCTATAACTGGCTGACCGACGTCGGTGGTCGCCGCCAGCAAAACGACCTGCAGGTCATCAACGGGGTCGTGTCCGGCACGTTGGAAGATTATGGGATCAAGAGCCCCTGGGCCGGCAACGGTATCGGCTTCGCGGTCACCGGCGAGTATCGCAAGTATCGCAACCAATCGACCGGCTATGGCGCTTGGTCGAACTTCACCACCTTTGATGGACGCACCACCGTCAAGGAACTGGGTGGCGAAATCGACATCCCGTTGATCGAGGATCGGCCCTTCTTCAAGGAACTGAGCGTCAACGGCGGCTATCGCATCTCGGACTATGACGTTTATGATTATCTGGTCCATAGCTGGAAGGCGGAAGCCAGCTGGGCCCCGATCGACGGGTTGCGCTTCCGGGGCAGCTATAATCGCGCGGTGCGCGTTGGTGTGAAGGAGCGGTTGGAGGGCGAGAATCGCTACCCCAACACGCCTATGCTCGATCTTTGCGCGCCGCCGCGCGCGACGACCGACACGACCAATGGCGCCAAGCCCCGGCAGCGTTACACCTTCGACCAATGCTCGATCGGTATGACTCGTGCCCAATATGACGCGCTGACCAACTATACGGGTTGCGACTCGCAGGGCTTCTGCCCGACCACTCTGGTCAATGGCGGCAATTCCGCGCTTCAGCCCGAACGGTCGCGCAGCAAGACGCTGGGCGTCGTATTCCAGCCGCGAGGCATTCCGGGATTGGCGGCGACGGTCGACTGGTACGACATCGATATTGAGGGTGCCTTCGAATGGACCCGCATCGGCATGGCGTTCACGCAATGCTACGATAACAAGGTCGATTTCTTCTGCCAATTCTATCAGCGCGACCCGCAGAACGGACGATTGCTGGTCGCCGATGCCCGGTACAATAATTCGGGCTATACCAGGACGCGTGGTATCGATTTCAGCACGACCTATAACCTCGATCCCAAGCGGTTGGGGATCGCCGAGGACATCGGCACCTTCAACCTGAACTTCAACGGCACGCTGACCACCAAGTTCGAGAAGCAGTTCGCCCCGGGCAATACGCCCTGGGAATGCCTTGGCTATTTCGGCTTCACCTGTCGCGATCCGATGCCGCGCTGGCGGCATGTCGCGGGCGTGAATTGGCAGCTGCCCTGGATCAAGGGCGGGTTCGGCTTCACATGGCGCCATATCGGCGGCACCACCAATTCGAAATTGTCGAGCAACCCGGTTCTCGCCGCCCGGCCCGATGAAATCTACAAGGTGGCGCTGCGTATTCCCGCCTATAATTATTTCGACTTCAACTCCAACGTAACGCTGGTGAAGGGGATCGACGTCCGGTTCAACGTCCAGAATCTGTTCGACAAGGACCCGCCGCTGATCGGCACGGACACGAATTTCTCGTCGGATTCCTATTTCAACACCTACCCGACCTATTACACGGTGCGGGGGCGGACCTTGCGGGTCGGCATTTCCGCCCGCTTCTGATCGCGATATGGCCCGGAACCTCGGTTCCGGGCCATTTTTTTGGGGATTTAACGAAGGCCGACCGGGATCGTGGCGGCGGCGCTCTCCGTCTCGGCGCTGGCGACCGGATAGGCGCAATAGTCGGCGGCGTAATAGGCGCTGGGGCGGTGATTGCCCGACCAGCCGATGCCGCCGAACGGCGCGCTCGACGCCGCGCCGTTGGTCGGGCGGTTCCAGTTGACGATACCGGCGCGGATGCCGGTCCAGAACCACTCGTAGCGCTTGCGCGACGGACTGATCAGCGAGGCCGACAGGCCGTAGCGGGTCGCATTGGCCTGTGCGATCGCATCATCGAAATCGGTCGCGCGCGACACTTGCAGGACGGGGCCGAACAGCTCGTCATCGGGGCGCTCGGCGACATCGCCGACGTCCAGGATCGCCGGCGTCAGCAGCGGGCGGTCGGGCGCGATCCGCGCCAGCGGGCGTACCACGCGTGCACCCAAGCCGACGAGTGTGTCGAACGCCGTCAAAAGCGAGTCGGCGGCATCATTGTCGATCACCGGCCCCATGAAGGGCGGCGGCTGGTCGAAGGGCGCGCCGACGATCAGCCGGTCGGTGAGCCCGGTCAGCGCCGCCATCAGCCGATCGTAGAGCCGATCCTCGACGATCAACCGCCGCCCCGCCGTGCAGCGCTGGCCAGCGCTGGTATAGGCCGACTGGACGATCAGCGCGGCGGCGGCGTCGAGATCGGGATCGTCCCAGACGATGATCGGATTGTTGCCGCCCATTTCCAGCGCCAGGATCTTTTCGGGCCGTTCGGCGAACTGGCGGTTGAGCGCGATGCCGGTGCGCGCCGATCCGGTGAAGAGCAGCCCGTCAATGTCCTCATGCCCGGCCAGCGCGCGCCCCTCGTCCGGGCCGCCAATCAATAGCCGCACGACCCCCTCGGGCACGCCGGCGGCGTGATAGCAATCGACCAGAAACGCCGCCGTCGCTGGCGTCTTCTCGGACGGTTTGAAGACGACTGCATTGCCTGCCAGAAGTGCCGGCACGATATGGCCATTGGGCAGATGCGCGGGGAAGTTATACGGCCCCAGTACCGCCATCACGCCGTGGGGGCGATGCCGCAGCGCCATGCGCCCGCCGCCCGGCTGCTCGGTCGAACGCTCGCCCGCGCGCTCGGCTTGCGCGGTGATCGAGATGGCGACCTTGGCGACCACCGTGTCGACCTCGGTCCGCGCCTCCCATGAGGGCTTGCCCGTCTCGCGCGCGATCAGCGTGGCGAAATCATCGGCGCGCGCACGGACGATGGTGGCAAAGCGCTGCAATGTCGCGATCCGTGTCGCCAGCGGCGTCGCCGCCCAGGCCGGCCAGGCGACGCGCGCGGCAGCGACCTCTCGGGCGGCATCGCCGATCGGCAGTTCGGCGATCAGCGCGCCGGTGGCGGGTTCGTAGGTCGACAAATGGGTCATGGCGGAGAGGCTAGGCCGCGGCGGGACCATCGGCAAGCGCCTCGCCCATGGCGCGGACCCGCTCGACCTTCTCGTACAGCAGCGTCCAGTCGTCCTGCTCGGCGATCGGCGCCCAGATCGCCTCAACCTCGTCGATCAGCATCGATTCGGGCGCGCCCCGCCAATAGGCGTGATCGCGCGCGCGGCGGGGGGCATAGGGCTCGATCAGGTCGCGTAGGCCGTTCCACTGTTCGTCATAATGATCGGGCACCTGTCCGCCGAACAGGTCGAAATAGACCTGCGCTATGCTCGCCTGCGAGACACGCAGCGCCCGCTCGAAGGTCTGGACCAGCGCGCGGTCCTCGGTGCCGCCGCGCGGGGTGACGCCCAGCCGCCACAGGATCGCGGTCACGATTTCGGTCTGATAGGTCGTCGCGAACCGATCGAGTGCTGCGATCAGCGGATCGTTCTCCGCGATCAGGCGCAGGCTGGAGGCGAGCTGCATCACGTCCCACTGGATCGCCTCGGGCTGGCGGCCCAGCGCGTAGAGCCCGGTCTGGTCGAAATAGGCGGCGGTGAATTCCGGGTCCCAGGTGGGCGCGAACCGCCAGGGGCCATAGTCGAAGCTCTCGCCCGTCACATTGATATTGTCCGAATTGAGCACGCCGTGCACGAAGCCCGCCGCCATGTACCGCGCCGCCAGCGTCGCGGTGCGTTCCGCGACCAGCGTCAGCAAGCGGACGGGATCGTCCAACTCCTCACCGTAGAAATGGCGCAGCACATATGTCACCAGCCGCCTCATGCCGGCCTCGTCGCGCTCGAACGCGAGGCGCTGGAAACTGCCGATGCGGACATGGCCATGGCTCATCCGCACCATCACGGCCGAGCGGGTGGGGGAGGGCTCGTCCCCCCGGTGCAGCGCCTCGCCCGTCTCGATAATCGACAGCGTGCGCGAGGTGGGGACGTTCAGCGCCTCCAGCATCTCGGTCGCCAGGATCTCGCGCACCCCGCCTTTCAGCGTCAGGCGGCCGTCGCCGAAGCGGCTGTACGGCGTCTGCCCCGAGCCCTTGGTGCCAAGTTCGAGCAACCGGCCATCGGTCGCGACCATCTGCGCGAAGGTGAAGCCGCGCCCGTCGCCCAGATCGCTGTTATATTGGCGGAACTGATGCCCGTGATAGCGTAGCGCGAGCGGCCCCGGCAGCGTGCCGGGCAAGGGGGCGAACCGGCCGAGATGCGTGACCCATTCGTCGTCGGTCAGCGTGTCCAGCCCGATCTCGGCGGCGGCGCGGTCGTTGCGGAAGCGGATGATCGTTTGCGGGAAGTCGGCGGGCGCTACCGGATCGGCGAGGACGTCGGCGATCTCGGTGAGCGTGGTCGCGGGGCGATAGGCTTGCGGGGATAGGGGCATGCCGCGATATGGAGGCGGCACCGGAGGACCTTCAAGCATGACCTCTTATGAGAATCGATATTGGTGGTCGAAAGACGGGTTGCGGCTCCATGCGCGTGACTATGCGGGGGATGACGCGCTGCCCCCGGTCATCTGCCTGCCCGGCTTGACCCGCAACGCCCGCGATTTCGAGGGGCTGGCCGAGGCGCTGGAGACCCGCGCGCGCGTGATCGCGGTCAGTTTCCGGGGGCGGGGCGAGAGCGCCTATGCCAAGGACCCGATGAGCTACGTCCCCCTGACCTATGTCCAGGATGTCGAGGCGATGCTGGACGAGCTGGGCATCGGCCGGTTCGTCGCGGTCGGCACCTCGCTGGGTGGGATCGTGACGATGGTGCTGGCGGCGACCGCGCGCGGGCGGCTGGCGGGCGCGGTGCTCAACGACATCGGGCCGGAGATCGAGCCGGCGGGGCTGGCGCGCATCCGTGGCTATGTCGGCCGCGCGCAGAGCTTTCCCACCTGGCTCCACGCCGCGCGCTGCGTCCAGGAGAATAATGAGGACGTCTATCCCGATTGGGGGATCGAGGACTGGCTGGCCATGGCCAAGCGCACCTATCGCCTGACCAGCGCGGGGCGGGTGGTGCTCGATTATGACCTGAAGATCGCCGAGCCGTTCCGCGTGCCGGGCAGCGAGGCGGGGCCGGACATGTGGGCGGCGCTCGATGCGCTCAACGGCGTGCCGACCCTGGTCGTGCGCGGCGAGCGATCGGACATATTGAGCGCGGATGTCGCCGAGCGGATGGTGCAAGCGCTGTCCCCGTCCGAACTGGTGACGGTGCCGCACGTCGGCCACACGCCGCTGCTGACCGAGCCGGAGGCGCTGGCGGGCATCCACCGGTTGCTCGACCGGGTGGCGGGGTAAGGCCGGTTGCATTCCTCCCCTGCAAGGGGAGGTGGCAGGCCGAAGGCCTGACGGAGGGGTGTCCCCGTCGGAGAGATGGACGTATCCTCACAACCGGGGACACCCCTCCACCATGCTGCGCATGGTCCCCCTCCCCTTACAGGGGAGGAAAATGGGACGGCGATCGGTACGGGCGGTTTTCATCGCCGCCGCCGCCCGCTAATCCGGCGGCCATGGCCCGTCCGCTTCACATCCTCCATCTCCACTCCTCCTTCTCGCTGGGCGGCAAGGAGGCGCGGGCGGTCGCGCTGATGAACGCGTTCGGCGATACCGCGAAGCATACCATCGTCTCGGGGTTGCCCGACGAACTGGGCGCGCGCGATGCCATCGCCAAGGGCATCCGTTACGAGATCGCGCAGGATGCGCCGCCGCTGACCGGCAAGCCCTCGGTCAAGCGGTACGAGGCGATCGCCGCCTATATGCGCCGCTTCGACCTGGTGCTGACCTATAATTGGGGCGCGATCGACGGGGTGATGGCGCGCCGCGTCTATGCCAAGGGCGCGCCGCCGCTGGTCCATCACGAGGACGGCTTCAACGCGGACGAAGCGCGCGGGCTGAAGATCGAGCGCAATATCTATCGCCGCATCGCGCTGTCGGCGGCGGATGCGCTGGCGGTGCCCAGCCATGTGCTCGAAGGGATCGCGCGCACGACCTGGAAGCAGCCGGCCGAACGCGTCCATCGCATCCCCAACGGCATCAACACCGCGCTCTATGCCCGCGACCCCGAACCCAAGGCGATTCCCGGCTTCGTGCGCCAGCCCAAGGAGGTGGTGGTCGGGGCGCTCGCGGGGCTGCGCACCGTCAAGAACCTGCCGATGCTGGTCCGCGCCATGGGCGGCGTGGCCGGCAAGTTCCGACTGGTGATCGTGGGTGAGGGGCCCGAGCGCGCCAATATCCAGCAGGCCGCCGCCGCGATGGGCATCGCCGACCGGCTGGTGATGCCGGGCTTTCTCGACCGACCTTATCGCTTCATCCGGCATTTCGACATCGTCGCGCTGTCCTCGCTGTCCGAACAGGCGCCGATCTCGGTGTTGGAGGGGATGGCGGCGGGCCTGCCCATCGCCTCGCTGCCGGTGGGGGACGTGGCGTCGATGGTGTCGCAGGCCAATCACCAGTTCATCGCCGACCGCGCCAACGAAGTGCGACTGCGCGACGTGATCCAGGCGCTGATGCTGCACCCCGATCACCGCGCCGCCGCCGGGGCCGCCAATCAGGCCCGCGCGCGCGCCGAATTCGACGAAAGCCTGATGGTTGCGCGGTACAAGGCGCTCTACGAACAGGTGCTCGGCCGGCCGGGCGCCCTGGGCTGATCCGGGGGTGCATGTGACGGTGCCGTTAATTCTCCTCGCTTCGCTTTCCTAACACGCTATATGAGGCCCTTTCAGGACCAGAAGGGTACGACGTGTTCAAAGGCTTGAGCCCCATCCTCTATAACGGCCGGGAAGTGTGGCCGCTGATCGAAGGGGGCAAGGGCGTCGCCGCGACGAACCATGCGTCGGCGGGCGCCTGGGCTGCGGCCGGCGGCATCGGCACCGTCTCGGCGGTCAATGCCGACAGCTATGATGCCGAGGGCAAGATCATCCCCCAGATCTACCGCGCGCTGACCCGGCGCGAGCGGCACGAGGAACTGATCGAATATGCCATCGAGGGCGCGGTCCAGCAGGTGAAGCGCGCCTGGGACATTGCCGGCGGCAAGGGCGCGATCAACATCAACGTGCTGTGGGAAATGGGCGGCGCGCAGCGGGTGCTGGAAGGCGTGCTGGCGCGCACCAAGGGCCTGGTTGCGGGCGTCACCTGCGGTGCGGGGATGCCTTATAAGCTGTCCGAGATCGCGGCGCATCACCAGGTCAGCTATCTGCCGATCGTCTCCTCGGGCCGCGCCTTCCGCGCGCTGTGGAAGCGTGCCTATTCCAAGGCGGCGGAATGGCTGGCGGCGGTGGTCTATGAGGACCCCTGGCTCGCCGGCGGTCATAACGGCCTGTCCAACGCCGAAGACCCGTTGCAGCCGCAGGACCCGTATCCGCGCGTGAAGGCGCTGCGCGACACGATGCGCGAGGGCGGGATTTCGGACGACGTGCCGATCGTGATGGCCGGCGGCGTCTGGTATTTGCGCGACTGGAACGAATGGATCGACAATCCCGAGCTGGGCAAGATCGCCTTCCAGTTCGGTACGCGGCCCCTGCTGACGCAGGAAAGCCCGATCCCCGAGGAATGGAAGCAGCGACTGATGACGATCGAGCAGGGCGATGTCCTGCTCCACCGTTTCTCGCCGACCGGTTTCTATTCCAGTGCGGTGCGCAACCCGTTCCTTCGCAACTTGGAAGCGCGTTCGGACCGCCAGATCGCCTTCTCCACGCAGGAAGCGGGCGACCATGTCTTCCAGCTCGACGTGGGCGTGAAGGGCAAGAATTTCTGGGTGACCAAGGGCGACTTGCTGCGCGCGCGCGAGTGGTTCGGCCATGGCTTCACCATGGCGCTGAAGACGCCGGACAATACCTTGGTGTTCGTCAGCCCTGAGGAAGCCAAGGAGATCCGCAAGGATCAGGCCGACTGCATGGGCTGTCTGTCGCAGTGCCTGTTCTCGAGCTGGGCGGACAGCGAGACCAATTCGACCGGCCGCCTGGCCGATCCGCGCAGCTTCTGCATCCAGAAGACGCTGCAGGACATCGCGCATGGCGGCGATGTCGAACAGAATCTGATGTTCGCCGGCCATGCGGCGTACAATTTCAAGCGCGACCCCTTCTACTCGAACGGGTTCGTGCCGAGCGTGAAGCAACTGGTCGACCGCATCCTGACCGGCGACTGATCCGGTCGGCGTCCGACCAAGGAAAAAGGGCCTCTTCCGCCAGTCGGAAGAGGCCCTTTTGATTTAGTCGGCGACGGTGCCGACGACCGCACCCGCCGTGCCGCCCACGGCCGCGCCGCGCTCCACGCTGCCACCGGTCGCAGCGGCCACACCCGCGCCACCCGCGCCACCGATCGCGGCGCCCTTCAGCGTCGAACAGGCCGACATCGCCATGGCGGTCGCGGCAAGGGTCAGGCCAATAGCCAGCTTTTTCATGAGGGTAGCTCCTGTTGAATGACAGGAGGGGGAATGCGGCGGCCCCCAAGCGGTTCCGTGCCGCAACATTTTGACATGGGGCAAGCGAGCAGCGTCAAAGGATCGGGTGAGATCATCGTGGCAGTCCGCCCGTCGTGTAGAGCGCCACGATGATGAAGAGTGGTTCGACCAAGGAGGCCCCGGATTGCTACCGTCATCATGACGATGGCTGCCTCCCCGATCGTCGCCGTTCTTTACCTCAACTTTACGGCATGGATCGCCGTTTTGGTGGAAATCACCAGATATCCGTCCGGCGTCAGTGCCAGATTGCCGCCAAAGGATGTTTTCCACGCTATGGGTGCATTGGCATTGCCCATGTCGATCGCAAAAGTCGCTTTGGAATTCGCGACGAAGATATGGCTGTCCGATACGATGATGTTGCTCGTCAAATTGTCGGCATCGCTGACCTGCATCGACTTCGCCACTAGCCCGGTCGACACGTCGATCATGTCGATAATGGCGCTTGCGGATCGGATGGCGTAGATGAAGCCATTGCGAGTGGCAGGCTGTCCAGTATAGCTGTAGCTGGTCCGCCAAAGCGGCTTGTTATTGTTGAGGGCGAAGGACACGATCGGCAGAGCCTGTCCGGCTGAGTAATTTTCAGAGAATGTAAATATATGACCCGCGCCGTCCAGCATCGGTGCGCCCACATATTCGCCAGAGTAACTGATAAAATTCTTTGTGAAGAACGGGTTTTCTATCGCCTGCAAAACTTTTCCGGATCGGCTGAGGATTAAAAGCGAGCCGGCTTTGAAAAAATACTCATAATCCTGATCGACTGCTATGCTCTCTCCCTCCATGACATAGCCGCCATATTGCGAATTGTCCGCCGTGCGCCATATGCGGTCACCGGTGACCGCATTCGCGGCATAGACAACATTGCCGTAATAGCCAGACGCGAAGTATAGATCATTGCCGACTGGTGTCAGGACGCTGCCTCGACTAAATTGGGCATCATAATTCACGGTGCTGACATAGCCGCCATTGCTGGCATTGATGACCTGCAAAGGCGCCGCGGACGACGTATCGTTCGGCGCCATGGATGCCACCCGACCATTGGCATAGGATGGACCATAGGGCAGCGTGGTTGGATAGACATTGTTGCCGCCCAAATCGAAACCCCATAGCGCGGACCCATCGGACGTCGCGATCGCACGCGTATAGACGTGGCGGTCTGCTTGAACGACATTGTAGAAAATCTTGCCGGACGTCGCTGCTACGGCGCTGGGGGCATTGGGCGTTGTGATGGTCCACGCATCGGCAAAATTGGCAGCGGAGAAGCTGGCGGCGACGTACCCTGTGTGACCGGGATTACCCTGAAAGGTAGACCAGTTTCCGTCTGAGGGAATGAGCGGCGATATCGTGAGCGCGATCGGAGTGGGGGCGGGCGTCGGCGTCGGAGTAGGGGCTGGTGTCGGTGTTGGTGTCGGTGTCGGAACAGGCGTCGGGATTGGCGAGGGAGCGGGGGTAACGGTTATATCGCCCCCGCCCTTTGAACCGTCACCGCCGCCACAAGCGCCAAGAAGAAACAGCAGAGGAAGTGTAGACAGCGTCAGCTTTTTCATGTGCCCCCCGGCATCCAGTAAATAAAAATCCATGCATCTCTTAAGATCATGGAGCGGTCTGTCCATACGAATCCGGCATGTCAGACGGCCGCTATCGGACCAGATTTGTGAAGTCCCCGAAATGCCAGAGAAAAGTTGCCGGGCATATGCGCACGGCGTTGCCTATTGCAAAGCATCCTCCGAACGCTTGCCACGGCACGCCCGCAAAAGAGAGTTACAACCACCCCTCGAGCACCTGATCCGGCGGGCGGTGGCCGTCGGCCCAGCTGCGGATATTGGCGATGACCTTTTCGCCCGAAGCGACGCGGCCTTCGAGTGTGGCCGATCCCATATGCGGGGTCATCACGACATTGGGCAGCGCCAGCAGGCGCGGGTCGATCTGCGGTTCGTGGCGCCACACGTCGAGGCCGGCCCCCGCCAGCCGCCCCGCCTCCAGCGCGTCGACCATCGCATCCTCGTCGACGATGCCGCCCCGGCTGGCGTTGATCAGATAGACATGGGGCCGCATCAGGGCGATGCGGCGGCGGTCGATCAGGTCGTGACTGTCGGCGTTGAGCGGGGTATGGATCGACACGATGTCGACTGCCCCCAGCATCGCGTCGAGATCGGGATACCAATGCGCATCCAGCTCCTGCTCGATGCTGGGCGGCAGGCGACGGCGGTTGTGATAATGGATCGACAGGCCGAAGGCGCGCGCGCGCCGCGCGACCGCCTGGCCGATGCGGCCCATGCCGACGATCCCCAGCGCCTTGCCGCCGATACGGTGACCCAGCATCGCGCCGGGGCTCCATCCCTTCCACGCGCCCGACCGGACGAGCTTCTCGCCCTCGGCCAGCCGGCGTGGCACCGACAGGATCAGCGCCATGGTCATGTCGGCGGTGTCCTCGGTCAGGACGCCCGGCGTGTTGGTCACGATGATGCCGCGTGCGCGTGCCGCCTTCAGGTCGATATGGTTCACGCCCGCGCCGAAATTGGCGATCAGCTTCAGCCGGGGGCCGGCCCCGGCGATCAGCGTCGCATCGATGCTGTCGGTCACGGTCGGTACCAGCACGTCGCAGGTCGCCATCGCCTCGGCCAGTTCCGCCTGGCTCCATTTCTCGTCGCTGCGGTTCAGATGGGTGTCGAACAGCGCGGCCATCCGCTCCATGATGGGATCGGGGAGTTCGCGGGTGACGACCACCCTGGGGTTCAGGCAGCGGCGTGGATCGACCATGGCCAAAGGGATTGGGCCATGCCCGCCGGCCCGTCAACCGGTGATGCGGGCGGCGGCGATCCGGGGATGGAACATGGTTGAAGCGGGACCCCGGCTCGGCGTAGAGCCGGTGCGGGCGGGTAAGCAGAGGAATTGAGAATGCGCAGGTCCATGACCGGACTGGCCGTCATGGCGGTGGTGACGATGGCGGGCCCGATCGCTCCACCCGCCGCCGCCGCGTCCGAAAAGCGGGCCATGCCCTATTATGGCTCAATCGGCGCGTCGCTGGCGCGGATGCGGACCGGCCCGGCGCGCGCCTATCCCGCCAGCTGGACCTATCGCCGTCCCGACCTGCCCGTGAAGGTCGTCGCCGCGTTCAAGGAGTGGCGCAAGGTGCAGGACCCGGACGGCACCGAGGGCTGGATGCTCGCGGTCCTGCTGCGCAACACCCGCACCGCGATCGTGCGGAGCGCCGACCCGCTGCCGATGCGCTCGGCCCCCAGCGACGATGCCAAGACGCTGTGGCGCGCCGCGCCCGGCGTGGTCGGGCGGATCAGCGAGTGTAATGGCGGCTGGTGCCGGCTGGATGTGAAGGGGCAGGCGGGCTTCGTGCCGGTCGGTGCGATCTGGGGCGTGGAGCCGGGGGAGACGTTGCCGTAGGGTTTCTGGCAAGGCCTGAGGCTTGAGGGCCGGGTCCCGTTTTCAGCGAGCGTGATGATCTTGGCACGCCCCTCCCGCTTGCGGGAGGGGATGGGGGAGGGCAGGGCCGCGAGCGATGGTCTCGGTGAGACTCCTCGCCCTCCCCCGGCCCCTCCCGCCTGCGGGAGGGGAGAAGAAGGGGGCATACTCCCGCCTGTGGGAGGGGAGAGAAAGAGGGCATCCTCCCGCAGACGGGTGAGGGAAGAAGGGGCCCTTACATCAGCTCCACGGCCATCGCGGTGGCTTCGCCGCCGCCGATGCACAGCGACGCGACCCCGCGCTTGGCCCCTTGCGTCTCCAGCGCCGACAACAATGTTGCCAGCACGCGCGCGCCGCTGGCGCCGATCGGGTGGCCCAGTGCGCAGGCGCCGCCATGGATGTTCAGCCGGTCGTGCGACAGGTCCATGTCGCGCATCGCGATCATCGCCACCGCCGCAAAGGCTTCGTTGACCTCATAGAGATCGGCATCGCTGGTCGACCAGCCGGCGCGCTCCAGCGCCTTGCGCATGGCGAAGACCGGCGCGGTGGTGAAGCGCGCGGGGGCATGGGCATGGCCGGCATGCGCGACGACGCGCGCGATCGGCGTCAGGCCGAGGCGTTCGGCGACGCTGGCGCGGGTCATCACCAGCGCCGCCGCGCCGTCCGAGATGGACGAGGCATTGGCCGCGGTGATCGTGCCGTCCTTGGCAAAGGCGGGCTTGAGCGTCGGAATCTTGGCCGGGTCGCCCTTAGCCGGTTGTTCGTCCTGGGTGATGAGGGTTTCGCCCTTGCGGGTCTTCACCGTCACGGGCGTGATCTCGCGATCGAACGCGCCCGAGGCCTGCGCGGCCTTGGCACGCTCCAGCGAGGCGATGGCAAAATCGTCCTGCGCACTCCGCGTGAACTGATATTCCTGCGCGGCTTCCTCGGCGAAATGGCCCATCAGCCGGCCGCGCTCATAGGCGTCCTCCAGCCCGTCGAGGAACATGTGATCGTACAGCGTATCGTGGCCGATCCGCGCGCCGCCGCGATGCTTGTGGCTGAGATAGGGTGCGCCGGTCATGCTCTCCATGCCGCCGGCGACGATCATGTCGGCCGATCCGGCGGCCAGCGCCTCGGCCGCCATGATCGCGGCCTGCATGCCCGATCCGCACATCTTGTTGACGGTCGTCGCCTCGACATGCTCGCCCAGGCCGGCGAAGATCGCCGCCTGGCGCGCGGGCGCCTGGCCCAGGCCGGCGGGCAGGACGCAGCCCATGTGGATGCGCTCGATCGCGGCGGGCGCGACACCGGCGCGCTCGACCGCGGCCTTGACGGCGGTCGCGCCCAGTTGCGGCGCGGTCACGTCGGCCAGGCTGCCCTGGAACGATCCCATGGGGGTGCGGGCATAGGACAGGATGACGATGGGGTCCGTCATGGCGGCGATCTCTCTCCGATTTTCTGGTCTTTGCGCCGCGCCTTACGCTGTTTGCCCGTGGCGCGCAAAGGGGCGGGGCGGTAAGGCGGGCCCATGGATTTCGGGACGGGGGATTTCGGGGCGGGATCGACGATCTGGGCCGCATTGTACGGCGTGGCGGGGGCGATCGTCGGGTCGTTCGTGGCGGCGCTGGTGCTGCGCTGGTTGGACGATCGATCGGTACTGACCGGGCGCTCGGCCTGTGACGCGTGCGGCAAGACCTTGCGCGTCCGGGAGTTGGTGCCGGTGCTCAGCGCCCTGTGGCTGCGCGGTCGCTGCGCGCGGTGCGGGGCGCGGATCGATCCGGTGCATGGCCGGATCGAAGGGCTGGGGGCGCTGATCGGTGTCGCTGCGGGCTGGGTGGCGGGGCCGGATGGCTGGACCGGCGCGCTGTTCGGCTGGTCGCTGCTCGCGCTCGGGGCGCTCGATGCGCTGGCGCTGTGGTTGCCCGATCGGCTGACGCTGTGGCTGGCGGGGACGGGGATGATGACCGGCGCATTGGGGTTCGGGCCGTCCTTCGGCGAGCGGATGCTGGGCGGCGTAATCGGGTTCGGGCTGCTCTGGGCCATCGCGGCGGGGTATCGCCGGTGGCGCGGGCACGAGGGGCTGGGCGGCGGCGATCCCAAGCTGCTGGGTGCGATCGGGTTGTGGCTGGGGTGGCGGATGCTGCCGGGGGTGTTGCTGGCGGCCTGTCTGATCGGGTTGGGCTGGGTCGTGGTTCGCCATGGGCTGGGGCGGCGGATGGCGGGGGACGATATGGTGCCGCTGGGTACGCTGCTCGCACTGGCGGCTTATCCCGCCTGGCTGTTGATGATAGGATCGGCGGCATGATGCTTCCCATCCTGCTTGCGCTGGCCGGCATTCAGGCCGCGCCGACCGCCCCCGCCGTGCCGGCGCTCGGCACCCTGCCGCGTCAGGAACTGCCGGCGCGGGGATGCGCCGCCTATCTGTGGTCGGTCCAGGACCAGCGCTTCGTCGCGATGGTCGAGCCGACGCGGCTGCGCATCATGCTCGACGGCAAGGCGACCGATCTGGCGGCGGTGCAGGCGGGCGGGGCGGGCGCGCTCGGCCTGGCGAGCACCACGCGCTATGCGGCCAACGGCGTCGACGCGACGCTGGAGATGACGATCGCCCAGCGCGAGACGTTGCAGGACGGCGCGATCGTCAGCGACGCCAGCCTGCGGATCGCGCGCGCCGGACAGGACGAAATGGTCGTGCCGGTCGGCGGACTGGTGGGCTGCGCGCCGGTATCCCGCTGATCGACAACGGAACCCGCGCGGGCCTTTTTGCGTTCAGGGGCATGTTGGGGGATCGATCCGAATAACGGAAGGCCCTGCGGGAAAGGGGCTTTGAACGGCGTGACGCGACGGATCGGTAGACATTATTGGCTCGCAGTCTCGCTGGTCGCTCCTCTCTCTTTTGCTTCCCCCGCTCATTCGCAACTGACCCAGCCGGGCACCGCACCGGCACGCGGACCCGATCTTCCGCGCGACGTGCGCGAGGGGAATGATCCGCAGGGCAATGCGCCGATCGTGCCCGATGCCGAGTTCAACGCGGCGCTGCCCCCGCTGAGCGGCGACATCAACGCACCGCTCGAATCGATGTCGACGATGCGCGACGGGCAACCGGCACCGGCGACCATCCCGACGCCGCAGACCGCGCCGCCGCTGCCCCAGTCGGCGACCAGCCAGCCGCTCGCCACCGGCGATACGATCGCCCCCGTCGCGCCCGAGGACCCGCAACTCGCCCAGCCGCTGACGCCGCTCGGCAGCTTCGATTCCACCCCGCTCCAGACGGCGGCCGATGTGAAGGGCGACCGCGCGCCCGACATCCGCTACGACATGGAGGTCAAGGGGCTGGCCGAGCTGAACCTCGATGACGAGTTCCGCTCGCTTTCGGCGCTGCGCGACGGCAAGGGCAAGGCGAGCAACGCGACCCAGGTGTCGGCGCGCGCGCGCGAGGACGAGGCGCTGGCCGTCCGGCTGATGAAGTCGCTCGGCTATTATGACGCGGCCGCGATCTCGACGCTGCAACGCCCCGGCCAGGGTGAGGATCAGGGTGGGGATGAGGCGGGCCGGTTGAAGGTCGTGCTGACCGCGACACCGGGGCGGCTCTATCGCCTGTCGTCGATCACGGTGAATGCGCAACCGACCACGCCGTCCGACCTGATCCGCTCGAACCTACCGCTGAAGGTCGGCGATCCGATCGAGGCGGCGCGTATCCAGGGCGCCGAGGCCAATGTCAGCCTGGTCCTGCCGCAACGCGGCTACCCCTTCGTCAAGGTCGGCGAGCGTGACATCCTGCTGGAGGATCAGGGGCCGGAGCCGGTCGGCGCCTATACGCTGCCGGTCGATACCGGGCCGCGTTCGTCCTTCGGACAGCTCACGACGACCGGCGACGCCGTGTTCGACCTCGGCCATCTGAACATCTTCCCGCGTTTTGAGGAAGGCCAGCTCTATGATTCCCGGCTGACCGACGATCTGCGCAACGCGCTGGTTGCGACCGGGCTGTTCAACGGCGTCGGGGTCGAGCCGAAGCGGACCGGCCGCATGAACCCCGACGGCACCGAGGCGATCGACCTGCAGGTGACGCAGACCAAGGGGCCGGCGCGCACCCTGTCGGGCGAGGCGGGCTATTCGACCGGCCAGGGCGTGCGCGCGCAGGCCAGCTTCACCCACCGCAACCTCTTCCCGCCCGAAGGCGCGCTGATCGCCTCGGTGATCGCAGGTACGCAGGAACAGGGGCTGAGCGGGACGTTCCGCCGCTCCAATGCCGGGCGGCGCGACCGGACGTTCCAGGTGATCGCCTCGGCCAGCCACCAGAATTACGATGCGTTCGATGCGTTCATCGGCACCGTCGCCTTCCGCTGGAGCTATGACTCGACGCCGATCTGGCAGAAGAAGTTCACCTATGCGTTCGGTGGCGAGCTGACCGGCACGAACGAGAGCGTCTATGACTTCACGGCCGGCGAGCGGCGGCGCGGCACCTATGGCATCGCGGCCATTCCGGGGCAGGTCGTGTTCGACCAGTCGGACGATCTGCTCAACCCGACGCGCGGCTATCGCCTGAAACTGAATCTCAGCCCCGAGACCTCGGTGCGCGGCGCGGTGCGCCCCTATGCGCGCACGATGATCGAGGGGACCTTCTATTATCCGCTGAACACCAGCCTGGTGATCGCGGGCCGCGCGCGGGCGGGCGCGATCTTCGGGATCGAGCGCGACGATCTGGCGCCGTCGCGGCGCTATTATGGCGGCGGCGGCGGATCGGTGCGCGGTTACGGCTTCCAGCGGCTGGGGCCCTTCGATCCGCAGGGCAATCCGGTCGGCGGGCGCAGCCTGAACGAGTTCGCGCTGGAGGCACGCTATCGCTTCGGCAATTTCGGCATCGTGCCGTTCGTCGATGCGGGCAACAGCTATGACAGCACCTTCCCCACGGGCAAGGACCTGCGCTTCGGCGCCGGCATCGGCGGGCGCTTCTATACCAATTTCGGGCCGTTGCGCGTCGATGTCGCGACCCCGCTGAACCCGCGTCCGGGCGACGGGAAGGTGGCCCTGTATATCTCGATCGGGCAGGCATTCTGATGGCGGACGAACAGGGCATGTCGCCGGAGTCTGCAACCACGACCGAGACCGTGGTGGTGCGTCGCCCGCTGTGGCAGCGGGTGCTCAAATGGATCGGTATCGCGATCCTGGGCCTGATCCTGCTGGTCGGGGCGATCATCCTGGGGATCAACACCGATCCGGGTCGCCGCTTCGTCGCGGACCAGCTGGGCGGCTATACCACCGCCTCGGGCCTGAACATCAAGGTCGGGCGGATCGAGGGATCGCTTTACGGCCGGATGAGCCTGGTCGATCTGCGGGTCAGCGATCCCAAGGGCGTGTTTCTGTCCAGCCCGCGGCTGAACGTCGACTGGCGGCCCTTCGCCTATACGAACAACCATATCGACGTCCGCTCGCTGAGCGCCGACCTCGTCACGCTGGCGCGGCGGCCCGAGCTGAAACCGACGCCGAGCGATCCCAATGCGCCGCTGCTCCCCGATCTCGACATCGATGTGAACCGGTTGACGCTCAAGCGCTTCGTGATCGGTGCGCCGGTGACGGGGCAGCGCCATGTGCTGGCGATCGACGGCAAGGTTCATATCGCCGACCGCCGCGCGCAGGTGACGGCCAGCGCCGACGCGCTGCGCGGACCCGGCGTGGCGGGTGGCGACCGGCTACGGCTGGTGCTCGACGCGGTGCCCGATGCCGACCGGCTGGCGGTGGACGTCAAGCTGACCGCGCCGACCGGGGGCGTCGTCGCTTCGATGGCGGGGCTGAAGGCGCCGCTGACCCTGTCGGTCGATGGACGCGGCGGCTGGAAGGCGTGGCAGGGGCGCGCGATCGCGACCCTGGGCGGCGGTCAGCTCGCGAATCTGAACGCCACCGCGCGGGACGGACATATCGAGGTGCGGGGCGTCACCCGGCCCGGCCTGTACCTGGAAGGCCCTGTCGAACGGCTGACGGCGCCGGCATTGCAGGTGGCGCTCGACACCACGCTCAATGAGCGGCGTGCCGATACGCGGATGAAGCTGCGCTCTTCTGCGCTGCTGGTCGATGCGGGCGGTCTGATCGATCTGGCCAACAGCCAGTTCGGCAACTTCGCGGTCGATGCGCAACTGCTGACGCCCGGTGCCATCGCCCCGAACCTGACCGGTCGCGACGTGCTGGCGCGGGTGGTGCTGAACGGTGCGTTCGCGACGCCGACCGTGGATTACAAGGTCCGCGCGGCCGCACTCGGCTTCGGCGAGACCTCGGTCCAGAATCTCTATGCCGAGGGTCTGGCCAAGGTGAATGCCGACCGCATCCTGGTTCCGGTCAAGGCGCGCGCCAAGCGGATCGCGGGGCTGAACGCGGCGGTCGGCGGGCTGACCAACAATGTCGCGATCGAGGGCGATTTCGCGATCGCCATGCCCAATATCCTGTCGGACAATCTGCGCATCCGATCGGACAATATTGACGCGACGGCGGTGGTGGTCGCGAACCTGTCGACTGGCCGCTATACCGGTGCGCTGAAGGGCCGGGTCAACAATTACCGGGTCGAGAGCATCGGCATCATCAACCTGACGACCGACGCCGATCTGGTGGCGACGCCCGGCGGCTTCGGGATGAAGGGCCGCGTGGTCGCGCAGACGCAGCAGATCTTCAACGAGGGCGCGCGCAACTTCCTGGGCGGCAACGCGATCGTGCGCGCCGATGTCGAATATAGCCCGCAAGGCATCGTGACCTTCAGCGGCCTGCGCCTGACCGCGCCGCAATTCCGCGTGACGCGGGGTTCCGGCCGCTATGATCCCGCGACCGGGGCGGTGGCGGTGTCGGCCGATGCCTATTCCAACCAATATGGCCCGCTGACCGCTCGGGTGACGGGGTCGCAGACCAATCCGGTGGTGGTGCTCAGCGCCCCCCGGCCGGGCGTCGGCGTCGGGCTGGCCAATCTGCAAGCGCGGATCGTCGGGCAGAACGGCGCCTATGCCGTCAATGCGCGCGGCGATACGAACTACGGCCCGTTCACCGCCAATGTGCTGGTCAGCACCGGGCGGCAATTGGCGATCGATGTCCGCAGCCTGGTCTTTGCCGGGATCAACGCGACGGGCCGCGTGGTGCAGACGGCGGCGGGGCCGTTCGCGGGTGCGCTGCAATTCGCCGGGCAGGGGATCAACGGCCGCGTCCAGCTCGCCGATCAGGGTGGCAACCAGCGCGCCGACATCGCCGCGCGCGCCTATAATGCGCGCATCCCCGGCATGGTCGACTTCACCATCGGCCGCGCGATCGTGAATGCCAGCGTCGTGATGCTGCCCAACGCGCCGCAGATCGTCGCCGATGCGCAGCTGGCCGATACGCGCTATGGCGAGATCGTCATCCAGTCGGCGCGTGCCAAGGTGAACTATACCGGCGGGCGCGGCACGGCGCAGGCGGTGCTGACCGGATCGTCGAGCATTCCGTTCAACGTCGCGCTGAACGCGCGCCTGTCGCCCAACGACTATCTGGTCGCGGCGCAGGGGCAGGCCAACGGCATCCGCTTCCGCACCGCCAATCCGGCGCGCATCCGGCAGGATCAGGGCGCATGGCGTCTGTCGCCGACCCGGATAGATTTCGGTCGCGGTTCGGTGCTGATGGCCGGTTCCTATGGCAATGGCCTGAACGTGCAGGCGCGGCTCGACAAGCTGCAGATGTCGATCCTCGACGCCTTCGTGCCCAATCTCGGCATTTCGGGGCAGGCGAGCGGCGCGCTGGACTTCGTGCAGGCGCGCGACGCCAGCTTCCCGACCGCCGAGGCGCGGCTGACCATCGCCAATTTCCGGCGCACCGGCCTGTCGGCGGTGTCCGAGGCGGTGGATGTGGTGTTCGCCGGCCGGCTCGTCCCCGATGGCGGCGAGGCGCGCGCGCTGATCCGGCGTGGGCAGACGGTGGTCGGCCGCATGGTCGCCAGCCTACGGCCGCTACCGCCCGGCAATGGCGGCTGGGTCAACCGGCTGATGCAGGCGCCTCTGTCGGGCGGCATCCGCTATAACGGCCCGTCCTCGGTGCTGTTTTCCTTCGCGGCATTGCCCAATCAGCAGCTCAGCGGACCGATCGCGGTCGCCGCCGATTTCGGCGGGCGCGTGTCGTCGCCGCAGCTGAACGGCCTGATCCGCGCCGACAATCTGACCTATGACAACGAGGCCTATGGCACCCGCCTGACCAACATGCAGCTGGCGGGCCGCTTCAACAACGACCGGCTGGAGATCACGCGGCTCCAGGCCAAGGCGGGCGAGGGCAGCATCCAGGCGCAGGGCTCGATCGGGCTGGCGGCGGACAGCGGCTATCCCGTCGATCTGCGCGCGCAGCTGAACAATGCACGGCTGGCCGACAGCGACGCGCTGGCCGCGACGACCAGCGGGACGATCCGCGTGACCTATGGTCGCGACGGCGGGCTCATCAAGGGCGACCTGACCGTCCCCAACGCCCGCTATCAGATCATCCGCCAGGGCCAGGCCGAAGTGCCCGAGCTGACCGGCGTGCGGCGGCGCAGCGAAATCCGCACACCCCGTCCGACCGATCGCCCGGCCCCGCCCCAGCCGGCGGGCCTCTTCCGCCTCGACCTGCGTGTCCGCGCCGACAACCAGCTGTTCGTGTCGGGCATGGGGCTGGAGTCGGAATGGGAGATGGATCTGCGCATCGGCGGCACCAGCGCGGCGCCGACGATCAATGGCGGGCTGGACCTGGTGCGCGGCACCTACAGCTTTGCCGGCAAGCGGTTCGAGGTGAACCGGGGCACGGTGCGCTTCCGTGGCGGCGCGCTGACCGATCCGGACATCAATATCCAGGCGACGACCACCACCGATGGCATCACCGCGGTCATCAACGTGACCGGAACGGGCCAGCGGCCGCAGATCAGCTTCACCTCGACCCCGAACCTGCCGCAGGACGAGGTGCTCAGCCGGCTTCTGTTCGGCACCAACCCGGAGAATCTGTCGGCGACCGAGGCGATCCAGCTGGCCGCCGCGCTCAATTCACTGCGTGGTTCGGGTGGCGGGCTGAACCCGCTGGGCAAGCTGCGCTCGGCGACCGGGTTCGACCGTCTGCGCGTGCTGGGCGCCGACGAGGCGACCGGACGCGGCACCAGCCTGGCGGCGGGCAAGTACCTGACCGACAATATCTATGTGGAGATCGTCACCGACGCGCGCGGCTTCACCGCCACGCAGTTGCAGATCGCGCTGACCCGGACGCTCAGCCTGCTGACCCAGACCGGGTCGTTCGGTGGCTCGGCCGGATCGCTGCGCTACTCGCGGGACTTCTGAGGCTTTGAGCCACCCTCACCCTTCCGGCGCTGACGCGCCTCCCTCCCTCTCCCACCGGGAGAGGGAAGGGGCCCGCCCGCACTAAGCGGGTGGGAAGGGTGAGGGCCGATGGCTCGCCGGGGTTTCACCAAAGTGAAACATCCGGCAGGATGGCGGCATGACCCCCGACCAGCTTACCGCCCAAGCCACCGCCATCCTCGCCGACCTGATCGCGATCGACACCACGTCGCGCGAATCGAATCTGGCGCTGATCGCCTATGTCGAGCGGCATCTGGCCGGGATCGGGGTCACCGGCCGGCGCGTGTTCAACGATGACGGTACCAAGGCCAATTTCTACGCGACCATCGGCCCGATGGAACGCGGCGGCGTCGTGCTGTCGGGGCATAGCGATGTCGTGCCGGTCGATGGCCAGCCCTGGACCAGCGACCCCTGGCGGCTGACCCGGCGCGGCGATCGACTGTTCGGGCGGGGCACCTGCGACATGAAGGGGTTCCTGGCACTGTCGCTGGCGGTCGCGCCGCATGTCGCGCGGCAGGGGGCGGCCCGGCCGCTCCATCTGGCCTTTTCCTATGACGAGGAGGTCGGCTGTCTCGGCGCGCCGTCGATGATCGCCGAGATCGCGCGCGAGGTGCCGCCGCCCGCCGCCGTCGTGGTGGGCGAGCCGACCGAGATGGTGGTGGTCAGCGGGCATAAGGGCATCGCCACCTGGATCGTGACGGTGACGGGGCATGAGGCGCATTCCAGCCTGACCCATCTGGGCGTATCGGCCAATATGATCGCGGTGCGGCTGATGCAGCAGCTGGCCGACATCGCCGATCGTCTGACGGGGGAGGGCGATCCGCACAGCCCCTTCTGCCCGCATCACGCGACGCTGACGATCGGGCAGGTCCATGGCGGCACCGCCGTCAACATCCTGGCGCGCGAGTGCCGCTTCGCCTTCGACCTGCGCACGCTGCCGGGGCAGGAGCCGGAGGCGCTGCTCACCCCCTTCTTCACGGCCTGCGCGGAGGCGGACGCCATGATGTCCGCGCGCTTCCCCGGGGCGGGCGTGCGGGTCGAGCGCCGCTCGCGCACCCCGTCCTTCGCGCCCGAGGCGGATGGCGTGGCGGAGCGGCTGGCGCGCGGCTGGGCGGGGGATAACGGACCGGCGCGGGCGGTGCCCTATGCGGCGGAGGCCGGGCAGTTCCAGGGCGCGGGTTTCTCGACGATCATCTGCGGCCCCGGCTCGATCGCCCAGGCGCATCAGCCGGACGAATATATCGAGATCGCTCAAATGGAGCGGGGCGCGGCCTTCATGCTGCGGCTGGCAGATGATCTGGTCCGGTAACGGACGTAAAAATCAATCGGGTCGAGGGGGCGGCGAAGCGCGAGGCGCTTGGACATCGTCTGTCCCAGCCGCCTCGCGCCCATAACCTAAGTTTACCAGGGGCGAATGGATTCGCCGTAGATCAGCGCGAGAATGAAGTTCAGCATGGAATTTCTCCCTTGTTAGCGCCCCGTTGAGCGCGAAAAGATAGTTAATGGGAAATTAACCATATCGCAATGGAGTGCCTGCGATCGGGCCAACGGTTTGTCGCAAGGCGAGAAACGGGGTTAACACCTTGTTTAATGATCGCGCCTAGACTGGAGGTGTGAACGACAAGCTTCCCCGATCTGCGCCCGGCATCGCGCCCCCTGTCGGCACCGATCCTCGTGCCGTGGCGGAGGATGTGGCGTGGCAGTTCCTGATCCTGGTCGCGATCGGCAATTTCGCGGTGCTGCGTCGCCAGATCGGTCGTGCGCACGGGGCCTTGCTGGCCGATGCGGTCGCGGCGCGGGTGGCCGGGCTGTTCCCCGATGCGCTGGTGCGCTCGACCAGCACCACCCAGATCGAGATCATGATGCTGGCGCCCAAGCGGACGGACATGGATGTCCATCTCGCGCTGCTCGCCACGGCGCTGGCGCGGCCCTTCACGATTGCGGGACAGGAATGTCGGATCGAGCCGGTGCTGGGCGCCGCGACTGCCTCCCGCCCGCACGAAGACGATATTCGCCTGCTGGAGGAAGCCGAGCAGGCGCTGGCCGATGCGCATATCGAATGTCGCTCGGTAGTGCGCGACCTGACGATCCGGGTCGATCGGCTCGACCGCATCACCCTGGCGCGCGAGCTGACCCAGGCGGTCGCGGGCGATGCGCTGTTCGTCGAATATCAGCCCAAGGTGCATGTCCGCCAGCAGCGCGTGTGCAGCATCGAGGCGCTGCTGCGCTGGCGCCACCCTGTGCACGGCCTGATCTCGCCGGCCGAGTTCATTCCGGTGGCCGAGGAGTCGCGGATCATCGCGCCGCTGACGCTGTGGACCATCCGCCGGGTGATCGCCGACCAGCGTCGACTGAGCGCGTCGGGGCATGATCAGCGCATCTTCATCAATATTTCGGGCATTCTGCTGGGCGACGAGGATTTCGTTCGTCAGGCCTGCGCGCTGGTGACCGAGAGCGGCGCCAGCGTCGGGTTCGAGATCACCGAAACCTCCGTCATCCGCGATCCCGAAAGCGCGATCGCCAATCTCCAGACCTTTGTCGATATCGGCATCGCGCTGGCCATCGACGATTATGGCGCGGGCCTGTCCTCGCTCTCCTATCTGAAGCAGCTGCCGGCCTGCGAGCTGAAGATCGATAAGCTGTTCATCACCCAGCTGACCAGTTCCAACCGCGATCCCCTGATCGTCCGGTCGACCATCGATCTGGCGCATGCGCTGGAGATGGAAGTGGTCGCCGAGGGGGTCGAGACGCCCGACGTGCTCGCGCTGCTGACGGTGATGGGGTGCGACATGGTCCAGGGCTATCTGATCAGCCGGCCGATCGGCTTCGAGGCATTGTGCCGGTTCCTCGACGAACAGGCGCATCAGGCGGTGATCGCGCGGACCACCCCGCTGTCGCTGGGGCGCCTCGTCGCTCATGCGCGCGCTTAGGATCGCGATCGTCGCCCTGGCCTTGCTGATCGCGGGCGCCGAGGCGCGGGCATCCCGGTCCTCCGCCTTCGACACCGCGATCGGCGCGGCCAAGGCGGAGATGCTGCGCGATCCGGCGCGCACCATCGACTATGCGAATCAGGCGAGGCGGGCGGCCTCCGCCATGCCGGCGGACCCCGCGCGGCAAATGGCGCTGGCCACGGTCGACTGGTTGGAGGGTGAGGCCAATATCCGCCTCAATCAGCCGGATCGGGCTGAGGCGGCGATCGCCCGCGCCCTGCCGGTCGCGCGGCGACTGGCGCCGCGATCGGATCTGTACGGCAATCTGCTGCTGTCGCGCGGCGGGCTGGAGCGTGATCGGGGCAATATCGCCGGCGTGCTCGATGCCTATCAGTCGGCATATCGCGTTTTCCAGCGCCTGAACGACTCCCGTGGGCAGGCACGCGCGCTGCTGCAGATCGCCGACCTGTACAACGACGCCAAGGATTTCACCTCGGCGCTGCACTATCTGGAACTGGCCGATGCGACCTATCGCGGTGACGACAGCTTTCGACTCGCCATTCTGAACAACCGTGCCCTGACGCTGAGCGGTATGGGGCGGACCGGGGATGCGCTGACGCAGTTCCGCAGCGCGCTTCGCCTCGCCCAGCGGATCGGCAGCGCGCCGCTTCAGGCGCTGATCTGGCGCAATATCGCGCGCGGCGAGCTGCGACAGGGGCGGGTCGCCGCCGCCGAGATCGCGATCGACAGGGCGCGCCGGCTCGATACCGATGGCGACCCCGCCGATCACCGCGCGTTGCTGAGCATCGCGGCGCAGGCGGCGTTCCAGCGCGGGCAGAGGGTGGGGGCGGTGCAGGCGATCGACCGCAGCTTCGCCGGCATGGACCTGACGGCCACCCCGGTGTCGCTGCGCGATGCGCATGAAAGCGCCTATCACATCTATGTCGCCAGCGGCCGCACGGCGGACGCGCTGCGGCATCTTCAGGCGCTGAAGCGGATCGATGACGAGTCGACCCGGCTGGCGACCTCGACCAATTTGGCGCTGATGAGCGCGCGGTTCGACTTCGCCAATCAGGAACTGCGTATCGCGCGGATGAAGGCGGCCGATCTGCAACGCAACATCGCCTTCGAGCGCCGGCAGTTGCGTACCCAGCGGCTGATCATGATCGGGTCGGTCGCGGCGATCATCATCGTGCTGGGGCTGCTCGGCATCTGGCTGCTGACGCTGGGGCGCAGCCGCAACCGGATACGCGCCGCGCATGGCGATCTGGCGATCACCAACGACCGGCTGGAAAAGGCGCTGGCGGTCAAGACCGAGTTCCTCGCGACGACCAGCCACGAGATTCGCACGCCGCTGAACGGTATTCTCGGCATGACCCAGGTGATGCTCGCCGACACGAGCCTGCCGCCCGCCACGCGCGAGCGGGTGGAAGTGATGCACGGCGCGGGCCTGACCATGCGCGCGCTGGTCGATGATCTGCTCGACGTGGCCAAGATCGAACATGGCCAATTGACCCTGGAGCAAACCTCGTTCGACCTTGCCGCCACCATTCGCGAGGCGTCGCGGCTGTGGGAGGATCAGGCGGCGGCGCGGGGGATCGGCTTTGCCGTCGACCTGGGCGATTGCCCCGCGATCGTGACGGGTGACCCCGCGCGTATCCGCCAGATCGTCTTCAACCTGTTGTCCAATGCCTTGAAATTCACACGCGAGGGCAGGGTGACGCTGGCCGTCCGCCGCCAGGCCGGGGGCATCGCCATCGAGGTCCGCGATACCGGCATCGGCATCCCGGCGGAAAAGCTGGAGGAGATCTTCGAGGCGTTTCGTCAGGCCGATGCCAGCACGACGCGCCAGTTCGGCGGCACCGGACTGGGCCTGGCCATTTGCCGGCGGCTCGCGCGGGCGATGGGCGGCGACGTGACGGTGGACAGCGAAATGGGGCGGGGCGCGCGCTTCACCCTGACCCTGCCGCTGGTCGAGGAGGCCGCCGCCGCCGACGCGCCGGAACGGCCCTTGCTGCTGGTCGTCGATCGCAATCCCATCCGGCGGGCGATGTGGACCAAGCTGGCCTCGCCTTATGCGCGCGTGGTCTTTGCCGGTTCGCCGGACGAGGCGGCGGCGCGACTGGGGGAGGGCGACGTCGCGCAATTGCTGATCGACGACAGCGCGGTCCGGGACGAGGGCACCGCGCCGATCGTGCGAATTCGGGCGGCCATGCCCCGGCCGCTTCCGGTCGCGCTGCTCTGGCCGAAGGACGAGCCGCCCGCCGGGAACGATTTTATCGGCGCGGAATTGATCAATGTTATCACGAAGCCTGTCGCAGGAGGCGAGGTGATGCGCATGATATTCGACCCCTCGCCGCAATCCGACCAACGCCCACTTGTAACGCAAGCGGCATGACCGTTAGGGCGAATTCATGATCGCGCTCGAAACGCCACGCCCCCCCAGCCAGAGGGGAGGGCGATGAACGTCCTCTTCATCGAGGATGATCGCATGAACCGGCGGGTGGTGCGCGACATGCTCGACGTCGCGGGCGCCACCATGGCCGAGGCGGAGAGCGCCGAGATCGGTCTGGAGATGATCGATCGCGACACCTATCACATGATCCTGATCGACCTGCGCATGCCGGGCATGGATGGCATCACCGCGATCCGTCACATCCGTGCGCGCGGCGACGCCAAGGCGGAACTGCCGATCATCGTGGTCACCGCCGACAGCGGCGTCGACCTGCGCGAACGCTGTCTGGCGGCGGGTGCCGACGACGTCATCGTCAAGCCGGTCGCGATGGACCAGCTGTTCGAGGCGATGGGCCGTATCCTGGCGGGCGATCGCGGCGGATCGATGATCGCCTGATCACCCCGCCTCGGGCGGGGTGCGCAGCGCCTCGGCCAGCGACGCGGTGGCGCTGCCGCGTTTGGCGGGCACGGGCTGCGACGGGTCGGGGGCCCAGCCGGTCAGAAAGACCAGGTTGAACTGCTCCGCCGTCCGGCCGTCGTCGTCCGCCATGCCGGCAAAGGCCGACGCCGCCATGGCGAGCGCGGTCCGCGCGATCGGCCGCCGCTCGGCCAGCAGATTGCTCGCCCCCATGCCGCGCAGATCGCCCAGCAATCGCCCGAAATCGCGGTAGCGCACGTCCAGCGTCTCTATGTCCGCGACCGGCAGGGTGAAGCCCGCGCGCATCAGCAGATCGCCCGCCGAGCGCACATCGACCTGCGGATGCAGCCGCGCCACCGGCCGCTCGGCCTCCGCCTGGCGCAGCGCGGCGCGCAGGCGGGGCAGCGAACCGCCGCCGACGAACGCGCCCAGGAACAGCCCGTCGGGACGCAGCACACGCCGGATCAGCGTCAGCGCGCCGGGCAGGTCGTCGATCTGGTCGAGCACGCCGATGCTGACCACCAGGTCGAAGCTGCGATCGGCGAAGGGCAGGCGATCCTCGTCCGCCTGGACGCCGTGCGCGGCGCGCGCGAACGCGAAACCCGGATCGACCCGCGCCACCCGCGCACCCGGCGGGGGCAGGAAGGCGCCGTCGAAACAACCCAGGTCGAGCACGTCGTGGAACGGCCGGGTCACCGCGTCCAGCCGCTCGGCAATGCCGTCGAGCATCGCGGCGCGCAGGAAATCATGCTCGGCATAATTGGGCTGGGCGCGGTCGCGACGTAGGCGGCGCGCGGATCGGTCGAAGATGGCGGGTGCGGTCATGGCGGGGGCAGTCACGGGGCGCTTGTGCGCGCTTGTGGGATCGGGAACAAGTCGCTCCATGGGGCGGGGCATATGAACGGACCGGGATTTGCGGCGGGCTGGGGCGGAGCGCTGCGGGCCGTGCCGCGCGTCGTCACTGACTGGGCGCTGCCGCCGCGTTGCCCCGGATGCGGCGAGCCGGTCGAGGCGGATCACCATTTCTGTGCCGCCTGTTGGGGCGGGCTGCGCTTTCTGGACGCATCGGGCTGTCCCGGCTGCGGCCTGCCCGGCGAGCGTTCGCGCTGTGGACGCTGTCTGGCCGATCCGCCGGTCCATGCCGGCATCCATGCCGCCGTCGCCTATGGCCCGATCGCGCGCGAATTGCCGATCCGGTTGAAGCATGGCGGGCGGATCGGCGTGGCCGACACCATGGCGGGGCCGATGGTGCGGCGGATGCCGGGCGATGCCGAGCTGCTCGTGCCGGTGCCACTCCACCGCTGGCGGTTGTGGCGGCGCGGCTTCAACCAGGCGGTGCTGATCGCCGCCGCCGTTTCGCGGCGGAGCGAGGTGCCGGTCGCCCGCGATGCGCTCGTCCGGGTAAAGCCGACGCCGCTGCTGCGTGGTCTGTCCCCGCGTCAGCGTCGGGCGGCGGTGGCGTCGGCCTTTCGGGTGCGCGACCGCGCGGCGGTGGCGGGGCGGCGCGTGGTGCTGGTCGACGATGTCTATACCACCGGCGCGACCGCGACGGCCTGTGTCCGGGCGCTGCTGCGCGCGGGCGCCACCTCGGTTGCGATCCTGTGCTGGGCGCGGGTGATCGACCGCGATGCGGGCGGCGGTGATTGACAAGCGGCCTCGTGCGACACACCTGACAGCCATGGCAAAGGTCGAAATCTACACCAAGGCGTTCTGCCCCTATTGCACCCGGGCCAAGGCGCTGCTCGCCTCCAAGGGCGTCGAGCCCGAGGAATATGACATCACCATGGGCGGGCCGAAGCGCGGCGAGATGATCGAGCGCGCCGGCGGGCGCACCACGGTGCCGCAGGTCTTTATCGACGGGCAGCATATCGGCGGCTCGGACGATCTGGCCGCGCTCGACAAGCGGGGAGGGCTCGACCCGCTCCTGTCGGCATGACCGACATCGCCGTCCTGCAGATGACGGCGGGCATCGATCCCGCCGCCAATGCTGACACGCTGGAGCAGGCGGTCGCCGAGGCCAGGGCGCGCGGTGCGGCGATGCTGTTCACGCCCGAAATGTCCGGGCTGATCGATCGGGATCGCGCGCGTGCGGCGGACAAGCTGATGCCCGAGGATGAGGACCTCGTCCTGCGGCGCGTCCGGGCGGCGGCGGCCGAGCATGGCCTGTGGGTGCATATCGGCTCGCTGGCGATCCGGCGGGCGGATGGGCGCTTGGCCAACCGCGCCTATGTGATCGACGATCGCGGCGACATCCGTGCGCGCTATGACAAGATGCATCTGTTCGACGTCGATCTGCCCAGCGGCGAGAGCTGGCGCGAGTCCGCATCCTATGCGCCCGGCGAACAGGCGGTGGTGGTCGACACGCCGGTCGGGCGGCTGGGGCTGGCCATTTGTTACGACCTGCGCTTCCCGGCGCTGTTCGCCGCGCTGACCGAGGCGGGGGCGACGATCCTGTCGGTGCCCGCCGCCTTTACCCGGCCGACCGGCGCGGCGCACTGGCATGTGCTGCTGCGCGCACGGGCGATCGAGGCGGGAGTGCATCTGGTCGCGCCTGCGCAGACCGGCGACCATCAGGATGGCCGCGCCACCTATGGCCATTCGCTCGTCGTGGGGCCCTGGGGCGAGGTGCTGCTGGATATGGGCGAGGCGGTCGGCCTCGGCCTTGCGACTATCGACGCAGGTCAGGTCGAGGCGGTGCGCGCGCGGCTGCCCGCCATCCGCCATCGCCGCACGATCGGACCGGTGGCGCGGGCATGATCGTCTTCGACCTGCGCTGCACCAGCGGCCATGTGTTCGAGGCGTGGTTCGCCTCCTCGGCCGCCTATGCCGAACAGCGCGAGGGCGGGCGGGTCGAATGTCCGATGTGCGGCGACCGCCGGATCGAAAAGGCGGTGATGGCCCCGCAGATCGGCGCCAAGAGCAACAGCAAGCCCGACATGGCCTCGCCGCAGGCGATCAAGGCCGCGCTGGAGCAGCTGGCGCAGGCCCAGGCCAAGGCGCTGGAGACATCGACCTGGGTCGGCACCGCGTTCGCCGACCGCGCCCGCGCGATGCATGAGGGCGACGCGCCCGTGACCCAGATCCACGGCCAGGCCAGCCTGGCGGAGGCCAAGGCGCTGGTCGAGGACGGCGTCCCCGTCGCGCCGCTGCCCTTCCCCGTGGTGCCGCCCAAGCTGGCGAACTGAAACACCGAACCACTCTGGACCGCATGCCGCGTCCCGGTTATCACCGCCCCCGTGCGCGGCCCCGTAGCTCAGCAGGATAGAGCATCAGATTCCTAATCTGAGGGCCACTGGTTCGAATCCAGTCGGGGTCACCACGCAAAGCCTCTGAAAAATCCGTCGAACGCCGGAGTCGTTGCGGCCCTCCCGCCGCAGGCCCGCAAGAGTTCGGCGCTCGCCATCGATAAATATTGCCATGATTTGAAGGGACTTCGGCTCTTTTCGTAAGGCATGATTCCGTCCGTCGTCCGGCCTCGACCCCAGCTAACGTGATTTAAACGCCCCTAATCCATGTTTGATGCCATTCCAGGGGTGGGGTTGAGTCGATGAAGAATCTGAAGATCAGCAAAAAATTATGTGTCGCCTTCGGTATCCTCGCGGCGGCGCTGATCGCGACCATGTTACTGTCACTGGCCGCGCAGCAGCATTTGAACAGCGTGGCGGAAAATCTGGGGCGTGCGCGTCGGGAGAAGCTAGTCGCGATCGCATCGATCAATACCGCGACGTCCGATTTCCGCGCCGCACAGGGCGTGAGCATTCTCGCGGTCGATTCCGCCATGCGCAGCCGCGCTTTGCAGGATGCCCGGACCAGTCTGGCGGAAATCAACCGTCATATCGATTATCTGGAAAAGACACTGACCGCGCCCAAGGCGATCGCGCTGTTCAAACAATTCCGGCAGGACTGGAGCGCGTTCGTCGACACGGCGCGCCAGACGCTTGTCCTGACGGGCCAGGGCGCGATCCCGGCGGCTACCGCCAATTTTCGCATGGGTCAGGCCCAGTATGACAAAAGCAACGTCCTGATCGAGGATATGCAGGCTGCGCAGATCGAGCTGATGGAAAGCGAAATGGTGCAGGCGACCCGGGATTATATCTGGTCGCGCAACATCTCCATCGGGATTGCGATTGCGGTGCTGGCGCTGACCGGTTTCATGCTGATGTCACTGATCCGGGGCATCGCCCACCCGCTTGCGGCGATGACGGCGGCGATGCGTCGGCTGGCCGGCGGGGACTTGGAGGCCCAGGTCGCCGTCGATCCTCGCCGGGACGAAGTGGGGCAGTTGGCTGAGGCGATGGTCTCGTTTCGCGATCAGCTGGCGGGTGCCGAGCGTGCCAAGGCGGAGCAGACCCGCCTGATCGTCGACAGCGTCGGCAACGGGCTGGACGCGCTGGCGCAGGGCGATCTGACCGCACGGATCGATGCCGAGCTGACCGGTCCGTTCGAAAAGCTGAAGCACGACTTCAACAAAGCTATGGAAGCCGTCTCCGCCACGCTGTCCGCCGTCACCGCCAGTGCCCATGGCATCGGCAATGGCGCCAGCGATATTCGCCAGGCGTCCGACGATCTGTCCCGCCGTACCGAGCAACAGGCCGCCAGCTTGGAGGAAACCGCGGCCGCGATGCACGAAATCACCGAGACGGTGAACGAGACCGCCAGCAACGCGCGCCGGGCCAATGAGGTCGTTACCACCACGCGCGGCGACGCCGAGCAATCCTCGGACGTGGTGCGCCGCGCGGTCGAGGCGATGAACGGCATCGAACGGTCGTCGAGCGAGATTTCTGAGATCATCGCGGTGATCGACGGCATCGCCTTCCAGACCAATTTGCTGGCATTGAACGCAGGTGTCGAGGCGGCGCGTGCGGGCGATGCGGGCAAGGGTTTCGCCGTCGTCGCTTCCGAAGTCCGCGCGCTGGCGCAGCGTTCGGCCGATGCGGCCAAGGACGTGAAGGCCAAGATCAACGCCTCGACCGATCAGGTCGAGGCCGGGGTCGAGCTGGTCGGGCAGGCCGGGGCCGCGCTGACCCGCATCACGGGCCGCATCGGCGAGATTAATGTGCTGGTCTCCGACATCGCCTCGGCCGCCGCCCAGCAGGCGACCGGGCTTCGGCAGGTGAACACCGCCGTCTCGGAAATGGACGGCGTGACCCAGCAAAATGCGGCCATGGTCGAACAGGCGACGGCAGCCGCGCGCAGCCTGTCGGAGGAAACGGACAATATGACCCGGCAAGTGGCGCGGTTTCGCCTGAGCGACGGCGCCGTGTCCGCGCGCGCACCCGCGCCTATCCATCACTTGCCGGTGCATCAGGTGCAGGCCCGTGTGGCGCAGGCGGCTCCGCGAATCGCCGCCGCCCCGCGCGTCGCCCGCACGTCCAACGTGGCCGTCGCGGTCGATGACGGCGACTGGTCAGAGTTCTGACCGTACAAGCCGGCCTCAGGGTCAGACCGCCACCGTTCTCTCCTCGCCTCTAAGGGGAGGGGGGACCATCCCAAACATGGTGGACGGGTTTTCCAATCAGGGACGCGGTCTGATCTCTCGGACCGGGACAATTCTCCGCCACGGTCACAACATGGTGACCGTCGATCCCGGCGCTGGCGCTATCCCGGTTGTCTGGCGGAGCACCGTTTCTCAGCCGGATACCGCCGGGATCAGGCGTGTTCCGCCAGCGCCTTCAACTGATCCGCCGCCGTGCCCCAGCCTTTCTCGAAGCCCATGGCGCGATGCTGTTCCATCGCCTCACGGGTCCAGTGACGGGCGGTGCCGCGATAGAGCGTGCCGTCGCCATCCGGCTCGATTTCGAACAGCCCGACCATGAACGGGCCGGCGGGCTGCCAGTCGCCGGTAAAGGCATCGGTCATCACCAAGCGCCGATTGGGTTCGACGGCGAGCACGATGCCCTCGTTCGGCATCTCCTCGCCATTGGGGCCGTGCATCACGATCAGGCTGCGGCCGCCCGCATGCCATTCCAGCGTCCGCGCCTCGGCGCGCCAGGGGGCGGGGCAGAACCATTCCTCAAGGCGCGCGGTCATGACGTGCCAGACCCGTTCGACGGGGGCAGCGATCCGTCGCTCTACGCTGAGTTCGAAGCGCGCCTCGGCCATGATGTCGCTCCCCTATGGGCTTACGGGCCAGAGTAACGGCCCCGACTTCGGCGGGATAGCGATTTCAGGCGACGCGGCCGATCACGTGGCCGGCGCGGATCGCCTGTCCCTCCGCCAGCGTATCGGCCAGCCGCATCCCCCTGGGCAGGAACAGGATGATGGTCGAGCCATGTTCGAACCAGCCCATTTCCTCACCCTTGCCGATCCGCGCCGCACAGGGCGAGCGGCCGGGGCCGCGCTCACGCAAGGTGCGTTCGGTGTCGAGGCAGTGAAGCCGGATGCTCGCCACCAGGATCGCCGCCACCGGCACGATCAGCAGCGGCTGGCCGCCGATCAGCGTGCGCGCCTCGATCACCGCGCGCTCGTTGCGGCAGAAGAGCCGTTCGACCCGTTGGAGCGCGATCGGATTCACGTTCCAGCAGTCGCCCGAAACATAGGTCACGCCTTCGACCGCGAGGTCGGTCGGCGCATGGAAACGGTGATACATGCCCGCCGTCAGCCGCAGCGTGACGAACGATCCGTCGCGGAACCGCTCGACCAGCGCGGGGTCGGGGATCAGGTCCTGCAGCCGATAGGGAAAGCCCTTCACCTGATAGAGCCGGTCGTCCTCGATCCGGCCGTGCGCGCCGACCAGCGCGTCGCAAGGGCTGGCCAGCGTATCGGGATCGCCGTCGAACGCGCGCGCGCCGTCGCGCAGCGGGCGGACGAAGCCATCGCGCAAGGATTTGAACCGCGTCGTGCGCGCATCCGACAGGTCGACGCCGGCGAAGAATTTCCACAAGCCCAGGCTGGGCCGGGCGATCAGCGGATGCTCGATCCGCGCGATCCGGCCGACCAGCTTCGTCGCGAACCGACGCGGCAGGCGGTTGGTGACGAGGAAATTGATGTCCTCGTTCAGGAAGAACCGCATGATGGGTCCACGCATTGTCATGCCTCCGTCATGGGTACGCGGTCAAAGACCGCATGAACCCGATTCTCACTGGCCTGCTGGCCGCTTCCGCCGGTGCCGTCGCCCTGACGAAGGGGCATCGGCGACTGACCCTGTCGCGCGCCAAGCATCCTGGGCTGGGCGGCCATGTCCGCATGGCCAAGCGCATCGCCGGGCAGATCCCGTTCTACAGCTACGGTGAGGATCGATTCTTCCGTGTAGATGATGCGCCGGACGCGGTCGCCGCGCAGCGTCGCGCCGGATTCGATCGGCTGGGGGCGCTGTTCGCCGAGCGATATGCGAAGACGCTGGCGCTGACCCGCGAGACACGCTCCGGGCTGTCCGATCTGCAATTCACCGGCGCCTATCGCGTGCCGTTCCAGTTCCGCGAGAAGGTGCGCACGACGCTGGCGACGGGTGCCTTCTATCAGCGGTCGGAAGGGCCGATCCTGGTCGATCTGGACGGCAATAGGCTGATCGACCTGACCGGCTCCTATGGCGTCAATCTGTTCGGCAACGACTTCTACAAACAGACCATGGCCGAGGGCGCGGCGATGGTCGGCGAACTGGGCGGCGTGCTGGGGTCGTTCCATCCGGTCGTCGCCGACAATGTCCGCCGTCTGACCGCGCTGTCGGGGATGGACGAGGTGTCCTTCCACATGTCGGGGACCGAGGCGGTGATGCAGGCCGTACGGTTGGCGCGTTACCATACCAAGCGCCCGCGTCTGGTACGTTTCGCGGGGGCCTATCATGGCTGGTGGGGCGACGTGCAGCCAGGCATCGGCAACCCCGTGCCCGCCGACCGCACGCTGACGCTGGCCGACATGTCCGAGCGGACGCTGAAGGTGCTCGCCACCCGCAAGGACATCGCCTGCGTGCTGGTCAACCCGCTCCAGGCGATGCACCCCAATGGCTCGGCGCCTTCGGACGGGCAACTGGTCGATGGCGGGCGCAAGGCGGGGGCGGATCTGGCCGCCTATCGCGACTGGCTGCACCGGCTGGCGGATGTGTGCCGGGCGAACGGCATCGTCCTGATCTTCGACGAGGTGTTCATGGGTTTCCGCCTGGCCAAAGGCGGCATGCCGGAATATTTCGGGGTGAAGCCCGACCTCATCACCTATGGCAAGACGCTGGGCGGCGGGTTGCCGGTCGGCGTGCTCTGCGGCCCCGCGCATCTCATGAAGCGCTGGCGTGAGGATCGCCCGGTCGACATCTGCTTCGCGCGCGGCACGTTCAACTCGCATCCCATGGTCATGGGGGCGATGAACGCCTTCCTCCGACGGCTGGAGACGCCCGAGGTCGGCGCGCTGTACGAGGGGCTGGATGCACGCTGGGATGCCCGCGCCGCGATGTTCAACGCCCGCATGGCGGCGGCGGGGCTGCCTTTGTCGGTCGCGCATGTCCAGACGATCTGGACCATCCTCTACTCGGTCGCCTCGCCCTATAACTGGATGCTGCAATATTATCTCCGGACGAACGGCCTGGCGTTGAGTTGGGTCGGGACCGGGCGGCTGATCTTCAGCCTCGACATCGACGACACCCTGTTCGCCGATATTTGCGACCGCTTCGTTGCAGCGGGACAACAGATGCGTGACGATGGCTGGTGGTGGACGTCGCCGGACGCGCCAAAGGAGCTGAAGGCGGCGAACAAGGCGATCCGGCGGCGGATCTTGAAGGAGTCGCTGGCGGTCAGGTTGAGGCGGGGAGGGTAGGCATCTCCCGCTTTTTCTGCTCCCCCTCCCGCAGGCGGGAGGGGGTAGGGGGGAGGGCAGGGTGTCTCACCGAGCCTGTCTCTTGCGGCCTTCCCTCCCCCATCCCCTCCCGCCTGCGGGAGGGGAGCGGCAAGAGACGAGGGTTTGTTACAAAAGCGGGCGGCGGTCCTTTCGAACCGCCGCCCTGTCCATCAAACCCAGGCCACGCGTTACGCCGCCTTCAAATCCTCGAAATCATCGACATCGTGATGATCCATCCGCTCGCCCTTCATCAGGCGGCGCGGCGCGCTCTTGTACATCTTGAAGTCGTTGAACGGGTCGGTGACGATCTTCGTCGCCCAGACCAGGCCCGTTTCCAGATCGCGCTTCGCCCAGAGCTGCATGACGCGCACGAAGATCGCGCTGACGCCCAGGCCCAGCCAGCCGATGCCGACATGGCGCAGATAGCCCATGAAGCCATCGGGATATTCGAGGCTACCGAACAAAGTCGGCTGGAACAGCAGCACGACCGGGATCGCGGCCCAGATGCCCATCAGCACGTACTTGCGGTGCAGATTGTAGCCGACCTTGATCTCTTCCTTATGCTCATGCGTCGCCTTGTTCACATGGTCATAGCCCTTGGGCTCGAAGAAGAAATGCCCGGCCTGGCGGCTCGTCATCGCCACGCCCCAGGCGAGCAGGCTGGCGACCGCCGGGTCGATGAACAGCAGCACATAGGCGGTCAGGAAGGTGCAGGCGCTGACGAAGTGCAGGCTCTGGTTGACCAGGCTGTGATGATAGTAACGATGATCGTCCCACCGCTGTTCGGCGAGTTGCGCGCGAAAACCCGTCATTGGATTTGTCCTTGGAGGGAAGGCTGGCGCTTGGCGAAGCGGACCAGCGAGAAATGGCCGAGCGGGGGTAGGGGGCGGCTTTCGACCAGTTCCACGTCACCGCGCGTCGCCGCCCAATCCGTATAGCGCTCGAACGGGAAGTCGGTGCGGAACCCCAAGCGGCTGGTGATCGGCATCAGCGTCTTTTCGATCCGCCCGCGCAGGCCCTCGCCCGCGCCGACGCGCGTCGTGATGACGATCTCGCCACCCGGGCGGCAGATGCGCGCGAACTCGTCCAGCGCCTTTTCGGGATTGGGCACGGCGGTGATGACATATTGCGCGACCACCACGTCGAAGCTGTCATCGGCGAATTGCAGTGCCTCGGCATCGCCGTACGCGATCTGCTCGACATGGGTCAGCTTGCCGCTGCGCACCCGTTCGCGCGCCTTGTCGAGCATCGGCTCGGACAGGTCGACGCCGACGATGCGGTTTCGATTGGAATATTGGGGAAGCGAGATGCCGGTGCCGACCCCCACCTCGATGATCCGGCCGCCGATCCGCTCGGCGGCGACGATGGCGGCGGAGCGGCCTTTTTTGAAAACGGGTCCGAAGACCAAATCATAGACAGGCGACCAGCGGTCATAGGCCTTGGTGACGCTGGCGGTACTCATCTGCGTGGCCATCGAAGGGGCATCCCGTTGAACGACGATGCGGCCCCTGTTCGCAGCGGGCGGTGACAATTTGACGACAAATGCCGAGTCTCATGCGAATTTTTCGCAATTAAGAAACCGAACTGTCATGCGCATGGCATGAATATGTCGCAATGATCCTATAGTGGAGATGGTGACGAATATTATCCCGCCGTCCGGGCATCGGTGAAACATGTGTTTCACCGGGCCGGCAACGTCGGTTTTCGTCTTCGTGGTCTTTGTGTCTTATGAGAGCGAGCGCTATCAGGCGGCGAGCCGGGGCGCTGATCCCCGATGCGCCGGTGCGACAGACCGGTGCCCGCCGCCATGGTCGAATCGGCCGATCGTCTCCGCCATGCCGCTGGCCTCCATCGCGAGCTGCCGCGCGGCGGCGGTGGTTTCCTCGACCATCGCGGCGTTCTGCTGCGTCATCGAATCCATGTCACCGATCGCCAGGTTGATCTGTGAGAAGCCGGTCGCCTGTTGCTGGGCCGCGCCCGCGATGTCGGCGATCAGCCCGCTCATCTCGCGCACCTGCGCGGCGATGCGGTCGAGGGCCGAGCCGGCGGCATGGACATGCTCGACGCCCGCGCGCACCTGATCCGCCGAGGCACCGATGCGGCTCTTCACGTCCTTGGCCGCGTCGGCCGAACGCTGCGCCAGCGCGCGAACCTCGGAGGCGACGACGGCGAAGCCCTTGCCCGCATCCCCCGCACGCGCCGCTTCGACGCCCGCGTTCAGCGCCAGCAAATTGGTCTGGAAGGCGATGCCGTCGATCACCGCGATGATCTCGGAAATCTCGGCGGAGGTGCGCTCGATCCCTGCCATGGCGTCGATCGCGCGCTGCACCACCACGCTGCTCTCGGCGGCATTGGCCTGCGCGGAGGAGGCGACGCCCGCCGCCTTGGCACCGCTGACCGCCGATTGCTGTGCCGACACGTTGATCTCCTGCACGGCGGCGGCGGTTTCCTCGATCGAGGCGGCCTGCTGCTCGGTGCGCATCGACAGGTCGTCGGCCGCCCGGTGGATTTCGTCGGCCCCGCTGCGCACCCGCTGCGAGGCGGCGTCGATCTCGCCCATCGAGCTGTGTAGCATCGCGGCGGTGTCGTTGAAGCTGGCGCGCAGCGGCTCGTAATCGCTGCGGAAGGGCGTCTCGATGCGATAGGTCAGGTCGCCCGACGCGATGACCGCCATGCCGCTGCGCAGCGCGTCGACCACCTGCGCGGTCTCGTCCAGATTCTGGATGATGACCAGCAGGTCGTCGGGCCTCGTCACGGGTGCGGGGATCAGCGTCACCATCAGCCGCTGCTCCTCACCCTTGGGGGTGAGATTGATCCATTCGAACCGCGCCGATCCGTCACGCAGGCCCTGCTGCACCCGCTCCATGACGTGGACACCTGTCGGCCGGCCGTCTCCTTGGGTCGGGTGCGAAAAGGTCTGGGGATTATGGCCCAGGATCTCGGACCGGGGGCGGGCATAGATGATTTCGGCCGCCTTGTTGCAGGCGATGAAACGTCTCTCGGACAGAAGCAGGATGGCGTCCGGCGAACGCTCGAAAAGCGCGGAGGCCACCTGATCGTTCAGGCTGGTCGTCGGACGGTGTAACCACTTCATAACGGGGCCTCTTCCTCGTGAGGTGCGGTGCGTGTCGATCACGACCGGCCATAGCGTGGAGCGGTTAATTTAGGTTTAGAGGGGAGTCCTTAGGAAAACCCCGGCGCAACGGGGCTTTGCGTGGGCGAGGACGGACGATAAGCCGGCCGCTTCCCTCTGATCGGGCGATCGTCGATGCGTCGTTTCTGTGTTCCGCTGTTGATCCTGGGCGTGCTCGCCGGTTGTCAGCCCTCCTCACCCGATGACCGGTTGGCCAAGGCCGAGCAGCAGGAACGCTCGCGCCAGGAAAAGGCGGCGCGCGAGATGGTGGCGCAGACCGAGGATCAGGTCCGCGTCAGGATGCTGGAGCAGCGCGTGGCGGCCCTGGAGGCGCAGATCGCCATGATGCAGGGGGATCGCAAATTGCTGGATGCGAAACTGGTCGAGCAGCGGCTGAACCAGATCGAGGCGCAGAAACTGGGCGTGGAGCCATCGGTGCAGACGCCGGCGGCATCGCCCGCCGCGCCTGCGGGATCGACGAACAAAGCCCCGGCCTCGCCAAAGCCGCGTCCGTCGCCGTCACCCGCCGCGCGCAAACCGCTGGTCCTCGACCTGCGATAGCGCGCGAACGGGCGGGACCGCATCCCGGGCAAGGGCCGGGGATGCGGCGGGAAGGCTTACTTCTTCAGGTGCGCCGAGATGAACTTGTTCATCTCGAACATGGTGCACTTGTCCTTGCCGAACACCTTCTTCAGCTTGTCGTCGGCCAGGATTTCCCGCTTGTTTTCCGGGTTCTGCAGGTTGTTGGCCTTGATATAGTCCCACACCTTGCTGATGACCTGGCTGCGCGGCAGCTTCTCGTTGCCGACGATCGCGCCCAGTTCCTCGGACGGCTGGACCGGGGCGTGGATGCCGGTGCCCGTGGTTGCGGTGGCCATGTTATTCCTTCCTATAATCCTTCAGCGTCCCGGCCTGTCGGCGGGACGCGCGTGAATCACGCTTTCTTCAGCGCGTCCGCCTTGTGCGCCGCCTTTCCGCCGTTGTCACTCTCTACAATGTATTGCGGCTCGTCCTTCGACGCGCGGACCGTGTGACCCTTGATCTGGGTATCGCTGGTCTGCTTCTTCACGACCTTGCCCTCGGCCGTGCCGCCATGGCTGTTCCACTCGACATGATCGCCCTTCTTGAACTCGGTCATCGTCACTCTCCTGAGGTTTGGTCGCCATCAATCCGCCGGGGCGTTCGTTGGTTGCAACGCCCGGCCCGGCGGGGCATCAGGGCGGCCATCCAAGGAGACAGGAACCCATGAAGACCCGCGCCGCCGTCGCCTTCGAGGCCAAGAAGCCGCTCGAAATCGTCGAACTCGATCTGGAAGGCCCCAAGGCGGGTGAGGTCCTGGTCGAGATCATGGCGACCGGCATCTGCCATACCGATGCCTATACGCTGGACGGTCTGGACAGCGAGGGGATCTTCCCCAGCGTGCTGGGTCACGAAGGCTGCGGCATCGTGCGCGAGGTGGGCGCGGGCGTGACGTCCGTGGCGCCGGGCGACCACGTCATCCCGCTTTACACGCCGGAATGCCGCCAGTGTAAGTCGTGCCTGTCGGGCAAGACGAACCTGTGCACTGCGATCCGCGCTACGCAGGGCAAGGGGCTGATGCCCGACGGCACGACCCGGTTCAGCTACAAGGGGCAGCCGATCTTCCATTATATGGGCTGCTCGACCTTCTCGAACTTCACCGTCCTGCCAGAGATCGCGGTCGCGAAGATCCGTGAGGACGCGCCGTTCGACACCAGCTGCTATATCGGCTGCGGCGTGACGACGGGCGTGGGCGCGGTGGTCAACACCGCCAAGGTCCAGCCGGGCGAGAATATCGTCGTCTTCGGGCTGGGCGGCATCGGCCTGAACGTCATCCAGGGCGCCAAGCTGGCGGGCGCGGGCCGGATCATCGGCGTCGACATCAATCCTGATCGCGAGGAATGGGGCCGCCGCTTCGGCATGACCCACTTCCTCAATTCCAAGGGGCTGAGCCGCGAGGACACGATCGCGAAGGTCCTCGAACTGACCGATGGCGGCGCGGATTACAGCTTCGACGCGACGGGTAATACCGAGGTGATGCGTATCGCGCTGGAATCCTGCCATCGCGGCTGGGGCACGAGCATCATCATCGGCGTGGCCGAGGCGGGGAAGGAGATCAGCACACGGCCGTTCCAGCTGGTCACGGGCCGCAACTGGCGCGGCACCGCGTTCGGTGGCGCACGCGGGCGCACCGACACGCCCAAGATCGTCGACTGGTATATGAACGGCATGATCGAGATCGACCCGATGATCACCCACCGCCTGACGCTGGAGGAGATCAACAAGGGCTTCGACCTGATGCATGCGGGCGAGAGCATCCGCAGCGTGGTGATCTTCTGATGTTCAGCCACGTCATGCTGGGGGCCGATGACATCGATGCGGCCAAGCGCTTCTACGATGCGACTCTGGGCGTGCTGGGCGCGCCCGAGGGCGTGGTCGATTCTCTCGGGCGGCTGGTCTATAGCCATAACGGCGCGCGCTTCCTGATTTCCAAGCCGATCGATGGCGAGCCCGCGACCTACGCCAATGGCGCGACGCTGGGTTTCGCGATGGAATCGCCCGAACAGGCCGATGCCTGGCATGCGGCAGGCTTGGCAAACGGCGGCACCGCGATCGAAAACCCGCCCGGCATCCGCAACGTGCCCGTCGGCAAGGTCTATCTGGCCTATTTGCGCGACCCGACCGGCAACAAGCTGTGCGCGCGGCATCTGGTGGAGGCGAACTGATGTATACGCATGTCATGGTCGGATCGAACGACATCGCGCGGTCCAAGGCCTTTTATGACGCGCTGTTCGGCGCGCTGGGCGGCGAGCCGGGGATGCAGATGGGCGACCGTCTGCTCTACCGGCACAATGGCGCGGCCTTCATGGTGACGCGTCCGATCGATGGCGAGGCCGCGACCTTCGCCAATGGCGGGACGATCGGGCTGGGCGCGGCCGATCCGGCGCAGCTCGATGCCGCGCATGCGGCGGGCGTGGCACATGGCGGCACCGCGATCGAAGCGCCGGTGGGCGAGCGGCAGACGCCGATGGGCGCGGCCTATCTCGGCTATCTGCGTGACCCGGACGGCAACAAGCTGTGCCTCGGCTGTCGCCTGCCGAAAGCGTGAGCAACGACTATATCCTGACGCTGGCGTGCCAGGACCGGGTCGGCATCGTCGCCGCCGTGTCCGGCGCGCTGGCGGGGATCGACGGGTTCATCCTCGACAGCCAGCAATATGCCGATCTGGAGACGGGGCGCTTCTTCCTGCGCATCGTCTTCACCGGGCAGGGGGCGCGGTTCCCTGCCTCGGTCGAGGGGGTGCGCGCGGCCTTGGCGGAACCGGCGGCGCGGTTCGGTTTCGACTGGCATGTCGCCCCCGCCACCGAGCGGCCCCGGATGCTGATCGCGGTGTCGAAGGGCTCGCATTGCCTGAACGATCTGCTCCATCGCTGGCGGACCAACACGCTGCCGGTCGAGATCGTCGGCGTCGTCTCCAACCATGACAGCTTGCGCCCGCTGGTCGAGTGGCATGGCCTGCCCTGGAATCACCTGCCGGTCGACAACAGCAACCGTGCCGAACAGGAAGCGGCGATGCTCGACCTGATGGAGAGCACCCGCGCCGATTATCTGGTCCTCGCCCGCTATATGCAGGTGCTGGGCGAGCGGCTGGTCGCCGCGCTGCCGGGACGGTGCATCAACATCCATCACAGCTTCCTGCCCGGCTTCAAGGGCGCGCAGCCCTATCACCGCGCCCATGCGCGCGGGGTGAAGCTGATCGGCGCGACCGCGCATTTCGTGACCGCCGACCTCGACGAAGGGCCGATCATCGAACAGGCGGTCGAACGGGTCGATCACCGCGCCAGCGTCGACGACCTCATCCGCATCGGCCGCGACATCGAGGCGCAGGTGCTGGCCCGCGCCGTCGCCTGGGTGGGCGAGCGGCGGGTGTTCCTCAATGACAACCGGACGGTGGTGTTCCGATGACGATCGAGACGATGTCGACTTCGAAAGCGCATGGCGGCGTGCAGGGCGTCTATGCGCATGACAGCGCGGCGACGGGGACACGTATGACCTTCTCGGTCTTCGTGCCCGAGCATGACGAGGGCGAGAAACTGCCCGTCCTCTGGTATCTGTCGGGCCTGACCTGCACCCATGCCAATGTCACCGACAAGGGCGAGTTTCGGGGGCCTTGCGCCGAGCACCGGGTGATCTTCATCGCGCCCGACACCTCGCCGCGCGGGGAGGGCGTGGCCAATGACGACGCCTATGACATGGGGCAGGGGGCGGGCTTCTATGTCGATGCGACAGAGGAGCCCTGGGCAAAGCATTTCCGGATGCGCAGCTATATCGAGCAGGAACTGCCCGCGCTGATCGCCGAGCATTTTCCCATGGCGGACATGGACGCGCAAGGAATCACCGGTCATTCGATGGGCGGGCACGGGGCGCTGACCATCGGTCTGCGCAACCCGGACCGCTTCCGCAGCGTGTCGGCCTTCGCTCCCATCGTTGCGCCGTCTCAAGTGCCGTGGGGTGAAAAGGCGCTGGGCGGTTATCTTGGGCCGGACCGCGCGGCATGGCGACAGGCGGATGCGGTGGCGCTGATCGAGGACGGCGCGCGGGTGCCCGACCTGCTGGTCGATCAGGGCGATGCCGACCAGTTCCTGACCGAGCAACTCCGCCCCGAATTGCTGGCCGAGGCGTGCGAGAAGGCGGGGATCGTTCTGACCCTGCGGATGCAGCCGGGGTATGATCACAGCTATAACTTCATCTCCACCTTCATGGCCGACCATGTGGTGTGGGCGGCGGAGCGGTTGCGGCCGTAATTGCTGCCCACCGGGCCAAGCGTCGCTCCCTCCGTTCAGCCTGAGCGCAGTCGAAGGCCAAGGGAATACGCCTGGGCTCAGCCCTTATAGCATGGCCTTCGACTTCGCTCAGGCCGAACGGGGCGGGGGCGAAGGCCGGGCGTGGGACACAATGCGAAGCCGCACTGAACCCGAAATCGTGATATGGGTTAAGGTGTTGCCCGTTTTGCACCCCGGCAATCGATACGCTATCGCACCGGCTTTGACGTGAAGGACATGATATGAGCTGCGCGCATGGCGATCCGGAGGATGGCGACCTGATCGGTCAGGACGGCAAGATCGCTGTGCCCGATCATGTCGCCGACGCGATCCGTACGCTCATCGCCTGGGCCGGCGACGATCCCACGCGCGAAGGGTTGATCGACACGCCCAAGCGCGTCGCGCGGGCCTGGCGCGAATATTGCGCCGGCTATGGCGACGATCCCGCCGTGCACCTGTCGCGGGTGTTCGAGGAGGTCGGCGGCTATGACGAGATCGTGCTGCTGAAGGACATCCCCTTCCAATCGCATTGCGAACATCACATGGCCCCGATCACCGGGCGCGCGCATATCGCCTATCTGCCGCGCAACCATGTCGTCGGCATCTCCAAGCTTGCGCGCGTGCTGCATGGTTTCGCGCGCCGCTTGCAGGTGCAGGAGCGACTGACCGCCGAGGTGGCCGACTGTATCTGGGAGAATCTGAAGCCGCTGGGCGTCGCGGTGGTGATCGAGGCGACGCATGGCTGCATGACCTCGCGCGGGGTGCGCACGCCGGGCGTGTCGATGGTGACCAGCCGGATGATGGGTGTGTTCCGCGACGATGATCGCAGCCGCAAGGAAGTCCTGTCGCTGATGGGCATGGCCGGATGATCCGCCGCACCGTCCTGGTGACCGGCGCGGCCAAGCGGCTGGGCGCGGCGATCGCGCGCCGGCTGGTCGCGGACGGGCACCGGGTGGTGATCCATTATAACGGCTCGGTCGAGGAGGCGGCGGCACTGGCGGCGGAGCTGGATGCGCCGACGGTGCAGGGTGACCTGTCCGAGCTGGGCGACATCGATGCGCTGTTCACGCGCGCCCAGGAAGCGGCTGGTGGGCCGATCGACGGGCTGGTCAACTCCGCTTCGGCGTTCGCGTTCGACCGGCCGCCGCAAACGGATGCGGGCCTGATGGCGAAGCTCTACGCCATCAACGCCGCCGCGCCTGCCTTGCTGGCGTCGGCGCTCGCGCGGCAGGACGATGTGGCGGACGGTGCGGTGATCGACATCCTCGACCAGAAGCTCGCCAATCCGAACCCCGATTTCTTCGCCTATAGCTGCGCCAAGTTCGCGCTGGCGGGGGCGAACACGATGCTGGCGCAAGGTTTGGGGCCACGCATCGCGGTGAACGCGGTCGCGCCGGGCCTCACTTTGCAAAGCGGCGACCAGTCCGACGAAGAGTTCGCCGCCGCCTCGACCAAGAACCTGCTCGGCCGCCCGATCGGGGCGGACGCGGTGGCGGAGGCGGTGGCCTTCCTGCTGACCGCGCGGGGTATTGCCGGGCAGACGCTCTATGTCGATTGCGGGCAGCGCTTCTGCCGCCGTGACGGCGATGTAATGTTCGAGGGGCGGGAATGAGCGCGACCTATACGATATTGCTCGAGGACCTGCGTCTGGCGATGCGCCTCGGCATCCACCCCCACGAAGCCGAACCACAGCCGATCAGCCTTTCGGTCGCGATGACCGTCACCTATCCCGCTGCCCCCAGCGCCGACCGGATCGACGAGGTGCTGGATTACGACTTCTTGCGCGACGGCATATTGGCGATGGCGCAAGGACCCGGCTTCGCGCTCCAGGAAAGCCTGTGCGAAGCGGTGGCGGCCCTGTGCCTCACCGATCCGCGCGTGGAGATGGTGACGGTCCGGTCGATGAAGACCGGCATCTACCCCGACGCGCGGGTCGGGTGTGAGATACGCCGCGCGCGCTAGCAGCAATCGGCATTCCTCCCCTGCAAGGGGAGGTGGCAGGCCGAAGGCCTGACGGAGGGGTGTCATCCCATGAGAGATGAGGCTGTCATCGCAGCCGGTGACACCCCTCCACCACCTTCGCTGGTCCCCGGAGGTGAGGAATGGTTCCATCGCATGGCGGTGGTCCAGCGCTGTCATCAAATTATCACCGGACTGTCATCAATCTGTTGCGAACCGGCCGGGGGCTGGCCTAAGCCGCCGCAAACAGGGCGGAACCAGCATGGTGATGAAGTCGAGACCCCATCGTGCCCGCTACGGGCTGGCCGCCACCATCGCGCTGGCGATCTACCCGGTGCCGGCCGCCGCGCAGACGGTGCAGGAGCTGCAACGTCAGATCGATGAGCTGAAGGCGCAGATCAAGGCGCTGACCGACGCGCAAAAGGGGGCCGTCACCGTCGCGGCACCGGCGATCCCGCCCGCCGCCCCGGCCGCTCCTGCAGCCCCGCCGCAACTGGCGGCGACCACGCCCCCGGCCAGCGCCCCGGCACCGCGCATCGCCGCCGCCAAGCCTCCATCCGCCCGCGCGCCCTGGTATGAACGGTTCCGCCTGCGCGGCTATACGCAGCTGCGCTATAATGCCGTGCTGGACGAGGACGGCCCGCCGTCCGACACCGGATCGCGTCTGCGCTCGGTGCATGACAGTTCGATCAACGAGGATGGCGGCTTCCTGCTGCGCCGCGTCCGGCTGGTGCTGCAAGGCGACATCACCGACCGGCTGCAACTCTATTTCCAGCACGACTTCGGCACGGCGGTGAACAACCAGTCGAGTGCGGAGCGGCGCGAGAATTTCGGCCAGCTGCGCGACGTCTATGTCGACTGGTTCCTCGATCCCGAGCGCCGCCTGCGGCTGCGCTTCGGCCAGTCCAAGGTGCCGTTCGGATGGGAGAATCTGCAATCCTCGTCCAACCGCGTGCCGTTCGACCGGTCCGATGCGATGAACAGCGGCGTGCCGGGCGAGCGCGATGTCGGGATGAACCTCTATTACACCCCCGACCGCGTCCAGGCAATCTGGGACCGGTTGACCAAGGCCAAGCAGAAGCTGTTCGGCAATTACGGCGCGTTCGGACTGTCGGTCTATAACGGGCAGGGGACCAACCGGACCGAGCGCAATCCGACGGTGATGAAGGTCGCGATGGCGACCTGGCCGATCGAACTCGATCGCCTGGGTCCCTTGTTCCGGGGGCAGGTGCTGGAGGTCGGCGGGTCGGCGCTGTTCAACCGTTTCCGCCCCGAACTGCGCAGCGGCGGGGTCAGCACACAAAGCTATCGCGACGAACGCGTCGGTTTCCACGCCATCCTCTATCCGCAGCCCTTCGGCATCCAGACCGAATGGACCAGCGGCTATGGTCCGCAGTTCGACAGCGATCTGCGCATGGTGCGATCGTCGCCGCTGGGCGGCGGCTATGTCCAGCTGATGGGCAATCTGGGCCGGACCCCGGTCGGCCGCGCCATCCCCTATGTCCGCTGGCAGCGCTATCGCGGCGGGTGGAAGGCCAATGCCGACGCGCCCCGGCTCGAAACCGACGAATGGGAGGCCGGCGTCGAGCTGCAACTGGTCGAGGCGCTGGAACTGACGCTCGCCTATGCCCGGATGGAACGACGCGAGGCGGATTCGCGACGGACCGGCCGCGCGACCGGTGACCTGATCCGCACCCAGCTGCAATTCACCTATTGAGGATCAGCCGCCGCCCCGGGTGGTGAAGTCGATGCGGATGCGTACCCATTCGCCGACCATTTCCTTGCCGCCGATGCGCGGCGCGCGGACGCGGAATTGCCACGCCGCCTCGCGCATCGAGCGGGCGAGGCCCGAACCGGCGGGGGACTCGCCCAGGATCTGGCAATTCTCGACCCGGTAATCGGCTATGGTCCGGCATGCGATGAGCGCCCAGCTGCCCGGCGGCGGCGGGTTGCGCAGATAGCCGCGCAGTTCGGCATCGCTGGGCGGGCGCGGATACCATTGCGCGTTGTAGAGGCGCTTGCCGCCGGGGCCTTCGCCGGGACCATAGGCCGAGGCGGTATCCTCGCCGCGATCGTCGCCCTCGCTCGACCCGACGCCCTTGCCCGATCCCTTGGGCAGGGCGGCGATGTTGCCCGCATCGAACAGCGACTTGTCGCCCCATTGCCAGGCCGGGGTCGGCGTTGTCTCTGCCGGCTTCTCGGTCGGAGGCGTCGGCGTGTCGGGCTGCTTCTCGGTAGCGGGCGCCTTCGACCCGCCGGCGGCGGTGGGCTTGCGGGTCACGGTGCGCGTCTTGGGCACCGGCGCGCCGGCATTCTCGTTCGAGGGGGAGACCGAAAAGGTGCTGAGCGAAGGCGATTTGTCTGGTGCGATCAGCTTGGGCGCCAGGTGCAGCAACAGCCAGGCGAGCAGCAGATGCGCGAGGATCGTCAGCGTCAGCGAGGCACCGCGCTCGCGCAACTGGTCGCGGTATCGCTCGGGTATGAGGCTCCAGAGCGACGACGGAGGGGAGGCAGGGGTGTCGAGGCTCATGATGGAAACACCATAAGCCGGGACACCCCTGCGTCAGACCCTCGGTCCGTCACCGCCCCCTGCAGGGGAGGAAAGAACGACGCTCCGATGGCCGGCACGGCGCGTCGTCTTAGCCGAGAAGGGCAGAGGTCGGGCGCATCAGGCCCGGTTGGCGGCGGACAGCACCGCCCGGACGCTGGCGGTGGCGATGTCGGTGTCCAGGCCGACGCCGAACACGACGCGGCCGTCGGGGGTCCGCGCCTCGACATAGGCGGCGGCCTGTGCATCCGCGCCGTGGCCGATGGCGTGTTCGTTATAGTCGATCACTTCCAGGTTCGGGCCGGTCGTGTCGGCCAGCGCCGCGATCACGCTGGAGATCAGGCCGTTGCCGCGACCCGAGATCGAGCGCTCCTCGCCGTCCACCTGCACGCGGCCGATAAAGGTGCGCTGGCCGGTCGTGCCGGTTTCCTCATAGTCGCGCAGCACGAACCGATCGCCCTCGCGTGGCAGATAGGTCGCCTCGAACCCGCCCCAGATATCGGCGGCGTTGAGCTCGCGGCTGGTCGCGTCGGCCATCGCCTGGACATGGCGGCTGAAATCGGCCTGGAGCCGCTTGGGCAGCTTCAGCCCCTTGTCCTGCTCGATCACCCAGGCGACGCCGCCCTTGCCCGACTGCGAATTGACGCGGATCACGGCTTCATAGCTGCGGCCCAGATCGGCGGGGTCGATGGGGAGGTAGGGGACTTCCCACAGATCGTCGTTGCGCGCCGCCTGGGCTGCAAAGCCCTTCTTGATCGCGTCCTGATGGCTGCCTGAAAAGGCGGTGAAGACCAGGTCGCCCGCATAGGGGGTGCGCGGATGGACGGGCAGTTTGGTGCAGTAATTGACCGTATTCACGACCTCGTCGATGTCCGACAGGTCGAGCTTGGGGTCGACGCCTTGCGTGTACATGTTGAGCGCGACGGTCACGAGGTCGCAATTGCCCGTCCGCTCGCCATTGCCCAGCAGACAGCCCTCGACCCGATCCGCCCCCGCCATCACGCCCAGTTCGGCGGCGGCGACGCCAGTGCCCCGGTCGTTATGCGTGTGGAGCGAGATGACCACCGAGTCGCGGTTCGGGATGTTGCGCCCGAACCATTCGATCTGGTCGGCATAGACATTGGGGGTCGCGCATTCGACCGTAGCGGGCAGGTTCAGGATCAGCGGATGGTCGGGCGTCGGCTTCAGCACGTCCATGACGGCGGCGCAGACCTCGACCGAGAAATCCAGCTCGGCGGTCGAGAAGGTCTCGGGGCTATATTCGAAGAACCAGTCGGTGTTCGGTCGCTTGGCCGCCTCGTCGCGCAGGATCTTGGCGCCCTCGACGGCGATCTGCCGAACCTCGTCGCGGGTCATGCCGAACACGATCTTGCGCCACGCCGGGCTGACCGCATTGTAGAGATGGACGATCGCGGTGCGCGCGCCCTCCAGGCTTTCGAAGCTGCGTTCGATCAGGTCGCGGCGCGACTGGGTGAGGACCTGGATGGTCACGTCATCAGGGATGCGGTCGTCCCGGATCAGCCCGGAGATAAAGTCGAACTCGGTCGCGCCCGCGCTCGGGAAACCGACCTCGATCTCCTTCAGCCCGACCTTGACCAGCAGGTCGAACATCCGCGTCTTCTTCTCCGCGTCCATCGGATCGATCAGCGCCTGGTTGCCGTCGCGAAGATCGGTCGACAGCCAGCGCGGCGCTTTCGTGATCGTACGGTTCGGCCACTGCCGGTCGGGCAGGGCGATGGTGGGGAAGGGGCGGTACTTGGTCGAGGGATCGCGCAGCATGATCGTCGGGTCTTCCAGCAGTCTCGGCCGCGTCAGGCCAGGGGCGCGGCGGGGATAGGCTTATGGTTCATTCCGCCCTTAGGGAAGTCGCGCATGGCCACGCCGATCCTCCCCTAAGGGCGGATAAGTCGAAGCGAACGGAGCAGCAGCGCGGCGATCATGATGCAGCGGTTCATGCCGCGTCGGGCCGGGCTTGTCCATATCCGGCGGGGCGCGCGTGCACGCTTTGTTAAGTCGCCACTCGGCATCGATGGGATCGGACGCCGGCAACCATCGGGCACGCGGACATCGGAATGATACGCCAACTCGTCTATATCAGCAGCGTGAAGGGCGATCCCGGGGCGATCAACCCCGATGCGATCCTGCATGTCTCTCGCCGTAACAACGCCCGGTCGGGCGTGACCGGGCTGCTTTATTATGACGGGCGACGCTTCCTCCAGGCGCTGGAGGGCGAGGTGGAGGCGGTGGAGCGGCTCTATCGCCATATCGCCACCGATCCCCGGCATCACGCGCTGGTAATCCTGTCCGACCGGATGGTCGCGGCGCGCGAGTTCGGCAACTGGGCGATGGGCCATGCCCGCGATGGCGAGGACCGTGCGGTCCTGATCAACCGGATCGGCCGGCTGGCGGCGAAGGCATCGCCGGCGGTGCGCGCGACGTTCGAAAGCTTTGTAGAGCTGAAACGCCTGTTCTGATCCGCCCCCGGCCGTATCGCGGCCAGGGGCGAACCGAAGCGCGGATTACTGCGCGGTGAAGGCCGCGTTGATGGTCAGGTCGACCTCGTCCCCCACGACCGGGGCATAGGCGCCGACGCCGAAGTCCGAACGCTTGATCTTGCCCGTCGCGCGGAAGCCGATGTTCAGCTTCTTCGACATCGGGTTGGTGCCCGCCCCGAAGAAGGTGGCGTTCAGCGTCACCGGCTTGGTCTGGTCCTTGATGGTCAGGTTGCCGGTGATGACCGCCTTGTTGCCCATGACCTTGACGCCGGTCGAGACGAAGCGCGCGGTCGGATAGGTGGCCGCGTCAAAGAAATCCTTCGACTTCAGATGCTCGGCGAACTTGGCGCTGGTGACCGACAGTTCGTCGATCTTGAAGGTCACGTCGACCTTGGCCGCCTGGGGCTTGGCGGGGTCGAGGGTCAGCGAGCCTTCGGACGCGCCGAACTGCCCTTCCAGGATGGTGAAGCCCATATGGTTGAGCGCCCAGGTGACCTGGGTATGGGCCGGGTCGACGGCATAGGTGCCGGCGGTGACGCGCGAGGCGACGGCAGCGCCCGGCTGAGTCTGGGCGATGGCGGGGGCGGCGACGGTGGCGAGCGCCAGTGCGGCGGGAAGGACGAAACGCATGGGTGGGTACTCCCTGTTGAACGATGGCCTTTGTGGGGCGCGGGGTTAACGCGCGTCAAAGGCCAAGGTCGCAACGATGCGTTTCCGTTGGGGTGGGGAGGGTGGTCTCTGCGAGGCCCCTTGCCCTCCCCCATCCCCTCCCGCCTGCGGGAGGGGCGTGTCAGCGGCTGCGGCAAGCGCGCTAACTGACTTAGAAGCGCGCCGATAGGTAGCGGTAATGGATGACGACTGCCAAACAGCGCTCCCCTCCCGTAAACGGGAGGGGATGGGGGAGGGCCACGGTGTCTCACCGAGCCCACCCCCCAAGACGAAAAATCAGTTCTTCGCCTTGTCCACCAGCTTGTTCGCGCCGATCCACGGCATCATCGCGCGCAGTTCGCTGCCGACCTGTTCGATCGGGTGGCGCTTGGCGGCGATGCGGCTAGCCTTCAGTTCGGGCTGGCCAGCGCGGTTGTCGAGCACGAAGTCCTTCACGAAGCGGCCCGACTGAATGTCGGCGAGGACGCGCTTCATTTCCTTCTTGGTCTCTTCGGTGATGATGCGCGGGCCGGTCTTGATGTCGCCATATTCGGCGGTGTTCGAGATCGAGTAGCGCATGTTGGCGATGCCGCCCTCATACATCAGGTCGACGATCAGCTTCAGCTCGTGCAGGCACTCGAAATAGGCCATTTCGGGGGCATAACCCGCCTCGACCAGCGTTTCGAAGCCCGCCTGCACCAGCGCGGTCGCGCCGCCGCACAGCACGGCCTGCTCGCCGAACAGATCGGTCTCGCACTCTTCGCGGAAGTTGGTCTCGATGATGCCCGAGCGACCGCCGCCGACGCCCGAGGCGTAAGCGAGCGCCACGTCATGCGCATTGCCGCTGGCGTCCTGATGGATCGCGATCAGGCAGGGCACGCCGCCGCCGCGCACATATTCGCTGCGCACGGTGTGGCCGGGGCCCTTCGGCGCGATCATGATGACGTCGATGTCCGCAGGCGGCTCGATCAGGCCGAAATGCACGTTCAGGCCGTGGGCGAAGGCGAGCGCGGCGCCCGGCTTCAGATTGCCCTTCAGATCGGCGTCGTAGATCGCGGCCTGATGCTCGTCGGGGGCCAGGATCATCAGGATGTCGGCCCAGGCGGCCGCTTCCTTATTCGACAGGACCTTGAAGCCCGCCGCTTCCGCCTTGGCGGCCGAGGCCGAACCGGGGCGCAGCGCGATCGCGACATTCTTGACGCCCGAATCGCGCAGGTTCTGCGCATGGGCATGGCCCTGCGAGCCGTAACCCAGGATGGCGATGTTCTTCTCGGAGATCAGGTTCAGATCGGCGTCGCGATCGTAATAGACACGCATTTCAACTTCCCTTTCGAAATAGGCGGGCCGCGTCGGGCCTCATGATAGTCTGGAAACTTCGGGTGGTTCAGGCCGCTTCGGCGCCGCGCGAGATGGCGGCGATGCCGGTGCGAGCGACTTCGACCAGCCCGACTTCGCCCATCAGCTCGACGAACTTGTCGATCTTGGCGATGGTGCCGGTCACCTCGAACACGAAGCTGCCGATCGTCGCATCGACCACGCGGGCGCGGTAGACCTCGGCGAGGCGCAGCGCCTCGATCCGGCGGTCGCCGGTGCCCGCCACCTTCACCAGCGCCAGCTCGCGCTCGACATGGTCGCCCAGCACGGTCAGGTCGGTGACCTTGTGGACGGGAACCAGCCGGTCAAGCTGGGCGATGATCTGCTCCATCACCGGCGGCGAGGCGCTGGTGACGATGGTGATGCGGCTGACGGCCTTGTCGGCGGTGATCTCCGACACGGTCAGGCTCTCGATATTATAGCCGCGCGCGGTGAACAGCCCCGCGATCCGGGCGAGGATGCCCGGTTCGTTGTCGACGATCACCGCCAGCGTGTGGCGTTCCACCTGTTCGGTCTTGATGTGCATCGGTCTTCTTTCTGCGCACCCGTGATGGCGGGCCGTATATCCTCTCCCCTCCCGCAGGCGGGAGGGGCCGGGGAGGGAAGGCGAGGGAGGGAAAAGCCCTCCCCTAACCCCTCCCGCCTGCGGGAGGGAAATGGTCGTCAAACCAGCGCCTTGGCCTCGTCGTCCATGGTGCCCGATACCTCATTGGCCTGCAGGATCATGTCGGTATGCGCCGCGCCGCTCGGGATCATCGGGAAGCAGTTGGCGAGCTTGGCCACGCGGCAGTCGACGATCACCGGCCCGTCATGGTCCAGCATCGCGGCGATGCCGTCCTCCAGCTGGTCGCGATGCTCGATCAATATGCCCTTCCAGCCGTAAGCCTCACCCAGCTTCACGAAGTCGGGCAAGCTGTCCGAATAGCTCTCGGCATAGCGGCTCTCATAGGTCAGCTCCTGCCATTGGCGGACCATGCCCATATATTCGTTGTTCAGGATGAATATCTTGACCGGCAGGCGATATTGCGTCGCCGTCGCCAGTTCCTGGATGTTCATCTGGATCGAGGCTTCGCCCGCGATGTCGATCACCAGCGCACCCGGATTGCCGAGCTGCGCGCCGATCGCGGCGGGCAGGCCGTAACCCATGGTGCCCAGACCACCGCTCGTCAGCCACTTGTTGGGCTTCTCGAAGCCGAAATGCTGCGCGGCCCACATCTGGTGCTGGCCCACCTCGGTCGTGATGATCGGCTGGCGCGCCTTTGTCGCCTCGTACAGCGCGCGGATCGCCCGCTGCGGCATGATCGCGTCGCCATTCTCCGGGAAGGAGAGGCAACCGACCGCGCGCCAGCCCGCGATGCGGCGCTGCCACTCGGTCGTGTCGGGCTTGGGATGCTGGCGCGACTTCCAGATGCGCACCGCATCCTCCAGCGCGTGGCCGACATCGGCGATGATCGCCAGGTCGACGCGAACATTCTTGTTCACGCTCGACCGGTCGATATCAACATGGACCTTGCGGCTGTTGGGGCTGAACGCATCCAGACGGCCCGTCACGCGGTCGTCGAAGCGGCTGCCCAGCGCCACCACCAGGTCGGCCTGATTCATCGCCATATTGGCTTCATAGGTGCCGTGCATGCCCAGCATTCCCAGCCATTGCGGATCGCTGGCCGGGAAGGCGCCCAGGCCCATCAGGGTCGAGGTGACGGGCGCGCCGGTGATACGAGCCAGTTCGCGCAGCAGCTGCGACGCGGCCGGACCCGAATTGATGATGCCGCCGCCGGTATAGAGGATCGGGCGTTCGGCGGCCGCCAGCATGTCGACCAGCTGCTCGATTTGGGCTTGGTCGGCCTTCACCTGCGGGCGATAGGTCTTGTGGCGGATCGGACCCGGCTTCTGATAGCGGGCGGTGGCGACCTGCACGTCCTTGGGGATGTCGATCACGACCGGACCGGGGCGGCCCGAAGTCGCGATATGGAACGCCTCATGCACCACCTCGCCCAGGCGCGCGGGGTCCTTTACCAGGTAATTGTGCTTGGAGCAGTGGCGCGTGATGCCGACCGTATCGGCTTCCTGGAACGCGTCGGTGCCGATCAGCGCGGTCGGCACCTGGCCGGTGATGACCACCATCGGGATCGAATCGAGCAGCGCGTCGGTGATACCGGTGACCGCATTGGTCGCGCCGGGGCCGGAGGTGACGAGCACCACGCCGGGCTTGCCGGTCGAGCGGGCATAGCCCTCCGCCGCATGGGTCGCCGCCTGTTCGTGGCGGACGAGAATGTGGCGGATGCGCTTCGACCGGAACATGGCGTCATAGATCGGCAGCACCGCACCACCCGGATAGCCGAAGACGACCTCCACGCCGAGATCGCACAGCGCCTCGACCAGGATATCGGCTCCGCTTTTCTCGGTCATCGTCTTCGTCCTTCTGCATCCGTTGCCCGCTGACGGGGCGTGTCGGGAATGGCGCGGCTACAGGTTTAAAAAGTGCGCGTCAACCGTCAAAGACGTAATAAAGTTTCTATTATGTTGCGGCGCACATCTGGTCGGGTGTCGGAAATCACCGTCCAATCGGGGCCGGGCTGATGCCGGAACCAGGTATATTGCCTTTTGGCATAACGCCTTGTCGCGAGTGCGCCGGCCGCTTCGGCCTCGGCGCGGGTCATGATGCCCGCCAGCAGCGCGGCGGCCTCGGGAACGCCGATCGCGCGGCGGATGGGGGCGTCGTCGGACAGGTCGGGCCTTGCGAGCAGGGCGGCGGCTTCGTCCAGCCCCTCGTCCAGCATCTCGCCGAAACGCCGGTCGATCCGCGCGTTCAGCCAGTCGCGGTCGGGGAGCAGGATGACGGCGGACAGGGCGATGCGGTCACCGATGCCACCTTCCTTCCGGGCCTGCCATTCGTGCAGCGGCCGGCCGGTCGAGCGTACCACCTCCAGCGCGCGGGCGACGCGGGTAGTGTCGGCGGGATTCAGCCGGGCGGCCGATACCGGGTCCTCGCGTGAAAGGGCGGCATGCGCCTCGGCGACGGCCAGCGCGCGGACCTGCGCGCGGATGGCGGGATCGATGTCGGGCACCGGCGCGATGCCGTCGAGCAGCGTGCGCATATAAAGGCCGGTGCCGCCGACCAGGATGGGCAGCGATCCCGCCGTCACGCTGTCGTCTATGGCCGCGTGTGCCTCTGTGGCCCAACGCGCCGCCGAATAGCCGGTGTCCGCGCCGTCGACATGACCGAACAGCCGGTGCGGAGCCTGTGCTTCTTCGTCGGGCGCGGGCCGGGCGGTGAGGATCGACAGGTCGCGGTACACCTGCGCCGAATCGGCATTGATGATCGTGCCGCCGGTCGCCTTCGCCAGATCTAGCGCCAATGCGGACTTGCCGCTGGCGGTCGGCCCTGCGATGAGCGCGACCCTGGGTCGGTCAGAGGAGTTCGCCATGTTCATCGCCACGCTGATAGCAGCCAAGGGCCAACTGGCCGATGCCGATTTGACGACCGCGCAGGCGAAACTGGCGGCGGTGGGCTGCACCGTTTCCGCAAGCCGCTGGATCGATACGGGTGTCGCGGCGGACCTCGACTTCACGGGCGATCCACTGGCGGCGCGTGAGGCGCTGGAGGGGCGGTTCGACGCGACCGACGTCATCGTGCAGGCGGCGGCGCACCGTCGGAAGCGGCTGCTGGTCGCCGACATGGATTCGACCATGATCACCGTCGAGTGCATCGACGAACTGGCCGACTATGCCGGGATCAAGGAACAGGTCGCCGAGGTGACCGAACGCGCGATGCGCGGCGAACTCGATTTCGCCGCCGCGCTCGACGCGCGCGTGGCGCTGCTCGAAGGGCTGGATGAGGCCGTCATCGAACAATGCCTGGTCGAGCGGGTCACGCTGATGGCGGGCGCGCGGACGCTGGTCCGCACGATGAAGGCGCGGGGCGGCCACGCCATTCTGGTGTCGGGCGGCTTCACCCGCTTCGCCGAGCCGGTCGCGGCCGAGATCGGCTTCGACCGCGCCATCGCCAATTATCTGGAGATCGCGCATGGCAAGCTGACCGGCACGGTGCGCAAGCCCATCGTCGGCTCGGACACCAAGGAAAAGACGCTGCTCGCCGCGCTCGACGATCTTGGCATCGATGCGGCCGAGAGCATGGCGGTGGGCGACGGTGCCAATGACCTGGCGATGATCCGTCGCGCGGGGCTGGGCATCGCCTATCGCGCCAAGCCGATCGTCGCGGGCGCGGCGGCGGCACGGGTCGATCACAACGACCTGACCGCTCTCCTTTATGCGCAGGGCATCGCGCGCGCCGAGTGGGTTCAGGCCTGAGCCGGCAATCCGAACGCCGCCCCGATATGGCGGGTTAGGGCGCGACGACCACGCAGGGCTGGCTTGATCGGGTGCAGGCCGACTGGGCCTGTGCGCGATTGGCATAGCCCCCGGCCTGGAGCCGGGTCACGCCACCGGCGGTGACATAGGAGGGTTGCGCGCCGCCCAGCCGTCCGCGAACCTTCTGCCATAACGCGGTGGCATTGCCGCGATCGCGAAACGCGCCGAGCTGTATCCGCCAGGGGCCGCTGGTCGCGACCGGAGGCTTGGGTTGCGCTTTGGGCTGCGGTTGCGGCTTGGCGGCCACGCGTGCGGGCTGGGTGGAGCGGGGTGCCTCGGCGGCGGGGCGTTCCTGGCCCGGCACCGCATAACTGGCGCCGGCCGTGGCGGGCCCCGAAGGCGGTATCGGCACCGATTGCACCGGCATGGACCCGCGATTGTCGACGATGCGGCGCGGTGCCTCGGGGGGCAGCGCGGCCGGCGTAGGAATGGCGGCGGCGCGCGCCGCATATTGCTGGACGAGTTGGGTGCCCCTCTGCCGGTCGGCAGGGGTGATATACTGGTCCATCTGCGCCAGCGTCTCGGACGCGGCCTTCAGCCCGTTCTGCGAGGCCAGCGTCATCAGCGCATAGGCGCGTGGATAGTCGCGGGTGACGCCGTCGCCGTTGAACAGCATCGTACCCAGCACCAACTGCGCGCGCGGTTCGCCCCGTGCGACCGATTTTTCCAGCCAGGGCTGCGCCTCGGCGCGCTTGCCCGACTGGAACAGCGCGAGCCCGTAATTGTCGGCGGCCTGAACATGGCCCTGTGCGGCGGCCTTGCGGAACCAGCTTTCGGCGAGCGTCGGGTCGACCGGAACGCCGCGCCCCAGCTTATAGGCCTGGCCCAGGTTGAACTGCGCATCGGCATCGCCCGCGATGGCGGCAGGCCGCCATTCCTCGACCGCCTTGCGATAGTCGCCCTGCGCCCAGGCCTCGACCCCCGCCTTCACATCGGCCAGCGCCGGCACCGCGACGAGACAGGTGGCCAGAGCGGTCAGCCCCGTGCCGATCCGGGGAAAGCTGCGCATCATCTTCGTCCATCCTCCAGGCGGTCGCCGGCCCATCCATGCCCCGGTGCCCCGTTGCGGTAAAGCCGGACGGCTATGCCGCAGACGGCTTAACACTTCCTTAGAGCGCACTCGGTAGCGTGACGGGCGAACGGGGAAGGGGGCATGCGCGCCCGCGTTTCTTCCCGCCATGCTCGAACCCGGTGATGACCATGACGACGATCCGCACCCTTATCGCCTGTGGCGCCGGCACCGCGATGCTGGCCGGCTGTGCCGCCGGCGATCACCGTGCGGCGCGGTCGATCGCGGACACGGGCAAGACGGGCGAGGACCGCGCCACCGCCGCGCTCGCCGACCAGACACGGCGCATCCTGGCGCAGCGCGATGGCGCCGGCGCGGTCACGCTGGCCGAGCGGCTGGTCGTGGCCGATCCGCAGCGGGCGGAGTATCGCGCGCTGCTGGGGCAGGGCTATCTTCAGGCCGGGCGCTTCGCCTCGGCGCGACAGGCCTTTGTCGATGCGCTGCAGCTCAATCCCGATGACGGGCGTTCGGCGCTCAACCTGTCGCTGGCGCTGATCGCGGGGGGCGACGGTGCGGCGGCGCGCGCGATACTCGGCGGGCATGCGGATCGCATCCCGGCGGCCGACCTGGGGCTGGCGATGGCGCTGGCCGGGGATACGGGGCAGGCGGTGCAAATCCTCAATGCCGCCGCGCGTGAGCCGGGGGCGACCGCCAAGACGCGGCAGAACCTTGCGCTGGTGCTCGCGCTCGCCGGTCAGTGGGAGATGGCGCGCATGGCCGCCTCGGCCGATATGGCGCCGTCCGATGTCGAAGTGCGGATGCAGGAATGGGCGGCCTTTGCGGGCGCCACCAGCCCCGCCGATCAGATCGCCGGCCTGCTGGGTGTGCAGCGCGCGGCGGATACCGGCCAGCCGCTGACGCTCGCGCTCAACGCCGCGCCATCGGTCGCGATGGTCAGCGACATGGCCCGCGCGCTGCCGGCCGAGCCTGTACCCCTGCCGACCGAGATCGCGGCGACCGAGCCGGTCCTCCAAAAGCCGGTGCCGATGGCTCCCGCGATCGTCTTCGCCGCGCGGCAGCCGGTGGTTCAGCCCTTGCCGATGATGGCCGTGCAGGCCTCCCGCCTTGCCCGGATGGCCCCCGGCCTGGTCACCACCCCCGCGCTGCTCCGCCGCGCCGAGGAGCGCCGCACCGCGCTGCCACGCGGTGACTGGAACGTGCAGATCGGGGCTTTCACGGACGAGGAGGGGGCGCAAAAGGCGTGGGGACGGCTGACCCGCCAATTTGCAGGCCTGTCGGGCTATACCCCGTCGAGCGCGACGCTGCGCCGGCCGGAGGGTGATCTCTACCGCCTGTCGGTCGGCGGGCTGACCCGGCCGCAGGCGGATATGCTGTGCCGCCGCTATCGAGGGGCGGGTGGCGCCTGTTTCGTGCGCCAGCGCGCCGGCGATCAGGTGGTCCACTGGGCGCGCCCCGGAATCGGGCTGGCCGCGCTATAAGGGGTCAGGCGGGCCTCGCTGGTCAGGGGACGATCGGATGGCGTTACACCGCCTCACCCGCCGCGCGGCCGCTGGCCCACGCCCATTGGAAGTTATAGCCGCCCAGCCAGCCGGTGACGTCCACCGCCTCCCCGACGAAATGCAGGCCGGGCACCGTCTTCGCCTCCATGGTGCGCGACGATAGCCCGGCGGTCGAGACGCCACCGACCGTCACTTCGGCCTTGGCATAGCCCTCGCTGCCATTGGGGTGGAAGGTCCAGTCGGCGAGGCGCCCTTGCGCCGCCGCCAGCAGCTTGTCGGTCGTCGCCCCCAGCTCGGCGGGCAGCGCCAGCCGCTCGGCCAGCGTCTCGGCCAGCCGGTCGGGCAGATGCTGGCCCAGCGCCCGGCGTGGCGACAGCCGGGGCTGCGCGCGCTTGGCGGCGATCAGCCAGTCGGGCACGGCGTCGGGAGTAAAGTCGATGCCGATCGGTTCGCCATGCCGCCAATAGGACGACACTTGCAGGATTGCCGGGCCGGACAGACCGCGATGGGTGAACAGCGCGGCTTCGCGGAACCGGGTCTTGCCGGCGCGCGCGACGACCTCCGATGCCACACCCGACAGCGAGCGGAACAGCGTCTCCTCGCCGCCCAGCGTCAGGGGCACGAGCGCGGGGCGCGGCTCGACGACCTTCAGGCCGAACTGGCGGGCGAGGTCATAGGCATAGCCGGTCGCCCCCATTTTGGGGATGCTCGGCCCGCCGGTCGCGACGATCAGGCGGGGGGCGGTGGCTTGGTTACCGCGTCGAGTGATGCGGAAGGCTGTGCCGTCATGCGTTACCGAGTCCAAAGGCGCGCCGAGTGCGATGTCGACCTGCCCACCCGACCGCGTCGCCTTGTCGCATTCGTCCAGCAACATCTCGACGATCTGCCGCGCCGATCCGTCGCAGAACAACTGCCCCAGCGTCTTTTCATGCCAGGCGATGCCATGCGCCTCGACCAGCGCCAGGAAATCGGCCGCCGTATACCGGCCGAGCGCCGACTTGGCGAAATGCGGGTTGGCGGACAGGAAGCGGTCGGGCGCGGTGCCGATATTGGTGAAGTTGCACCGCCCGCCGCCCGAGATCAGAATCTTCTTGCCCGGCGCATCGGCATGATCGACGACCAGCACCCGCCGCCCCCGCTGCCCGGCGGTCGCCGCCGCCATGAGCCCCGCCGCGCCCGCGCCGAGGATGATCGCGTCATAGTGTTGCATGGCGGGGGTTTAGGGGGATTTGGCGGGGGGCGATAGGTGGAGCCGCGCTTGCCATCGCTGCTTGGCACGCCCCTCCCGTTTACGGGAGGGGATGGGGGAGGGCAGGCTGCGAGCGATGGTCTCGGTGAGACCCCTTGCCCTCCCCTCGGTCCCCTCCCGCCTGCGGGAGGGGAGGAAGAAGGGGCGGCAGGCAAAATGTTTCCGGCAAATGCCTCGATCGTGCATTCCGGTAGGCGCTTGGCACGCCCCTCCCGTTTACGGGAGGGGATGGGGGAGGGCAGGCCGTGAGCGATGGTCTCGGTGAGCCCCCTTGCCCTCCCTTCGGTCCCCTCCCGCCTGCGGGAGGGGAGGAAGAAGGGGGCGGCAGGCTGCGTGATTCCGGCAAATGCTTCGAGTATGCATTCCGGTAGGCGCTTGGCACGCCCCTCCCGTGTACGGGAGGGGATGGGGGAGGGCAGGCCGCGAGCGATGGTCTCGGTGAGACTCCTTGCCCTCCCCCGACCCCTCCCGCTTGCGGGAGGGGAGAAGAAGGGGGCCTTCCCGCCTGCGGGAGGGGATTGAGGTCAGGCGGCGCCTACGTCCAGTATCTCCACCGCATCCGCCTTGCCGCCGAACGCGACCGTTTCGCCCGCCATCGCGCCCATCAGCGCGCGGGCCAGCGGCGCGGCATAGGCGATGCGGTCGTGCGCGGGGTCGGCTTCGTCATGGCCGACGATGGTCAGCGTCTTCGTCTGCCCGTTCAGCCGGATCGTGACCGTGCTGCCGATCCCGATCTCGCCGTCTTCGGGCGCGGGGGCCAGTTCGGCGGTAGCGGCGCGGGTGTTCCAATAGCGGAGTTCGCGTTGGAGGCGGGGACGCTCCTCGTCATCGGTCGCCGCCGCGACGGCCGCCTCCACCTCCGCCACCTTCGCGCGGGTCAGCTCGAGCCCGCGCGGCGTGACCAGATTGGGGCCGGGTGGGATGGGCAGCTCGAATTTGGGTTCGAGATGTTCCTCATCGGATTCGCGGCGAAAGGCGACACTCATCGGGGATCAACGCGTAAGGTCATAGCCGGGCTCCCATGACGGGCCGATCGATTCACCGCAAGCACGGCTTGAGTTTTGGCTGCAATCGTGTATAGGGCCACGCTTTCACGGAACGCTACACATTCACCCGTGCCGCATGGGTGTATCCGCCAACCGAGAGGGATGGGTCCCTTGGTTCGGCGGTACGCGCTCCTTTTTGTCGTTGGAGTCCCCATGCCTTTTTCTGCTTTGCCGCCGGTTTTGTCGGCTGCCCTTTCCGCGCGTGGCTATACCGCGCCGACCCCCGTCCAAGCCGCCGTCATTGAGGATGACGCCCAGGGCCGTGACCTGATCGTCTCCGCCCAGACCGGTTCGGGCAAGACCGTCGCTTTCGGCCTCGCCATGGCGAGCGAGCTGCTGAACGGTGGCGATCACCTGCCCCAGCCGGGCGCGCCGATGGCGCTGGTCATCGCGCCGACCCGCGAGCTGGCGCTGCAGGTCAGCCGCGAGCTGGAATGGCTCTATGCCGGGGCGCGTGCGCGCATCGCCACCTGCGTCGGCGGCATGGATGCCTCGCGCGAGCGTCGTGCGCTCAGCCACGGCACCCACATCGTCGTCGGCACCCCGGGTCGTCTGCGCGACCATCTGGAGCGCGGCGCGCTCGATCTGTCGTCGCTGAAGTTCGTCGTCCTCGACGAAGCGGACGAGATGCTCGACATGGGCTTCCGCGAGGATCTCGAGCAGATCCTCGACGGCACGCCGTCCGAGCGTCGCACGCTTCTCTTCTCGGCGACCATGCCGCGCCCGATCGTGCAGCTCGCCAAGCGCTATCAGACCAATGCCAAGCGGATCGAGACGATCAGCGAGGACAAGGGCCATGCCGACATCGCCTATCAGGCGGTGACGGTCGCACCGGCCGACATCGAGGCGGCGGTGGTCAACCTGCTGCGCCTGCACGAGGCCGAGGTCGCGATCCTGTTCTGCGCGACGCGCGACAATGTCCGCCACCTGCACGCCAGCCTGGTCGAGCGCGGCTTCTCGGCGGTGGCGCTGTCGGGCGAGCATTCGCAGAACGAGCGCAACCATGCGCTCCAGGCGCTGCGTGACGGCCGTGCGCGGGTCTGCGTCGCGACCGACGTCGCCGCACGCGGCATCGACCTGCCCGGCCTGACGCTCGTGATCCATGTCGAAATTCCGCGCGATGCCGAAGCGCTTCAGCACCGTTCGGGCCGCACCGGTCGCGCGGGCCGCAAGGGCACCGCGATCCTGATCGTGCCGTACCCGCGCCGTCGCCGGGTCGAGGGCATGCTGCGCGGCGCGCGCATCGACGCCGAATGGCGTCGTGCCCCCACGCTGGAGGAAATTCGCGAGCAGGACCGCGAGCGCCTGCTGACCGCGCTGCTCGCGCCGGTCGAGGTGGACGAGGCCGATCGCGAACTGGCCACCCGCCTGCTTGCCGAAAAGTCGGCCGAGGACATCGCCGCCGCGCTGGTTCGCGCGCACCGCGCCGCGCTGCCCCAGGCCGAGGAGCTGGTCGAGGGCGATGCGCCGCCGCCGCGCGAGCGTCGCGAGGGCTTCGACGATACCGCCTGGTTCCGCATGAGCGTCGGTCGTCGCCAGAACGCCGATCCGCGCTGGCTGCTGCCGCTGATCTGCCGTCGCGGGCACATCACCCGCAACGAGATCGGCGCGATCCGCATACAGCCCAACGAGACGCTGTTCGAAATCCCGACCGCACTGGCGTCGCGCTTCATCGCCGCGCTGAAGCGGACCGAGGCGGATCATGCCGAGGATGATATCGCGATCGAGCAGGCCGATGGCCCGCCCGCCGGCGGCGCGCCCAGCGGTGGTCCGCGTCGTGGTCCGGGTGGCAACCGTCCGATGGGCGGTCGCCCCGCCGGTGGCCCCGGCGGCCCGCGCCGCTACTCGCCGCGCCCCACCCAGGGCGGCCCGCGCGGTCCGCGTCGCGGTTGAGCCGATAACGGTTAAGTGAAAAGCCCTCCCCGAAACGTCTCGGGGAGGGCTTTTTTATTCCTCCCCAAGCTCGCTTGGGGAGGGGGACCGCGCCGGCAGGGCGTGGTGGAGGGGCGTGACGAACTGGCCACGCCCCTCCACCACGCCCTGCCGGCGCGGTCCCCCTCCCCATCAAGAGATGGGGAGGATTTCTCAGTGAATTTCCCGCCCGGCCTTCCACAGACGCAACGCGCGGCCCTGGACCGGGAAGCCGTCGAACGGCGTATTGCCCGCCGAGGCGAAGGCGTCGCCCGACACCATCCATGGCGTGTCGGCATCGAACAGCATCAGGTCGGCGGGCTTGCCCGGCTCCAGCGTGCCGGTGTCGAGCCCCAGCACCTTGGCCGGATTGCTCGCGAGCAGCGCGAACAGCCGGGGCAGGGTGATCTGTTCGTCGCGCACCAGCATCAGCGCCAGCGGCAGCAGCGTCTCCGCCCCCGCCATGCCCGCCTCGGCATCGACGAAGGGCAGGCGCTTTTCTTCCGGGGCATGCGGGTCGTGGCCCGAGCCGATCACATCGACCGTCCCGTCCGCGACCGCCGCCAGCGCGGCCTGCCGGTCGCTCTCGTCGCGCAAAGGGGGCGAGAGGCGGGCGAAGGTGCGGAAATCGGTGATCGCGATGTCGGACAGGTGGAGATGCGCAGGCGTGATGCCGCACGTCACCTTCACCCCGCGCCGCTTGGCCGCGCGGATCAGGTCGAAGCCCGCCGCCGTCGTGACCTGCCGAATATGCAGCTTCGCGCCCGTCTCTTCGGCCAGCATCAGGTCGCGCGCGATCGCGAGCGCTTCGGCGATGGCGGGGGCGGAGGGAAGGCCCAGGCGGCTGGCCGTCTCACCCTCGGTCGCGACCGCGTCGGCGGCGAGGCCACCGTCTTCGGCATGGGCGATGACGGTCAGACCCAGATCGCCCGCATAAGCGAGCACCCGGTGCATGACGCCCGAATCGGCGATCCAGCCGCGCCCGGTGCCGACCGCCTTCGCGCCCGCCGAGACGCAGACTGCCATTTCGGCCAGGTCGGTCCCCGCGAGCGAGCGCGTCGCCGCCGCGATCGGGTGAATCCACAGATCCGGTCGCCCGATCAGCGCGGCACGCTGCACCACGCCCGGATCGTCGAGGACCGGCGACTGATCGGGCATCAGGCCGATGCGCACGATGCCGCCCGCACGACAGGCGGCGCGGTCGACCTTGAACACGCCCAGATCGACGATGCCGGGGCTAAGCATCTTGCCGCCGCAGTCGATGATGGTCGCACCCTCGGGAGCGTCCCCGGTGCCGGTGATGATGCCGTCCTCGACCAGCAGGGTCTGGCCCTTGATCTCGCCGCCGACCGGGCAGATCAGCGTGGCGTTAGTGAAGGCGGTGATGCTCATGCCCAGCCCTCCAGCTTGCGGGCGCGGCGGGTCAGCACGTCCAGACACGCCATGCGCACCGCGACGCCCATCGCCACCTGCTCGGTGATCGCCGATTGCGGGCCGTCGGCCACCTCCGAGTCGATCTCGACGCCCCGGTTCATCGGGCCGGGATGCATGACCAGCGCGTCGGGCTTGGCGCGCTTCAGACGTTCGGCGGTCAGGCCGTAGCGCATCCGGTATTCGCGGGTGGAGGGGATATAGCCGCCCGCCATCCGTTCGTTCTGGACGCGCAGCATCATGACGACATCGGCATCCTCGATCGCGCGATCGAAATCGGTGAAGGGGGTGACGAACATGCGCTCGATCCCCTTGGGCATCAGGGTGGACGGCGCGCAGACCCGCACTTCGGCCGCCAGCGCGGTGAGCGCGAGAATGTCCGAGCGCGCGACCCGGCTGTGCAATATGTCGCCGCAGATCACGACCTTCTGCCCCGCCACGCTGCCCCGGCGGCGGCGGATGGTCAGCATGTCGAGCAGCGCCTGGGTCGGATGCTCGTGCCGCCCGTCGCCCGCGTTCAGGACCGGGCAGTCGACCTTGTCGGCGATCAGGCGGACGGCTCCGCTCGCCATGTGGCGGATGACGATCACATCGGCGCGCATCGCGTTCAGCGTCATCGCCGTGTCGATCAGCGTCTCGCCCTTCTTCACGCTCGACTGCGCGGCGTGCATGTTGACGACGTCGGCACCCAGGCGTTTCCCTGCGATCTCGAAGGACAAGAGCGTACGGGTCGAGTTCTCGAAGAACGCGTTGATCTGGGTTAGGCCCGCCAGCCTGGTATCGGGCGTGTCGGTCGCGCCGCGATCGAGCCAATGTTCCGCCTCGTCGAGCAGGAACATGATCTCATGCGGTTGAAGGCCGTCGATTCCGGTCAGATGCCGGTGCGGGAAAACGGCGCCACCCTGAATGAGCGTGCCGGGGCGATGATCCGATGTCTGCATTAAAGCCGCCGGGTAGCGGTGCGCGCGCGGTTCGGCAAGGCCGCTTAGCGCGCGGGCCACGCCTCCAGCACATGGCCGTCGCCGATCCTGAGCAACCGGGCGCGTCCGATCGGGAAGCCGGCGGCGCGTAACGGCGCGGCAAGGCTTTCCGCCGTCACCGATTCGCCCGCGACATGCTCGGTCCAGAACAGGGTCGGGCATTCCCGCGGCATGGTCCGATCGCGAGGCGAAGCGAGCGGAAAGCCGAAATGCGCGGCGACGGTGTGATAGGCGAAGGGGATGACCGCGCGGTTCTCGGTCGGTGGCGCATCAAGCACGGGGCGGTTGCCGCGCAGATCGACATGCACCCGCGTCGCCGGGCAGTTGCGCCGGATCACGGCGATGGTCTGACCCGTCCCATACCAGTTGGGTCGCGCAACGGTCGCGCCCGCATTCAGTGTGATGGCGGTCATGGCGCAAAAGGCCATGAGCAGCGCCAGGATCACCGCGAAGATCGGCCGAACCCGAACGAGCAGCGCGCCTGCGCCCAGTGCCAGGATCATCGCGAGCGGCGGATGCAGGGCGACCAGATAGCGATCGATGACGAACGGCCGCCACAGATGGATCGCGATCATCACCATGCAGCCCAGCGCGAGGCCGGCCCCGAGCGTCACCGCCAGATCGGCATCGCGCGCCAGCCGTCGCGCGCGCCAGCTTTGATAGGCCAGCACGCCGAAACCGACCAATGCGACGATCGTCACCGCCGGATTGGCCGACAGGTTGCGCACGACCTCGGTCTGGATCGCCCAGCGTGCGCTGTTGAAACCGCCCTGAATCCAGAAGCTGCGCGTATTGGCTTCGATCCGCCCGAATGACAGGGCGAGGTGGAGCAGCATCGGCGCCGCCGCCACGATCGCCGCCGTCGCCAGCCGTACGGCCCCCGGCCAGTCGCGCGCGAGCAGCCGCCGCAAGACGATCGCCGCCACCAGCCCGCCGACGATCATGCTGGTCGCCAGATGGACGTTCAGCGCGACGAGCAGCGCCAGCGTCAGCATCCCCCATTCCGCGGCTCGGGTGGCGCGATGCCCCCGGTCGAACCCGATCAGCGCCGCGACCGCGACGGCGCTGCCCGCGAAGGCGAGATAGTTGGAGCGCAACTCCGCCGCCCGGTCGATCGCCGGCCATGCGCTGGCGAGCGCGATCGCGAAGACCCAGCCGATCCGGCGCAGGTGCTGCGGGATCAGCCACCAGGCGAGCTGGATAGCGGCCCCCACGAACAGGATCAGGTTGACGAACCGCCGTTCCTCGACCGTCGACCCCAGCCAAGCGGTCGCGCGGACCAGCGCGTAGAACAGCGGTGGGTGATTGTCCGCCAGCCAACGGTCGAACGCATGAGGCAGGGGAATGGCGGGCTGCGCGACATAGAGCGTGTAGAATTCGTCATACCATGGCCCGCGCAGCCGCATGGCCCAGCTCATGGCCGCGACCAGCGCGACGATGACGATCGCCAGCATCGCGCCCGTGACGATGGACGGCACGCCGGGCAGCAGGCGGCGTGGCGACGGGCTGGAGCGGCGATCCGGGGTCATGGCGTGCCGGTCTGCCGCACCTCTCGCCATGCGGCAAGCCAGCGTGCCGGACCGGGAGCACCCGGCTTCCCGATCCGGCACGCCGCTCGCCTTAGGGTCAGGATGGCATGAAACGAATCCACCCCTCCCCTTCAGGGGAGGGGCTCGGGTTGCTTCAGAGCGATGTCATCAGATGAATGTCGATGTGACCTTAGAACGCGCCCGACAGGGTGATGAAGCCCATGCGCGGCGGCTGGGCGTAGCTGTTCCAGGTCTTGGCGGCGGCGCCGACGACCAGTTCGTAAATGCCCTTGCGGTTGGTCACGTTGGTGACGTTGACCGACAGTTTCAGGTCCCTGACGCTTAACCCGTCGATTGGCGGCAGGCTGTAGCCTGCCTGCAGGTTCAACAGATAGCGGCCGCCGATACCCTGATCGTTGGTATAGGTGGCATAGCGCGGCCCGACATAGTCACCGATCGCCTGAATCTCGAACGGGCCGTCGTTGATCGACACAACCGTCTTGTTCAGCCAGCGCGCGGTGTTGGGCACATATTTGCCCGCGGTCGCGATGGTGGTCGTGCCGCTGACATAATTGTCGCGATACTTCGAGCTGTTATAGGACAGCGCGTTATAGACCGACAGATGCGGTCCGAAGCGCAGCGTGGCCGCCGCGTCGACGCCGTTGGTGCGCACGCGGCCGACATTCTGCAGGATCGACACGCCGCCGATGACCGAGGCGATGACCGGCGTCGCGCTGATCTGAAGCAGGCGGTTGTCGAAATCGACATGATAGGCGCTGATCTGCGCCTCGATACCGGTCAGCGGGCCGAGGTCGAGCGCGTGGCGCGAGCGCAGGCCAGCCTCATAGGTCCACGACGTTTCGGGCGAGGTGTTCGCCTTAATCTGGTCGAACGCCTGCTGACTGCCGACCGCGAAGGGCGACAGACCCGCCGCGACCGAGGCCTGGAACTGGCGGACATTCTTCTGGACATGACCGAACAGCTGGTCGTTGGTGGTGATGTCCCAGATCGCGCCGATGGCGGGCAGGAACCACTTCTTCGTGTTCAGCCGCCCCTCGGGATAGCCGGTCGAGGTGCCAGGCAGCGCGCCGGGCAGCGGCTGGGTCGGCACGCGGCCGTCTGCGAATTGCAGGCTGGACTTGAAGCCCGCCTCAAGCGTCACCGCCGGGGTGATGTGCCAGCGATCCTGGATATGCGTCTGGATCAGGTCGTATTTGGTGATCGCGGCATATTGGGTCAGGCGGCGCTGTGCGGGATCGGCCCATTCATAGGGCGACGGGGGATTGTCGATAGGTGCTGCATACCAGCGGCGGAAGATGGTGTTGCGGTTATGCTCGTACCAGCCGCCCAGCTCGATCTCATGCGCGCCCGCACGGATCGCCAGTGTCGAGATCGCCCCCTTGCGGTCGATGCCATATTCGGTGGTGCGCAGCGCATAGCCCGAGCCGCCGAAGACCTGCTTCAGATTCTGCCCCGGATAATAGATGCGGAACAGGCCGGGCAGACCGGCGGCCGCGATCGGGCCGGTGATCTGCCCCTGGCCTTCGTCATGGTGATAATAGACCTGATTGGCCCAGGTGACGGCGTCGCCGAAGCGGCGCTCATATTTGATATAGCCCAGATAGTCGGTGCGCTGCGCGTCGCCGAAATAGTTCATGTAATTATTGGGATTGTTCGCGGGCGGCGCGCCGTTCGCATCGACATAGGCGAGCGCGGCCTGCCAGTTCGGATAGAGGAGCGAGCGGTAATAGGGCTCCAGTCCGCCCGCATTGTGCGCGACCGAGTCCTGGTTCGGCTCGACCTTGTCCGAAATGTTGAAATAGCCGGTCAGCGTGCCGTTCTCGCCCTTGTGGACGAACTTGGCATTGCCCTGCCACCCGCCCTGCCTGGCATTGAATTCCCAGGCGCGCGCCTTTTGCCGGACGACCGAGAGATAGCCGCTGTTCGTGCCGCCCAGCCCATCGACCTCACCGCTGTCGATGCGCAGGAAGCTGCGGCTGGCGTCATAGCTGCCCAGCGTCTGGGCGAAGCGAACGCCCATGGTCGCGGTCGGATCGCTCGAATAGGTCTCGATCCCGCCGCCCAGATTGCTGGCCGAGGCGGTGCCGAGATCGGCCGCGCCGGCGGTCAGGCGGACGCGCGCGACGTTTTCGGAAATGACCGCGCGCTGCGGGCTGAGGCCATTGTAATTGCCATAGGACTGGTCGCCCAGCGGCACGCCGTCGAGCGTGAAGCCCAGCTGGTTCTGGTTGAAGCCATGGACGAACAGCGCGATGTTCTGCTCGTTATTGCCCCAGGGATCGGCCGTCTCGAACTGCACGCCGGGCAGCGTCTGGATCGCCTTCACCGGGTTCGCGCCGGGCAGCACTTTCTGAATCTCCGCCGCGCCCAGCTCGACCGAGGAGCGCGTGGTGCGCGTCGCGGTGACGACGATCTGATCGCCATTGGTCGTCGCCTCGGCGGCGGTCGGATCGGATTGCTGCTGCGCCCAGGCGGGCATCGCGATGACAGCGGTGCCGATCATCAGCAGGGAACGGGAAAGAGAGAAACGCTGCACGACTTGGGGCCCCCCAAAGGCTTTCAAAGGAGCGGCGCAGCTAGGGGGCTTGGGTGACGGGTTAACGACTGGTTAAAGACCAATATGTGACATTTCAGGCGGAAATGATCGTTTTATGGTCAACGGTCTGCACCATGGTTCACGAGCGATCTTTCCTCCCCTTCCAGGGGAGGAATGTTCTTACGCCATCACCAGTGCGTCGATCGCGGCCTGCAGGATATGCGCGGCGGCGAGGTTGTCGATACGTTCGGCGCGTTTGGCGCGGCTCATATCCTGCTCGATCATCGTGCGTTCGACCGCGACGGTCGACCAGCGTTCATCCCACAGCAGGATCGGGCCCAGATCGGCGCAGTTGCGGGCGAAGGCACGGGTCGATTGCGAGCGCGGGCTCTCGCTGCCGTCCAGATTGAGGGGCAGGCCGATGACCAGACCCTGCACCCCCTGCTGCGCGATCATCGCGATCAGTTGTTCCTTGTCCTTGGTGAACTTGGTCCGGCGGATGAGGGTGGCGGGGCTGGCGAAGCTCCATCCGGCATCGCACAAAGCGGTGCCGACCGTCTTGGTGCCGACGTCCAGCCCGATCAGCCGCCCACCCGAGGGGAGGGCGGCGCGGAACTCGGTGCGGTCGGTGGTGATCAGGCTCATCGAAAGGCTTTCAAACGGCGATCCGCATCGGCGCGGACATTCGCCCAGAACAGGCTGTAGTCATAGACGTGGTAATTGTTGCCGGGCAGCACATAGGGGCCGACGCTCGGCCCCTCGCCGATGGTCAGGATGCCACGCCCCTCGCACTTGGCGGGGACCTTGCCCGCCGCGATGGCGGCGGTCTTCAGGTCGGCGGAGGGGTAGAGCGTGCCCAGATTGGCGGCCGCCGGCGCGGCGACGCCCGGCGTGCCCGTCAGCGGGTTGGTGCACAGCATCTGGGTATCCTTGCGCGGTCGACCGGTATAGCCATTGGTCTGGTCGAACACGTCGAGGATCAGTGACGGATCGGCCGGTTCGCCGAAGCTCTGCCAGCTCAGGATGCAGCCGGTCTGGTCGGGCGCCATGCAGGCGGGCAGCCCCATGGCGGGCAGGTCGGCGGTCATCGAGATCGGCCAGCCCACGACATAGGCCGCGACGATCCTGCGTTTCAGCGCGGGGTCCTTCGCCACCCGGTCGGTCAGCAGCCGCGACAAATGCAGCGCGCCCTGACTGTGTCCAGCGAGGATCAGCGGGCGGTTGGGATCGGCATCCGCCAGAAAGGCGGTGAAGGCGGCATCCACGTCCTTGTAGGCGAGGTCGAGCGCGCGCTCGGCATCGGCCATGCTGGTCAGGAACGCGCCGAAGGTCGCCTGGCGATAGCGCGGCGCCCAGATGTCGCCCGCCCCGTTGAAGGCGCTCGCCTGTCCCCGCAGGAACAGCTCGGCGCGGCCATTGGTCTCGGGATCGTCGAGCGGGGCGTTCCAATGCGCCTTGCTGATGTACGAGGTCGGGTGGATGAAGAAGACCGCCGCGCCCTGGCCCGGCTTGCCCGGCTCATACCCCGTCGGCACCCAAAGGGCAGGATTGCCCGGCAGGTCGGGGCGCGCCAGCCACATCCTGGCATCGCGATATTGCTCGGCGCGCGTTGCCGCCTGGGTCTGGAACGCCTCGGAGGGTACGGTCGACCAGCGGAGCAGCTGGTTGCCGAACAGCCGATAGGCGAAGGCGGCCGCGATCGTCAGCACGATGAGCGCCGCCACGACATACAGGAATTTGCGCGCCAACTCGTCACTCCATTGTGCGTTGCAGCAAAAGATCGGGGCCTGCAATTGCTATCCATGATGCCCCACTTGTCACCGTTGCAATCGCCGGGACGGCAAAAGCGTTGCGCGAAGCCGCGCGGCGATGCTAGCCGCAAATCCATGTCCGTAGATACCGCAACCGTGAAGAAGATCGCGAGCCTAGCCCGCATCGCGATCACCGAGGAGGACGCGACGCGCCTCGCCCCCGAGCTTGGGAACATCCTGGGCTGGATCGAGCAGCTCGGCGAGGTCGACACCCAAGGCGTCGAGCCGATGACGGCGGTAATCCCGAACCAGCTTCGCCTGCGCGACGACGTCGTCAATGACGGCGGCATCCGCGACCTCCTCATGCAGAATGCGCCACAGGCCGAACATGGCTTCTTCACGGTGCCCAAGGTGATCGAATAATGACCGACCTGACCACGCTCGGCATCGCCGCCATTCGCGACGGCGTGCGCGACGGCCAGTTCAAGGCGCGCGAAGTCGCCGAGGCCTTTAACGCCAAGGTCGCAGGCGCTGACGCGCTCAACGCCTTCCTGGTCAAGACTCCGGAGCATGCGCTCGCCGCCGCCGATGCGGCCGACGCCGCGCGTGCCGCCGGTGAAACGCTCAAGCCGCTGGCCGGCGTGCCGATCGGCATGAAGGACCTGTTCGCGACCAAGGGCGTCGCGACCACCGCCGCCAGCAAGATCCTCGAAGGCTTCGTGCCGCCCTACGAGTCGACCGTTTCGCAGAATCTGTGGAATGCCGGTGCGGGCATGCTGGGCAAGCTGAACCTCGACCAGTTCGCCATGGGCTCGTCCAACGAGACCAGCGCGTTCGGCAATGTCGTCTCGCCTTGGCGTCGCCCGAACGACACCGCCCCGCTCGCCCCCGGTGGGTCCTCGGGCGGGTCGTCGACGGCGGTGTCGGCGGGGCTGGCGCCGGGCGCGACGGGTACCGACACCGGCGGCTCGATCCGCCAGCCGGCCGCCTTCACCGGCATTTCGGGCATCAAGCCGACCTATGGCCGCTGCTCGCGCTGGGGCACGATCGCCTTCGCCTCCTCGCTCGACCAGGCGGGGCCGATGGCGCGCGACGTGCGCGACTGTGCGATCATGCTGGAGGCGATGGCGGGCTTCGACGCCAAGGACGCCACCTCGCTGAAGCTGGACGTGCCCAACTGGGAAGCCGCGCTGTCGGCGGACCTGAAGGGCAAGAAGGTCGGTGTGCCCAAGGAATACCGGGTCGACGGCATGCCCGCCGAGATCGAGGCGCTGTGGCAGCAGGGTATCGACTGGATGCGCGATGCCGGTGCCGAGATCGTCGAGGTCTCGCTGCCGCACACCAAATATGCGCTGCCGGCGTACTACATCATCGCGCCGGCCGAGGCGTCGTCCAACCTCGCCCGCTATGACGGCGTGCGTTATGGCCTGCGCGACCTGCCCGAAGGGGCCGGCCTGCAGGACATGTATGCCGCGACCCGCGCCGCCGGGTTCGGCGACGAGGTGAAGCGCCGCATCCTGATCGGCACCTATGTGCTGTCGGCGGGCTTCTATGATGCGTACTACACCCAGGCGCAGAAGGTCCGCACGCTGATTGCGCGCGATTTCGAGCGGGCGTTCGACGAGTGCGACGTGCTCCTGACCCCGACCGCGCCGTCGGCGGCGTTCGCGCTGGGCGAGAAGCAGGCCGATCCGCTGGCCATGTACCTCAACGACGTGTTCACGGTGCCCGCCTCGCTGGCCGGGCTCCCCGCCATGTCGGTGCCGGGTGGCCTGGACAAGGACGGCTTGCCGCTTGGCCTCCAGATCATCGGCAAGGCGCTGGATGAGCAGGGCGTGCTGAACGCCAGCCTGGCCATCGAGCAGCGCGCGGGCTTCACCGCGCGTCCGCAGGCGTGGTGGTAAGCGACCGCGCCTTTACGGCCCGCAACATCGCCGTGTTGCGGGAGGCGCAGGGCGCCCTGAACGTCGCGTTCGGGGCGATCCTCAGCGCCTATGTCGGCGTGTCGCTGACCAACATCGACAATCACCCCTTCGACCATCACACGCTGGCGCGCTTCTTTCTGGGCGTGGCGGGCTTCATCCTGTGCCTTTGCGTGGGCAACAGCGTGATCCTGCGCGGTGAGTTTCGGCTGGGTGTTCTCTTCCTGCTGCTGGGCGCGGGCGCGGCCTATATCGGGTTGAGGGAGGCGCGGAACCTCGGCTTCGAGACCGCGATCCTGCGCATCCTGTCGACCTGCTGGATCGTCGCCCTGCTGGGCAGCAACGCCGTCCTGACGGCGATCAACTATCTTCATCATCGAGATCGAACATGAGCGAATATCGCATCCAGGGCGCGACGGGGGAATGGGAGGTCGTGATCGGCCTGGAAGTCCACGCCCAGGTCACCTCCAACGCCAAGCTGTTCTCCGGCGCGGCCACCGCCTTCGGTGCGGAGCCCAATACGCAGGTGTCGCTGATCGACGCCGCGATGCCCGGCATGCTGCCCGTGCCCAACATGGAGTGCATCCGTCAGGCGGTGCGCACCGGCATGGCGATCGATGCGCAGATCAATAAGTGGTCGCGCTTCGACCGGAAGAATTACTTCTACGCCGATCTGCCGCAGGGCTATCAGATCAGCCAGCTTTACCACCCGCTGGTGGGTGAGGGCGCGATCGAGATCAGCCTGGACGAGAAGAACCCTGACGGTCCCACCAAGTCGATCGGCGTCGAGCGTATCCATGTCGAGCAGGATGCGGGCAAGCTGATGCACGATCAGCATCCGACGCGGTCATACGTCGACCTCAACCGCTCGGGCGTGGCGCTGATGGAGATCGTCAGCCGCCCCGACATGCGTTCGCCTGCCGAAGCAGGGGCTTATCTCCGTAAGTTACGTGCCATTCTCCGCTATGTCGGATCGTGCGACGGTAATATGGAAGAAGGCTCGATGCGCGCCGACGTGAACGTGTCGGTGCGCAAGCCCGGCGACGAGTTCGGCACGCGCACCGAGACGAAGAACGTCAACTCGGTCCGGTTCGTCATGGCCGCGATCGAATATGAGGCCAAGCGCCAGGTTGCGGTGCTGGAGGATGGCGGCAAGATCGTCCAGGAAACGCGCCTCTTCAACGTCGAGAGCGGCACAACCCGCTCGATGCGGTCGAAGGAAGATGCGCATGACTATCGCTACTTCCCCGATCCCGACCTGCTGCCGCTGGAACTGACCGACGCGTTCGTCGAGGAATGCCGCGCCAGCCTGCCCGAACTGCCCGACGCCAAGCGTCGCCGCTACGAGGCGCTGGGCCTGACCGCGTATAATGCGGGCGTGCTGACCGCCGAAGTCGAGACGGCGCGCTGGTTCGACGGCCTGCTCGACGCACTCGACGGCACGAGCGCCAAGCCCGCGCAGGCGGCGAACTGGGTCGCGGCAGAGCTGTTCGGCGCGCTGAACAGGCTGGGCAAGGACATCACCGAGAGCCCGGTGTCGCCTGCCCAGGCCGCCGAATTGCTCGCGCTGGTCGCCGATGGCACGCTGTCGGGCAGCCTGTCGAAGCAGGTGTTCGAGATCATGCTGGAGACGGGCGACGGTCCGTCCAAGATCGTCGAGGAGCGCGGCCTCAAGCAGACCAGCGACACCGGCGCGATCGAGGCGGTGATCGCCGAGGTTCTGGAGAAAAACCCGAACCAGTTGGGTCAGTACCGCGCGGGCAAGGAAGCGCTGTTCGGCTTCTTCGTCGGTCAGACGATGAAGGCGATGGGCGGCAAGGCCAATCCGGCGGTGGTCAATGACCTGCTGAAGAAGGCGCTGGCGGGGTGATGTGATGTGCTCCCCCTCCCGCAGGCGGGAGGGGGTTGGGGGGAGGGTAGTGAGCCTCGCAGAGGGCGTCGCCCGTGGCTTTCCCTCCCCCATCCCCTCCCGCCTGCGGGAGGGGCGTGCTTCGGGCGAGCGCCATGCGCAGTTATGAGATTCGGATGCACCGATCGACCTGCGATAATCGTCGCACTCCGCCATAACCCGCTCCCCTCCCGCAGGCGGGAGGGGCTGGGGGAGGGCAAGGGGGTCTCACCGAGACCACCCCCTCAATTACTGCGCATCCAAATCCTGGTTCCGCACCACGCCGCCGGTCCCGCCGACGCCGTCATGCTCGCCGGTATCGGTAAAGGTCACCGGCTCCCCACCGCCCTCACCCCGCGCGACCGCATCGGAGCGCGCCTCGACGGCCTGCTCGATGTCGCTGCGCTCATCCTCACGCGGCGGGCTGTCCGGGTTGTTCTCGGGCGCCTCGCTCGGCGGGCTGTCGGGATGGTTTTCGGGGTTGCTCGCCATCGTCAGCTCCTCTCAAATCTGTAGCGGCTGGGCCGTGCCGGGATCGCCCGGACCCACGCCGGGTGCGGGCTGGTCGATGTCCGGGCCGGGCGGCACGATCTCGGGCGGGGGCGTGTCGGGTTGCGCCGGCTGGGTCGGCTGCGGGCTTTCGGGCGGGGGCTGGGTGGCCATTCTCGCTCTCCTTTCGGGAATTGGAGGGCTTAAACGCATGTCGCACGCACATGTTGCCTGTTGTCCCTTGTGCAGGCCGCCCATGGTGATATAGACGCGCGCCCATCGGCGGTGTCCTCGTGCGGGCGTGGCGGAACTGGTAGACGCGCTGGATTTAGGTTCCAGTATCGTAAGATGTGGGGGTTCGAGTCCCTTCGCCCGCACCAGTCCCCGGTCAAGAACGGGGCGACAGCCACACGGAATTTCTCCAGATTGAAGGCCTTTAGATGCAGACTGTCGAGACGCTGAACGAGGGGCTGAAGCGCGCCTACACGCTCACCATCACCGCCAAGGATATCGAGGGCAAGGTCGATGCCGAGCTGAAGCGGATCGCTCCGCAGATGAAGATGCCCGGCTTCCGCCCCGGCAAGGTGCCGACCAACCTGGTCCGCAAGATGCACGGCCCGGCGCTCCTCCAGGACGCGCTGAACACCGCGCTGCAGGAAGGCGTGCAGTCGCTGATCGCCGAGAAGAACCTGCGCCCCGCGATGCAGCCGCAGGTCGAACTGGTCGGTGAATATGAGCAGGGCAAGGAGGCCACGCTGAACGTCACGCTCGAAGTTCTGCCGCAGGTCCCGACCCCGGCGATCGACGCGCTGAAGCTCGAGCGTCTGACCGTGCCGGTCGCCGACGAGGCGGTAGACGAGCAGCTCCAGAAGTTTGCCGACCAGCAGAAGCGCTGGGACGATGCGGGCGACAAGGCCGCCGAGCAGGGCGACCAGGTCACCGTCGACTTCGTCGGCAAGACCGCCGACGGCGTCGCCTTCGAGGGCGGCTCGGGCGAGGATATGGCGGTCGAGATCGGCGGCGGTCGCCTGATCCCCGGCTTCGAGGACCAGCTGGTCGGCGTGAAGGCCGGTGAAGAGAAGCAGATCTCGGTCACCTTCCCCGAGGACTATCCCGCCAAGAACCTGGCCGGTCAGCCCGCGACCTTCGACCTGACGATCAAGTCGGTGAAGACCGCCGGCGAAGCCAAGGTCGACGACGAGATGGCCAAGAATCTGGGCCTGGAAAGCCTGGAGCAGCTGCGCGGCCTGCTGAAGGGGCAGATCGAGCAGGAGCATAACGGCCTGACCCGTACCTACATGAAGCGCAAGCTGCTCGACCAGCTGGCCGATGGCCATGACTTCGAAGTGCCGCCGTCGATGGTCGAGGCCGAGTTCTCGCAGATCTGGGCGCAGCTCGAGCATGAAGCGACCCATGAGGAGGACCCCGAGGCCGCCAAGGCCGAGATGGAGAAGGAGCGCGACGATTACCGCAAGATCGCCGAGCGCCGCGTCCGTCTGGGCCTGCTGCTGTCGGAAATCGGTCAGGCGAACGGCGTCGACGTGACCGCGCAGGAAATGAACCGCCTGATCGCGCAGGCCGCGCAGCAGTACGGCCCGGAAGATCGCCAGCGTTTCATCCAGTATATCCAGCAGGAGCCGATGGCCGCCGCCCAGCTGCGCGCCCCGCTCTATGAGGACAAGGTCGTCGACTTCCTGTTCGACAAGGCCGAGATCACCGACCGCGAGACCACCCGTGAGGAGCTGGAAGCCGCGATCGAGAGCGAGGACGGCTTCGCGACCGGCACGCACGTCCATAATCACGATCACGACCATGATCATGACCACGGCAAGAAGTCGAAGGCGAAGGCCAACAAGGCCGACGTGACCGAGGACGCCGCCGACGAAGGCACTGAGGACGCGCCGAAGAAGACGACCCGCGCCAAGAAGGCCGCTCCGGCCGAGGTCGAGGGCGATGCCGCCGAGGCGACCGAGGAAGCCGCGCCGAAGAAGCCGCGCGCCAAGAAGGCCGCCGCTCCGGCGGAAGGCGAGGCCGAGGCTGCCGAGGCGCCCGCCAAGAAGCCGCGCGCCAAGAAGGCGGCGCCGACCGAATAAGGGCGGTGTCGGACTTCGGTTCGTGACGAAACAAGGGAAGGGCGGTCGCGCGAGCGGTCGCCCTTCCTGTATCTGGAAGCGCCTTCATTCCTCCCCTGTAAGGGGAGGTGGCAGGCCGCAGGCCTGACGGAGGGGTGTTACCCGCGGTGAGGTCGAACCGCCTTTGCGACCGGGGACACCCCTCCACCAGCTTCGCTGGTCCCCCTCCCCTTGCAGGGGAGGATTGGTATACGAGCATCGCGCCATGTCAGGTGGCGCAAAGGGACGCAGGGCGGGATCGCCCGCCTTTGGACGAGGACAGGTTGTGAACGAACCCCGGATCGCGGTGCTGCTGCCCTGCTATAACGAGGAAGCGGCGATCGCGCAGACCATTGCGGGGTTCCGCGAGGCGCTGCCCGCCGCGACCATCTATGTCTATGACAATAACAGCCGCGACCGCACGGTGGAGGTCGCGCGTGCGGCCGGTGCCGTCGTCCGGTCGGAGCGTATCCAGGGCAAGGGCGCGGTCGTGCGGCGGATGTTCGCCGATATCGATGCCGACATCTATGTCATGGCCGATGGCGACGCGACCTATGACGCCGCGTCGGCGCCCGAGCTGGTCGCGCGCATGATCGAGGAACAGCTCGACATGGTCGTCGGCCAGCGGGTGAGCGAGGCCGAACTCGCCTATCGACGCGGCCACCGGTTCGGCAATGCGATGCTGACCGGCATGCTCGCCAAGCTGTTCGGGCGCAGCTTCACCGACATCCTGTCCGGCTATCGCGTGTTTTCACGCCGGTTCGTCAAGAGCTTCCCGGTCCTGTCGGTCGGGTTCGAGATCGAGACCGAGATCAGCGTCCATGCGCTGGAGCTGAAAATGCCCTGCGCCGAAATCGCGACCCCCTATTATGCGCGCCCCGAGGGGTCGGCGTCGAAGCTGAGCACCTATTCGGACGGCTGGCGCATCCTGCGTACCATTATCAAGCTGTACCGGATCGAGCGGCCGATGTGGTTCTTCGGCGCGGTCGCCGGGCTGTTGGCGGCGCTGTCGGTACTGCTCGCCATTCCGATCATCCTGACCTATCTGCACACGCATCAGGTGCCACGCTTCCCGACCGCGATCCTGTCGATGGGGCTGATGCTGCTGGCCGCGCTCAACCTGTTCACCGGGCTGATCCTGGATACGGTGGTGCGCGGACGACAGGAGGTCCGGCGGCTAGCCTATCTGTCGCACCCCGCGCCGGGCGGCACGCGATAAGCCCGGTCGCGACAGGCCAGCGCGAACAGCGCGAAGCCGGTCGCGATCGTCCAGACCAACGTCCGCTCCATGAACCAGGCGTGGATCATGGTATGCTGCCAGAAACCGACCAGCATCAACAGGATCGCCGCGTTCGAGGCGAGGAGCGCCAGGGTGCGCTGACGCATGACCGGGTCGGCGGAGCGCAGCAGGTGGCGTGCACCCCATAGGCCGGCAAGCAGCGCGATGGCGACGATCGCCCCGGCCATGACATGCATGCCCGGCGCCAAGCCGTTGATCCCCTTGGCAAGCTTCTTGGCCATCAGCGCGAGGCCCAGATCGCGTGTCTCACCGCGTGTCGCATCCATGCCCATCCGCATCTTCAGCTGAAGCGCATCCTCGCGCATCGATGCGAGACCGAAGACCTTGAGCACCAGCGCGATTTTCAGCAGCATGACGGTGGCGATCGACGCGCAGAAACCGATCAGCGGCGCGAGGGGAAAGACCGGCCCGCGCGCCTCGGCACGGCTGCTCCAGGCGAAGGGCAGTCCGCCGATCACCGCCGCCAGCCCCAGCGGGATGCCGCCGGTCAGGAACTCGAAGCAGATGGTCAGCGCGCCGAACAACGCGGCCGAAATCAGCGCCGCGCGCCGACCGATCCCCCGCGTCGTGCCGACCACCGCCAGGAACAGCAGATAGCCGATCAGTACGATGTCCGCCGGCCCATGCCCCAGCGACTGGCCATAGGTCTCCAGCCCGAACCAGCGCGAGACGGCGAGGAAGACGATCAGCCAGAACAGACCCTGTACCGGCCGGCGTCCCCGGCCGAGCGCGATCAGGCCGGTGACGATCCCGGCGAGCACGAGCAGCGTCAGGACCGTGTGATACAGGTTGCGGATCGCCGCCACCGACAGGACGGGCAGCAGATACCGCGCCAGCATCGCATGGCCATGGATATAACGGTGGTAGAAGACGGTGCCGACCGGTGGTTCGCCATTGAGGAAGCCATGTACCGTCTGGCACTCGCCGCGTGGGGGCACCGGCACCTGCACCAGCGGACTGACGGTCAGTTGGGCCGGGCTTGCGCGCTGGTCGACTGCGAGGCGCAGGATCAGACAGTCATTATATTGATGCCGGCCGATGTCCGTATTGCCGTCCAGATAATCCTGATCCTGCAACGCCCCGCTGGCAAAGGCCTGCGCGATGTGCGCACGGGCGGTGGCCACGTCGCGGCCCAGACTCGCGCGATTGGCGAGGCAGAACAGGCCGAAGAACAGCGCCCCGATCACCATGCCGACCAGCCCCGCGCGGACAGCATCGGGCAGCAGCCCGCGCCAGAAAGCCAGGGTCGTCAGGCGTTTGGCGCGCGCCGGGGCGTCAGCTTGGGATACCGTCATGATCCTTCTTTCGCCGCCCCTTGTGATGCCCGACCGATCCTGGCCCTAGACCGGGACGCATGGAAAGAGGGTAAACACCCACGCCCCGCACCAATGGGACAGCTGGCGGGGCTTGAACTTGCGGGCCGCCCACGCGACATAGGGGCTCTTCTGGGCATAAGAGAGATTTCCATGCACAATCCGTTCGAGACCGGCGATTTCGCGAGCCCGCTGGCCCATGCTGGCGTCGGGCTGCGGCAGACGCAGGCCGGGCTGGTTCCGATCGTCATCGAACAGTCGAACCGCGGCGAACGGTCGTTCGATATCTTCAGCCGCCTGCTGCGCGAGCGCATCATCTTCGTCACCGGCGGTGTCGAGGACGGCATGGCCTCGCTGATCTGCGCGCAGCTGCTGTTCCTTGAGTCGGAAAATCCGAAGAAGGACATCTACATGTACATCAACTCGCCGGGCGGTGTCGTCACGGCGGGCATGGCGATCCATGACACGATGCAGTATATCCGTCCGCGCGTCGGCACGCTGTGCATCGGTCAGGCCGCCTCGATGGGCAGCTTCCTGCTGTCGGCCGGTGAGCCGGGCATGCGCGTGGCAACCACGAACAGCCGCATCATGATCCACCAGCCTTCGGGCGGGGCGCAGGGCATGGCCGCGGACATCGAGATCCAGGCGCGCGAGATCCTGCGCATGCGGCACTTCCTGAACACGCTGTACGCCAAGTACACCGGCAAGCCGCTCGAGGAGATCGAGCGGGCGATGGACCGTGACAAGTTCATGAGCGCCGAGGAGGCCAAGGAGTTCGGCCTGATCGACCAGGTGTTCGACAAGCGTCCGACCCCGGCCGACGACGCGTCGACCGCAGCGTAAGACGGGTCGTTCAGCGTGAACGGTTTATTTCGATTGTGACTTTATCGGGGTGCGGTACGATGCGCACCCCGGCAACGGTAGCGCACCGCTTCATAGGTGCGAGAGGTGATTGATGGACAAGGTGAGCGGTGGCAACTCGAAAAGCACCCTCTATTGCTCGTTCTGCGGCAAGTCGCAGCACGAGGTGCGCAAGCTGATCGCGGGGCCGACCGTCTTCATTTGCGACGAGTGCGTGGAGCTGTGCAACGACATCATCCGTGAGGAGACCAAGTCCGCGCTTGTCTCCAAGAAGGATGGTGGCGTCCCGACGCCGCAGGAAATCTGCAACGTGCTCGACGATTACGTCATCGGGCAGAAGCAGGCCAAGCGCGTCCTGTCGGTCGCGGTGCACAACCACTATAAGCGCCTGAACCACGGCGCGAAGGGCGCCGACGTCGAACTCGCCAAGTCGAATATCCTGCTCGTCGGCCCGACCGGTTGCGGCAAGACGTTGCTCGCGCAGACGCTGGCGCGCATCCTCGACGTGCCGTTCACCATGGCGGACGCGACGACGCTGACCGAGGCCGGTTATGTCGGTGAGGACGTTGAGAACATCATCCTGAAGCTGCTCCAGGCGTCGGACTACAATGTCGAGCGGGCGCAGCGCGGCATCGTCTATATCGACGAGATCGACAAGATCAGCCGCAAGGCCGAGAATCCCTCGATCACCCGCGACGTGTCGGGCGAAGGCGTTCAGCAGGCGCTCCTGAAGTTGATGGAAGGCACGACCGCCAGCGTTCCGCCCCAGGGTGGCCGCAAGCATCCGCAGCAGGAATTCCTGCAGGTCGACACGACGAACATCCTGTTCATCTGTGGCGGCGCGTTCGCAGGGCTCGAGAAGATCATCGGCGACCGTCTGCAGGGCAAGTCGATCGGCTTCGGCGCTTATGTCGCGGCTCCCGAGGAGAAGCGGACGGGTGAATATCTACGTCAGACCGAGCCGGAGGATCTCCTCAAGTTCGGCCTGATCCCCGAGTTCGTCGGCCGTCTGCCGGTCATCGCGACGCTGGAAGACCTCGACATTTCGGCACTGGTCAAGATTCTGTCCGAGCCGAAGAACGCGCTGGTCAAGCAGTATCAGAAGCTGTTCGAGATGGAGAATGTCGAACTCGACTTCACCGACGACGCGCTGACCACGGTCGCCAAGAAGGCGATCGAGCGCAAGACCGGTGCGCGCGGGCTTCGCTCGATCCTGGAGGGCATTTTGCTCGACACCATGTTCGACCTGCCCGGCATGGACGGCGTCGACGAGGTGATGGTCGACAAGGACGTGGTCGAGGGCCGCAAGGAACCGATCCGCGTCTATGCCGAAAAGTCCAAGCAGAAGGACGGCGCGGCGGCCTGATCGGCACCGTGACGGTTCGGAATTGTTGACGGGCGCTTCCTTCGGGGAGCGCCCGTTTTTCATGGCCCGTTTCCCATGGGATGTGTGCGATGGTGACGATCCGTGAGGCGCAAGCCGGCGACCGGGCGGCGGTGGCGAGGATGCTGGGCCGCGCCTTCGCCGATGATCCGGCCATGTCCTATATCTTCCCCGACGCGACGCAGCGGGCGAAGCGCCTGCCCAGGCTGTTCGCGCTACTTTTCGACAGTGACGCGGTGGGGATGCGGCTGGTCGCCCAGGACGCGGATGCCGGCACCTTCTGGCGGCCACCGGGGCAGGCGCATGTGCCCATGACCGCGATGCTGGCCCAGGCGATCCCGCTGCTGACGACGCTGAGCACCGCGCTGCCCCGTGCGCTGCGCCTGTCGCACGCGATCGAGGCGCATTTCCCGGCCGAACCCTTCTGGTATCTCCATATCGCCGGCGTCGATCCGGCGCGGCAAGGGCAGGGGCTGGGCGGCGCCTCGATCCGGGCAGGGCTGGCGCGGTGCGACGTCTCGGGCGAGCCCGCCTATCTGGAGACGGCGACCAAGAGCAATGTCGGGCTCTATGCCAGGCTGGGCTTCGCACTGGTCGACGAGTGGCAGGTGTCGAAGGGCGGCCCGCGTTTCTGGTCGATGCTGCGCCCGGTCGGAGGCTGAACCTTTCCTCCCCTGCAAGGGGAGGAATACATCACATGCGAACCCCTCTGCCTCCCCACGCGTTGCCGCTCTGAACAGGAGAGCCGCCTATGAAGCCCCATATGATCTGCCACATGATTTGCAGCCTGGACGGGCGTATCCTGCAAAGTCGGTGGCGGCCGGAAAGCTACAAACCGGGCGAGCTGTTCGAGGATCTGCACGACCGGATCGGCGGCGATGCCTGGATCGTCGGGCGCGTCACGGGGCAGGAATTCGCCAAGGGCGATCGCTACCCCGACACCGATGAAACCTTCCCCCGCGAAAACTGGTTCGCGCGCCGAGAGGCTGAGGCGTTCGGCGTCGTGCTCGACGAACAGGGTAAGATCGTCTGGGGCCGTGGTGACATCGGCGGTGATCCGATCGTCGTCGTCCTGACCGAAGCGGTGTCGGACACGCATCTCGCCGGACTACGGAGCGACGGGGTGTCCTATATTTTTGCGGGCGCCGAGACGATCGATCTGAAAGCGGTCCCCGATATCCTCAACCGCGAACTGGGTGTGGAGACCTTGCTGGTCGAGGGGGGCGGCACCGCCAATGGCGAATTCCTCCGCGCCGGATTGATCGATGAGATCAGCATGGCGCTCTGCCCGGCGGTCGATGGCGGGGCGGGCGCGCCGAGCGTGTTCCATTCGGCAGATATGGACGCGGACACGCCTGCGCCGCTGACCGGATTGACCTTGACCCATCATGAAATGCTGCCGGGTGGTGAGGTCTGGTTGCGGTACAAAGTAGAGAATGGGGCTAGTTAGCTCGATTACCGTCCGGCTGCCCTCACCCTTCCCACCCGCTAAAGCGGGCGGGCCCCTTCCCTCTCCCGATGGGAGAGGGAGGGAGGCGCGTAGCGCCGGAAGGGTGAGGGCGGTTATTGCCCGGTCGCAACGAATTTGATCGCACTGGGAGCCAACCCGGCGGTTGGCGCATTCGCATATAGAGCGTCACACCCCACCATGCCGAAAAGGAGGCCCGACCAGCCATGAGCGAACCCGACGCCATCGTCACCGCCGGACAGAAGCGGGCGCTGCTCAAGCGGCTGCTGATGCCTTGGTGGACCCTGGTGTTTCCGCTTCTGGGGCTGCTCGCCATTGCGGTGTCGCTATACAAGATGGGGGCGGCCGGCACGGTGGTGGCCTCGATCATCCTGTTCGGCTGCGTGTTGTCGGCGGTGCATCAGGCGGAGGTCGTCGCGCACCGGGTCGGCGAGCCGTTCGGCACGCTCGTGCTGGCGGTGGCGGTGACGGTGATCGAGGTGTCGCTGATCGTCAGCCTGATGCTGTCGGACGCGGGCGACGCCTCCAGCCTGGCGCGCGATACGGTGTTCGCGGCGATCATGATCATCCTGAACGGCATCGTCGGCGTCTGCCTGCTGGCGGGCGGCGCACGGCATGGCGAGCAGCGCTTTTCGCTGCGGGGCGCCAGTTCGTCGCTCAACGTGCTCACCGCGATGGTGGTGCTGTCGTTGGTGCTGCCCAATTACGTATCGTCCGCGCCGGGGCCGACCTATGCGCCGTCGCAGCTGATCTTCGTCGCGATCGTCAGCGTCATCCTCTATGGCACCTTCGTCATGGTGCAGACGGTCCGCCACCGCGACTACTTCCTGCCCGCCGATGAGGACATGCCCGCCGACGCGCATGCCGAGCCGCCGAGCAATGCGGCCGCCTGGGCGGCGCTGGGCATGTTGCTGGTCGCGCTGGTCGGGGTCGTGCTGCTGGCGAAGGGGCTGTCGGGGATCGTCGAGGCGGCGATCCTGAACGCCGGCCTGCCGCTGGCCATCGTCGGCGTGGTGATCGCGGCACTGGTGCTGGCGCCCGAAAGCCTGGCGGCGTACCGCGCGGCGCGGCGGAACCGGTTGCAGACCAGCCTCAACCTCGCGCTCGGGTCCGCGCTGGCGACGATCGGGCTGACCATTCCGGCGGTGGCGATCGTCTCGCTGATGCTGGGCCTGCCGCTGGCGTTGGGGATCGGCACCAAGCAGATGATCCTGCTGGTGCTGTCGCTGTTTTCGATCACGCTGACGCTGGGCAATGGTCGGACCACCGTGCTGGGCGGCGCGGTGCATCTGGTGATCTTTGCGGCCTATCTGTTCGTGACGGTGGTGCCGTAACCAATCTCCACAGCCGTTCCGCCTGAGCGAAGTTGAAGGCCACGCGGTAACGGTGGCCAAGGGGTTTTTGGACAGGGATTCCCTTGGCCTTCGACTTCGCTCAGGCTGAACGGAGGGTGAGGTTTAATTCGCCTTCTTCTTCGCCGCCTGTTCCGCCTTCCACGCCTGGAACTGCTCGATCGCGACCGAACGTTTCAGGATTTTCGACCAGGGATCGACCACGACATGCGCGCCCGCCGGTACGGTCAGCGTGCCGGTGCCGTCCGTCATCGGCAGCATCTCGATGCGGTCGCCGACCTTCACCTCGACCGGCAGGGGGAAGGGGCCGCCGCCCGGCACCTTCCAGCTCAGCGTCAGCCGGTCACCCTCCCGCGTCTCGACGATCTCGGGTGGCGCCGCCTGGCGGAGATAGACGTCGAAGAACCAGCCATAATCCTTGCCGGTCACCTGCCGGACAAAGCCTTCATATTCCTTGGTCGAGCCATAGCGCGGGCTGAAATTGCCCGGCTTCGGGTCGGTGCGGCCATAGACGGCCAGCCGCGTCACGTCCCAGAACGCCTTGTCCCCGATCAGATTATGGAGCGTGTGCAGCATCCACGACCCCTTCATATAGATGTCGAGACCGGGGCCGCCCTTGGCCGGCTCATAGACATCCTGCTCGGTCATGCTGCGGTCGTGGACGATGGGGGATTTGTTCGCGATCTGCCCGCGCTGCGCATCCATCATCACCGCATAGCGCGCCTCGCCCTCGCGCCAGCGGCCATAGGAGGGCTGCATATAGCTGCCATAGCCCTCGTGCAGCCAGAAATCGTCCCAGTCGACATTGGTCAGCTGGTTGCCGAACCATTCATGGCTGAACTCATGCTGGAACAGCCAGTCGAACCCCTCGGGCGCCTTGGCATATTCATTGCCATAGGCGTTGATCGTCTGGTGCTCCATGCCCTTGTGCGGCGTCTCGACGACGCCCAGCTTCTCGTCGCCGAACGGGAAGGGGCCGATGGTGGATTCGAAGAAATCCAGCGTCGGCGCGAACTCGGCGAACAGCCTCTCGGCCTTTTCCTTCTCGCCGGGCAGATACCAGTAGAACATCGGGATCGTGTTGCCGAAGCGGCTCTTATAACTGCCCTCGACCACCTCATACGGACCGACATTCAGCGCGATGGCGTAGGTGTTGGGATGCTTGGTCCGCCAGTTCCAGCGGGTCCGTCCATCGCCGAGCGTATCGATGCCCAGCAGCACGCCGTTGGACGGGGCCTTCAACCCCTTGGGCACCGTGATGTGCAGCGTGACGACGCCCGGTTCGCCCATCGGATAGTCGAGGCAGGGCCAGAACAGGTCGCAGCCATAGCCCTGCGCGGTCGTCGCGAACCAGGGGCGGCCATCGGGGGTCTTGGCCCAGACGACGCCGGTATCCCAGGGCGCGCGCACCGCGACATGCGGCGTGCCGCCATAGGTGATCTTCGCGCTGACCTTCTGCCCGGCGCGGAGCGGGCGGGGCAGGGTGACGACCAGCTGCCCTTCGGGATTGGACCAGGCAGCGGCCTTCAGCGGCTTGCCGTCGATCGCGATCGCCTCGACCGGCAGATTCCTGTCAAGATCGATGACCAGCCGGCCCAGCGGCGCCTTGGCGGTAAAGTCCAGCACCGCGATGCCGTTCAATTCCTGTGTATCGGGCAGCACCTCGAACGACAGGTCGGCGCGGTCGAAGGAGACGGCGAGCTGCTCGGGCGGGCGGACGCCGCCGGATACCATGGTCTGCGCGGTCAGCGGCGGCTCGCCCTTGGCCGGCAGGGGCTTCGTCCCCTGCGCCGACGTGACGGCGGCGGTCAGCAACAGGGAGGAGGCCAGCAGGCCCGCGACGCAATTCCGTATACGATCCATAGCTCATGGTGTCGCGCAAGCCCACGGCCTTGGCAAGCGGTCCCGGTCGATTGGTCGCAGCGGGAATTGATGGATCGGCAACCCTCCCCATATATAACGATGAAACAGGCCCCGGTCGGGGCCGACCGGAGTTTGCATGAACCAGTCCTATCCCGTCCTTCCGCTGCGTGACATCGTCGTCTTCCCGCACATGATCGTGCCCCTGTTCGTCGGTCGCGACAAATCGGTCGCGGCACTGGAAGCGGCGATGGCGGCGGACAAGGAGATTTTCCTGGTCGCCCAGCTCGATCCCGCCGAAGATGACCCCACGCGCGAGGATCTGTATGAAATCGGCGTCACCGCCACCGTCCTGCAATTGCTGAAGCTGCCCGACGGCACTGTGCGTGTGCTGGTCGAGGGCAAGACGCGCGGCCGCCTGGCCGAGCTGGACGAGTCGGGCGCCTTCCTGACCGCGACGATCGACACGGCGCTGGTCGAGGCGGACGATGCCGGGCTCGAAGCGCAGGACCACGACATGAAGGCGCAGATCGCCGCGCTGATGCGCTCGGTGGTCGACCAGTTCGAGAATTACGCCAAGCTCAATCGCAAGCTGCCCGCCGAGACGGCGGTCCAGCTCGCCGAGATCGAGGACCCGGCGCAGCTGGCGGACTCGGTCGCCGCGAACATCTCGGTCAAGGTCGCCGACAAGCAGGCGCTGCTGGTGGAAACCGATCCGGCCAAGCGGCTGGAAATGGCCTATGCCCTGATGGAGGGCGAACTCGGCGTCCTGCAGGTCGAGAAGAAGATCAAGAGCCGCGTCAAGCGCCAGATGGAGAAGACGCAGCGCGAATATTATCTCAACGAACAGCTGAAAGCGATCCAGCGCGAGCTGGGCAATGAGGGCGAGGACGGCGACGGCGACGAAATCGCCGAGCTGACGAGCAAGATCGCGACGCTCAAGCTGTCCAAGGAAGCGCGCACCAAGGCGACCGCCGAGCTGAAGAAGCTCAAGACCATGGCGCCGATGAGCGCCGAGGCGACGGTCGTACGCAACTATCTGGACGTGCTGCTCGGCCTGCCCTGGGGCAAGAAGTCCAAGGTCAAGAAGGACATTGCGGCGGCGCAGGCGATCCTCGACCAGGATCATTATGCGCTGGAGAAGGTGAAGGACCGGATCGTCGAATATCTCGGCGTCCAGGCGCGCACCAACAAGCTGAAGGGCCCGATCCTGTGCCTCGTCGGCCCGCCGGGCGTCGGCAAGACCTCGCTGGGCCAGTCGATCGCCAAGGCGTGCGGGCGCGAGTTCATCCGCCAGAGCCTGGGGGGCGTGCGCGACGAGGCCGAGATTCGCGGCCACCGCCGGACGTACATCGGCTCGCTGCCGGGCAAGATCGTGACCAACCTGAAAAAGGCCGGTACGTCCAACCCGCTGTTCCTGCTCGATGAGATCGACAAGCTGGGCCAGGACTTCCGCGGCGACCCCGCCTCGGCGCTGCTGGAAGTGCTCGACCCCGAGCAGAATGCGAAGTTCAACGATCACTATCTGGAGATCGACATCGATCTGTCGGACGTGATGTTCGTGTGCACCGCGAACACGCTGAACCTGCCGCAGCCTTTGCTCGACCGGATGGAGATCATCCGTCTAGAGGGTTATACCGAGGACGAGAAGGTCGAGATCGCCGAGCGTCACCTGATCGCCAAGCAGGTCGAGACCCATGGTCTGAAGGACGGCGAGTTCACGCTGACCCAGGAGGGGCTGCGTGCCCTGATCCAACGCTACACCCGCGAGGCGGGCGTGCGTACGCTGGAGCGTGAGATCGCGCGCCTCGCCCGCAAGGCGCTGCGCCAGATACTAGAGGGCAAGGCGACGTCGGTGACGATCACGCCGGAGAATCTGCACGAGTTCGCCGGCGTCCAGAAGTATCGCCACGGCCTGTCCGAGCAGGAGGACCAGATCGGCGCGGTTACGGGCCTCGCCTGGACCGAGGTGGGTGGCGAGTTGCTGACCATCGAATCGGTGACGGTGCCCGGCAAGGGCCAGGTGAAGACCACCGGCAAGCTGGGTGACGTGATGAAGGAATCGGTGCAGGCCGCCTTCAGCTTCGTCCAGGCGCGCAGCCCCAGCTTCGGGATCAAGCCGTCGCTGTTCCACCGCAAGGACATCCATATCCACCTGCCCGAGGGCGCGGTGCCCAAGGATGGTCCGTCGGCGGGCATCGGTCTGGTCACCTCGATCGTGTCGACTCTGACCGGCATCGCGGTGCGCAAGGATGTGGCGATGACCGGCGAGGTCACGCTGCGCGGTCGCGTGCTGCCGATCGGTGGCTTGAAGGAAAAGCTGCTCGCGGCGCTGCGTGGCGGGATCACCACCGTGCTCATTCCGCAGGAGAATGAGAAGGATTTGGCGGACATCCCCGCCAACATCCTGAACGGGCTGAAGATCGTGCCGGTCGCGCATGTCGACGAAGTGCTGCGACTGGCGCTGGTCGAGCCGCTGGAGGCGATCGACTGGACCGACGCGGACGAGCTGGCGGCGCTGCCGCCCGCGCCGATCCCGCCGGTCGGGGGCGAGCGTCACCACTGATCGTCGCGTTTCGAGGGCCGCCGGTCACGGATCGGCGGCCCGTGTCATCGCCATGACATGCGCTTCTGTATACGGAATCGTTCGCTTTGCATAACGACGGGGTTTGACACGACGCTCAGCCACGTCATTATCGGTCCTTTCATATCGGGGGCGGCACCGAGTCCGTTCCTTTTATCGTCGACATCATAGGGGGTTATGGAATGAACAAGCAGGAGCTGATCGCCACCGTTGCCGACTCCTCGGGTCTCGTGCGCGGTGATGCGGTCAAGGCGGTCGACGCGGTGTTCGAGGCGATCACCGCCGCGCTGAAGAAGGGTGATGAAGTCCGTCTGGTCGGGTTCGGCACCTTCTCGGTCTCCAAGCGCAAGGCCTCGACCGGCCGCAATCCCCGCACCGGTGAGCCGATGACGATCAAGGCGTCGTCGCAGCCCAAGTTCAAGCCGGGCAAGCTCCTGAAGGACTCGGTCAACTAATTCGGCGTTTTGGGGCTGGACAGGCGGCGCGGTGCCGCCTAAAGGCCCGTCTCCCGGTTACCGGGCGCGTAGCTCAGCGGTAGAGCACACCCTTCACACGGGTGGGGTCACAGGTTCAATCCCTGTCGCGCCCACCATGCAAATGGTAATGGCCGCCTGGTCGCTTCCCAACGGGAGTGGATCGGGCGGCCATTTTGCGTTTGGGGCGGGGGTGCTGCGATGACGGCGGCTGTTGGCGGGCCAAGCCGCAAGGGCGGGGCGTGCACTTCGACTTCGCTCAGTGTGAACGGATGGTGGGGTGTTTTGGCGAGCGCGCGAAGTCGATGTCCAAGCCTTCCTCCAGTGTGTTTTCTGACCTCCGTTAGGCGTTCCCCCCCCCCCCAGCTGCCCCGGTTCACGCGCATCCGCCCGCCGCTCCGCGCGCCCACCCTCCATTCGGTCCTTCCACCCGCCGTTCAGCGCTGCCCCCTCCGTTCAGCCTGAGCGAAGTCGAAGGCCAAGGCCAAGGGCCAAAGCCACGCTAACAGCCCCGACACGATCCGCCACTTCACGTCCGACGGAATGCCTCGGAGACAAGTCTCTGACCGAAAACCCCAATTCCCACGCCTCATTCAACCTGGGCAAAGTCAACCGCCACGCCCCACGCGTCACCCCAGCAACCCCGCACTGTCACGAAATCGACTCGCAACCGTCACAAAAGTTTCTCTGAAACGGCATCTTGGCGTCATCTGTCACGCCTAACGCCCGGCTCGGGATCGGCCAGGGGGAACAGGCTCGAGTCGATCGCCGGGCGGACCCTCGCCCGCACAGCAACGATAAGATCGGGAGTTTTTCGGCGATGGCGAGCATCAAGCGCTTCGGCCTCATTCTCATGACCAGCTCGGCCTGCGCGGCGCTCGCCGCCTGCGGCGGAGCGGACAGCGTGGCCTCGCCCGGCGCGGGCAGTGTGGTGATCGTGCAGCCGGCGCCGACGCCGACCCCGTCGCCCACCCCGGCGCCGACCGCCGCCATCACCGCGGCCGACTTCGCCAAGGAAACGACCGTCAACGGCGTGACGATCACCGCCGCCGAGCAGTTCGCGATCGTCAATGCGGGCAGCAACAACAACGTCAACGGCACCGGCGGTGCGCTGAACGGCATCTATCCGACCAGCAGCACCTCGCTGACCACCGCGTCTGATCCCTCGACGCTGAACAGCTTCTTCACCTCGACCAATTATGTCGGCGCGCTGAACGGTCCGTCGGACACCGCCTTCCAGGGCTGGACCTGCAACTCGACCTCGGCTGAATTCGGCGGTTCGGGTGCGCGCTGCACCGCGGTGCCGTCGATCGGCACCTATTCGGCGTCGACCTCGACCTGCCCGACCGGCACCACCGATGACGGTACCAACAGCTCGTCCTCGCCGACGCTGCGCTTCTGCCGCCTGCCGCAGAACATCACCAGCGACCTGACGCTGCCGAAGATCGCCGGCGTCGTCTATCGCCTGCGCGGCCAGACCGAAGTCGGTGCCGATCTGGGTTCGACCGGTGGCACCGGCGCGACCCTGACCATCGCACCGGGCGTGGTGATCGCGGCCGACGCGACCGAGGCGACCAACGACCTGCTGCTCGTCAATCGCGGGTCGAAGATTTCGGCCGTCGGCACCCGCGACGCGCCGATCGTCTTCACCTCGCAGCAAAATCTGGTCAGCAACGGCGTGTCCGACGCAACCCAGGGCCAGTGGGGCGGCATCATCCTACTCGGCCGTGCGCCGACCGCCGTCTGCGCCACGGGCACCGGCCCGAACAACGCCGCCGGTACCTCCACTACCTGCCAGCTGGCGATCGAGGGCGTGACCGGCCGCTTCTATGGCGGCGCGAACCAGGCCGACTCGTCGGGCCAGATGTCCTATGTCCAGATCCGCTATTCGGGGATCGCCATCTCGGACGGCAACGAGCTGCAGGGCCTGACGCTGGGCGGCACCGGGTCGGGCACCGTTCTGGATCATATCCAGAGCCACAACTCGGCCGATGACGGCATCGAGATCTTCGGCGGCACGTCGAACCTGAAGTACATCGCGATCACAGGCGCGGACGATGACGGCTTCGACATCGACAATGGGTATCGCGGCTTCATGCAGTTCATGATCGCGGCGCAGCGTACGCTGGGCGCGACGGCGGACAGCTTCTCGACCGAGATCGACTCGAACAATGCCGAGGACCTGCTGCCGCGCACCTTCGGCCGCTATGCCAACTTCACCTTCGTCCAGACCGCGAACGCGCCCGCCGCGATCCGCCTGCGCGGTGGTGCGGACATGACCTTCATCAACGGCATCGTGAAGTCGACCCAGTCGGGCGTCGCCTGCGTCAACCTGATCGCGGGTGCCGGCTCGGGCGCCGATCGCACCACGATCCGCGCCGCCAATGCCGACCTGCAGGATCAGGGCCCGCCGGTCTTCACCTCGGTCTATTTCAGCTGCAACGGCCGCTAAGGCCCGGCTGAACCATGCGCTTGGGTCTTCTCCGGGCGCTCTCGGCAAGCCGGGGTGGCGGATCATCGCCGCCCCGGCTTTCCCCCATGAAAATCTGATTGGATGACCCGGCCATGCAGCGACGCCTCGCTTATGCCTCCCTCCTGCTCCTGACCTCGCAACTCGTCGCGCCGGCGCTGCTCGCGCAGACGGCGGGTGGCGCCACCCCTGCGCCCGCGCAGACCAGCACCACCGCCACCAGCCCCGACGGGCCGGCGACCCCGCAGAGCCAGACCCCGACCGGCCAGGACGGCCAGGCGGCGGAAGAGCCGGTCGAAATCTCGGCCCCCGGCGTCGATGCCTCGGCCAGCGGCGAGATCGTCGTGGTCGGCCGCAACATCCCCAACACCATCCGCGCCACGCCGCAGATCGTCTCGGTCCTGTCGGCCGCCGACATCGCGCGCACGGGCGAGGGCGACATCGCCGGCGCGCTGACCCGCGTCACCGGCCTGTCGGTCGTCGGCGGCGGCTTCGTCTATGTCCGGGGTCTGGGCGACCGCTATTCCTCGTCGCTGCTCAACGGCTCGCCGCTGCCCAGCCCCGAGCCGTTACGCCGCTCGGTCCCGCTCGACATCTTCCCGACCACCATTGTCGGCTCGGCGCTGGTCCAGAAGACCTATTCGGTCAATTATCCGGGCGAGTTCGGCGGCGGCGTCATCAACCTGACGACCAAGGCGATCCCGGCCAAGAACTTCATCTCGGGCGGCGTCACGCTGGCGGCCGACGATGCCACGACCAGCGAGCTGGGCTATACTTATCGCGGCGGCGACGCCGATTGGCTGGGCTTCGACGACGGCACGCGCGCCGTGCCGCAGTTCGTACGCGACATTCAGGCCGGGCGTGGCTCGGGCCTGATCCCGGCGGCGCAGGTCGCGCAGCTCTCCAACGCTTCGACCACGCTGCTCCAGCGCAACAACCAGCTGCCGGCCAACTGGTCGGGCGAGCTGTCGGGTGGTTCGGTGTTCGACATCGGCAGCGACCGTCTGGGCGTGATCTCGTCGCTCAGCCTGTCCAACACCTTCCGCACCCGCTCGGCGATCCAGCAGGATTCGGTGTCGCCCGACGGCACGCTGCGCAACGATTTCCGCACGCTGCTGACCGACAACCGCATCGTCGCCAACGCGCTGGTCGGCCTGGGCTATGAGTTCGGCAACAACACGATCCGCTGGACCAACGTCTATATCCACGACACGCTGAAGCAGGGTCGCGGATCGGCGGCCGAACTCTACAACAATCCCAGCGGCCTGCGCTTCCAGCAGAACACCAACTGGTTCGAGCGCCAGTTGATCGAGAGCCAGCTGGTCGGCGAGTTCAAGCTGACCGACGCCTTGAAGTTCGACGCGCGCGGCGCCTTCGCCAACTCCAAGCGCAACGCGCCCTATGAGCGGCAGTTTGACTATCTCTGCTCGAACCGGACGACCACGGGCCTGCCGATCAGCTATGACGGCGCCAATGGCGCGGGCGGCTTCCAGTGCAACGGCGCCTTCCAGGTGACGCAGCGCTTCACGCCGTTCGCCTCGATCATCTTCTCGGAACTGAACGAGAATCTGTGGACCGGTCAGGCCGACCTTTCCTACAAGCTCGACAGCGACCGTCCGATCACGCTGAGCACCGGTTATTTCTACCAGGGCACGGACCGCTATTCGAGCCGTATCCAGCTGAACTACCAGACCAGCGACGGTGCGGGTACCGCGCCGGGCTTCCCGTATAATCTGTACCGCCCGGACTATCTGCTCAGCCCGGACGTGATCAACAACGCCTGCCCGCTGCGCGCCGACCCGAAGTGCACGCTGCAGCTGCAATTCTCGACCCAGGCCGGCGCCTATGCCTATGACGCCAAGCTGGACGTGCATGCCGGCTATGCCCAGGCCGAGGCGGAGGTCACCGATGGCCTGCGCGCGGTGGCGGGTATCCGTTATGAAAACGCGGTCGAGACGGTGACGCCGGTGCTTGGCACCACGACCCGCCTGAAGAACGCCTATTTCCTGCCGGCGGGGACGCTGACCTGGAACTTCGCGGCCGACATGCAGCTGCGCGCGAGCGGCGCCAAGACGATCTCGCGGCCGCAGTTCCGCGAACTCGCACCGCAGCAGTTCCGCGATCCCGACTCGGACCGCTTGTTCTTCGGTAACCCGAACCTGCGCGACAGCGAGCTGTGGAATCTCGAGGCGCGCTACGAATGGTTCTATGCGCGCGATCAGCGCTTTACGCTGGCCGGCTTCTACAAGCGGATCAAGAACCCGATCGAACAGGTCGGCTTCTACACCGGCGCGGACGACCGGTTGCAGACGGGCTTCACCTATCTGCCCTCGGCGATCCTCTATGGTGCGGAGGTCGAGTTGCAGAAATATGTGCCGCTTTCGGGCCTGGGCGGCGACTTCTTCGCGACCCGCCGCCTGGTCGCGATCGCCAACTATACCTACACCAAGTCGAAGATTAACGCCGACTCGACCTGCGTGCCCAATCCGGCGGTGGCCGCCGGGTCGCCCGGCCTGAACGGGTGCGCCTCGGGCTTCGGCCAGGCGCGGCTGCTGTTCCGCGACGGCGCGTCGCTGACCGGCCAGTCGGACCATCTGGTCAACCTGCAGCTGGGCGTCGAGGACACCGCCGCGCTGTCGCAGGTCACGCTGCTGTTCAACTATGCCAGCAACCGCGTGACCAATCGCGGTCCGTCCTATCTGTCGGGCGACGGGTTCCAGCCGGACATCATCGAGGTGCCCGGCATCCGCCTCGACCTCGTCGCGCGTCAGGGCTTCGAGCTGGCCGGCGGCAAGTTCGAGCTGAAGGCGGAGGCGCGCAACCTGACTCGGACGCGCTATAACGAGCGGCAGGACTTCGGGAATGGCCGGTTCGTGTATCTGAACCGGTATAATCTGGGCCGCGTTTTCTCACTGGGGATCAGCACGACCTTCTGATCGCGGAGGGTTCGTGGGCCAGGGGCCGTCGTCCGGAGTGATCCGGGCGGCGGCCCTTTGGTTTTGGGCGGGGTGGGGGCGTGCACTTCGACTTCGCTCGGTGCGAACGGAGGTGGGAATCCGTGCGAACGGGGTTGGGAGTGGGGCTGTCCGGCACCCCCCGTTCAGCCTGAGCGTAGTCGAAGGCCACGGGACACAATCCACCAAGCCACCCGCACCGGGACGTGCGCCTCGACCGCGCTCAGTGAGAACGGAGGCGGAAAGCCGTGCCAGCGGGCACTCACCCCCGCCAGGGCAATTCCCGATACCATTTGGTGATCACATATTTCACCCCCGCCCGCACCTTCATCGCCTGGTGCAGCGTCGCGGGGTTGAGCGAGCCGTCCGCGCGGCGGTTGCTCCAGGCGACCATCTTGCCGGGTTCGGGCTGGATCATCTTGTCGACCGCCTTGAACCGGGTCGCGCCGCCGGCCTCGGGCGTGTTCAGGTAGAGCATGACCGTCCAGGTGCGATTGCCCGACAACCCGCAATAGCGGTGATAGTCGGCGCCGTTCAGGTCGAAATAATCGGTGTGCGGCTTGAACTCTTGACCCACCGCGTAACGCTGTCCCTGGATCGGCTCGCCATGCGCGGCCGACAGCCCGGTCAGCATCGCGATATGGCGTTCGGTGTCGATCACCGCCGGATCGTCGGCGGGCAGGTCGCCCGTCTCGCTGGTCCGGAACGCGCTGTCGCCATTGGGGTCGGCGATGGTCGAGGGGCGGCGCACCGCATCGATTCGGGTGATCAGCTCGGCGCAGAGTTCGGGCGGCAGGACGTCGCGTTTGACGAACAGGGTCAGCTTCGGGCTGGGCAGCCGCTGGACGCCCGGCGTCGCCGTCAGTCGCGCGACAATCGGTGTGGAATCAAGGCCATTGCCCAGATCGGGCCATGCTTCGGACAGGGCGTTCATCGCATCTCTCATGTGAAACCAATATGACGAACATGTTTCGGGGCTTTGACGCAAACATGTAACATGCCATGCCTAGTGCGAATAAAGCGGATGGGGTCTGGTTTCATGCGGTTGAGGCTCGACGCGCGCGGGCGCCGGTTGTTGCGGCGTCTGCCCGTCGTGAATGTCTATTCGGTGGCCGAGCTGGCGCTGATGGCGGTCCTCGCCGTTCAGGGCGCGCGGCTGCTATGGGTGCTGGCGACCCCGGTCTCGCCGCTGGGTGACTGGCGTCCGGCGGCGCCGGTCATCGCCGGATCGACCGCCGCGATCCTCGACGGCTTCGACCCCTTCTTCCGGTTGCAGGGGCAGCAGGCCGCGCCGGCCGCCGTCACCAATCTTCAGCTGACCCTGTTCGGCACGCGCATCGACGAGGCGTCGGGGCGCGGCTCGGCGATCGTGGCGGGGCCGGACGGCGTCCAGCGCTCGGTCTCGGTCGGCGAGGAGGTGCAGCCCGGCGTCACGCTGAAGGCGGTGGCGTTCGACCATATCACCATCGATCGCGGCGGCGCGACCGAGGACCTGTATCTCGACCAGTCCGACGCGCCCCCCGCCGCCGGCACCGCACCGGGCATGACGCCCGTCGCCACCGCTCCGGCGCCAAGCGGGCAGGGCGTCGCGCTGGGGCAGGTGCGGCAGGACATCGGCTTCATCCCGCGCCTGGAGGGCGGGCGTGTCTCCGGCCTCGTCGTCCGCCCGATCGGCTCGGGCGCGGCGTTCCGGTCGGCGGGCCTGCGCGAGGGCGATGTCGTCACCGCGCTGGCCGGGCGTCCGGTGACCGGCCCCGGTGACATCGACCGTCTGGCGAGCGACTTCGCACAGGGCGGCTCTCTTTCCATCACGGTCGAGCGGGGCGATCAGACGCTGCCGCTGTCCCTTCAGATTGCAGCATCCAAGCCATGAAAAAGCTCGTTCTCGGTTCGGTTCTGGCGCTGGCGCTCGCGGTGGGCGCGCAGGCGCAGACCACGCTCAACGTCCGTGACGCCGACATCCGCGCCTTCATCGCCGATGCCGCCAAGGTGACGGGGCGGACCTTCATCATCGACAGCCGGGTCAACGGCAAGGTGACGGTGGTCACCGACCGGCCGCTGTCGCGCTCCGAATATTTCGAGATCTTCCTGTCGACGCTGCGCTCCAACGGCTTGGTCGCGGTGCCGACCTCGGGTGGCGCGTTCCGCGTGCAGCCAATCGACAATGCCGCGTCGCAGCCCAGCCGCATCGGGTCTGCGGGCGCGAACCGCAATTCCTACGTCACCGAGATCATCCGCCTGCGCGCGATCGATGCGACGAGCGCGCTGGAGACGGTGCGCCCGCTGGTCAGCGCGCAAGGATCGGTGACCGCCAATCGCGGCGGCAACAGCCTGGTCGTGGTCGATTTCGCCGACAATATCCGCCGCATCCGCGAGGTCGTCCGCCGGATCGATGCCGACAATGCCTCGACCCGCGTCATCGCGCTGCGCAATGCCGGCGCGCGTGAGATTGCGACCGCGCTCCAGACGCTGGCGGGTGGCGGCGGCGGGGGCCAGGGCGGCGGTGGGCCGCAGGGGTCGACCGGCGTGTCGGTCGTGGCGATCGACAGCTCTAACTCGATCGCGCTGCGCGGCGATCCGTCGAGCGTCGCGCGCTTCGCCCAGATCGCGATCGACCTGGACAACAAAGCCAAGAGCGGCACTGAAATCCGCGTCGTCTTCCTGCAAAATGCCGATGCCGAGCAGCTTCTGCCCGTGCTCCAGCAACTCGTCGGGCAACAGCCCGATCCGGTGCAGGAAACCACCCTGTCGCGCGGCAGCTTCACCCAGACCAACAGCCAGGCCGGCTCGGCCGCGGGCACCTCGATCGCGCAGCGTATCCAGCCGGTCGCCCAGCCCCAGGCGCAGAGCGCCCCCGGGGCCGGCGGGCAGAATGGCCAGCAGCCCGCGATCAGCACGCAAGGTGGGCGGACAGCGGCGGTCGTCACCCGCTTCACCGGCGCCAATGCCATCGTCGTGGCGGGGCCCGCCGACATCCAGCGTCAGATCGGCGAGGTCATCCGCCAGCTCGACGTGCGCCGCGAACAGGTGCTGATCGAGGCGATCGTCGCCGAGGTGTCCGACCAGACCGCGCGGCGGCTGGGCGCGCAGTTCCTGCTCGGCAGCCTGTCGGGCGGGGCGTTCGCGGCCTCGACCTATGGCAATACCGCGCCCAACATCCTGCAGATCGCAGGTGCTGTGGGTGCGCAGACGCTGGGCGGCAATCGCACCGTCGTCGTCGCCCCCGATGGCACGCGCACCGAGACCAACGTCCCCAACGCCTCGTTCAACCAGCTGACCCAGTCGGCGGTGCAGTCGATCCTGGGCACGACCGGCGGCTTTGCCGGCTGGGGCGGGCAGATCGGCGACACGGTGTTCGGTGCGATCATCAATGCGGTGAAGAGCGACACGACCTCGAACCTGCTCCAGGTCCCGCACATCATCACGCTGGACAATCAGCAGGCGCACAGCCTGGTGGGTCAGGAAATTCCTGTGACGACCGGCCAAGCGCTGTCGAACAATTTCGACAATGCCTTCCGCACCGTGCAGCGCCAGAATGTCGGCATCCAGCTGGACGTGAAGCCGCAGGTCAATGCGGGTGGCTCGCTGAAACTCTATGTCCGCCTCGAAGTCAGCTCGATCGCGGGGCCGGTGTCGAGCAATAACAGCGAACTGATCCTCAACAAGCGCGCGTTCGAGAATGTCTTCACGCCGGACGACGGCCAGATCACGGTCATCGGCGGTCTGCTCGACGACAATGAGCGGCGCACGATCGAGAAGATCCCGCTGCTCGGCGACATCCCCGGCCTCGGTGCGTTGTTCCGCTCCAAGGCGCGCAGCCGGTCCAAGACGAACCTGATGGTCTTCATCCGCCCGACCATCCTGCGCACCCCCGAGGACAGCCGCCGCGTCACCGAACAGCGTTACGGCTATCTCCGCCAGTTGCAGGGCTATGCCCAGCCCGGCGTCGAGCCGTCGATCGACGAGCTGGTCCGCGATTACATGAACGCCGCGCCGCCGATCCCGCACGCGCCGATGCCCGGCAATATCGAGGACCCGCGCATCGCCGTCCCCGTCGCCAAGTCGGTCGAGCCGATCAAGCGCCGTGACTGACGCAAGCGAACCCCTTCCCATGGGGGACACTGTCCCTCTGCCACTGGGCACGCCCCTCCCGCAGGCGGGAGGGGATGGGGGAGGGCCACCCGCTCTCCCGCTCCCCACGCCCGACGAAACGCTGGAACTGGTCGCCCCGCTGACCATCCCCTACGGCTTCGCGCGCAAATTCGGCACGGTCGTCCAAAGCACCGACCCGCTCACCGTGGCGCTTCGCGAAGGCGCCGACCCGCGCGCGCTGATCGAGCTGCGCCGTCATATCGGTCGCCCCTTCGCCATCGCGCGCGTGGAAGGCCCCGCCTTCGACCGCCTCCTGTCCGACGCCTATGCGATGGACGGACAGGCGACCGCGATCGCGGCGGTCGGTATGGGCGACGAACTCGACATGCTGGCCGACGGCATCCCGACCGCCGAGGATCTGCTCGACACCGCCGACGATGCGCCCGCCATCCGCCTCATCAACGGCATCATCGCCGACGCCGCGCGTAACGGCGTGTCGGACATCCATATCGAGCCTTACGAGACCGGCCTCGTCGTCCGCATGCGCATCGACGGCGTGCTGCGCGAGACGCTGCGCATGCCGCCGCATGTCGCGCCCGTCGTGGTCAGTCGTATCAAGGTCATGGCCCGTCTCGACATCGCCGAGCGCCGTGTGCCGCAGGACGGGCGCATGGCGCTGACGCTGGGTGGCAAGCTGCTCGACGTGCGTGTCTCGACCTTGCCCAGCCGGGCGGGGGAGCGGGTGGTGCTGCGTATCCTCGACAAGGAGAATGCCGGCATCGACCTCGACGCGCTGGGCATGCACCCGGCGATGTACGCGCTGCTGCGCGAGGCGCTCAGCGAACCCAATGGCATCATCCTCGTCACCGGGCCGACCGGCTCGGGCAAGACGACCAGCCTCTATGCCGCGCTGCGCCTGCTCAACGATGGCAGCCGCAACATCCTGACCGTCGAGGACCCGGTCGAATATGCGGTCGAGGGTGTGGGGCAGACCCAGGTCAACGCCAAGGTCGGCCTGACCTTCGCGGCGGGTTTGCGCGCAATCCTGCGCCAGGACCCGGACGTGGTAATGGTCGGCGAAATCCGCGACCGCGAGACGGCCGAGATCGCGGTGCAGGCCTCGCTGACCGGGCACCTGGTGCTGTCGACGGTCCATACCAACGATGCGGTGGGCGCGATCACCCGGATGCGCGACATGAAGGTCGAGCCGTTCCTGCTCGCCTCGACGCTGCGTGCCGTCATCGCGCAGCGGCTGGTGCGGCGGCTGTGCCCGGCGTGCAAGCGGCCGGTCGAGGCGAAGGAAACGGTCGCGCCGCTGCTGGGCATCGATGACATGGCGACGGTGTACGAGGCGGTCGGCTGTCCCCATTGCAACGGCAGCGGCTATAAGGGGCGGACCGGGGTGTACGAGGCGGTTCGCGTCGACGACACGATCCGGCGCCTGATCAACGAAGGCGGCGACGAACAGGCGATCGCCGCGCACGCCTTCGCCCGGCAGCAACCGCTGGCGGCGGCGGCGCGGACGCTGGTGCTGGACGGGGTCACGACGGCGGAGGAAGCCATCCGCGTCTCCCGCCGCGATTCCGACGCGGGGTGAGGGGGGTGCGCACGCTCCTCACCTCCCGTTCCCCCGCGAAGGCGGGGGCCCAGTACCTTGGCCGTATCGGGGCGAACGCTGCCGGTCGTCATGTCATCGGTTCACGCGGAGACGCGGAGACGCGGAGAAAGAATAGGTTCGCGCAGAGGCGCAGAGGACGCAGAGGTGTCTCGTGCGCGGTAGCGCACAGCCTTTTTAACAAGCCGAAACTGGAGGGCCGCTGGCGCGGCAAGGACGACATCTCTGCGTCCTCTGCGCCCCTGCGCGAAAATGCCCTTCTCCGCGTCTCCGCGTCTCCGCGTGAGATAAAATGGCGATCCGACACGCCTCGCAGCAACTGGACCCCCGCCTTCGCGGGGGAACAGGCCTTTGTGAAGGTGCACTGACATGGCCGGGTTCGACTATGTCGCGATCGATACGAAGGGTGCGGAGAAGCGCGGCTTCATCCCCGCCGAGACCAGCGATGCCGCACGCGCGGCGCTGGAGAAGCAGCGGCTCTACGTCGTCTCGGTCAAGCCGGGCAGCGGCGACACCGCCGAACGGCGTCCGCTCTTCGGGCTGAAGCTCGGCCGGGCGCGCATGTCGGTCAAGCAGCTGACCCTGTTCACCCGCCAGCTCGCCACGCTCAATCGCGTCTCGCCCTTGGAAGAGAGCTTGCGCACCATCACCCGCCAGACCGAACAGGAGCGCGTGCGCGCCATCGTCGCGACGGTGCATCAGGGCGTCACCGAAGGTCGTCGCCTGGCAGACGCGATGGCGCGCGAGCCCAAGAGTTTTCCCCCGCTCTATCGCGCAATGGTCGCGGCGGGGGAGAGTTCAGGGACGCTGCCGACCATCCTCGAACGGCTGGCGGCGTTGCTCGAACGGCAGGCGGAAATTCGCGGCAAGCTGATCACCGCGCTCGCCTATCCGACGATCCTGGCGGTCGTGGCGCTCGGCGTCGTCACCGCGCTGATGATGTTCGTCGTGCCGCAGGTGGTCGAGCAGTTCGACACGGTCGGGCAGGAACTGCCCTTCCTGACCCGTATGGTGATCGGCGTGTCGGACCTGCTGGTCGGCTGGTGGTGGTTGATGGCGGGGCTGGCGGCGATCGTCGGCGTCGGTTTCTGGCGGGCATTGAAGGTGCCGGCGATCCGGCTGTCCTTCGACACTTGGCTGCTCAAGCTGCCGCTGCTTGGGCGGTTGCTGCGCGACCTGCACGCTGCGCGAATGGCGCGCACGCTGGGCACGATGGTGGCCAGCCGGCTGCCGCTGCTCGAAGGACTGACGCTGACCGCCGGGACCATCCACAACCGTCGGTTGCGCGTGGCGTCCGACGCCATCGTCGACTCGATCCGGGGCGGCGGGAGCCTGTCGGCGGCGATGCGGCGGGCGGGGGTGTTTCCGCCGCTGCTCACCTATCTGGCGGCCAGCGGCGAGGCGGCGGGGCGGCTGGACGAGATGCTGGAGCGCGCCGCCGATTATCTGGAGCGCGAGTTCGACCGCTTCACCGCCACCGCGCTCTCGCTGCTGGAGCCCGCGATCATCGTCGTGATGGGCGGCGTGGTCGCGACGATCGTGCTATCCATCCTGCTGCCGATCCTCCAGCTCAACACGCTGGCCGGTCAATAAGAGGACATGTTGATGCGTACCCAAAATCGCCGTCCGATTCGCCGCAAGCGGCCCGCCAACGGCTTTACCCTGGTCGAACTGATGGTCGTGATCGTCATCATCGGCCTCCTGGCGACGATCGTCGCGCTGAACGTGCTCCCCTCGGGCGACACTGCGCGCGTGCAGAAGGCCAAGGCCGACATCGCGCAGATCGAGGGCGGGCTGGAGCTGTACAAGCTCCAGAACCTGACCTTCCCGACGACCTCGCAAGGATTGCAGGCGCTGGTGACGATGCCCGCCGGCCTCGCCGATCCGTCGCGTTACCAGAAGGGCGGCTATCTCAAGAAGCTGCCCGACGACCCTTGGGGCCGTCCGTACCTCTACGCTTCGCCCGGCCAGCATGGCGAGGCGGATGTCTGGACCTATGGCGCCGATGGCAAGGAAGGCGGCGAGGGGATCAACGCGGATATTGGCAACTGGGATAAGTGAGCCTGCGTGCCCGCCTGGATGCCGGGAACGGCGGCGGGCCGGGCCTGCGTGGGGAGGTTCGGGCGTGGCCTTCGACTTCGCTCAGGCTGAACGGAGCGGGGGCACCGGTCCGAACCTCCATTCGCACTGAGCGAAGTCGAAGTGCAAGGGCCAACGGTTTCACCCTGGTCGAACTGATGATCGTCATCACCGTCATCGGGTTGGCCTCCGCCATCGCGGTCTGGTCGCTGCCCGATCGGCGCGGGCGGGTGGCGGACGAGGCGTTGAAATTCGCCGCCCGCGTCCGCGCCGCGCATGACGTGGCGGTGGTCGAGGCGTCGCCGGTCAGCATCTGGGTGACGCGCGGCGGCTATGGCTTCGACCGGCGCGCGGAGGGCGCGTGGAGTCCGATGACCGCCAAGCCGTTGCGCGTGGCGCAATGGGAGGACGGAACGCAGGCGCAAATTCCCGACGCCAGCGGGCGGGTGCGGATCACCTTCGACGTGACGGGGCTGGCCGACCGCCCGGTCGAGCTGCGCCTGACCCGCGAGCGGGCGAGCAGCATCGTGCGGATCGGGGCGGACGGTACGGTGCGCGTCGATGGGTGAGGCATCCCATATTCCTCCCCTGCAAGGGGAGGTGGCGCGGCGCAGCCGTGACGGAGGGGTATCGCCGCTCGCGATCCGTCCCCTCGCTGGCCGTTACACCCCTCCGTCAGGCCTTCGGCCTGCCACCTCCCCTTGCAGGGGAGGAACAGAAGCGGGCTTTACCCTTATCGAGATCATGGTCGCGCTCGCGGTGTTCAGCCTGGCGGCGATGGCGCTGGTCCGGCTGGAGAGCGCGACGATTCGCGGCGCCTCGATCCTAGACGAGACGCTGGTGGCGCAGATGGTCGCGCGCAACGTCGCGATCGCCGCCGTCACCGATCCACAAGCCCCCGCGCTCGGGCGTACGACGGGGGCGGAGGTGAATGGTGGGCGAAGCTGGAAATGGACGCGGATCGTCAGCGGGACGGGCGATGTCCGCGTCGTGCGGATCGACGTCGCGGTCGCCAATGCCGGGGGCAGCATCGTCGGGCGGATGACGATGGTGCGTCCGCCCATGGCGGCGGCGGCGATCGGGGTGGCGGCGTCGTGATCGGCCTGCCCGCCTTTGGGTGCCCCCGCGCGGGCGGGGGCCCAGTATCCTTGACGCCGGCTGCGGCAGCAATGGTTGAGAAAGAACTGGGTTCCCGCCCGCGCGGGGGTACGGGGCAGGCGGGCTTCACCCTGGTCGAAGTCATGGTGGCGCTGCTCATCTTTTCGATGCTGGCCGCCGCCGCGGTGGCGATCCTGTCGCTCAGCGTGCGGGCGCAGGGGGTGACCGGGGAGCGGCTGGATTCGATGGCCGCCGTCAGTCGGACGACCGCGATCCTGTCGGCCGATCTGGCGCAGGCGGTCGACCGGCCGACGCGCGACGAGGGCGGGGTGCAGACGCCCGCGATGGTCGCCGGACCCGATGCGATGCGGCTGGTCCGGGCGGGCTGGAGCAATCTCGACGATGCCCAGCGGCCGTCGTTGCAGAAGGTCGCCTATCGCCTCAACGGCGACGTGCTGGAGCGGGCGGCGTGGCCGCTGCTCGACGGGGCCGCGCCGATGGAGCCGGCCGCATTGATGGATCATGTCCGCGAGCTGCATCTGCGCTACCGTTTCCAGGGGGCCTGGCTGGAGCAATGGCAGGGCGAACCGGGCGTCGCCCTGCCCCAGGCGGCCGAGGTGACGATCGTGCGCGACGACGGCCAGATCTTCCGCCAGCTGTTTCTGGTCGGCACCGGCTATCGCACCGCCGCCAGCGCGGTCGGCGGGCCGGGTGCCACGCCGACACCCACTCCGACCCCGACCGCGACCCCCGGTGGCTGACCATCACCCCAAGTCCGGCGAGCGGGGCGCCGCGCTGCTGACCGTCCTCATCCTGGTCGCGGTCATCGCGGTGCTGGCCGCGACCGCGCTGGAAAAGCTGCGGCTGGCGACCCGGCTGGGCGGCAATGCGGTGGCGATCGAGCAGGCGCGCGGATACGCCTATGCGGCCGAGGCGCTGGCGATGATCCGTATCGGCGATCTGCTGCAACAGGCGCAGGGCCGCGTGTCGCTGCTGGGCGGATGGAGCGACCGGCCCTTCGCCCTGCCGCTCGGCGGGATGGCGGGGGGCGGCTCGGCGGTGGCGCGGGTGACCGACGGCGGCAACTGCTTCAACCTGAACGGCCTGGCGAGCGCGCTGCCCGGCCAGCCCGGCGTACTGATCGGCAACGCAGTCGAGGTCGCGCATTTCGCCAAGCTGATGCGGTTGCTGGGTATCCCCGGTCAGGTCGCCGAGCAGGTCGCCACCGCCACCTCCGACTGGATCGACAGCGATCAGAACCCGCAGGGCGGCGGCGCGGAGGATGCGCTCTATCTTACTCGCGATCCGCCCTATCGCACCGGCGGCGCGATGATGGCGGATGTCAGCGAGTTCCGCATGGTCAACGGCGTGACGCCCGAGCTGTATGCCCAGCTGCGCCCCTGGATCTGTACGTTGCCCCAGGCGACGCCGACCATGGTCAACATCAACACGCTGGCCCCCGAGCAGGCACCGCTGGTCGCGATGGCGCAGGTCGATACGATTTCGCCGGGTGCCATCGCGCAGGCCCTTTTGCGCCGTCCACCGCAAGGCTATGCGGACGCGGGCGCGTTCTGGGCGCAGATGCCGGGGGCGAGCGGGGGCGGCGGTGTGGCGACGACCACCGGCTGGTTCAATCTGCGCATCACGGTGACGCTGGGCAGCGTCCGGGTCGACGAACGCGCGCTGGTCGATGCGCGACAGGGAATGCCGCAGCTGGTGGCGCGGATTTGGGGGGAAGAGTGATGAGTGCGACCAACCTCCTGTTCCTGCCGCCGGGCGAGGGCGGCGACTATCGCTGGATGCGGATCGAGGACGAACGCATCGCCGCCAGCGGTGAGGGCCTGCCCCAGGGTGACGGCGAGGTGATCGCGGTCGCGCCCGCCGATGCGGTGTCGCTGCACTGGGCCGACATCCCGGCGCGCTCGACCGCGCAGGCCGCCGCCGCCGCACGGCTGCTGGCGGCCGAGGTCAGTGCCGCGCCAATGGACGAACTCCATGTCGCGGTCGGCGAGGACGAGGATGGCGGCCGCCCGATCGGGATCGTCAATCGCGGCGCGATGGCGGGCTGGCTGGCGCGGCTGGGCGCGGCGGGGGTGGACCCGGTCGCGGTCGTGCCTGCGCCGTTGCTGCTGCCGCGCCCGGATGAGGGCTATGTCCGGGGCGATCTGGCCGGGCAGGGCGTGGTGCGCGGGCGTTCGTCGGGCTTTGCCGACGAGCCGGGCTTTACCGAGATCGTCACCGGTGAGGCGCCGCTCGCCGATCTGGACGCCGACGGTGTCGAGGCGGCGTTGGGGGCGGTCGCCGCAGCCCCCGCGCTCGACCTGCGGCAGGGGCCGTTCGCGCGGCGGCGCGGCTTTACGATCGACTGGCGGCTGGTCAGGCGGCTGGCGTGGCTGGGTCTGACGATCATCGTCGTCACGCTGGCGATCGATCTGGTGAAGTGGACCAAATACAGCTTCGCCGCCGATGCGACCGAGGCGAAGATCGAGCAGGTCGCGCGCACCGCGCTGCCGCGCGGCGAGACCCTGGTCGATGCCGACCGGCAGTTGACCGAGCGGTTGTCGGCGGTGCGCGGGCCGGGCCAGGGGTTCAGCCGGACGGCGGCGGCGATCTTCGCGGCGGTGCGCGGCGTGCCCGGCACCGAGCTGACCGCGCTGGACTTCCAGCCGAGCGGGGACGTCCGGCTGGGCGTGGCGGTCGACCGCGAGGCGCTGGCGACCGATCTGAAGCGCGCGATCGAGGCGCAGGGCTTCACCGTCCAGCCCAGCACCTTCGTCGCGGCAAACGGCCGGATCACGGGAGAATTCACGGTGCGTGGGCGATGAAGGCGCTGAAACTCTGGTTCGACGGGCGTTCGCTGCGCGAGAAACGGCTGTTGCTGGTCATGGGCGCGCTGCTGATCGTGACGATCATCTGGGGCGGCATCCTGCGCCCGATGAGCGATGGCCTGTCGAGCGCGCGCGAACGCCATGCCGATGCGGTGATCCGGCTGGGCGAGGCGCAAGCCATCGCCGCCGAACTCTCGCAACGCCGCCGCCGTCCTGCCGCGCTGTCCGGCACGCTGGCCGACACGGTGCGCGTATCGGCCGAGCAGGCGGGCTTCACGCTGACCAGCCTGACCGAGGACGGCCCCGGCCGGGTCCGCGCGCAGATCGGGTCGGCGCGCCCCGCCGCGCTGACGCCGTGGCTCGCCCGGCTGGAGCGGGGCGGCGTGCTGGTCGAACAGGCGACATTGACCGACAATGGCGACCGCACGGTCGGCGTCGCACTCCTCCTGCGGACACGGGTGTCCTGATGCGGTTGCGGATGACCACGCGGCCATCGGTGCTGTTCGCCGCGATGCTGGTCGTGGCGCTGATCGTCTTCCTGCCGATGCGCCTGGCGCTAGGCGCGACCGGGCTGGCCGCTCAGGGGCTGAGCGCAAGGCGGGTCGGTGGCACCATCTGGGGCGGCAGCATGCTGGAGGCGCGGTTCGGTGAGGTCGCGCTCGGCGATCTGCGTGTGTCGCTGTCACCGCTCGCCCTGCTCGTCGGCCGGGCGCGGCTGGCGTTCGAGGGCGCCGGCGCCGATGGTCGCCCGATCATGGGCGCCGCGACGATCAGCCGCCATGCGATGGGCATCGACGGCGTCACCGCCAACCTGCCCGCCGCCGCGCTGTTCGCGCCATTGCCGGTGACGATGCTGTCGCTGGAGGACGTCACCGTCCGTTTCCGCGACGGCGTGTGCGAGGAAGCGGGCGGGCGCGTGCGCGCGACCGTGACCGGCGAGGCGGGCGGGCTGCCTTTGCCGCCGACGATGATGGGCAATGCCCGGTGCGAGGCCGGCGCGCTGCTGCTGCCGATGACGGGGCAGGGCGGGACCGAGGCGGTGAACCTGCGCATCCGCCCCGATGGCCGCTATACCGCAGACCTCGTCCTGACGCCTGGCGATCCGGCGGCGGCGGCCAAGCTGGAGCAGCTGGGCTTCGTCGCGGGGTCGGGCGGCGGCTATCGCCTGTCGGCGCAGGGGAGATTTTGACGCGGGCGCTTTTTGAGCGCTTGACGAAGCCGGGTGATCCCGTTTAGGGGCGCAAGCCTTCGCGGCGACCGTAGTTCAATTGGTTAGAGCGCCGGCTTGTGATGCCGGAAGTTGCGGGTTCAAGTCCCGTCGGTCGCCCCATTCTTTCAGGCCAGTGCGCTGGCCACGGCACCGGCCCCCTTCAGAGCCGTGTCCCCCCAACATCCTCACCGATCTGGGTGGCCGGGTCGGAAGACTCGGTCCGGTTCCGCATTTGTCGGACCGAAGGACGAGCATGACGAACTGGGGCTTTCCCGATTTCGACGCGCATGAAGGCGTGCATCTGTTCACCGATCCCGCATCGGGTCTGCAGGCGGTCATCGCCGTGCACTCGACGCATCTCGGCCCGGCGGCGGGCGGGGCGCGCTTCTGGAACTATGGCACGCCCGCGCTGGCGATCACCGACGCGCTGCGCCTGTCGCGCGGCATGAGCTACAAGAACGCGATGGCGGGTCTGGCGCTGGGCGGCGGCAAGGGCGTGGTCCTGGCGGCCAAGCCCGGCGACGTCATCACCACCGCCCAGCTCGAAGCCTTCGGTCGCGCGGTCGAATCGCTCGGCGGGCGCTACGTGACCGCCGAGGATGTCGGCATGTCCGAGGAGCGGATGAAGGTCATCGCGACCCAGACGCGCTATGTTTCGGGCCTGCCGGTGGCGAGCGGCGCTGCGGGCGGCGATCCCGGCCCCTATACCGCGCACGGCGTCTATCTGGGCGTGAAGGCCGCCGCTAGCCGCGGTCTGGGTGCGACCGACATGAAGGGCGTGCGCGTCGCGATCCAGGGCGTCGGCTCGGTCGGCGGTGGTCTCGCCAAGCTGCTGGCCAAGGATGGTGCGGTCCTGACCATCGCGGACGTAAATCAGGCGCGGGCCGAGCAGATGGCGTCGGAGCTGGGCGCGAGCGTCGCTTCGGCCGACGAGATCCTGTTCGCGGATGTCGATCTGGTCAGCCCCAACGCGCTGGGCGCGGTGCTGAACGCCGACTCGATCCAGAGACTGAAGGCCAAGGTGGTCGCGGGCGGTGCCAACAACCAGCTGGCGACCCGTGAAGACGGCGCGCGCGTGGCGGAAGCGGGCATCCTCTATGCCCCCGATTACGTCATTAATGCGGGCGGTATCATCAATGTTGGTCTGGAATATCTGGGCCAAGGCGACGAGGCCGAGGTCATGGCGCGCATCGCGAAGATCCCGGAGCGTCTGGAACAGGTGTGGCAGCGCTCGGCCGAAACCGGCCATCCGGCGTCGGATGTGGCGGACGAAATCGCGCAAGGCCTGATCGGTCGCTGACCCACGCCTGCTGAGTCTCACGCCCCTCCCGCAGGCGGGAGGGGATGGGGGAGGGCAAGGCCACGGGCGACAGGCTCGGTGAGACCCCATGCCCTCCCCAAACTTCTCCCGTTTACGGGAGGGGCTTAAGAAGTAAGAAGTGAGGCCCCCTCACTCACACCCATCGAAATTCCCACACGCATTCGCGGTTGACGAACCGCTCCCTCACGCCCATTTGCCAATCGGACCAAATCCATCCGATTGGAGATCATGCGCCTTTCCAGCCTAGCCGATTATGCGGTCGTGATGATGACCGCCGCCGCGCGCGAAGGCGCTGGCGGGCGGAGCAACGCGACCCTGCTGGCGGGGCAGACAGGCGTGCCTTTGCCCACCGCGCAGAAGCTCGTGAGCCGTCTGGCGGGCGCGGGGCTGATCGAGAGCACGCGCGGCACCGGCGGTGGCATCCGCCTCGCCCGCGACGCCGACACGATCAGCCTGGCCGATATCGTCGAGGCGGTGGACGGCCCGATCGCGCTGACCGCCTGTGTCGATGGCGCCGCGCATGATTGCGGCCTGGAAATGCAATGTCGTGTGCGTCCGCATTGGCATGTCGTCAATCAGGCGGTACGCGCCGCCTTTTCCGGGGTGACGCTCGCGACGCTCGCCGCCGATCCTGTTGAATCGCAAGTGATGGACGTGTCGCCGCGTCCGGGGGTATTCGCCTGATGGCCACGAAGAATGCAGAGGCGCTCGCCGCCGCCAACAAGAAGTACGAGTGGGGCTTTGCCACCGAGGTCGAGCAGGACTTCGCGCCCAAGGGGCTGAGCGAGGATACGGTTCGCTATATCTCTGCCAAGAAGGGCGAGCCCGAATGGATGCTCGACTGGCGGCTGAAGGCGTTTCGCCTGTGGCAGACGCTGGAGAGCCCGGACTGGGCCAAGCTGAACATCCCGCCGATCGACTATCAGGACGCGTATTATTACGCGGAGCCGAAGCAGAAGAAGACGATCGCGTCGCTGGACGAGCTCGACCCCGAAATTCGCCGGACCTACGAAAAGCTGGGCATTCCGATCGCCGAGCAGGAAGTGCTGGCGGGCGTCGAGGGCGCGCGCAAGGTCGCGGTCGACGCAGTGTTCGACTCGGTGTCGGTCGCGACCACCTTCCGCAAGGAGCTGGAAGCGGCGGGTGTGATCTTCCGCTCGATCTCCGAGGCGATCAAGGAATATCCTGATCTGGTCCGCAAATGGCTGGGCAAGGTCGTGCCGCAGCGGGATAACTATTTCGCGACGCTCAACTCGGCGGTCTTCTCGGACGGCACCTTCGTCTACATCCCGGAGGGCGTCCGCTGCCCGATGGAGCTGTCGACCTATTTCCGCATCAATGCGGAGAATACCGGCCAGTTCGAGCGCACGCTGATCGTCGCGGACAAGGGGGCGTACGTCTCCTATCTCGAAGGTTGCACCGCGCCGATGCGCGACGAGAACCAGCTTCACGCGGCGGTCGTCGAGCTGGTCGCGCTGGACGATGCCGAGATTAAGTATTCGACCGTCCAGAACTGGTATCCGGGCGACGAGAATGGCGTCGGCGGCATCTACAACTTCGTCACTAAGCGCGCGCTCTGTCAGGGCAAGAACAGCAAGGTGTCGTGGACGCAGGTCGAAACCGGCTCGGCGGTGACGTGGAAATACCCAAGCTGCGTGCTGGCGGGCGACGGCTCGGTCGGTGAGTTCTACTCGGTCGCGGTGACGAACAATCGCCAGCAGGCCGATACCGGCACCAAGATGATCCATCTGGGCAAGAACACGCGGTCCACCATCGTGTCGAAGGGGATTTCGGCCGGGCATTCGGACAACACCTATCGCGGGTTGGTCCGCGTGGCGGCGACCGCCGAGAATGTCCGCAACTTCACCCAGTGCGACAGCCTGCTGCTTGGCGACCAGTGCGGCGCGCATACCGTGCCCTATATCGAGGTGAAGAACCCCAGCGCGCAGATCGAGCATGAGGCGACGACCAGCAAGATCAGCGAGGACCAGCTGTTCTACGCCATGAGCCGTGGGTTGGATCAGGAAGCGGCGGTCGCGCTGATCGTCAACGGCTTTGCGCGGGAAGTCTTGCAGCAGCTCCCGATGGAGTTCGCGGTCGAAGCGCAGAAGCTGCTGGGGATTTCGTTGGAGGGTTCGGTCGGGTGAGGGCTCCTCCCAGGGAAGGGGTGCTCAACTGCTTGTATCACCTGCTGGTGATACAACTCCCAGTGGACGACGCACTTAGCGAGGCAGCTCGCTCGTTTGATATGACGAAAGAAGACGTCCGATCGCTTGCTCAAGAGTGGTTTGGCGATCTTGATACACTAGCTTGGAAAGTAGCTTTCGGTGGCCATGCTCAAGATTGAAAACCTCCACGCCGAGATTGACGGCAAGCCGATCCTCAAGGGCCTGACGCTCGAGGTTAATGCGGGCGAAGTCCATGCGATCATGGGGCCGAACGGCGCAGGCAAGTCGACGCTGGGCTATGTGCTGGGCGGGCGCCCGGGGTACGAAGTGACCGAGGGTTCGGTGACGTTCGACGGCGTCGACCTACTCGAGCTGGAGCCGAACGAGCGCGCCGCCGTGGGCCTGTTCCTGGGCTTCCAATATCCGGTCGAGATCCCCGGCGTGTCCAACGTCCAGTTCCTGCGCGAGAGCCTGAACGCGCAGCGCGGCCAGCGCGACGAAAAGCCGCTGTCGGGTGGGGAGTTCCTGAAGCTCGCCCGCGCGCAGGCCGATGGGCTGGGGCTGAACCAGGACATGCTGAAGCGTCCGGTCAATGTCGGCTTCTCGGGCGGTGAGAAGAAGCGCAACGAGATGGTCCAGATGGGTATCCTGAACCCCAAGTTCGCGATCCTGGACGAGACGGATTCGGGCCTCGACATCGACGCGTTGCGCATCGTCGGGGACGGCATCAACCGGATCATGCGCGCGCCCGACAAGGCGGTGCTGCTGATCACCCATTATCAGCGGCTGCTCGACTATGTGCAGCCCGACCGGGTGCATGTGCTGGCCGATGGCCGCATCGTGCGCTCGGGCGGCCCCGAACTCGCGCTCGAACTGGAGCGTGAGGGCTATGCCGGGGTGGAGGCATGAGCGCGGCCTTCCAAATCCTCCCCATCTTCGATGGGGAGGGGGACCGCCGCGAAGCGGTGGTGGAGGGGCGAGGGGCTTGCCCCTCCACCAGCCTGCGGCTGGTCCCCCTCCCCAAGCAAAGCTTGGGGAGGAATTGATGGCGGACGTTTTGGAACTCCCCTTGACGCGCGAGGAGGCGTGGCGCTGGGCCGATATCGACAGCTTGCGCCGGGCGGCGGAGAGCGAGCGGGCGGTGCCGGTCGCGGGGGCGGATCGCTTCCTCGACTTGGGCGGCGCGCGGCTGCTGTTCGTCGACGGCGTGCTGGATGAAAGCGCCAGCGATCTCGGCCCGGTCCAACTGACCCAGATCGATGCCAGCGACCATCCGCTGGGTAGGCAGGCGCTGGGGCGTGGCTGGTCGTTGCGGCTGGACCGCGATGCTGTCGCCGAGCCGGTACAGATCGTCCATGTCGCCAGCGGTGCGGCCAATCACCTGCCGGCCGAGATCGTGCTCGCCGAGGATGCGGCGGCGCAGGTCTATGAGACTTATGTCGGGCACGGCTGGACCAACCGGCTGACGCGGGTGAAGCTTGCGGCGTCGGCGCGGCTGATGCGGGCGGTGCGGCTGCTGCAGGATGACGGCTTCGTGTCGCTGCGCGAGGAAGCCGAACTGGGCGAGGGGGCGAGCCTGACCGCGACCTTCCTGGCGGCGGGTACGATGGGTGCGCGGATCGATGGCGGCATCACACAGACCGGCGACGGCGCCTATGCCGAGTTCGGCGGCGCGCTGCTGACCAAGGGTGAGTTGAAGCAGGAATGTGCGGTTTCGCTGCGCCATGCTGCGCTGAACGGCCAGAGCCATCAGCTGTGGCGTGCGGTCGCCGCCGATCGCAGCCAGGCGAGCCTCGCCGCGCGGGTCGAAGTGGCGCGTCATGCGCAGAAGACCGATGGCGAGCAGAGCTTGCGCGGTCTGCTGCTCCAGCGGACGGCGACGGTGAATTTGAAGCCCGAGCTGGAAATCTTCGCCGACGACGTGAAGTGCGCGCATGGCGCGACTGTGGGTGAACTCGATGCCAAGGCACTGTTCTACATGCAGAGCCGTGGCATCCCTAAGCCCCGTGCGCAGGCGTTGCTGACCCGCGCCTTCGTGGCGGACGCGATCGACCGGATCGGCAACGAGGTGGTGCGCGAAGCCTTTGCGGCGGATGCCGATGCCTGGCTGGAGGCGGCGCTTTGACGACGACCACCCAAATCCTCCCCATCTCCGATGGGGAGGGGGACCGCCGCGAAGCGGTGGTGGAGGGGCGAGGGGCTTGCCCCTCCACCATGCTGCGCATGGTCCCCCTCCCCAAGCACAGCTTGGGGAGGATTTGATGGCGACCGCTTCACCTCTTGATCGCGTGGCGGATTTCCCCGCGATCCCGGACGGCTGGGCCTATCTCGACACCGCCGCGACCGCGCAGAAGCCGCAAGTTGTCATCGACGCGATCACGCGGGCTTATGACACCAGCTATGCCACGGTGCATCGCGGCGTCTATCAGCGCTCGGCCGACATGACGGTCGCCTATGAAAAGGCGCGCGAGGCGACGGCGCGGTTCATTGGCGCTGGGTCGGCGAACGAGATCGTCTTCACGCGCGGTGCGACCGAGGGGATCAACCTCGTCGCCCAGTGCTGGGTCGTGACCAACCTCAAGGCGGGCGACCGCATCTTGCTGTCGATGCTGGAGCATCACTCCAACATCGTGCCGTGGCAGATGGTCGCCGAGCGGCTGGGCGTCGCGATCGACGTGCTGCCGCTGACGGCGGACCACCGCATCGATCTGGATGCGATGGCGCGCATGCTGACCCCGGCGCACAAGCTTGTGTCGCTGGGCCATGTGTCGAACGTGCTGGGTTCTGTACTCGACGCACGGCGCGCGGCCGATCTGGCGCATGGCGTCGGTGCGAAGATCCTGCTCGACGGGTGCCAGGCGGTGCCGCGCATTGCGGTCGATGTGAAGGCGCTCGACTGCGATTTCTACGTCTTCTCCGGTCACAAGCTCTATGGCCCGACCGGCATCGGCGTGCTGTGGGCGCGGCCGGAACTGCTCGAGGCGATGCCGCCCTATCAGGGTGGCGGATCGATGATCGACCGGGTGAGCTTCGAGAAGACCACCTACGCCCCGCCGCCGGGCCGGTTCGAGGCGGGGACGCCGCATATCGTCGGGGCGCTGGGGCTCCATGCTGCGATCGACTATGTCTCGGTGATCGGGCTGGATGCGATCCATGCGCATGAGGCGGCGCTGGTCGCCCAGGCGCGGGAAGGGTTGTCGGCGATCAACTCGGTGCGGCTGCTGGGGCCGGAAGACTCGGCGGGAATCGTCAGTTTCGCGGTCGAGGGGGTTCATCCCCACGACATCGGCACCATATTGGACGAGAGCCGGGTGGCGATCCGCGCGGGCCATCACTGTGCGCAGCCTTTGATGGAGGCGCTCGGCCTGCCTGCCACCGCGCGGGCGAGTTTCGGCGTGTATAACGGACCCGATGACGTCGCGGCGCTGGTGGATGGCGTCCGGCGGGTCACGAGGATTTTCGGATGAGCGATTACAAGATCGAAGAGGTCGAGAGCGTGGCGCAGCCGCCCAAGGCGCGCGTGCAGGACGTGGTCGAAGCCCCGGCGGAGCGCCAGCGCGACTATCTGTCGGGCTTCCTGTCGCAAAAGCCGACCGCCGACGATCCGACCCAGCCGGGCGGCGCGCTGTACGATGGCATCATCGACGCGCTGAAGGATATTTTCGACCCCGAGATTCCGGTCAACATCTATGACCTGGGGCTGATCTACGGCGTCGAAGTGACCGAGGGCGGCCATGCGGTCGTCACGATGACGCTGACCACCCCGCATTGCCCGGTCGCCGAGTCGATGCCGGGCGAGGTGGAACTCCGCGTCTCGGCGGTCCCAGGCATCGCGACGGCCGACGTCAATCTCGTCTGGGACCCGCCATGGGACCCGCAGAAGATGTCGGACGACGCCAAGCTCGAACTGGGAATGCTCTGACCATGGCGACCACGCTCCGTCCGCGCCCCGCCGCACTGAACCTGACGCCCTCGGCCCAAGCGCGGATCGCCGACCTGATGGCGCGCGCGCCGGAAGGGGCGGTCGGGGTCAAGCTGTCGACGCCGCGCCGGGGCTGTTCGGGGCTGGCCTATTCGGTCGATTATGTCACCGAGGCCAAGGCGTTCGATGAGAAGATCGATACGCCGGGTGGGACGCTGTTCGTCGATGGCGGGTCGATCCTGTATCTGATCGGCTCGACCATGGACTGGGTCGAGGACGATTTCACCGCCGGTTTCGTGTTCCAGAACCCCAATGCCAAGGGTGCGTGCGGGTGCGGGGAGAGCTTTACGGTTTGAGGAGAGGCGGCCAGATGGTCCGTCGCCCCTAGCTCTCGTTCCGTTCGGACTGAGCGAAGTCGAAGTGCACGCCCTGCACTATCCGGAATCCTTTGGCCTTCGACTTCGCTCAGGCTGAACGGTGGGGCGGGATGCCCTCACCCTTCCGGCACTCCGCGCCTCCCTCCCTCTCCCGATGGGAGAGGGAAGGGGCCCGCCCACGGAAGGTGGGTGGGAAGGGTGAGGATGGCGATTTAAATCCGGTGGTCCAGCTTCAGGCTGGCACCGTCCCACTCCACCGCCAGATCGCGATAATCCGTCACCGTCGCATGCGCCGTATCCATCGCGTGACGATGCGTCTCGGTGATCACCACGACCGTCATCCCCGCCGCTTCGGCCGCCGCGATCCCAGCGGGTGCGTCCTCGAACGCTAGGCAATCCTTCGGCGTGATGCCCAGCCGCTTCGCCCCCAGCAGGAAGCCGTCGGGTGCGGGCTTGCTCCGCTCGGCATCTTCCGCCGTCACGAACACGCCCGGTAGCGGCAGGCCCGCCGCCTTCAGCCGCACCTCCGCCAGCCGCCGTGGCGCGGAGGTCACGATCGCCCAGCGATCCGCCGGCAGCGCGGCGAGGAATTCCGCCGCACCGCCGATCGGCACGACATCGTCGACGTCCAGCATCTCCGCCTCGGTCAGCGCATGCGCCTCCGCCACCGGATCGATGCCGGGCAGGTTCAGCCGGCGGATCGTCTCGACCGACTGGACGCCGTGGATGGTCGGCAGGAACGCGTCGACATCCAGCCCCTGCCGCGTCGCCCAATCCGTCCAGGCGCGTTCGGCCGAGGCGATCGAACTGAGGATCGTGCCGTCCATGTCGAACAGGAACCCGCCGAAGCGGCGGGTGGGCAGGGCGCTGGTCATGCGGACATCCTGACAGGAAAAGCCCCGCCGCACGGGAGTCATGCGACGGGGCCGATCGGAGTGGGGCTTAGTTGGCCTGGAACACGCCGCAGGCCAGACGCGCGCCGCTATTGCCGCTGGGGTCGGTCTTCAGATCGTCGGCGGCGGCATGGATGATGATCGCCGAGCCGTCCGCATCGAGCAGCCCCGCCATCGTCGCGCCCGGCAGCACGACGCCCAGCGTACCGCGCCCGTCATTGCCGACCGTCATGTTGGGCATGTCGCCCTCATGCGGGCCCTGCGGGTTCATGCTGCCATGCTGGCGCTGCGCGGGGTTCCAATGGCCGCCGGCGGTGGTGAAATCGGGCGCGTCGCACCGGCCGACGGTGTGGACATGGACGCCGTGCAGCCCCGCCGGCACGTTCATCGCGTCGAGCGTGACGCGCAGGCCGCCCGCTACCTCGGTCGCGGTCGCACGGCCGGCCTCGCCGCCGGTGCCGGTACGCAGCATCGCGGTCGCGCTCGGGGCGCCGGGGACGGGGGCACCGGTTTCCATCTTGGTCTGGTCGCAGGCGGCCAGGCCCAGTGCGAGGGTGCCGATGGTCAGCAGCGTGGCATATTTCATCATGTCGGAAGCTCCCTGTTCGAACGTCTTTTCATAGCCGGCACGCCAAGGTTCAGGCATCGGGCGCGCCGGTGTCCAGCGGCCAACGCATCACGGGTTCATAGGATGCGCCGCCATGACCCAGATGGCTTTGGTAGAGGACGAGGTGCTCCATCGCGAAGGGCGCGCTCGACAGGCCGGCATGGACCGCGCGCCACCCCGCGATCTCCGGCGCGCGGCCGGCCGAGCCGGGCAGGCGGGCCAAGGTGATATGTGGCAGATAGGCACGCGGCTCGGGTGACAGGCCCGCGCGCCCACAGGCCTGGTCGACCTTGCGGTGCAGATGCGCGAGCGCATCGTGCGGCGTGACCCCGGCCCACAGCGTGTCGACCCGCCCCCGGCGATCGAAGGTGCCGACACCCGCGATCCGCACGGTCGGCGCGGGTGCATGGACCTGTTCCAGCGCGGCGGCGATGTCTTCGGCCACCGGGCGATCGACCTCGCCGATGAAGCGCAGGGTCAGATGCAGCTGGTCGTCATCCTGCCAGCGGGCCGACGGAACACCATCCATCGCATCGGCGAGGAGGTCGCGAATGGCGGGCGGCGGGCGGAGTGCGATGAACAGGCGGAGCATAACAAAGTGTTTCTATCGTAATGACGCTATGATCGGGAACCGCTTTGGCTTGAAATGCGTCCCCGAGAGAGCGATATTTCCATCAACCGGCATATGGCCGGGCAAAGGAGCAATAGTTCACCATGGCAAACTGGTCTGATCCACGGCCGAGCGCCGCGCCGTTCGGAACCACCGCCAACACGGGCTCGACCGCGTTCGACGCCGGCCTGCGTTCGTACATGCTGTCCGTCTACAACTATATGGCGTCCGGCGTGCTGCTGACGGGTATCGTCGCGCTGCTGTTCGCCTGGGGCGGGGCGTCGAGCCCGGCCGCGCAGGTCTTCATGGGCGGCGGTCCGCTGAAGTACGTCATCATGTTCGCGCCGCTGGGCTTCGTCTTCGCGCTGAGCATGGGCCAGTCGCGGATGAAGACCTCGACGATGCAGCTGCTCTTCTGGGCGTTCGCGATCGTCATGGGTCTGTCGCTGTCGACCATCTTCCTGGTCTATAGCGGTTCGTCGATCGCGGGCGCGTTCTTCGCCACCGCGGCAGGCTTCGCGGCGCTGAGCCTGTACGGCTACACCACCAAGCGTGACCTGTCGGCCTTCGGCACCTTCCTGATCATCGGTCTGGTCGGTCTGATCGTCGCCAGCATCATCAACATCTTCCTTCAGTCGGGGACGATGGGTCTGGTCATCAGCTTCGTCGGCGTGCTGCTGTTCGCCGGTCTGACTGCTTATGATACGCAGCGTACCAAGTCGCTCTATTACGAGGTGCGCGGTACGTCGATGCAGGACCGCGTGGTCATCATGTCGGCGCTCAGCCTGTACCTCGACTTCATCAACATGTTCCTGTTCATCCTGCGCCTGACCGGCTCCAGCCGCGACTGACGCACGGCGACTATGAGTATCTTTCAGGGCCTGGCGGACGATCCGCCAGGCCCTTTTGCTATGACGGGATGATGTATGCGGCTGTCGATCGAAGTGTCGCTGGATTATACGCTGACCGCGCCGGCGGACATATTGCTGCAGATCGAAGCGGCGGCGATGGCCGACCAGTGGCTGGAAGAACAGTCGCTGACCATCTGGTCCGATCATGGCGTTACGGCGGTGCCGGGTGAGGACGGCATCGGGCAGCGTTGCTGGGTCCGCGCCGACCATGCCCTGTCCGCGCGGTACAAGGCGGTGGTCGTGATCGACCGCCCGGTCCATGACCTCCACGTCCTGCCGGCGACGCCGGCCCGCGCGCTGCCCGGAGTCCTGATCCCCTATCTGCTGCCCAGCCGTTATTGCGAGTCGGACAAGCTGGAGGGCTTCGTCCGCGCGCGCTTCGGCGGGCTGTCTGGCGGCGCGCTGGCCGCCGCGCTGGTCGATTGGGTGAAGACCCGGATGACCTATCGCGCGGGCAGTTCGCAGGGGGTTACGACCGCGCTCGACACCTTCGCCTCGCGCACCGGCGTGTGCCGCGACTATGCCCATCTGCTGGTCGCGCTGGCGCGGGCGGCGGAGATTCCGGCGCGCTGCGTTTCGGCCTATGCGCCGGGCGTCGATCCGCCCGATTTCCATGCGGTGGCCGAATTGTGGCTCGATGGCCGCTGGCATCTGGTCGACGCCACCGGCATGGCGCGCGCCGACGAGATCGCGCTGGTCGGGGTGGGGCGTGACGCGACCGACATCGCCTTCATGACCATCTTTGGCGAGGCGCAGCTGTGCGAGCAGAGCGTGCGCGTCGACCGGCTCGACTGACGGGCAGGAACGGTTGCGCGGGGTGGCTCGTTGATCCTGTCCACTGAGATGGGGAAGTGCCATGAATGACAGCATCGACGATCGCGCGCTGGACAGCGTTTCGGTAGCGCCCGGCGGCGCCAAGGCCGAGGAAGGCAACCGGCCGGACCAGCCCAGCCAACAGCCCGAGCAGGATGCCGGCCAGGACGAGGCGATCACCGACGAGATCGAAGGCAATCCCGACGATGTCGACGCGCAGCTCGACGAAAGCTTGGACGAGACGATGGACGCCAGCGATCCGCTTTCGATCACCCAGCCGGGGCGCAGCGATCCGGCACCGTCCTCGGGTTACGACAAGGACGAGCACTGAGCGCATGAAAGTTGCCGCGACGCCGCTTTAGGTTCGTAATTGGTTGCGACGACAGCGGTTCGTCGCAACCAATGTTGCGATGCGGCGCATTTCATGATCGTCTGTCCCTGACGCGTTCAGCCTTGCGTTAACCAACTTGGCGTAAGCTGGGCGCGTTCAACCAATGGGTGGGGTGACGATATGGGATCGAAGAACAGGCCAGCCGAAGGTGCGATGACCCTGGCCGAAATGAAGGAATTTGCGAGCTTCTCGGCATCGACGCAGCGTTATATCCGCCGCTCGCTCGATATCGGGCTGGACCGCGACGATGCGATGACCCGCTGGTCGCGCGATGTCGTCGAGGCCGCCAGCATCCGCGCGCAGGCGCGTCTATATCGCAACCTGCCCGAGGTGCGGCACCATATTCCGATCGACAGCGGTCTCGAATCGCTTGAACCCTTTCTGGCGCCAGCGGTGATGATCGCGGCATTCGATCTGGGGCAGGGGCGTCTGACCAGCTTCTCGGCCTTTCGCTTTCTCTATGAGCGGCTGATCGGGGCCGAGGTGCGGCCGTGGCTGCCCTCGCTGTTCTGCGCGGCGGCGGCGCTGCCGCATCTGCATCCCGAACTGCGTCGCCAGCTACTCCAGTCGATCAGCGAAGCGGCGGCCACCGCCGCCGGCTGGTCGAGCCGCCAGCCGGCCTTCTTCCCGCACTGGGTGGAAAAGGTCGATACGAACGGCACCTCGCTGGCCAGCTGACCCCGGGCCGGTGACGGGCCGGGGGGCCTCGTCACCGCCGGGATTACCGGTCAAGTCACCGGCAGGCGCGCCATCCCATCGGGCCGCGATAGGCCTGATCGAGATGGAGATGATCGGCATGCGCGGCATTGTAATCGGGGGACAGGGTCGTCGCGAACAGCTCGCAGGCCGAGTCGCGGACACGGCGCAGGAACCTGCCCTTGGCGCCGCTGTCCGACCAGTCGCGCAACACGCTGATCCGGCGGCCATCGCGCAAGCCGAAACCGGCGATGTCGACGGCATTGGCGCGGGCATGCTCGCTCCAGTCGCCCGTGCTGCGCCCGCTGATACGTCGGCAGTTATAGCTGCCGAGATGATCGATCCGGACGACCTCGGACCCCAGCAATTCGCGGGCGGCGCTCTGCACGCCATTCCACTCCCATAGCGCCAGCGAGGCGGCGACCGGACAGGATACGCCGAGCGAGGCCGGGCGATAGGCGATGGCCTGCGCGCCGCCATCGGCGAACCGCACGGCATCGTCATAGCCGCATTGTGCGCCATCACGTCGCGTCGGCAGGGGGTTGTAGCGGATGCCCGCCCGGTCGAGCAGCGCCATGCATTGCTCGCGATCCTGGGTGAGCGCCGTCAGCTTGCGCCCGGTCGACATGCCCACCGGTTGGCCGAGGTCGAGCGGTGCCCAGGGCACGTCTTGCGGCCTTTGCCGGCTCAGGCCCCAGAGCAGCAGCGCCAGCGCCGCGACGACGACGATGCCGACCAGAAGGCGAACGCCGTGGCGAAGCCCACGCATCAGCCGCGCTCGGCCCGCGACGCAGGTTCCGCCGTCACCGGAAAGCCCAGATCGTCAGGGATGCAGATCGACGGCACACCGTCGCGATCGGCCAGAAACGGGATGATCCGCCGCACCGGCCATGCTCCGGCATCGGCGGCCGCAGCGGCGAAGCTTTGGTAGAGCGCCAGCCGCTCCAGCGTGCGGCGCGTGGGAAAGATGATCCGCATCCGACCCGCGTCCGCTTGTGCCAGCGCCGAGGCGGCGGGAAGCCACCGCGCATCGACCGTCTCGCTGCCGTCGATCCTGGTCTCGGACCGGTCGCGGTCGATCCGGGCGAGATAGAAGCGCGCGTCGAAGCGGCGGACGGGACTATGTTCGGGGCACCAGCGCGCGAACGGGATCAGGGCGGCGGTGTCGATCGTCAGGTCGTGGTCACGCAGCACGTCCGCCAACGCCCGGCCCTGTCGCACCCCCTCGCATAGCGCCGCGCGCGCCGCGGCATCGAGGGTGGGGGAGAGGCCCACCGCAAGGCCGACCTCCTCGATCGTCTCGCGAATGGCGGCGATCCGCGCGGCGGTGTCGGCGGGGTCGGGATCGTCATGGGGGACCAGCGCATGATCGGCGGGATCGACGCGCCCGCCGGGAAAGACCATCGCGCCGCCCAGAAAGGCGAGCGTCGCACCCCGCTGCACCATCAATATCTCGGGCGGGTCGCCCGGGTCCATGCCGTCGCGTATCAGGATCAGACTGGCGGCGGGGATCGCATCCGGGATGGCGGGATCGTCGTTCATCGCCCGCTTAACGCGCAAAGCCGCCGGTCGGGCAAGCCGCGCGCGATGATGGCACGATTGGCGGGCTTCATGTCGGATCGGCGATGTCGGGAGATAGGCGGGGTGGTGGAGCTGAGGGGAATCGAACCCCTGACCTCTGCAGTGCGATTGCAGCGCTCTCCCATCTGAGCTACAGCCCCGCCCCGTGCCCGATCATGATCGGGAGCGACGCCATTAGCCGGTGATCCGGGGCGACGCAACACCGGTTCGATGCCATCGCTCAAAAATTTTTCCGACTCCTTCGACCTGTCGGGTGGCGCATTCCGTCGTGCGCACCGCATCGGCCACGGAACAATGTCTTGATCTGCCTCATTGAAACGCTCGGACGGTACAGGCGCCGGTGAGCGACCCTGGCCCCCGCAGGACCGGAATTCAGGAGAATATGGATGGCTTATGATCGCTATTCCCGCGACGCCAATCGGGGCGACCGCGACTTCGACTATGGCCGCGACTACGGCTCGGGCCGTGACTATACCTATTCCAGCGCGCGCAACTATGAAGCGGCGGGCGCCTTCGATCGCGACCGCGACGACGACCGTTATGGCAGCCGCAACGATGACCGCCGCGGTTATGGCGCACGCGACTATGGCTATCAGGGCTATGGCAACCGCGACTCGCTGAACCGGGGTCGTCAGGATTTCGACGGTCGCGCGTACGAGGGCCGTTACGGCGAAGGTCGCTCGGGCGGTTATACCGGCTATCGCGGCGAACGCGACTATGGCCGCGATTACCGCAGCGACCGCGATTACGATCGCGACGACAACCGCACGTCGAGCTACGGCAATTCGTCGCGCGGCTATGGCTATACCGGCGACCGCTATGGCCGCGACGATCGCCAGGACCGCGATTATGGCCGTCAGGGTCAGCAGGGCCAGCGCGGCGATTACGGTCGCCAGCCGCAGGGCTATGACTATGAGGATCGCGGCTTCTTCGCTCGCGCCGGGGACGAGGTCCGCTCGTGGTTCGGTGACGAGGACGCGGAGCGTCGTCGCGAGGCCGATGCCCGCTATGACGAGCGTTATTACGCGGAGCAGGACCATCATTACAACGACTGGCGCTCGGGCCAGATCGCCGCGCTCGACCGCGATTATGACGAATATCGCAGCGAGAACCGCACCAAGTTCCAGAACGAGTTCAGCAGCTGGCGCACCGAGCGTCAGGGCCAGCGCGACCTGCTGAACAAGGTGAAGGAGCATCAGGAGGTCGTCGGTTCGGACGGCAGCCATGTCGGCACCGTCGACAAGCTGCGCGGCGATCGCATCCTGCTGACCAAGAACGACCGCGACGCGGGCGGCCAGCACCACTCGATCCCGTCGCGCTGGCTGAAGTCGGTCGATGACAAGGTCACGCTGACCAAGACCGCCGACGAAGCCAAGGCCCAGTGGCGCGAGGAAGAGAATGCGCGCGCCATGTTCGGCGACCGCACCAATGACGACCGTGGCAACCGCTATGGCCAGTCGTCGAACAGCTACGGCCAGTCGAACAGCTATGGCCAGACCGGTTCGACCACCGGCACCGGCTCGACCACGACCGGCACGTCCACCACGGGCAGCACGTCGAGCACCACGGGGACGACCGGCACCACCGGCACGACCACGACCGGCAGCACGTCGGACACCAATCGCGGTTACTGATCGCACGGCTCGTCGCCATCGGTGACGACAGGGAAGGGCTCGGGTGGACAACACCCGGGCCCTTTCCCATTTACGAATATTGTAACGAAGAGGACAATTATATGAAGGCCTGGACCCTGGCCGCGCGCCCCAAGGGGCTGCCCGTCGACACCGACTTCGCGCTGGTCGAGCAAACGCTGCCCGATATTGCCGAGGGGCAGGTGCGCGTCGTCAATCGCTGGCTGTCGGTCGACCCCTATATGCGCGGGCGAATGAACGACACGAAGAGCTATGTGCCCCCGTTCCAGCTCGGCGAGCCGATGCAGGGCGGCGCGATCGGCGAGGTGGTCGAGAGCAAGGCGGATGGCATCGCGGTCGGAACCATGGTCAGCCACATGGCCGGCTGGCGCGACGAGGCGGTGCTACCCGCGCAGCATGTCCAGCCGCTGCCCGACATCAAGGCCGATCCGCAGGCGTTTCTGGGCCAGTTCGGCATGCCCGGCATGACCGCCTATTACGGCCTGCTGCATGTCGCCGAGGCCAAGCCGGGCGACACGGTGTTCGTCTCGGCGGCGGCGGGTGCGGTCGGCTCGACGGTCGTGCAGATCGCCAAGGCCAAGGGCATGACGGTGATCGGATCGGCGGGCGGCGCCGAAAAGGTCGAATGGGTACGCCAGCTGGGGGCCGATGCGGTCATCGACTATAAGAGCGGCACGCCGGTCACCGAGGCGCTGGGGCAGGTCGCCCCCGACGGGATCGACGTCTATTTCGACAATGTCGGCGGCGACCATCTGGACGCCGCGCTCGCCCATGCCAATCCGGGCGCGCGCTTCGCGATTTGCGGGATGATCGACGTCTATAACGACGCCAAGCCGACCAGCCTGAAATATCTCGCCCGTCTGATCGGCAATCGCGTGCGGATTCAGGGCTTCATCGTGTCCGACTTCAAGGACCATGAGGGCTTTTATCGCGACATGGCCGCGATGCTGTCGGAGGGTAAGCTGAAGCGCGAGGAGACGGTGTTCGAAGGACTGGACAAGACCCCCGAGGCGTTCCTGGCGCTGTTCTCCGGCGGCAACAAGGGCAAGATGCTCGTCAAGCTGTAACCGCCTTCCTCCCCTGTAAGGGGGGCATGCGCAGCATGGTGGAGGGGTGTCGCCGGTGGTGAGGATCTGTTTCCTCGCGAACCGGGACATCCCTCCGTCAGGCCTTCGGCCTGCCACCTCCCCTATAAGGGGAGGATCGATCCGTTCAGATCGCGCCCGAGAAGGTGTTGCACTGGGCCGGATCGCCCGTCTCGATGCCCCGCCGCAGCCAGCGCATCCGCTGTTCCGAGGTGCCATGGGTGAAGCTGTCGGGCACCACGCGGCCGGAGGCCTCGCGCTGGAGCGTATCATCGCCGATCGCCTGCGCGGCGGTCATGCCTTCCTGCACGTCGCCGGGCTCCAGACGGTCGCGATTGCGTGCGGCCCAGACGCCGGCATAGCAATCCGCCTGCAGCTCCAGCCGCACCGACAGGGCATTGCCCTCCGCCTGACCCGCCGCCTGCTGTGCGCGCCGCACCTGATCCGACGTGCCGAGCAGATTCTGGATGTGATGGCCGAACTCGTGCGCGACGACATAATAGCGTGCGAAATCGCCTTTCGCGCCGAAGCGGTTGGCGAGTTCGTCGAAGAAGCTCGTGTCGAGATAGATGCTGCTGTCGGTCGGGCAGTAGAAGGGCCCCATCGCCGCCTGCGCCGCGCCACAGCCCGACTGTCCCGAGCCGGTGAAGAAGCGCAGACCCGGCGGCGAGAAGCGCTGGCCGGACTCGGCGAAGATCTTTTCCCAGGTGTTCTGGGCGTTGCTGAACGCCTGACAGGTCTCGCGGCGTTCGGGCGAGGCTTCGCAGACCTGCCGCACATTTCCGCCTTCGCTGGACCCCGCGGTCCGCGTGACGGGCACGTTGCTGGAGCCGCCACCGGTCAACAGCCCCAGCGGGTTCATGCCGAGGACCGCCAGGATGATCAGGACGACGACGATGCCGCCACAGCCGAAGCGGCTGCCGATCAGCGGCAACAGGCCGAAGAGCAGCCCGCCGCCGCCGCCGCCGAAGCCGCCGCCACCCTGCGCCTCGCCGACATTGATGTCGTTGTCATAATCGTCGAGCCGCATGGCACATCACCCCTTTCGTCCTCGCCCACCTATCGGGTCTGGTTCGTTGAACCCGCAAGCCCTTCCGGCGGTTGCACGCGCGGATGCCAGGCCGCATGGTGCGGCGCATATCAAGGAGAAGCGCATGTTCCTGAAGGGCAAGACCGCGGTGATCTCTGGTTCCACCTCGGGCATCGGACTGGCCTATGCCAAGGCGCTGGCGGCGGAGGGGGCGGCTGTGATGCTGAACGGCTTCGGCGATGCGGATGCGATCGAGGCGAACCGCGCCGCGCTGGAACAGGCGAGTGGCGCCGCCGCGCTCTACGACCCCGCTGACATGACCCGGCCGGACGAAATCGCGGCGATGATCGACCGCGCGGCAAAGGAAACCGGATCGGTCGACATCGTCATCAACAATGCCGGTATCCAGCATGTCGCGCCGATCACCGAATTCCCGGTCGAGAAATGGGATGCGATCATCGCGATCAACCTGTCCTCGGCCTGGCACATGATGCGCGCCGCCATCCCACATATGCGGGAGAAGGGCTGGGGCCGGATCATCACCACCGCCTCGGCGCACAGCCTGGTCGCCAGCCCCAACAAGTCGGCCTATGTCGCGGCCAAGCACGGCGTCGTCGGCATCACCAAGACGGTGGCGCTGGAGGTGGCGACCGATGGCATCACCGCCAATTGCATCTCGCCCGGCTATGTCTGGACGCCGCTGGTCGAGAACCAGATTCCCGATACGATGAAGTCGCGCGGGCTGACCCGCGATCAGGTGATCGAGGATGTGCTGCTGAAGGCGCAGCCGACCAAGGAGTTCGTGACGATCGAACAGGTCGCGGCGCTGGCGCTGTTCCTGTGCCGGGACGAGGCCAAGGCGATCACCGGCGCCAATCTGTCGGTCGATGGCGGTTGGACGGCGCAGTGATGCGCGGGGGCAAGCGCTGCTCGCTGGTGCTGATGCTGGGGCTCGCGGCTGGCGGGGCGGGGATCGCCCATGCCGCGCGGCGGCAGGCGGAGGCGGTCGACTGGCGGCGCGCCGCGACCGAGGAGGATCGGCTGCGGCTGCGCAACTGGCGCGACGCGTGGATGAAGGGGCTGCGCCAGGCACGGGCCGGCGGCTGGGAAACGGACGTCGCGGCGCTGGGCGAACTGGTCAATCCGGACCGTTCGATCGCCGAGCCCGGGCTGCCCGATGGCGATTACCGATGCCGCACGATCAAGCTGGGGTCGCAGGGGCGCGGCACGCTGACCTATATCGCCTATCCCTATTTCCGCTGCCGCGTGTCGGACGGCGGCAAGCAGCTGGTGAAGCTGACCGGATCGCAGCGGCTGACGGGGCGCCTCTACCCCGACACCGATGCGCGCAGCATTTTCCTGGGCACGTTGATGCTGGGGGACGAAGAGCGATCCTATGCCTATGGCCAGGACCGCGCGCGCGACATGGCGGGCGTGCTGGAGCGGGTCGGCGAGCGCAGCTGGCGGATCGCCTTTCCCTATCCGGCTTACGAGTCGATTCTGGACGTGGTCGAACTGGTGGCCGATGAAGGTACGGCCGGTACGGGCGCAGGCGGCACCGCCGGGGCCAGCGGCACCTGACCGATCGGCGCGCCGAAAGCCGGCAGCGGCAGCAGCGAGGCGAGATAAGCCTTGCCCGACATGCCCAGCACCGTGACCCGGTCGGCATTGGCGCTGGCCACCGCCTTCAGATAGGAGCGCGGCTTCTTCATCAGCTCGGGGTGATCCAGTCCGACGAGACCCAGCCGCCGGGCGGCCTCCTGGACGAAATGGACGCAGTTGCGCCGGTTCAGATTGTAATGGCCGTCGCCCGTCTTGTCGTCCCACGCCGCGACCAGCGCCAATATGTCACCATATTGCGCGTCGGTCATGACATAGGAAAACTGCGCGTCGCTGGTCGAGATATAGAAGGGTTTCGAGATGTCGAGCCGCCCCGGCACCGTGCCCATCAGGATCGCCGGCGACACCGATTTGGCGGTGAAGCCGTAATTGGCATCGACCGGCTGGCCCGTCGCATCGACCGTGCCGCGCAGCGAGAAGAAGGCGTGGGGAAAGCTGTTCCCCAGCTCATGGCTCCAGAAGGTGATCGTGACGGCGGCCTGGGCCGGCAGGGCCCATCCGATCCACAAAGCGAAGGCGAGCAGAAGGCGCAGCGACTTGGTCATGATACCGCTTATAACCTGGGTTGGGGCGCAGCCGTAGCGGCATTTTCGCGCTTTTCCGGGCGAATATAGATGGATGACAGGCTGGGCACCGCGCGCCGCAGATCATCCTCCAGCGTCTCGATCATCGTCTCCGCCGCACCCATGGGCAGGCTGTCGACGAAATCGGCGCTGATCGCGGCGAAGATGCTGTCGGGCGCGGTGTGGATCGTGCGGATATGGTTCACATGGCTGATCCACGGGCGTTCGGCGACGATGCCGCGTATCGTCTCGACCACCGCCGGGTCGGCCCGCTCGCCGATCAGCAGCCCTTTTGCCTCGCGCGCCAGCAGCACCGCGACCAGGCCCAGCACCACCCCGATCAGGATCGAGGCGATGCCATCGATGCGCGGATCGTTAAGTTCGTGCGACAGGAAGACGCCCAGGCCCGCGATGACCAGCCCCGCCAGCGCCGCCGAATCCTCGAACAGCACGATGAAACCCGCCGGGTCCTTCGACTCGTGGATCGCCCGCCACCAGCCGGCATCGCCCTTCGACCGGCGGAACTCGCGTACCGCGATCGTCCAGGATGCTCCTTCTAGGGCGAAGGCGATGGCCAGCACGATATAGTTGACCGTCGGGTCGACCAGCGGTTCAGGGGCACGGACGTGCAGCCAGCCTTCATAGATCGAGATGCCGGCGCCCAGTGCGAAGATCAGGATGGCGACGACGAACGCCCAGAAATACAGCTCGCGGCCATAGCCGAACGGGTGGATGGCATCCGGCCCGCGTTTGGCGCGCTTCTGGCCATAGAGCAGCAGGATCTGGTTGCCGCTGTCGACGACCGAATGGACGCCCTCGGTCAGCATCGATGACGATCCGGTAATGCCGGCGGCGACGAACTTGGCCACGCCGATGCCCAGATTGGCCGCCAGCGCGCCGTAGAGGACTATGTTCTCGCGAATACGCGCGGTCAGGCCGGTATCGGGCATGGAGCGCTAAGCGTCCCATCGGGGTCGTTGTTCCGCCGTGAAAACAAACCCCGCCGGTGGGTGCCGGCGGGGTGCCTCCTTCCCCAAGGAAGTCTTGGACGGTGGGGTGCGTTACTGTCATTCGAAGCGTGCATTTCGACTTCGCTCAGCGCGAACGGAGGTTGGGACAAAGGCCTCGTGTCAGAGCCGATCCCAAACCGTCGTTCAGCCTGAGCCCTTCGACTGGCTGGCAAGCCAGCCGCTCAGGATAAACTTCGGCGCGTTGCGCCGAAGTCGAAGGCCAAGGGATCACCTCAAGAGGCGATCCGCCCCAGCCGGTGGTAGAGATGCGCGAACTTCACCGAGCGGGGATCGTCCGCGACGCGCTTGACGTGTTCGGCGATGGCTTCCTTCATCAGCGCGAAGTCCTCGGTCGAGAAGACGGCACGGCTGCGTTGGGGTTCGGTCTGCATGATCAGGTCTCCTTTCCATTTCGGGGTTATTATGCCGCCTGCTCGAACTGGGCGGCTTCGGTCGATTCGGCGAGCGCGGTGGTCGAGCTTTCACCGCCCGCCGCCACTTGTGCGACGAGGTCGAAATAGCCGGTGCCCACCTCGCGCTGGTGGCGGGTCGCGGTATAGCCATGGGTTTCGGCGGCGAACTCGGCCTGTTGCAGTTCGGAATAGGCCGCCATGCCTCGATCGCGATAGCCGCGCGCCAGCTCGAACATGCCGAAGTTCAGCTGATGGAACCCCGCCAGCGTGACGAACTGGAACTTGTACCCCATCGCCCCGATCTCGCGCTGGAAACGGGCGATGTCGTCGCGGTCGAGATTCTTTTCCCAATTGAAGCTGGGCGAGCAATTATAGGCCAGCATTTTATTGGGATGTTCGCGCTTGATCGCCTCGGCGAAGCGGCGGGCGTCGTCGAGATTGGGCTTGGACGTCTCCCACCACAACAGGTCGGCATGGGGGGCGAAGGCCAGTCCGCGCTTGATGCAATGGTCGACGCCGGTTCCCTCCTTCAGGCGGTAGAAGCCCTCGGCGGTCCGCTCGCCCGTCAGGAACTCGCGGTCGCGCTCGTCGACCTCGGAGGTGATCAGGCGCGCGCTTTCGGCATCGGTGCGCGCGCAGATGATCGTCGGTACGCCCGACACGTCGGCCGCCAGCCGTGCCGCGTCCAGATTGCGGATATGCGTCTGGGTGGGGATCAGCACCTTGCCGCCCAGATGCCCGCACTTCTTTTCCGAGGCGAGCTGGTCCTCGAAATGCACCCCCGCCGCGCCCGCCGCGATATAGGATTTCATGATCTCGAAGCAGTTGAGCGGGCCGCCGAACCCGGCCTCGGCATCGGCGACGATCGGGGCGAACCAATCGCGGGTGACGCCGCCCTCGGCATGTTCGATCTGGTCGGCGCGCGCCAGCGTCGCGTTGATCCGCCGCGCCAGTTCCGGCCCGGCATTGGCGGGGTAGAGCGACTGATCGGGGTACATCTGTCCCGCCGTGTTGGCGTCGGCCGCCACCTGCCAGCCCGACAGATAGATGGCCTTCAGCCCGGCACGCACCATCTGCATCGCCTGATTGCCCGACAGCGCGCCCAGCGCATGGACATAATCCTCGGTCCGCAACAGCTCCCAGAGCTTCAGCGCGCCGCGCCGCGCCAGCGTATGCTCGATCGCCACCGACCCGCGCAGCCGCTGGACATCGGCCGGGCTGTAGGGGCGCTCAATCCCGTCGAACCGCCCGGCGGGGGCGGGAATGAGGTCGGAGAAGCTGAGCGTCATGGCATATCCTTTACAAAGTCACTGTCCTTGATGATGAGATTGACGGGTGAGGGCGACGTAGAACAGCAAGTGGTAAGAAATGGCGGGTGATGACGTCATCATCGCCAAGCTATCAAAAGTCGCAATGTAAAGAATTGACAAGCTGGTTGGCGGGGCGCAGCATCGTCGGAGAGGGAGCGGCGACATGAGTACGGCAAAGCTGATCGCGGGCCATGCGGTGCGGCGGCTGCGTCGCCAGCAGGGTCTGTCGCAAGCGGCGATGGCCGAGATGCTCGACATCTCGCCCAGCTATCTCAACCTGATCGAACGCAACCAGCGGCCGGTGTCGGCGGCGTTGCTGGTCCGGCTGGTCGAGACGTTCGACTTCGATCCACGCGCGCTGACGGCCGATGCGCCGGGCGGCGGCGCGGCGGCGATGCGGCGGCGGCTGGCCGATCCCATGTTCGCCGATCTGGAGATCGACCGCGCCGAGCTGGAGGAATGGCTGGCCGCAGCACCCGGCGGCGCGGAGGCGTTCGCCCGCGCCTTCGACCGCTGGAGCGGGGAGGGCGCGCCGGCCGCCACTCCGGTCGCGATCGATCCGACGATCATGGTCCGTCGCGAGATCGAACGCTGGCGCAACCACTTCCCCGATCTCGACGCCGCCGCCGAAATGCTGGCCGACGAACTCCGCATGGGGGCGGCCGATCTGTACGGTGCGCTTACCGAGCGGCTGCGTGTGCGACATGCGCTGTCGATCCGCATCCTGCCGATCGACATCCTGCCGGACACGCTCGTTCGCCTCGACCTTCATGCCCGCCAGATCCAGCTGTCGGAAATGCTGGAGGGGCCCGCGCGCGTCTTCGCGCTGGCGATGCAACTGGGACTGCTGGAGGCGCGGAGTGAGATCGACGCGCTGACGCGCGGTGCGGCGTTCGGGGACCGCACCGCCGAACGGCTGTTCCGCCGCTATCTGGGCCAGTATTTCGCCGCCGCGCTGGTCATGCCCTATGCGCGGTTCCTGCGCGCGTGCGAGGCGACGGGCTATGACCTGCCCGTCCTGGAGCGCCGCTTCGCCGTGTCGCGCGAGCAACTGGCGCACCGGCTGACGACGCTCGGCCGCGTGGGCGCGCGCGGCCTGCCCTTTTTCCTGATGCGGCTGGACCGGGCGGGGCAGGTGTCGAAACGCTATGCCGGCCCCGCGCATCCCGCGCTGGTCAAGGCGGAGGGGCGCTGCCCCTTGTGGCGGGCGCTGTCGTTGGTCGACCGGCCGGGCGAGACGCTGACCGAGCTGGTCGAAATGGAGGGTGGCGTGCGGCTCCTGACCATGGCCTCGGGCATCGAGAAGGCGGGACGTTCGATCAGCGGGGTCACCGCGCGCTTCGTCATCGTCCTGGGGGTGGAGGCGTCGCTGGCCGACGGACTGGCGGCGGCGCGGGGGCGCGACCTGAAGGGGGCGGCGACGCCGATCGGGCCGGGGTGCCGGCGCTGCACCCGCCCCGACTGCCCGCAGCGATCGCATCCCCCCATGGGCCGCAGCCTGCTGACCACCGAGCGTGAACGGCGGGTCGCGCCGCTCGTCTTCGCGGGCGACTGATCATGGCTTCACCATTTTTAAGCATCATGGATCTAGGGTTCGCGCGATGAGAGCTTTGTCGCATCGCCATCGGTCCTTGCAGTTCCGCTTCGCGGTGATGCTGACCATCGGCCTGCTGGTGTCGCTCGCGCTGTGCGGACTGGGCCTGGCGCTGGGCAGCCAGCTGCTGACGACGGTCAAGGCGAACCGCCATCTGACGGCGACGATCACACGGCACGATGCCGAGGATGCCCGGCTGCGCGCGTTGCGCATCGCGATCGGCGATCTGACCCGCGACGTGGAAAAGGGGCGCGCCGTCGCCGATGCGCGCTGGCGGCCGCTGGAGCGTGAGACGGTCGCCGGCCTGTCGACGCCCGTCACGGTCTCGCCCGACATGCCCCGGTCGATCCATGCCGCACTGGTCGCCGAGCATCGGGTGCAACGCCAATTCGCCACGGCGGCGATGGCGCTGATGGCCGGCGCACGTCAGGGAGCCGCGTCGGTCAAGGCCGGGATGCCCGCCTTCGTCGCCAGCCTGCACGCGCTGGAACAGGCGCGGCAGACCTCGCACGATTTGCTCAACCGGCAACTCGCGATCAGCGGAACGCAGGTCGAGCAGCTGGCGCGCCATGCGCTGATCCAGGTGGCGATGGCGGGCGTGCTGATCCTGCTCTTCGTCTCCCTGTTGATCGTCTGGCTGCGGCGGCGGATCGTGCGGCCGCTGCTCGACATCGTCGCGGCGATCCGGACGATGAATGCCGGCCAGCCGCTCGCCCCCTTGCCCATGGCGGCCGACCAGGACGAGATCGGCGAACTGACGCGCGGGCTGGAGGCGCTGTCGCGCGCGGGCGCGGAGCGGGCGCGGATTCAGCGTCAGGTCGAGTATCTGGCGCATCACGATCCGCTGACCGGGCTGGTGAACCGCGTGGTCTTTTCCGAACGGCTGGCCGCGCTGTTGCTGGCGGGGCAGCGGGTCGCGCTGCTCGCGATCGATCTGGACGGGTTCAAGGGCGTCAACGACACGCTGGGCCATGCGACCGGGGACAAGATGCTGATCCGCACCGCCGCGCTGCTGGCGACGGCGGTGCGCGACGGCGATGTGGTCGCGCGGATCGGCGGGGACGAGTTCGCGATCATCCATGTCCTGTCCGATGGGGAGCGTGACGCCGCCGCGCTGGTCGAGCGGATATTCGCGATCGCGGGCCATGAGGCCGCCACCCCGGTGATCCGCCTGAGCATCGGCGTCGCCCTGTCGCAACATCATGCGCTGGAGGGGGATGAACTCCATGCCTGTGCGGACATCGCGCTGTATCGCGCCAAGGCGGACGGTCGCAATCGCGCGCGCCATTATGACGCGGCGATGGACGAGGAGCGCCGGCAGCGTCGCTGGCTGGCGCATGAACTATGCGACGCGGTGACGCGCGGCGAACTGCATCTGGCGTTCCAGCCGATCGCGGACTGCGCGACGCGGCGGATCATCGGGCAGGAGGCGCTGGCCCGCTGGACCCATCCGGTCCTGGGGGCGGTGTCCCCCGATGTCTTCATCGCCATCGCCGAAGAGGATGGCCTGATCGCCGAGATCGGCCAGCATCTGCTCGTCGAGGCGCTGACCGTGGTGCGGCAATGGCCGGTCGAATGGATGCTGGCGATCAACCTGTCGCCCGTCCAGCTGCGCGACCCGGCGCTGGCGGCGCGGATGCTGGCGGCGATCGCGGCGCGAGGCTTTGCCCCGTACCGGCTGGAGGTGGAGGTGACCGAGGGCGTGCTGATCGACGAGCGCGACACTGCCATGGCCAATTTGCGGGCCCTGCGCGCCGCCGGGGTCCGTATCGTGATGGACGATTTCGGAACCGGCTATTCGTCGCTCAGCAGTTTGCAGCAATTCCCGTTCGACAAGATCAAGATCGACCGCAGCTTCATCGCCGGGATGAACGAGGAAGGGCCGGCGCTGTCGATCGTGCGGGCCTCGGTCGGCCTGGGGCGCAGCCTGAATATCCCCGTCGTGGCCGAGGGTGTGGAGAGCGAGCAGCAATATGCGGTGCTGCAGGCGCTGGGCTGCGAACAGATCCAGGGCTATCTGATCGGCCGCCCCGCCACTTTTCAGGCGAAGGCGGCCTGACGCAGATCGTTTCCGGCCGAAAGGTCGCCGATCAGGCGAATGACCTCGTGGCCGGTATAGGGTTTCGGGAGGAAGCGAACCTCGGCCGGCAGCGTCGCCGGATCATATCCGGGTTCACCGGAGGTGACGATCACCGTGACGTGCGGATGGCTATCCCGCACCCGCGCGGCCAAGGCCGCACCGTCCAGCGACCCGGGCATCACCACATCGGTGAAGATCGCGCTGATGCCCGGATTGCTGTCGAGCATGCGCAGCGCTTCGTCCGCCGAGCTTGCCTGAACGACCTGGTATCCCGCATCCTCCAACGCGAATTGCGTATGGAGCAGCAGGAGGAACTGATCATCGACCACCATGATGGTACGTGGTGTAGAAGTCATGCGGCTTTAATGATTTGGTCATCGTGATGGTTTCCGCCGACTAACATATTTTATGTGGTTACGATCCGGCCGCATTTAGCCGCGCGAGTTGATCCTCCGACAGCCGGAGCCGCATGGCGGGGGTGAGTTCGGACAACTGCTTGACGCTGGTGGCACTCGCGATCGGCGCGGTGACGCCGGCCTGCGCCATCAGCCAGGCGAGTGCGACCTGCGCCGGGGTGGCCCCAGTTTCCTCGGCCACGCCGTCGAGCACGGCAAGCACCTCCGCACCCTTGCCGTGAAGCAGTTCGCCCATCTTCTGTCCGCGCACGCTTTGCGACAGATCGGCCTCGCGGCGATATTTGCCGGTCAGGAAGCCCGAAGCGAGGCCGTAATAGGGCACGACGCCGATATTCTCGGTGACGCAGTAATCCTGCAACTCGCCCTCATATTTGTGGCGGCTGACCAGATTATATTCGGGCTGCAGCACATGGTAGCGCGGGAGGCCGGCGTCGCGCGCGGCGTTGTTGGCGCGCATCAGCCGGGCGGCATGGAAGTTGGAGGCGCCGATCACGCGGACCTTGCCCGCCTCGACCAGCCTGGCGAAGGCCTCCATCACCGTCTCCTGCGGCTGATCCTCGTCATCCTGATGCGCGAAATACAGGTCGATGCGGTCGGTCTGGAGCCGCTTGAGCGACGCTTCCGCCGCCGCGGCGATGCGCGCGGGGGCCAGCTTCTCGCCGCCCTCGCCGGGCAGCATGCCGACCTTGGTCGCGATCAGCACCTGGTCGCGCTTGCCGCTGGCCTTCAGCCATTCGCCGATCATCGTCTCGGACTCGCCGCCCTGATGGCCGTCGACCCAGGCGGAATAGACGTCGGCGGTATCGATCATCGTACCGCCCTGATCGACGAATGCGTCGAGCACCGCGAAGCTCGCGTCCCGGTCGGCGGTCCAGCCGAAGACGTTGCCGCCCAGCACCAGCGGCGCGATCATCAGGTCGGTCGAGCCCAGGCGGCGGAGCGGCGTATCGGTCATGACGGCATCAGCTTTCGTTATCGGTGGATGTCGTCGCCTCAACGTCCGAAGGGGCGATCGCGTTCAGATCGACCGCCTTGGCGTCGAGCATCGCGGCGGCTTCGTTCAGCTGGCGGTTCTCCGCCTCACTCAGCCCCTCGGGCTGGTCGTTGGAGGAACAGGCGGCAAGCGCCAGCAGCGCGGCGGTGGTCAGGATGCGGATCATGGCGCGGATGATGCCAAAGCCGGGGTGTTGAAGGGAAGGGGGAACCCGCCGGACGGGGGCGAGCGTTGGGACGATCTGTTTTCAAGGCACGAGGTCATGGTCATGCTCGCATCGTTCAAAATGGGTCTGGTCGGCGGACAGCGCGCGATGACGCCGCTGGCCGCCGTGTCGATCGCCGCCGCGCGGGGCGAATTGAAGCCGGGCAAGGGCGTGCTGCGCTGGCTGGCCAATCCGGTCGTCGCCGTCGGCACGCTGGCGCTCGCGATCGGCGAAATGGCGGGCGACAAGCAGAAGACCGCGCCCGACCGGATCGTGCCGATCGGTCTGGTCGCGCGCTTCACGACCTCGGCGATCGCCGGCGCGGTGCTGGCCGACCCCAAGCGTCGCTGGCTGGGTGCGGCGATCGGCGGCGTGACGGCGGTGGTCGCCTCCTATCCCGGCTGGCGCGGGCGGATGGCCGCATTGGGACGCTACGGCCAGACCAAGACGGGCTTCGCCGAGGACGTCGCGGTGCTCGCCAGCGCGGCCGGGATCGTGCGCGGGCGGGTCTGACCGGCTCAGCGGTTCCGATCGGCGGGAAACAGCCGGGCGAACCAGCGCCGCCCGACATGAAACCATGCCAGCGCCAGGAGCAGCCCCAGCAACAGGGGCGGCCCCAGATAGGCGAGCAGGGTCAGAACCGTCGTGATCGTCCAGCTGAGCGAGGCATAGGCGATGTTCGCCACCTCGCTCAGCTGCGCCTGTAGTCCGACGCCGGACCCGGCGGCATAATAGAAGCTGATGGGCGTGAAGGTGACGCTGGCCTGGGTGGCAGCCTTGGCGGCGAGATTGTCGCGTTGCTGTCGCTCCAGCGCGGCGCGACGGATCAGCAATCCGCTTCGTTCGGCAGCCGGTAGGCCCTGAATCGCCAGCCTTTTGTCGATTTCACTCCGATCGGTCCGGGTATCGGCGGCGCTGGCATCGGCCTGTTGGATGTCGGGCACGGTATCCTTGCCGATGATCTCCGCACCGGTCAGTGCGCCGCCCGCCGCTTCGACCCGCTTGACGCTTTCCCGGCCAAAGGTACGGGCGATGGCCGAGGCAACACTCATATCCAGACTGGCGGAGGCGCGACCCGAACTGTCGACGTTGAACGCCATGCCGGTGATACGGCACCGTGCGCCCAGCCGCTCGCATGCCTGGGCTTGCAACTCCTGTGCATCGGAAATCCGCGCCGACGGCAGGCGCACGTCGTAGCGATAGGAAAAGGCCAGGCCGCCGGCCTTGCTCGCGGTTTCGCCGGCCTGATCCTGATCGGGCGCCTTGCTGCAACCCGCCAGGACCAGCAGGGCCATTCCAATGCCGAACCACCGCATGATCAACTCCCCATCGATCGTTTTCAAAACGTATCGATGTGATGGGAATTGCGTCAAGCCGGCTCGACGCACTCAGTCGGCTAGCGCGGGAAACACGGTCCACTTCTCGTCCGACCGCGCGCTTTCCAGCACCGCCTCGACGAACGCCATCGTCCGCAATCCGGATTCCAGCCCCGGAAACCAGTCGGGCTCACCCAATGCGCCACCCGTCGGGGCATCGTCGCGCAGGCTTCCCGCGACCGCGCGGTAGAGGTTGCCGAACGCTTCGATATAGCCTTCCGGATGGCCCGAGGGAGTGCGCAGGCGGGGCAGGGTGGTGGGGCTGAGGCCCGGGCCGCCGGCGCGGACGATCTCGGCGGGGCGGTCGAGCCAGCGCAGGGTCAGCGTGTTCGGCTCCATCTGCGACCATTCCAGCCCGCCCTTCTCGCCATGGATGCGGATACGCAGGCCGTTCTCCTCGCCCGCCGCCACCTGCGTGGCGCGCAGCGTGCCACGCGCGCCCTCGGCGAAGCGCAGCAGGACATTGACGTCGTCGTCAAGCATCCGTCCCGCCACATGAGTGGACACATCCGCCGACAGCGCCTCGACCGTGAGGCCGGAGACATGTTCGGCCAGCTGGAAGGCATGGGTGCCGATATCGCCTAGCGCGCCGCCGAGGCCCGCCCGCGCGGGATCGGTGCGCCACTCGGCCTGCTTGTTGCCTTCGCGGTCGAGCGGGCTGCTCAGCCAGCCCTGGACATATTCGACATGGACCAGCCGGACGCGACCGAAATCGCCGCGCGCGACGCGCGCGCGTGCCTCCTCGACCATCGGATAGCCGCTATAGGTGAAGGCCAGCGCGTAGAGTTGGCCCGACGCCCGCGCCGCCTCGGTGATGGCTTGCGCCTCGGCCAGGTTCATCGCCATCGGCTTTTCGCTGAACACGGGGAAGCCCGCATCGAGCGCGGCGATCGCCATGGGGGCGTGGAGATGGTTGGGCGTGACGATCGCGACCGCGTCGATCCGGTCACCCTCGGGGCGCGCGCGTTCGTCGGAGAGCAGCGCATCGAGCGTGTCATGGACCCGCGCCGGGTCGAGGCCGAACTGCTCGCCGGTGCGCCGGTTGCGCGCTGGATCGCTGCTGAACGCACCCGCGACCAAATGCCAGTCGCCATCCAGCGCCGCCGCCATCCGGTGCACGCCGCCGATGAACGCGCCCTCGCCGCCGCCCGCCATCGCCAGCTTCAACCTGCGTCCCGCCATCATCCTCTCCTGTCATGCGCGTCGCTCGAAAGGCGACATTCGATACTTGCAAGCCACGGGTTTACCGGTAAACTCCGTGTAGAACCAGCGAGTCTGGACAAGAAAATTTCAGGAGAGAGAGGATGAGGCAACTCGTCTGGTTGGCCGCCCTGCCTGGTGCGATCGCCGTGATGCTGGCGGTGCAGGCACCCTCGACCGCGCAGACCGCGCCCGCCGCCGGGGCGCAGGCCTTTGCCGCATGCCGTGCATGCCACACGCTCAACAAGGGCGGGCGCAACGGGGTCGGCCCCAATCTGAACGGCGTCTTCGGGCGGCAGGCGGGCAGTATCGCCGGCTTCAACTATTCGCCCGCGATGAAGGCCTCCGGGCTGAAATGGGATGACAAGACCCTCAACGAGTTCATCGCCGCGCCGATGAAGAAGGTGCCCGGCACGCGCATGCCGATCGGCGTCGCCGACCCCGCCAAGCGCGCCGCGCTGATCGCGTACCTCAAGGCCGAGACCGCGAAGTGACCGAGACCGCCCCATCCTCGGCGATGCGCGGGCCGGGTATCTTCCTGGCCCAGTTCATGGGCGATGCCGCCCCGTTCGACACGCTTGATTCGGCGGCGCGCTGGATGGCGGAGGCGGGCTATGAGGGCGTGCAGATCCCGACCTGGGATGCGCGCTGCATCGACCTGAAGCTGGCCGCCGAAAGCCAGGATTATTGCGACGATCTGGCCGGGCGCTGCGCCGAGGCGGGCGTCGCGATCACCGAATTGTCGACCCATTTGCAGGGGCAACTGGTCGCGGTCCATCCCGCCTATGATGCAGCGTTCGACGGCTTCGCGCCCGAGGCGGTGCGGGGCAAGCCCGCCGAGCGACAGGAATGGGCGTTCCAGCAACTGCGTTACGCCGCCAAGGCCAGCCGGCGACTGGGCTTGAACGCGCACGCGACCTTCTCGGGCGCGTTGCTCTGGCCCTTCGTCTATCCTTGGCCGCAGCGGCCCGCCGGGCTGGTGGCGGAAGGGTTTGCCGAACTCGGCAAGCGCTGGCGGCCGATCCTGGACGCGTTCGAGGAGGAAGGTGTCGACCTCTGCTACGAACTCCATCCCGGCGAAGACCTGCATGACGGCGTGACGTTCGAGCGGTTCCTGGAGGCGGTCGGCGGCCATGCCCGCGCCAACATCCTCTACGACCCCAGCCATTTCGTGCTGCAGGCGATGGATTATCTGCAGTTCATCGATTTTTATCACGACCGCATCCGCATGTTCCACGTCAAGGATGCCGAGTTCAATCCGACCGGCCGTGCGGGCGTCTATGGCAGCTATAGCGACTGGGTCGATCGGCCGGGGCGGTTCCGCTCGCTGGGCGACGGGCAGGTCGATTTCGGCGGCATTTTCTCCAAGCTGACGCAGTACGGCTATGCCGGTTGGGCAGTGCTGGAATGGGAATGCTGCCTGAAGCATCCCGAGGACGGCGCGCGGGAGGGGGCGCCCTTCATCGCCGCACACATGATCCGGCGGGCCGAGCGCGCCTTCGACGATTTCGCCGGTGGGGGCGATCCGGCCGCCAATCGGCGCTGGCTGGGAATTTGAAATATGCTCTCCGTCATTGCGAGCGCAGCGAAGCAATCCAGTGCCCGGGCAAGGCGCCGTGGATTGCTTCGCTGCGCTCGCAATGACGGATAATAATTCAATGGCTTGACCATTCGCTCCGGACGGTCAAGTCTGACAAAAAAGATAAGCGGGAGAGGGGCATGGAAGCGATACCGGAGAATCGGTCGCGGCTGTTCTGGCTAAGCGTGCTGGCCCTGTTCACGGCCGCCGCGAGTGCGGCGCTGCGTGCGGCGGTGGCGAGCAGCCTGAAGGCGCAGTGGATCGACCCGATCGCGCCGGTCGAGGCGGGGGAGTTGATCGGGTCGGCCCTGGGTTCGGCCTTTCTGGGCTTTGCCGCGACCCTGTTTGTGGCGAGCGCGCTGCTCGACCGGGTCGGGGCGCGCCAGATGCTGATCGGCTGCGGCCTGTGTTTCCTCGTCGGCACGACGGCGATCATCGGGGCGGGCTCGGTCGCCAGCGGCATGGGCGTCTATCATGTCGTCTGGGGCGGGATGCTGCTCAGCGGTATCGGCTGGGGTTTGGCGGAAGCATCGATCAACCCGTTGACCGCACGGCTTTATCCCGAAGACACGACGCATCGCCTGAACGTGCTTCATGCCTGGTATCCCGGCGGGCTGATCGTCGGCGGTCTGGCGGGGGTGTTCCTGGCGGAGGCGCTGTCGTGGCAGGCGATCATGGCGCTGGTGCTGATCCCGGCGCTCGGTGTGCTGGTGATGGCGGCGACCACCCGTTTTCCGCCGGTCCCCCGCGAAGTCCGTGACGTCGGTTTCGGCGGCATGATCGCCGAAGTCTTCAAGCGGCCGAGCTTCTTCGTCTGGTTCGCCGCGATGTTCCTGACCGCCGCCTCCGAACTGGCGCCGGGCCAGTGGCTCGACGTCGCGCTCAGCAGCCGGGTGGGCATGCGCGGTATCCTGCTGCTGGTCTATGTCAGCGCGCTGATGTTCGTGTTCCGCCATTTCGCCGGGCGGATCGCGGGGCGGTTGTCCAATCCGGGGCTGCTCTGGGTGTCGAGCCTGTTGGCGGGGATCGGTCTGTTCTTGTTGTCGCGCGCGCAGTCGCCGGTGGCGGCGATCCTGGCCTCGACCGTGTGGGGGTTGGGCGTCTGCGCGATGTGGCCGACCATGCTCGCCTCGGTCGCCGAGCGTTATCCGCGCGGCGGTGCCTGGGCGCTCGGGCTGGTCGGATCGGCGGGCGCGCTGGCGAGCTTCTTCGTTCTGCCCCGTCTGGGCGCGATGTTCGACGCCGCCAAGGTCGAGCTGGCCGGTGGACCGGAGGCGTTCACCCGGCTGACCGGTGAGGCGCTGCGCCAGGTCGAGGATGCGGCGGCGTCGCAGTCCTTCGCGCGGCTGGCGATCGTGCCGGTGATCCTGTTGTTCGTGTTCGGCGGAATCTGGCTGGCCGAGCGCCGCCGTCCCCGCCGCCCCGTTGCGGAGAGCGTCGCATGAACTGGTCGCGTCGTACCGTCATCGGTGGCCTGGCCGCCGCCGTCCCCGCCGCCACGCTGGCGGGACAGAAGGCCGGCCGATCTTCGAATGCCGCGCGCTTCACACTGGGCTTCGCGCCGCATCTGGGCAGCTTCGCCAGCCGGGGCGACAGCTCGGTCGAGCAGATCGCCTATGCCGCCGATCAGGGCTTCTGGGCCTGGGAGGACAATGAGTACCGCCTCCGCCCCATCGCCGAGCAGGAGGCGATCGCCAAGGCGCTGCGCGACCGCAAGATGACGATGGGCGTGTTCGTCGCCTCGATGCCCAAATGGTCGGAATCGCGGCCCCTGCTGGGCGGGGACGACGATGCCGAGCGGCAGGCGTTTCTGGCCGACGTGACCAGCGCGGTCGATGTCGCAAAACGGGTCGGCGCGACGCGGATGACGGTCGTCACCGGCTTCATGGACAAGCGTCTGCACCCCGCCATCCAGATGGGCCGGATCATCGACGTGATGCGCCGCGCAGGGGACATCGTCGCGCCGCATGGGATGGCGCTGGTCATGGAGCCGCTCAACACGCGGACCAACCATCCGGGCGTCTTCATGCAGTCGATCGCGGAGGGCTATGCGGTCGCGCGCGGCGCGAACAGCCCGGGCGTGAAGGTGCTGGCCGATCTCTATCACGAGCAGATCCAGTCGGGAAATCTGATCCCGACGATGAAGCTGTGCTGGGACGAGATCGGCTATATCCAGTTCGGCGACAATCCGGGCCGCAACGAGCCGGGCAGCGGCGAGATCAACTACGCCAATGTCTGCCGCTTCCTGAAGGCGCAGGGCTATGCCGGGGTGATCGGCATGGAGCATGGCAATTCGGTCAAGGGCCGGGCGGGCGAAGACAAGCTGATCGCCGCCTATCGCGCGATCGATCCGAGAATATGAGGAGGGGAGCGATGCGGATGGTGCCGTTGATCGCGCTGGCCGTGGCGAGTGGTGCGGTCGCGCAAGACAAGCCGGGGCTGGGGTTCCGCGACACGCCGATCCTGCCCGGCGGCAAATGGCATGTCCATGACCCCGACCGGCCCGCGCCCAAGGTCGTGACGCCCGCCGCGCAACCCGGCGGTGCACCGTCCGATGCGGTGGTGCTGTTCGACGGGCGCTCGATGGACGCCTGGAGGCCCAGCGGCAAGCCTTGGGTGCTGAAAGACGGCGCGATGACCGTGCCGCCGCGCGATGGCAAGGCGGAGAGCGTGCTGGTCAGCAAGCAGAGCTTCGGCGACGTGCAGATGCACCTCGAATTCCGCTCGCCGACCCCGCCGCAGAAAGCGTCGCAGGATCGCGGCAATAGCGGCATCTGGTTCATGCAGCGCTATGAAGTTCAGATCCTCGACGGCTATGACAACCCGACCTATGCCGATGGCACGGTCGGTGCGGTCTATGCCTGGAAGCCGCCGCTGGTGAACCCTTCGCGCAAGCCCGGCGAGTGGCAAAGCTATGACATCGTCTTCGAGCGGCCGCGTTTCGCGGCGGACGGCAAGCTGCTGCGCCCCGCCTATGTCACCGCGTTCCTGAACGGCGTGCTGGTCCAGAACCATCAGGCGATGCTGGGCACCACCGTCTGGCGGCAGATCGGCCAGTATCAGGCGCATGGCGACGCCGCGCCGATCCAGCTTCAGGATCATGATTCGCCCGTTTCGTTCCGCAATATCTGGGTCCGCCCGCTGCCGCCCGAGGCGATCGCGCAGGACCTGCCGGAGGATGTCCGATGATCGCCCACCCCCATATTGACCGCCGCCACGCGCTGGCGGGGATCACCGCCATGTTCGGCTCCGCGCTGTTCGCGCCCATCGCCCGAGCGGCGGGGGCGGTGGAACAGACGCGCGGTGCCATCCCCGTCATTTCCGAAGGGCCGCCCAGCGTCGCGGTCTTCACCCCCACCCAACGCGCGACGATGACCGCGCTGGCCGAGCGGGTGCTGCCGACCACCGACACCCCCGGCGCGATTGCCGCCGAGGTGCCGGCGTTCATCGAGAAGATGCTGGCCGACTGGTCGCTGCCCGAGGACCGGATACCGATCGTCAACGGGCTGAACGCGATCGACGCGCGCAGCCAGAGCGTCAACAAGCTCGCCGCCGCCAAGGCGACCACGCAGCAGCAGGACACGCTGCTGACCGAGGCGATGGAGGGCGTCATCCCCGAGGGTCGCGCCTTTTTCGAGCCGTTCCGGCAGCTCGTCATCACCGGCTATTACACGTCCGAAATCGGCATCACGCAGGAGCGCGAATATCTGCCCGTGCCCGGCGAATATAATGGTGCCTTCCCCTATTCTCAGGTCAACAAGGTATATTCGGCATGATCGATCGTCGTTCGCTCATCGGCGCCGGGCTGGGTCTGGGCGCGGCCGGATTCCTGCCGGGCGAGGCGCAGGCGGCGCAGCTGGGGCCCATCGGCTTGCAGCTCTATACGATCCGCGAGCTGTTCGCCGCCGATCCGGTCAAGACGCTCGAGGCGGTGGCGAACATCGGCTATCGCGAGATCGAATATGGCGGTGGCGGCTATGACGCGATGGACCATGCCATGCTCCGCCGCACGCAGGACCGGCTGGGGCTGAAGGCGCCGTCGATCCACGTTCCCTATGAAAGCCTGCGCGACAAGTTCGACCAGAGCGTGGCGATGGCCAAGACGCTGGGCGCGGATACCGTCATCCTGCCCTATATGACCGACGAGCATCGCACCGAGGCAGGGTGGAATGCGGCGCTGCCCAATTTCAACCGCTTTGCGCAAGGCCTGAAGAAGGCGGGGCTGGGCTTCGCCTATCACAACCATGATTTCGAGTTCACCGTGAAGCCCGGCGGCGTCAGCCTGTACGAGCGGCTGCTGAAGGCGACCGACCCCAGGCTCGTGAAGCTGGAGATCGATCTCTATTGGGCGCTGCACGCGGGCGAGGATGTGAAGGCGCTGATCCGGCGGCTGGCCGGGCGCATCTATGCCTATCACGTCAAGGACGCGCGCGCCGATGGCAGCATGACGGCGGTGGGCGCGGGCCAGACCGACTTCGCCTCGATCTTCAAGCTCAACGGGCTGGTCGGCGTGAAGCATTTCTATGTCGAGAACGACCAAGCGCCCGCGCCCTATCTGCCCGACATCACGACCAGCTACCGGACGCTGCGGGCGTTGCGGTTCTGAACCATGCCGCATCCCGTCATTGCGAGCGCGGCGAAGCAATGACGAATAAATGTAACGACATAAGAGATTAGGGAGGACAGCCATGGCGGCGACGGACCGTTTCGACGCGATCGTGATCGGGTCGGGCATCAGCGGCGGGTTCGCCGCCAAGGAACTGACCGAAAAGGGCCTGCGCGTCCTGATGCTCGATCGGGGCGTCATGGTCGAACATGGCGAGGGCTATCCCTATGACGGCAAGCCCGCCTTCGAGGTGCCGGCGCGCAACATCATGCCCAAGCCGTTGATGGACAGCGACTATTTCATCGCCAAACATGGCTATGTCGCGCCCAGCAATCGCAAATTCTACAATGACGACCGGCTGAATCCCTATGCCTATGACGAGGGGAGCAAATTCTACTGGATCAGGCCCGGTGCGGTCGGCGGCAAGTCGCTGATCTGGGGACGCTGGTCGTTCCGATGGAGCCCGGACGACTTCCTGGCGAACAAGCGCGAGGGCGTCGCGGCCGACTGGCCGATCCGGTATGATGATGTCGAGCCCTGGTATGCCTATGTCGAGAAATATATCGGCGTATCCGGCTCACGCGAGAACCTGCCCTATCTGCCCGATAGTGAATTCCAGCCGCCGATCCCGATGAACGTCGCGGAGAAATGGCTGAAGGAGCGGCTGGAGGGCCAGTTTCCGGGGCGCAAGCTGATCAACACCCGCCTGTCCAACATGACTGAGGACAAGCCCGACCAGAACCGTACCAAGTGCCAGTTCCGCAACCAGTGCGGCAATGGCTGTTCCTTCGGCGCCTATTTTTCGACCCAGGCGGTAACCTTACCGGCGGCGCGCGCGACCGGGCGGCTGACGTTGCAGTCGGATGCGGTGGTGACCGGCATCGACTATGATGCGGCCAGGAAGAAGGTGACCGGCGTCCGCTATATCGATGCCAAGACGGGTCAGGCGATGCAGGCGACCGCGAACCTGGTCTTCGTCTGCGCATCGTCGATGGCATCGGTGCAGATCCTGATGAACTCGCGCGCGGCCGGTTCGGAGCGTAGCCATTTCGACTCGAGCGGGACGCTCGGCCGCTATGTCATGGACCATATCTTTCGCGTCGGCGTGTCGGGCGAGATCCCCGGCATGGACGACCTGATCGAATATGGCCGACGGCCGGGCGGCGTCTATGTGCCGCGCTTCCGCAATCTGAAGGGCGACGAGGGCCTCGGCTTCAAGCGGGGTTATGGCTATCAGGGATCGGCCTATCGCAACGCCGCCAAGCCGGTCGGCTTCGGTGCCGAGATGAAGCACGGCATGCGCCGCTATGGCCCGTGGCAGTTCAGCATGGGCGCGTTCGGCGAATGTCTGCCCTATGAGGACAATCGCGTCTCGCTCCACCCGAGCAAGGTCGACCGGTTCGGCGTGCCGCTGATGAAGTTCGACGTCACCTTCCGCGACAATGAGCTGAAGATGATGGCCGATGCCCGGCGCGAGGGCGAGGCGATGCTGCGCGCAGCGGGGATGAAGAACGTCACCAGCGGCGAGCAGGAGCATATTCCCGGCGACGCGATCCATGAAATGGGCGGCGCGCGCATGGGCGCGGACCCGCGTGCCTCGGTGCTCAACAAATGGAGCCAGGCGCATGACGCCTCCAACCTGTTCGTCACCGATGGCGCGCAGATGGCCTCGATCTCGTGCGTGAACCCCTCGCTGACCTTCATGGCGCTGACCGCGCGGGCGGTCGACCATGCGGTCAAGGGGCTGAAGGCGGGCGCGGTCTGACGCGCCGGGCTCCCCGGTTCATGGCGGGCACTGGCCGGTGACGGAAAAGCCCGTTACCGCCGTGCCGGTCATGACCATGCGCAAGCCCGAGGGAGTTACGATCCGCGCGGTCGGCGAACGCGCCGGCGTGTCGGCGATGACCGTGTCCAACGTGATCAACGGCACCGGCAAGGTCGGGCCGGCGACGCGCGCGGCCGTGCTCGCCGCCATCGAGGAACTGGGGTACCGCCCCAATATCGCCGCACGCCGGCTGGCCAAGGCGCGCGCGACAACGCTGGGGCTGATCTACAGCGACCGGCGAACACCCTTCATCGAATCCGTGTTGCTCGGCGCCCTGCGCGCGACCAATGCGCGCGGCCTGCAATTCATCGCCCAGGCCGAGGAGGGGCTGACCCGCGAAGCGGCCGAGGCGGCGGTACGCGCGCTGGTGCAGAGCGGCGCGGCGGGCGTGCTCCTGGTGCCGCCCTTCGCCGAACTGCTCAGCGGGTCGGGGCTGTTCGAGCAACTGGGGGTCGCGGCGGCGGCGATCGCGACGGGCCATGCCTTGCCGGACATTTCGACGGTGCGGATCGACAATCGGACGGCGATGGCGGCGCTGACCCGCCATGTCGCGGGGCAGGGGCATCGCCGGATCGGCTTTGTCGCGGGGCTGGCGCGCTTCTCGGTGGCGGACGAGCGGCTGGCGGGCTTTCGCGACGGCCTCGTGGCGAGCGGCCTGCCGGTCGATCCGACGCTGGAGATACGCGGCGAGTTCGAACCGGCCAGCGGCGCGGCGGCGGCGCGCGTCTTGCTATCGCGCCCCGACAGGCCGAGCGCGATCCTGTGCAGCAGCGACGACATGGCCGCCGGGCTGATCGGCGAAGCGCATCGCATGGGGCTGTCCCTGCCACGCGATCTGGCGGTCACCGGTTTCGACGACACCGCGATCGCGGCACGGCTATGGCCTCCACTGACCGTCATCCGCCAGCCGGTGGGCGACATGGCCTTCCGCGCGGTGGAGCAGGTGCTGGCCTCGCTCCGATCGCGCGCGGTGGAGGACCGGGTGGTGGCGCATGAAGTGGTGGTGCGGGAGTCGGTGGGGCGGGGATAGCGAGCGGCCCGCCTGTTTGCCGAGTCCGATCGGGCCAGACTTTAGGCCCCGGTCATAGCCGCGACATGGCAAACGGCTTGTGCAACGAGAACCCCGATCGCGAACCACCCGACACTTGCGGTGTTGTTCAGATCGGGCAAAAACATCTTGGCCCTCCATCGGCAGAATAGGCTTCCGCCGGCAATCAGGACCAAGCCTGTGAGCCAGCCGGTCGATAGAAAGCCAGGCAAGGGTAAGGTTTTTAGGCCTGCGTAACTCGTGATGATCAGGCCAGCCAGGATGGCGAGGCTCATCATCTTATTTGACCGACGATGCGGGAGTTCCTCGGAGCGCAAGTTCATTCAATATTCTCCCCGCATAGAAGCTGTAATAATCTTTAGATTGTCCGGAAAATTGATTGAGAAGCGCTGCGCCAAACGCCAGCGCGGGATGATTTTTGAGAAGTGCGGCAACGCCAACACCCGCTACCGCGTCACCGGTTCGATCACCAGGTATCGCGGATAAATCGGCAATTTTCGAAAGTTCGCGCTAATAGGTCTTGTTTTCAGGAGTCGATAGACAAGCAGGATATGCGAATGGCTTTTCAAAAAGGTCGCGAGAAAGCGATATGATTTTGGCGCGAATGGCGATGCGTTCCGCTGATTTTACGAAAGCCGCAAGATCTTGATGCCAGCGGTTCGAATATAGGTCGAAGGATGGGTGGCTGTGCAACGGCTTGGGGCGTTCCTTGGCCTTCGACTTCGCTCAGGCTGAACGGGGGCGGGTAATTGCCGAATGGAGAGCGTGTCTTGAAAAGCTTCATGAGAGCGCTTGTCAAAAACGAATTTCATTCCTCCCCTGCAAGGGGAGGGGGACCATGCGCAGCATGGTGGAGGGGTGTCACCGGTTGAGAGGAAGGTCTTACCTTGCCAGCGGCCACACCCGTCCGTCAGGCCTTCGGCCTGCCACCTCCCCTTACAGGGGAGGAATATGGACGGCGTTAGCGTCGTTCAGCCCTTAACCAGTCCGTCCATAGTCCGCGACCAGCGCCACCTCCTCGGCATCGCCCAGCACCACGCCGACGCGCTGGTGCAGGCCGATGGGGGCCACGTCCATGATCGGTTCCGCGCCGTCGATCGATGCGCCGCCCGCCTGTTCGATCAGGAAGCTCATCGGATTGGCCTCATAGAGCAGGCGCAGCTTGGCCTTGCCGGCCTCGCGATGGTCGCCGGGATAGAGGAACACGCCGCCGCGCTTCAGGATGCGGTGGATGTCCGCCACCATCGAGGCGGTCCAGCGCATGTTGTAATCCTCGCCCAGCGGCCCCTCGGTGCCGAGGATGCGCTCCTCGATATAGCGGGCGATACCGGGCGACCATTGGCGGCGGCGCGCCATGTTGATCGCGAATTCGCGATTGCCCGACGGTATCCGCATCGGCCCGTCGGTCAGCCGCCACGATCCGATCTCGCGGTCGAGCGTGAACTCATAGACGCCGTCGCCGACCGTCAGCACCAGCAGCGTCTGCGGCCCGTAAATTGCATAGCCCGCCGCCACCTGCGCGCGGCCCGGTTGCAGGAAATCGGCCTCGGTCACTTCACGGCCCGCGCAATCCTCGGGCGCGCGCAGGACCGAGAAGATGGTGCCGACCGACAGGTCGACATCGACATTGCTCGACCCGTCGATGGGATCGAACAGCAGCAGATATTCGCCGCGTGGGAAGCGGTTGGGGATGCGGTGGATCGTCTCCATCTCCTCCGACGCCATCGCCGCCAGATGCCCGCCCCATTCATTGGCGTCGAGCAGCAGGTCGTTGGCGATCACGTCCAGCTTCTTCTGGACCTCGCCCTGCACATTTTCGCTGCCCAGCGACCCCAACACGTCGCCCAGCGCGCCCTTGGAGATCGCCTGGTTCACCGCCTTGCACGCGCGCGCAACGGTTTCGATCAGCAGGCGGAGTTCGGGGGGGCAGGTCTCTTCGGATCGGCGCTGCTGCTCGATCAGGAACCGGGTCAGCGTGGTTTGGCGCGGGGTGGGCATCGTCGGAAGGCTCCGGGAAAGGACGGCGACGATCGACCCCGCGGTCTCCCTCCCGCCGGGCCGAACCATGGTGGCGGATGGTCCTTGCCCGTGCCCGGCGGCGTGCGCAACCATGGGTTAAGCAATGGAGGCGCTTTATCGGGACGTAGCAAATCTGTTATATCCTATGGCGACGATGGGATATGATAGGGCTCGGAGGACCATGATGTCGAGCAGGCCGTTCATCGCAGACCAGCACAGCCCCGCCAGCGGGTCGGCGGGGATCGACGGTATCGTCTCCGCGCTGCGCGTTGCGCGCCAGTCGTGGCGCGCGCGGCAGGATGCGGGGCGCGATGTCGAACGTTTCCCCGTGCGCTCGGGCGTCGAGGATGTCGTCGCGCTGATTGCCGCCGCGCTCTATCCCCGCCGGCTGGGCCATTTTCGGGGAAGCGCGGCCGAGGAGGATCGCTTCGTCGCGGCCAAGCTGCTCGCCGGACTGACCGCGCTGGAGCGCGAGATCGGCGCGGAGCTGGCCTATTGGCAGAAGGATGCCGATGCGACCTTCCCGCCCGAACAGGCCGCGCTGATCGCCCGGCTGTTCGGCGCGACGCTGCCGCGTATCCGCGATTTGGTCGACAGCGATGTCGAGGCCGCCTTCCTGGCCGATCCGGCGGCGCAGAGCGTCGACGAGATCCTGCTCTGCTATCCCGGTGCGGTCGCCAGCCTGCATCACCGCATCGCGCATGAATTGAACGCGCTGGGCGCCCCCATCGTCGCGCGGATCATGTCGGAACTCGCCAATGAGCGGACGGGGATCGACATCCATCCGGGCGCGACGATCGGCCGGCATTTCTTCGTCGATCACGGCACCGGCGTCGTCATCGGCGAGACCGCGATCATCGGCGAGCGGGTGCGTGTCTATCAGCATGTGACGCTGGGCGCGCGGTCGGCGCTGGGCACCGCGCCCCGGTCGCCGCACGACCGTTTCGCGCGGCACCCGATCGTCGAGGACGATGTCATCATCTATGCCGGCGCGACCATTCTCGGCCGGGTGACGATCGGCGCGCGGTCGGTGATCGGCGGCAATGTCTGGCTGCTGGCCGATGTCGAGCCCGACAGTGTCCTGGTGCAGCCCGAGGCCCGCGCGCTGCCTCGTGCCGATGCGCGGGCGCTGCGCCAGGAACTGGAGACGACCGCATGACCGCCGCGCGCAAGCCCGTCATCGGCCTGATGTGCGGCAATGAGGTCGCCGGCCGCCCGATCCAAGCGGTGGCGACGCGTTTCATCGAGCCGCTGGTCACATTGTGCGGCGCCAATGTCGTGATCGTCCCCGCGATCCGCGAGGCAGTCGATCCCGCCAGCATGGCCGACATGCTCGACGGGTTGTTGCTGACCGGTGGCCGCTCGCATGTCGCCCCGGCGCAATATGGCGACACCGATGCCGCAGCGCCGTGCGTCAGCGACCCCGAGCGCGATGCCGTCGCGCTGTCGCTGGGCGGCAAGATGATCGAGCGTGGCAAGCCGGTCTATGGCATCTGCCGGGGGATGCAGGAGATCAACGTGCTGTTCGGCGGCTCGCTAACCTGCCTGGGGGGCCTGCCGCGCCATCATCGCGGGTCGTGGGACGAGGATTACGAGTCGCTGTTCGGCCATCATCACCCCGTCGACCTCACCCCCGGCGGCTGGCTGGCGGGGCAGGGCGGGCATCGCCGGGTCGAGGTGAACTCGGTGCATCAGCAGGGGATCGACCAGCTCGGCTATGGCCTGGTGGTCGAGGCGCGCGACAGCGAGGACGGGCTGATCGAGGGGTTTCGCGCGCCGGGCTGCGGCGCCGATGTGCTGGCGGTGCAATGGCATCCCGAATGGGACGTCGCGCATTGCCAGGTCGCCCGGCGCTTCTTCTCGCTGCTCGGCGAGTCTGCGCGGGGCCATGCATGAGAAAGTGCGCGATCATATTTGCAAGTGACAGCGTGGCGGCTGCCCCGATAAGGAGGACGGGTAACGGGGCGCGACCGGCGCCCGCGATCCGAGGAGTCCGAATCGATGAAGCTGCTTCGTTATGGTCAACCGGGACAGGAACGCGCAGGGCTTCTCGATGCCGATGGCCGAATCCGTGCGCTGCCCGAGGCGCTGGGTGACCTGACCGGCGCGCGGCTGTCGCCCGAGGGCCTGGCCGAGATCGCCGCGCTCGATCCCGCCAGCCTGCCGGTCGTCGAGGGCGACCCGCGTCTGGGTTCGTGCATCCCCCGGCCGGGCAAGTTCGTCTGTATCGGCCTGAACTACCGCGACCATGCCGCCGAGAGCAATCTGCCGATCCCGGCCGAACCCGTCGTCTTCGGCAAATGGTCGAGCGCGATCGTCGGCCCCAATGACGATGTCGAGATTCCGCGGGGCTCGGAAAAGACCGATTGGGAGGTCGAGCTGGGCGTCGTGATCGGCACCCGCGCGCGTTATGTCGAACAGGCCGACGCGCTGGCCCATGTCGCCGGCTATTGCGTCGTCCACGACGTCAGTGAGCGCGCCTATCAGCTGGAGCGCGGCGGCACTTGGGACAAGGGCAAGGGGTGCGACACCTTCGGTCCGACCGGCCCCTGGCTGGTTACCGCCGACGAGGTGGGCGATCCGCAAGACCTGCGCCTCTGGCTGGAGGTGGACGGCCACCGGCATCAGGACGGCAACACCTCCGACATGATCTTCACGGTCGCCGAGATCGTGGCCTATGTCAGCCAGTTCTGCACGCTGGAGCCGGGCGACATCATCACCACCGGCACGCCCAAGGGCGTGGGCATGGGCTATAAGCCGCCGGTCTTCGTGCGCGCCGGCCAGACGGTGCGGCTGGGCATCGACAAGCTGGGCGAGCAGCAGCAGCGCTTCGTCGCGGCGGCCTGATGATGGGGTGGGGCCGGGAGCGATGATCATGACCGACCGGCCCTCGCTCTACGTCACGCGCCGCCTGCCCGATGCGGTGGAGCGGCATTTGCGCGCGCATTGGGACGTGACGCTGAGCGCCGGGGATCAGCCGCCGACGCCCGCACAACTGGCGGCGGCGATGGCGGGTCATGACGCATTGTTGCCCACCATCACCGACCGGATCGACGCGGCGCTGCTCGGCCGGCCCGATCGCCGGGTGCGGATCATCGCCAATTATGGCGCGGGGGTCGATCATATCGACCTCGACGCGGCGCGCGCGGCGGGGGTGGTCGTCACCAATACCCCTGATGTGCTGACCGAGGCGACGGCCGAGATCGCCATCCTGCTGATGCTGATGGCCAGCCGCCGCGCGGGCGAAGGCGAGCGGGAGTTGCGCGACGGGCGCTGGACCGGCTGGCGACCTTCGCATCTGATCGGACAGGGGCTGGCGGGGCGGACCTTGGGGCTGGTCGGCTTCGGCCGGATCGGTCAGGCGACCGCCGCCAAGGCGCGTGGGCTGGGCATGCGCATCCGCTATGCCAGCCGTTCGCGCGCCGCCCCCGAGGTGGAGGCGGCACTCGGGGCGGAGCGCGCCGCGTCGCTTCAGGCGCTGGCGGCGGAAAGCGATATAGTGTCGCTGCATGTGCCCGGCGGCGAGGCGACCCGGCATCTGGTCGATGCGGCGCTGTTGTCGGTGATGCCGCGCCATGCGATCGTGGTGAACACCGCGCGCGGATCGGTGATCGACGAGGCCGCGCTGGCCGAAGCGCTGGCCGAGGGGCGGATCGCGGGCGTCGGGCTGGACGTCTATGAGCACGAGCCGGTGGTGCATCCCGGCCTGCTGGCGCATCCGCGCGCCGTGCTGCTGCCGCATCTGGGCAGCGCCACGATCGAGGCGAGGACGGCGATGGGGATGCGCGCGGTCGCCAATCTCGACGCCTTTTTCCGTGGGGAAGCGCCGGGGGATCGTGTCGCCTGACGACGCCATCGCGGCGCTGGTCGCCCGGCGGCTGGCGCGCCGCGATGGGGTAGGGCCGTTGGTGCTGGGTCTGTGCGGCGCGCAAGGGAGCGGCAAGTCGACCATCGCCGCCCGGCTGGCGCGGCGTTTTCCACGCAGCGCGGTGCTGTCGCTCGACGATCTCTACCGCACCCATGCCGATCGACAGGAACTCGGCCGGCGGGTCCATCCGCTATTGGCGACACGCGGCGTGCCGGGGACGCATGACGTGGCGCTGGGGATCGCGACGATCGGGGCCTTGCGGGCCGGAAAGCCCGTTCCGTTGCCGCGCTTCGACAAGGCGTGTGACGACCGCATGCCGGCCGAAGAATGGCCCTGCGCGCCGGCGGATTGCGAATTGCTGATCTTCGAGGGCTGGTGCGTCGGCGCGGTGCCGCAGGACCCGGCCGAACTGGTCCCGCCGGTCAACCGGCTGGAAGCCGAGGAGGATGCCGATGGCCTCTGGCGCGCCCATGTCCATGCCGCGTTGACGCGCGACTATCCCGCGTTGTTCGCATCGATCGACATTCTGGCGCTGCTGGTGCCACCCGACTGGCCGACCGTGTTGCGCTGGCGGACCGAGCAGGAGGCCGGGTTGGCGGGGCGCGGCATGGATGCGGCGCAACTGGCCCGTTTCGTCCAGCATTATGAGCGGCTGACCCGCCATATCTGGCGGACCATGCCCGCTTATGCCGACCTGACCCTGTATCTGGACGCACAGCGGCAGCCGACCGCCATCCATCATGTCGAATGCCCGGATCGGGTGGCCGACGACGGACAGGACCAATTCATCCGATAGCGCTTGCCAATTTGCGACACCTCCCCTTATCCTCACGCTCATAAAAGATAGTTTTCATGGAGAAGGAGCGTCTCATGGCGGCAGGGACTGCGTTCGACCGTGGCGGAGGAAGGTCCTGATGGCCATGCACGCCGACATGCCGCTCGGCCGCGCCGGCGCCGGGGCTTCCGCCGCCGGGGCCATCGGCGTTCCCCGCCGCTATCTCCCCGCGCTCGTCATCACGGTCAGCCTGTTCTTCCTGTGGGGCATGGCCAACAACCTGAACGACATCCTGATCGCGCAGTTTCGCAAAGCCTTCACGCTCAGCGATTTCGAGACCAGCTTTGTCCAGCAGGTCTTCTATCTCGGCTATTTCCTGCTCGCGGTGCCGGCCTCGGTCGTGATGCGGCGTTATGGCTACAAGGCGGCGATCGTGCTGGGGTTGCTGCTCTATGGCACCGGCGCGCTGCTCTTCTATCCGGCGGCGTCGGCCGGGGTCTATCAGCTGTTCCTGCTCGGCCTGTTCGTGATCGCGGCGGGGCTGGCCTTTCTGGAGACATCGGCCAATCCGCTGATGGGCGAGCTGGGCGACCCGGCGGGCGCGACGCGGCGGCTGAACTGGGCGCAGGCGGCCAATCCGCTCGGCGCGCTGACCGGCATTCTGGTCGGACGCTATTTCATCCTGTCGGGCATCGAACATGACGAGACCGCGCTGGCGACGATGGACGCGGCCGCGCGCAACGCCTTCTACCGCGCCGAGGTGCAGGCGATCGCGCCGCCCTATGTCGTGATCGCCATCGTCGTGCTGCTGTTCGCGCTGGCCGCCGCGCTGGTCGTCTTTCCCGCCAACGCGGCGACGACCGATGAGGACGGACACGAAGGCCGGTTCCTCGACGTCTTCCGCCGCCCCCGCCTGATCGCGGCGGTAGTGGCGCAATTCTTCTATGTCGGCGCGCAGGTCGGCGTGTGGAGCTATACGATCCGCTATGCCCAGGCCAATGTCGGGCTGAACGAGCGCGGCGGGGCCGATGCGCTGCTGCTGTCGCTGGCGCTGTTCGCCGCCGGGCGGTTCCTGGGCAGCGCGCTGATGGCGCGGCTGGCGCCCGTCCGACTGCTGCTGATCTTCGCCGGCGTGTCGATCGCGCTGATCGCGGTCGCCGCGCTGGCGGGCGGCTGGCTGGGCCTGATCGCGCTGGTGGCGGCGAGCTTCTTCATGTCGATCCAGTTCCCGACGATCTTCGCGCTGGGGATCGAGGGGCTGGGGCCGCTGCGCCGGGCGGGGGCCTCGCTGATCGTGATGGCGATCATCGGCGGTGCCGGCCTGACCGCGCTGATGGGGCTGGTGTCGGACCTGGCCGGGATCACCAATGCGATGCTGGTCCCGGTCGTGAGCTTTGCGGTTGTCGCGGCCTTCGCCTGGTGGGCGGGCCGCCGAATGGAGACGAATTGATATGGGTCGGTTACAGGCGAAACGGGCGATCGTGACGGGCGCGGGCCAGGGCATCGGCCGCGCCGCCGCCGAGCTGTTCGCCGCCGAGGGCGCAGCGGTGATCGCGGTCGACCGCAATGCCGAGGCGCTGGCGACGCTGACGACGTGCGATACGCAAGTGCTCGACCTGCTCGATCCCGCCGCGATCGCCGCGTTCGGGGAACGGGTCGGCGCGGTCGACGTGCTGTTCAATTGCGCCGGTTATGTCGATGCGGGTGACCTGCTGGCGACGCAGGATCATGGCTATCGCCTGTCCTTCGACCTGAACGTCCATGCCATCACCCATATGCTGCAGGCGTTCCTGCCCGCGATGATCGCGAAGGGCGGCGGGGCGGTCGTCAACATGGCTTCGGTCGCGGGCGCGGTGATCGGCGTCGGCAATCGCTATGCCTATTGCGCGTCCAAGGGCGCGGTGGCGGGCATCACCCGCTCGGTGGCGCTGGATTATGTGGGCAAGGGCATACGCTGCAACGCGATCTGCCCGGGCACCGTCCAGTCGCCCAGCCTGGACGAGCGGCTGGCCGCCACCGGCGACGCCGAGGCGGCACGCGCCGCCTTCGTCGCGCGCCAGCCCATGGGCCGGCTGGGCCGTGCGGAGGAGATCGCCGCGCTGGCGCTCTACCTCGCCTCGGACGAGAGCGCCTATACCACCGGGCAGATGCACGTCATCGATGGCGGCTGGACGATGGCGTGAGCGCCAAGCGGCCGCCCTTCGTCGATGCGCATGTCCATCTGTGGGACCGCGACGTGCTGCGCTATCCGTGGCTCGATGCGCCGGAGAACGCGGCGATCGCGGAGACCTATCGCGTTGACGATTACCGGGCCGAGCTGGCGGCGTGGAACCTCGTCGGCGCGGTGCATGTCGATGCGGGCGCGGACCCGGCGCAGGGGGCGGACGAGACCGTCTGGCTGAACCGGGTCGCCGATGCGGACGGACTGCCCAGCGGCATCGTCGCGCGTGTCGAGCTGGACCATCCGGCGGTCGAGCCGCAGCTGGCGTGGCAGGCGGCGCATGCGCGGGTGAAGGGCATCCGCCACCTGATCAACTGGCACCCGCGCGATCCATCGCGTCGTGCCTGCTCCCAAGACCTGACCCGTGATCCGCGCTGGCAGGCCGGTTATGCGCTGCTGGGCCGCTATGGCCTGAGCTATGATTTTCATGGCTTTCCGCCGCAACTGGCGGGACTGGCCGAGGTGGCGGCGCGGCATCCCGAGGTGCCGGTCATCCTCAACCATCTCGCGCTGCCGATCCCGGCGGACGGTTGGGAGCAATGGCGCGCCGGCCTGATCGCCTTTGCCGCCATGCCGCAGGCCGCGATCAAGCTGTCGGGGGCGGGGTTCATCGCTCCGCGCTTCGACCCGGCGATGTTCGGCGATGTTGTGGCCGAGGTGATCGAGCGCTTCGGCACCGACCGGGTCATGGTCGCGACCAATTTTCCCACCGACCGGCTGGCGGCCGAGCTGGACCGGACACTTGGTGCCTATGAGACGCTGCTGACCGGCTTTTCCGACGACGAGCGGCGCGACCTTTGGGGGCGCAACGCCAACCGCATCTATCGATTGGGGCTGGACCTGTGAGCGCCATTCCACACCGCCCGGTGGGGTCGTCCGGATTCGCGCTGCCCGAGCTGGGGTTCGGGGCGGCGGCGCTGGGCAATCTCTATGCCGCGATCGACGATGCGCAGGCGGCGGCGACGTTGGACGCCGCGCTGGCGGCGGGGCTTCGCTATGTCGACACCGCGCCGCATTATGGCCGGGGGCTGAGCGAACGCCGGGTCGGCGACGGCCTGCGCAGGGTCGGCGACGTCATCGTTTCGACCAAGGTCGGGCGGCTGATGGCGCCCGATGCGACCATCACCGACGACCGCGAGCGTGACGGCTTCCACACCGCCATGCCGTTCCGCATGGCTTATGACTATAGCCATGACGGTATTTTGCGCAGCCATGAGCATAGCCTGCAACGGCTGGGGCTGGCGCGGGTCGATCTGTTGTTCGTCCACGACATCGGCCGGGTCACGCATGGCGCGGCGGATGCGCAGTATCGTGCGCAGCTTGTCGAGGGCGGCGGGCTGAAGGCGCTGGAGCGGTTGCGTGATGAGGGCGCGATCCGGGGCTTCGGGCTGGGCGTCAACGAGGTCGATGTCTGTCTGGAGCTGATGGAGGAGGCGCGGTTCGACGTCATCCTGCTCGCCGGGCGCTATACCTTGCTGGAACAGGCGCCGCTCGACCGGTTTTTCCCGGCCTGTGCGGCGGCGGGCACGGCATTGATCGTCGGTGGTCCCTATAACAGCGGCATATTGGCGACCGGCAGCGCGGCGGCGGCCATTCCCCGCTATAACTATGCCCCTGCGCCGCAGGGCGTGCTGGACCGGGTCCGCGCGCTGGAGGCGGTGGCGGCGCGGCATGGCGTGTCGCTGGCGGCGGCGGCGCTCGCCTTCGTGCTGGCGCATCCGCAGGTGGCGAGCGTCATCCCCGGCCTCGCCAATCCGGAACAGGTGGCGGACACGATCCGGCTCTATCACGCGCCGATCCCACAGGATTTTTGGAACGAATTGCGGCATGCGGGGCTGGTCCGCCCCGATGCGCCCTTGCCAGGAGTATCATGATGAGTGTCGCGGCGATCCGGTTGACCCCGGGGGATAATGTCGCGGTCTGTTGCCGCACGGTCGAGCCGGGCGAGCGGATCACCGTCGATGGTTACGAACTCGCCATCACCGAGCGTGTGGCGCTGGGGCACAAGCTGGCGGTCATGCCCCTGGGAACCGGCGACAAGGTCATCAAATATGGCATGCCGATCGGGTCGATGACGCATGATGCGCCCGCCGGTGGCTGGGTCCACATGCACAATATGCAAAGCGACTATATCCCCGCGCATCTGCGCGACGCGCATGGAGATCACGCATGACGGGCGACATGGCCGAGCGGACCTGGCAGGCCTGGGCGCGGCCCGACGGGCGCAAGGGCATTCGCGACGCGATCGTCGTCGTCTATCTCGTCGAGTGCGCGCATCATGTCGCGCGGCGGATCGTCGACCGGATGGACGACCCGCGCGTGCAGCTGATCGGCTTTCCCGGCTGCTACCCCAATGACTATGCGCTGGCGATGATGAAGGCGCTGACCACGCATCCCAATGTCGGCGGCGTCGTCCTGCTGTCGCTGGGGTGCGAAAGCTTCAACCGCGAGGCGCTGGCCGCCAATGCGCGCGAACAGGGGCGCCCCGTGGAGACGATCGTGATCCAGCAATCGGGCGGTACGCGCGGCGCGATGGAGGCGGGGATCGCCGCCGTCGAGCGGGTGCGTGCGGCGGCCGATGCGCAAGCCGTGCGCGTGCCGATGCGTATGTCCGAACTGGTGATCGGCACCATCTGCGGCGGGTCGGACGGGACGAGCGGCATCACCGGCAACCCGGCGGTGGGCCGCGCCTTCGACACGCTGGTCGATGCCGGCGCGGTCTGCATCTTCGAGGAAACCGGCGAGATGATCGGCTGCGAAGGCCATATGGCCGAGCGGGCCGCGACGCCGGCGGTCGCGCAGGACCTGATCGCCTCGGTCGCGCAGGCGGAGCGCTATTACCGCGCGATGGGCTATGGCAGCTTCGCGCCGGGCAATGCCGAAGGCGGCCTGTCGAGCCAGGAGGAGAAGTCGGCGGGCGCCTATGCCAAGTCGGGCAGCCGGCCGATTTCGGGCGTGATCCTGCCCGCCGAACAGGCGCCGGGACCGGGCCTCTATCTGCTCGACGTGGTGCCGCCGGGCGATCCGAAATTCGGCTTTCCCAACATCGTCGACAATGCCGAGATCGGCGAGCTGATCGCGTGCGGGGCGCATATCAACCTGTTCGTGACGGGGCGCGGCTCGGTGGTCGGCTCCGCCATCTCGCCGGTGATCAAGGTCGCGGCCAATCCGGAAATGTATGCCCGAATGGAGGGCGACATGGACGTGAACGCCGGGCGCATCCTCTATGGCGAGGCGACGCTGGACGCGGTGGGTGCGGAGATCGTCGACCTGATCGTCGCGGTGTCGGGCGGCGCGCAGACCAAGTCCGAGGCGCTGGGGCATCAGGAATTCGTCCTGACCTACAAGGCGTCGGGGTCGAACGGCCCGTCCTGCCTGCCGCGCGTGGCCTAGCGCCGGCAATATTCCGTCATCCGTTCAGCCTGAGCGAAGTCGAAGGCCAAGGGATTGGCTATCCGCAAGCGTTGAGGCGTGGCCTTCGACTTCGCTCAGGCTGAACGGCGGTTGGGGCTGTAAAAGGTCCGCCGTATCGACGCAGCCAGTCACTGGTCGGCGAGCGAATAAATTCGCTCCATCGCCACCCATTTTTCGCCCGCATCGGCCTGGGGCAGGGGCTTTTGAAACCGGTCCATCGCCGCTTCCCATCGGGCGTCGGTGGCGGCCAGATCGTCGGGGATGGCACGAGGCCAGTCTTCCGCAACCTCGGCGATCATGAAGAGCCGGTCGCCGGTGCGCCATATCTCCATCGCCTCGAACCCCTTGGCGTGGATCGCCTCGGTCACCGCAGGCCAGACCGCGCCGGCGGCGTGCGCGCGTTCATAGTCGGCGATCAGATCGGCATCCGCGACCAGATCCAGCGCGAAACACACCCGTCGGGCCATATCGGCTCCTCTCTCCTATGGTGGCCCCGATCGCTTCGAAACCTTTCCAATCAACAACCTAGCGACCACCCTCTGGCGCATCAATGCCATATATGAGAGCATGGTTGCGCAGAAGAATGTAGGAGGGGTCGGAATGAAGGCGCTGGTCTGTGTGCAGCCGCTGGAGATCAGGGTGGAGGATCGCCCCATGCCGGTGCGGCAGGAGGGGCAGGTGCTGCTGCGCATGCGCCGGGCGGGCATTTGCGGGACCGACTATCATATCTATGCGGGCAAGCATCCCTTCCTCCAATATCCGCGCCTTATCGGGCATGAGCTGGCGGGCGAGGTGGTCGAGGCGCCGGCCGGGTCACCTCTCACCGCCGGGCAGGTGGTGACGGTCAATCCCTATATCGCCTGCGGCACCTGTCGCGCCTGTCGCCGGGGCAAGCCCAATTGCTGCGCGCCGATCAGCGTGCTGGGCGTGCACGGTGATGGCGGCATGTGCGAATGGCTGGCGGTGCCCGAAAACGCGGTGGTCGATGCCGCGGGCCTGTCGCTCGACCAGGCGGCGATGGTCGAGTTTCTGGCGATCGGCGCGCATGCCGTCCGTCGCTCGGCGCTGGCGAAGGGCGAGACGGCGGTCGTCATCGGGGCGGGGCCGATCGGCGTCGGTGTGGCGCTGTTCGCGCGGATCGCCGGCGCGGCGCGGGTGGTGCTTGTCGATACGCGCGCGCCGCGCATGGCCTATGCCGCCCGGCATTTCGGCTTCGACGAAGGGGTGGTGGCCGATGGCGATCTGACCGCGACTTTGTCGGCGATGACCGATGGCGAGATGTTCGACCATGTGTTCGACGCGACCGGCAATATCCATGCGATGCGTGCCGGGCTGGATCATGTCGCGCATGGCGGCAGCTACACGCTGGTCGGGGTGTGCAAGGACGATCTGGTCTTCGCCGATCCCGAATTCCACAAGCGCGAGACGACGCTGATCGCCAGTCGCAACGCGCTGTCGGTCGATTTCGACCATGTCATCGCCAGCATCCGCAGCGGCGCGATCCCGACCGACGCGATCCGTACCCATCGGCTGACGCTGGACGAGGCGCCCGCGCGCATGCCCGAACTGATCGCCGAGGCCGACAGCGTGTTGAAGGCGATCGTCACGATCTGATCCACCGCTCGCCCCACGCTTGCCGAGCCAGCACCGCCATCCTAATCCCGTGGCCCATGGGGAATGACATGACGCAAGACAGCAAGGCGGACGGGGGGCGGGCCGAGGGGCGGGTGCGCAAGGGCAGCTATGCCGCGCCCGCACTCGACAAGGCGTTCCAGATCATCGAGCTGCTGGCCGACCATCCCGAGGGGCTGCTGGTCAGCGAGATGGCGGTGGCGCTGGGCCGATCGCTGGGCGAGCTGTTCCGGATCGTCGTGGTGATGGAGGAAGCGCGCTATCTGGAAAAGTCGCCCGCCGACGACCGTTACAGGGTGACGTACAAGTTCCTCGACATCGCGTACCGCGCGACGCCCGCGCGGCGGCTGACGGCGGCGGCGCTGCCAGAGATGCAGGCGCTGGCGCTGACCGCCGGGCAATCCTGTCACCTGGTGGTGATCGAGGGCGGGGCGGGACTGGTCATCGCGCGCGAGGAAAATCCCGGCACGCGCGGCTTCGCGCTGCGGATGGGCGCGTCGATCGACATATTGAACAGCTGTTCGGGCAAGGTGCTGCTGGCCTTCGCGCCGGCGGGGCAGGTGGCGCGGATCATCGACCGGCTGGAACTGGTGCAGGGGCGGCCGATCGGGCGCGCCGGGCTGCATGAGGCGATCGACCGGGTGCGGTCACAGGGCTATGAGCTGCGCGAAAGCCCGATCACGCGCGGCGTTACCGACATCAGCTATCCGGTGTTCGGCTTTGGCGGCGAGTTCATGGCCGCGCTGACCATCCCCTTCCTCGAGACGATCGACGGATCGCAGTCGGTGACGCTGGCGGAGGCGCGCAAGCTGCTCGCGGAGACGACGACGCGGATCTCCGCGCAGCTGGGCTATCGCCGGGACGAAGGCTGAGCGTCCGTTTGGAAACGTGGCCCCAGTACGTTTTCAAACAGTTTCTACATCCGGGTGACATGACACAAATTCACCCCTCCCCTTCAGGAGTGGCAGGTCGGTCATGCCCCCGGCATGACCTAAACGATGCGGCGCATCGTTTACCTGCCACTGGGCCGAGGGTGGGGCGCTTCCACAGGCGGGTCGTTCGCCGCGATGCCCCACCCCAACCCCTCCCCTGAAGGGGAGGGGCTCGCGTTGCCTCGATGCGATTTCATCCCGCTCCCAGCGGTCAATAAATGTCGCGGCGATAGCGGCCGGTCGCCGCCAGCTCTTCCAGCCGGTCGTCGCCCAATATCCCGGTCAGCGTGCGGTGCACATCGCCCGCCATGCCCTTCAGGCTGCCGCAGACATAGAGGATAGCACCCCCGGCCACGGCCTGGCGGATCGTCTCGGCCGCATCGGCGACGGCATCCTGCACATAGCGTGGCCCCGAGCCGAGACGGGACCAGGCGGTCGCACTCCCGGTCAGCACCCGATCCTCGACATAGGCCCGGCGCTCGGCGGCATGGTAATCGTCCGCGTCCGGATGCCGCTCGCCCCAGAACAGCCAGGCCGGCCCGCCGCCGGTCGCGGCGCGCTGGCGCAGATGGCCGAGCAGCCCCGCCAGCCCGGTGCCGTTGCCGATCAGCACGATCGGCGTCGCGGCGTCGGCGGGCGAATGGAAGGCGGGATTGGCATGGACCCGGCCGCAGACGATCGAGCCGAGCGGTGCGCCCTCGCACAGCCAGCCCGACCCGAGACCCGGCAGCCCGTCCTCCGCCTCGCACAGCCGGACGATCAGCTCGGCACGGCCGCCGACCCCAAGCGAAGCGATCGAATATTCGCGGTGCGCCAGCGGGCGCAGCGTATCGGCGTCGAAGCCCGGCCCGGCATCCGCCGGCAGGATCGATGTCCGCAGCCGTTCGCGAAGCGCTGGCGTATCGGCCAATTCCGTCGCGCGCAGAAAGGCGGTGACGCGGCGTTCGTCCTGCTGCGGCAGGATTTCCAATATGTCGCCCGCCGCCCAATCGGCATGGCCATCGGCGGGTTCCAGCGCGATGTGCCAGGTCGGCCCGCCGCTGCTGCCCGGATTGAGCAGGCGCCGCTCGACCAGTCGCCAGTCGCGCATCGGGGCGGGTGCCCAGTCGGGTTGATCGGTACGGCCGCCCAGGCTGGCGAGCTGCTGCTGCCACAGCCGCTGCGCATCGGCATCGTCGCCGTCCAGCTCGATCGCATCGAACAGACGCTCGGCCCCGCCGGCATGCAGCCAGCGGTCGATCTGATGACCGAAGGCGCAGAAATCCTGATATTCGCGGTCGCCCAGCGCCAGCACGGCATAGCGCAGGTCGGGAAGGGCGGGCGGCGCGTCGGCCATCGTCCGGGCGAAGGCGCGTGCGCTGTCGGGCGGCTCGCCCTCGCCATAGGTGCTGGCGACGACGAACAGCTGGCGAATTCTGGCTAGCCGGTCGGCATCCAGCTCGGTGATCGGCACGGCGGCGGCGTCGGGCAGCACCTGCGCGGTCAGGCGCGCGATCCGCTCGGCGGTGCCGGTCTGACTGGCATAGGCGACCAGCGTGGTCGCGTGATCCGCCGACATGGTCGCCGGCGGGGCCTCGGCCAGCACCGCGCCCAGCGCCGCCTTGCGCCGTCGCCGCGCGAAATAGAGGAGGAAGCCGGTGATGGTGAACAACGGCATGGTCAGGCTGGCCAGCGCCATCAGGATACGCCCGATCAGCCCGAAATAGGCGCCGCGATGAATTTCATAGACGCTGGTCAAAATATCCTGACCCAGCGGACGCGCGGCATAGCGTTGGTCGGTGACGACCTTGCCGGTCGCGCCGTCGATGCTGAGTTCGTCGGACACGCGGTCATGCCGCCCGCCGGGCAGCTTCGCGCGGAACTGCACCGTGCCGTCGCGGACGGTCGCGGTCACCTGTTCATAGGTTCGGCCGGCGGTCGCCCTGGCGAAGCTGGCCCAGGCGAGCGGCAGGTTGGCGGGGGGCGCATCCTTGCCCGGCTTGCCTTTCGGCCCGTGCGCCGCCGCGCGCTCGGTACCCAACAGATATTGGACCCCGTCGCGATACCAGCCGTAGGACCACCATAGTCCGGTGCCGGCGCTGATCAGATAGAAGGCCAGCACCCAGCCGCCGATGACCGCATGCAACGCGCGGTAGAGATTGCGTCCGGTCTCGCGCAGGTCGAGCACCAGCCAGTTGCGCCAGTCGAGCGGCCGGCGCGGCCAGCGTAAGTAAAGGCCCGACAGCGCAAAGAAGATCAGCGACAGCGCGGCAAAGCCGGTGATCTGCCGGCCGATGCCATTGCCATGACCGGGCAGCGCCAGCCAGCGATGGAGGTTCTCGACCGTCTCGAAAAAGCCCTCGCCGCGCGCTTCGCCCAGGATCTGGCCGGTCGCCGGATCGACGAAGCGGCGCTGGCGTTCGTCGCCCTTGCCCCGCTTCTCCTTGCCGATCGTGTAGGTGACGGTGGCGGCACGCCCGGGGTCGCTGTCGACGATCAGGCGCCCGATGCGGATACCTGGCACCTGCGCGGTGATCCGGTCGATCAGCACAGGCGCGGGCAAGGGCGGCGTCCTGCCGCTCGCGACCGTGACGACGCCGGGATTGATCGCCGCGAGAATCTCGCCCTCGAAGCTGATCAGTGCACCGGTGACGCCCATGACCGCGAGCACCAAGCCCGCCGTGATCCCCAGGAACCAGTGGAGCTGAAACAGGATGTTCCGCGTCGATAGCACTGGTCCAAGCCTTGTTATTGATAATCACTCGCGTTAGTAGCTCGCGGCGATAAGGTCAATGGTTGCGGGGACAGAATGACGAAGCGGTTGGGGGGCGTGTCACGCGCCAGGGTGCGGGCGGCATGGCTGGGCGGGACGATGCTGGGGCTGGCGATACTGTCGCCCGTCGCGCAGGCACAAAGCAGCGAGCCGACGGACAAGACGGAGGAGGAGGTTGTCGTCACCGCCGCGCGCACCGTCCTGCCGCCCAACGCCCTGCCGTTGACCATCGACATCATCGACAAGGCGGCGCTCGACCAGCAGATCGCGATGTCGGGTAGCGTGACCGATGCGGTCGCGGTCCTGACGCCCAGTTTCTCGCCGACGCGCGGCAAATTGTCGGGCGCGGGCGAGACGTTGCGTGGCCGCTCGCCGCTCTACGCGATCAACGGCATCCCGCAGACGACGCCGCTGCGCGACGGTAGCCGGGATGGCTTCACCATCGACGGCTTCTTCATCGACCGGGTCGAGTTGATCTATGGATCGAACGCGCTGCAGGGGGTGGGCGGCACCGGCGGTATCGTCAACCAGGTGACGGTCGCCCCGCCGCGCACCGAGGGCTGGTCGGGCCGTACGCTGGCGCAGGTGACGGCGGCGGACGGGTTCGAGTCGGACTCGCTGGGCGGCAAGGTCGCCGGGCTGGTCCAATATAAGGCTGGCATCTTCGATGCGACGATCGGCGGCTCCTATGAACGGCGCGGCGTCTTCTACGACGCGCAAGACCGGCGCATCGGCATCAACCTGACGCAAGGGGAGACACAGGATTCGCGTGCCCATGACCTGTTCGCTCGGCTGGGCGTGCAGCTTCGCGACACGGGCCGGCTCGACCTGATCCTCAACCGGTTCCAATTGGAGGGCGAGGGGCGGTTCGTGCCCCTGGCGGGCAATCGCCGCACCGGCCTGCCGACCAGCGCGGTGCGCGGCGATCCGCCGGGCATTCCCGCGGCCAATCGCGCCGAGGCGGCGTCGCTATCCTATACCGACAGCGATGTGGCGGGCGGCAATCTGGTCGCGCAGATCTTCGTCAACCGCACCTATGACACGTTCGGCGGCGAGCCGAATGCGATCGCGACCTTTCAGGACCCGGCCATCGCGCCGGTCGGCACATTGCTCGACCAGTCGGAGAACCGCTCGCGCAAATGGGGCGCGCGCGCCAGCTATGAGCGCGCGGTGCCGGGGTTCGAGGCGCTGGTCGCGACGATCGGTTTCGACGCGCTGTGGGACAAGTCGGAGCAGCGGCTGATCCTTACCGACCGTGTCTGGGTGCCGCCCGCCGATTTCCAGAGCCTGGCGCCCTTTGCGCAAGCCAATCTGAAGCTGTTCGACGGCGGCCTTCGTCTGGCCGGCGGCGTGCGATGGGAGAATGTGAAGGTGCGCATCGCGGACTATCGCACGCTCGCCTCCACCACCTATGACGGGCGTAATCCGGCGACCTATGGCGGCGTCAGCGTCAAGGGCGGCACGCCGGGCTTCGACCAGCTGCTGCTCAACGGCGGTGTCATCGTCGAGCCGGTGGCCGGCATCCGCGCCTATGCCAGCTATGCCGAGGGTTTCACCATGGCCGATATTGGCCGGATCACCCGCGCGGTCGCCACGCCGGGCACCGACCTGAGCAATTTCCGTGCGATCGATCCGGTCATCTCCAACAATCGCGAGATCGGCGTCGAGATGAAGCGGGGGCCGCTGGATGCCGGCGCGACCTATTTCTGGTCGAGCAGCAATAACGGCCAGGTGCTGCTGGCACTGGGCAACGGCATCTTCGAGGTGCAGCGCCAGCGGGTCGAGATCCAGGGGCTGGAACTCAATCTGGGCGTGCGCACACCGATCGAGGGGCTGCGGCTGTCAACCGGCTATGCGCATCTGATCGGCCGTTATGACAGCGATACGCGCGCGCCCGATGGGATCGTCGACACCGATCTGGACGGAACCAACATCTCGCCCGACCGGATGAACGTGGCGGCCGACCTTGCCTCCGGTCCGGTCACGGCGCGCGTGCAGACGCAGATGTATTTCGCGCGCAACTTCCGCGGCAAGGCGCGGCCCGATCCGCGCAACAGTTTCGGCGGCTATACGGTGACCGACGCCTCGGTCCGTTATCAGACGCGGATCGGCGGCTTTTACCTCAGCGCGCAGAACATCTTCGATCGGCAGTATATCGACTATAATAGCGACACGCGGCTGCCCGACGACAATCTCGCCTTCTTCGCGGGGCGGGGGCGGACCTTCACGCTGGGCTGGGACCAGCGGTGGTGAGGGCGATCCAAATCCTCCCCTGTAAGGGGAGGGGACCAGCAAAGCTGGTGGAGGGGGCGTGCGGTTGAGGACGTCCTTTGCGGAGGCCCCCCTCCGTCAGGGCTTCGCCCTGCCACCTACCCGTATCGGGGAGGAGTTTTATGGCTCGATCACCTTCTGCGCCTCGACGATCCGGCTGTCGCTGCCCAGCGTATAGAGATACGCCTTGCGCGCCTCCGAGCCTGGTCGCAGGTGGCGCAGATTCCGCTCCTGCGCACGGGTCAGCGTGAAGCGGATATAGCCGGCGGCGATCAGGCATCGGTCGACCTCTGCCTGTAACTGGCCTTGCAGCGTGTCGACATGCTGGTCGGGGCGATACATGCGGCGCAGCAGCACCTGCCGCTCGCTGCGCACGAAGTTCTGATCGTCGCCGGGGATGGCTGGCATTGGCGGCATGTTGTTCTCGCGCTCCAACGCCTCGAAGCCGCGCAAATATTTCTCGGTCGGCTTGTCGCCGCCCACGTCGCGCCGGGCGGCCTTGAGCATGCAGTCGCGGCTGCCGCCCTCGAACGCCTCGCGCGTCGCGCCGGGCTTGCCCCAGCTATGGCTGGTGGCGGCCATGGCACCGGTGGAGACCAGGGTGCACAGGACGGCGAGTGACAGGCGCGCGCGCATCATCGCGACCCCAGCACCGGCGCGTCGGCGTCGGTCATGCGGATGGGGCGGATCGTGCCGTTCGGGGCATAGGTGACGCGATCGATCGCCACCTGCCGCTCGCCCTGGAAGGGGGCGGGGCCGGGGCGGCGGTCCCAGCGGTGATAGACGATCAGCCATTTGCCGTCCGGCATGCGGACGAAGCTGTGATGGCCAGGCCCCTGATGCTGCGCGTCGCTGGTCAGGATCGCGCCGCGATAGCGCCACGGGCCGGTGGGCGAGGGGGCGGTGGCATAATGGACCGAATAGTCAGGGCCGTTCCATCGGCCATGGCTGTAGGACAGATAATAGACGCCGTTGCGTTCGTGCAGGAAGGCACCTTCGGTGAAGTGCGGCGGCTGGTCCACCCGGACCTCACGCGCGATGGTCACCATGTCGGGCTGAAGTTCCCAGACCCGCAGGCGCGCGCCCGCGCTGCCGCCGGCATAGAGATAGCTGCGGTCGCTGCGCAGATCGGTGAAGACCATTGGATCGATCGCCTCGAACCCGTCGCCGCCGGTGATCAGCGGGCGGCCGCTGTCGCGATACGGACCCTCGGGCCGGTCGGCGACCGCAACGCCGATGCGGCTGGGCGTCGGGTTCTGCGGGCCGACCGAATAATAGAGATAATATTTCCCGCCGCGCGTCGCGACGCCGGGCGCCCACAGGAAATGGTCGCGCGCACCGTCATCCTTGATCCAGCCGATCTGGTCACGCCGGATCAGCTCGCCGCGTGGTCGCCATGTCTTCAGGTCGCGCGAGGAGAAGGCGCCGAACCGGTCCGCCTCCCAGCTGCCGCCCGGGCCGCCGGTGGGAAACACCCATAGCTCGTCGCCGATCACCATCGCGTGCGGATCGGCCCCCTGGAATTGCGGGTTGCGGGCGATGCCCGAGGCGGTGACGGCGAGCCCCAAGCCGGCCGCGATGATGGCGTGACGTATCCGCATCCTGTCCTCCCCATGCCCCCGGCGCGTCTTGCTTTCGTCCGACATGATGCCGGATACTGGCCGGATGACGATGATCTGCATGCGCATATTAGTCGGATAAAAGCCTGTAACAATGCCGCAAATCGGCCTAGCCTTCATGAAACGACCCTGTCGCGGACACGATGACGGGGCGACGTGGGAGAGGATGGATGAGGATCGCATTGCTGCTGGGGGCCGCCGTCGCCAGCCTGTTCGTCGCCGTGCCGGCGCAGGCGCGTGCCCGCTGGAGTGAGGCTCAGGCCAAGGCCTGGTATGCCGCGCAGCCCTGGCTGGTCGGGGCGAACTATACGCCCGCCTCGGCGATCAACCAGCTGGAGATGTGGCAGGCCGCGACCTGGGACCCCAAGCGGATCGATGACGAACTGGGGCTGGCGCAGGGCATCGGCATGAACACGATGCGGGTCTTCCTGCACGACCAGCTCTGGGCGCAGGACCCCGACGGGTTCAAGCAGCGGATCGACGCCTTTCTGACGATGGCCAAGGCGCATGGCATCCGCCCGCTGTTCGTGCTGTTCGACAGCTGCTGGGACCCCGATCCCAAATCGGGGCCGCAGCATCCGCCGATCCCCGGTGTCCATAATTCGGGCTGGGTGCAGGGGCCGGGCATGGCGGGCCTGCGCGACCGGGCCGGCTGGCCACGCTACCGCGCCTATGTGCAGGGGGTGATCGGCGCGTTCAAGGACGATCCGCGCGTGCTCGGCTGGGACGTCTGGAACGAGCCGGACAACGGCGCCGACCAGTATAAGGGGCAGGAGGGCAAGGAGCCGCTGGTCCGCGCGCTGTTGGCGCAGGTGTTCGACTGGGCGCGTGCCGCCGATCCGTCGCAGCCGCTGACCTCGGGCGTGTGGCAAGGCGACGACTGGACGCCGGGCGGGCGTAGTTCGGCGATGGACAAGCTACAGCTCGGCCAGTCGGACGTGATCTCGTTCCACGACTATAGCTGGCCCGAGACGTTCGAGCGGCGGGTGCGCCAGTTGCTCCCCTATAACCGGCCGATCCTGTGCACCGAATATATGGCGCGGGGCAACGGATCGACCTTTGACGGGTCGCTGCCCATCGCCAAACGGTATAACGTGGCGATGATGAACTGGGGCTTCGTCGACGGCAAGACGCAGACGCGGCTGCCCTGGGACAGCTGGAAAAAGCCCTATGTCTTGGAGGAGCCGACCATCTGGTTCCACGAGGTGTTCCGCGCCGACGGCACGCCCTATCGCCAGGCCGAGGTCGACCTGATCCGCCGCCTGTCCGCCGCGCCCAGGGGCGTGGTGCCCGCCGGGCCGTGAGACGGGGCGCTTAGCGCATCAGCAGGCGGATGATCTGTGGCCCCTCGACCAGATAGCGCCGCCACAGCCGCCCGGGATTGCTGGCCAGCCGGTGCAGCCATTCCAGGTTGCACGCGCGCACCCAGCGCGGCGCGCGGGCCTGCCGCCCGGTCAGGAAGTCGATCGACGCGCCGACGCACCAGGCGACGCCGGGCGTCTGGCGGAGCGCGCCGACGGCCCGCGCGAACCGTTCCTGCTTGGGTGAGCCGAGGCAGATCAGCAATATGTCCCAGGGCGCGGCGGCGGCGCGCGTGACGCAGGTCTGCCACGCGGCCGAACCGGGCGTCATGACGGCGGGCGAGGGGATATGGTGGAGCGCGACGCCCGGAAAGCGATCGACCAGCGCGCGCCAGTCGTCCGCGCTCGGGCCGACGATGGCGATACGCTGTCCCGCGCCGCCCCGGTTCATCAGGTCGGCGACCAGATCGGAACCGGGATAGCAGTCGAGCGCGACGCCCTTGGCCTTGGCCATCAGGGTCAGGACCTTGCTGTCGCACAGATGCACCGCCGCGCCGTCATAGAGCGCACGCACCTCCGCATCGCGGGCGGCGCGGTTGACCAGGTCGACATTGGGGGTGACGACATAGCCGAAGGGCCGGGCGCTCATGCCGACCATCCGGTCGAACAGCGCCGCGCGGCTGCCGCGTTCGAAACGGAAGCCGAGGAAATCGGTGGTGGCGGCCATTATTCGCGTCCCTTCATTTCCGCGCCGCGCTCGGTCCGGACCCAGCCGCGCTGCGGCGCGCGCAGGATGCGGCGATAAAAGCCCAGCTTGGCGAGCACGGTCAGCGGCAACCGCGCCAGATCGCCGATGCTGAGCAGATCGCGGCCATAGCGGTGCCAGGCGAGCGCGATGGCACCCACGACCAGCGCCATCTGCACGACACCGATGGCCAGCGGCAAGACATGGCCTGACAACAGCGCCCAGAGCGCCGCCAGGATTACGAGCGCACCTTGCCCCGCGATCAACAGGCTGAGTGGTGGAATGGCGAGGTCGAGCGCCAATGCGAGCACGCGCATGTCGCCGCGCCGCAATCCGGTGCAGGCCAGCCGCAGGACATAGCGCCGCATGATCGACAGATAGCCGCCCTCCCAGCGCGCGCGCTGCGCCTCGGCCGCTTCGCGGGTCGCGGGCAGCGGGCTGGTGATTTGCGCTTCGGGACAGAAACGGGGGCCTGCGCCGTCCAGCGTCAGGTCGACCGCCAGCAGCAAATCCTCGACGATTTCGCCCGATCCCAGCTCGATGCGTGAGAGCAACGCGGTCGGAAAGGCCATGCCGCTGCCGGTCAGGACGCACGGTACGCCCAGTCGCTTGCCGCCGAGCAGACGGACATAATTCTTCACGCGAATGGCGAAGGCGCTGAACCGGCTGGCCAGCGATCCGCCGGGTGCGGCCTCCAGCCGGTAATCGCCCTGAACGGGCCGCCCCTCGCGTGCGGCCATGGCGGCGAGCCGGTGGAGCGCGTCGCGCGATAGCAGGCAATCGGCATCGACGATGACCGTCACCGGATTGGCCCAGCGTGCCGCATGCGCCAAACCATGCGCCAGCGCATAGCCCTTGCCGCGCCGGACCCGATCCTGCCGCTCGGTCACGTCCGCGCCATGGGCGGCGGCGATGGCGGCGGTGTCGTCGGTGCAGTTGTCCGCGATCACCAGCATGCGATCGCCAGCGCGAAGCTGCCCCGCGATCGACCGCAGCGTCGGGGCGATCACCTCGGCCTCGTCATGCGCGGGGATCAGAACGGTGAACGCGGGCGCATCTCCGGCGGGCAGCGGGGCGGGGCGTCGCAAGCCACTCAGAATCTCGGCGGCGAACAGCAGCGCGGCCGGCATGAGCGCCAGAAACCCCAAGATCAGCAGCACATCGCCCAACATCGTCATGACCGTTCCCCTGACCGGGGTGCCCTCTAGCCATGTGCTGCGGTTGCGAACAGGCGCGAAGATGGCGCGACCGTCCCAAAGTCTGACGCCGGATCAGGCGGCGCGGCGCAACCCGGCAGGCTTATAGGCGGACAGGATGTGGCGGATGGTCGCCATCTCGTCGCTGTCGAGACCGCCGCGCAGCCGCAGGCACGCGAAGCGGCCGAGCATCAGGGGCAGCGTCCGGTTGGACAGGACATCGCGGAACGCCAGTTCGCGCTGCACGCCCGGCGTGTCCCCGAAGATGCGCAGCAGCGTGGCGCGCAAGCGCCGCCAGGCGGCGGGCAGGGCGCGCCGATCGGCCACCGGGGCCAGCCGCGCGCCATGGTTGCAGAAGGGCAGGACGCTCTGCCAAGCCTCGCCATGCCGCGCGGCGAGCAGCCGCATCAGCTGGTCCGATATGTCTTCGGACACCGCCATCTGCGCGTCGAACTTGCTGATGCTAATATTGCCGCCATGCTGGCGGTAACGGATCAGCTTGTCGGGCAGGTTGGCGCACAGGCCGAGCAGCGCGAGCTGCGCGAACAGCCAATAGTCCTCGGCCAGCGTGGGGACGTGGAGCGACGGCACGCCCGGCGCCTCCAGAAAACCGTCGCCATAGCGCGCGCCGTGCCGCTCGATCACCGATCGGCGCAGCATGACCGTCGGCTGCGCGATCGGGTTGTTGAACAGGCAGGCGATACGCAAACGATCGGCCGCATGCGGCAGGCGACGGACGCCCAGCGACCGTGTCGCGGTGGCGTCGACCGTCTCATATTGCCCGCCGACCAGCGCCAGATCGGGATGATTCTCCAGAAAGCGACGCTGGCGCGACAGGCGTTCGGGCAGCGAGAGATCGTCGGCATCGTGGAGCGCGATGAACGGCGCCTCGGCGCGTTCGAAGCCCAGATTGCGGACCTCGGACAGGGTCAGCGACGGCGCGCAGGGCACCTGCTCGATGCGAGGATCGGTGGCGGCGAGTGCGGCGACGATCGCGCCCGTGTCGTCGGTCGAGCCATGGTTGAAGACGCGCAGCCGCCAGTCCCGTTCGGTCTGGCCGATCAACGAGCGGATGGCATCGCCGATATAGGCGCCGCCGTTGCGCACGGGCATGACGATATCGATGGTCGCCACGATTGCCTTCGTCCCCTCCATCCAGCGCCCGAGACCAACAAGATTCGCAAAGTGTCTCAGGCTGACACTCTGCCGCGCATGGCGCGCCGATCGTGCGAAGGCTAGAGGCGATCGAATTGAGCCGGGGACAGAACGTGCAAAAGCAGGACGGATATCGTCGCAAGGTGTTGGGCGGCACGGTCACGACGATCGTCACGCAAGTGTTGCGGGTCGGCGCGACGATCGGAACGGTGATCGTCGCCTCGCGTATCCTGTCGCCGACCGATTACGGCATTTACGCGATGGCCGCGCCCGTCACCGGATTTGCCTTTATGTTTCAGAACATTGGCTTTGATCATGCGGTGGTGCAGTCGGACGAGGTGTCCGATGTCCAGCTGTCGTCGCTGTTCTGGCTGAACATCGGCCTGTGCCTCGTTCTCGCACTGGCGCTGGTGGCGGCGGGGCCGTTCGTCGCCATGTTCTACGACAACACGCAGGCGGGCGTGCTGGTGGCGGCCTCGGGCCTGCTGATCGCGGCGACCGCGCCCAACCCGCTCTACAATGCGCTGCTCAATCGCGAGATGCGGTTCCAGACGCAGAATCTGGTTGACATCATCAGCAGCGTCACGATGTTCACCTTCACCGTGACCGCCGCACTGATCCTGCGATCCTATTGGGCGCTGCTGGCGGGGGCGCTGGCCTCGACGGTGATGAACACCTTCTCGTTCATGTATTTCGAGCGCTGGCGGCCGCGCTTCATCTTTCAATGGGCCAGCATCGCGCCGATGGTCCGCTTCGGCGGCGGCGTGTCCATCTATGGCTTTGCCCTGTTCATCACGCGCAACATCGACAAGGTGCTGATCGCGCGCGTCTGGGGGCCGGCGACGCTGGGCTATTATGACCGCGCCTATCGGCTGATGGCTGCCCCGCTCCAGAATTTCAGCGGGCCGCTGTCGCGCATCATCCTGCCGGTGCTGGCGCGCACGCGCGAGGAGCCGCAGCGTTATCGCCGGGCCTATCTGATCTTCCTGCAGGGGATCATGACCTGCGCGGTGCCCGGCGTGATGGCCGCCGCGGTCGGATCGGATGCGACGGTGCGGTTTCTGCTGGGCGACAAGTGGCAGGCGGTCGGGCCGATCTTCGCCTGGCTGTCCGGCACCGCCGCGATGCTGCTGGTCAATGAATCGGCACCGTGGCTGATGATGTCGACCAACCGGTCCAAGGTCATGATGAACTGGGGCCTGTTCGCCTCGGCCACGGTGGTGATCGGGTTCCTGATCGGCCTGCCCTGGGGCGCGATCGGCGTGGCCAAGGCCTGTTTCATCGGCGAGGCGCTGCGCTCGCCCCTGCTCTTCTGGCTGTCGGCGCGCGATACCTCGGTCCGCATGTGGGACATCGCCAGGCTGCATATCGTCACCATCGTCTCGCTGGGCGCTGCCGCCGCGACGCAGATGGTGCTGCCGGCGGGGCTGTCGCCCCTGCCGCACCTCGTGATCCTGGCCATCGCCGCTTATGCCGCCGCCATCCCGGCACAATTGCTATCGGAGCCGGGGCGCGAACTGATGGCGATGGTGACGGGCTGGATCGGCAAGGCGGCGCGGCGCCCGATGCGCCGCCCCGCCTGACGTCACGGATCAGGGGCGGATCAGCCCCAGCGCGGTGCCGATCAGATGAACGGTCGAGCGGCGCGTGGTGCGGCCGTGCGGTGCGACCAGATTGCGCAGGGCAGGCGTGAGCGCGCCGCGCCGGATGCCGGTGGAATAGACCAGCGTCTGCGCCAGGTGAAAGCGCTGGAAACGGCGAATGTCCGCAGTCCGGTCGGCCGGGGCATAGTCGGACAGGATGCGATCATAGAGGACGCGGTGCCCCTTGGCGACCGAGACGGGATTGCGCGAGATGCGGTCGTCGCCATCGAAATAATAATGGGTCAGCGGCCGGTGGCACAGCGCGATGCGCCCCGCGCCACGCAGCTTCAGCCACATGTCCCAGTCCTGACAGCTGGGCAGGCTGATGTCGAAGCCGCCGACCGCGTCGAAGGCCGAGCGGCGGATCATCACCGCCGAGCAACCGCCGAGCGTGTTTTCGTAGAGCAGCGCCGACAGGTCATCGGCGTCCTTGCCGAACTTGGTCGTGCCGCCACCCTTGCCGTCATGGAACAGGGTGTCGGTGAAGATCGCCACGACATCGTCCGCGATCAGCGCGATCTGTTCGGCCAGCTTGGTCTCCGCCCAGCCATCGTCCGAATCGAGGAGCGCGATCCAGTCGCCCTTGGCGGCGGCGACGCCGATGTTGCGCGCGTTGGGCGCACCGGCGCGGGCGTCCAGTTCTAAGATGCTGACCGGAATCCCCGCGACCTCGGCGGCGCGTGCGGCGGCGACGGTCGCGCCATCGTCATCGGAGCCGTCATCGACGACGATGATCTCAACGGGTGCAACCGTTTGCCGGTTGGCGCATTCTATGGCGCGGCCGATGACCTTCGCGCGGTTCCGCGCGGGTATGACGACTGATATTCGCATTACGATCTATAATATCCCTGATCCCCGATGAAACTATCGTCATGGTAGGCGGGATGGCGACACAATATGGAGCCGGTCATGATCCATTGTCGGACACAAGGGCGGAACGTGATGCGGATTTTGCGGGCGCCCCTTGTCGCCTTGCTATTGACAGCCCTGGGCGCGGGTCCGGTCGCGCGGGCACAGACGACCATGCCCGGGGTGCGCGATCCGGCCGACCAGCCCTTTGCGAATGACAGTATCTGGAACACCCCGATCGGGCGCGGTGCGGATTATCAGGCGGCGGACGCGGCCGAGAGCCAGATGCTGCATACCGACAATAGCGGCGGCCCCGGCGGCTCCTATCCCTGGATCGCGGCCGATGCGATCGGCCTGTACCGCGCCAGCACCAGCGCTCCGGTCGCGACATGGCGCTATGATGTCCGCGCGGGCAGCGGCTGGACGAGCGGGCAGCCGGTGTCGAACGGCTCGGTCACTTTTCCGACGCCGACCGGCCTCCAGTTTCTGGGCGGCTCCGATGGTCATGCCATCGTGATCGATCCCGCCGGCCGCTATGCCTATGAAACATGGCAGGGCAAGCGGACGGGTGCCAGCGACTATCATGCCGTCTATCTGGTCCGCACCGACCTGCGCGGCCCCGGCATCGCCAGCGTCGAGGGGCAGTCCGAGGGTATCCGTGCCTTTGGCGGCTCGCTGGCGGGCGGGCTGGTCCGCTGCGAGGAACTGGCCAAGGGTGAAATCCCGCATGCCGTGGCCGTGCTGCTGTCCACTACCCAGCTGCGCAAGGGCGCGACCATGGCGGAACAGAAGGTCTGGCCGGCGACGCACAGCGATGGCGGCGGCAAGAATAATTATCAGGGACTGGTGCCGATGGGCGCGCTGCTCGCGCTGCCGCCCTCGGTCGATGTCGAGGCGCTGCCGCTGACGCGCGAAGGGCGCGTGCTGGCGCGGGCCTATCAGCGCTTCGGCGGCTATGTCGTCGATGCGACCGACAAGACCATGTCGCTGGCCGTGCTGCCGCAGGGGTGCGACAAGCAGATTATCAGCCATTTGTTCGCGGACCGGCGGACGATCCGCGACCATCTCGTCCGCGTGCTCAACAATGGCCCCGACCATATCGGCGGTCCCGGCGAACGGATCGCCGCCGCACCGCCCGTCCTGAAACCGGCGGACTAAGCCGGGGCCCGTGCCTCAGGTCCGGACGCTCTGCCAGCGCATGCCGTTTTCGGGCGACTGGATGCTGACCCAGCTATAGCTGGTCTGGTCGACCCGGCGAACCCATGGCGTGGCGCTGTCCAGCACCATGTCGCCGTCGTCGGTACGGGCGACCAGCACGGTATGCAGGCCGGTCTGCGGGCTGAACACCACCGCGAAGCTGAGCCGCGCCGGGTCATAGCCCTGCGCAACCAGTTGATAGCGTTTCTCGATCGCCAGATCCTCGCAGTCGCCCTGCGCCTGGCTGCCGATGCCGCTGCGTTGCCACTTCTCGTCGGTGGCGTAGATCTGCATGTCGGATCGCTGGACCACGCGGCCATTAACCAGCTTGTTGACCGATTGCAGCAGCCTGGCCTCCGCATCGGGCGACGGCTTGGGGCGAGCGGGGGCGGTGACCGCGATCGTCGCGACGGGCGCCGACCGTTCGACGATCAGCTCGGGCAGCTCTTGCGGCTGTGCGTCACGCGGATCGAACAGCGTAATGGCTGCCGTGCGAATGGCGGTGCCGGGAAGCGCACCGGTCTCAGCGGCCCGATCGCAACCGGAACCGCCCACATCGCAAAGCGGCACGATCCGATCCGGGAGCGTAAGGCGCAGCTTGCGGCCAAAGCCCGGCTCGGTCGGAGCGGTGGTCAGCAAGGCCGATGGCGCCGCGCTGCGAAGCGCGCGCGGCAGACCAAGATGCGTCGTGACCGCCATGCCCGAGGCGGACGGATGGCTCAGGCCACCCAGAATATCGGGGAGGGCGACGGCGATCATATTGGCCACCGCCATGGTGACGGCGGGCAGACCAGTGGCGATTCGCCCGCGCCATGCCGGGATGGTGCCGCTGGTTGCGGCGTCGGCGGGCGATGCGGCGTCCTGCTGGGCCTGGCAGAAGGTTCCGTCCGTCTGGCACATCGCGACGAAGCCCGTGGGCGGGGCCATGGTGTCGCCGCGTACCAGGAAGCGAGACGGCGCGGCATGCGCCGGGGCGGGATTCGCGGTCCCGAACACCACCGTGATAGCCGCCATCGCCAAGCGCACTTGGTATCGCATCTCTACCTCCTTGCCTGGAGGACGAGATGCGGCCCGACCGCTTACGCAGCGGTGGAGGACAAAGGTTTACCCGTTGTTAACCAGCAATTTCCGGCAGGATCTTGCCGGTTTGTTCGTTCCTTTAGCGAAGGACCATCACGGCCAGCGCGATCATGCCCCAGCACAGGCTGGCGGCGGCGGTGATCGTCACCAGATTGACCACCGACAACGTCTTGGCGGAAGAGGGCGGTGTCTCGCCCAGCGGCAGGACGCTGGCCGCGATCTCATCGTTCACGGCACCGGCATGCGCGGTGGAGGTTCTGGTGTCGAACTCGTGATGATGGATCATGGCGTCCTTCCTTCTCCTGCCTTGTAATATGGCAGCATTGCGGAAAGCTTAACAAGTGGGTTAACGCGCGAAATACCATGCAATGTGCGGCGTAACGCGCGCATTTTATTGGGATTTCTTGCTGCGTTGCAGCAAAGTGACGCCCGCCATTACTCCGTCAATCTGCCCCGCAATGGGATTTGGGGTGTGCGTCGACCCGTGGACGATACTTCGGAGCGCCAATTATAGCCGGCCCCTGAGGGAGCAGCCGTGCAATATGTCAGCTTTTCACGTGTAGATGACACGCCGCAGGCGGGTGCCGGCAAGCGGACCGCCACGCGCGCCCTGCGTCTACGATTCTATGCCGCGATCCTGACCCTGGACGCGTTCGCCGTCATGCTGGGCATCGGCATCGCGAGCCAGTTGCGGTTCGACGTCGCGCTGTCGTCCGAGGCGATCACGTTGATCGCGGGGCTGATCCCGCTCTTCTGCTTTCTCGATCTGGGCAATTTGCGGCCCGATTATCTTAACGATTGGCGGCGCTCGATCCTGTCGATGGTGATCGCGCTGGCCAAGGCGGTGCTGCTGCTGCTGTTCTTCGGCTTCATCCTGCACGCCATCGGCCAGGCATCGCGGCTGCTGTTCGGCTATGGTATCGCGCTGACGCTGGGTATCGCGATCGTGCTGCGCGCGGGCATCGTCGCGCTGTCGACCAAGACCTTTCGCGGCGGCGCGGTCAACCATGTGCTGCTGCTCGACGGGGTCAGCATGGACATGCCGGCGGGCCAGTCGGTGATCGAGGTCGAGCGGATCGATGCCGACACCTTCAACGACCCCTATCTGCTCGACCAGCTCGCGCGGCGCTTCGCCGATGTCGACCAGTTGAGCGTCGCTTGCCGCCCCGAACGGCGGCGCGACTGGGCGATGGCGCTGAAAGGGATCAGCGTACGTGCCGACATCCTGATCCCCGAACTGGACGAACTGGGCAGCGTCGGCCAGGCGCTGGTCGCGGGATCGTCGACCATCCTGGTGTCGACCAATCCGCTCAGCCCCTATGACCGGATATTGAAGCGCGGCGTCGATCTGCTGCTGGCCGCGATCGCGCTGGCGTTTCTGGCGCCGCTGCTGACCCTGGTCGCCATCGCGGTCAAGCTGGACAGCCCCGGTCCCGTCTTCTTCCGCCAGCAACGGGTCGGTTACGGCAACCGCCTGTTCCTGATGTACAAATTCCGCAGCATGCGGGTCGAGACCAGCGATGCGAAGGGCGGGCGTTCGGCCAGCCGCGACGACGACCGCATCACCCGCGTCGGCCGTATCATCCGCGCGACCAGCATCGACGAACTGCCGCAGCTGCTCAACGTGCTGCGCGGCGAAATGAGCGTCGTCGGCCCGCGCCCCCATGCGCTGGGGTCGCTCGCGGGCGATCAGCTCTTCTGGCATGTCGATGCGCGCTATCACCATCGCCATGCGTGCAAGCCGGGGCTGACCGGACTGGCGCAGGTCCGCGGCTTTCGCGGTGCGACCCACAAGCGCGAGGATCTGGTCAGCCGGCTCCAGGCCGATCTGGAATATCTGAACAACTGGAGCATCTGGCGCGACATCCTGATCATGCTGTCGACGGTCCGCGTGATCGTCCACCGCAATGCCTATTGAGGCGTGTCGGCGATGACGCGCACGCTGCTCACCATCTGGGAGGATCGGCGCGGCGACGTGCTGCTGGCGCTGGGGGCCATGGTCTGCGCGCTGGTCGGCTGCGCGGTCTGGTTCGGTTGGTCGCCGTGGAATGGCGGAGGCTATCACCGGGTGACGGGCAGCGATTCGGTAATCGCGGCGCAGGTCGTGCGCGAGGTGGAGGCGTTGCCCACCGTCACCGGGGTGCCCGTGGTCGCGCCGGTCGCCAATCTGGACGTCTCGGCGGACATCGCGCGGCGGGTCAACGCGCTGACCCCGTTCGCGCGTGGCCCCAATCCGGCGGCGCACCCCTTCCCCTGGGCTGGCAGCGCGGGTGACCGCGCGGCGGCCGAGGCCTGTCTGGCGGCGGCAGCCTATTATGAGGCGGGCAGCGATCCGCTGGGCCAGGCGGCGGTCGTGCAGGTCGTGCTGAACCGGGTGCGCCACCCCGCCTTTCCCAAGACGGTGTGCGGCGTCGTGACGCAGGGAGCCGAGCGGTCGACCGGATGCCAGTTCAGCTTCATGTGCGACGGCTCGCTCCATCGCCGGGTGCCGTCGCCCGCCGCGCTGACGATGGCGCAGGCGACCGCGCGCTGGGCGCTGAACGGCGGCGTGTTCCGCGCGGTCGGCGGCGCGACCCATTATCACGCCGATTATGTCGTGCCGCGCTGGAGCGGGGCGATGGACAAGGTGCTCGCCTTTCATCGCCACCTGTTCTTCCGCTGGCGCGGGCCCGCCGGTGCACCGGCGATGCTCCAGGCCAAACCGCAAGCCGGCGAGGCACCGCGCGGGCTGGCCGCGCTGTCGGCGATGATGGCCAAGGGGGAGGCGCCGATGGCGACGGTTTCGACCGATCCGGCGACCGCCGTGGCGGCGATGCCGGCCGACGCCGCGGTCCCAATCGTCGAGAGCGGAGCCATCGTCCGGTCGGACGAATGGCGCGGTATCTTCTATCTCTATCTCGACCCCGCCGATTATCCCGGCCGGTTCGCGATCAAGGCGGTGGAAGTGTGCGGCAAGCGCCAGACCTGCCTCGTCTATGGCTGGGACAAGCCCGAGCGCGTGCCGGTCGCTGTCACCGAGGCGCGGCCGGCGGGCGTGCTGTTCGCATTCAGCCATCGTGGAGACGAGCAGAAGGCGATGTGGGACTGCGCCCGCATCCGGCGTGACAAGGCCGATCAGTGCCTGCCCGGCACCGTCGCGCGCGTCGATCCGCCGATGACGGCGGCGCTGTAGAAATTTCGGATTGGGGCTGTCCTACAGCGTCGAATCTGGAACATATGGCGAACTCCTGATCGTGGGAGGAAAGCATGACGAGGACGAAGACCCGAATGGGGGCGGCGGGCATCATGGCGATGCTGCTCGGCTGTTCGGCCGGGACGGCACACGCGCAGCAGGTGGCCGCGCCGGCGGGCTATGCGCCATTGACCGCACCCTGCACGTCGCTAGCCGATGGGCGTTGCGCCGCCGTGTCCGGTGACACGCCGATGCCGGTCGCCACGCGTGCCGAGCGGCTGGTGCTGGCGGGCAACAATGTCGCGGCCGCGCCCGTCACGGCGCTTGGCGGGCTGTACATCCTGAACCAGAGCTGCGGCGGTTATGGCAGCCTGACGCTGCGCTATCTGGCGGCGGACGGCGTCACCATGCTGCCGCTGCTGACCCGCACCGCGTCCGACACGGGCGGCGGCACCAACATATATCTGGGAGCGGGGGCCGTGGTCGACATCAGCCTGTCCGGGACGACCGGCTGCAACGCGCAGCTGGCGCGGGTGCCGGCATGAAGCGCCTGCTCCTCGGGCTGGCGCTGCTCACCGCCTCAGCGACCCCGCCCGGCCTTGCCCAGACCCTGGCCCCGGGCGCGGCGCCGCTCACCGCCATCCCCAGCCCCGACTGGCCGCAGCAGCCGGCCGATGGCGACAAGGCCCCGCCGGTCGGCGGGCGTATCCACCAACGCTATCGGATCGCGACGCCGACCGCCGTGCTGGCCTCGTTCGATCAGGTCGGCCGGCTGACGGGGGCGCCTTCCGATGTCAGCGATGTCGCGGCCGATCCGCTCTATGGCGACACGCGCCTGACGCTGACGATGAACGGGTTCGGATCGCGGATGCTGCGGCCGCTGACGACGATGGCCGGCCCGGTCAATGCGACCGGCCAGCTGGTCCGCATCTGGACCAAGCCGATCGCCAATGTCGATCCGCGCCTCGGCACCTACAAGATCCGCCTCTATTCGACGGGCGGTCCCGCCAATCCGGGTGCGAATTATCACGAGTTCAACGCGGCGGGCCTGATCCGCGAGGGGCAGAAGGGGGGCGAGCAGCGCTGGGGATCGTTCACCATCCCGGTCGGCGCCTTCACAGCGGTCGGCAGCGGCGCGGACCTGACCGCGGTGACCTGGGCGATGGTGGAGGCCGCGCCCAACAACTCGGCGGGCATGACCATGGCGGTCGGCAATGTCGAGCTGATCGCCAACGCGCTGACCAAGGCCAAGATGATCATCGCCTTCGACGATCAATATCCCAACACCGTCAACTATGCCGCGCGGGCGATGGCGCGTTATGGCTTTCGCGGGGTCCTCTATGTCTCGGCGGCGACCGACACCGGCAAGGCGGGCAAGCTGCAGGTCGCGCAGTTGAAGACCCTGCACGACAATCTGGGGTGGCAGATCGCCAGCCAGGCCTGGTCGACCGAGAATAATAGCGGCCCCGGCGGGATCGACGTGATCACCGCCGACCAGCGCACCGCCGAGATGGCGCGGCTACGCAATTGGCAGAATGCGCTGGGCCTGACCGGCGGCGGGCATGGCAGCTATTTCAGCAATGTCGGCGTCACCGACATGATCGCCTATCCGATGTTCCGGCAAGCCTTCCGGTCGATGCGCGCCTATTATTTCGGCGAGTTCGGGCAGGTCGAAACCTATCCCTGGGGCGATCCGATGCGTATCCGCGCGATGGGCGCGGGGGAATTCCAATGGGGTAACAGCGCGTCAATCTATACCAGCTACTGGAAAAACCATGTCGATCGCGCCATGGCGCAAAAAGGTGTGGGGTTCCTGGTATTTCACGACGGGCTGAGCGGCGCGCTGTCCAACTGGCAGCCCGCCTTCGACCAGCTGATGGCCTATCTCGATGCCAATCGGGCGGCGATCGATGTCGTGACGGTCGAGGACCTCGAAAACCCCTGACGCACCGCCCCGCCGCCGGGTCGGGCGGCGGGGCGTGCTGGGGACGGGTGATGACGGCGACGGACAACAGGATCAGGGTCGCCGGCACGCTGCTGGCCGCCATCATCTTCGGCGAGGTCGTGGCACTCGGCGTCGACGGCCCGTTCCTCGCCACGATCGCGGCGGCGGTCGAGCTGGTCGGCGGCCTCGTCATCCTGGTGCTGCTATGGCCGAGCACCGCCTTCTGGCGACGTTTCGCGGTTCCGCTCGGGTTGGGGCTGCTCGCCTGGGCGTGGATCGCCAGCCCGAGCTGGTTCGCGGCCGATCCCTTTGGCCGGCACTGGAGCGCGCCCGACCTGTCGCCCCAGGCGAGCGCGCGCTTTCTGGGCGGGTTGGCCCTGATGACCGCCGCCGCCGCCATCGGCTGGCGGCGCGGCGGCGTCCGGCTGACGGTCGATCGCTGGCTGCTGTTCGGGCTGGTCAATATCGCGATCGCACTCGCGTTCCGGCATTATGATCCGAACGCGGTGTGGGGGATCGACAAGGGCGACCTGCGCGAGCGTTTCACCGGCACCTTCCTCAACGCCAATTCGGCGGCCTGTTATTTCGCGGTGCTGGCGGTGCTCGCGGCCGGACGCGGCTTCTCGCTGGCGCTGGACCGCAGCATGTCGGCGCCGCTCATCATTCATATCGTCGCGCCCATCGCGCTCCTCGGCGGGATCGGCGCCTGTGCGATCACGGGATCGCGCACCGCGCTGCTAGTCATGCTGATCGCGCTGGCGCTGCTGGCCTGGCAGTTCGGGCGGCTCTGGCTGCGGCGGCAGCGGGGGGCCGTGCGCGGGCTGATCGTCGGCGCCGGCATCATCGGCGTGCTGGTGGTGGTATTCGGCCTGCTGGGCGATGCCACCTTCGACCGGGTCGCGGACATCCAGGGCGACTGGGTCGAGCGGACCGAGCTGTGGAACCTCTATTCCCGCCTCGTCGCGGCCGCGCCGCTGGGCTATGGTCCCGGCGGGCTGGACGATGCGGCGCTGCACGGCTTCGCCTCGATCCATGAGGCGCATATCGCCTGGTTCGTCCATTCGACCCACAACATCGTGCTGTCGCTGCTGATCACGGGCGGTTATCCCTATCTGGCGATCATGGCGCTGCTCGTGGTCGCGCTGTTCTTTCCCTATTTCCGTCGCGCGCACCGGCTGCGCGAGCCGGTGGTGGTCGCGCTGGTCGCGGCGCTGGGCGTGATGGTCGTGTGCGCCAGTACCGATGTCGCGCTCGACATGCCCGCGCTCGCCTCGGCGGCGGCGGTGCTGGCCGGGCTGGTCTGGGGCCGCGCCTCGCGCTTCGTCGAGGAGGCGGCGGAGGATCAGGCGGGGATGCGGCTCTTGACCAACGCCTCGGCGGGCGAGCCGGCGACCAGCCCCAGCGCATAGGCATAGTTGCGGCCCGATGCCTGGGCCAGCCACGCGGTCTCGTTGACGATATGATCGCGCGTGGCGGCATCCAGGCGCGGCCAGACGGTCACGCCGAAACGGATGCGCCACGGCGCGCTGTCGCGCAGATAAGGCGCGGCGATATAGCTTTGCGCCAGCGCTTGGATCGCCTGCGGCGACTCCGCGCCGTGTGCCAGCAATTCGAGATAGGCGCGCGCGACCTCCGCCTCGCCCCAGATCGGCCGGCTGGCGCGTGCGACCGCGATGTCGGCGCGAGCCTGATCGAGCATCCCTGCCGCCCCGGCGGGGTCGGCAGCGGCTGCTCGCGCGCGCATTACGCCGCGTAGCAGCACGGCGCGGGCCGGCAGGTCCTTCGCGGGGACGGTCGATCGCAGATAGTCCTGGTCGTCGGCCTCGGTCGCCAGCCCCGCCGCCTGCCGGACCGACGCCTCGCGGGTGCGGACCACACGCGCCTCGCTGCTCAATGTCGAGACGGTGAAGACCAGCGCTGCGCCCAGCGCCGCCATCGCCGCGGCATTGGCCGCATGGGCGATGGCGGGCCGCCGCTCATTCCGAGCGGTAATAGGCATTGTATTTGGACGAATAATATAGCGCGCCGTACGCTTCCTCGCCGGCATCGACCATCGAGAACAGCGCGCCGATCAGCGGCACGCCGTCCTGCGCCAGCCCGTTCAATGCCGACTTCACCGCATTCACCGGTGTGTCGCCCCATTTGATGACCAGGATGGCGGCATCGACCAGCCGGGCGATCGTCCGGCTCTCCGCCACGCCGAGCAGCGGCGCGGTGTCGAGGATGATGCGGTCATAGCGGGCCGCCATGTCGCGGAGCAGCGCCTGCATGCCCTCGCCGCTGAACAGGTCCTCGGCCATGAACGAGTTGCTGGCGACGGGCAGCAGGTCGAGGCCCGGCAGCTGATCCGGGATGATCACCTCATCGACCGGACGCTGGCCGGTCAGCACCTCGATCAACCCCGCCTCGGGCCGGATATTGGCGGCACCCAGCATGCCCGCACGACGCAGGTCGGTGTCGATCAGCAGCACCTTCTCGCCCGCCAGCGCGCAAATCCGCGCCAATGCCAGCGCGCTGCTGGTCTTGCCTTCGTCGGGCAGGCTGGAGAGCAGCGCGACGACGCGCGCGCCCTGCCGCGCGGGGCCGGACGACAAGGCGTGACGCAGCACGCGGAAGGTCTCGGCATAGGAGCTCATCGGCTTTTCGAGGAGCAGGGCGGGGGCGGCGCAGCGTTCGCCGGCGGCGTTGCGCAGCTTGCTCGAGCGGATGCGCGGTACGCTCGCCAGCACCGGCAGACCCAGCGCCTCGACATCGCGGGTCGAGTAGATGCCGCTGGCCAGCACTTCGCGCGTGACGACTGACATCGCACCCAGCACCATCGCACCCAGACCCGCCAGCATCAGCAGCATGCGGCGATTGGGCGAGGAGGGTGCCTCGGGCGTCACCGCGCTTTCGATGACCTGCGCCTGGCTCAGCGAGCTGCGCGCGACCTGGTTCATCTGCTGCGCCTGTTCGGCCAGCTTGTTGTAGGCGGCATGGGCGGCATCGGCCTGACGCTGGTAATTGTCGGCGATCACGCTGGCACGGGTGTCGGTCGACTGTTGTCCGCGCAGACGGCCCATATCGCCCCGCAGGCTGGCGGCGCGCGCCTGGGCCGCATTGGCCTCGCTCTCCAGGCCGCCGATGATGCGGCTGGCCTCATCCTTGATCTGACGGTCGATCGCGGTCAGCTGTTCGTTGACCTTGATGGTCTCGGGGTGACGCGGACCATAGCGGGCGGACACTTCGCCCTGGCGCTGGATCACCTGCGCACGCTGCGACCGCAGATCGGCGATGACCTGCGAATTGAGCACGGCCGACACCGCATCGATCCCGCCCGAGGCGATCTGGGCGCGCGCGACGCGCAGCCGCGCCTGGGCGGCGGCGGCCTCGGACTCGGCGGTGGCCAGCTGCGAGGCGAGCGGGCTGATCTGCTGGTCGGTGACGGTGGCGTCGCCGCCGCTGACGATGCCGGTCTGCGCGCGATATTGCGCCAGCCGGGCATCGGCCTGCATCGCCTGCTGGTTCAGCGCGGCGAGCCGCTGGTCGAGATAGCTCGTCTCGCGGCTGGCGGTGCCGGTGCGCCGGCCGACGCTATAGGCGATATATTCGTTGGCGAAGGCGTTGGCGACATCGGCGGCCAGACGCGGGTCGCTGGCGGTGAAGCCGACATTGACGATGTACGTCATCTTGTCGCGCGCGGTGCTCAGCTTGCCCAGCAGACGGTCGGCCAGTTCGGTGTCGCGCTTTTCGCGCTGCGCCGGGGTGGCGGTCGCGGGCAGCGGCTTCATCCCCTTGGTGAAGGCCGGATCGCTCGCCAGCTTCAACCGGTCGACCACCGCCAGCGCGATGTTGCGCGAGCGCATGACGTTGACTTCGGTGTCGAAGATGTTCTGGTCGGGCCGCTCGCCGCTCATCTGACCGAGCGCGGCGCTGGGCGAGGGATCGATCTTCACCCGCGCCACCGCCTGATATTTCCAGGGCATCATCAGGATCAGCGCGGCGGCCACGACGAAGGTGACGATCGCCACCACCGCGAAGATACGCCAGCGGCGACGGAACATGCTGATCGTCGCGCTCCACAGCGCGCGCACGACCCCGGGTCCGGTGGAGGGGGCCGTATCGGCGAACGGCTCTGCGCTATGGTCCATGAGCATGGTCTTCAAAGCCTTACGGATGAATGGAAACGCCGGCGAGGGCGCGGAATTCGGAGAGGGCGGGGCCGTTCAGCCCGATGAAGTCGCTGTTGCGCCGCGCATAGCTGAGGTCGAGGCGACCGGTCAGCAGGCGGCTGGCGAGGTAGTTTGCGCCACCCGACACCTGCGACACGCGCGCCTTGCCACGCACGCCGATAAAGTCGTTCTGGGCATAGGAGACGCCGTAGGAGAGCAGCAGGTTGCGCAGCAGTTCATGATCGAACCGCATCGCCGCGCCGGTGTTGAAGAAGCCGCTGCCGCCGAAGGTCGAATCCTGAATGTCGCGGAACGCGTTGAAGGTGACGGTGGTCAGCTGCGACGGGAAATACTCGATCTTCGCATCGAACGAGAAGCCGCTGATATTCTGGTAGATCGGCGCGGTGAAGCGGCGGTCGATATAGCCGATGCCGGCCGATCCGCGCAGCAGCGCGGTCAGGTCGAGCGAGACGCCGGCCAGCGCGCGCACTTCCTTCGAATCGCGGTTGGCGATGCCGGGGGCCAGCGCCTGGTCATAGCTGGTGCCGGTATAGGTCACCTGGCCGAACACGCCGGTATCGGGGGTCAGGCCATATTCCAGCTGCACCGCCCCGCGCGCCACGTCGCGGTCGCGATTGTCCTGCGAGACCAGGAAGCCGCTCAGCGTGCGGACCGACTGGAAGTCGTATTTCGCGTAATCGGCGCTGCCGACGATCCGGACGCGGGCAAAGCGCCCTTCCGCCATCAGGCGCGCCTGGCTCTGCTGAAAGGGGGTGACGCTGCGCACATTGACCAGCGCGGCGCCCGAGAACTGCGATTCATAGCGGCGCGCGGTGTCGAGCGCGGCGGTGATCGCGACGTCGCTGGTCGCATCCAGCCGCCCGATCGTGCCGATCGACCAGCCGTCCTGGTTGCGCGGCTTGGCGTCGAGATAGCGGTAGATGTCAGCCGAGCCGTTCAGCTGCAGGCTGTGGCGCGACCAGTCGGACCGGGCGGTTACACGCGGCACGAGGCGCAGGAAACCGTCCGCCGTCTCGTTCGACGTCGTCTGATAGACGTTGTCGGTATAGCCCAGTTGCGTGTCGAGCGAGGGGAGGACGGTAAAGCCGCCCAGCTTGTACCCGATGGGGTTGGTTTCGGGGCGGCCACGCTCCAGCACGCTTTCGTTGCGGCCGCGATCGAAGCTGATCGGAACCACGGTTTCGATGGCGTTGCCATTCATCTGTGCCTGAGCCGCGGCCGGCAGGATCAGCGCGCAAGCGGTCGCGCCCGCCATCCAATAGCGAAACATTGGTGTCCCCATGAGTTGGAGCCGGCTCCCCGAAGATCCGGCTCATGTCTGTTATGGTTTTCTGGTCTTAATTCTGGGTCGTGTAGTTCACGCCGACGCCGCCACCGCCGACGCTGGGCCCGGCGGCCAGGCTGGCGGCATTGCCCGCTGCCCCGCCGGTGCCGCCCGTGCCGGCCTGTCCACGCCGGACGGCGGCGCGGGCATTGACCAAGGCGACCTTGACCTTGCGCGCGGCATTGCCCTGCTGGTTGACAACGAAGTTGAGCGCGGCGAGCGACACGGGGGCCGGCTGCTGCTGCTGCGAGATGGCGAACATCACCGCCGCCTCGATATCCTGCGCGGTGGCGGTCGCGGGTTGCGCGGCGATGGCGGCGTTGACCGCCTCGACGACGCGCTGCACGGCGGCGGGATCGGGCTCCGCCGTCGCGGGTGCGGGCGTGCCCGTGGCGGCCGGCGCCGGGGCCGCTGCCTGCTGCTGCGCCGCCGCAGGCGCGGTCAGGCCTGCGCCGATGGCGGCGATCGCCAGCATCTTTCGCACGTTCGTCGACATATGGTGCCCCCTGTTGTCCCGTTCCCCAACGGGCGATGATTTAAAAGTAACGCTCGCCGATCCGCACCGTGTCGCCCGGATAGACGACGACGCTGGGGTCCATTTTATACTGGTGCTCGGTGGTCTCGCCGAAGCGCTTGATGAAGACCTTGCGCTTGTTGGCGCGGTAGGTGAATCCCTCGGCACGCGCCACGGCGTTGAGCGCGGTCAGGCCGTTGGAATAGGGATATTCGCCCGGCTTGGTGACTTCGCCCATGATGTAGAAGGGGCGATAGGTCAGCACGTCCATGCTGACGCGCGGTTCGCGCAGATAGCCGTCCGCCAGCTTCGCCTCGATGTCGCGGATGACCTCGCGCGGGGTCCGGCCGGTCGCCTTGACGTCGCCGATCAGCGGCAGCGACAGGGTGCCGCTGTCGCTGACGGTGAACTCGCCCGACAGCGTTTCCTCGTTGAACACGATGACGCGCACCTTGTCGGCGACGCCGAGCTTATAGTCGGCGATCGGCTCGGCGGTGGCCGTGGCGGTCGCCGTCGTCGTAGCGGCCTGCTTGGCCGATGACGACGGGGCGCCTGTTTGCGCGCCCGCAGAGGCGGATGCGGCCAGCATCGCCAGGCAGAACCAGAATTTACGCATGTACCCAAACCCCTGACACAACCGGTATCGTATACGCTGTCCGGCGCGCCTCGAACAATCGGCGGGCCGGGTGGTTGCGCGCCGCGCCAACCCGCGGTTCGCCGTGGATTCGTCCCATTTCCGAACAGGCCCCTGCGGGCATCATGCCGCCACCTTCGGGCGATCCGTGCTGGCGCGCAGCAGCGCGTGCAGCTTCTCGGCCTCGCGCATCTGGTCATGGCGTTCGGCGACGAGCGCCCGCCCGGCCGCGCCCATACGCGCCAGCGTCTCCGGATCGGCGCGCGCGCAGGCGACCATGGCATCGGCCATCGCGCGGACCGAACCGGGGCTGTACAGCCAGCCGGTCTCGCCGGTGCGGACCAGATCGGCGATGGCGCCGACATTGGTCGCGAGCACCGGGCGGCCAAGCGCCAGCGCCTCCATGATGACGATCGGCAGCCCCTCGGCGAAGCTGGCCATCACCATCGCGCGGGCGCGTACGATCTGGGCGCGGACCTCGGCCTCGTCGGCCCAGCCGGTGATGGTGACATGATCGGTCAGCCCGAGCCGCGCGATCGCCGCCTCGACATCGGCGCGCATTTCGCCGTCGCCGACCAGCGTCAGCGTCGCGGGCACGCCCTGGTGCCGGGTTTCGGCGAGCGCCTCCAGCATCAGCAGCTGGCCCTTCACCCCCGACAGCCGCCCGACATGGACGAAATGCGGCGCCTCGACCGACGGGGCGGGCGGGGCCTTCAGAAAGTCAGCGAGCAGGCCGCAGCGCACGACCGTGATCTTGGCCCAGTCCTGCAGCCGTGACCAGCGATAGACCTGCGAGGCGCAGAATTCGGTGATCACCGCGACGAAGGCCGCGCGTTCGACCTTCAGCCCCAGCTTGATCTGGACCGGCCGGTCGAACTCCTCGGACCCGTGAATGGTGATGCTGTAGGGGATGCCGGCCATGGTGGCGGCCAGCATCGCGATCTCGGCGGCGTTGGTGCCGAAATGGGTGTGGAGGTGACGGATGCCCGCCGCGTTCAGCTCGCGCGCCAGTCGTGCGCCCTCGAGGAAGCTGATCAGATGATGCGGGATCGACCGGTCGGTGCGGCGCGACAGCCGGGCGGTCAGCCGCATCGCGGCCAGCCAGCGCGCCGGATGGCGCACGAGCATGGCGAGACCGGCGATCAGCAACGGCACGACGCCGCCTTGCAGCAAATAGCGCGTGCGGTCGCGCTCGGCCAGGTCGACGGGATCGACCACATCGGCGTCCCAGCCCCGCAGCGCCCAGCGATGGATCGTCTCGCCCCGTGCCTCGAGCGCGAGGATCTCACGCCGGATGAAGCTGTGGCTCACCTTCGGATACTGGTTGATGAAATAGCCGATCGCCAACGGAACCCCCAAGCATCGTCAAGGCAGCATGGCTTTGGTCGAAGCGGTCTTGTCCGTGCAATGCCTGTTATTGCTGCACCGTGTCATAACGGGTCAGGCATGACGGCGGGCCGTATTCGTCCGGCTTTATCCTGTGCGGGGAACCCGATAGCGGCTGGCTGTCCGGTGACAGGAGGATCGTCCCGAATGGGTTATGTGCGTGTATCAGGCGACCAGGATCGGAGCGGGCTTGATGCATGACCCTGTGCACGGACCCGCGTCGCGGGCCGTTCCTCCCGCCCGGCCCGAGGCGCGCGCGCATCTGGCGGCGCTCGATGGTTGGCGGGGGCTGTCGATTCTGGGCGTGATGGCGGGCCATATGCTGCCGCTCGGCCCGGTCGCCTGGGGTGGCAATGTCGCGGTCGCGGCGACGGGTATGGCGTTGTTCTTCACCCTGTCGGGGTTCCTGATCACCAGAACGCTGCTGCGCGACGACGCGGTCGTGCCGTTCGTCATCAAGCGCGTCTTCCGCATCCTGCCGCTGGCCTGGCTATACATCCTGCTCGTCATCGCGGGGCAGGGTGCGCCCTGGTCGGTGATCCTGCCCAATCTGCTGTTCTACGCCAATGCCAGCGAGGCCACGCTGGCCTATGCCCCGCATTTCTGGAGCCTGTCGCTCGAAATGCAATTCTATGCCTTCGTCGCCGTGCTGGTGGGCCTGGGCGGGCGGCGGGCCTTGTGGCTGCTGCCGCCCCTGGCGCTGGCGGTGACCGCCTATAGAGTGGTGCACCATGTCCCATTCGGGGTGGCGACGCTGGACCGTATCGACGAGATCATGGCCGGAGCGACGATGGCGCTGGCGATCCATCATGGCTGGCGCCCGTCCGCCTGGGCGGCGCGGCCGGTCGTGATCCTGGGGCTGATCGCAGTGCTGACGCTGGGGATGCTGGAGCCGGTCGTCGCGCGCTTTCCCTATATCTGTTATCTGCGGCCCTATATGGCGGCGTCGATCGTGGGGCTGAGTCTGGCGATGGAGCGCGGCTGGCTGGCGCGGCTGCTCGGCGGGGCGGTGCTGCGCTATATCGCGCGTATCTCCTATGCGCTCTACGTGCTGCACCCGCTGACCTATGCGGGCTGGATGGGCAGCGGCGATGTCGCCGTGCGCTATACCAAGCGGATCGGCAGCTTCGTGCTGGCCTTTGCGGGGGCGCATCTGTCGACCTTCTATCTCGAAAAGCCGCTGACCCGGCTGGGACACCGGATCGCGAGCGGCGCGAAGCGACACCGCGCGCCCGCACCCGACGGCGTCGCGGCGGCGTGAGCCCTTCGCCCGGCCCCTTCGCCCGGATTCGCGAGGATCGGGCCGTCTATCGAGAAGGTTGGTGGGCGCAGGGCCTGTGGGCGCTGGCCATTTATCGACTGGCGGCGGCGCGCTATGCCCGTCCGCGCGGGATCGTCCGTTCGCTCTGGGGCGGGGCCGCGAAGCTGGGCGTCAAATGGGTGGAATGTGTGTGCGGCATCTCGCTGCCCGATAGCGCGACGATCGGTCGGCGGCTGCGTATCGAGCATTTCGGCGGGATCATCGTCCATGGCGCGACCGTGATCGGCGACGACTGTGTGCTGCGCCAGAACGTCACGCTCGGCAATCGCAGCGAGGATCGCCCGATGGAGGCGCCAATCCTCGGCGACCGCGTACAGGTCGGCGCGGGCGCGGTGATCCTGGGGGCGGTCCGGATCGGCGACGATGCCATCATCGGCGCCAATGCCGTGGTCCTCCACGACGTGCCCGCCGGCGCGGTCGCGGTCGGCAATCCGGCGCGCATCCTGGAACGACGCTAGGCCCGCACCCGGCGCTTCAGCCAGGCGCGGAACGGCACATCCCAATAGCGGTGCACCGCGAGCGCGAAGCCCAGCGTGAAGAGATAGAGTGCGACGGCGATGATCGCGGTCGTGCCGACATGGGCCGGTCGTGTCGCCACCCAGTTCATGTAGAGATACACGAACGGATAATGGGTAATGTAGAGCGGGTAAGAGAGCCGCCCCGCCCGGCGGCATAGCCCTATCATCGCCGGCCTGCCGCGCGAATGCCGCCCGGCCAGGATGATCGCAGGGAACACCAGCAGCACGCAGGTCGCCTGATAGAGGCCGTTCAGCTTGATCGCCCCGACAGTGGGGAACACCGGCGCGGCGAATAGCGCGACCAGGATCAGGCTGAGCACCGGAAATCCGAGCCGCACCGCCGGCCACCGGTCGCGGAGTCGATAGAGCAGCAACCCGGCGAGAAAGGGATAGGCCAGCCGCACCGGCGCGCCCCAGAAATTGTCCAATCCCCAACCCGTGTCATAGGAGCCGAGCGTCAGCGCGGTCGCCACCGATGCCAGCGCCGCAATGCCGGTCAGCGCGACCAACGCCCGCACGCCGAGCCGCCGCAGGACCAGCGCATAGGCCAGATTGGCGATATATTCCTGCAACAGCGTCCAGGCCGGCGCATTGAGCGGATGGCTGTCCCCCAGCCGATTGGGCAGCGGCGGCGCGGGCAACGCGACCAGCCCGGCGACAAAGGCGAGCAGCACCAACAGCAGCGGCGCGGCCTGTCGCCCGCCGGCAAAGGGATCGCCGAGATAGCTGATCAGTCCGAGCAGCGTGCCCAGCACGACCAAAGGATGCAGCCGCAGCAGACGCCGGCCGATAAAGCCGCGCACCGACATCGCGTCCCAGCGATCATCATAGGCATAGCCGATGACGAACCCTGAAAGGGCGAAGAAGAAATCGACCGCCAGATAGGCGTGCGGCAGCATCAGCCGCGCCGGATCGAACAGCACGGTGATGCCCTGGATATGAAAGGCCACGACCAGCATCGCCGCCGTCCCGCGCAGCCCGTCGAGCACTTCGAAATGCGCCTTGCCGTCGCCCGTGCGGTCGATAGCGGGCGTGGGGCGGGGGTCGCTCATCGGGTGGCGGGGCGCGCGGGATTGCCCATCACGGTCATGCCCCTGGGGACATCGCGCGTCACGACGCTGCCCGCGCCGATAATGGCATCGTCGCCGATGGTGACGCCCGGCAGGATCAACGCGCCACCCCCGATCCAGACATTGGCCCCGATCCGCACCGGCCGCCCGAATTCCAGCGCCTGCGCGCGTAGGGCCGGGTCGCGCGGATGGTCGGCGGTCAGGATCTGTACGCCCGGGCCGATCTGGGTACCCGCACCGATCTCCACCGCGACCACGTCCAGGATGACGCAGCCGAAGTTCAGGAACACGCCCTCAGCGAGGCGAATGTTATAGCCATAGTCGCAGTGAAAGGGAGAGCGCACCGTCACCCGTTCCCCGACTTGGCCCAGCCCCTCGACCAGCATCGCATGGCGCGCAGGTCCATCGACATCGGACGCGGCATTGTAGCGCGCCATCCACCGCGCGGCGCGCGCGGCGTCGGCGGCCAGTTCGGGATCGTCGGCGATATAGAGTTCGCCGGCCAACATCTTCTGCTTCTGGCTCATGGGGATCAGCTCAGGTCGTGAAGGTCTTTGCCGAGCGGCGCGGTGATCGTCAGGTCGGAGAAGCGGACGGCCAGGCCGCTGCGTTCGGGCGTGCAGGCCATCGGCCCGACCTGATAGGCGGGTGCGACCGGGAAGGGGGCCAGCCGGACGAGCGGCCACGTCTTGCCGTCCGCCGAGACCTGCAACCGCAACACGCCCCTGGCGACGGTCGCGCGCATCCAGAAGTCGCTGGCATCCTGCGCATAGGGACCGGTCGCCCAATCCGATCGGCCATCGGTCAGCACGCTGCTGAGCATCGCCTGTCCGTCCGACAGCTCGATCCCCGCCTTGACCCAGCGGCGTTCGTCGACTCGCACCATGATGCCCGCCTGATCATAGAGCTTCTCATAGCGACCCCGGATGCGGAGCTGCGCGGTGAAGGCGTCCGTCGCCGGAAATCCCAGGAAATGGCCGCTGCCGCGCGTGAAGCCGTAATGGGTTTCCCGCCAGAAATCGGTGCCCTGGTCGGTCGTGAGCGTCAGGTCGCCGCTGCCGTCCGTGCTCCATTGGCGCGGCGCGTTCAGCCAGCGGCCGTCGCGCCGGCCCAGGATCGTGCGGCCCGTGGGATGCCCGCCATCCTTCGCCTCCGCCAGAGCGGGGATCGTCAGGGCGGCGGCACCGCCGATGATCGTCCGGCGTGACAGCGTAGCCTCCTTCATGCGTATCATCCTCTTTTGCGCTAGGGCGGGCTTTCGTCCGCCGCGTTCGGACGGCATGTGTACATTTGTACACATGTAATGCAATGGAGTTCCGGCATGGCCGATCGCGTGGCACGGCGAAACGACCCCGAACGGCGGCAGCGGATCGTCGACGCGACGCTGGACGTCATCGCCGAACATGGCGTGCCCGGCACCACCCATCGCCGGATCGCGGCGGCGGCCGGCGTGCCCTTGGGGTCGGTGACCTATTATTTCGCCTCGCTGGAGGAATTGCTGACCGCGGCGTTCCTGCAACTGGCGGAGCAATCCTCGGCGGCGTTCGGTGCGCGTATGGCGGAGGCGAGTGACCGCGACAGCGCGCGCGCGGCGATCATCGACATCATCGCCGGCTCGGTCTGGGCGGAGCCGCGCACCCTGTTGCTCAGCTATGAACTCTATGCCTTCGCCGCGCGGCATCCGCCGGTGTCGCGGGTGATGCAGCGCTGGATGAACAACAGCCGTGCGGCGCTGGAGCGGTTCTTCGACCCGCTGACCGCGCGCGCGCTCGATGCGCTGGTCGAGGGGATCGGCATCCATAATTCGATCGATGCCGAGCCGCTGGACCGTGAGGCCATCCGCCAGATCGTCGAACGGGTCGCGCCAAAATAGATCCTCCCCGGGACGGGGAGGGGGACCATCGCGAAGCGATGGTGGAGGGGGCGTGCGGCGAGGGACGTCCTATACCGAAGCCCCCCTCCGTCAGGCCTGCGGCCTGCCACCTCCCCGTGCCGGGGAGGATAAAAGGTCCGGCAGCGCCGCCGCCAGGCGATCGACATCGGCCATGCTGGTGAACAGCGCCGGCGTGACGCGGATGCAGGCGCCCTTGGCGGGACCGGTGCGGTGCACCGTGAAGACCCGGTGCTGGTCCAGCAGCGTCCGGGCCAATGCGGCATTGCCGGCGGCATCGGTCACGCCGTCGATCCGGAACGACGTGATCGCGCCGTGCAGCACCGGATCGTCGGGCGTCAGGACGCTGATGCCCGGGATCGCCCGCGCCCGTTTCACCCAGCGATCGCGCAGCGCGCGCAGGCGGGCGGCGCGTGCGGCCCGGTCGATGCGATGCTGAAAGGCGAGCGCGGCGGGCACGGTCAGCCAGGACGCATAGTCGAGCGTCCCCGTATGCACCCGCGCCATCACCGTATCGGGGCCACCGGGCTCCTCCGCCGGATCGCGGTCGATCCGCGCCAGCGCCGACCGGCGAATATGAAGAATACCGACCCCCAGCGGCGCACCCAGCCATTTATGCCCGTTCAACCCGACGAAATCGCAATCCAGATCGGGCAGCGCGAAGTCGAGCTGTTGCCAGCTATGTGCCGCATCGACGATCACGTCGATCCCGCGCGCCCGCGCCATCGCGGCGATCTCACGCACCGGGATGACCAGCCCGGTGCGGTGGCTGAGATGGGTCAGCAGGATCAGCTTCAGCCTGGGCTCGGCCGTCATCGCCTCGGCATAGGCGGCGATCAGGCTGTCGCGGGTCGCCGGCTCGGGCAGGGCGATGCGGCGGACACGCACGCCGCGTCTTGGCCCCAGGCTCTCCATACAGGCCTGCATGCTGTCATAATCGAGATCGGCGTAAAGCACCGCATCACCTGGCGACAGGCGGTTATAGCCCAGGATCAGCGCCTTGAGCGCCTCGGTCGCGTTGCGGGTGAAGGCGATCTCGTCCGCCGGCACGCCCAGTTCGACGGCCACCGCCGCGCGCGCCGCCGCCAGATCGGCGAGCATCCCGCGCCTGGCATAATAGCTGGTGTCGCGGTTTACCCGCGCGACCGCCTGTTCATAGGCGGCGCGCACCGGCCGCGCCATCGCGCCCCAATTGCCGTTCTCCAGCTGAACGACATCGCCCGGCAGGTCGTATTCGCTCGCGACCTTCGCCCAGAAGGTCTCTTCATCGGGCGAAGGACGGGCGGGACCGGCGGCGCGGACCGGCAGGGGAAGGGTGGCCGCCATGCCACCGGCCAGCAACGCGCGCCGATCGATCATCAGAAGGTCAGCCCCAGACGGACATAGTAACGCCCGCCATCGGTATCATAGGGGGCGTTGCGCGAGTAGATCAGGCCGCGATTGGCCTGGTTGGTCGCCTCGTCGGGATAGGTGCCGAACAGATTTTCAGCACCACCCCGGATCGAGATATTGGGCGTGAGGCGATAGGTGACCGATGCATCGAACAGCGCGATGCCGTCGAAGCGCTGGAACAGCTCGCCGGTCGCATTGCCGGTCACGTCGGTCCACGGACCATAATAGCGCCCGCGCAGCATCACGCCGACCGGACCAATGTCATAGCCCAGCGTGCCGGTCGCGTTGTGACGCGGCAGCCGCTCTTCGAAGATGCGCCGCTGCGTCGCATTGGCGATCGCCGCGCTGGTGCCGCTGCGCACCGTCGTGCGGTTGTAATTATAGGCGAGCGTCGCGCTGGCGCGGCCTTCGCCCAGTTGGCGGTTATAGCCGATGACGACATCGACACCGCGCGTGCGCGTGTTGAAGTCGTTGGTGAAATAGCTGATCGAGGTGAAGCGGTTGGGGTTGGGCAGGCTGGCCGGGATGGCGATGGTCGCCGACTGGCTGAAGCGGTCGTCGACATCGATTTGATAGAGATCGACCGTCGCGCTCAGCCCGACATGGGTCTGCACCGCCAGCCCGATGGTGGCGTTGCGCGATGTTTCGGGGCGCAGCGGCTTGGCCCCCAGCGCGACGGCCAACGGATCGCTGGGCGCCAGACGACCCTGGTTGAACACCTGCAACGTGCGCGTGTCGAGCCCCTGGCTGACGACGCGGGTGTTGAGCTGCGCCGGGGTCGGTGCGCGGAAACCGGTGGAATAGGTGCCACGCAGCGCCAGCCATGCGACCGGCTCGACCCGCGCCGACAGCTTGTAGGTGAACTTGTCGCCGAAGCTGGAGAAATCCTCGTACCGCCCCGCCGCGCCCAGCGACAGCAGTTGGATCGGCCGCCATGCCAGATCGACATAGCCGGCATGGCTGGTCTGGCTGAACCGGCCGGCCTGTTGCGGGCCGAAGCCCGGGAAGCCGTTCGAATTGGGCGCCAGCCCCGTCGCCGCGCCCGGCCCGATCGCATAGGAGGCCGGGTCGCCGGTGCCGACGACATAGCGCTCGATCCGCCGCTCGCCGCCAAAGGCGATGTTGAGCGGATCGATCCCGCCGATGGGCAGGCGATAGACGAAGTCGGCGTTCAGGTTCGTCTCGATCTGCGTCAGCCGGCCGAGATAGAAGCTGGTTGGGCTGTTGGGGCCGAGCGAGGCGTTCAGGCTTTCGCGCATGGTGTAGTCGATGCGGCTGCGGCCCGACGACGCGCTGACGTCGTAGGAGAAGGCGTCGGACAGCGATCCGCGCACGCCGCTATTGGCCTGGATGTCGGCAAAGCGGGTGCCGAAGCGCGGGGTGAAGCCGACCGGATAGATGCGGCGGAAGCTGAACCCCGGAAAGGCGCTGCTGGCGTTGTAGACGCTGCCGGTCCCCGCCGGATTGCGCCAGTTGAAATCGGTGACGCCTTCGCCCTGCTGGACGGTGCCGAACGCATAGAGCGTTGCACCCGGCATCAGGTCATAATGCATGTCGACCGCGCCGCGCACCCGCTCCTCATCGGGCTGGCCCCAGCGCTGGACCGGGTTGGGCACGACAAGCGTCGGGTTCGCCGCCTGGAAGGTCAGCGCGTCGGGACGCTGGCGGGTACGCGAGGTCGCCTCGGAATGCTCGAACTGGCCGGTGAAGACGATCGCACCGCGATCGTCCAGCGCGATGCCGCCACGCGCACCCGACTGATAGTCATTGCCGTCGCCGGCATAATATTGGCCGAACTGGCCATAGGCTTCCATGCCGGCCGTGTCGTCGAGGATGATGTTGATGACACCCGCGATCGCATCCGATCCATATTGCGCCGAGGCTCCGTCGCGCAGCACCTCGATGCGCTTGATCGCCAGGCTGGGGATGCTGGCGAGGTCGGGCGCCTGCGCGCCGCGCGTGCCGAGCAGCGCCGAGCGGTGATAGCGCTTGCCGTTGATCAGGACGAGTGTCTGGTCGGCCGACAGCCCGCGCAAGGTGGCGGGGCGGACAAAGGCCTGGCCATCGGCGGCGGGCAGGCGTTGCACGTTGAACGAGGGGAGCAGCTGCGCCAGCGTGTCGTTCAGGTCGCTCGACACGCCCGAGCGGATCAGCGTTTCGGGCAGGACATCGACCGGGGCCAGCGTATCGAACTGCGTCCGGCCGCGCTCGCGCGTACCGGTGACGATCACGTCGTTGCCGGTGGCGGCGTCGGCGGCGGGCTGGCTCTGTTGCGTCGTGTCGTCATCGGTCGGCGCGGACTGGGCCCAGGCGGCGGGCGCGAACAGGATATGCAGCGCCACGACGGCGCTGGCTGTCTTGAATGTCATGGTGAAGCCTTCCCCCGGGGCTGCTCGCTCGGCGCCCATGGGCCGGGCCAGTAGGAAGGGAAGGTTTCACCTGCGTGACGAATATGCGGCGGATCGGTGAACGCCGCCCGTTAAGGGCGATCGACATTCATGGCGTCATTCCCTCGCCCCTCGCAGAGGGGAGAGGGAATGGCGGAGCTTGCCAGCGTGCTGGCTAGCGCAGCTTGGGTGAGGGGTTGAGCGAGCCTTTGGCTCGCGCGCGCTGTGTGCGCTCACCCCTCACCCAGCTCCGACTAAGTCTTTGCTCTGGCAAAGACCAAGTCTGCGCAACCCTCTCCCCCCAAAGAGGGGCGAGGGACATGAAAGGCATGTTCGAATGTCGATCCGGCTTAAGTGGGCCGCGCTCTTCGTCAAATCTCCATGCGCAGCGAGGCGCGCACGGTGCGGGGTGCGCCGGGATAGATCCACAAGGCGCTGTACGAACTGGCGGCATAACGCTGGTCGAGCAGATTGTCCGCCTCCAGCCGGAAGCGCAGGCCCTGCACGACCGGTGCCTCGATCGCGGCCTTCACCTTCACATAGTCGGGCAGGACGATCGGATTGGCGGTGAGCGACCCCGCCCGGTCGCCGACATAGGCGACACCGCCGCTCAGCTGCCAGTCGCCGCGCGTCGTGGGCACGCGGTGGACGACCAGCAGCGTGCCCGAATGTTCGGGCACGTTGAGCACGGCGGGCGTCGGGAAGGTGGCGTCATCGGCCTTGGCGTCCAGCCATGCATAGTTGGCGACGATCTGCCAGCGCTGGCCCAGCCGGGCCGAGGCGTCAAGTTCGATGCCCCGGCTGACCATGCTGCCGACCGGCGCCAGGAAGTTGGGATCGACCGGATCGGTGGTGAGAATGTCCTTTTTGCGGATGTCGAACCAGGTCGCGGCCATGTCGATGCCCGGCAGCTTGGCCGCGATCCCGAATTCGTAGCCGCGTCCGGTCTCCGGACCGAAGCCGTTGCCGTTGCGGTCGGTGCCCGTGTTGAGCGAGAAATTCTCACCCCAATTGGCATGCACCGCGATGGCGTCGGTCACGCGGTAGCGCGCGCCGACCCGGAAATTGACCGGCTCGTTGATGTTGCGCCCGGTCGAGCCGGTGTTGTTGTTGACGATCTTCTGGCGATAGGGATCGATGCGCGCGCCGCCGACCAGGGTCAGGCGGTCGGTCACGTCCCACATGTCCTGCACATAGAAGGTGCCTGCCCAGCGGCTTTCGTCATTGTTGGTGAAGGGCCGCAAAGGCGCCGCGGTCGAACCATAGACCGGGTTGAACAGGTCGATGGCATAGGGGGCCGCCGCCGACGGATTGATGCGCATCCACCGCTCGTCATAGAAAAAGCGATAGCCCTTCACCCCGATGCTGACCCGGTGCTGCCCGATCTGGCCCGCCAGTTCCAGCCGGGCGGACAGGTCGTCGACGCTGAAATCGCGCGAGCGGCGCTGCCGCCACAGCGACGTGCCGACGATGCGCGACTGGTCCGCCGACAGGCCGCGCAGCGTGCCCTTGCGCCAGACCATGCCGCCGTTCAGCGTCCAGCCGCCGCCCAGCTCGGCGAGGCCGGTGATCTGATGCTGGTTGTTGCGCGACTTGGTGATGCCGTTCGACGGCTCGCCATAATAGTTGGACAGGGGCAGCGCGTTGGCATCGCCGTTGATGGCGGGGATGCCGCGATCGAAGGGCGTGTCGAACTGGCTGAACTCGCCGGTATAGGTCAGGCGCAGCGCCTCGCTCGGTTGCCAGGTCAGCGAGGGGGAGACGACGCGGCGGCGCAGCGTGACGGTGTCACGCCACCCGTCGCTATCCTCGCCCGCGACCACGATGCGTGCGGCCAGCGTGCGCGACAGCGGGCCGGTCGCGTCCAGCTCGACCCGGCGCGTGTTGAAGGAGCCATAGCTGACCATCGCATTGGCATGCGGGGTGAAGCGCGGCACCTTGGTCACGATGTTCACCCGGCCGCCGGGATCGACATCGCCGAAAAGCGCGCCGGCCGGCCCCTTCAGCACCTCGATCCGCTCGGTCGTGGCGGGATCGCGCGGCGGGGCCATGCCGCGATTGGCGAGAAAGCCGTTCAAATAATATTCCGCGCCGCCATCGGGCGTGCCGAGGAAGCCGCGCACCGCGAAATTGTCGATCACGCCGCCACGGTTGTTCTGCTGGCTGAACCCGCTGACCAGTTCGAGCGCGTCGCTGAGGCGATAGGTGCCCGCCGCGTCGAGGATGTCGCGCTCGATCGACCGGCTCGACTGCGACATGCGCTCGGTGACGCGGTCGGACGACTGGGTGCGGTCGACGGTGCTGCGCGTGCCGAGCACGACGATGTCGCTGCCGCGCGATTCGTCCTGATTGGTGAAGCTCTGCTGATCCACCGCCTCCTGCGCCTGGGCGGTGAGGGGCAGGGCACCCAGCGCGAGCACCCAGGCCAGGGCGGAGATCGACCGATGCGGCGGGCGGGACAGGACAGGGGACATCGGAACTCCAGGCGATGGCACGGGATCGACACCATGCGGTTGCGGTATGTTGCAACGTCTCATAATAGGGTTCTGCCGCAACGCAACCATGTCGAACGGGTGCGGTGGCGCCGGGATCGTCCCGGCGGGCCGCCCCGGACATCACATCGGAAGTCGATCCTTGTTTTCACGCGTTAGCCCGATTTTGGGCCTGTTGCTTTCCACGATGACCACCGTCTCCTTCGCCCAGGATGGGCCAGCACCGCTGCCGCCAACCTTGCCGTGGTCGGGCAAGAGCGAGACGTTGATCGCCAGGCCGGGCGATCCCTGGATCACGCCGGCCGAGGCCGCCGGTTTCAAGACGACGCCGCGTTATGCCGAGGTGCGCGCCTGGCTGGAGCGGCTGGACGCCGCATCGCCGCTGATCACCCTCGCCACGTTCGGTCGCACGACCGAGGGGCGCGACCTGCTCTATGTCCGGGCGAGCAAGGGCGGGGCGGGCAAGCCGGTCGTGCTGGTGCAGGCCGGTATCCATTCGGGCGAGATCGACGGCAAGGACGCCGGGCTGATGCTGCTGCGCGACATCGCGCTGCGGGGGAAGGCGGACCTGCTCGACACGGTCGATCTGGTGTTCGTGCCGATCTACAATATCGATGGCCATGAACAGATGAGCGCCTACAACTTCCCGCATATCCGGGGGCCTGCGCAAAAGGGGCGCGACGCCAACGCGCGCAACATCGACCTCAACCGCGACTATGGCAAGATCGACGCACCGGAGACGCGCGCGATGATCGGGCTGATCCGCTCGCTCGACCCGATCCTCTATATCGACTGCCATGTCAGCGAAGGCTTCGACATGCAGTATGATGTCACCTTCACCTATGCCGGCTGGGGCACCTATGCGCGCCACCGCGCGACCGCCGACTGGCTGGAGGGGCGGTTCGGCCTGGCGGTGACGAACGCGCTGACGGCGGCGGGGCATATCCCGATCAAATATCCCAGCCCGATCGACACGCGCCAGCCGGACAAGGGCATCCGCCAGAGCCCCGAGGGGCCGCGCTATTCGACCGGCTATGGCGACTTCATCGCCATGCCGACTGTGCTGGTCGAAAACCACATGCTCAAACCCTATCGCCAGCGGGTGCTCGGCACCTATGTCCTGCTGGAGGCCGCACTGAGGATCGCCGCGACCGATGCGGACCGGATCGCGGCGGCCAAGGCGCAGGACCGCGCGAGCCGTCCGGCCACGCTCATGACCCGCTGGACCCCGGCGGCCAAGCCGATCGGCTGGATCGAGCGGTTCAAGGGCGTGGGCTTCGACACCTATATGTCGCCCGCCTCGGGGCGGATGGAGCAACGCTGGAACGGCAAGCCCATCACCTTCCGCATGCCGATCATCGGCCAGACGCCGACCGAAACCGTCCGCCTGCCCAAGGCGTGGTGGGTGCCGGCCGCGCAGACCGAGGTGATCGACCGGCTGCGTGTCCATGGCATCGCGTTCGAGACGCTGGCGGCACCGCGCACCCTGACGCTCGATCGGGTGCGTCTGGTCGACCCCAAGCTCGGCCAGCCGCTGGAGGGCCGCTATCCGATCACGGCGGGCTTCGTGCATGAGTCTGCTCGGACAGAGATGCCGGCCGGCAGCGTGCGGGTGCCGGCGGACCAGCCGCTGGGGCTGCTCGCGGCGGCGCTGCTGGAGCCCGAAAGCCAGGATTCGTTCCTGGCCTGGGGTTTCTTCCCGGAGATGCTGGGCGCGGCTCCCAATACCGACGCCTTCGTGCTGGCGGCGCTGGGCGACAAGCTGCTGGCGACCGATCCGGCGGTGAAGGCGCGGTTCGAGGCGAAGTTGCGGGCCGAACCCGCCTTCGCCGCCGATCCCGATGCGCGGCTGGCCTGGCTCTATGCGCAGGCGGGGCCGGGCCATCCCTATCCGCTCCGCTACCCCATCGCGCGCGAGGTGGAGTGACAATTTTCCTCCCCTGCAAGGGGAGGGGGACCAGCGAAGCTGGTGGAGGGGTGTCACCGGTTGCGAGGATGGTCGTACCTCGCCAACCGTGACACCCCTCCGTCAGTCCTGCGGCCTGACACCTCCCCTTGCAGGGGAGGATGAGTGGTCGGCATGAGATGATACAAAGTAACTATTGCATGCCCCACGCCGCCGGGTAAAAGACCGGCATTCGGCGCGTAACGCGCTGGAGGTGTTGCGGAATGGTCGCCATCCGGGCGGCGCGCATGCCTCGACCACCGTGCTTCGGCGCGACGCCATTGATGATGCAGGAGACGGCGATGCCGAACCCGAATAGCGAAATCCTGATCGACGCCGTCCAGCTGTCCTATGGTTCGCACCATGTCCTGAACGGCCTGTCGCTGAATGTCGCGGGCGGGGAGGTCTATGCGCTGCTGGGCGGCAATGGCGCGGGCAAGTCGACGACCCTGTCGGCGCTGCTGGGTTTCGTTCGTGCCGATGCCGGGCGGGTCGCGGTGGGCGGGATTGATCCCGCGCGCGATCCCGATGGGGCACGGCGTCGCATCGCCTATCTGCCCGAGAATGTCGCGCTGTACGAACATCTGAGCGCGGTCGAGAATGCCGATTATCTGCTCGCGCTGTCGGGCACGCCGCGTGCGCGGGCTGCGATCGTCGAGGCGCTGGCGGCGGCCGGGTTGCAGGAGCGCGCCTATGACCAGCGGCTCGCCGGCTTTTCCAAGGGGATGCGGCAAAAGGTCGCCATCGCGGTCGCCTTGCTGCGCGAGGTGCCGGTGCTGCTGCTCGACGAGCCGACCTCGGGCCTTGATCCACGCGCGACCTCCGATTTCAATACGCTGCTCCACGCGGTGCGCGACCGGGGCACCGCCGTGCTGATGGTCACGCACGACCTGCTGAGCGCCGCCGATGTCGCCGATCGCATCGGCTTTCTGGAGGGCGGGCGCATCGTCGAGGAGGTGGTGGCGGAGGGACCGGCGCGGTTCGACGTGCGCGGCCTTCGCGATCGGTTCGCCGGGCGGGCGCTCGCGGCATGAGCGCCGTGTCGCTGATCGCGCGTGATGAATTGCGGCTGATGCGGCGCAACCGGGTGGCGGTGACCGCTGTCGTCCTGTTGGTCATCCTGACGCTGGTCGCGGTCGTCACCTCCTGGACGCATCAACAGGGGATCGCCGCCGCACGCGCGCAGCATCAGGCGCATGCCGACCATGCCTTCGAGGCGCAGCCAGATCGGCACCCGCACCGGGTCGTGCATTATGGCCATTTCATCTTCCGGCCGCTGGGGCCGCTCGCCGCCTTCGATCCCGGTGTCGACGCCTTTACCGGCAACAGCATGTTCCTGGAGGGGCATCGCCAGAACACCGCCAATTTCGGCGATGTGCGCCAGAGTTCGCCGCTGATCCGCTTCGGCCAGCTGACCCCGGCCTTCGTGTTGCAGGCGGTCGCGCCCTTGTTGCTGATCTTCCTGGGCTATGGCGCGGTGGCGCGTGAGACCGAGCGCGGCACGCTGCGCCCGCTGATGCTGCAGGGCGCGTCGGCGCGCGCGATCGTGCTGGGCAAGCTGCTGGCGCTGGGATCGGTGGCACTCTTGATCGCGGTGCCGGCGATGATCGGCTTTGCGCTGATCGCGGGGCAGGCGGGGGCCTATGCCGGGCCGATGGCGACGATCATCCTCGCTTATGCCGCCTATCTTGCACTGTGGGTCGGCATCGTCACCTTGGTGTCGATGCTGGTCCGGCGGCGGCGTGACGCGCTGCTGGCCCTGCTGGCGGTCTGGGCGGTCACGGTGGTGCTGTTGCCGCGCGTCGCGCCCGAGATCGCCAATCGCGCCTATCCGCTGGCCAACCGGTTGCAGACCGATGTCGCCATCGCGCGCGACCTGCGCCGCCTGGGCGACAGCCACAATCCCGACGATCCGCATTTTGCGGAATTCAAGAAGGCGACGCTAGCACGTTACGGCGTGACCCGCGTCGAGGAGCTGCCGGTCAATTACAAGGGCCTGTTGGCGCTGGAGGGCGAGGCGCTGACCAGCCGGCTGTTCGATCGCTATGCCGCGCGCGACTTCGCGGCGCAGGCGTCGCAGAATGCACTGGTCGGGGCGATCGGGCTGGTCAGCCCGGCGATCGCGCTGCGCCAGACGTCGATGGCGGCGGCGGGCACCGATTTCGAGGGGCATCGTCGCTTCCTCGAACAGGCCGAGGCCTATCGCTACGACCTGATCCAGCGGCTGAACCGGTTGCAGGCCGAGGCGGTGACCTATGCCGACGATACCGCCGAGGATGCCGGGGCGGACAAGCGCAAGCGGATCACCGCCGACCACTGGCGCAAGCTGCCTGAGTTCAGCTTCCGCGCCGCAGGCCCCGATGCGCTGGTGCGCGCCAGCCTGCCGGGGCTGGCGGTGCTGTCCGGCTGGCTGGTGGTGATCGGTGCGGCGCTGGTCCTCGCGACCCGTCGTCTGGGAGCGCGTCGATGACCCTGTGGCGCCACGAAACACGGCTGCTCCTGCGCTCGCGTTTGGCGCAGGCCGCGCTGATCCTGATGGCGCTGCTCAGCGCGGCGGCGGTGGCGGCGGGCATGGCTGAAGTCGCGCGCCAGCGCGCCGCGATCGATGCCGTGGCGGCGGCGCAGGCCGAGGATATCGACGCGGTTGCCGACTATGTCGATCGCACCAAGGATGCCGGGAGCGCGGCCTATTACAGCTTCCACCCGACCTGGGATTCGCCCGCCCCGCTGGCCTTTGCGGCGATCGGGATGCGCGATGTCGCGCCCTATATCCTGCGCGTCCGCGCGCTGGGGCTGGAGGCGCAGATCTATGACGGGGATACGTTCAACCCCGAACTGGCCTTGCCGGGGCGGTTCGATTTCTCTTTCGTGCTGGTGTTCCTGGCGCCGCTCTTCGCCATCGCGCTGTTCCACGACCTGAAGTCCGGCGAGCGCGAGGCGGGGCGGGCACGGATGCTGGATGCGATGCCGGGTGGACGGCGGTTGTGGTTCCGCCGCGCGATGGTGCGGTTCGCGCTGCTGCTCGGCGCGCTGATCGTCCCGTTTCTGGTGGGGGCGATCCTGTCCGGGGTCGGCGTAGGTGCGATGCTGCTGATCGTCATTGTGGCCGCGCTCTATCTGCTGTTCTGGACCGGTCTTGCGGCCCTGGTCGCGCGGCTCGGGCATGGCTCGACCGCCAATGCCGCGACCCTGGCGGGCTTGTGGCTGATGCTGGTGCTGGTCATCCCGACCTTCGCCAATGTCGCGATCAACCGCGCGGTTCCGGTCGGGCAGGGGAGCGAGATCGCGCTCGCCCAGCGCGAGCGGGTCCATGCCGCCTGGGAAATCCCGCGCGAGGAGACCATGCGCCGCTTCTATGCCAGCCACCCGCAATGGGCGGACTCGCCACCCTTGCCGCAGGCTTTTCATTACAAATGGTATTTCGCCTTCCACCAGCTGGGCGACGAAAGCGTGGCGGACCGCGTGCGCACCTATCGCCAGGGGCTGGAACGGCGCGCGGCGATCGCCGACAGTCTCGGCTGGGTGCTGCCCTCGGTCGGGGTGCAGGCGTTGCTGACGCGGCTGGCGCGGACCGATCTGGCGGCGCAACTGGCCTATCAGGACCGTATCCGCGCCTTTCACCGCGACCTTCGCGAATTCTATTATGGGTACATGTTCCGCGACCGCCCCTTCGCCAAGGCCGATTTCGCGCGCGCGCCGCGATTTGGCGCGCCGCTCACTCCCTGAGCGATGACAGGCCGTCCGCCAGCGCGTGGAGCGCCGCCTCGCTGGTGGTGGTGACGTTGAACCGCATCTCCGACGAGGAGACGGTGCTGGCGGGGCGGAAATGCTTGCCCGGCGCGCTCAGGAAACCGCGTGCCAGCAACCGCCTGGCCAGCTCCAGCGTGTCGACCCCGCCGCCCAGATCGGCCCATAGGAACAGCCCGCCCATCGATGGCGTCGTGGTGATCCCCATGCCGGCGAAATGCTGGCGCAGCGCGATCGTCCCCTTGGCGAGCTGCCCGCGTATCCGCTCGCATCGCCGGCGGTACAGTCCCTCATCCAGGAAGCGATAGAGCACGCGCTCCTGGATTTGCAGGTTGCCCAGCCCGTTCAGGGGGCGGAAGCGGTTCAGCATGTCCTGATAGCGGTCCCCCGCGACGATGTGACCGACGCCGACCTCGGGCGAAAGGATGCGCGACGAACCGCCGACATGGATGACGCGGTCGAGATGATCGAGCAGCAGCAGCGGCACCACCGGTCGCCCGCCGGTCGCGGGCAACAGGTCGCCTTGGCCGACATCGTCGACCAGGATCATCTCGAATTCCTTGGCGATTTCGATCAGCTGGCGCGCGGTGTGCAGCGATACGCAGTTGCCGGTCGGATTCTGGATCAGCGACGACATCAGGAACATGACCGGGCGATAGCGTTCGCATAGCAGGCGCAGCACATCCAGGTCGGGGCCGTCGGCCTTGCGCGGCACGTGCAGGATTTCGGCCCCTTGCGACAACAACGCGGCGACATGCGCGAAGGAGCATGGGTCCTCGACCAGCACCCGGCCACCGGGCCGGACGAAGGCGCGGATCACCACGCTCAGGCCGGCGATACAGCCCGGCACCGTCATGATCGCGTCAACCGGTACGTCGATGCCGTCCAGCCCCAGCTTGATGCGGATCTGCTCGCGCAGCGGCAGATAGCCGGCGGGATCGCCATAGCCCGTGGTGCGCAGGCCCAAGGAGGCCACGCTCTTCAGGACCCGGTTCAGTTCCTCCAGCGCCGATGGCTCGTGACGCAGCACGCCGCTGCCCGGCGATCGGTCGAGCGGCAGCGTGGAGTGGCACAGCTGGAACGGCGCGAGGTCGACGGGGGCGGTGCGGATCGCCGGTGCCGCGGGCATCAGTGCGGGCGGCGAGACGTAAAAGCCCGATCCGCGCCGGGCATAGATCTGGCCACCCGCGACCAGCTTGTCATAGGCGCGCTGTACGGTGTCGCGGCTGACGCCATGCGTGTCCGCCATGACGCGGATCGACGGCAGGCGCTCGTCGGCGATCAGCACGCCGTCGGCGATGCCCTGTGCGATCGCCCGGATGACCCGCGCGGTCTGTCCGGTCGGGGCATCGGGACCACCGGTCGCTGTGAAAGTGTCCTGGTTGGTCGAGTGGGACAGTCCGGTCATCTTTTCTACTTTTGACCGCAGGAAACGCCGACGGCAATCAGTAATGTTCACGGGATGGCACGAGCTTTTGCAATTGTTGCTTTGACGGCCGCCGCCGCGATGCATGTGATCCCGGTGTGGAGCGCGTTTGCCCGCGAGCGGGTCATGGGCGCGAGCGCAAAGGCGGGGCCCGCCGCGCGATTGCCGGAACGCGCGATCACCGACCCCGTCACCCGCTTCACGCTGCCCAACGGATTGAAGGTCATCGTCCAGACCAGCAGGCGCGTGCCGCTGATCAGTGCGACGATGGTCTATGACGTCGGTTCGAAGGACGAACAACCGGGCCAGCATGGCTATGCGCATCTGTTCGAGCATCTGGCGCTCGACGGCAGCGCGCATTGGAATCAATCGGCGATCCGGTCGGTCCAGGACATGGGCGGTACCGACATGAACGCGACCACGACGCAGGACACGACCGTCTTTTTCGAAACGGTGCCGCGCGCCGCGCTGGAGCGGACGCTCTTCCTCGAGGCCGATCGGATGGGGCATGTCGGCGACGCGCTGACCCAGGACCGGATCAGGCGCGAGGTCGGGGTGGTGCTGAGCGAGAAGCGACAGCGCGGCGGCCAGCCCTATGGCGGGCTGGACGCGACGATCCTGGGCGACATGTATCCGGCGGATCATCCCTATCACCACAGCGTCATCGGCGAGGAGGCCGATCTGAACGCGGTGACGGTGGAGACCGCGCGGCGCTGGTTCGACACCTATTATGGTCCCTCCAACGCCACGCTGATCCTGGCGGGCGATGTGACGGCGGACGAGGCGCGCACGCTGGTCACCCGCTATTTCGGCGGACTGGCGCCGAGGCTGCCGGTCGATCGGCTGTCGACCCGGTCGATGGCGTTGCCCGGCCCGCTGCGCCGCCAGATGTTCCGGACGGTGCCCGACGGGCGGCTGTACGTCACCTATTTCGCGCCGCCGGCGGGGTCGCCCGAGATTGCCGCGCTCGACATGATCGCGCATATCATCGCCAATGGCGCGCGGTCGCGGCTGAACCGCCGTCTGGTCGAGGAACTGCGCATCGCCCAGTCCGCCTTCGTCACCTTCGACGAAGGGCAATTGTCGAGCCGCATGGGCTTTGGCGTGGCGGGCATTCCCGCCGACCAGATGCCGCGCGTCGAGGCGGAGGTCGATGCGGTGCTCGCCCGCTTCGTGGCCGAGGGGCCGACGGTCGAGGAACTGGAAAGCGCACGGGCGGCGCGCATCCAGTATCTGATGGGACTTCAGGCAAGCACGTCGTCCAAGGCCTTTCTGCTGACGCGGGGCGCGCGGCGGAATGAGGACGTCGATTATGCCGAAACCTATCTGCGGCAACTCCGGAGCGCGACGCCCGACAGCGTGCGCCGGGTGGCGGCGGCGGTCTATGGCCGGCCGGGCTATCATCTGGCCATTCTGCCCCGCCCGGCGCTGAAGGCGGTGCCCGGCGGCTATGACCTCGCCAAGGGACCGCCGCCGCTCGGCGCGATGACGCCGATCCCGTTCCCCCCGACCGAGCAGGCGCAATTGTCCAACGGGCTGAAGGTCCTGCTGGTCCCGCGCCCCGGCACGATCAGCGACATGCTGCTGCTGCGCTTCGACCGGGGCGGTAATGCGGGCGATGCGCATGAGATCGCGCCGATCGCGCTGGACCTGTTGGCGTCGAAGGCGAGGACGGCGGGGGCGCTGACCCGGACCGAGCGGATCGGGGCGCTCAACGGCTGGATCGGCGACAAGGTGGAACTGGATCATGCCGATCTGACCTATGCCTGGGACGCCTCGCGGCTGGCCGAGGGGCTGGCGCTGTTCGGGGACGGGCTGACCCATGTCGACATGAACCCCGACGCGCTCGCCGCGCTCAAATCGGCGCGAACCGATGCGCTGCGGGCCGAGGCGATCGACCAGGGCGCGGCAGCCGATCGGGTGCTCGACACCGCCATTTACGGCGCCGGGCATCCCTATGCCCCGCCGGCGACCGCCGCCGATGCGATCCGGCAGGTGGAGGCGATCGATCCGGCGACGGTCCACGAATGGATGCGCGGGCATCTGCGGCCCGACCAGGCGACGCTCTATGTCGCGGCGGACACGGATATGACGACGCTCAAGCCGCTTGTCGAAAAAGCGCTGGGCGGCTGGAGCGCGCAAGGGGCGCCCGCACCTGCGACACCGATCCCGGCGGCGGCGGGGCGGGCGGCCCCCTCGCTGACCGTGATCGACAAGCCCGGCGCGACCCAGACCTATATCATCGCGGGCAAGGCGCTTCCCGCCGCCGACCGGCCGGACGGCATCGACGCCGCCGCGACCTGGGTCGTCAACGAGGTCTATGGCGGCAACCTGACCTCGCGCATCGGGACCAATTTGCGCGAGGGCAAGGGCTGGACCTATGGCATCGGCTCTGGCGTGTACGATCTGCGCGGCCAGCGGCGCTGGACGATCGCGGGCACGGTCGATCGCGATCATAGCGGGGAGTCGGTCGTCGAACTGGGCCGGGAGATGCGGGCGCTGACCGGCACCCGCCCGCCCGAACAGGCCGAGCTCGATCGTATCGCGACGACGGCGGCCAACAGGAACGCCGCACGGCTGGAGGGCAATGGCGATCTGCTGGCCGCGATGGCGGACGCGCGGTCCGCCGGCCTGCCCCATGACGATGTCGTGCGCCAGCCGGCGCGGCTGCGCGCGCTGACGCCCGGGCAGGTGGAGCGGGCGGCCGCCCCCTTCGCCGATCCGGGGACCGTCCATTGGGTCGTGGTCGGCGACTGGCAGAGGATTCGCGACCAGTTCCGCGATGTGAGGCTTGGCGTGCCGGAGGTGATCGAACCGACACGCTGAAGAGCGGCGGCATCCTGACAGAAAACAGGCAGGGGAAACGGGGGGATGCCGCCTTCGATCGTCAAACCAACCAGGGGGGAATTTCATGGTTACTCGTCATATCGTCGTCGCCAGCCTGCTGGCGCTGGCCACCGCCACGGCGCCGGCCATGGCCTGGGCGCAGGAACGCAGCCTGTCGCAGCCGGCTATGCCGCTCGCCCAGGCGCTGCAGCGGATCGCCACCGAATGGGGCACGCCGCTCGACATCGATCCCGATGCAGTCGGCGGCATCATCGCCAAGCCGGTGGTCAATGCGCGCAGCGCGCGCGACGCCGTGGCGCAGGCCACGCGCGGCCTGCCCGTCGCCGTGCAGATCGGCGAGGATGACCGGATCGCGGTCATCAACGACGTCGTCGTGACGGCGCGCCCCAACGAGGCGGAGACCAGCGTGCTGGTGCGCGGCGCGACCAGTTCCTCGCGTCTGGGCCAGTCGCTGCGCGATCAGCCGCGCAACACGCAGGTGATCTCGGCCAAGCTGCTGGAACGGCAACAGTCGCAGACGCTGGCCGAAGCGCTGAGCAATGCCGGTGGCGTCGTCGTCAACAGCGCGACGGTGCAGGGCGGCGTCAGCTTCACGGTGCGCGGGTTCGACTCCAACGGCGCGGTCAACGGCCTGCCTTCCGCCTCCAGCGCCATGTTCGCGGCCGGTACGACGCTGCCCCTCGCCAATATCGAGCGGATCGAGGTGCTGAAGGGTCCCGACGCCATCCTGCTGGGCGGTGACAATCTGGGCGGGACGATCAACATCGTCACCAAGAAGCCCAATGCGGAGGAGCGGCTCCATGTCTCGTCCGACATCGGTTCGTTCGGGCTGATCCGCGGCACGCTCGACGCCAATCGTGCGCTGTCCAACGACAATCGCTTCAGCGCCCGCATCGTCGCGACGGCGGCGACCGCCGACCGCAATTTCGGCGGCTATCGCGGGACCGAGGATTATCTGTTCGCCCCCGGCCTGCGCTACAAGAACGCGACGACCGACATCATCGTCTCGGCGACGCTGGGCAACCAGATTTTCGGCATGCCGCCCTATACCGTGCTGAACACCGCGACCAAGCAACCGTTCGACGTGGCGTTCGATCGCCCGCTGGTCGGCGGCAAGGACCAGGGCGTCCAGATCGAGACGACGCAGTTCAATGCGGAAATCACGCAGAAGCTGACCGACTGGCTGACCGTCGTCGGCCGTGCCCAGCATCAGAAGATCCACTTCACGCTGGCGCAATATTCGCCCTTCGTGGTTCTCAACAATGCCGGACTGCTGCTGATCGCGACGGGCGGCGTGCGACAGACGTCGAAGAACGATGCCTTCGACACCTTCGCTCGGATCACGTTCAATACGGGCGTGGTGTCGCACAAGCTGGTCGCGGGCATGACGCATGTCGATGCGACGGTGGATGCGATCTATGCCAGCGACGGCGCGATGTTCCCGTACAACTTCCTGACGCGACCGGCGCTGCGTCCGCTGGCGGTGAATTTCAACTCGACCGCCACGTCGATCATGACCCAGCGCGGCTATTACGGCCAGTATCTGGTCGGGTCTGGGCCGATCCACCTGATGGCGGGCCTGCGTCGCAACGAGATGAAGTCGCGTTCGATCTTCAACGGGGTTCCTAACAATCCCTATGAGGGCGGCAAGACGGTGCCCAATTACGGCGCGGTCATCGACGTCACCAACCGCCTCTCGGTGTTCGGCACGCTCGCTTATGGCTATATCCAGAACTTCCTGACCGACCGGTTCCGCAACCGTCTACCCGACAACCAGACGCGCAATGCCGAAACGGGCATCAAATGGGACCTGTTCGACAACCACGCGCTCCTGAACGCGTCCTGGTTCAGCATCCGGCAGACCAATTTGATGGTACCCGACCCCATCAATCGTCGTTTCCAGATCGCCATTCCCGGTCAGATCGGCGAGGGGATCGACGTGAATCTCAGCGGCAATCCGATCCCCGGCCTGTCGCTGTCGGCCGCATTCACCCGCACCAAGTACCGCTTCCTCCGGCCGTCGGCGACGCTGGGCGACACGGTCAACGGCCAGCCGCGTGATGTCTACAGCCTGTACGCATCGTATGAGCACAAGGTCGGCGAACGGGCCAAGGCGGGCATCGGCGGCCAGGTCGCCGGGCAGTCGAGTTCTGCGATCGACATGTTCAACCTGTACCGGACGCCGGCGGCGGTGCTCGCGCATCTCAACGGCTTCCTGTCGGTCGGCGATCTTGACATCAATATCGGCGTGCGAAACCTGTTCGACCGCCGCACCTATCAGCCCACGCGTTTCACCAACTATCTTCCGCTGGGCGAAACCCGCACCTGGCGCCTGACGGTCGGCTATCGCTTCTTCTGATCGACGGAACTTCTAAGCCTATGATGCCGCAACCCAGCCAGAGCGGGGAGGTCCGTCGCGAGACGGGCCTTGTCCCACCCCAGTCCAGCCAGGCGCGATGGCGCGACGCCTGGCGGCTGGCCAGCGGCTATTGGACGTCGCCGGACTGGAAGTTCGCGTGGTTCGCGCTGATCACGCTGTTCTTCTTCCAGTTCGGCACGGCCTTCATCCTGCTGCGCACCAATCACTGGCAGCGGCAGTTCTTCGACGTCATCGAACAGCGCAACGCGGGCCAGCTCGTGCCGCTGATGATCGTCTTCCTCGGGATCATGGCGATGCAGGTCGTCATGATCCTGACCGAGAATCTGATCGACGGGCTGCTGTCGATCCGCTGGCGCACCTATCTGACGCGCGACTATCTCGACCGCTGGATGCGCCGCAACCGCTATGCCGAGATCGAGCGGCTGCGCATCATCGACAATCCCGACCAGCGCATTGCCGAGGATCTGAACAACATCACCTCGGCGGTGGGCACGACGGTCGGCGCGCTGCATATCGTCATGCGGTTGATCGGATCGCTGGTCGCCGCCGTCACCTTTGCCATGATCCTGCTGGATACCGCGCCGCCGATTCGTTTCTCGCTGGGCGGCACCGCGATTTCGATCCCCGGCAGCATGGTGTGGTACGCCGCCGCCTATGCGCTGGTGGGCTCCTACCTGACCGCCAAGATCGGTCAGCCCTTTATCCGCGCGATGATGCGTCAGCAGCACCGCGAGGCGGATTTCCGCTCCGGCCTGATCCATGTCCGCCGCAATGCCGCGCAGATCGGCCTGGCGGGCGCGGTCGCGACCGAGCGGCAGGCGCTGGAACAATCGTTCGACGCCGTGCGGCTGAACTTCCGCTCGGTCCTCTACGGATCGCTGGGCATCACGGCGGCGGGCAGCGTCTATGACAGGATGGGCACCGTCCTGCCGCTGTTCATCATGGTGCCGACCTATTTCGCCGGCGGCATGAGCTTCGGTCAGCTGATGGCGGGGCGCGACGCCTTTGGCCAGCTGGGCATGCAGCTCGGCTATTTCGTCAAAAGCTATCAGCTGATCGGTCAGCAGGTCAGCTATTTCAACCGTATCAAGGGGCTGGACGACGCGATCGACGATGCGCGGCCGGCGGGCATCGCGGTGGGCGTGGGCACACCGCCGGGCGTCGTCCTGATGGCCGAGGGGCTGGCGCTGCATCGTCCGAATGGCGCGGCATTGGTCGAGGTCGGGGACTGGTGGGTCGGCGTGGGCGAGCGCTGGGCGCTGTGCGGGCCTTCGGGGGCGGGCAAGTCGACGTTGATCCGCGCGCTCGCCGGACTGTGGCCGGATGGTCGCGGACGGGTGGCGATGGCGCAGGACAGCCGCGCGATGGTCGTGCCGCAGCGCCTCTATCTGCCGCTCGGCACGCTGAAGGCCGCCATCTGTTTCCCCGACCGGCCCGAGGCGCATGACGATGCCAGCATCGCCGCGCTGCTCGAGCAGGTGCGGCTGGGCCATCTGGCGGACGACATCCACGGCGTGCGGCTGTGGCAGGAGGAATTGTCACCCGGCGAGCAGCAGCGGATCGCGCTGGCCCGCATCCTGCTCCAGCGGCCGACGCTGCTGGTCCTCGACGAGGCGACGAGCGCGCTGGATGGCGACAATGCGCGTCACTTCTACGAATGTCTGGGCGCGGCGTTGCCGCAGACGACGATCATCAGCGTGATCCATGACGACGCTCTGCTGCGCTATCACGACCACCGGCTGATCTTCGCCGACGGCCGCGTCAGGTCGGAGGCCATCGATACGGCCACGACCTGACCGGGCGTCAGCGCCAGCCCCGCGCCGCCGCGTCCCGCTCGGCCGCCGTGTCGAACGGCTCGCCCGCCATCAGGTCCTGCGCGTCGGTCATCAGCGCGGCGGTCGGTGAGGCGGCCTGGCGATAGGCGCCATTCTCGGTCACGCCGGTCATGGTGCGCCGCAGGGCCCAGGCCTGACCGTCGCGACACGCGATGCCGCTGGTCCGGGTCGCGGTGAAGACACGGCACAGCGCGCCGTCCTGCGCGCGGAAGCTCGCCAGCATCCGCACGCCATCACGCGCGCCGTCGCTGCCCAATTGCGTGTCGAGCGCACGGGCGAGCGCACCGCCCGCGACCAGCCCCGACGCGCCGGTCGCGACCGGTCCCGCGGGCATCAGGCCGCGCCCGAGCACCAGCCCGACCACCAGGCTCGCCGCCACCGCTCCCGCCCAGGCGGCGGAGAAGCGGCGGCGCGGGCGGCCGGGGAAGGCGACGACGTTGGACGTCAGGGGGGCGGCGATCCGCGCCGGGATCGGCTCGTCCGCGATGGGCGCGAACGCATTGCTCAGCTGCATCCGCAGCGCGCGGTGCGCCTCCACCTCCGCCGCGATCGCGGGGTCGGCGGCCATCGCCTTTTCCACCCGCCGCGCGGTCAGCGGATCGCACTCGCCATCGGCATAGGCCATCAGCGTTTCCGGATCGATGCTCATGCCGCTTTCCCCAGTCTTTCCATCAACGCGGCCCGTCCGCGTACCAGCCGCGAGGTGAGCGTGCCCATCGGTATGTCGAGCACCGCCGCCGCTTCCTTATAGGCCAGCCCCTCGACCAGCACGAGCGCGACCGCCTCGCGCTGTTCGTCGGGCAGGGTCGCCATCGCCCGACCCACCCGGTCGAGTTCGGCGCGCGCCTCCATCGCGCGGTCGCCATCGTCGCCGATCGCGGCCCCCGCTTCCTCCGCGACGAAGGTCTGCGCGGCGCGGGTGCGGGCGCGGCTCGTGTCGATCCAGGCGTTGCGCATGATCCGGTACATCCAACTGTCCATCCGCGTTCCGGCGGCGAAGCTGGCCCGGGCCACGAGCGCGCGCTCGACCGCGACCTGGGTCAGGTCGTCGGCGTCCGCCGCATCATGGGTCAGGGAACGCGCGAACCGTCGCAGACGCGGCAGCAAGGCGGTCAGGTCGCTTTCGAAACTCAGCTTCGCTTCCTTTTCCAATGGGGATGAAACGGATGCCAACGCACGTTTCATCCGTGACAGCGCGCTAATCCATGTCAAGAAGGTCCGTGATGATCCGATTTCCGCCCCTATTGGCCCTGATGATCGCCGCCCCCGCCGGCGCGCAGCTCCTGCCCTCGTTGCCGGCCCCTGTCGCCGGCTTGCCCGATCGCATCCGGGGTGCGGTCGACCGCGTCGTCGAGACCCCGCAGCGCCTGGTCGAGGCCGCGCGGCTCGACCGGGTCCTGCGGCTGGTGCGCGACAGCGGCGGCCGGGTGGTGCGCGACGATCTGGGCAATGCGGCGCGCGCGGGCGAGGTGGTGCTGACCGACCCCAGCGATGCGGAGATCGCCGCGCTGGAGCGCGAAGGTTTCCGCACCATCGAGCGCACCAGCATCGAGGAACTGGGCGTCGGCTATGCACGCATGGCGGTGCCCCAGGGCGTGCGGCTGGACCGCGCGCTGGCGCGGGCGCGGCGTCAGGCGGCGGATGCCGCCGCCGACGTGATCCATTTCGAAAGCGGCGGCATGGCGGGCGGCGTGGCAATGGCCATGCAGATGCCGCCCGCGCCCGCCGGCACGACCATCGGCATCATCGATGGCGGCGTCGGCGATGCGGGCGTGCGCCAGATGGGGTTCGCCAGCGGTGCGCCGCGTGCCAGCGATCATGGCAGCGCGGTGGCCTGGCTGGTCAGGCGGGGTGCGCCGGGCGCGCGCGTGCTGGCCGCCGATGTCTATGGCCAGGACCCGGCCGGTGGCGGCGCGGTGGCGATCGCCCGCGCGATCGGCTGGCTGGCGAAGGAGCGGGTCGCGACCGTCTCGATCAGTCTGGTCGGCCCGCCCAATCCGCTGCTGGCGCGCGTCGTCGCGGCGGCGCAGGGGAAGGGGATGACGATCGTCGCCGCCGTCGGCAATGACGGCCCGACCGCGCCGCCGGCCTATCCCGCCTCCTATCCCGGCGTCATCGCCGTCACCGGGGTCGATGCGCGCGACCGGGTGTTGATCGAAGCGGGGCGCGCCAGCCATCTCGACTATGCCGCCCCGGGCGCCGGTTTCGCCGCACCGGATGCGGCCGGGCGGATGAAGACCGTGCGCGGCACCTCCTTCGCCGCACCAATGGTCGCCGCGCGCCTCGCCGCCGCCGGCCGCGCGACCGTCGACCGGGAGGCCCGCAAGGGGCGCGGCTATGGCCGGGGACTGGTGTGTGCAGACTGCGTGACCCGGCGCTAGGCCGGAACGGCATTCGATCATGCCCTTCTTTTCCCTCGCCCCTGGGAGAGGGGAGAGGGTTGCGCAGACTTGGTCTTTGCGAAAGCCAAGGCTTAGTCGGAGCTGGGTGATGGGTTGAGCGAGCCCGTTGGCAAGCTCCGCTAACCCTCTCCCCTTTCCAGGGGAGTGGCAACAGGAATGTCGATTGGCCCTGGAGGAAAAAATTTACGTGCGCCGGGATTAAGCGTCGGGCGGCATCCGTTCTCCGGACAGACCAACAAGGAGATACGCGATGACACGCACTCTGTTCACCACCGCCGCCCTTGCCCTCGCGATCGCCGCGACTCCGGCTTCCGCACAGCTGCTCGGTGGCAGCGGCGGTCTGGGCGGATCGCTGGGCGGCAGCCTGGGCGGTGCCGCGGGTGGAACGCTCGGCCGGTCGGGCGCCGGCGAACTGCGCGCCGACCGGCAGATCGACACCCGCAGCGGCCGGGTCCGCGCGGGCGGCAGCGCCGCCGGCGAGGGTGGCACGGTGCTCGATGGCCGGTCGCCCGCCGGGAGCGGCCGGACCGAGACGCGCGGTTCGGGCAGCGCCTCGGGCGCGGTCGATGCGCAGCTGATCGGCACCGATGCGGTGCGCTCGACCGCGCGGGGTGTCGCGGGCGAGGCGCGCGGGCTGGCCGGCCGTGGCCGCGAGGCGATCGGCGGCGTGCGCAATGCGGTCGGCGGTGCGGCGGGCGGCGTTGCCGGCTCGGGCAATGGTGCCGCCAATGGCAATGTCGGCGCGGGCAACGGCATGTTGGCGCTGGCCGGCAGCGCGGCGGCGGAAGGCGCGGGCAGCTTCGATGTGCGGCCCGGCATGAACGTCGTCGATGCCCGGGGCCGCGCGATCGGCACGGTCCGGTCGCTGCGCAGCGAGGCCGATGGCCGCGTCCGCGACGTGCTGGTGCAGGTGGGCGACCGCGTCGCCACGCTGCCGGCCGCCAACTTTTCGGGCGAGGGCAATGTCCTCGTCTCCGCCAAGGGCCGCAGCGCGGTGCAGCGCAACGCGACCGGCCAGTAACCGCCGACATCCCGCCGCCGACCGGCGGCGGATGCAGCGACAGGGCGCGCATGGGGTTGGCGAAAGCCCCGTGCGCGCCATTTGCGTTTACCGACGTGGACCAAAGTCGGTCAGTGCGAGTTAGCGCTTTCCGAAGGGAAAGCAGATGGATGATCGATCGGCGCAGGGCGCATCCGGGGCCAGCGTGGCCGCCGCCAAGGTGCCGAGCCGGGACGGGCTGCTGGGGCTGGCGGTCGCGGTCGTCGTGGTGGCGGGGCTGTTCCTCGCCAAGGATGTGCTGATCCCGATCACGCTGGCGGTCCTGTTATCGTTCGTCCTGTCGCCGATCGTCCTGCTGCTGCGGCGATTGAAGTTCCCTAAGGGGCTGGCGGTCTTCGTCGCGGTGCTGAGCGCGCTGGGTGCACTCGGCGGGATCGGGACGCTGGTCGGGGTGCAGGCGGCGTCGCTGACCGACGAGGCGCCGCGCTATGCCACCAGTATCCAGGCGAAGATGGAGGGGGCGACCGGCTTCCTGACCAAATCGCTGCCTTTCCTGGGGCATGCCACGACCGCGCCGCCGGTCATCGCCGACCCCAATGTCGTGCGCGGGACCCGGACCCATCCGCTGAACGTCCGCGTGATCGAAAAGCAGATGCCCGTCCTGCAGCAGGTGGGCGGCTATCTCGAACCCGTGGTCGCGCCGTTCGAGACCTTCGTCATCGTCCTGGTCGTCGCAATCTTCATCCTGATGCAGAAGGAGGATCTGCGCGACCGGCTGATCCGGTTGTTCGGCTCGTCCGACCTGCATCGCACGACGGCGGCGATGGATGATGCCGGCCGCCGGCTGAGCCGTTATTTCCTGTCGCAACTGGCGGTGAATGCCAGTTTCGGCCTGACCGTGGGCATCGGCCTGTGGCTGATCGGGCTGCCGGTGCCGGCGCTATGGGGCATATTGGCCGGCGTGCTTCGCTTCGTGCCCTATATCGGCGCGCTGCTGGGGGCGGCCTTGCCATTGGTGGTCGCGGCCGGGATCGATCCGGGCTGGTCGACGATGCTGATGGTCGCCGCGCTGTTCATCATCCTCGAGCCGATCATCGGCTATGTGATCGAGCCCTTGCTCTATGGCCATTCGACCGGCCTGTCGCCGCTGTCGGTGGTGCTGGCGGCGGTGTTCTGGACGTGGATCTGGGGCCCGGTCGGGCTGGTCCTGTCGATGCCGTTGACCCTGTTGCTGGTCGTGCTGGGGCGGCACATCCCCAGCCTGGAATTCCTCGACGTGCTGCTCGGCGACCGCCCGGCGCTGACCCCGGTCGAAAGCTTCTATCAGCGCATGCTGGCCGAGGACCCCGACGAGGCGCTGGAACAGGCGGAGAGCCAGCTCGCCGACCGCTCGCTGACCGCCTATTATGACGAGGTGGCGCTCGCGGCGTTGAAGCTGGCGGCGGCGGATGTCGAGCGTGGGGCGATCACCCGTGACCGGGCCGGGCGGGTGGTCGACTCGATGCTGGTGCTGGTCAGCGAGTTGGAGCATCAGGACGACACCGCCAATGACCAGGAAACGCGCGGCGGCATGCTGAAGCCGTTGCCCGATAACGGCGCGCGGTTCGACGAGACCGCCCCTGTCTCGCTGCCGGCCGCACCGGCCGCGTGGCAGGCCGGGGGCAGCATCTTGTGCATCGCCGGGCGCGGCGTGCTCGACGATGCGGTCACCGCCATGTTGCAGCAATTGCTGGCGAAACGCGGCTTCGGCGTGAACCGCGTGCCGCATGAGGCGGGATCGCGCGCCAATATCGACCGGCTCGACGCATCGGGCGCGCGGATGGTGTGCATCTCCTATCTCGAGATCGGCGGATCGCCGTCGCATCTGCGCTATCTGGTCCGGCGCATCCGCTCGCGTGTCGGCGATGTGCCGATCCTGGTCGGGCTATGGCCCGAGGGTGAGGCGGCGCTGACCGATCGCGAGATCCAGCATACTTTGGGCGCGGACGTCTATGTCGGCACCCTGGGCGCGGCGGTCGAGGCCTGTCTCGACCATGCCGGTGCCGAGCGGGAGGCGGCGGCATGACCGGCGCCGATCACCGCGCCGGCACCGGTGCCCACTCGCCGCTGCAAGTCCCTGCGCAGGGCTGGTTCGCGATCCTGAAGCGCACCTGGGCCGAGGTCGGCGACGACAATATCGGGATCATCGCGGCGGGCATCGCCTTTTACGTCTTCGCCGCGATCGTTCCCACGCTGGGCGCGGTCGTGCTGAGCTATGGCCTGTTCGCCGATGCCGATACGGTCCGGCGCAATGTCGAGGCGGTCTTCGCCTCGCTGCCCCGCGATGCCGCGTCGATCATCAGCGACCAGTTGCTGACGGTGGTCGAAAGCTCGAAGGACAAGCAGGGGCTGGGCCTGGTCATCGCGCTGGTACTGGCTTGGTACGGCGCGACCAAGGGATCGTCGGCGATCGTCACCGGCCTGAACGTCGCCTATGATACGGAGGACAGCCGGGGCTTCGTCCGACTGAACCTGTTGCAGTTCGGAATCGTCGCGGGCGGCGTCGCACTGATCTTCGTCGCGATCGGCAGCACGATGCTGCTGGCGTTCCTGGGCGGGCTGATCCCCGATGCGCCCGCCATCATCCTGGTGGCGATCCGGATCGGCGGCTATCTGGTGCTGGCGTTGCTCGTCATCACGGCGGCGGCGGTGCTGTTCCGGTTCGGGCCGGATCACCGCCATGCGCGCTGGGTCTGGCTGTCGCCGGGATCGATCGGTGCGACCTTGCTCTGGTTGGCGGGGACGGCAGGGTTCGGCTTCTACGTCTCCAATTTCGGCAATTACGGCGCGACCTATGGCTCGCTAAGCGCGGTGATCGTTACGCTGACCTGGCTGTGGCTGACCGCCTATGTGTTCCTGCTCGGCGCGGAATTGAATGCCGAGCTGGAGCGGCAGGTCGAGGGGGAGGGGCCGTTGGCGGACAGCGAGACCGCCCCGAAGGACGCCGAGCCGTTGCCGCCATCCTCGGCGTTACCGGAACGGGTGGGCACGGCCCTCAGCTGGGTCGGGAACGGGACGGTCGCGACCTTGGGATTTGCCCTGCTGCGGCGCGGGCGGCCCGTGGGTGCCGCAGCGATCGCGATCGCCGCGCTGGCCGCGTGGCGGGCGAGGCCGAACGATCGATAGGGGCCGCCTATCTCAGCGCGGGATAACCGTGCGCGGCGGCCTTGCGGGCCAGCCCGACCAGCGCGGTGTAGCGATGCCCGCCGGCGGGCACGATGTCCGACAGGAACACCGCCGCCCGCGCCGGGGCCAGTGCCGGATCGTGGACCAGTTCGACCAGCGCCGAACGTAGCGCCGCGACCACCGCCATCGGCGTTTTGCGGGCGGTGACGAAGGGCAGGGTCGGCGAGGCACGGGTCAGCGCGATCGTCCGCAATCCCGCCAGCGCCGCCGGCTCATAGCGTTCGAGTGCGGCATGCGTCACCGCATCGATGGCGGCGATGTCGGCGGTTCCGGCCTGGACCGCCAGCGCGCTTTGCCGGTGCGAGCCGGTAGTGATCACCGCGCTGAAAAACGGCGCGGCGTCGGCGACATCGGCGAGGGCGTCGCGGAATAGATTGGCGCCGGTGTTCGACAGGGGCGCATTGATCGCGGCGATCCGTCCGCGAAATTCGGTCAGGGTGCGTGCGCGGTCGTCGGCACGGACGACGATCCGGCTGACGTGGCGGCCCGGCGTACAGTCCGGCACGTTATAATGCGGCACCGCCACGACCAGCAGGTCGAGGCGGTCATCGGCCACCAGCGGATAGCCGCAGCATTGTGCCAGCAGCAGATCGGGCGCGCGCCATATCGTCTCCACCGGCTGGTCGTGTTCGAGTGTCGGCGGCGCGTCGATGCCTCGGTCGCGCAGCCGCGTGGCCAGTGCCGACCAGAGCGCGTCATTGGCCCAGCGCTGCGCCGGATGGTCGTACATGCCCAGCGAGGCGATCACCGCGCCGCCTCCGCATCCGGATGGACCAACACGTCGTGACGGCGCCAGGCATAGCGGCGCAGGATCGCCCCATAGCTGCGGTGCATCGCCCCCGCCTGCGCCGCCAGTCGCGCGCGGTGACGCCGCTGATGCGCGGGCAGGCGATACCAGGCGAGGTCGGGCCGGTCGTGATGCGCGGTGTGGAGATGGTTGTTGAGATAGAGCAGGCCGAGCAGCCCACCGCGTTCCACGGTCGCGGCGCGACTGGGGCCGGGGATGTCGGCCCGGTGCTCGGCGAAGGAGCGCAGCAGCGTCAGCGACAGGGCCGGATAGACGACCAGCAGCAGATAGCGGCCCGTCCCGAACCCCGTGACGTGCAGCCAGGCGATGATCGCCGCCACCCCGATCAGATGCGGTGCCCAGTCGCGCCATACCGCACGCGGCCGGGTCCGCAGCCGCCTGGCCTCGTCGACCGCCAGCGACAGGATGGCCAGGGCGGGGCCGAAGACGAGCCGCCCGAGCAGCGTCGCCTGGAGCGCGGCCATCCGGCGCGGCCAGCCCCGCCCGGCGACATAGCGCGATTCCGGGTCATGGTCGGGATGGGTGATATGCGGGCTGCGATGATGCGCGACATGGCTGTCGCGATACACGCCATAGGGCAGCCACAAGGCCAGCGGCACCGCACCGATCGCGGCGTTGATCCGCGCCGATGCGGTGGGATGGCCGTGGATCGTCTCATGCTGAAGCGAGCCATGCCATGCGACCAACCATGCCCCGAGGATGACGACGACCGGCGTCGGCAAAACGGCATGAAAGGCCGTCAGCGCCACCCATCCGCCATAGATGACCAGCGCAAGCGCCAGCGTCGGCCATTCGAGGGACCGCCGTGGCTGAGCATCGGGTCCCGGCGACCATGCGGATAGGGCGGCATTGGGCTTGCGTGTCATCCTGCACCTCCAGCCCTATTATCCATCAAATTGATGGGAATTGAATAGAGCAATTCTCGGCATGCCGGAAGCACGGCTTTTGCCGGTGGGATGCCCATGGTCGTCAGGCGGAGCCGGGCGATGAGCTCGCATGCCTCGCGGCCGCCATGCCGGATGGGCATGGCAAGCCATAAAATCTTAGTTTTTGATATATTTTTCGGCTGTATGGCTGCGTGGGTCGCAAGGAACGGCGAACCGACGGATCGATCCGCAAAGCGGACGATCAGGGGTTCGGAACAACCGTCGGCGACCGCGCAGGAGGGGTGTGGATATGGGCGTGACACGGTTTCGACGCATGGCCGTCAAGGTCGCCATGCCCTGCGTGCTGGTCACCGCCATGGCGGGCCTGTCGGCCCAAGACCTCCCCCGCGAAAAGACCGGCGTCTCCAATGTCGAGACGGCGAAGGTCGAACTGCCCGCCGGTTTCGATATGGCGAAAGCGCGCAACCTGCGGATGCGCAAGGTCACGATCCTGCCCGGTGGCGGGCTGCCGATGCATGCGCATGGCGATCGCCCCTCGGTGTCCTATGTGCTGAGCGGTGTCCTGACCGAATATGTCGCGGGTGACGCGACGCCGCGCGTGATCAAGGCGGGCGGGTCCAACGCCAGCTTCACGCAGGACCATGCGCTGGCCAATCGCGGCAAGGTCCCGGTCGTGTTCCTCGAAGTCGATCTGATCACACCATAACCGCATCGCGGTGCCGGGTCAGGCCGCAACGACGGCCACCCGACGCCCGCCATGCGACCAAGGCATACCAATCATAAGACGCCGCCCCAAGGCGGCACATCCATCAGGGTGGCATCAATTCAGGAGGGGATTGGAGATGAACTACCGTATTTCCACGGCGGTGTTGGCGTTGGCGATGACCATGCCGGGCGTGGCGCACGCGCAGGCGCAGAGCGTACCCGCCGACACGCAGCAGGAGGCCGCACCCGCCCCGGCCGAGGATTCGCTCGCCACCACCGGTGACATCGTCGTCACCGCGCAGAAGCGCGCCGAGCGTCTTCAGGACGTGCCGCTCGCCGTCACCGCGATTACCGGCGACGCGCTGGAAAGCCGCCAGATCAACGACACCCAGAGCCTGGTGCAGGCGGTGCCGTCGCTGACCTTCCAGCAGGGGACGAACCCGTCCAACACCAGTTTCCGCGTCCGTGGCATCGGCACCCAGCTGTTCAGCCAGGGTGTCGAGGCGGCGGTCGCCGTGGTCGTCGACGGCGTGGTCGCGGCGCGCCAGGCGCAGGGCTTTGCCGATTTCGCCGATCTGGAACGGATCGAGGTGCTGCGTGGGCCGCAGGGCACGCTGTTCGGGCGCAACGCGACCGCCGGCGTGCTCAACATCACCACGGCGCGCCCGTCCTCGACCTTCGAGGCGCGCGGCGACGTGACCATCGCCGAGCAGAACGAGTATCGCGCCAAGGGCACGGTGTCCGGCCCGCTGACCGATACGCTGCGCGCGCGACTGACCGGCTTTTACAACAATGTCGGCGGCATCACGTACAATTACGCCACCGACCGGATGGTCAACGGATCGGAAAGCTGGGGCGTTCGCGGCAAGCTGGACTGGGATGCGACGTCGAACCTGAACTTCCTGCTGTCGGTCGATCACCGCGATACCAAGGCGGATTGCTGCGCCCAGGTGCTGATCAGCGCGGTCAATCCGGTCATCGCGCAGCTGACCGCGCCCGTCGTCGCCTCGCGCCGCAACCGTGCGATCAACGACGAGACGCTGACCTATGGCAATTCGCGCCAGACCACGGCCTCGCTGCAGGCCGACTGGGACCTGGGGCCGGCGACCGTGACCTCGATCACCGCCTATCAGGACTATCATCTCGACGCGAACCAGTCGGTCGATCGCATCCCGTCGCTGCCCGTGCGGTTCGTCAGCCCGACCTTCGCCTATGCGCACTGGCCGCTCGGCGGCGGTTCGGTGCAGCTCGGCAACATCACGCAGGAATTGCGTATCGCCTCGAACGGCGGCGGCGACCTGAGCTATGTCGCGGGTGTCTTCTATTCCGACCTGAACATCGACCGCGACTTCACCCGGCGTCGTGCGACCTGTTCGGCCGGGGTGATTGGCCAGCCCTGTGCGACGGCGCCGGTCTATCAGTCGGCGCGCAGCGACGCGCATCTCGACGGCGAGAGCATCGCCGCCTTCGGTCAGGTCGATTACCGGATCGTCGGCGGGCTGAAGGCGCTGGGCGGCCTGCGCATCCAGCGCGAGACGGTCGGCGTGCGCGGCACGCGCGTGTCGCCGGTCGCGAGCGGTGAGACGATCTTCCCCGGCAGCGGCCCCGTCTCGGGCAGCCGTCGCACCCGCGACACCGCGCTGACCGGCAAGGCGGGCCTGCAATATGAGTTCAGCCGCAACGCGCAGCTCTATGGCTCGTACACGCGCGGCTATAAGGGGCCGGGCTTCGATACCGAGATCACCGCCAATTTCGCCACGCAGGACCCGATCCAGCCCGAACATGTCAACGCCTATGAGATCGGGTTCAAGGGCCAGACCGCCGATCGTTCGCTGAGCTTCAGCGCCGCGCTATTCCTGTCGGACTACAGCAATCTTCAGGTGCAGGCGAACCGGTCGGACCCGGCGACGGGCGTGACCCAGTTCGTCACCACCAATGCCGGCTCCTCGCAGACCAAGGGCTTCGAGATCGAGGCGGTGATGCGCCCGACCCGCGCCTTTACCGTCAACGCTTCGCTGACCTATGCCGAGGCGACGGCGGACATCGACGGGCTGAACTGCCCGTTGCAGTTCCAGGGGGCCGCGCCGATCCTAACCGGCAGCTTCCCGGTGAACAGCTGCTATCGCCGGCGGACGGTGGTCGGCGGCACGACCGTCACCTCGGGGCCGTTGCAGGACGTCCGGGGTGGCACGCTGCCCGCCTCGCCACGCTATCGCATCAACATCACCCCGCGTTACGAGGATCAGATTCCGGGCACCTCGCTGACCGGCTTCGTGCAGACTGCGATCAACTTCCAGAGTGCGCAGAACTTCTCGCTGGAGCAGGACCCGCTGCTGGCCCAGCCGTCCTATACGCTGGTCGACCTGGCCTTTGGCGTGCGGACCGAAGACAGCCGCTATTCGCTGACGCTGTTCGTCAAGAACCTGTTCGACACCAACTATCTGACCTCGATCGCGCACAACTCGCTGCTGGCGACGACGGGTACGCCGTTCGATCTCGTCGCCAATTACAACAAGGATGCGGACCGCTATGCGGGGATGACGCTGGGGGTGCGGTTCTGATCGGGACACGCCTTTCGGTCGGGATGAGCGTCGCGGTCCTGCTGGTCGGGATCGCGACGCCGCTCGCCAGCGGAGCCGCCATGCGCCATCGGCCCGTGCTGGCGGACGGCGATGTGCCGGTTCTGCTGCGCGGCGGCTTGCGGTTTCGCGACCTGGATCGCGACGGGCGGCTGTCCCCCTTCGAGGACTGGCGCAAGACGCCCGAGGCGCGGGCGGCCGATCTGGCGACGCACATGACGCTGGCGGAAAAGGCCGGGGTCATGGTGCATGACGCCGCGCCCCTGGCCGCAAACGGGCAGAGCTATGACCCGGCGGCGGCGGGCGCGCTGATCCGCGACGGGCATGTGGTCACGCTGATCAGCCGGCTGGCCGCATCGGGGCGGGTGCTGGCCGAACAGAATAACGCGCTTCAGCGGATCGCGGCGGGCGCGCGGATCGCCATTCCGCTGACGATCAGCACCGATCCGCGCCACCATTTCCAGGTGCTGGACGGCGCCAGCGTCGCGGGCACGGGCTTTTCCAAATGGCCCGAGGCGACCGGCTTCGGCGCGCCCGGCTTTCGCGCCGAGGGCTTGCGGGCGCAATCGCGCGCGCTGGTGGTGTTGAAGGCGGATGGCGTGCGGATCGCACCCGGCACGCGCATCTATCTGGTCGGCGTCGATCCGGCGGTCGCCCGCGCGCAGGGCCTGATCCCCGTCGCCCGGCCCGAGGAGGCAGAGCGCGCGCTGGTGCGCATGACGGCACCCTGGCGCGGCGAGCATACCCAATATTTCTACGGCGCGAAGCAGCATGAGGGCAGCCTCGCCTGGGCGGCGGACGACCCCGCCCTGACGGCGTTCCGGGCGGTGGCGGCGAAGGTGCCGACGACGGCGGTGGTCTATCTCGACCGGCCGGCCATCCTGACCCCCTTGGTTCCGCTGGCGAAAGGGCTGATCGGCGAATTCGGGGCGAGCGATGCCGCATTGCTCGATGCGCTGATGGGGCGGGTACCGCCCGAAGGCCGGTTGCCGTTCGAGCTGCCCTCCTCCGAGGCGGCGGTCGCGGCGCAGGCAGGCGACCTGCCGCATGACAGCCGCGCGCCGCTATTCCCGATCGGCTATGGTTTGACGCTGGCGGGTGCCCCGCTTCGTCCTTCGCAAGGATCATGATGATGCGACGCCTGTCCCTGCTCTTCCTCCCGCTGCTGGTCGCGGCCACCGCGCCGGCGCCTTCGGTCCCACCCCGGCTGGCCGCGCAAGGCAGCTTCTATGTCGGCGGGCGGGACGTCGAACAGAATGGCGTGACGCTGCGCGTCGACAGTATGTATGTCGAATATCGCCTGCCCGCCAAACGCACCCATGCCACGCCGGTCGTGCTGGTCCATGGCAATTACCAGAACGGCACCGCCTTCACCGGCACGCCGGACGGGCGCGAGGGGTGGGCGGACATGCTGCTCCGCCGGGGCTATGCCGTCTATATCGTCGACCAGCCGATGCGCGGCCGCTCGCCCTATCACCCCGCGATCGACGGCCCCGCGACGACCATCCCGCCCGCACAAATGGAGCGGCTGTTCACCGCGCCCGCGCTGACCTCGCCGGTGCCGCAGACGCGCAGGCATACGCAATGGCCGGGCACCGGCCGGGTCGGCGATCCGGTGTTCGAGCAGCTCTATACCTCGCAACAGCCGACCGTGACCGGACCGGGCGAGCGGATCGACGCGGTGGTCCGCGCGGCGCTGGGCGCGCTGCTCAGGAAGATCGGGCCGGCGGTGATCCTGACCCATTCGCGCGCCGGGACCTTCGGGTGGGAGGTGGCGGACGACGCCCCCGATCTGGTGCGCGCGGTGGTCGCGATCGAGCCGAACGGTCCGCCCTTCTACGATCCCACCTCCGCCGACGGCAAGACGCCCGAGAAGATGGCGCGGCGCTGGGGGCCGACCTATGACCGGCTGACCTACACGCCGGCGGTCGATGATCCCGCCGAGCTGCGTATCGCGCGCCAGTCCGTCGCCGAAGCACCCGACCTGTTACCCTGCTGGCTCCAGACGGGGACGCCGCGCCGCCTGTCCCGTCTCGCCCGCACGCCCGTGATGATCGTGGTGGGGGAGGCGTCCTATCACGCGCCGTACGACCATTGCACCGCGCGCTTCCTGGCGCAGGCGGGGGTGCCGGTTCGCTTCGTCCGGCTGGAGGATCAGGGCATCCATGGCAACGGCCATCTGATGATGCTGGAGAAGAATAACGGCAAAATCGCCACGCTGATCGCCGACTGGCTGGACCGGACGGTGCGCTGATCAGTTGCCCAGCCAGTCCGCCGCGTCGCTCCACGCGCCGTGCAGGACGAGCTTGCGCAGTTCCTCGACCATCAGTTCGTTCCAGGTTTGCGCCAAGCGGCTGCTGCGGACATTGTGCAGCGTGGCGATGGCGACGCTCGACCGCAGGCTGGGCCGCTCGATCGGCCGGGCGACCAGCCGCCCCGCCTTCATGAAGTCGCGCACCGCCAGTTGCGCGGTAATCGAATAGCCGACGCCGTCATGGACCAGCTGCCGGGTCAGCGCCGCGCTATCGACCTCCAGCACCACGTTCAGCCGAACGCCGTTCTGCACCGCCGCCTGCTCGATCAGGCGGCGGTTGCTGTGCGGCAGCGCTGGCAGGATCAGCGGGCGGTCGACGATGTCGGCGAAGCGGATCGGCCGCTCCGGCTCGCCCGGCGGTGCGATCAGGACCATCGGCTCGCTGAACAGCGGGCACAGGTCGAACGCCTCCATCAAGGGCTGGTTATAGACGATCGCGACCTCGATCTGCCCGTCGAGCAGCCAGGATTGCAGCGAGGTGCTCAGCCCCTCGCGCGCGTGAAGCTGCGCCAACGGCCAGGTCTCGCGAAAGCGGCGGATCAGGGTCGGGCCGATGATCTGGCCGATCGCCGGGGTCAGCCCGATCGACAGATGCTCGCGCTGATGCGCCTGCTCGTCATGCACATGCGCCACCGTGTCGCCCAGATATTGCAGCATCATCTCGGCGCGTTCCAACAGCCGCCCGCCCGCCGGGGTCAGCGCGACGCCGCGACCATGGCGGACGAGCAGGGGGGTCTTCAGCTCCTCCTCCAGCTTGGCGATCTGGCGGCTGATCGCCGGCTGGGCGATGTGGAGTTCCTGTGCGGCGCGGCTGATGCTGCCCGCATGGACGACCGTGACGAACGAACGCAATTCGCGAATATCCATGCCGGCAAGCTATACCCATGCGGCATGGCTGACCATCAAAAAATGGTTTTTGATATGTGGCCCGGGCCGCCATAGGATGATGGCGTCCAAGGTGATCGGGAAAACCCGCCGCCCGGATCAATACGATAACAGCACCGATGATCGACGGCCCCGCATGGGCCGACCGATGCGCCGGAAGCATGGATGCCGGCATGCCCCCCTGCGGCATGCGACATGGAGAGGTCGAACGTGAGACATCTTAGGAAGCTGCATGTGCAGGTGCTGATCGCGCTGGTCGCGGCGGTCATCCTCGGAATTGCGGCACCCGAATGGGCGGTCGCCTTCCGTCCGCTGGGCCAGGCCTTCATCGCCCTTCTGAAGATGATGCTCGCGCCGATCATCTTCCTGACCCTGGTTCACGGCCTGACCCATGTCTCCGACATGCGCGCGCTCGGCCGGCTGGGCATCAAGTCGCTGGTCTATTTCGAGGTGGTCAGCACGGTCGCGATGGTCGTCGGGCTGGTCATGGTCAATTTGATGCAGCCGGGCGTCGGACTGCACGCGACCAATCTGGTCGAACCCGAAGCCGCCGTCGCGGCGGGCAAGGTGAACGTCACCGACTTCTTCCTGCACATGATCCCGCACACGCTGGTCGATGCCTTCGCCAAGGGCGACATCCTGCAGGTGCTGCTGGTGTCGATCCTGGCGGGCGTGGCGATCAACCGGGTCTGCGGTCCGGACTCGCTGACCGTGCGCGGCATCGGCGAGGCGCAGGCGATCCTGTTCAAGATGCTCGGCTTCCTGATGAAGCTCGCTCCGCTCGGCGCGTTCGGCGCGATGGCGGCGGCGGTGGGCAGCTATGGCGGCGCGACGCTGTTCTATCTGCTGAAGCTGATCGGCGTCTATTATCTCGCCTCGGCCATCTTCGTCTTCGTCGTGCTATGGGGTATCTCCTGGTCGATCGGGCTGCCGTTCCTGCCGGTGCTGCGCCTGATCCGCGACGAGATGCTGCTGGTCTTCGGCACCGCCTCGGGCGAGGTCGCCTTTCCCCGCCTGCTCGAAAAGCTGAAGCGCAGCGGATGCGACGATGTCGTGGTCGGCTTCGTCCTGCCCGCCGGCTACAGCTTCAACCTCGACGGCACCTCCATCTACATGGCGATCGCGATCGGCTTCATCGCCCAGGCGACCGACACGCCCTTCACCCTGTGGCAACAGATCGGTCTGCTCGCGATCCTGGCGCTGACCTCGAAGGGTGGGACGACGGTGGCGGGTGGCGCCTTCATCAAGCTGGCCGCGACGCTGCAATCGGTGCGCTCGCTGCCGCTGGGCGGGCTGGGCCTGCTGTTCGGCATCGACCGGATCATGGCGACCGCCACCGCGCTGACCAACATCGTCGGCAACACGATCGCGGCCTTCTTCATCGCACGCTGGGAGGGCGGGTTCGATCCCGACGCCTTCGAGCGCGAGACCGGCCATCGTCCGGGACGCAGCCTGGTGCGCGGTCCCGCCACGCCGATCGCCACCGATGAGCCGGCCACCCCCGCCGCCACCCTGAAAGGTCACGCATGAACCGCCTGCCCCCCGTCACCCCCGAGACGCTGACCGAGGCGCAGCGCCCCGTGTTCGATGCGATCGCGACCGGCCCGCGCAAGGGCGTCCGTGGCCCGCTCGCCATCTGGCTGCACCGCCCGGAACTGGCACAGGCCGCGCAGGCGCTGGGACAATATTGCCGCTATGACAGCAGCGTGCCCGCCCGCCTGTCGGAACTGGTCATCCTGTCGATGGGGCGGCACTGGCTGGCCGAATATGAATGGGCCGCGCACAAGCCCTTCGCCCTGAAGGCCGGGCTGTCCGAGGCGGTGATCGATGCGATCCGCGACGACCGCGATCCGCCTTTCGAGCGCGAGGACGAGCGGCTGGTTCATCGCTTCGTGCGGACCCTGCATGCCGAGCGCGCGATCCCCGACGATCTCTATCAGGCGCTGGCCGAGACGCTGGGCGAGACCGGGGTCGTCGATCTGGTCGGGATCGCCGGATATTACACGCTGATCTCCATGACCATCAAAGTGTTCGAGGTGCCGCCGCCCGCCGGTGTCGCGCCCGAACTGCCCACCCGCCTCGCCTGAGATGGCGGCCGATCCAGAAGGAATGGACATGTCCGAAGAACTCATCCCCAATGACCGCCTGCGCGGCAAGGTCGCGATCGTCACCGGCGCAGGGTGCGTCGGCCCCGGCTGGGGGAATGGCCGCGCCGTCGCGGTGCTGTTCGCACTGGCGGGGGCGAAGGTCTTCGCCGTCGACCGCGACCTGTCCGCGATGGACGAGACGCTGGCTCGCATCCGCGACCTGGGCGGCGAGGTGACGGCCCATGCCTGCGACGTGACCGACAACCACGCGGTCGAGGCGATGGTCGCGGCCTGCACCGCACAATATGGCCGCGTCGACGTGCTGGTGAACAATGTCGGCGGCAGCGCGGCGGGTGGCGCGGTGGCGCTGTCCGAGGACAAGTGGGACGCGCAGATCGACCTGAACCTTAAAAGCGTGTTCCTGACCTGCAAGCACGCGCTGCCCGAGATGGAGAAGGTCGGCGGCGGCGCGATCGTCAACACCGCCTCTACCTCGGGAATCCGCTTCACGGGGTCGCCGCAGGTCGCCTATGCCGCGACCAAGGCGGCGGTGATCCAGTTGGGCCGCGTCACGGCGGTCGAATATGCGCCGCGCGGCATCCGCGTGAATACGGTGGTGCCGGGTCAGCTCCATACCCCGATGGTCGAGGCGCGGCTGGCCGGGCAGCGGACCGGCGGCAATGTCGATGCGCTGCTCGACAGTCGGTTGAAGCGCATCCCGCTGGGTTTCATGGGCGATGGCCGCGACACCGCCTATGCCGCGCTGTTCCTGGCGAGTGACGAGGCGCGCTTCGTCACCGGAACCGAGATCGTCGTCGATGGCGGCATGACCGCGCGCTGCGACTGATCCGATGCGCAGGTCCACCTCCTTCCTGCCCGACCGCCGCCTGATCGCGGCGGGGCTGGTCACCGGACTGGCCTCGGCCTGCGCGCGCCTTCCTCTGACGAAAGACCTGTCGATGATCGACCGCGCCGTCCCGGTGGGGGCTTGGGACTGCCATACCCATATCTACGGTCCGTGGAGCCGGTTTCCGCTGCCCAAGGACGCCGCCTATACGCCCGAGCCTGCGCCCTTCGCCAATCTGGCGGCGCTGCACGAACGCCTCGGGATCGGGCATGGCGTGCTGGTGCAGGCCGCGCCCTACGGCACCGATCACAGCGCGATCCTGGCGGCGATCGCCGAGAGCGGGGGGCGGTATCGCGGTGTCGGCCTGATCGATGAGGCGACCGACCCGGCGCAGCTGCGCGCGTTGCACGATGGCGGGCTGCGCGGCGCGCGGTTCAACCTGATGGGGCATCTGCCCGGCGCGCGCGATCCCGCGGTGCTGACCCGGCTGGCGGAGCGGGTGCGTCCGCTCGGCTGGCATGTCCTGCTGCACGGCGAGATGTCGGTGCTGCTACCGGTGCTGGACGCGATGGCCGATGTTGCGACGCCGATCGTCATCGACCATATGGCGCGGTCCGACCTGACCCGCCCGGTCGATACCGGTCAGGTCGCCGCCTTGGAGGCACATCTGCGCCGCCCGAACCGCTGGATCAAGCTGTCGGGTGTCGACCGCGCGATGGGCGGGGCGGCGGGGCCGTGGCCGCAGGCGATCGATCATGCCCGCCGTCTGTTTGCGGCCGCCCCCGACCGGGCGATCTGGGGCAGCGACTGGCCGCATCCCAACATCAAGGGGCCGGTGCCCGACGATGCCGCGCTGCTCGGCTTCATCCTCGACGTCTGCGAGACCGAGGCGGCGGCGCGCGCCGTGCTGGTCGACAATCCGCAACGGCTCTACGCCTGATGACGGCAGCCGTCGCCTTTCCCTGGACACCTTCGCTGCGGGTCCCCGATCCGGCGGTGCGGGTGCTCGATCCCCGGTTCGCGTGCTATCGCCTGCCGCATGCCCGGCTGGAGAGGCTGGGCGGCGGGATGCGCTGGGCGGAGGGGCCGGTGTGGTTCGGCGACGGCCGCTATCTGCTGCTGACCGACCTGCCCGAGGATCGCATCCTGCGCTGGGACGAGGCGACGGGCACGCTATCCACGTTCCGCCAGCCCGCCGGCAAGGCCAACGGTCTGACCCGCGACCGGCAGGGGCGGCTGATCGCGTGCGAGCATGGCGGGCGGCGCGTCACTCGGACCGACTATGACGGGCGCATCACGGTGCTGGCTGATCGTCACGACGGACAGCGGCTCAATTCGCCCAATGACGTCGTGGTCGCCGCCGACGATGCGGTCTGGTTCACCGATCCGCCCTTCGGCCTGGCGAGCGACTATATGGGGCGTCGCGGTGCGGCGGCCTTGCCCGCCAATGTCTATCGGCTGGACGCGGGTGGCGAACTGACCTGTGTGGCGGAGGGGCTGGAGGGGCCGAACGGCCTGGCCTTCTCGCCCGATGGCGCGACGCTGTATCTGGTCGAGTCCCGCGCGCAGCCCGCTCGCATCGTCGCCTATGATGTCGGGGCCGATGCCACGCTGTCCAACCGGCGCCTGCTGGTCGATGCGGGGGCGGGGCGGCCCGATGGCCTGCGCATTGATGCGGACGGCAATCTCTGGTGCGGCTGGGGCGGCGGCGAGGGGCTGGACGGCGTGCGGATCTTCGCGGCCGACGGCACTGCCATCGGCCATATCGACCTGCCCGAACGCTGCGCCAATCTGTGCTTCGGCGGCGCGCACGGCAACCGCCTGTTCATGGCGGCGACCGGCTCGCTCTACGCGCTCTACGTCAACACGCGAGGTGCCCCATGGGCATCCGATCCGGGAGAGGATGCATGAATATCGTGAAGGTCATGGCGATGACGGTCGCGGCGGGCGGTTTCGCCCTGCCGGGCGCCGTGGCGGCCGAGGAGATCCATGTGATCGCCACCGGCGCGCTACAGGGCGCGATGAAGACGCTGAAGCCCGCTTATGAGAAGAAGACGGGCAACACGCTGGTCATCGCCTGGGGGCCGTCCTTCGGCACCTCCCCCGAATCCATCCCCGAGCGTATCCGCGCCCGCGAACCGATGGACGTGACGATCGGCACCGAGGAGACGCTGGACGCGGTCGCCAGGTCGGGCGTGTTCGATCCCGCCAGCCGCAAGGCGGTGGCGCTGTCGCAGATCGGCATCGCGGTGCCCAAGGGCCGCCCGCATCCCGACGTCACCACCGTAGCGGCGGTGCGCCAGGCGCTGCTGTCGGCGGGCAAGGTCGCCTATTCGCAAGGGGCGAGCGGCGTCTATATCCGCGCCACTCTGCTGCCCAAGCTGGGCATCGCCGATCAGGTCGCCGCCAAGACCGTCGTGGCCGAGGGCAAGGAACTGGTCGGCACGCTGCTGGCGCGCGGCGAGGCCGATATCGGGATGCAGCAGGTCAGCGAGCTGAAGGTGACGCCGGGCGTCGACTATCTCGGCCCGCTGCCCGCCGAGATCCAGAAGGTCAGCCGCTTTGCCGGCATGGTCGCCAAGGACAGCCGCCATGCGGCGGCCGCGCGCGGCTTCCTGGCCTATCTGGCCAGCAAGGAGGCGCGCCCGCTGATCGAGGCGAGCGGGCTGGAGCCGATCGCCGCGCCCAAGTCGCGCTGACACAGAACAGGACAGGAGAGAGATGATGATGACCCAGATGATGCGGCACCTCGCCGCCCCGATGGTGGTGATGGCCACGGTCGCCGCCCCCGCCGCGCCGGTCATGGCGCAGACCGTCAAGCGCGAGCTGGTCCGTTACGACAATGTCCAGATCGAGGTAATGAGCCAGGGGCGCGGCCCCGTGATCGTCATGCTGCCCTCGCTGGGCCGCTCGGGGCGCGACTATGACAAGGTCGCGGCCAATCTGCAGAAGGACGGCTTCCGCGTGTTGCGCCCCGAACCGCGTGGCATCGGTCGCAGCAAGGGGCCGATGGAGAAGCTGTCTATCCATGACTTCGCGCGCGACATCGCCAAGGTCGTCGAGCATGAAAAGGCCGGGCCGGTGGTCGTCGTCGGCCATGCCTGGGGCAATTTCCCCGCGCGCCAGCTGGCCACCGACCGCCCCGATCTGGTGCGCGGCGTCGTGCTGGCCGCCGCCTCGGCGGGCAAGGTGCCGCCGGGTTCGACCGAAAAGCCGATCAATGCCGAGATGCGCGAGGCGATCGACGGGCCGAGCCACACCGAACTGCCCGAGGAAAAGCGGCTGGAATATCTGCGCAAGGCGTTCTTCGCGCCCGGCAACGATCCGCGCGTCTGGCTGACCGGCTGGCACAAGGAGACGCATGACGCGCAGGGCTATGCCCGCAACAACACGCCGGTCGACGATTATTTCGCCGCCGGCACCGCGCCGATCCTCGACCTTCAAGGCGAGAACGACACGGTTGCGCCGCGCCGCTTCTCGGGCGTGCTGAAAAGCATGCTGGGCGACCGGGTACAGGTCGTCGTGCTGAAGAATGCGGGCCATGCCATGGCCCCCGAACAGCCGCAGGCGATGGCGGACGCGATCGCGACCTTCGCGCGCCGGGTCTACGCCAAGTAACGACAGGGATGGCGGGGCGGCGGCCGTGACCGCGCCCCGCCCACAGGTCGACGGCGCGACGCCGTCACGATGGGAACAGGCCATGCTGGAATTTCTCGTCCGCCGCTCGGCGGTCGGTGTCGGCGCGTGCGCGCTGGCGATGGGCACACAGGCGGCGGCGCAGACATCGGCACCGACCGCCCCGGTCGCCGTCAAGGACGTCGTCGCAAAGGACGATGCCCAGATGCTGATCGAGACGCAGCAGCGGCGGATCGACACGCTGGAGGAGCGGCTGCGCATATTGGAAGCGCGGCTGGCGATCCCTGCCGCGCCCCCGACTCCCGCCCGCACGCCGGACCAGCAGGTGGCGGAGACCAAGGGCCAGGTGAAGCCGCCGCCGATCCTGCTGACCGTACAGCGGACGACCGACTCCGAGGCCGCACCGCCACCCGCCAAACGCAATGGCGAGCAGGCGGCGGTGGTCTTCGTCAACGGCCTGCCGCGCTTCAACTCGGTGGACGGCCATTGGTGGTTCCGCCCGCGCGGCCGTCTGTTCCTCGATGCCTCGACCACCGCCGGGGCCTTTCCGGGGCGCAATATCACCGGCACCGCGCTCGGCTCGGCGCGCCTCGGCATGGAGGGGGCAGTCGGCAATCTGTCCTGGGCGCTGGAGGGCGAATTCTCCGAGAACCAGGTCGTCTGGAAATCCGCCTTCGTCAACATCCGGCACAAGCTGTTCGGGGTGGAGGCGGATGCCGCGATCGGCAACCGGTTCAACGACCGGACGATGGACGGGTCGGTCGGGCTGGGCACGACGCCGTTCACCGATTTCAACACGGTCGCCGCGACGATCATCCCCCGCCGCGGCTTCTGGGGCGTGGGCGTGCAGGAGCGGCTCTATGCGAAGAACTGGCACGCCTCGGTACAGGTGACCGGCGAGGACCCGAACAATATCGGCGATGGCGACGACGGGCTGACCGTCGTGTCGCGCGCGCACTGGGCGCCGACCCTGTCGAAGGGGGTGACCCTGCATCTGGGCGGCTGGGGCTTTCACGAGCGGCTGGGCGACGAAACCGGATCGCTGGTCCGGTCGAGCGCGATCGCGGGCGGGTTCAACACGCTGGTCCGCGCGCGGCCCGGCCCCGTCACCGGGGTGACCAGCGATACCGGCTATGGTGCCGAGCTGGCGCTGATCGCCGGCAAGTTCTGGACCCAGAACGAGTGGGGGCGGCGGGTGCTGCACCGGCCGGGCGGCGATTATACGCACGACGCCTTCGCCCTGTCTGCCGGCTGGTTCGTCTTCGGTTCGACCCCGCCCTACGACGCGCGGCGCGGCACCTGGGCGCGGGCGCGGATCGACCATCCGGTGACCGCCGGCGGCTGGGGCGCGCTGGCGCTGCGCGCCCGCTATCAGGAGGCCGATTATCGCGGCCTGCCGCTCGGCGGGCTGGGCCGCTCCACCACGCTCGGCGGCACCTGGTACATCAACAAGATCACCCGCGTCCTGCTCGATGCGACCGACTGGCACATCGCCAATCCCGGCGGTGCGCCGGGCAGTGTCGACAGCGGGCAGACGCTCAACCTGGGGTTGCAGGTCCAGTTCTGATCGGCCCCTCCACCACCGGGAGAAAGATATGACCATGTCCACCACGCTGCGCCGGCTGTCCCTGGCCGCCTGTGTCCTGATGATCGGCACGGCGAACGTGGCGACGGCCGCCCCGGCTGCGCCCAGGACGACCCTGGTCCGCAAGGGCGACGTCCGGATCGAGGCGCTGGTCGAGGGGCGGGGCCGGCCCATCGTCATCCTGCCGTCGCTGGGGCGGGGCGCGCATGACTATGACCGGGTCGCCGCGAGGCTGGCCGCACAGGGCTTTCGCGTGATCCGTCCTCAACCGCGCGGGATCGGCGGGAGCAAGGGGCCGATGGAGGGCCTGACGCTGCACGACTTCGCTGCCGATGTCGCGATGGTGATGGACCGCGAGAAGACCGGTCCCGCGATCATCGTCGGCCATGCCTGGGGCAGCCAGCCGGCGCGGATGCTGGCGGTGGATCGCCCCGATCTGGTCAAGGGCGTGGTGATGGCCGCCGCCTCGGCGGGCAAGCTGCCGCCCGGCTCGACCGAAAAGCCCTATGGCCGGTTGCGCGAGGCGATCGACGGATCGGGCAACATGGCGCTGCCCCGCGAACAGCGGCTGACCTATTTGCGGCAGGCCTTTTTCGCGCCGGGCAACGACCCGTCGGTCTGGCTGGGCGGATGGTATGCCGGAACGCACGACGCGCAGGCGCATGCGCGCAACGTCACGCCGATCGACAGCTACTATGCAGCGGGGGATACCGTGCCGATCCTCGACCTGCAGGGCCAGCATGATGCGGTGGTGGTCAAGAACGTCATGAAGCCGCTGCTGGGCGACCGGGTCGAGGTGCAGGAGATCGCCGGATCGGGCCATGCCATGGCCCCCGAACAGCCCGACCGCATGGCCGACGCGATCGCGGCCTTTGCCCGCAAGACCTTCGGGCGACGCTGAGCCGCAACGGCCGTCCGACCAGTGATCAGAATGGGAAACGCGTTACGATGAAGAGCAAGATCTACGACACTCCGGCGGCGGCGCTCGACGGATTGTTGTTCGACGGCATGACGATCATGTCGGGCGGCTTCGGCCTGTCGGGCAATCCCGAAAGCCTGATCCCCGAAATCCGCCAGTTCGGGGTCCGGGGGCTGACCGTCATCTCCAACAATGCGGGGGCGGACGGGTTCGGTCTGTGGATGCTGCTGGAAAGCCGGCAGGTTCGCAAAATGATCTCCAGCTATGTCGGCGAGAACAAGCTGTTCGAGCAGCAATATCTGTCGGGTGAACTGGAACTGGAACTGAACCCGCAAGGCACGCTCGCCGAGCGTATCCGCGCGGGCGGCGCGGGCATCCCCGCCTTCTACACCCGGACCGGCGTCGGCACCGTGGTCGCCGAGGGCAAGCCGGTCGAGATGTTCGACGGGCAGGACTATGTCCGCGAAACCTGGCTGCGCGCCGACCTGTCGATCATCAAGGCGTGGAAAGCCGATCCGGCGGGCAATCTGATGTTCCGCAAGACCGCGCGCAACTTCAACCCGAACATGGCGACCGCCGGCAAGGTGACGGTGGTCGAGGTCGAGGAGATCGTCGAGGCCGGCGCGCTCGACCCCGATGCCATCCACACGCCCGGCATCTATGTCGACCGGATCGTGAAGAGTACGATCAACGAGAAGCGGATCGAGAAACTGACGACGCGGAACCGGGAGGATGCGGCATGAGCTGGACGCGCGACGAGATGGCGGCCCGCGCCGCCCGCGAGCTTCAGGACGGCTATTACGTCAATCTGGGCATCGGCATTCCGACGCTGGTCGCCAATCACGTCCCCGCCGGGGTCGATGTGACGCTCCAGTCGGAGAACGGGCTGCTCGGCATCGGGCCGTTTCCCTATGAGGGCGAGGCGGACCCCGACCTGATCAATGCGGGCAAGCAGACCGTCACGACCCTGCCGACCTCGAGCTTCTTTTCGAGCGCAAACAGCTTTGCGATGATCCGGGGCGGCCATATCGACATGGCGGTGCTGGGCGCGATGGAGGTCTCCGTCGGCGGCGACATCGCCAACTGGACGATTCCGGGCAAGATGGTGAAGGGGATGGGCGGCGCGATGGACCTGGTCGCCGGGGTGAAGCGGATCGTCGTGGTCATGGATCACGCCAGCAAGACCGGCAGCCCGAAGATCCTGCCCGCCTGCACCCTGCCGCTGACCGGGCAGGCCTGTGTCGACCTGATCGTCACCGACCTGTGCGTCATGGCCTGCGACAAGCCGGGGCTGCGGCTGATCGAACTGGCGCCCGGCGTGAGCGTGGAAGATGTGCGGGCGAAGACGGGCGCGGACTTCGCCGTCGATCTGGAGATGGCGGCATGAGCGCGGCTTTCATCTGCGATGCGGTACGCACCCCGATCGGGCGGCTGAACGGCAGCCTGGCGAGCGTCCGCGCCGACGACCTCGCCGCTATCCCGATCCGGGCGCTGGCGGAGCGCAATCCGAAGGTCGACTGGCCGGCGGTCGACGACACGATCCTGGGCTGCGCCAATCAGGCGGGCGAGGACAATCGCAACGTCGCCCGCATGGCCGTGCTGCTCGCCGGCCTGCCCGATGTCGTCCCGGGCTCGACGGTCAACCGGCTGTGCGGATCGGGGCTGGACGCGATCGGATCGGCGGCGCGCGCGATCCGCAGCGGCGACGCGGACCTGATGATCGCGGGCGGGGTCGAGAGCATGACCCGGTCGCCCTATGTGCTCGGCAAGGCGCAGACGCCGTTCGACCGCGCGCAGAAGATCGAGGATACGACGCTCGGCTGGCGCTTCGTCAATCCGGCGATGCGTGCGGCTTACGGCGTCGACACCATGCCGGAGACGGCGGAGAACGTCGCCGCCGAGTGGCGGGTGACGCGCGAGGAGCAGGACGCCTTCGCGCTGCGCAGCCAGGAGAAGACCGCCGCCGCGCAGGCCAATGGTCGGCTGGCGGCGGAGATCGTCCCCGTCACCATCCCGCAGCGCAAGGGCGAGGCGATCGTCTTCGACCGCGACGAGCATCCGCGCGCCAGCGACATGGCGACGCTCGGCCGGTTGAAGCCGGTCGTCCGCGCCGACGGGACGGTGACGGCGGGCAATGCCTCCGGACTGAACGACGGTGCGGCGGCGATGCTGATCGCCTCCGAACAGGCGGCCGTCCGCCACGGACTGGCCCCGCGCGCGCGGGTCGTGGCGATGGCGGCGGCGGGCGTGCCGCCGCGCGTCATGGGCATCGGCCCGGTCCTCGCCGCCCGCCGTCTGCTGGCGCGCACCGGGCTGCGCATGGCGGACATCGATGTGATCGAGCTGAACGAGGCCTTTGCCGCGCAGGCGATCGCGACCTTGCGCGATCTGGAGATCGATCCGGCCGACGACCGGGTGAACCGCAATGGCGGCGCCATCGCGCTGGGCCATCCGCTGGGTATGTCGGGCGCGCGGATCGCGATGAGCGCGGTCGAGGAACTGCACCGGACGGGCGGTCGCCGTGCGCTTGTCTTCATGTGCATCGGCGTCGGGCAGGGGATCGCCGCGCTGCTCGAACGCGTCTAAGATAGGTTGGCGGTGTGGGAAACGGTGGTGTCACCGGTTCCCACCCGTTCGCGGTCATTCGCCGCCGGTGAACACCGCCCCGCTGCGCGGGCGCTCGTCGACATGCAGGCTGAAGACGTCGGGCCGCGAATAATGGCCGACCACGTCCAGGTCGTAGCGGGCGCGGATCACGTCCTCCATGTCGATCGACGCGGTGATCAGCCCCGTCTCGCGCTCCAGCGGCCCGGCCAGCACATCGCCCAGCGGCCCGACGATCATGCTGCCCCCGCCGATCAGCGGGCGATCGGCATCCCAATGCTCCATCGTCATGCCCAGTTCGGCGGGGGAGGGCTGGACCTGGCAGGCGCTGATGACGAAGCAGCGGCCCTCATGCGCGATATGCCGCATCGAGCTGCGCCAGATGTCGCGTTCGTCGACGGTCGGCGCGCACCAGATTTCGACGCCCTTGGCGTACATGGCGGTGCGGAACAGCGGCATGTGGTTTTCCCAGCAGATCGCCGCGCCCAGCTTGCCCGCCCGGCTGTCGACGACCGGCATGGTCGAACCGTCCCCCTGCGACCAGATCAGCCGCTCGGTGCCGGTGGGCATCAGCTTGCGATGCTTGGCGACCAGCCCGCGTTCCGGCTCGATGAACAGCGCCGTGCAGAACAGCGACGCGCCCGCCCGTTCGATGACGCCCAGCACCAAGGTCGCGCCGGTGCGCGTGCTGAGGTCGGCCAGCTCGGCGATTTCCGGGCCGTCCAGATCGACCGCATTGGCATGATAGCGGGCAAAGGCCTCGCGCCCCTCGGGCAGGCGATAGCCCAGGCGCGTGCCGAAATGCTCGCCCTTGGGATAACCGCCCAGCACCGCTTCGGGCATCACCACCAGTTGCGCGCCCGATGCAGCGATCGCCTCCTCATGGCGCAGGATATTGGCCAGCGTGGCGGCCTTGCCCGCATAGTCCGACCCGATTTGCAGCGCGGCGACGGTGATATGGGGCATGGTCCTGATCCTGTGGTTGACGGTCCATCGCCGCGATACCCGTCGCGGCGATGACAGTGAAGGGGAAAGTGACGCACATTATCCATGCATAATGGTTTTGCAATACATGCAAAATGCATTATGTATGTATCAAGCTTTATAGAGGTGCCGACATGCTCCCCGATTCGCATTCGAGCAAGTTCCGCTGGATCATCGAAAGCGGCCTGAAGGGCCTGTGTCCGCGTTGCGGCAAGGGGGCCATGTTCACTTCGTGGCTGAAGATCGCGCCGCGATGCGAATGTTGCGGGCTCGACTATCGCTTCGCCGCGCCCGATGACGGCCCTGCCTTCTTCTCGCTGTGCATCGTCGCCTTTCCGCTGACCTTCGTCGTGGTCTGGTTGCAGGTCACCTATGATCCGCCCTGGTGGGTGCATCTGTTCACCTCGCTGCCGTTCATGCTGCTGGGCTGTCTGTTGCCGCTGCGGCCGATCAAGGGCTGGCTGGTGGCGTCGCAATATGTGAACCGCGCGATCGAGGCGGGGACGGAGACGCTCAAGAACCGGCTCGACGGCCAGGATGGCGGCAATATCTTCGGTGATTGAGCGCGGCATGGCGAACCAGCTGGGCGATGCCCGCCGGGTGGCGGCCGACCTGCTCGACCGTATGGATCGGACACAGGATGCCGCGATCGTCCGCGCCGGGGGTGGCGACGATTTCGTCGAGGTGCGCGCCGCGCTGGCGGCGCTGTCGACCGTGGCGACCCGGTTGCGGCACTGGGAACAGGCGCTGCGATGCTATGCCGATGCCAGCTTCTGGGAGGGCGATGGGGATAATGCGTGTCTGGCGCTGCACGACGCCGGCGACATGGCCCGCGCCGCCCTGGCGGGCTGCGCGCTCTTCCATCACCGCGACTGATACGGTGTCGGGGATGGGCAATTGTATGGAGATGGGTGTAGGAGGCGGCCGTGCAAAGCTGGAAGCCTGATCTGACCACCCTTACGGGTCCCAAATATCTCGCCATCGCCCGGGCGCTGGCGCGCGACGTCGATGCCGGGACGCTGGTGCCAGGCGACCGCTTGCCGCCCCAGCGCGCGCTGGCCGAGGCGCTAGGCGTCGATCTTACCACGGTGACGCGCGCCTATGGCGAGGCGCAGCGGCAGGGCCTGATTGAAGGCGACGGCCGGCGCGGCAGCTTCGTCCGCGAGCGGCGTGACGCAGCGCGGGCCAGGGTGCCGATCGTCGAGCGGATCGATCCCGGCATGAACGCGCCCCCGGACATTCCCGGCATGTCGCTTGCCGGGGCGTTTCGCGACACGGCCGCCCGGCTGCTCGCCAACGGGGACGGCATGGGGCTGTTGCAATATCAGCCGGCCGGCGGCCAGCCATCGGTGCGCGAGGCGGGGGCGGCGCTGCTCCGGGCGCGCGGTATCGAGGCGAGCGAGGACATGGTGCTGGTGTCGGCCGGCGGCCAACAGGCGCTGCACGCCATCTTCAGTGCCGAGCTGAAGGCGGGCGACCGGATCGCCGTCGCGCCCTTCGCCTATCCCGGCCTGCTGGCGCTCGCACGGCGCTACGGCGTGATATTGTGTCCGGTTCGCATGGACGGGGAGGGTATCGATCCCGAAGCGCTGGATGCGCTGTGCGCAAGTGCGTCGGTGCAGGCCGTCTATCTGGTGCCGACCAACGACAATCCGACCACCGCGACCATGTCGATGGGCCGCCGCACTGCGATTGCCGAGGTGGCGCGGCGGCATGGCCTGATGGTGATCGAGGACGACGCCTATGGCCAGCTGCCCGAACGGCCGATCACGCCCATCGCGGCGCTGGCGCCCGAGCGGACCTGGCACATCGCCAGCGTATCGAAAATCCTGTCGCCGGGACTGCGCGTGGCCTGGCTGCGCGCGCCCGACATTGGCCGGGCCTGGCGGCTGGCGGCGGACCTGCACGAAACCGCGATCATGGCCCCGCCGCTCAATGCCGCCGTGGTCGCCGACTGGGTGGAGGGTGACATGCTGCACCGCCTGATCGGCGAGGTGCGGGCGGAGGCGAGGGGGCGAGGCGCGCTGGTCCGCCAATGTCTGGCCGAGGGGCGCTATCACCGGCACCCGGACGGCTATCACCTCTGGATTCCCCTGCCGCCCGACGCCGATGCGGCCCTGATCGCGCAGGCGCTGCGGTCGCAGGGCATGTCGGCCATTCCCGGCGACGCCTTTGCCGTCGATCGCTCGACCGTCGGGCCGGCGCTGCGGGTGTCGATCGGCGGCCTCGTCCCCCGCGACCGACTGGAACGCGGCCTGCGCCTGCTCGGCGCGCTGATCGTACCCGACGCGACGCGCAAGATGTCGCTGGTCTAGAGCGTGATGACATAAGACGGACTCACCCCTCCCCTTCAGGGGAGGGGCCGGGGGTGGGGCGCCTCCGCGAGCATGCCGCCTGTGATGAGGCCCCACCCCAACCCCCCCCCTGAAGGGGAGGGGCTCGCGTTGGTTTCATCCAATGTCATCATGGTCTTGGGTTGGGGGTGCCGTGCTGGGCCGGCTTTCCGACCATATTCATGACGATCGTCAAGCGCCGAATCCATCAAGGATTCGATGCGGGCGTCGAGTGCTGAAACGCCTGACACGCGTCCTCGGAGCGAGCGTGCAAGTTTCATGATTTTGGGAACTGCTCCACCCAAGCCATTAAGAAGGCTGGTGACCCCTACGAGAATCGAACTCGTGTTTTCGCCGTGAGAGGGCGACGTCCTAACCGCTAGACGAAGGGGCCGTTTGCAGTGGAGGCGCGCTATTAGCCGGGGTGGGGGCGGGCGTCAAGCGGATTGCATGCGGAAGCTGTGGATAAGATCGGGGCGGGGGGAGCGTCATGGCTTCCCCGCCCCGACCAAGGCGAATCAGGCGGCGGCCTTGCGGCGTTCGGCCATTTCCTCGTTCAGCATCTCGGCCAGCAGGAAGGCCAGCTCCAGGCTCTGGCCCGCATTCAGGCGCGGGTCGCAGTGGGTGTGGTAGCGATCGGCCAGCGACTGCTCGGTCACGTCGATCGCGCCACCGGTGCATTCGGTGACGTTCTGGCCGGTCATCTCGGCATGGATGCCGCCGGCATGGGTGCCCTCGGCACGGTGCACGGCGAAGAAGCCGCGCACTTCGGCCAGGATACGGTCGAAGGGACGGGTCTTGTAGCCGGTCGCCGCCTTGATCGTGTTGCCGTGCATCGGGTCGCACGACCAGACGACCGGATGGCCCTCGCGCGTGACGGCGCGGACCAGCTTGGGCAGATGCGCCTCGATCTTGTCATGGCCATAGCGGGTGATGAGCGTGATCCGCCCCGGTACGCGGCCCGGATTGAGCGTGTCGAGCATCCGCAGCAGCGCCTCTGGCTCCAGGCTCGGCCCGCACTTCACGCCGATCGGATTGCCGATGCCGCGCAGGAACTCGACATGCGCCGAGCCTTCGAACCGCGTCCGGTCGCCGATCCACAGGAAATGCGCCGAGGTGTCGTACCAGTCGCCGGTCAGCGAATCCTGACGCGTCAGCGCCTGCTCATAGGGGAGCAGCAGCGCCTCATGGCTGGTGTAGAAGCTGGTCTGCGCCAGCTGCGGGACCGAGGCGGGATCGATGCCACACGCCGCCATGAAGTCCAGCGCCTCGCCGATCCGGTCGGCCATCTCGCTATATTTGCGCGCCCAGGGGCTGCGGCCCATGAAGTCGTGCGTCCAGCGATGCACCTGATGCAGATTCGCATAGCCGCCCTGCGCGAACGCGCGCAGCAGGTTCAGCGTCGCCGCCGACTGCGCATAGGAGCGCAGCATGCGCTGCGGATCGGGGATGCGCGCTTCGGGCGTGAAGGCGATGTCGTTGACATTGTCACCGCGATAGCTGGGCAGCTCGACGCCATCGACGACCTCGGTATTGGCCGAGCGCGGCTTGGCGAACTGGCCGGCCATGCGGCCCAGCTTCACCACCGGCAGCTTGGAGGCGAAGGTCAGGACCACCGCCATCTGCAGGATGACGCGGAAGGTGTCGCGGATATTGTTGGCGCTATGCTCGGCAAAGCTCTCGGCGCAGTCGCCGCCCTGGAGCAGGAAGCCGCGACCGGCGGCCACTTCGGCCAGCTCGGCGGTCAGGCTGCGCGCCTCGCCCGCAAAGACCAGCGGGGGATAGCTCGACAGCGTACGCGTCGCGGCGTCGAGCGCCTGGGCGTCGGGATATTCGGGGAGCTGCCGGGCTTCGGCGCTCGTCCAGCTGTCGGGGGCCCAGTTCGCGGCCATGATCGTCCTGCTCTCTTTGTCTACTGCATGTGAAAATAGTGCCATGCGCCGATTTGGGTCCATACGCAATGAAGTTGGCGTTTGACCCCCTGAAGTCGCGTGCTTTGTTGCGCATGATACGAGTTTGCGCCGAGCCGTTGGCGGTTGCGGCGACCGGCTTTGCGGACGTCGCGCGGAACGGGTAGCAACGCGGCGATGTCGCGTCCCTTCATCCTGTCGTCGGCGGTGATCGCCCTGTCCGCCTTCCTCCTCGTCATGCCGCCCGAGGCGCCGGCGGCGGCCCCCGTCGCCGCGACCCCGGTGGCGGCCGCCGATACCGATGACGCCGCGCTGTTCAGCGCGATGCGTGACGCCGATCTTCGGCTGGGAACGATCGCCTGGCGGCTGGCGACCGCGAACGCCCCCTTGTGCAGGGACCGCGCACCGACGCCCGGCCTGGTGATCCATGCGATCGACCAATATGATCCGGCCGTGCGCAAGACGCTGCCCGCGATCTTCGGGTTCGAGGCGCCGATCGCGGTCGAGGCGGTCGTACCGGGCAGCGCGGCGGCCAAGGCGGGGATCGTCGCCAATGACGGCATCGCGGCAGTGAACGGCCGCCCGCTGGTCGTGCAGGCGGCGGGACGCGAGCGCGCCGACACCGCCACACGCGACACGGCGCAGCGCCAGATCGCGGCCGAGCCGGCGGATGTGCCGCTGCGCCTGACGATCCTGCGCAAGGGCGAGCGCCGCGAGGTGACGGTGCCGGCCCAGCCCGGATGCAGGTCGCGGTTCGAGATGCTGATGGGGCCGGGCCTGACCGCCTCGGCGGATGGCGACATCGTCCAGATCGGCTCGCGCTTCTTCGAACGGTTCGACGACCGGATGATCGCGGTCGTGGTGGGCCATGAATTCTCGCACAACATCCTGCGCCACCGCGAACGGCTCGACGCAGCCGGGGTCAAGCGGGGGATATTGTCCGAATTCGGGCGCAATGGCCGGCTGTTCCGCCAGACCGAGACCGAGGCCGATCTGCTGGGCGTCCATCTGATTCGCAATGCCGGCTATGATCCGCAGGACGCGGTACGCTTCTGGCGCGAGCATGGTGGCGAGGTCGATGGCGGGATATTCCGCAGCCGCACCCATCCCTCCTCGTCCGCGCGCGCCGATGCGGTCGCGGCCGAGATCGCTACCATTCCCAAGGACGCGCCGATTCCCGACAAGCCGGCACTGATCGCCGTCGCCGACAGGCCGCTTTGAGCGGATTGACACAAGCTAAGATTCTCAAATAGCGCTCTTTAACCTTCTGTTGGCGGTTCCCTGATTATTGAAGCGGACAAACCGGAGGCATTGGGCTTCCGCGCTGTCCGGGGGCTTCATGCTGTCATCCTTGCCGATACCCAAGAAGATCGGTCTCTCGTTCGCACTCGTCCTGATATCCGTGCTGGTGATGATGGCGGCGCTGTGGTGGGCACTAGCGCGGATCGAGGCCACGACGGTCGCCAACGGCCATGCCCAGGAAATCTATGCCGCGTCGCTGGAGATGGAGGGCGGCATCCAGCGTGAGAACAGCCAAATGCGCGGCTTTCTCATCACGCAGGACGAGAATTACCTGAAGCAGTATTTCGACTCGCGCGAAGCCGAAACCCAGGCGGCGGCCAATCTCGACACGCTGCTGGCCGACGATCCGCAGGCCAAGGTTGCGGTCGCGACCTCGCATGCGCGCATGAACGCCTGGCGTCGCAATGTCGGCGACCCGATGATCGAGCGTGCGCGCACCGATCCGCAAGGCGCGCAGGCCTGGATTCGCGCCAATTCCGAAGCGGTTCGGGTGACCGCGATCCTGAAGCCGGTTCGCGATCTGCGCGCGAAGACGGTCGAGGCGATGAAGGCCAGCCGCGCGACGCGTCAGGTCGCGGTGAGCACGGGCAAATGGAGCCTGGGCATCGGCGGCATCGTCCTCATCGGTGTGGCGCTCGCCATGTCGATGCTGTTGTCGCGTGTCCTGGGGCGGCCGATCGTCGCGCTGACCGGCGTGATGGATCAGCTGGCGCGGGGACGGAACGACGTGACGGTGCCCGATGCCGAGCGCGGCGACGAATTGGGCAGCATGTCGCGTGCGGTCGCGGTGTTCCGCGATGCGGCGGTCGCCAAGCAGCGTGCCGATGCCGAGCAGCAACAGGTCGTGGACAGCATCGGCGACGCGCTGCGCCAGCTGGCCGACTCGGACCTGACCCCCAAATTGTCGGGCTTCCCCCCATCCTATGTGGCGATCGAGCGCGACTTCAACAGCGCGGTGTCGCGTCTGTCGGCGGCGCTGGCGGCGGTGCGGATCAACGCCACCGGCATCGCGAGCGGAACGGTCGAGATGAACCAGGCGGCCGACGATCTGGCCCGCCGCGCCGAGCAGCAGGCGGCGAGCATCGAGGAGACTTCGGCCGCGATGAACGAGATCGCCCAGTCGGTCACCGCCGCCGCGAGCAAGGCGCAGTCGGCCGAGTCGATCGTGCGCAAGGCGACCGGCGACGTCGCCAAGAGCGAGGATGTCGTGCGCCGCACCGTCTCGGCGATCGGTGACATCGAGCGGTCCTCGAACGAGATCGCCGAGATCATCGCGGTGATCGACGGCCTGTCCTTCCAGACCAATTTGCTGGCGCTGAACGCCGGGGTCGAGGCGGCGCGTGCGGGTGATGCGGGCAAGGGCTTTGCCGTGGTCGCCTCCGAAGTGCGTGCGCTCGCCGAACGCTCGGCCGAGGCGGCGCGCGACATCAGCGCGCGGATCACGACCACGGTCGAGCGCGTGCGCAGCGGCGTCGACCTCGCCAACCAGACCGACGAGTCGCTGCGCCTGATCGCCACCGGCATGCAGGAAATCTCCGGGCTGGTCAGCGCGATCGCGGGCGATGCCTCGGAACAGGCGACCGGCATCCATCAGGTCAATCTGGCGATCAACGACATGGACGGGGTGACTCAGGCCAATGCCGCGATGGTCGAGGAGGTGACCGCGGCGGTGCGTGCGCTGTCGGGCGAGACCCGCTCGCTGGACGAACAGATCGCACGCTTCCGCATCGATGGCGCGGCGGAGGCCCCGGCGGCGTCGGCCCCGACCTTCGCCCCCGCGCTGCGTCGCGCGGCTTCGCCGCCATCGGCACCGATGCGGCGTGCCGCGCCCGTCTCGCAGGGCAATCTGGCGCTGAAGCAGGATGATGACGACTGGAGCAGCTTCTGACGCGTGACGTTGCGCCGTCGCTGATGAGAAAGGCCCCGTGGGAACCCCGGTTTCCACGGGGCTTTCGCATCGGGGCGTCCGGGCGGGGCGTCCGGGCGGGGCGGAAAAGCGGTGGCGATCGGCTTTGCGCCCGCTTTGGGATTGTATGTCCGTTTTGGTCACGGCAAGGGTCGGGAATGGATATTCCCGCGCGCTATGCCCAATTCATCCAGTGGATCGGCGATGGAACCGGTATGGCGGACAGCCTGCTGCACGTCCATGCCGGCATGGCGGTGCTGTTCCTGGCGCGCATCCTGACGCGCAAGTCGCTGGCCACGCCGATCCCGCTCGCCTGTGTCGCGCTGGCGCAGGCGGGTAACGAGATCCTCGACCGGCTGCATTACGGGTCGTGGCGCTGGCCCGACACGCTGGGCGACACCGCCAATACGCTGTTCTGGCCGACCGTGCTGTTCATCGGCCTGCGCATGCGGTCCCCGCGCGCTCGCCGCTGACCGGGCGGGGACGGGGCTGGGCCGGGGCGACGTTCACGCCTTCCTCCCCCTTGCAGGGGAGGAAAGGGGGTGAATCCCGATCCGGCCTATCCCTCCGGCAGCACCGGCTTCCAGTCCCAGCCGAGCGGATCGCCGTCCATCACCTCGACCCCGGCGGCCAGCAGCGAGTCGCGGAGCTGGTCGGACGTCGCGAAATCCTTGTTCGCGCGCGCCGCCCGGCGCTCGGCCAGTTGCGCCTCGATCGTGGCGTCGTCAAGTGTCGCGGTCTTGGGACGGGTGCGCAGATCAGCGCGGGTCAGCGTCGCCAGTTGCAGCCCCAGCACCGAATCGAAATCGGCCAGCGCGGCCAGGCGAACACCCGGCGACAGCTTCTTGTCGGCCAGCATCTCGTCCAGCACCGGCAGCGCGCGCGGGGTCGCGAGATCGTCGGACACCGCCGCGTCCAGCCGCTCGCGATAGGTCGCGGTATCGCCCTTGGCCGGCGCATCGGCGCGGGTGCGCAGCCCCTCGATCGTCTGGGCCAGTCGCTTCAACCGCACCTGCGCAGCAGCCAGGCCGTCCCAGCCGAACTCCATCTCCGACCGGTAATGCGCCTGAAGGCACATCAGGCGGTAGGCCAGCGGGTGAAAGCCGCGATCGATCAGCGCCTGCAGCGTCAGGAACTCGCCCGACGATTTCGACATCTTCCCCGTCCGGTCGACCAGGAAGTTGTTGTGCATCCAGATATTGGCGCCCGTCTCGGCGGTGCAGCCATGCGCTTGGTTCTGCGCGATCTCGTTGGGGTGATGGATTTCGCGGTGGTCGATGCCGCCGGTATGGATGTCGAACTGTGCGCCCAGATATTGCTTGCTCATCACCGAGCATTCGAGGTGCCAGCCCGGCGCGCCGGGACCCCAGGGGCTGTCCCACTCCATCTGCCGATTCTCGCCGGGTGCCGAGGCGCGCCAGATCGCGAAGTCGGCCGAGTGCCGCTTGCCCGCGACCGGATCGATCCGGCTCTCGCCCTCATCGTCCTGGTGGCGCGCGAGGCGGCCATAATCGGGCACAGTGGTCACGTCGAAATAGAGGCCGTCGGGAAGGCTGTAGCAATGCTTCGCCTCGATCGCCTTGGCGAAGTCGATCATCTGCGGGACATGCTCGGTCGCCAGCGGGAAGCGGGTCGGCTCGGCAATGCCCAGGTCCTTCAAATTCTGCTTGAAGGCAGTCGTGTAATGCGCGGCGATCGCCCAGATATCCTGGCCGCTCTTCTTGGCGGCGGCCTCCATCTTGTCGTCGCCGGCATCGGCGTCGGACGTCAGATGGCCGACATCGGTGATGTTGATGATATGGGTGAGCGGCCAGCCCTTCCAACGCAACACGCGCGACAGCGTGTCGGTGAAGACATAGGCGCGCAAATTGCCGATATGCGCATAGTTATAGACGGTCGGCCCGCAGGAATAGACGCGGACATTGGCCGGATCGATCGGCTGGAACGTCTCGGCGCTGCGGGTCAGGCTGTTGTACAGCGTCAGCGGCAGGCTCGGCGAGGATACGGGCGCGGTCATGGCGCGTGCCTTAGCCATGTCGGGTGTCTTCTGGAAAGAGGCCCCGGTCCGGTGGGAGCGCGGACCGGGGCCGGACGCGGCGACGGGGAGGCACCGTGGTCCGGTCCAGGGGGACGGGAAACCCCCATGGACGCATCCGTCCTATCGACCCCGACATCACAGGGGCATGGCGTGGCCATGACATTTCGCGTCATCAATCGCTTGGCGGGCAGGCGGCGGGTGAGGGGGCGGCCCGAATGGCCACGCCGTGGCTTGTGTTGTGGCCATGCGCCTGCTAGGAGCGCCCCACGATGCGGCCACAGTGTTCTGCGGCCGCTTTATCCTGTTTTGCCGGAGCAATTCGTTTTTATGCAGATCATCGTTCGCGACAACAATGTGGACCAGGCCCTTCGCGCTCTCAAGAAGAAGCTGCAGCGTGAGGGCGTGTATCGCGAGATGAAGCTTCGCCGCCACTATGAGAAGCCCTCGGAAAAGCGCGCTCGCGAGCGTGCGGCGGCTGTCCGTCGTGCCCGCAAGCTGGAGCGCAAGCGCGCCGAGCGCGACGGCGCACGGTAATCGCCTGACGGTCGCCTGGTCCCGTGACTGGCTCGCCTCCGGCGGGCCGGCGCGGGATCGCGATCGTTATGGCCACCGATTCGCCTAGCCGAATCGGCCAGCGCTTTCAGCGCCCATTCCCGAACGCCACCGTACAGAGCGAGAGCCAGGCATGTCCGTAACCGCTGTTCCCCTTCGTCCCGTTCGGCGTTCCTATCTGATCTGGATATGGGTGGCGGTGGCCGCCGCGATCGTCGTCGCCGCGCTGCTGGCGCGTCAGGGCGATGCCGCACTGGTGCGCGAAGCGCGTGGGCCGGGCGTCGTGACGACCGCATCGGGCCTTCAGTACAAGGTGATCGAGCCGGGTCAGGGTGGTCCGCATCCGACCGCGACCGATGTGGCGCTGATCAACTATACCGGTCGCCTGATCGACGGCACCGTCTTCGACAAGTCGCAGCAGCCGGCGCCGATGCCGCTGTCGGGCGTGCTGCCCGGCTTCGCCGAAGCGCTCAAGCTGATGCCTAAGGGCGCCAAGTACCGCTTCTGGCTGCCGGCGAAGATCGGCTATGGCGACAAGGCCGCCGGCGCGATCCCGCCCAACTCGGACCTGGTGTTCGATGTCGAGCTGATCGACTTCATCCCCGAAGCGGTTCTCCGTCAGATGCAGGCGCAGCAGTCGATGATGGGCGGCGGCGCCCCCGGCGCGATCCCCGGTGGTGCCCCCGGCGTACCATCGCCGCGCTGACCCGGGTGGGCCGGTAGACGGCCCTATCGCCAAAAAATGAATGTCGCCGGAGCCTCATGGGGCTCCGGCGATTTTCGTTTGTGGGCGGTTTGGTTGGTGATCGTCTCAAAGAGGAGACGGCTATAGTCCTGTCATTTCGAATCGCCTCGTGACGGACCTTCGCCACCATGGGGGTTGCGATTCGCCGATTCGAGGATGGAGGGCTGTCGATTCTCCCGCATGAGCACGGGCTGCGTCAGGCGACGGGAGCGGCAGGATACCACTGGACGGCATACAAGCACCTATGCGGGGCATTGTGGTGCGTCAATGCGTAGGCCCTATTCGACGGGACCCGCAAGGATATGCGATTGATCGGTGCCGCGGTTTTAAACGACTGAGGCGCTGAACTGTGTCAGGCGCATTTGCGATAGGATGTGTCAACAGAAGCACGACAGCTGAACTAAGCGGGATATTATTCCTCCCCTGCAAGGGGAGGTGGCAGGCCGCAGGCCTGACGGAGGGGTGTCACCGCTAACGAGCGTTCCCTTCCCCGAGGCTAGAGACGCCCCTCAACCATTGTTCAGATGGCTTAGAGAGAGGGAAGGGCGCAATAGCAATCCTGCCCGAGGTCACCCTTCCCGCCGCAACCACAGCCAAGACCGCCCAAGCCACGGACGACAGGCAAAAAAATAGCGGCCCGAAGGCCGCTATTCCTTTCAGCCGTGAGGCTGAAGCAACTTAGTTGCTGTCGGCCGAATCGTCCGAGTCGGCGACGACAACGATGCCGGCGACGACGGCAGCCGCCGCCAGAACGGCGACGAGGATGCCACCACCGGCCAGGCCGTTCTTCTTGGCGGCCGGAGCCGAAGCGCGAACCGACTTCGAAACCGAAAGGCTGGCAGCCGGGTTTGCAGCCATCGCCGGAGCAACGGTCATCGAAACGGCGGCAGCGGCGACGAGATACTTCCCAAGACGCATGTCGAACTCCCTTAAAAATGTCAGCGGGGCCATGGCACGTTAGCCGTACCATGGCAACCCCACCAACGAGTATGGAGCCCTTATGCTCCCATACTGATGCGGCAACGCAACATCGCTTCACCGCTTTGCGGCTATACTGTGCTTTGCCGGGGGAGGGAATGCCCCCACAAACGTTTCGCCTCGGTAAAGAGGCTTCAGGTGGAAAATATCTCCTGCTGGCTTCCCTCCAGCATCAACGCGGTCAGGCGATCGGTCTGATAGGCGCCGGTGTCGATTCCGATGCGGTGCGGCAAGAGCTCGGCCTCGTCCGCAACCGTATGACCATGCACGACAACTTTCTCCAGCAGGCCGCGATGTTCGAGAAAGGCATCGCGAATCCAGCGGGTTTCGGACAGCTTCTGATCGGCGATGGCGACGCCGGGGCGGACGCCGGCATGGACGAAGGCATAATCGCCCAGCACCATGATCTCCTTCAATGCCGCCAGGAACGCGCGGTGCGACGCCGGTACCACCGCGTTCAGCCGCTCGGTCACCTCGACATAATCGAGGCGTTCATATTCCTCGGGCGTCACGCCATAGCTGATCATCGTCTCGCGGCCGCCGACCCGGCAGAACAGGCGCAGCGCCTTGTCCTCGCCGTCCAATGATCGCAACATGATCTCCTCGTGATTGCCCATCAGGCAATGCACATTGGGATCGGCGGCACATAAGGTACGAACGCGCTCGATCACGCCCGCCGAATCGGGGCCGCGATCGACGAGATCACCCAAGAAGATGATGTGCCGTTCGGCCGGCCCGCGCGCGGCATGATCCGCCTCAAGCTGGGAAAGAAGCTGGTCGAGCAGGTCGAGCCGACCATGGATGTCACCAATGGCGTAGACCCGCAGGCCTTCCTCCATGACGGGCACGAATTCGGGCGCGCGTTTGCGCAGATTCAAAAGCTTGGCAAGCATGGGTGATGGTCGATCCGCAACAGGCGGTTGTCCTTAGTCCCCCCGTCCCGTCCACGCAATGCGAGCCGTCAGGGGGCTGTCACGCCTGGTCGGGCCACAGCCCGCGCGTATCCAGCACCGTCTTGCCCCTGCGCTCGTCCAGCGGAACCGAACGGAAGATGTCGTGATCGACTAGAACGACCATCGCCGCACAAGTTTCCAGCGCGGTGTCGATGTCGGTCAGCACGGCGCCGGTCGCGGCGATCGCCGGGGGAAGGGCGGTCGCATAGGGCTCGACGATATGGATACGCGGCCCGAAGCGTTCGGCGAGGGCTTGCGCGACCTTGAGCGCGGGGCTTTCTCGGAAATCGTCGATATTGGCCTTGAACGCCAGGCCCAGGCAGGCGACCGGCTGGCCCGGCGGCTGCGCCTCGACCATCGCGGTCGCGCGGGCGATGACATGGTCGGTCTTGCCGTCATTGACCTCGCGCGCGGTGCGGATCAGCGGCGTGTTGGCGGGGTCGGCGGCGACCAGGAACCAGGGATCGACCGCGATGCAATGGCCGCCGACGCCGGGGCCGGGCGACAGGATATTGACGCGCGGATGGCGGTTGGCCAGCCGGATCACCTCCCACACATCGACGCCCAGCGTGTCGGCGACCAGGCTGAGTTCATTGGCGAAGGCGATATTGACGTCGCGAAACGCGTTCTCGGTCAGCTTCGTCATCTCCGCCGCGCGTGCGGTCGTGGTGACGCAGGCACCACGCACGAAACGCCGGTAAAAGGCTAGCGCCTTGCGCGCGCAGCGCGGCGTGATGCCGCCGATCACCCGGTCATTGTCGATCAGCTCGACCAGAATTCGGCCGGGCAGCACCCGCTCGGGGCAATAGGCGATGGCGATATCGGCCTGTTCCCCCGGTCGGTTGAGCCCGGGCATGGTCAGATCGGAGCGCAGCTCGGCGATCAGGTCGCGCACCTTCTCGGTGGTGCCGACCGGCGAGGTGGATTCGAGGATCACCGTGTCGCCGGTCTTCAACACGGGTGCCACCGCACGCGCGGCGTCGAGGACGAAGGTGATGTCGGGCTGGTGCGCGTCGGTAAACGGGGTCGGCACCGCGATGACGAAGACGTCGGCGGGTGCGACCGTCAGCGAAGCCTTGAGATTGCCGCGCGCGACCACGCCCGAGACGAGGCCGTCGAGATCGACCTCCTCGATATGGACGCGGCCCGAATTGATCGTCTCGACCACCGCGGGGGTCACGTCGACGCCGGTCACCATCGCGCCGGTGCGGGCGATCACGGCGGCGGTCGGCAGGCCGATATAGCCCAGCCCCATGACCGTGACGGAAAATTCAGTGTCCAAGGGCATGGGAAATGATCCTGCTGATACGCTCGGCGGTGTCGCCATCGCCAAAGGGGTTATGCGCCCGCGCCATCGCGGCATAGCGGGTGGGCTCGTCGAGAAGCGCGAAGACCTCCGCAACGATCCGATCCTCGTCGGTGCCGACCAGCCGAGCGGTGCCGGCCGCGACCCCTTCGGGGCGTTCGGTCGTCTCGCGCATCACCAGCACCGGCTTGCCGAGTGCGGGGGCTTCCTCCTGCACCCCGCCTGAATCGGTCAGGACGAGATGCGCGGCGTCGAGCGCGGCGACGAAGTGCGGATAGTCGAGCGGCGCGATGCGCGCGATCGCGGGATGGTCGCTCAGCACCTCGTCCATGACGCTGGCGACATTGGGGTTGGGGTGCATCGGGAAGAGAATGCCGACATCGTCGCGCGCGGCGATCCGGGCGAGCGCGCGGGCGATATGCGCCATGGCATCGCCGAAATTCTCACGGCGATGGGTGGTGACCAGTACGATGCGCTTGCCCGCCATCCGCTCGAATATGGGGGCAAGATCGGCCGCGAGCGCGGGATCGGCGGCAATGCGCGCGCGTGTCCAGTGCAGCGCGTCGATCACGCTGTTGCCGGTGACATGGACCCGGTCGGCGGCGATCCCCTCGTCGCGCAAGGCCGCAGCGGCGGTGTCGGTCGGGGCGAAGTGCAGTGCGGCGATCGGCGCGATCATCCGCCGGTTCACTTCTTCAGGCCAGGGATGATAGATATCGCCCGACCGCAGCCCTGCCTCGACATGCGCGACGGGCACCTTGCGATAATAGGCCGCCAGCGCGCCGGCCATGGCGGTGGCGGTATCGCCCTGGACGACGACCATCGCGGGCCGCTCGGCATCCATCACCGCGCCCAGCCCGGTCAGCAGGCGCGCCGTCAGCCGGTCGAGCGACTGGCCCGGCTCCATCAGGTCCAGATCGTGATCGGGCGTCAGCCCGGCGATCGACAGCACCTGATCGAGCATCCCGCGATGCTGCGCGGTCACGCAGACCCGCACCGGCGCCACGCCCGATGCCGCCAAGTTGCGGATAACAGGGAACAGTTTGATCGCTTCCGGTCTTGTGCCGAAGACGATGAGGATCGGTGCACGCGTCATCGGGCGATTCGTAGCCTGTCGCTTTTAAGGACACGCTAACCGCATCCAAGGGTGCAAGGACTATGTTGCGACGAACGATCCCGCTAGAGGCCGTTTCGTCCAGGGAGGTTTCATGACGATCAAGAAAGTGCGCAAGGCCGTGTTTCCGGTGGCGGGTCTGGGGACGCGATTCCTGCCGGCGACGAAGGCGATGCCCAAGGAAATGCTGACCGTCGTCGACAAGCCGCTGATCCAATATGCGGTCGAGGAAGCGCTCGAAGCCGGCATCGAGCAGATCATCTTCGTCACCGGGCGCGGCAAGGGCGCGCTCGAGGATCATTTCGACATCTCCTACGAGCTGGAAGCCACGATGAAGGCGCGAGGCAAGAGCCTCGCGGTGCTCGACGGCATCCGCCAGAAGCCGGGCAGCCCGGTCTATGTCCGCCAGCAGGAGCCGTTGGGCCTGGGCCATGCGGTATGGTGCGCGCGCGAGATCGTCGGCGACGAGCCGTTCGCGGTGCTGCTGCCCGACGAACTGATGGTCGGCGGCTTCATGAAGCAGATGGTCGAGGCTTATGACCAGGTCGGCGGCAACGTCATCGGCGCGCTGGAAGTGCCCGACAGCGAGACCGACAAATACGGCATCATCTCGCCTGGTAAGCAGGACGGCCGCCTGACCGAGGTCACCGCGCTGGTCGAAAAGCCCAAGGACAAGGCGCCGTCGAACCTGATGATCCCGGGCCGCTACATCCTCCAGCCTGAGGTGATGGACATACTCGACGCGCAGGAGCCCGGCGCGGGCGGCGAGATCCAGCTGACCGATGCGATGGCCAAGCTGATAGGCAAGCAGCCCTTCCATGGCTTCACCTTCGATGGACAGCGTTACGACTGCGGCGACAAGGCCGGCTGGCTGACCGCGAACCTGGCGCTGGGTGTGGCGCGCGAGGACATCGGGCCGGCGGTACGGGAGTTCGCCAAGACGCTGCTCGCCTGATCGAGTTGCTTGTGCATGAAGGGGGCGGGGCCGAAAGGTCGCCGCCCCTTTTCTATTCCTCCCCTGCAAGGGGAGGGGGACCATGCGAAGGATGGTGGTGGGGTGCCCCGGGGGCGATAGAACGAGATGACGTCAGCTTAATCCAATCCGTCATTGCGAGCGCAGCGAAGCAATCCAGAGCGTCTCGCCCGGACATTGGATTGCTTCGCTACGCTCGCAATGACGGACCCATCTCATGTCATCCCTCTCTAAAGTACCGTATCAACCAGCGGTGACACCCCTCCGTCAAGCCTTCGGCCTGCCACCTCCCCTTGCAGGAGAGGAATATGCTGTCCCTACCGGTCCGCGCGCCGGGCGAGCCAGCGGAAGGTCAGCAGGATGACGGTCGGCCACAGCATCGTCGACCACATGTCGAACCAGGATGCCGCCAGATTGCCCTCGTCGGTCGGATAGTAGGGCTGGAGCAGGTCATAGACCTCGTTGGCGGTCTCGATCGCCAGGACGGTCAGCCAGCATCGCCAGTCCCACGGCGCGCGCCGCAGGATCAGGGCCGCGAGCACCAGGATCGCCATGCCGAAATGCGCGTGAAGCGCACTGTCGGGGAGACCGGTGATCTCGCCGATCCAGGATTTGTCACCCGTCCAGTCGAGCCAGCCCGTCGGCGGGGCGGGGGGCGTCTTCACGCCGTCACGCCCGAACAGCGGCAACCCGGGTCCTTGGGCAGCGCCAGCGTCCGGAACCGCATCGACAGCAGGTCCGCGATCAGCACCGAGCCGGCGCTGTCCCGACCGAAGGGCGCAACCGCGCGCAGTGTCTCCAGCGCGGCCAGGCTGCCCATCACGCCGGTGACGGGGCCCAGCACGCCGTCATCGGCGCAGGTCATGCCGGCCTGATCGACCGCATCGCCGACGAAACAGCGGTAACAGGGCTTGTCCGCCTCCCAGCCGCGATAGGTCGCCAGCTGCCCCTCGAACTGGCCGACCGCCGCCGACACGAGCGGGATGCGTAAGCCGAGCGCGGCATCGGCGACGCTCAGCCGGGTCGCGAAATTATCGCATCCGTCGAGCACGACATCCGCGCCGGCAAGTAGGGCCGCGACATTGTCCGGTATCACACGCGTGCGGTGGGTGGTCACCGCGACATGCGGATTGAGCCGCCGGACGAAGGCGGCGGCGGCCTCCACCTTGGGGGTGCCGCGATCCTCGGTCGAAAAGATCGTCTGGCGTTGCAGATTGGACGGCTCGACGACGTCATCGTCGATCAGCGTCAGCGCGCCGATGCCGGCGGCGGCGAGATACTGGATGGCAGGAGAGCCGATGCCGCCCGCCCCGATGACCGCGACCCGCGCCTGCTTCAGCCGAAGCTGGCCGCCGCCGCCGAATTCCCGCAGGACGATGTGACGGGCGTAACGGGCAAGTTCGTCATCGGACAGGATCATCCCGGCCATGTATAGGTGATGACAGTCCGATACCAGCGATCGCCGGTCAGCGTGGCGCGGTAGGGCAGGCGGCGCACCATGCGCTGCGCCGCGCCCGCGCTGAACTGCTCGACCGTTGGACAGCCGATCGCGACCGGCACGATCGTCTCGACGCCATGTTCCGCGTTGAAGCGCAGCGCCAGCGGGGCAACGACCGTGACCTGGCCGCTCTGCGTCGTCTGATGCCGGACACAGCGACCGGCGTTCACCTCGTCACGGACGAAGCGGACCATGTCGTCGCTGGCCGGGGGCAGCGGGATGGCGGGCAGCGTCGACCATTCACGCGGCGGGTTCGAAGGGGTGGGAGCGGCGGGGGGCGGCAAGACCGTCTGGGGTGCCACCGCAGCCTGCACGGCCAGGGCGAGCAACAGGCTCATTGCCCGGTCGATCCGAAACCGCCTGTGCCTCTTTGCGTGTCGTCGAGCGTCTCGACCTCGGTCAGGGTGGCGTGCTGGACGGGGGCGGGGACGAGCTGCGCGATCCGCTCGCCGCGCACGACCGCGAACGGCTCCTGCCCCAGATTGGCCAGGATCACCTTCACCTCGCCGCGATAATCCTCGTCGATCGTGCCCGGCGTGTTGAGGCAGGTGATGCCATGCTTCAACGCCAGTCCCGATCGCGGCCGGACCTGTACCTCATAACCCGGCGGAATGGCGATGGCGAAACCGGTCGCCACGGCGGCGCGCGCGCCCGGTGCCAGCGTCAGGCTTTCGGCGGCGACCACGTCCATGCCGGCCGCGCCGGGGGTCGCATAAGCGGGCAGGGCCAGCCCTTCGCCATGGGGCAAGCGCTTGAGAGCAATCGCGATTGGGGAAAGCGTCATGCCGGCGCTTGTAGCGCATCGGCGATACGTTGCGCGAGTCCCCCCGCCACCGCCTCCTTGGTCATGCGCGTCCAGCTCTCGACGCCATCGGCGGTGATGAGGTGGACCGTGTTGGCCTCGCCGCCGAACACATCCGTGGAGACGTCGTTGGCGACGATCCAGTCGGCGCGCTTGCGGACGCGCTTGGCGATGGCGTGGTCGACGACCTGCTCGGTCTCCGCCGCGAAGCCGACGACCAGCCGGGGGCGGTCGGGGCCGGCGGCGACGCGCGCCAATATGTCGGGGTTCTCGACCAGTGTCAGCGACGGCGCCGCGCCGCCATCCTTCTTGACCTTCTGCCCGGCGGCCTCGACGCGCCAGTCGGCGACGGCGGCGACCATGACAGCGGCGTCGACGGGCAGGGTGGTCTCCACCGCCTCGGCCATCTGGCGCGCGGTCTCGACATCGATGCGGGTGACACCGGCGGGGGTCGGCAGCGTCACCGGCCCGGCGACCAACGTCACCTGCGCGCCCAGCCGTGCGAGTGCCCCCGCCACCGCGAAGCCCTGCCGCCCCGAGGAGCGGTTGGCGATATAGCGCACCGGGTCGATCGGTTCATGCGTGGGGCCGGCGGTGACCAGGATGTGACGCCCGGCCAGCGGCTGCGCTCCGGGGGCGGGGCTTAGCATATCCTCGATCGCCGCCAGGATCGCGGACGGTTCGGGCAGGCGACCGGGACCGAATTCGCCGCAGGCCATCGCGCCTTTGTCGGGGGCCATGACCGTCACCCCGTCCGCGCGCAATTGCGCGACGTTGCGTTGCGTCGCGGGGTGGAGCCACATGCGGACGTTCATCGCCGGCGCGACCAGCACCGGCGTATCGGTCGCCAGCAGCAGGGTCGTCGCCAGATCATCGGCATGGCCGTTCGCCATCCGCGCCATCAGGTCGGCGGTGCCGGGCGCGACCACGACCAGATCGGCCTCGCGGCTGAGCTGGATATGCCCCATCTCCGCCTCGTCCTTCAGGTCCCACAGGGTGGTGAAGACCTGGTTCTCGGACAAGGCGGCCAGAGTCATCGGTGTGACGAAATGGCTGCCCCCCTCGGTCAGCACGCATCGAACGCTATGCCCGGCCTTGCGGAGGAGGCGGATCAGCTCGCAACTCTTATAGGCCGCGATGCCGCCGCCGACGATCAACAGGATATGGCTCATCGTACCACTCGCTTCACGGTGATGCGGCGGCGCGCGCGCACCGCGACGAACAGGTCACGCAGGGCATCGGGGGCGAAGACCAGCCCCAGGAACAGCAGCGGCGACAGCATCAGCAGAAACCCCGCACCCCCGGTCAGTATCGCCGCCAGCGCATAGGCCGCCAGCGTGACACCGGCCCTGCGCGCGACCGGCTGCCGCCAATGCACCCAGCCCAAGGCCGCCAGCACACCCAGTGGCAGGACGAGCCACAGCGGCAGGAAGCCGATCGCGCCGGCCGAGGCGATAGCGGCGATCAGCGTTCCCGGTGACAGGATCGACAGAATATCCCCCATGGCGGGATCGATGGCGGTCACCGCGGCATTCAGGGCATGGGCATGCGCGGCCAGCACCAGCAGGAATAGCGCGATGGCGATGATCCACCCGATTACCTCCTGCCGCGCGCGCGCCTGCCAGGCGAGGATCAGCATGATCAGCGCATGGAGCAGCGCCACCGGGGTCAGGATCATCGCGGCCAGACCCAGCGCGATCGCGGTCGGCATCGCTTGCGGCCGGCGCTGAACCAGCGACAGCGCGATCAGCAGCGCGGCCCAGCTTTCCGGCACCACGCTCATCGGCCAGGCGACCAGCGGATACAGCCCCGCGACCGCCAGTATCAGTGCCAGGCCCCATGCGATCGGCTGGTCGAGCAGGGGGCGCCAGCGCCGCGCCCAGGCGATCACGACCCCCAGCCCCAACAGGACCAGCAGGCCGTCGCCCAGCGCCGGGGGCAGCGCGGCGAGCGCCACGGGAAGCGCGGGCAGGGGCACCGCGATCAGCGCCGGGCGGAGCGGCTGCTCATTCTCGCGCAGCGTATCGATCGCCGCTGCATAGAAGGGCTGGCCGTGACGGACATGGTCGATGATAGTGACCGGCACCGGCGCCAGCCGATCGACCAGCGGGATGATGGGGGCTTGCGTCGCCCATGCCAGCAGGATCAGCAGCAGCACGAACCCCAGCACGCCGCCCGCCACCATCGGCGACAGGCCCGTCAGCCGGCCGGCTTGGGCCAGCCAGAGCGGACGCGGACGGGTGGGGGGCGTGCTGCCCGCCATCGTTACCGAAGCAGGGCCAGCGTCGCCGCGACCCCGGCCGCCGCCGAGGCCATCGACAACAGCGCATAGCGCCAGCCGCCGCCCATCCGGACGACCTCGATCTGCTTGAGCGGCGGGGCGGGTGGCTCGCCGCCCGGTGCCGGATAGCGCGCCTCGATCCGGCGGACCAGTTCGGGCAGACGTGCGATGGTGCGGACATCCTCGATCAGCCGGTCGGCGATCTTGGCTTCGGGGCCGAGTTCGGTTCTGATCCATTCGCGCACGAACGGCGCGGCCGAGTCCCACAGGTTGATGTCGGGGTCGAGGCTGGTCGCCACGCCCTCGACCATCACCATGGTCTTTTGGAGGAGCAGCAGATGCGGCTGCGTCACCATGTCGAAATCGCGGGTGATCGAGAACAAACCGTCGAGCATCATGCCGATCGACATGTCCTTGACCGGCAGGCCACGCATAGGCTCGCCCACCGCCCGCAGCGCGGTGGCGAACTCGGCGACATTGTGGTGGGGGGGGACGTAACCCGCCTCGAAATGGATCTCGGCGACGCGCTTATAATTGCCGGTGATCAGGCCATAGAGGATCTCGGCCAGCCACACCCGCGCGCGCCGGTCGATCCGGCCCATGATGCCGAAGTCGATCGCGGCGATCTTGTTGCCGGGCAGCGCGAACAGATTGCCCTGATGCATGTCGGCGTGGAAGAAGCCTTCCGCGATCGCCTGGCGCAGGAAGGCGCGGACCAGCGTCTGGGCGAGGTGCGGCAGGTCGTATCCCGCCTCGACCAGCGCCTGTCGGTTGGACAGCTTGATCCCGTCGATCCACTCGACCGTCAGCACCTTGGCGGTCGAGCGCGCCCAGTCGATCTGCGGCACGACGAAATCGGGTTCGGCGGTCATCGATTCGGCGAGTTCGGAGGCCGAGGCCGCCTCGCGCCGGAAGTTCAGTTCGCGCAGCGTCCAGCGGCGGAAATTCTCGACGGTCAGGCGCGGGCGCAGACGGGCGGCCTCGCCGCTCATACCCTCGACCTGCGCGGCGGCCCATTGATAGGTGTCGATGGCGCGGGTGAAGTCGTCCTCGACGCCGGGTCGCAGCACCTTGACCGCGACCGTGCGGCCATCGGTGGTCACCGCGCGGTGGACCTGCGCGATCGAGGCGGCACCGACCGGCGTTTCCTCGATCGATGCGAAGAAATGCGAGGGCGGCCGGCCCATGCTCGCCTCCATCGCGGCGCAGATCGTCGCGAAGGGGACGGGGGGCAGCTGGTCCTGCAGGCGCAGCAGATCGTGCGCGGCTTCCTCGCCGACCAGATCGGGGCGTGTCGCCAGCGTCTGTCCAAGCTTGATCGCGGCCGGGCCGATCGCCTGGAACGCATCGGCATAAGCGGGCTTCGCCGGCACGCGTGCGCCGAAACGGGCGACGCGCGCCAGCCGGCGCACGGGCGCCGGCGTATTGGGATCACGTTCGATCCCCCGCAGCGCGCCATGCCGCGCCAGCGTCCGCCCCCATTTGAGCAGACGCCAGAGATGCACCACCGGCTGGGTCACAGCGCGAACCTCACAGGGCGAATCCGCCCGGACTTCCTCGCATCAAATCTTCCAACCCGAATGGATTGCGACCAGGCCGCCCATGATCGGCTCGACCTTGGTTTCGACGAAGCCCGCCTCGCGGATCATCTTCTCGAAGGTCGGCATGTCGGGGAAGCGGCGGATCGATTCGATCAGATAGCGATAGCTGTCCGCATCGCCCGCCAGCATCTGGCCCAGCTTGGGCACCAGCTTGTGCGAATAGGCGTCATACACCTCGGAGAAACCCGGCCAGACGGTGGTCGAGAATTCCAGGCAGAAGAATCGCCCGCCACGCCGCAGGACGCGGTGCGCTTCCTTCAGTGCCGCCGGAATGTCGGTGACGTTGCGGATGCCGAACGCGATCGTATAGGCGTCGAAGAAACGGTCGGGGAAGGTCAGCACCTCGGCATTGGCCTCGGTCCAGACCAGCTCGTCGAACCCGCGTTCCGCCGCGCGCTTCATGCCGACCTCCAGCATCGCCGGATTGATGTCGGCGACCGTGATGCTGGCCCCCGACTCGGCCAGGCGGAAGGCGATGTCGCCGGTGCCGCCCGCCATGTCGAGGATCTGGTCGCTGGCGCGGGGCTTCACCCGGCGGACGAAGCGATCCTTCCACAGCCGGTGCATGCCGCCCGACATGGCATCGTTCATCAGGTCGTATTTGGAGGCGACGTTGGTGAACACGCCGCCGACGCGGGCGGCCTTTTCGTCGCGGGGTACATCTTCATAGCCGAAGGACACGGTATCGCTCATGCAAGATGCCCTAGCCCGGCCTTGCTGGCGGGGCAAACGCTACCTAGCTGTTTGGCTGAGGAAAGCGCCGACATGCCGCGCTTTCGTGAGATGGCCCGAGAGACGATGCCCGAACTGCCCGAGGTCGAAACCACCGTGCGCGGCCTGACCCCCGTGCTGGCCGATGCGCGGCTGACGCTGGTCGAGCCGCGCCGCGCCGATCTGCGCCATCCCTTTCCCGCCGATCTGCGCCAGCGGATGACGGGGGCACGCGTTACGGGGCTGGGCCGGCGCGCCAAATATGGCCTGATCGACACCGATCGCGGCGACACGATGATCTTCCATCTGGGCATGTCGGGCCGCTGGCGGATCGATCCGGGCGAGCCGCAGACGCACGACCATCTGCTCTTGGAGACCGAGGCGGGGCGGCGGCTGGCGTTGAACGATCCGCGCCGATTCGGCTTCGTCGATCTGTGGCCGACCGCCGAGCTGATCGCCTATCCGCCCTTCCTCGCCATGGGGCTCGAACCGCTCAGCGCGGATTTTAACGCCGCCTATCTGGCCGAGCGGCTGGCGGGCCGCATCGCGCCGATCAAGGCGATGCTGCTCGATCAGCGAGTCGTGGCAGGCCTCGGCAATATCTATGTGTGCGAGGCGCTGCACATGGCGGGCATCTCGCCGGGCCGCGCGGGCGGACAGATTTCCAAGGCGCGGCTGGCGCGACTGGTCGATGCGATCCGCGCCGTGCTGAACGCCGCGATCCTGGCGGGCGGTTCGTCCTTGCGCGATTATGTCCGGCCCGACGGCGAATTAGGCTATTTCTCCAAGGAGTGGCGGGTCTATGGGCGTGAGGGCGATCCTTGCGAATGCGGGGCCATCGTCCGGCGTCGGAGTGATTCGGGGCGCTCCACCTTCTACTGTGCGAGTTGCCAGCGCAGTTGACGGCGGCTCCGCCAACCGGTAAGGGGCGCGGCTTCAAAGCTGGTGCGTCGCGCCGCTATCCCTTTTGATCGAAATTTAGAGGTTTTCATGGCGAACACGCCGCAGGCCAAAAAGCGTATCCGTCGTAACGAGCGTCGCGCCGTCATCAACGGCAACCGCGTCAGCCGCATCCGCACCTTCGTGAAGAAGGTCGAAGCCGCGCTGGCCGCTGGCGACAAGGAAACCGCGACGGTTGCTCTGGCCGCGGCGCAGCCCGAAATGGCGCGCGGCGTCGCCAAGGGCGTGCTTCACAAGAACACCGTGGCGCGTAAGTTCTCGCGCCTGACCAAGCGCATCGCCGCGCTGGCCTAAACGCCTCTATCAGCGACGAATGAAACCCGCCGGGGGCGGCCCCGGCGGGTTTTTTCGTGCCTCTGCGGCATAGGTTAAGCTTCGCCGATCGGGCGAAGCCAAGGAACAATTGCGCCTTTCGTGCAACACTAGGATTCCCGGCGATTCGAGTGTGGGGGTCTTTGCGTGTCCGTGCGCCATTATCCTTAATATCTTGCAATATCAGTGACTTGTAAGATTGTCGGACGGGTTTCTGCGGGCTTTTGGCTGTCAATCCGGTTTATTTCAGATTTATGGCCGGACATGGTCTTGATCAGACCCCCTCATGGCTCATAATCGGTTTCCCAGCAGCGGTGCTTCGTCGCCGCGTCATGGAAATGGCGAATTGACATAACCGGGCCGAGTCCAGGTCGGATTCGCCCATGGGGCTCTTGTCGCCGAGTGGAATTGGGGTCGGTCGCTGATGCGGCGGCCGAGTAGGATGGAGTGTGCGGGTGACCAATTGGCAGGCAACGCGACCGACGTCGGACCAGGCCCGTGCCTGGGCGCGCGTCCGCGCGAACCTGCGCGAATCGGCCGGCGCCCGCCTGTTCGACCAGTGGCTGAAGCCGATGGAACTGATCGAGGGCGATGAGCCGGACACGGTCCGCCTCGCGCTCCCGTCGGCCTTTGCGACCAATTGGGTGCGCAGCCATTATGCCGACCGCCTGCACCTCGAATTCAAAGCGGTACTTCCCGAAGTGCGCGCCGTGATGCTCGAGACCCGTGCGCCGTCGCGTGCGGCCAAGCTGACCAGTGTCGAAGCCGTGGAGCCCGCCCCGGCGCCCCGCCCGGCCGCGCTGCGCGCCGAAGCGGCCCCCAGCCTGGTCGAATCGGACGAGCAGCCCTCGCTGTTCGGTGCGCCCGCCGCACCCGCGCCCGCCAAGCCGGCGCGTGCGACCACGGCGTCGCGTGCGGCCAAGGCGGACGTCGCTGCCCCCGCCGCACCGCGCACCCCCAGCGACCGGCCGCCGCTCGATCCCCGGCTGACCTTCGACCGATTCGTCGTCGATTCGTCGAACCGCGTCGCGTTCAACGCCGCCCTCTCGCTCGCCGAGCCGGGCCCGCCGCGCTTCAGCCCGCTGTTCCTCCATGGCGGCACGGGGCAGGGCAAGACCCATCTGATGCACGCCATCGCGCATGCCTTCCTCGAATCGCATCCCGAGGCGGTCGTACTGTGCATGTCGGCCGAGCGGTTCATGTTCGATTTCGTCGCGGCAATGCGCGCCCGCGACACGCACAGCTTCAAGTCGCGGCTGCGCTCGGCCGATCTGCTGCTGATCGACGATCTGCAGTTCATCGCCGGCAAGGATTCGACCCAGGAGGAATTTTTCCACACGGTCAACGAGCTGGTCAGCGCGGGCAAGCGACTGGTCATCTCCGCCGACCGCTCGCCCCAGTCGCTCGACGGGGTGGAGCCGCGCATCATCGGTCGCCTGGGCGCGGGGCTGGTCGCCGACATCAAAGCACCCGACCTGACGCTGCGCCGCACGATCCTCAACCGCAAGGTCGCCGACCTCCCCGAGGCGGTGCCGAACGACGTGCTCGACCTGCTGGCGTCGCGGATTCGCGGCAATATCCGCGAACTGGAGGGCGCACTGAACCGCGTCGTCGCCTATGCGCAGCTGACCGGCGACAAGATCGACCTGGAATTCGCGGTCGCCACCTTGGGCGAAGTGCTGCGCGGTGCGCAGCGGCGAATCACCATCGACGAGATCCAGAAGCTGGTGAGCCGTCATTTCGAGCTGAAGCCACTCGATCTGGTCTCGGCCCGCCGCGCCCGCGCGATCGCCCGTCCGCGCCAGATCGCCATGTATCTCGCCAAGCGCCTGACCACCCGCTCGCTGCCCGAGATCGGTCGCAAGTTCGGCGGGCGCGATCACTCGACCGTGATCTATGCGGTGCGCAAGATCGAGGAATTGCGTGATACCGACCGCGATATCGATAATGCGGTGCGGGTGTTGATGAAGGAACTGGAGGGCTGAGGTCCGTTTGGGTCGGGTTCGGGGCGTGACCTTCGACTTCGCTCAGGCTGAACGGAGGTCGGGCAAGGATCAGCTAAGCCGGGTCGGCGTTCAGGCCACCCTACCTTTTTCCTCCCCTGTAAGGGGAGGGGGACCATCCGAAGGATGGTGGAGGGGTGTCACCGGTGGCGAGGCAAGTCTGCTCTTACCAACCGTGACACCCCTCCGTCAGGCCTTCGGCCTGCCACCTCCCCTTGCAGGGGAGGAATAGAATGAATGTCGATCCGCTCTAATGAAAGCTCAAGCCCGGCTCCATTCAGCCTGAGCCCTTGGGCTTGCTGGCAAGCCATCGGCTCAGGATAAATGCCAAAGTCGAAGGCCACGCCACTCAGCAGCCAAAACCCCGTCACCCGAACCGGGCAACGGGGCCAGGGGTCATTAGATCTGCAACCCCATGGTCCGCTGCACGTCGAGCAGCATCGGCGCGGCGAGGTTACGCGCCTTTTCGGCACCGCGCTCCAGGATGCGGCCCACTTCGCCGCGATCGTCGAGCAACCGCGTCAGCCGCTCGCGGATCGGACCCAATGTCGCCACCGCTAGATCGGCCAGCTCGGGCTTGAAGGCACCGAAGCCCTTGCCCGCGAACTGCGTCAGCACGTCCGCCGGCGCCCGGTCGGCCATGGCGGCATAGATGGTGATCAGGTTGCGCGCCTCGGCCCGGCCTTCCAGCCCGTCCAGCGTCTCGGGGAGCACGTCCGGGTCGGTCTTGGCCTTGCGGAACTTCTCGGCGATCTGGTCATCGGTGTCGATCAGCTTGACCAGCGACATTTCCGACGGGTTCGACTTGGACATCTTCGAGGTGCCGTCGCGTAGGGACATGATTCGCGGGGCGGCGGCGCTGATCAGCGGTTCGGGCAGCGTGAAGACCTCGCGGCCATAGTCGTTGTTGAACTTGGTCGCGATGTCGCGCGCCAGCTCCAGATGCTGCTTCTGGTCCTCGCCCACGGGCACATGGGTGGCGTTGTAGAGCAGCACGTCGGCCGCCATCAGCACCGGGTAATCATACAGTCCGACGCTGGCGCCCTCGCGGTTCTTGCCCGCCTTGTCCTTGAACTGGGTCATGCGGTTCAGCCAGCCGACGCGCGCGACATTGTTCAGCAGCCAGCTCAGCTCGCTATGCTGCGGCACGCGGGTCTGGTTGAACAGGATCGAGCGTTCGGGGTCGATCCCGGCCGCGATCAGGGTCGCCGTCATCTCGATGGTGTTGGCCGCCATGTCGGCGGGCACGATCCATTCGGTCAGGCCGTGCAGGTCGGCGATGAAGTACATCGTCTCGCCGCCCTTGGCCTGGATGTCGTCCTGCATCGCCACCCACTGCTTCACGGCGCCCAGATAATTGCCGAGATGAAGGTTGCCCGTGGGCTTGATGCCGGAAACGACGCGCATGATGGTCCTCAACTGTTGCGGCGAACGAGCCGCTTGATGTCTCCGAGACGGAAGGCGCCCGTCGCGAAGGTCGCGACCGCATAGACCAGCATCCCCGTCGCGACCAGCACGATGAGCGCGCCCCAGCGCTCCAGGTTGGTGCCGGTCACATAGGGCTGGAAGCGTTCGTTGAGCAGTGCCATCGCCCCGCCCATCAGGATGGCGGCAACCAGCATCCGCCAGCTGCGCCGCCGCAACTGTGCATCCGCGACGAAATGCCCGCGCCGCGCCAGCGTGCGATAGAGCAGCACGACATTGACCGTCGAGGCGATGGCGGTCGCCAGCGGCGGCCCCATATGGCCCAGCCACCAGATGAAGATCAGGTTCAGCACCAGATTGACCAGCATCGACCAGGTCGCAAAGCGCACCGGCGTCCGCGTGTCGGCGCGCGCGTAATAGCCGGGCGTCAACACCTTCACGAGGATGTAGCTGGGCAGCCCGATCGAGAAGGCGGCTAGCGCCTGCGCGGTGTAATAGCTGTTGGTCGCGGTGAACTTGCCATGTTCGAACAGCGCGGCGACGATCGGCTGGCCGCAGACGATCAGCGCGACGGTCGCGGGCAGGGTGAGCAGCAGCGCCAGTTCCATGCCGCGGTTTTGCGTCTCCATCGCCTCCACTTCCTTACCTGCGCCCAGAAGACGCGAGACGGTGGGGAGTAGGACGGTGCCCAGCCCGATGCCGATCAGCCCCAACGGCAACTGGTTCAGCCGGTCGGCGGCATAGATGTACGACACCGACCCCGCTGGCAGGAAGCGCGCGGCAAGCGCGGTCGAGATGACGAGGTTGATCTGCACCGCGCCCGCACCGGCGGCGGCGGGCAGAATCAGTTTCATCAGGCGCTTGACGTCGTCGTTGATGACCGGCCGCTTCAGCCGGAGCCGGACGCCCGCCTGTCGGCACGCCCACCAGAGCCACACGAATTGCAGGATGCCCGCGACCGTCACCGCGATCGCCTGATTGCGTGCGGTCGTCATCGGGTCGTGCGTGTGGAAGAACAGCAGGGCTACGATCAGCGTCAGGTTGAGCAGGATCGGCGCGGCCGCATTCACCCAGAAGCGGTGCAGCGAATTGAGGATGCCGCCCAGGAGCGACACCAAGCTGATGAACAGTAGATAGGGAAAGGTCAGCCGGTTGAGCAGCACGATGTAATCGAACTGCGCCGAGCTGCCCTTGCCATAGCCGAAGGTCTGAACCCAGGTGACGGGCCAGGCGGCCAGTTCGACCAGCACGGTCATGACGATCAGGATGGGAAGCAGGACCGAGAGCGCATTCTCGGCAAAGGCCAGGCCATGCGTCAGCCCCGACCCTTCCGCCGCCTTGTCCCCTTCGGCCACCTTGCGGTTGAACATCGGGATGAAGGCGGCAGAAAAGGCGCCCTCGGCGAAGAGGGCGCGGAACATGTTGGGCAGGCGAAACGCGATCTGGAACGCATCGGAGGCGAAGTTCGCGCCCACGAAGCGGAAGAACAGCGAGTCGCGAACCAGACCAAGCACGCGGCTGGCCAGAGTCAGCCCGCCGACCGAGCCCAGCGCCTTGGTCAGGTTCATATATCAGTCCGGATCAGGCGTGGCCGGTTTCCGGGGTGTTGGGCTGTGCGCCCGCCTGGGCATCCGCCTGCTGCAGATACAGCTGCGCGAAGTCGATCGGCTCGAGCATCAGGGGGGGGAAGCCGCCGTCACGCACCGCATCGGCCAGCACGCGGCGGGCGAAGGGGAAGAGCAGGCGCGGCGCTTCGCCCAGCATGAAGGGCTGGATCTGGTCGGCCGGCACGTTGCGGAAGCCGAAGAGACCGGCATAGCTGAGGTCGACGATGAAGGCGGTCTTGCCCTCGGACTCGGCGCGAACCTCGATCTTCAGGGTCAGTTCGTGGACTTCCTCACCGACCTGCGCGGCCGAGATGTTGAACTGCACGTCGATGCCGGGTGCGGTCTGCGCCTGATAGATGGCCGGGGCGTTCGGGTTCTCGAACGACAGGTCCTTCACATATTGCGAGATCATGCCGGCGGCGGGGCCGGTATCGTCACCAGCCGGCGCTTCGAAGCCCTGCGGCAAACCCTGTTCGTCCATCGTCAATACCTTCTCGTATAGTATCAAGGGGGCTAGGGAACCGAAAGGGCGGGTCCGCGCGTTCGGCCTAATGGCCGTTGCGCGTAGCAGCGGGTCGACGCGGATTCAACCTTGCCCAACTCTCTCGGGTGGCCGGGTTTTCATTGTCGGTCGCTGTGCCTATATCGGTCGGGTTATCGAAAGGCTTGTCGCGTTGTTATTCTACGTCGTTCTTCTCGCGATGGTTGCGCTGTTCCTGGCGCTGAGGCTGTACAGCGTGCTGGGCAAGCGTACCGGCCATGAACAGCAGCCGCTGCCGCGCAGCGCGGACGATCGCGCCCGCCCCGTGGCGCTGCCGCGCACGACCGAGGCGACGCAGACCCCGGCCCCGGTCGTCAACCGCAACATCGACCCGCGCGCCGAACAGGGCCTGCGCGGGATCATCGCCGGCGAGCCGGGCTTCGACGTCAACCAGTTCCTGGCCGGCGCGCAATCGGCCTATCGCATGACGCTGGAGGCGTTCTGGAAGGGCGACGAGCAGGCGCTGGCCGAACTGGTCGATACCGATGTGCTCGCGGCCTTCTCCGAAGCGATCGCGCAGCGTGAGGCGGCGGGCGAGACGCTCGACAACCGTCTGATCCGGGTGGAAACCGCCAAGATCGTCGATGCGCAACTCGCCGGTCGCGATGCGCGGATCACGGTGCGCTTCGATGCCGACATCGTAGCCGTCACCCGCGATGCCGAGGGCCAGGTCGTTGCCGGCTCGCTGAGCGATGCGGTCGAAACGCATGACATCTGGACCTTCGCCCGGACGCTGAAGAGCGGCGATCCGAACTGGAAGCTCGTCGACACCGACGAAGCCTGACGACAGGCCGGAGGAATGCGAACGGTGAGGGGGCTTCGCACCGCGGCGACGGTCGCGCTTTCGTTGAGCCTGGCGGCCTGCGCCGGGCATATCGTCCCGCCGGGTACGTCGGGCGATTATACGGGCGGCGCGTCCCGCCCCATGCCCTCTAAGCGACCCGAAGCCCGTCCCGATCGGCCGCGTCCCGTCGGGCCTTCGGTCCAGCCCAATGGCCCCAGCGTCTCGCGCGTCGGTCCCGGTCCGGTCCAGATCATTCCCGCGACGCCCTTGCCCGCCACCCCGGTGATCGCGCCCGCTGGTGCGACCACTGCCGCGCAGGCGGGCGTGCTGGCCGGCCCGCCGGTCGCCGCCCTGCCGATCACCGAGCCACAGGCCGAAGCGGCGCGTGCAGCCTTCCTCCTGTCCTGCCCCGGCCTGATGCGGCGGACCGACAGCAGCGGCCTGACCCAGGGGGCGGACTGGCAGCCGGCTTGTCAGGCGGCTGCCAATGTGCCGCGTGGCGGTGCGCGCGACTTCTTCGCCCGGTATTTCGAGGCGGTACAGGTCGGCGACGGCCGCTCGCTGGCGACCGGCTATTATGAGCCGGAAATCGCCGGCTCGCGTGATCGTCGATCGGGCTATGAGGTGCCGATCTACGCCCGCCCGCGCGACCTGATCGATGTCGATCTCGGCGCCTTCTCGACCGCGCTGAAGGGCAAGAAGGTTCGCGGGAAGGTGCAGGGCACCAATCTGGTCCCCTATGACGACCGGACCGCGATCGAGGAAGGCTCGCTCGAGGGACGCGCGCCCGTCCTCGCTTGGGGCGCGGACCCGGTCGAGGTGTTCTTCCTGCAAATCCAGGGTTCGGGGCGACTGCGGCTGCCCGGCGGTGACATCATGCGGGTCGGCTATGACACGCAGAATGGCCGGGACTATACCGGCATCGGCGCGCTGATGAAGTCGCGCGGGCTGCTGGGGCCGGGGCAGACCTCGATGCAGGGGATCGTCGCCTGGTTGCATGCGCATCCCGAAGAAGGTCGTGCGATCATGCGCGAGAATAAGAGCTTCGTGTTCTTCCGCGAACTGGACGGCGCGCCGCAGGGCGCGATGGGCTATGCGGTGACAGGCCAGGTGAGCGCGGCCGCCGATCCCAAATTCGTGCCGCTGGGCGCGCCCGTCTTCCTGTCGATGGATCGGCAGGATGCAACCGGCCTATGGGTCGCGCAGGACACGGGCGGGGCGATTAAGGGCGCCAACCGCTTCGACACCTTCTGGGGTGCGGGCGAGACCGCGCGTGCGGTCGCGGGTGGCATGTCGGCGCGGGGCACGGCGTTCCTGTTGCTGCCGGTCGGCACATTGGCGCGTGCCGGCACTGTCGGTGCGAACGGGACGGCCGGTGCGATCCCTCAACCCTGACGAAGCGCAGCTCTGGGCGCGGGTGATGAACACCGTGCGCCCCTTGCGTGCCGCGATCGTGCCCGCCAGGCCCGCACCACCGCCTCCGACGATGGAGGCGGTGTTCCACGAAACGCCGGGCGCCCCCAAGGTGCGGGTGAAGGGGCGCGTGCCTCCGTTGCGTCAGCCTGTTCCCGTACCGGCCGCGCCCAAAAAGGGGCCGGGCGAGACACTCGATGGCGGATGGGACAAGCGACTGTCGCGCGGCGCCGTGATCCCCGACAGCTCTCTCGACCTGCACGGGCATACCTTGTCGTCAGCGCACGCGCTGCTCGACCAGGGGTTGGGCCGCGCCATCGCGCGTGGTGACCGGGTGCTGCTATTGGTCACGGGCAAGCCACCGCGCCCCGAAAGCGAGCGCCCGCATGCGCGCGGTGCGATCCGCGCGGCGATCAGCGACTGGCTGGGCGCGTCGCGCCATGCCGATGCGATCGCGGCGATCCGGGGTGCCCATCCCCGCCATGGCGGGCAGGGCGCGCTCTACATCGTGTTCAGGCGCCCGCGCGAGCGATGATGCCCGCATAGATGCGGGTCAGCGCGTACAGATCGTCGACCGCCACTGCCTCGTCGACCTTGTGCATCGTCGCATTGAGCAGGCCGAACTCGACCGTGGGGCACAGCTTCGACAGGAAACGCGCGTCCGACGTGCCGCCGGTGGTCGACAGTTCGGCCTCGATCCCGGTCTCGGCACGGATGGCGTCGGCGATCATCGCGGAGAAGGGGCCGGGCTGGGTCAGGAACGCCTCGCCCGAGATGCGGCCCGTGACCTGGGCGGCGGGCGCATGGCGCTGCGCCACGTCGGCGATCCGGTCGATCAGCGCCTGACCTTGCTGTTCGTCGTTGAAGCGGATCGACAGTCGCGCCTGCGCCGATCCGGGGATGACGTTGTGCGCGGGGTTGCCGACATGCAGGTCGGTGATCTCGATGTTCGATGCCTGGAACCAGGCATTGCCGGTATCGAGCGTGATCCCCTCTATCTCGGCCAGGATCGCGACCAGCGGCGTGATCGGATTGTCGGCGAGATGGGGATAGGCGACATGCCCCTGCCGCCCGGGCACGGTGATCCAGATATTGACCGAGCCACGCCGCCCGATCTTCATCATGTCGCCCAGCCGGTGTGCCGAGGTGGGCTCGCCCACCAGGCATAGATCGGGCGCGACCCCGCGCTCGGCCATGCGATCGATCAGCGCGCGTGTGCCATAGACGGCCGGGCCTTCCTCATCGCCGGTGATGATCAGCGAGAGAGGGATGGTCGGATCGGCCGGGATCGCCGCGACAAAGGCCGCGACCGCACCCTTCATGTCGACCGCGCCGCGTCCGTATAGCAGGCCATCGCGTACATCGCCCGAGAAGGGCGATCCCTGCCAGCCTTCGCCGGCGGGCACGACATCGACATGACCGGCAAAAGCGAGGTGCGAGCCGTCGCCGGCGCGCGTCGCGAGCAAATTCTCGACCGGACCATCGGGTGCTTCCCCGATGACGAAGCGATCCACCACGAAGCCCAGCGGGACGAGCGCGGCCTCCAGTACGTCGAACACGCCGCCGATTGCGGGGGTGACGCTGTCGGCGCGGATCAGGGCCTGTGTCAGGGAAAGGGCATCGGTCATGCGGCGGGGCATAGGCAGCCGCGACGGCACAGGCAATCACCCGGCCCGATCGCGCTAATCTTTCTAATCCAGGTTAGGGGATGGCGGGACCCCAATGGCATGCGCATCGTTGTGAGCGCTCATGATGGGAGTAAGGCGATGAACGATCGCGATCGTGGTGTGGATCACAAGGGCCGAAAGACCAGCGTCGCCCTGATGGCATGGCTGGGCGTGGCGCTGTTGATCGCGTTCGGGCTGCTTTGGGCATTCACGTCGCGCGTCGCCGAACCGGCGGGCGAGCAGCGGGCGCCCCTCAACGAAACGCCGCCGGCGGCACGGTGAGCGGGGGGCGTGGCCTTCGACTTCGCTCAGGCTGAACGGGGGGGTGTCGGACCGATGGCGATGCGCTCCGCTCAGCCTGAGCGAAGTCGAAGGCCAGGGGCAAACACTCACCCCACCGGCTGCTCGAACCGCTCGATCACCCATTCCTCCTCCTGCGCCCCGGCGATCCAGTCCTGCATGAAGGGGTGGCGCAACACCGCATCCATATAGGGGACGGCGAAGCGCGCGACTGGCAGCTGATAGGTGATGATGCGCGTCACCACCGGCGCGAACATGATGTCGACCGCGCCGAATTCCCCGAACAGGAAGTCGCCCTCGCCGCCGAACCGCGCTCGCGCCTGCGCCCATAGCTCCATGATTCGCTTCAGATCGACGATGACGTCATCATCGGGCATCCGCGCCGGATAGATCTGGCGGATGTTCATGCTGTGCTTGCGGCGCAGCGCGACGAAGCTGGAATGCATTTCGGCCGCCATCGACCGCGCCATGGCACGCGCGGCGTCGTCGGCCGGCCAAAACAGGTCGCGGCCCACCTTGTCGGCGAGATAGTCGATGATGGCCAGGCTGTCCCACACCACCGCCTCGCCGTCCCACAGGATCGGCACCTTGCCGGACGACGGCGCGAACTCGGCCCCCTCACGGCGCTTGTCCCAATCCTCGTCGTAAAGCGGCACGACGACCTCCTCGAACGCGATCCCCGACTGGCGGCACGCAAGCCAGCCGCGCAGGGACCAGGAGGAATAGGCCTTGTTACCGATGATCAGCTTCATGGCGACAGGGGTAACCGGCCCATGCCTGCCCGGCAACCGGGCAAAGAAAAACCCATCCGGCGGGAACCGGATGGGTTTTGTCTGTCAGGCCTTGTCCGATCCGAAGCGGATCAGAAGCGGGCGGTCGCCGCCACGCGGAAGAAGCGGCCGATGATGCCCGAGAAATAGGGCCGGGTGCCGCCAGCCACCGAGGTCGCCGGGAAGGGCGCCGAGGCGTTGAAGACGTTGTCGACGATGAAGCGCAGGTTGAACTGGTCGTTCACCTTCACGCCCACGGTGGTGTTGAACACCATCCAGTCGCTCAGGCCGCTGATGTTGCGGGCATTGGCGGCCTCGTCGAGGTTGAACTTCACCTTGCCGGTATACTGGCCCTGGAACAGGAAGTTGATGACCTTGCCCTCATAGGTCAGGTTCGCCGTGCCCGAATGGCGCGGAAAGCCGATCTCGCCAGCGGCGTGGTCGACGTCGCCGACACCGATCTGGGTCTGGAGCTTGTCGCGGTAGAAATAATTGACCGACAGACCCACCGTCCCGGCATTCTCCAGGCCGATGCGGCTGAGCGGCAGGCGATAGGCGATGGTCGATTGCAGGCCCGCCATTTCATAGGACGCGGCGTTGAAATAACCTTCGCGGATGGTCGTGATCTGGCCATCGGCACCACGGTCGAACTGGCCGCAGAACTGGTTGGGATAACCGGCGCCGTCATAGCAGGCGTTCAGGATCGACTCGCCGTCGAGCGAGGTGATCGCATCGTTCAGCTTGATGTTGACCCAGTCGACCGCGACCGACAGGCCGGGGATGAACGCGGGCTGTGCGATGGCGCCGACGGTCCAGCTATTGGCCTTTTCGTTGCGCAGGTTGGGGTTGCCCGCGACCGTCACCGGAATGGTGAAGTTGCTGAACCGCGAGTCGAACGTGTCCGGGTTGATGCCGGCGGCGATGCAGTTTGCACGACGAACAGCGGGGTTGGGGCCGTTGCCGACATAGCGGGCGTCGCACGGGTCGAAGCCCGAGTCGAATGCGCGCGAGGTCGGGTTGAACACCTCGGTGATCGCGGGCGAGCGGATCGAGCGGGTGAAGTTGCCGCGGAAGGTCAGCCCCTGGAAGAAGCCGATACGGCCGCCCGCCGTCCAGGTCACGTCGCCGCCCGACAGCGAGTTGTCGACATAACGCGCCGCGCCGTCGAACTCGAGCGTCTTGAGCCAGCTCAGCTCGCTCTTGCTCGACACGAAGGGGACGACGACTTCGCCGAACACTTCATTGGTGTGGAACTTGCCACGAATAGGATCGATCGGAATCGTGCGGCCATACTGGACGCGGCTGCCGTCCGCCTGGGGTTCGCCATAATAGAAGGCGCCCGGATCGAACTGCGTCTTTTCCTCGCGATGCTCGTAGCCCAGCGACAGCGACACGTCGTTGCCGAACAGCTGGAAGACCGGGCCGTTGATGTTAGCGTTGAACACCAGCTGCTCATTGGCCGAGCGCGGGGTGGCGACCGCGAAGATATAGTCGCGTGCGGCCTGGCTGGCCTGACCGATGCCGAAGATGTTGAGCGGGGCGCAGCCACCGCCACCGATCGACGGGATGGTCGCATTCACCACGCCCGGACGGCAGGTGATGTTACCCGAGGCATCGCGCACCGCGTCGATCGCGTTGGCGAAATTCTGCTGGATCAGCTCGAAGTTGCGGCCGTTGGTGATCGACTTGCCATAGACGGCCGAGGCCTCCCACTTGAAGTCGCGGCCCAGCAGCGGCACCGTGCCGTCGAAGCCGCCGACGAAACGATAGGTCTCGACGGTCGCCTCGGCGCGGCCCGTGGTCAGGTCGGCCAGTGCGCGACCGACATAGAACTGGTTCTGGCCGGCGGGCAGATTGGCCGCGATCGTCGCGCGGTCGGTGGCCGACAGATACGGGTTGTCGAGGCTGATCAGCAGATTGCCATCGGCGGTGCCGGCATCGTCGAACAGCGCCGTGTTGTAATTGGGCTGATCGATCAGGTTCACGCCCTTGCTGCGGACGTACCAGGCCTCACCAAAGAAGCGGATGCGGTCGCTGATCTGATAGCTCGCCTGCGCATTGGCGACATAGCGCTCGGAGTTGGTCAGCAGGTTCGACTGGAGCGGCAGGTTATATCCATTGCCGCCGCTGCTGATGTAACCCTGACGCATCGGCGTGCCGAGGTCGAGCGGGACCAGCGTGCCGTTCGCACCGAACTGGAGAAGCTGACCGGCGGCGTTGCGGATGCCCGAACGGCTGGCGAGGAAGTCGTCCGCGCTGAACGGCACACCGCCGATGGTGAACGCGCTGTAGCGCTGGTTCGGATACAGGACGCGCTGGAAATCGCCGGGCGTCGCGGGCGTGCCGAAGAAATAGCCGGTGGCGGTGATGTCGCGGTCGGCGGCGGTCAGGCCGGTGACGCGGTTATACTCGCCCGAGATGGTGATGTTGCCGCGGCCATCGGCGAAATTCTTGCCGGCGAGCAGGCTGAGGCGCTGGTCGGGGGCGTCGCCCATCTGCGACACGCCGGCCTGGCCCTCGATCTGAAGCCCTTCGTAATTGCGCTTCAGGATGATGTTGACGGTGCCCGCGATCGCGTCCGAGCCATAGATCGGCGCGCCGCCGATGGCGACGGTCTCGACCCGCTCGACCAGCGTCGTCGGGATGTTGTTCAGGTCGACCTGCGTACCGGCCGATACCGGGCCGAAGATGCTGGCGGTGTTCGACGATACGAAGCGGCGGCCATTGACCAGCACCAGCGTGCGCTGGGTCCCCAGGCCGAAAAAGTCGACGAAGGTCTGCGCCGGGCCGAAGGACGACTGCGCACCGACACCGCTATTGCCCGGAGGGCCGAAGGCGGGGATTTCGCTCAGCACCTGGCCGACATTGGTATAGCCGCGGTTTTCGATCTGCGCGGCACCGACGACCTGGGTCGGCTGCAGCGTCTCGAACTCGGGGCGTGCGATGCGCGAACCGGTGACGACGACGTCCTGGCCGGCGCCCGCATCCTGCGTGGTCGTGCCGTTCTGGCTGGTCGTGGTGGTCTCGGTGGCGGTGCCGCTCTGGGCGGTCGTGCTCTCCGGGGCGGCGGGCGGCAGCGTCTGCGCGAAAGCCGGGCCGGCCAGGATGGTCAGCAGCGCCACGGCGCTGACGTCGCGCAGCGCGCGAACCTTGATGGTGTGAGACATGGTACGCATACCCCTGAACTTTATGGTTATGCGTAACCGGCTATTCCCCCGGCACGGACAGGGTCAACAAAAGCGTCATATCTGCTGACGTTTGTGTCCCGGTGCAGCATTTCTGCAACAATTTATGCGACTTGTGTCACCGAAGCGACGGCGCGAGCCGGTCGAGCGACGCGGAAAAAATGCGGCGGCGCGGTTTCGCCAATAACCCGGCGGCGTGCCGAAGGTTCCTGTCCGTGAACCACGATGGTAAATTTGTTCGCTAGGCCAGGCGGGCTCGAGGCGGTTCGTTCGATGCCGCCCCGAGCCCGCGAATCAGCCGATGGCTTCCAGCACCGCCGCGCGCAGTTCGGCGATGCCCATGCCGCCCTCGCTAGAGGTGGCGAGTATGTCGGGATGCGCGGCGGCACGCTTGCGCGCTTCCACCTCGGTGCGGGCGACGACGTCGGCGAGTTCGGTCGCCTTCACCTTGTCCGCCTTGGTCAGAACGATGCGATAGCTGACCGCCGCGCGGTCGAGCATCTCCAGGATCTCGCGATCGACCTCCTTGATGCCATGACGCGAGTCGATCAGCACCAGCGCGCGCTTGAGCGCCTGCCGCCCGCGCAGGAAGTCGTTCACCAGGAAGCGCCACTGCTTGACCATGTCCTTGGGCGCCTTGGCAAAGCCATAGCCCGGCATGTCGACCAGTCGCAGCGTGGGCGGGGTCCCGACGTCGAAGAAGTTCAACTCCTGCGTCCGCCCCGGCGTGTTCGACGTGCGGGCCAGACCGTTGCGGTTGGTCAGCGCGTTGAGCAGCGACGACTTGCCGACATTGGAACGGCCCGCGACCGCGACTTCCGGCACGATCGGATCGGGCAGGAATTTCAGCGCGGGCGCGGACTTCAGGAAGGTGACCGGCCCGGCGAACAGCTTGCGCGCCTGCTCGACCAGCTCCTCCGAGAAGCCGGCGGGCTCTTCGGAGGGGGCAGGGGTGGGAAGCTCGCTCACTTGGCGACAGGCTGCTTCAGGCCCGGATGGCGGGCGTAGAGCAGGCGCTGCTGCAGGATCGAGATGCAGTTGGTCGTGATCCAGTAGACCTGCAGGCCGACCGCGAACGGCGCCATCACGAACATCAGCACCCAGGGCAGGATCGCGAAGACCTGCTTCTGCGCGTCATCCATCGGCTGCGGGTTCATCTTGAACTGGAAGTACATCGAGATGCCCAGCAGGATCGGCACGACGCCGATCGCGATGAAGTGCGGCGGCACGAAGGGCAGCAGGCCGAACAGGTTGACCGGGGTCAACGGATCGGGCGCGGACAGATCCTTGATCCACAGGACGAAATGCTGGTGGCGCATTTCGATCGTCAGCATCAGCACCTTGTAGAGCGCGTAGAAGATCGGGATCTGGATCAGCGTCGGCAGACAGCCCGCCAGCGGATTGACCTTCTCCTGCTTGTAGAGGGCCATGACCTCCTGCTGCATGCGGACCTTGTCGTCCTTGTACCGCTCCTGCAGCGCCTTCATCTTGGGCTGCACCGCGCGCATCGCCGCCATCGAGGCGAACTGGCGCTGCGCGATCGGGAACATCAGCGCGCGGATGGTGACGGTCAGCAGGATGATCGCGACGCCGAAATTGCCGATCAGGCGGAACAGCCAGTCGAGATAATAGAAGATCGGCTTTTCCAGGACGCGCAGATACCCCCAGTCGAGCGCGTAATCGAGCTTCGTCGCGCCTTCCTTGTCGGTATAGCGATCGAGCAGCGCGACTTCCTTGGCGCCCGCAAAGAAGCGGGTGGTCTGGGTCACCTGACGGCCCGGCGCCAGCGTCTGCGGCTGGAGCGTATAGTCCGCCTGATAGGTCTGGCCCGCGCCGGCGCGGAACTGGCCGTCGAACGTCTTGGCCTGATCGGGGATCATCGTGGCCAGCCAGTATTTGTCGGTGAAGCCCAGCCAGCCGCCGGTGGTGGTGAAGCGGGTGGGGGCCTTGTCCAGATCCTTCCAGTTCGGACCGTAATTGGCCGAGCCGTTATTGACCGACATCGGGCCGACATGGATCGTCCAGCTGTCCGGATCGGCCGAGATGCCGCGATTGATATAGCCATAGGCCGCGACCGGCACCGGCGCGGTGCCGCCATTGGCCACCGTCTGCTGGACGGTGAACATGTAATCCTTGTCGACCGACAGGGTGATGCGGAATTGCTGGCCCTGGCCATTGCTCGACGACAGCGTGACCGGTTGGCCGGGGCGCAGCACGGGCGCGCTCGCGGTCCAGACGGTGTCGGCGGCGGGCGGGTTCAGCCCGTTGGTGCGCCAGCCAAAGCCCGCGAAATAGGCACCCGTCGCGCCGGCCGGCGACAACAGGCGGATCGGGGCCGAATCCTTGGCGACCGTTTCCTTATAGTCGAGCAGGACGAGGTCATCGATCCGCGCGCCCTTCAGGTTGATCGACCCCTTCAGGCGCGGCGTATCGATCGCGACGCGCGGGGTCTCCGCCAGCACGACCCGGCGATCGCGAATCGCGGCGGGGGTGTCGGCGGTGGGATCGGCCTCGGGCTTGGGCAGCGGCACCTGCTTGCCGTCGACGATCTTCGTCGCGGGCGGGTTGCTGGGGAAGAACTTGTTCTGGATGAGCGGCCATCCGAACAGGATCAGCGCCGCGATCACCGCGAACACGACGAAATTCTTGCGGTCTTGGTTCACGTGGAAACCCCGTTAGTGTCAGGGGACCGGGTCGGGTCCGTGCCCGCCCCAGGGATGGCACCGCGCGATGCGCTTGAGCGCCAACCAGCCCCCTTTGACCGCGCCATAGCGGGCAATGGCCTGTATTGCATAGGCCGAACAGGACGGTTGATAGCGGCACGTGGGCGGCAAAATGAGCGAGGGGCCGAGTTGCCAGCCCCGCGCGATCAGAATCAAGGCCCGCGCGAACAGGGTCACGCGGGCTCTTGAGTCGATGTCGCGGCCTGGGTCACGGCCGGGGTCGCGGGCTGGCGATGCGCGCCGCCACGGGGGCCATGCCCCTTGCCACGGCCATGATGCACGCGCGGTTCGCGTGGGCGGTCATGGCCACCGGTGTCGGGCGAGGCGGCACGGGTCAGCGCCTTGGCCAGCTCGGCGGTGAGCGCCTGATAGTCGCGCTCGATCCCGCCCTGCCGGCCGATCAGGACATGGTCCGCGCCGGCGATGCCCTTTGTCGGCAACAGATCGCGCGCGAGCGCCCGCATCCGGCGTTTCATCCGGTTGCGAACGACCGCGTTGCCGATCTTCTTGGTGACGGTGAAGCCGACCCGAATGGCGGCGTCACCGTCATCACGCGGGCGAACCTGCAGCACGAAGCCGGGCATCGCCACGCGTCGCCCGCCATTGGCCGCGAGGAAATCGCGGCGGCGGGTCAGCGTCGTGATTACGCCGACAGCTTCTTGCGACCGCGCGCGCGACGCGCCCGGATCACCGCACGGCCGCCGGGCGTCGCCATCCGCGCACGGAAGCCGTGACGGCGAGCGCGCACCAGATTGCTCGGCTGAAAGGTCCGCTTCATCGTTCATTCCTTGGATACGTCTGAATAAAAACGGCCGCCACGAGGACGGCCTTGGTGGCAAGCCGCTTACGCAAAGCGGGCTTTCAAGTCAATCGGCTGTGCAAGGTCGGCGCACACCCATCTTCCCCTTGCGGTCGCGCCGCTTCCTTTGCAGGGAAAGCGGGCGGGCAGGGGAGAGCCCGCGCGGGGGGTATTCTATGGCGACGATCGTGTCCACGGTGGCCTATCTGGGGCTGGAGGCGCGCGCCGTCGAGGTGCAGGTCCAGCTGATCGCCGGGCTGCCGGCCTTCAATCTGGTCGGATTGGCCGACAAGGCGGTGGGCGAAAGCCGCGAACGCGTGCGCGCCGCCATCGCCGCCATGGGCCTCGCCCTGCCCCCCAAGCGGATCGCGGTGAACCTGTCGCCTGCCGACCTGCCCAAGGAAGGATCGCATTTCGACCTGCCCATCGCGCTCGCCCTGCTGGCCGCGATGGGGGTGGTCGATGCCGAGCTGCTCGCCGACCATGTCGTGGTCGGCGAATTGGCGCTCGACGGCCGGATCGGGCCGTCGCCGGGCGTGTTGCTGGCGGCGATCCATGCCGCGTCGGTCGAGAAGGGGCTGATCTGTCCCGCGGCACAAGGCGCGGAGGCGAGCTGGGCCGGTGGCGGATCGGTGATCGCCGCGCCCGATCTGTTGTCCCTGATCAACCATCTGAAGGGGCACTCGGCGCTGCCCCTGCCCGAGGCGGGGCTGGTCGAGGAGGGCATGCCCGGCCCCGACCTGTCGCAGGTCAAGGGACAGGAAAACGCCCGCCGCGCGCTGGAGATCGCGGCGGCGGGCGGGCATAACCTGCTGATGAGCGGCCCGCCCGGCTCCGGCAAATCGCTGATGGCGGCGTGCCTCCCGGGTATCCTTCCCCCGCTGGACGCGGCCGAGGCGCTGGAGGTGTCGATGGTCCAGTCCGTCGCTGGCACTTTGGCCGGGGGGCGGCTGACCCGCACACGACCCTTCCGTGCGCCACATCACTCGGCATCGATGGCGGCGCTGACCGGCGGCGGGTTGAAGGCCAAGCCCGGCGAGGTGAGTCTGGCGCATCTGGGCGTGCTGTTCCTCGACGAACTGCCCGAATTCCAGCGCGCGGTGCTCGATTCGCTGCGCCAGCCGCTGGAGACGGGCACGATCAGCATCGCGCGCGCCAATGCGCATGTGACTTTCCCCGCGCGGGTGCAACTGGTCGCGGCGATGAACCCGTGCCGCTGCGGGCATCTGGGCGACGCGGCACTGGCCTGCGCGCGGGCGCCACGCTGTGCGGCGGATTATCAGGCGAAGATTTCCGGGCCTTTGCTCGACCGGATCGACCTGTCGGTCGAGGTGCAGCCGGTCCGCGCGGTCGATCTGTTCGCCCCCGCCGCCGCCGAATCGTCGGCGGTCGTCGCCGCGCGGGTCGCGGCGGCACGGGCGCTGCAGACCGCGCGCTACCGGGATGCGCCGGTCACGATCCGCACCAATGCCGAGGCGGACGGCCTCTGGCTCGAACGGTTCGCGACGCCCGACGATGCGGGGCGCGCCCTGCTGGTCGAGGCGGCGGAGCGGATGCGGCTGACCGCGCGCGGCTATACCCGCGTGCTACGGGTGGCGCGCACGATCGCCGATCTGGCGGGGGCGGATCAGATCGGCCGCATCCATGTCGCCGAGGCGCTCAGCTATCGCCAGCGACCGCCGACCAATTAGGGTTGGATATTCGGTGCTTGTCGGTCGCACCCGATCCTGACATGCTGGGCCATGGCCATGCTAAGAACGCCACCCGCGCGCCGGATCGGTGGAGTGGCTCTCATGCTGCTGGCGCCGCCACTGTTATGGCTGGCGTTCCTATGGTCGGAGCCGGCCAGGATCGGCCTGCCGGCCCCGGTCCTGGGCTATGGTCTGGCGGCCTTGGCGATGCTGCCCGGCCTGATCGGGCTGGGCATGCTCGATCTGCGGCGGCGGACGATGCTGATGATCCTGCCGCTCTATATCGTGGCGATGGCGATCGTCCTGCTGGCGACGCTCGGCGCGTCGGGCTGTATCCTGCTGGGCGAGTGCGGCTGATTTACCCTTGGCGACAATCGGCGCTTGCACCGTACGTCACCCTCGTCTAGCAGCGCCTCTTCGCTGCCCCTGTGGCGAAATTGGTAGACGCATTCGACTCAAAATCGAACGCCGCAAGGCATGCTGGTTCGAGTCCGGCCAGGGGCACCACTTCCGGTCACAACCGGGCACCTATCTCCGCCATGTCGCAGGATCGACGTTCCGCCGGGAGCCGGCGTGCGCCCACCGCTTCGCCGATCAGCAGGAGCGCGGGGTCCTTGTCGCCGATGGTGCGGGTCAGGAAGCCCAGCGCGTCGAGGCGGCCGGTGATCAGCCGTTCGGTGGGTAGCGAGACGTTGACCGCGATCATCACCGGCGTGTCCGCCGGCATCCCCGCCGCGACAAGTTGGCGCGCGATCTCGGGTGCGGCGGCGCGGCCCATATAGACGGCGAGCGTCGCGTCGGGTGCGGCGAGCGCCGACCAGTCGAGCGACAGCGGTTCGCCCGCGCGCAGATGCGCGGTGACCAGGGTCAAGCGACGCGACAGGCCGCGCAGGGTCAGCGAGATCAGGCCCGACGCCGCCGCCGCGCTCGCGGCCGTGATGCCCGGACAGATATGGACCGCGATCCCGGCCGCGCGGCAGGCATCGATCTCCTCCGTCGAGCGGCCGAAGATCGACGGATCGCCGCCCTTCAGTCGGACGACGCGTTTTCCGCTGCGCGCGGCGGCGACGATCAAGCCGTCGATCGTGCCCTGATCCTTCGAATGGCGGCCCGAGCGCTTGCCGACGCTCGCCAGCTCGGTTGAGGCGGGGACCATCGCCAATATCGCCGGTCCGACCAGCGCGTCGTAGAAGACGATGTCGGCAGCGGCGATCAGCCGTTCGGCCTTGCGCGTCAGCAAGTCGGGATCGCCCGGTCCGGCACCGACCAGCCAGACCGAACCGGCGGGAAAATCATCCATGCGCATGGGCAGGCTCCTGGGCTTCGGTGAGCAGGCGGGCGAGGGCGGGGCGGCACGATCCGCAATTGGTGCCAGCACCCAGCGCCGCACCGATCGCGGCGACATCGGCCAGTTGCTGGTCGCGGATCGCCGCGACGATGGTGCGGACGCCGATGTCGAAACAGGCGCAGACGATCGCGCCCCGATCGACCTGCGCGCCGGAGGCACGACCCGCGAGGATGGTGGGCGCGACCTGTGGTGCGCTGAGTTGCGCGATCAGCCAGTCGCGCGACGGCAATTCGCCACGCTCGGTCAGGAACAGCACGGCGGCCAGCCGGTCGTCGGCGATCACCGCGACGCGCCGCGACCCGCGTGCGGGGTCGGTCGCCTCGACCCGCTGGCCCCTGGGGAGCAGCGCGTCGAGCGTTGCCGGGTCGCCATCCCCCGCCACTTCCCACAGCCAGCCGCCGGGCACCGCGACGCGGGTTGCCCACAGGCAATCGGGCGTCGCATCCGCCTCGCCCGACAGGATGACGAAGCCGCGCCAGCGGGTCGCGACGGCGGCGATGCTGGCGGGGGTGCGCTTGAAGCCGGGCTGGCCCGAATAGGGATCGGTCAGCGGGCGAGGGAGCAGGCCGGTGCGGCCGCCGGTCGCGGTCCGGTCGGTCCAGTGGATGGGTACGAACAGCTCGCCCGGCCGCTGTCCGGTGCTGACCGACACGCGATAGAGGCTGGTCCCCTGCGGCGTGCCGACCCGCGCTAGCCCGCCATCGGTCAGGTTCAGGCGCGTGGCATCGTCGGGATGGACCTCGACCAGCGGCTCTTCGCGGTGACGGGCCAGCTTGGGCGCGAGGCCGGTGCGGGTCATCGTATGCCAGTGATCGCGATAGCGGCCGGTGTTGAGCGTCAGCGGCCAGTCGCGCAGCGGTGCGGGAAGCGCCTTCTGCGTGACCGTGACCAGCCGGGCACGGCCATCGGCCGTTGGGAAATGGCCATCGGCAAAGGGCGTGCCGCCCCAGCGGAACGGCATCATGGCGTCATAGTCCGTATTACCGCCGCTCCACTGGCCGGGCAGCGCGAACAGACGCGAACCGTCATTTTCATAATGGGATAGCCGGCAATGCTCGCGCCATATCTCGGCCGGGCGGTCATAGGCGAAGGCGGTCTTCCATCCCATGCGGCGGCCGACTTCCTTGATAATCCACCAATCGGGCTTCGCGTCACCGGGCAGCGGAAAGAGCGCGCGCTGGCGGCTGATCGTGCGGTCGGAGTTGGTGACGGTGCCGTCCTTCTCGCCCCAGGCGGCGGCGGGCAGGCGGACATGCGCATGGGTCGCGCTGTCGGTATCGGCGACCACGTCGCTGACCACGACGAAGGGGCAGGCGGCCAGCGCCTCGCGCACCGCACCCGCATCGGGCATCGAGACGGCGGGGTTGGTGGCCATGATCCACAGCGCCTTGATCCGCCCCTGGCCCAGTTCGCGGAACAGGTCGACCGCCTTCAACCCCGGCTTGGGCGCGATGTTGGGAGCTGCCCAGAAGCGCTGTACGCGCGCGCGGTTCTCGGGCGCGAAGTCCATATGCGCCGCCAAGGTCGAGGCCAGCCCGCCGACTTCACGGCCGCCCATCGCATTGGGCTGTCCGGTGATCGAGAAGGGGGCCGCGCCCGGCTTGCCGATTCGCCCGGTCGCGAGGTGGAGGTTGAGGATCGCGTTCACCTGATCGGTGCCGGTGGTCGACTGGTTGATGCCCTGGCTGAACAGCGTGACGGTGCGCGGCGTGGCGGCGAACAGTTCGTAGAAGCGGCGGAGATCGGCCGGCGCGACGTCGCAGGTCTTGGCGACCGACCACAGGTCGCTGCCTTCGTCCAGCGCGGTCCAGAAATCCTCCGGCGTCGTGACCGAGGCGGTAAGGAAATCGGCGTCCACCACGCCCGCCGCGCGAGCCCAGGCGAGCGCGCCGTTCATCAGCGCGACGTCGCTGCCCGGGCGCAGCGCGAGATGCAGGTCGGCCTGCTCGGCCGTCTCGGTCCGGCGGGGATCGATGACCACCAGCTTGGCGCCGGCGTCGCACCGGGCGCGGATACGCTGATAGACGATCGGGTGGCACCAGGCGGTGTTGCTGCCGACCAGCACGATCAGGTCGGCGGCGTCGATGTCTTCATAGGTGGCGGGAACGATGTCTTCGCCAAAGGCGCGGGTGTGGCCCGCCACCGCGCTCGACATGCACAGCCGCGAATTGGTGTCGATATTCGCCGAGCCGATAAAGCCTTTCATCAGCTTGTTGGCGAGGTAATAATCCTCGGTCAGCAACTGGCCGGAGACGTAGAAGGCGACGCTGTCGGGACCGTGCTGCGCGATCGTGTCGCGGAAGCGCTTGGCGACGAGGTCGAGCGCCTTGTCCCACGACGCGCGGCGCTTGCCGATCATGGGCGTGAGCAGACGGCCTTCGAGGCCGACCGTTTCGCCCAGATGCGTGCCCTTGGAACAGAGCTTGCCGCGATTGGCGGGGTGCTCGGGATCGCCCTCGATCCGGACTTGGCGGTCGCCGGTCACGGTCGCGCGGATGCCGCAGCCGACACCGCAATAGGCGCAGGTGGTGCGGATCGTCATACTTCATTCCTCCCCTGCAAGGGGAGGGGGACCGCGCCCGACAGGGCGTGGTGAAGGGGTGTCCCGCTATCGAAAGGGCGACACCCCTCCGTCAGCGCTTCGCGCTGCCACCTCCCCTTATAGGGGAGGAATGCATTCACCCTCACGCCGCCGCCTTCAGGGTGCTGGCACGGCAGATCAGGACGCGGCCGCCGCTGATCTTCACCGGCACGGTCGGCGTGCAGCCCTTGTCCTCGCCTAGTGCTTCCCCCGTGCTGAGCGAGATGCGCCAATTGTGCAGCGGGCACGCCACCGCGCCGCCATGGACGATGCCCTGGCTCAACCGCCCATGCTTGTGCGGACATCGGTCGAGCAGCGCGAAGACCTTGTTCTCGCCGGTGCGGAAGACGGCGATGTCATGGCCGCCCTCGACCTGCACGGTGCGGGCACCGCGCACCGGGATTTCGTTCACCCAGCCGATATCGAGCCAGTCGCCTGCCAAAGAACCAGAGGTCATGCCATTTCCTCCTGCGGCGTGAAGCGCGCCATCGGCGCATGGATTTCGCGTTCCTCGCCCGCGACGCGCGCGGCCCAGGGATCATCCTGCGAGAAGCTCTGCGAATAGAAGAAGCGGCGGGCGAGTTCGGCGCGCGCCTCCTCATCGGGCAACAGCCGCGACTGGATGTAGGCAAGGCCGACCCGCTCGATCCACGGCGCGGTCCGCTCCAGATAGCGCGCCTCTTCGCGGTAGAGCTGGACGAAGGCGGCGCACATCTCCATCGCCTCGGCCTCGGTCGCGACCTTGCACAGCAGGTCGGTGGCACGGACCTTGATCCCGCCATTGCCGCCGACATGGAGTTCGTAGCCTGAGTCGACGCAGACCACGCCGAAGTCCTTGATCGTCGCCTCGGCACAGTTGCGCGGGCAGCCCGACACCGCGATCTTGAACTTGTGCGGCATCCAAGAGCCCCAGGTCGCGCGCTCCAGCTTGACGCCCAGCCCGGTCGAATCCTGCGTACCGAAGCGGCACCATTCGGAGCCGACACAGGTCTTCACGGTGCGAAGCGACTTGCCATAGGCATGGCCCGAGACCATCCCCGCCGCGTTCAGATCGGCCCAGACGGCGGGCAGGTCCTCCTTCTTGATGCCGAAGATGTCGAGCCGCTGGCCGCCCGTCACCTTGACCATCGGCGCGTTGAACTTCTCGACCACATCGGCGATCGCGCGCAGTTCCTTCGGGGACGTGATCCCGCCCCACATGCGCGGCACGACCGAATAGGTGCCGTCCTTCTGGATGTTGGCGTGCATGCGTTCGTTGACGAAACGGCTCTGCTGGTCGTCCTGATATTTGCCGGGCAGCGCGCAGAGCAGATAGTAATTGAGCGCGGGGCGGCAGGAAGAACAACCGTCAGGCGTCGACCAGTGCAGCTTCTGCATCACCTCGGGGATCGACTTCATTTCTTGTGCGACGATCTCGCGACGTACATCGTCATGGCCGAAGCTGGTGCATTTGCACATGGTCTTCGGCCCGGCCTCGACCTCTCCACCCAGCCGGATCGACAACAGGCTCTCGACGATGTTGGTGCACGAGCCGCAGCTTGCCGACGCCTTGCAGCCGCTCCGCACCGCATCCAGGCTGTGCGCGCCGCCGTCGATGCAGGCGAAGACCTTGCCCTTGGTCACGCCGTTGCAGCCGCAGATTTCCGCATCGTCGGAAAGCGCCGCAACGGCCGCCTTAGGGTCCGCGAGGGCGCCCCCCTGGGCAAAGGCCTGGCCGAAGATCAGCGCGTCGCGAATATCGCCGACGCTCTCGCCCTTTTTGAGCAGGTCGAAATACCAGTTTCCGTCGGCGGTGTCGCCGTACAGCACCGCCCCGACGATGCGGTCGTCCTTGACCACGACACGCTTGTAGATGCCACGCGACGCGTCGCGCAGTACGATGTCCTCCGCACCGTCGCCGCCGCCGAAATCGCCCGCCGAGAAGACGTCGAGCCCGGCGACCTTCAGCTTGGTCGCGGTGGCGGTGGGGCGATAGCCGCTGGGGCTGCCGGTCAGCGCGTCGGCGAGGCTGCGGCACATGTCCCAGAGCGGCGCGACCAGCCCGTAGACCTGTCCGTCATGCTCGACGCATTCGCCGACCGCCAGGATGCGCGGATCGCTGGTGACCATATGGTCGTCCACCTTGATCCCGCGCCCCACCTCCAGCCCGGCGGCGCGGGCCAACGCGACCGAGGGGCGGATGCCGACCGCCATGACAACCAGATCGGCGGGGATTTCGCGTCCGTCCTTCAGGCGGATCGCCTCCACCTTGCCGTCACCCAGGATCGCGGCGGTGTCGGCGCCGGTCAGCACGGTCTGGCCGCGCGCCTCCAGCGCCTGTTTCAGCAACCAGCCCGCCGCCTCGTCCAGCTGCCGCTCCATCAGCGTCGGCATCAGATGGAGGACGGTGACGGTCATGCCCCGCAAGCTCAGCCCATGCGCCGCCTCCAGCCCCAGCAGGCCGCCGCCGATCACCACCGCACTGCCGCCCCGCTCGGCGGCGGCGAGCATATGCTCGACATCCTTCATGTCGCGGAAGCTGATGACGCCGGGCAGGTCGTGGCCGGGGACAGGGATGATGAACGGATCGGAGCCGGTCGCGATCAGCAGCCGGTCATAGTCGAGCACCATGCCGCTCTTGGCGGTGACGGTCCGCGCTCCCCGGTCGATCGCGGTGACGGGATCGCCGCTGACCAGGGTGATGCCATTATCGGTATACCAGTCATGGCCGTTGATGACGATCTCGTCGAACGTCTTCTCGCCCGCCAGCACCGGCGACAGCATGATCCGGTTGTAGTTCACCAGCGGCTCGGCACCGAAGATGGTGATGCGGTAGCGGGCGGGATCGCGGGCCAGCAATTCCTCGACCGCGCGGCATCCGGCCATGCCGTTGCCGATGACGATCAGGTGCTCGCGGGTATCGACCTTCGCAAGGGTGACGACTTCGTGTTTCATCGGTTCGATCCGTGGAAGAGGAAAAGCATCAGATCCGCACGCCCTCGGCCGCGCCCCAGCTGCGGCGCCAGCGGCTCTTGACCAGCATCAGGCCCGCCAGTGCGACCAGGGCCAGCGCGGCGAAGATCAGGAACCCGCCCGAAAAGCTGCCCGTCCACTGCTTGGCGAACCCCAGCGACGAGGCGAGGTAGAAGCCGCCGATCCCGCCCGCCATGCCGACCAGTCCGGTCATCACGCCGATCTCGGCGGCGAAACGCTGCGGCACCAGCTGAAACACCGAGCCGTTGCCGACCCCCAGCGCCAGCATGGAGAGGACGAACAGCGCCAGCGAGGCGGCGAATCCGTCGACCATCGCCACGCCGGTCAGCGTCACGGCGGCGGCGGCGAACACGGCGAGCAGCGCCTTCACGCCGCCGATCGCATCGGCCAGCGCCCCGCCCATCGGCCGCACCAGCGACCCGGCGAAGACGCACGCCGCCGTCGCGTACCCCGCCTGCACCGGCGTCAGCCCGAACCGGTCGGTGAAATAAATGGGCAGGCTGGCGGCGAGCCCGACGAACCCGCCAAAGGTGACGGCATAGAAGCCCATCAGCCACCAGGCATCGGCCTGGCGAAGCGGCGACAGATATTCGACCAGACGGCGGGGCGGGGGGGCACCCGGGGCGTCCTTGGCCATCACCATATAGGCGAGGAAGACGAGGGTCAGCGGCAGACAGGCCAGACCCAGAACGGCGTTCCAGCCGAACAGCTTGGCCAGCGCGGGCGCGAACAGGGCGGCGAGCACCGTGCCCGAATTCCCCATGCCGGCCAGACCCATGGCCTTGCCCTGATGCTCGGGCGGATACCAGCGGCTGGCGAGCGGCAGCGCGATGGCGAAGCTCGCCCCCGCAAAGCCCAGAATGACACCCAGTGCCAGCGTGCCGCCAAAGCTGTTCACCCCCAGCGCCCAGGCCGCGAACAGCCCGCCGATGACGATCAACTGGCTGATCGCGCCGGCGCGCTTCGGCCCGATCCGGTCTACAGCCAAGCCGTTGACGACCCGCAGCACTGCGCCCGCCAGCGTCGGCACCGCGACCATCACGCCCTTCTGCGCCGGGGTCAGCCCCAGACTGGCGGAAATCTGCGGCGCCAGCGGGCCGAGCAGCACCCAGACCATGAAGGCCAGGTCGAAGTAGAGGAATGCCGCGATCAGGGTCGGCGTATGCCCGCTCGACCAGAAGCCGCCGTCATCGGCCGCTTTCGCCTTTTCGGTGTCGTCCCAGAATGCCGTCGCCATCGTGCCGTCTCCGGGGGCCATAAGGCCCAAACAGAAAAAGCCGCCAGGACGTGGGACCCGTGGGTCACATCCTGGCGGCTTCGTTGCCTCCAAACGGATTGCGGGAAAATCCCGCGTCCGCCAGCGCGCTACCCCGTCATTGGAGCGGCATCCGCTGCTATCTCGTGCCCGACGCCATTGCCGGGCGAATCGAAAATTGCCTCAATCGCGATGCGGGCGCAAGTCCCTTTCGCAATCGCAGCAAACCCATGCCCGATTGTCTCTTGCCAGCGGCGTTACGTGACAGCGCGGACCGGCTGACGCAGAATGGTCTTGAGCTTGGCCGCGTCCGTTTTGCGGGGGTCACTCAGATACACCTCGTGATGCGGGCCGTCGAAGGTGACGCCTCGTCCCGGCATCACCGCTTCGTGCAGGCGCTTCAGGACCGGGCCTTCGTCGTCATAGCTGCCGATGTGCAGAATCTGGAGCGACCGGCCCTCCGCATAGGGTTCGAAGCGCAGCGAGGCGGGGCGGTCGTCCCTCTTGGCCAATGTCTTGGCGACCGCGTCCTCGAACATGGCGGGTGTGACGAAGTCGGGAGCCATGATCATGACGGTCCATTGCCAGCGGTCCTTTTCGCGCCGCACGAAACTGCCCGGATCGTCGGACCACCAGAGCGCCTCCAGCGGCGGTACGACATAGTCGCGCGCCAACCCATTCTTCGCGGCAAACTTCATCGCATAGCTGACGCCGTACAGCCATTCGACCGCGGTCCGATAGCTGGGTGCCGTATTGGGGTCACCGGCGCCGTCGACCTTTACGAACGACAAGGTCGGGACGATGATTTCCACAAAATCGTGCTTCGGAGGATTGAACAGGTCGCGAAGCTGCTTTTTCAGATCGAGCTTGTCCATCGCCGGCCCCTGCTGGAGATCATGACCGGGATGCATCCTGCAAGTTTCGGCCCTTCGACGGCAAGCGCGGATTTTCGGGTTCAGGGCAGGCCGGCAAGATACCCCGGAATATCGTCCGGGTCGAAGGCGCGGCCGTCGAAGAAGCGGTCGCTGCCCAGCACCAGTCGTCCTTGCGTCGAGCCCGCGCCGATCGGCTCGGCCAGCGCGCCTTCCAGCTTGGAACTCGCGCCGGGCAGCGGTGCGCCCGAGCCCGCGAGCGCGGCGCGGTACAGGTCGGGGCGGAACACGCCTTGCGCGGTCGCGGCGTCCGCGTTCGAGAAGGGCAGGCCCTCCCAGCGGACCATCTGCGCATAGAGCCAGCCCGCCTGGCTGCGCCATGGGAAGTTGGCGGCCTCGCGATACTGGAACATGAAGTCGGGATAATGGACGGGGTCGCCGCCCGGCACCACGCGAATGCGATCGGTGATCGCGCGCAGGATCGCATCGACGGGGGCATCCAGATAATGCGGCCGCGCGAGGATGGCGGCGCTCTGTTCCACCGTCGCGGGATCGACGAAATGGGCGGCGGCGGCATGGAGCGCGCGGATCAGGCGCAGCACGCCGTCGCGCCGCTCCTCTGCCCGGTCGGCGCGCATCGCCAGCACCTTCTCGACCCCGCGCCGCCAGATTTGCGCGGTGGCGAGCGCGATCCGGCCGACGCCGCGATCGACCGCGATCGAGTTCCACGGCTCGCCAACGCAGATGCCATCGACCTCGCCCGCCGCCAGCGCGTCGGCGGCGAAGGGCGGGCTGGTCACGACGATCTCGACATCGTGATCGGGGCGGATGCCGACCCCGGCCAGCCAGTAGCGCAGCATGTAATTATGGCTGGAATGGCGATGCACCACGCCGAAGCGCAGCGGTTTTCCCGCCCCGCGTCGCCGCGCCGCTTCGGCCTTCAGGGCAGCCCCGATCGCCACCGGATCGCCCAGCGTTTCACCGAGACCGATGGCGTCTCCGAGCGCGGTCGAGACGGTGATCGCATTGCCGTTCAGCCCCAGCACGAAGGGCACCGCCATCGGCACCGCCGGCCGGTCGCGGCCCAGAGCGGTGGCGATGGCGAGCGGTGCGACGAGATGCGCGGCATCGGTATGGCCATAGAGCAACCGATCGCGCACCGCCGCCCAGGTCACGTCGCGGACCAGTTCGATCCCAACCCCCGCCGCCTCGGCAAAGCCCAGTTCGTGCGCCAGGATGGGCAGCGCGGCATCGACCAGCGGGAGGAAGCCGATGCGGAAAGTCTCGGCGCTCATGGCAGGTCTCCCATCAACTGCTCGCTGGTCACGATCGCCTCGGCCACATCGGCGATGCGGCGGTTGGTGGTCATGGCGTGGCTGCGCAGCAAGGCATAGGCGGCGGGTTCGTCCAGCCCGCGCCGCCGCATCAGGATCGCCTTGGCCCGGTCGATCACCTGCCGGTCGGCCAGCGCGGTCTTCGCCGCGGCCAGTTCGGTCTGGAGCCGCGAAAAGGCTTGGAAACGGCGCACCGCCAGATCGAGGATCGGCTTGATCCGCTGCTTGGCCAGGCCATCGACGACATAGGCGGACACGCCCGCATCGACCGCCGCCATCGTCGTCTCCGGTTCCGACTGGTCGACGAACATCGCAATCGGCCGGTCGAGCGCGCGCGACATGGCGAAGAAATCCTCCAGCACGTCGCGGCTGGGATTTTCGAGATTGATCAGGACCACCTCGGGCGCGGCGCGCTCCACCTGCGCGGCGAGCGGGCCGCCGGGGTCGATCACCACCAGATCGGTCAGCCCCGCCTCGCGCAGGCCATCGGAGATGATCGCCGCGCGCGTGCTGCTGGTATCGATGATCGCGATCCGCATGGCGGCTTAGTGCCGTGTCCGTCGAGCGCCGACAAGGGGGCGATCGGACGGCGATGCGGGTGAAGATGACGGCCTTGTCATGCCCGCAGGCGAATGGCGCTTGCCATGCCATATGTCGGACTATATCGCTGCTCCCAATGGCCAGACAAATCATGGCCTTGTGAGGGGAGGGACGTCAGCGACCATGCGCGGTTTGCGCCGATTTCGGAGCCTGCGCGGCGCACGTCCCCTGTTCCTCGGGGCGGCCCTGTCGGCGGTCGCGGTGGGGGCTGCCGCACAGCATCTGGCGCTCTCAGGCGATATGGCCCCCGCGCATGATCCGGTCCTGATCCGCGAAGGCCAGGACTATTACGTCTATTCGACCGGGCAGCGGGGGCGGGTGCCGCTGGTCGCGCGCCGCTCGCGCGATTTGCGACACTGGACCGCGCTGCCATCGCCGCTGGGCGCCATTCCCGACTGGGCGCTGGTGGCGGTGCCGGGCGCGCGTGAGATGTGGGCGCCCGATATCGCTCGGGTCGGGGATCGCTATCGCCTCTATTACTCGGTGTCGCGCTTCGGGCAGCAGCGCTCGGTGATCGGGCTGGCCACCGCCGCGACGCTCGACCCCGCCAGCCCGGCCTATGGCTGGCGGGACGAGGGGCTGGTCGTCGCCTCCCAGGCGGGCGATCCCTATAATGCGATCGATCCCGCCTTCGCCCGTGATCGGCAGGGCGGCGAATGGCTGGCGTTCGGCAGTTTTTGGGGCGGTATCCAGCTGGTCCGGCTCGACCCGCGCACCGGCAAGGCCGCGCCGGGTGCGGTTCCCCAGCCGATCGCGCGACGCGGGCCCGGGGAGGGGGATGGCGGCGCGAACCCGATCGAGGCGCCCTTCATCATCGACCATGGCGGCTGGTATTGGCTGATCGTGTCGTTCGACCTGTGCTGTCGGGGCACGAAGAGCAGCTATCATCTGACGGTCGGGCGGGCGCGATCAATCGTGGGGCCTTATGTCGATCGCGCGGGCCGTCCGATGCTGGACGGTGGCGGCACGGTGCTGTTGCAGGCCGATGCGGCGGGGCGCGACCGGTTTCGCGGGCCGGGCCATGCCGGCATCCTGCAGGATCGCGACGGCCGCGATTACCTGATCCACCATGCTTATGACGCAGCGGCGAATGGCACGCCGACGCTGCGCATCGCCCGATTGCGTTGGGACGCGGCCGGCTGGCCCTTTGTCGGAAAGGAAAATCCATGACCAAGATCGAGATGACCCGGCGCGCGCTGATCGCGGGCGGGGTCGCGGGGGGTGCGGCGCTGGCCGCCGCGCCGCTGCTGGCGAAGGCGGGGCGTACGGCCGGGGGCGAGCGCGTGACCAATCCGCTGATCCGCCAGCGCGCCGATGCGCAGATCGCGCTGCAGGCCGATGGGCTTTATACCTTCATGGCCTCGGTTCCCGAATATGACCGGGTGGTGCTGCGCCGGGCAAAGACCATCGCCGGGCTGGCGACCGCGCCCGAGACCGTGCTGTGGCGGCGGCCCGCATCGGGCAAGATGGCCGGGCATATCTGGGCGCCCGAAATCCATCAGATCGATGGCCGCTGGTATGTCTATGTCGCGGCGGGCGATGGCGGCGATGTGTTCCACATCCGCACCTATGTGCTGGAGTGCGACGGACCCGATCCGGTCAAGGGCCGCTGGTCGGTGCGCGGCCAGCTCGAGACGCCGTGGGATACGTTCACGCTCGATTCGACGACCTTCGTCCATCACGGCACCCGCTATCTCGCCTGGGCGCAGCAGGAGCCGGGGATCGAGACCAACTCCAACCTCTATCTCGCGCCGCTCGCCAGCCCGACGACGCTGGCCGCCAAGCCCACCCGGCTGACCGTGCCGACGCTGCCCTGGGAAATCCGGGGGTTCAAGGTCGCCGAGGGGCCGGCGCCCCTGATCCGCAACGGGCGCGTCTTCATGACCTATTCGGCCAGCGCCACCGATGCGCGCTACTGCATGGGCATGCTGACCGCGCGCGACGACGCCGATCTGATGGACCCGGCCGCCTGGACCAAGTCGCCCGAGCCGGTCTTCCAAAGCGCGCCCGAGCGCCGCATCTATGGCCCCGGCCATAACAGCTTCACGGTCGACCGCGCTGGGCGCGACGTACTGGTCTATCACGCCCGCGATTATGAGAAGATCACCGGCGATCCGCTCTATGACCCCAATCGCGATACGCGGGTGCAGCGCTTTGGCTATCGTGCCGATGGCACGCCCGATTTCGGCAAGCCGCTGGCCAACGGGCCGACGCTGATCTGAGGAATCCCGTCATGCCGACGCTATCGTGATTAACACAGACAAAGTCCCGAAATGTCGGCATGGCGGACACAATTGCCGGATGGCCAATTTTCTTGAATAATATCAATATTGATTGCGCTAACATGCGTTTTGTACGGTTTTGCGCAGGTGTGACCCAAAATCCACGCTGTTACAGTCGTTTCATAGATTGTTCATAAAGCCTTGACGGCGGTATAAGATAGTCAGACAAATGATCCCGACACAGGCACCGAAAGTTCGGGCCATAGGAGGGGATCTGGGTATGAAGCACCACGTCTTGTTGCTGTCGGCGGCTCCGCTGGCATTGATCGCGGCCCCCGCCGCCGCGCAGCAGGCCACCCCGGCCGAGGCGGCGCGCGCCGCCGATCCCAATGCGCCGATCGAGGCGCAGGCGCCCGTCGCGCAGGAGCAGGCGACCGCCAGCGCCGCCGGTCGCAGCCCCGGCACCCAGGCGACCGAAAATCTGGATAGCGAGGTCGATCCGCGCGACATCGTCGTCACCGGCTACCGCGCCAGCCTTGGCAGCGCGCAGGCGATCAAGCGCAATTCGGACGCGATCCTCGACGCGATCGTGGCACAGGACATCGGCAAATTGCCCGACAACACGGCGGCCGAATCGCTGGCCCGTGTGACCGGTATCCAGGTCAACCGGTACAGCGACGAAGTGACCCAGGTGTTAGTGCGCGGTCTGCCCGACGTGGCGACCACCTTCAACGGCCGCGACATCTTCACCGCCGAGAATCGCCGCGCCGCGCTTCAGGATTTCCCCGCCGGCGCGCTTGCCGGTCTGGAAGTCTACAAGTCCGGCACCGCCGACCTGCTCGAACCCGGCCTGGCGGGCCTGATCAACGTGCGCTCGCGCCGTCCCTTCGACTTCGAAAAGGGCTTCACCGTCGCGGGCGGCGTACGGGGCACCTATAACGACCAGAGCAAGAAGTTCGACCCACTGGGTAATCTGCTGGTCAGCCAGCGTGCCGACACCGCGATCGGTGAGATCGGCTGGCTGATCAACGCCGCCTATACCCAGGCGCAATATCGCAATGCGGTGCGCTGGGGCGAGGGCAACACCGCCTCGCCGACCGCCGGCACGACGATCCTGCCCGCCTCGGTCGGCCGCAACTTCCAGATCCCGACGGCGGTCGGCGTCTATAACGACAGCGGCAAGCGCTGGCGCCCGGCGGTCAATGCCAGCGTCCAGTGGCGCCCGGCCCACAATCTCGAGCTCTATTACGACTTCCTCTATCAGGGCTATCGCGGCGAGATCGCCAATGACTGGTTCCGCGTGCCGCTGCTCGACAACAACCCGACTCTCAGCAACGTCGTGCTGCGCCCCGGCCAGCCCGAGCAGGTCGACAGCCTGACCAAGATCGGCGGTTTCCGTCCCGAGGCCTACCGCAGCACGGTCAAGGGCTATACCAACACCTATCAGGCCGCCGGCGGCGCCAAATGGGATATCGGCCGCGCGCATCTGTCGACCGACCTTGCCTATACCAACTCGATGTACGGTTCGGACGAGTGGAGCTTCGACACCGCCTTCTCCCGGGCGCCGACCGCCGATGTCCGTTTCTTCGTCGACAATGGCGTGTCGTTCGACCTGCCGGGCTTCGAGGCCAGCAATCCGGCCAATTACATCTGGCGCGGCTATTTCGAGGCGACCTACCGGGTCCAGGGCAAGGGGTGGCAGTGGCGCACCGATCTGGACCTGGAAACCGACTCGTCACTGTTCCCACGCCTGCAAGTGGGTGTACGCTGGACCGATCGTGACGCCTCGCTCAAGCGCGGCAACCGCTATGCCTATACCGAGCCGTTGGGGATCGGACTGGCACAGACGCCGACCGGCGATCTGGGGCTGACCCAGGACGCGTTCCGTACCAACCAGGGCTTCCGCAGCTGGCTGATGCCCAGCCGCGACGGCATCGCGGGGAACGCCGCGCAGCTTCGTCAATTCTCGTACGACGCGCTGGCACGACTGGTCGCGGCCAATCCGGGCGACACCGGCTATCGCGAAGCGCTGGGCCGGTTCGCGACGCAGAATGTCCAGCTCAACCCGCTGGAAGCGTTCCTTGCCGATGAGCAGACCTACGCCTTTTACGGCCAGGCGAAGTACGAATTCTATCTGGGCAAGGTCCGCTTCGATGGCCTGATCGGTACGCGTGTCGTCAATACCGTGGGCACCTATCAGGGTATCTCGACCGTGGAGTTCGATGGCGTGCGGCGTAGCGAGCTCCGTACGACCCGTGCCAACTATGTCGACGTACTGCCCAACTTCTCGCTGCGCATCCGGCCCGACGACAAGCTGCAGGTGCGTTTCGGCGTGACCAAGACGCGGACCAAGCCCGAGTTCGGCCAGCTGAACCCCGCGCTCAATATCGCTCAGAACACGCAGGCGGTGATCCCCGACCAGCCGCTCGATCCGCGCTTTCCCGCTGGCCTCAACACCCGGCCCAACGCCTTTGGCAGCGGCGGCAACCCGGATCTCCAGCCGCTGACCTCGACCAACTACGATGCGACGGTCGAATATTATTTCTCGCCCACCGCCTCGATCACGGCGGCGGTCTTCTACCGCGACCTCAACGGGTTCATCGACCGCTACGTCAACCGTACGATCGACCCCGTCTATGGCCTGATCGAAATCAGCCGGCCCGAAAACGCCGGCAAGGGTCGGATCAAGGGCGTGGAAGTCGGCGGCCAGACCTTCTTCGACTTCCTGCCGGGTCTGTGGAGCGGCTTCGGCATCCAGGCGAACGTGACCTATCTGGAAGGCAAGCAGCGTTACCCCGCCAATCTGTTCGCCTCGGCCGGCGGCACCACGGAAGCGCCGTTCGTGCCGATCACCGGTCTGTCGAAATGGACCTACAACGTCGCGCTGTTCTACGAAAAGGGTGACGTCTCGACCCGGTTGTCGTTCAACAATCGCGACGCGTTCCTGAACGGCAACTTCATCAATGGCGACGGCTTCTACAATGGCGAGGGCACGACCCGCGTCCAGCGTCTGGACTTCGCGTTCAACTACAACCTGACCAAGGAAATCACGATCGCGTTCGACGCGGCGAACCTGCTGGCCAAGCCGTTCAACAATTATCGCAGCTATGGCAACGGCCTGTCCTACCCGCGCGACGTGCGCGACGAGGGCCGCTATTACGGCGTGGGCGTCCGCTTCCGCTTCTGATCCCTTACGGGTCTTGGGGTCCCTTCACGGGCGGGAATGGCACAGATGCCGTTCCCGCCCTTTTTGCACTCTTTCCTCCCCTGCGAGGGGAGGTGGCAGGCCGAAGGCCTGACGGAGGGGTGTCGCGCCATCGAGAGGGGGACACCCCTCCGACGCGCTCCGCGCGCCACCTCCCCTTGCAGGGGAGGAAAAAAGGCCATCCGGATCGGCGTCGGCCAAAACAAAACCCCGCCGGTCGTGCGACCGGCGGGGTTCGTCATGTCGGGTCCGACAGGATCAGACCAACGCGTTGCGGCGGATCAGTTCCTTATACCACAGCGCGCTCAGCTTGGGCGTCCGCTTCTGGGTGGCGAAGTCGACATGGTGGATGCCGAAGCGCTTGCCATAGCCGTCGGCCCATTCGAAATTGTCCATCAGGCTCCACAGGAAATAGCCCTTGAGCGGGTATCCCTCGGCCGCCGCGCGGCGGAACTGGCCCAGATAGTTGCGCAGATACATGATCCGGTCCGAGTCATCGACTAGGCCCGATTTGTTCAGCGTATCGTCCGCCGAAGTGCCGTTCTCCGAGATGTAGATAGCCTTGGGCTTCCACAGCTCGCTGACCGCGCGCACGCCCCAATAGGCGGCTTCGGGGCCGACATAGAGCCAGGGCGAGGCCATGCGCGGCGATTGCGGCAGATGGGGCAGGGGAGTGTAGCCGCGCGGGTCGCTGGCATCCGCCTTGACGAAGGTCGGCGTGTAGATGTTGAGCGCGACGAAATCGAGCGGGCTGCCGATCGCGGCCATGTCGCCGGCCTGCACCTTGGGCGCGTTCGCCCCGGCCGAGGCCAGATAGCTGTCGATATAGCGGCCTTCCATGACGGCGGTCAGGAACATCGCATTGTCGTCGCGGAACGCCTTCTTCGCCGCTTCGATATGCTCGGGCGTCTCGATCGCGGGGACGTAGATATTGGCGTTGTCAGCGATGCCGACCTCGGTCCCGGCCTTGGCGTTCGCGCGGATCGCCTGCACGCCCAGACCGTGCGCGAGCACGCCGTGATGGCGGACCTGGTTCACCTGCGCAGGCGCCAGCTTCAGGCCCGGCGCGTGGATGCCGACCATATGGCCCAGATCGGTGAAGCAGCGCAGTTCGTTGACCGTCATGAAGCGGTGGACGCGATCGGACAGCTTGCCCGCCATGAAACCGGCATAGTCCGCGAACGCCTTAGCGGTGTCGCGGTTCTGCCAGCCGCCGGGCAGCGCCTGCGGCAGGTCCCAGTGAAACATGGTGACGTTGGGCTGGATACCGGCTTCGAGCAGCGCGTCGATCACGCGGTTATAATAGTCGATGCCCTTGGCATTGGGCTTGCCGCGCCCCTCGGGGAAGATGCGCGACCAGGCGAGCGACATGCGATACGCCTTGATGCCCAGATTGCGCATCAGGGCGATGTCCTCCTTATACCGGTGATAGCTGTCGCAGGCGACGTCGCCGGTATCGCCGTTCGCGACCTTGCCGGGGGTGTGCGAGAACACGTCCCAGTTGGTCTGGCCGCGCCCGTCCTCGTTCACCGCGCCTTCGATTTGATAGGCGGCGGTGGCGGTGCCCCAGAGGAAATCCTTGGGAAAGCTCTGGTCGAGCGGCGTCTGCGCGGCGGCGCCGACGGCGGTCAGCGCGGTCCCACCGGTGGCGAGCGCGGCGCTGCCCATCGCCACGCCGTGCTTCATGAAATTGCGACGATCCATATTCTGATACCCCTCCAAAAGTATAAGCTGCAATACAGGTGTTTAGCGGCGCGATGCTGACAATTCGCTGGCCAGCCAGACCAGCGGCGCGTTCCAGTTGATCGCAACCTCATTATGCGCATAGGCGCGGATGTCGTCGGTCCAGCAGCGTTGCGGCGCGCAATGCCCTTTCAGCGCCGCCGAGGCGCTTTCGGGAAAGCTCAAGCTGTTCGCGCCGCCCGACACTACGCCCGGCGGCGGCCCCGGCATCCGCGCATCGATCTGATGCGCCCAGAAACGGTGATGCGGATTGCGCAGCGGCTTCCATCCGAATCCGCTGACATAGCTTTGGTCGAGCGGGTTGCGGCCCAGCACATAGTCCATCGCGTCGACCGCCGCGTCGCGGTAGCGCGCCGCGCCGGTGAAGCGTGCGGCCAGCGACAGGATCATGCCCCGGTTCAGAAAATTGCTGCTCGACCCCCAGGGATAGGCGGTGCCGGCATAGGGCAGGTGATAGCCTGATCTGGCCTCCTCGACGACGAAGCGATCAGCCAGCGCGACCAGCTTGGCGCGCGCAGCGGCGCGTTCCTCGGGCATGACCCGGTCGGCGGTCGCGAGCGTGATCGTGCCCAGCACCGCGACGCTGCCCCAGCTCGGCTCGCCCGTCAGCGGCGCGGTGTGGAGCGGCATCCGGTGCAGCGCCTCGGCCAGTTCGGGCATGCCGGTCGTGGCGAACAGCTCGGCGGTGGCCCAATACAGCTCGTCCGACAGATCGTTGTCGCCGTAACCGCCGCTGCCGGTAAAGGCTTGCGCGGCATAAATATCCGGATTGCGCAGCGCCGCGCGATACGCCTTACCGGCGGCGACCAGGCAGGTGTTGGCGAACGCGTCGTCGATCCCGCGCCAGATGCGCGCGCATTGCGCGGCGGTGGCGGCCAGGTTCAGCGTCGCCGCCGTGCTGGGCGGGTAGAGCAGCCGTTCCTCGCGGTCCTCGGCCGGGTTTGTCGGGATCTTGGTCCAGTTGCGATCGGCGATCTTGTGGTGCGCCATGCCGCCGGCAGCGATATCGGTCAGCGTCAGGGGGCCGCGTCCCTGTCGCCCCAGCGGCAGCGCCAGATGCTGGCCGTCGGGCACCTGCATCGCCAACAGGAAGCGCATTTCCCAGCGCGTCTCGTCGAGCAGGTCGTCGATCCGGTTCCCCGCCTCGGGCAGCGCGGCGCTGCCATCGGGGAAGGGGGGCGCGGCGGCATTCACCTCATAGAGATTTTGCAGCGTCCACAGCGCGATGCCGCCATTGACGACATATTTGCCCTGGTCGCCGGCATCATACCATCCGCCGGTGACGTCGCGCGTATAGGGGCAGCCCGGCCAGTCGGTGCCGGCCAGATCGCGGCCCTTGAAACAGGTCACGACTTCGCGGGGATGCCCGGCGGCGCGCGCCCATTGCGGGCCGCCGGCGAAGCGCGCCTCGATCGGCGTGCCCGCGCGCTGCTGATAGAAGAAGTTCAGTGCCGCGCGCGCCAGCGGGCGATAAGTGTCGGCGCCGATGGCGAAGACATGGCTCGTCCGGCCATCGACCCGCAGGCGATAGGTGCCCGGCGTTGCGACGCGGCTGAAGTCGATCTGGTGGACCGAATCCCCCGATGCGGCGTCGGGCCCGAACGGCACGGTTTGCCCCTCCGCCACGGTGCGCCCGTCCGCATCGATCACCTGCCAGGGCAGCGGCGTGGTGCCATCATGCGCGAGGATCGCACGCTTGGCGGTATCGGGGCGAAAGCCGAGCTGGTTGAGATGCGGGCCGGGCGCATCGGTCGCGCCGACCAGTGCCAGCGCGATAAGCGGCAGGGCGAAGCGCATCCTCACAATAGCGGCCCCCGGCCGGAGGTCATGCCCTGCCGCGCGAAGTCGAACCCCGATGCCGTGCCGCCGGTCAGGCCGGGTGCGAGCGGTGAGGGCGCGGTGGCGCGCAGGAAATCGCCATGGCTGGGCAGGCGCGCGGCGGTGTCGGCATAGCCCGCACGCATCTGCTCCAGCGCCTGCGCGACGAGATGCTCGTCGAGCGCGTCGACCGCCGGCTCCCAATGCTGCGGCACGATGCCCTGGCCGAGGCCCACCGCGACCCAGCTGGGGTTGCTGAACAGGTCATAGCCTTCGCGGAACAGCCGGCCCTTGCCTGCCCATAGCGCCATCTTGCGTGCCAGGCTGTCGGGCACCTCCATCGTGCGCACCCGGTTCCAGAAGGGCGTGTCGTCGCGCCGCGTCGCCTTGTAATGGAAGATGATGAAGTCGCGCACATCTTCATACAGGTCGCGCATCTGACGGTTGAACTCGGCGCGCTCGGCGGGGTCGAAGCGATTGTCGGGGAACAGCGCGATCAGCCGTTGCAGTGCCGCCTGGACCAGATGGATGCTGGTCGACTCCAGTGGTTCGAGGAAGCCGCTCGACAGGCCGAGCGCGACGACGTTGCGGTTCCAGCTTTCGCGCCGCCGCCCGGCGGTGAAGCGCAGGCGTCGCGGATCGCCGAGCAATTCGCCCTCCAGCGCGCCCAGCAATTGCGCCTCGGCGTCGTCGTCGGCCAGATGATCGCTGCAATAGACCAGGCCATTGCCCATCCGATGCTGCAACGGGATGCGCCATTGCCATCCCGCCTCGCGCGCGGTCGCCCGGGTAAAGGGATCGGGCTCGCGTGGATCGGGTAGCGCACACGGCGCCGCGACTGCGCGGTCGCAGGGCAGCCAGTGCGCATAGCTTTCGTAACCGGTTTCCAGCGCCCCCTCGATCAGCAGACCGCGAAAGCCCGAGCAGTCGATGAACAGCTCACCCTCGATCCGGCGGCCATCGGCCAGTGTCACCGCGCGGACATGGCCGTCCTCGGGGCGCAGGTCGACGCCCTCGATCCGCCCCTCGACCCGCGTCACCCCGCCGCGCTCGGCATAGCCGCGCAGGTAGCGCGCATAGAGGCCGGCGTCGAAATGGAAGGCGTAGAACAGCTCGCGCACCGGCGATTGCGCATCGGGGCGTGCCCGGCCGAACCGGCCAGCCCTCGCGGCCATCGCGCTCATCGACCACTCAACGATGTCGGGCAGCGCGCGCCGGCTGCGTTCGCGCAGCCAGAGCTGGTGGAAATGGACGCCTTGCAGATCCTGACCGAACCGGCCGAAGGGGTGGAAGTAACGCTCGCCGCGCTGGCCCCAATCGACGAATTCGATGCCCAGCTTGAACGTGCCCGCCGTGGCGGCGAGGAAGTCGTTCTCGTCCAGCCCCAGCATCTGGTTGAAGCTCAGGATCGGCGGGATCGTCGCCTCGCCGACGCCGACCGTGCCGATCTCCTCGGACTCGACCAGCGTGACGTGGGTATAGCCATTGTTGAGCAGCCGCGCGAAGGCGGCGGCGGCCATCCAGCCGGCGGTGCCGCCGCCGACGATCACGACCTGACGGATCGCATGCTCCGGGATCGGGGGCTGGCTCATCGGGCAAGGCGTCTCGTCTGGGCCGCGCGCCATTCGGCATGGGCGGGGGCCTGGGGAAGGGCGGCGGCGATCGCGCCGGTCATTTGCGCCATGGCGGCCTTGGCCTCGGCGGGCGGCACGGCATGGACCAGCGGATCGACCCGGCGGGGCAGATGCCCCTGGCCGAGCAGCACGGCGGCCCAGCTGTCGCGGGTGAAGGTCTCTTCCTCGTAAAAGGGCAGGCGGCCGCGTTCCTCGAACTGCGCCAGCGTATGCGCCAGGCTGTCGGGCGGGGTGACCTGCGCCAGCGCGCGCCACATCGGCTCGGGACGGGTGGCGGTGCGATAGTGCATCGCCAGGAAATCGCGCACCCGCTCCGCCTCGGCCAGCGTCTGGCGGTTGAAGTCGGCGGCCTCGACCGGGGCCATCGCGCGGTCGGGCAGCATGGTGATCAACCGGTCGACCGCGCTCAGCGCCAGATGCAGGTTGCACCATTCGAGCGGTTCGACCTGGGTCGCGGCATCACCGATCGCGACGCAATTGCCCCGCCAGGGGCGGGGACGCGTGCCGGCGCGAATGGCGATCGGCGCACCCGCCGTCACGCCCAATCCGCCGAGCATGGCGGCGGCATCCGCGTCGCTCAGATGGGCACTGGCATAGGCCAGACCCATTTGCCGCCCGCTCGACCAGCCCCATCCCGCGCCGTGCGCCTCGACCGGGGTCAGCACCGGCGCGTTCTCCACCTGCGGTCGATCCGCCAAGAGCAGGCGGTCGCAGGGAAGCCAGCGCGACCAGTCGTCCCGTTCGCTGTCGATCGCGCCACGAAGCCGCGCCGCCGGGCCGGTGGCGTCGATGAACAGATCGGCGGCGAGTGCTTCACCGCTGGTCGTGCGAACCTCGGTCAAGAGGCCGTCTTCGCACGACACGTCCGCGATCTCCCCTGCGATTTCGCGGACGCCGACGTGCAGGCCGAAGGCGCGGATCATCGCCTGGTGGCGCCCGATGTCGAGCGTCAGGCCATATTCGTGGCCGGCGAAGACCGTATCCGGCGTCGGCGGCACGAAGCGTCCGGCCCGCGCCAATTGTGCGGCGGGGGCGAAGGCGTCGAACGGGGTGACCGACCCGGCCTTTGCGGCGCGGACCCAGTGGAGGTGAAAGCCCGCCGGCCCGATCGGATGGCCATAGGGGCCATAGGCGTGGACATAATCGGGCAGTCCCTCGACCCAGCCCGTGAAGCGCGTGCCCAGACGATAGCCCGCACCCGCACGAGTGATCCCGTCATCCGGGCTGATGCCCAGATCGGCCTGAAATCCGAGCAACGAGGGCAGGGTGCAGGCGATCCGATCGGCCAGCGCCTCCGCCGAGACCGGCGTCGCCAGCAGCGTGACGTCGAGGAACGGCGCGCGCCGCTTCAGCGCGGCGGCGGCGTACCAGCCGGTCAGCCCACACCCTGCGACCAGCACCCGGCGGATCGGTTCGTGCGCGCTCACGCCGCTGCTTCCATCGGGCAATAACGCTCTAGAAATGCGCGGTGATCGGGACGGGTGCCCACGTCGCGCGCGATGTCGCCGCGCAAGGCAGCGACCGCCGCGGCCAGTTCCGCTGAGCCGGCCATGTCGGCGCGCGGGTCCCACCCCTCGGGCACGATGCCCTGACCCAGATAGACCGCGATCCAGCTGGCATCCAGGAACACGCCTTCGCGATACTTTACCACCCGCGCGCGGCGCCGCCACAGCGCCAGCTTCTCGGCCAGGCTGTCGGGGATCGGCATCGTCCGCACATAGTTCCAGAAGGGCGAATCGTCGCGCGTCGTGGCATGGTAATGCAGGATCAGGAAGTCGCGGATGCGATCATATTCCAGGTCGATGATGCGGTTGAACTCGTCGCGGTCCGCATCGCTGGCGTCGCGTTCGGGGAACAGCTCGATCAGCGCGGTGATCGCCTGCTGGACCAGATAGATGCTGGTCGACTCGAGCGGTTCGAGGAACCCGCTTGCCAGCCCGATGGCCACGCAATTGCCGACCCAGCTGCGCCGCCGCCGGCCGGCCTTGAAGCGCAACAGGCGCGGCTCGGCGATCGGCTCGCCCTCCACCGCTTCCTCCAGCGCACGGCGCGCGTCGTCGTCGCTGACGAAGCCGCTGGCATAGACATAGCCATTGCCGGTGCGGTGCTGGAGCGGAATGCGCCAGCGCCACCCGGCGGGCATCGCGATCGCACTGGTATAGGGGGTGACGGCGGTGCGCGTCCGGCACGGCATGGCGACGGCACGGTCGGCCGGCAGCCATTTCGACCAATCCTCGAATGGCTCGCCCAGCGTCTGGCCGAGCAGCAGCGAGCGGAAACCCGAGCAATCGATGAACAGATCGCCCGCGATCCGCTGTCCGTCCTCCAGCGTGACGGCGCGGATCAGGCCGCTCTCGGCGTCGCGTTCGACATCGACGACGATCCCTTCGGTGCGAAGCGCTCCCATCTCCTCGGCGAGCGATCGCAGATAGGGCGCGAAGAGCAGCGCGTCGAACTGATAGGCATAGCCGAAGGTCGAGGACAGCTGCTCGCGATCGCGGCCCGGATGGTCGAACCGGCCCTCGCGCGCCAGCGCACAGGCATAGGACAGGTCGTCGAGCGGAGGCAGCTCCGCCCCCTCCTTCTTCAACCGCGACCAGTAATGATGGAAGTCGATCGCGCCCCCGCCGCGCCCGAACGTGCCGAAGGGATGGATATAGCTGTCGCCGATTCGGCCCCAATCACGAAACTCGATCCCCAGTTTGAAGGTCGCGCGGGTACGCGCCATGAAATCCTTTTCACTGATACCAAGTCGTTCATTAAAGGCGCGAATATGCGGGAGGGTCGCCTCGCCGACTCCGACCACGCCGATGGCCTCGGACTCGATCAGATGTACCTGGCACTGTCCCGGAAGGAGACGCGCCAGCGCCGCCGCCGCCATCCAGCCGGCGGTTCCGCCGCCCACGACGACGACCCGCACCTTGTCGCTATCCACCCCGCATCCCCTCTCCGACGCCTTGGATTCTCGCGCCGATTCTGCCTGTCTCATGCCGCGATCGGGGTTGTGCCGCAATCCACCCGCCATGCCAGCGTGGCAGGAATGTTACACCTTGTCCCGGATCGGACATTTATAAGTTAAGTATCTTGTCGAAATGTTTCTGGTAGCGCAATCACAAGGATGTGAACCACGGCGCGTGCCGTGATCACGACCTATTTTCCCGCGACGCCAATGGGGCGCGCGACAAAGGGGGGGATGACCATGATGCGCACGGTTGCGCCTTTGACTGCCAGTGCCAATCGATTTCATCGGCTGTTGTTCAGCGCCTCCGCCGGCGCGCTGTGCGTCGCGTCGCTGAGCACGCCCGCCTTTGCCCAAAGCGACGCGTCGCAGACCACGTCGCCGACCGGCGCGGTCGCGGGCCAGGGCACGGCCGGTTCGGCCACGCCGCGCACTGCCGCCAGCGTCGAGGCCGCCAGCGCCCAGCCGCCCGCCGGTGATGAGTCGTCGACCAACGAAGTCGTCGTGACCGGCATCCGCCAGAGCCTGGCCAATGCCCAGACGATCAAGCGCAACTCCGATACGGTCGTCGACGCCATCACTGCCAGCGACATCGGCGCGCTGCCCGATCGTTCGGTCACCGAAGCGCTGCAACGCGTGCCCGGCGTGTCGATCAGCCGCTTCGCCGCCGCCAACGATCCCGACCACTTCTCGGTCGAAGGCTCGGGCGTCGCGGTGCGCGGCCTGACCTTCGTCCGTTCCGAGTTCAACGGCCGCGACACCTTCTCGGCCGGCATCGGCGGGCAGGCGATCAACTTCTCCGACGTGCCCGCCGAACTGCTCGGCTCGGTCGAGGTGTACAAGAACGCCACCGCCGAACTGATCGAGGGCGGCCTGGCCGGCACGGTCAACCTGAACACCCGCAAGCCCTTCGACAACAAGGGTTTCCATGCCGGTTTCACCGCCGAGGCCAATTATGGCGACTTCAAGAAGAAGTGGTCGCCGACCGGCTCGCTGTTGCTGAGCAATACTTGGGACACGGGCATCGGCCGCTTCGGCCTGCTCGGCAACGTCTCTTATTCGCGCGTCCGCAGCCGTGCCGACAGCGTGCGCATCACCAATATCCAGACGCGCGACAACACGCTGGCGCTGGCCGCGAACTCGACGACCGCGCAGAATTGCCGCAACCCGCTGCCCGGCACGGCCGACCAGACGACGCTGCCGGTCGGCGGTTCGACCGGTTTCGCCTGCGGTGCGGCCGGCACGAACGGCGCCGACGGCTTCCTCGACCCGGCCTCGCTGCGTTACGCCCCGATCGGCGGCCAGTTCGCGACGCAGGAATTCGACCGCAAGCGTGACGGCGTTGCGCTGGCGGGCCAGTGGCAGAGCAATGACGAGCGGACCCTGCTGACCGCGCAGTTCCTGCGCACGCACACGGTCAACAACACGTCCGAGCGCACCTTCGAGACCGCGCCCGATCTGGCCGAGTACAATACCTTCCCGGTGGGCTGCCTTCAGAATAATCTGGGACCGGCCAACTCGACGATCGCCCAGTGCCCGACCGGCACGACCAAGAATTACGTCTATGACGCGAACGGGCTGTTCCAGTCGGGCTATATCACGGCACCGGGCAACGGCTATCGCGCATCGTGCAGCGGCAATGCGACCTGCTGGGTTCCGACCGGCGGTACGCAGCAGTCGCTGGCGCGCGGCATGACGCGGGACGAGAACACCGTCACCGACTTCGGCCTGAACCTGAAGACCCAACTCGACGACCATTGGTCGGTCAACCTGGACGGCGACTATACCCGCGCCAAGAAGACCAGCACCGACCTGCGCGTGTTCGGCTCGACCTTCGCCGACTCCGAACTCGATCTGTCGGGCAATCTGCCGACCGTCATCCCGCACAAGCCGTCGACGTTGCAGGCGAGCTGGGCCACGCCCAACCCGACCCTGAACCAGCAGACCGACGCGCAGTATTTCGCCAATCGCAACGTCCAGTTCTGGCGCGCGGCGATGGACCATCTCGAAGAGAGCACGGGTCGCGAATATGCGTTCAAGGCCGATGTCGACTACAAGTTCGACGACGGCAGCTTCTTCACCCACGCCAAGTTCGGCGCGCGTTACGCCGACCGTGCGTCGGAAGTGCGCTATACCACCTATAACTGGGGTGCGCTGTCCGAAGTCTGGTCGGGCACCAATCCGGTGTCGTTCGCGCAGGCCCCGGGCCAGACCGAGCTTTACACCTTCCCCAACTTCTTCCGGGGCGCGATCAGCGGCTCGCCGTCCGCCTATTATTACACGGGCAACATGACGGAGGGCTATCAGCAGTCGGCAGCCTACTTCCAGTCGATCGGCAATCTCTGGAAGTCGGCCAATGGCTCGACCGCCACGACCTGGGCGCCGCTGGCCCAGCGTGGGGGTGTCGTGTCGGGCACGCCCTACCTGCCGTCCGAAATCCAGCTGGTGAACCAGCAGGACAAGAACGCCTTTGCGCAGATCAACTTCGCCACGCCGGGTGACCTGTTCCCGGGCGTCCGCATGAGCGGCAATATCGGCGTCCGCTATGTCCTGACCGATCTGACGTCGGCGGGGTCGATCGGCGCCCCGACGCAACAGCAGACCGGCACGACCGACGCGTTCGCCACCCGCTGCGCCATCACGACGACGACCCGCCCCGACGGCACCGTCGTCACGGGACGTCCGGCGGGTATCTGTCAGCTGGGCGAGGCCGCGTACAACTCGATCCAGCGCTTCTCGACCGGCGTCACCGTGCCCGACACGGCGCGCAACCAGTATCATTACTGGCTGCCCAGCATGAACCTGAAGTTCGGCCTGGGTCGCGACGTGGTGCTGCGTCTGGCGGCGTCGAAGGTGATGACGCGTCCGGATTTCGCGAACATCCGCAACTTCCTGCAGCTGGGCTTCGACGCCAATAGCGGGCAGATCACGGCGACGGCGGGCAATCCGTTCCTGAAGCCGGCGACCGCATGGCAGTTCGACGCCACGGTCGAATGGTATTTCGCGCGTGTCGGCCAGCTGTCGTTCGACGTCTTCTACAAGTCGGTGAAGGACTTCTTCTACCAGTCGGTCACCAACCGGAACATCACCAGCAATGGCATCACCCAGTCGGTGCTGGTCCGTGGCCCGTCCAACTATGACGGCACGGGCAAGATCAAGGGCTTCGAGGCGGCGTATCAGCAGACCTTCGACTTCCTGCCGGGCTTCCTCAACGGCCTGGGCGCGAGCGGCAGCTATACCTATATCGACAGCTCGGGCTTGCCCAACTCGTTCCTGAACGGCGGCGCGCCGGCTAATACCTCGAACATCAAGCCGGGCAACATCCCGCTCGAGGGGCTGTCGCGGCATACGGTCAACGCGGCCGTTTTCTATGAGAAGGGCCCGGTCTCGCTGCGTGCGGCGTATAACTGGCGGTCGAAGTATCTGCTGACGCCGGCGGATGTGATCTTCCCCTATACCTCGATCTATCAGGATGCGGGCGGGCAGCTGGACGCGTCGGCGTTCATCAACCTGAACAAATATCTGAAGATCGGCGTGCAGGGCGTGAACCTGGCCAATCAGGTCGTTCGCACGCAGCAGGCCTATATCAGCGGTTCGACCGAGACCGCGCCGCGTTCGTACATCGTCAACGACCGCCGCTTCTCGTTCGCGCTGCGCGGGACATTCTGATCCGGGTGTCCGACCGGTCCCCATCGGGATCGGCCGGATGCAACCTTACGGCCGTTCGCTCCGAAAGGGGCGGGCGGCCTTTTCTTTTGTGATGAGACAAAGCCCCAACCGCCGTTCCGCCTGAGCGAAGTCGAAGGCCACGCCGTGCCGGGGCCAAAGCTATTGTCGATCCCCGCTTCCAAGCGGGGACACCCCTCCGTCAGGCCTTCGGCCTGCCACCTCCCCTTCCAGGGGAGGATGTTTCAGCCGCCGCAACAGATGCCGGGACGATGGCGCGTCGCCCCGGCATGGCCATCAATTACGCGGCAGCTTCGACCGGTCGAACCCCGGCCCCAGGTCGAGCAGGAAGGCGGGACCTACCTCGATCACCTGCTTGGCGCCGGCCAGCTGGACCGAGATATTGGCCTTGCCTGCCGCATAGGCCTGGTTCGCCACACCCGAGGCGTAATAGCGTTTCCAGCTCGGGCCGACCTGCACCGGCTCGGTGACGATCGGGGTGTAGGGCGGCTCCGATCCGCCGGCGCCGATCGGGATGGTGACGGGCGCCGCATCGGTGGCGCCCGGCGCGCGCAGATAGACCATGACCAGCATCGTATCGCCCGCCGCGATCGGCTTGATCGTGGGATAGCTGGCGCCGCTGTCCCAGGGGTTCGCCCCGGCGCGGCTGACCTTTACCTGCACGGCATTGCCGCCCGGCACGTCGGCGGCGGGGACCTGCTTGCCCGACTGATCGGGACCGTAGAGTTTCCAGCCGATACCCGGCTCGTTCACCGCCTTGTCGAAGATGCTGGGCTGGGCGGCGGCGCTGGGCGTGGCCTGTCCCGACGTCGCGGCCAACAGCATCGCGATGATACCGATCATGCTTCCTCTCCCCTCTGAAACGGCCGACTATTCCGGTCCGTCGGATCGATTGTATCGCGGTCGGCGCATTTCCCAAGAGGGAGAATGGGCCGGGCGCGGTCCCGTTATCGACCGATGATCTTGACCAGCGGTGCCGGCGTCTGGCCGGTCGGCAAGCGGCCGTTGGCGGTAAGCTGACGGGTGGCATCGTTCCAGTGCAGCGTCGCGCTGCGCCCGCCGGTCTTGCGCCAGGCGTTGGTGGTGCCGTCATCGTCATAGAGCGTGAAGTCGGCATCGCGGCCGGGATAGACCCGGATGCTCTCCAGCGCTTGCGCCGTCGCGGTGCTGGGCACCTGCACTCCCATCGGTACGATCGAGCCGGCGCGCACGAATAGCGGGATGCGATCGATCGGGGCCGCCGCCTCGATCCACTGGCCGCCGGTGTAGCGCGTATCGGTCCACCAGTCATACCAGTCGGCGCCTGAGGGCAGATAGACGCGGCGCGTGGTCCGACCCTGTTCGGTGACCGGCGCGACCAGGAAGGCGGGGCCGAACATATATTGGTCGCCCAGATCCTTCACGACCGGATCGTGGGGGAAGTCCATGAACAGCGCGCGCATGAAGGGCGCGCCGGTCTGGCTGGTCTGTCGCCCCAGCGCATAGAGATAGGGCATCAGCGCGTAACGCAGCCGCAAGCTGTTCGCGAGGATCGGTTCGGCCGCCGCGCCATAGTCCCACAAGGCGGTGCCCGGACGCTGGCCATGGATGCGCAGCGTCGGGGTGAAGGCGTTATACTGGAACCAGCGGACGAACAGTTCCGGATAATCGCGGTACGAGGGCGCCATCGCAGTCGCGCCCGCCGGATCGACCAGCACCGGGCGCGGTGCCTCCGGCCCGTTGGGCCATTGCCAGCCGCCCGTGTCGCTCGACCAATAGGCGATGCCGCTGGCGGTCATGCCGAGCCCAGCGGGCACCTGCCGGCGCAGCGCTTCCCAGTTGGACTGCACATCCGACGACCAGAACAGGCAGCCATTGGCCTGCGTCCCCAGATAGGCGGCGCGGCACAGGATCAGGTTGCGCGTGTCAGGCCGGTCGCGCGCCGATCCGTCCGCGACGCTGGCGGTGTGGAGCAGCGGATAGACGTTGCGATAGCGATCACCCGAGCCGATCGAGAAGAAATGCCCTTCGGGCACCAGATCCGGCTCGGTCTCGTCGAGCCAGGCATAGTCGAAGCCTTGCGAGAAGATGTTGTCGCGGATCTTGCCCCAGAACCATTCCCGTGCCTCCGGGTTGGTGGTGTCGATCAGCGCGCCCGCCCGGTCGGAGCGGATGGGCAGGCCGTCGACCGGATCGCCGTCCTTGTCCTTCATCAGCCAGCCCTTGGCGGCCAGCGTGTCGAACCAGCGGCTCTCGCGCTCGAAACGCGGCCAGATGCTGATGATGCTCTGAATCCCCATCGCCTTGAGATGCGCGTTCATGCCCAGGGGATCGGGAAAGGCGGTGCGATCGATGTCGAGCTGCCCCATCCGCGTCCAGTAGAACCAGTCGAGCACCAAGATGTCGAGCGGCAGGCCGCGCTTGCGGTATCCGTCGGCGATCTCGGTCAGCTGGCCTTGCGTCTCGTAGCGCGCCTTGCTCTGGATCAGGCCGAACGCGGCCTTGGGCGGCAGCGGCGTCGCGCCGGTCAGCCGGGCATAGCCGGCATAGAGTTCGTCGGTCGTCTTGCCGGCGATGACGAAGAAGGACACCCGCTCGCCGACATTGGAGGCGAATTTGGTCGCGTTCATCAGGCCGGGCGAGACGGTCGCGGCGGACGGGTTGTCCCACAGGATCGCATAGCCCTTGTCGGTGACCATGAAGGGCACGCAGACGGACTCGCCACCGGGGCGGTCATAATCGTGGCGGCAATCGATCGTGCGCCCGCGCAGGTCGAGTACGCCGTCCTGATACTGGCCCAGGCCGTAATAATGGGTATCGGGCGTGTCGGAAAAGCTCGCCCCGACGCGGAAGGTCTTCTCGCCCGACACCATGTGCGGCGCCTTTTCCCAGCCGGTCATCCGGGTCAGCGTCTTGCCGTCCGCGCCCGAGAAGTCGATCGACACCGGGGGAAGCGAGGGAACGAAATAGCGCTCCATCTGGCTGGGCGGCTTGGGCCAGGGCTGGGGCGCGATGGTGACGGTCAGGCCGGCGGAGGCGAAGACATCGCCGCTGCTGTCGGTCCGGTGGGTCCAGCCGCGTGTATCGCTAGTGCCACTGATGCCATAGCCCGGCTTGCCCGCCGCCTCGGCGCGGTCGGTGGCGATGGTGACGCGGACGATGCCGGGGGCGTAGGGCTCGACCGACACCTGCGCGCCGTTGCGCTCGACGATCGCCAGCGGATCGGCCGACAGCGCCAGCGGCGCGCCACCCAGCAGCAACGCGGCAGTGATCGCCCAGCGCTTGCCACGTCCCCGGCGATGGCCCGCCGCCACGGCGCGCATGTCCTGCCGCATCAGATTCATCCCCCCACGAAACCTTTTGATTGTGACCGCTACCCTATCGCTGCGGGCAGGGGTGGGAAAGAGGGTATCGGGGCGGCGGCGTCAGGCGATGAACGGGTCGCTGACGCTCGCGCGGCCGGGGCGGTCATGGCGTCCGCTCAGGCGGCGGCGATAGGTCGGATCGCTGGCGCGGGTCAGCGTCACGTCATACCAGCCGAGGCTGTCGTCCAGTGCCCAGCGGTGCCGACCGGGACGCAGCGGTTCGGCGGAACCGGGCTTCGCGGCCGGACGCTGACGGATCACGGCCATATCGGTCCAGGCGTCCGGAATGGTCAGCGTCAGCCCCGCATCGTCGACCGACCAGGATAGCGCCGTGGCGGACGCACCACGCCCGGTCAGGTGACGATGAAAGCCCGCCGGCCCCAACACCCAGAGGTCATAGTTACCCATCGCATCGAGCGACCAGACATCCTCGATCTGCGTGCCCGCCGCCAACGTATAGCGGCGTGGCACCCGATCGAGCGCGGCCCGGTCATAGACATGGAAAACCGCGCCCGCCCCATCGGCGCGGAAGGACAGGCGGATGCCGTGCGCATCGGGATGCTCTCGTACCTCCAATCGATAGGGTAGCGGGCGTGAGCGGCGGATACCCGGCTCCTGTCGGGGTGTGGCGGCATCGCCGGGCGCCTGCGGGCTGAGCTGTCCCTTGATCGCGGCGGCGCGCACGGCCTGACCGCGCGGGTCGGGCAGGGCGGGGGCGGCGGTATCGTTCGCGGCGAAATTGAAGGCGCTGGTCAGGTCGCCGCACACCGCGCGCCGCCACGGCGAGATATTGGGTTCGTGGAACCCGAACCGGGTCTCCAGGAAGCGGATGACGCTGGTGTGATCGAAGACCTGCGAATTGACCCAGCCGCCCCGGCTCCACGGTGAGACGACATACATCGGCACGCGAGGACCCAGACCGTAAGGGCGGCCGCGATAGGCGGGCTTGTCGACATCGGCGTCGCCGCCCGAGGGCACGTCATGATATTCGCCGGTCAGGTCGACGGTCGATCCGCCGAGCGGCCGTCCATCCGCCCCACGCGATGGCGGGGCCGGCGGGGGGACATGGTCGAAAAAGCCGTCATTCTCGTCGAACATCACGAACAGCGCGGTGCGCGACCAGACCTTCGGGTCGGCGGTCAGCGCGTCGAGCAGCTCGGCGGTATAAGCCGCCCCCTGAGCCGGGCTGGACGGATTGGGATGCTCCGATCCGGCGGCGGTGGCGATGATGTAGGAGACCTGGGGCAGGCGTCCGGCCAGCACATCGGCCCTCAGCACGTCCAGCCCGCGCGTGGTCAGCGCGCGGTCCTTGAGCGCCGGGTCGCCCTTGCCATGATGCGCGTCGCGGAACGCTGCGAAACCGACCAGCGGGTTGTCGGTGAAATTGTCGTCCATGTCCTGATAGAGCCGCCAGTCGACCCCGGCCGCCTGCATCCGTTCGACCACCGTCGTCCAGCGATAGGGATCGGCCGCGCCGCCCGCTTCCGCGAAATTGTCGTGCGAGTTGCTGATCGCCGGCCCGCCCGCCCGGCCCGCCGGATCGTTGGTGCCGGTCCACAGGAACAGGCGGTTGGTGTTGGTCCCGGTCTGGATCGCGCAGTGATAGGCGTCGCAGAGGGTGAACGCCTCGGCCAGCGCGAACTGGAAGGGCAGGTCGGCGCGGGCATAATGGCCCATGGCGCGCTGCTTCTTCGCCTCGGGCCAATGCGCCATCCGGCCCTCGTCCCACGCGGCCTGCGCATCGGGCCAGGTATGCGGCGTGCCTTCCATGCGCATGAGGTCGAACTGGCGCTGCGTGTCGAGATGGAAGGGCGCGATCAGGCGGGCGCCTTCGGGGGCGGTGCGATCATATTGCTGCCAGACGTCGCGTGGCGGTGCGCCCGGAGATAGCGGGGCGAGCGGGATGGGCAGGCGGTCGCCGAAACCGCGTACGCCGCGCAGCGTCCCGAAATAGTGGTCGAAGCCGCGGTTCTCCTGCATCAGGATGACGACATGCTCGACATCGCGGATCGTGCCGGTCCGCCGGTCGGGCGCGATGGCGGCCGCGCGGGCGATGGCGGGGGGCAGGGCGGCGGAGCCGGCGAGCGCGGCCCCGGCGGAGAGTAACGAACGACGCGAGAATGTGATCATGTCCCGCCATGGCCGAGATCGTTGACGTTTCCGTGACGCCATTATCTTCCTCCCCTGCAAGGGGAGGGGGACCAGCGAAGCTGGTGGAGGGGTGTCACCGGTTGCGAGGATAGTCGTACCTCGCCAACCGCGACACCCCTCCGTCAGGCCTGACGGCCTGCCACCTCCCCTTTCAGGGGAGGAATGTGTGCGTCGCTATACGCCATCTATATGCGAAACCGGGGGATCGCCCTCGAATTGCTACGCGCCCCGCGCCTAATTGCTCGGCCCTGGAGGTCGCCCCACTCATTCGCGGCGGCCTGTCCATAGGGGCATATATGAAGACCATCACCTTGGGCGCCGTCACGGCGCTGTTCGTGTTTCCGGCCGCCGCATCGGCGCAGACCGCCGAGACCGCACCGCCGCCGCCCGTGACCGTCACCGGTTCGGCTGCGATCGTCTCCGACTATCGCCTTCGCGGCATTTCGCAGTCGGACGGGCATATGGCAGTGCAGGCCGGCATCACCGCCACCCATGAGAGCGGCCTGTATGTCGGCACCTGGGCGTCGAACCTGGCGGGGTGGGGCACGTTCGGCGGCGCGAACATGGAGCTGGACCTGATCGGCGGCTACAAGACCAAGATCAGCCCGACCGGCACGCTCGACGTCGGCCTGACCTGGTACATGTACCCGGGCGGCGCGAACAAGACCGACTATGCCGAGCCTTTCGCCAAGCTGTCGGGCACGACCGGCCCGGTCTCGCTGACCGCCGGCGTCGCCTATGCGCCCAAGCAGCAGGCTATCGGCAAATGGTACAATAACGGCGCCAGTGCCGCCGCCGGCGTCTATGACCATCCCGGCGCGAAGAGCGACAATCTCTATCTTTGGGGCGACGGCGCGGCGGCGATCGCCGGCACGCCGTTCACCGCCAAGGCGCATATTGGCCATAGCTGGGGCATGGACGGGCTCGGCCCCAACGCCACCGCGCCGACACCGACCGGCGATTATTGGGACTGGTCGCTGGGCGCGGACACGACGTGGCGTAACCTGACGCTGGGCGTCGCCTGGGTCGATACCAGCATCTCCGACCGCGACGCCGCCTATCTGCGGCCGAGCTTCAGCAAGGGGCAGGACGGCACCGGCAACATCGCGGGCAGCACCGTCCTCGCCACCCTCACCGCCGGTTTCTGAGGAGCATCGCCGTGGATGATTTGATCTGGCTGTCGATCATGGTCGGGCTGGTGGCGGCGACGCTCGCCTATGCCCGCCTGTGCGACCATGCGTGAGGAGGGCTGAGCCATGACCCTCGACCTCTGGCTGGCGGCGCTGACCGCGATCGGCCTTCTCGTCTATCTGGTGGCGGTGCTGATCCGCCCCGAACGTTTTTAAGGGGGCGGCATCATGACGCTTCAAGGATGGGCCCTGATCCTGGGCTTCGTCGCGATCCTGCTCGCGCTGACCAAGCCGGTCGGCGCGTGGTTGTTCGCGCTATACGAGGGGCGGCGCACGCCGCTCCATGCCGTGCTCGGCCCCGTCGAGCGCGGCTTCTACAAGCTGGCGGGTATCGACCCGAACGCACAGCAGGGCTGGCGCCGCTATGCGCTGCACATGCTGATCTTCAACGTCGCGTTGATGGTCCTGACCTATATCGTGCTGCGCGTGCAATTCTACCTGCCGGGCAATCCGCAGGGGCTGGCCGGGCTGACCCCGCATCTGGCGTTCAACACTGCGATCAGCTTCACGACCAACACCAACTGGCAAAGCTATGGCGGCGAGGCGACCATGTCGAACCTCAGCCAGATGCTGGGCCTGACCATCCACAACTTCCTGTCGGCGGCGACCGGCATCGCGCTGGCCTTTGCGTTGTTCCGGGGTTTTGCGGGGCGCGAGACGAAGCATCTCGGCAATTTCTGGGCCGATGTCACGCGCATCACCCTGTACCTGCTGCTGCCGATCTGCGTGGTCTACACCGTCTTCCTGATCGCCAGCGGCGTGCCGCAGACCATGGCCGGTGTCGTCAGCGTCGACACGCTGGAGGGCGTGCGCCAGTCGATCCTCCTCGGCCCTGTCGCGAGCCAGGAAGCGATCAAGATGCTCGGCACCAATGGCGGCGGCTTCTTCAACGCCAACAGCGCGCATCCGTTCGAGAACCCGACCGCGCTGACCAACTTCGTCCAGATGCTGTCGATCTTCGCGATCGGCTTCGGCCTGACCTGGTGCTTCGGCAAGGCGGTCGGCAACACGCGTCAGGGCTGGGCGATCCTGGCAGCGATGATCCTATTGTTCTTGGGCGGCGTCAGCGTGGCCTATTGGGCCGAATCGGCGGGCAATCCCGTGCTGCACCAGCTGGGCGTCGCGGGTGGCAATATGGAGGGCAAGGAGGTCCGCTTCGGCGTCGCCGCCTCGGCTCTGTTCGCGGCGGTCACCACGGCGGCATCGTGCGGCGCGGTCAATGCGATGCATGACAGCTTCACCGCGCTGGGCGGCATGATCCCGCTGTTCAACATGCAGCTGGGCGAGGTCGTCATCGGCGGTGTGGGCGCTGGCATCTACGGCTTCCTGCTGTTCGCCATTCTGGCGGTATTCGTGGCGGGCCTGATGGTCGGTCGCACGCCCGAATATGTCGGCAAGAAGATCGAGAGCCGCGAGGTGAAACTCGCCGTCCTCGCCATCGCCGTCCTGCCGTTGTTCATCCTGGGCCTGACCGCGCTGTCGTGCGTGACGGGGCAGGGTCTGGCGGGGCCACTCAACAAGGGGCCGCATGGGTTCGGCGAAATCCTCTATGCCTTTACCAGCGCGGTGGCGAACAACGGCTCGGCCTTTGCGGGCCTGACCGCTTCTACCCCTTGGTATGACGGCCTGTTGGGCGTCGCCATGTGGGTGGGCCGCTTCTTCATCATCGTGCCGATGCTCGCCATTGCGGGCAGCCTCGCCGCGAAGAAGCATGTCCCCGCCTCGGCCGGCTCCTTCCCGACCACGGGTGTGCTGTGGGTCGGTCTGCTGGTCGGCATCGTGCTGGTGCTAGGCGGCCTGACCTTCCTCCCGAGCCTCGCCCTTGGTCCCATCGCCGATCATCTCGCGATGATCCGCGGTCAACTCTTCTGATCGGGAGCGCCATTCATGGCCCATTCCCCTACCAAGAGCCTGTTCACCGCCGAGCTCGTGCTCCCGGCGATCAAGGCCTCGTTCGTCAAACTCAATCCGCGCGAGCTGATCCGCAACCCGGTGATGTTCGTGACCGCGGTGGTCGCCGCACTCCTGACCATCCTGCTCGTCGTCGGGCATGACGGGCTGACCACCGGGTTCAAGCTGCAGCTCGTCGTCTGGCTGTGGCTGACCGTGCTGTTCGGCACCTTCGCCGAGGCGCTGGCCGAAGGGCGCGGCAAGGCGCAGGCAGCCTCGCTTCGTGCCGCCAAGGCCGAACTCACCGCCAAGCGGCTGAAGGGCGCGGGCCATGAGTGGGAGAATGTCCCCGCCAGCGCGCTGAAGATCGGCGACGTGGTGCTGGTCGAGACCGGCGACCTGATCCCCTCGGACGGTGAAGTCGTCGCCGGTGTCGCTTCCGTGAACGAAGCCGCCATCACAGGCGAGAGCGCGCCCGTCATCCGCGAGGCGGGTGGCGACCGTTCGGCCGTCACGGCGGGCACGCGCGTCATCTCGGACGAAATCCGGGTGCGCGTCACCGTCAATCCGGGGCAGGGCTTCCTCGACCGCATGATCGCGCTGGTCGAGGGGGCCGAGCGGCAGAAGACCCCGAACGAGGTGGCGCTGACCATATTGCTCGTCGGTCTGACCATCATCTTCCTGATCGCGGTCGGCACCATTCCGGGCTTTGCCTCCTATGCGGGCGGCAGCATCCCGGTGGCGATCCTGGCGGCGTTGCTCATCACCCTGATCCCGACGACCATCGCGGCCTTGCTGTCGGCGATCGGCATTGCGGGCATGGACCGTTTGGTCCGCTTCAACGTGCTCGCCAAGTCGGGCCGTGCGGTCGAGGCGGCGGGTGACGTCGACGTGCTGCTGCTCGACAAGACGGGCACCATCACCATCGGCGACCGTCAGGCGAGCGAGTTCCGTGCCGTCGGCGGCTCGGACGTGGATGCGCTGGCCGAGGCCGCGCTGATGGCCAGCCTGGCCGATGAAACGCCCGAGGGCCGCTCGATCGTCGTCCTGGCGCGCGAGCAGTTCAAGGTCTCGATCGCCAGCCTGCCAACGGACGCCGAGATCATCCCCTTCACCGCCCAGACCCGTATCTCGGGCGTGAAGATCGGCGACCGGCTGATCCAGAAGGGCGCGGTCGACTCGATCCTGCGTGCTCATCCGGGTGTGGGGGAGACGGCGGCGGCGACCCAGCTGCGCCGCATCACCGACGAGATCGCCCGCGCGGGCGGCACCCCGCTGGCGGTGGCGGAAAATGGCCGGTTGCTCGGTGCCATCTTCCTGAAGGACGTGGTCAAGGCAGGCATTCGCGAACGCTTCGGCGAGCTGCGCCGCATGGGCATCCGCACGGTGATGATCACCGGCGACAACCCCCTGACCGCCGCCGCCATCGCTGCCGAGGCGGGCGTGGACGACTTCCTTGCGCAAGCCACGCCGGAGGACAAGCTGGCACTGATCCGCAAGGAACAGCAGGGCGGTAAGTTGGTCGCGATGTGCGGCGACGGCACCAACGATGCGCCGGCGCTGGCCCAGGCGGATGTCGGCGTCGCGATGAACACCGGCACCCAGGCCGCGCGCGAAGCGGGCAACATGGTCGATCTGGACAGCGATCCGACCAAGCTGATCGAGGTCGTCGGCCTCGGCAAGCAGCTGCTGATGACGCGCGGCGCGCTGACGACCTTCTCGGTCGCCAATGACGTGGCGAAATATTTCGCGATCATCCCGGCGATGTTCGTGGCGCTCTATCCGGGCCTCGGCGTGCTGAACGTCATGGGGCTGGCGACGCCGCAATCGGCGATCCTGAGCGCGATCATCTTCAACGCGCTCATCATTCCGCTGCTCGTGCCGCTGGCGCTGAAGGGCGTGGCCTACAAGCCGATGGGGGCGGGGCCGCTGCTGGCGCGCAATCTCGCCGTCTATGGCCTGGGCGGCCTGATCGCGCCGTTCGTCGGCATCAAGATCATCGACCTTGTGGTCGGTGGCCTCGGGCTGGCGTGAGTTGAGGGCAAAAGCCCCTCCCCTTCAGGGGGAGGGGTTGGGGTGGGGCCTTTCCCCAAGCGTTACGTTTGCGACGGCGCCCCACCCCCTACCCCTCCCCTGAAGGGGAGGGGCTTGAGGAAGGGAATATCATGAACACGGACATTACCTCCGCATTTCGGCCCGCGATCGTGATGACGATCCTGTTCGCGATCCTGCTCGGCTTGGTCTATCCTCTGGCGATGACCGGCATCGGACAGGCAATCTTTCCGCATCAGGCGAATGGCAGTTTGGTGCGGGTCGGTGGCCGCGTGATCGGCTCCGAGGTCGTCGGCCAGGCGTTCACCAGCGACCGCTACTTCCAGACGCGCCCCTCGGCGGCGGGCAAGGGCTATGACGGGCTGGCCTCGTCGGGCTCGAACCTGGGGCCAACGTCGCAGGCGCTGGCCGACCGGGTGAAGGCCGATGTCGCCAAGCGCCGGGCCGAGGGTGTGATGGACGCAATGCCCGCCGATCTCGTCACCGCCAGCGGTTCGGGCCTAGACCCCGATCTATCGCCCGCCGCTGCCTTGGCGCAGGCGGCACGTATCGCCCGCGCCCGTGGCTTGGGCGTCGAGCAGGTCCGCGCGCTGGTCGTCGCGCATAGCGAGGACTCGGTCCTGGGCGACCCGCATGTCAACGTCCTGGCCCTCAACCGCGCGCTAGACGCCGCTTCCAAGCGATGACGGCAGGCGAGCCGCGCCCCGACCCCGATGCCCTGCTACGCGCCGCCGAGCGCGAGGGGCGCGGCCGCCTGAAAATCTTCCTCGGGGCGGCACCCGGCGTCGGCAAGACGTTCGAGATGCTGTCCGAGGGTGCGGCCCGGCGCCGCGACGGCGTCGATGTCGTCGTCGCGGTCGTGGAAACCCATGGCCGCGTCGAGACCGAGGCGCTGGTACGCGGCCAGGAGGTCATGCCCCGCCGCGCCGTACCCTATGAGGGGCGGACGCTGCACGAGATGGACATCGACGCGGTCCTCGCCCGCGCGCCCCGCCTCGCTTTGGTCGACGAACTGGCCCACACCAATGCGCCGGGCAGTCGCCATCCCAAACGCTATCAGGATGTCGAGGAGCTGCTGGCGGCCGGGATCGACGTCTATTCGACGGTCAACATCCAGCACGTCGAAAGCCTGAACGACGTCGTCGCCAGCTTCACCCGCGTCCGCGTGCGCGAGACGGTGCCCGACCGCATCCTGGAGGCCGCCGAGATCGAGATGGTCGACATTCCGCCCGACGAGCTGATCGAGCGGCTGAAGGCGGGCAAGGTCTATCTGCCGCAGGAAGCGACGCGGGCGCTGTCGCATTTCTTTTCCAAATCCAACCTGTCGGCGTTGCGCGAACTGGCGCTTAGGCGCGCGGCGCAGGCGGTCGATGCGCAGATGCTCGACCATGTGCGGTCGCTGGGCGTCGGCGGAAAATGGGCGGCGGGCGAACGGCTCGTCGTCGCGGTCAGCGAACTGCCCGGCGCCGACGAACTGGTCCGCGCCGCCAAGCGCACCGCCGACGCGCTGCGGGCACCCTGGACCGCGCTGTTCATCGACACGCCGCGCACCGCGACCTTGGGCGAGGCACAGCACCGGCGACTGGCGGCGACGATGACGCTGGCGACGCAACTGGGCGCGGCGGTGGCGACGGTCCCCGCGCCCAGCGTGGTCGAGGGCATCCGCGCCTTCCTGACCGACGCGCGCGCCACGCAGCTGGTCGTCGGCAAGGCCAAACGCTCGCGCTGGTTCGAGCTGCGCCATGGCTCGGTCGTCGACCGGCTGGTGCGCGAGACGCCGGGCGTCACCGTCCATGTCCTGCCGGTGGGCGAGGCCCCGCTCGAGCGCGAGCGGACCCGGCGGCGTGGGCAATGGGGATCGCCCATCGGCTATGCCCTGACGCTGGCGGGCGTGACGGGCGTCACCGGGCTGGCGAGCGCGCTGTTCCATATCCTGAACCTGGGCAATGTCGCGCTGCTTTACCTGCTGCCGGTCATGGCGGCCGCGAGCCTTTATGGCCTGCGCACCGGCCTGTTCGCCGGGATTGTGTCCAGTCTGGCCTACAACTTCTTCTTCCTGCCCCCCGTCGGCACGCTCAGCGTCAGCAATCCAGAGAATATCATCTCGATCTTCGTCCTGCTGGGCGTCGCCATCGCCACCAGTCAGTTGACCTCGCGAGTCCGTGCCCAAGCCGATCTGGCGGCGGCGAGTGCGCGGGATAATGCCACGCTGGCGGGGTTCCTCCACCGGCTGAGCGGCCTGGCGGACCCGGCCGAGGCGTCGCGCGTGATTTGCGAAGACATCGCCCGACTGTTCGAGGTACAGGCGGTGCTGCTCACCCCGTCGCCCGCCGGGCTGGCGGTACAGGCCGCGACCAAGCCCGATTATCGGCTGGAGACGATGGAGATGGCCGCCGCCCACTGGGCGTTCGACACCGGCACGCCCGCGGGCAAGGGGTCGGCGACGCTGGCCGCGTCCGAATGGCTGTTTCAGCCGCTGAAGGCGGGCAACCGGACGCTCGCCGTGCTGGGGCTGGCGCGGGAGACGGGCGGCGAGCCGGTACGCGCCGATCGCCTACCTCTGTTGACCGGGTTGATCGATCAGGCGGCGCTGATCCTCGAACGGTTGCGGCTGGAGGTGGAGGTGCGTGACGTGGATGCGGTGCGCACCCGCGATCGCTTGCGCGCCGCGCTGCTGTCCTCGGTCAGCCATGACTTGCGCACACCGCTGACCGCCGTAATGGCCGCCGCCGCGCAACTGCGGCAGGGCGCGACGGCCGAGCTGATTTCGACCATCGAGGGGGAGGCGGCGCGGCTCAATCGCTTCGTCGCCAATCTGCTCGACATGGCGCGGGTCGAGGCGGGGGCGCTGAAGCTGAAAATCGAGGCGATCGACTTGAGCGACGCTGTGACGGGTGCCGCGCATGACGCCCGCCGCGCGCTGGAGGGCCATGCGGTGCGGCTCGACGTACCGCCCGACTTGCCACTGGTCCGCGCCGATCCCCAGTTGCTGCACCACTGTCTGCTCAACCTGCTCGACAATGCCGGTCGTTATGGCGATCCGGGGACCGAGATCGTGATCGAGGGGCGGCACCGCCACGGGTCTTTGCGCCTCTCGGTGCTCGACCACGGCCCCGGCCTGCCGCCGGGCCGTGAGGAGGAGGTGTTCGAGACGTTCCGGCGGCTTGAGGGCTCCGACCGGGTGGTCGGCGGCACCGGCCTGGGCCTCGCCATCGTCAAGGCCTTTGCCGAGGCGATGGGTCTGAGCGTAGAGGCGGGCAATCGCGAGGATGGCGAGGGCGCGGCGTTCGCGCTGTGCTTTCCGCGTGAGCTTATCATGCGCGACCTTGTCATGGGTGACGGGGCGCCGGAGGGAATGGCCTGATGCCCGCGACGATCTTGGTGGTGGATGACGAAATCGCGATCCGCCGTCTGCTGCGCAACACGCTGGAACAGGCGGGGCATCAGGTGGTCGAGGCACGCGACGGGCGCGAGGCGCTGGCGCGTGCGGTGGCGGACCATCCCGATGCGGTGCTGCTCGACCTGGGCCTGCCCGATCGCGACGGGCTCAGCCTGATCCCGCTGTTGCGCGGGCAGGGGGCGCGGGTGGTGCTGGTCGTCTCGGCGCGCGAGGCGACCGAGGAGAAGGTCGCGGCGCTCGATCTGGGGGCAGACGATTATGTGACCAAGCCGTTCGACAGCGAGGAATTGCTCGCCCGGCTGCGCGTCGCGTTGCGCCATGCCCGCGCGGCCGAGGCGGCGCCGCGCACGGTGAAGACCGGCGACCTCGTCATCGACCTCGACCGCCGTCTGGTGACGCGCGGCGGCGAGGAGCAGCATCTGACGCGCAAGGAGTATGACGTGCTGGCGATGCTGGCCCGCCATCCCGGCCGGGTGGTGACGCATGACAGGATCATCGACGCCGCCTGGGGCGGGGACGAGGACCCGCGCATCGATTATCTGCGCATCGTCGTGCGCAACCTGCGCCAGAAGCTGGAGGCGCCGCAGCCGGTGGGCAGCGTCATCGCGAACGAGCTGGGTGTCGGGTATCGGTTGCGGATGGAAGTCTAAAATTCCTCCCCTGTAAGGGGAGGTGGCGCGCGCAGCGCGTCGGAGGGGTGTCCCCTTCTCGATAGCGCTACACCCCTCCGTCAGGCCTTTGGCCTGCCACCTCCCCTTACAGGGGGAGGAAAGTGGATCAGCCCACCGTCTCGCCCTCTCGCAGCGTCAGCACCTCGACCCCCTTTGCCGTCACCGCGACGGTATGCTCGAACTGCGCCGAGAGCTTCCCGTCATTGGTCACCACCGTCCAGCCATCCTCGGCGGTCGATACGCGGTGGGTGCCGGCGTTGATCATCGGCTCGATGGTGAAGGTCATGCCTTCGCGCAGCGCCGGGCCGGTGCCGGGGCGGCCGAAATGGAGGATGTTCGGCTCCTCATGCATTTCGCGCCCGATGCCATGGCCGCAATAATCGCGCACCACCGAACAGCCATGCGCCTTGGCATGGCGTTCGATCGCCGCGCCGATGTCGCCGAGCCGCGCGCCCGGGTGGACCTGCGTGATGCCCTTCCACATCGCGGCCTGCGCGACGCGCACGATCTTGCGCGCGGCGGGCGAGACCTCGCCGACCATATAGGTCTTGCTCGAATCGGCGATGAAGCCGTTCTTTTCCAGCGTGATGTCCAGGTTCACGATGTCGCCGTCGCGGATCACATCGTCCGCGCTCGGCACGCCGTGGCACACCACCTGGTTGATCGAGCTGTTGAGCACATAGGCAAAGCCATATTGCCCCTTGCTGGCAGGACGGGCGGCCAGGTCGTGGGTGATGTACCGCTCGACCAGATCGTTGACCGCCAGCGTCGACAGGCCGGCGAGCGACAGCTTGTCCAGCATCTCGAACACCCGCGCCAGCAGCCGCCCCGACACGCGCATCAACGCCAGTTCGTCCGATGTCTTGATCATGTCAGGCGACCAGCGTCGCCGCCGGCGGAGCGATGTCGGCAGCGGCCATCTGCGCCCTCACGATCTCGTGAAAGCTCAGCGTCGGATTGGCCTCGGCCAGCATGCCCATCTTCATCCAGAATTCGGCTTGCGCATTGATCGACCGGCACATGACAGTGCTGGCGCGGCGGATGTCTTCGTGAAGCTGATCGTCGATTTTCACAATGCCCATATATGGAGCGTATATGGTCCGTATATCCGAAGCGCAACCGTCAGTGGCCGGGTCGCGACAGGACGAAGGCCGCACAGCCGCCCATCACCGCCGCCACCAACAGGGCAAGCCCCGGTCCCGGCCGCGCGCCGAGCAGGAAGAACACGTAGCCCAGGGTCATGCCGCCACAGGCCATCGCCTTGGCCCGGGGACCGATCGCGCCGCGCTCCCGCCAGTCGCGTAAGGTGGGGCCGAAGCGCGGATGGTTCAGCAGCCACGCCTCCAGCCGGGGCGAGGAGCGGGCGAAGCACCCGGCCGCCAGAATCAGGAAGATCGTCGTCGGCATCAGCGGCAGGACGGCCCCGACCATGCCGAGCCCGACGAACAGGCATCCCAGGGCAAGCCAGCCGAGCCGTATCATGTCGGTTGCGTACCGCGTCGCCGCCGCCATGGCAAAGCCAAAGCCGGTCCGGCCTAGCGCGCCTCACCCTCCCGCCCGGCGCGCCGCAGCACGGCATAGCCGAGCACGCCGGACAGGATCGATCCCATCAGCACGCCGATCTTCGCCTCCGCCTGAAGCAGCGGATCGGTGGGAAAGGCCAGCAGCGTGATGAAGATGCTCATGGTGAAACCGATCCCGCAGAGCAGCGCCATCCCGAACAACTGCCCCTGGCTGGCATGGGCGGGGCGGTCGGCGAGGCCCAGGCGCACGGCCAGGCTGGTCATCCCGAACACGCCGGCGACCTTGCCGGCCAGCAAGCCCAGCCCGACGCCGAGCGTCACCGGCGACAGCAGCGCACCGGCGGGCAGGCCCAGCACGGGCACCCCGGCATTGGCCAGCCCGAACAAGGGCAGGATCAGGAAGCCGACAGGCGCGTGCAACCGGTGCTCCAGCCTGTGGAGCGGACTGTCGCGATGGTCGTGATCGGACCGCGCCGGCGTGCGGCGCATCGGGATGGTCAGCGCCAGCAGCACGCCGGCGATCGTCGCATGGATGCCCGACCGCCACACGAACAGCCACAGGATGACCCCCACCAGGAGATAGGGCGCCAGAGCCCTGACCTTGAAGCGATTGAACCCGATCAGCACGGCGAGCGTCAGCGCCGCACCCGCCAGATCGAAGACCGACACGCCGCTGGTATAGAATAGCGCGATGATCACGACCGCGCCGAGATCGTCGATGATCGCCAGCGCCGCCAGAAAGACGCGCAGCGAGGCGGGCACCCGGTCGCCGACCAGCGTGATCACCGCCAGCGCGAAGGCGATGTCGGTCGCGGTGGGGATCGCCCATCCGTTCGTCACGCCATGATGATTGAAGGCGAGGTAGATGATCGCCGGGAACAGCATCCCGCCCAGCGCCGCGATGCCGGGCAGGATGCGCCGAGGCCAGCTCGACAATTGTCCGTCCAGCATCTCGCGCTTGATCTCCAGCCCGACGAGCAGGAAGAAGATCGCCATAAGCCCGTCATTGACCATGTGGCCGACCGAGAAGGGGCCGATGCCCGCATGCAGCAAATGCTCATAGGCGTGGCGCAGCGGCGAATTGGCGATCAGCAGCGCGATCGCGGCGGCGGCCATCAGGACGATGCCCGACGAACTCTGGCCGTTCAGAAAGCGGCGAATAGCGCTGACGGGGCGCGGGGACAGGACGGGCATGACAAAGGGCTTCCGCAAGATCGGATATCGCTGGCGGCCCGACCAGCGCACGAACCTGCCCACCGTTCCCGTGGACACCCGGCACCGCTATCGCATTGTCGCACGGCCTGGCGCAAGGGGCCCGCCCCGCCCCCCGCCCAGCCCTAGCACCGCCATTGACGACGGCCATGGATCGGCGTGTAGGGAAGGGGATGTCGCAGGCGAGCGACGATAGGTGAGGACAGTCGGATGCGCGATCGAACCACGACAGGGGCCGGTGCCGCCCGCAGCGCGGCAGGTGTCCGGGCATGAGGAAGGCCGCCTCCGCACTCGATTATCGCACGCTGGCCAAGCGCCGCCTGCCGCCCTTCCTGTTCGAATATATCGATGGCGGCTCCTATGCCGAGGTGACGCTGCGCCGGAACATCGCCGATCTGGAGGCGGTGGCGCTGCGTCAGCGAATCCTGCGCGACGTGTCGAGCATCGACGTCTCGACCACCCTGTTCGGCCGCCGCCAGGCTTTGCCGGTGGCGCTCGCGCCGGTCGGGCTGGCGGGCATGAACGCGCGGCGCGGCGAGGTGCAGGCGGCGCGCGCGGCGGAGGCGGCGGGGGTGCCCTTTTGCCTGTCGACCGTCTCGGCCTGTCCGCTCGACGAGGTGGCGGCGGCGGTCGCCGATCCCTTCTGGTTCCAGCTCTACATGATCCGCGACCGGGGCTTCATGCGCGAATTACTCGCTAAGGCGAAGGCGCTGGGCTGCTCCGCGCTGGTCTTCACCGTCGACATGCCGGTGCCTGGATCGCGCTACCGCGACTATCATTCGGGGCTGGCGGGCAATCCGGGCCTGAGCGGTGCGCTGCGCCGCATGTGGCAGGGCGTGACACATCCGCGCTGGGCCTGGGACGTGGGCGTCCATGGCCGCCCGCACCAGCTGGGCAATGTCGCGCCGGTGCTGGGCAAGAATACCGGGCTGGAGGATTTTTTCGCCTGGATGCGCAACAATTTCGATCCGACCGTCAGCTGGCGCGACCTGGATTTCATCCGTGACGTCTGGGACGGCCCGCTGATCATCAAGGGCATTCTCGATACCGAGGATGCGCGCGCCGCCGCCGAGATCGGCGCGGACGGGATCGTCGTCTCGAACCATGGCGGGCGTCAGCTGGACGGCGTGCTGTCCAGCGCCCGCGCGCTGCCGCCGATCGCCGAGGCGGTGGGGGACCGGCTGACCGTACTGGCCGATGGCGGGGTGCGATCGGGGCTGGACGTGGTGCGGCTGTTGGCGCTGGGGGCGAAAGGCGTGCTGCTGGGCCGCGCCTGGGTCTATGCGCTGGCCGGCGGCGGGCAGGCGGGGGTGGCGCATCTGCTCCGGCTGGTCGAGGCGGAGATGCGGGTCGCCATGGCGCTGACCGGCGCGACCGATGTCAGCGATATCACACCCGACATCCTGGCGACCCGCCCGACCGACCTGTAGCGCGAAGGCCTATTTCTCCTCCGCCGCGTGATGGCCGCTCATCGCCTCACCGGCATCGGGGGCGAAGCGGCGGTTCCAGATGAGTGCCGAGGCCGAGATGGTCGCGACCACGACAAAGGCGATCGAGAAGTCGATCAGCGCCGGCTGGCCGCGTCCGCTGGCCCAGCTGCCCAGCTCCAGCACGGTCGCGGCGGTGCAGATGCCCAGCGACAGGGTCAGTTGCTGGAAGGTCGCATAGAAGCTCGTCGCCGCGCTCATCCGGTCCTTGTCGATATCGGCATAGGCGATCGCGTTATAGCCGGTGAACTGGAACGAGGTGAAGAAACCCGACACGACCAGCACCGCCATGATCGCCGGCACCGCCCAGTCGGGACGGAACAGCGCGCAGGTGGCATAGCCCGCGCTGCTGGCCAGGCCCGACACGATCAGGCTGCGGCGAAACCCCCAGCGACGCAGCACGCGCGGCGCCAGCGCCTTCATCGCCAGCGCCCCGATCGCGCCGGCGATGGTGATCGTGCCGGTCTTGGCCGCCGACAGGCCGAAGCCGATCTGGAACATCAGCGGCAGGAGGAAGGGCTGCGCCCCCTGGGTGATCCGGGTCAGCGACCCGCCGATCACCGACAGGCGGAAGGTCGGTACCCGCATCAGCGTGGGGTCGAGGATCGGCTCGCGCGTGTGGCGGGCGTGACGGATATAGATCAGCCCCAGCACGAGGCCGACCAGCAACAGGCCGATGGCGACCAGCCCCGTGCCCGGCCGGCTCGCCAGCTCGAACCCGAAAAGCAGGCAACCTAGCGACGCGCCCGACAGGATGAAGCCCGATATGTCGAACCGCGCCCGGGGATCGCCGCGCACGTCGGGGATCAGGAAGATCGACCCCAGCACCCCCAACAGGCCGATCGGGATGTTGAGATAGAAGATCCAGCGCCAGTCGAGCCAGGTGACGATGAAGCCCCCCAGCGGTGGCCCAAGGATCGGCCCGGCGAGCGCGGGCATCACCAGCCAGGACAGCGCCTGGACCATATCCTCCTTGGCGACGCTGCGCAGCAGGACGAGGCGACCGACGGGGACCATCATCGCCCCGCCAATGCCCTGGATGAAACGCGCGATGACCAGCATGGCCAGCGAGCCCGACTGCGCACAGGCGATCGAGCCGAGCAGAAACACACCGATCGCCGAGCAGAAGATGGTCCGCGATCCGAACCGATCGGCCAGCGTTCCACTGGCGGGGATGAACAGCGCGAGCGCCAGTAGATAGCTGGTCAGCGCCAGGCTGAGGCCCGTCGCCGGCGTGCCCAGGTCGCGCGCCATGGTGGGAAGCGCCACAGTCAGCACGGTGCCGTCCAGTTGCTGCATGAACAGGGCCGACGCGACGACCAGTGCGATGACCCGGTATCCGCGTGTCTGGACCGGTTCCTTGCTGCCCGTCCCGCTCGTGACCGCCTCGACACCCGGTGCCAGACCATCGTTCACATCGGCACTCATCGAGGCCAGATTCCGCCGCCGCCACCGCATGCCTGTTATCTGTTCCTTTCGATCCGCCGCCTCAACGCAAGGGATGCGCGAGCGATCATCAGGGCCGTCGATGTGGCGACCGGAAACCCGTCACGGCGCGCATCGACGGGGCGACCGACCGCTGGGCCCGACCCCGTTGCGCCTCTTTTCAGCGAATGGCAAATGAGATAATGATAATTACTCGCAATATAGAGTTGGTCGGGAGGTTCAGGAAATGCCCGCAGATACAAGGCCAAAGCCACCCGACTCCGGGGCAGGCACTCGTGCGGCGGACGATCTGATCAGCGCCGTCATGCGGACCTGGCGTACGGCGCGCGACGAGCATGGACCGGTGCAACAGAGATTGCACGCGATGCTCGCGCCCATGGGATGCGACATATTGGCGCCGGTGTTCGACAGCCTAATGACGCTGTGTGAGGCGGCGCTTGGACGGCCTTTCCGGGTCGGCCGCCAACGTCTGTCGGCGGATGAGTCCATGCTGATCGGGCTGCTCGACGGAACCCGCTCGCGCGCCGCCTGTGTCGATTGTCCGCGCGCGACCGCATCCGCGCTGGACTGCGCGCTATGTTCGACGCGGATCATGCTGGCGCTGGCCCGCTAAGCGGCTGCGGGGACATTCGCGCGTCCGGTGCGTTGATGGCGGATAACCAGGAGAGCGACATGCGCGACGACCCCATGACCCCCGCCGAACCGCAGACGTTTTCGGACCTGCCGATCCAGCCCACGGGCTCGGGCGTGCAGGATCTGGAAATCGCCTATGAACAGATGCGCCTGTCGGACGGGGACGGCGCAACGGACAATGCGACCCTTCCCACCGAAGCCGACAGCGCGGTGGCCGAATCCGAGGCGCATCCGAGCTAGAGCGGGATAACGTCAGTTTGACCCAAGCCGTCATTGCGAGCGTAGCGAAGCAATCCAAAGCGTCTTGCCTGGACACTGGATTGCTTCGCTACGCTCGCAATGACGAATCCACCTCATGTCATCCTTTTCTAGAGGCGGCATTCGGCTATGCGCTTGCTTTCCCTCGCCCCTCTCAGAGGGGAGAGGGTTGCGCAGACTTGGTCTTTGCGAAAGCAAAGAGTTAGTCGGAGCTGGGTGAGGGGTGCTGCGCTCGCTCGGCGAGCGCGCGAGCCAAAGGCTCGCTCAACCCCTCACCCAAGCTACGCTAGCCAGCACGCTGGCAAGCTCCGCTAACCCTCTCCCCTATCCAGGGGAAAGGGAATGGCGGCGTCGACATCGATCGGCCCCCGACCGCGCTCAGGAGAGCCAGTCCCGGAGCAGCGCGGTCACCGCCCCCGGTCGTTCGATCGGGGCCAGGTGGCCGCATCGCGGGATCAGCTGAAAATTCGCGCCCGGGATACGGTCGGCCAGTGCGCGCGCATCCTCAGGCAGGCAGATGCGGTCGCGGTCGCCCACCGCGATTAGCGCGGGCATGGTCACCGCCGCGATGGCGGGGGCGATGTCGGGGCGCGCGAGCAGCGCGCGCTGCTGTCGTTCGAACACCGCCGTGCCGACGCGCTCGGCCATGGCTTGGACCGGGCCGCTGATGATCGGGGTCAGCATCGGATCGTCATGCGGCGCGGTCGCCAACAGTCCCTGTTCGGCCACCGTGCGCGGTCGCATCTGCATCGAGGCTCGAGTGCCGAACAGCGCCACGCGGGTAATCCGGTCGGGCGCCTGCCGGATCATCTCCAGCGCGACATAGCCGCCCAGACTGACCCCGGCGACGGCGAAGCGCGGCGGGGCATGGGCGAGCACGCGCGCCGCCATCGCCGTCAGGCTGTCGTCGACCGTCAGGTCGCCCATCTGCGGATGGGCGATGTCGACCAGATCGGTGACCTGCCGGGCCCAGAGCTGGCCATCGCAACCCATGGCGGGCAGCAGGAGGAGCGGGACGGGGTGGCGCATCATCGCGGATCTCCCTGGGTCAGCCGACGAGCGGGAAGGCGAGGACGGCCATGCCGACGATGGTCATCACCGCGCAGATCGCGGCGGCGGGCACCAGCGTGAAGCGCTGATGGTCGGCCAGATCGATCCCGGCCAAGCTGACCAGCAGATAGGTCGACGGCACCAGCGGGCTGAGCAGGTGGACCGGCTGGCCCATCAGCGAGGCGCGCGCGATCGCCATCGGCGACACGCCATAATGGGTGCCGGCCTCCGCCAGGATCGGCAGCATGCCGAAATAGAAGGCGTCGTTGGAGATGAAGAAGGTGAAGGGCAGGCTGAGCGCGGCAGTGATCGGCGCCATATACGGCCCCAGCACCGGCGGGATGAAGCCGACGACTTCCTTGCTCATCGCCTCGACCATGCCGGTGCCCGACAGGATGCCGGTGAAGATGCCGGCGGCGAAGATCAGCGACACGACCGACAGGACGTTGCCGGCATGGGCGGAGATGCGCTCCTTCTGCTCGGCGACCTGCGGATAGTTGACGATCATGGCGATGGCGAAGGCCAGCATCATCAGCACCGACAGCGGCAGGATGCCGGTGACCAGCCCTGCGATCAGCGCGAGGGTCAGCGCGCCGTTGAACCAGCGCAGATGCGGGCGGCGCGCTTCCGGGAACTGCGACACGGCCATGCCGGTGAAAGCGGTCGGCTCGTTTGCCTTCACATGGCCGATGCGGTGGCGCTCCTTGCGGCCGAACCAGACGGCCAGCGCGATCAGCGCGGCGAGCCCTGCGATCATGCCGGGGATCAGCGGCAGGAACAGCGTGGCGGGATCGAGCTTCAGCGCGCTGGCCGCGCGCGCGGTCGGGCCGCCCCAGGGGGTCAGGTTCATGATGCCGCTGGTCGTCATCAACAGGCAGCACAGGTACAGCCGGTTCATGTCGTAGCGCTTGTAGAGCGGCAGGAGCGCGGCGATGGTGATGATGTAGGTCGTCGATCCGTCACCATCCAGGCTGACCAGCGCGCACAGCACGACCGTGCCGATCAGGATCAGCATCGGGTCGCCATGCACCACGCGCAGCAACCGGTTGACCAGCGGGTCGAACAGGCCGGTATCGGTCATGATCGAGAAGAACAGGATCGCGAACAGCAGCATGACGCCGGTGGGCGCGAGGTTCTTGATACCGTCGATCATCATGTCGCCCACGCCGCTGGCGAAACCGGCGAGAAGCGCGAAGGCGGTGGGCACGACGATCAGCGCGACGAGCGGGGTCATCCGCTTCGTCATGATCAGCGTCATGAAGGTGGCGACCATCAGGAAGCCGAGCAGGGCGAGGTCCATTACAGGCAAGCTCCCGTAAAAGGGATGAAGAGAGGAAGGCGGATCAGAAGGTGACGGCGACGCGCGCGCTGACCGTCTCGCCATTGTCGGGGCCGATATAGGCGCCGGCGCGGTTGTCGGTGTCCCAGTGGATGGCGTTGATCTGGATGCGGGTGAAGCTGTTGAGGTACCAGTTGGCGCCCACCGTCGCGGCCCAGCCGCGTCCGCCGGTCAACAGGCTGGAATAGTCGAGATTCTCGTAGCGCGCGGTCAGCTCGATCGCGCCGGGGCCGCCGTCGAAGATCGGCTTCAGCACGCGCGGCTGGCCGAAGCTGCCGAGGCGGGGGTTGTAGGGGGGCAGGTCGCCGGTGATGAACCAGCCGCCCGACAGACTCCACGCCTTGCTGACGAAATCGGGCCGACCGCCGTCGAGGCGCGCATGACGTTCGCCCGCTTCGCCCATGACCCAGACCGGACCGACATAGCCGCCCAGCTCCGCGCCGTAACCGGTGGTGCCGGTCCCGCCCAGCAGCGCACCGGTGGAGACGCGCAGCGCGCCGTTGAAGCGGCCGCCGATCACGGTGTTGCGGGTGAGCGTCCCGGCGGTCGCCGACAGCCCTTCGTCAAAGCCCCACAGGCCGACATGCAGGACGCGGCGGTCGTCCTTGATCGGGTTCCAGTGCGCGCGGGCCAGCACGGTGCGGCTGTCATTGCTGCCCTGATTGCCATCGACCCGGTCGCCGGTCACGGTCAGCGAGGCATGGCCGGTCTTCCAGAACAGCCGCGGCATGATGCCGATGCCGTAGAAGCCACGCTGGGGCAGGATCGCGGTGGAGACGACGGTGCGCTCCAGAAACGGCGTCGAGTCCGAGCCGGTCGAGCCTTCGAAGCCGCGATCGTTGAACAGATGGCCGGCGCGCACGTCATAGTCGATGCCCTTGCCGATCCGGTTGCGCCACCCGATGAAGGCGGTGACGATATCGACCTCGTTCTCCGAGAAGTCGGATTCGAACTGGTAGAAGAAGTGGTTGCCGACGCCGCCTTCCAGACCTAGGCGCAGCGCGCGCATGCCGGTGGTGGTGATGTTGCGCCCGTTATAGCGCGATCCCATGGTCGAGCTGACATCGGTCAGAATGCGGCCGCGCGGCTTGAAGGTGTAGATGCCGTCCGCCGAGTGGAAGACGGGCAGGCCCGCCCCCCATTCGGTGGTGACGCCGGCGGCCTCGGCGCTGCGGGCGCGGGTGATGTCGCGCTCGGCGGGGCCGGGTGGCACCAGTTGCGGCGCGAAGGGCTGGGTGATGATGGGCGGTGGGGTGACCTGCGCCAGCCGTTCGGGGGCGGGTGTCGCCGGAGTCGTCTGTGGCGTGGCGGCGATTGTCGCCGGTGCGGTGGCGGCCGTGCCCTCCAGCCGGTCGAGCCGGGCCTTCAGCGCGGCGATCTCGGCGGCCTGCGCACGGACCAGCGCGGCCAGATCCTCCTGGCTTGGCGTCTGCGCCAATGCGGGCGTGGCGATGACGAGCGCGCCGAGCGCGCAGCCGATCAGGGGAAGTTTCATTGCGAACGGGCTCCTTCGGCCAAAATGGAGCGCCAGTCGGCCAGGAACCGGCGGCGCTTGAGCGTATCGAGATGGACGAGCAACTGGGGACCGACACGGATTGGCCGGGCCTGATCGGGGGCGAGGCGGGGGGCACGCACATCGCGGCGCACCGGCAACAGCCATTCGCGGGTCAGCAGCGTCTGCCCCGTGCGCGACAGCAGGAAATCGAGGAACAGCCGCGCCGCCGCCGGCCGCCGGGCATCGCGCGCGATGAAGGCGACGCGCGAGGCGACGATGTTGTAATCGCGGGTGAAGACGACTCCCAGTCGCGGATCGCGCCGCGCGCGGGTGAGCGCATAGGAGCCGACGACATTATAGGCGATCGCCACGCGCCCGTCGGCCACCGCGTCCAGCATCGGCCCGGTGGTGCGCGACAGCCAGGGCCGCGTCGCCGCGATCGCCAGCATCAGCGAGCGGGTGTCGCGGGTGATCGCGAAATCCTCGGTCAGAAAGAGATAGCCGACGTCCGAACGCGCCGGATCATAGGTCACGACCTTGCCGGTCAGTGCGGCGCGTCGGGCGCGCAACAGCCGCTCCAGCGCCTCATGCGTGCGCGGCACCTGCGCGGCCGGAATCAGCCGGCGGTTATAGACGATCGCGACCGGCTCGGCGGTGACGCCGTAGCCCATGTTCTTCCAGACCGACACCGGCGGCAGAGCGGGCTTTTCGGGACTGAGATAGGCCTGGGCATAGCCGTCGTTGATCAGCTTGACCTGAAGGTCCATCGCCGAGGACCAGACCAGGTCGGCGCTGGGCCGGCCGGCGCGCATATCGGCCATGAAGCGCGTATAGATGTCGCGCGATTGCAGGTCCCGATAGTCGACGGCGATGCCCGGATAGACGCGGCAGAAGGCGGCGATCACCGGCGCCATGGCGGTGGCATCGGCATTGCCATAGATGCGCACGCCTCGCTCCGCCCGCGCCGCCTCGATCAGCGCGTCATAGGAGCGCGGATAGCCGGTCGGCCGCTGCGCGCCCGCGGGGATGGCCAGGAACAGCCATGCCGATAGCAAAATTGCAAAACGCATCGATCAGGTCCTCTCGCCTACCGCCTCTGGGTTCGGTTAGGCTGATGACGATGATCTATGTCCGTAACCTGTCATCCGCCTTTCACCGGTCGGCCTGCTTATGCGGATTCTGCCCGTCATGCGGATTCTGATCGTAGAGGACGATGCCGCGCTCGCACGCAGCCTGATCGCGCTGCTACGCGCGGCGGGCCATGCGGTCGACCATGTCGGGCGTGGCGAGGAGGCGCTGGAGGTGATCGCGGGCGAGCCATACGCCCTGGTCATCCTCGATGTCGGCCTGCCCGACATCGATGGCTTCGCGGTGCTTCAGGCGCTGCGGCGGCGCGGCGAGCGGGTGCCGGTCCTGATGCTGACCGCGCGCGACGCGCTGGACGACCGGGTGCGCGGTCTCGATCTGGGCGCGGACGATTATCTGCGCAAACCCTTCGCGCCCGAGGAACTGGAGGCGCGCATCCGGGCGCTCGGCCGGCGGCGCGGTGGCGATCCGACGCCCGAACTGATGGTCGGCACGCTGGTCCTCAACCGGTCGACCGGACAGGCGCAGGTGGCGGGGCGGGCGCTCGACCTGCGGCGACGCGAATGGGCGGTGCTCGATTCGCTGGCGACGCGCGCCGGCCAGATCGTGCCGCGCGAGACGCTGCTCGCCGAGGTCTTCGGCTATGACGAGCCGGTCGGCCCCAATGCGATCGAGGTGAACATCACCCGGCTGCGCGGCAAGCTGGCCCCCGACGGGCCGATGATCCGGACGGTGCGCGGCGTCGGCTATCTGCTCGATGCAAGCTGAGCACGACAAGACCGAGCGGGGGCAGGCACTGGCGCTGCGGACCCGGCTCGCCGCCGCGATGCTGGCGCCGCTGATCGGCATCGCGATCCTGCTGGGGCTGGCCGGGGCGACGCTGATCGCCGATGTCGTCCGGCGCACGAACGACCGGGTGCTGGGCGGCGCGCTGGGCGCCATCGCCGAGACGGTGCAGGTCGAGCGGGGCGAGGTGACGATGGACCTGCCCGCCGCCGCCTTCGGCATGCTGGAGAATAACGAGCGCGACAATGTCTATTACCGGATCGCGGTGGGTGACCGTTTGCTGACCGGCTATGCCGACCTGCCCGCGCCGCAGCCCGGCGACCTGGCGCTGGACGTGCCCCGGTTCCGCTATGCCCGCTACCGCGATCAGGACATCCGCATCGCCGAGGTGCGCCGCGCCCTGCCGCGCATCGCCATGCCGGTCGTCGTCCAGATCGCCGAGACGCTGGACAATCGCCATGCATTGCAGCGGCGGCTGGTGATGGCGTTGCTGATTGGCGAGACGCTGTTGGTCGGTGTCGCGCTCCTGCTGATCCGGCCGGCGCTCGCCTGGAGCCTGAAGCCGCTTGCCCGGTTGCGTGGGGCGGTGGCGGCGCGTGACACGCGTGCGACGCCCGACCTGTCGCCGCTCGATACCGGCCCGCTTCCGGCTGAGCTGCGGCCGCTCGCCGATGCCTTCGACAATCTGCTCGCCCGGCTGGATAGTGCGACGGCGGGGATGCGGCGCTTCACCGCCGATGCCTCGCATCAGATGCGCACGCCGCTCGCGGTGCTGAAGGTGCAGGTGGCACTGGCGCGGCGCGGCGACCCGGCGGCACTGGGCGAGATCGGCGATGCGGCGGACCGGCTGGAGCATCTGGTGACCCAGTTGCTGGCGCTGGCCCGTGCCGAGGAGGCGGGCGCCTCGCCCCCGCGCGAGCGGGTCGATCTGCGTGAGGTGGCCGTGGTGGTCATCAACCGCCGCATCGGTCAGGCGATCGAGGCGGGCGTGGACCTGCATCTGGAGGCGCAAGGCGACATCGCGATCGCCAGCCACCGGACGCTGGTGTTCGAAATCCTCTCCAATCTGGTCGACAATGCCATCCGCTATAATCGCGCCGGCGGACAGGTGACGTTGTCGATCGCACGCGACGCGCAGGGCATATCGGTGTCGGTCGCCGATGACGGGCCCGGCCTGCCCGAGGCCGAACTGGCCCGCGCGGGCATCCGCTTCGCGCGCCTGTCGACCAGCGAGGGTCGCGACGGCAGCGGGTTGGGGCTGGCCATCGTCCGCTCCGCCGCGCAGCGGCTGGACGCGACGCTGACGCTGGAGAATACCCGCCCGGGCCTGCGCGCGACGCTGCGCTTCCCGGCCGAGGTGGAGAGTGACGCGCGGGGTTAGGTCACATATTGGAGAGGGCACCCCCTCACGACCGGCGACACCCCTCCGTCAGGCCTTCGGCCTGCCACCTCCCCTTCAAGGGGAGGAATAGTCGGTAATCACGCCCCCGCCGCGTTGACGCGCTCGCGCGCTTCGCGTTCGATCGTCTCCAGTTCCTCGACCGTCTGGACTAGGGCGGTCATCTGCTGGCGCAGCTCGTCGACGCGTTCGCGGCACCGCTCGGCCAGCGCGCGCATCTGTTCGACATGCTGCGGATCGGCGTCGTACAGCCGCAGGAATTCCTCGATGTCGCGCAGCGAGAAGCCCAGCCGCTTGCCGCGCAGGATCAACTGCATCCGCGCCGTCTCCCGCTTGGAATAGACGCGCGCGGTGCCGACGCGGCGCGGCTCGATCAGGCCGCGATCCTCGTAAAAGCGCAATGTGCGCGTCGTCACACCCAGGCTGTTGGCCACATCCTGGATGCCGCGCAACTCCTCGTCTTCACTCACCCTGCGATACCCCCACCCGCAGCCGCCTTGGCGGCCGCCTTCGCCAATTCTTCCTCGACCAGTTCCTTTTTCGACAATTTGCCGATCAGGGTCTTGGGCAGGCTTTCGCGGATTTCGACCTCGCGGGGAAGTTCGATCTTGCTGACCTTGTCCTGAAGGAACACACGCAGTTCGTCGGGCGTCGCGTGATGGTCGGGGGCGAGCTTGACGAAGGCCTTGGGCGACTGGCCGCGATAGGGGTCGGGGATGCCGATCACGACCGCCTCGGCGACCGCCGGATGCTCGTACAACGCCTCCTCGATCATGCGCGGATAGACGTTGTAGCCGCCGCACAGGATCACGTCCTTGATGCGGTCGACGATGAACAGATAGCCGTCCTCGTCCAGATAGCCGACATCGCCGGTGCGCAGCGCGCCGTCGATGAAGACCTGCGCGGTTTCCGCCGGCCTGTTCCAGTAACCGGCCATCACCTGCGGCCCGCGCGCGCAGATTTCGCCGACCTCGCCCGGCGGCATCAGCCGGTCGGGATTGTCGCGGTCGCGGATCTCGATGATCGTGCCGGGGAAGGGCAGGCCCGCCGACCCGCCCTTGTTCTCGCCGGTCAACGGGTTGCAGGTGATGATCGGCGACGCTTCGGACAGGCCATAGCCTTCGACCAGCTTGCCCCCCGTCGTCGTCTCGAACGCGACCCGCACCTCGGCGGGCAGCGGCGCGCCGCCCGAGATGCAGGCCTTGATCGCCGACAGGTCGACGCCGCGCGCCTCGGCGACGCCGGCGATGGCGTTGTAGATGGTGGGCACGGCGGGGAAATAGGTCGGCTTGCTGCGCGCGATGGTCTTGAGCACCTGGTCCAGCTCGAACCGGGGGAGCAGGATCATCTCGGCGCCGACGCGGATCGCGAAGCTGAGCACGGTGGTCAGCGCGAAGACGTGGAACAGCGGCAGGACGCCCAGGATGCGCTCGGCCCCGATCGCGTCCTCGCCGCCGGTGTGGATCACCATCGCATCGGCATTGGCGATCAGGTTCGCGTGCGACAGCATCGCCGCCTTGGGGCTGCCGGTCGTGCCGCCGGTATATTGTAGCACCGCCACATCGTCGGGGCTGGCCGATACCGGGGTCAGGGCGCCGCCGCGCTTCGTCATCTGCGCGAAGGTCAGGTGGCGGGGCGAGGAGCCGGGCGCGGCGATCATCGACCGCTTGAGCAGACGATAGGCCAGGCCCTTCACGGTGGGCAGCGCATCGGCGACGGGGCAGGAAATGACGTGGCGCAAGGACAGTTTGTCGGCGACATGGCTGACGCGTTCATAGATGTCGGGAATGTCGCAGGTGGCGATGATCTCCGCGCCCGAATCCTCGAGCAGATGGCACAGCTCGCGCTCGACATAGAGGGGGTTCACATTGACGACGATGCCCCCGACCTTCTGCGTCGCGAAGAACAGCACCGGGTAATAGACGATATTGGGCAGGCAGAGCGCGACGCGTGTCCCCTTCGTCACGCCCAGCGCCTGGAGGCCGGCGGCGGCGCGATCGACCATGTCGCTCAGTTCGCCATAGCGGGTGATCCGCCCCATGAAGTCGATGGCGGGACGATCGCGATGCCGCCGTACCGTAGTCTCGAACATGTCGGTCAGCAGTCGCGGCACGAAGCTCAGCGGCCGTCCCGTCGCCTGGCCCGTCACGCCACCGTTCCCAGCACCACCCCCAGCCTCTGCGACAGATCCGATCGTCATCGTGCGGCTCTCCTCGTTATTTTTTCGACCATACCCGGTTGTCGATTGCGGTCGAGTTTCTTATGGTGTTTACGTATAGGGTAGGTAACGCACCTTAACGTGAGGCTGCAAGCCCAAAGATGACCGCACAAGAGAGGATTGGATGACCAACATCGTGATCGCAGGCTATGCCCGCTCTCCCTTCACTCAGGCGGGCAAGGGCGCCCTGGCCCGGGTTCGCCCCGACGATCTGACCGCACAGGTGATTCGCGGGTTGATCGAGCGGACCGGCGTCGATGCGTCGCAGATCGAAGACATCATCCTGGGCTGCGCCTTCCCCGAGGGCGAGCAGGGGATGAACGTCGCGCGCCTGATCGGCCTGCTGGCGGACCTGCCGCTGTCGGTCGGCGGCATGACGGTGAACCGCTTTTGCGGATCGTCCATGTCGGCCATCCATATCGCGATGGGCCAGATCCAGATCGGCGCGGGCGAGGCGTTCATCTGCGCCGGTATCGAGTCGATGAGCCGGGTGCCGATGGGCGGCTACAACCCGCTGCCCAACCCCGAACTCGCCGCCGCGCGCCCCGGTGCCTATATGGGCATGGGCCAGACCGCCGAGAATGTCGCGGAGAAGTACCAGATCACCCGCGCCGAGCAGGAGAAGTTCGCGGTCGCCAGCCAGAAGAAGGCCGCCGAGGCGCGCACGGCCGGGCGTCTGGCCGATGAGATCGTGCCGATCCACACCAAGGCGGGCGATGTGACCGAGGACGGCCTGATCCGTCCCGACACCACCGAGGAAGTTCTGTCGGGCCTGAAGCCCGCCTTCGACAAGGACGGCACCGTGACCGCGGGCACCGCTTCGCCGCTGACCGATGGTGCGGCCGCCGTACTGGTCACCTCTGAAGAGTTCGCCACTCGCCACGGCCTGAAGATCCTCGCCCGCATCAAGTCGGTGGGCATTTCGGGCTGCGAGCCGGAGACGATGGGGCTCGGCCCGATCGGTTCGTCGAAGAAGGCGCTGGAGCGTGCTGGTATCTCGGCCAGCGACCTCGACGTCGTCGAGATCAACGAAGCCTTTGCCAGCCAGGCGATCGCCTGCATCCGCGATCTAGGTCTGAAGGACGAGACGATCAACAAGGACGGCGGCGCCATCGCCATCGGCCATCCGCTGGGCGCGACCGGCGCGCGCATCGTCGGCAAGGCGGCGGCCCTGCTGGCGCGCGACGGCGGCCAATATGCGCTCGCCACCCAGTGCATCGGCGGCGGGCAGGGCATCGCCACGGTATTGGAGCGTGCATGATGGCTGACACGATCAACAAGGTTTGCGTGATCGGCGCAGGGGTGATGGGGGCTGGCATTGCGGCGCAGGTCGCCAATGCCGGTGTGCCCGTCCTGCTGCTCGACATCGTGCCCAAGGACGGCGCCGACCGCGACGCGATCGCCAAGGGCGCCGTCGCCAAGATGCTCAAGACCGAGCCTGCGCCCTTCATGTCGCCAGCCGCCGCCAAGCTGGTGGAAACGGGCAACATCGAGGATCACCTCGACAAGGTTGCCGAGTGCGACTGGATCGTCGAGGCGGTGGTCGAGCGGCTGGACATCAAGCAGGCTCTTTATGCCCGTCTTGAGGAGTTGAAGCGCCCCGGCACGGCGGTGTCGTCGAACACCTCGACCATCCCGCTCGGTCATCTGGTCGAGGGGCGGTCGGAGCAGTTCAGACAAGACTTCCTCATCACCCATTTCTTCAACCCGCCGCGCTATATGCGGCTGATCGAGATCGTGACCTCCGAGCACACCGATGCCGGTGTCGCGGCCAAGGTCGAGCAGTTCGTCGATCACCGCATGGGCAAGCGGATCGTCCGCGCCAAGGACACGCCGGGCTTCATTGCCAACCGCATCGGCACCTATTGGCTGGCGGTCGCGATCAACGCGGCGATGGACCAGGGGCTGACCGTTGAGGAGGCCGACCAGATCGGCGGCCGTCCGATGGGCGTGCCCAAGACCGGCATTTTCGGGCTGATCGACCTGGTCGGCATCGACCTAATGCCGCTGCTCGCCAAGTCGCTGTCCTCGACCCTGCCGGAGGGTGACGCCTATTTCGACACGATCCGGCCGCTGCCGCTGGTCGACAAGATGATCGCGGAGGGCTTTACGGGTCGCAAGGGCAAGGGTGGCTTCTACCGCCTCGACCGCAAGCCCGACGGCACCAAGGCCAAGCAGGCGATCGATCTGCAGACCGGCGAGTATCGCGCGGAAAAGAAGCCGGAACGTCTACCCGGTCGCGCCGAAAAGGACCTGGCCGCTTTGGTCGCAACGCCGGGCAAGGTCGGCGACTATGCCTGGGCGATCCTTGGCCCGGTCCTGTCCTATGCTGCTGGCCTCGTCGGTGAAGCGGCGGACGATGTGGTCGCGATCGATGACGCGATGAAGCTGGGCTATAACTGGAAGTTCGGCCCGTTCGAGCTGATCGATCGCATGGGTCCGGGCAAGCTGGCCGAGCGGCGGCGCGCCGAGGGCAAGCCCGTGCCCGCGCTGCTGGAGACGGCGGGGGATCGCCCCTTCTACCGCGTGGTCGATGGCAAGCGTCAGTATCTGACGCTCGGCGGCGACTATGCCGATGTCGTCCGCGCCGAGGGCGTGCTGCTGCTCGAGGACATCAAGCTGCGCTCCGAACCGCTGCTCAAGAACGGTTCGGCCTCGGCCTGGGACGTCGGCGACGGCGTCGTGGCGTTCGAGTTCACCGGCAAGATGAACGCGCTCGACGAGCAGGTGTTGTCGCTCCTTCAAAAGACCATCGCGCTGGTGAAGAGCCAGTATAAGGCGCTGGTCATCTATAACGAGGGCAGCAACTTCTCGGCCGGCGCGAATCTGGGCCTCGCCATGTTCGCGGTGAACATCGCCGCCTGGGGTGAGGTCGACAAGCTGGTCGTCGCAGGCCAGCAGGCGTATAAGGCGCTGAAATACGCGCCCTTCCCGGTGGTCGCCGCGCCGGCGGGCATGGCGCTGGGCGGCGGGTGCGAGATCCTGCTCCATGCCGATGCCATCCAGGCCCATGCGGAGAGCTATATCGGCTTGGTCGAAACCGGCGTCGGTCTGGTGCCGGGCTGGGGCGGCAATGGCGAGCTAATCGATCGTCTCGCCAAGTCGCCCAAGAGCCCCAAGGGTCCGATGCCCGCCGCGATGAAGGCGTTCGAAACCATCTCGACCGCGCAGGTGTCGCGCTCGGCGGCACTGGCCAAGGACCTGGGCTATCTCCGCAAGGACGATGGCATCACCATGAACCGCGACCGTCTGCTGGCCGATGCCAAGCAGAAGGCGTTGTCGCTGGTCGAGGGCTATCAGCCGCCCGAAAAGCCGGTCTTCCGCCTGCCGGGCGCGGCCGGACGCGTCGCCTTCAACGGCGCGGTCGCCGACTTCGCCAAGAAGGGCGTCGCCACGCCCTATGACGTGGTGGTCGCGGGCCGTCTGGCGAACATCGTCACCGGCGGCGAGGCCGACATCATCGACGAGGTGAGCGAGGATCAGCTGCTGAAGCTGGAACGCGCCGCCTTCATGGAAAGCGTCAAGGATGCGCGGACCCAGGCGCGGGTCGAGCATATGCTCGAAACCGGCAAGCCGCTGCGCAATTGATCGGGAGAGGATAATCCCATGCAAGTCTATAACGCGCCGCTACGCGACATGCGTTTCGTCCTCCACGAACTTTTCAAGGAGGACGAGTTCGGCCCCGTCGCGGGCCAGGACGAATTCGGTCCCGAACTGTACGACGCGATCCTCGAAGAGGCGGCGCGCGTCACGCAGGAGGTCCTGCTGCCGCTCAACGCCACCGGCGACATCGAAGGGTGCAAGCTGGAGAACGGCGTCGTCCGCACGCCGACCGGTTTCAAGGAAGCCTATAGCCAGTTCTGCGAAGGCGGCTGGGCCGCGCTCGCCTCGCCGGTCGAATATGGCGGGCAGGGGCTGCCCGAGGCGGTGAACAAGCTGGTCGAGGAGATGATCTGCGCGACCAACCTGTCGTTCAGCCTCTATCCCGGCCTGACGCACGGCGCGACCACCGCGCTGATGGGCCATGGTTCGGAAGACCTGAAGAGCTTCTACCTGCCGAAGATGATCTCGGGCGAATGGTCCGGCACGATGTGCCTGACCGAGGCGCATTGCGGCACCGATCTGGGTCTGCTCCGCACCCGCGCCGAGCCGCAGGAGGATGGGTCGTATCGCCTGACCGGCGGCAAGATCTTCATCTCGGCGGGCGACCATGACCTGACCGACAACGTCATCCACCTTGTCCTCGCCCGCACGCCCGATGCGCCTAAGGGGGTGAAGGGGATCAGCCTGTTCCTGGTGCCGAAATATCTGCCCAAGGACGACGGCTCAGTTGGTCCCGCCAATGGCGTCAGCGTCGCGGCGATCGAGCACAAGATGGGCCTGAAGGCTTCGGCCACCTGCCAGCTGGAGTTCAACGACTCCAAGGGCTGGGTCGTGGGTGAGCTGAACAAGGGCCTGGCCGCGATGTTCACCATGATGAATACCGAGCGTGTGTCGGTGGGCATCCAGGGGCTGGGCGTCAACGAGATCGCGTACCAGTCGGCCGTCGCCTACGCCAAGGACCGGTTGCAGGGGCGTGCGCTGGGCGGGGCCAAGCGGCCCGATCTGCCCGCCGACCCGATCATCGTCCATCCGGACGTGCGCCGCATGCTGATGACGATGCGTGTCTATGCCGAGGGCTGTCGCGCGCTAGGCCAGTGGGCGGCGCGCGGGCTGGATGCCGAGGCGAATGCGATCGACCCGGCCGACAAGGCGCGCGCGGCCGATTTCGTCGCGCTGATGACCCCGGTCGTGAAGGCGCTGTTCACCGACCTCGCCTTCGACGCGGCCAATCTGGCGGTGCAGGTGCATGGCGGTCACGGCTTCATCCGCGACCATGGCATCGAGCAGTTCGTCCGCGACGCCCGCATCGCGCAAATCTATGAGGGCACCAACGGCGTCCAGGCGCTCGATCTCGTCGGCCGCAAGATGCCCGCGCATATGGGCCGCTATATGCGTCCCTTCTTCCATGCGGTGTCGGAACAGGTCGAGGCGCTGACCTGCCACGAGGACAAGGCGATCACCGGCTGGGCCGCCGCGCTCCAGCAGGCGTTCGGCGCGCTCCAGCTCAGCACCGGCATGATCGCGCAGAAGGGGATGAAGGACCCCGAGGAAGCGGGCGCGGCGGCGACCGATTATCTGCGTCTGCTGGGGTTGGTCGGCATCGGCCATTGCTTCCTGAAGTCGGCGCGGATCGCGACCGAGCGGCTGGCCGAGGGGACGGACGAGACGGCGTTCTACACCGCCAAGCTCGCCACCACCGGCTTCTTCTTCGATCGCATCCTGCCGCAGGCGACGGCGGCGTTCCTGGCGATCAAGTCGGGCAAGCGCTCGACGATGGCGCTGGAACTGGAAGCGTTTTGAGGTGACACGATGCCGGCGGGCCTTGATCAGGGTCAGTCGGCATTATAGTCATAGTGCGGTGTTGTCCTATGCGTCACGTCATGGACGTATAGGGAAATTCAGGGGCGACCGTGAACAGGCGGCGCTTCGGCCCGGATATGGGGCATGGAGAGGAGAAGAGGCATGTTGTTGACCCTGACGGCCATGGCCCTTGCGGCGGCCGGTGCGAATGCGGACACGGTGATCGGCCGCTGGCAGACCCAGACGCGCGGTGGCGTGGTCGAAATCCAGAAGTGCGGCAATTCGGTGTGCGGCCGGATCCTCAGCTCCGAAAAGCTGCGCACCAATCCCAATCTGACCGACCAGAACAACCGCGATGCCAAGCTGCGCAATCGCCCGCTGAAGAACCTGCTGATCCTGCAGGGCTTCTCGCAGGATGGTGCGGCCTGGAGCGGCGGCACGATCTACAATGCCGAGGACGGCAAGACCTATAGCGCCAAGCTGACGCCCGAAGGGCCGGATACGCTGAAGGTGCGCGGCTGCGTCTTCGTGCCGCTGTGCAAGACGCAGACCTGGACCCGCATCCGCTGATCCTTCGTCCCAACGCATCATAGAAAATCTCGGGGAGTATGCTCATGACCAAGTCGCTCAAGGCGCCGCTGCTGGCGACCGCCATCCTGTCCTCGTCCTTCGCCTTCGCGGGTGCGGCGCATGGCCAGGCCTTCTACCTTCAGGAACAGTCGACCCGTGGCCAGGGCCGCGCCTTTTCGGGTGAGGGTGCCGACACCGGCGCGTCGTCGCTGTGGTGGAACCCGGCCTCGATCGCGGGCATGGAACGCGGTGAGGCGGTGCTGGGCGCATCGGCGATCATCCCCAAGGGCGATGTCGTCGATACGGGCACGCTGATCCGCCGTCCGGGCCAGACCTTGCAGCCGGTCGGCGGCAACCGCGTGTCGAGCGATCCGATCAATCGCGGCGTCGTGCCCTCGGGTGCGGTCGCCTTTCCGCTGAACGACCGGGTCGCGGTCGGCCTGGCGGTGACCTCGCCCTACAGCTTCACCACCGAATATGAGGCGAACAGCTGGGCACGGTACAGCGCGCTCAAGACCGAGCTTCGGACCATCGACATCCAGCCTTCGGTCGGCGTCGCGCTGCTCGACTGGCTGCGCGTCGGTGGCGCGCTGAACGTCGAATATACCAAGGCCGAGCTGGGCAATGCGCTGCCCAACCTGTCCTCGGCGCTGCCCGACGGGTTCCAGCGGCTGAAGGGCGATGGCTGGGATCTGGGATGGACCGCCGGCGTGCAGCTGCACAATGACTGGGCGACGGTCGGCATCAGCTACAAGTCGCGGATCAAGCATACGCTGAAGGGCAGCCTGGAAGTGGGCGGTCTGCTCGGCCCGCTGGCTGGCCAGAACCGGACGGTCGACGGCGCGACGGCGGAATTCTACACGCCCGCGCAGATCATCGTCGCGGGCCGTTTCCGCGCGACCGACAAGCTGACGCTGAACGCGCAGGCCGTGCGCTTCACCTGGGCCGATTTCGACGCGATCCGTCTGGGTGCGCCGATCAACACCGCGATCCCCGAAAACTACAAGAACAGCTTCTCGCTGGCGGGTGGCTTCGATTATGCGGCCAATGATCGCCTGACCCTGCGGGCGGGTGTCCAGCGCGGCATCACCCCGACGCAGAACGGCAATCGCGACGCGCGCGTGCCGGACGCCAACCGCTGGAATTACTCGGTCGGCGGCTCGTATCAGGTGACGCCGCGCTTCACGCTGGATGCGGCGGGCAGCTATATCGACTTCGCCAATGCCAGCATCGACCGCCGCACCGCCGCCTATGCGGGCACCGCCGTGCAGACGCCGATCCTGACCTCGGGCCAGGTGCAGAACGCGCGAGCGTTCGTGGCGTCGATCGGCGGCCGCTTCAGCTTCTGATTGAGAGAGTGGTTATGAAGATCGTCGTGCCCGTGAAGCGGGTGTTGGATTACAATGTGAAGCCGCGGGTGAAGGCGGACGGGACGGGCGTCGATCTGGCGAACGTGAAGATGAGCATGAACCCGTTCGACGAGATCGCGGTGGAAGAGGCGATCCGGCTGAAGGAGAAGGGGGCGGCGACCGAAGTGGTCGTCGTCTCGATCGGCGAGCCCAAGGCCGCGGACACGCTGCGCACCGCGCTCGCCATGGGCGCGGACCGGGCGATCCTCATCACCGCCGACCAGCCGGTCGAACCGCTCGGCGTCGCCAAGCTGCTGGCCAAGGTCGTGGAAGAGGAACAGCCCGGCCTCGTGATCCTGGGCAAGCAGGCGATCGACGGCGACAACAACCAGACCGGCCAGATGCTCGCCGGGCTGCTCGGTTGGGCGCAGGGGACGTTCGCATCGAAGGTCGAGATCGACGGTGACAGCGCCAACGTCACGCGTGAGGTCGACGGTGGCCTGGAGACGGTGGCGCTGACTTTGCCCGCGATCGTCACGACCGACCTTCGCCTCAACGAGCCGCGCTATGCGTCGCTCCCGAACATCATGAAGGCCAAGTCCAAGCCGATGGCGACCAAGACCGCCGCCGACTACGGCGTCGACATCGCGCCGCGCCTGACGATCACCCATGTCGCCGAACCCGGCAAGCGCCAGGCGGGCGTCAAGGTCGGCTCGGTCGACGAACTGGTCGAGAAACTGAAAGCACTGGGAGTGGCCAAGTGAAGACGCTGGTATGGGTCGAGCATGACGGCGGGTCCGTCAAGGATGCCACGCTGGCGACCGTCACGGCGGCGGCCAAGCTGGGTGAGGTCCACCTGATCGTCGCGGGGCAGGGTGTGGACGGCGTGGCGCAGGCTGCCGCCAAGATCGCGGGCGTGGGCAAGGTCCATGTCGCCGATGACGCGGCGTACGCCAACGCACTAGCGGAAAACGTCGCGCCGCTGATCGCCGAGCTGATGGGTCATCACGATGCCTTCCTCGCCCCGTCGACCACGACGGGCAAGAACATCGCGCCGCGTGTCGCCGCCCTCATCGACGTGATGCAGATCAGCGACATCCTGTCGGTCGAGGCCCCCGACAGCTTCACCCGCCCGATCTATGCGGGCAATGCCATCGCGACGGTGAAGACTAGCGACAAGAAGCTGGTCCTGACCGTCCGCACCACCGCCTTCGAGAAGGCAGCGGCCGAGGGCGGTTCGGGTACGGTCGAGGCGGTCGCCGCAACCGGCGATGCCGCCAAGTCCCGCTTCGTCGGCGCGGAAAAGGCCGAGAGCGCCCGCCCCGAGCTGACCAGCGCCAAGATCATCGTCTCGGGTGGTCGGGCGCTGGGCTCGGAGGAGCAGTTCCACGCGCTGATCGACCCGCTCGCCGACAAGCTGGGTGCCGCCGTCGGCGCATCCCGCGCGGCGGTCGATGCGGGTTATGCCCCTAACGACTATCAGGTCGGGCAGACCGGCAAGATCGTGGCACCCGAAGTCTATGTCGCGGTCGGTATCTCGGGCGCGATCCAGCATCTGGCGGGGATGAAGGACTCCAAGGTCATCGTCGCGATCAACAAGGACGAGGATGCGCCGATCTTCCAGGTGGCGGACATCGGTCTGGTCGGGGACCTGTTCACCGTCGTGCCGGAGTTGACCGACAAGGTCTGAGATGCGTTCGCGCAGAGGCGCGGAGGGCGCAGAGAAGATTTCGTATTCTCCGCGTTCTCTGCGCCTCTGCGCGAACCATCATTCCTGCCCTGCAAGGGGAGGTGGCGCGCGTAGCGCGTCGGAGGGGTGTCCCGCTATCGAGAGGGTGACACCCCTCCGTCAGGCCTTCGGCCTGCCACCTCCCCTTGCAGGGGAGGAATAGGAATTTCTTTGCGACCACGCATGTGACGGTCGCGAGCCCGTTCGACCGTCATCACCGGATACACTCCCCCAGCCGTCTGATCCCCCCTCAACCTGCGGCCTTGCATAGCGCGCCAAAGCGCGTCACGGACGATTATTGCTAATCCATGTAAAAATGGTCCGACAAATGCCGTTGCCTGCTTGTTCGCCATGGGGTGCTGCGGTTAGCGTTCTCAAATGAATGAGAATTTTATGGAGCAGGATGTGCGCCGGGTGCGTACCATCGCGGATCTCGCGGAACTGGCCGGCGTGTCGCCGGGCACCGTGTCGCGTGCCCTGGCCGGAAAGACTCTGGTCAACGAGCAGACGCGCCAGCGGATCAAGGCGCTGGCCGACGAGCATGGCTTTCGCCCCAACCAGATGGCCAGCCGCCTGCGCACCCGTCGCACCGGCGTGATCGGCGTCGTCGTGCCGCTAGGGCATGAGCGGCGGCAGCATCTGTCCGACCCGTTCTTCATGACGATGCTCGGCCATCTGGTCGATGCGCTGACCGAGAACGGCTATGACGTGATGCTGTCACGCGTCATCCCTGATGCCGAGGACTGGCTGGACCGGGTGGTCGATTCGGGGATGGTCGATGGCGTGCTGCTGATCGGTCAGTCCAACCAGTATGACGCGATCGAGCGGGTCGCGCGGCGCTATCGCCCGCTGGTCGCCTGGGGCGTCACCCTGCCGGGGCAGGTCCATGCGGCGGTGGGGACCGACAATCTGGCCGGCGGCCGGCTGGCCGGTGAGCGGCTGGTGGCGCATGGATGCCGGCGTATCGCCTTTCTGGGCGATACCAGCGCGCCCGAAATCCGCGCCCGCTATGACGGTGTCGTCGCCGCCATGGCCGAGGCGGGGTTGCCCGATGCGCCGCTGCAGCTGTCCTGTCATCTCGCCTCCGACATCATGGAGCAGGAGATCGCCGCGCATATCGACGCGCTGCTGCAACAGGGCGGGGGAGAGATGCCGGTCTGCGGGATTGCGGCGGCCTCCGACATGATCGCCATGACGGCGGTGCGCGTGCTGGCCGACCGGTCGATCGCGGTGCCCGGCGCGCTGGCGGTGGTCGGCTATGACGATCTGCCGCTCGCCGCCCAGGCGGTGCCGCGCCTGACCACCATTCGCCAGGACATCGCGGCCGGCGCCCAGGCGATGGTCGATGCGCTGTTCGCGCGGATCGGTGGCGAGGAGGCCGGCTCCGTGGTGCTGGCCCCCGATCTGATCGCGCGGGACTCCGCCTGAGCCTCAGTCGCGGGCGATCGCCACCCGGTCGCCCGCCATCTCGATACGGAACCACGGCGCGGCGGTGCCGCCGAAATGCCGGCGGCGAAGCGCGGCGTCGGTGCTGACGTCGACACCTTCCAAACCCCAATAATCGACGAAGCTGATGACATCGCCCTCTCCGGTGACCCACCAGCAATAGGCCTGGGTCGGCTCCTCGACCGGATTGCCGGCGACCAGCCCGGTGCCGTTCACCGGCCGCCACGGGCCCGCCATGCTGTCGGCGACCATCGCATAGAGGCCGGTCGGCGCGCTTAGGCCGGGGGCGAAGCGCTTGGCCTGGGTCGACCAGAAGCAGTAATAGAGTCCGTCCCGCACAATGATATGCGGCCGCTCCAGCTCGCTGTTGACGCCGATCGACTCGATCATCGCGGGCTGGATCACCCAGCGCCCGTCGACCCGCTTGGCGACGCCGATGACGCCGTCGAGATGCTCGTCGACCCAACCGGCCGAGCCGACGAACAGCAGATATTCTGAACCGTCCGCCGGGTCACGGAAATAGGCCGGATCGCGAAAGCCCTTGATGCCGCCATTTTCCGGCTCGGCCTGATTGGCGACGATATAGTGATGGCCGTCCGCCGCCACGCTCTCCACCGGCGTATCCCAACCTTCGCAGCGTGCCTCATCGCCCTCGACGATGAAGCGCCCCATCGTCTCGAACAGCCGCTGCTCGAAGGTGCGCGGACCGCCGCACCGGCCCGAGGCGGTGAAATACATGGTCAGCGTCGTGTCGTCCTCGCCCAGCACCGCCGAGCCCGACCATTCGCGGCTGCCCGGCGTGAAGCCGTCGGCAAAGGTGACGCCGTGGTCGCGCCAGCCGTCCGCACCGTGGCTGGTCAGGCGGATACGCGCTTCGTCATGCCGCCATTCGGGATCGTCGAAGCGCGGCGTGGCGAGGAAAAACCACCAGCTCCGCCCGGCCAGCATCGCGGTGCGCCCGTCGGCATAGGCGATCTGCCACATGTCCCACAGATCATGGTCGGGCAGGATCGGCACCACGTCTGCATCGGCGAAGACCGGCAGGCGGGCATCGGCCTGGTCGGCGATACCGGCAAGCGCGTCGGCCGACCAATGGGTAGGGGCTGTCGTCATGATACCTCGAAATGGAAAAGGGGGAGAGCCGGTCAGGCGTGGCGCAGGGCTTCGCGGGGCTGTCGCGTGCGGACGGACAGCACCGAGGCGGCGGCGAGCAGCATCAGTACCCCACACAGGATCAGCACATTGCGCGGATCGCCGCCCAGCCAGGATTGATAGAAGAGTGGCAGCGTCACGCCGAAGATCAGCATCGGGATGACGATCATCATGTTGAAGATGCCCATATAGACGCCCGTCCGCTCGGGCGGGATCGACCCGGCGAGGATGACGTAAGGGTTGCCCATCATGCTGGCCCAGCCCAGGCCGATGCCGATGGCGGGCAGGAAGAGCATCGCCTTGCTGGTCATGTGCGGCATCGCGATCATGCCGATGCCGGTGATGACCAGGCAGATCGCATGCAGCGGCGCGGCCCCCCAGCGCCTGGCCAGCGGCACCATCGCAAAGGCCGCCAGGAACGCCACACCGTTATAGAAGGCCGCGACCTCGCCATTGGTCAGCACGGCGGCGTGGAAGCCCGACGAGGTGGCGTCGGCGGTGCCATAGACCGAACGCCCGATCGCGTAGATGACGTAATTCCAATAGGCCATCATCGCATACCACTGGAACAGGCTCATCAGCGCCAGCTTGCGCATCGCGGTCGGCATGGTGCGGATCGCATCGCCGATCTCGCCCAGCGTCGCGCCGATACCCTTGGGCGCAGCGGCGATGCGGGCGCGCTCGTCAGCGGTCAGCGGCAATTCGGGGACGCGCCGGATCGACCAGACGATCGTCACGAAGGACAGGACCGCGCCGATCATGAAGACGATGCGCGCGGTATAGGGGATATGGTGGCTGTCGACCCAGTCGGGGTTCATGCCCGCCCAGACCAGCAGCGACGGCGTCAGAAAGGCGAGCATCTGCGCCAGCCCAGTAAAGGCGCTCTGGGTCAGGAAGCCGACATTGTGCTGGCTCTGGTCCAACCGGTCGGAGACATAGGCGCGGTACGGCTCCATGGTGATGTTGTTGCCGGCGTCGAGAATCCACAGCAGTGAAACCGCCATCAGGATCGACGAGCTGAGTGGCATGAAGAACAGCCCCAGCGCGCACAGCACCGCACCGATCAGGAAATAGGGCGTGCGCCGGCCGAAGCGGCTGTCGGTCCGATCGCTCATCGCGCCGATCAGTGGCTGGATCAGCAGACCCGTCATCGGCCCCGCCAGTTGCAAGAGCGGAATCTGCGCCTCCGACGCGCCTAGATAGCTGTAGATCGGTGCCATATTGCCCTGCTGCAACCCGAAGCTGAATTGCAGGCCGAGAAAGCCCAGATTCATCTCGAGGATACGGACCAGCGACAGGCGCGGCTTCATCGAGGCCATGGTGCCGGCGGCAGGATGGGACGGGGTCATCAGGGTCCTCTCGCACGCGGGGGTAAGGACCGTATCTAGCGCCGGTTTACCGCGTCGGGGAGCATCATGACGTGGTCTGGGATGGTTTGCAACAAACGATTGCAAAAACGACTGTGGCTTATGATTATACCGCAATCAGCACAGGTTAGGGGTCCTTGTCCTGATCCCGTGCCAGGGTGGCGCTTTCGCGCTTGAGCGGACGCGCCACGGGGCAGACCTCCTGCACGAAGCCATGAAGCGTATTCGTCAGGCTTTCGGGAACGAGCCGATAGAAAACGAACTGGCCCCGCTTCTCGCTGCTCACCAATCCGGCGGCTTCGAGCACCGACAGGTGCTGTGAGATGGATGGCTTGGTCATTTCGAACCGCGAGGCGATGTCGCCAGCGCTGAGTTCGGCATGGGCCAGATAGGCGAGGATACGGCGACGGGCCGGGTTGGCCAGCGCCTCGAACACGCGTTGCATGGCGATGCATTTAGGGAATTACCTAAGCATTGACAAACCATCTAAAATATTTAGGAATATAGCTAAATAAGGAAGGGGCGCAAAATGACGTGTCGTTCGACCGCTCGCATGATCGCCTCGGCTGATAGCGACGCCTGTGACGGGCATGTGCAATGGTCTCCGGGGCGATCGCTTTGGATGATCGGCATGACCGGATCGGCGCTGATCCTTGCACCGATCTACGTCACGCCTGGGGCCATGCTGCTATGGATGACGACATCGGTGGTCACCTTGTGCCTGGGACATTCGATCGGGCTTCACCGCCTGCTGATTCACCGCAGCTTTGCGACTTCGCCTTGGCTGGAAAGGCTGCTCGTCTATCTGGGCACGCTGGTCGGCATGGCGGGGCCGCTCGGCATGGTGCGACTGCACGACATGCGTGATTGGGCGCAGCGACAGGTTGCCTGCCACGATCTGCATGCACACCGCGCGTCGCTGCTTCGCGACGCATGGTGGCAGATGCATTGTCGGCTGGAACTGGCGCACCCGCCGCGTTTCGCGCCCGAGGCCCGGCTGCGCACCGACCCCCTATTGGCGCTGCTCGAGCGAAGCTGGATGGCGCAGCAACTGCCCTGGGCGCTGTTGTTCCTGTGGATCGGCGGGCTGCCTTGGCTGATCTGGGGCGTGCCGGTACGGGTGGCGGTAGGTGTAACCGGCCATTGGCTGGTCGGTCACATCACCCATCGTCGCGGCCCCCAGGGCTGGCGGATCGAGGATGTCGCGGTGCAGGGCCATGATCTGCCCGCCGCCGCGCTGGTCACATTTGGCGAGGCGTGGCATGGCAATCACCACGCTTGGCCGGACTCGGCGCGCTTGGGCATCGAGCCGGGACAGCATGATCCCGGCTGGTGGGTCTTAATCACCCTGCGGCGTTTAGGGCTGGTCTGGGATATCAAGGAACCCGCGATGCTGGCCCCGCGCGAGGGCCTTCACCGGGTTACCGTCGATCACCGCCCGCCGGGCGGCAGGTTCGTCTCCAGATAGCGGGTCATCAGCGAATACAGGTGGATGCTGGTATTCTCCCCCTCATAGATGCCGTGGCTGCGGTCGGGATAGGCCATCATCGTAAACGGCTTGTTGAAGTGGATCAGGCGATCCACCAGCTGATCCTGGTTCTGGTAATGAACATTGTCGTCCAGCGTGCCGTGGATCAGCAGCAGATTGCCCTTCAGCCGGTCGGCGAAGGTGATGGGCGAGCCGTTCTTATAGCCTTCCGCATTGTCCGGCGGCAGGCCCATATAGCGTTCCTGGTAGACGGTGTCGTAGAGCGTCATGTCCGTCGGCCCCGCCACCGCGATTCCCGTCTTGTAGAGATCGGGATAGCGGAACAGCGCGTTCTGGGTCATCGCGCCGCCGCCGCTCCAGCCCCAGATGCCGATCCGGTCGGGATCGATATAGGGGCGGGTGCTCAGCATCTTGCGGACCGCCGCGGCATAGTCGGCGGAGGCCTGGATACCGACCTGGCGATAGATGCTCTTGCGCCAGTCGCGCCCGCGCGGGGTGGCGGTGCCGCGCGGATCGATGCTGGCGACCAAATAGCCCTTTTGCGCCAGCATCCGGTGCCAAAGTCCTTGCGATCCCGCCCATCGATCCGCGACCGTCTGGCCCCAGGGTTCGCCATAGACGAAGTAGAGGATGGGGTAGCGCTTGGCGGGGTCGAAGCCGGCCGGCTTGATCAGCCAGCCGTCGAGCTGCGTACCGCCCCCGATGTCGACGCGGAAGAACTCGGTCGGCGCGAGACCGGTGTCCTTGACCACCTTGGTGAGCGGTGCATTGGCGGCCAGCGTGCGCAGCGGCTGCTGGCGCGTCAGGTCGAGCATGTCGGTCACCGGCGGGGCGTCGAAGCGCGACACGGTGTGCAGCGCCCAATGCTCGCCGGGTGCGATGTCATAGCTGTGCGTGCCCGGCTGGTTCGCAGGCGTCAGCCGCTCGACCTTGGGCGTACCTGACAGGGTGGTGCGATAGAGGTAGCGTTGGGTCGGATTGTCGGGCGAGGCGATGAACCAGGCATAGCCGGCCTTCTCATCGACATTGAGCAGCTCGACCACATCGAACCGGCCCGGCGTGCGTAAGGTCGCGCGCCCGCTCGCCCGGTCGATGGTGTAGAGGTGCCGCCAGCCGTCGCGCTCCGACAGCCAGGTGAAGCGGTGTCCGCCCTCCAGCCATTCGGGCGCGTTATTGGCCTCGACCCAGGCGGCGTCCTTCTCGACCATGACCGGCTTGACCGCGCCGGTCGCGGGATCGCCGAGCAGGACCTTGTAGGTGTTCTGCAAGCGGTTGGACTGCTGGAGGAAGACGGCGTTCGATCCGCCGGCCCAGCTCATCTGCGGTACGTAATTCTGGCGCGGATCGCCCTCCAGCTTGAACCAGCGCGTGGCGCCGTCGGCGACGTCGACGGTGCCGACCGTCACCGCCGAATTGGTCGTGCCGGCCTTGGGATATTGCAGCGGTATGATCTGCGAATATTGGCCGCCGGTGTTCTTCACCATGTCGAAGGTGCCGACGCCGCGGGTGTCGAAGCGGAAAAAGGCAATGCGCTTCGAGTCCGGACTCCACTCGAACGCGCGGTGGAGCGAGAATTCCTCTTCATAGACCCAGTCGGCCAGGCCGTTGACGATGAAGTCGTCGCCGTCCCGCGTCAGCGCGACCGGCGCGCCGCCCGCGACCGGTTCGACATAGAGGTTGTTGGCGCGGACATAGGCGATGCGGCCGCTGTCGGGGGAGAAGCTGGCATAGAAGAGCGTCGAGGGCGCCGCGCCGCCGCCGATCTGGCGCAGGCTCTTGCTGGTGCCGTCGAACAGCCAGTAGTCGGCCATGGCGTTGGTCCGCCGGAAGCTCTTGCCATTGGTGCGGATCAGCAGCCAGCGGTGATCGGGCGACCATTCATAGCCATCGATGCCCAGCGGCGCGGCGGCGCCCTTGGGCGTCAGGTCGGCGGCGGCGACCACCACCTCGCGCCGGCCATCGGCGATACGATAGCGGACGATGTCCTGCCCGGCCTTGGGATTGTCCTCGATCGCCAGATAGCTCTCGCCGTCGGGGCTCCAGCGGCTGGCGCGCACGGACTCTGTGCGGACCGCCTTGGGCCCGAAAATCCCCTCGACCGATAGCGGGGCGGGGCGGGCGGTCTGCGCCGTCACGGGCACGACCCATGCGGTCGTGGTCAGCGCCAAGGCCAAGCCGGAAACCCGCCAATATCCCCGCATGATCCGCTCGATCCTTCGTCAAAAAGGACAGCGTAATGCAGCATCAGGGGATCGTATACCGATTTCTCGGGTGGCGGATGCGCGTCGGTGGCGTAGAGGAAAGCGGATCGACAGCGTGAAGGATGTGGCGGGATCATGACTTCGGGTATCGACCATGTGGCGATCATCGGCGGCGGCTTTGCCGGTACGCTGCTGGCCATCAACCTCGTCCGCCATGGCGGCCCGCGCGCGACGCTGATCGAGCGGCATGCGGGGCAATTGGCGCGGGGCGTCGCCTATAGCGCGGCGCATGCCGAACATCTGTTGAACGTCCGTGCCGGCAATATGAGCGCGTTGCGCGACGATCCCGGTCATTTCGTCCGCTGGTTGCAGGCGCGCGGGGCCGGGGACGCCAGGACCTTCGTGCCGCGCCGGGTGTACGGCGACTATCTGCGCGATCTGCTGATGGAGACGATCGCCGCCGATCCGACGCGGCTGGCGCTGGCGCAGGGCGAGGTCTGTGCGCTGACCCGCGATGGCGCCGGCTTTCGGCTGACCCTGGCCGAGGGGCGTGAGATGACCGCCGATGCGGCGGTGCTGGCGCTGGGCAATCTGCCGCCGCACACCCCGCCGGGGATCGATCCATCGGTGCTGGCCGAGGGCTGCTATCGCGAGGACCCCTGGGCGGGCGACATTGCCGAGGGGCTGTGCGACGACGATCAGGTGCTGCTCGTCGGCAGTGGGCTGACCGCGATCGATGCCGCGCTGCTGCTCGATGCCAATGGCTTTGGCGGGCGGACGCTGGCGCTGTCGCGGCGGGGCCTCGCCCCCCGGCGGCATGCCGACAGCCCGCCGGTCCAGCCCTTGCGCGAGCGGCCGGCGGCGAGCCTGTCGGCGCTGGTCCGTCATGTCCGCTGCGTCGCGGGCGAGCAGGGCTGGCGCGGCGCTGTCGACAGCCTGCGCCCGGTGACTCAGATGATGTGGGGTGCGGCCGATGCGGCGACGCGGGCGCGGTTCCTGCGCCATCTGCGCCCCTATTGGGACGTCCACCGCCACCGGCTGGCCCCCGCCATCGCTGAGGCGGTCGACGGCCTCATGGCGCGCGGGCGGCTGACGATCGCGGGCGGCAAGCTGGTTGGGGTCGCGCCGGACGGTGCGGGGGCGATCGCCGACTGGCGGCCGCGCGGGCAGGACGGGGTCGAGACGCTGCGCGTCGCGCGGATCGTCAATTGCACGGGGCCGCAGGGTGACCTGCTGCGTTCACGCGAGCCGCTGATCCGGCAATTGCTGGCGGCGGGCATGATCCGCCCCGATACCCTTCGCATCGGTCTGGAGGTCGATGCGCAGAGCCATGTCGTGACGGCGGACGGTTGCATCGACGACCGGCTCTATTGCATCGGCCCGATGACGCGCGGCGGCCTGTGGGAAGTCGTGGCGGTGCCCGACCTTCGGCAGCAGAATTGGGAACTGGCCCGGCGGCTCGCCCATGCGCAGTGGGTGGGCGGCGAGGGGCTGTAGGGTCACCCCGACCGGACGCAAAAAAAAACCGGCGCGATCTTAGGGAAGAATCGATCGCGCCGGCAGGGACGGGAGTTCGTGAGCGCGATCAGGCGATGGTCAGGCCGACATCGACATTGCCGCGCGTGGCATTGGAATAGGGGCAGATCTGATGCGCCGCTTCCACCAGCTTTTCGGCGTCGGCGCGGTCCAGGCCCGGCAGCTCGACGGTCAGGTCGGTGGTGATGCCGAAGCCACCCGCCGCGCGGGGTCCGATACCGACCTTGGCCGACACCGCGACATCGGCGGGGACCTTCAGCTTCAACTGCTGGCCGGCGACCTTCAGCGCGCCGATGAAACAGGCCGAATAGCCTGCAGCGAACAGCTGTTCCGGATTGGTGCCTTCACCGCCCGCGCCGCCCAGCTCCTTGGGCGTGGAGAGCGCGACGTCGAGCGTGCCGTCCTGGGTCCGGGCATGGCCGTCACGGCCACCGGTCGCGCGGGCCTGGGTCTGGTACTTCACATCGATCGTCACACCGTGTCTCCGATAATCTTTATCGCGATATATATGTACATGGCGACTTGGTCTTGTCCAGTCCTTCTTTTATCGCGATATGAAATTTCGACGATTTTCCGGGAGAAGGCCGAATGTCGGCACCATGGCCGCTCGACGACCAGCTTTGCTTTGCGCTTTACGCGGCCAATATGGCGGTCCAGCGGACCTATAAGCCGATGCTCGACCAGCTCGGCCTGACCTATCCGCAATATCTGGCGCTGCATGTCCTGTGGGAAGAGGATGGTCGCACGATCGGCGCCATCGCGCAGCGGCTGGGGCTGGAATCGAGCACGGTGACGCCGCTGATCAAGCGGCTGGAGGCGGGTGGCTTCGTGACCCGCGAGCGCGATGCGCAGGACGAGCGACAGGTGCGCGTGACGCTGACCCCGGCGGGGCTAGACCTGCGCGATCGCTGCGGCTGCCTAGGCGAGGAGATCATCGCGCGCTCGGGCATGGCGATCGACGATCTCCAGGCGCTGCGCGACGAGGTGCGCGCGCTGCGCGATGCGCTGGAGCAACGGGGTGCCGAGACGGCGTGATGCCTCAGGTTTCGATAACGATGCCTCGCATTATTATAAGCCCCTCCCCTTCAGGGGAGGGGGTGGGGTGGGGCCTCTCCACGAACGCCGCGCTTGAGGACACGCCCCACCCCCCACCCCTCCCCTGAAGGGGAGGGGTGGGCGCACTTCTTCCAGGACCAGCCGTCTTTCCCGCCCTGGTTATTGCCCTGTCGCCAGCGTGAAGGGCACGGCCGGGGCATCGCGCAACGTCACATAGAGCGACCCGGCATTGGGGGCGGGCACCGCGAGGCGCGCGGCGGTATAGCCCGCTGGCACCGTGACCGCGCCCGCCATGTCAGCGCTGGCCGCGACCCGGTCGATCAGGAAAAGGTCGCGTCCCTCCATCCGGCACTGGCCGGCGTCGCACCGCACCGCCTCGATCCTGGGCAGGCGCACCAGCGTGGCGAGCGGCACCCAATCGCCCTTGATCGCCCCGCGCACCAGCCGGAAGCGCAGCGGCCCCGCCGCCGCCGGCCCCAGCCGTGCCGGATCGAGCGTCGCCACCGCGATCTCGGGCGAGGAGAGCCGGACGTCGCGCCCGCCCTCCAGAACCACCGACGTGCCGCCATCCGCCGTCGTCACCTCGACCGCGTCGGCGGGGGTCAGCGACTGTCCCTCACCGGCATGGATGGCGAAGGTCAGCCGGGCATTGTCGGGCAGGACCGTCTCGTCGCGCGTCGCCAGCGCCAGCCCCTTGGGACTGTCGGGCATGGTCAGCGTCCGGCTGACCAGCATCGCGGCGGGGCGCGGCGGGGCGCTCGTCACCGGGACGGTCAGCGTCCGCCCATCGTTCAGCTTGATCCGGGCGGTCGTGCCCTCGGGCGTGCGGTCGCCCGCCGCCGTGGCGATCAGGCGGTCGCTGTCGCCCTCGCGCGTCACCGTGCCGGGGGACAGGGCCACGCCGCCCATGTCGACCCCGGCGATCTCGTCCAGCCGCTGGCCGGTCAGCGTCACGAACCGGTCGCCGCGCGCCAGCGCCACGCTGTCGACCCGGCTCGCGGGCGAATAGGCGCGCAAGGTCACGGTGCGGGGCGTGTCGCGGCCCATCTGCTGCACCTCCAGCGTGACCGGTCCGGCGCGGCTGCCCTTCATCGGCAGGGTGACGGCGATCGCATCGGCCCCGCGCGGGGTAAAAGCCACGCCCTGCGCCGCGCCATTGCCGGCGCGCATCGTCACGCCGGTGACGCAGGCGGCGGCCGGACCGGTCAGCTCGACCACATTGTCGCGCCCGACCACCAGGCTCTGGTCGGTGTCGCCGGCGCGCCACTCGCCGTCGCTTGGGAATTGCAGCGCGAAGCCCGGCCCTTCGAACGACTCGAAGCCCCATTGGCCGTGCAGCTTGGCGGTCGCCTTGCCCGACAGACCGGCGGGCAGCGGCTCGGCCAGGATATAGCCACCGCGATCGGCGCGGGCGCGCACCGGCACCTCGATCCGCTGACCGTTCGCCTGGGTCAGCGTCACCGCCATGTCGCGCGCGAAGGCGGTGGAATAGATCAGCGGCGCACCCTCGACCGGCAGGACGAGGCCCGGCTTCGCCCCGCACAGCGGCTGGTCGGTGGCGGCGCGCAGGCGCGGTGGGCTGCCCGCATCGATCGCAGGCATGGCGGCGACCAGCACCGATTTGGGCTTGGCGAAGGACGGCGCGGCGTTGAGCAGCAACGACAGCCTGTCGCCGTCGCGCGTGGCGAGTGTCGGCAGATAGCCGAACTGCGGATTGCCGAACGCGCCGAACACGCGCGCGATGTCGCGGATGACGCCGATATAGGGACTGTAATAGCCCAGCCCCGCCTCGCGCGTATAGCTGAGCTGCAGCGCCAGATCGGTCGGCGCGCCGATCAGGGTGTCGGTCATCGAACTGCTATGGATGTCGGCAAGGACCAGCGCGTCGCGATTTTCGAGGAGACAGGCCGCCTGCAACTCGATTACCCGCGCCAGGCAGTCCGGGTTCATCTTGATCGCCAGGCTGCCCGCCAGGGCCGGCGCGATGGTGCGCAGGAATTCGGGGTGGCTGTTTTCCTGCGCGCGGATCGCCGCGACGAAGGCGTTGAGCCGCGACCGGTCGAGCGAGGCCTGGTTCAGGTCCTGCACCGCGCGGACGAACTCGCCCGGGCGGTCGCGGACCGCATCGACGATGGTGCCCGACGCGCCGCCCGTCTCGGGCACCAGGAACAGCGCCATCTGTCGCGCCCCCTTGGGCACGGTCAGGGTCAGGCGGCGATCCTTGTCCTTGTCCTTCCACGTCTCGGCCGACTGGACCCAGTTCTTGGGCGGCGGATTGGTCGCACCGCTCAGAAAGGCGGAGAACAGCAGATAATGCGCGCGCTGATCCTTGGGCAGGTCGGCATCGACGGTCAGCCGGTCGCCCGCCGCCAGATTGGGCACCTCGGCGATGGGCAGCGTCCGCTCGCCGCGCGTGACGGTGATGCGAAGCGTGGGGCCAGGCAGGTCGAACGGCGCGGGGTCGGCCGTGACGAACGGCGTGGCGCACAGCCCCAGCCCGGTCAGCCCGAGCGCGAGGAGGGGGCGGGGCAGGCGGGGAAGAACGCGCGACATGAGGGCAGTGTAAAAGCGCGATACGTTGCGCCGATCAAGCGCTTCGCGGCGGATGGCGGGCGATCCCGCCGCGAAGCGCTCATGGGTCAGGCGTCAGTGGCGAGCTTGTCCTGCGTGCGCTCGTCGAAGTCGCTGGCGTCATGGCGTTCGAGCAGTTGTTCGGCGGGGTCGCCGATCGTGCGGTTGACCATCCGCCCGCGCTTGACCGCCGGCCGCGCCGCCAGTTCCTCGGCCCAGCGGCGGACATGGGTATAGTCGTTCACCTGCAGGAACTCGGCGGCGTTGTAGAGATCGCCCAGCACCAGCTGCCCGTACCACGACCAGATCGCCATGTCGGCGATGCTGTATTCGTCGCCCGCGACATAGCGGTGCTGCGCCAGTTGCCGGTCGAGCACGTCGAGCTGGCGCTTGGCCTCCATGGCATAGCGGTTGATCGCATATTCGATCTTCACCGGCGCATAGGCGTAGAAATGGCCGAAGCCGCCGCCCAGGAAAGGCGCACTGCCCATCTGCCAGAACAGCCAGGACAGGACATGTGCGCGGGCGGCGGGCTCGGTCGGCAGGAACGCGCCGAAGCTCTCCGCCAGATGGACCATGATCGCGCCCGATTCGAAGATGGAGATCGGCTGGTCGCCGCGCCGGTCGACAAGCGCGGGGATCTTGGAATTGGGGTTGACCGCGACGAAGCCGCTGCCGAACTGATCGCCTTCGTTGATGCGGATCAGCCAGGCGTCATATTCCGCGCCCGCATGGCCGGCGGCGAGCAGTTCCTCGAACAGGATGGTGACCTTCACGCCATTGGGCGTGCCCATCGAATAGAGCTGGAAGGGATGCTGGCCGACCGGCAGGTCCTTGTCATGCGTCGGGCCGGCGATGGGGCGGTTGATTGCGGCGAAGCGACCGCCGCTTTCCTTGTCCCAGGTCCAGATGGCGGGCGGGGTATAGGCGTCGTCACTCATCGGCGGATAGCTCCATCGGGGTTCGTCGCCGCAAATGGGAGGCTGGGTCGGCGAAAACAACCGCGACCGTGCCGTATTCGCTCAGCGGCGAAGTGCCACCCGATGCCGGATCGCCGCGCGGCCATAGCCGACCAGTCCCGCCAGGACGTGGCGCAGGCGAAAGGCGTGGAAATGGCGGATGGCAGGCACCGGACCGACGATCCGTTCGCGCAGATGCGCCAGGTCGCGCCCTATCGCACAGGAGATGCGCCGGTCGGTCAGCAGATGCTTGGCATAGAGTGCACCATCGCCATAGCCATAGCCGGCGAGCAGCGCGACGACCTCTTCGGCGCGGCGGCGGCCATGGTGATGATCGACGACGAAATGCGGGTCGTAGCGGACCGGAATGCCGTGGCCGAGCGCGCGGAACAGGTAATCGGTATCCTCGGCCGCGCGAAACGGCGCGCCCGCGCCGAAGCGCTCGTCGAACAGACCCACGCGGTCGCGGACATCGGCGGTGAAGGCCAGGTTGGCGCCCATCACGAAGCCGCCGGGAAAGCCGCTTGCCGGGGCGATCATCGGGTGATCCTCCAGCTTGACGGTCACCGGCAGATCGGCCGGATCACCCAAGAGGATACGGCCACCGATGATGACGGGGGCCGGCTGTTCGGCGAAGGCGCGGGCCAGTTGCGCGAAATAGTCGGGATGGAGGACGCAGTCATCGTCGGTCATCGCGATGATCCGCCCCCGCGCCGCCGCCAATGCGACGTTGCGCGCGCGGGCCAGGCCGGGGCGCGGCTCGGCGAGCAGGCGGACGGTGAAGGACTGATCCGCTGCCCATGCCCGGACCGGCGCGGCGCTGTCGTCGGTCGAGCCATTGTCGACGACGATCACCTCCAGCCGCTGACCACCCGCCGCCGCCGCGATCGAGGCCAGCGTGGCGGACAGGCTGGCGCGGCGATTGCGGGTGCAGATCAGCAGGCTGATGTCGATCATGCCATCAGCCCGGCCAAGGCCTCCTCCGCCGTAGCGGCCTGACGGACCAGCGGCGAGCCGGCGGTCCAGGCGGCATGATAGGCGGCGACCTTGCCATAATCATTGTCGAGGATGACGTGGCGGATGCCGAGCAGCAGCGCCAGGATATGGCCGTGGAGCCGATCGGTCACGATCCTATCCCCGCGCGACAACAGGCGCAGCCCGCGCTCCACACGCTGGCGGGCGCGTTCGGTCGGGTCGGTCCCCGTGACCGGTTCCTCCTCCAGCCAGTCGAGCGCGACGGCACCGCGAAGCGCGCGCAAGCCGTCATCATCGCGTGCGGCCCGCTCCGCGTCGGAGCGCAGCAGCATCAGCACGTCGCAATCGGGTTTGACCGGCCGGGCGAGGGCTCCGAGCCCGAAGGCGGAGTCGGGGGCGAGTTCGCTGGGACAAGCGAAATGCGCCCGCGCCTCGGCCAGGCTGGCGTCATCGCGGAGGCACAGGTGGAAGTCCGGATGCCGCGCGACGGTGGCGGCAAAGCGATCGCGGTTGGCGGGATCGCGGAAGCGGATCGACTGGGGCAGCTGCACGATCCGCCGGTCGGGAAAGCGGGTCAGCAACGCCTCGCGGAAATGCTGGTGATGCGGCCAGATGTCGCCCAGATTGCCGCCGCCATGGATCAGGATCGGCCCCTCGGGACAGGCGGCGCGAAAGGCCTCCTCGTCGAAATCGTCCCAGCGGCAGACATAGGCCGGATCGCCCGCACCGACCTCCCGGAGCAGCGCGATCTCGCCCAGCCAGATAGCGCTGTCGCCGACATTGGGGTGGTCCGGGAAATCGACCAGTGCATAGGGCGTGCCCGGCGGCGGCGCATGGCGGCGATAGAGATCGATCAGGGCCGCACGCTGGGCGGCGATGACGGGATCGTTCACGCCGCGATGGCACCCGGCCGGGCGGCGGTGACGCCGGCGTAAAGCGCCTCGCATCGGTCGAGCCATAGGTCGCGCGCGAAATGCGCTTCCACCCGGCGGCGCGGCACCGCCCGGTGGATGGCCAGGCTGTCTTGAATGGCAGCGGCAAGCGCGGTGACGTCTCCGGCGGGTGCGATCACCCCGGCCTCACCGACCACCTCGCGCGCGGCTCCTTGGTCGAAGGCGGCGACGGGCAGGCCGCACGCCATCGCCTCGATCGCGACCAGACCGAAGGGCTCGTCCCAGCAGGGGGTGAACAGGAAGACCGAGGCGCGGCCCAACTCGGCAGCGAGCGCCGCCCCGTCCAGATGCCCGCCATAGCGGACACCGTCGCCCAGGCGGGGCGCAATCTCGGCCGCCCAGTAATCCGGGTCCTCGACCGCACCGAACAGCGTCAGCGCCACGCCGGACCGGCGCGCGGCGTCGATCGCCAGATGCGTGCCCTTGTTGGGGGTGATCCGCCCGCACCATACCGCCTCGCCATTGCCGTTCGCGACGAAGGGCCAGGCGGCGGGATCGATCGCGTTGTGCAGGACCGACACCTCGGGCGGCGCGCCATCGGGCCACCAGGCGCGCAACTGGCTTTGCGAGGTGACGGTCAAATGATGGCTGGGGGACGGGCTGACCGTCACGAAATGGTGGAGCGCGTCATAGGGCGGTACGTGCAGCGAGGTGACGGTCGGCGTCACCGCCGTGCGCCGCTGCTCCAGCGGAAAGCGGTGGAGGCTGTTATTGTGGACGACATCGAAACCCCCGCGCGCGATCCGGTCGCAGGCGGCGGCATAGCCGGCATCGACATGCGCGATCAGTTCGGGCTTGCCGCGATGCTCGGCCCAGGGGAATACCGCCTCATAATGGGTGGGCAGCACCGGATCGATGGTAAAGCGCGGGTCGCTGTCGCCGCTGGCGAACAGCACCACCTCATGCCCGCGCGCCATCAGCCCCTCGGCCAGATACCAGCCATGCGCCTCCATGCCGCCCAGAAAGGGTTGCCGGATCGGCTGGCGGACATGGGCGAGGAGCGCGATCCTCATGCGGCGGCCCGGCCGGCGGCCGCGCGCTCCTCCAGCAGGCGGATGACGCTGGCGGTATTGGCATAGGGCTGGTGGCTCTGCTGGCCCGTCAGGGTCAGGTCCTCCTCATTGGGCGCGCGCAGGATGCGGATCGGGCGGCCGGGCGTGTCGTCGATCAGGCCCATCAGGCGAAAGGCGTGCAGCCAGTGGCCCATGGTGCGATAGCCCCATTTGGCCTCGAACGCCTCGGCGTTGCGGACCACGCTTTCCAGATGATGGACCGGCGGCATGTGGTGCGGGTGATATTGGTGATAGGCAAGGCCCCCCTTGATCCAGGCGATCGGAATGCCGGCCTTGTCCACGACCTTGCCGAAATCGGTGTCCTCGCCGCCATAGCCGGCATAGCGTTCGTCGAACCCGCCGGTGCCCAGGAAGGTGTCGCGCCGCATCGCGAAGTTGAGCGACCAAAAGCAGCGATAATCCTCGCACACCTCGATCCCCGCCGGTGGCGGGCCGCGCCGGTCCGAATGGCGCACCGCGATGTCGGCGAACCGGTCGGTCGACCAGTCCCCCTGGGTCGCGCCACCGGGCAGGTACATCACCTCGCCCATCAGCAACCCGTCCATCTCGTCGAGATAACGGTCGTAATCGGCCAGCAGCCCGGGCGTCGGGATGCAGTCCATGTCGAGGAAGATCAGCTTGTCGCCGATCGCCGCGCGCGCCGCCGTGTTGCGTGCGGTCGCCAGCGGCAGGCGGGGGCCGTCGATCATCATCTGCCGGATGGGGAAGGGGGCATTCGGCAGGTCATAGGTCGTGTCCTGGATCACCGCGACGATCAGCTCGGCGGGCAGGACGGTCTGGCGGGCCAGGCCGAGGACGACGTTGCGGAGGTGGTCGGGGCGGCCCCCGGCAAGCGTGACGACCGAGATCATGAAACGACTCCGCTGGGATCGGGTGAGGGCATGGACAGGTCGATCGCGACCGGCCACAATCGGGTGGCGAGCGCCTCCAGCCAGTCGGCGGCGCGCTGCGCGGGCGCATCGGCGATCATCGCCCGCTGCGCCGCCGGGCGATGACCCGCGCGCGTCTCGGCGAGCGCGGCGGTCCAGGCCTGCGCCGAGGAGGGCAGATGCGGGCGGACACAGGCGACGCCGGCGGCGGCCAGCGCTTCGGCCTTGCGGTGCTGCTCGTCGAAATAGCGCCATTCGGGAATGGCGAGCCAGGGGCGCGCGGCGGCCAGGATTTGCTGGCACGTCGTGTTGCCGGTCGAGGCGATGACGAGGTCGGCGGCGGCGACATGGTCCGCCGGGTTATCGACCCAGCCGCGATGCTCGATATTGCCGGGCTCGGTCGCATGCCAGTCGCGCTGTACCGGGCCGATGGTGATCCAGCGTGCACCCGGCCGGCTGCGGGCGCCGACGCCGAGCGGCGCCTGCGCGAAGCCGCCACCGCCGCCGCCCGACATGACGAGAATCAGTTCCTCGTCCGCGCCGACGCCGATCCGCTGTCGCGCCAGTTCGCGCTCGGGCACGCGGGTATCGACGCCCAGCCCGCCGGCGAAACAGGTCTTGGCACGCATGCCCGTGTCCCATTCGGGCTGGGCGAGCGCCTCGTCGAACGCCGCCAGCAGGCCGGCGGCGCCGTCATAGGCGGCACGGTGGCCGGGATCGTGGCGGTCGCCATGCTGCAGCACCTTGACGTGCGGGACCGAGCAGATGCGCGACAGTTGCGCGATCTCGGCGGACACGTCGCAGATCATCAACGCGGGGTCGGCGGTGTCGAACCATTGGGCGATCACCGCCATGGCATGGCGGATGCCCGGCCAGCCGAGCGGCGCGCAATGCAGCGTGTCGGGGGTCGGCACCGCATCCATCGTCCCGGCCTCGCCGCCGGTCGGCTCGAACAGCGAGGGGATGGTCACGATCGTCGCGCTCTTGGGGAGCGGCGGAAATATGTCGTCGCGCGCGCAGAAGATCGTCACCGGCCGCTCGGGCGGCAGCGCGTTCAGGATCGCGGCGCAGCGTTCGGCATGGCCGCGCCCCTGATGATGGACGAAATAGCCGAAGGGGCGGATCATGCCGCGCTGGCCTGGGCGAGCGCCGGTGCCGTCAGGCCCAGCCGCTCCAATCCCTCCATGACGCCGTGCGCATGATGGCCCGCGACGCGCATCAGCCCCTCGCGCGGCGACAGCCCGTCCAGCTCGCCGCTGGCATTGCCGACCACGATGGCATGGCCGCACGCCTCCAGCATGTCGACATCGTTGCCGCTGTCGCCCGCCGCGATGCACGCGCCGAGCGGCAGATCGAGCCGCCGGGCATAGGCCGCCACCGCCGCCGCCTTGCCACCGAGCGGTGCGAGCACGTCGATCAGCTTGCCGTGCGAGAAGACGACCTTCGCCGCCAGTTGCTGCTCGGCGAGCACGGTCCGAACGCGTTCCGCATCGGCGGCGGTGCCGAAGAAGCTCAGCTTGTGCGGACCGGCGGTGTCGCGCGGCTGGGGACGCAGGCGCAGCGGCTTGAGCGCGGTCGCCACCGCCTTGCGATCCCATCCCTCGTTCAGCCGCGCGGCATAGACTGGGCATTCGTGCCAGCCGCGCTGGCCCTTCAGCATGATCCGCGTGCCGACATCGGTGATAAAGGCATCGGGTTCGGGCAGCCCCCATTGCGTCAGGATCATCCGCGCCATCGCGAAGGAGCGGCCGGTCGCGACGACGAAGGGCAGGCTGCTGGCGCGCCGCCACTGGGCGAAACCCTGCGCCCCGACCGGACAGCCGGTCAACGTATGGTCGATGTCGCTGGCGAGGAGCGAGGGCGCACGCGGCAGGCGGGCATAGAGCGCGATCGACTCCGCCGCGTAGCGACCCCAGTCATAGCGCGTCACGCCGCGGCGACCCGATGCGCTCATCCGTGCGTGGCGGTCGGCATCGGTCAGGATCGACAGACAGGCATCGGCGATGGCCGCGTCGTCGCGTGGATCGATCAGCAGGCCGTGGCACAGCGCCGCGACGATCTCCGCCGGGCCGCCCGCCTGCGTCGCGACGACCGGCACGCCCGCCGCAGCCGCTTCGATCAGGGTCAGGCCGAACGGCTCGTGCAAGGCCGGGTTGACGAAGACGCCGCCCCGCGCCGCCCGGTCATACAGCGCAGCGACATCGCGCCCGTCATGCGTCGGCGGCAAAGCGAAGCGCCCCTGCATTGCGGGTTGCGCCGCCATGTCTTGCAGTTCGCCCAGGACGTGGCGTTCCTCGGGCGATCCGGGGCCGTCATGCTGGCCGGCGAGAATGACCAGATTGGCCGCCGCCTGCATGTCGGGCGACGCGGCATAGGCGCGGGCGAGGCCGATCAGGTTCTTCTTGGCGACCGGTCGGGCGATGGCGAGCACGATGGGCTTGGCCGGATCGGTGAACCATTGGTCGACGCGATCGGCGAGCGTCGGCGCGGCGGCGGTGCCGCCATCGCGGCTGGGCACGCCGGGGGCGATGCAATGGATGCGCGCCGAGGTGGCCGTGCGATAGGCATGGACCTGTCGCTCGGCCTCGTCACGCGTCGACACGATGATGGCATCGGCCTGCGCGATGGCGCGCTCCTCCGCCGCGATCCGCGCATCGAGCGCGGGGCAGGAGCCCTGCTGGGTGCGCTTGTCGATGCCCAGCGCGTGCGGGGTGTAGACGAAGGGGATGGCGAAGCGGCGGCGCGCTTCGGCCGCGACGGCGGCGGCATCCGAGAAATGGGCGTGGATCACGTCGGGGCGTCGCGGCAGTCGGGCGATGTGCGCGCAGAATGCCTCGACAAAGGCCGGCATGTCCTCGGCCAGCGCATCCTTCTCCAGATAGCGGCGGTCGTCGGTGGCGATGCGATCGATGGTCAGGGCCGGACGCAGGCGTTCCGAGACGAGACCATGTTCGGCCGCCAGGCCTTCGCCCTCAAACAGGCGCGTGACGATCGAGACTTGATCGGTATCGATATTCTCGGCCTGTGCGGCGGCTGCATCCAGAATATAGGCGATATGTCCGCCCGTATCGGCCGTAATGCCATAATGGACGGGAGGCGATTTCAGGCAGCCGCCAAGCGCCAGATGCAGAATGAACAATCTCGCCCCTTTCGTTATGGAGCGACAACGTCGGATTTATTATTTGGCTCCCAATCACATAAGAGATTGATACGGGATAGGGGCCGCGCTTCGATGGCTCCGATCAATCTTGATCTGCATCTATATTTCAGTGGAGCGGCGGTTGCCCGTTCGATGCACTCAGGCCGCCATCCACCGTCAGGTTGACGCCGGTGATGAAGCGTGCGTCGTCGCTCGCCAGAAAGGCGATCGCGCCGGCGATATCCTCGGGCTGCGCGCCACGGCCCATGGGGATGCGCTCCTCGAACTTGGCGATCAGCTCGGGCTGTTCCTTCATGCCGGCGGTCAGCGCGGTGTAGGTCAGCGATGGGTTCACCGCATTGACGCGCACGCCATGCGCCGCTTCGTCCAGCGCCAGCGCGCGGGTAAAGTTCGTCACCGCGCCTTTGGCCGCGCAATAGAAGCTGTGGTTCCAGTCGCCGCCCAGCCCGGACACCGAGGACATGTTGATGATGCAGCCCCGTGAGACGCGCAGATGCGCGATGGCGGCGCGCGCCATATGGACGACGCCGTAGAGATCGGTCTCGATCACCTTGGCGAAGGCCGAGACGTCACCTTCGTCCAGTTTTCCGAGATGATCGATCCCGGCATTGCTGACCAGCACGTCGATCCGCCCGAACCGCTCAATGGCGAGCGCCACCAGCGCTTCGCAGTCCGCCATGTCGGACACATCGGTTTCCCGCGTCGCCACCGTGGCGGGCGCCAAGTCGTGGGCCAGCCTGTTCAGCCCTTCGGCATCGGTGTCGCCCAGGACCAAGGTCGCGCCTTCCTCGGCGAAGCGTCGCGCGGCACCTTCGCCGATCCCCGACGCCGCCCCGGTGATGACGACGATCGTGTCGGAAAATCTGGCCATGGTGTCAGCTCCTGCCCTGGGATCAAGGGTGCCTGAACCGTCGCCATGGCATAGCGTTCCGCCGGAAGTGCGCAGGGCCTTATGGCCGCCGATCCTCAGGCAGCCCCTCGAAGGAGGAATCGCGCCCCAGAAAATCGCGATGCTCGGTCAGCCACGTCTCCGCCTGCGTCCGACCCATGGCACGCAAATCCTCCAGCACCGACCAGCGCGTATCGACCTTGCTGGTGCCCGAGGGACCGGCAAGCGCGTCGGGCGGCGACATCAGGTGCAGGTTGACCCGCGCGATCGCCTGCATGCGTGGATCGCGCGAGGCGTCGGCGCGCGCGATGTCCTGAACTTCCGACAGCGCGCGCAGATCGCGGCGGAGACAGGCGTTGAAGCTGATGTCGCTGACCCGGCGCATCACCTCGCCGACCGAATCGCCGACATCCTCGACGGTGAAGGGCGTGATCTGGACGATGATCATGTCGGTCGCGCCGATCGCATTGGCCAGCAGCGGCTCCAGCGCCGGGTTGGCGGTGAAGCCCCCGTCCCAATATTGCTCGTCATCGATCTCCACCGCCGCGAATAGATCGGGCAGGCAGGCCGAGGCCATCAGCGCGTCGAGCGTCACCGCCTCGCCGGTGAACAGCCGCGCGGAGCCAGAGGCGATATGCGTGGCGGCGACGTAGAAGGGCAGGGTGGTCTGGCGTGCGAGCAGGTCGAGATCGACGCTGCCCCCGACCGCGCGGCGCAGCGCGCTCATATCGCGGACGCCGGGCAGGAAGGGCGCGACATAGCGGCTGGACATCTTGGCGATGTCGAGCGAGCGGCGCAGCAGCGGCTCGAAAAACGGGCCGCCCAGGGCACCGACGTCGAGCGGGGCGAGCGGCGAGGCGTCGGCGACGTTGCGCCACAGTCGCTCGAGTGCGGCCACCGCGCCCTCGCGACCATGCGCCACATAGCCCGAAACCACGGCCGCCCCGTTGATGGCCCCGGCGCTGGCGCCGCTGACGCCGACTATTTCGATGTCCTCTTCGAGCAGGCGTTCGACGACGCCCCAGCCATAGGCCCCGTGCGCGCCACCGCCTTGCAGCGCGAGGGCGACGCGGGGACGCTCGGCACCTTCCGGCTTCGTCGCGTTCGGATCGTGACGGTCGGTCATGTCATCCTCCTGTGCGTCATGCCATGTTGCAACGCACAAGAGGCAAATACCACCCCGCCGCCATGCAAAATTAACGGCGGCGGGGTGGGATCGGGTCAGCGCCTGGTAAAGCCGCCGATCCCGGCGATCGCCAGCTTCGCGGCGGGCTTGGACATTTCGGCGAAGGTCAGACGGAGATAGCGGACCGGCCGGACGCTGGTGAAGGGCAGGCGCTGGGTCGACAGGGCATAGGCGATGTTCGAGAACTCACCCGAACCCGCCGGGGTCCAGCTCTTGCCGTCGACGCTGGTCTCCGCGACGTAGCCGCGTGGCGGTGCGGCGTCGATCATGACCTGGCGCGAAGGCGTCAGGCTGAAGCCCGCGACATCGCGGACCTGGCCCATGTCGACCGTGACGCTGGCCGGCTTGCCCGCGACCGGCGCAGGTTGGACCCAGATGGTCTTGGCATCATTGTCGAGCAGCTTTTCGGCGCCCGGCGCGGTTGCCGCGACGATCGTCCAGTCGGTCGTCGCCAGCACGGTCGGGTCGCTCGACACGATGGCGGGGACGGGGACCGGTGCGACGCTCTGGAACAGCGACACCTCGCTGATCGCCGGACAGACCGGCGCGTCGACGATGCGCAGGCGGACACGGCGCGCCGTGATCGGCTGGGGCAGGCGGATGATCCGCTGCGCGCTGATGCACTCATGCTCGGCGAGCTGCTGCCATTTGCCGTTCACTTCGACATCGACCGCGAAGCGCGTGACGCGCACGCCCAGCGGCAGATATTCGCGGATGCGGATCAAGTCGAAACGGCGACCCGGCGGCAGGTCCAGCGTCAGGCTGGGCGTGGTGACGCCGTCCGGCGCGGACCAATAGGTGTCGCGCTGGCCGTCCAGCACCTTGGCGGCCTCATAGCCCTTGCCGCGCACATGGCTGGCGCTCGCCACCGTGCCCTTTGCCAGATCGGTCGCGAAGCTGGCGCGGATCGCGTCGCCGAAGCTCTTCAGGATCTTCACGTCCTGATCGGGGATGCGCCCGCGCCGGTCAGGCGGCAGGTTCAGGTTCATGTTGGTGCCGCGCGCGACCGAGGTGTCGAAATAGCCGACGAGATTCTCGGGGCTGCGCACCTTGGAGTCCTCATCCGCATGATAGAACCAGCCGGGCCGGATCGAAGTGTTGGTCTCGGCGGGCCACCAGAGCGCACCGCCGCGCACGCCCGAATTGCCCTCCGACTGGACGTACGGATGGTTCGGCATGGTCGGCCAGCACGGATCGCCCGCGATGCCGTCCTCATTGCCGACCCAGCGGATGTCGGCACCCAGCGGATCGAAGGTACAGGCCATCGGCTGATGCTGATGGACCAGCGCGATGATCGAGGGCCAGTTGTAATATTTGGGCGCGTCGATCTGCCGCGTCTCGCGCGCGCCGCCATAATAGCCGTCGCCGCCATTGGCGCCGTCGAACCAGAATTCGAACAGCTCGCCATAGCCGGTGCAGAGCTCGACGACCTGCTTGCGGAAATAGTCGACATAGGCGGGCCGGCCATATTCGGGATGGTTGCGGTCCCAGGGCGAGAGATAGATGCCGAAGGCGAGGCCTGCGCGCTTGCACGCGTCCGACATTTCGCGGACGATGTCGCCCTGGCCGTTCTTGTACGGCGAGTTGCGGATGCAATGCTCGGTCAGCTTGGTCGGCCACAGGCAGAAGCCGTCATGATGCTTGGCGGTAAGGATGATGCCCTTCAGATTGCCGGCCTTGGCCGCCCCGACGATCTGGTCCGCGCTGAAGTCGCTGGGGTTGAACATCTTGGGGTCTTCGTCGCCATAGCCCCATTCCTTGTCGGTGAAGGTGTTCATCGCGAAGTGGATGAAGGCGTATTGCTCGCGCTGGTGCCAGCGCCACTGCCGCGCCGAGGGGACCGCGCCATAAGGCGCGGGCGCACCCGCCCCCTTTTGCGCGAAGGCGGGCGCGGCGGAAGCGACCAGCCCGGAGGCGAGGACGGCGCGGCGGGAGAAATCGGTCATCGTCAATTCGGCTCCGGGAGGGATCAGGCGGGCTGGTGGTCGAAGGAGGGTGGCCGGTCCTTGGGATCGCGGCCGAAGGCGGGATTGGGCTGCTCCCCCATGGTGAAGGACAGGGTGCCGCCCTTGGACAGGGTGGCATGGTCGATCCAGCTCTTCGTCCAGGGGCGACCGTTCCACGTCACCGACTGGATATAGGGCGTGTCGGGCCCATTGCCCTTCGCCTCGACGACCAGCGTCCCGTTGCCGCCGACCGTCACCTGCGCCCGGTCGAAGAGCGGGCCGCCGAAGACATAGGCGCCGCTGACCGGATCGACCGGATAGAAGCCGAGCGCGGAGAACAGGAACCACGCGCTCATCTGGCCGCAATCGTCATTGCCGATGATGCCGTCGGGCGCGTTCTTGTACATCTCGGTCAGCAGGCGACGGACCATGCGCTGGGTCTTCCAGGGCGCGCCGACATAGGCGTAGAGATAGGCGGCATGCTGGTCCGGCTCGTTGCCATGCGCATACTGGCCGACCAGCCCGGAAATGTCCGGCGGCGCGTTCTTCGGGAGCGTCGACGGCGCGGAGAACAGCGCGTCCAGCTTCGCCTCGAACTTCGCGTCGCCGCCCATGTGGCGGATCAGGCCGTACACGTCATGCTGGTTGAGGAAGGTCGCCTGCCAGCCATTCGCCTCGGTATAGTCGCGCCACCAGGGCTTGGGCATGTGGCCGAGCTGGACGGGGTCGTAATCCTTCCACCAGCTGCCGTCGTCGAAGCGGGGGCGGGCGAAACCGATCGAGGGATCGATGACGTTGCGCCAGTTGCCCGAGCGCTTGCGCAGGCGGTCGGCCTCGGTGGTTTTGCCGACGCGACGCGCGATGTGCGACGCCGCCCAGTCGTCATAGGCATATTCCTGGGTCCGACTGACGCTCTCGAACCATTTGTCGGCTGGGACATAGCCCTTGGCGTCGTACAGGTCGCGGCCCTTGCTGTTGTCCATGTCGGGCGCGGAGAAGTCGAAGCTGCGCTTGGCGATGCCGGGCCAGGCGGCGGCGTAATCGGCGGGAATGCCCTTCACCATCGCCTCGGCCATGATCGGCGTGCCGTGCCAGCCGATCATCACACCCGTCTCCTTGCCCTGCAGCGTCCAGACCGGCGGGCCGTAGGCGCTTTGCTGGGTCTGGCGGATGATGTCGTCGACCAGCTTTTTGGCCTGGGCCGGCTGGGTCAGGATCAGCCAGGGGTGGAGCGCGCGGTACGTGTCCCAGGTGGAGAAGGTACTGTAGGCGAACTGCCCGGCGGGGGCGGTGTGCACCTGACCGTCCAGCCCGACATAGCGGCCATTCACGTCCGAGAAGAGCGTCGGCGCGACCAGCGTGTGGTAATTGGCCGAGGCCATGATCGCCTGCTGGTCCGGCGTCCCGCCGTCGACCCGGACGCCGCCGAGCGTCTCGGCCCAGCGGGTCATCGCGGCACGGCGGGTGCGGTCGAAGTCCCAGTGCTTCGCCTCGGCCGCCAGGTTCGCCTTCGCCCCCGCGACATCGACCGCCGAGATGCCGCAGCGGATCAGCAGTGGCGCATCGCCCAGTTCGTCGAAGAACAGAGCGGCCTTCAGCCGGTTGCCCTTGACGGCGGTGCCGTTCGCAGGCGCGTCATTGTCGCCGTAAAGCTGGATGCGGGCAGGCTTCTTCGACAGCTGCATCGCGAAGAAGATGCGCCGCCCCTTGGCCCAGCGGAACACGCGGCGGGTGCCGGTGATGGTGCCGTCGGGCTCGACGGTCAGTTCGGCATCGGTGATAAGCGGCTTCTCATCGGTCTTGTCCAGCACCAGATGCGACAAGTCGATCAGCACATGACCCGGCCCCTTGGGGTAGGTGTAGCGGTGCCAGCCGGTCCGCTCGGTCACCGTCAGTTCGGCGAGCACGCCCGACTCCAGCTTCACCCGGTAATAGCCAGGCTCGGCCTGCTCGTCCGAGTAACGCTGGCGATAGCCTGCATCGGGATTGGCGAGCGGCCCCGCGACCAGCTTCAGCGCGCCGCGGGTGGGCACGACCAGTACGTCCAGCATGTCGCCGATGCCGGTGCCCGACAGATGCGTGTGGCTGAACCCCATGATCGAGCCGTCGCCATGATGATAGCCCGAACAGGTGTCCCAGCGCTCGACATCGGTATCGGGGCTGAGCTGCACCATGCCGAAGGGCATCACCGCGCCCGGATAGGTATGGCCGTCACCGCCAGTGCCGACGAACAGATTGGGTCGCGCGACCGTCATCGGCACGGCGGCGCTGACGCCCCCGAGCGGCAGGCTGGCGAGCGCGGTCCCGGCGAGGAGCGAGCGGCGGCTGAGGATCATGCGAACGTCTCCCGCAATATTTCCGGCCGGGTGGCCGAGACATGGACGATCAGCTCGCCGAACAGGCCATTGGCCCAGGCGAACCAGTCGCGTGTGAACTTGGTGGGATCGTCAATATCGACCCCTTCGTGAATGAAGCCCGTATGCCCGTGCGATCCACGGATCATCGACAGGCTGTTGCGCAGCAGCGCAGGGTCGGTCGAGGTCAGGGCGCGGGTGATGATCGACATCGGCCAGACCTGGCCCGGGCCGGTGTGCGGGCCGCCGATACCGGTCAGCGCCTTGCCCTCGAAATACCAGGGATTGTCCTTGCTCCAGCAGGCCGCAAGCGTCCGCTGCCACAGCGGATCGGCTGCGTCGACGCAGCGAAGATAGGCGAGACCCGATAGCGACGGCACATTGGCGTCGTCCATGAAGACGGTATTGCCATAGCCATCGACCTCATAGGCCCAGACGCGTTTGCCGCTGGGCAGGGTCATCGTGCCGAACTGCTTGAGCGCGGCCTCCACCTCGGCGGCCAGCGCGGTCGCGTCCTGCGCCAGGGCGGGCTCACCGACCGCATTCGACAGTGCGGCGAGTTCGCGCAACGTAGTCATCGCGAACAGATTGGCGGGCACGAACTGGCCGTAGAGACAGGCATCGTCCGAGGGGCGGAAGCCAGAATGGATCATGCCGTTGGGACGCGTCGGCAGGCCGGTGCCGCGATAGAGCGTCTCGGTCGGCTCGGGCGCGGAGCGGCGGAAGCGATAGGGGCCGGGGCCTTCCTTGCGCTGCTGCTCGCGGAAGGTCTTCACGATGGCCCGTGCGGAGGCTTTCCACTCGGCGTCGAAGGGCGTCGTGTCGCCCGTCTCACGCCAATAGTCATGCGCCAGCCGGATCGCGTAGCAGAGCGAGTCGATCTCCCACTTCCGCTCGGCCACGCCGGGCTTCATGTCGGTATCGTCGTGCAGCGCCCAGCTGAGGTTGGTCTTGGCGGTCGGGTCCTGCATGAAGGCGTTGGCATAGGGATCGATCAGGATCGACCGCGCCTGCCGCCCGATCAGACCGCGAAACAGCTGCCCTAGCGCCGGATCGCGCTTCACCAGATGCAAGTAAGGCCGCAACTGCGCCGCCGAGTCCCGCAGCCACAGGCAGGGGATGTCGCCGGTGATGACGAAGGCATCCAGCTTGCCGTTCACCTCGCCCAGCGACAGCACCGTGGTGTCGAGCGTGTTGGGATAGCAATTGCCGAACATCCAGCGGAGTTCGGGATCGGCGATCAGTTTGGAGATACGGGTGATCTCCGCCTCGACCGCCTTGGACACGAAGCGCCGTTCGGCGACCGGCGGGCGCTTGCTGACGAAGCCGGGCGCGGCGGCGAAGGCGGGGGCGGCGGCCAGCGCCGCTGCCCCCGCCATCAGTTCGCGACGGTTGGGCGTCACTTGGGCAGGTCCTGCGCCTGGCCGGTCACGGTGAACTGGGTCCATTGGCCCGCCCCGTCACCCGGCTGGCCGCCACCGATATAGAGCTTGTACGTGCCCGGCAGGATGCGGCGGGTGCCGTCGCGCCAGACCTGGCTCATCATACGCGGATCGATGGTGAAGCGCGCCGTGCCCGCCTGACCGGGCTTCAATGCGACACGGGTGAAGCCGACCAGCTGGCGTTGCAGCACGGGGTCGGTCAGCACCAGCTTCTCGTCGGTGGCGGGCGGGACCAGATAGGCCTGCGCCACCTCTTCGCCCGCACGCTGGCCGATATTGCGCAGTTGCACCGCGACATCGACCGGTTGGCCCGCCGCGACGCTGGCGGTGACGGTCGGCTGGCCATAGTCGAACTTCGTGTAGCTCAGGCCGTGCCCGAAGCCCCAGGCGGGCTTGCCGGTGAAGTAGCGATAGGTGCGCTCCTTCATGCCGTAATCGGCGAAGGCGGGCAGGTCGGCGGTCGAGCTGTAGATGGTGACGGGCAAGCGGCCCGACGGGTTCACGTCTCCGGCCAGGATCTCGGCCAGCGCGGTGCCGCCCTCGGTGCCCGGATAAAAGGCCGCCAGCGTGGCGGCGGGCTTGAAGTCGCCCAGCGACACCGCCGAGCCCGACATGACGACCGCGACCACGGGCTTGCCGGTCGCCTGGAGCGCCGCGAGCAGCTTGCGCTGCGGCTCGGGCAGGACGACCTCGGTGCGGTCGCCGCCCGCGAAGCCGGGAACCGAGACGCCGAGCGCCTCGCCCTCCAGGTCGGGCGACAGGCCGACGACGGCGATCAGCACATCGGCGGTGCCCGCGACCTTCAACGCCTCGGCGGTCAGCGCCTCGGCGGGCGGCAGCCATTGCAGACGTAGGCCTTCGTCGCCGCCCTTGTGATCGATCTCGACGCGGATGCGGCGCGGGGCCGAACCGTCAATGATGGTTTCCAGCTTCTTGCCGCCGATCACGTCGTCCACGACCAGCTGGTCGTCGATATAGAGCTTCACCGCGTCATGCGCGGGGCAGGCGTGCCAGCAGGCGGGGCCGTCGAGGCGGAGCTTGTACTGGCCCGGCCCCGGCGGGGTCAGCGTGCCGGTCCAGCGCCGCTGGAAGGGCGCGGTCTTGGTATAGTTGAAGTCGATGCGGCGATCCTGCCCGGCGGCGGTCCACTGGCCGTTCGCGCCCATCGTCTCGACCGTCAGGCCGGGCTTGCCGTTCGCCGCCAGCGCGGTCTCGGGCACGCCGACGAACGCGCCTTCGGCCAGCACCGAGCCTTGTGCATAGCGGACATCGCGGCCGAACTTGGCGCGGATTCCATCCAGCGGGGTGACGGGGTTGATCGCGGTGCCGTGATAATTGCCCTCCAGTACGCCCAGATCATCGGCATCCGCACCGAACACCGCCAGTTTCTTGCCCTTGAGCGGCAGCAGGTCGTTCGGATTGTCGAGCAGGATGATGCCCTTGCGTGCCGTCTCCAGCGCCAGCGCGCGGTGGGCAGGGGTGCCGACCTCGCTCGCCTTGATCCGGTTCCAGGGGCTGTCGACAGTCAGCATCCGCCGCACCGCCAGCGCACGGGCGAGTGCGGTGTCGATCTCGCCCTCGGTAATCAGGCCGCGCTCCACCGCCTGAGACAGCGAGCGATAGGCGTTGCCGCAATTCAGGTCGGTGCCCGCGCGCAACGCCGCCGCCGCTGCGGCGGGCGCGTCGGGCTGGGCATGGTGGAACATCCAGATATTGCCGACCGCATCGCAGTCCGACACGACGAGGCCGCTGAAACCCCAGTCGGTACGCAGTCGCTGGGTCAGCAGCATCGGGTTGGCGCAGACCGGCGTGCCGTGGATCGCGTTATAGGCGCACATCAGCGACAGCGCCTTGCCCTCGGTCACCGTCGCGCGGAAGGCGGGAAGATAGGTCGCCTCCAGATCGCGCGGGGACACCATCACGTCGAAGCTGTCCCGCCCGCCCTCGGGACCAGAATGCACCGCCATATGCTTGACGGTCGCGATGACCTTGGGGTGCTTCAGGTCCGGGCCTTGCAGACCACGCACGAAGGCGATGCCGATGCGGCTGGTGAGGAAGGGGTCCTCGCCATAGGTTTCCTGGCCGCGGCCCCAGCGCGGATCGCGGAAGATGTTGATGTTGGGCGACCAGATGGTTAGGCCCTGATACAGGCCGCGATCGGCGTTCAGCGGCTGCGCATTGAACTTCGCGCGCGCCTCGGTAGCGACGACATCGCCGACCTTCTGGATCAGCGCGGTGTCCCAGGTCGCGGCCATGCCCATCGCCTGCGGGAAGACGGTCGAGGGCCCGTTGCGCGCGATGCCGTGCAGCCCCTCGCTCCACCAGTCATAGGCGGGCAGGTTCAGCGCGGGCTCGGCCGGTGCCTCGTTGACCAGCTGTGCCGCCTTTTGCGCGATGGTCAGCTTCTGCGCTTCGGGGGGAAGGGCGGGGGTGGCGGCCTGACCGGCGGCGGCGAGGAGGAGGAAGGGGATCACTGGGCGTCCTTCGGACCGAGGGTGTAGATTTTCAGCTCGCGCGCCAGAGTGGCGGCGTCAGCGTCGCTTTGAATGGTGAGCGTGATGCTCTCGCCGGGCAACAGGTCAAAGCCGTCATCGGAGGGTTCGGCGGCGGTCGTGCCAAAATTGACCTGCACCTGCCGCGCCAGGTTGCGCGCGGTCAGCGTCAACTGCTTGCCCGCCCAGCGCGCGGTGATGCCCGGCGCAGGGTAGAGCATGTCGCGCGGCACCTTCCGCTCGATGATCTGCCGGGCGATGACCTTGTCGCCGTCGAACAGTTCGGCGACGCCGTAGCTGCTCTCCGGCGCCGCGCCTGCGAACAGCGTCGCGTCGGGGATCGTCGCGACATCGCTGGCCGAGGCGGCGGCCATCGTCACGCTGCCCGATTGCGAACCCAGCTTGCGGCCGCCCATGCCGTATCCGGTGACGCGCCAGCCGAGCGGCTTGGGCGTGGTGGCGTCGGACACGAGGGCGATCCGTGTGGCGCCGGGCTTGGTCTCCGCGACGATGGTCTGGGGGGCGAAGAAACGGCGAACCTCGTGCTGGAGCATCTTGTCATGCCCGGTCCAGTCGATGCTCGACCAGCTGATCGCGGGCCAGCTGTCGTTGAGCTGCCAATAGAGCGAACCGAGCGTCACCGGGCGGCAGGCGCGGTGGTGACGCGCAGCGAGGCCGATGGCGCGGGCCTGCATCGCCTGGCTCAGATAGACCAGATCGGCGAAGTCGCGCGGGTCACGCAGATTCTGCTTCAGGTAGAAGGTGATCCGGTCATTGCCTTCACCGGCCAGGAACTTCTGGTGCGCCTTCATCACCGGGCTGTCGATGCGGAAGTCCGCCGGATCGGCGAAGGTCGCGATAGTCGACAGGTCGGGAAAGGCCTGGAAGCCATATTCCGACATGAAGCGCGGGCAGCTCAGGGTGTAATTCTTGATCGGCTTGGAGCCCGACCAGACGTCCCAGAAATGGCGGTCGCCATCCTTGTCGGTGTCGGTCGGCCCCTCATAATCGGTCGAGGGCGAGCCGGGCCAATAGGGGATGCCGGGCGAATTCTTCGTCACCGCCTCGCGCAGCACGCGGTCGAACAGCACGGCCATGCCGGTGCCGATCCGCTCCTGCTCGTCCGGGCCGACCGCCTTCTTGAACGCCTTGCGATCCGACCAGTTTTCCCAGCCCGACAGCACCTCGTTATTCCCCGCCCAGATGACCAGCGAGGGATGCGATTGCAGGCGCGCGACCTGTTCCTCGGCCTCGATACGGACATTTTCGCGGAACTTGGCGTCAGGGGGCGTGACCGCGCCGCCGAACATGAAGTCCTGCCAGACCATCAGGCCCAGCTCGTCGGCGGCGTCGTAGAAGCTGTGCTCGGGATAATAGCCGCCGCCCCAGATGCGGACGATGTTCATGTTGGCGGCCGCCGCCTTTTCCAGCAGCTGGCGCTCGGTCGCGGGCGATACGCGCGACGGGAAGGCGTCGAACGGGATGACGTTGGTGCCCTTGGCGAAGATGACGTTGCCGTTGATCTTCAGCCCGAAGCTGCCGTCCTTCCGCACCAGTTCGACGGTGCGCAGGCCGGTGCGCTTTTCGACCGCATCGGCCCCGGCCAGCGCGGCGTTGACCGTGTAGAGCGGATGCGCGCCGAAGCCGATCGGCTGCCAGCGTTGCGGCCTGGTGATCGCGACGGGGACGACCACGTCGTTCTGGCCCGCTTGTAGCGCGACCTCGCGGCGGACACGGATACGCTTGCCGTCGGGGCCGGTGACGGTCACGTCCATCCGCCCCGTCTGCGCACGGTCGGCGACGACCGAAGCGCGCGCGAGGATGCGCGCCTCGGCATCGGTCAGCGCCTCCTGCTCGATGCGGAGATTGTCGATGCGCGCGGCGTCCCACGCCTCCAACCGCGCGGGGCGCCAGATGCCGACATTGACGATGCGCGGCGCCCAGTCCCAGCCATATTGGTATTTCGGCTTGCGGATATAGGGCGAGGTCTGAACGCCCTTGGGCTCGTCGCCGTAAGGCGAGTCATATTCGCCGGGCAGCGGATGCTTCTCGGCCAGCACCATCGGCTGGAGCGTCTTGATCGGCGAGGCGAAGGTGACGACGATCTCGTTCGCGCCCGCCTTCAGCAGCGGCTTGGCGTCCGCCCGCCAGCGGCGATGGGCATTGTCCGCCGACAACAGGGGCTGGCCGTTGACCGTCACGGTCGCGAAGGTGTCCAGCCCGTCGAACACCAGGTCGAGGTGATCGCGGCGCAGCATCTCCGGCGTTACGTCCAAGTTGGTGCGATATTGCCAGCCGGTCAGGCCCGCCCATTGGATCGGGGCCTCGTTCGCGCCCTTATAGGGATCGGGCACGATATTGGCGGCGATCAGGTCCTGCTGCACGCTGCCCGGCACGGTGGCGCTCAGCCAGTTCGCCGCTTTCGGATGCGCGCTGGCGGCGGACGCGTCCTTCGGGTCGATCCGCACCTGCCAGCGGTCGAGCGTCGCCACCGTCTTGGGCGCGGCCAGCGCAGGGAAGGGCAGGGCAAGCGCGGCCAGGATCAGGCCGAGGCGATGTTTCAAGACGATTTTCCCCGAAAACGGCGCCCCGACGGTCGCGTCGCGACGCGGGTCCAGGGCGGTGGACAGATGCCGATGCATATCGCCGGAGCCGGGGCGAGCGGCGGCGAACGGAAAATTTCCCCGTCGTGTCAGGCTCTTCCTCGCCACCCCAGACCCCCAAATCCACCGGCTTGTCGCTCGCCGGTATTCTCATGATATGTTTTGGTATCATGGCGAGGTGGATCGGGGGCGTCCACCCTTTTCGCGCGTCGGATTTAGCCCGGCCGCATTGCAATGGATTGGCGGCTCAATGCGCCATGCCCAACGCCAGCAGCGCAATGATCCAGAGCGACAGGACGAGCATCGCCATCATCAAAATCGCCAGCGTCATGACCAGCGCGGCGGGGCGGCCCAGCCGATAGGCGCCGCGCACCTGCTGGAACAGATGCGCGGGAAAGGCGAGCATGAGCAGGCCGACGCCGGGCAGATGCGCCGCCCGCGTCCACAGGATCATCGCGACCATCAACAGGCAGATGAAGCTGAGCGAATAGGTGACGAAGACGGCATGGTCGAAGATCGCCACCCCGCGCTTCCAGGCGAAGAGCAGGCCCATGAACGGCATCGAGATCAGGATCAGCGCCCAGGAGAATTTATAGCCATTGGCCTCCATCTTGAAGATCAGCAGCTCGGGATCGCGGATGGCATGGACGATCTTCTCGTCAAGCGATTGCCAGCCGGTGATCCGCTGCGCGCCATGGCTTTCGCCGTCCGCCGATGCCTCGGTCAGGTCGCCGCCCAGTGCCATGCTGGTGACCTCCAGATCATGTTGCCGCTCGGCCAGACGGGCGCGTTGCCGGTCGATCGCGGTCACATCCTGCCGCGCGGCCAGCATCGCGGCACGCTGCCGGTCGAGCGCGGCGATGCGGCCTTCCGTCTTGGTCACCTCGGCCCGTAATTCGGTGACGGCCTGTTCGGTGCCGGGGGCGCTCAGCGTCGCGAAGCCACCCAGCGTCGAATAGGCGATGTAGAGCAGGAAGACGCTGAACAGATACAGCGCGAGCGGCGACAGGAAGCGCCGCCGCTCGCCCGCGATATAGCGCCGGGTCAGCTCGCCGGGGCGGGTGAAGAGGAAGGCGATGGTCCGCCAGACCTGCCCCTCGATATGCAGCACGCCATGGCTGAAATCATGCCACCACGCGCCCAGCGTGCGGTGGATATGCGTCGACTGGCCACAGACGTGGCAATAATCGCCGACCAGATCGGCCCCGCAATTCAGGCAGCGTGCCGCCCCGGCCCCATGACCCTCGGTCTGCATATCGTGCCCTCCCCATCCAGTAACCCCACGCGAAAGACACGATAATTCCGCGCGTCGTGCAAGCGCCCTGATGCGGAACGACGGGTATCACACCTGCGCGGACAGGCGCGTGTCGAGCAGATCCAGTTCGCGGCCCAGCTTGCCGGCGGTCTCGGAACCGATGACGCGGGCGTTCAGAAGGTCGAACACCACCCGCCGCTCGGCCCGGATCGCGGCCAGCCGCATCTTGCGTTCCAGTGCTTCCATGCGCCGCGCCTCGTCGGGATCGGTATCGCCCTCCAGCGTGTCGATGCGGCTGCGATAGCCGTCCATCAGGCGCGAGGCGATCTCGACATATTGGTCGGCATCGTCGCGGCCCTCGGCCATTTCGTGCTGCAACCGCTCCAGCTCGGCGATGGCGGCCTTGGCGGCGGCGACGCGGGTGCGGTCCAGCTCGTTGTTCGCATCCTCGAGTGGCAGCGCCAGCCCGCGCAGCAGCAGCGGCAGCGTCAGGCTGGCGATGACCAGCGAGAACAGGATGACCCCGCACGCCAGGAAGATGACCAGATCGCGCGCCGGAAAGGGGGTGCCGTCGTTCAGCGTCAGCGGCAGGGTCAGCGCACCCGCCAGCGTGATCGCACCGCGTGCGCCCGCGACCGACATCGCCGTGATGACCCGGCGGGGAGGGCTGGTCCGCTGCGGATCGTTGCGCTGCCGGAACAGGGTCAGGCGCAGCGCGACCCAGGTCCAGGCGAAGCGCAGCGCCGCCAGCCCGGCGACGATCGCGATGACATACAGGCCCAGCCACCAGACGCTGTCATGCCCGGTCAGCATCACCGTGTCGCGCGCGCCGGCGAACACCTGCGGCAACTGTTCGCCGAGCAGGACGAAGATGATGCCGTTCAGCGTGAATTGCAGCATGTCCCACACCGCCTGCCGGCGGATACGGGTCGCGGCCTTGGCACCCGACGAGACGTTGGTGAACGACATGGCGATGCCCGCCGCCGCCGCCGCCAGCACGCCCGAGCTTTCGACATGCTCGGCGACCAGATAGGCGGCGAAGGGGATCAGCAGGCTGACCAGGATGTTCGACCCGCTATCGTCGCCGAAACGGCGCGCGAAGATGTTCTTGGCGTTGATCGTGCCCCAGGCGATGGCGACGCCCAGCCCGACTCCGGACACCGCCATCCACAGGAAGGTGAGCGAGGCGGAGGTCAGCGAAAACGCGCCCGTCAGCGCCGCCGCGACCGCGAAACGCAGGCAGACGAGGCCCGAGGCGTCGTTGAGCAGCGACTCCCCCTCCAGGATATGCATCATCCGCTTCGGGATCGGCGCCTTCTGCGCGATGGCGGATACCGCGATCGGATCGGTGGGCGAGACCACGGCGGCCAGCGCGAAGGCGACCGCATAGGGCACGGCCGGAATCATCCAGTGGATGAACAGCCCCATGCCCAGCACCGTCAGGAACACCAGCCCCAGCGCCAGCCCCAGCACCGCGCCCGCGTCGCGGAACAACTCGTCCTTCGGGATGCGCCAGCCGTCGAGGAACAACAGCGGCGGCACGAACAGCAGGAAGAAGATTTCCGGGTCCAGCTCGACCCTGATCTGCGCGATCCCGCCGATCACCGCGCCCAGCGCGATCTGGACCAAAGGTCGGGGCAGGGCGGAGGGCAGCACCCGCGAGATGATGCCGCTCAGGACGACGGCGAACAGAAGGAACAGGCTGAGCGTGACGATGTCCAATCGGGGACCTTTCGGGTGCAGCGGTTGGAGTGGCCATGGCGACGGGGCGGCACGACCGGCAGATCAGCGAGGCGTGACGGCAAGGCATCACGAATCGCGCGAGCCTCAGCATGACATGCGAGGCATGGCGCGTTCAACCCGTTAAACGGGGTTTATGATGGATTGGAGTGACATACGATCCTTTTGCGGCGCGGGGTCGTTGCGAGTTTGGCGTTTCCTGCTCTTCACGCTCGACCCCGACAAAGGCCGGGGTCGAGATACGGAACGCTACTCATCGCTTATCAGCGTTTGCCCAACTGGACCCCGGCCTGCGCCGCGATAGTGTGAGAAGCTTTTCAGCGATCCGCCGGCACGGAGAGGGGGACCGCGGCGAACCGCGAAGCCTCAAGGCATGTCGTGCGGGAAAGCCCCCTCCGTCAGGCCGCCGCTTTCAAGCCCCGATCGATCGGGGCAAGCGCGGCCAGGAATTGCTCGGCGCTGGCCCGCCAGGAAAAGCCCTGGCCATAGGTCGCGCAGGTTTCGCGATCCAGCGTCAGCGCCTGCGCGATGGCCTTGCCGAGGGACTCGTCCATCACCCCGACCTCGGGGCTGAGGACGTCGACCGGCCCCTGGACGGGCAGCGCGGCGACCGGGGTGCCGCAGGCCAGCGCTTCGATCATGACCAGCCCGAAGGTGTCGGTGCGGCTGGGGAAGACGAAGACATCCGCCGCGCGGTAGAGGGCGGCCAGGTCCTCGCCGAACTTCGCGCCCAGGAAATGCACGTCGGGATATTCGGCGGCCAGGTTCGCGCGTGCGGGGCCGTCGCCGACGACGACCTTGCTGCCCGGTGTATCGGTGGCGAGGAAGGCGGCGATGTTCTTTTCGACCGCGACGCGACCGGCATAGAGCTGCACCGGGCCGGGCAGGCCGGTGACGAAGGCATCGCGCGGGCCGTCGGCGCGGAACAGTGCGGTGTCGACGCCGCGTCCCCAGTGGCGGCTCTGCGGCAGGTCATGCGCGGCGAGCGTGGCGGCGACGCTGGGCGTCGAGGCCAGGATGGCGACCGAGGGGGCATGGAACCAGCGGACATAGCGCCACACGAATTCGGGGCTGACCGCGCGGATACGGGCGGCGACATAGTCGGGGAACTGGGTGTGATAGGCGGTGGTGAAGGGCAGCGCCTGCGCCAGGCACCAGCGCCGCGCGAGCAGGCCCAGCGGTCCTTCGGTCGCGATATGCACCGCGTCGGGCCGGAAGGCGGCGAGCGTCCGCCCAACCTTGCCCGGGCCGGGCAGCGCCAGCCGGATTTCGGGATAGGTGGGGCAGGGGATCGAGGCGTAGCGATCGGGCGCGATGATGCACAGCTCATGCCCCATCGTGCGCAGTTCGGCGGTCACCGATTGCAGGGTGCGGACGACGCCATTGACCTGCGGCGCCCAGGCATCGGTGACGATCGCGATCCGCATCCGTTCGGCCCCTTGGTCAGGCGGCGATGGCGGCGACGACGGGCCGCTGCCGCCGCGCTTCCATCTCGTCGCCCCAGTGCAGGATTTCCATCGTGCCGTCGAAATGCTCGACCAACGCGGTGCAACCTTCCACCCAGTCGCCGTCATTATAATAGGTGACGCCGTTGATGTCGCGGATTTCGGCTGTGTGGATATGGCCGCACACCACCCCGTCGACGCCACGTGCGCCCGCGGCATGGGCGACCACCTCCTCGAAATGCGAGATGAAGGCGACGGCGTTCTTCACCTTGGCCTTGGCGTGCTTGGACAGCGACCAATAGGGGCGCTTCATCCACCGCCGGACGATGTTCACCCAGCGGTTGACCTCCATCAGCGCGGTGTAGGCGAAGTCGCCGACATGGGCGAGCCAGCGATGCGCCAGCGTGATCGCGTCGAACTCGTCGCCGTGCAGGACCAGCAGGCGGCGGCCGTCCGCCGTCTCGTGGATCGCCTTGCGACAGATGGCGATGCCGCCGAAGTCCATGCCGGTGAACTGGCGGAAGATCTCGTCGTGATTGCCGGGAATATAGACGACGCGGGTGCCGCGCTTGGCGCGCTTCAGCAGCCGCCAGACCACGTCATTATGCGCGGCGGGCCAATAGAATTTCTTCTTCAGCCGCCAGCCGTCGATCATGTCGCCGACCAGATACATGGTATCACTGTCGACATGGTCCAGAAAGTCGATCAGCATCTCGGCATTGCAGCCGCGCGTGCCGAGATGGACGTCCGAAATCCAGATGGTGCGATAGCGACGCCGTTCATTGCCTTCCGGTTCGGGCGTCACCGGCGCGCGAGGAATGAAGTCGAGAATGGCGGCGTCTTCGTGCAGCGAGCCATCCATCGGAATGCTGGTCATCGGCATCGGCGTTCCCCACGCTTGGCGTTGGGATTATCATGCCTGTCATCTGTGACGCCTTCGTCGCAGATCGGTGACAGCGGCGCAGCATTTCGGTGACTCCTTGAAGTCACCGGACAGGAAAAGCCCGCCGATCCGTAGGACCGACGGGCTTTTCGATAGACTACGCTAAGTGTGTCTCACGCCCCTCCCGCAAGCGGGAGGGGATGGGGGAGGGCAGGCCGCAGGCGACAGGCTCTGTGAGACTCCATGCCCTCCCCAAACCCCTCCCGCTTGCGGGAGGGGCTTAAGAAGGCAGGAGGTGCTTAGAAGCGCACCGCCACCGATGCCGCATAGGTCCGGCCGTTCTTGTAGAAGGCGGTCGGACGGTCGCGGGTCGCGTTATACTGGTAATAGGTCTCGTCGAGCAGGTTCTGCGCGTTGACGGTCAGCGTGATCTCCTTGGTCAGGTTCACACCCGCCGAGAAGTCGAGCTGGCTGTACGGCGCCACCATTTCACGCGAATTCAGGCGACCGATCGTGCGGAAATAGCTCGAACGGTAGTTGTAGCTCAGGCGCGCCTGGAAGATCCCGCTTTCGAAATAGGGGATCACGTTGACGGTGTGCTTCGACAGGTACGGCAGGTTCAGCTCCGCACCGCTCGAGTCGACCGACGAGGTCGAGCTGTCCTGGTACGAATAGTTCGCCTGGATGCCGAAGCCGCCCCAGATTTCGGTCTGGCCCGAGATCAGCGCGCCGTTGACCTTCGCCTTGCCGCCATTGATCGGCTGGTTGACGTTGTAGGTCGTCAGGCGGTTCTGCAGCGAGTTGAAGAACACCGCGTTGGTGCGCGTGTTGATGATGTAGTTCGAGATGTCGCGGCGGAAGAGTTCGACCGCGATCAGCGAGCCGGCGCGCGGATACCATTCCGCCGTCAGTTCGTAGTTGGTCGACTCATACGGCTTCAGGTTCGGGTTGCCGCCGCCGCCATCGAGGGTGACGTCGTTGAGCGAGGTCGCGGCCGCCAGATCCTGATAGCGCGGACGCGAGATCACCTGCGCGACCGAGCCACGCACGATGAACTCGGGCGTGATCGAATAGGCGATGTTCACGCTCGGCAGGAATTTCAGATAGTCGGTCGAGGTGCTGGTCGGGACCGGCACCGGCGCGACGGTGTTGGCCAGCGTCAGCGCATAGTTGGACTTGTCGCGGGTATAGACCAGACGGCCGCCGATATTGCCGCGCAGGCCGCCTTCATCGAAATTGGCCTGGATGTACGAGGCGATGACCGTCTCGCGCACCTTGGTCGACGCGCCGACCTTGTTGACCAGCGGGCTGTTGATCGAGTTCGCCAGGATGTCGATCACCGCCTGCTCGGGCAGGTTCAGATACTGGGTCGCATTGCCCATGCCGCCGCTGCCGTCGAACACGCCGCCCGGCGTCACGAGCGTCGTCACGCCCAGCTGGTTGGCGGTCTGCGAGCTGGTCTTGTAGGTGTTGATGCCACGACCATCGACGCGGTTGACGTGGTCGGTCACGCGGCTGCCCAGCAGGATCTGCTTGAACGGACCGAACTCGACCGGGATGGTCGCGTCATAGCCGCCATAGATGTCGCGGTCGGTGGTGACGCTGTAGTCCAGACCGCCGATCTGCGCGCCGTTCAGCTGCTGACCATTGACCAGGACCGGGCGGCCCTCGATCTGCGCGGGGTTGTTGTTCGGGTTGGTGAAGTAATTCGCCGGGTTGGTCAGGTCGCCGGTGAAGTTTACCGTCGCCGAGGTCGGCGTGAAGGCATAGTTGAACGGCAGCTTGGTCTGCACGTTGAACAGATATTCGGGATTGCGCCCGCCGGTCGCCTTCGACCAGCCGCCCGCGAAACTGATCTTCGCGCCGTCATCGCCTTCCCAGTCGGCGAAGAAGTTGAGGTTGTCGGTCTTCAGCTTGGTCTTGCGGACCAGCGTGTCGAGCTGGGCCGACTGGTTCGGCGCGGCGGCGAAGCTGGCCGAGTTGACGACGCCGTTGGCGACATTGGCGGTCTGCAGCACGCTGCCGGTCCAGGCGACCGGGATCGTGTACATCGACTGGCTGTAATTGTTGTAGTTGCCGTCGATGTGCAGCCCGTTCAAGGTCAGCGTCAGGTTCGGGGCCGGGCGATACTGCACGGTGCCCGACACGCTGGCGCGCTCGCGGGTCTGCTGGAAATAGGCATAGTTGATGCCGAACGGCGCGACCGCGTTGATCAGGTCGTTCTTGGTGCCGCCGGTGACGGTGGCGTTCGGGTTCAGCAGGATGCCCTGGCCCGATGCGTCACGACGAACCGAGCCGTCGGCATTCTTCTGGAAGAAGTCCGCGCCGCTCTGATAGCCGAAGAACTCGACGCCGGCGCGGGTCAGCGCCTGCTTGTCATAGGTCGCGGCGACCAGGAAGCCGAAATTGTCGGCCTCGTTGTGCCAGCTGTACAGGCCCGATCCGCGGATATTCCCCTTCTCGGAGCGGTCGTTATAGGTATAGCCGCCCGAGGCGAAGATCGCGTTGGGCTTCAGGTCGAGCGGACGACGGGTGCGCACGATGACCGTGCCGCCGAGGCTGCCTTCCTCGATGCGCGGTTCCGGCGACTTGTAGACCTCGAGGCGGTCGACGAGTTCGGGGGCGAGCAGCGAATAGTTGAAGGTACGGCTGGACGGATCGTTGTCGTTGCCGCCCCAGTCGGCCGAGGCGAGCGCATGGCCGTCGAGCAGCATGCGGTTCAGCGCCGGGTCGGTGCCCAGGATCGCGACCTTCTCGCCCTCGCCGAAGCGGCGGTCGATGCTGACGCCCGGGATGTGCGACAGCGATTCCGCGACGTTGCGGTCGGGGAACTTGCCCACGTCCTCGGCGGTGATCACGTCGACGACGGCGTTGGCCTCGCGCTTGACGTTGATGGCGTTGCGAAGGCTCTGGCGAAAGCCGGTGACGACGATGTCGCCATTGTTGTCGGCGCTGTCGCTGCCGGTCGCGGTCTGCGTCGGCGCGGTCTGCTGATCGGTGGTCTGTGCAAAGGCGGTGCCCTGAAGTCCGGCGAGCGCGGTCGCCGTCAGGATCATGCTGCGAAAGCTCAACATGCTGAAATCCCCCCAAATCCGGTCGCGCCACCACGCGAAATGGTTTCAATCCACTGGCGGGGAGTTCGGTGGGACCTCCCCGGACGAGCTTTTTATATCATATGCTCGGGCTACCAACTTGTAACCAAACTGACATTGGTCCGCAAACGGGAAAAACGTCATCTTGCCGTCATGGGACCATTAGGCTGGCCTGAGGCGTGGCTTGCTGCTTAAATGGGCGGATGTTCGGCGGTTTTGCGCCGCGAACTGGATCAAAACGGGACGCAAGTCGGGGGATAACATGACGGCACCACCACGGCACGGGACGCGGCCGCTGCTCGAAATCTGTATCGACGATGCCGATGGCGTGGCGGCCGTCGTCGCAGGGGGCGCCGACCGGATCGAGCTGTGCGGGGCGCTGGCGCTGGGCGGGCTGACGCCTTCGGCGGCGCTGGTGGCGAAGGCGGTAGCGTCGGGCGTCCCCGTCCATGCCATGGTCCGCCCGCGTGACGGCGACTTCCGCTATGATGCGCCGGATGTCGCGCTGGCGACCGAGGAGATCGGTCAGATGGTGGCGTTAGGGGTAGCCGGTGTCGTCGTCGGGGCGATGGCGGATGACCGGACGCTCGACCTGGATGTCCTTGCCCGGTGGCGCGATGCTGCCAAGGATGTCGCGATCGTGCTGCACCGCGCGATCGATCTGGTCGCCGATCCCGTCGCAGCGGTCGAGCAGGCGGTGGAGCTGGGCTATGACCATATCCTGACTTCGGGCGGTGCGGTGACGGCGGAGGCCGGGGCGGACGTCATCGCGGCAATGGTCGCGGCTGCCAAGGGGCGTATCGCGATCATTGCGGGATCGGGCGTCTCCGCCGACAATGCGGCGGCGCTGATCGCGCGAACCGGGGTCGACGCGGTCCATGCCTCGGCCAGCGTCCGCGCGGATTGGAGCGATCCCCGGATCACCGCCATGGGCTTCGCGACCGGCCCCAGGCGACGGACGAGTGTGGAGAAGGTGGCGGGCCTGCGTCAGGCGATAGAGAGGAAGTAAATCCCAATGTATGCCAAATATAATACCTATTGCCCCTATGGTTGGGCTGCGATAAGTCCGTTGGTGAAGCGGGGCGCGGCATGAGCGATGTGCCCGCAAAGGGGGATGGCGCGGCCATGACATTTTCGGCGCAGGTCGGCTCCTTTCGGAAAGGGAACCCCGCGCCGCTATACCTCCAGCTCCAGCAGCTGTTGCGTGATGCGATCACCAACAATGTGCTGGCCGAGGACGATGCCATCCCCGCCGAGCGAGATCTGGCGATCGAATATGACGTATCGCGGATCACGGTGCGCAAGGCGATCGGCGGTCTGGTCGAGGAAGGGCTGCTGACGCGCCGGCGCGGCGCGGGTACCTTCGTCGCGGGGCGCGTCGAGAAGAGCTTTTCCAAGCTGTCGTCCTTCTCCGAAGACATGATCGCGCGCGGTCGCACGCCGAGCAGCGAGTGGGTCAGCCGCGCGCCGGGCATGGTGACGCCGGAGGAGGCGCTGTCGCTGGGGTTGTCGCCGGGCGCGGCGGTCTATCGTTTCCAGCGTGTCCGCTATGCCGATGACGTGCCGATGGCGATCGAGATCTCGACCATCGCCGGCTTCGCGCTGCCCTCGGTCGAGGCGGTGGATCGCTCGCTCTACGCCGCGCTGGAGCGCACGGGCAATCGCCCGGTGCGCGCGCTGCAGCGGCTGCGCGCGGTGCCGTTCGGGGCCGATCATGCCAAGATGCTGGACGTCGATCCGGGCCATGCCGGCCTGTTGATCGAGCGGCGCGGATTTCTACGCGATGGACGGGCGGTGGAATATACCCAGTCCTTCTATCGCGGCGATGCCTATGATTTCGTCGCGGAGTTAACCGATGTCTGAAGTGATGACCGCCGGAAGTGCGGGGACCAGCACCCTGATGGGAGCGGAAGCGGGGGAGGCGCCGGAGGCGATCGCCCGGCTGCTCGCGCGCAATGCGCCGACCGTCAAGGCGCTGGCCGAGCGGCTGCGTGCCGCCCCGCCGCCGGTGATCATCACCATCGCCCGTGGCTCGTCGGATCACGCCGCGACCTATGGCAAATATATCCTGGAGACCAAGACCGGCGTACCGGTATCGTCGGCCGCGCCCTCGGTCGCGTCGATCTTCGAAACGCCGATGAAGGTGCAAGGCGCGTTGGTCATCGCCATTTCGCAGTCGGGGCGCAGTCCGGACCTGCTGGCGACGGTCGAGGCGTATCGCGCGGGCGGCGCGCATATCGTCGCGCTCGTCAACGATGAAGAGTCGCCGCTGGCGACCGGTGCGGACACTTTCCTGCCGCTGTCGGCCGGTCCTGAAAAGGCCGTAGCCGCCACCAAGTCCTGCCTGACCGCGCTGGCGGGTCTGGCGCAACTCGCCGCCGCCTGGGCAGGCGACGAGATGCTGGAGGCTGCGCTGAACGATCTGCCCGGTCAGGTCGAGCAGGCGCTGGGCCTCGACTGGTCCTCGGCGGTCGAGGGGCTGCGTGAGGTCAGCCAGATGTTCGTGCTGGGGCGCGGTTACGGATACGGCGTGGCGCAGGAAGCCGCGCTGAAGCTCAAGGAAACCTGCTCGATCCAGGCCGAGCCGTTCAGCGCCGCCGAGGTTCGCCACGGCCCGATGCGCATCGTCGAGCCGGGCTATTCGGTGCTGGGTTTCGCTACCTCCGACGTGGCGGGTGAGGATGTGAAGGCGGTCGCCGACCAGTTCGCCGCGCGCGGTGCCAAGCCGTTCGTCGCCGGGCAGGGCGGTGACCTGCCGATGGTCGCCGGCCACCCCGCGCTGGAGCCGATCGCGATGCTCGCCAGCTTCTACCGCATGGTCGAGGCGCTGGCGCTCGCCCGTGGCATGGACCCCGACTCGCCGCCGCATCTGCAGAAAGTGACCCGCACGCTATGACCCGTTTCCGTTTCGTCAACGGCCATGTCGCGACCCAGAATGGGGTTCTGCCGGGTGCGGAGATCGTCGTGGACGGCGATCGTATCGCTTCGATCGGCGCGGTGGAGGGTTCGTCGGGCACGATCGACCTGAACGGCGGCTGGGTCGTGCCCGGCTATATCGATACGCAGGTCAATGGCGGCGGCGGCGTGCTGTTCAACGACCGTCTCGACGTGGACGGCATCGCGACGATGGCGGCGGCGCATGCGGCCTATGGCACGACCGCGATGCTGCCGACTTTGGTCAGCGAGACGCCCGACAAGATCGCCCGCGCGCTCGATGCGATCGACGAGGCGATCGAGGCCAAGGTGCCCGGCATCGTCGGCATCCACGTCGAGGGGCCGGTGCTCAATCCGGCGCGGAAAGGCATCCACGACCCGGCGCGCTTCCGCGATCTGGATGAGGAGATGATCGCCGTTCTGACCCACCCGCGCCGTGGCAAGGTCATGCTGACCGTCGCGCCCGAACGCGTGCCGGTCGCCACGATCAAGCGTCTGGTAGACGCGGGCGTGCTGGTCAGCGCTGGGCATAGCGAGGCAAGCTACGAACAGGCGGTCGAGGCGTTCGATGCCGGTCTGATCGGCGTCACCCACCTGTACAACGCGATGCCCGCCATGCAGCAGCGCGTGCCGGGGCTGGCAGGCGCGACGCTCGACGATCCGCGCCCCTTTGCGGGCCTGATCATCGACGGCTTCCACGTTTCCGCGCCGATGCTGCGGCTGGCGCTGAAGGCGCGGCCGTTCGAGAAGTTGATGCTGGTCACCGACGCCATGTCGTCGGTCGGCGCGGTGGAAAAGGACTTTGTCCTGCACGGTCGTCATATCGATGTCTCGGGCGGCAAGTGCACCTATACCGACGGCACGCTGGCGGGCTCGGACCTCGACATGGGGTCGGCGGTCGCCAACGCGGTCGCGCAACTGCGCATCACCGTCGATCAGGCCGCCGCGATGGCCGCGACGCATCCGGCGGCGTTCCTGGGGCTTTCGCATGAGCGCGGCACCTTGGCCAAGGGGCTGCGTGCCGACTGGGTGGTGCTCGACGCCGCGCTCAAGCCGATCGAGACGCGCATCGCCTCGGCGGAGCGCGTGGCGGCATGACGGTCGCGCGCCGGGACCTGCTGCTGGGCAGCGCGGTGGTGGGGCTGGCGGGCGGCATCGCGCCTGTTCCGCTTATCGCCGCCGATCGCCGCCCGGCGGATGGTGCCGGTGCGCTTCCCATGCCTGCTCCCGTCGACCGGCTTCCGTCCGCCTTGCCGGTGCAGGACGCCGCGCGCGTCCTGATGGATCGCGGCTGGCTGTTCCATGAGGGCGATGTCGAGCCGGCCGCGCTCGATACGCACAACGCCACGTACCTGTCGGTCAAGGCCGGGAATGCGCGCGGCGCGGCGGCGGTCGATTATGACGATAGCGACTGGCAGGCGGTCGACCTGCCGCACGACTGGGCCTCGTTCCAGCCTTTCGTGAAGACCGCCAATGTCGCGCAAGGATACCGCCCGCGTGGGATCGGCTGGTATCGGCGCAGCTTCCGACTGGACCCAGCTTTGCGCGGACGGCGGATCGAGCTGGAGTTCGGCGGCATCGCGACCCATGCGACCGTCTGGGTCAATGGCAGCGTCGTTTCGCACAATTTCTCCGGTTATAATGCGGTGCGCATCGACCTGACCCCGTTCGCACGCTTCGGGGACGAGGCCAATGTCGTCGCGGTCCGCGTCGATGCGAATGCGATGGAGGGTTGGTGGTACGAAGGCGCCGGCCTCTATCGCCATGTCTGGCTGGGCGACTATGCGCCTGTCTCGATCGCGACCGACGGCGTGCATTGCGACCCGCGCAAGCGCGATGGCGGCTGGCATGTCCCCGTCACCACGACGCTGACCAGCATCGCCCCCGTCGACGCGAGCGTCACGGTCGAGGCGCGGCTGCTCGATCCGCAAGGCAGGCTCGTGGCGCAGGGGCAGGCGCAGGCGGCGGTCACGTCGCTGGACGAGGGCAGCGCCACGCTGGACCTGTCGGTGGCCGACCCGATGCTCTGGTCGGTCGAGCGGCCGACGCTCTATACGGTGCATGTCCGGGTGCTTCGCGACGGACAGGTGGCGGATGAGCGCCGCGTGCCGATCGGCTTCCGCACGCTCCGCTTCGATGCAGGCCAAGGCTTTTTCCTCAACGACCGGCCCGTCAAGCTGAAGGGCGTCTGCCTGCATCAGGATCATGCCGGCGTCGGCACCGCGATCCCCGATGCGCTGATCGGTTGGCGGTTGGAGCGGTTGAAGGCAATGGGCTGCAACGCGGTGCGCTCTAGCCATAATGCGCCAACGCCCGAGCTGCTCGACTGGTGCGACCGGCTGGGCCTGCTGGTGATGAACGAGAACCGGCAGTTCAATCCCGCGCCCGAATATCGCGCGCAGCTGGAATGGCTGGTCCGGCGCGACCGCAATCATCCCAGCGTCATCATGTGGTCGGTCTTCAACGAAGAACCGATGCAGGGCACGCCCTCGGGCGTCGAAATGGTGCGGCGCATGGCGCACTGGGTCCGCGCGCTCGACGACAGCCGTCCGGTGACGGCGGCGATGAACGGTGCGTTCTTCGATCCGGTCAACGTCGCGCAGGTCGTCGATGTGACCGGGTTCAACTATTATCAGGGTGACTACGACCGCTATCACCAGCGGAACCCCGATCAGCCGATGACCAGCTCGGAGGACACCAGCGCCTTCATGACGCGCGGCGCGTTCGAGAGCGATCCGGCGCGCCATATCGCGTCGAGCTATGATGTCGAGGCGGCGAGCTGGGGCGACACGCACCGGGGTGCGTGGAAGAAGATCGCCGAGCGCGCCTATGTGGCGGGCGGGTTCGTCTGGACCGGCTTCGACTATCATGGCGAGCCGACGCCCTATGAATGGCCGACCATCGCGAGCTTCTTCGGCATCATGGATCTGTGCGGTTTCCCGAAGGTCGCCTTCGACATCCACCGCGCCGCCTGGGTCGACGACGCCCCCGTCGTTGCCATCGCGCCGCACTGGAGCTGGCCGGGGCGTGAGGGCAAGCCGACCAAGGTCATGGTCCTGTCCAATGCCGAGCATGTCGTGCTTCGCCTGAACGGCAAGACGGTGGGCGAGGCGGCGGTCGACCGGCTGATGGGCAATGAGTGGACCGTGCCGTATGCGCCGGGCCGGATCGAGGCGATCGCCTATCGCGGCGGCCGCGAAGTCGCCCGCGCGGCGCACGAGACGGTCGGCGCGCCAGTCGCGCTGCGGCTGACCCCGGCGCGCACCGTGATGGCGGGCGATACCGAGGATGCGCAGGCGATCACCATCGATGCCGTCGACGCCAAGGGGCGCCACGTCCCGACCGCCAATCTGATGACGCGCTTCACCATCGAGGGCGGGGCGATCATCGGCGTCGGCAATGGCGATCCCAACAGCCATGAGCCCGAGAAAGGCAACCAGCGTTCGCTGTTCAACGGCTTGGCCCAGATGATCGTGCGGCCGGATGTCGGGCGCGGGCGCATCACCATTCGCGCCGTCGCCGATGGGTTGAAGCCCGCCAGCTTGCGGCTCGACCGGCTGGGCGTGCCCCCGCGCGCGCAGGTCGCGACGGTGCCGGCCGAAACCGATCTGCGCGACTGGCGGCGCTCGCCCCGGTTCGACACCAGGCCGGCGGCCGATCTGGCGCCGGCGGCCAGCGACAATAATGGCTGGGCCTTTGTCCGCGCCGGTACGCCCACCCCGGCGGAGCCGGCCGGCTGGCGGCTGTATCGCACCGTGCTGACCCCGCGTCGGGCGGTGGCGGGGCGCGGCGGCGAGCTGAGCTTTGCGCAAGTCAGCGGCATGGCCAGCCTGTTCGTCGACGGGCAATTGGTCGCGGAGAAGCGCGATCCCAAGCCCGGCCCTCTGACGGCCACGCTACCGGCGGGCGAGGGCAAGCGAACGATCGCGCTGGTCGTCGCGGGGCTGGGCAATATCGAGAGCGGTCTGATCGGCCGCGTGACGGTCCGCCCGCGCTGAGACAGCGGGGCCGTTGCGGAGAGGAATAGCAGTTTGGCGAGAGTGACGTGCGATGAGTGACCTGACCATTTATGCCCCGCTGGCGGGTTGGGTGATGCCGCTGGCGCAGGTGCCCGATCCGGTTTTCGCCGAAAAGATGCTGGGCGACGGGATCGCCATCGACCCCGTCAACGATGTACTTTGCGCGCCGTGCGATGCGACCGTGCTGACCGTGCATGAGGCGGGTCATGCGGTGACGCTGCGCAGCACCGACGGCTATGAACTGATCTGCCATATCGGCATCGACACCGTGTCGCTCGGCGGCAAGGGGCTGACGCCGCAGGTGCAGGCGGGGGCCAAGGTGCTGGCCGGCCAGCCGCTGATCCGCTTTGATCTCGACCATCTGGTCCGGGACGCGCCGGCGGTCGTGACCCCGATCATCGTCGCCGATGCCACCCGCTACGGCGTCGAGCCGATCGCATCGGGCGTGGTCGCGGTCGGCGATCCGCTGCTCCGCGTCGTGCCGCTGGCGGTGGAGACGGCCGAGACGCAGGTGGTCGGCGATACGCTGATCGAGGAGACGGTCGTCGCCTTGTCGCATGGCCTGCACGCCCGTCCCGCCGCGCGGCTGGTCGAGGCGGTGCGTCGGCACGAGGCGCAGGTCACGCTGTATCATGGCGATCGTCATGCCTCGGCCTTGAGCGCCGTCGGGCTGCTTGGCCTCGGTCTTGGCCATGGCACGACCGTGCGGATCGAGGCGACCGGCCCCCAGGCCGCCGCCGCGATGGCCGAGGTCATCGCCTTTCTGAACGATGCGACCGTCGAGGAAGGGCCGCGCGAAGCCCCCGAGCCGGCGCGTGGCGACGGGCCTGGGCTGGGCGGTGTGCCCGCCGCACCCGGTCTGGCGGTGGGGCCGATCCACCGGCTGATCCGCGCGGCGATCCCGGTCGAGACGGTCGCGGACACGCCCGAGGCGGAGCGTCACAAGCTGACCGACGCGCTGGCGCATGTTCGTGAGGAACTGGTGCTGGCGGCGGCGGCAGGTGGTGCGCGCGGTGGCGTGATGGCCGCGCATGGCGCGATGCTGGCCGATCCCACCCTGTCGGAAGCGGCGATGGCGGGCGTCGGCCGGGGTCTGAGTGCGGGCGTAGCGTGGCAGGAGGCGATCGCCGAGCAGGTCGCGGTGCTGGTGTCGAGCGGCGACCGCCGCATCGCCGAGCGTGCCGACGATCTGCGCGATCTGGAACGCCATGTGCTGGCCGCGCTGGCCGGCCTGCCGATCGAGGGGCCGAGCGTCCCCGCCGGTGCCATCCTCGTCGCCGAGGATTTGTTGCCCAGCCAGGTCGCCGCGCTCGACGCGAACGTCGTCGCCGGCATCGCGCTGGTCAAAGGCGGGCCGACCTCGCACGCCGCGATCCTGGCGGCGGGGACGGGGCTGCCCATGGCGGTCGCGTTCGGCGAGCCGCTGGCGGCGCTGGAGGACGGTCGCGTCATCATACTCGACGCCGATCGCGGCCTGATCGACCCCGAGCCGGATGCCGAGGTGCAGCACGGCGTCCGTGACACCATCGCCCGCCGCAAGGCCGAGATGGAGGCGGCACGCGCCTCGCAGGGACCATGCCGCACGGCGGATGGCACCCGGATCGAGATGTTCGCGAACCTCGGCTCGGTCGCGGATGCCGAGGCGGCGGTGGCGGAGGGCGCGGAAGGCTGTGGCCTGCTCCGCACCGAATTCCTGTTCCTGGAGCGCGCGACCGCGCCGACCCGCGACGAACAGGCACAGGATTATCAGGCGATCGCCGATGCGCTGGGCGACCGGCCGATGATCGTCCGGCTGCTCGATGTCGGTGGCGACAAGCCCGCGCCGTACATGGACCTGCCCGTCGAGGAGAATCCGGCGCTGGGTCTGCGCGGCATTCGCGTGTCGCTGGCCGATCCGCAATTGCTGGAGGATCAGGTGGCGGCGATCCTGGCGGTGCGCCAGCCATGCCGGATCATGGCGCCGATGGTCGCCAGCCTGTCCGAGCTGGAGTCGGTGCGCGACGTCGTCGAACGCCAAGGTGGCAAGGCGGAGGTCGGCGTGATGATCGAGACGCCCGCCGCCGCCATTTCCGCTGATATTCTCGCGCGTAAGGCCGACTTCTTCTCGATCGGTACGAACGATCTGACCCAGTATACGCTGGCCATGGATCGCGGCAACGCGGCGGTGGCCGCCGGGGTCGACGGGTTGCATCCGGCCGTGCTGCGGCTGATCGGCACGACCTGCGAGGGTGCGGCCAGGCATGGCACGCCGGTCGGCGTCTGTGGTTCGCTGGCCGCCGATCGTCTCGCGGTGCCGATCCTGCTCGGCCTGGGCGTGACCGAATTGTCGGCGCCGCCCGCGCGGGTCGCCGCGATCAAGGCGCTGGTCGGCAAGCTCGACCTTGCGCGGTGCCGCGCCGTGGCGGCGGAGGCGCTGGAGCTTCCCTCGGCGGCGGCGGTGCGCGCGTATATCACCAAGATGCTTCAGGAGATCGGCGCATGAGCTCGCCCATGGCCTCGCTTCAATCGCTCGGGCGGGCGCTGATGCTGCCCATTGCGGTCCTGCCGGTGGCGGGTCTGCTGCTGCGCCTGGGCCAGCCCGACATGCTCAACATCGCCTTCATGGCGAATGCGGGCAATGCGATCTTCGACAATCTGGGCCTGCTGTTCGCGGTCGGCGTCGCCACCGCCTTTGCCCGCGATGGCAATGGCGCGGCGGCGCTGGCGGGGATCACCTGCTATCTCGTCACCATCAAGGGGGCTGAGACGCTGGTCGTGCCGCCCGCCGGCACAGGAGCGGGGCTTGCCAAGGACATCGCCGCCACCGTCGATGCCGCCTGGCGGATGAAGGCGGTCCACCGTTTCGACGTGCCGGTCGGCATCGTCGCCGGCCTGATCGGCGGCAGCTTCTACAACCGGTTCGCCACCATCAAGATGCCCGAATATCTGGCGTTCTTCGGCGGCCGGCGTTTCGTGCCGATCATCGCGGGTCTGGCGGGCCTCGGGCTGGCGGGGCTGCTGGGCCTCGCCTTCGGGCCGGTCAATGCCGGTGTCGATGCGCTGAGCCAGGGCGTCGTGCAGGCCGGCGGGCTCGGCCTGTTTGCGTTCGGCGTGCTCAACCGCTTGCTGATCGTCACCGGGCTACACCACATCCTGAACAACGTCGCCTATTTCGTGGTCGGCGATTATCAGGGCACGACCGGCGACCTGCGCCGCTTCTTCGCGGGCGACCCCACGGCGGGCGCGTTCATGAGCGGGTTCTTCCCCGTCATGATGTTCGGCCTGCCCGCCGCCTGTCTCGCCATGTATCATGAAGCGCTGCCCGAGCGGAAAAAGGCGGTCGGTGGCATGCTCTTCAGTCTGGCGCTGATGTCGTTCCTGACCGGCGTGACCGAGCCGATCGAGTTCAGCTTCATGTTCCTGGCGCCGGTCCTCTACGCCTTCCACGCGATCCTGACGGGTCTGGCGGAAGCGTTGATGAACGCGCTGGGCGTGCGGCTGGGCTATGGCTTTTCGGCCGGGCTGTTCGACTATGTGCTGAACTTCGGACAGGCGACCAAGCCGCTGCTGCTGGTGCCGGTGGGCGCGGTCTATGCGGTTCTGTATTACGCCGTGTTCCGCTTCGCTATCCGTCGCTGGAACCTCCAGACGCCGGGCCGCGAGGTCGAGCCGGCGGGCGAGAGCGTCGCCGAGGGCGAGCAGCCGGTCGTCGAGGGCGGGCGCGGGGCGTCCTTCGTCTCGGCGATGGGCGGCGGCGCCAATCTGGCCGAGGTCGCCGCCTGCACCACGCGTCTGCGCCTGATCGTCAACGATCCCGCCATCGTCGACGAGCCGGCGCTCAAGCGACTGGGCGCGCGCGGCATCCTGCGGCCCTCGCCGACAGGCGTGCAGGTGGTGCTGGGGCCCGTTGCCGACACCGTCGCGATGGAGATGCGCGCGGCGATGGCGGCCGGGCAGGGGCAACGTATCATCAGTCCGGTCGCGCCCGCATCGTCGCCGACGCCGGCGGTCGCGCCGACGGCGACCCCTTCGGCCGCGACCTTGCCGGATGCGCTGTCCGCCTTGCTGGGCGGGGCGGGGAATATCCGGTCGGCCACGCCCCATGCCGGGCGCTGGCGGGTGGAGTTGCGCGACACCGGGCTGGTCACGAAGGGGACGGCGCCGGGCGTGCGCACCCTCGCGATCCGCGATGGGAATATCGCTCACATCCTGATTGATGAACCGACGTCGTAGTCAATATATATCAACTTGATGCCATTTGGCCGTTGGATGTAATCCGGGCCCGGATTTTTCCGATAATGGACCGGTGCGGGCGACCGCTCACAGGATGACGGAGGGGTTGCTTGATTACGGAGTCGACGGAGGTATCGGAAGACAAGCGGCTGTACCGCGCGCCGGCACTGGAAAAGGGGCTCGATATTCTCGAGCTTCTATCGGCGGAGGAAAATCCGCTGACGATGAGCGCGATCGTCACCCGGCTGGGCCGTTCGACCGGCGAGCTGTTCCGGATGATCCAGGTGCTGGAGCATCGCGGCTATGTCCGCCAGGGCCCCGATGGTTATGTCATGACCGAGCGGCTGTTCCATCTGGGCTTGAAGCGGCCGCCGGTGCGCAGCCTGATGGAACAGGCGTTGCCCGAAATGCGCCAGCTGGCGGATCGGATCGGCCAGTCCTGTTATCTGGCGATCCCCTCGGGCGCGTCGTCCTCGGTCATCGCGCGGATGGAGGCGAGCACGACGATCGGCTTCTCCGTGCGGGTCGGCTATCGCCGGCCGCTTTATGAGACCCCCTCGGGGCTGGTCCTTTATGCGGGTCAGACCGATGCGGTCCGGCGCGATTGGGAAGCCTTGTTCCATCCGCCGCTAGACGATGCGGCGCGCACCGCCCTGATCGCCCAGGCGGACACCGTCCGCGCGCAGGGTTATGCGCGCGGCGAAAGCCCGGAAATGGCGGGGATGGTGGAACTGGCCACGCCGATCCGACGCGGGCAGCGTACCTGTGCGGTGCTGACCGTGCCGTTCATCCGCCTGACCGACGCGATGGTGAACGAAGACGAGGCGCTGGCGCAGGCGCGGATCAGCGCCGAGCGGATCAGCGAGCAGCTGTCGGGCAACGACGTCGGCGTCTGACCCCGCCGTCACGCCGGCCGCGCGAATGTACCTCATGTCCGCCGGCTTGCCTTGTCGGCATCCCCGACGATAGAGCCGCCGATGATTGAACAAATCATGGCGGTGCGGGCTTTACCGTCCACTTGCCGGAGTGCCGGCCACCGGGCCGGAAAAGCGTACAGGGGGTCAAGCCGATGCTGCTGAAATATTATAAGGGTTCATTCCTTTTCACCGGCATCTGCCTGGCGATCGCGGCGTGGCTGGGCTTTCAGAGCACGGGCACCTTGCCCGGCACGCTCGGCGTGTTGTGGATCGTGCTGGTCCTGGGCGTGCTGGAGGTGTCGCTGTCGTTCGACAATGCGGTGGTCAACGCCACCGTGCTGCGCGACATGGACGACAAATGGCGCCGGCGCTTCCTGACCTGGGGTATCCTGATCGCGGTCTTCGGCATGCGGATCGTCTTCCCGCTCGCGATCGTGGCGATCGCGGCGCATATGGGGCCGATCGAGGCAATCAAGCTCGCCGCCGGCGATCCGGTCCGCTACGAACAGATCATCACCTCGGCCCATGTCGGCATTTCGGGCTTCGGCGGCAGCTTCCTGGCGATGGTCGGCCTGAACTTCTTCCTCGACGACGAGAAGGAGGAGCATTGGCTGTCGATCATCGAGCGTCCGCTGGCTGCGCTGCGCGAGATTTCGGGGCTGGCGACGGGCATCGTCCTGCTCGCCCTGTATGGCATCTCGCAGTTCATCCCCGCCGAAGAGGCGATGACCTTCATCACCGCCGGCATCTTCGGCCTGCTGACCTATATCGCGGTGCATGCGATCGGCGTGCTGCTGGAGGGCGATGGCGACGCGGCGACGGGCGCGGCGGCCAAGTCGGGCTTCGCGGCCTTCCTGTATCTCGAGGTGCTGGACGCCAGCTTCTCGTTCGACGGGGTGATCGGTGCCTTCGCATTGTCGAACAACCTGTTCATCATCGCGCTCGGCCTCGGCATCGGCGCGATGTTCGTGCGTTCGATGACGATCATGCTGGTCGATAAGGGCACGCTGACCCAGTATCGCTATCTCGAGCATGGCGCCTTCTACGCCATCATCGCGCTGGCCGCGATCATGCTGCTGTCGGTTCGCTTCGAGATTCCCGAGACGATCACCGGTCTGATCGGCGCGACGTTGATCGGTCTGTCCTTCTGGGCCTCGGTGCGCAGCAATCGCAAGCATCCCGACCAGGCGCTGGCGAGTGCCGATCCGGTGCAGCCGACCGGCAAGTCGGTCGGCGCCTGATCCGGAACCGTTGCCGCCACGAACGATTACCCTTTTCGTAACGCTGGCGAAAAGGACTGCGCATGCCGACATCGGCGATCGATACCCTGGAGGGTGACGCGTTCGTATCCAAGCCGCTTCGGCATACGAACCTGTTCCTGAAGGGGCGCGGGCGCGAGGCGATGACGCCCGACGACATGGCGGTGCTGGAGGACAGCGTCGCCGACGTCATCGCGATGCCGGCGCGCAAAATCGTCATCCGCCGCGACGAGCGGGTGCGGTATAGCAGCCTGCTGCTCGAAGGTGTGATGTGCCGGTACATGGACGATCGTCAGGGCAACCGGCAGATCGTGGCTTTCCATGTGCCGGGCGATTTCGTCGACCTGCACGCCTTTCCCATGCGCTATCTGGACCATGACGTCGCCACGCTGACCCCGGTGCGGGTCGCGACCGTCGGTCATGACCGGCTGGAGTCCATCCTGCAGCATCGGCCCCGGCTGACGCGCATGCTGTGGTTCTCGACGCTGCTCGATGCCGCGATGCACCGCGAATGGGTGTTCCGCCTCGGCCGGCTGGAGGCGGACGGGCGGGTCGCGCATCTGTTCTGCGAGCTGCACGAACGGCTCGCGATGGTCGACCTGGTGCGTGACGGCATGTTCCGCTTTCCCGTCACCCAGATCGATCTTGCGGAGGCGGCGGGCATTACGCCTGTCCATCTCAACCGCGTGCTGCGGTCGCTGCGCGAACGCGGGCTGATGACCTTTCGCAGCGGCGAGGTCCATATCCTCGACCCCAAGGCGCTCCGCGCGCTGGCGGACTTCGATTCCGGCTATCTCTTCGGCGGTGGTCCGGCGATGAACGAGAAGGGCGCATGAACACGCCGTTCCGCTCGTCGCCGGTCCATGCGGATCCGGGCGTCGCCACCGCCGAACAGGGCGTGGTGATGCTCGATGGCCCCAATGGGGTCGCGGTGGCGATGACCCCCTTTGCCGCCGAAGCGACGGGACAGTCGCTGATCGCGGCGGCGCGGACCGCGCGCGAACAGCCGGACGACGCTTCCTGACGCTCGGGGAGTGGGACAGAAGACTTTACCCGTTTGCGCCGGGGCCTATGATGACGCCCGTTTCATGAACGGGAGTTCGCCTTGCGTCATCTCTACCTCGCCGCTGGTCTTGCGGCGCTTCTGAGCAGTTCCGTGCTCGCCGGTCCGCCCCAGGCCGCGCAGGCCCCAGCGACCAACCCGCTGATCGCCCCCTGGACCGGCCCCTATGGCGGGGTGCCGCCCTGGGACAAGGTGAAGCCCGAGCTGTTCCCGGCCGCGTTCGAGGCGGCGCTGGCCGAGCGTCGCCAGGACTATGAGCGGATCGCCAACAATCCGGCCAAGCCGACCTTCGCCAACACCTTCGTTCCGATGCAGAATGCCGGGCAAACGCTGAACCGCGTGATGACGCTGTTCGGGGTGATGACGGGCAATATGAATACGCCCGCCTATCAGGCGCTGGACCGTGAATGGTCGCCCAAGCTGTCCAAGGCGTCGGACGAGATCACCTTCAACCCCAAGCTGTTCGCCCGGATCGACGCGATCTACAAGGCACGCGACACGTCGGGGCTGGACGCGCAGCAGAAGCGGCTGGTCACGCGTACCTATGACAGCTTCGTCCGGCAGGGTGCCAAGCTGACCCCTGCCCAGAAGGAGGAACTGTCCGCCTTCAACCAGAATCTGGCGATCAACTTCAGCGAGTTCTCGCAGCGGCTGCTGGCGGACGAGGGCACCGCGATCATCGTCACCGACGAGGCGCGGCTAGCGGGACTGCCCGACAGCGTGAAGGCGGTCGCCAAGGCGGCGGCGGTCGAGCGCGGGGTACAGGGCTGGGCGATCGTCAACACCCGCTCGGCGGTCGATCCCGTCCTGACTTTCGGCACCGACCGGGCGCTGCGCGAGCAGGTGTGGCGTGCCTTCACCAAGCGCGGCGACAATGGCGACATCAACGATACCAAGGCGACCATCGCCCGCATCGTGCGCCTGCGCGCCAACCGCACACATCTGCTGGGCTTCAAGACCCATGCCGACTGGCGGATGCAGGACACGATGGCCAAGACCCCGGCCGCCGCGATGGACCTGATGATGCGCGTCTGGCCGGCCGCCAAGGCGCGCGTCGCCGAGGAGGTCCGCGACATGCAGGCCATTGCGGATAAGGAAGGCGCGAAGATCACGATCGAGCCCTGGGACTATCGCTTCTATCAGGAGAAGGTCCGCAAGAGCCGCTACGACCTCGATCAGGCCGAGTTGAAGCCCTATTTCGAGCTGAACAACATCATCCAGGGTTCGCTCTATGCCGCGAACCGGCTCTATGGGCTGGAGTTCAAGGAGATCACCGGCACGGTGCCGGTGTTCGAGCCGAACATGCGCGTCTGGCATGTGACGCGGAATGGCAAGGAAGTCGGCCTGTTCTACCGCGATGATTTCGCACGGACGGGCAAGCGTTCGGGCGCATGGGCGAACACCTATCGTGGCCAGCGCAACCTGCCGCCGGTGCAGAATGTCCTGTCGTCGAACAACAACAACTTCGCCAAGGGTGCGAAGGGCGAGCCGGTGCTGATCAGCCTGGACGATGCCGAGACGCTGTTCCACGAGTTCGGCCACGCGATTCACGCGATGCTCCAGAACGTGACCTATCCGGGGCTGGCAGGCACGCCGCGCGACTTCGTGGAATATCCCAGCCAGGTGAACGAGCATTGGCTGCTGACCCGCGACGTGCTCGACAAGTACGCGCGCCACTACAAGACCGGCCAGCCGATGCCGCAGGCGCTGCTCGACAAGATCAAGGCATCGGAGACCTTCAACCAGGGCTTTGCGACGACCGAATATCTGTCGTCGGCGATCGTCGATATGAAGCTGCACACCATCCCGGACGGGATCGTCGATCCGGCGGCGTTCGAGGCGGCGACGCTGAAGGAGATCGGCATGCCGAAGGAGTTGGTGATGCGGCACCGCCTGCCGCAGTTCAATCACCTCTTCTCGTCGGACAGCTATTCGGCGGGCTATTACAGCTATCTCTGGTCGGAGACGATGGACGCCGACACCTTCGCCGCGTTCGAGGAAGCGGGGAGCCCGTGGGACAAGGCGACGGCGGACCGCTTCGCGCGTATCCTGCTGTCGACGGGGAATGAGACCGACCGGGCAGAGGCGTATCGTGCGTTCCGGGGTCGCGATCCGGATGTGAACGCGCTGCTCAAGCAGCGGGGCTTCCCGACGAAGTAACAAACCCAGTCCTCCCCAAGCTCTGCTTGGGGAGGGGGACCATCGCGAAGCGATGGTGGAGGGGCGAGGGGTGAATGCCCCTCCACCACGCCCTGCGGGCGCGGTCCCCCTCCCCATCGGAGATGGGGAGGATTGGGTTTACAGCGCCTTCAACCGGATCGCCTGGCCACCACCAGGTGCGAGCGACAGAATGAGGGTGTCGCCCTTCTTGACCCGCTTGGTCTCGAACGCGATCGAATGGCGCGCGTCGGTCGCATAGGTCGCGCCAGGGCCATCCTTATAGACCTGCGCTTCATAGGACTTGCCCGGATCGAGGAAATCCAGCGTGACGGTCAGCTCCCGCGCATTCTCGTCGGTGATCGACCCGATATACCAGTCGCGACTCTTGCGGTCCCGCCGCGCGAAGGTGACGTAATCGCCGACCTCGCCGTTCAACACGCGGCTATCCTCCCAGTCGACCGGCACGTCCGCGATGAAGCGGAAGGCCTGCGGATATTTGGCATAATTCTCGGGCGTGTCGGCCGCCATCTGCACCGGCGAGTAGAGCACGACATAGAGCGCCAGCTGCTTGGCGATAGTCGACTGGATCGGGCTATTGTCGCTGCCGGTCAGGCTCAGCACGCCCGGCGTGAAGTCCATCGGCCCTTCCAGCATCCGGGTGAAGGCCAGGTTGACCTCATGCTCGGGCGGGTTCTTGCCCGGCCAGGCGTTATATTCCATGCCCCGCGAGCCCTCGCGCGCCAGCCAGTTGGGATAGGTGCGGCGCAGGCCGGTGTCCTTGACCGGCTCATGCGCATCGATCGACACCTTGTACTTGGCGGCGGCCTCCAGCACGCGCAGATGGTGGTTCACCATCCACTGGCCCTCATGCCACTCACGGGCGACCGAGCCGTCCGCGTTCACCCGCTCGATCTGGCCCGCATCGGCGACATAGCCGGTCTTGACGACATGCTCGCCATGATCGGCGGCGAATTTGAAGGCCGGGTCGAACTGGCTCTCATAATGGCTGACCGCGCCGCCCGTCTCGTGATGGCCGATCAACGAGACGCCTTTCGACTTCGCATATCTGGCCAGATAGTCCGCGTCGAAATCCTCCGCCGGGGTCGCGAACTGCATCGCCGAGCCATTGCCCGCCCAGTCGCCGTCCCAGCCGATATTCCACCCTTCGACCAGCACGCCCGGGATGCCGTATTTGGATGCGAAATCGATATAGGTCTTCACATTGGCGGTGGTCGCGCCGTGACGCGGCCCGCGTGCCCAGCTCCATTCGCCCTTGATCATCTTCCACCACACGCCGACGAACTTGCCCGGCTTTACCCAGGATACGTCGCCCAGCTTGTTGGGCTCGTTCAGGTTGAGCATCAGATGGCTCATGTAGAGCCCGCCCGCATCGGGTGCGATCAGGAAGGTGCGCCACGGAGTCGTCCACGCACCCGTCTTCACGACCTTGGGCGCGCCGGAGCCGGGGGTGAGCACCGCCTTGAAGCTGTTCCCCTCGGTCTTCATCACCGCCATGCTGGCATAGTCGACCAGTGCCGCCTCATGAATGGCGATATGGGTGCCGTCGTCCAGCTTCATGGTGATCGGTGTCGCCGCCGTACCCACCGCCCCGATGGCTGTGCGGTTATAGAGATATTCCTCGCGGTTCCAAAGGAAGGCGGGCTTCCACCAGGCGGTGCCGCCTTGGGCGATGTTGAACTCGGTCAACTCCTCGGCGATGTTGGCGTGTGGAAGCGCCTGCTGCTCGGGAAATTCGTAGCGGAAGCCGACGCCGTCATCCTGCACCCGGAACACCACGTCATAGCGGCGATGGAGCGCGCTCGACTCCATCAGGCGGACGCGCATCTCGCGGTGATTGTCGCGGATGGTGCGCCACTCGCCCCAGGGCTGGGTCCAGCTGGTGTCGGACTTGGCGTGCGACACGGACTCGATCTTCAGCCCCCGCTCGATCTTGGGCGCGTCGGTGAACATCATGCCCAGTCGCGAGGGCGCGACGATCGCCTCGCCGCCCCGCGCGATCATATAGACCGCGCGACCGTCATTGTCGGTCGACACCTGCACGGTGATTTTGCCGTCCGGCGAAGTTTCGATCGCGTCGGGCTGTCCGGCGGGCTTGGCGAATTTGAACGTCTCGTTGACCGCCGGATCGGCGGGGCCGTTCTGGGCCTGGGCGGCGCTGGCGATCAGGCCGAGCCCGATGGCAATGGTCGTCTTCATGCAGTCATCTCCCGGATCGCCGCCGCGAACGCGCCCAGGCGTTCGTCGGTGGCGCTATTGATCTGGACCAGCACCCGCCCACCGCGTGGCAGGGCAGGGGGCAGGGTCACGGGCGTGTCGCCCAGATTGAACAGGCAGAGCAGCCGCTGCTCGCCCTCGCGCCGCTCGAAGGCGAGCAGCTGGTCGTCGGCGTGGAGCAGCGTCAGGTCGCCGACCGCCAGCGCGAGCGTCTCGGCCCGCAGGCGGACGAGGCGGCGGGTGAGGTTCAGCAGCGAGTCCGGGTCGCCGTCCTGCCGGTTGACCGCCAACGCGGCATGGTCCGGCCCGACCGGCAGCCAGGGCTCTGCGTCCGAAAAACCACCGTTGATCGCGTTGCTGCTCCACGGCATCGGCGTGCGTACCCCGTCGCGCGACAGGGTCAGCGGCCAGTTGGCGATCGCCTCCGGGTCGACCAGCCGCTCGAACGGCACATCGACCTGGGTCAGCCCCAGTTCCTCGCCCTGATAGACAAAGGCGTTGCCGCGAAGCGACAGCAGCAACAGCATCTTCATCCGCGCAAAGGCGTCACGATGCTCGGGGCTGGCCCAGCGCGAGACGGCACGCGGCGCGTCATGGTTTTCGAACGCCCAGCTCGGCCAGCCCATCCCCGGCTCAGCAGGCCATTTCGCCAGCGCCTCGGCGACGATGCGCGGGGTCAGCCGGTCGGCATAGAGGAAGTCGAAGCCATAGGCCGTGTTCAGCCGGTGGTCGCCGGCGGTGAACAGCTTCATCTCGCGATCCGCCTCGTCGCCGCCGACCTCTGCCACGGTGAAGCGGTCGCCATATTCCTCCAGCGTCGCGCGGATACGCTCCAGGAAGGGCACGATGTCGGCATGGCTCTGATTGTAGAGCTTCAACTGGAAGTCGAACGGCCGGGTGCGCGTCTTGCCCGTGTCCGGCGCGGGCGGGTTATCGCGCATCGTCGGCTCGTGCATCATGAAGTTGATCGCATCCAGCCGGAAGCCGTCCACGCCCCGGTCCAGCCAGAAGCGCGCGGTTGCCAGCAATTCGGTCTGCACGTCCGGATGATGGACGTGAAGCTGCGGCTGTTCCTTCAGGAAATTGTGCAGATAATATTGCCCGCGCCGCGCGTCCCAGGTCCAGGCGGGGCCACCGAACACCGACTGCCAGTTGGACGGCGGCGAGCCATCGGGCTTGGCATCGGCCCAGACATACCAGTCGGCACGCGCATTGGTGCGGCTGGCGCGGCTTTCGGTGAACCAGGGGTGCTCGTCGGAGGTGTGGCTGTACACCTGATCGATGACGACCTTCAGCCCCAGCTCGTGCGCGCGCGCGACGAGCGCGTCGAAATCGTGAAGCGTGCCGAAGATCGGATCGACGTCGCGATAGTCGGCGACGTCATAGCCGAAATCCTTCATCGGCGAGGTGAAGAAGGGCGACAGCCAGATCGCGTCCACGCCCAGGCTGGCGACATGATCCAGCCGCGCGGTGATACCGGGCAGATCGCCGATGCCATCGCCATTGCTGTCGGCGAAGCTGCGCGGATAGATCTGATAGATCACCGCGCCCTTCCACCAGGGGCGGGCGGCGGTGGGGATGGTCTTAGTCATCAACGGCTCTCCGCCGCGCAGACGGCATAGCCGAAGGCGGGCAATTCCAGCATCAGGCTCCCCGGCGCGGCGGCGCTGGGCGCGCAGGTTCCGGCCATGGTTGCGAACCGCTCCGATGCCGTTTCGACCTGCACGGCCTGGGTGAGCGGCTTGGCCGAGGTGTTGAAGGCGATCACATATTCGCGACCCGTGGCGGGATCGAAGCGCGATACGGCGAACAGCCCTGGCGCATCGCCGCGCGCGCGGATCACTTGCCGACCTCGCGTCAGGGCGGGGTTGGCGGTGCGCAGACGGGCGAGCGCCGCGATCTCGCGATAGAGCGGGTGGGTGGGGACAAAGCTGTCGGTCGCGGTCGTCTTGGACGTGCCGACCAGCTTGTTGTCGTTATAGCTCGCGACCTTGCTGGCGAACATGTCCTCGCGCGCATCCTGGTCGTTGCCGTCGCCCGCAAACCCCTGTTCGTCACCCGAATAGATGGTCGGCACGCCGCGCAGGGTCAGCAGCATCGCATGGCCTAGTTCGACCCGCTTCAGGATTTCGTCGTCCGAGGCGTTCGGGTTCGCCAGGCGAACGTCGCGCGCGAACCGGCCATGGTCGTGATTGCCAAGGAAGGTCGGGAGGATGTCCGCCGTCGCCTCGCCCTTGGCATAGAGCACATCGCCCTCGAACAGGTTGGAGAGGACGCGCGTCGGCTTGTTCTCGGCGACCGTCTGGATCACCGCGTTCATGAAGGCGAAGTCGAGGACTGCCGGATAGTCGGCGATCTTGGTCCAGCGCGCGAGATAGCCCGGCTCCATCCCCGCCGTCACCTCGCCGAAGATGTGGAAGTTGGGGATGCCCTTGGCGCGCGCGCGATCGAGCATGGCGGGCACGAAACTGCGCCAGAATTCGGGGTTCACATGCTTGGCGGTGTCGATGCGGAAGCCATCGATGCCGAAGCGGTCGATCCAGCTGCCATAGATGTCGATCATCCCCGCAATGACGCGCGGGTTCTCGGTATAGAGATCGTCCAGCCCGGAGAAATCACCGGTGGTCGAGCTTTCGTCCTCGAACGTCGTATTGCCGCGATTGTGATAATAGATCGGGTCGTTGAGCCAGGCGGGAGTCTTGGCGTTCTTCTCCGCCACCGGGACGTAGGGCGTGTAGGCGTAATTCGGATCGGTCAGCTTCGTGAAGTTCGCCGCTGTCGGCACATCGTCGCCCAGAAAGCCCGGATTGATCGCCGCACCCTTCACGCCGCCGCGCCGCTGATAGGGATAGGTTGCGCGGTCGCGGTACGGGCAGGGCGACCCTTCCGCGCATTCGTGATACTGGATCACGTCGGCGGTGTGGTTGACGATGATGTCCATATAGACCTTCATCCCCCGGCCATGCGCGGCGGCGATGAAGGCGCGCAGATCGGCTTCGCTGCCCAGATGCGGATCGACCGTGGTGAAGTCGGTTATCCAGTAACCGTGATAGCCCGCACTCTCCTGGCCCTTTGCACCCTGCACAGGCTTGTTCTTGAAGATCGGCCCCAGCCAGATCGCGGTCGCACCCAAGCCTTGGATATAGTCAAGCCGCTGGGTCAGCCCCTTCAGGTCCCCGCCATGATAGAAACCCTTGTGCGTCGGATCGAAGCCGGTGGTCAGCGGCCCGCCCTTCAGCCCGCCGCGATCATTGGCGGTGTCGCCATTCTCGAAACGGTCGGGTAGGACGAAATAGATCACCTCGTCCTGCGGCAGGCGCTGGCGATAATCCTGTGCGGCGAGCGGCGTGGCGGTCGCGAGCAGGGCGAGCAGCAGCTTTTTCATGCGAAAACCTTCGGAGCAGGCGCGGCGCAATGCGCGGCGAGGAAGGCGTCGTGCGTCGGCAGCCGGCTGGCCACCTGCGCGGCGTGACGCCGGGTGAGGCTGAGGAAATCATCCAACTCGTCGGCCGACAGCGCATCGGCGAGGGCGTGATGGCCGACGGGCAGGATGCCCTGTCCGATCATCACCTGCGCCCAAGCAGGCTCGGCGAAAAGTTCGTCGCCCTCGCGCTGGATACGGCCATTGGCCCGGAACAGCGCAATCCGCGCGGTGAGGCTGTCGGGCAGGGGCACCGCGCGGCGCTCGGTCCAGAACGGCTCCGCCCTGGCATTGGCGTGGTAATGCAGGATCAGGAAGTCGCGGATGCCCAGCCATTCGGTCTCGGTCAGGCGGTTATAGGCATCGACCTCGACCGGCTGGAGCGTCGACCCCGGCCAATAGTCGAGCAGCCGCGCGATCCCCGACTGGATCAGATGGATGCTGGTCGATTCCAGCGGCTCCAGGAACCCCGCCGCCAGCCCCAATGCGACGCAATTGCCCACCCAGGCGCGCCGCCGCCGCCCGGTGGTGAAGCGCAGCAGGCGCGGATCGCCGATCGCCTCGCCATTGAGCGCGCCGAGCAGCCGGTCGGCGGCCTCGTCGTCCGAGAGATGGCGGCCGTCATAGACCAGACCGTTGCCGGTGCGATGCTGGAGCGGGATACGCCAGCGCCACCCCGCGCCGTGCGCGATCGCGCGGGTATAGGGGGGCAGGGGGCTGGTCCGCTCGCCCGGCACCGCCAGCGCGCAGTCGCACGGAAGCAGCTCGGCCCAGTCGTCGAACGGCTCGGCCAGCGTCTCGCCGATCAGCAGCGCGCGAAAGCCGGTACAGTCGATGAACAGGTCACCCGCCTCGCGGTGGCCGCCTTCCAGCATGACGTGGTCGATCCGCCCGGCGGCGTCGCGTGCGACGGAGGCGATCTTACCTTCGATCCGCACCACGCCCGCACCTTCCGCATGGCGGCGCAGCAGAGCGGCATAGAGGCTGGCATCGAAATGATAGGCCCAGGCCAGACCGCTGGGCAGGTCGGGCCGGCCGGGGTCGGGGGCGAAGCGGCCCGCCATCGCGGCCTGCGCGCTCGCCATATGGGTCCAGAGCGAAGCCGGGTTCGCCGCCCCGCCGCCGCGCAGCCAGTAATGATGGAACGGCACCAGCCCCAGGCCGCGCCCGATGCTGCCGAAGGCGTGGAGATAGCCGCTGCCCTCACCCGACCAGCCCTCGAACCGGATGCCCAGCTTGAAGCTGCCATTGGTGGCGCGGAGGAATTGGGCTTCGTCGAGGCCGAGCATCTGGTTGAACAGGCGGATACCGGGGATGGTCGCTTCGCCCACCCCGACCGTGCCGATCGCATCGGATTCGATCAGGGTGATGCGGGTCGAGGCGGGCACGAACCGCGCCAGTGCCGCCGCCGCCATCCATCCGGCAGTGCCGCCACCGACGATCACGACGCGCTGTGTGACGGCTGCCTGTGGGATCGCGGGCCTTGCGATACGGTCTGTCGAAGGGGCGGCGTCCATGCGGCGTCTCACGAAATCCCGCGCCGATCATCGAACCGGCGCGGGGTAGGGGCATCAGAAGCGATAGGTAAAGCCGGCCAGGAAGCGGCGGCCATAGCTCTGATAATCGATCACCTGCTCACGGTTTCCGCCATTGGTGGTGATGAACGGCGTGTCGGTCAGATTCTGGCCCTGCAGGAACAGCGACAGCCCCTTGAACGTGCCCTCCTGGAAGTCATAGCCGATCTGGCCGTCGACGATCGTCTCGTCGATGGCGCGGCGGCGGACGCGGTTGGCGCCGAAGCCCGACAGCTCGCCCACGAAGGTCGAGCGGTAGCGGACCGAGCCACGGATGTTCAGGCCCCATTTCTCGAAATAGGCGGTGCCGTTGGCGACCCAGCGCGAATAGCCGGGAATGTCCTCGGGCTCGCCGCCCGGCGTCGGCGTGATCTCGGTCTTGGTGTACGACCCGCCGCCCGTCAGGCCGAAGCCGTCGAGGAAGTCGACCACCTGACCCAGCGGCAGCGTACCCGCCAGCTCGACACCATAAATCTTGCCGCCGGTGCCGTTGATCGGCCGGGTGATGCGGCCCTGGTTCGGGATGCCGGCGGGAAGTGCGGCGGGCAGGGGCAGGCCGGTATAGTCATAGGGCTGCTCAAGATTGTAAACGAAGCTCTTGAGATCCTTGTAGAAGCCCTGCGCCGCCAGATAGCCGCGCGTGCCGAAATACTTCTCGACGGTGACGTCGAACGAGTTCGACCGGATCGGACGCAGATACGGGTTGCCGCCATTGCCGGAGATGATGCCCTGCTGCGCATCGAAGCCATAGGACAGGGCGACGCGCATGTCGTCGAAGCGCGGGCGCATCATCTGGCGCGCCGCCGCCACGCGGAACACCCACTCGCTGGGCAGGCGCAGCGACAAATTGGCGCTGGGCAGGATGTCCCAGTAATCGTCGCCTTGGACGATGTTGGTATAGCCGGTGCCGTTATAGATCAGCCCGCGCGACTTCTGCTCGGTGCCGACCGCCTGCACGCCGATATTGCCGGTCAGCTCGGCCGTGCCCAGCTGCGCCTTCAGATCGGCCTGGAGATAGGCGGTCATCAGGTGCTCGGTCGTGGTGTACGCCTTGGCGGGCACGTCGGGGCTGGCGTTGGGCGTTAGGGTGATGACCCCGCCCGCTAGCAGCGCGCGCGGATCATAGCTGAGCATCGGTCCCAGACCCAGATAGGTCAGGTCGGTCGGCGCTTGGCGATATTGCTGCGGCAACGGCGCGATGGTGGCGCCCCCGGGCAGGGTGACGAACTGCTCATTGGGGCTCAGCGACTTGGAATGGTCGGTGTAGTTCAGCCCGAAGCGCAGCGCGCTGACGATCGGCGTGGCGACCTCGCGCTCGATCTCGACGCGGTACTGCTTGATCTCGTCGGTGACCTTGCGGTCGTTGAAATAGCCGGTCTGCCGCGTCTGGCCGCCCCAGCCCAGCGGATCGGTGAGCTGGATCAGGTTGGGATCGGAATAGTTCAGCGTCGGCTTGAAGACGGTGCCGTTTCGCCCCGTCGTGAAACCAATCGTATCGGTCGCGCCGACGCCCTGGCCGTATCCGGTGCCGCTATAGGTCTCCAGCGTGATCTCGTCGCGATCGGTGCGCGAGTAGCTGAGGTCCAGCATCGCGCTCCAGCCGTCATCGCCCTTATACTTGCCGTTATAGCCGAACGAATAGAGCTTGGCCTTGCGCTGGAACGAGTCGTTGCGGATCACGCCTTCGACATTGTTGAAGGTGCCCGAGGTGACCAGGCCGTTGGCGACGACCGGGTTGGTCAGCGACGTGCCCGAACCCCAGGCCAGCGGCAGTTCGATACCGCGCTTGATCTGGTCGTCGTTGAAGTCGGAATAGAAGCCGTCGAGCGTGCTGGTGAAATGGTCGCTCATTTGCCACTGCACCGTGCCCGAAAGGCCCAGTCGCTTCAGCGTGGTCGAGGTGACATAGGATTTGGAGCCGCCGATGACCTTCGCCGGCTGGCCGCCGACCGTGGTGTCGGCATAGCCCCAGGCATTGCCTTCCTGAATCTGGTATGGTTCGTTGAGATAACTGGCCGACAGCGCGACGCCGATCGTGTCGTCGGCGAACTGGTCGACATAGGTCGCGGTCGCGCGATAGCCGAAGTCCTTCGATCCGGCATTCAGCTTGCCGATATCGGCATAGGTGCCGCGCGCGCCGACCGAGAAGACACGCTTGCCGTAATCGAGCGGCCGGATGGTCTTCAGGTCGACGGTGCCCGACAGACCCTGGCCGATCAGCGCGGCATTGGCGGTCTTGTAGATCAGGACCTGATTGACGACTTCGGCCGGATACTGGTCATATTCGACCGCGCGGTTGTCGCCGGTCGAGGTCTGCTCGCGGCCGTTCAGCAACGTGGTCGAGAAATCGGGCGCGAAGCCGCGGATCGAGATGGCGTTGGAGCGGCCGTTGACGCGCTGCGACGTGACGCCGGGCAGGCGCGCGATCGACTCGGCGATCGAGGCGTCGGGCAGCTTGCCGATATCCTCGGCCGAGACGGACTCGACGACCAGATCGCGGTTCTTCTTCTCGGCGACGGCGTTTTCCAGCGCGGCGCGGAAGCCGGTGACGACGATATCGGTGCTGTCGGCTTCGCCCTGCGCTGGCGTCTGGGACTGGGCGGCGGCGCCGTCATTGGGGTTGGCGCTGTCGGCCGTTTTGGCCGCCGGATCGGGCACGATCGCATAATTCTGCGCGGCGAGCGGCGCGGCGATGACCAGGGCCAGCGTGCTGGCGCCGAGCTTCAGGAACGAGCGCGCGGCATCGGCCGGCGCCACAGGGCGAACCGTCATGAAATCCCCTCCAGGAAACCCCGCCTTCTTTCAAGGGACGGGTATGGTTGTTGGCGCTTTCTGTGAAATCGATCGCGGCAAATGCCAATCAACCCGCATACGTATTCAATGCGGCCGTTTCGGTCTGTTGCATTATTACGACAGGGTGCATGCCCAACCCGGATCGGTCATACCGGAGGGCATTCGCACAGGAGGATGCCCGAGCCGTGGTTGGCCAGAGAAAGCCCACATCGTTCGATATCGCGCAAATGGCCGGCGTCTCGCAGCCAACGGTCAGCCGTGCGCTGCGGGGCAGCCCCTCGGTCAGCGCGGCGACGCGCGCGCGGATACAGGCGATCGCCAAGACGCTGAACTACACGGTCGATCGCGCCGCCTCCAACCTGCGCAGCGGGCAGACGCGGACGCTGGCGCTGCTGCTGTTCCGTGATCCTTCGCCCGGGCGGACGCTGATCAATCCCTTTTTTCTCGGTATGTTGGGCTCGATCATGGAGAGCTGTGCGGAGGTCGGATACGACCTGCTCGTCTCCTTCCAGAATGTCGAGAATGACTGGCAGGCCGATTATGAGGACAGCCACCGCGCCGACGGGCTGATCCTGCTCGGCTATGGCGATTATGCCGATTACCGCGAACAGCTCGACCAGCTGGTCGCGCGCGGCACGCATTTCGTGCGCTGGGGATCGGTGGCGCCGGGGCAGCCGGGCCTGACCATCGGTTGCGACAATCATGCCGGCGCGCTGGCGGCGACGCGACACCTGATCGCGCAAGGACGGACGCGGATTGCCTTTCTGGGTGACGCGACCGATCATTATCCCGAATTCCACGATCGCTATCGCGGCTATTGCGATGCCTTGGCCGAAGCGGGGCTGCCCTGCGACCCCATGCTCCAGGTCGGTGCCATCTCCAGCGAGGAAGCGGGCGAGCGCGCGGCGCGCGCGCTGCTGGCGCGCGGCGTCGCATTCGACGGCATCATGGCGGCGAGCGACCTGATCGCACTCGCCGCGATGCGGGTGCTGGCCGAGACGGGACGGCGCGTGCCCGCCGATGTCTCGGTCGTGGGTTTCGATGACATTCCCGCCGCCAGCTTCGCACATCCGCCACTGACCACGGTCGTGCAGGATGCGGCGGCGGCGGGCCGACTGTTGGTCCGGGCGCTGCTGGCGGAGATTTCGGGCAAGCCGACTACCGCGACGTTGCTGCCTGCGACCTTGGTCGTGCGCGGATCGAGCGTGCGGCCCTAATCACAACGATAAGAATATATTGGGAGGGGATATGGAGAAACCGCGTCAAGGCTTTTGGGGGTTGTGGAATACCTCGTTCGGCTTTTTCGGTATCCAGATCGGCTTCGCGTTGCAGAATGCGAATGTCAGTCGGATCTTCCAGTCGATGGGTACGGCGGAGAAGGACCTCGCCTTTCTGTGGATCGCCGCACCGCTGACCGGGCTGCTCGTCCAGCCAATCATCGGCCATTATAGCGACCGAACTTGGAGCCGGTTCGGACGGCGGCGGCCCTATTTCCTGGCGGGTGCGGTGCTGGCCACGCTGGCGCTGATCGGCATGCCCAATGCGGGTGGATTGCTGGCGGCGGCGATGCTGTTGTGGCTGCTCGACGCCTCGCTCAACATCTCGATGGAGCCGTTCCGCGCGTTCGTCGGCGATATGCTGCCCAGTCGCCAGCGCACGGCGGGCTATGCGTTCCAGACGGCCTTTATCGGCGCGGGCGCGGTGCTGGGGTCGCTGGCGCCGCAATTGCTGACCGATGTCTTTCACGTCGCCAATGTCGCGCCGGCGGGGGACGTGCCGGCATCGGTACGCTACGGCTTCTATATCGGCGCGGCGGCGCTGTTCGTCGCGGTGCTCTGGACCGTCCTGACCACGCGCGAATATTCGCCCCAGCAGATCGCCGCCTTTGCCGAGCAGGATGCGGGGCAGGCGGTGCATAGCGATGCCGTGCCCTCCACGCGGATCGGGGCGGCGCCGATTTGGATCGCCGCTGGGGCGCTGATCGTCGCGGCGGTGGGTTGGCTGGGGCTCGACAAGCCGGTTTATCTGCTAGGCGGTGGCCTCATTGCCTTTGGCCTCGCGCAGATCGTCAGCGCGGTACTGGTGCGGGGCGGGAAGGCACAGAACGCGCTGAGCCAGATCCTGGCCGATCTGGCGGCGATGCCGGCGACGATGAAGCGGCTGGCGCTGGTCCAGTTCTTCACTTGGTCGGCGCTGTTCATCATGTGGATCTATACCACGCCGATTGTGGCCGAGCGGGTCTTCCATACCCGCGACGCGACGAGCGCGGCCTTCAACGAGGGTGCGAACTGGGTCGGCGTGCTGTTCGCGGTCTATAGCGGGGTGGCGACGCTCTGGGCCTTCGCGCTGCCGCCGCTGGCGCGCGCGATCGGGCGGCGCAACACGCATATCCTCGGGCTGCTCTGCGGCGCGGCGGGGTTCGCGTCGTTCCTGGTGATTACCGACGCGTGGGTGTTGCTGGCATCGATGGCGCTGGTCGGCATCGCCTGGGCCTCGATCCTGACCATGCCCTATGCGATCCTGTCGGCGGCGCTGCCGGCGGAAAAGCTCGGCATTTATATGGGCTTGTTCAACATCTTTATCGTGTTGCCGCAGCTGATCGTGTCGTCGGTGATGGGGGCGGTGGTCAGTCGCTTCTTCCCGCACGACGTGGTCTGGACGATGGCCATCGCCGCCGGAGTGATGGGCCTCGCCGCGCTCGCGATGCTGCGGGTCGCACGCGATGCGTGAGGCGGCTTAGCGGGGCAGGGTGATGGTCGCCGCCAGCCCGCCCTCCGGCCGGTTGGCCAGGCGGATGTCGCCCCCCGCCTCGCGCACGATCGACCGCGCCAGCGCCAGTCCCAGGCCGATGCCGCCGGTATCGCGGTTGCGCGAGCTTTCCAGGCGGATGAAGGGATCGAACACCGTCTCCAGCTGATCCGGCGCGATGCCCGGCCCCTGATCGGCGACGATGATCGCGACCTCGTTCGGCTTGGCATCGATCCGCACATCGGCGGCATGGCCATATTTGACCGCATTTTCGATCAGGTTGCGCACCGCACGCCGCATCAGGGAAGGACGCAGCTTCAGCCGGAGCCGCCCGCTCTCCTCGAACGTCACCTCCTGCCCCAGATCGTGGAAGTCGGCGACCACGGCATCGACCAGCGCGTTCAGGTCGACATCGGTCTCCGCCTCGCTGGGCCGGCCGACCCGCGCGAGCGAGAGGATGTCCTCCAGCGTCTTGTTCATCTCGGCGATGGTGTCGGCCATGCGCAACCGGTCCTGCTCGTCCTCGACCGACTCGATCCGCACCCGGAGCGCGGCGAGCGGCGTGCGCAGGTCATGGCCGATCGCACCCAGCATCCGGTCCTTTTCCTCCAGCATCGCCCCGATCCGCAGGCGCAGCGCGTTGAACGCGGCGATCAGTGCGGACACGTCGAGCGGCCCCTGTTCGGGGATCGGCTCGCCCGGCTCGCGCGGGTCGAAATGCTCGGCCGCGCGGGTCAGGTCGCGCAAGGGGCGCGAGATGCGCCGGCCGATCCACAGCACGGGCAGCAGGATGATGCCATAGAGGATCAGCGTCTGGGTGATCAGCCGCCAGACCAAATACATGCCGTCGCGCGGCCAGATCGAACGGGTGACGAGCCAGCCGCGCCCGCCCGGCTGTTCGACCGCGATCATCAGCTCGTCGACCGGATGACGCCGTCCGAAGCGGCGGCGTGGCCAGTCGAAATCGGCCGGGTTGAACGGGCGGATACCGGTGACGATGCGCCCGACCGGATGGCCCGACTCGACCAGTCCTTCGCGGATCAGCGTCTCGACACCCGTCACGCGCGGCAGGCCCGGGGCGATCGGAATGGCGGCGGCGCGTCGCACGCGCCCGCGTTCGTAGGGCGGGATGCGACCATTGGCCGACCGCTCGATCGCGTCGTTCAGCCGCGCGATGGCCGGTCCCGAAATCTGTTCGAGCAGCAACGAGCGCCGTTCGCGCAGCAGCAGCGTGAAGCTGATCGCCTGCGCCACGAACAGCGCCACGGCGAGCAGCAGCGCCAGTTGCGCCGCCAGCCGGCGCGGCCAGAGCCGCAGCGTCATGGGCAGACGCTCACAGACGGGGGTTCACAGGCGGGTGACCTCGGCGGCCAGCGTATAGCCGCCGCCCCATACGGTCTTGATGATCTCGGGCGATTTCGGGTCCGCCTCGATCTTGCGACGCAGGCGGCTGACCTGATTGTCGATCGCCCGGTCGAAGGCGGCGGCCTCGCGTCCCTGGGTCAGGTCGAGCAGCTGGTCGCGGGTCAGCACCTGGCGCGGGCGGCTGACGAGCGCCAGCAGCAGGTTGTATTCGCCCGTCGACAGCATCACCGACACGCCCTCGCGATCGACCAGCGAGCGCTCGCCCGACTTCAGCACCCAGCCGGCAAAGGCGTAGGAGCCGCTGTCGGGCGCATGGACGCGGGCGCCGCCGGCCTGGGTCCGGCGCAGCACGACCTTGGCACGGGTCGCCAGTTCGCGCGGGGAGAAGGGCTTCACGACATAATCGTCCGCGCCCATCTCCAGCCCGACGATGCGGTCGGTCTCCTCCGCGCGGGCGGTCAGCAGAATGACGGGCACTTCGCTTGTCGCCGCGATATGGCGGCACAGCGACAGCCCGTCCTCGCCCGGCATCATGATGTCGAGGATGACGAGGTCGATCGCATAGGCGGCCAGCCGGGTGCGCGCCGACGCGGCATCACCGGCCTGCGTCACGCGAAAGCCCTGTTTGGTCAGATAGACGGCGAGCGGTTCGCGGATCGAACGCTCGTCATCGACGAGCAGCAGATGCGGCGTGTCGGACATGGGGCCGGGGTCTAGCATGGCGGCAGATCCTCGCAAGCGGGGCGGGCCGGCGTTCGGCACCGCCCCGCCGACGATCAGTCGCCGTCGCGCATGGGCTGCGTGGCCGGGGCCGGCTGGCCCGCACCGCCATGACGGCCCCAGCGCCCGCGCGGCGCGGCGGCGCGTTCCTGCGCGTCGATCTTGCCGTCGCGATTGGTGTCGAGCCGGTCGAACATCGCCGCCGCCCGCGCGCGGAAGGCCTCGGCGGTCATCGGCTGCGGCGCGCGGGGGCCGGGGCGGTCACCCTGGCGCTGCGCGCGCTCGGCACGCTTCTGGTCGCGATAGGCGCGCATTTCCTCGGGCGTGACGGTGCCGTCGTGATTGGCGTCCATCGCGGCGAAGCGGCGGTCGGCGGCGGCCAGCGCGGCGGTACGGTCGATATTGCCCTGGGCATCGGGCTGCACGCCCATCAGGCCATGGCGCATCGGGGTGGGGTTGGGCGTGCCGGTCTGCGCCTGGGCGGCGGTCGCGGTGATCATCAGGCCGAGGGAAAGGCCGATCAGGGTCTTTCGCATGGTGGGCGGGTCCTTGGGTCGGGGAAGGGCCGATCCCTTCCGATGATGGCGTCTATGGCCCGCGCCTGTCCCCCGATCATGTCGTGGCGCCCCCGCAATTGTCGCAATTTGTAGGGGGCGTCAGTCCGCCAGCAACCGGTCGTCGAACAAGCCATAGAGGATGGTCGAGGCATAGAGCGCGATCGCGCGGGGCCGCTCCATGGTGGCGGCCCATTTGCGCATGTCGAAGGCGGCGTTTTGCAGCGCCATCAGCATCTGCGCGGCGATCAGTGCGTCGACGGGACGCATCGACCCTGCCGCCACGCCGTCCATGATCGTCCCGGCATAGCGCCGCGCGATCCGGTCCGACCGGTCTACCATCGCGCGACGGGCGTCGGCGGGCAGGCTGGAGAGCGCGCTGGTCCGCAGCAGCGGCCCCCGCTCGGCGAACTGGATGTCGAGAAGGGTCGCGATGGCACTCGACAGGCGGTGCCAGTGGCTGCCCCCGGCGGCGTCGGCCAGTTGCTGGGCCGAGGTGATCGTGTCGAAGCTGCGGCGATAGCAGGTGACGACCAGATCGTCCTTGGCATCGAGATGATGGTAGAAGCTGCCCTTGGTGACGTTCAGCTCGGAGGCGATCCGCTGCACGCTGGCGCCGCGATAGCCGAGCTGGTTGATCAGTCGCGTCGCCGCCAGCAGAAAGGCCTCGCGCCCCGGCTCCGCCTCACGCCCGGCATGTCCTTCCGCACCGAGCGGCAACAGGGAGGGGGACCAGGCCGAACCACGCGCGGCGACGCCGTGCGTCAGCACGTCGAGCAGCCGTTCCTCGACCCGGTGATACTGGTCGGGTTCGTAACGCGGCAGCCAGATGGGCAGCCAGAAGGTGTTCTCCAGCAGGACATGCGCACGTGCGCCGTACAGATCCTGATGCGCCCGGCTGGCGGGGGTGCCCCACAGGCCGCGCGTGGTGCGGAACACCTTTTGCCAGCCGGCCATCAGCCGCCCCCGGATCGGCTCCTCCATCGCGCGCAGATCGGACAGCACGGCAAAGGCGGTTTCCTCACCGCGCTCGATCCGTGCCAGCCGGGCCATGTTGAGCGCGATATAGCGGGCGATCCGAGCCTGTGGCGTCGGTTCGCGCCCGGCGATCGCCAGCATGTCGAGCAGCCGTTCCAGCGTATTCTCGAACGCGGCGGCGGCCAGATCCTCCTTGCGCTTGAAATAATAGGTGACGCTGGTGGTGTTCAGCCCGACGCGCCGCGCGACATCGGCGAAGGTCATGCCCTTGGCCGATTGCTCGTTGATCGCCGCCGCCGCCGCCGCGAGAATCGCGTCGCGTTTCTGCCGGTAGCGTTCGGTATTCTGCCCCTCTGTGACGGGCATCGCCGCCATGTCCGCTATTCCCTTTTGGTCAAGCAAGGACGTTAGAAGAAAAAGTATGGCCGGTCACCGGGATTTTCGGCGTGTCGGCACAAGGCATTGGGGTGTCGGGCGGGGCGGTGGTCCGCCGATCCGGTATGGCGAAGCATGGTGCATCACCCCTGATCCGGCGTGCCTGATCCAGAGCAATTTAACAATTATTAGTCCATTTTGGCTAAATCGCACCCATGTTTTCCATCACGCCCGCCGCCGAAACTGGCCAAATCTGGCAGAGGTCCGATCCTCTGTTCCAGTCGATCGATCAGGCGCACATGCTGGCGGTGTTCGACACGGAAAAGCGGGTGTTGTGGGCGAATGAGAATTTCGCCAGCGCCTTCGGCTATCGCGCCGACCAGGTGATCGGCCAGCCACATCGCCTGCTCTGCCCCGCCACCATCATGCCGGGGCCCAATTACGACCGCTTCTGGCGGTCGCTGTTGCAGGGGCAGTTCCACAGCGGCGTCTATCGCCGACAGGGGCGCGGCGGCCGCGCGGTCTGGCTGGAGGCGAGCTATACGCCGATCGTCGACGCGCAGGGCCGGGTGGACATGATCCTGAAGGTCGGCCGCGACGTGACCGAGCGCCGGCTGGCGGATGGCGAGGCGCACAGCAAGCTGGCGGCGATCGACACGTCGCAGGCGGTGATCGAGTTCGACCTGAAGGGCCATGTGCTGGCCGCCAACGACATCTTCCTGTCGGTGATGGGCTATAGCCGGGGCGAGGCGATCGGCGTCCATCATCGCCGCTTCTGCGACCCGGACTATGCCCGCACGCCCGAATATGCCAGGCTCTGGGCCGATCTCGCCGCCGGGCAGTTTATCTCCGGCCGGTTCGAGCGCCGCCGTTCGGACGGCTCGCCGGTCTGGTTGCAGGCGACCTACACCCCGATCCTGAATGCCGACGGCGTGCCGTACAAGGTCGTGAAGTTCGCCAGCGACATGACCGATCGCGTCCTGCTCGAGGCGCAGGCCGCCGAGCAGCTCAGCCAGGCGGAACAGTTCCGCCGCATGGCCGAGGAACGCCAGACCAATCTCGAAACCATGCTGCGCGATATGGAGGGGATCGTCGACAGCATCACGACGATCGCCGAACAGACCAACATGCTGGCGCTGAACGCGGGGATCGAGGCGGCGCGCGCCGGCCCCGCCGGGCGCGGCTTCGGCATCGTCGCCGCCGAGGTCAAGAAGCTGGCCGAGGACACGCGCACCGCCACCCAGTCGGCGCGGCGGATGCTGCGCCGCTGATCAGGCGCCAGCGTCGCTCTGGGGCTGGCGCAGGCGGATCAGCCCTTCCTGCGCGACACTGGCGACCAGCCGGCCATCGGCGGTGAAGATCCGCCCCCGATTGAACCCGCGCGCATGCCCCGCCCAGGGGCTGTCGGTCGTGTAGAGCAGCCATTCATCGGCGCGGAACGGCTCGTGCAGCCACAGCGCATGGTCGAGGCTGGCGGTCTGCATGTCATGGGTCAGCCAGCTCACCCCGTGCGGCAGGGTGGAGGTGCCCAGCAGCACGAAGTCGCTGGCATAGGCCAGGATGGCCCGGTGCAGCATGGGATCGTCTCCGATCGGCGCGACCAGGCGGAACCAGATCGATTGCTGTGGCGCGCGGGGGGCGGGCGTCATCACCTGGCGGGGATCGGTGACGCGCATCTCGATCGGTCGAATTTGGCTCAGAAAGGCGCGCAGCGGCGCCGGCACCTGATCGCCGAGTTCGTCGAGCAGCGCGCGTTCGGTGAGCAGGGCATCGGGGCGCGGCACGTCGGGCATCGCATCCTGGTGATGCAGACCCTCCTCGGGCGTCTGGAACGAGCAGGCCATGTTGAGGATCGGCTTGCCCTTTTGCATCGCGATCACCCGCCGCGTGGCGAAGCTGCGCCCCTCGAAATCGCGCTCGACGCGGTAGATGATCGGATAGCGCTCATCGCCCGGCCGCATGAAATAGGCGTGGAGCGAATGTGCGACCTTGGGCGCCTCGGTCGAGCGTTGCGCGGCCTGCAGCGCCTGGGCGATCACCTGTCCGCCAAAGACCCGGCCCTGACCACCCGGCCGGCGCGCGCCGCGATACAGGTCGGTATCGATCTCCTCGACGTCGAGCAGGTTGACCAGACCCTGGGCCAGGCGATCGGGGGACGGGGCGGGACGGGGGACGGTATCCATCGCGATTTGATGGGTGCAGTTTACGTCAACGTCAAGTGTAGGGTAATGATCCGAAACGACTATCGCGACAAATGCGGGGCGGTTACACAGGTGCCATCGCTCAAGCCGGGAGTCTGCGATGGAAGTTTTGAACGAAGATGGCGCGTCCGAACGTGCGGAACTGCACTTCCTGGCGGCCCTGACGGACGAATTGATGCGCCACCTGATGGATGCGGGCGTCTTGAGCCGGAGCCAGCTTCAGTCGATCGAAAATGCGGTGGCCGAGCGCACCGGCGGCATCCCCCGCGCCTGGTAGCGCGTTGCTTGGGACGCGTCGCCGTCCATCGTGACAGGTTCGTCATGAAAATCGTCCCGATACGCGCGCGTTAGCGGCTTCTCACTCAGGGGAAAGCCGCTAACGTGCCGGTCATGAGTGACGCGCAGGAAGAGGCGATCGGCAAGACCGGGATCGCCGGCGATTCGATCTTGGGCATGCCCGTCGGCATGGGGCAGCGCGATGCGGTGCGGATCGCGATGCGCCGCGATCGGCTGCTCGCCGGGCTGACGCTGACGGCGGGGGCGGGTTTCATCCTGGCCTTGCCGTTTGCGCTGCGGGCGGGGGCGGAGTTCTTCCTGCCGCTGACGACCGCGCTGGTCATCGCGATCGCGCTGGTGCCGATCCTCGAATGGCTGGAGCGGCGGCGGGTGCCGTCGCCGCTGGCCGCGCTGATGTGCGTGCTGCTGTTCCTGATCGTCGCCAACATCGCGCTGGCGGCGATCATCGTGCCGGCAACCGATTTCTTCCGGCTGCTGCCCAGCCGCATCGGGCGCATCCAGGACAATCTGGCGCCGCTGCTCGATCTCTATTCCAACCTCGAACGCTATGTGAACAAGGCGCTGCGCCAAGTCGCGACCACCCCCATCCGTCAGGCGCAGACGACGGCGGTGTCGCCGCCCAGCTCGATCCTGGAGCTGGCGGCGACCTCGGCGCCCGCGCTGATCGTGCAATTCCTGTTCGGGGTGCTGGTCGTGTTCTTCGTGCTTTCGGGGTGGACGCGGATGCGGCGCGAGACGATCCGGGGGCGGACCAGCTTCGATGGGGCCATGGCGACCGCGCGGGTGATCCAGGAGGTCGTGGACGACGTCTCGGCCTATCTCGGCACCATCACCATCATCAACCTGGCGCTCGGCGGGGCGGTGGCGGGCGCGCTGTCGCTGTTCGGCATGCCCTATCCGCTGATGTGGGGCGGTATCGTCGCCCTGTTGAACTACATCCCCTATTTCGGGCCGGTGATCGGCGCGCTGCTGCTGGCGATTGGCGGGTTGATGACGTTCAGCGACATCTGGGTCGCGCTCGCCCCGCCGGCGATCATGTATGGCATGCATCTGGTCGAGGCGAATTTGATCACCCCCCTGATCGTCGGGCACCGCCTGACCATCAGCCCGGTGCTCATCCTGATCTCGCTGAGCTTCTGGGGATGGGTCTGGGGCACGGTCGGCGCGCTGCTGGCGGTCCCGCTGCTGATCATCCTGCAGACCGTCCTGAAGGCGGCCGGAAAGCCCGACATTGCGGGCTTCCTGTTCGAGCATGGCACGCTCACCCATCTCGACCGCGAGAGCGATCCGCCGGACGTTCCGCAAGAAAGTTGAAAAGATGCGTTGACAGGTCCGGAACCCTCGCCTAGTTGGCGCGCCTCGACGCTTTCAGCGGGTGTAGCTCAGTTGGTTAGAGCGCCGGCCTGTCACGCCGGAGGTCGCGGGTTCGAGCCCCGTCACTCGCGCCATCCTCTTCGGAGAATGGCTGAAAATATCGAAATCCCCTCTCGGGGCCGATGCCAATCTGGGTTGGTATCACATGGCTTTCAAGCGGGTGTAGCTCAGTTGGTTAGAGCGCCGGCCTGTCACGCCGGAGGTCGCGGGTTCGAGCCCCGTCACTCGCGCCATCCTTCGGGATGGCGTTTTTGTTTTCAGCGCGAATGTTGTCGGTTGGGATGCGCGACCGCATGGCTGCGTCGAGGGCTTCCAAAAAATCGACTTCAGACATTCCCCAAATCCCGTTCAGCCTGAGCGAAGTCGAAGGCCACGCTGCAACGTGCTTTTAAGGCTCGCTGAAGGCCACCAGCCGTCCCGTGGCGAGCGTCGGGCGTGCACTTCGACTTTGCTCAGTGCGAACGGGTCGGAGGATGTGTGGAAGCGTCGGTTGGGGCTAGACCAGGACAATCCCCCAAACTCCGTTCAGCCTGAGCGCAGTCGAAGGCCACGCGAAAACCCCCGCCTCAGCGCCGCCCACCTTCCATCCAGCGCAACAGCGGCTTCATCGGCGTGATCCAGACGATCCCGGCGACGACATAGAACGCCAGCTGCACCACCCAATGCCACCTCCCGACCACGCTCGACAGGCTGGCGACGAGCGCGGCCCAGGCGATGATGATCGTGACGATCAGCAGCATACCGGCGGGTTTGCGCCAACTGGGGGTCATGGGACGATCCATTCCGATTCGGTGGCGATGGCGTGGAGCGGCACGTCCCAGCTGTCGGGCACCAGTTCCTCGACCTCCTGCACGTTCCAGGCGATGCCGACCCGCCAGGCATCAGGATTGGTCGCGAAAGCGCGGTCGTAATGCCCCGCGCCCTGTCCCAGCCGATTGCCGCGCCGATCGAAGCCCACAAGGGGGGTCAGGATGATGTCGGGACGGCATTCAGGGGCGTCGGCGGCGGGTTGATGTAGACCGAAGGCGCCGATGGCCAAATCCTGCCCCTGCGACCACCGCAGAAAGCGGATCGGGCTCTCCCGGTCGGTGACATGGGGCAGTGCGATCGTCGCACCCGCATGCAGCGCGGCCTCAACCCAGAGCGCCGGGTCCGCCTCGGCGCCGAGCGGGCGATAGGCCGCGATCGTCTGTTGGGGGAAAAGCCGGTCGAGAAAGGGCCGCGGCACCGGGATCAGCCCGGGGCCATGCGCGTCGCGGACCGCCCGCGTCCGGGCGCGAAGGGCGCGCTTGTCGATCATGACGCCGGATCGGGAGAAGGGCGGGTGGCGGGACCGCCGTGGCCGTGTGCCGTAATATCCACTGACGCCCAATACGTCAGGTGGGGACCATGTGCGTCGGGCCAGGGCCCGGGCAGGGACAGCCCCCTTGGATGAAGAATAGCCTCAGGGATTATCGTGGCTCGTACCGGGCAGAGCCCGCCGCCAAGCAATGTAGGCGAGGGTGGCGTCTTACTCAAGGCCCCGATCCTATTCAAAGGCGCCGGGACCCTCGGGTTCCAGCGCGTCGGCCAGCGCCTCCAGCCGTTCCGCGATGCGCGCCAGCGCGGCCTCGCTGACCGCCGCGCCCGCCGGCGGGCGGCGCTCGGCCTCCTCCAGCGCATCGGCCAGCATCAGCGACACGAACAGCAGCGCCCGCTCGCCATTATGTCCGCCCGAGGCGCGCAGCGCGGCGGCCCAGCGCTGGTCGAGCATCTGGCCCAGCATCCGCACGCGCGCCTCGCCGCCGTCCTGGCAATAGACGGTATGGGGGCGGTCGCCGACCATGATCGTGACTTCGGCCATCAGGCGGCACTCCCCCGGGCGATGACATCGTCCAGCGCGCTGACCGCCTCGGCCATGCGCGCCTTCAACGCGGCGTGGCGGCGGGCCAGCGCCTCTTCCTTGGCGGCGCGGTTGCGGATCGTCTGCTCGATGCGCGCAATGGCGCGGTCGATACGCTCGACGGAGGAAAGGACATCGTCGGCAATGGGTTCGGACATGGGATCGGCTTAGCATGATGGCTTCACGCGGCAACCCGCAATTGGACGATGCGGGGTCGGCTGGCGGTTGACAGCGAACCCGCCGGCTCCGAAAGGCGTGGCGCGAAGGATGGAATCACCGATCAGGGGGTCCATCGAACCGGGGGCGGTGTCGTCCAGGCACGGCCCGAAAGAGACAGGAGCTTGCTGGCATGACGGTCAAGGTTGCAATCAACGGTTTCGGCCGCATCGGTCGTCTGGTCGCGCGTGCGATCCTCGAGCGTGGCGAAGGCGCTCTCGAACTGGTCGCGATCAACGATCTCGCCGATGCCAAGTCCAACGCCTGGCTGTTCAGCCGCGACAGCATCCATGGCCGCTATCCGGGCGAAGTCGCCGCCGAGGGCAACGACATCGTGATCGACGGCAAGCGCATCCGCGTCACCGCCGAGCGCGATCCGGCGAACCTGCCGCACAAGGAACTGGGCGTCGACCTGGTCCTGGAATGCACCGGCTTCTTCACCGACAAGGCGTCGTGCGAGAAGCACATCGCGGCGGGCGCCAAGAAGGTGCTGATCTCGGCGCCGGGCAAGAATGTCGACCTGACCGTCGTGTACGGCGTCAACCATGACAAGCTGACCGCCGACCACACCATCGTGTCGAACGCCTCGTGCACCACCAACTGCCTGGCGCCGGTCGCCAAGGTGCTGAACGACGCGATCGGCATCGAGCGCGGCCTGATGACCACGGTCCACGCCTATACCAACGACCAGAAGATCCTCGACCAGATCCACCCCGACCTGCGCCGCGCCCGCGCCGCCGCCATGTCGATGATCCCGACCACCACGGGTGCGGCCCGTGCGGTGGGCGAGGTTCTGCCCGAGCTGAAGGGCAAGCTGGACGGCTCGGCGATCCGCGTGCCGACCCCGGACGTCAGCCTGGTCGACCTGACCTTCACCCCGGCGCGCGACACGACCAAGGAAGAGGTCAACGCGATCCTGAAGGCCGCGTCGGAGAGCGAGGCGCTGAAGGGCGTGCTGGTCTATACCGACGAGCCGCTCGTCTCGATCGACCTGATGCACTCGCCGCAGTCCTCGACCGTCGACAGCCTCGAGACGGCGGTGATCGACGGCAAGCTGGTGCGCGTCGTGTCCTGGTACGACAATGAATGGGGCTTCTCGAACCGCATGGTCGACACCGCGACCGCGATGGCGAAGTTCCTCTGATGACGGCGCGGGCGATGACCGGGCGTCTGGCCGGCATCGCCCGTCATGCCGTGCCGAAGGGGCCGATGGCGGTGATCGACACCGCCATCGTCACCCTGGAGGGCGGTATCGAAGGCGATTGTCGCGGGCGCGTAAAGCCCGGCGGTCGCGGGCGGCGTCAGGTGACGCTGATCGAGCGGGCCGATTGGGACGCCGCGCTGGCCGAGATCGACCACGACATCCCCTGGCAGGAGCGCCGTGCGAACCTGCTGGTCGAGGATTTCGACCTTCCCCACATTCCGGGCACCCGGCTGCGTATCGGGCCTGTCCTTCTGCAAATCACCATGGAATGCGATCCGTGCCACCGCATGGACGCGATCGCCGACGGATTGCGCGCGGCCCTGACCCCCGACTGGCGCGGCGGCGTTTGCACGCGCGTGATCGAGGGCGGCACGATCAGCATCGGCGATAATATTAGGATCGAGGAATCATGACCAAGGCCTTCAAGACGCTCGACGATATGGGCGATGTCCAGGGCAAGCGCGTGCTGGTCCGCGAGGATCTGAACGTGCCGATGGCCGATGGCCGCGTCACCGACGACACCCGTCTGCGCGCGACGATCGCGACCGTGACCGAACTGGCCGACAGGGGCGCGATCGTCCTGATCCTCGCCCATTTCGGCCGCCCCAAGGGGCAGCGTAACCCCGACTATTCGCTGGCGATGCTGACCCAGCCGTACAGCGACGTGCTGGGCCGTCCGGTTCGCTTCATCGACGATGTGGCGGGGGAGGCGGCGGAAGCGGCGGTCGCGACGCTGAACCCCGGCGATATCGCGATCCTGGAAAACACCCGCTTCCATGCCGGTGAGGAAAAGAACGACGCCGAGCTGGCGGCACAGATCGCCAAGCTGGGCGACCTGTACGTCAACGACGCCTTCTCGGCCGCGCACCGCGCCCATGTCTCGACCGAAGGGCTGGCGCGCCAGCTTCCGGCATTCGCAGGCCGTGCGATGGAGGCTGAACTCGACGCGCTGGAAAAGGCGCTCGGCAATCCCGAGCATCCGGTCGCGGCCGTGGTCGGCGGCGCCAAGGTTTCGACCAAGCTCGCGGTGCTCAAGCATCTGGTCGGCAAGGTCGATCACCTCATCATCGGCGGCGGCATGGCCAACACCTTCCTCGCCGCGCGCGGCGTCGATGTCGGCAAGTCGCTGTGCGAGCATGACCTGACCGGCACCGCCGAGGACATCCTCGACGCCGCCGATAAGGCGGGCTGCACCGTCCACCTGCCTTATGACGTGGTGGTCGCCAAGGAGTTCAAGCCGAACCCCGAGACCCGCACCGTCAATGTTCACGAAGTCGCCGCCGACGAGATGATCCTCGACCTGGGCCCCAACGCCGTCGAGGCGCTGGGCGATGTGCTCAAGAACTGCCGTACGCTGGTCTGGAACGGCCCGCTCGGCGCGTTCGAGACGCCGCCCTTCGACATGGCGACCGTCGCGCTCGCCAAGACGGCGGCGGCGCTGACCCAGGACGGCAGCCTCGTCTCGGTCGCGGGCGGCGGCGATACCGTCGCCGCGCTCAACCAGGCCGGCGTGGGGACGCAGTTCACTTTCGTCTCGACCGCGGGCGGCGCGTTCCTGGAGTGGATGGAAGGGCAGGACCTGCCTGGGGTCGCGGCGTTGCTGGCCTGAGATCATTCCTCCCCTGCAAGGGGAGGTGGCAGGCCGAAGGCCTGACGGAGGGGTGTCAGGGCTGGCGAGGATAGCTGTCATCGCAACCGGGGACACCCCTCCACCATGCTGCGCATGGTCCCCCTCCCCTTGCAGGGGAGGAAGCTTGCAGGGCTATAACCCCGTCGCCTCAGGCGGCGGGGTTTCTTTCAATAGCGGCACGAGTAACCGGTTGAGGTCGTCCAGATCGAACGCCGCCGCCTGCGCGTAGCGGACCCGCCCGCCGCGATCGATGATGTAGTTGGTCGGCACCGCGCCCAGCGTATTATACGGCCCCTTGATCCGCTTGGCCGACGGCATGGCCAGCGTCGCGAACAGGGGCTTCAGCTTGTAGAGCGGCACCGAGTCCTCGGTGGCGATCGCAAAGACCTTCAGTCCGTGCGGACCCTGGATGCGATAATATTTGTCGAGCAGCGGCAATTCGGTGCGACACGGGCCGCACCATGTCGCCCAGAAGTTCAGCACGACCACCTGTCCGCGCAGGTCCGCCAGCCGGACATGCGTGCCGTCGACCAGGGTCAGGTCGAAATCGGGGGCCATCTCACCCACTCGTGGGTCCGAGCGCACCAGCGCCGACGAACCGGTGGACGCCGCCGCCAGTGCCGCTGCCGCGATCCATCGAAGCCATGCCATGCTCATCGTCCCCCCCCTTGCCCCAGATCAGGATGATCCAGTCGGCATCGGCACGCAAGACCGCTTGATCCCTCTTGTCGGACTTGCTAGGTTAAACACGTTAAACGAAGGAAGTGGCAATGCTCGGCGTCCGCCTCGATACCGAATTGGAAGAGCGGCTGGCGGCCGTTGCCCGCACGCAAGGGCGCAGCAAGAGCGACATCGCGCGGGAAGCCGTGCGCCGCTATGTCGACCTGCATGACGAGGCTTATCGGCGCGAAGCCCGTCGCCAATCGACGCGGGCGTCGAAGCGCGACACGCCGGAGGATTTCGCCTTCTGGAACGCGCTGGCCCGGGAATCCGACGCGCAGGGGGACGAGGCATGACGATTTCGCATGCCGCCATCGTGCTGGCGACGACGGGGGAGGGCGGCGATCACCGCCCGTTCCTGGTCGTCCAGTCGGACCTGTATAACGAGACGCACAACACCATCACCGTCTGCCCGATGACCTCGGTCGTCGGCGGCGAGGCGCTGTTCCGTGTCGCCTTCTCGCCGCGCGAACATACCGGCCTGACCGTCGAGTGCGAAGTGCAGGTCGACAAGATCCTGTCCATCCCGCGCAATCATATCGTCAAAGTCATCGGCCATGCTTCGCCCACCCGCATGGAGCAGGTCGATCAGGCGCTGCGCCGCTGGCTGATGCTCTGACCCCTATTCCCGAAGCCCATTCAATCCGGAGAGAATCGATGACCCCGACCGTGAAGGCCATTCTCGACAAATATGAAGGCACGCCGGCAGCGGTGAAGGCCAATCTCGCCCGCATCCTGATGCAGGGCAAGCTGGGCGGTACCGGCAAGCTGATCATCCTGCCGGTCGACCAGGGCTTCGAACATGGCCCGGCGCGCAGCTTCGCGGTCAACCCGCCGGCCTATGATCCGCATTACCATTTCCAGCTGGCGATCGACGCCGGGCTGTCGGCCTATGCCGCGCCGCTGGGCATGCTGGAGGCCGGGGCCGACACCTTCGCGGGCCAGATCCCGACCATCCTGAAGATCAACAGCTCGAACAGCTGGGGCACCTCGATCACCCAGGCGGTGACGGGCAGCGTGCAGGACGCGGTGCGGCTGGGCTGCTCGGCGATCGGTTTTACCATCTATCCCGGCTCGGACGGCATTTTCGATGCGATGGACCAGATCGCGATCCTGTCGGCCGAGGCGCGCGAGGCGGGCCTCGCCACCGTCATCTGGAGCTATCCGCGCGGCGGCAAGCTGAGCAAGGACGGCGAACTGGCGCTCGACGTCGGCGCCTATGCCGCGCACATGGCGGCGCTGCTCGGCGCGCACATCATCAAGGTGAAGCTGCCCAGCGACCATATCGAACAGGCCGAGGCCAAGAAGGTCTATGAGGGCACCGACTGGTCCAACCAGGCCGACCGGGTGCGCCACGTCGTCCAGTCCAGCTTTGCGGGCCGTCGCATCGTCGTCTTCTCGGGTGGCGCCGCCAAGGGGGCGGACGCCGTCTATCAGGACGCGCGCGACATTCGCGACGGTGGCGGCAACGGCTCGATTATCGGCCGCAACACCTTCCAGCGTCCGCGCGACGAGGCGCTGGCGATGCTCGATAAACTGATCGCGATCTACAAGAACGAAGAATAAGTTCTTGCTAGGGTTGGGCGTTCCGGTTGGGGAACCGGGACGCCCATTCCACGCCTCTTTGCCGGGTGCGTCGGGCAGGTGACGTGAGGCCCGTCACGCGCTAGGGAAGCGGCATGACGCTTGACGACGATCCCCTGGGGCCCCTCGACCCCAATTTCGCCTCCGCCTTCGTGCGCGACATGCGGCGGCCCCCCTGCCAGCTTTATCTGATCTCGCCGCTCGATGTGACCGGCGGTTTCGCCGACCGACTGGCGCGCGCGCTCGATGCCGGCCCCGTCGCGGCTTTCCAGTTCCGTGTGAAGGACATGGACCAGCACGCCGCCGCCAAGCTGGCCGAGCCGCTCCAGCGCATCTGCGCCGATCGCGAGGTCGCCTTCATCGTCAATGACAGCATCAGCCTCGCCAAGCGGCTGGGCGCGGACGGCGTGCATCTGGGTCAGGATGACGGCGATGCGCGCGAAGCCCGCGACGTGCTGGGGCCGTCGGTGCACATCGGCATCACCTGTCACGACAGCCGCCACCTCGCCATGGAAGCGGGCGAGACCGGCGCGGACTATGTCGCGTTCGGTGCCTTCTATCCGACGACGACCAAGCACACTACGCATCGCCCCGAACCGGTGATCCTGTCCTGGTGGTCGACCCTGTTCGAGCTGCCTTGCGTCGCGATCGGCGGGATCACGCCGGCCAATGCCGCGCCACTGATCAAGGCGGGCGCCGACTTCCTGGCGGTGTCGGGCGCGGTGTGGAACGGCGACGAGGAAGCGGCGGTCAAGGCCTTTGCGGACATCCTCGGCGAGCGCTGATCGACATTCCCCCTTGTCCTCCCCTGCAAGGGGAGGTGGCAGGCCGAAGGCCTGACGGAGGGGTGTCACGGTTCGTGAAGCAGGACGATACTCTCGACCGGAAGTGCCCCTCCACCTTTGCACTACGGGGAGCAGTCCATCCGGCTGCGTCCAAACGTCAATACAGCCTAAAGCGTGATGACATAAGACGGACTCACCCCTCCCCTTCAGGGGAGGGGCCGGGGGTGGGGCGGCTCCGCGTGCATGCCGCCTGTGATGAGGCCTCACCCCAACCCCTCCCCTGAAGGGGAGGGGCTCGCGTTAGTTTCATGCCATGTCATCATGGTCTAGCCGTCTTGCTGGTCTGGCCCGCCCCGATGCCCGGGGCGGAACGGCCGATCCGTTGCGCTCCGGAAACAAGCGCGCCGCCTCGCGTTAACCCATGCGGTAGCATTTGACGTGAAGGAGGGGCCGATGCGCAGACTGGCAATGGCGATGGGCGGCGGCATCGTTCTGGCCTTCGTCGCGGTCGCGACCCATCCGACCCCCGCACAGGGTGCGATCCGAACCGCCGATCCCGCTGTGCGGCAGGCACCGATCATGGCGCCGCTTTCGAAGACCATCGAGGCCGCGGTGGCCATTCCCGAATGAGCCGGCGCGGGGGCAGGGGGCCGCTCTCCCGTTTCGGATGGGTGATGCTGGCGCTGATCGTGATCGGTATCGGCGGCTTCCTGTCGATGCTGTCCTTCGGCCCCGCCGAAGTCGTCGTGCCTGAGGTCACCGCGCCGCCCAGACAGGCGGCGGCCGGGAGTTCGGCGGCGCTGGCCATGCCGATCGCGAGCTATCCTGCCACCTCGCTGCACCGCGACTGGGGCGATCCGCGCGAGGGCGGCAAGCGCAAGCACCAGGGCATCGATCTGATGGCGCCATCGGGCACCCCGGTCGTCGCCGCGCTGCCGGGCACGGTCGAGAAGCTGTTCGACAGCGAACGTGGCGGCCATACGCTCTATATCCGCTCGCTCGATCGCCGCTGGAGCCTCTATTACGCGCATCTGAAAGGCTATGCGCCGGGCCTGGCCGAGGGGCAGCGCGTGGCGCGGGGGCAGGTGGTCGGTTATGTCGGCGATACCGGCAATGCGGGGGCGGGCAATACGCATCTGCATTTCGGGGTCAGCTGGATGCGCGCCGGCGACCGCTGGTATCAGGGGGAGCCGGTCGATCCCTATCCGCTGCTTGCCGGAAAGACCGCTTCGAGCTAAAGCGGCCGACACAGGAGGCCGGACCGCGTATCTCGCGCCGGTATCCTTCGCTCTTTCCAGTAGGTTGAAGACCCATGAAGATCAGCGGCGTGGACATTCGTCCCGGCAACATCATCGAGTATGAAGGCGGCATCTGGCGCGCCGTGAAGATTCAGCACACCCAACCCGGCAAGGGCGGTGCGTATATGCAGGTCGAGATGAAGAACCTCATCGACGGCCGCAAGACCAATGTCCGCTTCCGCTCCGCCGAGACGGTCGAGCGCGTCCGCCTGGATACCAAGGACTTCCAGTTCCTGTTCGCCGAGGGTGACGACCTGACCTTCATGGACAAGGAAACCTATGAGCAGATCACGCTGCCGCGCGACCTGCTGGGCGATGCCGCCGCGTTCCTGCAGGACGGCATGGACGTCGTGATGGAACTGCACGAGGAAAAGCCGATCTCGGTCCAGCTTCCCGATCAGATCGAAGCGACGATCGTCGAGGCGGACGCCGTGGTGAAGGGGCAGACCGCCTCGTCCTCGTACAAGCCCGCGATCCTCGACAATGGCGTGCGCGTGATGGTGCCGCCGCACATCGCCAGCGGCACGCGCATCGTCGTCGATGTGTATGAACAGACCTACGTCCGCCGCGCGGACTAATCGGTATCGGCGGATGACCGGCGCGATTTAAGCGCGACCCCGTCATCCGCCATCCCGGCCCGTCGTTCGCGGCGGGCCTTTTCAATTCTGAGCGCCCTGGGCAAGCAGCGGCGCGATCGAAAGGACGATCATGGCCTCGCACTCCGGGCTTCTCACCATCATGGAACGCGCCGCGCGCAAGGCCGCCCCGCGTCTCCGCCGTGACTTCAACGAGGTCCAGCACCTCCAGGTCAGCCGCAAGGGTCCCGCCGACTTCGTGTCGATGGCCGACAAGCGCGCCGAGGAAACCGTCTTCGAGGAACTGAAGAAGGCGCGTCCCGACTGGAACTTCCTCATGGAGGAGGGCGGCGAGATCAAGGGCGATCCGTCCAAGCCGCGCTTCATCATCGATCCGCTCGACGGCACCTCGAACTTCCTGCACGGTATCCCGCACTTCGCGATCTCGATCGCGGTCGAGGAGCCGCTGGCGAACGGCAAGCGCGAGGTCACGACCGGCCTGATCTATCAGCCGCTGACCGACGAGAGCTTCTGGGCCGAAAAGGGCCGGGGTGCGTGGTTGCAGGACGGCCGCCTGCGCGTGTCGTCGCGCCGCGATCTGTCGGAGGCGCTGATCGCCACCGGCATCCCGTTCCTCGGGCATGGCGATTTCGTCCAGTGGAGCCGCATTTTCGGTGCGATCGCCCCGCAGGTCGCCGGTATCCGCCGCTTCGGGTCGGCCGCGCTCGACCTCGCCTGGGTCGCGGCGGGCCGCTATGACGGCTTCTGGGAGTCGGGCCTGAAGCCCTGGGACGCGGCGGCGGGCATGCTGCTGGTTCGCGAGGCCGGCGGCTTCGTCAGCGATTTCCGGGGTTCGGACAAGTCGCTCGAGCGCGGCGAGTATCTGGCCGCCAACGAGGGTCTGCATTCCAAGCTGCACAAGCTGCTGGCGAACGCGCTCCGTTAAGGTTTTTTGAGGGATTTCGAGCGCGATGGCGGATCGCCATTGCGCTCAAGCCCCTCAGATACCATCTGAATTCCTGTCGGATGGGATGAATGGCGCGGTTCATTTGCGATTCATTCTCATGGCTCCGCTGGCTTGCTCCAGCCGACCCATCGGCCTAAAGCCGTCCGCATCCAGTTCCGCATCCGCGAGAGAAAAACTTGGTCGATCTGTCGCAATATCTGCCGATCCTCCTGTTCCTGGGCGTTGCCCTGGCACTGTCGACGGCCTTCGTGTTTCTGCCGATGCTCGTCGCGCGCCTGACCGGTGCGCACCAGCCCAACGAGCAGAAGCTGTCCGAATATGAGTGCGGCTTCCCCGCGTTCGAAGACCCGCGCAGCCAGTTCGACGTGCGTTTCTACCTCGTCGCCATCCTGTTCATCATCTTCGATCTGGAAGCGGCGTTTCTGTACCCCTGGGCGGTCAGTGTCTTCAGCCTCGGCTGGACCGCCTGGTTTTCGATGATGATCTTCATCGGCGAGCTCGCGCTGGGTCTCGTCTATGCGTGGAAGAAGGGAGCATTGGATTGGGAGTAAATCTTCACTCCGGTCCGGTTGAGTTCAAGCCGCAGGCCCATGGCGGAGCCGTGCATGACGGCCAGGCCCTCATCCAGCCCGATCAGGGCTTTTTCGACGGGCTGAACGGCGAACTGACCGACAAGGGCTTCCTCGTCACCTCGACCGAGGAGCTGTTCCAATGGGCGCGCACCGGCTCGCTCTGGTGGATGACCTTCGGTCTGGCGTGCTGCGCGGTGGAGATGATCCACGTCAACATGCCGCGCTACGACATGGAGCGCTTCGGCGCCGCGCCGCGTGCGTCGCCGCGCCAGTCGGACGTGATGATCGTCGCGGGTACGCTGTGCAACAAGATGGCTCCGGCGCTGCGTCGCGTGTACGACCAGATGTCGAACCCGAAATACGTCATCTCGATGGGCAGCTGCGCCAATGGCGGCGGCTATTACCATTACAGCTATTCGGTGGTGCGCGGCTGTGACCGGATCGTGCCCGTGGACATCTATGTCCCCGGCTGTCCGCCGACTGCCGAAGCGCTGCTGTACGGCGTGATGCAGCTGCAGCGGAAGATCCGCCGCGCCGGGAGTATCGAACGGTGAGGGCGCCTGCTCCCCGTTTCGCCGCGAATGACGGCGTGATCGATGCGGCGCGCGCCGCACTCGGCCCCTGGTTGCTCGACGCGCGCGAGCACGTCGGTGAGGTCGCGCTGGTCGTTGACCGTGCGAACCTGGTGCCCGCCATGACCGCGCTACGCGATACCAAGGGGCTGGAATATCAGCAGCTGATGGAAATCGCCGGCGTCGACTATCCGGAGCGCGACGAGCGTTTCGAGGTGGTCTATTGCCTGTTGTCGCTGACCCGCAATCACCGCCTGCACGTCCATGTCTCGACCGACGAGGACAAGCCGGTGCCGTCGGTGACGGGGCTGTGGCCGGTCGCCGGCTGGCTGGAGCGTGAGGTCTATGACCTGTACGGCGTGCTGTTCTCGGGCAATAGCGACCTGCGTCGCATCCTGACCGACTATGGCTTTCGCGGTCATCCGCTGCGCAAGGACTTCCCGCTGACCGGCTATACCGAGCTGCGCTATTCGGAAGAGGAAAAGCGCGTCGTCTATGAGCCGGTGAAGCTGGCGCAGGACTTCCGCAACTTCGACTTCCAGAGCCCGTGGGAAGGGGCCGAATACGTGCTTCCGGGCGACGAGAAGGGCGTGCAGGCGCAGGGCAAGGGCGCGCAGACCCCGGCCAGCGCCGATGCGGTGAAGAAGGCCGATGCGGCGCCGGACAAGACGGTCGCCGCCAATGCGCCCGAGACCAAGACCACCGAAAGCCCCAAGCAGACGGGCGCGGGTCAGCCGCATCCGGGCAACAAGGCCGAGGACAAGCCCAAGGACCCGGACGTCGTGCCGGGCAAGGGCGGAGGACAGAATCAGTGAGCGACTACGTCGACGAACTGCTCCACCATTCGGATGCGGCCGACCCGACCACGGGTGACGTGTCGATCCAGAACTATACGATCAATTTCGGCCCGCAGCATCCGGCGGCGCACGGCGTGCTTCGCCTCGTCATGGAGCTGGACGGCGAGATCGTCGAGCGGGTCGATCCGCATGTCGGTCTGCTGCATCGCGGCACCGAGAAGCTGATCGAATACAAGACCTATTCGCAGGCGCTGCCCTATTTCGACCGCCTCGACTATTGCTCGCCGATGTGCATGGAGCACAGCTATGTGCTCGCGGTCGAGAAGCTGCTCGACCTCGAAGTGCCGCTGCGCGCGCAATATCTGCGGACGTTCTTCGCCGAGCTGACGCGTATTTCGAACCACATGCTCAACCTGGGCAGCCATGTGATGGACGTCGGCGCGATGACGCCGAACCTGTGGATGTTCGAAATCCGCGAAGACTGCATGAACTTCTATGAGCGGGCCTCGGGCGCGCGCATGCATGCGAATTATTTTCGTGTCGGCGGCGTCCATCAGGACGTGCCGCTCAAGTTGCTGACCGACATCGCAGACTGGCTCGATACGCGTCTGCCGCAGCTGTTCGAGGATGCGATCGGCCTGGTGTCGAACAACCGCATCTTCAAGCAGCGCAACGTCGACATCGCGGTGGTGAACCGTGAGGACGCGATCAAGTGGGGCTTCTCCGGCCCGATGATCCGTGGTTCGGGCATTCCGTGGGATCTGCGCAAGTCGCAGCCCTATGACGCCTATGACAAGGTGGACTTCGATGTGCCGGTGGGCACCAGCGGCGACTGCTATGACCGGTTCATGGTGCGCGTCGAGGAAGTGCGCCAGTCGGCCCGCATCATGAAGCAGTGCCTGGCGCAGATGCCCGAAGGTCCGGTGCTCGCCACCGACCGCAAGGTCACGCCGCCCAAGCGTGCCGAGATGAAGCGCTCGATGGAAGCGCTGATCCACCACTTCAAGCTCTATACCGAAGGGTATCACGTCCCCGCCGGTGAGGTGTATGTCGCGACCGAAAGCCCTAAGGGGGAATTCGGCGTGTATCTCGTCTCCGACGGATCGAACAAACCCTATCGCTGCAAGATCCGCCCGACCGCGTTCAGCCATCTGCAGGCCATGGAATTCATGTCCAAGGGGCACATGCTGGCCGACACGACCGCGATCCTGGGCGCGATGGACATCGTTTTTGGTGAATGTGACCGCTAATGGCTGACGCACCCAACATCCCCGACGAGGCGGAAGTCCGCGCCCGCTGGGGCAATTTCGCCTGGACCGACGAGAACCAGCGGAAAGCGAACGAGATTCTCGCGCGCTATCCGAAGGGCCGCGAACAGTCCTGCTCGATCCCGTTCCTCGATCTGGCGCAGCGTCAGGTCGGTGCCGAGACGCAGACGCAAGGCTGGCTGCCGGTTCCGGTGATCGAGTTCGTCGCGCGTCAGCTCGGCGTCGCGTACATGCGCATCTACGAGGTCGCGACCTTCTACACGATGTTCAACCTGGCGCCGGTCGGCCGCTATCATGTGCAGGTGTGCGGCACGACGCCGTGCATGCTGCGCGGGTCGGACGATGTGCTGGCGGCGTGCAAGAACAAGGGGCTGATTAAGGGCAAGACCACGCCCGACGGCCTGTTCACGCTGACCGAGGTCGAGTGCATGGGCAATTGCGCCTCGGCGCCGATGGTCCAGATCAACGACGATAATTTCGAGGATCTGGATTACGACCGCACGGTCACGATCCTGGAAGCGCTGGCCCGGGGCGAGAGCCCCAAGACCGGCACGCAGGAGCCGGGTCGCCACACGGTCGAGCCGATCGGCGGCCCGACCACGCTGACCGCCATGGTCGGCGAGAATCACGACTATCGCGGGGAGTGGGGCGCATAATGCTCGCTGACAAGGACCGCATTTTCACCAATCTCTACGGCTATCAGCCGTGGAACGTCGACGCGGCGATGAAGCGCGGCGATTGGGACAATACCAAGGCGCTGCTGGAGCTGGGCCAGGACAAGATCATCGACGTCATCAAGGCGTCGGGTCTGCGCGGGCGCGGCGGCGCCGGCTTCCCGACCGGCATGAAGTGGAGCTTCATGCCCAAGGAACCGCGCCCGGACCGGCCGAGCTTCCTCGTCATCAACGCCGACGAGTCGGCGTTCGTGCAAGGACCGCGAGATTATCCGCCACGATCCGCACAAGCTGATCGAGGGCGCGCTCGTCGCGGGCTTCGCTATGCGCGCGCGGGCGGCATACATCTACATTCGCGGCGAATATATCCGCGAGGCTGAGACGCTGTTCGCGGCGGTCGCCGAGGCCTATGACCGGGGCTTCCTGGGCAAGAATGCCTGCGGCTCGGGTTACGACTTCGACGTCTTCGTCCATCGCGGCGCGGGCGCCTATATCTGCGGCGAAGAGACCGCGATGATCGAGAGCCTGGAGGGCAAGAAGGGGCAGCCGCGCCTCAAGCCGCCTTTCCCGGCGGGGGCGGGCCTTTATGGCTGCCCGACCACGGTCAACAATGTCGAGTCGATCGCGGTCGCGCCGACGATCCTGCGGCGCGGGGCCGAGTGGTTCTCCTCCTTTGGGCGAGAGAACAACAAGGGCACCAAGCTCTTCCAGATTTCCGGCCATGTCGATCGCCCCTGCGTGGTCGAGGAAAGCATGTCGATCAGCTTCCGTGAGCTGATCGAGAAGCATTGCGGCGGCATCCGTGGCGGCTGGGACAATCTGCTCGCGGTCATCCCCGGCGGCTCGTCGGTGCCTTTGGTGCCCGCCGCCGAGATCATGGACGCGCCGATGGATTTCGACGGCCTGAAGGCGGTCGGATCGGGCCTCGGCACGGCGGCGGTCATCGTCATGGACAAGTCGACCGACATCGTCCGCGCGATCAGCCGCCTGTCCTATTTCTACAAGCATGAGAGCTGCGGCCAGTGCACCCCGTGCCGTGAAGGCACCGGCTGGATGTGGCGCGTGATGGAGCGGATGCGCACCGGCGATGCCGATGTGTCCGAGATCGACACGCTGTTCCAGGTGACGAAGCAGGTCGAAGGCCACACCATCTGCGCGCTCGGCGACGCGGCGGCCTGGCCGATCCAGGGCCTGATCCGCCACTTCCGCCCGGAGATGGAACGCCGCATTCGCGAACGCAAAGGCGAGACGGGCGGCAACGCCCCGATGATGGAAGCTGCCGAATAATGCCTAAGGTCAAAGTCGACGGCGTCGAGATCGAGGTGCCGCAGGGCGCCACCGTGCTGCAGGCCTGTGAGCTTGCGGGCAAGGAAATCCCGCGCTTCTGCTATCATGAGCGGCTGTCCATCGCGGGCAATTGCCGCATGTGCCTGGTCGAGGTGAAGCCTGGCCCCCCCAAGCCGCAGGCCTCCTGCGCGCTTCCGGCCGCGGAGAATCAGGAGATCTTCACCACCACCCCGATGGTGAAGGCCGCGCGCGAAGGCGTGATGGAATTCCTGCTCATCAACCATCCGCTGGACTGCCCGATCTGCGATCAGGGCGGCGAGTGCGACCTGCAGGACCAGTCCATGGCCTATGGCAAGGGCCATAGCCGCTATGACGAGAACAAGCGGGCCGTCACCGAGAAATATATGGGTCCGATCGTCAAGACGGTCATGACCCGCTGCATCCAGTGCACCCGCTGCGTCCGCTTCGCCGAAGAGGTTGCGGGCGTGGAGGAAATCGGCGCGATCTATCGCGGCGAGAATATGCAGATCACCTCGTACCTCGAACAGGCCGTGTCGAGCGAGCTGTCGGGCAATGTCGTCGATTTGTGCCCGGTGGGCGCGCTGACGTCCAAGCCCTATGCGTTCGAGGCGCGTCCCTGGGAGCTGAAGAAGACGCTCGCCATCGACGTGATGGACGCGGTCGGCACCAACATCCGCCTCGACAGCCGGGGTCGTCAGGTGCTGCGCTGCGTGCCGCGCATCAATGACGAGGTGAATGAGGAGTGGGCGAGCGACAAGACGCGTCACGCGATCGATGGTCTGGTCCGTCGTCGTCTCGACCGTCCGTTCGTCCGCCGCGACGGCAAGCTGGTGCCCGCGACCTGGGACGAGGCGTTCGCCGCGATCCGGGACGTGAACGCGGGTTCGAGCGTCGCCGCCATCGCCGGTGATCTGGTCGATTGCGAGACGATGTTCGCCGCCAAGGCACTGCTCGCCAAGATGGGGTCGACCCTGCTCGAAGGTCGTCAGACCGGCATGGATTACGACACGTCGAGCCTGGCCGCGGTCAACTTCAACACGACCATCGCGGGCGTGGAGAAGGCCGATGCGATCCTGCTGATCGGCACCAATCTGCGCTGGGAAGCGCCGCTGGTGAACACCCGTATCCGCAAGGCGATCAAGAAGGGCGCCCAGGTGTTCGCGATCGGCCCCGAAACCGATCTGACCTACAAGGTCGAATGGCTGGGTGCCGACCTGTCGGTCTTGGGCAACCTCCCCGAGGCCGTGACCGAGCTGTTCGGCAAGGCCGCGCGTCCGATGGTGATCGTCGGTGGCGGTGCGTTGAAGGGTGCGCATGGCGCGAGCCTGAAGCTGGTCGACCAGTTCAATCTGGTGCGGACGCTCGAGGACGGTTCGTCTTGGAACGGCTATAATGTCGTTCACATGGCGGCGTCGCGCATGGGTGGCCTGATGCTCGGCTATGCGCAAAAGGGCGGCATTGCGGACGTGGTTGCGGCTGCGCCCAAGCTCGCCTTCTTCCTGGGTGCCGACGAGGTCGACTTCGCCAAGTTCGGTAACAGCTTCAAGGTGTTCGTCGGCCATCATGGCGACAAGGGTGCGCATCACGCCGACGTCATCCTGCCGGGCGCGACCTTTGCCGAGAAGTCGGGCACCTGGGTCAATCTGGAAGGCCGGGTGCAGCGCGGCGACCGTGCGGTGTTCGCACCGGGCGATGCCCGTGACGACTGGACGATCTTCCGCGCGCTGTCCGAAGTGCTCGGTCAGACCCTGAGCTTCGACACGCTGGACGAACTGCGCGCCGCCATGGCCGCAGAGGTTCCCGCGCTGGGCCAGGTCGGCCTCGTGACCTTCGACTGGGCCGCGCCGTCGCTGAACGCGACCGCGTCCGGCACCATGGAAGGCTATCCGATCAAGGACTTCTACCTCACCAACGCGATCTGCCGCGCCAGCCCGACGATGCAGCGCTGCTCGGCCGAACTGGTCCATGGTGAGAGCTATGCGGAGGCAGCGGAGTGACCGCGTTTTTCAACACGACGCTCGGCCTTCCTTATGGCTGGGCCTGGACGATCGCGACTTTGGTCGGGATTCTGGCGATCGCGCTGCCGCTGATGCTGGCCGTCGCGATGGTCATCTATGTCGATCGCAAGATCTGGGCGGCGATGGCGCTGCGGCGGGGCCCGAACGTGGTCGGTCCCTTCGGTCTGCTCCAGTCCTTCGCCGACGGTCTGAAGGTCTTCCTTCAGGAAACCATTGTCCCGGCCGCCGCCAATCGCGGGCTGTTCCTGCTGGCGCCGATCATCACCTTCACGGTCGCGTTGATCGTTTGGGCGGTGGTGCCGTTCCAGCCGGGCGTGGTCGTTGCCAACATCAATGTCGGCCTGCTCTATGTTCTCGCCGCCTCGTCGCTCGGCGTGTACGGCGTGATCCTGTCGGGCTGGGCATCGAACTCGAAATATCCCTTCTATTCGGCGCTTCGTGCCGCCGCGCAGATGGTGTCCTATGAAGTCGCGATCGGCTTCATCCTGATTTCGGTCGTGATGTGGTCGGGCAGCTTCAACCTGACGAATATCGTCGAGGCGCAGAAGGGTGTGCTGAACACCCCGATCAACGGTTTCTTCCTGAACCCGCTGCTCTTCCCGATGGCGATCATGTTCTTCATCTCGGCGCTGGCCGAGACGCAGCGCGCGCCGTTCGATCTGACCGAAGCGGAGTCGGAGCTCGTCGCGGGTTATCAGACCGAATATAGCTCGATGTCGTTCGCGCTGTTCTGGCTGGGCGAGTATGCCAACGTCATCCTGATGTGCGCGCTGAACGCGATCCTGTTCTGGGGTGGCTATCTGCCGCCGCTCGACTGGGCACCGCTCTACGCCGTGCCGGGTATCGTCTGGCTGCTGCTGAAGATGTGCTTCTTCTTCTTCGTCTTTTCCTGGGTGAAGGCGACCGTACCGCGCTATCGGTACGACCAGCTGATGCGGCTGGGCTGGAAGGTGTTCCTGCCGGTGTCGCTGTTCTGGGTATTCTTGGTGTCTGGCGTGCTGATGTATGCGCGCGTGGGAGTTCCGGCATGAGCGTCGCTCAGTACGTCAAGGCTTTTGCGCTGTGGGAGTTCGTGAAGGGCCATGCGCTGACCCTTCGCTACTTCTTCAAGCCGAAGGCGACGATCAACTATCCGTACGAGAAGAACCCGATCTCTCCGCGCTTCCGGGGTGAGCACGCGCTGCGTCGCTATCCCAACGGCGAGGAACGGTGCATCGCGTGCAAGCTGTGCGAGGCGATCTGCCCCGCCCAGGCGATCACGATCGAGGCGGAACCCCGCGACGACGGCAGCCGCCGCACGACGCGCTACGACATCGACATGACCAAGTGCATCTATTGCGGGCTGTGCCAGGAGGCTTGCCCCGTGGACGCCATCGTCGAGGGGCCGAACTTCGAATTTTCGACCGAGACCCGCGAAGAGCTGATCTACGACAAGTCGAAGTTGCTCGATAACGGTGACCGCTGGGAAAGCGCGATCGCGGCGAACCTTGCCGCCGATGCGCCGTACCGTTAAAGCCCGCGACCAACGGTTCGGGGCGGACAGAAAAGGGGCCTGACAGGCAGTGATACAGGCTATCGCCTTCTATATTTTCGCGACCGTGGTGATCGTGTCCGCAGGGCTCACGATCGCGTCGCGCAATCCGGTGCACTCGGTCATGTGGCTGATCCTGGCGTTCTTCAACGCCGCGGGCCTCATGGTGCTGTGCGGGGCCGAGTTCATCGCGATGCTGCTCGTCATCGTCTATGTGGGCGCGGTCGCGGTGTTGTTCCTCTTCGTCGTCATGATGCTCGATATCGAGGTCGCGGCGATGCGGGCGGGCTTTGCGCGCTATCTGCCGCTGGGCCTGGCACTGGCCGTGGCCTTGCTGGCCGAGGTCATCATCGCGTTCCAGGCATGGAGCGTCGGCGGCGTACAGCTCGCGGCCCGCGCGGCCCCGATCGCCCCTGAGGTGTCCAACATCCAGGCGATCGGTAACCTGCTCTACACGCGTTATCTGTTCATCTTCGAGGGTGCGGGCCTGGTCCTGCTCGTCGCGATGATCGGCGCGATCGTGCTCACCCATCGCAAGCGCGGCGGCGTCCGTCCGCAGAACATCGCCAAGCAGAATGCGCGTCAGCCGCATGAGGCGATCCGCAACATCAATCAGCCTATCGGGCAGGGGGTGGAACTGTGACGATCGGTCTCGTCCATTATCTGGTCGTTGCAGCGATCCTGTTCACCATGGGGGTGCTGGGTATCTTCCTGAACCGGAAGAACCTGATCGTCATCCTTATGGCGATCGAGCTCATTCTGCTCGCCGTGAACCTGAACCTCGTCGCCTTTTCGGCCGCGCTTCAGGATCTGGTGGGTCAGGTCTTCGCCATGTTCGTGCTGACCGTGGCCGCCGGTGAGTCGGCGATCGGTCTGGCGATCCTGGTCATCTATTTCCGTGGCCGCGGCACCATCGCGGTCGACGACGTCAACCGGATGAAGGGGTAATCGGGTTGATCCTCGCTATCGTCTTCCTGCCGTTGCTGGCCGCCGCCATTGCGGGGTTCGGCAACAAGGCCATCGGGAACGTGCCCGCCAAGGTCGTCACGACCGGCGCGCTGTTCATTTCCTGTGCGCTCTCATGGCCGATCTTCATCGGCTATCTGTCGGGCGCCAATGTCGCGACCGTCACGCCGGTGCTCCACTGGATCACCAGCGGCACCATGTCGGTCGACTGGGCGCTGCGCGTCGACTCGCTGACCGCGATCATGCTGGTGGTCATCACCAGCGTCTCGGCGCTCGTCCATCTCTATAGCTGGGGTTATATGAGCGAGGAGCCGGATCAGCCGCGCTTCTTCGCCTATCTCTGCCTCTTCACCTTCGCGATGCTGATGCTCGTGACGGCGGACAATCTGGTCCAGATGTTCTTCGGCTGGGAAGGCGTGGGTCTCGCGTCCTACCTGCTGATCGGCTTCTGGTTCCGCAAGCCTTCGGCCAATGCCGCCGCGATCAAGGCGTTCGTCGTCAATCGTGTCGGCGATCTCGGCTTCATGCTCGGCATCTTCGGCACTTTCTTGGTGTTCGGGACCGTCTCGATCCCGGCGATCCTGGCGGCCGCGCCGGGCATGGCGGGATCGACCATCGGCTTCCTGGGCTATCGGTTCGACACGATGACCGTGCTCTGCCTGCTATTGTTCGTCGGTGCGATGGGCAAGTCGGCGCAACTGGGTCTCCACACCTGGCTGCCGGACGCGATGGAAGGCCCGACCCCGGTGTCGGCGCTGATCCACGCCGCGACCATGGTGACCGCGGGCGTGTTCATGGTGTGCCGCCTGTCGCCGATGTTCGAAACCTCGCCGACCGCGCTGGGCGTGATCACCGTCATCGGTGCCATGACCTGCTTCTTCGCCGCGACCGTCGGCACGGTGCAGACCGACATCAAGCGCGTCATCGCCTATTCGACCTGTTCGCAGCTCGGCTACATGTTCTTCGCCGCCGGCGTCGGCGCGTACGGCGCGGCGATGTTCCACCTGTTCACCCACGCCTTCTTCAAGGCGCTGTTGTTCTTGGGTGCGGGCTCGGTGATCCATGCGATGCATCACGAGCAGGACATGCGCTACTATGGCGGTCTGCGTCGCCACATCCCGCTCACCTTCTGGGCGATGATGATGGGTACGCTGGCGATCACGGGCGTCGGTATCCCGGCTCTGTTCGGCAATCCGATGGCGTTCGGTTTCGCGGGCTTCCATTCGAAGGACGCGATCATCGAAGTCGCTTATGCTGGTGGTTCGGGCTTCGCCTTCTGGGCAGGCGTGATCGCCGCGTTGCTGACGAGCTTCTACTCGTGGCGCCTGATGTTCCTGACCTTCTGGGGCAAGCCGCGCTGGGTCGCGTCGGAGCATATTCAGCACGCGTTGCACGACGCGCACGGGCATGGCGATCATGGGCATACCCATGATCCGCACCCCGCGAACGAGGATGCCGGTGACGAGCCGCACGTCCATGGCCCGTCGCAGGAGGAACTGCCCGAGGGCACCGGTGGCTATCATCCGCATGAGAGCCCGTTGGTCATGCTGATCCCGCTGATCGTCCTGTCGATCGGCGCGATCGCGGCGGGCTTCGTCTTCCATGGCTGGTTCATCGAGCCGGAAGCGGGCGAGAGCTATTGGAAGGGCGCGATCGCCTTCAACGAGCATCTGATGCATTCGATGCATGGCGTGCCGGTGTGGGTGAAGCTGTCGGCGACGATCGTCATGCTGCTCGGTCTCGCGACCGCGTATCTGACCTATATCCGCGCTCCGGAGTTCCCGGCCAAGTTCGCGGACCAGTTCCGCATCCTGTACCGCTTCCTCCTCAACAAATGGTATTTCGACGAGATCTACCATTTCCTCTTCGTGCGCCCCGCCTTCGCGATCGGCCGGTTGCTGTGGCACCGTGGCGACGAGAAGACGATCGACCGCTTCGGCCCCAACGGCGTTGCCTGGCTTATCCAGCAGGGCAGCAAGGGTGCGGCGCGCTTCCAGACGGGATACCTCTACAGCTATGCCTTCGTCATGTTGATCGGCCTGACTGCGGCCGTCACCTGGGCCATTTTGGGTTGATCGCGTGATGCAGGGCTTCCCGATCCTCTCCGTCATGCTGGCGGTCCCGGCTGTTGCCGCGATCGCCTGCCTTTTCCTCAACGCGAACGGCGCGCGCATGCTGGCGCTCGCCGCCACGCTGATCGACTTCGTCCTGGGCATCGTGCTCTGGACGCAGTTCGACGTCGGCGGTGCGCAGTGGCAGTTCGTCGAGCATGCCCCCGGCATCTTCGGCCCGTTCGGCTGGTCGCTCGGCATCGACGGTTTCGCGCTGCTGCTGATCATGCTCAGTGTGTTCCTGATGCCGATCTGCATCGGCGCCAGCTGGCGCGCGATCGACAAGCGCGTTCCCGAATATATGGGCCTGTTCCTGTTCACCGAAGTGCTGATGATCGGCACCTTCGCGGCGCAGGATCTGTTCCTCTTCTACGTCTTCTTCGAAGCCGGCCTGATCCCGATGTATCTCATCATCGGTATCTGGGGCGGGGCGAACCGCATCTACGCGTCGTACAAGTTCTTCCTGTACACGCTGCTCGGCTCGCTCCTCATGTTCGTCGCGATGCTCTATATGGCGCGCACGGCGGGCACGACCTCGATCCCGGCGCTTCTCGCCTATGACTTCCCGGCCTCGGTCCAGACCTGGTTGTGGATCGCCTTTTTCGCCTCGTTCGCGGTCAAGATGCCGATGTGGCCGGTCCACACCTGGCTGCCCGACGCGCACGTTCAGGCGCCGACGGCGGGTTCGGTCATTCTGGCGGGCGTGTTGCTGAAGCTGGGCGGCTATGGCTTCCTGCGCTTCCTGTTGCCGATGTTCCCGGAGGCGAGCGGACAGCTGACCTGGCTGATCTTCGCGCTGTCGGCGGTGGCGGTGATCTATGCCTCACTGGTCGCGCTGGTGCAGTCCGACATGAAGAAGCTGATCGCCTATTCGTCGGTCGCGCACATGGCGATCGTGACCATCGGCCTCTATGCCTTCAACCAGCAGGGCATCGAAGGCGCGATGATCATGATGCTCAGCCATGGTTTGGTGTCGGGCGCGCTCTTCCTGTGCGTCGGCGTCATCTATGACCGGCTGCACACCCGCGAGATCGCGCGGTACGGCGGGTTGTCGATCAACATGCCCAAATATGCCGTGCTGTTCCTGTTCTTCACCATGGCGTCGATCGGTCTGCCGGGCACCAGCGGCTTTGTCGCCGAGTTCCTGTCGCTGATGGGCACCTATCAGGTGTCGACTTGGACCGCGCTGCTCTGCACGACCGGCATCATCCTGGGTGCGGCGTACATGCTCTATCTCTATCGGCGGGTCGCTTACGGCGAGATCAAGTCGGATGAGGTTGCGGCGATGCCCGACCTGACGAGCCGGGAGCTGTGGCTGCTCGCCCCGATCGCGGCGGTGACGCTATGGATGGGTGTCTATCCGGAGAGCTTCCTCGCGCCGATGCGCAAGGACGTGCAGGTCCTGCTTCAGCGGATCGATCGGGCGAACCCGGGTTCGGACAGCCGTCCGACCGCCGGTAATCCTGCACTCGCGACTGCCCACACCCCTGAGCACCAAGCTGCGCACGGGGAGGCGCACTGATGAGCTATTCGTTGAACCTTCTGATGGTCCTGCCCGAGCTGGTGCTGAGCCTAGGCGCGATCGCGCTCATGCTCGTCGCCGCCTGGGGTGGGACGAACGCCACGCGCGGCATCTCGATCGCGGCGGTGTTCGTGCTGGCCGGCGCGATGGTCGCGCTTGCCGGGCCGTCGACGACCGGTGGGCTGGCCTTTGGCGGTCTGTACCGCGCGGACGCCTTTGCCGGTTTCGCCAAGGTGCTGATCTATCTGGCGACCGCCGTGGCGATCATCATGGCGCCGCGCTTCTTCGCCCGCTCGCCGGGTGAGGATCTGCGGCCCGAATATCCCATCCTGATGCTGCTCTCGGCGGTCGGCATGGGCATGATGGTGTCGGCGGGCGATCTGCTGACCCTCTATGTCGGTCTCGAACTGCAGAGCCTGTCGGCCTATGTGCTGGCGAGCTTCATGCGTCGCGACGGTCGTTCGGCCGAAGCGGGCCTGAAATATTTCGTCCTCGGCGCGCTGGCCTCGGGCATCCTGCTCTATGGTATCTCGCTGGTCTACGGCTTCTCGGGTTCGACCGACTTCGCGCAGATTGCGGGCGCTTATGGCCGCGACGCGGCGATGGGCACGCGTTCGCTGGGTCTGGTCTTCGGCCTGGTGTTCGTCTTCGCCGGCCTGGCGTTCAAGATGTCGGCGGTGCCGTTTCACATGTGGACCCCGGACGTCTATGAAGGCGCGCCGACCCCTGTGACCGCTTTCTTCGCCTCGGCCCCCAAGGTTGCGGCGATGGCGCTGGCCATCCGCGTCGCCGTCGAGGCCATGGGCTCGGCGGTGCAGCAGTGGCAGCAGATCGTGACCTTCGCGGCGCTCGCGTCGATCATCCTGGGTGCGGTCGCGGCGATCGGGCAGACCAATATCAAGCGTCTGCTCGCCTATTCGTCGATCAACAATGTCGGTTTTGCCCTCATCGGTCTGGCGGCGGGCACGGCGCAGGGCGTCGCGGCGGTGCTGACCTATCTGACGATCTACGTCATCATGACGCTGGGTGCGTTCCTGATCGTCATCCGCATGCGTGACGAGCAGGGCAATCCGCTGGAGTCGATCGCCAGCCTGTCGGGCCTGTCGCGCACGCGTCCGGCACTCGCCTGGGCGATGGCGTTCTTCATGTTCTCGGTCGCGGGTATTCCGCCGCTGCTCGGCTTCTACGCCAAGTTCGCGGTGTTCAACGCGGCGGTTGCGGCGGGGCTGTTCCCGCTAGCGGTGATCGGCGTCGTCGCCTCGGTGATTGGTGCCTATTATTACCTGCGCATCGTCAAGACGATGTTCTTCGATGAACCGGCGGGTGCCTGGGACAATAGCGAGGCGCAGCCCGTCGAGAACGGCCTGATCGCGCTGTCGGCACTGTTCGTATCGCCGGTCGGCTATCTGCTGATCCCGGTGCTCGGCGCATGGTCGCTGGCGGCGGCTCGAGCGCTGTTCTGAGCCGATTGCTCCACGTCCCGGAGACGGGATCGACCAATGCCGATCTTCGCCAGCTTGCGGAAGCAGGCGGTGAAGACGGCCTCTGGCTCCGCGCCGACCGCCAGACGGCAGGGCGCGGACGCCAGGGGCGGGACTGGTCCTCGCCCTCGGGCAATTTCTACGGGTCAACACTGGTCCGGCTGCGGCCCGGCGATCCGATGGCAGCCACATTGGCACTGGTCGCCGCCGTCGCCATCGAGGATGCGGTGGCGGCGTGCCTGTCGGGCACCACGACGCGCGCGATGCTCAAATGGCCCAATGATCTGTTGATCGACGGAGCCAAGCTGTCGGGCATTTTACTGGAGCGCACCGGCGATGCGGTCATCATCGGCATGGGGATCAATCTGGCGTCGGCCCCGCAGCTACCCGACCGCGCCACGACCGCGCTGGTCGATCATGGCGTCGATGTCGCGCCCGCGACGATGCAGGCGCTGCTCGCCGAAGCCATGACCCGCTGGCTCGCCGTCTGGCGCGAGCAGGGATTGGGCGCGATCGTCCAGCGTTGGGAGGCGCGGGCGCATCCGCGCGGAACACCGCTGACCGCACATTTGCCCGATGGGCAGGTCCTGAAGGGGGCGTTCGACGGTCTTGCGCATGACGGCGCATTGCGGCTGGCCTTGGCGGATGGCACGGCGCATGTCATCCATGCCGGCGATATCTTCCTGGTCTGAGGGACTTTCATGCTGCTTGCCATCGATGCCGGGAACACGAACGTGGTCTTCGCGCTGCTCGAGGGGCGGACGATCAAGGGCCGCTGGCGGATCGCGACCGATCCCCGCCGGACGGGCGACGAATATGCGGTATGGCTCAGCCAGTTGCTGGCGCTGGAAGGCTATGCGCGCGAGGATGTGACCGGCGTCATCATCGCCACGGTCGTGCCGCGCGCGCTCCATAATCTTCAGGTGCTGGCGCAGAAATATTTCAAGGTCGATCCCTTGATCGCCGGCCGTGCGCCGGTGGAATGGGGGATCGCGATCGACGTCGATGAACCCGCCTCGCTGGGCGCCGACCGCGCGGTCAACACGATCGCGGCACATGCGCTTCATCCCGGCGACCTGATCACCATCGATTTCGGCACAGCGACGACCTTCGACATCAGCGACTATCAGGGCGCCTATAAGGGTGGGATCATCGCGCCCGGCATCAACCTGTCGCTCGATGCGCTGGTGACCGCCGCCGCCAAGCTGCCGCGCATCGCGATCGAGGCGCCGGAGAGCCGCAGCGTGATCGGCCGCAATACGGTCGACCAGATGCATATCGGTATCTTCTGGGGCTATATCGCGATGATCGAGGGTCTGGTCGCACGTCTGAAGGCGCAGGTCGGGCGGCCGGTCAAGGTACTCGCCACCGGTGGTCTGGCCGCGCTGCTGAGCCCGCACACCGATGTATTCGATCATATCGAGCCCGATCTGACCATTCAGGGGCTGGCGATCCTGTGGGAACGCGCCCATATCGGGTAAACAGAATTTGGTTCGGGCAGCCCGCGAATATCCGCAGGGCGTTCGAGCCACGCATGAGATGACCGCGCCCTGACCGGCGCAATCCCTATGCCCCATGGCCTCCGCTTGCAGCGGGGCGGGGCTTCTATTGTCAGGAAGTGAATGACTCCGAAGAAAGAATTGCTGTTCTGCGCGCTCGGTGGATCGGGCGAAATCGGCATGAACGTGAACCTGTACGGCACCGAAGGTAAGTGGGTGATGGTCGATTGCGGCATCACCTTCGCCGATCCGGCCTATCCGGGCATCGACGTGATCCTGCCCGACCTCAGCTTTATCGAGGATCGGCTGGACGATCTGGTCGGCATCGTGCTGACCCATGGTCATGAAGACCATATCGGCGCGCTGCCCTATCTGGCCGAGGATCTGGGCGTGCCCATCTACGCCACCGCCTTCACCGCCGGGCTGGTGCGCGGCAAGCTGGAGGAAGAGGGCAGCGCCAACCGCGTCAAGCTGCGCGTGATGGAGGCGGGCAAGACGTTCGAGGTCGGCCCGTTCGACTTCACCTTCGTGCCGCTGTCGCACTCGATCCCCGAAGCCAACGCGCTGCTGATCGAGACCGCTGTCGGCCGCGTCTTCCATACCGGCGACTGGAAGCTCGATCAGACCCCCGTCATCGGCAAGCCCGCCAGTCCAGCGCAGCTGTCGTCGATCGGCGACATGGGCGTCGACGTGTTGGTGTGCGACTCCACCAACGCCTTCAACACCGAGGCGTCGGGTTCGGAAGCCAGCGTGCGCCCCGGCATCGCCGAGACGGTTGCCAAGGCCAAGGGGCGCGTGGTCGTCACCACCTTCGCATCCAACGCCGCGCGTCTGGTAACGCTGGGCGAGGTCGCTAAGGAAACCGGGCGCAAGCTGTGCGTCACCGGCCGCTCGCTCGACCGGATTTTGAAGGTCGGCCGCGCCTGTGGCTACTTCAAGGGCTTCCCCGAGGTCGTCGATCCCGAGACGGCGATGCGGCTGCCCAAGGACCGCGTGCTGATCGTCGCAACCGGTGGGCAGGGTGAGCCGCGCGCGGCGCTGTCGCGCATCGCCGAGGGTAGCCACACGATCCGGCTCGACACCGGCGACACGGTGATCTTCTCGGCGCGCCAGATTCCGGGCAACGAGACGGCGGTCGGTCGTATCCAGAACATCCTGGCGGGCAAGGGCGTCCGCATGGTCACCGAGCGGCAGGCGCATGTCCATGTCTCGGGCCACCCCGGCCAGCCCGAACTGGCGCAGATGTACAAGTGGCTGCGCCCGCGCACGCTGATGCCCGTCCACGGCGAGATGCGTCACATGATGGAACATGCCCGCTTCGCCACGACGCGGGGCGTGCCGCAGACCCTCGTCCAGTCGGACGGCGACATGGTCCGCCTGCTGCCCGGCAATGCGACCAAGATCGGTAATGTGCCGGTTGGGCGGCTGGTACTGGACGGCGACGTCATCCTGCCGTCGGACGGCTCGACGATGAACGAGCGGCGCAAGCTGGCGATCAGTGGCCAGATCTCGGTCGGTGTCGCGGTCGCCAAGGGGCGGCTGGTCGGCAGCCCGCAGGTTCGCGTGCAGGGCGTGCCGGTCGAGGACGAGCGCGACGCCTTCATCGCCGAGGCGGTGGCGGCCGCCGCAAAGGCGGTCGACGGCCCGCGTCGTGCGACCGACAAGTTGCGCGAGGACATCCGCCTCTCTGTGCGCAAGGTCGCGACGCGCTGGACCGGCAAGAAGCCGATCGTCGACGTCCTGCTGATCGAGGGATAAGACCATGCACTGGACGTCGGCCCTTGCGATCTACGTCCTGTTCTGGTTCCTCGCCGTGTTCCTGGTCCTGCCCTTCGGGGTCAGGACCACGCACGAGGCGGGGGGCGAGCATATCCCCGGCACGGCGGAAAGCGCGCCGCATGTGTTCCTGGTCGGGCGCTTCCTGCTGCGTACGACGATCACCGCGACGGTGATGTTCGCGCTGTTCTATCTCAACTATGTCAATGGCTGGATCACCGCCGACATGCTCGATTGGAGCGGGGTGAGCCGGGGCGTCTGACATGGCGCGCCCGTCCCGCCTGTTGGATATTCTCCATCTGCTGCATCGCCAGGTCGGTGTCGTGCCCGGCCGGCAAATGGCCGAGCAGCTCGGCATGTCACCGCGTGCCTTGGATCGTGACATCGCGACGCTCCGGGCGCTGGGGGGCGAAATTGAAGGCGACGCCGAGCACGGCTATCACTTGCCCCCCGGAATATTGCTGGCGCCGTTGCATTTCCCGGTCGAGGAGGTCGAGGCGCTGCTCTTGGGCGTGATCGAGGTCGCCAGGCATGCCGACCCGGACACGACGCGGGCGGCGCGCCGTGCCGCCGCACGGATCATGGCCGCGATGACGCCGGAACAGGCCATGGCGATGCGGTCCACCCTGTCGTGTATCGATATAGACGCCGAGGATCATGAGGGGAGTGAACCCCTGGAACTGGACGCCGCCATTCGGGGGGAGCGGCGGATGCATCTCCTCTATCGTGACATCGATGGCGATCCGTCGCGGCGCATCATCTGGCCCTTCGCGACCGGCCTGTACAACCGCGCGGAAGTGCTGCTCGGCTGGTGCGAATTGCGCGGCGATTACCGGACCTTCCGCATCGATCGCATCGTTGGCGCACGCCTGCTAGCCGATCGCTATCCCCGCCGCCGGACCAGTTTGTTGCGCGAATGGCGCCAGCGGCGGGACATCGAGCACGACCGCTACCGGCTGGATGTGTTCGAGGTCCCACAGGAATAGAGCGGACTGGGCGGCTGATACATCGTCAGCCGTCAACGAAGCCGCTCGATCGCCTGGGCGAGCGCGACATAGAGCTTGCCCATATCCGACGACAGCAACGTCACGCCCAGTGGCGATCCGTCGCGCTGGGCCAGCACGCCGCGCAGCATCGCCTCGAAGTCATGGATATAGCGGTTCACATGCTCGCGGAACTTGGTGTCCTGATCATAGAGATCGGCGATGTCGCGCGCCTGATGCGAGTCGAGGATACGCACCGCGCGCCGGGTGAAGACGCCGCGATCACCCTTCAGATAGGCCGCCCAGGCGCTGTCGGTGACTTCGGGCGCGTAGATTTTGGCGATGTCGATCGAGGCGGAGTTGAGCGACTCCACTAAGAGCGAGGCACGCCGTGCGAAATTGTCGCGGTCGGCGTCCTCGCGTTCGGTGCGGGCTTCCTCGATCCGGCTTTCGACGACCGCGGTCTTCTCCGCGATCAGCTCGGCCTGACGCGCCAGCCGTTCGGTCGCGCGGGTCGCGGCCTCGACCGCGCTTTGCGTTGCGTCGACAATGGCATGGACCTGTCGCTCGACCGTGTTGCCGGTGGCGCGGCGCATCGCCTCGGCGCTGGCATGCTCCAGCACGCTCGCCGCCTCCGGGATGACGTTGGCCAGCGTCTCGCGCGCGCTGTCGGCGGCCGTCACGGCGGTTTCGCGGACGCGGAGCAGCGCGTCGACCAGCTTGGGCGCGGCCTCGTCGGCGAACTGGTTCGTGCGGTCGATCGTCTCCTCGACCATCATGCCCAGCGCATCCGCCTTGGCGCGGCCGGTCGATAGCGTTTCGATCAGCGTGCCCGACAGGGTTTCCAGCGTCTGGCGCTGCTCGGCGATGACCTCGGCGATCGCTTCGATCGCTTCGTGGGTGCTTTCGGCGGCGGTCACCAGCGCCAGCAATTCGGGCTTGGTCCGGACGACGATCTCATGGCTGCCCACGATCCGCTGGTCGAGCCGCGCCAGCGCCTCGGGCAGCGTCTCGTCGATCTCGCGTGCGGCGGCATCCAGCGCGATCAGCAGCGTCTCGGTCGTGCCGATCACGCGATTGGCCATGCTCTCGCCCGCCTCCAGCGCGCCGGTCATCGCATCCGCCGATCCGCCCAGCGCGCTGATCGAGGCGGCGAGCATCTGCGACTTTTCGGTGCCTTGGACATGGAGCGTCGCGATGCGCGTCTCGACCCGGTCGAGCTGCGCGTCGAGCGTGTCGACGATCGCCTCGCCCGCGATCCGTTGCGCCTCCAGTTCGGCGGTCAGGCGGGTCACCGCGCCGTCGACCTGGGTCAGTCGCTCGGCCAGCGCATCGGCGCTGTCGCGGGCCGCGATGTCGAGCGCCTGCTGGTTCTCGCCGACCATCGCGACCAACGCCTCACCCTGTTCGGCGATGCCCTGACGCGACTGGTCGAGCGCCTGCGCGGCCCGATCGAGCAGCGCGTCGATGGTCGCCGCGACATGGGCGGTGACGGTGTCCAGATGCGCGCTCGCCGCGCGGCCGGTCGCTTCCATCTGTTCCAGATGCGTGGCCAGACGCTGCGCGGCGCCGCTGGCGATCGTATCGGCATCCTGCCCGCGCCGGCCGAGCGCGACCAGCTGCGCGTCGAGCGCGGTGGCATGGCTCTGCGCCGAGCGGGCGGCCTCCGCCATCCGGTCGCTCGCCTCGCCGACTTCGTCCACGGCATGGGGCAGCGCGTCGAGCAGATGCGCGAGATTGGACTGGCTGGTGCCCGCGACATCGGCCAGCGTGCGGCCATGCGCCTCGACCATCTGGATGTCGTCGGCCAGGTCGCGGGCGATGGCGTTGAAGCGGGTTTCGGCGGCCTGCGCCATCTCCGCCAGCGCCACGGCCTGCGCTGACAATTCGCCGCGATTGGCCTCCAGCATGCGGCCGATGGCGGCGACCGCACTCTCCAGCGCTAGCGCCTCGTCTCGCATGTCGCGCGCGGTCAGCGCGAAGCGGCGCTGCTCGGCGCGGCTGCTACGCTGTGCGATCAGCCAGAGGATCGCGACCAGCATCGGCCCGGCGAGCGCCAGCGTCAGGATCGGGGCGAAGCTGGCGGGCGTCACCGACAACGATCCGGCAAGCCCCCACAGGACGACGCCGACCAACCAGAGCGTGGACAGTGCGATGGCGGCGAACAGCGGCCAACGGGGGGCGGGCGGCTCGGCGGGGATGCCGACCCGATCCTCCAGCCAGACCTGCGCCGGCTGGCCGGGGGCGGGGGGCGTCATGGGGTCGGCGACGTCGAAGGGTTGCGGCGCGTCGTCGGCGATCGACGCTTCGTCCAGCAGGTCCGATCTGTCCTGACGCTCCGCGCGCAAATCCACGATCATCCAAGCCCCCGTGTCACAATGGGTCGGTTTATCACGTTTGCCGGCGGCAGAAAGCGAATTGCGCTATTCCGTGCAGGAGCTTCCGGTTTATGGGAGCAACCATGACCTATGAACGCGGAACGATCGACGCTGCCCTGGCAGCGGTTGCGGGTGACGAACCGGCCGTGATCCAGGATTTGCGTATCGCTTTCGTCGACAGTGCGACCCGCGCGCTGGAGGCGATGCACATGGCCCAGGGCGGCGCTGAATGGCGCGAGGCCGCGTTGCGGCTGAAGGGGCTGGCGGCCAGCGTCAATGCGCTGCCGCTGATGACGCTGGCCGGCCAGGCGGCGGACATGGACGAGGCCGATCCCGCCCTGCTCGAGCGGATCGGCGAGGTCGTCGCCCGGCTGTAAGGCTTCTGCACAAGCGGCGCGGGACGGGGCTGGCATGCACGCCCCCAAGCGCCTAACAGCGACCGATGTTGTCCGGGCTATTATTTGCGATCGACGATGCTGAAGACCGCCCCGGGCGGTTGACGGCCACCCTGCCATTCGCCGGCGTGACCCTGATCGAGTATCAGGCGCGGCTGCTGATCGCCGCCGGTGCGGCGCAGGTGATCATCGTCGTCGCGCGCCTGACCCCCGAATTGCTGGGCGCGATTGCCCGGATCGCGCAGCGTGGCGTGGTGGTCGATACCGTGCGCAGCGCCGTCGAGGCGGCCGAGAAGCTGCACCCGCTGTCGCGCCTGGTCGTGCTGGCCGATGGCCTGATCACCACCGAGGAGACGATCGCGCTGGTCCTGCGCGACACCGGCCATGACGCGTTGATGGTCGTGCCCGAGGCGGGAGCGGAGGCCGGGCTGGAGCGTGTCGGCGGTCAGATGGCCTGGGCCGGCGTCGCGCGCGTCGATCCGCGCCGCGTAGCCGAGGTAGCAGCGCTGCCGCGCGACTATGACCTGCAATCGACGCTGCTGCGTCTCGCGGCGCAGGCGCATGCGACCCATATCCTGTTGCCGGCCGAGGCGGAGCGGGCGGGGCACGGCATCGTCCATCGCGGTGAGACGCTGGATGCGCGGGGCCGTGCGGTCGTCGCGCGGCTGGTGTCGGGGCGGCGGAGCTGGTTCGATCGCTACGTCCTCGCCCCGGTGGCGCGCTTCGCGCTGCCGCGTCTGGTCGAGCGGGCGGTGCCCGCGCATGTCGCGGGCGGCGCGGGGGTCGGCCTTGGCGCGCTGGGGCTGATCCTGATTCTCTTTGGGCTGCCCGCGCTTGGCCTATGCATGGCGATCGCGGGGACGCTCGGGCTGGGGCTGGGGGAGACGCTGGCGGGCCTGCGCGACGAACAGCCGGCGGCCAAGGCGCAGTCGGCCGCCATCGCCGCGCTGACCGCCATCGTGGTCGCGGGGCTCGGCTGGCAATATTACGGCGTTGCCGGGGACGAACTGGGGCCGGTGCTGGCGCTGATGCTGGTCATCCTCGGCATTCTGGCGGAGCGCGCCGCGCTCTATCGTTTTCGCCGGCGCTGGTGGGCCAGCCCGCCGGCCTATCTGCTGGTGATGCTCCCCGCGACGATGCTGGGCATCGGCCTGTGGGGGCTGGCGCTGGCGGGGGTGTATGCGATTGCGACATTGGCGTCCGCAATCGAGACATTACGCGCACAAGTTTAGTGTCGCATTAAGATCATAGGGGTTAGCGATGCCGGATGGCCGTAGAACCGGACCCGTATCAGGCTGACCCGCCAGCCGCGTCGCTGTTCGCGCGCGTCGCGCAGGCGCGCAGCCGCGCGGCCCGGCGGCGGCAGGCGGCGCTGGTCGAGCTGGGGCTGGACGAAGCCGCCCGGCTGAGCGACCAGATCCGGCTGGCCGTGGGCACCCGGCTTCGCGGACTGGTCGAGGCGGTCGCCCGCGATCTGAAGCATCAGGCCAGCCGGCTGGTGGCCGATGCCGGACATGATCAGGCCGATGCCTGGCCCGCCACGGCTTCCGACATCGTCGCGCGGCTGCAGACGGCCGGCCTGTTGCACGACCCGATTCTGGTGGATGAACTGGTCGCCCAAGCGCAGCAGCGGCTGATCGCGGATTCGTTGCCCAGCGAGACCATGGGGGGCGACGCGCCCAGCCTGCTCGTCCGGCTGACCGAGGCGCCCGACCGGATCGTTGCCACCGCCGCCCGCGCGGTGCTGGCCGCCGAAGGCCATGCGCAGGCACCGGCGGGCCATGCCGAGGATTATGCGATCCTGTCGCACCGAGCACAGGAGCGATTGATCTGGATGGTCGCCGCCGCGATGCGCGCCGATCATCGCCCGGCGGCGGATCGTGCGCTGGCGCAGGCGGCCGAGCGGATGCTCCACGCACGCGATGAGGGCGCATGCTTCGGCGCGCCCGCGCTGCGGCTGGCGACGGCGATCGATGCGCGGCCGAGCGAATTGCCGGTGCTGCTGCTCGAATGTCTGTCCGACCGCCAGCTCGGCCTGTTCATCGCGCTGCTCGCCCATGCCCTGCGGCTGGACGACCGCGATGTCCGCGAGATCGTGCTGGAGCCGGATGGCGACCGGCTGTGGCTGGCGCTGAGGGCGCTCGATCTCAACCGGGCGACGATCGCCCGGATCGGTTGGGCGATCAGCGAGGCCGACCGCCGCCGCGATGTCGAGCGTTTTGCCGATGGGCTGGATGCGGTGATGGCGATCGCCGCGACGGACGCGACCGAGGCGCTGGCGCTGTTGAATCTGCCGCGCGCGTTCCGGACCGCGATCGACCGGCTCGACGGGACGCTGCCGCGATGACGTCGATGAACAGCCCCGGCGAATCGATGGTGGCGCGGGCGATCCTCGACGGCGAGAACCGCATCCTGTCCGCCGATCCGCCGATCGAGCTGCTGCATATGCGCGCCGGGGGCGGGGCGCATGACCGGCTGGCGGTGGCGCCCATCGCGACGATCGCGCAGCTCGCCCGGCGGTTGGGCATCGCGGTGTCGCGCCGCATGGTCGTCGCGGACGATGAGGGCGATCTCGACCTGTGGGTGCAGGCGCGGCCCGAAACCGGCCAGATCCGGCTGAGCGTCAGTGGCTGGCGTGATCGCGATGCGTGGAAGCCGAGCGCGACACCCCCCGAATTCGCCGCGACCGGTGCCGATTTCCGGTGGGAAACCGACGCCGCGCTCCGCCTGATTTCGCTATCGTCGGGCACCCGCCATGGGTTCGATGCGACCGCGCTGCTGGGGCAGCCTCTCCATGCGCTGTTCGTCTTCGACACGGCGGCGGGCGGGCGGCTGCTCGCCGATCCGGTGCCGCTGGACGGGCAGGGGGCCAGGCTGCGGCCGACCGACGCGCCGGTCCGCCTGTCGGCGGCGATCCGGCACGATGCCATGGGCGGTATCGCCGGGCTGATCGGCGCGGCCTATCTGGTCGACGAGGCGGGCGAGGACGTGGAAACCGTATCGCCCGGCACCCTGCCGCTTACCGAGAGCTTCACCAACGGCCTCGACCGCGCGCTGCGCACGCCGCTGGCGCGGATCGTCGCCAATGCCGACAGCATCGCGGCACAAGGCGACGGGCCGGTGGCGGCGACCTATGCCGATTATGCCAGCGACATCGCGCATGCGGGGCGCCATCTGATGGGGCTGGTCGACAATCTGGTCGAGCTTCAGGCGATCGAACAGCCCGATTTCCGGCTCGCGGCGATGCCGATGGACCTCGCCGATGTCGCGCGCCGGGCCGCTGGCCTGCTCGGCGTCCGCGCCGAAACCGCCGGGGTGACGATCCAGCGCCCCGCCATCACCGAGACCTTGGGCGCGATCGGCGATTTCGGACGCAGCCTGCAAATCCTGATCAACCTGATCGGCAACGCGCTGCGCTATTCCCCGCGCGGTGGCGAGGTGGTGGTGACGGCCGAACGCGACGGCGATGCGGCGCTCGTCCGCGTGGTCGACCAGGGCAAGGGTATCGCGCCCGAGGATCAGGTCCGCATCTTCGAGAAGTTCGAACGCGTCGATCCGACCGAGCCGGGCGGCAATGGCCTGGGCCTCTATATCGCGCGCCGCCTGGCACGCGCGATGGGCGGCGACCTGAGCGTCGAAAGCATGCCCGGCGAGGGCGCCACCTTCACCTTCCGCCTGCGCGAGCAATAAAAAGGGCTCCCGAGGGAGCCCTTTTCGTCTCTGGTCCTGACCGGCCGTCATCGCCGCCGGGGCAGTCGCCGTGCGACCAGGATCAGCGCTAGTCCCGCCACTGCGGTGAACGCGCCGCGATCGGCCCATTCGCCGCGCCCGAGCATGAAACTCTGCTCGGGCCAGCGGATGTAACCCAGGCCCTGGCCGATCCACAATGCGCCGGTCAGCGCCAGCATGACGCCGATGGCGATCAGGATCGGCCGGACCCGGTTCATCGCTTAGCGCTGCGAAACCGGGACGTAGGAACGCTGCGTCGGGCCGGTGTAGAGCTGACGCGGACGGCCGATCTTCTGGTCGGGATCGGTGATCATCTCGTTCCACTGCGCGACCCAGCCGACGGTGCGAGCGAGCGCGAAGAGCACGGTGAACATCTCGGTCGGGAAGCCGATCGCCGACAGGATGACGCCCGAATAGAAGTCGACGTTCGGGAACAGCTTCTTCTCAACGAAATAATCGTCGTTCAGCGCGATCTCTTCGAGGCGGAGCGCCGTCTCGAACAGCGGATCGTTGACCTTCAGCGCGTCGAACACTTCGCGCACGGTCTTCTGCATCACGGTCGCGCGCGGATCGTAGTTCTTGTAGACGCGGTGACCGAAGCCCATCAGGCGGAACGGATCGTTCTTGTCCTTGGCGCGCGCGATGAACTCGGGGATGCGATCGGGCGTGCCGATCTCGCGCAGCATGTTGAGCGCGGCCTCGTTCGCGCCGCCATGCGCCGGACCCCAGAGGCAGGCGATGCCCGCCGCGATGCAGGCGAACGGATTGGCGCCCGACGAACCGGCCAGACGGACGGTCGAGGTCGAGGCGTTCTGCTCGTGATCGGCGTGCAGGATGAAGATGCGGTCCATCGCCTTTTCGACGGCCGGGTTCACCTCATAGGGCTCGGCCGGAACGCCGAAGGTCATGCGCAGGAAGTTGCCGGTGTAGGACAGCGAGTTGTCCGGGTACAGGAAGGGCTGGCCCACCGAATACTTGTACGCCATCGCCGCGATCGTCGGGATCTTGGCGATCAGGCGGTGCGACGCGATCGTGCGCTGCACCGGATCATGGATGTCGGTCGAGTCGTGATAAAAGGCCGACAGCGCGCCGACCACGCCGCACATGATCGCCATCGGGTGCGCGTCGCGGCGGAAGCCACGGAAGAACGCCGCCAGCTGCTCATGCACCATGGTGTGGCGCGTGATGGTGTTGGTGAAGCCCGACAGCTCGTCCTGGTTCGGCAGTTCGCCGTTCAGCAGGAGATAGGCCACTTCCATGAAGCTGCTATTCTCGGCCAGTTCGCCGATCGGATAGCCGCGATGGAGCAGCACGCCCTCGTCGCCATCGATATAGGTCAGCTCCGACCGGCACGACGCGGTCGAGGTGAAGCCGGGATCATAGGTGAACGCGCCGGTCTGCGCATAGAGCTTGCGGATGTCGACCACGTCCGGGCCGATCGAACCGGACATGACCGGATAGTCGAACTCTTTGCCTGCGATGTTGAATTTCGCGGTGTCGCTCATGCTCAATTATCCTTCCTATCTGCGGTCATCTGGTCCGCGATCCGACCCAGGCTTTCCTCACGGCCCAACAGGCTGAGCACGTCGAAGATCCCCGGTGACGTCTTGCGTCCGGTCAAGGCAGCGCGGAGTGGCTGGGCGACCTGACCGAGCTTCACGCCCTCGGCTTCGGCCACCTTGCGTACCGCGTCTTCCAAAAGCTCCGTATCCCAGTTGTGCACCGCGTCAAGCGCGCTGTGCACGGCAAAGAGAATGTTCCGTGCCTTTTCATCGAGAAGGCCGGCTGCGGCGTCGTCCATGGTCAACGGACGGGTCATGAAAAGGAACCGTGCGCCGTCCGCCAGCTCGTTCAAATTCGCCGCGCGGGGCTTGAGCGACGGCATCGCGGCGGTCAACAGCGCGATGTCCTCGACGCCCATCCGCTTGGCGGTCAGCTCGGCCAGGCGGCCGTCGTCGGCTTCGCGGATATAATGGCCGTTGAGGTTTTCCAGCTTCTTCAGGTCGAAGCGCGACGGCGCCTTGCCGACATTGGCGAGGTCGAACCACTGTACCGCATCTTCGCGCGCGATGATCTCGGCATCGCCATGCCCCCAGCCGAGGCGAAGTAGATAATTGCCGAGCGCTTCGGGCAAAATGCCCATGTCATCGCGATAGGCCTCGATCCCGACCGCGCCGTGACGCTTGGACAGCTTGGCGCCGTCCGCGCCGTGGATCAGCGGAATGTGCGCATAGACCGGCTCGGGCCAGCCCATCGCCTTGTAGATCGGCAACTGGCGGAAGGCGTTGTTGAGGTGATCGTCGCCGCGAATGACATGGGTGACGCCCATGTCGTGATCGTCGACCACCACCGCCAGCATATAGGTCGGCGTCCCGTCCGAACGGAGCAGGATGAGGTCGTCGAGCTCGGCATTCTGGACGGTGACGCTGCCCTGCACCTGATCCTCGATCGTGACCGAGCCGTCGCGCGGCGCGCGCAGGCGGACGACGAAGGGCTGACCTTCGGGTGCGGTCGCGGGATCGGCGTCGCGCCACGGCGAGCGGATGCGCAGCGGCTGCTTGGCGGCCTGCGCCGCCTCGCGCTGGGCGGTGATCTCGTCCTGCGTCATGTAACAACGATAGGCATGGCCACGCGCCATCATCTCGTGCGCGACCTCGGCGTGACGGTCGGCGCGGGCGAACTGGAACACCGCCTCGCCGTCCCAGTCCAGCCCCAGCCAGCGCATGCCGTCCAGGATCGCATCGATCGCCGGTTGGGTCGAGCGGACCCGGTCGGTATCCTCGATACGCAGCAGGAACTTGCCGCCGTGGTGACGGGCGAACAGCCAGTTGAACAGCGCGGTGCGCGCGCCGCCGATGTGGAGGAAGCCGGTCGGCGAGGGCGCGAAACGGGTCACGACCCCATTGGCGGCGATATCATCTGTTGCGCTCAACCGCGCATACTCCCAATCATGAAATCCGATGGCCCATTCAGCCGCCGCAGCCCCTAGCATCAAGCGCCCGCGCCGCCAAATGCCGCGCTTCGTGGCTATGCAGCGGGGGGCGCGCGGCCTTCGCGACCGGGCCGAACGCTGGGCCGAGGCTGAGCGGACCCAGATCGCATTATGGATGCCGGTCGGCCTGGGGCTGGGCATCGCCGCCTGGTTCCTGTTGCCCGATCCGCGCGCCTGGGCCGCCTTCGCCTGTCTGCTGGCGGGGATGGCTTTGGCGGCGGCGGTGGTGGCGGATGGCGGCCGTATCGCGCGAATGGTCTGGGCAATGGCCGTGCTGATGCTGGCGGGGCTGTCGCTGGCCTGGCTGCGTGCCGAGTCGGTGGCGGCGCCGGTGCTGGTGCGGCCGGTCATCGCCGATATGTTCGCGCGGGTCGATGATAGCGAGCGATTGGTGGCGCGGCAGATGGTGCGGGTCATGCTCCGTCCGGTCACGGCGCGTGACGGACGCGGGCGTGCCCTGACCCTGCCACCGCGCATCCGCGTCTCGATCGCCGATGGCGATGTGCCAGCGGGGCTGGGGCGCGGGGCGGTCCTGCGATTGCGGGCCAGGCTGATGCCGCCGGCCGGCCCCGTCGCGCCCGGCGGTTACGACTTCGCCCGCGCCGCCTGGTTTCAGGGGATCGGCGCGACCGGCCGAGGCTTCGCACCTGTCACCGTTCTACGGGGTGCACAGCGGGAGGATGGCCTGCGCCAGCGTCTGTCGAGGCGCATCACGGCGCGCGTCGAGGGCAGCGCCGGCGGGATCGCGGCGGCGCTGGCGACCGGCGATGTCGGCGCGATCGGGCTGGCGGATGCCGAGGCGATGCGGCGCGCCGGCTTGGCGCATCTCTTGTCGGTCAGCGGTCTGCATATCACCGCCGTGGTCGGCATCGTCATGACGATCACCATCCGGTTGCTGGCATTGTGGCCCTGGCTGGCGCTGCGGGTACGGTTGCCGCTGCTCGGCGCGCTCGCGGGGGCTCTGGCCGCGATCGGCTATACCTGGCTGACGGGGGCGGAAGTGCCGACGATCCGCTCCTGCGTGGCCGCGATGCTGGTGCTGGCGGCACTGGCGCTCGGGCGGGAAGCGATGACCCTGCGGCTGGTCGCGGCGGGGGCGGTGATCGTGCTGCTGTTCCGGCCCGAGGCGCTGATGGGGGCGAGCTTCCAACTCTCCTTCGCGGCGATCACCGCCATCGTCGCGCTGCACGAACACCCCGCGATGCGTCGCTGGTTCGGGCCGCATTCCGACTGGCGCTGGTCGATCGCCCGGCAGGGCGGTGCCTTGCTGGTCACCGGGCTGGTAGTCGAGGCGGCGTTGATGCCGATCGCGATTTTTCACTTCCACAAGGCAGGGCTCTACGGCGCATTCGCCAATATCGTTGCGATCCCGTGGACGACCTTCGTCGCGATGCCGATCGAGATGATAGCCCTTTTGCTGGAGCCATGGGGATTGGCGGGCCCCTTCTGGCAGATGCTCGAATGGGCATTGGAGGCGTTGCTTCGCCTCGCCCATTTCGTCGCCAGTCGGCCAGGCGCAGCGGTGGCGATGCCGGTCGCACCGGCCTGGACGTTCGCGCTGGCGGTGGCCGGAGGGCTCTGGCTGGCCTTGTGGCGGACGCGGGGGCGCTGGATCGGGGTGCCGCTGTTGCTGGGCGGGACGGCGGCCATGCTCGCCGCGCCGGCCCCCGATCTGATCGTGACCGGCGACGGGCGACACGCCGCGATCCGGACCGATGGCGGCATGGCGCTGCTCCGCGAGCGGGCGGGGGATTATATGCGGACTACGCTGGCGGAGATGAGCGGATCGCAGGGGGAACTCGCCGCGTTGTCCGATCAGTCCGCCGCGCGATGCGGGAAGGATGTCTGCCTGACGCACATGATGGCGGGTGGGCGATCATGGCGGATCGCCGCGACGCGCAGCGGCTATGCGGTGCCATGGAGCAGCCTGATCGCGCTGTGTCGACGCGTCGACATCATGATCGCCGACCGGCGTTTGCCGCAGGCGTGCCGCCCGCGCTGGTTGAAGCTGGATACGCCCGTTCTACACCGGACCGGCGGCGTGACGATCTGGCTCGATCCGCCCCGGGTCGCGACGGTCCATCGGCCGGGCGACGGACATCCCTGGCGGCGATCGGTGTCATACGGAGCGCGCTGAACGATCGCCGTCGCTATGGCGCGGAGGATGATTTGCGCTTGGCCAGCTTCCACACGGTAGGAAGGGGCCTATGCTGCCATGATGAAGACAGTTGTCATAGCCTGCGGCCAGACAAGTCTGGAGCCATTAAGCCGCTTGGCGTGTGCGACGGTGATCCGGCAAGGTTTTCGCCGTGTTAGCAAAGGGCTGACGCGAAAACCTGAATCTCGGTCATAGGCTTCGTCATTCCGAACGGCAGCTTTATATCACATGCAACCCAACGGCCGACCGATACCCAACGGTATCACCCGGCCGTCACCGCCGCTTAATCGTAGCGGCGCAAGATCCCGGAGAGCTTGCCCTGCACCCGGACCTGTGCCGGCGCATAACGCTGCGGGTCATAGGCGCGGTTGGCGGGGTCGAGCCGTACCATCGAGCCTTCGCGGCGGAAATATTTCAGCGTCGCCTCCGCCTCGTCGATCAGCGCGACGACGATCTGACCATCGCGCGCCACATCGGTGCGGCGGATCAGCGCATAGTCGCCGTCCAGAATGCCCGCCTCGACCATCGAGTCGCCCGAGACTTCCAGCGCATAATGCTCGCCCGATCCCAGCAGCGCGGCGGGTACCGCGAGCATCGAGCTGCCCTCGAACGCCTCGATCGGCACACCGGCGGCGATGCGGCCGTGCAGCGGGATTTCGACCACGTCGTTCGCGGCCTCGATCTGCACATGCGGCGAGGGCGCGCGGACATTGTCCGCCACCGTCGGCGCGGCCGCCGGCTTTTCGGGACGGTCGGGCATCCGCAGCACTTCCAGCGCGCGCGCGCGGTTCGGCAGGCGGCGGATGAAATTGCGTTCCTCCAGCGCGGAGATCAGGCGGTGGACGCCCGACTTGGACTTGAGGTCCAGCGCCTCCTTCATCTCCTCAAAGGACGGCGAAACGCCGGTTTCCTTCAATCGATCATTGATGAAGCAGACAAGCTCATGCTGCTTTGCGGTGAGCATCGCGATCCTCCGTCCAGAACAGACGTGGAACTTATATGGAACGTAAAGGCTTGCGTCAAGCGAGCATCAGGATTTCCGCCGAGTCGCCCGCGCTGGCCGGCGGCGCATGCGGTGGACGGATGATCAGGCAGGTCGAACGCGCCAACGTCAGCAGCATCGAGCTGTCCTGAATGGCGGCGGCATGAACGCGACCGTCGATCATCGCAGCACGCAGATAGTCGATACGCGGGCCGTTGGCGGGCAGATCCTCGCCCAGTACGGCGGGAATGGGCGCGGGGAAAGGGTCGGCTGCCCCCGCCAGATGCGCGATCAGCGGCTTGACGAACAATAGGGCGGTCACGAACGCCGACACGGGATTGCCGGGCAGGCCCAATACCACCGCCTTGCCCAGACGGCCCGCCATCATCGGCTTGCCGGGACGTAGCGCGATCCGCCAGAAATCGATGCTGCCCCCCGCCGCCTTGAGCGCGGGCTGGACCAGATCATGGTCGCCGACCGAGGCACCGCCCGTCGTGACCAGCAGATCGGCATCGACGCCGGCAAACGCCTCGCGCAGCCGATCGAGATTGTCGGGCAATATCCCCAGATCGATGATGTCGACCGGCAGGTCGGCCAGCATCGCCGCCAGCATCGCGCCGTTGGATTCGGGCAGGGCGGCGGGATCGTCCGCTCCCGGCGCGACCAGTTCGTCGCCCGTAGCGGCGATGGCGACGCGCACGCGCGGGCGAACGGGCAGGGTGGCATGGCCGCCCGTCGCCGCCACCGCGATCCGTGCCGGAGTCAGTCGCTCGCCGGACCGGATCAGCCGGTCGCCGGTCGTGAAGTCCAGCCCCTTGCGGCGGACATTACGCCCTTGATGCGCCGGTCCTTCGCCGGCCAGCATCAGTCTGTCCCCGTCGCGCGCGGCCTCTTCCTGCACCAGCACGGTGTCGGTGCCCTCGGGAAGCGCGGCACCGGTGAAGATGCGGGTCGCTTGCCCGGGGCCGACATGGCCCTGGAAGGGCCGCCCCGCCGCGCTTTCGCCGATCACCGTCCAGGGGCCGGGCATATCGGCGAAGCGGATCGCATAACCGTCCATCGCTGACAGGTCGCTCGCTGGCTGGGTCCGGCGGGCGGGCACATCCTCGGCAGCCCAGCGGCCGGCGGCCTCGCGCAACGCGACATAGGTGACGGGGCGATCGGTCGTCAGCGCGATCAGGCGCTGCTGGGCTTCGGCGACGGGTAAGAGAATGGCGGTCACTCCTGTTGACGCGAAGGACGCACCCGACGCGCCCGAAGTTCCGGGTTTCAGGCGTGCCAGTCGCCCGATTTTCCGCCCGTCTTCGACAACAGGCAAATATCGCCTATCGTCATGCGCTTATCCAGCGCCTTTGCCATATCGTAGACGGTCAGGAGCGTCACCGACACGGCGGTCAGCGCCTCCATCTCGACGCCCGTCTGCCCGGCGGTCGCGGCAGTCGCGGTGGCGGTCACGCCACTCTCGTCCAGGACGAGGTCGATCTCGACCTTGCTCAGCGGCAACGGGTGGCACAGCGGGATCAGGTCGCTTGTCTTCTTGGCCGCCATGATCCCGGCCACCCGCGCGACGGCCAGCACGTCGCCCTTCTGGACACTACCGGCCACGATCGCGGCGGCGGCTTCGGGCGTCATCGTGATGCGTCCCCGCGCAACCGCCTGACGCTGGGTGACGGTCTTGCCCCCGACATCGACCATCCGGGCCGAGCCCTGGTCGTCGAGATGGGTCAGTCGACTCATCCGATCAGCGCGCGGGTCGCCGCCTCGACGTCATGCTGGCGCATCAGCGCCTCGCCGATCAGGAAGCAGCGAATGCCATGCTCGGCCATCGCGTCCAGATCGGCGCGGCTGGTCAGCCCGCTTTCGGCGACGAAGGTCGCACCGGCGGGGGCGTGCGCCACTAGATCATAGGTCCGCTGAAAATCGACCGAGAAGTCCCTGAGATCGCGGTTGTTTACTCCGATCAGCCGCGACTTGAGCCGGGCGGCGCGCTCCATCTCGGCGGCGTCGTGCACCTCGACCAGCGCGTCCATGCCGCAGTCGATGGCGGCCGCCTCGATCTCCTGCATCTGCGTATCGTCGAGCGCGGCGACGATGATCAGGATCGCGTCCGCACCCAGCGCCCGCGATTCGTGCACCTGCCATGGATCGACCATGAAGTCCTTGCGCAGCACCGGGATCGACACGGCGGCGCGGGCCTGTTCCAGATAGGCGTCGGCCCCCTGGAACCAGCGCTCGTCGGTCAGCACCGACAGGCAGGCGGCACCGCCTGCCTCATAGGCACGGGCATGGGCGGGGGGATCGAAATCGGCGCGGATCAGCCCTTTGGACGGGCTGGCCTTCTTGACCTCGGCGATCAGCGCGTGGCCGGTCTTGGCGTCGAGCGCGGCGCGAAAGCCGCGCGGCGCGGAGACCTGCGAAATGCGCGCGTCGAGATCGGCGTGCGACATGGTCGCCTTGCGCGCGGCGACATCGGCGCGCTTGGTTTCCAGGATGCGGTCGAGCATCGTCATCGGTAAGCAATCCATCGATCGAGGAGGGCGGCGGCCTCGCCGCTGTCGATCGCGCGGGCGGCGGCCACGGCCCCCTGGGCCAGATCGGCGCTATGCCCGGCGACCAGCAGCGCGGCCGCGGCGTTGAGGAGAACGGCGTCGCGATAGGCGCCCGGCTCTCCGGCGAGCAGACGGCGAAGCGCCTCGGCATTGTGCCGCGCGTCGCCGCCGCGAATGGCGGTGATGGGATGACGGGGAAGCCCGGCATCCTCGGGCGTGATCGTGCGGGGCGCATCGACCTGGCCGACCGACACGGTGATGCTGGGACCGGCGCCCGACAGTTCGTCCAGCCCTTCCTCGCCCGATACGACCAAGGCCGCCTCGGCCCCCAGCTGCTCGAGCGCCTCGGCATAGACGGTCGCATAGTCGGGGCGGGCGATACCGATCAGCTGCCGCCCGACATGCGCGGGATTGGCGAGCGGCCCCATCAGGTTGAAGATCGTCCGCCGCCCGATCCGCTTCCGGATCGGGGTGATCCGCGCCATGGCGGGGTGATGATTGGCGGCGAAGAGGAAGGCGATGCCGATATCCGTCAGGCTGGCCTGCGCCATCTCACCCGCGCGCTGCATGTCGAGGCCGAGTACCTCCAGCGTGTCGGCGGCCCCCGCCTTGGACGAGGCGGCGCGGTTACCATGCTTGGCCACCGGCACGCCCAGGCTGGCGACGACCAGCGACACGGCGGTCGAGACGTTCAGCGTGTGATGCCCGTCGCCCCCGGTGCCGCAGACATCGATGGTGCCCGCCGGCGCTTCGATCGGGATCAGCCGCTGGCGCATGGCGCGCGCCGCCTCGGCGATCTCGATCGAGGTTTCACCGCGCTCGGTCAGGCCGATCAGGAAGGCGGCGATGGCCTCGTCCTCGGCGCGCCCGTCCAGAATGTCGGAAAAGGCCGCCGCCGCGCTTTCGCGGGACAGCGGGCTGGCCGTATCGGGCAGCAAGGCGATGGTCGTCACGCGGCGTGTCCGACCGGGGGCCGCAGCCGTTCGGGCAGGTCGTGCGCCACGCCCGCCTCGCGCAGGAAATTGGCGAGCATCGCATGGCCATATTCGGTGGCGATGCTTTCGGGGTGGAACTGGACGCCGTGGATCGGCAGCGTCTGGTGCCGGAAACCCATCACCGTCCCGTCCTCGGCCCGCGCATTGACGACCAGATCGTCCGGCACGTCGTTGACGATCAGCGAGTGGTAGCGCGTCGCGGTGAAGGGCGAGGGGAGGCCGCGGAACAACCCGGTCCCGTCATGCAGCACCGGCGACGTCTTGCCGTGCATCAGCCCGCCGCGCTGGACCAGCCCGCCAAAATGCTGGCCGATCGCCTGATGGCCCAGGCACACGCCGAGCAACGGCCGGCCGGCATCGGCGGCGGCGGCGACCAGGTCCAGGCTGACGCCCGCTTCGGTCGGCGTGCAGGGGCCGGGGGAAATGAGAAAAGCCTGCGCCCCCGACGAGAGCGCTTGGCCCGCCGAGATCGCGTCGTTGCGGACCACCTCCACCTCGCTGCCCAATTCCTGAAGATAATGGACGAGGTTCCAGGTGAAGCTGTCGTAATTGTCGACGACCAGGATCATGGGACCGCCATAGCCGATCGTACGGGCGGTGCAACGCCCCCCTTTCCCTTATGGTCACGCCTTTGGGGTCGAACAGGCCGTACATGCGGCCGGCGGCCGTAATTTCGCCCGAATGCGCGCGCTTGGGCGATCGTTCAGCATGGAGCCATGCGCCGTGTCTGACGTTAGAATATCAAAGGAGTCCCGTCGCCATGGTTCGAGCCGCCCTGATTGCCGCCCTGCTCTTGTCCTCGGGGAGCGCCTATGCCCAGACGGCATCACAGGATCAGCAGGCGGCCACCGGCCAACCGCCCAAGCGCGTCCGCAACGTGACGCTGACCGGCGACCAGAAATGTCCCGAGAGCACCGCCGAGGAGGTCGTGGTCTGCGGCCGCGACGACGAGCCGTATCGCATCCCGAAGGCGCTACGTGACGATCGCCCCATCGCGGCGCAGAACCAGAGCTGGGTCAATCGCGCCGCGACGATGGATCAGGTCGGCCGCGTCGCCGGGGGCATCCCCAATACCTGCTCGCCGATCGGCACGGGCGGCCAGACCGGGTGCAGCATGATGTGGAACCAGCAATATCAGGCCGAACGCCGCGCCCGCCAGGCCGAGGCGACGCCGCCGGCGGCCGATGGGGAGTGAGCGGGGCGCCCAAGCGGTCACGAACTGAAGCCCAGTAATTTCGCCGTTCCCCCGCGAAGGCGGGGGCCCAGTTTCTTGGTTGGGCTGTCGTGAGGGCAGGCCACTGATAATCCTGCCATGAAAGAGTACTGGGCCCCCGCCTTCGCGGGGGAACCGTTCGCGACGGGTACTTTGGCTGCCTCGCGGGGCAGGCGGTCCCTGCTCCGACGTGGCGGCACGCGCCCTACTGCCCGAAACCGCCTTCGCCCGCCCGTGCTACCGCCTCACGTGCCGCCGCCAGCATCGCGCCGGCCTTCGCCTCGCATTCGCGCTGTTCATAGGCGGGGTCGCTGTCGGCGACGATGCCGGCGCCCGCCTGGACATGGATGGTGCCATCCTTGACCACGGCGGTGCGCAGCACGATACACGAGTCCATCGAACCGTCGGGCGAGAAATAGCCGACGCCGCCGGCATAGGCACCGCGCCGCTCCGGCTCCAGCTCGGCGATGATCTGGCAGGCGCGGACCTTGGGCGCGCCGCTGACCGTGCCGGCGGGGAAGCCCGCGAACAGCGCGTCGAGCGCATCCTTGTCCTCCGCCAGCCGGCCGACGACGTTGGACACGATGTGCATCACATGGCTGTAGAATTCGACCGTATAGCTGTCGGTCACGCGGACGCTGCCCGCCTGCGCCGCGCGACCCACATCGTTGCGACCTAGGTCGAGCAGCATCAGATGCTCGGCGCGCTCCTTGGGGTCGGCGAGCAGGCTGTCGCGATGCGCGATGTCCTCGGCCCCGGTCTTCCCGCGCGGGCGCGTGCCCGCGATCGGGCGGATCGTCACCTCGCCCTCACGGACGCGCACCAGGATTTCGGGGCTGGACCCGATCAGTGCGAAGCCCGGCAGGTCGAGATGATAGAGGAAGGGCGACGGGTTGATCCGACGCAGGCTGCGATACAGCTCGAACGGCGGTAGCGCGAAGGGCGCGGAGAAACGCTGCGCCAGCACGACCTGAAAAATGTCGCCCGCGACGATATAGTCCTTCGCGCGCGCCACCATCTCGCCATAGCGGCCGGCAGGCAGGGCGGGGGTATAAGCGGGTTCGTCGAGCTCGGCGCGAACCGGCGCGGGCAGGGGCGTCGAGGCCAGCCGGGCGGCGGTCGCCTCCAACCGGTCCTGCGCCTCGGCAACTGCCTTGGAGGGGTCGACGTCCGAACCCGGCCAGATCGGTGCGACCAGATACAGCGCGTCGGCCAGCCGGTCGAACACCAGGATCACCGTCGGCCGCACGAAAATCATGTCGGGCAGGCCGAGCGGATCGCTCGCCGGCTGGGGCAGCGTCTCGACCAGCCCGACCGTCTCATAGCCGAAATAGCCGACCAGACAGGCGAGCGCGGCGGGCAGTCCCTCGGGCACATCGGCGCGGCACTCCGCGACCAGCTGCCGCAGCGCCTCCAGCGTCGGCGCGGCGCAGGGCTCGAACGCCTCGCGATCGGTCGCCCAGCGGCGGTTGATCCCCGCCTCATGGCCATGCGCGCGAAACACGAGGTCGGGGGCAAGACCGATCAGGCTGTAGCGCCCGCGCGTGGCACCGCCCTCGACCGATTCGAGCAGGAAATCACCGCGCCCCGGCTCGATCAGCTTCAGCGCGGCGGCAACCGGCGTTTCGGTGTCGGCGATCTGCCGACGCCAGATCAGCGCGGGGCGACCCGCCTGAAGCTGGGCGATCGCGGCGTCGTCGGTGCGGGGCTTAGTTGCTCCCATTGTTCAGCAGCTCCGAGCGCACCTTCGCCACCGCCTTCGGATCGGTCTTCACGCCGACCGTGTCGCGCACGGCGCGCGCGAACTGCGAGACATATTCGCGGCCGATCAGGCGGCCGATGTCCTGGCGTGCGGCCTGGATCGCGGCGGTGTTGCCGGTGGCGTTGCCCGCATCGATTTTGGTCGCGCGGATGATGTACCAGCCCTCATTGGCCGGGGCTTCCAGCGTCTTGGCCTTGCCCTGCGGCATCGAGAACAGCAGCGCGAGCGGCGCGGCGGCGGGCGTGTTCTGCGCGGCGGCGAGGTCGCGGCGCGACGCGGCGATCGGGCGGACCGGCGGCGCCGCCAGCCCGGTTTCCTTCAGCGCCTGCGCCATCGGCATGCCCTTGTTCACCTTGGCGAGCACGGCATTGGCCAGCTTGCGCGTGGCGGCGCGGGCGCGGTCGGCGGTCAGGTCGGCGACTACCTGCTGTCGGACCTGCGCCAGCGGACGCGGCGCGGAGCGCTGGATCTGACCGACGCCGACGATGGCGAAGCCGCCATCCTGGCCGACGGGCACGATCTGCGGCGCGTCGCCTTCCTCGGCGGTGAAGGCGGCGGTGATCATCGCGCGCTGCTCGGGCGTCGGCTGGAAACCGGGCGTCTCGGGCGCCGCGCCCTGCGCAGTGACGGCGGGGGTGGTCTGCGCCTGCAACTTGCGGTCGGCGACAACCTCGTCGAAGGTCGCGTTGCCCGACAGCGAGTCCTCGATCGCGTTGCGGGTCTCGCCCAGCGCGGCGGTCTGCTTTTGCTTGGTCAGTTCGGCGACGATCTCGGGGCGAACCTGCGCCAGCGTCTTGCCGGCGACCTGGGTCACCGCGTCGACGCGCGCGACGACGAAGCCGAGCGGACCGCGCACCGGGCCGACGACCGCGCCCTGCGCCGCGCCGAACACCGCATCGGCGACTGCCGGCGTGCTCTGCGTGGCATAGGTCGCCTTGTCGACGCCCTTTTGCACCGAGGCTTCCAACCCGGCGGCGCGGGCGGCATCGGCCAGGCTGGCGCCGCCCTTGGCACGCGCGGCCAGCGCGTTGGCGCCCGCCTGATCGGCGACGATCACCTGGGTGATGTCGCGCTTCTGGGTTGCGGCATAGCGCGCGGCGTTGGTCTGGTAATAGCGTGCGATCTCCGCTTCGCTCGGCGCGGACTGGCCGGCGATCGAGGCCGGCGTCACCAGCGCATAGCGCACCACGCGGCGCTCGGGCAGGGTATAGCGCTGGATGTTGCGGGTGTAGAAGGCCTGGATGTCGGCATCGCTCGGCGCGGCGCCGGCACCGACCAGGCGGGTCGGGATATAGCCGACCTCGCCCTGACGCTTTTCGAGGAGCAACGAAGCATAGGGCAGCGCCATCTGCGTCGCCATCTGGGTCGCGCCGATCGTCGGCACGGTCAGCTGCTGTGCGAACAGCGTGCGCTGCAGATCGGTGCGGACCTGCGCATCGGTCATCTTCCGCTGCGCCAGAAGCTGTTGATAAAGCGCCGGATCGAACTGGCCATTGGGGCCACGGAAAGCGGGGATCGAGGCGATCTGGCCGTCGACCAGCCGGCGCGACACGACCATGCCCTGGTCCTTGCCGAACTCCTCGAGCGACAGGCCCGTCACTTCGCGCTGCAACACGCCCTCGAACCCGCCGGCGGCGATGAACTGCGCCATGTCGAGCGTCGGCTGTTCCTGGCGATAGGCGGCGACTTCGTTCTGCGCGGCGGTGCGCAGGTCGTCGACGGTCACCTTCGCATCGCCGACCTTGGCGACGGTCGAACCGGTCAGCCCGCCGGCCATGCCCGAGATATTGGACACGTCACCGGCGGCAAAGGCGATCGCGATGATGCCCAGCACGATGAAGGTCACGATGACGCCGGCCTTGGAATTGATGATCCGGCGGAAGAAGCTGAGCATGGACGACCGATCGGCAAAGGATAAAAACGCATGTGCTTTAGGGGGACGGCGCGCCCGCATCAAGCTTGTGCCGCGCGCACGATCCGCTATCGGTGTTGAACACGTATAACAGTCGACTCATGGGAGCCCCTGAAATGGCACGGCGCAAACTGGTGGCGGGCAATTGGAAGATGAATGGCTCGCGCGCGGCCCTGGCCGAGCTGGACGCCATCGCGGCGGCGGCGAAGGCGGCCCCGCAGGTCGATGTGGCGATGGCGGTGCCCTTCACGCTGATCGCGGCGGCGGCCGAGCGGGTGCCGGACCTGTCGATCGGGGCCGAGGACGTGCATGAGCGCGATTCGGGCGCGCATACCGGCTGCGTCTCGGCGGGGATGGTCAAGGAGGCGGGCGCACGCTTCACCATCGTCGGCCATTCCGAACGCCGCGCGGACCAGGGCGAGACCAGCCAGGACGCCTGGGCCAAGGCGGCGGCGGCGCATCGCAACGGTCTTCACGTCATCCTATGCTGCGGCGAGACCGAGGCGGAACGTAATGCCGGCCGCGCCGAACGGGTGGTGCAGGCGCAGATCGAGAAGTCGGTGCCCGACAATGCCGATGGCAGCTGGTTCACGCTCGCCTATGAACCGCGCTGGGCGATCGGGACGGGGCGGACGCCGACCGTGGAGGATATCGCCAGCATCCACGCCATCGCGCGCGCCAAGCTGCGCATGCTGATCGGCGATGCGGCGGACGGGGTTCGGATCTTGTACGGCGGCTCGGTGACGGGCGACAATGCCGCGATGCTGCTGGCGGTCGAGAATGTCGACGGCGCGCTGGTCGGCGGTGCCAGCCTGACGGCGGCGAAGTTCGTGCCAATCATCGAGGCGGCAGCAGGGCTGTGAAGCCGGGGCGGGGGCGGGACGTGCGCTTCGACTTCGCTCAGCGTGAACGGCTGTTTGGACCCAACCCTAACGTCCGTTCCGCCTGAGCGCAGTCGAAGGCCGAGCCCCGGCATTCATCTCAAACGCCGAACGGGGTTGTGCAGTTAGGGCATGGACAGGGCATGCGCTTCGGCTTCGCTCAACGTGAACGGTTGTTTGGCCCCATCTCCAACGTCCGTTCAGCCTGAGCGCAGTCGAAGGCCACGCCCCGTCCTGCTCCTCAAACTCCCGGCGGAGTTGAGTAACTGGGGTGAGGGCTGACGCGCTTCGACCTCGCTCAGCGTGAACGGCTGTTTGAACCCACCTCCACCCCCGCTCAGCCTGAGCGAAGTCGAAGGCCACGCCCCGACCTTGCCTCAAGCCTTGGAATACCGCCCCTTCAACATCCGGTACGCCGCACGCAGCGCATAGGCGTCACCGCCCTTGGGCCGCCCCGGCTTGCCCGAAGGCCGCCACGCGAACACGTCGAGATGCGCCCAGGCCGTGTCCTTGGGCACGAAGCGGCGCAGGAACAGCGCGGCGGTGATCGCCCCGGCAAAGCCGCCATCGGGGGCGTTGACCATGTCGGCGATGTCCGACTTCAGCATCTCGTCATAACCGTCCCAGAGCGGCAGACGCCATACGGGGTCTTGCTCGCTCGCCGCCGCCGCGAGCAGATCGGCCGCCAGCCCCTCGTCATCGGTGAACAGCGGCGGCAGGTCGGGACCCAGCGCCACGCGTGCCGCGCCGGTCAGGGTCGCGAAGTCGAGGATCAGCTCGGGGTTGTCCTCGCCCGCGCGGGTCAGCGCGTCGCCCAGGATCAGGCGGCCTTCGGCGTCGGTGTTGGTATTCTCGACCGTCAGACCCTTGCGAGTCCGCAGCACGTCACCGGGGCGGAAGGACGCCCCCGACACCGCATTCTCGACCGCCGGGATCAGCAGGTGGAGCCGCACCGGCAGCCCGGCCGCCATGACCAGTCCGGCCAGCGCCAGCGCATGCGCCGCGCCGCCCATGTCCTTCTTCATCAGGCGCATGCCGGCGGACGGCTTGATGTCGAGGCCGCCGGTGTCGAAGCACACCCCCTTGCCGACGATGGCGATGCGCGGATGGGCGGGATCGCCCCAATGCAGCTCGATCAGCCGGGGCGCGCGCTCGCGGATCGCGGCCTGGCCGACCGCATGGATCATCGGATAGTCGCGGGCGAGCGCTTCGCCGGCCGTCACCGTAACGCTGGCGCCATGACGTTGCGCAAGATCGCGGGCGCCGGTTTCCAGCTCCGCCGGGCCGAGATCGCCCGCACCGGTATTGACCAGATCGCGCACCTGCGCGGTCGCGGCGGCGATGCGCACGATCTCGTCGCGATGCGCGACGTCGCCGGTCAGCAGCACGCGGTCGCCGATCGACTCGCCCTTGCGATAGCGGGTGAAGCGATATTGGCCGAGCAGCCAGCCCAGCGCATTGGCACCGACCTCCGCCCCGTCGAGGCGATAGGTCCCGGCCGGCAGGCTCTCGGCCAGCTTGGCGAGCGCCCAGGGCGAGGTGGGATCGGCGACACCCGCAATCACCGCGATGCCGTCACCATGCGGCACGAGCAGATGCGTGTCGGGTTTGGCGGTAAAGCGTTGCGCGGTCGCCAGCGCGCGGGTGGCGGCGGATTGCCGGGTCAGCCACGCGGGAAAGCCATCCGCGGTCAGGACGGTGACGGACTGCGCGGGCTGGCCACGATCGGGTTGAAGCAGAGCGGAGAAATCGTTCATTCGACGGGGCTTACCAGAAATTGTTCGATGCGACCCTGAGCACCCGGCTCGGCATAGGTGCTGATCCGCAGGGTCCGGGTCGGATAGCTGACGCGGTAGGAGCGATTGACGAAGCCGCCGCGTAGCCGCGTCTGGCCGACCTGCTCGATCTTGCTCGGCGCGCCCAGCGGCGACAGGCTGGTCCGGTAATCGGCGATGGTCGCCGGGGTGAAATAATAGGCCGCGTCTTCGGTCAGCAGCGCGCCGTCCAGCCGCCCGGCCTGCAACTGGGCATAGACCTGCTTCGTCCGGTCGAGCGCGGCGGCGTCGGGATTGCTCGCCTGGGGCTGGGGCAGGATGACGTCGGCGATGCCCTTGGCGATGCGGCCCGGCGCATCGGCGAACCAGGCGTTGACCGCGACGACGATCGCCGCCTTGTCCTCGGGATAGACGATATTCTCGGTCAGGAAGCCGACCGCCTCGCCGCTATGCTCGACGATGCGGCGGCCGTCCTTCACGCCGATCCCGACGCCCAGGCCATAGCCGGTGCTGGCGCCGCTGGTCAGGTTGACGGGCGTCTCCTGCTCGGCCCAGAGCTTGGCCGGCAGTAGCGTGCGGTTCATCCGGGCGACGTCCCATTTGGCCAGGTCCTGCGGCGACATGGCGAGTTCGCCCGCCGCGTAGAGCCAGCCGGGCGCAGCCGGCGTCTCGACCCGGACGGGACCCAGCGCATGGCGCAGATAGCCTTGCGGGAAGCCCGGCCCGACCGCCTTGTCCTGATCCAGCGCCCGGATGCCGAGCGGGCGGAACACCCGCGCCTGAAGGAAATCGAGCAGCGGCTGGCCCGCCACCTTCTCGACGATCATGCCGGCGACGACATAGCCGGTATTGGAATATTGCCACTGGGTGCCGGGTGCGAAGTCGAGCGGTGCCTTGGCCCAGCGGTCGACGATGCCCTGCGGCGTGGTCGGGGTCGCCATCGCCTTGAAGCTGTAATCCTGCGGCCAATAGTCGCGCAGGCCCGAGGTATGGCTGAGCAGCTGGCGGATGGTGATCGTGTCGCCACCGGTGATGCCGGGAATGTATTTGCTGACCGTGTCGTCGAGCGACAGCTTGCCCTCGTCCGCCAGCAGCTGGACGGCGGCGGCGGTGAACTGCTTGGATACCGAGGCGATCTGATAGGGCAGAGTCGGATCGGCCGGCCCCTTCTGCCCCTCGAACTGCTTGCCGTAAGCCTTGGCGAGCACGGTCTTGCCGCCGCGCACCACTGCGATCGAGGCGGACGGGACGCCGGTATCGGCCAGCGTCTTCGTCACCAGCGCATCGATCGTCCGGGTCTCGGCGGGGGTCAGCGCCTGGGCAAGCAGCGGAGCGGGGGCGATGAACGCGATCGCCGCCAGCAAATGGGGGTATCTCATGGCGCCCAAGGAAGCAGGTTTGGCGAGGTGGTGCAACGGGGTGTGGGGTGTTGGGGCGTGGGCTTCGACTGCGCTCAGCCCAAGCGGCTTTTCCAAGATCACCCCTCCCTCCGTTCAGCCTGAGCGAAGCCGAAGGCCACGCTGGCACATTCGCCACGCTTGATCCGGGGTTGCGTGGAGAGTGCGTCCCTTGGCCTTCGACTACGCTCAGGCGGAACGGAAGATGGGGGTGAATTTCTTTGCCATCCCGGCGGAGTCCGGGGGGCCAGTCGCTATGCTTTGCGTTGGAACGGCTATGGCATGGAACCCGGCCTTCGCCGGGGTGGCCACTGGAGACAGGGAATGACGACCGAACTGACGATCCTCGGCTGGTCGATCATCCTGCTGTTCGTACATATCGCGCTGCAATCGCAGCTGGCGACGCTCGACCGGGGGATCGGCTGGAACGCCGGGCCGCGTGACGGGACGCCGGCACCGCTTGGCCCCTATGCCGGGCGGGCCGAGCGCGCCTCGGCCAATTTTCGCGAGACCTGGCCGGTCTTCATCGCACTGGCGCTGGGGCTGACGGTGACGGGCCAGAGCGGTGGAATGGCGGCGACCGGCGCGTGGGTGTGGTTCCTCGCGCGGGTCGCCTATGTGCCGCTCTATATCTTCGGCGTCCGCTATGTGCGGTCGCTGGCCTATCTGGTGTCGATGGCCGGGCTGGTGATGATGCTTATGCGTTTCCTGTGACGGGGACGCCGTACAGGTCGTGCTCGTCGGCGTCCTCGATGGCGACCTTCACGATGTCGCCGACCGACAGATGGCCGGCGTCGCGCAGGAAGACTTCACCGTCGATCTCGGGCGCGTCGGCTTGGCTGCGGCCGGTAGCACCACCGTCCTCGTCGACCGCGTCGATGATGACGGGCAGGGTGCGACCCACTTTCGCGGCCAGCTTGGCGGCGGAGATGGCGGCGGTCTTTTCCATGATCCGCGCGTAACGCTCTTCCTTCACCTCTTCAGGGACGTGATCGGGCAGGGCGTTGGCGGCGGCACCCTCTACGGGTTCGAAGCGGAAGGCGCCGACACGGTCGAGTTGGGCTTCATCCAGCCAGTCGAGCAGATATTCGAAATCCTCCTCCGTCTCGCCGGGGAAGCCGACGACGAAGGTCGAGCGGATCGCGATGTCGGGGCAGATGTCGCGCCACTGATGGATGCGTTGCAGCACCTTGGCGTCGTTGCCGGGACGCTTCATACGCTTGAGCACAGAGGGCGCGGCATGCTGGAACGGGATGTCCAGATAGGGCAGCACCAGGCCTTCCGCCATCAGCGGGATCACCTGATCCACATGCGGATAGGGATAGACATAGTGCAGGCGTACCCAGGGCGCGATCTTGCCGAGTTCGCGGGCGAGGTCGGTCATGTGCGGCACGACCTCCTGCCCCTTCCACATCCGGGGTTCCTTGCGGATGTCGATGCCGTAGGCCGAGGTGTCCTGGCTGATGACCAGTAGCTCGCGCGTGCCCGCCGCGACCAGCTTTTCCGCCTCGCGCAGGATGGCGTCGGGACGGCGGCTGACCAGATCGCCGCGAAGGCTGGGGATGATGCAGAAGCTGCACCGGTGGTTGCAGCCCTCCGAAATCTTCAGATAGCTGTAATGGCGCGGCGTCAGCTTCAGGCCGGCGTCGGGGATCAGGTCGATATAGGGCGACAGGTTGGCGGGCGCGGCGGCGTGGACGGCCTCTACCACCTGCTCATATTCATGCGCGCCGGTAATCGCCAGCACGTCCGGAAAGCGGGTGCGGATCGCCTCGGCTTCCTTGCCCATGCACCCCGTTACGATGACGCGGCCGTTTTCCTTGATCGCCTCGCCGATCGCCTCCAGGCTTTCCTCCTTGGCAGAGTCGAGAAAGCCACAGGTGTTGACCAGTACGACGTCCGCGCCGGCATAGTCGGGCGACATCTGATAGCCATCGGCGCGCAGCTGGGTCAGGATGCGTTCGCTGTCGACCAGATTCTTGGGACAGCCGAGCGAGACCATGCCGACACGCGGCGGAGTGGGGAGTTTGGTTGCCATGGGATGCGCGCGCACATAGTCCAAATCGGACCGCTTTTCCAGATGCGCTTGCGCCATGTGGTCGACAGGCCGCCGCGATCCCGGCATGAGGGGCCGAAATTCACAAGGGTTAGGCGCGATGCTGGCGATCGGATTGATGTCGGGGACCTCGCTCGACGGGGTGGATGCCGCGCTGATCGAGACGGATGGCGAGGGCCACGTGCGTCCCGTCGCCTTTCGCACCGAACCGTATTCGGACGCCGCCCGCGCCGAGTTGGCCGAGGCGACCGCGCTGGCGCTGACCTTCGAGCGACCGCGCGCCAGTCCTCCGATCGTGGCCGCCAGCGATCTGATCGTGCGCACCCATGCGATGGTCGTGCAGAAGCTGCTGCGCGATGCCGGGCTGGGCGCGGAGGCGGTCGATGTCATCGGCTTTCACGGCCAGACGGTGGCGCACCGCCCCGATCGCGGCTGGACCTGGCAGATCGGCGACGGGCAGGCGCTGGCGGACGCGACCGGGATCACCGTGGTCGGCGATTTCCGCTCCGCCGATGTCGCGGCGGGCGGGCAGGGCGCGCCGCTGATCCCCATCTATCACGCCGCGCTTGCCGCTGGATTGGCGCAGCCGGTCGCGCTGCTCAACCTGGGCGGGGTCGCCAATATCACCTGGATCGGGCGCGACGGCTCGCTGGTCGCCTTCGATACCGGGCCGGCCAACGGGCTGATCGATCACTGGATGGAGGCCGAGGCGGGGCAGCGTTTCGATGCCGGCGGCGCGCTGGCGGGGGCGGGGCGGATCGAGCCGACCGTGCTCGACACGATGATGGACAATGACTGGTTCGATCTCGCACCGCCCAAGTCGCTCGACCGCAACGACTTCACCATCCAGCCGGCGCGCGGCCTGTCGGCGGCGGACGGTGCCGCGACGTTGACCGCCTTTACCGCGCGGACGGTGGCGCGCGCGCTCGACCATCTGCCGGAGCGGCCGCAGCGGCTGCTGGTCGCGGGTGGCGGCCGGCACAATGCCACGATGCTGGCGATGATCGCCGCCGAGACGGGCCTGACGCCCGAGCCGACCGATGGGCTCGGCTGGAACGGCGACGCGCTGGAGGCGGAGGGTTTCGCCTATATGGCGGTGCGCCGCCTGCGCGATCTGCCGATCAGCTTTCCGGGGACGACCGGCGTGCCCCAGCCGATGACCGGCGGCGTCATCCATCACCCCGCCGGCGGATGAGGATCAGCGGCGAGGGGCGACCTCGGCGCGGACCTTGACGGGGACGGGGCAGCCATCGACGCTGCGCAGCACCGCCAGATGCGGCTCGGCGGCGGGCATTTCGTCGAGCCTGCGAAGGCCGCCCTTGTTTGCGGGGGTGGGGCTGGCCACCTGCTCGGCATGCGGGGCACAGCGGGCCGGGGGCTGACCGAGCGTGGGGGTCGTGTTCAGCACGTCCTCACCGATGGTCGACAGGGTCAGCAACGCAACCAGCATCGTCATCGCCATTCTCCTCCCTGGGAATGACTGACAGACTATGCCTTATCGGCGCGTCCGGCAATCAGCGCGCGACATAGGCGTCGATCAGCGCGCCGACATAATCGGGCTTTTCGCTGGTCAGCTCGGGCGCGGTGCGGCCCTTGCCATAGATGAAGCCGTAAAGCGGATAGGTCGAGCTGCCCAGGCCATCCGAGTCGCGGAACCAGACGCGGACATTGCTCCAGTCATTGTTGGGGGAAACGTCGAAGAGGGTGACGTCCTGTTCGGCATGGCCGCGCTCGCCATTCTGGATCGACCAGTTGGCGTGGGTCAGCATCAGTACGCGGTCCTCGACGACGCGGCTGACCACCGCGACATGGCCCAGCGGCAGGCGCGCGGTTCGGGCGAAGACGACGACCGCGCCGACGCGGGGCGCATGGCCGCGCGGATATTTCCCCTCCGCCTGGCCCCACCAGGTCCAGGCGTCGCCATAGATCGCGATGCCCGACGCCTGGCGGGCGAAGGGAACGCATTGCCCGACATAGTCGAGCAGCGAGCGGGCCGGGGCGGGCGAGGCGATCGCCACGGCGCAGAGTGACAAAGTTACGGGGGGAACGATGCCTTTCATGCCCACCATCTTGAGTTTGCGGGATTAACCTGATCCTGCCCAATATGGTTAACGCGACGACAGGCCGGTAAACGGAGTGTTCTGTGCGTCCAGTCGGGGGGACGCGCGCGCATGGTCTATCCGCGCCGGGCGCTGGCGCGCGCTTCGAGCAGTTCCCACAGTCCGCGATGTTGGTTGAGCAGCTGGGTGGCGCCGAACCCGCGCGCGCGCGCGATGCCCAAGGCGGGATCGTCGCCGTCCACCTCGCGCCGGATCGGGTCGGGCAGCAATTCGGGCGGCGCCTCGATCCCGAAGCGGTTCGCGGCGTGATCGAGCAACTGCCGGATCGCCTGCCAGTCGAGGATGAGGGCGGAGACGGCACCCGTCGCGCAGCCCCGCCGGTCGGAATTGGCGAGCATCTCCAGCGTGTGGCGCAACTGGGTCAGCGCGGCATCGGCCTGCGCCTGTCCGGGGGTGGAGGGCAGCGGGCCGGCGGCGGAGGTCAGGTTGGCGAGAAAGGCGCGTTCATGGGCAAAGGCGTTGGACGAACGGATCAGCCAGGGCAGCGTCTCGAGCTGGATGCCGCGCGCCATCGCATAGTCGATCATGCTGGGATGATTGCCATGCACCGCGCACAGCGCATGCACCGCGTCGGTCAGGTCGTGCAGCAGCGCCTGCGGCATCAGCAGCGCCTGGACATGCGGATGCCCCGCGCTGCCCAGCCGCGCCAGGATCGCGTCGATATCCCCGCGCCGGTCATGCTGGATGTCGAATGCTGCCGTGATCGTCATGTCCGTTCCGATAAGCCTCCCGACCGCGAGGGGAGGTGCGCCGCCCTTATGCTCCCGATCGTCGGTCCTATCGGCTTTTCGTTAATGCCGGGTTTACGAATATCCGCGCGGCGCGACATTGCTGGCCGAGGATGCCGCTTTACGGATGGCGGCACGGTCGCGATAACGCGCGCCATGCGCCGGGATGATCGGCGAAACGATGGTTTGGAGTGCTATGGATGCGCAAATGGGTGCTGGGTCTGGCGCTGGCTTCGGTCGGGGCCTCGATCGCGATCGGGTCGGGGGTGCCGGCGATGGCCGCTGAGCGGAATGAGAAGGCGGGCGACCTGACGCTGGCACGGGTGTTCGGCAGCCCGGACCTGTCGGGGTCGCAGCCGCGCGGGCTGCGCCTGTCGCCCGACGGCACGCTGCTCACCTCGCTGCGCCCGCGCGCGGACGAAAAGGAGCGGCTCGACCTCTGGGCACGCGATACCCGCACCGGCGAGGAGCGGATGCTGGTCGACTCCAAGAAGGTCGGCTCGGGCGCGGAACTGTCCGAGGCCGAGAAGATGCAGCGGGAGCGCGCGCGTATCGGCGGGTCGAAGGGCATCGTCGCCTATGACTGGGCGCCCGACGGCAAGTCGATCCTGGTCCCGCTGGACGGCGACCTCTATCTTGCCGGTCTCGACGGGCAGGTCCGTCGCCTGACCAATACGCCCGGCGGCGAGCTGAACCCGATCGTCAGCCCCAAGGGCGGCTATGTCAGCTTCGTGCGCGACCAGAATCTCTGGGCCATGCCATTGGCCGGTGGCGAGGCGCGTGCCTTGACCAAGGAAGGCGGCGGCACCGTCCATTTCGGCGAAGCGGAGTTCGTCGCGCAGGAGGAAATGCACCGCTTCACCGGCTATTGGTGGAGCCCCGACGAGCGCTATATCGCGGTCGAGCGGTTCGACGAGGCGCCGGTCAAGGTCGCGGTGCGCGCCGCGATCGGTGCGGCGGGCACCAAGGTCTATGAACAGCGCTATCCGGCGGCGGGTACGCCCAATGCGCTGGTCGACCTGTATGTCATGAAGGCGGACGGGTCGGGCCGCGTGAAGGTCGATCTCGGCAGCAATCCCGACATCTATCTGGCGCGTGTCGACTGGACGCCCGACGGCTCGGCGATGCTGGTCCAGCGCGAGAGCCGCGACCAGAAGACGCTCGACATGCTGCGCGTCGATCCCAGGACGGGCAAGTCGACCGTGCTCTTCACCGAGCGTTCCGGCGATCGCAGCTGGCTGAACCTGTCCGACGCTTATCGCCCGATGAAGGACGGCAGCCTGATCTGGCGGTCGGAGCGCGACGGCTATGGTCATCTCTATCGCTTCGCGAACGGCCAGTGGACGCAGCTGACCCAGGGGCCGTGGGTCGTCACCAATCTCGTCGGCGTCGACGAAGCGAAGGGACGGCTCTATTTCACCGGGCTGAAGGACGATGTCCTTGAACAGCATCTCTATGCGGTCGACATCGCGCAGCCGGGCGTCGTCACCCGCCTGACCGAGCGCGGCTATACCAACAGCGCGTCGATGGATTCGTCGGCCAGCCGCTTCATCGTCTCGCGCTCCAGCCCGACCCAGCCGACGCAGATATATCTCGCCGATACGACGGGCAAGCGGCTGAACTGGATCAACGAGAATGCGATTGTCGCGGGGCACCCCTATGCGCCCTATCTCGCCAGCCACCGCGAGACCAAGTTCGGTACGATCAAGGCCGATGACGGCACGACGCTTTATTGGGAGATGATCACGCCCAAGCTGGAACCGGGCAAGCGCTACCCCGTGTTCTTCCAGCATTATGGCGGCCCCGGCACCGGTCAGCAGGTCACGCGCGGCTGGCAGGGCGCGCTGCCGCAATATCTGGTCGATCAGGGCTGGATCTTCTTCCAGATCGACAATCGCGGCTCCTATAATCGCGGCAAGGCGTTCGAGGATGCCATCTATCACGCGATGGGCACGGTCGAGGTCGCCGATCAGTTGGCGGGCGCGAACTATCTGAAGTCGCTGCCCTTCGTCGATCCCGTGCGCATCGCGACCTATGGCTGGTCGTACGGCGGCTATATGTCGATCAAGATGCTGGAGAAGACGCCCGGCGTCTATGCCGCCGCCGTGTCGGGCGCGCCAGTCACCGACTGGCGGCTCTACGACACCCATTATACCGAGCGCTATCTGGGTGATCCGCGCACCGACCCGCAAAGCTATGCGACGTCGGAAGCGATCAAGGAGGCGGCGAAGATCCGCGATCCGCTGATGCTGATCCACGGCATGGCGGACGACAACGTCTTTCTCGACAATGCCACCGCTTTCGCCGCCGAGATGCAGAAGACCGACACGCCGTTCGAGATGATGCTCTATCCGGGGCAGACCCACCGCGTCGGCGGGCCGGGCGTGTCGCAGCATCTGTGGCACACGATCCTGAACTTCCTCGACCGGACGGTGAAGGATAAGCCGGCGAAGAAATAATGCGGTCATTCCTCCCCTGTAAGGGGAGGTGGCAGTCCGAAGGACTGACGGAGGGGTGTCCACGCTGGCGGTGACACCCCTCCACCACCGCTTCGCGGCGGTCCCCCTCCCCTTGCAGGGGAGGAATTAGGTGAGCAGCCATGGCATTCCTGAAGACCTTCCACCTCTGGCCGTTCCTCGACACGCTGGTCAGCTATCTGACCGCCTTCGTGCTGGGCACGGTGATCGGGGCGGAGCGGCAGTATCGCCAGCGCACGGCGGGTTTGCGCACCAACGCGCTTGTCGCGATCGGCGCGGCGGCGTTCGTCGATCTTGGCCAGCGGCTGGGCGGCGACATCGAGTCGATCCGCATCATCGCCTATGTCGTCTCTGGCATCGGCTTCCTGGGTGCGGGCGTCATCATGAAGGAGGGGATGAACGTCCGCGGCCTGAACACCGCCGCGACCCTTTGGTGCTCGGCGGCGGTCGGTTCGATCGCGGGCAGCGACATGGTGGCCGAGGCGGTGCTGCTGACCGTTGTCGTCCTGCTCGCCAACACCGCGCTTCGCCCGCTGGTCGACGCGATCAACCGCATCCCGGTGGAGGGGCGGCATGTCGAGGCGACCTATTCGGTCAGCCTGACGACCGCCGCCGCCAGCGCCGGCCCGGTCGGCGACATGCTGGTCGAGCATCTGGAGCGCGCCGGCCTGCCGGTCGGCGAACTTGATACCGAGGAACTGGGCGAGGATCAGGTGACGGTCACCGCCACGCTGACCAGCACGATCGTCGAGGCGGGCGAGCTGGACCGAATCACCGACCATTTCCAGTCAGTCCATGGCATCGCCCACGCCACCTGGGCCGCCAGCACGCACGACTGAGCTCGGGGAGCTCTTTGGCTCCCTGCATATTATGCCGCCGCTATGCGATAGTAGGAAATCGCTCTCGCATTGCTACGCGCACCGCGATTAGCCGCCGACCGATCCCGGGAGGTGGTATGGCGGTACGGAGCATGACTTGGCGGCAGGGATTGGCGCTGCGCTGTCTGGGCGTGGGGCTTTGCATGCTCGCATGGCGGGCGATCGCGCATCTGATCGTGATGGCGGGCCATGGCGGCCGTGCCGGGCTCCTGAGCTATGCGCTGGCGACCGCAGGCTTTTTCTGCGCCAGCCTGGGCAGTGCGCTGGCGATGCTGGGCGGGCATATGTTCGATGAGGTGGAGGTCAGCGCACGCTGGCGCCGGTTGTGACCGACATTATGCCGCCGCTATGCGATAGCGGGAAATCGATCTCGAAACCCTATGGGGCGGGGCGTAGCTGATGCGGGCGGACGAACGAACGTCCGATCGGCAAAGGTCTTCAGTGTCCATGCGTACCGATTTCCCCATCGATCCCGACCCGCAGACGCGGCACATCTATGTCGGCCAGGACCGGGCCGGCCATTGGCTGGTGCAGGATAGCGCCGGGATGCTGGAGGGGCGCTTCGTCTCGCGCGGCGCGGCGATGCGCTTCGCGGCCGAGGAGGCCGATATCTATCATGCCAGCGTGACCGTCGCCGTCGAGGCGCTGGTACCGCTGGTGTCCTTCGATCCGGTCGAGGCCGATGCCCACGCGCTGGCGCGTGCGGCGTGAGGGGAGGGGGCATCATGCATAGCGATAACCGGCATCGCCACGACCCCCGCTGGCCCGCCGTCGAGGCGGCGCTCGACCATCTGCGCGAGCGGCATCGCCGTGCGGTCCGCATCGTCGACGCCGACTGCGGCGCGGGCGGATTCCTGATCGCGGTGGCCGAGCAGGCGCGCGCGAAGGGCTTTACCGCGATCGAGGGGCGCGGGCTCGGCCGCTCGCCCGTGCTGATCGGCCGCGCCCGCGCCGCCGCGCGGCGGCATCGCCATGCCGCGATGGGGCTGGTGTTCGAACGTCGCGATCCCGCCGATGCGCTGGCGGAGGAGCGCGCCTTTCCCGCCGACATCCTGCTCTGTCACCGGTGCGGCGCGCCGTCCCATGCATTCGAGGCTGCTGCCACCTGCGTGATCGGCGATCCCATCGATGGGCGCGACGGCAGGGAGACGGCGGCATGACGGCCCGCGACATGGCCTGGCGTTCGCTGGGCGCGGCGATGACGCTGGGTGCGGTGGTCGCCACGCTGATGGAGCCGGCGGGATCGCTGCTGGCGCTGTTCTGGTTCCTCGTCGCGCTCGGGGGCGTCCTCCTGCTGCTCAACGGCAAGCGCCTGCCCCAGGCGCTGCGCGCGGAGCGGCACGGGCATTATCATACCGCCGAGGTCATTCATGCCGCGCGGATCAAGCGGGGGCGCCGGTCATGACGTGCGAGGCGGGTTTCGGTTTTCGCGACGGCGTCCTGCATGCCGAGCGTGTGTCGCTGGCGACCATCGCGGAGGCGGTCGGCACGCCGACCTATGTCTATTCGGCGGGCGCCCTGCGCGCCGCCGCACGCCGGTTTCGCGAGGCGCTGTCGCCGATCCCACGCAAATCGCTGGCCTTCGCGGTCAAGGCCAATCCGTCGCTGGCGGTGCTGTCGCTGCTTCGCGGCGAGGGCTTTGGCGCCGATATCGTCTCGGGCGGCGAACTGACCGCCGCGCTGCAGGCCGGCATGGCGGCGGGCGACATCGTCTATTCGGGGGTCGGCAAGACGCCGGCCGAACTGGCGCAGGCACTGCACGCCGGGGTGGGGCATATCAATCTGGAGAGCGAGCGCGAGGGCGAGGTGCTGGCCGCGATGGCCACCCGCATCGGGCTGACCGCGACCGCGCTGCTGCGCGTCAATCCCGATGTCGATGCCGGCACCCATGCCAAGATCACCACCGGCAAGAGTGACAGCAAGTTCGGCGTGGCCTTCGCGCAGGCGCTGGACATCTATGATCGGCTGGCGGGCCGAGCGGGTATCGCGATGCAGGGCATTGCCGTCCATATCGGCAGCCAGATCATAGACCCGGCACCGATGGAGGCGGCGTATCGCAAGATCGGCCAGCTGGTCGCGCTGCTTCGCGCGCGCGGGCATCCGATCACTCATGTCGATCTGGGCGGGGGCTTGGGTGTCGACTATCGCGGCGGCGCGGACGGCGATGTCCTGGCCTATGGCGCGATGGTCGCCCGCGTCACCCGCGACTGGGACGTGACGCTGATGTTCGAGCCGGGCCGCTATATCGCCGCGCATGCCGGCGTGTTGCTGACCCGCGTGCTCTGGGTGAAGCCGGGCGCGGACTGTCCCTTCGTCGTCGTCGATGCGGGCATGAACGATCTGGCGCGGCCCGCCCTCTATGACGCATGGCATGAATTTACGGCGGTCGCGCCGACCGGCAAGACGATACGCGCCCATGTCGTGGGCCCGGTCTGCGAGAGCAGCGACCGGTTCGCCAGAGCCTGCCTGATCGATCGGGTGGCGGAGGGCGATCTGGCCGTTCTTCGCGATGTCGGCGCGTACGGCGCTTCGATGGCCTCCTGCTACAACAGCCGGGCGCTGGCGGCGGAGGTCATGGTCGATGGCGATCGCCATGCCGTCACCGCGCCCCGGATCGCGGCGGCGGCGATCCGGCCGCAATCGGTGCCGGCATGGCTGGACGCGGAGCCGCTGCATCATGCGGCCTGAGGGGCGGGGGGGGGGGGGGCTCGCTAAACCCCCGCTTGGCCGCGCCAAACGCGCACTTTTCGCAAAGTTGGTGGACGCGTCCGCGCAATGACGCTACCGGCTCACGCTTCCGAGTGGAGGGTTTAATGGGTTATCGCGTGGTGGTCGCCGGGGCGACGGGCAATGTCGGCCGGGAAATGATCAACATTCTGGCGGAGCGGGAATTTCCGATCGACGAACTGGCGGTCGTCGCCTCGTCGCGCAGCCAGGGCGACCAGATCGAATATGGTGAGACGGGCAAGATGCTCACCATCAAGAATATCGAGCATTTCGATCCCACCGGCTGGGACATCGCGCTGTTCGCGATCGGATCGGACGCGACCAAGGTCTATGCGCCCAAATTCGCCGCCGCCGGCTGCGTCGTGATCGACAATTCGTCGCTCTATCGCATGGACCCGGACGTGCCGCTGATCGTGCCCGAGGTGAACCCGGACGCGATCGACGGCTATACGGCCAAGAACATCATCGCCAACCCGAACTGCTCGACCGCGCAGATGGTCGTGGCGCTCAAGCCGCTCCACGACAAGGCGACGATCAAGCGCGTCGTCGTCGCGACCTATCAGTCGGTGTCGGGCGCGGGCAAGGCAGGCATGGACGAGCTGTTCGAGCAGAGCCGCAACATCTTCGTCGGCGACCCCGCCGAGCCCAAGAAGTTCACCAAGCAGATCGCCTTCAACGTGATCCCGCACATCGACAGCTTCCTCGACGATGGTTCGACCAAGGAAGAGTGGAAGATGGTCGCCGAGACCAAGAAGATCCTCGACCCCAAGGTAAAGGTGACCGCGACCTGCGTGCGCGTGCCCGTCTTCGTCGGCCATTCCGAGGCGCTGAACATCGAGTTCGAGGACGAGATCTCGGCCCAGGAAGCGCAGGACATCCTGCGCGAAGCCCCCGGCGTCATGCTGATCGACAAGCGCGAGGACGGCGGATACGTTACGCCCGTAGAGTGCGTCGGCGACTATGCGACCTTCATCAGCCGCGTGCGCGAAGACTCGACGGTCGATAACGGCCTGTCGCTGTGGTGCGTGTCGGATAACCTGCGCAAGGGCGCGGCGCTGAACGCGGTGCAGATCGCCGAACTGCTCGGCCGCCGCCACCTGAAGAAGGGTTGAGGGGACCTGCTTCCTCCCCTGGAAGGGGAGGTGGCAGGCCGAAGGCCTGACGGAGGGGTGTCCCGCTCTCGATAGGGTGACACCCCTCCACCAGCTTCGCTGGTCCCCCTCCCCTTACAGGGGAGGAAAGGAGAATTACCGCCCCATATACAATCCCGGCCGGTGCCAGGCGAAGAGGATCAGGCTGATCGCCGCCGCGCTGATCGCAGACCAGATCATCTGCGGCCCCGTCACCACCGGGATCGCCATCGACAGGATGAACACGTCGAGCGCGACCTGCGTCATTCCCATGTTCCAGCCGCGCTTGCGGTAGAGCCAGATGGTGATCACCCCGGTGCCGCCCACGCCCGCCTGATGCCGTGCCAGCGCCAATATGCCCATGCCGATCACGGTGCCGCCCACCAGCGCGGCGAAGGCCGGATGGACGCTGTCGACATGCACCGAGACGCGGGTGATCGCCGAGGCCGCGCCGATGCCGATATTGACCAGCACCGTCTTCACCGCGAACCGCGCACCCATCACCTTGTGCGCGAACAGGAAGAAGGGGATGTTGACCAGCGTGAACAGCACGCCGGCGGGCAGCGGGATCAGATAGGATAGCAGCAGCGCGACCCCCGCGATCCCGCCCGTCACCAATCCCGCCGCTTTCAGGAACACCAGCCCCACGATCAGCAGCGCACAGCCTATGAAGATCGCATAAGCGTCTTCGAGCAGGCTGTGTGGCCGGCCGATCGGGCTGGGCGGCGGGGTGTCGGCTGGGGAGGCGGTCGCTGCGGTCATCGAGGGTCCGGATATGGGGTCCGGCATCCGCTCCTGGCGGTCTGCTTCTGGCGGCAGTTTTCGGGCTTCTACCGCATATGTCCCTGCAAGCCAATTGGTGGGCGGTGGGGCGTGGGCGGTGGGCGTGGGCTTCGACTTCGCTCAGCCTGAACGGCTGTGGGATAAGGGGCTCGATCCCCAACCTCCGTTCAGGCTGAGCGAAGTCGAAGCCCACGCAACTCCCCCAATCGGACGGTACAAATTATTGGGGGTTGGCGACACGCCCGGCACGACCATAGGGCTTGGGCGATGACCATGCGGGAGAGACACGGCCTCACGGCGTTGACCGAAAAGGAGAAGGAAACGCTGCGCCTGATCGTGCGGGGGCATGACGCCAAGTCGGTCGCGCAGGCGCTCGACCTGTCGGTCCATACCATCAACGAACGGCTGCGGGACGCGCGGCGCAAGCTGTCGGTGTCGAGCAGCCGGGAAGCGGCGCGGATGCTTCTCGAAGCGGAAGGCGGGGCGATCGCATCGCTGCCCCCCGAATATGTGGGGGACAGAAGGATCGGGGAGGACCGGCCCCGGGCGATGACGGATGACGGCCCCGCGCCGGTCGTCGGCGTGGGACACGGCGTCCGCCGTTCCCGGATCATCATCGGAGCGACCCTCATGACCCTAGTCCTCAGCCTACTCGCCCTTGGCGGCCTGACCCACATGGCCTCCGTCCCGCCGCAAGCGACCGCGACATCGACCACGACCGCCGACCCGGCGGCGGTGGAGGCGGCCCAGCGCTTCCTGCAACTGATCGACCAAGGCCGCTGGGCCGACAGCTACCGCCTGACGACCAGCAGTTTCCGCAAGCTCAACACTGAACAGGTCTGGGCCGCCACCTCGGAGAAGGTGCGGACGCCGCTGGGCAAGACGGTGTCGCGGACCCTGCTGAGCCAGGAAGATATTCCCGCGCCCCCCGCCGGCTATCGGATGGTGCGGTTCAAGACGCGGTTCGGGACCTCGACGGACATCGTCGAAACGCTGACGCTGGAGCGCGAAGACGGCGCGTGGCGGGTCGCGGGGATCTATGTGGGGTAACGCAGACGAGCCTCACCCTTCCGGCGCTAAAGCGCCTCCTTCCCTCTCCCACCGGGAGAGGGAAGGGGCCCGCCCGCTCTAGCGGGTGGGAAGGGTGAGGGCAGTGCGGCCGGATGAGAGGTCCACATCCCGGTCGATCCGTATTAGGAGATGCGGCTACAGCTTGCTTCCCGGAGACCGAACCCTTGGCTGACACCGCCCCCGAAACGCACTTCTTCGACAGCTTCGACGGCACCCCGATCGCGTGGCGTGAGATGGGGGAGGGGCGCGCCCTGGTCCTAATCCACGGTTATTTCTCCGACGCCTATACCAACTGGATTCGCTACGGCCATGCCGCCGCCATCGCCGCCAAGGGTTATAGGGTGATCATGCCCGACCTGCGCGCGCATGGCGAAAGCGGCAAGCCGCACGACCCCGCCGCCTATCCCAAGGACGCGCTGACCCGGGACGGCCATGCGCTGGTCACGCATCTGGGGCTGACCGATTATGATCTGGGCGGCTATTCGCTCGGCGCGCGCACCGTGTCGCGGATGCTGGCGACGGGGGCGGAGCCGGGCAAGGCGATCTTCGCCGGCATGGGGTTGGAGGGACTGCTCCATACCGATCGCCGGGTCGATCACTTCACCAACATCCTGATCCGGCTGGGCGAGCATAAGCGCGGCAGCCCCGAATGGATGGCCGAGGCGTTCCTGAAGACGACCGGCGGCGATCCGGTGGCGCTGCTCCATATCCTCCAGACCTTCGCTGACACGCCGCTATCGGCGATCGAGGGGTTCGACCTGCCCGCGCTAGTCGTCGCGGGCGTCGACGATTTCGACAATGGCGCGGCGGTCGAGCTGGCCGATGCGTTGCCGCGTGGGCGCTATGTCGAAATTCCGGGCAACCATATGGGTTCGGTGACCAAGCCCGAACTGGGTGCGGCGATCGCGCACTTCCTGAGCGCTTGACGGCGACCACCAAAGCGCCGCAACTGCGCGCTATCCGCCCCGTTTCGAGGGCAATTCAGAATTTTAGGGGGATATGATGATCCGCTCCGCCGTTTCCGGCACCGTGCTCGCCTTCGTGCTGGCGGGTGCTGCGCATGCCCAGACCGCCACGCCGCCCATCACGCAGTCTACCGCGCCCGCCAAGCAGGTGCCGGCCACCGTCGCCTCGGCCGACGCCTTTGTCGCGGAAGCCGAAAAGACCTTGGCCCAAAAGTCGGTGCCCGCGCAGCAGATCGCCTGGGTCAATGCGACCTATATCACCGACGACACCGATGCGCTCGCCGCCGCCTCGGGCGCGGAGATGACCGATCTGGCCGTCCGCTATGGCCTGGGCGCGGCGCGGTATCAGGCGCTGCCGGGCCTGTCCTATGACACCAAGCGCAAGCTCGATCTGCTGCGCGGCGGGATCACGCTGCCCGCGCCGACCACGCCGGGTGCCTCGGCCCAGCTGTCGATGCTGACGACGCGCATGTCCTCCTCCTATGGCAAGGGCAAGGGTCTGCTCAACGGCAAACCGATCAACGGATCGGATATCGAGGCCGCGATGGGCAGCGAGCGCGATCCCGCCCGTTTGAAGGAGATGTGGGTCAGCTGGCACGACAATGTCGGTGCACCGATGCGCGCCGATTATGCGCAGATGACGACCCTCGCCAACCAGGGCGCCAAGGAACTCGGCTATGCCGATGCCGGCGCGCTGTGGCGTTCGGGCTATGATATGAGCCCCGAACAGTTCGCGCAGCTGACCGACAAGATTTGGGGCGAGCTGGAGCCGCTGTACAAGGCGCTGCACACCTATGTCCGCTGGAAGCTGAACGAGAAGTATGGCGATGCGGTGCAGGCCAAGAGCGGACCGATCCGTGCCGATCTGCTGGGCAATATGTGGGCGCAGGAATGGGGCAATATCTATGACGTCGTCGCGCCCAAGGGTGCGGGCGATGTCGGATATGACACCGGCGAGCTGCTGAAGGCCAAGGGCTATGACCCGATCAAGATGGTGAAGGCGGGCGAGGGCTTCTATTCCTCGCTCGGTTTTGCACCGTTGCCGAAGACCTTCTGGGAGCGGTCGCAGATCACCAAGCCCGCCGACCGCGAAGTGATCTGCCACGCCTCGGCCTGGGACATCGACAATCTGGACGATATCCGCATCAAGATGTGCACCAAGGTGAATGGCGACGACTTCGTCACCATCCATCACGAATTGGGGCATAATTACTATCAGCGCGCCTATAAGAACCAGCCGTTCCTGTACAAGAACGGCGCGAATGACGGCTTCCACGAGGCGATCGGCGATACCGTCGCGCTCTCGATCACGCCGGATTATCTGGTGAAGATCGGCCTGCTCGACCCGGCCAAGGTGCCGAGTGCCGACAAGGATATCGGTCTGCTGCTGCGCCAGGCGATGGACAAGGTGGCGTTCCTGCCCTTCGGCCTGCTGATCGACAAGTGGCGCTGGGGCGTGTTCTCGGGCCAGATCCCCGCCGGCCAGTATCAGGCGGGCTGGGATGCATTGCGCTTGAAATATCAGGGCGTGGTGCCGCCGGTCGCGCGCGACGAGACGAAGTTCGATCCGGGCGCCAAGTACCACATCCCGGCGGGCGTGCCCTATGCCCGCTATTTCCTGGCGCGGGTGCTCCAGTTCCAGTTCTATAAGGCGGCGTGCGAGCAGGCCGGGTGGAAGGGGCCGCTGCACCGTTGCTCCTTCTATGGCAACAAGCAGGTCGGCGGGAAGCTGAACGCGATGCTGGCGATGGGCCAGTCCAAGCCGTGGCCGGATGCCTTGCAGGTGTTCACCGGCAGCCGCGAGATGTCGGGCAAGGCGCTGGTCGAATATTTCGCGCCGCTGAAGACCTGGCTGGATCAGCAGAACAAGGGCAAGCCGCAGGGCTGGTGAGGCCGGTGAGTGTTGGGGGAGGAAGCCTGCCCCACCACCATTCGCTTTCGCAAGCGGGCCCCCTCTCCATCGAAGATGGGGAGGATTTGATCGACCCATTCCTCCCCAAGCCAGCTTGGGGAGGGGGCCGCCGTGTAGCGGTGGTGGAGGGGATTTTGTCGCTGGCGGTCGTGATTTGCCGCGAGCGAGGACACCCCTCCGTCAGGGCTTCGCCCTGCCACCTCCCCTTGCAGGGGAGGAATGGGGCTTCTCGACCTTTGTTCGGCCTGAGCCCTACCTCCGTTCGGCCTGAGCGAAGTCGAAGGCCAAGGGAAAACCTGTCCGCTGGGCGGAGATTGGGGCGTGGGCTTCGACTTCGCTCAGCCTGAACGGGGGTGGGGTAAGGAACGCGCGCAGATATACGCGCTCAGTCGCCCTGACGCTCGCCGTCGTCGTCCCGCCTGGCGCTGCTCCCCCGCAACGACAGCAGCGCCGCCGTCACGCCGGCAAAGGCCGCCAGGCTGCCCAGGATCGATGCGACGCCCCATTTGCCGCCCACTCGGTCCAGCCCATGCTTGCCCAAGGCGGGCGCGGGGGCGGGCTTGATCGGGGCGGGTTTGCGCGGCGGGGCCTTGCGCGGGGCGGTGCGCTTGGTCGAGCGGGGCTTGGGCGGAGCCTTGGGCTTCGCCGCCGGCTTGGGCGCGGCCGTCCCGTCCTGTTCGCCGGTTTCGACGGGCGGCGCTTCCACCTCGGGCGGCTTGGCGGCGGGGCGCTTGCGCGGGGTCGCGCCGGCGGTAGACTTCGGGCTGACGCGACGGCGCGGTGGACGTGGCTTTTTCGGGTCGTTCGGATCGACCATGACGAGAAACCCCCTGTTTCGGTTCGTGCGCGTAACGCACCGCCCCCCGCGCCGGTTGCCGATCAGCGGAAGGGCGGCTCGTTGAACGCGCGCAGCTTGCGGCTGTGCAGCTTGTCACCCTCGCGGCGCAGCTGCTCGCAGGTCTCGATACCGATCCGCATATGCTCGCTGATCGCGCGCTCGTAGAAGCGATTGGCCTGGCCGGGCAGCTTCAATTCGCCATGCAGCGGCTTGTCCGAGACGCAGAGCAACGTCCCGTACGGCACGCGGAAGCGATAGCCCTGCGCCGCGATCGTGGCGGATTCCATGTCGATGCCGACCGCGCGGCTGAGCGAGAAGCGCAGCGCCGACTTGGAATAGCGCAGCTCCCAGTTGCGGTCGTCGGTGGTGACGATGGTGCCGGTACGCAGGCGGCGCTTCAGCTCGTCGCCCGACTGGCCCGAGACGATCTCCGCCGCCTTGGCCAGCGCGACCTGCACCTCGGCGATGGCGGGCACAGGGATTTCGGGCGGGAGGACATCGTCGAGCACATGGTCATCGCGCAGATAGGCGTGCGCCAGCACATAGTCGCCGATCCGCTGGCTGGGACGAAGCCCGCCGCAGTGCCCGATCATCAGCCACGCCTCGGGCCGCATCACCGCGAGATGGTCGCAGATCGTCTTGGCGTTCGATGGACCGACGCCGATATTCACCAGCGTGATGCCGGTGCCGTCCTTGGCGACCAGATGATAGGCGGGCATCTGGTGCCGCCGCCACGCGCTGTCGGTGACGATCTTGTCGACATCCTCGGGCCGCTCGATCACGATGCCGCCGGCGCCCGATAGCGCGGTGAAGCGCGAACCCTCACCCAGCTGCGACGCGCCCCAGCGGACGAATTCGTCGACATAGCGGTGATAGTTGGTGAACAGCACATAGCGTTGGCAATGCTCGGGCGGGGTGCCGGTATAGTGGCGCAGGCGCGCCAGCGAGAAGTCGGTGCGCAGCCCGTCGAACAGCGCCAGCGGCCGGTTGCCGTCCGCCGTCATCCAGAGCCCGTCGGCGATCTCGTCACCGATATGCGCCAGCTCGGTCGCCGGGAAGAAGCGCGCCAGCTCGGCCGCCGACACCGTGTCGAGGCTCAGCGCGTGGCCGGGATCGAGCACGTAAGGGAAGGGGATTTCCTGACGCCCCGGCACCGCTTCGACGGTGACGTCATAATCCTCCATCAGCAGCGTCAGCTGCTCGACCAGATAGTCCTTGAACAGCGCGGGCTTGGTGACGCTGATCCGGTAGTCGCCCGCCGACACCAGCCGGCCGAACGAGCGCATCGGTGTCGGGCGGCCGCCTTCGCCGCGATAGACCAGGCGGATTTCGGGGTAGGCGAAACAGCCCTGCGCGCGGGCCTCCAGGCTGGGCGCGGTGCCGTCCTTGAGATAGGCGGTCAGCGCGTCCTTCAGACGGGTGACGGAGGCGGTATAAAGGCGGTCGAGTTCCTCGACAATTTGAACGGCTTGAGTCATGCCCTAGGAGCTAAGCGCAGTTGTCAGCGCTGGCAAGCGGCCCAGAAGGCGAGGCGAGGCGAGGCGAGGCGAGGCGGGGGGCAGGGGCAGGGGCGGAAGGCGCATGCCGCCCTCCACCCGGTCGAGGATCAGGCGCCCTGCGCCGAATTCTCGTCATCGCCCGTGCCGCGCAGCTTGGCCGCGCCGAAGGCAGCGCCCGCGACGGCGGCGGCGACGCCCGCCGCGATACCGGCGGCGGCATAGGGATGGCCCTTCACCTTGTCGGTCGCGGCCTTGGCGGCACCCTGTGCCTTTTCACCGAGGCTCTTGGCCTGAGCCTGCTTCTCGGGGGGGACATAGGTGGTCATGACCATGGTTCCTCTCTCAATCCTATGGGCTCTCCCCAAAACGCGCCGCCGATGGCCGCTGTTCCACCAGCGATCCGACCAGCGGCGCGGTTCGGCATCAGATTTCGCTGAGCAGATGCTCGGCCGAGCTGACCTTGAACTCGCCCGGAGCCTCGACGAACAGCTGTTCGACCACGCCGTCATTGACGAGCATGGTGTAGCGTTGGCTGCGCGTGCCCATGCCGAACTTCGACCCGTCCATGGTCAGGCCCACCGCCTTGGCGAAGTCGGCATTGCCGTCGGCCAGCATGGTGACGCCGGCCGAGCCGCTGGTCTGGCCCCAGGCCTTCATGACGAAGGCGTCGTTGACCGAGGTGCAGGCGATCTCGTCCACGCCCTTGGCCTTCAGCGCGTCGGCTTGCGCGACGAAGCCGGGCAGGTGCTGCGCCGAACAGGTCGGGGTGAAGGCGCCCGGCACCGCGAACAGCGCGACGCGGCGGCCGGCGAAATAATCGGTGGTCGACACCTGTTCGGGGCCATCCGGCGTCACCTTGACCAGCGTGGTGGCGGGGAGTCGGTCTCCGACCTTGATCGTCATGTCACCCAAATCCTTGGAATGGACCCGGCACCATGCCGGGCTAGGCGGCGACCTCATGCGGCGGAACGCCCGCGCATTTCAAGCATGGCGAGGCGAAGCGGTGATCCCTATAGTCGGGATGTGCATCAACTGACCTATCTTTCCGGCCAATTCCTGCTCGCCATGCCCGGCATGGCGGATTCCCGCTTCGATCACGCGATCATCGCGATGTGCGCGCATGACGAAGGCGGCGCGCTGGGCATCGGCGTGGGCGCGACGATCGACGGCATCGGCTTTCACACCCTGCTCGACCAGTTCGAGATTCCGCATGGCGAAGCGCCCGACGCGCCCGTCCATTATGGCGGCGCGGTCGAACCGCGGCGCGGCTTCGTGCTGCACAGCCATGACTGGCAGGGGCAGGACAGCGTCGATGTCAGCGGCCGCTGGGTGCTGTCGTCTACGGTCGACGTGCTGCGCGCGATCGCCGACGGCACGGGGCCGAAGCGCTGGATCGTGGCGCTCGGCTATGCCGGGTGGGATACCGGGCAACTGGAGCAGGAGCTGCGCGAGCCGGGATGCTGGTTCACGGTGGGCGGCGAGCGCGACATCCTGTTCGACGTGGAGCCGGACCATCGCTGGCAGGCGGCGTTCGGCACCGCCGGTATCGATCCGCGCCAGCTGGTAACAGGCGGTGGGACGGCCTGACCAGCCTCAATTCCTCCCCTGCAAGGGGAGGTGGCAGCCCGAAGGGCTGACGGAGGGGTGTCCCCCTTGGCGAAGATAGTTCAACCTCACAGGCGGTTACACCCCTCCACCAGCTTCGCTGGTCCCCCTCCCCTTGCAGGGGAGGAACGAGGTAGCGGTCGACAGCTGACACCCGCTCAAAGCATATAAAGATATCTTTATATTTGATCCCTAAGGCGATCACCGCTAAGGCGTCGGCCGTGCCGATCGGCGTGTCCCCACGTCTTGGTCGGCCCCATTTTGCACGGAGTTCCGTCGTGTCCACGACTGCCGCCACCAAGAACGATTATGTCATCAAGGACATCAGCCTCGCTGATTTCGGCCGCGCCGAGATCAAGATCGCCGAGACCGAGATGCCCGGCCTGATGGCCCTGCGCGAGGAATTCGGCGCGTCGCAGCCGCTGAAGGGCGCGCGCATCACCGGTTCGCTGCACATGACGATCCAGACCGCCGTGCTGATCGAGACGCTGACCGCGCTGGGCGCCGATGTGCGCTGGGCGACCTGCAACATCTTCTCGACCCAGGACCATGCCGCCGCCGCGATCGCCGCCGCCGGCATCCCCGTCTTCGCCGTGAAGGGTGAGACGCTGGCCGAGTACTGGGACTATGTCGGCGACATCTTCGACTGGGACAAGAATGGTGACGGCACGACCGCCAACATCATCCTGGACGATGGCGGCGACGCGACCATGTTCGCGCTGTGGGGCGCCAAGCTGGAAGCCGGCCAGACCTTCGGCGAGCCGGAGAATGAGGAAGAGGTCGAGTTCCAGCGTTCGGTCAAGGCGTTCATCGCCAAGAAGCCGGGCTATCTGACCGAGACCGTCAAGAACCTGAAGGGCGTGTCGGAAGAGACGACCACCGGCGTTCACCGCCTGTACGAGATCGCGAAGAAGGGCGAGCTGCCCTTCCCGGCGATCAACGTCAACGACTCGGTCACCAAGTCGAAGTTCGACAATCTGTACGGCTGCAAGGAATCGCTGGTCGACGCGATCCGTCGCGCCACCGACGTCATGCTGGCGGGCAAGGTCGCCGCGGTCGCCGGTTTCGGCGACGTGGGCAAGGGCTCGGCCCAGTCGCTCCGCAACGGCGGCGCGCGCGTGCTCGTGACCGAGATCGACCCGATCTGCGCACTGCAGGCGGCGATGGAGGGCTTCGAGGTCGTGACCATGGATGAGGCCGTCAAGCGCGCCGACATCTTCGTCACCGCGACCGGCAATGCCGACGTCATCACCGCCGATCACATGAAGGCGATGAAGCCCATGTCGATCGTCTGCAACATCGGCCACTTCGACTCCGAGATCCAGATCGCGGCGCTGTCGAACTACAAGTGGACCGAAGTGAAGCCCGGCACCGACCTGGTTGAGTTCCCGGACGGCAAGCAGATCATCGTGCTGGCCAAGGGCCGCCTGGTGAACCTGGGCTGCGCGACCGGCCACCCGTCCTTCGTCATGTCGGCCTCGTTCACCAACCAGACGCTCGCCCAGATCGAGCTGTGGACCAAGGGCGAGAACTATAAGAACGAAGTGTACGTCCTGCCGAAGCACCTCGACGAGAAGGTCGCCGCGCTCCACCTCGAAAAGCTGGGCGTCCAGCTGTCGAAGCTGTCGGAGAAGCAGGCCGCCTATATCGGCGTGCCGGTCGAAGGTCCGTTCAAGCCGGACCACTATCGCTACTGATCGCACGTCGATCATCCGCGAAGGGGAGGGGGCCGTCCGAAAGGATGGCCCCTTTTCTTTTGGGCTGCCAACTGGCGTATCGCCTGCGGATCGGGTTAGAGCATGGCGGATGGCCAGCCTTGCCCCGGACCCTTGCGGATGATCACGATCAACAGCGTCGAGGCGGTTCTGCTGGGCGCTGGCGCCTGTGTGCTGATCCTGGTCGGCACACTCCTGCTGTTCCTTGGCCTGCGCGCCCGCGCGGAAGCCGGCGCGGTGCGGCGCGAGCACGAACGGCTGGACGGGCTGCTGCGCGCCGGGCCCGCGCAGGCGATGCTGGTCTGCGCCGATGGCCGTATCGATATGCCCGCGCGGCTGGCCGACTGGCTGGGGCTGGTCGACCCCGCGCGCTTCCTGGAGGAGATGACGGCTGAACAGAGCGGCCTGACTGCCGAGGATGCCGCGCTGCTCGCCGCCGACCTGACCGCCGCGCAGAAGACCGGCCGCCGGTTCCGCCGCATCGTCCGGCCGCAGGGCTCGTCGCGCACGCTGGTGCTGGAGGGCGCGCGCGCGCCGCAGGATCAGGGGGCGAGCGGCGCGGTCGTCGTCTGGGCGCTCGACATGACCGAGGCGCAGGACGAGATCGCACGGCTGGACGGCGAGACGAAGCGGCTGGGTGACGCGCTCGAGGCGCTGACCGGGCTGATCGAGGCGGCGCCACTGCCCATGTGGTATCGCGGCACCGATCTGCGGCTCGCTATGGTCAACACCGCCTATGTCGATGCGGTGGAGGGTCGCGATGCCGCCGATGTGGTGGCGCGCGGGCTGGAACTGGTTGAAGGGTCGGGACGCGGCGGGCCGCTGGCCGGGGCCGCTGCGGCGCGCGATCAGGGGCGGCCGCACGAACAGGTGCTGCCCGCGACGATCGATGGCGCGCGGCGGGCGCTGCGCATCTTCGACGTGCCGCTGACCACCGGCGGCATCGCGGGCTTCGCGGTCGATATCGAGGATCTGGAACAGTCGCGCGCCGGGGCCAAGCGCTTCGCCGAAGCGCAGCGCGCGATGCTCGACCGGCTGTCGGCGGCGGTGGCGCATTTCGGGCCGGACCGCGAGCTCGTTTTCTGCAACCAGCCCTTCCGCCGCATGTTCGCGATGCGCGCCGAATGGCTGGCCGATCATCCCGAATTCGACCGTATCCTCGAGCGGATGCGCGAGGCCAATCGCAGCCCCGAGGTGCGCGACTTCCCCGGCTGGAAGGCGGAGCGGGTCGGCTGGTTCCGCCAGGCGGGCGGCGGCATCGAGGAGCAATGGCATCTGCCCGGCGGCACGCATTTGCGCGTCGTCGCGCAGCCGCTGCCCGATGGCGGCCTGCTGCTGATCTTCGAGGACCGGACCGAGGAGGTTCAGCTCGCCTCCGCGCGCGACACGCTGTTGCGCGTCCGCACCGCGACCTTCGACAATCTGTTCGAGGCGCTGGGCGTCTTCGCCGCCGATGGCCGGTTGCAGCTGTGGAACAATCGCTTCCGCGCGCTCTGGGGGCTGGAGGAGGAATTTCTGTCCAGCCATCCGCGTGTCGATGTCTTCGCCGATAAGGTCGCGGGCCGGTTGGCGACGCCCAATCGCTCGGCGCTGATCGTCGATCTGGTCCGCTCGGCGACGATCGAGCGACAGCAGCGCGGCGGAAGGGTGGCGATGGCCGATGGCCGTCATTACGAGTTCGCCGGCGTGCCGTTGCCCGATGGCAATGCGCTGATCACGCTGCTCGACATCACCGACAGCCGGCGCGCCGAGCAGGCGCTGCGCGACCGCGCCAATGCGCTGGAGGCGGCGGACCGGGTGAAGACCGCCTTCGTCGCCAATATGAGCTATGAGTTGCGCACCCCGCTGACCTCAATCAGCGGGTTCGCCGAGATGCTGCATGGCGGCTTTGCCGGGCCGTTGCCCGATACGGCGAACAGCTATGTCGAGGCGATCCTGGAATCGACCGAGCGGTTGGGGCTGCTGGTCGACGACGTGCTCGACCTGACACGCGGCGATGAGGGGGCGGAGATCGCGCGCGAGGATGTCGACTTGGCCCGCGTCACCCGGACGGCGGCGGACACGATCCGGCCGGTGGTAGGGCGGCGGCGGCTGGACTTCGCGGTCGAGATCCAGCGCTCGGTCGGGCGCGTTACCGGCGACCGACGTCGCTTGCAGGAGGTGATCGAGCATTTGTTGCGCCACGCGGTCGAGCAGACGCCCGAGGGCGGACGTATCCTGCTGCACGCCGATGGCGATTCCGGGCGCGCGCGGATCATCGTGTCGGATGACGGGCAGGGGATGGATGCTGAGGCGGTCGCCCACGCCTTCGACCGGTTCGCCGAGCCCGAGATCAAGGCGACCGGCGAACGCGCGTTGGGGCTCGGCCTGCCGCTCGCCAAGCAGTTCGTCGAGGCGCATGGCGGCACGATCACGCTGCTGTCCGAACCGGAGCAGGGGACGCTGGTGACGGTCGAGCTGCCGCGCCGCGTGGTGGAGAAGAAGGCATGACGATCCATCTGGCCGATGCCGCGGCGACCGAGGATTTCGGCCGGCGTCTCGCCGCGCATATCCGCCCCGGCGACGTCGTGACGCTGACCGGCACGCTGGGCGCGGGCAAGACCAGCCTGGCGCGCGGGCTGCTCGCCGCCCTCGGCCTGCCCGGCGAGGCGCCGTCCCCGAGCTTCGCGATCGTCCAGCCCTATGCGCCGCCCGAGACGCGCATCCCGATCCTGCATGTCGATCTGTACCGCCTCGACGGGCCGGAGCAGCTCGACGAATTGGGGCTCGACGAGGCGCTGTGGGACTCGGCGCTGGTCGTCGAATGGCCCGATCGCGCCGGCCCCGATGCCTGGCCGCAGGCGCTCGCGCTGACGCTGGAGATGGACGATGATGGCGGTCGTATCTTGACAGCCAGGGTGCCCTCGGGCTGGGAAGCGCGATGGCCGATATGACCCCGCCGGCGGATGCGCCCGCCTTTCTTGCCAGCGTCGGATGGGAGGGCGCGGTCATCGCGCCGCTCGCCGGTGACGCCTCGTTCCGCCGCTATTTCCGGGTGAGGCTGGACGGGCGCAGCGCTGTCCTGATGGACGCGCCGCCGCCGCATGAGGACCCGCGTCCCTTCATCGCCATCGCGCGCTGGCTGGTCGGCCGGGGCTTTGCCGCGCCCGCGATCCTGGGCGCCGATGAGGCACGTGGGCTGGTCCTGATCGAGGATTTCGGCGACGAACGGATGCGCGAGGCGATCGAGGCCGATCCGGATCAGGCCATGACGCTCTATAGCGGCGCGGTCGATCTGCTCGCGGCGCTGCGCGGTCATGCGCCCGAGGGTCTGGCCCCCTATGATGCCGCCGTGCTGCACCGTGAGGCGGGCTTGTTCCCCGAATGGTATGGCCCGGCGGTCGGTCTGGATGTCGATGTCGAGGGCTATCGCGCCGCCTGGGAGCAGGTATTCGCCCATGCCATCACTGACAATCCCGTCACCGTGCTGCGCGACTATCATGTCGAGAATCTGATGTTGGTCGGGCCGCTGCGCACCTTCGGCCTGCTCGACTTCCAGGACGCATTGGCCGGCCATGCCGCCTATGACCTCGTTTCGCTGCTGCAGGACGCGCGCCGCGATGTCGAGCCGTCGATCGAGCAGGCGATGCTGGAACGCTATCTGGCCGCGACCGGTGAGGGCGATGCGTTCCTGAACGCCTATCACGTGCTGGGCGCGCAGCGGAACGCCAAGATCCTGGGCATCTTCACCCGCCTTTGGAAGCGCGACGGCAAGCCGCGCTATGCCGCTTTGTGTCCGCGCGTCTGGGCCTATCTGGAGCGCGACCTGTCGCACCCGGTGCTGGCACCGGTCGCGGCATGGTTCGACGATAATGTCCCCCCCGAATTGCGCGGCGATCCGCATATGCTGGCGCAACAAGGAAACGGTTGATGACCCGACAGCTCTCGCTGCGTCCCGTACCCGGCGGACGCGTGCCCCGTACCGCGATGGTGATGGCCGCTGGTCTTGGCAAGCGGATGCGTCCGCTGACCGCGACGCGTCCCAAGCCCCTGGTGTCGGTGGCAGGCAAGCCGTTGATCGACCATGTCTTCGACCGGCTGATCGCGGCCGGGATCGAGCGCGCGGTCGTCAACGTCCATTATCTCGCCGACCAGCTCGAGGCGCATCTGCGCGACCGGTTTCCGCAAGTCGAGATCATCATCTCCGACGAGCGCGAACAATTGCTTGAAACCGGTGGCGGGCTGGTCAAGGCGCGGTCCCTGCTGGGGGACGATCCGGTGCTGGTCGTCAATAGCGACAATCTATGGATCGACGGACCGGTCGATGCCATCCGCCTGCTGTCCTCGCGCTGGGACGATGCGGCGATGGACGCGTTGCTGCTGATGGTGCCGTTGGCACGGGCGCATAATCACAACGGGCATGGCGACTTCCATCTCGGCCCCGATGGCCGGATCACCGCGCGGCGCGCGCGCAACCGGGTCGCGCCCTTTTCCTATACGGGATTGCAGATCCTTCACCCGCGTCTGATCGTCGATGCGCCCGAAGGGCCATTTTCGACCAATCTGTTCTGGGACCGCGCGATCGAGGCCGGCCGTGCCTTCGGCCAGGTGCATCAGGGCCTGTGGTTCGATGTCGGAACGCCGCGCGCCATTCCGCAGACGGAGCTGATCCTGGCGGATGGCTGAGCCGCGCCGCCCCCGCCTCCATACCATTCCTGCCCATCGCGGCTTTGCCGACGCGCTGGTCGCCGGGCTGATGCGCCGCACCGGCGGCGATCCGCTGACGCTGGCGCAGGGCATGATCCTGTTGCCGACCAATCGCGGCGTGCGCGCGGTGACCGAGGCGTTCGTGCGCGCGAGCGGCGGCGGGCTGATCCTGCCGCGCATGGTCGCGCTGGGCGACCCCGAACTGGGCGAGGCGGCCGGCTCGGCGCTCGACCCCGCCGATGCCGACGCGCCGCCGCCGCCCGCCATCGCACCCCATGCGCGGCGCATGATCCTGGCGCGGCTGGTCGAGGAGGAGCGCAAGCGCGCAGGCCAGCCGGTGACGGCGGCCGAGGCGGTGCGGCTGGCGGGCGATCTGGCGCGCACGCTTGACCAGATGCTGGTCGAGGAGGTCGAGCCCTCCGAACTGGCCGCGCTCGATCTGGGGCCGGAGCTGACCGAGCATTGGCAGGCGGCGCTCCAGACCTTTTCGGTGGTGCTCGATCGCTGGCCGGCGGTACTCAAGCGGATGGGGCGGATCGATGCCGCGCGGCGGCGGACGCTATTGCTCGACCGGGTCGTCGGCCGCTGGCGCGAGCAGCCGCCCGCCGGCTTCGTCTGTGCCGCGGGCGTTACCGATACCGCACCGGCGGTCGCGCGGGTGCTGCGCTGCGTGTCGGAGATGCCGGGCGGGTCGGTGGTGTTCGCCGGGCTGGACCTGACCATGCCGGCGGAGGAATGGGACGCGCTGGGGCCGCACAAGCCCGATCCCGTGACGGGTCGGGTGCGCCGGTCGATCGAGACGCATCCGCAATATGCGTTGAAGCTGCTGCTCGACCGCATGAGCGTCGGGCGCGACGAGGTGACGGTGTGGCGCGGCGGCGGCGATTATGACGCCGGGCCGGCGCGCGGGCGGGCCATCGCCAATGCCATGGCGCCGGCGGACTTCACCGGCAAATGGACCGACCTGCCCGCCGAGGACCGCCGCCTGTCGGGCGTGTCGACGATCGAACTCGCCACCCCCGCCGAAGAGGCGCAGGCCATCGCCATCGCACTGCGCGAGGCGGTGGAGGAGCCGGGGCGGACGGCCGCGCTGGTCACCCCCGATCGTGCGCTGGCCCGGCGCGTCGCGGCGCATTGCCGCCGCTGGAACATCCTGATCGACGATACGGCGGGACGGCCTTTGTCGATCCTGCTGCCCGGCACCTTCCTGTTGCAACTTGCCGAGGCGGCGGCGCAAGCTTTCGCGCCTTTGCCGCTGCTGGCGCTGCTCAAGCACCCGCTGATCCATGGCGATATGGAGCGGGTCGACTGGCTGGACGGCGTGCGGGCGCTCGATCGCGGGCTGCGCGGGCCACGGCCGGCCCCGGGGCTGGACGGTATTGCCGCGCATATCGCCGAGCGACCGACCGCGTCCGGCTTCTGGGCCAAGGTCGCGCCGATGCTGGCGCCGGTCGGCCGAACCTTCGGCGATGGGGCGCAGTCGTTGCGCGGGCTGCTCGCCTGTCTGCGCGAATGCGGGCAGGCGCTGTGCGGCGATGCGTTGTGGACCGGGCCGGCGGGGCGCGCGGCGGCCGAATTCCTGTCGGGCTATGAAGAACAGGCCGATCACGGCCCGGCGCGGATCGATCCGGCCGATCTGCCAGGGTTGATGCGCAGTCTGCTCGACGAGATCGCGGTGCGCGCCATCCCGCGCGAGGGTCAGAATCCGCGCCTCGCCATCTACGGCCCGATCGAGGCGCGGCTCCAGACCGCCGACCTGATGATCGCGGCGGGGCTGAACGAGGGGATGTGGCCCGGCCGGCCCGCGCCCGACCCGTGGCTGGCGCCGCGCATCCGGGCGCAGCTGGGGCTGGTCGGGCTGGAGCAGCGGATCGGCATCGCGGCGCATGATCTGGCGCAGGCGATGGGGGCGCCGCGCGCGATCCTGACGCGTGCGCGCCGCGATGCGAGCGGTCCGACGCTCGCCTCGCGCTTCTGGCTGCGGCTTCAGGCGATGGCGGGCGAGCGGTTCGAAGGGCATCCGACGCTGGCGGGATGGGCGGAACGGCTCGACCGGCCGGACGATTACGTCCCCGTCGACCGTCCCGCGCCCAAGCCGCTCGCGCGCCTTCGTCCCACCGTCATCTCGGTGACCGAGGTCGACCGGCTGAAGGCCGATCCTTACGCCTTTTACGCGCGGCGCGTGTTGCGGCTGACCCCGCTCGATCCGGTCGATGCCGATCCCAGCGCGGCGTGGCGCGGCACCGCCGTCCACGACATATTGGAAGCGTGGTGGAAGGAAGACGGCTGCGCGGTCGAGGCGCTGCGCCCGCGCGCGCTGGCCATGCTGCGCGACCAGCGGACGCACCCGATGATGCGCGCGCTGTGGCAGCCGCGTCTGATCGAGGCGATCGACTGGATTGCCGCCGAGGTCGCCGCCAAGGCCGGCGAGGGGCGCCATGTCCTGAGCGCGGAGGGCAAGGGCGAGGCGAAGCTCGCGGGCGTCACCCTGACCGGCCGGTTCGACCGGATCGACCGCACCCAGGACGGCGGGCTGGTGGTGATCGACTATAAGACCGGCAAGCCGCCCTCGGCGGTCGCGGTGCGCGAGGGGTTCAGTTTGCAGCTCGGCCTGCTCGGCCTGATCGCCGAGCGGGGCGGGTTCGAGGGGGTGGGCGGCAAGGCCTGCGGCTTCGAATATTGGTCGCTGGGGCGGGGGCGCGAGGGGCTGGGCTATATCGCCACGCCGGTCGATCCCGACGGCAAGCGCGACCGCATCCGCACCGACGAGTTCGTATCGATCGCGGCGGCGAATTTTGCCGATGCGGCGGGGCAATGGCTGACCGGTGACGCGCCGTTCACCGCCAAGCTGGTGCCCGAATATGCACCCTATGCGGAATATGATCAGCTGATGCGGCGGGATGAATGGTATGGCCGTGATCGGTGAAATGTCGGTGGTAGCGGGGGAGGGCGTTGAACCCCGACATCCGTTCGCGCTGAGCGAAGTCGAAGCGCACGGGATGCACGTCGTCCGGGGCGGGCGTTTGGGCGTGGCCTTCGACTTCGCTCAGGCTGAACGGGGGTGGCGGGTAAGCGGTGGTCGTTCGCGGGTACTCGCCACCACCTCCGTTCACGCTGAGCGAAGTCGAAGCGCACGCCCCGCCCCCCGCCCGGAGCACACCGCATGAGCGCCCGCCCCATGGCCAACCTGCCCCCGCTGAAGGGCGATCAAGCCGCCGCCAGCGATCCCACCGCGCATGTATGGCTGTCCGCCTCGGCTGGCACCGGCAAGACGCAGGTGCTGGCCGCGCGCGTGTTCCGCCTGCTGCTGCGCGGCGTCGCGCCCGAGTCGATCCTGTGCCTGACCTTCACCAAGGCGGGCGCAGCCGAAATGGCGCAGCGGATCAATGGCCGGCTCGCCGCCTGGGTGCGGATGCCCGAGACCGAGCTGTTCGCCGACCTGAAGGCGCTGGGTGAAACCGCTGATCCCGAACGACGCGAACGCGCGCGCACGCTGTTTGCCCGTGTGCTCGACGCGCCGGGGGGCGGGCTGCGAATCCAGACCATTCACGGCTTCTGCCAGGGCCTGCTCGCGGCCTTCCCGGTCGAGGCGGGGCTGGCCCCCGGCTTTCGCCCCTTGGAAGTGCGTGAGGAGGCGGTGCTGGCGCGCGAGGCGCTGGCGCGGATGCTGGAAATGGCCGAGCGCGAAGGCCGTGTCGGCCCGGTCGAGACGGTCGGCGCGCTGTCGCTACGGCTGGGCGAGGGCGGGGCGGAGTCCTTTCTTGCCGCCTGCGCGCGTGCGCCGGCGGCGCTGGAGGCCTTGCCCAGCGGCATCGGGCCGTGGCTTCGCCGCGCGCTCGACCTGCCCTCGGGCGATATAGACGAGGCGATCGCCGACGGCGTTGAGGACATCGACGAGGACGCCGTCGCCCGGTTGGCGGGGGCCAATCGCGCCTGGGGCACTGCGACCGGCGAAAAGGCCGCCGCCGCGATGGAGCGCTGGCTGGCCAGCGACCGGGCGGGGCGGGTCGCGCTGCTCGAAGACCTGATGGGCACGGTCTTCACCGCCAAGGGCGAGCCGCGCAAGGCGTCCAAGAAGCTGGTCGATGCCGACCCCGATTATGAGGATGTGGCGAGCGAGGTGGGCGAAGCCTGCCGCTATCTGCTCGGTCTTGCCGCTCGCGCGCGCCATGCCGATCTGCTCGCCGATGGCCTGAGCGTCGGGCGCGATTATGCCCGTGCTTATGGTCAGGCCAAGCGCGCGATCGGGGCGGTCGATTTCGACGATCTGATCCGCGTCACGGTCGATCTGCTCGAGCGGCCGGGGATCGGCGAATGGGTGCGCTACAAGCTCGATCAGGTGACCGAGCATGTTCTGATCGACGAGGCGCAGGACACCAATCTCAACCAGTGGCTGATCGTCCGCGCGCTGGCCGATGAGTTCTTCGTCGGCCGGGGGCTCTATGCGCCCTCGACCCGCACGCTGTTCACCGTCGGCGATTACAAGCAGGCGATCTTCGGCTTTCAGGGCACCGACCCGATCAACTTCCAGGCGGCGGAGCAGCATTTCCACCGCCGCGCATTGGAGGTGGCGGGCGAGGAGGACTGGCCGACCGAGGAACGCGGCCTGCCGTTCAACCGCCTGTCGCTGACGCACAGCTTCCGCTCGACGCGCCCGATCCTGGAATTCGTCGATGCCGCGGTCGAGGCGCTGGGGGAGCCGGGCATGGGGCTGGCCGGTGAGGTCGAGCGTCATGCCAGCGAGGTGAAGGGCCCCGGCCGCGTCACCCTGTGGCCACCGGTCGTGGCGGGGGGCAGCGACGAGGACGAGGAAGGCTGGATCGACGATGCGGTGCGCAAGGTCGCGACCGACATCGCGCGCGCCGTTCGCCGTTGGCTTGACGACGGGCTGATGCTGGAGAGCAAGGGCCGCCGGCTGGAGCCGCAGGACATCATGATCTTGGTGAAGCGGCGCGGCGACCTGGCCTCGCTGATCGTCGCGCGGCTCTATGCCGAGGGGGTGCCGGTCGCTGGCGTCGACCGATTGCGGCTGAACGCCCCGCTGGCGGTGCAGGACCTGCTGGCGGCGATCCGCTTCGTGCTGCAACCCGAGGACGATCTGTCGCTGGCCTCGCTGCTGGTGTCGCCGCTGATCGGCTGGTCGCAGGAGCGGTTGATGGAGGCCGGGCATCGCGAGCGCGGATCGCTCTGGGCGCATCTGACGCGCAATCTTCCCGCCGACGATCTGGCGCCTCTGCGGCAGATGCTGGGGCGCGCCGATGTGTTCACGCCCTATCAGTTTCTGGAGGAGCTGCTGTCGGGGCCGCTCGACGGGCGGCGCAAGCTGATCCGCCGGCTGGGGACCGAGGCGCGCGATCCGATCGAGGAACTGCTGAATGCCGCGCTGACCTTTGAGAGCACGACGACGCCGTCGCTCCAGCGGTTTCTCGACTGGTTCGATCGCGGCGATGTCGAGATCGTGCGCGACCCGTCCGCGCCGCTCGACGCGGTACGGGTGATGACGGCGCATGGGTCCAAGGGGTTGCAGGCGCCTCTGGTCATCCTGGCCGACGCCACCGCCGATCCGACCGCCTCGCCAAGATCAATCCTGCGTTGGACGCCCGAGCCGGGCGCGCTGCCCATTCCGGTCTTTCCGCCGCGCGCGGACGAACGGGGCGGGCCGCTCGATGCGGTGGCCGCCGAGATCGCCGCGCGCGAACTCGCCGAGCATTGGCGGCTCTTCTACGTCGCCGCGACGCGGGCGGAGGAACAGCTGGTGGTCGCCGGCGCGCTGGGCAAGCGGGCGGCGGGCGTGCCGCCGATGCACAGCTGGTACGCCGCCTGCGCGCGCGCCATGACGGCGCTGAATGTTCCGGAGACCGAGCCGGGCGATGGCCAGTCGCGGACCTTCCATGGCGTGGCGCCGCAGGAGCCGGTCGCACCGCGCGCTGGGGTTGCCGCACCCCGTGCCCTAGCCGACGTGGACGCGCCCTTGCCCGACTGGATTCACCGCCCCGCGCCGCAGGAGTCGCGTCCGCCGCGTCCGCTGGCGCCTTCGTCGCTGGGCGAAGATCTGGTGGCCGATCCGCCGCCGACCCCGGCGATGCGCGCGGCGGCCGAGCGCGGGCGGCTGATCCATTGTCTGCTCGAACGCCTGCCCCCGGTGGCGCCCGAGGCGCGGCGGGGGGCGGCCGAGCGCTGGCTGACGCAGGCCGCCGGGGTCGAGGATGCCGCTCTGCGCGCCGACGTCAGCGAGGCGGTGTTCGGTATCCTCGACGACCCGGCCTATGCCGAGCTGTTCGGGCCGGGATCGCTGGCCGAGGCGCCGATCGCGGCGACGCTGGACAGCGGGCTGGTGGTGTCGGGCCGGGTCGACCGGTTGCTGATCGGGACGCACGAGGTCCGGCTGATCGATTACAAGACCGGGCGGCGCGCACCGAACGGGATCGAGGACGTGCCGGTGTTCCATCTGGCGCAGATGGCGGGCTATGCCGCCGCGCTGGAGGTCATCTTCCCCGGCCGGCGCGTCTCCGTGGCGTTGCTCTATACCGCCGGCCCGCGTCTGATCCCGGTGCCCGACACGGTTCTGGCCGCGCACAAGCCCGGCTTTCGCGACGGGGAGCAAAGCTTGCCACTTGGTGGTTGAGCGACCGGAGCGCGCGACCTAGATGTACGCGATCAAGGAGAAACGAACATGGCAACCAAGCAGATCACCGACGCTAGCTTCGAAGCGGACGTCCTGAACTCCGACAAGCCGGTGCTGGTCGATTTCTGGGCCGAATGGTGCGGACCGTGCAAGATGATCGGCCCGTCGCTGGAGGAACTGTCCGAGGAACTGGGCGAGCAGGTGACGATCGCCAAGCTGAACATCGACGACAATCCCGACGCCCCCGGTCGTTACGGCGTGCGCGGCATCCCGACGATGATCCTGTTCAAGGGCGGCAACGCCGCCGCGACCAAGGTCGGCGCCGAGCCGAAGGGCCGGATCAAGGCTTGGCTTGAGGGGGCGTTGTAAGGCGAAGCCGGTAGCCCATCCCAAATATGGGCGGAGAGATGCGGCGTAGGTCTCTGCGAGGCTCGGTGCCCTCCCCCATCCCCTCCCGCTTGCGGGAGGGGCGTGCCAAGTGGCGCGAGAAGGCTTCATAACCTGCCGCCCCTTCTTCCTCCCCTCCCGCAGGCGGGAGGGGATCGAGGGGAGGGCAAGGTGTCTCACAGAGCCCTGAGCCGCAGACGGCTCAACTCAACGGGATCATCACCACGTCACGAAATGGCGCACGCGCTTGCAGCGCGGCATACCAGCGCTCCAAATTCGGCCGTGACGGTCGCTCGACCGGCAGCTGGAACCAGGTATTCGCATAGGCGGCGACGGGAATATCCCCGATCCCGAACGCATCGCCCGACAGCCAGTCCTGCCGCCCCAGCACATCGTCGAGGATCGCCGACAGCCCCGCCGCGCGTGCGACGCTCCGCTCGACCAAGCCTGTGTCGCGCTTGTCGGCCTCGGTCCGCACCATCTGAAAGAAGATCGGCCGGATCGCATCGGCCCAGGTGAAGCCCCAGTCCATCCACCGCTCGACCGAGGCCCGCGCCTTCCGATCGGCCGGATAGAACGCCTCGCCGCCATGGTTGGCCGCCAGATAGCGCAGGATGCTGTTCGACTCCCAGAGCGCGAAGCCATCATCCTCGATTGTCGGGATCAGTGCGTTGGGATTGAGCGCGCGATAGCCCGCGTCCATCCCGAACGGCCCGCCGACATCGCGCCGGTCATAGGTCAGCCCCATTTCCTCGGCCAGCCAGACGACCTTCTTGACGTTATGCGAGTTGATCCGGCCCCAGATGGTCAGCATCGCCCTCAGCTCCGGTAATCGGCGTTGATCGAGATATAGCCGTGGGTCAGGTCGCAGGTCCAAACCGTCGCGACGCCTTCGCCCAGGCCGAGGTCGACGCCAACCGCGATCTCCTGCCCCTTCAGATGCGCGGCGACGGGGGCCTCGTCATAGCCCTCCACCGCCAGGCCATCCTTGGCCACCAGCGTCTCGCCGAAACGGATCGACAGCTTGTCACGCTCGGCCGGTTCGCCCGCCTTGCCGACCGCCATGACGACGCGGCCCCAATTGGCGTCCTCACCCGCAATGGCGGTCTTCACCAGCGGAGAATTGGCGATCGACATGGCGATGCGATGCGCCGAGCGGTCGCTCTCCGCGCCCTCGACCCGGATCTCGATCAGCTTGGTCGCGCCTTCTCCATCGCGAACGACGAGCAGCGCCAGTTGATGGCACAGATCGGCGAGCGCCGCGCGGAAGGCGTCCGCCCCGTCGCTGTCGTCATCGACCAGCGGCGCATTGCCTGCCGTGCCGGTCGCAAAGGCCAGCACCGTATCGCTTGTCGAGGTGTCGCCATCGACCGTGATGCACGAAAAGCTGCGCCCATTGGCGGCGCCGAGCGCGCGTTGCAGGAACTCCGGCGCGACGGCGGCGTCGGTGAAGATGAAACCCAGCATCGTCGCCATGTCGGGCGCAATCATGCCCGAGCCCTTGATGATGCCGGCGAGCGTCACCGTTCGGCCATCGACGATTGCGGTCGTCGTCGCGCCCTTGGCGAAGGTGTCGGTGGTCATGATCGTCGCGGCGGCGTCTTCCCAACCGCACGGCTCGGCGGTGAAAGCGGCGTCGAGGCCCGCTTCAGCCTTGTCGATGGGCAGCGGCACGCCGATCACGCCGGTCGAGGCGACGAACACGTCCGAGGGCTGGCACTCCATCGCGGCGGCGGTGCGCGCGGCGATCGCCTCGACGGCGGCGCGGCCCCGATGGCCGGTAAAGGCGTTGGAGTTGCCCGCATTGACGACCAGCGCGCGCGCCTGCCCCAGGACCAGCGCCTGACGGCACCATTCGACCTCCGGGCTGGGGCATTTGCTGGTGGTCAGTACGCCCGCGACGCTGGTCCCCTCGGGCAGCGTCACGAAGGTCAGGTCGGCGCGCTCCCAATTCTTGTACCGCGCACGGGCGACGCGCAGCGTCACGCCATCGATCGCGGGCAGGGCGGGAAAGGGCTGGGCGAGGGGAGAGGTGGCGATGCTCATGAGGGCAAGCTACATAGCCCACCATGGACCGGGGGCAAGCGCTTCCGGCGGTCTATTAGACCGCCTCGAACTGCACTATGTAATGCGGAATATGTGGGGAAGTGGGCTGGTGAGGCGTGGCGTTCGGATTGGTTGGTTGGCCATTGCAGGAACATGTGCCCTCACCCTTGCACCGACATTGAACGCCATTGCCGTTCCGAGACAGGCACCCAGCCATTCAGCTCCTTCGGCGAGTTTGTCGAAAGTCGGCGCCTCGCCGCCGCGATTGATAACCGATCCTTCCGAAATATTTCGAACCGAGATAACAGAGTCCCGCTTCCCCATGCGGGGGCGTGTTCGAGTTGCGGTGCTGGTCGATAACACCGGCGAACCTCGTCGTTGCGTCGTATTACAAAGCAGTGGCGAGGCGCTTCTGGACCAATCAACGTGCCGCTTGATGCTCGAGAAGGCGCGATTTGATCCAGCCAGAAATCGAAAGGGGCGGGCGGTGGCGGGCGTCTACTGGTCGCCAAGGGTGCGTTGGATGTTTGCGAATGGCGATTGACGCCATCCATTTGGCAGGTTGCTGCAACGGATGGACGCGCCGCGCGTATCTGCCTAAGACAAGCCTCGCATGAACCTGCTTCTGCTCCTTTCCGCCCTTCTATCCGCGCTGACCGGCGTGGGGTCGGCGGCGCGTGGGCAGGAGGCGCGTGGGGTCGTTGCAGAGTGCAGCATTGTCGCCGCCGCCAAGCAAGCCGCCGTCGCGCGCGCCGCGACCCGGCCAGTGCAGCCGCTCGCCAGCCTGATCGACATCGCCCGCCCGAGCGATCTGTTCCTGGCCGCGATGCCGCGCCCGATCGTGGCGCCGTTCATGGGCCGCCGGCGCGAATAGGCACAGGCGTCGGCGATCGGCCGACCCCATTCCCCAGTCCATTTCGATCGCGCGCGCCTCGCTTCGACCGGCGCTGCGCCCATCTCACGATATTTCAGTCAGGAAATCGCTTATGTTCGGCGGCCTCGCCAAGTCCCTGTTCGGTTCGTCCAACGACCGCTACGTCAAGTCGCTCAAGCCGACCGTCGCCAAGATTGCCGCGTTCGAGCCCGAGATGGAGGCGATGTCGGACGACCAGCTCGCCGCGCAGACGGTCAAGTTCCGCGAGCAACTGGCGAACGGCGCGACGCTCGACAGCCTGCTGCCCGAAGCCTTCGCCACCGTCCGCGAAGCCGCCAAGCGCGTGCTCGGCCAGCGTCACTATGACGTGCAGATGATCGGCGGCATCGTGCTCCATCGCGGCGAGATCGCCGAAATGCGTACGGGCGAGGGCAAGACGCTGGTCGCGACGCTCGCCACCTATCTCAACGCGCTGCCCGGCAAGGGCGTGCACGTCGTCACCGTCAACGACTATCTGGCCAGCCGCGACGCCGCGACCATGGGCCGGGTGTATAATTTCCTGGGCCTGACCACCGGCACCATCATTCCGAATCTCGACGATGGCCAGCGCCGCGCGGCCTATGACGCCGACATCACCTACGGCACGAACAACGAGTTCGGCTTCGACTATCTGCGCGACAACATGAAGTATGAGCGCTCCTCGATGGTGCAGCGTCCCTTCAACTACGCGATCGTCGACGAGGTCGACTCGATCCTGATCGACGAGGCGCGCACCCCGCTGATCATCTCCGGTCCGACCGACGACAAGTCCGAGCTGTATATCGGCGTCGACGCGATCGTGAAGCAGTTGACCGCCGACGATTATGAGAAGGACGAGAAGCAGAAGTCGATCATCCTGACCGAGGACGGCACCGAGCGCGCCGAGCGCCTGCTGGAGGCGGCCGGGTTGCTGCAGGGCGAGAACCTGTATGACTTCGAGAATACCCAGGTCGTCCACCACCTGAACCAGGCGCTGCGTGCGAACATGATGTTCAAGCGCGACACCGACTATATCGTGAAGGACGGCAAGGTCATCATCATCGACGAGTTCACCGGTCGCATGATGGACGGGCGTCGCTGGTCGGAGGGCCTGCACCAGGCCGTCGAGGCAAAGGAGGGCGTCAATATCGAGCCCGAGAACCAGACCATGGCCTCGATCACCTTCCAGAATTATTTCCGCATGTACCCGAAGATTTCGGGCATGACCGGCACCGCCGCGACCGAAGCGGGCGAATTCTACGACATCTACAAGATCAACGTCGTCACCATCCCGACGAACCTGCCGATCGCGCGCGTCGACGAGGAGGACGAGTTCTACAAGAACACCCAGGACAAGTTCCTGGCGATCGCCAAGAAAATCCGCGACCACGCCGCCAAGGGCCAGCCGGTGCTGGTCGGCACCGTCTCGATCGAAAAGTCCGAACTGCTGAGCGAATTCCTCACCCAGGAGGGCGTGCCGCACAAGGTGTTGAACGCGCGCTATCACGAGATGGAAGCGCATATCGTGGCGCAGGCCGGCCGCCTCAGCGCGGTGACGATCGCGACCAACATGGCGGGTCGCGGCACCGACATTCAGCTCGGCGGCAACCTCGAATTCCGCATGCTCGACGAACATCCCGATCTGGTCGAGGGCACGCCGGACTATGAGGCGGCGGCGACGCGCATCCGCGCCGAGATCGCGGAGGAAAAGCAGAAGGTGCTGGAAGCCGGCGGCCTGTTCGTGCTGGGCACCGAGCGGCACGAGAGCCGCCGCATCGACAACCAGCTGCGCGGTCGTTCGGGCCGTCAGGGCGATCCGGGCCTGTCACGCTTCTACCTCAGCCTCGACGACGATCTGCTCCGCATCTTCGGGCCGGACACGCTGTTCGCCAAGATGATGCGCAGCAATATCGAGGATGGCGAGGCGATCGGCAGCAAGTGGCTGACCAAGGCGATCGAGACCGCGCAGAAGAAGGTCGAGGCCCGCAACTACGACATCCGCAAGCAGGTCGTCGAATATGATGACGTGATGAACGATCAGCGCAAGGTCATCTACGAACAGCGCGCCGACATCATGGATGCCGAGACGGTGGGCGAGGTCGTCGCTGACATGCGCGCCGAGACGGTGAACGCGATCGTCGGCACGGCTTGTCCGCCCAACAGCTATCCCGAGCAGTGGGATGTCGCGGGCATGAAGCAGCAGCTGAAGGACCTGCTGAACCTCGAGCCGCCGATCGACGACTGGCTGACCGAAGAAGCGATCGATCCCGAGATCGTGCTGGAACGCGTGACGGCCGAGGCCGATGCGATGGTCGAGGCCAAGGCCAAGGAACTGGAACCCGACACCTGGACCAGCGTCGAGAAGTCGATCCTGCTCCAGAATCTGGACCATCATTGGAAGGAGCATCTGGCGACGCTCGACGCGCTGCGCCAGGTCGTCCATCTGCGCGCCTATGCGCAGAAGACGCCGATCAACGAGTATAAGCATGAGGCGTTTTCGCTGTTCCAGCGGATGCTCGACAATATTCGCGAGGATGTGACGCGCACCATCGCCTATGCCCAGTTCCAGCTTCAGGCGCCGCCGGAACTGCCCGAACTGCCGGACTTCATCACCTCGCACTTCGACCCGTTCACCGGTGAGGACAACACCAACGACTGGGATGCCGCCGCACGCGGTCTGCTCCAGCCGCAAATGCCGCCGATGCAGATCCCGCAGCCCGAGGGTGCGGACCTGGGCACCGATCCGGCGCAGTGGGAAGGCCGCGTGAACCGCAATGCGCCGTGCCCCTGCGGCTCGGGGCTGAAGTACAAGCATTGCCACGGGGCGGTGACGGCCTGATCGTCTGATTCTAGGTTTTGGAAAGGGCGGTGGGCTTCGGCTCGCCGCCCTTTTTGATTCGTCCCCTGTAAGGGGCGGAAAGAAGGGAAGGCGGCCTGAATGTCGATCCGGCCGAGCTTTCAGCCGTTCAGCCAGTCCGCCGTGATCTCGCCGCGATGCCCTTCTGGTGCCAAGGCGGCGCGGAGGGCATCCAACAGTGGCGGTAGCACTTGCGTGAAGGCATAGGGCGGATTGACGATGAACAGGCCTGCGCCGTTGTAGATGCCGGGCTGATCGGCATCGTACAGCCAATGCTCGACCGATAGAAATTTCGGGATGCCGAGCCGGTGCAACTGGTGCTTCCACCGCTCGTGGGTTTCGCGGTCTTTCAGCGGATACCAGATGACCGTCACGCCATGCGCCCATTTGCGATGCGCCGCGGCGAGCGTGGTGGCGATGCGCGTGCGCTCGTCCGTCTGTTCATAGGGCGGATCGACCACCACCACGCCGCGCGCCGTCCGGGTCGGCAGCATCGCCAGCCAAAGCTCATAGGCATCGCGCTCGTGCACGGCGGCGGGCGTGCCGCGCATCGCACTGCGCAAGGTGCGGGCGTCCTCGGGATGCTTTTCGTTGAGGATCAGCACGTCCTGCGGGCGCAGAAGCTGCGCCAGGAATTGCGGCGAGCCGGGATAGAGTTGCGGCTCCGCCCCGGCATTCACCGCGCGCACGGCGGCGCGATAGTCGTCCAGCAGGGGGTTCGCATCGGCAAAGGCCCGCACCACGCCGTGCACGGCCTCACCGGTGCGCTGGGCCTGTTCGCCGCCCAGATCGTAGAGGCCGCAGCCGGCATGGGTGTCGATCAGCGTCAAGGCGCCCGGCTTCTGCTGCAGGGCGCGGATAAGCGCGATCAGCAGGCTGTGCTTCACGACATCGGCGCTGTTGCCGGCATGGAAGGAGTGACGATAATTCATGGAAATTCAAAAACCTGCCGATTGGCTTTTGCACGCGGTGGAGGACAAGGGCGCCGGGCGATGACCGTCAAGGCCCTTTGCGCGACGTCTCAAACCAGCTTTTGGGGGTGGCGGCAACAGGGACGATCTCGAACCGCGATGCTGTCGAGCGGAGCCATCGGTCATGCGGGCCGCTGCGAACCGTGTGCCGAGGTCGACACCTCTTCGAACTGGCCCGGTGCGATCCCGGCGACGGACCAGTCACCGATCGACCAGCGGACGAGCCTCAAGGTCGGCAAGCCGATCGCCGCCGTCATCCGCCGGACCTGCCGATTGCGGCCTTCGCGAATGGTGATCCTCAGCCAGTTGTCGGGAATGAGCTTGCGCTGGCGGATCGGCGGATCGCGCAGCCATAGATCGGGCGCGTCGATCCGCGCCACCTCGGCGGGCAGGGTCATGCCGTCCTTGAGCAGCACGCCCTGCCGCAAGCGGGCCAGATCTGCTTCCTGCGGATCGCCTTCGACCTGAACAAGATAGGTCTTGGGCATCTTGAAGCGGGGATCGGCGATGCGCGCCTGCAGTCTCCCGTCATCGCAGAGCAGCAGCAGACCTTCGCTGTCCCGATCGAGCCGCCCGGCGGGGTAGACGCCCTTCACGGCGATGAAGTCCGACAAGGTCGATCGCACCGTGGGTGATCCGCGATCCGTGAATTGGGACAGGACCCCGAAGGGTTTGTTGAACAGGAGCAACCGGGCCATCGCCGGCTCATATCGCCGGGTTTCGGCTTTGTCTTCGTCATCGCGCTGAGAAACCCGTGGCATGCCGCGAACGACGAAGTCGGCGTCGTCGATTATATACGGAGGATTGCGATCGTCATCGAGATTGAGGGGGTATCATCCCGGCTGATGTCTATCGCGGCCTCGGTCGGCTGACGATCTATCCGAATGTACTCGCTGACCTTGGTGCGCATTAAAAACCCCACTAGGCTAATCTGCTTTAGCGGGGCTTTCGTTATGTCCGCTCGACGTTGCCGAGAATGGCCGCACGTTGCGCGATGGCGCGCATCAGGCCCTTGTCGAACGCTTGGGCCAGCGATCCCTCCACGAAGCGGTCCGCCCGTAACAGATAGGTCAAAATCCAGCCGATCTGTTCGACGCTGGCATTGGCGATGGCCGGGGGATGCTCGATCATGTGCATGGCCGTGGAACGGGCCTCGTCATCCACGGGCCTGAGGTAATGGGCGGCGACATCCTCCCTGGCGATCGCAGTGACGAAGGCGGCGGCGGGGTCGGAGAAGTGGAACCAGGGCATGGTGATAACCCCTTCGGAGGATCGCCGGGGTTCGGTCCATGCGCCCGTCACGAAATCCGGTTCTGATAGGATAGGGGCAAAAGCGGCAATGTTGCGAAGCGTGGCCATGTCCATATGCTGATCCTATCCAACCAATGAGGGGTGGCCACCGTTTTTGCGCAATGGATGATGACCGGTTCCTTCGACCAAGATCTTGCCTGACTGGCGCAACGGGTCGCGACCGCGATCGATGCAGGAACGTCGGCGGCGGGCGGCCTATCGCTTCGGGGGGCGCAACTTGCTTAGAAGGTGGGACAGTTCCGCAACGGCGATGCTTCCCTGGCGGACCAATTAATTTTGTTCGATTAGATTGAGCGCAAGAATTTGCGCGTCGCGGCTCCCACGTGGGATCGCGGGCCGGTATGTCCATCCGCCGATCGTAGCGGCGAAGGAGGTTAAACCAGAACAAAAGGATGAGATCTCGATACGAGATTTTCTCGAATCGTCACCATCTAAGCCATTGATAGGCTTGTAATGGTGACCCCTACGGGAATCGAACCCGTGTTTCAGCCGTGAAAGGGCCGCGTCCTAACCGCTAGACGAAGGGGCCGCCGGGTGGCGTGGAGGGGCCTCTAAGGGAGGGTGGTGAAACCGTCAAGCGCTTTTTTTAGTCGGCCCATGCGGCGTCTTCGATATGGAGTTCGGCGACGTCGCGGCCCGACCAGTCGTCGATCTTCGCGCGGCCGGCCAGCCACAGGCGGCGGGTGCTGCCGGCAGCGAGCAGCGCCTGGCCCAGTGCGGTTTCGGCGTGGCGGAAGGCCATGGCCTTCAGGCTGCGGCCATCGGCCCCGGCGACGATCGCGCGGACATGGTTGGTGCCGACCAGATCGGCGCGGATGACGCGGAACGGGCCGGCGGCGATGCGGGGGGCGGGCCAGCCCATGCCGTATGGACCACCGGCCTCCATCGACCCGACCAGCGCCGGATTGACGCCGCCGGGGGCCAGTACCGCATCGACCAGCAGCGCGCGGCCCGCGCTGGCGCGGACGACGGCCTCCGCCAGCCTTTCCTCCAGGAAATCGGCCAGTTCGGCAATGCGGTCGGCGGCGACGGTCAGGCCGGCGGCCATCGCATGGCCGCCGCCCGCGATCAGCAGGCCATGCTCCTTGGCGGCCAGGATCGCCGCGCCCAGATCAACGCCGGCGATCGAGCGGCCCGAGCCCTTGCCGATGCCATGCTCGTCGACGGCGATGACGATGGCGGGGCGGTCCAGCTTTTCCTTCAGGCGCCCGGCGACGATGCCGATGACGCCGGGGTGCCAGCCCTCGCCAGACACCAGCACGACCTGGCGGCCGCGATCCGCAGTCGCCTCGGCGGTGGCCTGCACCCCGGCCTCGATCGCGCGGCGTTCATCGTTGAAATAATTGAGCTCCTCGGCGATGGCGCGTGCCTCGGCCGGGTCCTCGGTGGTCAGCAGCCGGACGCCGAGATCGGCCTGGCCGACCCGTCCGCCCGCATTGATGCGCGGGCCGAGCGCGAAGCCCAGGTCGGAGCAGGTCGGCGCACGGGTCAGCCGCGCCGCCTCGGTCAGCGCGGCCAGCCCGATATTGCGGCGCTGCGCCATCACCTTCAGCCCCTGCGCGACGAAGGCACGGTTCAGGCCCTTGAGTGGCGCGACATCGGCTACGGTGCCCAGCGCGACGAGGTCGAGCAGGTCGAGCAGGCGCGGCTCGGGCCGATCGGCGAAGAAGCCGCGCTGGCGCAGCGTGCGGATCAGTGCCGCGCCGAGCAGGAAGCACACGCCCACAGCGGCCAGATGGCCATGCGCGGCGCCTTCCCCCTCGTCCAGGCGATTGGGGTTCACCACCGCATGTGCCAGCGGAAGCTGGGTCGCGCATTTGTGATGATCGACGACCATCACCTCGATCCCGGCGGCATGGGCGGCGGCGAGCGGCTCGAACGCCTGCGCGCCGCAATCGACGGTAACGATCAGCGTCGCCCCTTCGGCCTGGAGCCGCAGCAGCGCCGCCTCGGTCGGGCCATAGCCCTCGGTCAGGCGGTCGGGAATATAGGCGCGGGGCGACAGGCCGAGCGACCGTAGCAGCCGCACCATCAGCGCCGAAGAGGTCGCGCCGTCGACGTCATAATCGCCGAAGATCGCCACCGGCTCGCCCGCGATCACCGCATCGGCCAGCCGTTCGGCGGCGCGGTCCATGTCTCGGAAGATCGAGGGGTCGGGCATGAAGCTGCGGATCGAGGGTTGCTTATGCTCTTCGACCGCCTCCGGAGGGCATCCGCGCGAGAGCAGCAGCTGGGTGACCAGATCGTCATGGCCCAGCCCGTCGCGGGCGTCGGCGGACAAAGCACGCCAGCGCCAGGGCTGGCCGAGAATGGATTGCGCGATGCCGAGGACGTCGGTCATGGGCGGACAGCGATGGGCAGGAACGTCACGCGAACGCCATGCCATGCCGGCCGGAGGCGGGGCAAGAGGGGCGGCCCCCCCAGATACTCAGCTCACCCAATTGCCTTCGCGAAACCACTTGGTGATGACATATTTGACGCCCTCGACCACCGGCATGCCTTCATGCAGCGTGGCGTCGTTCGGGCTGCCGTCGAGCAGCATGTTGTTCCAGGCGAGCAGCAGGCCGCGGCGCGGGGCGACGCGGATGCCGGCCTGCGGGAACCAGGTCGCACCCCCCTCGGGCACATCGTTCAGATAGATCATCGCAGTCCAGGTGCGCTGGCCGCCATGCACCTTGACCTTTTCCCAATAGCTTTCGGTTTCGTGGAAATAGTCGTGATGCGCGCGGAATTGCTGGCCGGGGGCATAACGCTGGCCCTGCATCGTCTCGCCCTGTTCGGGGGGGATGCCGAGCAGGCGGGCGATCGATTCGTCGATCGGCTGCACATCGGGCGACCAGCGGTTCATGTCGCAACTCTCCGAGGTGCGGAACCCGTAATCGGGTCGGTCGGACAGCAGGGTCGAGGGGCGACGATTGGCGTCGATCATCGCGATCAGCGCGTCGCACTGTGCCGGTGTCAGGAAATCGGCCTGATAATAGATCTGCGCCGCATCGGTCGCGACGCGCGTGACTGCCGGGTTGGCGTCCAGATGCTGGGGCACGCTCACCCCGAACCGGGCGCGGACGGGGGAGGCGGCGGGGTTGCCCTTGGGCTTCCTCGAAAAGAACGACATGGGCCGGATGTGCGACGGAGCGCCGATAAAGACAAGAGGGGAGGGGGCGAACCCCCTCCCGCCCGGCCTTACCAGAAAATGTCGTAGACGATGTCGACGACCAGCCCGCTGCGCGTGTCGACCAGCACCGCGTCATTATAGTATCGGACCCAGCGATAGGGGCCGTAGGTCGGCGGCAGGCGATAGGCGTACGGGTCGGTCAGCCAATAGGTCCGGCCGAACAGCATCGGCTCGAGGATCACGCCGCTGGAGAAGCGCTCATAGCCATAGCCGCCCTGCGGGCCGTAATAGCGTGGCAGGTGATAGGCGCCGCGATTGAGCGAGCGCCACCCCAGCCAGTCATAGCGGCGATCCCGCCGCCAGCCGCGATCCCATTGGTTCGCCCAGTTGCGACGCTCTGCGAAACCGTAGGCCTGATTGTCCTGGTCGCGCCAGTCGCCATAGTTGCGCCGCCAGCGATCGCGATCCTCGCGCCGCCGCCGTTCGTCGTCGCGCCAGCGCTGGTCCGGCCCCTGATCGCGGCGCCATTGCTGGTCGCGCCACTGACCCTCGGGGCGGGGCTGGCCACGCCACTGGCCGGGCTGGCGATCGTCACGACGCCACTCTTCGCGGCCGGGGCGTCGGTCGTCGGGGCGCCGATCATCGGGGCGGGGACCATCGGGGCGTGCCTCGCCACGACCCGCCCAGCGGCCGGGACCGTCAGGGCGCCGCTCGGGGGCGGGCGGCCGGGGCGCCTCGGCATGGTCGGGGCGATAGGCGGGACGGTTTTCGGGAAACGCCTCGCGGTCGTTGAAGATCGGGCGACCTTCGCTGCGCTCCAATTGGCCACCGGGGCGCGGGCCGCCGGGGCCACCGGGTCCGGGGCGCCCTTCGGGGCCGCCGCGTGGCCCCCGATCCATCATGATGTCCTGCGCCATGGCGATCCCCGGTGCCACTGCCGCCGACGCCGCGAGCAGGACCGCCATCCAATGCTTCTTCATACCCACTTACCCCATGCGCCGGCGCACATGCCGGCTCCGATCATGCGGTGAACCCTGCCATGCGCGTGTTGAGTGGATGCTGAACCCGACTGTCAGCCAAGTGAAAGAATCATGTCAGCGGCCGTCTTGCACCATCGCGCCGGGGACCAGCGCCGGCACCGCGCGCGCGGCATCGGCGGGATCGGTGCCGGGCAGGGGCGCGCCGGGGATCGTCTCCTCGCCCCGCTGCGCCCGCGCGGCGCGCTGGATCGCCTCGACCAGGCGCGGATAGATGCCGCAGCGGCACAGATTGGTGATCTGCGCGCGGATCAGCTCTTCGGACGGATCGGGATGTTTCTGGATCAGCGCGGCGGCGGCCATCACCATGCCGGGGATGCAATAGCCGCACTGGCTGACATTGGCGGCCAGGAACGCTTGCTGCACGGGGTGCGAGCGGTCGCGGGACAGTCCCTCGATGGTGGTGACGACGCTGCCCTCGATCCGGCCGATCGGCACCTGACAGCTGCGGACGGCGCGGCCGTCGATATCGACCGTGCAAGCCCCACATTCGCCGGTGCCGCAGCCATATTTGGTGCCGGTCAGATTGGACGCGTCGCGCAGCGCCCAGAGCAGCGGCGTGTCGGGCGGCAGGCGATAGCGGACGGGCTGGTTGTTGACGGTGAGGCTGGTCATCCTGAGGCGGCGCTTAGTCGATGCAGGGGCGCAGAGCTACCGCCCGAGCATTGGCGCGGCGCGGTCGAGGACGAGATCGGCGTCGGAAAAGCGGATCGGGGTGCGTACGCCCGGCACGGTGGAGCCATCGGGACGCTCGGGCTGGATGGCGAGGCCGCGTGCGAGCACCTGCGGGTCGGCAAAGGCCTGTTCGACCGTGTTGATCGGGCCCGCCGGAACGCCGGCCGCCTCCAGCGCCGAGAGCAGCTTATCACGCGGCCAGCGGGCGGTGGCGGCCTCGATCATCGGGGTGAGCGTGGCGCGATGTTCGCAGCGCAAGGCATTGGTCGCATGGAGCGGATCGTCGCCGTCGATGCCGACCACATGCGCGAAGCGGCGGAACTGCGCGTCATTGCCCACCGCCAGGATGAACCAGCCGTCGCTGGCGGGAAAGGCGGCATAGGGCACGATATTGGGATGCGCATTGCCCAGCCGGCTGGGCGTCATGCCCGAGGTGAGATAGTTCATCGCCTGATTGGCCAGCACGCCCGTCATCGTGTCGAGCAGCGCCATGTCGATATGCTGGCCGCGCCCGGTCCGCCCGCGCATATGCAGCGCCGCCTGGATCGCGATGACGGCATAGAGCCCGGTCATGATGTCGGCGAGCGCCACGCCGATCTTCTGCGGCGCGCCACCGGGCTCGCCGGTCAGGTCCATGATGCCGCTCATCCCCTGGACGATGAAGTCGTATCCGGCGCGGGCGGCATAGGGGCCGTCCTGCCCGAAGCCGGTGATCGAGCAGTAGATCAGGCGCGGATTGATCGCCGACAGGCTGTCATAGTCCAGGCCATAGCGGGCGAGGCCGCCAAACTTGAAATTCTCGATCACGACATCGGCATCGGCGATCAGCGCGCGGACCCTGGCCTGCCCCGCGGGGGTCGCGAAGTCGGCGACGACCGAGGACTTGCCGCGATTGGCCGCATGGAAATAGGCGGCATCCTGGCTGCCGTCCGGATTGGCGATGAAGGGCGGTCCCCAGCGGCGGGTATCGTCACCCTCCGGGCTTTCGACCTTCACCACCTCCGCGCCGAGATCGGCCAGCACCTGCCCCGCCCAGGGGCCGGCGAGGATACGGGCGAGTTCGACGACCTTGAGCCCGGCGAGGGGGGCGGGTTTGGTCATCCATTCCTCCCCAAGCTATGCTTGGGGAGGGGGACCATCGCGTCAGCGATGGTGGAGGGGCTGGACGGACCCGCCATGCCCCTCCACCACGCCCTTCGGGCGCGGTCCGCCTCCCCATCGGGGATGGGGAGGAATAGGGACTGGCTCAAAACGCCGCGATTCCCGTGATTGCGCGGCCCAGGATCAGCGCGTGGACGTCGGCGGCGCCTTCATAGGTATTGACCGTCTCCAGGTTCATCAGGTGACGCATCACCTGATACTCGCCCGAAATGCCGTTGCCGCCATGCATGTCGCGCGAGGCCCGCGCGATGTCGAGCGCCTTGCCGACATTGTTGCGCTTGACGATCGAGATCATCTCGGGCGCGAACCGGCCCTCGTCCATCAGCCGGCCGACGCGCAACGAGGCCTGAAGCCCCAACGCGATTTCGGTCTCCATATCGGCCAGCTTCTTCTGGAACAGCTGCGTCGCGGCCAGCGGGCGGTCGAATTGCTTGCGGTCGAGGCCATATTGGCGCGCGGCGTGGAAGCAGAATTCCGCTGCGCCCATCGCGCCCCAGCTGATGCCGTAGCGGGCGCGGTTGAGACAGCCGAACGGCCCCTTCAGCCCCTCGACATGCGGCAGCAGCGCCTCCTCGCCGACCGCGACCTCGTCCATCATCACCATGCCGGTGATCGACGCGCGCAGGGACAGCTTGTTCTCGATCTTGGGCGCGGACAGGCCCTTCATGCCCTTTTCCAGCACGAAACCCCTGATCGCGCCGCCATGCGCGTCCGACTTGGCCCAGATGACGAAGACATCGGCGATCGGCGAGTTGGAAATCCAGGTCTTGGCCCCCGACAGGACGTATCCGCCATCGACCTTTTTCGCGGTCGTGCGCATGCCGCCGGGGTCCGAGCCGGCATCGGGTTCGGTCAGGCCGAAACAGCCGATCCATTCGCCGCTGGCCAGTCTGGGCAGATAGCGATGCTTCTGTTCGTCCGAGCCATAGGCGTGGATGGGATACATGACGAGGCTCGACTGCACGCTCATCATCGAGCGGTATCCGCTGTCGATCCGCTCCACCTCACGCGCGATCAGGCCATAGGCGACATAGGATGCACCGACGCCGCCGAACGCCTCCGGAATGGTCGGGCCGAGCAGGCCGAGCTGCCCCATCTCGCGGAATATCTCGGGGTCGGTATGTTCGTGCGCAAAGGCCTCGACGATGCGCGGGGCCAGCCGGTCATCGGCATAGGCGCGCGCGGTGTCGCGGATCATCCGCTCGTCATCGCTCAGCTGGTCGTCGAGCAGGAACGGGTCCGCCCAGTCGAACTTGCCCATCAGGGACATGGAATTCTCTCCTTATGTCCGCCGCTTCTCGGCAAGGTGGGCGGCTTTGTCCACCCCCGCCGGGCCGGTCAGGTCGTGGTCTTGACCGGCGGCGCGGGCACGGTGCGCATCGGCTCTGCCGGCGGATTGGCCTTCAGAAAGGTCTCCAGCGTGCCCATCGTCGAGGACCACCATTCGACGACATCGGTGAAATTGGCGCGGGTGATGCCGCCCACCGTCGACATGTCGTGCGTCAGCCGCAGATCGCCGTCCTTCATCAACGCGAGCTGGGCGAAGCGCTTCTCGCTGTTCCATGTGTTGACGAAGTTCAGGTCACGCCGCTCGGACGGGGTCAGCCGCATCGAGAATTGCAGCGAGGCGCATTGCTTGTGCGCCTCGCAGTCATAGAAATAGATGTTGAACTTGTAGCCGGCGGCCGAGCTGACGATCATCGGATCGCCCTCGCCATCGGTGTCGACCAGCCCCTGATACCCTGCGCGCATCATCGCGCCGCCGACGCTGTTGGGATCGCTGGCGCAGATCAGGTCCTTGGGACAGGGCGTCGTATCCTTGGCCTCGGCCGCGCCCGCACCGGCCCCCAGCGCCAGGGCCGCCAGCCACCATGTCTTCGTCATGCTCTGCTCCCCCTCCGATGCTCGCCCCAAAGGCTATCACCGCGCCGCGACGGCGCAAGCCCGATCGCGGATGACAAAAAGGCCCCCTCCCGCCGGAGCGGAAGGGGGCCAGTCACCCGACGCAGACCGAGGGGGCGTCAGAGCTTGAAGCTGAGCGTCGCGCGCAGATCGCGGCCCGACAGGGGGGCGAAGTCCTTCAACACGCTGGCATGGCGGCGCGCATCGACGTCGAAGATGTTGTTCGCCGACAGCGTCAACGTCGTCGGGTTCAGCGGCCCCCAGGGCTTCAACTGGACCGAGGCGTTGACCAGGGTGAAGCCGTCGGTCGGCGTCTCCACGCCCATGACGCGGCTTTGCTTGAAGCTGCGCTCGACCTCGACGCGCGCGTTCACGCGGTCCGACTGCGCCTCGAGCCCGCCCAGCAGACGCAGCGGCGGGATGCGCGGCGCTGGGCCGTTGTTCAGGATCTGGGCGTTGACATAATCGCCCAGCAGGTCGGCGTTGATCGCATAGGTGCCGATGGTGGCGAGGCGCAGCGACCCCTCCGCCTCGATCCCGTAATAGCGGGCATCGGCCTGCGCATATTGGAAGCAGGGCAGGTCGACATCGCGGCCCGAGGGCGCGGCGGCGTTGACGCACGCGGCGGCCGGCACGAACGCGTCATAGATATAGTTGGAGAAGCGGTTGTAATAGGCCGAGGCGTCGAAGCTATAGCCCTCGCCATGCCCGTGCAGCGTGGCTTCGATGCCCCAGCTGCTTTCCTTGCGGAAATCGGGATTGCCCAGCTCATAGGCCTCGGTCCCGGCATGGGGGCCGTTGGCGAACAGCTCTTCGGCGGACGGCGCGCGTTCGGTACGTGACAGGTTCAGGCCGGCGCGCCAGTCGGGCGCGAAGCCATAGCTGGCGCCGATCGACCCCGAAAAGGCGTCGAAGCTGCGCTGCCCCCGGAAGAAGCGATCGTCGGTGACGGCGGTGCGCGCGGTCAGCGAGGTGTGCTCGTAACGGGCACCGGCCTCCATCTTGAACGCGCCGCGATCCAGCTGTTGCAGGGTGAACAGGCCGACCTGCGCGGTATTGTTGCGCGGCAGGAAGGCTTCCTCGCCCTGCACGTCGAAGTCGCGGTTGAAGAACTGCACGCCCGACGCGCCCTGCCAGCCGTCACGCTTCGCCTGAACCAGCTCGAGCCGGCCCTCGATACCCTTGTTGTAGAAAGCGGTGCCGACCTCGCCATCCTCTTCCAGCTCGAAATGGCGGTAATCGGCCATGCCGGCGCGCAGGCGGATGCGCTCGAGGAAGCCGCCGCCCGTCTCGATCTCGCCACGCAGGTCGACGCGGTTCTGAACCAGGCTGAGGCGCGGGGCCTCCGGTTCCTCGCCGCCGGGGGCCAGGGCATAGCGGATCGGTACGCCGTACAGGCTGTCATAATGGCTGTACGAGACGCCGAGCGAGCCATTGTCGGCGATGAACGCGCCGCCGACACCGGCGGTCCAAGTCTCGCTGGCGGTGTTGGGCAGGCGACCGCGCAGATTGGCGGTATTGGCGAAGTCGAGCGGATCGTTGGGCGCCTGCGCCGCCGATGCCAGCGCCTCGGCCCGCGCGCGGCGCGACAGGACATAGCCGCCGATCTTCAGGTCGTCGGTCTTCAGATACGAGCCATCGGCATGGACGACGAACTGCTTGCCGATCGCGACATCGGTCGCGCCCGCCACCGAGCGTTCATTGGCGGCCGAGCCATAGCCGGCGATGCCCGACAGGCGATAGCCATTCTCGGGCACGCTGCGCGGGATGCGGCTGTCGATCACATTGACGACGCCGCCCACCGCCGACGATCCGAACAACAAGGCGGAGGGGCCACGCAGCACCTCGACCCGCTCGGCGAGGAGGGGATTAATGACCACGGCATGGTCGACACTGGTGTTCGACACGTCGATCGAGCCGATGCCGTCGGTCAGCACGCGGATACGCTCGCCCTGGAAACCGCGCAGCACCGGGCGCGAGGCATTGGGGCCGAAGGAGGTGGCCGACACGCCCGGCTGGCGCGCCAGCGTCTCGCCGATGGTCGGGCGGATCGAGCGGACCAGTTCGTCGCCGGTGACGATCGAGGTGCCCGACAGCACATCCGCCTCCGACTGGAGCACCGGCGCGGTCACGACGATCTCGCGGCCACGATTGGTCGGCTGCGGCGCAGTCTGCGCGACGGCGGCGCTGAACGGGACGACAAGGGCGGCGGCGGACAGGCCGGACAGCAGGGCGGGCTTCAGCAAGACGGGGCTCCGATGGTTGGCGAAGCCCCGTGCCTAACGTAGTGTTACATCATATCAAGAGAAAAATGCCCTCACGCACATCCGTTCGCCGCATCGTTACAGATGAGGACGGATAAGCAACAGTCGCCGGGCGCCGGCACGACCGCGATGTCCGCGACCAGGTCGCGCCCGATCGGCAGGTCCGCCTCCGGCAAATCCGCCAGCCAGCGGGTCACGGCCGGGCTCGGTGTGAACGCCAGCGCCAGGGTGGCCACGGTGCCGGTGAAGGTCGCCGACGCCCAGGGTTCGGTCGACCGTATGTCGATCGATACGGCACAGCCGGCCCGCGCGGCATGGGCGGTCAGGACGCGCGTCAGGCGGTCGACCCCGTCATTCGACCGGAGCCGGGGCTGCGCGACAGGCATCGGCGTTCGCGCGATCCGTTCCATCATGGTCATGCCAGATGATCCCGGATGAAGGTCTTCACCCGCCGGATCGTATCCGGCCCCGGCTCGCGCCCGCGTCGCAAGTCGCCGACCAGCCTGGGGTCGTTGACCGCCAGCCGTCCGAACTTGGTTTCGGGCATGTGGCTGGTTTTCAGATAGCGCTCGATGAGCACCAGCAATTCCATGGACGTTCTCCCATTGTCCGATTCTTACTTCTGTGTTCTTGATCTGTTCTATTTTCCAACTTGTCTAGGAAAAATCCTATGCCTATATCGATGTCATGATGGGACAGGATGTCAGGGCGGCGCTTCCGGCGCTGGCGGAGCAGGCGGGCGTCAGCCTGGCCGCGCTGTCGCGCATGCTCGGCCGCAACGACGCCTATCTCCAGCAATTCGTCCATCGCGGCTCGCCACGAACCCTGGCGGAAGGCGATCGGCGACAGCTGGCCGAGTTTTTCGGCGTGCCCGAGACGCGGCTGGGCGCGCCGAAGGAGGCCGGGCCGTTGTTGATGCCGCGTCTGGCGGTCGCGGCGTCGGCGGGGCCGGGGGCAACGGTCGATGACGATGTGATGATCGGGGTCGAGGCGCTCGACCGGCAACTTGCGCGGCGGCTGGGGCTGAGCGATGGCACCGCCTCGGTCATTCGGGTGCGCGGCGATTCGATGGCGCCGGGGCTGATGGACGGCGACCATCTGGTCGTCGATCAGAAGGACACGCGGCCCGGCGCGCGCGGCGGTCTCTACATCATCCGCATCGGCGACGCGTTGATGGTCAAGCGCGTCTGCGCCACGCCGCAGGGGCTGGTGGCGACCAGCGACAACCCCGCCGCGCCGCCGGTGCCCGATGGGCCGATCACGGTGGTCGGGCGCGTCGTCTGGCAGATGCGACTGCCGGCCTGACGCCGCACGGGCCAGCGGATCAGCGGTTGCGCCACCAGAGCAGCAGCGCGGCCAGGATGCCGATGCCCAGGCCGACCAGCACCGCCACCGTTACTTCCCCCGTCGCTAGGCCGGCGATGATCCCGCCAACGATCCCGATGGCGATGAAGATGCCGCCGCCGCTGGAGGTCGGGCGGGGCGGTCGGGGCTGTACGGGATCGGTCATGGCCGCTGTCCTGCCATGCCCGGCGGCGTCAGGCCAGCCGTCCCGACACGGGGCGGTGGGGACACGCAACGGGACTGGTCAAGCGGCGGAGGCCGGCCTAGGGGGAGGCATGAAGCGGTACGGTTCTGACGATTTCCTGTTCGACGACGGTGGAGAGGCGACCGGCTATGTCGTTCCCTTCGTGACCGATACCGATGTGGCGACTGCGTCCGAGATGATCGAGACGTTCGGCAAATCGGCCGGCGGCGAAGCGGCGGCGCGCGCCGGGCGCAGCCGTGATCTGGGCAACCATATCCATTTCTGCCGCTGGCGGCAGATCGAGCGGCTGATCGGCCTGCTGGTGCTCGAAGAGGCGTTCGACACCGTCCATTGAGGCACCTTGCGCCGACGACCGCCCCGGATCGCGGCGGCCGGCGCGGCAAATCTGTTCAATCGAACGCGCTTGGGGGTGTCGCGGACCGTTCCGCGTCGCTAGGGATCGGGCCATGAGGGTCCGCATCGGGCGGCCGCACGATGTGGCCGCTATCGTTTTCATGGCAATGGCTTGGGGGAGCGCCGGCTGGACGGCGGCCGCCAGGGCCCAGGCCGCGCCCGCCGGACAGGATGCCGCACCGTCGACCGCCACGCCGCCTTCGGGGCAGGCGCTCGACGATCCGATGATGCTCGACCCCTCGGCACCGCTTGCGCCCTTGCCCGAGATCGGCGTCGCCTGGCCCGACCTGTCGACCGCGCCCGCCGATCCCGCCGCGACCATCGCCGCCACCGTCGATGCGGCGGCCGAGCGGCGCTATCGCTGGCGGATCGAGGGCATCGACGATACCGGCGATCTGGTCCGCCAGCGGTTCGACCAGCTATCGACTCTCAGCGCCAACGAACGCGATGCCGCCAACGCCGCGCAGCTCGACCGCCGCGCGCGCGAGGATGCGGCGCTCCTGACCAATTTGCTGCGCGGCGCCGGCTATTACGACGTGCAGGTCGCGACCCGGATCGAGCCGGGCGATACGCCAACCGTCGTGCTGCAGGCGGTGCCCGGCAAGATCTATCGCTTCGCCGATGTGACGCTGGACGGGGTGACCGCCACCGGCGACAAGGCGGGCGAGCTGACCAAGGCTTTTGGCATCAAGCCCGGCGACCCGGTCGATGCCGACCGAATCGTCGCGGGCCAGGCGGCGCTGTCCTCCGCGATCGGCGAGGCGGGCTTTCCCTTCGCCAAGGTCGGCGATCCGCAGATCGTGGTCGACCATGCGACCGGCACCGCGACGATCGACCTGGCGCTGCAACCCGGGACCGAGCGTCGCTATGGCCGGATCGTCGCGACCAACGACCGGGTGTTCGACGCCGGACATATCCAGGATATCGCCCGCTTCCGCCCCGGCCAGCCCTACGACTCGACTGGCCTCGACGATCTTCGCCGCGCGCTGGTGCAGACGGGGCTGGTGTCGTCGGTCGAGGTCAAGCCGGTGCCGGGGAACACGCCCGAGACGGTCGATGTCGCGGTCACGCTCGAACCCGCGCCGCAGCACACCATCGCGGGCGAGCTGGGTTACGGCACGGGCGAGGGTGCGCGCGCCGCGATCAGCTGGACCGACCGCAATCTCTTCCCGCCCGAAGGCGCGCTGACCCTGCGCAGCGTCCTGGGCACGCGCGAACAGCTGGGCGCGGTCGTCTTCCGCCGCAACAATTTCAACGGTCGCGACCGGGTGCTGACCGCGCAATTCTCCGCCGCGCACATCATCCGCGACGCCTTCGACGCCAAGACGCTGTCACTGTCGGGCAATCTGGAGCGGCAGACCAATATCTTCTTCCAGAAGACCTGGACCTGGTCGCTGGGCGCCGAGCTGCTGACCTCGGACGAGCGTGACGTGATCGCCTCGACCGGGCAACCGCGCAGGCGTACCTTCTTCATCGGGGCACTGCCGACCAGCCTGAATTACGATGGCTCGGACGATCTGCTGAACCCGACGCGCGGCTTTCGCCTGGGCGGGCGGCTCAGCCCCGAATTGTCGTTGCAGGGCGCCGCCTTCGGCTATGCGCGGACGCAGATCGACGCCAGCCTCTACCACCCCTTTGGCGAGCGGGTGGTGCTGGCGGCGCGGACGCGGCTGGGCACGATCCTGGGCGCGCCGCGTGACCAGATCGCGCCGTCGCGGCGCTTCTATGCCGGCGGCGGTGCCTCGGTGCGCGGTTACGGTTTTCAGGCGATCGGGCCGCGCGATGCCAATAACGATCCGATCGGTGGGCGCAGCCTGGCCGAGTTCTCGATCGAGGCGCGGGTGCGGGCGTTCGGCAATTTCGGCATCGTGCCGTTCCTCGACGCGGGCAATATCTCGACCTCGCCGCTGCCGCGCCTGACGGGCCTGCGCTTCGGCACCGGGCTCGGCGTGCGCTATTACTCCAATTTCGGCCCGATCCGCCTGGATGTCGGCACCCCGATCAACCCGCAGCGCGGCGACAGCCGGGTCGCGGTCTATGTCTCGCTGGGTCAGGCCTTTTGACCGACGCGCCAGACCTGACCGAAACCGCGCCAACCCCGCCACCACGCGGGCGACGCTGGTGGTGGCGGCTGGCGATCATGGTCGCGGCGCTGGTGGGGATCGTCGTCGCGGCGCTGCTGATCGTCGACACGCCGATCGGCCATCGCTGGGTGGCGGACCGGATCGGGAACATCCGCACCGAAAACGGCCTGCGCTTCTCGGTCGGGCGGATCGAGGGGTCGCTCTACGCGGACATGCGGCTGACCGATGTGCGGGTCTATGACCTCGACGGCCTGCTGGTCCGCGTGCCGAGCGCGCGGCTCGACTGGCGGCCCTGGCGCTGGGCGAGGGGCGCGCTCGACATCCGCCGGGTCGAGGCGCCGGTGGCGATGCTCTATCATGTGCCGCGCACCCGACCGACCGGACGGCAGGGTCCGATCCTGCCCGATTTCGACATCCGCATCGACCGGTTGCACCTTGAGCGGCTGATCCTGGCCCCCGCCGTGCTGGGGCGGAAGCGGGTGGCGCGGGTCGACGGGCGTGCGGATATTCGCGACGGCCGCGCGCTCGTCCGGCTGGACGGGATCGTGGCGGGCAGCGATCAGCTTCGCCTGCGGCTCGACGCACAGCCTGACCGCGACCGGTTCGATCTCGACGTGCGGGCGGAAGGGCGCGCCGACGGCGTGCTGGCCCGTGCGATCGGCGCGCGTGCGCCCGTCTCGCTGGCGGTCGGTGGCGCTGGCCGCTGGGCGGCATGGAATGGTCGCGCGCGCGGGTGGATCGGCGCGCAATCGGCGGTCGACCTGACCCTGTCGGCGCGCAGTGGGCGCTATGCGCTGGCGGGCCGGATCGCGCCGTCGCTATTGCTCAAGGGGCGGTTGCAGCGGCTGACCGCGCCGCGCGTCACCGTCGCGGGCGAGGCCGATTTCATCGATCGCCGGTTGAACGGCGCGCTCGCCCTCCGTTCGTCCGCCTTGCGGTTGCGCGCGCGCGGAGTGGTCGATCTGGGCGACAATCGGTTCGAGGGGCTGCGGGTCGACGGCACGCTGGTCCGGCCCGAGGCGCTGTTCGCCAATATGAGTGGGCGGGCGATCGACCTGAGGCTGCGGCTCGACGGCGCGTTCGACCGCGCGGCGTTCGACTATCGCCTGGCCGCGACGCGCTTCGCCTTCGGCCAGACGGGGTTCGAGAATGCGCAGGCGGTCGGGCGCGGGCGGCTGAACGGGGGCTGGCCGCTGACCCTGCCGGTGCGCTTCACCGCCGCGCGGGTGACCGGCGTGGGCGAGGTGGCGGGCGGCATCCTGCGCGGGCTGAGCGCGGCGGGCGATCTGCGCATCACCCCGCAGGCGATCACCGGGCAAAATCTGGCGCTGCGATCGGACAAGCTGTCGGGGCAGCTCGGGCTGACCATTGATCTGCGCATCGGGCGCTATGACGTCCGGCTCAACGGCGCGTTGCAACGCTTTCTGATCCCTGGCCTGGGGATCGTCGACGTCCGCTCGACGCTGAGCGCGGTGCCCGGCGTCGATGGTCGCGGCACGCGGGTCGTCGGGCGTGGCGAGGCGCAGGTGCGGCGGCTCGACAATGGTTTCCTGCGCTCGCTGGCGGGGGGATTGCCGCACCTGACCACCGATCTGGAGCGCGGGCCGGACGGCATCTTCCATTTCCGCCGGCTGGTCCTGACCGGCCCCAAGATCCGCCTGACCGGCGAGGCGATCCGCCGGACCGACGGCACCTTCCGCTTCGTCGGCGGCGGGCGGCAGGCGAGCTATGGTCCGGTGCGGATGATCCTCGACGGGCGGATCGACCGGCCGACGCTGGACCTGATCCTGGCCGCACCCAATGCCGCGATGGGTCTGCGCGACGTCCACGCGCATCTCGACCCCAATGATCAGGGCTTCGCCTTTCGCGCCGCCGGTGGTTCGCGACTGGGGCCGTTCCAGGCGAATGGTGCGATCCTGCTGCCCAGGGGGCAGGACGCCGTCATCCAGTTCCAGCCGATCGCGGTCGCAGGTACGCGCGCCACCGGGACGCTAACCGTCGCCGAGGGCGGCTTTACCGGAAAGCTGGGCGTCGCGGGCGGCGGCCTGTCGGGCGAGTTGCTGTTCCGTCCGGCCGGCGACATCCAGCGGATCGAGGCGCATCTGGCCGCGCAACAGGCGCTGCTGTCGGGTGTCACCGTCCGGCAGGGGCGGATCGACATGGTCGCGCTGTTCGATCCCGCCGGCACGTCGGTCGAGGGCAGCGCGGTGGCGCAAGGGGTGCGGCGCGGGGCGTTCAACATCGCCCGGCTGAACGGCACCGCCACGCTGCGCGGCGGCACGGGCGAGGTGCGCGTCGGCATCTCGGGCTCGCGTGGCCGCGCCTTCGCGATCCAGACCGTGACCCAGGTCGCGCCGGGCCGGTTGTCGATGACCGCGCAAGGCACGCTCGACGGCCGCCCCTTGCGCTTCCTGTCGCCCGCCGAGATCACGCGCAGCGACGATGGCTGGACGCTCGCGCCGACCCGGCTGAGCTTTGCCGGCGGCGAGGCGAAAATCGCGGGGCGGCTCGACGCCGACGGTATGGAGGTCGAGGCCGGCCTGACGCGGATGCCGCTCGCAGTCCTCGACATCGGCTATCCCGGGCTGGGGCTGGGAGGCAGCGCCAGCGGCACGCTGACCCTGCGCCAGACGACGGGCGCACCGACCGGCAAGGTCGACCTGACCATTCGCGGGCTGACCCGCGCCGGCCTCGTCCTGACCTCGCGGCCGATCGACATGGGCGTGGCGGGCGTGCTGTCCGCCGACCGGCTGGGCGTGCGCGCGGTGATGGCGTCGGGCGGCCGCGTGATCGGGCGCGCACAGGCGCTGATCCAGCCATCAGGGGCAGGCGACTGGGCCGGGCGGTTGCAGAATGGGCGATTGATCGCGCAGCTTCGCTATGCCGGGCCGGCCGATACGCTGTGGCGGCTGACGCGGGTCGAGATGTTCGACCTGTCGGGGCCGGTGGCGATCGGTGCGGACGTCAGCGGCTCGCTCGCCGTGCCGGTCATTCGCGGCGCGGTACGTGCGGTGGGGGCGCGGATCGAGAGCGCGACCACCGGCACGGTCCTGACCGACGTGCAGGCGACCGGACGGTTCGGCGGGTCGCGCCTGGTCATTGATCGCTTCGCCGCCAAGGCCGGGCGCGATGGTCGGGTCAGCGGCACCGGCCAGTTCGAATTCGCCGCCGCCAACGGCATCGGCCTCGACCTGTCGCTCCAGGCGGATCGGGCGGCGATGATCGCGCGCGACGACATCGCCGCGACCGTCTCCGGGCCGCTGACCATCCATTCGGATGGATCGGGCGGCACCATCTCGGGCGACGTCTTGCTCAACAGCAGCCGCTATCGCCTGGGCCGCGCGACGGCGGCGACGGCGGTGCCGCAGCTCAGCATCCGCGAGATCAATATACCCGGCGGCGGCGAGGAGGATGACGTGCCGGTCAAGCCCTGGACGCTGGCGATCCGCGCGCGGGCACCGGGCGGGCTGCTGGTCACCGGACTGGGGCTGAACAGCGAATGGTCGGCCGACCTGAAGATCGGCGGCGAGCCGGCCAATCCCGCGATCACCGGCCAGGCGACGCTGATCCGCGGCGATTTCGAGTTCGCCGGCCGCGACTTCGACCTGTCGCGCGGCGTCATCCGGTTCGGCGGCGAGGTGCCGGCCAACCCCGCGCTCGACATCGCCGCCAATGCCAATGTCCAAGGGTTGAGCGCGACGATCCGCGTCACCGGCACCGCGCTCAAGCCCGAGATCGGCTTCTCCAGCACGCCCGCGCTGCCCAATGATGAGCTGCTCTCGCGGCTGCTCTTCGGGACCTCGATCGCCAGCCTGTCCGCGCCCGAGGCGCTGCAACTGGCCGCCGCCGTGGCCGCGCTGCAGGATGGCGGCAACGGGCTGAACCCGATCAACGCGGTGCGGCGTGCGGCGGGGCTGGATCGCCTGCGCGTGCTGCCCGCCGATGTGCAGCAGGGGCGTGGCACCTCGGTCGCGGCGGGCAAGTATATCACCCGCCGACTCTATGCCGAGATCATTACCGACGGACAGGGCTATAGCGCGACGCAGGTCGAGTTCCAGGTCACCCGCTGGCTGTCGCTGCTTTCGACCATCTCCACCCTGGGGCGGCAGAGCGTGAACGTGCGGATATCGAAGGACTATTGAGGCGTTGGCGCGAGCCGAACGACCCCGAAATGCATAAGGAGCGAGCCGATGGAAAAGACCGCCTTCATCGAACGGACCGGTGGGCCGGACGTGATCCAGTGGCGCGACGCCGACCTGCCGCCGCCGGGCGCGGGTGAGGTGCGGATGCGCCACCATGCGGTCGGGCTGAACTATATCGACACCTATCACCGCAGCGGCCTGTACCCGATCGACCTGCCCGGCGGGCTGGGATCGGAGGCAGCGGGCGTCGTTGAGGCGGTGGGCGCGGGTGTGACCGCGTTCGAGGTCGGCGACCGGGTGGGCGTGTTCGGCCCGGCGCGCGGCGCCTATGCGACGGCGCGCAACGTCGCTGCCGATCTGCTTGTACCGCTGCCCGATGATGTCGATGATCGCACGGCGGCCGCGATCCTGCTGAAGGGCACGACGACCGCCTTCCTGATCGAGGATTGCGCGCAGGTGCACGCGGGCTGGCCAGTCTTGGTCCATGCGGCGGCGGGAGGCGTCGGCCATCTGGCGGTCGGCTGGCTGAAGGCGATCGGCGCGACGGTGATCGCGACGGTGGGCAGTGAGGCCAAGGCGGAGCGTGCCCGTGCCGCCGGTGCCGATCATGTCATCCTCAACCGCACCGAGGATGTCGCGGCACGCGTTCGCGAGATCACCGATGGGGCCGGGGTGCCCGTGGTGCTCGACGGCGTCGGTAAGGCGACCTGGGAGGCTTCGCTGAACAGCGCGGCCCGGCGCGGGCTGGTGGTCAGCTTCGGCAATGCCTCGGGACCGGTCGATGGCGTCAATCTGGGCATATTGGCGGCCAAGGGCTCTCTGTTCGTCACCCGCCCGACGCTGTTCGACTATGCGCTGACGCCCGAGGACAAGCGGCACCTGGCCGAGCGGGTGTTCGCGATGCTTGCCAAGGGCGCGATCACGCCGGAGATCGGGCAGGAATTTGCGCTGACCGACGCCGCCGAGGCGCACCGCGCGATCGAAGCGGGCGAGACGGTGGGGAGTACGGTGCTGATCCCGTGAGGGTGGGGGCGTGGGCTTCGACTTCGCTCAGCCTGAACGGAAGTTGGGGAAGACCCAACCATAAACGCCGTTCAGCCTGAGCGCAGTCGAAGGCCAAGGGATACACCCCGCCCCGAAACCCCGCTAACCTGACACCGACATCCGCATTCGGAGACCCAGATGATCGCGCTCCTCCCGCTCGCCCTCCTCGCCGCCCAGACCGCGCCCGCCATACCCTCGGCTCCGGCGACGACCGAAGCCCCCAAGCCCGTGATGGTCCGCGTCGCGATGCAGACCAGCCTCGGACCCGTGGTCATCGACCTCGACCGCACCCATGCGCCGATCACCACCGCCAATTTCCTTCGCTATGTCGACCAGCATCGGCTGGACGGGGTGACCTTCTACCGCTCGGTCCGCGTCGCGCCCGATTTCGGCTTCGTCCAGTTCGGCATCCAGAACGAACCCAAGCGCATCCTGCCTCCCATCGCGCATGAGCCGACGACCAGGACCGGAATCAAGCATAAAGACGGTACCATCTCGATCGCGCGGCTGGCCCCCGGCTCGGCGCGGGGCGACTTCACGATCATGGTCGGCGACCAGCCCTCGCTCGACGCCGATCCGTCGAAGCCCGGCGACAATCTAGGCTATGCCGCCTTCGGTCATGTCGTCGAGGGGATGGACGTGATCCACAAGATCCTCGACCAGCCCGCCGACCCCGCCAAGGGCCCGTTCAAGGGCGAGATGCTCGCCGCGCCGGTCAAGATCCTGTCGGCCAAGCGGGTGGCGGCGGCGAAGTAAGTCCCGGTTCAGAGGCGCGCGACGGTCACTCGCCGCCGCGCGTCCCCTCGATCAGAATTCGAAATGCACGCTGCCGATGACCGTCCGGCCATTGCCGAAGTTCAGCCAGCCGCCATTGCCGACGCGCGGTGCCGACCAGACATTGCTGTAATAAGGCCGGTCGAACAGGTTGGTCACGTTGAGCTGAAAATAGGTCTTGGGCAGCCCCACCGCGGCCAGCCCGATCTGCGCGTCGAGGTCGACCAGCGTATAGCCGGCGGAGATCGCGTCATTCTCGTCGGTGATGAAACGATCGCCGACATGCTTGGCGCTGATGCCCAGGACCAGGCTGGGCAGGGTGATCTGCGCCCGGGTGCCATATTGCCAGTTGGGCGTGTCGACCAGCTGCTTGCCCTCGGTCGCGATCAGGATCGCACCGGTGGCACCGTTCCGGATATTCTCCTTCACCGTCGACTTCAGATAGGAGCCGAAGCCATAGAGCGACAGCCAGGGCGTCGGGTTGACCGACAGGGTGGCGTCGACGCCCTTGCTTTCGACCCGCCCGACATTGCGGCTGGCGCTGATCGTCCCGCCGCCCTCCAGAGGCGCGGTGGTGGTGACGATGCGGTTGTCGTAACGGATGAACCAGCCGCCCAACTGGGCCTGGACGATACCGGTGGTATAGCGCAGGCCGAGGTCGAAGGCGTCGGTCCGCTCGGGCACCGCCTCCTTGTCCTTTAGTGAAATGACCTTGTCGTCATAGGAATAGATGTCGGTCGTCGGAGCCGAGAAGCCCCGGTTCCAGCTGGCATAGAGGCTGGCCGCCGGGTCCATCTGCCACACCAGCCCGACATTGGGCAGGAAGGCGCGGTATTCGCGGATGCGCCCCGAATAGGGCGGGCCGAAACCCGCCGTCCGGCTGTCGGCGGCGACCTGTCGCGCGGTCTGCCCGGTGCAATAGGCTTCGCTGCCGCTGTTCGGAATGGTGTAGCAGGCATTGCTCATGTTGCGGCGATAGAAAGCGGCGCGCAGGCCCACCGTCAGCGACAGGCTGTCGTCGATCGGACGGCCGCGATATTCGCCCGACAGCTGGTGCAGGATCGAGTAGGTCAGGCGATTGCGCTTGTTCAGCACCCCGCCGGCGGCGTCCAGCACGGCGCTATCGCTGTCGCTCGATATGCCGAAATAGGATTTGGGCCGGCCGTCGGGATTGAGATAGCCCGCCTCACCGGTCTGGCGCGTGCGCGCCCGGTCCCAGGTATAGGTCAGGCGGACGAGATTGCCCGCGTCGATGTCATATCGCAGGCCGGCGATCCCGATCAGGCGATGGGTCTGGGTGTTGGAGGGGTAGAAGACGCGGACATAGTCGAGCAGGTCGCCGTCGCCATTCAGATCGCGACCGGATGCCTGCCCCGCGCCGACCCGTCCATATTGGTTGCGCGACACCCCGGATTTGGACGCATTGGCATCGCTTTCGGCGAACACGGTCGAGCCGCCGCCATTGGCCAGGGTGTAGCTATAGCCGCCATCGATGGTGAAGGTCAGGCGATCGTTGAGCGTGAACAGGCTGTTGAAGCGCAGATTGCCGGTATCCACCGGGTTGATGTTGATCGTCCGTGCATTGGTGCACAGCGTGCGATCGTCCTGCACGGTGCCCGCGCCGGGCGTCGCCGATGCCAGCGCGCAATTGGGGGAATTCAGGAAGGCCCCCGCCTTCAGAATCCGGTCATATTGCTGCTGCGTCAGGTCGATCCGCACCGGGTTGCCGGTGGTCGCCGAGGCGACGGGGAAGGGGCTGCCTAGCGCTTGGTTGATCTGCGCGACCGAGGGGTTGCCATAGCCGCCATTGCGATGCTGGTAGAAGAAGCCCGCCAGCGAGATGAAGTCCTTGCCCGCGCCCAGCGGCTGATAGACGCGCGCATTATATTGGCTCTTGCGGGCGAACGAATAGGGGAAGAGCGCGTAACGCTGGTTGCTCGCCGACACCCAGGCGCGGGTGCCGCTGTCGTTCAGGTCGCCCGTGTTGATCATGCCGAAGATGCGGTTCATGTTGCCCCGGCCATGCGAATAGACCGTGGTCGCGCTCGGCCTTTCGGTGGGCATGATCGTGCGGTAATTGACCGTGCCGCCCGACGCGCTGGCGGTCGGTGTGTCGACATCGGTCGAACCGAAGCTGACATTGACCGACTCGACCAGTTCGGGGTCGATCTGCTGGCTGGAATAGATGGCATAATTGCCGGCGTCGTTCAGTGGCAGGCCGTCAAAGGTGAAGGCGATGCGCGACTGGTCGAAACCGCGGATGCGGATCGTGCCGCCATTGCCGCCATAAGGATCGCTGGCGACATAGTTGACGCCGGGCACCATGTTGATGGCGTTGAAGATCGACTGGCCGGGGACGGTATGCTCGATATAATCCCGCGTTACGACCGCGCGCGCCTTGGGCGCATTGGGGATTTCAATGCCGGTGCTGTTCTGCTTGGCGGCGGTCACGATGACCTCGTTATCCGCCTTGTCCTCCGCCGCGATGGTCCCGGCGGTCTGCGCCAGCACGACATGCGGCGCCACGAGCAACAGGCAAGCGCCACCGGCTCCGGCCGCGCGGATGATATGCAGGTTCACGATAGTCCCCCAGAGATTTTGATGTGTCCGGGCAGTGCTTACCGATCATTTGGGTCGTTTTGGTTGCAATTTTCATAGGCAAAATGTGACAGTTTTTGCCAAACTCGTCGTGATCAGCGGTCAGGATTACGCGATCAGCGCGCGATGCCGCTGAATCTGTGGAATAAATGATGTCCTGACGATGCAAGTCGGGCATGTCTTCGTCCGTGACATTCGTTGCGAATTTTCCGAACATTTTATCTGTTCGAGCCATCCACGATCACAGGTTTCGTGTTCGGCTAGAGAAGGATGACATGAGATGAATCCGTCATTGCGAGCGTAGCGAAGCAATCCAGAGCGTCTCGCCCGGACACTGGATTGCTTCGCTACGCTCGCAATGACGGATTGGGTCAAACTGACGTCATCCCGCTCTAGGCGTTGCCCCGGGAAAAAGCGGATGTCTGACGGCGCACGGTGAGCTCCATGCTTAGGCCGGATCGAGATTCATCTCATTCCTCCCATGGAAAGGGAGGTGGCAGGCCGAAAGGCCTGACGGAGGGGTGTCCTGGTTCGAGAGATTGGACCGCATCCGCGACCGGGAAAATGCCTGCACCATCGTTCGGATGGTCCTCATCCCCTTGCCAGCGAGCAAAGAAGGGAGGGTAGTCTGAATGTCGATCCGGGCTAGGTAGGGCCCAGGCGATGCGGCTGGCTGCTAACCGCGATTGCCATTCCCGCCGCCCAAAAAGAAAGGGGCCTTGCGGCCCCTTTCCCCGTAGTGACATCGGTCAGTGGCTGGATCAGCCGCTGTAGTACATGTCGTACTCGACCGGGCTGGGGGTCATTTCCCAGCGCATCACTTCGCTCATCTTCAGCTCGATATAGCTCTCGATTTGGTCCTTGGTGAACACGTCGCCCTTCAGCAGGAAGTCGTGATCGGCGGCCAGCGAGTCGAGCGCTTCGCGCAAGCTACCGGCGACCGTGGGAACCTGGGCCAGCTCGGCGGGCGGCAGGTCGTACAGGTTCTTGTCCATCGCCTCGCCCGGATGGATCTTGTTCTGAATACCGTCCAGACCCGCCATCAGCAGGGCGGCATAGGCGAGATACGGGTTGGCCAGCGCGTCGGGGAAGCGCACTTCGACGCGCTTCGACTTCGGGCCGGTGCCGTACGGGATGCGGCACGACGCCGAGCGGTTGCGCGCCGAATAGGCGAGCAGCACCGGCGCTTCGTAACCCGGGACCAGACGCTTGTAGGAGTTGGTCGACGGGTTGGTGAAGGCGTTCAGCGCCTTGGCATGCTTGATGATGCCGCCGATGAAGTACAGGCAGGTTTCCGACAGGCCCGCATAGCCGTTGCCGGCGAACAGCGGGGTCTTGCCTTCCCAGATCGAGAAGTGGGTGTGCATGCCCGAGCCGTTATCTTCCTTGATCGGCTTCGGCATGAAGGTCGCGGTCTTGCCATAGGCATGGGCGACCTGATGCACGACATACTTGTAGATCTGCATGCGGTCGGCGGTCTGGGTCAGCGTACCGAAGGTCAGGCCCAGTTCGTGCTGTGCGGCGGCGACCTCATGGTGGTGCTTGTCGCAGGGCAGGCCCATTTCGAGCATGGTTGTGACCATCTCGCCGCGGATGTCGACCGCCGAGTCGACCGGCGCGACGGGGAAGTAACCGCCCTTGGCGCGTGGACGGTGGCCGAGATTGCCGCCCTCATAGGCGCGGCCGGTGTTCGTCGGCAGCTCGATATCGTCGATCTTGAAATAGGACGACGAATAGTTGGTATCGAACTGCACGTCGTCGAACATGAAGAATTCGGCTTCCGGGCCGACATAGACGGTGTCGCCGATGCCGGTGGTCTTCACGAACGCCTCGGCACGCTTGGCGGTCGAGCGCGGGTCGCGGGCGTACAGCTCGCCGGTCGACGGCTCGACCACGTCGCAGAACACGATCAGCATCGGGGTGGCTGAGAAGGGATCGGTGTAGACGGCGTCGAGGTCCGGCTTCAGGACCATGTCCGACTCGTTGATCGCCTTCCAGCCTTCGATCGACGAACCGTCGAACATCAGGCCGTCGGTCAGCTCGTCCTCACCCAGGATCGAGGCGACCATGGTCAGGTGCTGCCACTTGCCCTTCGGATCGGTGAAGCGCAGATCGACCCACTCGATCTCTTCGTCCTTGATCTGGTTCAGAATGTCGCTGGCCGTTTTCGCCATGTGCCGTTCTCTCTCTGCTTTGATCCGTGCCCCGGAAGAAGACCGGGACCGGTGGTACGTTTTTAGGCGGGCTGGGTGTCAGCCCGGTGACGTTCAAGGGATCGGGATGCGTCAGATCGCCGCGTCGTCGCGTTCGCCCGTGCGGATGCGCAGCGCCGTCTCGACCGGGATCACGAAGATCTTGCCGTCGCCGATCCGCCCGGTCTGCGCAGCGGCGGCGATCGCCTCCACCACGCGTTCGGCCAGACCGTCCTCGACGACCACTTCCAGCTTCACCTTCGGCAGGAAGTCGACGACATATTCGGCGCCGCGATACAGCTCGGTATGGCCCTTCTGGCGGCCGAAGCCCTTGGCCTCGGTGACGGTGATGCCGGATACGCCGATCTCGTGCAGCGCTTCCTTCACCTCATCGAGCTTGAAGGGCTTGATGATCGCCTCAATCTTTTTCACGCGCCTGACTGTCCCCGATGGTGTTCGAACCCTCGCCCGACCGCCTGCGTAGCAGGGATCGTGCCAACTGCCTTGCCCTCGTAGGAGGGCAGGAATTCGTCAACAAATGCGCCCGAAAAGCGGGCAGGATATGGTTTGCTGCTCAAATAACGGGCAGCGGTCACAGGATGCCCCGGACGGCTTCCGGCGGCCGGGCGAGCACGACGCCCTTGTCCGTCTCGACCAGTGGTCGCTGGATCAGGATCGGGTCCGCGATCATCGCGGCGAGAACGGTCGCGTCATCCGCCTCGAGCAGCTGCGCTGCCCCGGCCTCGGTCTTTCGCAGTCCGTCGCGTGGGGGAATCCCGGCCTTTGCGTACAGGCGGCGAAGCTCGTCAGCGCTCGGCGGAGTCTTGAGGTATTCGACGATCGTGACGTCGACCCCTGCTTCGTTCAACAAAGTCAGCGTCTGGCGGGAGGTGCCGCAACGCGGATTGTGGAGGATCGTCGCCTTCATCGCCGATGCTTGTGCCATGGGCGGCGCGGAATGTGGAGGGGTATTCGGAAAAAACGAGGGTCGGGAGGGCCCCTCCACCACGCCCTTCGGGCGCGGTCCCCCTCCCCATCAGAGATGGGGAGGAATGGGCTTGCTGAAATCCTCCCCATCCTTGGATGGGAAGGGGGACCGCCGGGCGTTAGCCCGGTGGTGGAGGGGCTGGAGGGCTTACGCGCCCTGCTTGGCCAGCCATTCCTCCAGCCACTTGATCGTATAGTCGCCCTTCTGGAACTCGGGGTCGTCGAGCAGCGACTGGTGGAGCGGGATGGTGGTCTTCATCCCCTCGATCACGAACTCCTCCAGCGCGCGGCGCAGACGACGCAGCGCGCCTTCGCGGGTCGTGCCGTACACGATCAGCTTGGCGATCATGCTGTCGTAATAAGGCGGGACCTTATAGCCCTGGTACAGCCCGCTATCGACGCGGACATGCATGCCGCCCGGCGCGTGGTACATCTTCACCGTGCCCGGCGAGGGGGCGAAGGTGCGCGGGTCTTCCGCGTTGATGCGGCACTCGATGGCATGGCCGCGGAACTGGACATCCTCCTGACGCAGTGTCAGCGGATGGCCTTCCGCGATGCGGATCTGCTCGCGCACCAGGTCGAGGCCGGTGATCATCTCGGTGACGGGATGCTCGACCTGTAGACGGGTGTTCATTTCGATGAAATAGAACTCGCCGTCTTCCCACAGGAATTCGATCGTGCCCGCACCGCGATAGCCCATATCGGCCATCGCCTTGGCGACCACGCCGCCCATGCGCGCGCGCTCCTCGGCGGTGATGATCGGCGAGGGGGCTTCCTCCAGCACCTTCTGATGGCGACGCTGGAGCGAGCAGTCGCGCTCGCCCAGATGGATCGCCTGGCCGTTGCCGTCGCCGAACACCTGGAATTCGATATGCCGGGGGTTGCCCAGATATTTTTCCATGTAGACGGTCGAGTCGCCGAACGCGGCCTTCGCCTCCGAACCCGCCTGCTGCATCAGCGTCTCGAGCTGGTCTTCGGACGGCACGACCTTCATGCCGCGACCGCCGCCGCCGCTGGCCGCCTTGATGAGCACCGGATAGCCGATCTCAGCCGCGAGCGCCTTGGCTTCCTCGACATCGGAGATCGCGCCGTCCGAACCGGGGACGAGCGGCAGGCCGAGTGCACCGGCGGTACGCTTGGCCTCCACCTTGTCGCCCATGATGCGGATATGTTCGGGCTTGGGACCGACGAAGATCAGGCCGTGCGCCTCGACGATCTCGGCGAACTTGGCGTTCTCCGAGAGGAAGCCGTAACCGGGGTGGATGGCGTCCGCGCCCGAAATCTCGGCGGCCGAGATGATGTTCGGGATGTTGAGATAGCTGTCGCCCGCGGCCGGCGGGCCGATGCACACCGCCTGGTCGGCGAGGCGCACATGCATGGCATCGGCGTCGGCCGTGGAATGCACGGCGACGGTCTCGATCCCCATCTCGTGACAGGCGCGGTGGATGCGAAGCGCAATCTCACCGCGATTGGCGATCAGGAGTTTCTTGATCTGCGCCAAGGCGGCTTACTCGACGACGACCAGGGGCTGGTCGAATTCGACCGGCTGGCCATTCTCGACCAGGACGGCGGTGATGGTGCCAGCCGTTGTCGCGGTGATCGGGTTCATCACCTTCATGGCTTCCACGATCAGCAGCGTGTCGCCGGCGGCGACCTTCTGGCCGACCGAGGCGAAGGGCTTGGCACCCGGCTCGGCCGCCAGATAGACGGTGCCGACCATCGGCGACTTCACCGCATTGGCGTTCGCCGCCGGTGCCGAGGCGCCGACTTCGGCGGTCGCGGCGGCGGCGACGGGCGCGGCCGCCGGGGCAGGGGCCGCCACGGGCGCTGGCGCGTAACCCATCTGGGCGACGGCCGCGGCCTTGCGCGCGACGCGGATCTTGCGGTCGCCATGCTCGACCTCGATCTCGGTCAGGGCGGTGGCGTCGAGCAGCTCGGCGAGCTGACGGACGAGGTCGACATCGACCTTCATCGCTTGTTCAGTCTTTTCGGTCATGGGACGCGCTCCTGTCAGAACCGGGCGGCGGCTTCAAGCGCGAGCAGATAGGATTGCGCGCCAAAACCGGCAATTGTGCCTTTTGCGGCACGCCCGATGAAGCTCTCATGACGGAATGGCTCCCGCGCATGAGGGTTGGATAGGTGAACCTCGATCACCGGGGTCGTCACCGACTTGATCGCGTCATGGATCGCGATCGATGTGTGGGTGAAGCCCCCGGCGTTGAGCAGCACGGCTTTCGCCTCATAGGCCTGGGCCTCGTGCAGCCAGTCGATCAGATGGCCTTCATGGTTGGACTGGCGCATGTCGATCTCGAGATCGAGTTCGCGTGCCCGGTCCTCCAGCAGCCCCGCAATATCGTCCAGCGTGTCATGGCCATAGATATGGGGCTCGCGCAGGCCGAGCAGGTTCAGGTTCGGCCCGTTGAGGACATAGACGGTCGCGGGCATCCGTACTCCCATGGTTGCGGCTCGGGGTGGCCGGGCCTAGATCGAGGGCCTTCCTTAACCGCATGCCCTATCCCACGTCGAGCGGGCAGCGACACCATGGTGAGTGACGAGAGACTATGCCCCACACCGATGGAACCGTGACGATCACCGTGAATGGCGAACATAAGCGGGTCGCCGCCGGGCTGTCGCTCGCCGACCTGGCCAGCCAGCTGGGGCTGGTGCCCGAAAAGGTGGCGGTCGAGCGTAACCTGGAGGTGGTGCCGCGCTCGACGCTGGCGCAGGTCGAGGTCGAGGATGGCGACGAGATCGAGATCGTCCATTTCGTCGGCGGCGGCGACCATGTCGCACCCGTCACGGACGACGATTCGTGGGAAGTCGCGGGGCAGCGCTTTCGCTCGCGCCTGATCGTCGGCACCGGCAAGTATAAGGACTTCGCCCAGAATGCGGCGGCGGTCGAGGCGGCGGGGGCGGAGATCGTCACGGTCGCCGTGCGCCGGGTGAACGTGTCGGACCGCAACGCGCCGATGCTGACCGACTTTATCGATCCGAAGAAGATCACCTATCTGCCCAACACGGCGGGCTGCTTCACCGCCGAGGACGCGATCCGCACGCTGCGGCTGGCGCGTGAGGCGGGCGGCTGGGAGCTGGTCAAGCTGGAGGTGCTGGGCGAGGCCAAGACACTGTACCCCGACATGTACGAGACGCTGCGCGCGACCGAAATCCTGGCCAAGGAAGGCTTCAAGCCGATGGTCTACTGCGTCGATGATCCCATCGCGGCCAAGCGGCTGGAGGATGTCGGGGCGGTCGCGATCATGCCGCTGGGCGCGCCGATCGGATCGGGGCTGGGCATCCAGAACAAGGTGACGATCCGCTTGATCGTCGAGGGCGCCAAGGTGCCGGTGCTGGTCGATGCCGGGGTCGGCACCGCCTCCGAAGCCGCCGTCGCGATGGAACTGGGCTGTGACGGCGTGCTGATGAACACCGCGATCGCCGAGGCCAAGGACCCCGTGCTGATGGCGCGCGCGATGAAAGCCGGCGTCGAGGCGGGGCGCATGGCGTACCGCGCCGGCCGCATGGGCATGCGGCGCTATGCCGACCCGTCCAGCCCGCTCGCCGGCCTTATCTGACGTTAATTTCAGGGAACCTCGGGCGTAACGAACCGTTCTTTACCCGAGTGTTCAACGGGATCGGATGATCCCCAGTAAATGGAGGCCGCTATGGGTGAGCTCGTCGACAAGATCAAGGGCAACGTCAACGAACTGGTTGGCAAGGCCAAGGAAAAGATTGGCGAACACAACCACGACGCCGACATGCAGGCCGAGGGCCAGGCCCAGCAGGTCGAAGGCAAGGGTCAGCAGATGAAGGGTTCGGTCAAGGGTGCCCTTGGCGACAACATCTAATCCTGCTAATCGTTATCTGACTAAAGCAATCAGCAACGAACTAGCCGCCCCGGTTATGCCGGGGCGGTTTTCTTTTGTCTGCCGGACATGCCTGCCCAAAGGTGATATATTGGTAGCGGTACTATGAACGGCATGTCATTGATTTGGTGTAAAACGCGTTAAACGCTGTGGTTATTGGTTGGTTCGGTCGTGCCGATCGGGATCGCGGACAGACGGCCGTATCGGATCAGCGCCCCGCGATTCGCGACAGCGTGGTGGCGGGGGTGATCACCTCGATATCGGTCTTCAAATGCAGGACACGGACGCCGGTCTCGGCGATGGCGCGGGCAAGGGCGGGGGCAAAGTCGTCGGTCCGCGTGACGGTCTCGCTCCAGCAGCCATAGGCACGGGCCAACGCCGCGAAATCCGGATTGGCTAGGCGCGTCGCCGCCACGCGACCGGGATATTCGCGTTCCTGGTGCATGCGGATCGTGCCATAGCCGCCATTATCGACGACGATCACCAGCATCGATGCGCCATGCTGCACGGCGGTTGCCAGTTCCTGTCCGTTCATCAGGAAACAGCCATCGCCCGCCAGCGCCACCACCATCCGCTCGGGATGGCGAAGGGCGGCGGCGGTGGCGGCGGGGACGCCATAGCCCATGGCGCCGCAGGTCGGGGCGAGTTGGCTTCCCGGCTCGTAACGCCAATAGCGGTGCCACCATCCCGAATAATTGCCCGCACCGTTGCAGATGATCGTGTCGGCCGGCAGCGCCCCCCGCATCGCGGCGACGCATTGCCCAAGGTCCAGCGTCACGCCATCGCGTGGAGCGGGGTCAGACCAGGCAAGATAGTCGGCATGCGCTTCCACGCCCGATGGATGCGGGTTGGCCGCCTCGCTCGCCTGCAGTTCCAGCATCCCGACCGCGCGGTGCACGTCGCTGCATAGCGCCAGGTCGGCGCGATAGACGCTGTTCAACTCCTCCGGGTCGGGATGGATGTGGATCAGCGTCTGACCCGGATGATCGGGCGTGACGACGCTATAGCCATCGGTCGTCGCCTCGCCCAACCGCGCGCCGAGCACGATCAGCAGATCGGCCTCGCGCACCCGCTTCACCAGCGCCGGGTTGGGGCCATAGCCCAGATTGCCCGCATAGACCGGGCAACCGGCCGACACCGCATCCTGCCGCCGGAACGCCGAAACCAGCGGGATACCGGCCGCCTCGCCCCATTGTTCGACGGCGGCGACCGTCTCGGCATCCCAATAGGCGCCGCCGATGATCGCGACGGGCCGCGTCGCCTGTTCGATCAAGGTTTGGGCGGCCAGCACATCCTCGATCATCACATCCTGCGCGGGCCGCGCGATCCGGGGGCGCGGCGTGCCCTCCACCATGTCGCACAGCATGTCCTCGGGCAGGGCGAGGACGACCGGCCCGGGCCGCCCGTTCATCGCGGTGGCATAGGCGCGCGCAATATATTCGGGGATGCGCGCGGCGTCGTCGATCCGTGCTGCCCATTTGGCGAGCGGCGCGAACATCGCCTGGAAATCCACCTCCTGAAACGCCTCGCGATCACGCGTGCCCCGGTCGACATCGCCGATGAACAGGATCATCGGCTGCGAATCCTGTCGCGCGACATGCACGCCGATCGCCGCATTGGTCGCGCCCGGCCCGCGCGTGACGAAGGCGATGCCCGGCCGCCCGCTCAGCTTGCCGTCGGCGCACGCCATGAAGGTCGCGCCGCCCTCCTGCCGGCACGTCACCAGATCGATGGCGGGGGTGTCGTGCAGCGCGTCGAGCACCGCCAGGAAACTCTCGCCCGGCACGGTGAAGATGCGGTCGCACCCCTGTTCGAGAAGCGCATCGACAAGCAGGCGTCCGCCGGTTTTCAAGGTCATAGGGGACAGCCTAACCCCGCTTCGTGACAAAGCGCAAACGCTGGCCCGCGCAAAGCGCAAACGCTGGCCCGCGCAAAGCGCAAACGCTGGCCCGCGCAAAGCGCAAACGCTGGGTTGACCCGGCTCCGTGCCTCCGCCTAACGCTTCGGCACATTCAGGGAGGACGCCCATGCAGAAGCTTTATCCCGACGCGGCCGCCGCGCTCGACGGCCTGCTCCATGACGGCATGACGATCTGCGCCGGCGGTTTTGGCCTGTGCGGCATCCCGGAGCGGCTGATCGACGCGATCGAGGCCGCCGGGGTCAAGGACCTGACCATCGCCAGCAACAATGCCGGGATCGACGGCGTGGGGCTCGGCAAGCTGCTCCGTTCGCATCAGGTCAGGAAGATGATCTCGTCCTATGTCGGCGAGAACAAGGAGTTCGAGCGGCAATATCTGTCGGGCGAGCTTGAGGTCGAGTTCTGCCCGCAGGGCACGCTCGCCGAGCGATGCCGGGCCGGGGGCGCAGGAATTCCGGGCTTCTACACAAAGACCGGCGTCGGCACGAAGGTCGCCGAAGGCAAGGAAGTGAAGAGCTTCGACGGGGAGGATTATATCCTCGAACGCGGCATCCGCGCCGACCTGTCGATCATCAAGGGCTGGAAGGCCGATGAGGCCGGGAACCTGATCTTCCGCAAGACCGCGCGCAACTTCAACCAGCCGATGGCGACGGCGGGCCGCATCTGCGTCGCCGAGGTCGAAGAGGTGGTGCCGGTAGGTTCGCTTGATCCCGACCAGATCCATCTGCCGGGGATTTATGTGAAGCGGATGATCGTCGGCGCGCCATACGAGAAGAAGATCGAGTTCCGTACGGTTCGCGAGCGGGCTTGAGTTTCTGGGGGGCGGGGGATGCGGAGAGCGCTGGCCCTCCCCCCGACCCCCTCCCGCCTGCGGGAGGGGGAGCGTGTTTGGCGGAGGGCGTGGCAATGAGAAACTGGCGATTAAAACCAAACGACTGCCCCATATCCTCTCCCCTCCCACAGGCGGGAGAGGTTGGGGGAGGGCTCCCCGGCCTGAGGCTGGGCATGACCCTCGCCGCCGCCTTGACCCTATCCGGCTGCGTCGTCGCCGTTGGCAACAACAGCCCGGCCCCGCCCCCCTCAGCCTCCACCAACCCCAAGCTCGCCGGGATGCAATATCTCTACGGCTCGGCCGAAGCCGACGCGATCTCGCGTCAGGCTTGGAACGCGCTCGTCACCTATGCCGCCGACCGGGTGCGCCGTCCCCAGGCCGACAGCGTCGTGCTGACACAGGGCTCCAGCCTCGAAAGCCCCCGCTTCGTCCCTTGCATGGGCAAGCGCCCGGCGGCGGTCTTCGACGTCGACGAGACGGTCCTCCAGAATCTCGGCTTCGAATATGACGATCTGACCGGCCGCGCCGACCGCGACTTTCCCGGTCGCTGGCGCGCCTGGGAGCAGAGCGATGGCCATGCCGTCCTGCCGACGCCCGGCGCGGTGGCGGCCATCGCCGATCTGCGCGCGATGGGCGTGACCGTCATTTTCAACACCAATCGCGACGATCCTGCCGGGGCGGCGCGCGTGATAGATGCGGCCGGGCTGGGCCCGGCGGTGCATGGCGACACGCTGTTCGTGCGCCCCGACACGGGCAGCGGCGACAATAAGGACCCGCGCCGCTGGCAGATCGCCCAGCGCTATTGCGTGATCGCCATGGGCGGCGACCAGCTGGGCGATTTCAGTGAGTTGTTCAACACCTCTGCCACAGTGGCGCAGCGTCGCGCCCGCGCCGAGGGCCCGCGCATCGCCGCGCTGTGGGGGCGCGGCTGGTTCGTCTTCCCCAATCCCGTCTACGGCAAGGCGCTGAAGGGTGCGGCCGACGACATCTTCCCCGCCGACCGGCGGTGGCATCCGACAGGAGAGTAACCATGGCCTGGACCCGCGACGAAATGGCCGCCCGTGCCGCCAAGGAGCTGAAGGACGGCTTCTACGTCAATCTTGGCATCGGCATCCCGACACTGGTGGCCAACCATATCCCGCAAGGGGTTGAAGTCACGTTGCAATCCGAAAACGGCATGCTCGGCATCGGGCCGTTTCCCTATGATGACGAGGTCGATCCCGACCTGATCAATGCCGGCAAGCAGACGATCAGCGAATTGCCGCACTCGGTCTATTTCTCGTCCGCCGACAGCTTCGCGATGATCCGGGGCGGGCATATCGACCTGACCGTGCTGGGCGCGATGGAGGTGTCGGAAGGCGGCGACATCGCCAACTGGATGATCCCCGGCAAGATGATCAAGGGCATGGGCGGCGCGATGGATCTGGTCGCGGGCGTCAAGAAGATCATCGTCGTCATGGAGCATAGCGCCAAGGACGGCAGCCCCAAGTTTATCCCCGAATGCACCCTGCCGCTGACCGGGCGCAACGTCGTCGACATGATCGTCACCGATCTGGCGGTGTTCCAGCGCCCCGATCACGACAGCGCCTTCCGCCTGATCGAATGTGCGCCCGGCGTCACCGCCGATGAGGTCGCCGCCAAGACGACGGCGAAGTTCGAGCGCTGATGACGTACACCCTCGTCACCGCGAACCGGAATTATTCGAGCTGGTCGCTGCGTCCCTGGCTGCTGATGAAGGCGCTGGGGATCGCGTTCGAAGATCGTGTCGAGCCGTTCGCGGCGGCGGAGAATTACGCGGCGTTCCGCGCCTTCTCGCCGACCGGGCAGGTGCCGGTGTTGCTCGATGGCGCGCGGACCGTGTGGGATTCGCTCGGTATCACGCTCTATCTCGCCGAGCGGCATTCGGGTGTCTGGCCGGAGGATGAAGCGGCGCGCGCCTGGGCGATGTGCGCGGTGGCGGAGATGCATGGCGGCCTCGGCGCGCTGCGGGCCGAGCGGACGATGAATGTCGGGGTGCGGGTGGACGCGAACCCGCCTTCGCCCCGGCTGGAGCGCGATGTCGCGCGGCTGGCGGAATTGTGGGGCGAGGGGCTTTCGCGCTTTGGCGGGCCTTGGCTGGCGGGCGAGCGTTTTTCGGCGGTGGATGCCTTTTACGCGCCGGTGGCGTTCCGCGTGCGGACCTATGGCATCGACGTCGGTGCGGCGGGGGCGGCTTGGGTTGAGACGGTTTTGGCCCATCCGGCGATGATGGAATGGGAAGCGCAGGCGCTGGCCGAGACGTGGCGCGATCCGGATCATGAGATCGAACTCGCCGAGTGTGGCGGTGTGACGGCGGATTACCGCGCCCAAGGGTGAGGGCGGGGCGTGGGCTTCGACTTCGCTCAGCCTGAACGGAGGTTGTAGAGGGCAACTCCCTCACGCCGTTCAGCCTGAGCAAAGTCGAAGGCCAAGGGAATCGCCGATCAAAGCGAAATAACATTGCGCAAAGCCTTTGCGTTCCGCACCTTTTCGGATAACAGCGCCCCCATCATGGCCCAACGACCCCAGACTCTGTACGAGAAGATCTGGGCCGCGCACGTTGTCGAACGGCGGCCCGATGGCACCTGCCTCATCTATATCGACCGCCACCTCGTGCACGAGGTGACCAGCCCGCAGGCTTTCGAAGGCCTGCGCGCGGCGGGGCGCAAGGTGCGCCGTCCCGAGCTGACGCTGGCGGTGCCCGACCACAACCTGCCGACGACGCCGCGTACCGACGCCAGCGGCCGTCTGATGCCCATCTCCGATCCGGAGAGTGCGCAGCAGCTGGAGGCACTTCGCCGCAATACGGCCGAATTCGGCGTCGACTATATCGATGCGACGGCGGCGGCGCAGGGCATCGTCCATGTCGTGGGGCCGGAACAGGGCTTCACCCTGCCGGGCACGACGCTCGTCTGCGGCGACAGCCATACCTCGGCGCATGGCGCGTTGGGTGCGCTGGCCTTCGGCATCGGCACGTCGGAGGTCGAGCATGTGCTGGCGACCCAGACTTTGCTGCTCTCGCCGTCCAAGACGATGGAGGTCCGCGTCGACGGCGTGCTGGGTCACGGCGTGTCGGCGAAGGACGTCGTGCTGGCGATCATCGGCAAGATCGGTGCGGCGGGCGGGACCGGCCATGTCATCGAATTCACCGGCAGCGTCATCCGCAACCTGTCGGTCGAGGGTCGCCTGACCATCGCCAACATGTCGATCGAGGGCGGTGCGCGCGCCGGCCTGATCGCGCCGGACGAGACGACCTTCGCCTATCTGAAGGATCGCCCGATGGCACCCAAGGGTGCGGATTGGGACAAGGCGGTCGCCTGGTGGCAGACGCTGCCGACCGATCCGGGCGCGGTGTACGACAAGGTCGTGACGCTCGATGCCGCCGACATTGCGCCCAACCTGACCTGGGGCACCAGCCCCGAGGATGTGGTGCCGATCACCGGCGTCGTGCCCGACCCCGACAGCTTCGCCGACCCCTCGAAGCGAGAAGCGGCGCGCAAGTCGCTGGATTATATGGGTTTGACCCCCGGCACCGCGATGCAGGACATCAGCGTTCAGCATGTCTTCATCGGCAGCTGCACCAACAGCCGCATCGAGGACCTTCGCGCCGCCGCCGCCGTGGCGCGCGACCGCAAGGTGGCGGACGGGGTGCGTGCGCTGGTCGTCCCCGGCTCGGGACTGGTCAAGCGCCAGGCCGAAGCGGAAGGGCTCGACCGCGTGTTCGTCCAGGCGGGCTTCGAATGGCGCGAGCCGGGCTGCTCGATGTGCCTGGCGATGAACCCCGACAAGGTGCCGCCGGGCGAGCGCTGCGCCTCGACCTCCAATCGCAACTTCGTCGGGCGGCAGGGGCCGGGGGCGCGGACGCATCTCCTGTCACCGGCCATGGCGGCCGCTGCGGCCGTGACCGGGCGCCTTTCCGATGTTAGAACGTTGATGGTCCACGAATAACGTCATGAAAACAGGGAAGTGACGGCATCATGAAGCATGTATTGGTCTTGCTGGTCACCGGTGCGGTGCTCTGCGGTGCGGCGGCCTATGCCGCCGGGGTCGCCTCGAAGCCCGCGACGGCCGAACAACCGCGCTAAGCCTCGCCGCCCGTCGGCATATGGGCGGGGTGGAAGGACAGGAATTGGAATGAACCCGGTTACCACCGTATCCGGCACCGCCTATCCATGGGGTGCCAAGAATATTGACACCGACGTCATCATCCCGGCGCATTGGCTGAAGACGATCACCCGCGCCGGCTTGGGACGCGGCGCGTTCGAGACGGTGCGCGCGCAGCCGAGCAATATCTTCGACGACCCGCGCTATGCCGGCGCGCCGATCCTGATCGCGGGGGACAATTTCGGTTGCGGGTCCAGCCGCGAACATGCTGCCTGGGCCCTGGCGGATATGGGCATCCACGCGGTGATCGCGCCGAGCTTCTCGGACATTTTCTCGGGCAATGCCTTTAAGAACGGCATCGTCCCCGTCGTCCTGCCGCAGGAAGCGATCGACCGCTTGGTCGAGGTGGCGAAGGATCAGCCGATCACGGTCGATCTGGAGACGATGACGGTTACGACGCCGTTCCAGGATCGGTTTTCGTTCGAACTCGATCCCTTTCGTCGCGAATGCCTGATGAACGGCCTAGACGAGATCGGGCTGACGCTGGAGCGGGCCGATGCGATCGGCGGCTATGAGAAGCAATTGGCGGCCGGGCGTCCCTGGGTCGAGGGGCGGACGCGATTGGCGGCGAGCCAGGGCTGATTCGATAAGGCGGGACGGCGCGCTGCCGTGAGGCGCCGTTCCCCCGGCTGTGATCAGTTCGCCGCGACGACGACGCCGGCGATGATCGCCCAAAGGGCCAGCGAACCGATCATGCCGTTGACGATCCCCGCCATCGGGGGCGATCGCCGCATATCCTCATGCGGCGGCATGGGCAGAGGGTCACGCATAACGCTCTCTCCTATGTTGGGCGGTTTTTCGGGTCCGACGGGTCGGCCATCCGCCTGCTGTTATGTCACTTACATACGTTTCAATCGCCATCCTGTTCCGATCTCGTTGACGCATCGAAACGAGTGTCGCGTCATACGGCCCCGGGATCGGTTGCGTGCGCGGCGTGCCATGCCTATTTCAGGTCCATGTTCGAATGCCCGTGACAGGGCCGGGGGAAAGCGGATCGATGGACAGTTTTGACGAACGCCGGCGTGGATTTGAGGCCAAGTTCGTGGCCGATCAGGACATGATGTTCCGCATCACGGCGCGCCGCAACCGGCTGGTCGCGCAATGGGCGGCCGAGCGGATGAAGCTGACCCCCGCCGAGACCGACGCCTATGCCAAGGCGGTCGTCCAAGCCGATTTCGAGGAAGCGGGTGATGAGGACGTGATCCGCAAGCTGCTGGGCGATCTGACCGCCGCCGGGATCGATGTCGACGAGGCCGAGGTCCGCCGCGCGCTCGACGAGCAACTGGTCGAGGCGCGCCGCCAATTGATGGAGAGTCGCTGACATGCCGATGGCCGCCGACGATATTGCCGCGATGATCCGTACCGCCATTCCCGACGCGACGGTGGAGATCACCGATCTGGCCGGTGACGGCGACCACTATGCCGCGCATGTCACCGCCGCGAGCTTTGCAGGGATGAGCCGGGTCGCCCGCACCCGCGCCGTCTATGCCGCGCTCGGGGGACGCATGGGCGGCGAGCTTCACGCCCTGCAACTGACCACCGCGGTGCCCGCCGACGCCGCGAGCGCCTGACACCCTTTCCCAAGGAAGACCGATATGACCGACGACACGAATGCGCGGATCGACGCGCTGGTAAAGGCCAACCCCGTCCTGCTGTTCATGAAGGGCTCGCCCCTGTTTCCACAATGCGGCTTTTCCAGCCGGGCAGTGGCGATCCTCAACCATCTCGATGTGCCCTTCGAGAGCGTCGACGTGCTGCAGGATCAGGGCATCCGCCAGGGTATCAAGGCCTATTCGGACTGGCCGACCATTCCCCAGCTTTACGTCAAGGGCGAGTTCGTCGGCGGCTCGGACATCATGATGGAGATGTACGAGAGCGGTGAACTGGCCGAGCTGGTGCAGGACGTGAAGACGGCCTGAGCGCCGTTTTTGACGATTGAAAAAGAGGGAGGCCGGGTTTCGATCCGGCCTCCTTTTTCATTCCTCCCTTTGCAGGGGAGGAAAGATCCGACCCTATTGACTACGTCTGTAATCGGAATAGGATTACGTCTGTAGTCATAAGGGGAGTCGAGTCGATGGCCGAGCGGATCAGCGATGCCGAGCATGCGGTGATGGAGGTCCTATGGGAGGATGCGCCGCTCACCGCGCAGGATGTCGCCGAGCGGGTCGATCCCGAACGCGGGTGGAGCACCAACACCGTCAAGACGCTGCTCGGCCGCCTCCTTGCCAAGAACGCCATCGCGCATGAGGAGCAGGGGCGTCGCTATCTCTATCGGCCGCTGGTCGAGCGTGACGATTACGTCGTCGGCGAATCTCGCCGCCTGATCGACCGGCTGTTCGGTGGCCGCCTGACTCCGCTGGTCGCGCATCTGGCGGAGCGCGACGAACTGACCGCGCAGGACATTTCGGAAATCGAGGCGCTGCTCAAGGAGCTGAAGGCGTGAGCGGCGCGCAACTTGGCTGGGCGGTGGAGGCGATGATCGCCTCGACGCTGCTGATGGCGCTGGTCCTGCTGGCGCGCCGCCATGTCCGCGAGGCGTTCGGTCCGCAGATCGCCTATGCGCTCTGGGCCTTGCCGCTGCTGAGGCTGGTCCTGCCGCCCCTGCCGCGCGGGCTGTCGGAACAGGCGACGCCGCCGCTGGCCGCCGCGAGCGAGCGGTTCGCGACCTATGTCATGGTGCCGGTCGCCGAACAGCTGCCCACGCAACTCGCTGGTCCGAGCATCTGGTCGATGCTGGGGCAGGGGATCGCCTTGTTCTGGATCATCGGCGCGGCCGGGTTCCTGGGCTTCCAACTGTTCCGGCATTGGCGGTTCCGCAGCCGGCTGCTGGCCTCGGCCGAAACGCTGGAGGCGGTGAAGGGCGTGCGGGTCGTCGCCAGCGACGGCGCGCCGGGGCCGCTCGCCTTCGGCATCTGGCACCGTTACGTCGCCTTTCCGCGCGATTTCGACGAGCGTTATGACGCCGATGAGCGCGATCTGGCGCTGGCGCATGAGCTGGGCCACCACGAGCGTGGTGACCTGATCGCCAACTGGATCGCACTCGCCGTGCTGGCGCTCCACTGGTTCAACCCCGTCGCCTGGCGCGCTTTCCACGCCTTTCGCGCCGATCAGGAGCTGGCCAACGACGCCCGCGTCCTGAAGGGGCGCAGCCGCGCCGACCGGCACGTCTATGCCTGCGCCATCGTAAAGGCCGCGCATGGCCGCGCACTGTCGGGCGCGTGCCATCTCCATACCATCGACGATCTGAAAGGGAGGCTGAAGATGTTGACGACTTCTCCGAAATCGCGTCGCCAACTGGCGGTGGGCGGGGCGACCGTGTCGCTGCTCGTGCTCGGCGGGCTGGGTATCACCGCGTCGGGCACGCCGGCGGCGGCGGCGCTGACCAAGAAGGTCGAGCGGACCATCGGCGTCGACCTGACCAGCAACGCGCCCGTCATGCCGGCCGTCGCCGCGCCCGAAACCGTGCCGGAAGTCCCCGACGTGCCGACCGCCCCGCGTGCGCCCGTCGCGCCGGCCATGACCCGCGATGCGATCGCCGCGACGCCGCCGACCGTTCCGACGCCGCCGCAGGTGGCTCATGCCCCGGTCGCACCGCCGGCCCCGCCCGTGCCACCCCAGACCGTCATCCTGCGCAACGGGAAGACGATGCGGATCGTAGCACCCCACGGTGTGCGGGTCATGTCGATGGCGGACATGCCCAAAATGCCGCCAATGCCCCCGGTCCCGATCGTCCGGTCGGAGGCGTGCGGCACCAAATCGTCGGATACCCGCACGAACATCACCACCATCGACGGCAAGACCCGGCGGCAGGTCACCATCATCTGCACCGACCGTATCGAGCATATGGCACGAAGTGCTGCGCTCTCCGCCGAAGCGGCGACGCGGATGGCCAAGATGAACGCGACCATGGCGCTGGCGAGCATCGACCATGCCCGCAATTCGATCGCTCGCGATCGCAACCTGTCGGAGGACGCCCGCCGCGACGCGCTGAAAGGCCTGGACCAGGCGACCGCCAATCTGAAGGCAGACATGGCGCGCGATTGAGCTGGGTGCGCACCATCCCCGCGCCTGTCCGAACGGGCGCGGGGCTTGCCTTGGGCGGGGTGCTCGCCCACATGGCGAAGAATGGCTGAGCATCCGACCGGCATTCCGATCCTGCTTGAGCCGCTGGTCACCCGCGTGCTCGCCCCCAATCCCTCACCCTTCACGTTCACTGGAACGCAGAGCTATGTGGTCGGGGACAGCGATGTCGCGATCATCGATCCCGGCCCCGATGATCCGTCGCATCTCGCGGTCCTGGAGCGGGTAATTGCCGGCCGGCCGGTCCGCGCGATCCTGATCACCCATCACCACCGCGACCACAGTCCAGCGAGCCGCCCGCTCAGCCGGTCGACGGGCGCCCCGATCGTCGGGTCGGCACCCCGCGTTCGTGGCGGGGAGGATGGCCGGGCCGACGCCGCCTTCGACCGCGACTATGTCCCCGACCGGGTGCTGGCCGAGGGCGATGTCGTGCGGGGCCATGGCTGGAGCCTGCGGGCGATCGCCACCCCCGGCCATACCTCCCAACATCTCGCCTTCGCGCTTCCCGAAACCGGGGCGCTGTTTTCGGGCGATCATGTGATGGGCTGGTCGACCAGCATCGTGTCGCCACCTGACGGCGACATGACCGAATATATGGCCAGCCTCGAAAAGCTGATGGGGCGCGACGACCGGGTCTATTATCCCGGGCATGGCGAGGCGGTGGACAATCCTCAGCGGCTGGTGCGCGGCATGCTGGGGCACCGCAAGCAGCGCGAAGGGCAGATATTGCGGCTGCTGAAGGAAAGGGCGCCCCTTCCGGTCGAGGCCATGGTCGCGCGCATGTATGTCGGCCTTAATCCCAAGCTGGTTCCGGCGGCGGAACGATCGACGCTGGCGCATCTTTATGACCTTCGCACGCGCGGGCTGATCCGCGAGGAGGGAGCAACATGGACGATCGCGTGACCCGGCCGGCTGAACCGTCCCGACCCGAACCCGCGCGTCGCGGCGGCGTCGGTCTGTTCCTGACCAAGGTGGCTGGCGTGCTGATCCTGCTGGTGCTGGCGGGCTTGCTGGTGGCGTGGGGCGTGCAGCGCTATGTCGCCGAGCGGCTGACCCCCGATCCGACGACGATTGCGCGCGCCAGCCTGGAGGGGCTTCGCGAGCAGAACCGGCTGTCGGCCTTCGCCGCGCGCTATGTCGCGGTCGTCACTTCGCGCCAGTCGCAGCTGGGCTTTTCGACCGAGCGCACGCTGATCATGCCGGGCATGGTCCGTTACGAGGTCGATCTGGCCAAGCTGCGCCAACAGGATGTGCGCTGGGATGCGACGAGCCATATGCTGTCGGTCACGCTGCCGCCGATCGAGATCGATGGGCCACAGGTCGATATGGCGGCGATCCGCGAATACGGTTCGGGTGGCGTGCTGACGACCTTCACCGATGCCGAACAGCGGCTGGACGCCGCCAATCGTTCGGCGGGGCAGGTCGAGCTTTTGCGTCAGGCCCGTGCGCCTGCACCGATCCGGCTGGCCCGCGATGCGACGCGCCGCGCGGTCGAGCGCAGCTTCGCCATGCCGTTGCGTGCGGTCGGGGTGGAGGCGACTGTCCGCGTCCGCTTCGCCGACGAGGCCGCCAATGACGAGCGCTGGGACACGACGCGCCGCGTCGACGAGGTTCTGGGCAACGCCCGCTGACGACCATGCATCTCCCCGATTGTCGGGGCACGGCCAAGCTCCTAGGGGAGGGACCATGACCATCCAGACGAATCTGACGGGCCTCGACCTGCGCGCCGAGATCGACCGGCTCCGCAAGGAACGCAATGCCGTCATCCTCGCCCATTATTACCAGAAGCCCGAGATTCAGGATCTGGCCGATTTCGTCGGCGACAGCCTGGACCTCAGCCGCAAGGCGCAGGCGACCGACGCGGACGTCATCGCCTTTTGCGGGGTGCGCTTCATGGCGGAGACGGCCAAGATCCTGTCGCCGGACAAGATCGTCGTGCTGCCCGACATGGCCGCCGGATGCAGCCTGGAGGATAGCTGCCCGCCCGAACAATTCGCCGAGTTCCGCGCGCAGCACCCGGATCACATCGCGCTGACCTATATCAACTGCTCGACCGAGGTGAAGGCGCTGTCCGACATCATCGTGACGTCCTCGTCGGCGGAGCAGATCCTGGCGCAGATCGCGCCCGATCAGAAGATCATCTTCGGTCCCGACCGCAATCTGGGCGGCTATCTGGCGCGCAAGACTGGGCGCGACATGCTGCTCTGGCCGGGCGTGTGCATCGTGCATGAGGCGTTCAGCGAGACCGAACTGCTGAAGCTGCGCGCCGAGCACCCGGATGCGCCGATCGCCGCGCACCCCGAATGTCCTGCCGTCATCCTCGACCATGCCGATTATGTCGGCTCGACGCGCGGCATCCTGGAGTTCGCGCAGAGCATCACCGGCGACACGCTGATCGTCGCGACCGAGCCGCACATCATCCACCAGATGCAAAAGGCGATGCCGGGCAAGACCTTCATCGGTGCGCCGGGCGCGGACGGCAACTGCAACTGCAATATCTGCCCGTATATGGCGCTGAACACCATGGAGAAGCTGTATCTGGCGCTCCGCGACCTGACCCCGCGTGTCGAGATCGAGGAAGGCCTGCGGCTCCAGGCCAAGAAGAGCCTCGACGCCATGCTGACGCTGGCCAGCGGCACGGTGGGCAAGGGCGATCTGGGCCCGCGTTCATGATTGAGGGCTTCGACCTCGACGGTTTCGTCACCGCGACGCTGGCCGAGGATCTGGGGCCGGGCGGGGACATCACTTCGGCGGCGGTCATCCCGGCCGGGGCGCGCTTCGTCGGCACCATGGCGAGCCGCGACGCGATCACCGTCGCCGGCCTGCCTATCGCCGAGGCGTTCTTCCGCCGGCTTGATGCCGATGTCGTGATCGAACGGCTTGTCGAGGACGGGGCGAGCGTCGCCCCCGGCACCGCGCTCCTCCGCCTGTCGGGCAAGGCGCGCGCGATGCTGACGGCCGAGCGGTCGGCGCTCAACACTGTCCAGCATCTGTCGGGGATCGCGACGATGACGGCGGCCTATGTCGCGGCGATCGCGGGCACGGGGGCGACGCTGCTCGACACCCGCAAGACCATCCCCGGCCTGCGCCTGCTGGAGAAATACGCCACCCGCATGGGCGGCGCGCAGAACCATCGCATGGGGCTGTGGGATGCGGCGATGATCAAGGACAATCACGTCGCGGTGGCGGGCGGCATCGGTCCGGCGGTCGCGGCGGCCAAGGCGGCGGGGATCGCGCGGATCATCGTCGAGGTGGATTCGCTCGACCAGATCGAACCGGCGCTGGCCGCTGGCGCAACCCATTTGCTGCTCGACAATATGGGGCCGGCCGAATTGGCGCGGGGCGTGGCGCTGGTCGCCGGACGTGTGCCGACCGAGGCGTCGGGCGGCGTCCGGCTCGACACGATCCGCGCCATTGCCGAGGCGGGCGTGACCTATGTCAGCGTCGGTCGCTTGACCCAGTCGGCGCCGGCGGCGGATATCGGCCTGGATTTCGCCACCGCCTGACCGGCCGTGGCTCTGAGATGAAGAGGGGGGACGCGTGCGACCGAAATCGGTGATCCTGGGCGAGCGCCTGTCGCTGCTCGCCATCGTACTGCTGCTGGTGCTGGCGGTGCTGGGCTGGGGCGATACTGTCGCGCAGGCCGGGGTCGGCGTGGCCCTGTTCGCCAATGGCCTGCTGATCGGTCTGTTCCTGCTCGCGACCTTGCTGACGACGCAGCGGGCGAGCCGGTTCGGCCTGGGGCTGCTGGTGGTGATGACCGTGTTGAACCTTGCCGGGTTCCTGTATCAGATTTCGGTCGGCGCGGTGGCCGAGGGACTGTTCGGCATATTGACGGCGGTGCAGGCGGCGGCGTCGCTGGTCGCGGTCGTCATGCTGATGCGGCCCAACGCGCTGGCCTGGTATCGCGCGATGGCGGAGGTGGACGAAGCATGAAGACGATGTTGATCGGGCTGGCGATGCTGGCCGTACCGCAACTGGCCGGCGCACAGGCGCTGGAGTGCCGCGCGCCGGGCGCGATCCCGCGTATCCGCCCCGACCTGCCCAGCGCCAGCCAGCCGACGCGGATCGTGCCGATCGGCAGCTATACGCTGGCCATTACCTGGAGCCCGCAATATTGCCGGAATCCGAAGGGGGACAGTCGCTTTCAGTGCGCGACCGGCAACCGCTTCGGCTTCACGTTGCATGGATTGTGGCCCGATGGTGAGGGCAAGGAATGGCCGCAATATTGCAAGCCGACCGCGATCCTGCCCGCCGCCGTGGTCCGCCGCCACATGTGCGCGACCCCCTCGGCGCAGCTGATGCAGCATGAATGGGCCAAGCACGGCACCTGCATGCCCGGCTACAGCCCCGCGCGCTATTTCCAGCAGTCGAACGCGCTCTACCACGCGCTGCGCTTCCCCGACATGAACGCGCTGTCGCGGCGCAATGGCCTGACCGCTGGCGGTCTGGCGAGTGCGGTCGCCTCGGCGAACCGGGGCATGAGCGCGGACATGATGCGCGTGACCGCCACGCGCGACGGCTGGCTCGACGAAATCTGGATCTGCCTGAACAAGGCGTTCCGCTACACCCGCTGCCCGGCGCATCAGGGCGGGCTCCAGCCGAACGCGCCGATCAAGATCTGGCGCGGCGGCCGCTGAAGCGATCGGCCTATCCCTCCACCGTCACGGTGGAGGGGTGGTGCTTGTCCAGATGCTTGCGGATGATCCGCAGGTTTCGGGGTGTTCGAGCGGAACATGACGTCGGCGGCATCGCCGACGATCGGGATGAAGCCCAGCACCGCGTCGAACCCGACATTGGCCATCATCCGCGCCATGTGGAATTTCGACAGGCCCAAATTGCGCGCTTCCCAGATGATATAGCTGCCCAGCGCCGCCGCCGCGATGTCGCCGACGATGGGGATCAGTCCCAGCATCACGTCCAGCCCGATCGGGCGGTTGATGCCGGGCAGCACGACCACCCGCTCTAGCAGCCTTTCCATCGCCTCGATCCGCTGACGGCTGGCGGTGATGCTCTTGTCGAGCGGCAGGGCATCGAAGGTCGTCGGGTCGATCGGGGAAGCTTTGGCCATCCCGATCAATTGGTGTCGGCGCGCAGCCGGTTCAATGGATGCCAGGCCCGGCTGTTCGCCTGATATTGCCGCAGCCGGTTGGTGACCAGCGACCAGCGCAAGGGGCGGGCGAGCGGTATATAGGATACGTCGCTGTTCACCGCGGCGTCGGCGGCGGCGATGGCGGCGCTGCGTTCGGCCAGCGTTGGGGCGAGCCTGGCCCGATCGATCGCGATACGCGCCGCGTCACCACAGGGGGCACAGGCCATAGCGAGATACCAGCGTGCGCTGTCGAACGGTGCGACCGCGTCGACCAGTCGCAGGTCGGCGGGGGCATCCTGAGCGACCCGCTCGGGGGTGATGCCGGCGCCCAGTAACGCCGCACCGATCCGGCCATAGAGCAAATTGGCCCCCGGCCCGCGTGGCAGGGCGATGCGCAGCGCCACGGGCTGTCCCCAGGCGACGACCCGCGCCCGGGCGGCGGCACGCCGCGCGTCGAGGGTCAGCAACGCCCAATTGGGCACCTGCGGCGGCGCGTCCGAGTCCAGCGTGTCGGGCAGCAACCGGTCGGTCGCCTCCCAATTGGGCGCGATGGCGCCCAGGATCGCCTGTCGGTCGAACAGCGCGGACAGCGCTTGACGATTGGCGGGATCGGCCAAAAATCCGTCGCGATTGGCGATGGAGAAGCCGAACAGTCCGGCCGCCGGGTCGACCCGGATCGTGGCCGGGCTGACCCGTAGCTGGTCGAGCAGCGGCCAGTCGCTGAACCGCCCGCCCAGCATCGCGTCCGAGCGGCCTTGCGAAAAGCGAAGCAGCGCCCGCGCCGCCGACTCGGAAAACAGCGCGACATCATCCTCGGGGGAGGGGGCGTCGTCGTCATCGGGATCGGCCCGGCGTGGATCGACGATCGGTCGCAGCATCAGCGGAACGCCCGACCGGATGATGCGAAACGGCCCGGTGCCATGCCGGCTGCGATCGATGATTGCCATTTCGGGCTGCGCGAACAGCTTCAACAGATCGGGGCGCGGGCGCGACAGGCGTACCTCGATCACCTGCGGCGTCATGACGACGATCTCGTCGATCGCGGTCAGAAAGGGGGCGAGCGGGCTGGCCGACCGGCCCGCCACCATCCGGCGCAGGATCGCGACCACCTGCTCGGCGGTCACCGGCGTGCCGTCATTCCATTTCGTATCACGGAGCCGGAAGATATAGCTGCCGCCATCGTCGATGACGATCCAGCGCTCGGCGAGGCCCGGTTCGATCTGGCCATTGGCGTCGAACCGTACCAGCCCTTGCGCCAGCGAATCCCGCAACAGGCGGTGTGGCATGCCGCCATCGCCGGGTATCGGCGACAAGGACGCGCCGACCTTCGGATCGTGGCGTTCGACGGCGCTGACGACGACCGGCCCGGTATCGGCGCGCCGCCCACAGGCGGTTGCGGAAACCAGGGCGGCGCCGAGCAAGATGGTGCGGACGGCGGGACTCGAACCCGCACTCCATAGGAAGCCGATTTTAAGTCGATGCTGGGCACTTGCCCTAAAGTACCCTTTTCGACCTAGATTCATGCGTTTAGCGTTCTTCCGTGGTGAATGGGAGTGACCGGGATTACCCGCTTTTACCCCCATTTTCCCGGATCGATTACACGAAATTTACACGTACAAATGGCGAGCTTGTCCACTGATACGTCAACCGGCTGTTCGCGGAGGATGGCTAATAAGCGATCAGGCATTTTGGCTATACCCGCAATCATATGCGTCATAACATAGAGGATAAGACCCACCGGCGAGCAGCCCCTGCCGTATAAATAATTGAAAGACGCGCAATTATATATAATCTTCGAGATTGATCAGCGGTCCGGTCTAAAGCCGACACGCAAATTGTATAACGGTGTAAGGGGCGGCAGTGGGGTACTCGGCATTTTCACCAAATGGCCTTGCGCAAGTAGTCAGAGCAGGTGACTCACGGCGATTTGGAATTGATTTAAAGAATGACCGTGACGCCATAATCGGTAGCGCATCTGCCAATGCCCTAGGGTCAGGACCCATTGATGTGAGCGTCACGATCTGATTCAGGCTCCGCAAGGAGACCGGAATGAGCGACCTGTTTTGGCTGACTGATGTGCAGATGGAGCGGTTGCGGCCGTTCTTCCCCAGGAGTCACGGCAAGCCGCGTGTGGATGACCGGCGGGTGCTGAGTGGCATCGTGTTCGTCAACAAGAACGGGCTGCGCTGGCGAGATGCACCCGCCGCCTACGGTTCGCACAAGACGCTCTACAATCGGTGGAAGCGTTGGGGTGAGGCAGGCGTGTTCACGCGCATGATGGAGGGGCTGGCGGCAAAAGGTGCCGAGCCGAAGACGGTCATGATCGACGCGACTTACCTGAAGGCGCACCGCACGGCCTCAAGCCTGCGGGTAAAAAAAGGGGTCTCGGCCGCCTGATCGGGCGCACCAAGGGCGGCATGAACACCAAGCTCCACGCCGTCGCCGACGCGAACGGCCGGCCCTTGAGTTTCTTCATGACCGCTGGCCAGGTCAGTGACTACACCGGCGCGGCAGCGCTGCTCGACGACATGCCCAAGGCGCAGTGGCTGCTTGGCGATCGCGGCTATGACGCCGACTGGTTCAGGGACGCTCTCCAGGCAAAGGGCATTCAGCCATGCATCCCAGGTCGGCGATCACGCAACGAGCCGATCAGGTATGACAAGCGCCGCTACCGACGCCGCAGCCGCATCGAGATCATGTTCGGCCGCCTCAAGGATTGGCGACGCGTCGCCACCCGCTACGATCGCTGCCCCACAGCCTTCTTTTCCGCCGTCGCCCTCGCTGCCACGGTCATCTTCTGGCTGTGATCAACGAGTCCTGACCCTAGTTTTACAATTGGCACCGCCCGGCACACCCGCTGTTCGCGTAAGCTTTTGCGGTGCGCTTCTCGACTGGAACGGGCGAACTGATCCTGATCCAGCCGCTTTGGCAAATCGAACTGTGCTTGCGCAGGGATACATGCACATTCTTGCTATCAAAAATTATGGGCAGGTACTCGGAAACCTCGCTAGCGATGATCGTCCTTCGCCAATCATTTGGCGTGACGGTGGGCAGCATATCCTTCGGGGCTACGATATTGTTCGGAAATGAACGGTAGCTGACCGGGGATTCTTCCCCGTCCTCGAATATTGGGGATGGGACACGATCAAGGAAAAAGCGGAACAGCTTTTGCTCCACCGGTAAGGTCGCTTCGGGTTCACCGGTCGCCCATGCCGTAGGATTGCGTTGCCTTGATTATGGGGGCGCTCCGATCGGCGACGCGATCCATACGTATGCCAACCTATTGCGAATCGTTCCCTCTCTGTTCTAACCTCTTTGGAACAACGGAGCATCGGTCATGCAGCACGATACGCGGCTAAGGGCAGCGGCAAAGGCAATTTATGAAACCGTCTACCCTTCCGAAGAGTGGAGTCCGTTGCCGTTCGAGGATGCCGAGCGGTTCGGCACGATCCACTATCGACAGGCGGTAGGGGCAGCACAGCGGGCAAGGGCGGTGTTGTCCGATGCGGGAGTACAGTTGCAGCTAACCGCCGTCCTATAAGCTTGTGTGCTGAACGACGACGAATACGACCACCTAAACCGGAAACTTCGGAACCTAGAACATTGCGCCCTTCATCGGCGAACGATTGAGGTTACCTGCTTACGGTGCAACAGGGTAAGGCGGTTCGATGCCGTTGCCCTGTGGTGGCTCTTCGAGAAGCGGCATTGGGACGATGGCCTGACGGATGCCGCCAAGCGCTTTCGATGCTCTAGCTGCCCCAAAACGGCAAACAGAGGGGCAATACGCTGGCGGATAACCCGTGATCGTCCAGACGATGACCAACCGCCTTATCCCGATGATATTACATGGAAGCGGTTGGTATCGCGGTATCATTCTTAATGTCCGGATGAATGATTGTACGGGGCATGGCCGCGACCCCGCGCATTTATGTGGAAATTCCACAAGGGCTGTCCACCGGTCAGACTGACTTGGTTGCCGTATTCCAAATCGCTTGCCATAATGGCCCGTGTGATGGGGCTTGCAAGTCGTCGTAAGTCACGGTCCATGGATTGATACGCGATTTGTTTGGGGGAGGCTCTTTTGCATAGGTGGCCAAAGAGATTTACTCATTTCGGCATATCTTCCTCTTTATGCCCCCTATTGCTTTTAATCGCGGGTTGCGCACCAGAATTGCGCAATGTCACCATATGCGACCTACCTAAAAACTTGGCGGGTTGGCGCGGCGCAACGCTCACCCTAAGCGGTGTGGTATGGGGCATAGACGAATACGGATACTTAATGTCGAGCACGAAGTGTAAGGCAAATGTCCCGCTGTCATATCCGGACAACAAATTGCAAACGCTAATTGAGGACGGTCAGCGTCAAGGCTTTGTGGTAGTGAAAGCAAAGGGAAGAATAATTATCAATTATCGCTGGACCGGACCTGGCGCACTTCCGGAAGAACCTCTCTATGTGTTCAAGATCGAAAAATTAGAGAAATCACGAGTCGTAAAAGTTGGCGAATGCACAGAGCACTCTTGCCTTATAGATGATGGTAAGCCCGTAAACATGGTTTACGATAGAAATAAAAAATCAATCCATAACATGATATTAGATGTCAAGCTTGAGTAAGGGTGGGTGGGGCATAGCGCCGACCATCGCTGCCGGGTCACAGCCCAACGACCTTGCAATATCGGCGAACTCAACAACGTCCAACCGCCGTTCGCCAATTTCATAGCGCGACACAAATTGCTGATGGCGACCTAGCCGCTTTGCAAGCGCACCTTGGCTAAGCCCTTCCCGCTGTCGAGCCTCTACAAGCAACCCGATCAAATCGCGATAACGAGGGTCGAAAAAGCCTTTGCCAGTTGTAGAAGCTGCGCCTGTCATAGCGCTGCTGTCGGCTCTGATAGATTCTACACAAAAACCGTGTAATCAGCATTCCCGTAACGCATCGGGAAGGCAATCAGTGATTCCAGTCATATCCATCGTCGCCATGGCGGCGATCGCCATGTTCCTTATCGTCTACATATCCAAAGGCGCGACGCCGGAACAGGAAGCCCAACAAGATCGGAAAGTTTTAGGTGAACCTAAGCCGGATTGGCTTTCGCGGACGTTTGGCGGTCAAAATGGTCCAATTGTCGGTTGTGGCTTTCTCGTAGCGCTGTTCATCGCGGGCTTCTTGTTCGTCATGGTCAAGTGGGAACAGCGCTCAAACCGGATCGAAGCGGAGCAGCGAGTTGCACAGGCCGAAGCCGCAAAGAAGCAAGCGGATGAGGATGCGGAAAATAAGCGGAAGGGTTTTCACTGCCTTAGCCCATGGGATGGCAGCGAACCGGACGTGGTGGAGGCTGTCAAGGGGACGCTCCGTGACCCCGGTAGCTTTGAACATGTCAAAACCACCATCACGCCCGTCAACTCCAAGGGTTTCCACTACCTGATTATGATCTATCGCGCCCGGAATGGATTTGGCGGGATGAACATCGGGCGGGTCATTGCTCATGTTACGCCGGGCTGCACCATGCGGATTGTGAGCATGGAAGAATAAGCGGGGCGGTTGCCCATTATAAACACGAGAAAGGGGGCGGGTTTACCCGCCCCCACCCAATGGATTTTTTGTGTTTAACTACATTTTACCAGCCATTTTCTTCTTCCCGACGACGCTTAACCCCTTCGGCACTGGAATACGGAACGGGCGGCTTGTTGTAATTATCGTAGATTCCAAGCTCTATATTCAAAACTCTGCCCGCAGAAATTGCAAACTGGTGCGCAAATGCTTCATTATCTTTGTGATAATCAGAATTCCTGAAAGGGTTTTGCGGAAGCCGGTGCACAGTAATTTCTCGCGTATGCGCTTTACTTTCTAGTAGAAAGTTTGCGTACCCCTCCGGGCTCATGTGTCCTAATTCGTGGAGCATGATACCCAGCATGCCCTGCCCTTGATAGCCGGGTGCGCTATAAGTATTAAATTCTAGACCCTCTACAAAGCTACCAAATTGGAGCGTATCCGTTTTGTTTGGAGCATCAGCACTTCCAACACCGCCGTTAAGCCTATTGGCGGGAGGCTGGCGATCCGTTACAACAAACTTTGTCGATTTAGCCAGATTGACCAAATCCCCGACCTTCATTGTCTTACCATTGGGCAGTGGAATCAGTGTATCGTAGGGTAGCTTGCTACCGCCTTCGATAATTTGAGCAACGGCAGCTGCTACGTTTTTGGCTGCCTCCAATGCCTTCTCTCGATTGTTTGGGTCGTCTACCAGAACGTTGACGCTTGCAGTAAAAACATTCGGCTCGGGCTGAACGCCATCCCCGCCGCCTGACCCACCTTCGACGGGCGAATTGGTATCTCTGATAACCCTCGAATTTTCCTGCAACACGCCACCGGATGTAATGCGCCGACCAACAACGACGATATCGGTAGTAGCCATCAAAAATCTCCCCACCCAGACCACGGAACAATATGTTTCCGTTTTGTTCTAGGGCGCAGACAGCCTATGGCCGAGGTTTTCCTACATGTGTCTTACTAAGCTGTAGGAATTATAATTCTTATGTTTCAATGACATAAAAGGGTGGTGCGTTGACCAGTCGCCCTATCCATGACACTATCGCCATTAATAGATAAGGCGAAACTTATATGAGCGCGATGAAACAAAGGTTGGGTGTTATAATCTGCCTTACCTGTGCGGCCTGGACGTCACCTGCCTTAGCTAAGCCGGGGCAGTCCGACCAAACTATCCCAACCCCACCCCCTCCGCCTGCCCCTCCGGTTGCATCCACACCGGTAGCGGTACACGCCATCGAACAGGCCAGAGATTGCGTCACATATCCTAAAAAGTCAGGGTTTGCCGACCGGTTTGATGCAGAGCGAGCGACGGCGGATTTGACTGAAAGTATAGGGTCCGCGCAATGGCAGAGTGCAAGAAAAGTTGTCTTATCTTTTGTGGAAGGGCGTCATCATTCTTATATGTGCATAAAAAGGATGGACGATCTTTTGAGGAACGGCGATATTCCTATAGTAGATCGCCCGGCGGTAAAATTGAATATAGAATCGATGCGCCAGTTTTGGAGCGACGGAAATCAATATCAGGATGTGATTCTGTTGCGCTTGATTGATAGAATTTCTGCGAAGAGGCAGGCCGATATGAACACGGGTTCATTCTAATTGTTGATAATTTTAAGTTATAGATAATGAGACATATAGTCTTGGTACGATGACTTAAATTTTTCTTCGGATATTTTGAGGTATTCGCGTACGCGATCGGCGGTAGCGGGTCTTAGAATACGACCGTTTCTCAAATGTGTTACAAGCCATGGATCACCTATGGCGTTTCGCCCAAATCGCGTTGGAGCCATTTTTGTCGCTCGCAAGAAGCGCTCAATGTCCAAAAGCAACATACCTCAAATTCCCCTTCTTATTGGTATGTTGTCACAAAAATTATCCTACAAATCTCCAACAAAATGCAATGTAAAGGCAAATTTTTGTACCGGTTGGCCTGTACTTCGGAGGTATGTCCTAAAACAATCCGGGGTGGCTCATACCAGTCAATTCATAGTGTAGGTGCCGCATTACCCTGTCCTCACACTTAGAGTTTGAATAGTAAGATAGGCGTTCGTCTACCTAATAATCCGTATGGCGTGCGTGAATGCGTTTAGTTTGGGCTGAAAGCCTGTCAGAGCGCCTATCTGAAAATTTGGACGGCTCTGGACCGTGCGTAACAAATTCATGCTCCAAGGGCGCTTAAAATTGAAAAACGGCATATCAGGAATAGGGTGCTGTCGCCTGCATGTAGTGAAGCTGTATCAGCGCTTTATGAATGCCGTGGCATGACATTTTTAGTTATCAGACCCTACAGACAATCGACATACCTCCCTCAACCTTAACCCACTAACGTCTACTCGTATGGTGGGTTGAGGGGAGAGGGGGGGGTAGAGTTACTTTATTATAGGTCTAATTTGAGTGTGCTTATAAAACATATCACTAAAACGGGCTTTAGTTATGCCTTCATATTCGTTCGAGATAATAATAGAATCGTGAATGGGTAACGCGGCAATTCGATGATCAAATACGAGGCATTCGATTAAGTCAGCTATGATCTGGCTTTCAATAAAGAATAGGTCAGACCAATCAAAATGGGAATTGCACCATTCTTCAATGATAGGAAAATGCTTTAATATCTCTTTTCGCGTCTTTGAGATAGGGTGGCGCTTCCTAGGCTCAGGACCTATTAAATCGCTTGCGTGAGCGGTGGTGGGTTGATTCATTGGCGGTGGAGGAGCCGCAGATGAGTGACCTGTTCTGGCTGACGGACGAGCAGATGCGCCGGATCGAGCCGTACTTCCCGTTATCGCATGGCGTGCCGCGAGTGGATGATCGGCGGATCGTCAGCGGGATCATCTTCGTGATCCGCAACGGCCTACGCTGGCGCGACACCCCTGCGGCTTATGGTCCGCCCAAGACGATCTATAACCGCTTCATCCGCTGGAGCCGGATGGGTGTCTTCAACCGTATCTTTGCCGGGCTGGCAGCCGAGGGCGGGCCACCGGATCAGTTGATGATCGACGCCACGCACCTGAAGGCGCATCGCACGGCCGCTAGCCTGCTCAAAAAGGGGCTCTTCCCCGATGTATCGGGCGCACCAGGGGCGGCTTGAACTCCAAGCTGCACGCCGTCTGCGATGATCGGGGACGCCCGCGCGTCATGCTGCTTACCGAAGGGCAGATGAGCGACTATAAGGGCGCGGCGCTCATGTTCGAAGCGATGCCCGGAGCACCGGTGCTGCTCGCAGATCGCGGCTACGACGCCGACTGGTTCCGCCAAGCGCTTGCCGCGCGCGGCACCACCGCCTGCATCCCGTCACGCAAGGGCCGCAAGGTGCCAATCCCGCATGATGCCACCCTCTACCGGCGTCGCCACAGGATCGAGAACATGTTCGGCCGCCTCAAGGACTGGCGACGCATCCACACCCGCTACGACCGATGCGCTCACGCCTTCATGTCAGCCATTGCCCTCGCCGCATCCATCATCTTTTGGATCAATCAATGAGTCCTGAGCCTAAGCTCAAACTCCTTTCTCCCGGCGAAAAGCTGTCCGAGCATGGAATCGTGGCAGAACGTGCGATCCACGGCGATATTCGCTGGGCTATTAACGTTATGGTCGATGGGCAGCGTATCCATCGTGTCATCGGGCGCGAACGCGATGGCGTTACCCGGAGCGACGTTGAAAAGGCGATTGAAGGGCTTCGGACCAAGGCAAGGGAAGGCCGATTGGACCTTCCTGTCCGGCGTAAGAATCACCCGAAATTTGCTGAACAGGCTGCTGCCTATATGAAGCGCATGGAAGAAATTGGCGGTAAAAATATGAAGGCGAAGCGCCAGCATATTCCTACGCTGCTGATCCCCTTCTTCGGAGCGCACCGTGCAGATCGGATCACGGTCACCCTTGTGCAGGATTATGTGAAGAGCCGCCTTTCGGCGGGATTGCGGCAAGCGACAATCAACCGCGAACTGGCGACCCTGTCTCACTGCATGCGTCGTATGGCGAAATGGGGCTGGATTAAGCCGGAGCATGTTCCAGAAATTGAAAAGGGTGCGGAAGCCCGAAAGCCGATCACCGTGCTTTCCGAGGCAGACGCGACCAAGCTGATGGCAGCGGCGGTCGAAGATCGTGACCCGCGTCTATGGCTCTTCGTTGCGTTCGGGTTGAACGCTGCCATGCGACATAGCGAAATTCTGAAAGTCCGATACGAACATGTCGACTACGAAGCGCGGCGAATTTTTATACCCGATGCGAAGGCGGGGGAGCGTGAGCAGCCTATAACCTTGGCCTTGACTGATATGATAAAAAGGCAGGAAAAAAAGGACGGTGCTGCGGCGGACTGGCTATTCCCGAGTCAAAGCGTTCGAGCCAAAGGACCGCATCGAACCAATCTTTCGAAGCAATTTCTGCGTGCCGTGATTCGAGCGGGGCTGCTGCCAAGCAAGGTGACGCCGCACATTATGCGTCATTCCGCCATCACTAATTTGGTGAAAGCGGGGGTAGATATACCCACCATCCAAAAAATCAGCGGGCATAAAACTTTGGCGATGGTGATGCGATACGTGCATGTCCATGGCAGTCATATCGATGCGGGCATTGCCGTCATCAACAAGGCGTTTCCCGTAGCGATTACACGGTAATTACACAGACCGCTGATTCGACGGTTCAGATGGGGTTGCCGGTTTTTCAGAAAAGCCAGCAACCCCATACGGTTAGGAGTTGGTGCGGACGGCGGGACTCGAACCCGCACTCCATAGGAAGCCGATTTTAAGTCGGCAGCGTCTACCGGTTTCGCCACGTCCGCGCACGGGAATAGGAAGAGACGAGGATGCCGCGCAGGTCAAGCGAAGAGCGACCGTGGCGCACACGTCATCGGCGCGGCGATGCGCTTTCTGCCGTTCCGGGCCAGTACAGTTAGCCCTCGACGTTCAGGCGGGCGCGCATTTCCTTGCCGGGCTTGAAATAGGGAACGCGCTTGGCGCAGACATCGACCGCCTCGCCGGTGCGGGGGTTGCGGCCCGTGCGGGCATCGCGGGCGCGGGTGGAAAAGGCACCAAAACCGCGAAGTTCGACGCGGCCGTTCGCCGCCAGTCGCTTGGTGATCTCATCGAAGAATATCGTGACGATCAGCTCGATTTCGCGCGGGTTAAGACCCGGATTTTGCTGACCGATTTTTTGCACCAATTCCGAACGGATCATCGTCTAGTCCCAAGCTACAGACCGGCCGTTCCTAACCTGTGTTTCTCGCTCCTGAAAGCGATTTTATTATACGATCGGCTTCTGTCTGCCCGATTTGGACAGAACCGGGACATGTTAACGTAAACATGCCCCGGTTCCAGGACCTTACTTCTGGGTGCGGGCCTTCAGAGCCTCGCCCAGGATGTCGCCCAGCGATGCGCCCGAATCGGACGAACCGTACTGAGCCACGGCCTGCTTCTCTTCGGCGATCTGCATCGCCTTGACCGAGAAGGTCGGCTTCTTCGAACGATCGAAGCCGGTGACCATCGCGTCGAACTTCTGGCCGACCTGGAAGCGCTCGGGGCGCTGCTCGTCACGGTCGCGACCCAGATCGGTGCGCTTGATGAAGCCGGTCGCACCATCGTCGCCCGCCTGGACTTCGAGGCCCGCATCGCGGACTTCGAGGACCGTCACGGTGACGACCTGGTTCTTGTTCAGGCGATCGCCAGCCGCAGCCACGCCGCCGGCGACCGGGCCGCCGCGCTCGAGCTGCTTCATGCCGAGCGAGATGCGCTCCTTCTCCGGATCGATGTCCAGAACCACGGCCTGAACGACTTCGCCCTTGCGGTGCAGGTTGAGGGCGTCCTCACCCGACACGCCCCAGGCGATGTCCGACATGTGGACCATGCCGTCGACATCGTTGTCCAGGCCGATGAACAGGCCGAACTCGGTCGCGTTCTTGACTTCGCCCTCGACGGTCGAGCCGATCGGATGGGCCGCGGCGAACGCTTCCCACGGATTGGCCTGAGCCTGCTTGAGGCCGAGGCTGATGCGGCGCTTTTCCTGATCGACTTCGAGAACGACCACATCGACTTCCTGCGAGGTCGACACGATCTTGCCCGGATGGACGTTCTTCTTGGTCCAGGACATTTCCGACACGTGGACCAGGCCTTCGATGCCCGGCTCCAGCTCGACGAACGCACCGTACTCGGTGATGTTCGTGACGCGGCCCGACAGCTTGGCTCCGACCGGGTACTTGGCGCCGGCGCCATCCCACGGATCGCTCTCGAGCTGCTTCATGCCGAGCGAGATGCGCTGCGTGTCCTTGTTGATGCGGATGATCTGAACGCGCACGGTGTCGCCGATCGCGATCATCTCCGACGGATGATTGACGCGCTTGTACGACAGGTCGGTGACGTGCAGCAGGCCGTCGATGCCGCCCAGGTCAACGAACGCACCGTAATCGGTGATGTTCTTGACGACGCCGTCGATGATCTGGCCCTCGGCCAGGCTCTGGATCAGGCCCGAACGCTGCTCGGCGCGGGTCTCTTCCAGGACTGCGCGACGCGACACGACGATGTTGCCGCGCTTGCGGTCCATCTTCAGGATCTGGAACGGCTGCGGGATGTCCATCAGCGGGGTGACGTCGCGGACGGGGCGGATATCAACCTGCGAGCCGGGCAGGAACGCCACGGCGCCGTTCAGGTCGACGGTGAAGCCACCCTTGACGCGGCCGAAGATCACGCCTTCGACGCGGGCCGACTTCGAAAATTCGAGCTCCAGCTTGTCCCAGGCGGCTTCGCGGCGCGCGCGGTCGCGGCTGAGCATCGCTTCGCCGTGCATGTTCTCGACGCGGTCGACATAGACCTCGACCTCGTCACCGACCTTCAGGTCGGCCTTCTGGCCGGGGGCAGCGAATTCACGGAGGGGCACACGGCCTTCCGACTTCAGACCGACGTCGATGACGGCCATGTCGTTTTCGATCGCGGTGACGGTGCCATGCACGACACGACCCTCGAAGCTGTCGGCACCGCCGAACATGTCATCGAGCATCGCCGCGAAATCGTCGCGCGTGGGCTGGGGGTTGGTTGCCATAAAAGGGTTAGGTTCCTGAGAGTTTTTCGCCTCCGGCCCGGGCGAACCCAAGACCTTCGACGATGGCCGCGCCGACCCCATGTCGACGCCACCAGGCCCGAAGATGTGACTGAAACACGGAAAAGCGGCGGTCCGCGACAAATGCGGAAAGGACGCTGAGGGCAGGGCCCTGCGTCAGCCTCTCCGCGGAACAGGGTCCGCGAGCGGGGCGCCTATAGCCGAAAAGGGGGTTTGGCGCAAGGAGAGGGCGGGGCGGGACAATCCTCCCCTGCAAGGGGAGGTGGCATCGCGACAGCGATGACGGAGGGGTGTCACCCTCTCGATAGCGGGACACCCCTCCACCACCGCTTCGCGGCGGTCCCCCTCCCCTGGGAGGGGAGGAATTTCAGGGGCGCACCTTCGCCGCGACCTGCGCGTCGACAAACTGGATCGCGCGGGCGACCGCCGCGTCGATCGTCAGGCTGGACGTATCCAGCGCCGCCGCATCCGCCGCCTGGGTGAGGGGCGCCGTCGCCCGGCCGCTATCGCGTTCGTCGCGGGCGCGGATGTCGGCCAGCACCTGTTCGAAGGTGGCGGTCGAGCCGTTCGCCGCCAACTCGTTATGCCGCCGCCGCGCGCGCACCTGCGGGCTGGCCTTCACGAACAGCTTGGCGTCGGCGTCGGGGGCGATGACGGTCCCGATGTCGCGCCCGTCGAGGATCGCGCCGCCCGGTTGCTGCGCGAACCGCTTCTGCCGCTGGAGCAGCGCGGACCGGACGAGCGGATGGGCCGACACGACCGAGGCGAGCTTGCCCGTCTCGTCATCGCGCAACGCCGGATCGGCGAGCAGGCTGTCGTCGAAGCTACAAGCGGCGACCGCATCGGCCTCGCGCGTTGGGTCGAGATGCATGTTGCGCACCGTCGCCGCCACCGCGCGGTAGAGCAAACCGGTGTCGAGATGCGGCAGGCCATAATGGCGGGCCAGCGCGCGGGCGATGGTGCCCTTGCCGCTGGCAGCGGGGCCATCGACGGCGATGATCATGCCAGCGCTCCCAGCTTTTCCAGCGTGTCGAAGAAGATCGGGTAGCTGGTCGCGACCGGCGCGGCATCGTCCAGCGTGATCGGCTCGCGCGCATGGAGCGCGGCGATGGTCATGCTCATCGCGATGCGGTGGTCGAGCAGCGTGGCGATGGTCGCGCCGCCGGGGATGGACTCGCCACCGGTGCCGGTCACGGCCATGCCGTCCTCGAACTCCTTGCAAACGACGCCGCACGCGCCGAGCGCCTCGGCCATGGCGGTGATGCGGTCGGATTCCTTGACGCGCAATTCCTCCGCGCCGCGCGCGATGGTCGTGCCCTTGGCATAGGCCGCCGCGACGAACAGCACGGGATATTCGTCGATCATGCTCGGCGTCAGCTCGGACGGGACCTCGATCGCCGACAGGGGCGCGTGGCGGATGCGCAGATCGGCGACAGGCTCGCCACCGACGATGCGCGCGTTCAACTCGGTGATGTCGGCGCCCATCATCTTCAGCGCGGCGATGATGCCGGTGCGGGTGGGGTTCATGCCGACATTGGTGACGGTCACGTCCGCGCCCGGCACGATCGAGGCCGCGACCAGCCAGAACGCCGCCGAGGAGGGGTCGCCCGGCACGACGATATTCTGCGGCTTCAGTTCGGCTTCCCCACGAATCGTGATGACCCGGCCTTCGGGCGAGGGGGTGACGGTCAGGTCAGCGCCGAAGCCGGCCAGCATCCGCTCGCTATGGTCGCGGGTCGCGACCGGCTCGATCACCGTGGTTTCGCCCGGCGTGTTGAGACCCGCGAGCAGGATCGCCGACTTCACCTGCGCCGAGGCGACGGGCAGGGTGTAGCGGATCGGCGCCGCCGGATTGATGCCCCGGACCATCATCGGCAGGCGGCCGCCCGGCGTATCCTGGAACTGCGCGCCCATTTGCGACAGCGGATCGATGACACGGCCCATCGGGCGCTTTGACAGAGAGGCGTCGCCGATGAAGGTCGCGGTGATCGGATGGCTGGCGATCAGCCCCATCAGCAGGCGCGTCGAGGTGCCCGAATTGCCCATGTCGAGCGCGGTCTCGGGCTGGAGCAGGCCGCCGACGCCCACGCCGTGGATCACCCAGACCCCGTCATCCTGCCGGACGATGTCCGCGCCCATCGCCCGCATGGCGGCGGCGGTGGCGAGCACGTCCTCGCCCTCCAGCAGGCCCTCGACCCGGCTTTCACCGACCGCGAGTGCGGAGAGCATCAGCGAGCGGTGGCTGATCGATTTGTCGCCCGGAACGGCGATGGTGCCGCGAAGGGCGGCGGCGGCTCGCACGGTGCGAGGCTGGGGAAGGGTATGCGCCATGATGGCGCGGGCTTTTGACAGGGGCCTTGCGCTGTGGCAAGGCGCGCCCACTTTTCGCTCCGGCGGAAAACCCAATCCGAAAGGTGATGAACGGCATGATCAAGCCGGAATGGGGCACGAAGCGTACGTGCCCGAAATGCGCGACGCGCTTTTACGACCTCGAAAAGGACGACCCCGTCACCTGCATCAATTGCGGGACGCAGTGGGAGCCAGAGCCCATCCTGAAGTCGAAGCAGCCTCTGCCCTTCGAGCAGAACAAGCCCGAGAACAAGGAAGCCGACAGCGATCTGGCGGGCGGTGACGACGAAGATCTGGACATCACCGGTGAGGACGAAGAGCCCTCGCCCGACGATGAGGTCGATCTGGGTGGCGACGACGACCTGGGCGTGGAAACGTCCAGCGAGGAAGACGAACACTAAGAGGTTCGACGGGGTTCGGCAGTGACCTGAAAAAAGTACTTGCCGAGCCCCGACAGCCCCGCTAGTGGGCTGCCTCCACAGCGGAACGGGGCCGTAGCTCAGCTGGGAGAGCGTCGCAATGGCATTGCGAAGGTCAGGGGTTCGATCCCCCTCGGCTCCACCATTCCGCCGGAACATACAGCGTGTCCCGACACGCTGACCGCCAGACCTGATCCCACTCTGGTCTGTGTATATCGATGGGGCCGTAGCTCAGCTGGGAGAGCGTCGCAATGGCATTGCGAAGGTCAGGGGTTCGATCCCCCTCGGCTCCACCATCCTTTTGACAGCATGATGCTCGATGACCGCCACGGCCATGCCGGAGGGCGGTTTTTGGCGTTCTGGTCCATTTATTGGTGGCGTGGAGGGAGAGCCGTTCGTCTCGACGTGTTGGCCATCGCGAATACGCGGCACCTTCACCTTACAGCACCACCCCCGCGAAGGCCGGGTATCGTTCGTGACGCAACCTGTGACGTCTTCTCGCTGCCCGATCGACATCCATGCCATTCCTCCCCTGCAAGGGGAGGTGGCAGGCCGAAGGCCTGACGGAGGGGTGTCGTGGCTGGTGAGGTAGGAACAAACTCGCGACCGGGGACACCCCTCCACCATCCTTCGGATGGTCCCCCTCCCCTTGCAGGGGAGGAACGAGGGCGGCCTTATCCGGCTACGGTAAGACCCGACGCATCGCGCTTAGCCCCGGCCTTCGCTGGCCTGGTGCGACACGGATACCGAGGATTAAAAAAACGGCCCCCGGGTTTCGCCGGAGGCCAGAGGGGGTGGGGTAAGGAACGCAGCCGATCAGGCGGCGGCCAGGCGCCGTTGCAGCTTTCAATATCGTTCGTGACGCACCCTAACGATGCCTTCCCGCTGCCCGATCGACATCCACGCTATTTCTCCCCTGCAAGGGGAGGTGGCAGGCCGAAGGCCTGACGGAGGGGTGTCGTGGCTGGTGAGGTAGGAACAAACTCGCGACCGGGGACACCCCTCCACCATCCTTCGGATGGTCCCCCTCCCCTTGCAGGGGAGGAACGAGGGCGGCCTTCTCCGGCTACAGTAAGACCCGACGCATCGCGCTTAGCCCCGGCCTTCGCTGGCCTGATGCGAAACGCATACAGACGATAAAAAACGGCCCCCGGGTTTCGCCGGAGGCCAGAGGGGGTGGGGTAAGGAACGCGGCCGATCAGGCGGCGGCCAGGCGCCGTTGCAGCCGGTGGACGGGGTTGGCCGGATCGCCCTGCACGGTCGACAGCTGAAAGCGTGCCACTTCGGTCGCCAGGATCTCCGCTTCCTGCGCCAGGCTGCGTGCGGCGTCGGTGGCCTGCTCGACCATGGCGGCGTTGCGCTGGGTCACGCTATCCATTTCGGAGACGGCGGTGTTGACCTGCTGCAACCCGACCGATTGCTGGCCGGCAGAGTCGGCGATGCGCGAGACCAGTTCGCTGATCTCGCCGATCCGGCCGATGATCCGCTGCAACGCCTCTCCGGTCTCGTTTACCAGTGCGACGCCGGCGGCGACCTGATCGGACGAGGCCATGATGCGGGTCTTCACGTCCTTGGCGGCCTCGGCCGAGCGCTGCGCCAACGCGCGCACTTCGCTTGCCACCACGGCGAAGCCCTTGCCCGCCTCACCGGCGCGTGCGGCCTCGACCCCCGCGTTCAGCGCCAGGAGATTGGTCTGGAAGGAGATGCCGTCGATGACCGAGATGATCTCGCTGATCTCGGCCGAGCCGCGTTCGATCCCGCTCATCGCCTCGACCGCGCGGCGGACGATCTGGCCCGATTCCTCGGCTTCGCTGCGCGCCTCGCCGACGATGCGGTTGGCCTGCGACGCGCCATCGGCGGTCTGACGGACCGTGGTGGTGATCTGCTGCATGGCGGCGGCGGTTTCCTCCAGCGAGGCGGCCTGCTGCCTGGTGCGGTCGGACAGGTCGTCGGAGGCCTGACGGATGTCGCCGGAGCCGACGCGGATCTGCTCGCCCGAATGGGTGACGACACCCAGCGTCTGGCAGAGCTGGGTCCGCATCGCCTCGAAACTATGGGCCAGCGCCTGATATTCGGCGGGCAGGCCGTCGAGCGAGGCGGTCAGGTCGCCCTTCGCCATGCGTTCGAACACGGCCTCGCACCGCTGGATGACGGCGCGACGCCCAGCCTGCTCGGCCTCGAAATAGGCGGCGAGCGCGATGTCCATGTCGATCAGCGACGCCTTGACCAGCGCGGTCGCCGCCTGCGCCCGGCGGCGAGTGCCGAAGGGCCAGAGCAGGCGGCCGAGGATCAGCTTGGGCAGGACATATTCCAGCATCCGCGCATAGCCGCTGATGTACCAGGTCGGCGCCAGCCCGATCTTGGCATGGATCTGCCCGATATGCGTCGACGACGCGGCATAGTCGCGGTCGAGCGGGCGCGAGAACAGCTTGCGCCAATGCTCCATCTGCTTGTCGCGCGCATGATCCATCCGCGCCTGCGATGCGAACAGGCCGCGTATCTGGGAAGTGGCGGCGATGTGGCGATAGAGCGCGGTCAGCGCCGCGGGCGCATGGCGCTCGATCGCGCGCTTGACCATGGGGAAGGTCCGATAACTCCCCGCGCTATAGTCGAACGCGGCAAGTCTCTGTTCAAAATCAATATGTTCCGATCCGCTCACGGCACATCCTCCTGCCGGCAGAATGGGCTGTGGAGGGTTAACGGGCGGTACAGAAGGCGCGTCGCCTACAGATTTTTTGTCATAATCTGCGTTAACGCGGGGAACAAAAAATAATTTTCGATTTTGAATGACGGGACAGGGTCTTGCGACCCCATCCCGTCATGATGGTCAGGCGGCCAGCCCGTGATGGCGCAGCAGGGCGTCCGGCTGCGGCGCGCGACCGCGGAACGCCTTGAAATTCTCGGCGGCGGGGCGGCTCGCCCCGCGCGCCAGCACTTCGCGACGGAACCGATCGCCCGCCGCCTGACCTTCCTCGGCAAAGGCGGCAAAGGCATCCGCCGACAGCAGTTCCGCCCACAGATAGCTGTAATAGCCCGCCGCATAGCCGCCCGCGAAGATATGGCTGAAGCTGTGCGGGAAGCGGTTCCATTCGGGCGGATGGATCACCGCCACCTGGGCACGAACGGCGTTCAATATGTCCATGACCCGGCCGCCCCGGGCGGGGTCGTAATCGCGGTGCAGCGTCAGGTCGAAGGTCGCGAACTCGATCTGGCGGAGCAGGAACAGCCCCGCCTGGAAGCGCCGCGCCGCCAGCATCTTGGCGAACAGCGCCTCGGGCAGCGACTCGCCGGTATCGACATGCGCCGACAGCGAGGTCAGCGTGTCGCGATCCCAGGCGAAATTTTCCATGAACTGGCTGGGCAGCTCGACCGCATCCCATTCGACACCCGAAATGCCGCCGATCGACGGCAGGTCGACCTCGGTCAGCAGGTGATGCAGCACATGGCCGAACTCGTGTAGCAGCGTGACGACGTCGCTGTGCGCCAGCAGCGCGGGCTTGTCCCCGGTCACCGGCGGGAAGTTGCAGACCAGATAGGCGATCGGGCGGTGGAACCGGTCGGCATCGCGGAAACGCGGCCGGCACACATCCATCCAGGCGCCGCCGCGCTTGCCGGCGCGCGCGTAGAAGTCGCAATAGACGCCCGCGACGACGGTACCGTCCTTGTCCTGCACGTCATAATAGCGGACATCGTCGTTCCACACTGACACATCGGCCCGCTCGACCAGCCGGATACCGTAAAGCCGCTCGATCAGCGCCACCGTGCCGTCCATGACGCGGGGCAGGGGAAAATAGGCGCGGATCGCCTCGCGATCGACGCCGAACCGCTCGCGCCGCATATGCTCGGCGACATAGCCCATGTCCCAGGGCTGCAGCTTGGTGATGCCGAACGTCTCGGTGGCGTAAGCGGTCGCCTCGGCGATCTCGGCTTCCGCCAGCGGACGCGCGCGGGCGGCGAGGTCGGAGAGGAACGTCAGCGCCTCGTCCGCCGATTGCGCCATCTTGGTTTCGACCGAGCGTGCGGCGGCGTCGGAGAAGCCGAGCAGCTGCGCCGCCTCGTGACGCAGCGCCAGGATCTCGTCGATCCGCGCCGAATTGTCATGGCTCGGATCGGCGGCCTGGTCGGAGGCGCGGGTGGCGAAGGCGCGTGCGACGCGGGCGCGCAGATCGCGATCGTCCGCCTGGGTCAGGATCGCCTGCACGCTGGGTTCGCGCAGCGTCACCAGCCAACCGTCCAACGCCTTCTCGGCGGCATAGGTCGCCAGGATCGCCTTGGCATTGTCGGTCAGGCCGGCGAGCATCGCCTCGTCGGTGATGTGCTCGCTCCATGCCTCGGTCGAATCGAGCACGGCGTTGCCGAATTCGGTGGCCAGCCGGTTCAGCTCGACGCCGATCGCCCGGAACCGGGCCTTGGCATCCTCCTCCAACGCGACGCCCGACAGGCGGAAATCACGGCGGGTCAGTTCGACACTGCGCGCTTCCGCCTCGCTCAGGGGGGCCAGATCGACCCGGTTGAACGCGGCGAACATGCGCGGGTCCTGGCCCGCCTCCATGCCATATTCGGCCAGCATCGCCTGCGCCTCGGCATAGGCGGTGCGCAGTTCGGGTGTGTCGGCGACCGAATGAAGATGGCTGGCGGGCGACCAGCCGCGCGCGATGGCGAAGCCCGCCCGCTCGCTGGCCAGCACCACGCCGTCGAAGTCGCTGGCATTCGATCCACCGATACGATCAGCGGCGGCGCGGGCGTCGGCGATCAGCGTCTCGACCGCCGGCACCAGATGTTCGGGCCGCACGGCGGCGAAGTCGGGCAGATCGGTATCGGCGAGAAGGGGGTTGGTCGTCATTCGGCGTCCTTGAGCAACATGGTTCGCAAGGCCATTTCGGCAGCGTCGACGCTTTCGGCAAGCCCCTGCCTGTCCAGCCAGCGCCGGTCGTGGTGACAATCGGCATAGCGCGCGCCATGGTCGCAGATCAGCGTGGCGATCGATCCCGCCCGGCTCTCGGCGGTCATCTCGAGCGCCAGGAGGGCGGCGGCGACGAAGTTCGCACCGGTCGACGGACCGACCGGCCGGCCGAGCAGATCGCTGACCACCCGCATGCCGGCGATCGACACCGCATCGGGCAGCTTCATCATCCGGTCCACCGTGCCGGGCAGGAAGGACGGCTCGACCCGCGGCCGGCCGACGCCCTCGATCCGCGAGGGCAGGGGGCAGCGCGCCAAGGGCTCCTGATCGCGATAGCCCTGATAAAAGGCGCTATGCTCGACATCGGCGACGCACAGCCGGGTGGCGACACCGCGATACCGGCAATGCCGTCCGATCGTCGTGGCCGTGCCGCCGGTGCCCGCCCCCGCGACGATCCATGCGGGTATGGCATGCGGCTCGCCCGCCATCTGCGCCAGGATGGCGGAGGCGATATTGTCGCAGCGCCAATCGGTGGCGGGCGCCGCATTGGTGAACTGGTCCATATAAACGCCGCCCAGCGCGTCGGCGAGGTCGCGGGCTTCGTCGTAGAGGCGGTGCGGCTCGACCAGATGGCATTGCCCGCCCTGCGCTTCGATCGCCTGGATCTTGGCGCGCGCGGTGGTCATCGGCATGACGGCATGGAAGGGCAGGGCGAGCAGCCGCGCGAAATAGGCTTCCGACACGGCGGTCGATCCGGACGACGCCTCGACCAATGGACGGCCTTGGCGGATCACTCCCGCGACGATCCCGCTGGTGAACAGCGACCGCGCCAGCCGATGCTTCAGGCTGCCGGTCGGATGCGCGGACTCGTCCTTCAGATACAAATCGACCAGCGGCGCGGCGGGCAGGTTGAGAGCCAGCAGCGGCGTCTCGGGGCAGCGGCGGCGGTCGCGATCGAGCACGGCCAGCGCGGTGGCGATGAAATCCTGATCGACCGAACGCTGCGCGATGGTGATGCCCAGAGCCTCATGCGCGGGTAGCGCGCTGGCGCGGGGCGGAGCGGTCGTGATCATGATGGTATCCCTTCTGTGCCAAAGGATATGCCAACTGCCGCGCCAAATCATACCAAAGTTGGCGTTCTATGGCGTGATCATCGCGTAAAAATCCCGTATGGAAAGCCAATGATCGATAAAATTGACACCGCGATCCTGGCGCAGCTTCAGGTGGACGCCGACCTGTCGGTCGCCGAGATCGCCGCGCGCGTGAACCTCTCGCAAAACGCCTGCTGGCGGCGCATCCGGCGGCTGGAGGAGGAGGGGATCATCCTGCGTCGCGTCGCGCTGCTCGATCCCGAGAAGCTGGATGCGGGCATGACGGTCTTCGTCAGCGTGCGCACCGCCGAGCATAGCGCCGCCTGGCTCGACGAGTTCGCCCGCGCCGTCAGCGATATGCCCGAGGTGGTCGAATTCTACCGCATGGCGGGCGAGATCGATTATCTGCTCAAGATCCGCGTGGCGGACATCAAGGCCTATGACCGGGTCTATAAGCGATTGATCGACCGCGTCCGTCTGGTCGACGTGAGTGCCGCCTTCGCGATGGAGGAGATCAAGCACAGCACCGCCATTCCCCTGCCAGGCCGATCGAACGGCTAGCGGCATACGATTGCATTTCCTGCAAGTGTATTTGATCACCTTGCATTTGCATCTGTTCGTGCTGCAGCGCAAAAGGATCGGGCCTTTCAGGCATCCTCTCCTAAAAACTTTTGGCCGGTCGCAAGACCGGCCTTTTTTTTGGCCTCGATTTCCCCTACGGAATGCGTGCGTCGTCAGCCAATATAAAGACGAATCGATAATCGGGAGTGGAAGCCGCCGGGAAGACCGGCACCGGCGGACGATCGGGACGGGGGTTGAGCGATGCGGCGATCGCTCCCCCCGTTTTGATTTTACCCTCCCGTCATCGCCAGCGTGACAAAGCCGAAACCCGCAGGCGCGGTGGGGCAACATAAGGCGCTCCGGCCCTCTGCCATGGAATGACGCGCGAAACTTCCCTATCCGACGGGAATTGCTGGAGGAACGGCGCGGCCGTGCCGTCCATGCCACCCCGATAGGAGCGCCGATGTTCAAGCGCCT
>NZ_CP189888.1:1282500-2025000 GCF_052056765.1 Sphingomonas pseudosanguinis
TAGTCGATGGGAACCACGTTAATATTCGTGGGCCTGGTGGTGTGTGACGGATCTCGTGTGTTGTACGTCCTTATCGGATTGGACGTGCCTCGAAGAGGTCCCGGGAAATAGCCCCACCGTATAGACCGTACCCGAAACCGACACAGGTGGTCAGGTAGAGTATACCAAGGCGCTTGAGAGAAGTGTCCTGAAGGAACTCGGCAAATTGCCTCCGTACCTTCGGAAGAAGGAGGCCCCATATATGCGCAAGCACTTATGGGGGGCACAGGCCAGGGGGTAGCGACTGTTTAGCAAAAACACAGGGCTCTGCTAAGTCGGCTTCAAGACGACGTATAGGGCCTGACGCCTGCCCGGTGCCTGAAGGTTAAGTGGAGGAGTGCAAGCTCTGAAATGAAGCCCAGGTAAACGGCGGCCGTAACTATAACGGTCCTAAGGTAGCGAAATTCCTTGTCGGGTAAGTTCCGACCTGCACGAATGGCGTAACGACTTCCCCACTGTCTCCAGGACATGCTCAGCGAAATTGAATTCTCCGTGAAGATGCGGAGTACCCGCGGTTAGACGGAAAGACCCCGTGCACCTTTACTGCAGCTTCAGAGTGGCATTGGACAAGAACTGTGTAGCATAGGTGGGAGGCTTTGAAGCATTGGCGCCAGCCGATGTGGAGCCATAGGTGAAATACCACCCTGTTGTTGTTTAATGTCTAACCTCGTACCGTGAAACCGGTACAGGGACCCTCTGTGGCGGGTAGTTTGACTGGGGCGGTCGCCTCCTAAAGAGTAACGGAGGCGCGCGAAGGTTGGCTCAGGACGGTTGGAAACCGTCTGTTAGAGTGCAATGGCATAAGCCAGCCTGACTGCGAGACTGACAAGTCGAGCAGAGACGAAAGTCGGTCATAGTGATCCGGTGGTCCCTCGTGGAAGGGCCATCGCTCAACGGATAAAAGGTACGCCGGGGATAACAGGCTGATAACCCCCAAGAGCTCATATCGACGGGGTTGTTTGGCACCTCGATGTCGGCTCATCACATCCTGGGGCTGGAGCAGGTCCCAAGGGTTTGGCTGTTCGCCAATTAAAGTGGTACGTGAGCTGGGTTCAGAACGTCGCGAGACAGTTTGGTCCCTATCTGCCGTGGGCGTCGAAATTTGAGAGGAGTTGACCCTAGTACGAGAGGACCGGGTTGAACGTACCTCTGGTGTACCTGTCGTCGTGCCAACGGCGCAGCAGGGTAGCTATGTACGGACGGGATAACCGCTGAAAGCATCTAAGCGGGAAGCCTCCCTCAAGATAAGATTTCTCAGGACGGTCGAAGACCACGACCTCGATAGATCGGATGTGGAAGTGCGGTAACGCATGGAGCTAACCGATACTAATTGTCCTATTCGCGCTTGAGAGCTCCACACCCCCACCATCAGCCCTGGGCTGATAGACTGAGGGTCTGGTCAGCAAATCCAGCCAGTGCACGCATCGATTTTAACCCCCATTTCCCCACCAGGTACCACCTGATGGGGATCAGTATTCGCGGACTCTATTGCCTGGTGGCCATAGCGTCGGTGTCCCACCCGATCCCATCCCGAACTCGGCCGTGAAACCCGACTGCGCCAATGGTACTACTGCTCAAGCAGTGGAAGAGTAGGGCGTCGCCAGGCATTACAGTCCGCGAACACACAAAACCCATTCACATCGTCTCCTCGGGCGTCTCAGCCCGGAGCGCTAAGCCCCACGACACCACGCGTGAAGCGTGCCGCCGTGCGGCTCAGCTAACGCGGGGTGGAGCAGCCCGGTAGCTCGTCAGGCTCATAACCTGAAGGCCGCAGGTTCAAATCCTGCCCCCGCAACCATCCCCCCACACGCAAACACAGCCGCAGTCGTAACAGCCCCGTAGCTTCACCGCTCCGGGGCTCTCCTGCGTTCGGCTGGCGTGTCCCGCTGCGCCCAGTTACGGTCGCGGTCTCACGTCACACGGGCCGAACACTGGTGGCATATCAATACCAGCGAACGGCCACGTCAGGGATGCGACATGCGTTAGTTGCCGCCGGCCTTGCGCTGCTCGGCCGCGCGCTTGGTCAGCATTTCGAGCGTTTCGTCGAATTTGCCCCGGCGTTCGGCTTGACGGAAATCCATGACCTCATCGACCAGTATCTCCGACGGGGTCGGGTGCTGGGCCAATTGCGCGGCGACCGCATCGGCGAAGGCGTCGAGCGGCATATAGCCGGGGCGGTTGGCTTGGCCCGGCGTCAGGTCGGTCTGCACACCCGGCGGGGCCAGTTCGATGACTTCGACCTTGCCTTCCAACTGGGTTCGCAGCGACACGGTGTAGGAGTGAATCGCCGCCTTGGTCGCCGAATAGGTCGGTGCGGCTACCAGCGGTACGAAGGCCAAGCCGGAGGTAACGTTGACAATCGCCGCATCCGGCTGGTCGACAAGGTGATCGATCAGCGCGTTGGTCAAGCGGATCGGGCCGAGGACGTTGATGGCGAGCGTGGCTTCGGCATCGGACAGGTCGCGGCGGCCGGTCAGGTCCTCGAACTTCATGATCCCGGCATTGTTGAACAGTATGTTCAAAGCGGGAAAGTCGGCGATAATCTTTTTTGCGAAGGCGTCGACGGCAGCGATGTCCTCGACGTCCAGCACGGCGGTGTGAATTCGTTCACGCCCCTTGGCCGCGCGGTCCAGGGCCTCTTGCCGGCGGCCGGCGATGATGACCGTATCGCCGCGATCGTGAAAGCGGTGGGCAAGTGCCTCGCCGATCCCGCTGCCGCCGCCGGTCATCAGGATCGTATTGCCATGGGTTTTCATAGGTGGTTCTCCAAGTCGTAAGCCCTGATCGGCTCGGCAAAGGTGGAGCCGGATCAAGAACTTCGAAGCAGCCAAACGCCGGACGATCGCGCTTGATCCTTTGCTCAGGGGCAATCAGAGCGACGCTCTATTCGTTCCGCCCTTTCAGATGGTAAGGCCGCTTCTTGCCAACCGACTTGCCTGAAACGGCGAAGGGGTGTCGGGCTGACTTCGCAGACGTTCGACTTTCGTCCCATCTTGGCTTTGCGGATGGCCTTTGCGGGCATCACACTGTCCGGCGTGGGCGCAAATGCCGGCAGGCGTGGTAATCGCGCTTTGAGCCGACCTGCTCAACAGCCGCATGGTCGGCGCTGCCGTTAGCATGGCGGGACCACAGGCTTGGGTTGGCGGCATCTCATGCACGCTGTCGATCGGGCCGCGCGCGGAGGCGTGGCGCTATGATCCGCTCTTTGCGATGCTGGCCGCGTTCGATCTGGACGCCACGGCTTTTTGCAGACGGGCAGAGCCAAGTTCCGCCGCTCATCCAAGGGAAGCGGAGGGCTCATCACCGCCGTGCGGCTATCAGGTCCGTCAGCACCTGCAGGTCCTGCTCTGACGCGGTCCAGTGGGATGCGAACAGGCCACCGGCACCGAACAGCGCCGCCGCGATGCCGTCACGGCCCGCCGCCTTCCAGATGGCGTGTAGTTGCTTGGCCATCGGATCGTCGACCCGCCCGTTGTCACCGCGCACATGGATGATCCACGCCGCGAGCGCCGTCAGCGTCGCCGGGCAATCCTGCCCGCGCGCACGGTTGACGGTCAGGCTTTCCAGCCAGCGCTGGCCGATCTTCTGCGATCCGTCCATGGCGATCTGGGCCAGCCGGTGCGGCAGGGCGGTGTTGCGGAACCGGGCGAGCAGCGCATCAGCATAAGCGTCGAGGTCTTGATCGGGCGCGGCGGCGATCGTGCGCGCCGCCTCCACCCGCATCAGCCGCTCGACCAGCGGGAACAGTGCGGGATCGGCGACCGCCTGATGGACATAGCTGTGCCCTGCCGCCAGCCCGAGATAGGCCAGCGCCGAATGCGCGCCGTTCAGCATCCGCAGCTTGGCGGTCTCATAGGGACGCACATCGCCGACCAGCTCCGCGCCTACCCGGTCCCAGCCCGGGCGGGGGGTGGCGAAGCGATCCTCGATCACCCATTGGCGGAACGGCTCGGTGACCACCGCCGCCTCGTCACGAAGCCCCAGCCGTTCGGCGGCCGAGGCATAATCCGATTCTTGCGTCGCAGGTACGATACGATCGACCATCGTCGAGGGGCAGGCACACTCGCTGGCGAACCAAGCCGCCTCCTCGGGTGCATGGCGCTCGCAATAGGCCTGGAGCAGCTCGCCCAGTACCCGGCCATTGTCCGCCAGATTGTCGCAGGACAGGATGGTCAGCCCGCCAATGCCGCCCAGCCGCCGCGCGCGCATCGCGGCGGCGAGGATTGTGTAGATCGTCTGCCCCCGATGTGCCGCGTCGAGGTCGAGCCGACCATCGGGGCCGCGCAGATAGCCCTTTTCGGTGACGGTCAGCGTCACGATCCGGGTTGAGGCCGCCGCCAGCGTCGCGGCCAGCGCGCCGGGGTTTTCGGGCACGACGATGACATCGCGGACCGCGCCGATGATCCGGGTCTCGTCGCCCGAAGGACCGCCACGCGTGGTGACCGAATAGAGCCCGTCCTGCGGCACCATCGCGTCGCGCACCTGGGGCGAGCGGAGCGATACGCCGGTGATCGCCCAGTCGCGGTCGCCCGCCGCCATGGCGTCGTCGGTAAAGACCGCCTGATGCGCGCGGTGAAAGGCGCCGATGCCCAGATGGACGATGCCGGTCGCCTGGGCGTCGCGGTCATAGGCCGGGCGTGTGACATCGGGGCGAAGCTGCGCCAGGGCGGCGGAAGACAGTCTCATATCCGGTACGCCTTTCGGACCAGCGTGCTGGTCAATTCCTGCGCCAGTTCGGCGGCTTCCCAATCCTCGATCCGGTGCTCGGCGACAAGCCGCGCGAGGAACGCGCAGTCGACCCGCCGCGCGACGTCATGTCGCGCGGGAATCGAGAGGAAGGCGCGGGTGTCGTCGTTGAAGCCGACCGTGTTGCGGAACCCGGCGGTCTCGGTCGTCATCTCGCGGAACCGGCGCATCCCCTCCGGACTGTCATGGAACCACCAGGCGGGGCCGAGCTTCAGGCAGGGATAATGGCCCGCCAGCGGCGCCAGCTCGCGCGCATAGACGCTTTCGTCCAGCGTGAAGAGGATGATGGTCAGGTCGCGTTCGTTGCCAACCACGTCGAGCATGGGTTTCAGCGCTTGGACATATTCGGTGCGCACCGGAATGTCGGCGCCCTTGTCGCGACCATGGCTGGCGAACAAGCCGGCATTGTGGTTGCGGAACGATCCGGGATGGATCTGCATCACCATGCCGTCCTCGACGCTCATCTTCGCCATCTCGGTCAGCATCTGCGCGCGGAACAGCTCGGCATCGGCCGCGTCCCAGCGGCCACCGACGATCCGGGCGAACAGCGCCTCGCACTCCGCCTGCGACAGATTGGCGGTGCGCGCGGTCGGGTGGCCATGATCGGTCGCGGTCGCACCGGCCGCACGGAAATCGGCGCGACGCTTGGCGTGCGCGGCGAGATAGCCCGACCAGCTATGGACATCCTCGCCCGTCAACGCGGCGAACGTCTCCAGCGCGCCGGCGAACTGCTCATGCTCGACATCGATCACGCCGTCGGGGCGATAGGTGGTGACGACCCGGCCGCCCCAGCCCGAGGCGCGGATCGCATGATGCGGGTCGAGGCTGTCCTGCGCCCCCTCGGTCGTGGCGAGGAAGTCGATACGGAACCGGTCGAACAGCGCGCGCGGACGAAAGGCGTCGGTGGCAAGCTGCGCGTTGATCATATCGTAATAATGATCGGCGGTGTCGGCCTCCAGCCGGACATCGATGCCGAACACCTCGGCAAAGACATGGTCGAGCCACATCCGCGTCGGCGTGCCGCGAAACAGGTCGTAATGCGTCGCGAAGGTGCGCCAGGCGGCGCGGGGATCGGTCGCCGGGGTGCCGCCGCGATGCGGGATCGCGAGCGCGTCGAGCGAGACGCCCTGCGAATAGAGCATCCGGAAGACATAATGATCGGGCGCGAGCAGCAGGGTGGTCGCATTTTCCCACGGCGCATCGGTCGCGAACCAGCGCGGATCGGTATGGCCGTGCGGGCTGACGATCGGCAGGTCGCGGATGCCGGCATAGAGCGTGCGGGCGATGGCACGGGTGTCCGGATCGGCGGGGAACAGCCGGTCGGGGTGGAGTTCCAGTGGTCGCGTCATCGTCCATTCGCCTTTCCATGCAGCAGCCCGCGTTCCAGCCCGCGCAATTCGGCCAGTCCGCGCATCCGCCCGAGCAGCGAATAGCCGGGATTGGTGACCTTGGTCAGGTCGTCGATCATCTGATGGCCGTGATCGGGGCGCATGACGATCGAACGATCCTCGCGTTGCTGAAGCCGGACGATCTCGTCCACCACTTCGACCATATCCGCGCTCCCTTCCAGATGCGCCGCCTCGTGAAAGGCACCGTTCGGCTCGCGTTGGACGCTGCGCAAATGGAAGAAGCCGATCCGCGATCCCAGCCGCTGGACCATGCCGGGCAGGTCGTTGTCCGCACGGACCCCGAACGAACCGGTGCAGAAGCACAGGCCGTTGGCCGCACTCGGCACCGCATCGAACAACGCGGTCACATCCGCCTCGGTGCTGACCATGCGCGGCAGGCCGAAAATGGGGAAGGGGGGATCATCGGGATGGACCACCAGCTGGATACCGCACTCCTCGGCCACCGGGCACATCGCCTCCAGAAAGGCGATATGGTTGGCGCGCAGCCGCTCGGGGCCGGTATCGGCATAGGTCTGGATCGCCGCCAGGAATTGGGCGGAGGTGAAGCTCTCCTCGCTGCCGGGCAGGCCGGCGATGATCGTACGTTCCAGATGCCGGCGGGCGTCATCGTCCATCGCGGCGTGGCGGCGCGCGGCGGCCTCGATCGTCTCCGGCGTATAATCGCCGGCCGCACCGGGGCGACGCAGGATATGGATGTCATAGGCCGCCACCGCCTCCAGCTCGAAGCGCAGCGCGCGCGCGCCATCAGGCAATTCCCAGGCGAGGTCGGTGCGGGTCCAGTCGAGCAATGGCATGAAGTTATAAGTGACGGTGGTGATGCCCTCGGCCGCCAGATGGCGCAGCGTCGCCGCGTAGTTGTCGAACAGCTCGTCGCGCTCCGGGCCGGCGGTCTTGATCGCCTCGTGCACCGGCACACTCTCCACCGTGGTCCAGGCGAGCCCCGCCGCCTCGATGAGCACGCGGTGCGCGGCGATTTCGGCGCGCGGCCAGACCACGCCGTTGGGCAGGTGATGGAGCGCAGTGACCACCTCGGTCGCGCCCGCCTGCCGGATATGCGCCAGGGGCACAGGATCGCTGGGGCCGAACCAGCGCATCGCCTGGGTCATTAGTCTGGAGGGCATGGGCGACAAATCCTGTAGATGGGTATGAACCGATCGGGGCGGAGCAGGACGCCCGCCAGATGCAAAATTGGTATGACCGATATTCTTTCTGCTGTCATCTGGTCCAACCAATTTTCCTTAATGGCAACGTGACCGAATCGACGTCTTGGCGGGCATACTTCCTTTCCTCCCCTGTAAGGGGAGGGGGACCATCCGCAGGATAGTGGAGGGATGTCCCCGGTCCGTGAGGGGGCGGTACAACATCTCGTACCGGGACACCCCTCCGTCAGGCCTACGGCCTGCCACCTCCCCTTGCAGGGGAGGAATAATGGGCGTGTCGGTGCCGGCTGGCTATTCGCTGGGGCTTCGCGGGGCTCGGTGCGCGCCTGGATGTCTCACCATCCTATCTTACCAATTGCACCATGCTGGCCAATCCCGCACGGCATGGTTAGACAAGGCCAGGTACGACAAGGAGAGATGGGATGCGGGCAGTCATCATCGGCGAGGGCATGATCGAACTGTCCGGTGGCGGCGCGATGGGCGGCACGGCGCGCGGCCAGGGCTGGCGGCTGAGCTATGGCGGGGACACGCTCAACACGGCGTTGCACATGGCGCGTTCGGGGGCGGAGGTCGCCTATGCCACCGCGCTCGGGACCGATCCCTTCAGCGACGATCTGCTCCGTGCCTGGGCGGATGACGGTCTCGACGTGTCGATGGTGCTGCGCGATCCCAGTCGGATGCCCGGCCTCTACGCGATCCGGACCGATGCGTCGGGCGAGCGCAGCTTCGCCTATTGGCGCAGCGATAGCGCGGCGCGGCGCTTCTTCGAATTGCCCGATGCCGCCACGCTGCTGCCGCGCGCGATGGCGGCGGACCTGTTCTATTTCTCGCTCATCAGTCTGGCCGTCCTGCCCGAGGACGGGCGCCATGCGCTGCTCGATGTAGCGCGGCAATTGCGGGCGGCGGGACGGACCGTGGCGTTCGACGGCAATTACCGGCCCACTTTGTGGCGCGATCCCGCGGAGGCCGCGCATTGGCGTGACGCGGCGATCGGCTGTGCGACGATCGGGCTGCCGACCGCCGAGGACGAAGCCCTGCTGAGCGGCGAGCCGGATGCGGCGGCGGTCGAGGCGCATTGGCGCGCGGCGGGCGCACAGGAGATGGTGGTGAAGATGGGTGCGGCCGGCTGCCGGTTGACCGGGGGGCAGGTCGTCGCGCCCGTCGCATCGCTGGTTCCCATCGATACGAGCGGCGCGGGCGACGCCTTCAACGCGGCCTATCTGCTGGCACGGATGGCGGGCGTGCCGCCGGTCGAGGCGGCGGCGGCGGGCCATCGTCTGGCGGGCTGGGTGATCCGGCGGCGCGGCGCGGTGCCCGACCGCGATGCGGAGGCACCCTATTCGCGTCCAGAATGAGGGGCCGGCGCCCGTCGCCAAACGGGCTATCCCATGCGATCAATGGCAGAGGCGCGTGTTTTCAACCCGTTGCGCAATGACGGAGCTTGCTGCATAACGGCCTATGACACAACGGTTACAAACGCCGCAGCCGCTTGACCGCATTCAGCAGAACTGGCTCGCAACCACCGAACGTCGGATCTTGAACTGGCTGTGCGCCAGGATGCCCGCCGCCATGACCCCCGACCGGCTGACCGCGATCGGCATGGCCGGGGCCGCGCTGGTCTTTGTCGGCTATGTCGCCAGCAATATGGGGCCGGGCTGGCTGTTGCTGGCGCTGGCCGGTTATGCGGTGCAGTGGTTCGGCGACTCGCTCGACGGCAGTCTGGCGCGCTATCGCAAGATCGAGCGGCCATCCTATGGCTATTTCCTCGATCACAGCTGCGACGGGCTGGCCAATCTGATGATCGTGCTGGGCATCGGCCTGTCGCCCTTTGTCGGCATGAACGTCGCGCTGATCGCGCTGGCCGGCTATTTCCTGATGTCGATGCACGCCTTCCTCGCCGCGCGGGTGATCGGCGAACTGCGGCTGTCCTATATGGCGGCGGGGCCGACCGAGCTTCGCCTGTTCCTGATGCTGTTGACGGTCGCGATGATGTTCGATGATCCGACCAAGGACCTGATCGGCAACGTCTCGGGCTTCGACATCTTGATCGGCGGGATCGGCGGCGGCCTGATCCTACTGTTCGTCATCCAGACCTTCGCGGTCGCCAAGCAGCTGGCGGTGACCGACCGGCGTTGACCCATGCCGGTCGTCGTCGATGACGACGACCGGTCGAGGCGATCAGCGGCTCAGCCCGCGGTCAGCAGACCGTGATGCTTCTTGCCCGAGGACAGCTTCACCGGCTCTGCGCCGATGGCGATGACGGCGCTCTCATCCGCCACCTTCTCGCCATCGATGCGCGCACCGCCGCCCGCGATCAGGCGGCGCGCCTCGCCCTTCGACTTGGCGAAGCCCAGTCCGATCAGCGCATCGACGATCCCGATCGATCCGCCCGCCACCGCAAAGCTCGGCAGCGCGGCGCCGGCGGCGCCTTCCTCGAACGTCCGGCGTGCCGTCTCGGCGGCTTCGTCGGCGGCGGCGCGGCCCCGGCACATCGCGGTCGCCTCATTCGCCAGGATTTTCTTGGCCTCGTTGATCTCGGCACCTTCCAGCGTCTCAAGGCGCGCGATCTCGTCCAGCGGCAGGTCGGTGAACAGGCGCAGGAAGCGGCCGACGTCGCGGTCGTCGGTGTTGCGCCAGAACTGCCAGTAATCGAAATGCGGCAACTGGTCCTCGTGCAGCCAGACCGCGCCGGCCATGGTCTTGCCCATCTTGCCGCCGTCCGCCGTGGTGATCAGCGGGGTGGTGACGCCGAACACTTCGGTCCCGTCCATGCGGCGGGCCAGCTCGATACCGTTGACGATGTTGCCCCACTGGTCGGACCCGCCCATCTGCAGGCGGCAGCCATGGCGCTGCGCCAGCTCGCGGAAGTCATAGGCCTGGAGGATCATATAGTTGAATTCGAGGAAGCTGAGCGACTGCTCGCGGTCGAGGCGCAGCTTCACCGAGTCGAACGACAGCATCCGGTTGACCGAGAAATGCTGCCCTACCTCACGCAGGAAGGGGATATATTCCAGCGCGTCGAGCCAGTCGGCATTGTCGACCATCACCGCATCGGTGGGACCGTCGCCGAAAGTCAGGAAGCGTTCGAAGATACGCTTGATCGAGGCCACATTGGCCTTGATCCCGTCTTCGCCCAGCAGCTTGCGCGCCTCGTCCTTGAAGCTGGGATCGCCGATCTTGCCGGTGCCGCCGCCCATGAGCACGATCGGCTTGTGCCCGGTCTGTTGCATCCGGCGCAGGAGCATGATCTGCACCAGGCTACCGACATGCAGCGACGGGGCGGTAGGATCGAAGCCGATATAGCCGGGGACCACGCCGCCTGCGGCCAGCCGGTCGAGCGCGGCGGCGTCGGTCATCTGGTGGACGTAGCCCCGGTCATCCAGGGTGCGAAGCAGGTCGGACTGGTACGTCATGATGGCGATCCGTTACACCGCCGTTCCGCGTTCGTCACCCTCCGCCGATACAAATGGAGCGCGGGTGGACGGACCACCCGCGCTCCTTCGTTACGGCCCTGGCCAGGGCTTAGCGGCAGACGGTGCGCCCGCCACGCTCGACATAGGTGCAGGGGCGGTAGCCCGAACCCCGGCCGGTATAGTTGGTATAGTCGCCCTGCGAGCGGGGATCGACATAGCCCGGGTTGTGGCGTGCGCGGTCATATTCGCGCGCGACCCGCGCATCGCGGCGCGCCTGCCAACCATTACCGCGCCAGCCACGATCGTCGCGCCATCCGCGACGCTCACCACGCCAGTCGCCCCGGTCGCCTCGACGATCGTCGCGCCAGTCGCGGCGGTCGCGCCGCTCGTCACGCCAGTCGCGGCGATCCCGATCGCGGTCGTAACGCGGTCCGTCGCGCCAGGACTGGGCCTGCGCCGCCGATACGGGGAGCGCGGTGGTGGTAGCCACGCCGGCGACCGAAAGGCCCAGAATGGCAAAGACATGCAGGAATTTCTTCATACGCCAACTCCTTCGGGGCAGCGGCCCCATGCCGGCATTTAACCGGCAAGGCGCTGTCGCGTTCCTTAACGGGGGTCAGCGACGCGGAAGCTGGCTCAGCGGATCGACCGGCGTGCGGCCCCGCCGCAGCTCGAAATGCACCTCGGGCCGGTCGGCAAAGCCGCTTTGTCCCGACAGGGCCAGCGTCTGGCCGCGCTTGACCGCCTGGCCGCGCTGGACGAGCAGCTTGGAGGCATGGCCATAGACGCTGGTCCAGCGGTCGCCATGCTTGACGATCACCAGCCCGCCGAGCGCGGCGATGCCGTCGCCGACATAGGCGACGACGCCGTCCGCCGTGGCCTTGACCGGAGTGCCGATCGGCGTCGCGATCTTGATGCCGTCATTGCGCTCGCCACTGGAGCCTGCGCCGAAGCGCTTCACCACGCGGCCCTCGACCGGCCAGACGAAGCCCGAGCTGAGCCGCGCCGGCGCCGCGACGACGGCGGTCGGCGGCAGGACGCGCGACGGTGTGGTGCTGGGCTTGGCGGGGGCCTGGTTGCTCGCCAGCGCCGGTTCGCCGCCGGTCAGGATGTCGTCGATGTTGAGCGAGAAGGCGGCGGCCCGCTCGGCGGCGGTGCTGGCGGGCGCGCCGACCGTGCCGCCGGGGATCAGGACCCGCTGGCCCGCGCGCAGCACATAGGGTTCGGTCAGCGCGTTGGCGTCGACGATCTGCGACCAGGGAACGCCATAGGCGCGCGCGATCGCGATACCGGTCTCACCGGGGCGGACGAGGTGGAAGCGCCCGCCTGGGATGATCAGCTTCTGACCGATCCGCACCATATAGGGCGGCGGCAGCGCATTGGCGCGCGCGATCGCCTCGGTCCCGGCGCCCGTCTGGTCGGCAATGCTGCGCAGCGTGTCGCCGGGGCGGACGGTGTAGGTCGAGCCGGCAATGGCGCGCGCGTCGGGCGTGACCGGCCGAATTTCCCAGGAGGGGCGGGGGGCTGGCAACGTCGCGACCGGCTTTTGCGGTGCCGCCTCGACCATGGCGCGGGTCGCTGGGGGGCGGGCCTCTGGAGGCCGGGTGACCGGGGGGCGTGCCACCGGCCGGGTCGCCGTCACGGGGACCGAGCGGCGGATCGCCGGGCGTGTCGTGTCGCGCGCCGTCGGGGCGGGCGTGACCGGGGTGGCGCGCGTGGGCAGCGGACGCGACGGCGTCGCTCGCGGCGTGACGGGGGCGGGGGTCGGCTGGACGATTGGCGGGGCGGGCGCGGTGGAGCCGGCGGGCGGCTCCATATTGGGGATGCACCCCGTGACCAGCATCCCGATGCCGATAATCCCCAGCTTCCGTTCCACGCCCCGTACCCCTTGGCTCATTCAGCGATAGGCCGCGTCGAGCATAGCAAGAGATGCGTCATGCGTAAGATCGAGATGCAGCGGCGTCACCGCGATGCAATCCTCGGCGATCGCGTCCAGATCGGTGTCATGGCCGGGCTGGTGCGGCAGGCGACCGAGCGCCAGCCAGTAATAGTCGTACCCGCGCGGATCGCTTCGCCGTTCGAAGGTGGCGCGGCCATAGTCGCGCAGACCCTGGCGTGCGATGCGGATGCCCTTCACCGCCTCCGGCTCCACCGGCGGGAAGTTGATGTTGACGAGCGTACGGGGGCCGAACTCCATATCGAGGAGCGGACGCAGCACCCGCTCGCCCCAAGCCTCCGCCGTGGCGAACGACACGCCGTCGCCGACCGCCTGTCGGGCGTAGCGCTGGCTCAGCGCGATCGAACGGATGCCCGCCATCGCGCCTTCCATCGCGGCGGCGACCGTCCCGGAATAGAACACGTCCTCACCCAGATTGGCGCCGCGATTGACGCCTGACAGGATCAGATCGGGCTTCCGGTCGGCCATGACCTCGCCAAGCGCCATCAGCACCGAATCGGTCGGCGTACCCGTGACCGAAAAGCGCCGCTCGCCGAACTGGCGCAGCCGCATCGGCCGGGTCAGCGTCAGCGAGCGGCTGGTCCCCGACTGATCCTCCGCCGGCGCGACGATCCAGACATCGTCCGATAGCGTCGCCGCGATCCGCTCCAAGGCAGCGAGGCCCGGTGCGTGATAGCCGTCGTCGTTGGTCAGCAGGATGCGCATCAGCGCGGCTCCAGCACCGCCTGCCCGCCCAGATAGGGACGCAGGGCCTCGGGCACGACGACCGAGCCATCGGCCTGCTGATAATTCTCGATCACCGCGACCAGCGTCCGGCCGACCGCCAGACCCGAGCCGTTGAGCGTATGGACGAAGCGCGTGCCCTTGCCTTCCGCGGGGCGATAGCGCGCCATCATCCGCCGTGCCTGGAAATCGGTGCAGGTCGAGCAGGACGAAATCTCGCGGTAGCGCGCCTGTCCGGGCAGCCAGACCTCCAGGTCATAGGTGCGCGCCGCCGAGAAACCCATATCGCCGGTGCACAACAGCATCCGGCGATAGGGCAGGCCTAGTGCCTCCAGCACGCCCTCGGCGGCGGCGGTCATCCGCTCATGCTCGGCATCCGATTGCTCGGGGGTGGTGATCGACACCATCTCGACCTTGTCGAACTGATGCTGGCGGATCAGCCCGCGCGTGTCGCGTCCGGCGGCACCCGCTTCCGAGCGGAAACAGGGGGTCAGCGCGGTGAAGCGCAGCGGCAGTTCCTGTTCGCTCAGGATCGCCTCACGCACGATATTGGTGAGCGACACCTCGGCCGTCGGGATCAGCCAGCGGCCATCGGTGGTGCGGAACAAATCCTCGGCGAATTTGGGCAGCTGGCCGGTCCCGAATGCCGCCTCGTCGCGGACCAGCAGCGGCGGCTGCACCAACTCGAAGCCATGCTGCTCGGTCATGCGGTCGAGCATGAACTGGCCGAGCGCGCGCGACAGCCGCGCCATCGCCCCGCGCAGCAGCGTGAAGCGCGCGCCCGACAGCGCGACGCCGGTATCGAAATCCATGCCCAGAGCGGGCGCGATCACGTCATGCTCGCGCGCCTCGAACGCGAAGGTTGCCGGCTCACCCTTTTGATGGACCAGCACATTGTCATTCTCGTCCGCGCCCTGCGGCACATCGGCGGCGGGCAGGTTGGGAATGGCGGCGAGCGCGGTGTTCAGCTCGGCCTCGACGACGCGCTCCTGCTCTTCCAGTTCGGGCAGGCGGGCCTTCAGGCCGGCGACTTCCTCCATCAGCGCCTGCGCGCGCGCCTCGTCCCGCGCGGCCTTGGCCTGGCCGATCTGCTTGGACAGGTCGTTGCGGCGGGTCTGGACGGCTTGCGTCTCGGTATTGATCGCGCGGCGGCGTTCGTCGATCGCGATCAGCATGGCCGACTGCGGCGCGGCACCGCGCTTGGCTAGGGCGGCGTCAAAGGCGGCGGGGTCGGCCCCGATCAGGCGAATGTCATGCATGGGGGCGAGGCTATGGCCTCCGCTCCGCCGTCACGCAACCCGTGGCGAAGCCGTCGCGTTATCCCTTTCGCACAGACAAGGAGATACGCGATGCAAGTGCCGCATAACAGCTTCGTGCTGGTCGTCGATGGCCGCAAAAGCCTGTTCTTCCGCAACGAGGGCGATGCCGAATATCCCAATCTGGTCGTCGAGCATGCGGTCGAACATCCCAATCCGGCGGACCGCGACCAGAAGACCGACAGCGCCGGCGCGGCCTCCTCGACCCAGAGCGGCGCGGGCGCGCCGCCGATCGCGCAGGGCGGATCGAACCAGGCCGGCGGCGGCGGACAGGGCGCGCAATTCGCCGCGTCGCGCGGATCGATGGGCGAAACCGACTATCACCAGCAGGAAGAGGACCGCTTCGCGGCGGAGACCGCCGACATGCTAAAGCGCCGCGCGATGAAGCAGGAATTCGAGTCGCTGATCATCGTCGCGCCGCCCAAGATGCTGGGCGAGCTGCGCAAACATTATCACAAGGAGGTCACCGACCGTCTGGTCGGCGAGATCGCCAAGGACCTGACCGGCCATCCGGTGCCGGACATCGAGGCCGCGCTGCAAAAGGCGTAACGCGGCCTTTCCGGCCGGCGGCGCGTCAGGCTTTGCTGGCGAGCCGCCGCCGGATCATGAGCGCCGCTGCGGCGCCGCCGAACAGCAAGACCATCGGCGGGGCGGGCACCGGCGTCGGCGGCCCACCTGTCGAGCTGCCCGAGGACGAGGCACTGCTGGCCGAGGATGCGCTCGACGCGCTGGAGGCCGAGCTGGCCGACGAGCCGTTGGACGACCAGCCGTCGCTGCTCGATCCATAGCCGCTCGACGACGCGGATGATGTCGAGGAGGCCGACGAGGTCGACGACGCGCTGCTGACGTCGCCCGACGACGAACTGGTCGACGAGATATTGCCCGACGAGGACGTGCTGCTGACCCCACCGGTCGAGGTCGAGGACCCGCCCGTCGAGGTGGAGGAGCCACCCGTCGACGTCGACGAACCGCCGGTCGAGGTAGAAGACCCGCCCGTGGAGGTGGAGATGCCACCCGTCGACGATCCGCCGGACGATGTCGACGATCCGCCCGTAGAGGTCGAGGAACCACCCGATCCGCCCGAGGCCGAGGATGTCGAACTCGATCCGCCGCTGCTGGTCGAGGACACGACGATATTGCCGTTCGACCCGCCGCCAAAGCCGAAGCCGCCGCCAAAGCCGCCCCCGAAACCGCCGCCAAAGCCTCCACCCCAGCCGCCGCCCCAACCGCCGATCACGGCCGGAACGTAACCGCCGCCGCTGACGAATGCGGGTGCGGCGGCGGGGAGGGGGACAGGAACGGGCGGATTCTGGGTGGTGACGGTGATGACCGTTGGGGGCGGAGTGGTGGTGACCGTCCGCCGGGTGACGACGCGGCGAACCGGCACGGCCGCGACGCGGCGATGCACGATCTTCCGGCCGGGCTTGGTCTGTTTCAGGACCGCTGGCCGCTTGGGGCTTTCGACCATGTGCACGGCACCGCCGCCGATCACGGCGCCACCTGCCGCACAGGCGGTCAGCTTCGCCAGGGCCATTCGCACGGACATCGTCAATTCCTCACACGGTACAGCCGAATGGCGCGACCGAGCGGCGCGTCCAGGCTCCCTACATCTTCTCCCCTGTCATCACACTGACCAAAAAAGCTTTAAGGGCCAAGGGCGATATTCCCCCTGGGCCGTACAGTTTTGGGATTCGCGAACCGCCCGATCGCAGGGAACCGGGCAGCATCAACAGGATCATGTCATGCGGATGACACGCCCGGGCGACGCAGAATTCGGTTTTCGAGATTCGGGTGTGGAAAATCGTTTGCCGACCGACGGTTCGTCCATATTCCGTTCACTTCGCAACATTATTATCAAAAACACAATCACGACGAAATGCCAGTCGCTTGCGGCAAGTGGTGGCACCGACTATAGGCGCTCTCGACCATCAGGGGGCGGCTCCGAGGACGCGGTGCAGAAATGTCGCGCCGACGGGCCCTTTGGGAGAGTGGTATGGCGACGGTGTTTGATCGCATGACGGAATCCGCAGGCCCGGACGTGGCCAATGATCTCGACGAGAACTACCGTCCCAGCGCGGACGAACCGTTCATGAGCCTGAAGCAGCAGGCGTATTTCCGCCGCAAGCTGCTCGACTGGAAGGAGTCGATCCAGCGGGAGGCGCAGGGAACCCTGTCGCAGCTGCAGGTTGATTCGCTGCGCGAGCCTGATCTGACCGATCGCGCCTCGAGCGAGACCGACTGGTCGATCGAACTGCGCACCCGCGATCGCCAGCGCAAGCTGATCGCCAAGATCGATGCCGCGCTCCGCCGCATCGACGAGGGCGAATATGGCTATTGCGAGGTGACCGGCGAACCGATCAGCCTGGGTCGCCTGGAAGCGCGTCCGATCGCGACCATGACGGTCGAGGCGCAGGAACGGCACGAGCGCAACGAGAAGGTGTCGCGCGACGACTGAGCCATGAACGGACCGCGATCCCGTCGTCCGGCGGCGCGGTCCGCTCGTTTTTCATTGGTCGATTGGCCTTGCGGCCCCCGCAATATTAATGGAATGGCAACGCCATCGCGCGTAACGCATGATCGCGTGAGGAAGAACGGGGCCGCACGGAACTCGATATGGACGCGATGAGGCGCGAGCCCGACACCGGGCCGAACGAAACAGAGCAGCAGGGCAGCCGGCCACGCCGCGACAGCCTGTTGCTGATGGCCACCATGACGCTGGCGGACGACGCTCATCCGCGTGAGGTGCGCGTGCGCAACATCTCCGAGGGCGGGTTGATGGCCGAACTGGCGACGCCCGTCGAGATCGGCACCGCGATCACCTTCGATCTGCGCGGCATCGGCCCCGTCTCCGGCCGGGTCGCCTGGTGCACCCAGGGGCGGGTCGGTGTGTCGTTCGACCGCCCGATCGATCCCAAGCTGGTTCGCAAGCCGGTCGGCGGCGGCACCACCACCCCCGAATATGCCAAGGCACCCGCGACCCCGCACACGCGCTCCTTCCACCGCTGAGACGGAACGCGGGCTTTCAGCCTCCCCGATATGGGAGGGGGCGCAAAGTCCGTTAGGCGCGATCGACATTCATCTTATTCCTCCCCTGTAAGGGGAGGTGGCAGGCCGAAGGCCTGACGGAGGGGTGTCGCGATCCAAGAGGCTGGATCGCATCCACGGCTGGGTACACCTCTCTACTATCGTTCGGATACCCGCTCCCCTGGAGGGGATAGTTGTGAAATTAGCGTTTCCTCGCTCCTCACGCACCACCCCGGCCTGCGCCGGGGTGATGCGAAGCGTTTTGCAACGATCGCCTAAAGCAGGATGACATGAAGTGAACCCACCCCTCCCCTTCAGGGGAGGGGCCGGGGGTGGGGCGCTTCCACAGGCGGGGGGTGTGAGGCGATGCCCCACCCCAACCCCTCTCCTGAAGGGGAGGGACTCGTGTTAATTCCAGACAACGTCATCCCGGTCTAGCAGCAGAGGAAGCAAACTGATCCAGCCAATCTACCATCCGGGCGGAAAGTCGGCTGCGGCCATAGTCCGACCTCGCTGAGCGGGACACCCCTCCGTCAGGCCTTCGGCCTGCCACCCCCCTTGCAGGGGAGGAATGATAGGAACGTCGATAATCTCGGGGAGCCATAAAATACCCGACGGCCTGGTGCGTCGGGAACGCCACCATCGGCGCCGTGGCCCGGTCTCGCATCCATCGCCCATGAAAAAGGCCGCGGCGGGCGTGATCGCCCGCGCGGCCGGTTGCGGATCGGCGTGGTGGCCGTGCGACCATCGTCATGGTTCGGTCACCCTGGCCTGCGATAAGGCCGCCGATCGTTGAGGCGAAGCGTTGCTAGATGTTCTGGATTTCCTCCTTCAGTCGCAGCTTCTGCTTCTTGAGGTCGGCGAGGACCGCCGTGTCCGGCAACGGTCGCTGCGATTCGGCATGGATTCGCCGATCGAGCGTCGCGTGTTTGGTTTCCAGGGCCGTTTGATGCGCCGTATGCATAGGGCTTCAACCTCCTGTCCATTGGTAGGGGAAGGAAGTAAATCACCAATCGGGCATGTTGTCGCCATGGATTTTCGACCAATTCGACAAGCTGAGCCATTTGGCGGGACGACATGCCATCGGCGAGGGAAGGGCGCCGTCGCGACCTGACCAGGCCCCTCTCGCGCGATCGGGCGGGGCTTGCTAGAGGAGCATCGGGCTCGATCGGGAGGGGCAGGATGGACGTCACGCTGGCACGCGCACGGATCGACACGCTGCGGATCGAGCATCGCGATCTCGACGACGCGATCGCCGCGCTGCTTCAGTCCAATACGCCCGACCAGCTTCAAATCGCGCGCCTGAAAAAGCGCAAGCTGCGGCTGCGGGACGAGCTGGCGGAGCTTGAGGACCGGTTGATCCCCGACATCATCGCCTGATCGCGTCGTATCGGGACAGGCGGTGGATCGCGGCTCTTGTCGCGTCGCGGCCGGCTATGCGAGCCAATCGTTCATGCTCGATTCCCCCACGCCCGAACCCTTGCACCACAAGCTGATCGACGGTCTCTATACCGAGGCGATGGGCCTGGCCGAGGCCGCGCGCGGCTATTTCGACGGGATCGGCCGTGAGGATCGCGATGTGCTGGAGCCGGCGGCGCGGATCGGCTTTTCCTGCGAGTCGCTGAAGGTCACGACCCGGCTGATGCATGTCATCGCATGGATATTGACCCAGCGCGCGGTGGAGGCGGGCGAATTGTCCAAGGCCGACTCGCGCGATTCCGTCCGGCGGCTGGGCCCGTCGCCCGAGTCGGACGAGGCGGTCGTCGCCGCCCTTCCGCCACGCGCCGCCGCGCTGACCCGCGCCAGCCTGGACCTGCATCGCCGGGTCGAGCGGCTGGACCAGATGGCCGATGCGCCCGTCGCGGCGGTCAGCCCGGTGCAGATGCTCCAGGCGCGGCTCGGCGGCTTCTTCTAACGCCGCCCAGAGGTCACGCCCCCAGCGACAACCGCCGCCGGGCGGCTTCATATTGACGGGCAAGCGTCGCGATCCGCTCCGCCGCCGGTTCGACTGCATCGACCGCGCCGATGCCCTGGCCCGCCCCCCAGATATCGCGCCACGCCTTGGCCGCCTGTCCACCGCCGAAGTTCATCGTGCCGACATCGCCGTCGGGCAGATTGTCGGGGTCCAGCCCCGCCGCGACGATCGAGGCGCGCAGGTAATTGCCGTGCACGCCGGTGAACAGGCTGGAATAGACGATGTCGCTCGCCCGACCCTCGACCACGCCCTGCTTATAGGCCAGGGCCGCATTGGCCTCCACCGTCGCGATGAAGGGCGAGCCGATATAGGCGAAGTCCGCACCCATGGCCTGCGCCGCCAGAATGGCGTCGCCCGTCGCGATCGCACCGGCCAGCGCCAACGGACCGTCGAACCATTGCCGGATTTCCTGGATCAGCGCGAAGGGGGAGAGGCGCCCCGCATGGCCGCCGGCACCGGTCGCCACCGCGATCAACCCGTCCGCGCCCTTTTCCACCGCCTTGCGCGCGAAACGGTCGTCGATCACGTCGTGCAGCGTAATGCCACCCCAGTTGTGGACGCCCGCATTCACATCCTCGCGCGCGCCCAGCGAGGTGATGACGATCGGCACCTTCCACTTGGCGCAGGTCGCCAGATCCTCCTCTAAACGGTCGTTGGAGCGGTGGACGATCTGATTGACCGCGAAGGGGGCCGCCGGGCGATCGGGATGCGCGCGGTCATGTGCCGCCAGTTCCTCGGTGATCCGATGCAGCCATTCGTCGAGCAGGCTGGCGGGTCGCGCATTGAGGGCAGGGAAGGAGCCGACGATCCCCGCCTTGCACTGGGCGATCACCAGATCGGGATTGGAGATGATGAACAGCGGCGACCCGATCACGGGCAGCGCGAGGCGACTCAAGGCGGCGGGCATGCTCATGGCTTTACGATAACGTAAACGGAAAGCGTGTCCAGCCTGTGGCGATCGGTCGATCCGCACGCCAATCCCTTGTCATGGGATAATATGACATGGGTGACATTTGCATTGGGTCGGGGAGGGCGTAGAGCTTGGCCATTCCAACGTGAAAGGCCTCGATCCCGATGAAGTCCGCCCTTTCGGTCCTTCTTGCCCTGACCGTATCGACCCCTGCTCTCGCGGCGGGCCAATTGCCCCAAACGGTGGCGCCGGTCCTCTATGACATCACCATCCGCCCCGATGCGAAGGCGCTGACCTTTTCCGGTGAGGAAACCGTCGATGTCGATGTCCGCCAGGCGACGACGACGATCATGCTGAACGCCGCCGAACTCGCGGTCACCCGCGCGACCTTCGACGGCAAGCCCGTGCCCTTCACGATGGACAAGGCCGCGCAGACGCTGACCCTCACCCTGCCGCAGGCGGCATCGGTCGGCCGACACAAGGTCGGCTTCGCCTGGACCGGCACGATCAACCGTTCGGCCAACGGCCTGTTCGCGATCGATTACAGCAATGCCGATGGCAGCCAGTCGCGGATGCTCGCCACCCAGTTCGAGGCCCCCGACGCGCGTCGCTTCGCGCCGATGTGGGACGAACCGGCGTTCAAGGCCAAGTTCCGCCTGTCCGCCACCGCGCCCAAGGGGCAGATGGCGATCTCCAACATGCCCGTCGCCTCGGTCGCGGCGCAGGCCGATGGCACGCAACTCTATCGCTTCGGCGAGACGCCGGTCATGTCGAGCTATCTGCTCTATTTCGGCTCGGGCGATCTGGACCGGAAGACGGTGAACGCCAGCGGCGTCGAGATCGGCGTCGTCAGCCGCAAGGGCGTGGTAGACCAGGGCGATTACGCGCTCGGCTCGGCGTCCAAGCTACTGTCCTATTATAACGACTATTTCGGCACGCCCTATCCGCTGCCCAAGATGGACATGATCGCCGGCCCCGGCTCCAGCCAGTTCTTCGGCGCGATGGAGAATTGGGGCGCGATCTTCTATTTCGAGAACGAGCTGCTCTTCGACCCCAAGGTCATGACCGAGAGCAACCGCCAGCGCATCCATACCGTCGTCGCGCATGAAATGGCGCATCAGTGGTTCGGCGACCTCGTCACCATGCGCTGGTGGGACGATCTGTGGCTGAACGAGGGCTTCGCGTCGTGGATGGAGGGCAAGGCCACCAACGACCTGAACCCCAGCTGGAACGCCGCCGCCGCCAGCATCGCGGGCGAGCGCGAGTCGGCGATGGGCATCGACGCGACCAGCGCCACCCATCCGATCATCCGCAAGATCGAGACGGTCGACCAGATCGGCGAGGCGTTCGACAGCATCACCTATCTGAAGGGGCAGGCGGTCATCGGCATGCTCGAATCCACCCTGGGTTCGGACATTTTCCGCAAGGGCATCCGGTCCTATATGGCCAAGTATAAGTACCAGAACACCGTGACCGAGCAGCTGTGGGAGGAACTGTCCAAGGCGTCGGGCACCAACATCGCGACGATCGCGCATGATTTCACGCTCCAAGGCGGCGTGCCGCTCGTGACTCTGTCGGGCGCGCGGTGCGAAGGCGGGCAGACGGTGGCGATGCTCAGCCAGGGCCGCTTCGGTCTGGATGAGGCGTCGAAGACCCCGCAGACCTGGCACGTGCCGATCCGCGTCGCGACCATCGGCGGTGGTGAGACGAGCACGGTCGTGACCGGGACCGCGCCGGCGCCGGTCAAGGTCGGCGGCTGTGGCACCCTCGTCCTCAATCGCGGCAAGGGGTCCTATACCCGCGTGATGTACGACGATGCCGGCCATGCCGCGATCGTGCGCGATTATACCCGGCTGTCGCTCGAGGACCGGCTGGGCACGCTGGGCGACGATTATGCGCTGGCGGCGGGCGGCTATCAGGATCTGGGTCGCTGGTTCGACCTGATGGCGCAGGTCAAGCCCGATGCCGACCCGCTGGAATGGGGAACGGTCGCGGCGGAGCTGGGTCGCCTGGATGGTCTGTATGAGGGCACGCCGCTCGAAAAGCCTCTGCGCGCCAAGGTCGCGTCGATCCTGTCGCCCGTGCTAGCCCGGGTCGGGTTCGAAGCGAAGCCGGGCGAGAGCGCGCCGGTGTCCAACCTGCGGGAGGCGCTGATCGGTCGGCTGGGCACCAGCGGCGATGCGATGGTCGCCGCCCGTGCGCGCGGCTATGTCGCGGCGCTGGCCAAGGACCCGGCGGCGATCCCGGCGGCGATCCGCCAGCCGATCCTGTCGACCTACGCCACCCGCGCCACGCCGGCCGAGTGGGACAAGCTGCTCGATCTGGCCAAGGCGGAGCGCAACCCGGTGGTCAAGAACCGCTATGTCTCGCTGCTCGGCTATGCCGAGGACGAGAGCGCGGCGCGCCGGGCGCTCGGGCTGCTCAAGACCGACACCTTCACCCCGCCGCAGCGCGCCGCGCTGCTCCGTTCGATCGCGGGGGCGCATCCCGATCTGGCGTTCGACTGGGCGGTGGCGAACAAAGTGCTGGTCGACAGCTTCCTGGAGGAGAGTAACCGCGCGACCTTCATCGTCGGGCTGGGTGCCGGGTCGAACGATCCGGCGATGCCCGGCAAGATCCAGGCCTTTGCCGACGCCAACCTGCCCGAAGGATCGCGCGGCGGCGCCAAGCGCTCCATCTCGCAGATCGCGGTGCGCAAGGCGGTGGCGGATCGGTTGAAGCCCGCCGTCCAGACCTGGCTGGCGCGTTGATCCGGAGGCTGGCGGGGTAAGGTGCCCCGCCGGCCTTTTTTGCCGTCGCCACCGTCTCCCTCCCTCCCTCCGTTCAGCCTGAGCGCAGTCGAAGGCCACGGGGCGGTATCATGGCCGACCCTCACCCTTCCCACGCGTCTGCGACGCGCGGGCCCCTTCCCTCTCCCGGTGGGAGAGGGAGGGAGGCGCGAAGCGCCGGAAGGGTGAGGGTGGACCGCCGCTCGGCCCCGTGGCCTTCGACATCGTTTAGGCTGAACGGAGGGGGGGGCTTTGCGTGGCACTGACGCTCTGTGGCCCGGAAAATCGCCCACCCAAACCCCACAACCCCTTGTCTCGCATGCCGAAACGCGGGAACCATGACGCTCCCGTCATTCAATCGTGAGCGCTTTCGTGATCCGTAACACGTTGGTCCTTCTCCTCGCCGCCACCGCCCTGACTGCCCCGCTGGCCGCGCAGGAGAATGGCGACAAGAAGGGCGGCTCGCATGCCGAGGCGGCGAAGGCCGAAGCGGAAGCCGCCTGGGCACGCGCGCCGATCGACGAGAGCGAGGTCCGCCACCGCGACAGCGTGACGATCAACGGCCGCAGCTATCCCTATATCGCTTCGGCCGGCACGCTGACCGTGCGGGACATAGAGGGCAAGCCGACCGCCTCGATGTTCTATACCGCCTATACGCTCGATGGCGTGAAGCCGGGCACCAAGCGGCCGGTGACGTTCCTGTATAATGGCGGGCCGGGCTCGCCCTCCTTCTGGCTGCGCATGGGTTCGTTCGCGCCGATCCGCATCCGCACGACCAGCCCGGAATTCGTCCGGCCGGCGCCCTATGATGTCGGGCCGAACCCGGACTCGCTGCTCGACAAGACCGACCTCGTCTTTCTCGACGCGATCGGCTCGGGCTATTCGCGGCCTTTGGGCGATATGAAGCCGGCGCAATTCTACGGCGTGGACGAGGATGTCGATGTCTTCGCCGGCGCGATCCAGCGCTATGTGACCAAATATGGCCGCTGGATGAGCCCCAAATTCCTGCTTGGCGAAAGCTATGGTACGCTGCGCTCGGGCGCGCTGGCCTATCAGTTGCAGGAGCGGGGCATGGCGCTGAACGGCGTCGTGCTGCTCAGTTCGATCATGAATTACGGTTATCGCCAGCCGGGGCTGGATCAGGTCTATCTCAATTACCTGCCCAGCTATGCGGCGACCGCCTGGTATCACAACCGCCTGACCGATCGCCCCGCCGATGTCGCGACCGTGGTGGCGCAGGCCCGCGCCTTTGCGGTCGGGCCGTACATGTCGGCGCTCGCCAAGGGCCAGTCGATCTCGGCCCAGGAGCGCGACCAGATCGCCGAACAGATGAGCCGGCTGATCGGCCTGTCGCCCGACTTCATCAAGCGCGCGAACCTGCGCATCGACCTGCCGCGCTTCCAGAAGGAATTGCTGCGCGGGCAGGCGCGCACGGTCGGCCGGTTCGACTCGCGCTATCTGGGCATCGACACCGACGCCGCCGGCGAGCGGCCCGAGACCGATGCCTCTTCTGATGCGATTTCAGGGGCTTATATCGCGTCCTTCCAGGATTATCTGCAATCCACGCTCGGCTATAAGACCGAGTTGCCCTACCGCCTGTCGGCACGCGATGCGGCGGGGTGGACCTGGAATTGGAAGCACAAGGCGCCGGACGGGTCGCAGAACAATCCCAACACCGCGATCGACCTGGCCGCCGCGATGCGCGCCAACCCATATCTCAAAGTGCTGTCGATGAATGGCTATTACGACATGGCGACACCGTTCTTCGGGACCGAGAATGACCTGGGCCACATGATGCTGGAGCCGGCGCAGCAGGCGAACCTGCGCTTCACCTATTATCCGGCCGGCCACATGACCTATCTGAACCCCGATGCGCTGCGGAGCATGAAGGCCGATCTGGCACGCTGGTATGACGAAGCGGTCAGCGACGCGAAGTCGTCGACGCCGCCGGTGCCGCCTTCGGGGCAGGGGGCGCGGTAAGCTAGCGCCGGTAGAGCGCCCGGTAGGTTGCTTGGGCGAAAGTCAGGACAGCGACATTGCCGCTGGTCAAATGCCCCTGCAACTCATCGGGCGTTATCGTCAGAATCTTGTCGAGCGACGACCGGACATCGGGATTTCGCCAGTTCCGTGTGGACGAACCGATCATGCCGGCGAACGCCTCCATCCTGTCAAACTGCCAGGCAAGGTTGACGATGGCCTGATAACAGGCGACGTAATCATCAAATGCGAAAACCTGACCTTTCGTCCCGAGGGATCGCAATCGGATTACGGTCGCCCGCGCCTCGTTCAGGGCATCGAACAGACGTTTGGAGTCCTGCTCGCCCCGCGCGTTGATATAGGCGATCGCTCCATGAGCGACGGCTCCGGCTTCGTCTTCGGTTCCCCAATCCTCACTATGACTGCGCATGCCGATGCGCGCCATTTCGACCATGGTAACGGGCTTGGCCATATCGACGATGAAGGCATGGGTCGCTTCGATGAGCGCATCCAGAAACTCGGCTTCGCGTTTTGCTTTATCCTGCCGTCGCCAATTTTGAAGCGCGACATACGCGACGTAGGCGGTGATGACTGAGGCTCCCGTACGCATCACGTCGAGCCAGTCGACCGTTGCCATAAAGGATGCGGCCTTGTCCATGCTGTCGGCTATCATGATGACAGCTTAGTCGAGGTCAGGCGTTACGAGAAAGATATATGGTGGACGCACTTGGGCTCGAACCAAGGACCCGCTGATTAAGAGTCAGCTGCTCTACCAACTGAGCTATGCGTCCATTGCCGGTCTGCGGCAAGGCGGGGAAGCGATGTCCCCGGCTGGTGGCGCGCTGTTAGCGGAGCTTATTCGACCTGCCAAGAGGGTTTTTGACATTTTTCTTGCGGTCGGGATCGCGCGCGCCGATCCCGACCGGCCTCATACCTCAATAGCCGACGGTGAAGCGCTGGCGGATATGGCGCGGCTGCGCGATCTCGTCGGCCAGCGCGATGGCATAGTCTTCATAAGAGATGCTGCTGCCCTGTTCGTTGGACAGGAGCGTATCCGTGCCCAACCGGAATTGGCCCGTCCGCTCGCCGGGTACGAACATCGCCGAGGGGGAGAGGAAGGTCCATTCCAGATCGTCGGCCTGGCGCAGCGTGTCGAGGAAGGCCGCCCCCGCGCGGGCCTCGGGCTTATATTCCTCGGGGAAGCCCGGCTGGTCGATCAGCCGCTGGCCGGGCGCGACCTCCAGGCTGCCGGCGCCGCCCACGACCAGGAAGCGGGTCACGCCCGATGCGCGGACGGTTTCGATCAACCCCGCTGCATCGGTCGGCGCGAAGGGCAGGGCGCTGACGACCGCGTCATGCCCGCGCAGCGTTTCGGTCAAAGCCGCCGGGGCGCTCGCATCCCCGGCGACGGCCGTGACGCCCGGCAGGTCCGCGATCCGCTCGGGCTGGCGGGCGATGGCGGTGATGGCATGGCCGCGATCCGACAATTCCTTGAGCAGGCGCGAGCCGACATTGCCCGAGGCTCCGATCAGCGCGATCTTCATGGCGTTCCTTTCGTCTTGACTGGGTGGTCTATTATGTAGACCGTCGAGCTATGCCTGCTTCCGCGATCGCACAAGACGTCACTTTCGAGGGACCGGGTCACAGCGATGTGACCGCCCCGTCACCGCTGCTGACCGGGGAAGGGGGCTGTCCGATCCGCGATGTGCTCGACCGGATCGGCGATCAGTGGACGCTATTGGTGCTGGCCGCGTTGGAGCCGGAGACGTTGCGTTTCAACACGCTGCTGCGGCGGATAGGCGATGTGTCGAAACAGATGCTGTCGCGGACGCTGCGCCGGCTGGAAGAGGACGGCTTCGTCGAGCGCACCGTCTATGCGGAGGTGCCGCCGCGCGTCGAATATCGGCTGACCGATCTGGGGCGCTCGTTCCTGGAGCCGATGCGCGGGCTGATCCGCTGGGCCGATACGCATCAGCCGGAGGTGGAGGCGGCGCGGGCGGCCTATCGGGCGCGTAGCCAATAGCGAAAGGGGCGCCACCGATGGCGGTGACGCCCCATGCTGCTTCCCAAGACGGGAAGGACCCCCGTCAGGCGATGTGAACCGCCTTGGTGATCATATGGTTGGCGATGCCCTCGGGGCCATCCTCCGAACCATAGCCGCTTTCCTTGACCCCGCCGAACGGCGCGTCGCCCCAGCTCAGGCGGACGGTGTTGATCGCGACCATGCCGGCTTCGATCTCGTCACCCAGCTGGTTCTGGCGGCGGCCATTCTCGGTGAAGCAATAGGCGCCCAGGCCGAAGGGCAGGCGGTTCGCCTCGGCGATCGCATCCTCGGTGGTGGCGAAGGGGCGGATGAGCGCGATCGGGCCGAACGGCTCGTCATTCATCGCCTGTGCCTCCAGCGAGACATCGGCCAGCACGGTGGGCGCGAAGAAGAAGCCCTCGCCGTGGCCCTTCGCCTCGCCGCCGGTCAGGACACGCGCGCCCGAACGGACCGCATCCTCGATCATCGCACCGATCGCCTCCGGGCGACGCGGATTGGCCATCGGCCCCATCTGCGTATCCGTCGACAGGCCGTCACCGATCTTCAGCGCGGCGGCGCGCTCGGCAAAGCCCTTGGCGAAGCGCTCGTAAATGCCCTCCTGCACATGGAAGCGGGTCGGCGCGACGCAGACCTGGCCGGCATTGCGGAACTTATGGGTGACGAGCAGGTCGAGCGTCTTGTCGAGATCGCAGTCGTCGAACACCAGCACGGGGCCGTGGCCGCCCAGCTCCATGGTCGACTTCATCACCGTGTCGGCGGCGAGTTTGAGCAGGTGCTTGCCCACCGGCACCGAGCCGGTGAAGCTGAGCTTGCGGGTGACCGGCGAGGCGAGCAGATGGCGCGAGACCGCGTCAGGCACGCCGAAGACCAACTGCGCGACGTCACCCGGCAGGCCGGCGTCCTGGAAACAGCGCATGATCGCGATGGCGCTGGCCGGCGTTTCTTCGCTGGGCTTGAGGATCACCGAACAACCGGCGGCAATTGCCGGAGAAATCTTGCGCACGGGGTTCATGACGGGGAAGTTCCACGCGCAGAAGGCGGCGACCGGCCCGACCGGCTGGTGCAGCACCAGCGAACGGGTGCCGGTCGGGCGTGGCAGGACGCGACCATAGATGCGCACCGCTTCGCCGGCATGGAAATCGAGCAGCGCGGCGGTGGCGGCGACCTCACCGCGCGCCTCGACGATCGGCTTGCCCTCTTCCATCGTGGCGAGGCGGGCCAGCTCCTCGGCGCGTTCGCGGACGAGCGCGGCGGTGCGATGCAGGACGGCGGCGCGCTCCTGCGGCGCGACCTTGCGCCACTGGTCGAAGCCGCGCGCGGCCGCCTCCAGCGCACGGTCCATATCGGCCTTGGTCGCCAGCGGCAGGTCGCCCAGCGGCTGGCCGGTCGCCGGGTTCAGCACCGCCTGCGTCTCCCGCCCGTCCGGCCCCAGCCATTCGCCGGCGATATAGAGGCCGTTCTTCACGTCAAATTGCTGGGCGGTCATGCGCGTCCTTTCCGATAGTCTGGCGATGATGCGCGCGGGAGATCGGCCTTTCGCGCCCGACATGCAAGGCCGGCGGCGGACGGAGCGGGGTCCGTTCGAGGCAAGTTGGCAAAAGCGGTGAATTTTGGGGCGTCATGGCGCGTTTTGCCCGCTTTGGTGTTTCGCCATTTGCCAGCCGGGGACGGCATGGGCATGAGACGACCGGCAATTGGGGAGATAGCCTTGAAGGTCGGACAGGAATGTTGGCGGATCGAACGGGCCGACAGGATGGCGGTGATCGTCGATGCGGAGAATTATTTCCGCCTGGCGCGCCGCGCGATGCTGAACGCCAAGCGGCGAATCCTGCTGATCGGCTGGGACTTCGACGCGCGGATCGTGCTCGACCATGACGAGGCGCCGAACGAGCCGCTGGGCGACTTCATCTACTCGCTGGTGCAGCGGCAGCCCGAGCTGGAGATATTCCTGCTCCGCTGGGACACCGGCGCGATCAAGTCGCTGTTCCGGGGGCGCACTTTCTTCACGGTGATGAAGTGGATGGCGCACAAGCGCATCCATACCAAGCTCGACGGTCATCACCCGATCGCCGCCTCGCATCACCAGAAGATCGTCATCATCGACGACCAATTTGCCTTTTGCGGCGGCATCGACATGACCGGCGATCGCTGGGACACGCGCGAGCACCGCGACGACGATCCCGGCCGCAAGCGTCCGGGCGGCCAGCCCTATAAGCCCTGGCATGACGCGATCAGCGCGGTCGAGGGCCCGATCACCCGGGCGCTGGGTGAACTCTTCCGCGAACGCTGGCGGGCGGCGGGCGGCAAGCCGATGGCCCCGGCCGTGCCGGGCGCGAGCTGTTGGCCGGAGGGGCTGGAGCCGGACTTCCTGGATCAGGATGTCGCGATCGCGCGGACCATGCCCGAGATGGACGACCAGGCCCCGGTTCATGAGAATGAGGCGCTGTTCCTGGCGCAGATCGCCCGCGCCGAGCGGCACGTCTATATCGAGAGCCAGTATTTCGCCTCGCGCCGGGTGGCGGAGGCGATCGCCCGCCGGCTGGATGAAGAGGATGGCCCCGAATTCGTCATCATCAACCCGCTGACCGCGCAAGGCTGGCTGGAGCCGATCGCGATGGATACCGCACGCGCCCGGCTGTTCGAGGCGCTGCGGCGGCGCGACCGTCACGGCCGGCTGCGGCTCTATCACCCCTTCACGGCGGGCGGCGAGGCGATCTATTGCCATGCCAAGATCCTGATCGCCGATGACCGCGTGTTCCGGCTGGGGTCCTCCAACCTCAACAACCGCTCGATGCGGCTCGACACCGAATGCGATCTGGCGCTGGCAGTCGAACCGGACAGCGATGCGGCCGAGCGGATCGCGGCCATCCGCGATGACCTGCTGGCCGAGCATCTGGGCGTCGCGCCGGCGCAGGTGGCGGACACCTTCGCACGGACCGGCTCGCTGATCGCCACGGTCGAAATCCTGCGCGGCGCGGACGGGCGGACGCTGCGCCCCTATGAAATCCCCGACCTGTCGAGCGTCGAGGAATGGCTGGCCGACCATGAGGTGCTCGACCCCGAAGGTCCCGACGAGATGTTCGAGGCGATCAGCGCGCGCAAGGGGCTGTTCCGGCGCCTGCGGCGGCATTGATGGGCGATGTCATCAACTTCCGCCAGGCGCGCAAAGGACTGGCGCGCAAGGCGGCCGAGCAGCAGGCGGGGGAGAACCGCGCCCGGTTCGGCCGGACCAAGGCGGAGAAGCAGCGCGACGCGGCGGAGCAGGAACGGTTGCGCAAGGAGCTCGACGGCGCGAAGCGGGAGGATTGAGGGCCGTTACCCTCACCCTTCCGGCGTTCCGCACTTCCCGCCCTCTCATAATGAGAGGGGAGGGCCCCGCCCGCTTTGGCGGGTGGGACAGGTGGGGTGGGGCGATTCCACGGGCCGGCCGTTTGCGGTGACGCCCCACCCCGACCCCTCCCCTGAAGGGGAGAGGCTCGCGTTGATTCAATGCGACGTCGTCACGCTTTAATGTCTTGCGAACATCAACGCGGCGTGGCGAACCAGATCGTGTGCGTCGCGCCCTTTCCATTCTCGCGCGCACGGACCTTGACCTCGTCGACGGTGAAACCCGCCCGACCCAGTCGACGAGTGAAGACAGGGTCCGGCGCCGCCGACCAGATCGCCAGGACGCCGCCGGGCCGCAGTGCGATCCGCGCCTCGTCCAGGCCACGCGCCGAATAGAGCCCGTCATTGGCGGGCCGGGTCAGGCCGTCCGGGCCGTTGTCGACGTCAAGCAGGATGGCATCATACTGGCCACGCCCGGCATAGATGGCGTTGCCGACATCACCCATGGCCAGCGTCACGCGCGGGTCGTCCAGGCATCCGTCGGTCAGGGCGGCCATGGGACCGCGCGCCCATTCGATGATGCCCGGCACCAGCTCGGCCACCGTCACATGCGCCTTCGGCCCGAGCCGGGCCAGCACCGCGCGCAGCGTGAAGCCCATGCCATAGCCGCCGATCAACAGATGCGGCGCCGGCCGGTCGCCCAGCCGGTCGCAGGTCATGGTGCCGAGCGCCACCTCTGAGCCGCTCATCCGCGTGCTCATCAGCTCGTTGCGGTCGAGCACGATCATGAAGTCGCCGCCGCGACGGAAGAGTCGCAGCGGCTCGCCGCCGGGCACCTCGGCAACGCCCAGCAGCTCGCGCGGGGTCATTTGCCCTGGCGTGCCTTGCGTGCGGCGTAACGCGCGTCGCGCGCGGCCTTCAGCTCGGCGGCGGTGGGCACGACCGGTGGGCGCGCGGCGGCCGCGGCGGCTTCGGCAGCGGCCTGGGCTTCGGCGGCCGCCTTGGCGCGGGCTTCCTCGCGAGCGGCCTTTTCCTGCTCGATCGCGGCCTTGTGCGCGGCGCGGCGCTCGGCCTCGGCCGCGGCCTTGGCTTCGCGCGCGGCGGCGCGGGCGGCGACGACCGCCGGATCGGGCGCGGCCTTGTTGCGCAGACGCTCGAGCGCCGCCGCCTTGGCTTCGCGCGAGGCCGCTGCACGATCGGAGAAACCGGGAACCTTATAGCCTGCCATCAATCATCTATCCCGCTGGAGGGGGCGGATAGCCCCAATGCACAACGGCCCCGCGATTGTTCGCGGAGCCGTTGGAGAAACTGGTGGACGCACTTGGGCTCGAACCAAGGACCCGCTGATTAAGAGTCAGCTGCTCTACCAACTGAGCTATGCGTCCATTTGCCACGATCGAAGCATCGGTCTTGCGACCCGCCTCGCGATCGGGAGGCGCGCCTTTAGCACTCTCGCCGATCTTTGCAAACGCTTTTTGGCCGAAATCGTCGATTTTGCCCTACCAACGCGTCGAACGGCGATTTTCGCGGTCGATCGCCATCAGGATGCCCAGGCACAGCAGCACGGTCATCTGCGACGACCCGCCATAGCTGACCAGCGGCAGGGGGATGCCGACCACCGGCGCCAGGCCCATCACCATCATCAGATTGACCATGACGTAGATGAAGATCGTCGTGGACAGCCCGGCGGCGGTCAGCCGCGCGAAGCGGTTCTGCGCCGCATGCGCGACGTTCAGGCCCCAGCGGATGACGAGCAGGAAAGCGAGGATCAGGAAACATCCGCCGACCAGACCCCATTCCTCCGCCATGGTGGCGAAGACGAAGTCGGTATGCCCTTCGGGGAGGTAGTCGAGATGGCTCTGCGTGCCGTTCAGGAACCCCTTGCCCCAGATGCCGCCCGAACCGATTGCGATCTTCGACTGGCTGATATGATAGCCGGTGCCCAAAGGATCGCTTTCGGGGTCGAGGAAGATCAGCACGCGGTTGCGCTGATAATCGTGCAGCACGAAATTGACCGCCAGCGGGGCCAGCACCGCCAGCCCCATCGCGCCGCCGATGAACAGGCGGAGCGGTACGCCCGCCAGGAACATGACCGTTGCACCGCCCGCGCAGATCATCAACGCGGTGCCCAGATCGGGCTGCTTCATGACCAGTCCGGCGGGCACCGCGATCATCGCGGCGACCGGCCATATGCCGGAGAAGCGCCGCGTCTCGGCCGGCGGCATCAGTTCGTAGAAGCGCGCCGCCCCCAGAACCATGAACAGCTTCATCAATTCGGAAGGCTGGAGCCGGATGAAGCCGACATCCAGCCATCGCTGGCTACCCCCGCGCACCGCGCCGAGCAGTTCGACCAGTACGAGTGCCACGACCAGCACGGCATAGCCCGGTATCGCGATCCGCCGCCACAGATCGAGCGGTAGGCGCGACAGTAGCAGCGATCCGCCCAGCAACACAAAGAAGCGCACGCCCTGCGGCTTGGCCCAGGGGGTCAGCGAGCCGCCGGCAGCCGAATAGAGCACGACCAGTCCGAAACAGCCGATCGCCAGCACCAACAGGATTACGCGCCAGGGCAGCTGGGCGATCGGTTCGGGGATGATGCGCGGACCGCTCATGGATTGGGCTCCACCGCGTCCGCGCGGGGTTCGTTGGGGCTTGCCGCCATCGCCTCGGCCTGGGCGTCGGCGACGTTGGTCGCGGCCTCGACCGCCGGGGCGTCGGTGGCGGCCCCCGCATCGGTCTTGGTCGCGACGGAGGCGGGCTTGGGCGCTTGCGCGGCGCGATAGGCCGCTTCCTCGGCGCGCATCCGCGTCATGATGTCGCCGCCCCAGGTCGGCTCGCCTTCCGCCAGCGAGGCGAGCGCGCGGTCGCGGTCGAACAGATAGGTCATGATGTCGCGCCCGATCAGCGGCGCGTCGAGATTGCGCACGGTATGGCCGTTATGCTCCAGCACGATGGCGGCGGCATAGCGCGGATTGTCGGCGGGCGCGAAGCAGACGAGCAGCGCGTGGTCGCGCAGCTTGAAGGGTAGCTGGCCGTTCTTGAGCACGCCCATGCGCCGTTCGGCCATGGTGATCCGGCGAACCTGCGCGGTGCCCGTCTTGGCCGCGATCGAGACGCCGGGCACCAGCATTCGCGCCGCGCCACCCGTGCCGCCCTGATTGACCACGCCGAACATGGCGTCGCGCACCACCGCCAGATGCTCGGACGAGACGGGCAGGGCGGGGGAATCGAGATGGACCTGATGCGCCAACAGGCTCGGCTGCAACGCCCGCCCGGACGCCAGGCGTGCCGCCATCACCGCCAGTTGCAGCGGATTGGCCAGCACATAACCCTGGCCGATCGACGCGTTCAGGCCATCGGCCACGGTCCATTTCGTCTTGTATTTCTTCAGCTTCCATGCCGAATCGGGCACGGTGCCGTAACGTTGCGTGTTGAGCGGCAGGTCGAATTTCTGGCCCAGCCCGACCATGCGCGCGACCGGCGCGATCCGGTCATAGCCCATGCGCCGGATCATCTCGTAGAAATAGATGTCGCAGCTCTGCTCGATCGCGCCCTTCAGGTTGAGCGCACCGTGCCCGCCCCGCTTGTGACAGTGGAAGACGCCGGTGCCGACCCGCATCGCGCCGGTGCACAGCACCCGGTCATTGGCGCCGACCCCGGCCTCCAGCAGCGCCAGGCCGTTCATCGGCTTGACCGTCGACCCGGGCGGATAAAGGCCCTGCGTCACCTTGTTCATCAAGGGCACATGGTCGTTTTCCGACAGCATCGCCCATTCCAGATGGCTGATCCCGTCCGAAAAGCTGTTGGGGTCATAGGCGGGCATCGACACCATCGCCAGCGTCTCGCCGGTGCGGCAGTCGAGCACCACCGCCGAGCCGGAATTGGTGCCCAGCCGGCGCGCGGCATATTCCTGAAGCCCCGCATCGATGGTCAGGCGGATATTGCGGCCCGGCACGTCCGGGCGGGTGGCGAGTTCGGCCACCACCTTGCCACGCGCGGTGACCTCGACCCGCTTGGCGCCGGGCCTGCCGCGCAGATACGGCTCCAGCATCTTTTCCAGCCCGTCCTTGCCCAGCTTGAAGCCGGGGGTGACGAGCAGCTGGTCGCGCGTCGCCTTAAACTGTTCGGCGGTGGGCGTGCCGACATAGCCGGTCAGATGCGCGACCGCCGGCCCGGCGGGATAGAAGCGGGCGAAGCCCCGCGTCGGCTGGACGCCGGGCAGTTCGGGCAGGCGGACGCTGATCGCGGCGAACCGGTCCCAGTCCAGCCGCTCGGCGACCTGCACCGGCTGGAACCCGGCGGCATGTTCCAGGTCGAGCCGGATGCGCTCCATCGCCTCGTCGTCCAGCCGCAGGATCTGGCGGAGCAGGCCCAGCACCCGGTCCTTGTCCTCCAACCGGTCGGGAATGATGTCGACGCGGAAATCGGTGCGGTTGTTGGCGATCGGCGTGCCGTGCCGGTCGATCAGCCAGCCCCGGCGCGGCGGGATCATCGTCGTGTTGACGCGGTTGCTCTCGGAGAGAAGATTATACTTCTCGTTCTGCGCGATCGACAGCCACGCCATACGACCGGCCAGCATCAAGCCGACCGCGCCCTGCGCCGCGCTGAGAACGAAGGCGCGGCGTGAGAAGCTATAGGCCTGCGCGGCCTCGGTCATGATCCGGCCGGGGCGATCCATGCTCAGGCCCCTACCTCATGTCGCCCGCGTTTGCGATCGATCCATGCCACCAGCCGCGTCGCCATTGGGAAAAGCAGGATGGTGATGGCGATCTGGATGATCAGCGGCGCATCGACCTGCGCACCGACCGGCACCGCGATGAAGCGCCCCGCGATCAGGCAGAAGGCGATGGCACCGCTGGCGATCAGCCAGTCCTGCCAGAAATCGCGGAACACGAGCCGATGCTCGAACAGGTCGATGGCGAGCGAGGTCAGCGACCAGAGCAGCATCGCCGACCCCAGCGGCTGGCCCGACAGCAGATCGTCGAACAGGCCCAGCGGCGCGGCGGCCCAGAGCCGAAGCGCGAACCGCGCCACCAGCCGCCAGGCGAGCAGCATGAGCAGGCCGGCGGGCGGCTGCAACGGCACGATCGCCACCACCGGCACGATGGCGACGAGCGAACCGGCCATCACGGTCAGCCAGGGCAGCGCGCGGGCGCGTGACGGGGGCAGTCCGGGGTCGAAGGGGTTGTAATGGTCGAGGGTCACGGCCGGGGTGCCGGCGCTGGTGGCGGCATCGGCATGAAGGCGCGCTGAACGATCGCGAAATCGAGCGTGTCGGGATGGCTGAACGGCTTGGCGACCGCCACATCGCCACCGGCCGTCTGGATACGGGCGACGGGGATGTTGGGGGCGTACAGCCCGCCCGTGCCCGAGGTCACGAACAGCTCGCCCTTGGCCAGCCGGACATTGGTGGCCACCGAACGGACGTCGAGCGTGCCGTCGCCGCGCCCGACCGCGATGGCGGGCATGCCGTCGCGGGTGCGGCGCACGGGGATAATGCTTTCGGGATCGGTCAGCAGCAGCACGCGGGACGCCGCCGGACCGGCCTCGGTCACGCGGCCGACCAGACCTTCCGGCCCGCGCACGCCCATGCCCGGCATCACGCCTTGCCAGCGACCGGCATTGAGCAGCGCGAAGCGACGGCCGCTCGATCCGGTCGAGCTGACCAGCCGGGCGACGGCGACGGTGTCGGCGGTGCGGTCGCGGATCGCCAGCAACCGGCGCAGGCGGCGATTGTCATAGGCGATGGTGCGCGCGGTCTGGAGCAGCTTGCGCGATTGCTCCAGCTCGGCGCGCAGCCGCGCATTCTCGTCATGCACGAAGAAATAATGGCCGATGGTGTCGGGTACGCCGCTGACGGCGTCGCCGACCGCGACGAACGCGCCCGAGATGGGGGCGGTCACGCTGCCCAGCGTCATGCGCAGCGCGCCGAAGGCGGGCGGGTTGAAGGTCGATGCGACAAGCAGCACTGCGCCCACCACCGCACCCGCCACCGCGAGCACATAGGCCAGGAAAGCTCCATATTGCCGCCGTCGCGAAAACCCGGTGCGACGGTCGCGGGCAGGCGCCATGCGCCGGTCCCCTTATGCTGGAGGTTAGCCGTTCAGCAGGACGCCGCGATACATCGGGTCTTCCAGCGCGCGACCGGTGCCCAGCGCGACGCAGGTCAGCGGGTCCTCGGCGACAGTCACCGGCAGGCCGGTCTCGTCGCGCAGCACCTCGTCCAGCCCTTCGAGCAGCGCACCGCCGCCGGTCAGGACGATACCCTGATCGACGATGTCGGCGGCCAGTTCGGGCGCGGTGTTTTCCAGCGCGACGCGAACGCCCTCGACGATGGTCGCCACCGGTTCGGACAGCGCTTCGGCGATCTGGCCCTGGTTGATCGAGATTTCCTTCGGAACCCCGTTGACGAGGTCGCGGCCCTTGATCTGGATCGTCACGCCGATGCCGTCCGCCGGCGGACGCGCGATGCCGACTTCCTGCTTGATCCGCTCGGCGGTGGCTTCGCCGATCAGCAGATTGTGGTTGCGGCGGACATAGGAAACGATCGACTCGTCCATCTTGTCGCCGCCGACACGTACCGACGTGGTGTAGGCGAGGCCACGCAAGCTCAGCACCGCGACTTCGGTCGTGCCGCCGCCGATGTCGACGACCATCGAGCCGATCGGCTCGGTGACGGGCATGTCGGCGCCGATCGCGGCGGCCATCGGCTCCTCGATCAGGAAGACCTGGCTGGCGCCGGCGTTCGAGGCGGCGTCGCGGATCGCGCGGCGCTCGACCTTGGTCGAACCCGACGGCACGCAGATCACGATTTCGGGCCAGCGCGCGAACTTGCGGGGGCCATGCACCTTCAGGATGAAGTGCTTGATCATCTGTTCAGCGACGTCGATGTCGGCAATCACGCCGTCGCGAAGCGGACGGATCGCCTCGATATTGCCCGGGGTCTTGCCCATCATCAGCTTGGCGTCGTCGCCGACCGCCTTGACCTTCTTGATGCCGTTGATCGTCTCGACCGCGACGACGGACGGCTCGTTCAGCACGATGCCGCGTCCGCGGACATAGACCACCGTGTTGGCGGTGCCGAGGTCGATCGCCATGTCTTGCGACATGAATTTCAGGAAGCGGGGCAGGGGCATCGAGGCTTTCGTTCCGTCTGGTGGACCGGGTGGGCGTAACTCATATCCCGAACCGCCGCCAAGAGCCGTTACAGGCACCTGCACCGTCATTTGCGGGGTCGCGGGATGCCGTCGCTTGGGCTAGGGTTTGCCGCATGTCAATACGGCGTCTGCCTCCCCATCTCGTCAATCGTATCGCGGCCGGTGAAGTGGTGGAAAGGCCCGCCAGTGCGTTGAAGGAACTGGTCGAAAATTCGATCGATGCGGGCGCCGCCCGCGTTGCAATCGTTCTTAGCCAGGGCGGGGTCGGCCGGATCGAGGTGGCCGATGACGGATGCGGCATGTCGGCCGACGACATGGCGCTCGCGCTGGAGCGGCATTGCACCTCCAAATTGCCCGACGAAGCGATCGAAGCGGTCGTGACGCTGGGGTTTCGCGGTGAGGCGCTCCCCTCGATCGCCAGCGTCGCACGGGTGACGATCGAGAGCCGCCCGGCGGGCCGTGACGGCTGGTGCCGCGTCGTCGACAACGGCGATGTGTTGCGCGACGGCCCCGCCGCCGTGCCGCCGGGCACCCGGATCGTTGTGGAGGACTTGTTCGCGCGGGTTCCCGCCCGGCGCAAGTTCCTGCGCTCGCCGCGTTCGGAATATGCCGCCTGTCTCGACATGGTCCGCCGCCTGGCGATGGCGCGGCCCGACATCGCCTTCACGCTGGAGCATGACGGCCGCCGCGTCCTGACCGTGCCTGGCGGTGAGGAGCGGCCGGGGCGGGTGGCCGGGCTGACCGACCGCGCGCTGGCGGAAAATTCGGTGGCGATCGACTGGGTACGCGATTCGATAAGCCTGGGCGGGGTGGCGGGACTGCCGACCTTCAACCGGGGCATCGCGGACCATCAATATCTGTTCGTCAATGGCCGTCCGGTCCGTGACCGCTTGCTGATGGGCGCGATTCGAGGGGCTTATGCCGAGATGTTGCCACGCGATCGTCATGCGGTCGTCGCGTTGTTCCTTGATATGCCGCCGTCCGAAGTCGATGTGAACGTCCATCCGGCCAAGACCGAAGTCCGCTTCCGCGACCCTGCGCTGATCCGCGGCATGATCGTCTCGGGCCTGCGTCGCGCGCTCGACGAGGCCGGGCATCGCAGCGTCCAGCGCCCATCGGACTCGGCGCTGACGATGTGGCAGGCCGAGAGCCTGCCGGCGTCCGCCATGCCGCCGCCGCCCGTCGATGACTGGAGCCATGCCGCGCCCGAGAGCCGGGTGATGGAGCGCCAGTCGCTCTTCGCCCCGCGCCCCGGCTTCGCCGCGCCCCCGCCGCTCGCCCGCGCCGAGCCGGCCTTCGCGCCGCCGCCCGAAGTGCGCCAATATCCGATGGGCGTCGCACGCGGCCAGGTCGCCAAGACCTATATCGTCGCCGAGGCCGAGGACGGGCTGGTGCTGGTCGACCAGCATGCCGCGCACGAACGGCTGGTGCTGGAACGGATGCGCGCGGCGCTGACCGGCGGGCGGGTGGCGTCACAGGCGATGCTGATCCCCGAAGTGGTCGAGCTGGACGAACCCGCGTGCGATCGGCTGGAGGCGCGCGCCGAGGAACTGGCCGAGTTCGGGTTGGACCTCGAACGCTTCGGCCCGACCGCGATGCTGGTCCGCTCCACGCCCGCGCTGCTGGGGCAGGGCGACCCCAAGGGGCTGGTCAGCGATCTCGCCGATGAACTCGCCGCGTTCGATCAGGCGCTGTCCCTGCGCGAACGGCTGGACCATGTGGCGGCGACGATGGCCTGCCACGGCTCGGTCCGCGCGGGCCGCATCCTCTCGGTCGCCGAGATGAACGCGCTGCTGCGCGAAATGGAGGTCACTCCGCATTCGGGCCAGTGCAATCATGGCCGCCCGACCTGGGTGAAGCTGCAGCATGGTGATATCGAGAAGCTGTTCGGGCGGAAGTAGGGGGCTGCGTCCCTTATTATGTCGTGGATGGGCTAAGGTGTTTCGACGCCTCCTGTTGGCGGCGGATGGTGGCGAGGTCGGCGTTCATCTTGTCCCATTCGCCCAGGCGGCGATACGCTTCGGCCCTCATGGACAGTGGCCATAGGTTGCGGGAATTGCGAGCGATGGACAGACTCAGCAGTCTTACGCCCTCGCGTAAATCGCCGCGCTGAAGGGCAAGGATGCTCTCACCATGGATGATGCCGAGGTTCGCGGGATCGATCTTGCGGATTTCTGCGAAGTCCCGTTCGGCGTTCGTGGCATCTCTCTTCCAGGCATGGGCGATCCCGCGCAGTACCAGCGCCTGCAAGTCGCCGGGCTTGCTGGCGAGAATAATGGTGGCATCTGAGATTACCGCATCGAACCCGCCGGTCTGCAGATAATCGGACGCGCGATTGCGATAGGCGTCGGTGTTCTCGGCATTGATCGCGATGGCGGCGCTATAAGCGGCAATGGCACGCTTCCGATCGCCAAGCTGGTCGTGAACGAGACCCAGATTATAATGGAAGGCGTCCGCCTTCGGGTCTAACTGAATGGCAGCGGCATAGTCGGTTTCGGCGCGGCGATAGTCCCCCATGCGATAATAGGCCGAGCCCCGTGCGGCCAATATGGTAGGGCGGTCCTCTCCTGCATTCCCGTCAAGCAACGTGTTGCAGGCCGCGGCTACCTCCGTTGGTGCCCATTCATCCCTTCGGTCGTAACAGTGATCGCGAAGCGCCTGTTTGGGGACGTCGAGCAAAGTCTGTATGCCGAAGACGAGAACCCCGCCGCTCAGAAGGGCGTTCCACCCCATCGACATCCAGTAGCGGTTGGGATCGTCGGCTCGCGTGAATTCGCGCGAAAGGCCGCGCATCCACGGTTCGATACGGCCGGTCGTGAAACCCTGGATAACGGACCACATGGCGAGGGCGGCCCCGGCCAGGAGGAACAAGGGATAGAAACTGGGCGATCGGGCGAACGCCTCTGCCGAAGGCGTGAAGATGAAAAGGGCAAAGGCCGCCAATGCCATGACGGCCGCGACGCTCTTGATGAGCATCGCCGTTGAACGCCATGAGAGATCGTCGGGAGCTTGCGTAATGTCTCGCTGGGTGGCCGTCGCCGCGAGATGGCGGACAATATATCGCATAGGCATCCAGGCGACGATGGCGATGAGGAGAAGAAGCCAAGCCCTGGTCGGAACGTCGTCGAACATGCCGCCCCGTTCTGGCTTCAATAGGGGCGCAATGCAATCATGGGCTCCGGGCATGCCGATGGGCCCCCAGCCCGATCACCGCCTGTTGTCGAGGCGTCATCCCGCTTTACCCAATGGGGATGTCCAACCCTTTGAACGCGGTGCCAGCGCGTGCTGCGGCATATCAAAAGCGATTGATCGAGTTTAACCGGTACTTGATCGGACGGTGAGCCGAGCCCATAGGACGATGAGTTGAGATTTTTATCGTTCGGGCGTTTACCGTAACGAAACTTTTACACTCGGTCGTGTATTTAATCGACCATCGACAGGTAGGTAGTCAGATCATGAAGCACGTCATGGCCATCATCTTCGCGCTCATCCCGCTGGCTGCCGTTGTCAGCGCCTGCGTAGCCTGTCCGTAACGCCATTCCGCGTGGCCGGCGCGCCGCGCATCACGTTGCCGTCTCCCAAGACGCAAAAAAGGGCCGCCCGGACATGCCGGACGGCCCTTTCCTTATCGGCTTCAGGCCGAAGCGCTGGGGCTTAGCCCTGCGCTTCTTCCTGCTCCGGCTGAACCTCGGCGGTGGCGCCGGGCTCTGCGTTGGGATCGTAATCCTCGGTGAAGCCGGCTTCGTCACGCTCGAACATCGAGGCCATGACGTCGACGCCCTGCGCCTGCATCTCGGCTTCTTCCGGCGAGCGGGCGACGTTGACCTTGACGGTCACGGCCACTTCCGGGTGAAGCGCGACGCGCACGTCGTACACGCCGATCGCCTTGATCGGACGGTCGAGCACGATCTGGCTCTTGTTGACCTTGTGGCCATCGGCGACCAGCGCCTCGACCAGGTCACGCACCGCGACCGAGCCATACAGCTGGCCGACGTTCGACGCCTGACGGATCAGGGTGACGGTGGCGTTCTCGAAGGTCTTCGACTCGACCTCGGCCTCGGCGCGACGGTTCGCGTTGTCGGCTTCGATGCGGGCGCGGTTGGCCTCGAACACCTTCTTGTTGGCTTCGTTGGCGCGCAGCGCCTTCTTGCGCGGCAGCAGGAAGTTACGGGCGAAGCCGTCCTTCACCGTGACCACGTCGCCGATGGCGCCGAGCTTCTCGACGCGCTCAAGCAGAATAACGTCCATCTTATGGGACTCCTTACTTCACGACGTAGGGCAGGAGGCCCAGGTGACGGGCGCGCTTGATGGCCTGGGCCAGTTCGCGCTGCTTCTTGGCCGACACGCTGGTGATGCGCGAAGGCACGATCTTGCCGCGCTCGGACACGAAGCCCTGGAGCAGACGGACGTCCTTATAGTCGATCCGGGGCGCGTCCTTCGCAGAGAAGGGGCAGCTCTTGCGGCGACGGAAAAACGGGCGGGCCATTATGCGGCTTCCTCTTCACGATCACGACGGGGGCGGTCAGCGCGGTCGGGGCGTTCGCCACGATCGGCACGACGCTCGCGGTCGCGCTCCTGCTTGCGCATCATCACCGACGGGCCGTCCTCATGGCCGTCAACCTTGACGGTCATGTAGCGGATCACGTCTTCGTTGATCTGGGTCTGGCGCTCCAGCTCGGCGACGACACCGGCGGGGGCGTCGATTTCGAGCATGACGTAATGCGCCTTGCGGTTCTTGGCGATCTTGTACGCCAGCGAACGCAGGCCCCAGGTCTCGGTCTTCACGACCTTGCCCTGATTGTCCTCGACGATCTTCGTGGCGGCTTCCGCCAGCGCGTCCACCTGCGCCTGTGCCAGATCCTGGCGCGCAAGGAACACGTGCTCGTAAAGAGCCATGCAGCTTACCTTATGTTGGCCGATCGCTGATGCCCACCCCATGTGGAACACCCCTCCGGCTGTCTTCCATACTTCAATACCGTCACGCCAAAATGGCATGAGGGCGGGTGAAGCAGGTGCTTCCCGCCCAATGGTGCGCTGGCTCATAGCGATTTGGCGGCAAAAGGCAAGCGGGGAAGGGGGCGTGCACTTGCCAGCGGCGGGCGACCTTTCTACCGCGCGGGCCATCCTATTACTGTTTCATGGCAGATACGAACATGCGTGCATTCATCTTTCCGGGCCAGGGCAGCCAGGCCGTCGGCATGGGCAAGGCGCTGGCCGAGGCGAGCCCGGTCGCCCGCGAGGTGTTCCAGGAGGTCGACGAGGCGCTGGGCCAGCATCTCTATCGCCTGATGGTCGAAGGCCCCGCCGACGAGCTGACCCTGACCGAGAATGCGCAGCCCGCGATCATGGCGAACGCCATTGCGACGCTGCGGGTGCTGGAGAAGGAGGGCGGCGTCCGCCTGTCGGAGAAGGCCGATTTCGTCGCGGGTCACTCGCTGGGCGAATATACGGCGCTGTGCGCGGCGGATGCGATCGACCTGCCGACCACGGCGCGCCTGCTGAAGCTGCGCGGTCGCGCTATGCAGGCGGCGGTGCCGGTGGGTGAGGGGGCGATGGCCGCGCTGCTCGGCGCGGATCTGGAAAAGGCCAAGACCATCGCGGGTGCGGCGGTCGATGCGATCCTGGCTGAGGGCGGTGAGGAATTGGTATGCGCCGTCGCTAACGACAATGATCCTTCGCAGGTCGTGATCTCCGGCCATCGCGCCGCGATCGAAAAGGCGGTGGCGCTCGCCAAGGACCTGGGCGCCAAGCGTGCCGTCCTGCTGCCGGTGTCGGCGCCCTTCCACTGCCCGCTGATGCAGCTCGCCGCCGACGCGATGGACGCCGCGCTCGCCGAGGCGACGATCCGTGCGCCGCTGGTGCCGGTCTATGCCAATGTCGAGGCGGCGCCGGTCGCCGATCCGGGCGCGATCCGCGCGCTGCTGGTGGCGCAGGTGACGGGCATGGTCCGCTGGCGCGAATCGGTGCTGGCGATGGAAGGTGTGGGTGTCACGCAGTTCGTCGAGTTCGGCGGCAAGGTGCTCGCCCCCATGGTCAAGCGCATCGCTCCGGACGTCGATGCGGTCACCGTTGTGACGATGGACGATATTGAGGGGCTTCTCGCCAAGCTCTGATTTTCAATTCCTCCCCATCGCATGATGGGGAGGGGGACCGCGCCCGCAGGGCGTGGTGGAGGGGCTTGGGCGGTCCGTCCTGCCCCTCCACCACCGCTTCGCGGCGGTTCCCCTCCCCAAGCGAGCTTGGGGAGGAATGGGCGCCTTGATATAGCGCCCCAGCATTTCCGCCTCCGGGCGAACCGACTTCATGAGGATTCTCAAATGTTCGATCTTACAGGAATGACCGCCCTCGTGACCGGCGCATCGGGTGGCCTCGGCTCGGCGGTGGCCAGGGCGCTGGCGGCGCAGGGGGCGAAGCTGGCGCTCTCGGGCTCCAATGTCGACAAGCTGGGGGCATTCCGCGCCGAGCTGGGCGGCGATCATGTCACGGTGCCGTGCAACCTGTCCGACGCGGCCGCGGTCGATGCGCTGATCCCGCAGGCGGTCGAGGCGCTGGGCGGCAAACTCGACATCCTGGTCAACAATGCGGGCGTGACCCGCGACAACCTGACCATGCGGATGAAGGATGAGGAGTGGGATCAGGTCATCAGCGTCAACCTGGAGGCGACCTTCCGCCTGATCCGCGCCGCCGCCAAGCCGATGATGAAGGCGCGCTTCGGCCGCATCATCTCGATCACCTCGATCGTCGGCGCGACCGGCAATCCGGGCCAGGCGAACTATGCCGCGTCCAAGGCGGGGATCGTCGGCATGTCGAAGGCGGTGGCGCAGGAACTCGCCAGCCGCAACGTCACCGTAAACTGCGTCGCGCCGGGCTTCATGCGCTCGGCGATGACCGACGTTCTCCCTGAGGCGCAGAAGGCCGCGCTGCTGGGCAAGATTCCGGCCGGCGATCTGGGCAAGGGCGAGGACATCGGCGCGGCGGTCGTATACCTCGCGTCGAAGGAGGCGGGCTACGTCACCGGCCAGACGCTGCACGTCAATGGCGGCATGGCGATGCTGTAAAAGGCATATTTGCCACGAATGAGCGTATCCTGGTCCAAGTCCGTCGCTGGACGGGCTTGCCAGAAAAGAGCGCGCGTTCTACGTGCGTTCAGGAATTACCAACCCCCGATGAATTACGAGAAGGGATTACCATGAGCGAGACCGCCGACCGCGTGAAGAAGATCGTCGTCGAGCATCTCGGCGTCGAAGCCGACAAGGTGACCGAGGACGCGAGCTTCATCGACGACCTCGGTGCCGACAGCCTCGACATCGTCGAGCTCGTCATGGCGTTCGAGGAAGAGTTCGGTGTCGAGATTCCGGACGATGCCGCCGAGAAGATCACGACCGTCAAGGACGCGATCACGTATATCGACGAGAACAAGGCCTAATTCCGGGGCCTCGGCCCGCAGATGATGCGGGCCGAACAGGCCGCCAAAGGCCAGGTTTCAAGCGGCTCCCCGACCCCGACATAGCGGGCGGGGAGCCGTTTTCGTATGAGATGGAGTGGAATATGCGGCGCGTTGTCGTAACTGGTCTGGGTCTTGTCACGCCGCTGGGCGCGGACGTGGAAACCGCCTGGGCCAATCTGATCGCCGGCAAGTCCGGTGCGGGGACGATCACCCGCTTCGATACCACGGGGCAGAAATGCACCATCGCGTGCGAAGTGAAGCCCAAGGATCATGAATATGGCTTCGATCCCGACAAGCGCGTCGACCACAAGGTCCAGCGTCAGGTCGATCCGTTCATCGTCTATGGCATCGACGCCGCCGGACAGGCGCTGGAAGATGCCGGTCTGACCGAGATGGACGAAGCGACCAAGCTTCGCGCGGGCGTGTCGATCGGCTCGGGCATCGGCGGTCTGCCGGGCATCGAGATCGAATCGGTCAACCTGCATGAGCGCGGCCCCGGCCGGGTCAGCCCGCACTTCGTTCATGGTCGCCTGATCAACCTGATCTCGGGTCAGGTCAGCATCAAATACGGTCTGATGGGGCCGAATCATGCGGTCGTGACCGCTTGCTCGACCGGCGCGCATTCGATCGGTGATGCGGCGCGCATGATCCGCGACGACGATGCCGACATCATGCTGGCCGGTGGTGCGGAAAGCACCATCAACCCGCTGGGCGTGGCGGGCTTTGCTCAGGCGCGCGCGCTCAACATGAGCATGAACGATCGTCCGACCGAGGCGAGCCGCCCTTATGACAAAGGGCGCGACGGCTTCGTGATGGGTGAGGGCGCGGGCGTCATCGTGCTCGAGGAATATGAGCACGCCAAGGCGCGCGGCGCGAAGATCTATGCCGAGGTCGTCGGCTATGGTCTGTCGGGCGATGCCTATCACGTCACCGCGCCGCATCCCGAGGGCAAGGGCGCCGAGAATGCGATGCGCATGGCGCTGCGCAAGGCGGGCATGGAGCCGTCGGACATCGACTATATCAACGCGCACGGCACCTCGACCATGGCCGACACGATCGAGCTGGCCGCCGCCAAGCGCGTGTTCGGCGACGACCTGTCGGGGGCGTCGATGTCGAGCACCAAGTCGGCGATCGGCCATCTTCTGGGCGGTGCCGGTGCGGTGGAGAGCATTTTCTGCATCTTGGCGCTGCGCGACCAGATCGTGCCGCCGACGCTGAACCTCGACAATCCCGATGAGGGCACCGAGGGCGTCGACCTGGTGCCGCATAAGGCCAAGAAGCGTGAGGTGAAGGCGGTGCTGAACAACTCGTTCGGCTTCGGCGGCACCAATGCCTCGCTGGTGATGAAGGCGATCTGATCGGTCCAACCGCCGTTCGTGCGGGGCGGGGTGCTTGTGTCCTGGGGAATTCCCGTGGCCTTCGACTGCGTTCAGGCTGAACGGTGGTGGGTCGCCCCCGTTTCTACGCTACGCCCACATCCTGCCCGCCGTTCGGCCTGAGCCCTTCGGCTGGCTGGCAAGCCAGCCGCTCAGGATAAACTTCGGCGCGTAGCGCCGAAGTCGAAGGCCACGGGATGCGGGGTGAGTTTAGGGCGTGCACTTCGATGTCGCTCAGTGCGAACGGAGAGTGGGCTTATTGAATGACAACCCCGGCACCGTCCGGGTCCGCTTGCAAAATGGTTCGGCTCACGTCATCGGCCAAACAAGCAAGCAGACCCGGATCGGTGCCGGGGTTGTTTCCTGTCCGGGCCCATGCGCCCTAGTCAAAAACCGGGTGAGATATGCGCAAGGTCGGCTGTATCGGGTTGCTGCTGGGGCTGATCGGCATCGCCGTCTTCGCCTGGGTCGCGCATGACTGGGCAGGTAGCGGCCCGGCGGCCAAGCCGCTCGCGGTCGTCGTGCCCGAAGGCGCCAGCCTCGCCCGTGCCGCCAACGAACTGCAAAAGGCGGGTGCGATCCGCTCAGCCGGCCGCTTCCGCCTCTATGCCCGGCTGTTCGGCGATGGCGGTGCGATCAAGGCGGGCGAATATGCCATTCCCGAACATGCCAGCGCGTCCGACGTCCTGACCCTGTTGCAGGAGGGCAAGGTTCGCCAGCGGCTGGTCCCCGTGCCCGAGGGCTATCCGTCGGTGCTGGTCCATGACGCACTGATGCGCGCCGATGGCCTGACCGGCGATGTGCCCGTCCCCGCCGAAGGATCGGTCCTGCCCGACAGCTATGCCTATCAGAAGGGTGACACCCGCGCCTCGGTGGTGGCGCGGATGCAAAAGGCGATGAAGGACTATCTCACGAAGGCCTGGGCGAAGCGGAAGCCCGGCATCGCGGTCACCTCGCCCGAGCAGGCGATCATCCTGGCCTCGATCGTCGAGAAGGAAACGGGCAAGCCGTCCGAGCGGCGGACCGTGGCGGCGGTCTATGGCAATCGCCTTCGCATCGGCATGCCGCTTCAGGCCGATCCGACCGTCATCTATCCGATCACCAAGGGCCGCCCGCTCGGCCGCCGTATCCTGCGGTCGGAACTGCACGCCAAGAATGGCTACAACACCTATGCCAGCCCCGGCCTGCCGGTCGGGCCGATCGCCAATCCGGGCCGCGCCTCGATCGATGCGGTGCTCGACCCGGCGGACAGCAAGGCGCTGTATTTCGTCGCGGACGGATCGGGTGGCCATGTCTTCGCCGACACGCTGCCCGAGCATAATGCCAATGTGCAGAAATGGTATGCGATCCGCCGCCAGCGCGGCGAGATGTAGGGGCTGAGGACTCCTTCCTGTTCCTCCCCTGTAAGGGGAGGTGGCAGGCCGAAGGCCTGAAGGAGGGGTGTCATCGCTCGGTAGATGGGGCCTCACCCAACGACCGCATCCACCCCTTCCCTTGCAGGGGAGAAATGGATGCGGTCTAGCGTCGCTCGCTGGCGAGCCGCTGGGCGAGTTTCCGCTGCGAAGAGGCGGCATAGGTCCGGCAGGCGCCGGGCGCCGTCAGGAACCGGCTGGTCGCGCCGTCCTGATCGGCATGGGCGGTGATCAGGATGTCGCAGGGCAGGGCGCGCATCGCCGCCTGACCGCGTGCGAAGGCCGCGACCACCGCCGTGTTGGCCGGTGCGGAGAAGCGATAATCGTCGGTCGACACCGGGTTGAGGCTGGCGGCGAAGACGATCGCGTTGCACCGCTGGCCTTCGCAGGCGCGCCAGTTCCAACTCATGCTGCCCATCGTATGGCCGGGCGTCGCGCGTGCGATGACGCTGGTATCGCCCAGCGTGATGCGTTCGCCGTCGCGGACGACCCGCACCGCGCGGACCGCCGGAAAGCGGCTGTCATAGCCGATCTGCGGATCGTCCGCCGCCAGCCGCCCGGTACGCAACCCCTCCGCCCCGCGCGCGCTCGCGATCACCGTCGCGCCGGTATCGCGCGCCAGCGCGGCCAGGCCGCCGGCATGATCGAAATGCGGCTCGGTGCTGAGGATGTATTTTATGTCGCGCGGTGCGAAGCCCAGTTTGCGGACATTGGCGAGGATCGCAGGGGCTCCCTGGGGCAGCGCGCCGTCAATCAGGATCAGGCCCTTGCCCGTATCGATCAGCGCGACGTTCAGGCCGCCGAACCCGACCAGATAGGTCTTGCCGAACACCCGCACCGGCGGGCGCGGGGACAGCCATTCGGCGGCGTGGTCGGTGACGATCGGCCGGGTCAGCGGATCGGCGGCTTGCGGGATGGCTGGGGCGGCGAGGGCGATCAGCCAGGGGGCGATCAACCAGGGGGCTATGGGCTGCGCGAACATGGGCGGGGTTCCTCCTGTCGATCCTCATGCGCCAAGACGCCGGCGGCGCATAGCATTCCCGTTGCGGGCCATTGCGGAAGAATTCCAGACGGATAAATCCACATCGGGTCGTTTAACCATAAGCGAAGAATGATATTGCAACCTCGAGCGAGGGAGCGAACTTGGACAAGATTTTGGGATTGAGCGAACAGCAGAAAGCCTGTTTGCGCCTCGTGCATCGGGGACTGCGGACGAAGGAGATCGCACCGATCGTCCAATTGGCCCCCGCTTCGATCGACACCTATATCCGACAGGCCATGATCCAGCTGGGCACCCGCGATCGGCGCGAGGCGGCCAGGATGCTGGTGGAGTTCGAGGCGACCGATGGCCGACCCGTCGCCGCGCCCGTCGAGGCCGAAAACTCCGCCGGGAACCGCGATCCCGAGGAAGATTCCGCTGTTTTCGACCTATCCGAACGATTCGTATCCGAATTGGAAGGCCTTCCCAAACCCCCGTCCGATCGCGGAAATCGGCCACGGCGGATCGGTCGGGCAATCGTCGCATTGCTCAGGCCACCGCCGGTCGGGGGCGTCCAAAACGAACTGATGCTCGTCGACCGTATCCGAGAGATGCTGCGCGCCGCCTGTTTCATGGTCGTCGTCGTGGCGAGTTTGACGCTCATTTTCATTGGGGCCTTGCGGACACTTCGCTGAGGCCCCTTGTGGAGGCCCCATGGTTACGCTTGATCCGAATGATGCCGCTGCCGTCGCCCGCGATACCCAGTCCGCCTTTCGTCAGCTCGACGACGCGCTGCGCAGCACCGCGACCTTGACCATCTCGTTCCTCAACGCCGTGGCCGATGCCGGTGTGACCGCCAAGGAAAGCCAGCGCATCCTGTCCGTGTTCCACAAGAGCCAGGGCGACATCGTCGCGGCGCGGGGCGGCATGACGGCGGCGACGGCGATGCTGACGGGTATCCAGCGGCGCAGCAACATCGCCGAGACCGGTTTCGGTTGCCCCGGCCCGAACAACCCGCTGGACTATGCCCAGGAAACCCCGCCGCTGCGCATCGTCGCCTGACCGCGCAATCATGGCATGAGAAAGGTGATCGATAGCTCATGGTGCAGGTCACCTTTCTCGTCCTGACGATATTCAGCCTGATCTATGCGGGCCTTTTTGGTGGAAGGGATGGCCGATGGGCCGCGGGCTTCATAATGCTGGCCGTCATGCTGACAGCCGTGGACGATCTGGTGCATCCGTCCTACGCCAGCATGCATCCGATGGCGGTGGCGATCGACGCCGGGCTGTTGGCGGCGCTCATGGCGTTGATGGCGGGCAGTCGCTCCTATTGGCCGATCTGGATGGCCGCCGCGCAGATGCTGACAACGATCAGCCATTGTGCCGTGGCGTTCGTCCCGCAATTCGTGCCGAGAATCTATTACGCGCTGGGCACGGTCTGGGCGATCCCGTGTCTGGGATCGATGGTGGTTGGGATCGCGCTCGATCGGGCGGCGCGGAAACCCATCGCCTGACCGCATGGCTCGAAGTCTATCTGAAGGCGCAGGATGCGCGTCGCCGGATGTTTCCCGCAGGGCTGATGGGCGATCCGGCCTGGGACATGATGGTCGACCTGTTCGTCACCGAAGCCAAGGGCAAGCGCCTGTCGGTCAGCAGCGCCTCGGTCGCGACCCGCACCGCGCAAACGACGGGTCTGCGCTGGATCAACCGGCTGGTGGACGAGGGGCTGGTGATCCGCCTGAGCGACTCGACCGATCGCCGTCGCAACTTCCTGGTGCTGAGCGATGGCAGTTGGGCAAGGGTTCGCGATTGGGCGCGTGAGACGAGCGCGGCACTCGCCGCCGCGACACAGGACTAGGGCGGATCGACATTCAGTCCCCCTCAATTCCTCCCCTGCAAGGGGAGGGGGACCATGCGCAGCATGGTGGAGGGGTGTCACCGCTTGCGATGTTTGATCGACCTCGCAGGCCGGGACACCCCTCCGTCAGGCCTGCGGCCTGCCACCTCCCCTTCCAGGGGAGGAATGAAGTGAATGTCGATCTGCCCTAGGATCGTGGCGCCACCCGCTCTAGGATGCGGGGGTGACGAACGATCAACACCAGACCTTGCGCGACCTGATCATGAACGCGCTGCTGACGGCGGATGAAATGGGGGCCGCGAGTGTCGCCATCTGGCTGGATGCGGCGCTGGTGGAATTGACCGGGCAGGGCATACCCCCTGCCAGCGCCGCCGCATTGGTCGGCCTGCAAAGCTGAGAATGGGGGGCATGGCCTGGCGCCACGCCCCCGCTATAGCTTGATCAGCCCGCGATCTGGGGGCGCAGCGCCGAGGCCGCGCGGGCCTTGGCCTCCACATCGGCCATCGAACCGCCCGTCACCCAGCTGCCGCCGACGCACAGCACGCGGTCGAACGCCAGCCAGTCGGGGGCGCTGGCTTCGGTGATGCCGCCGGTCGGGCAGAAGCGTGCCTGATAGAAGGGCGCGGCGAGCGCCTTGAGCGCCTTCAGCCCGCCGCTCGTCTCGGCCGGGAAGAACTTGAAGTGCGTCAGGCCCAGGTCCAGCCCGCGCATGATGTCGCCCGCATTGGCGATGCCGGGCAGATAAGGGATGCCGCTTTCCACGACTGCCGCACCGAGCCGATCGGTCAGGCCCGGCGAGACGATGAATTCCGCACCCGCATCCGCCACGTCGCGCAGCTGCCGTTCGTTGACGACGGTGCCCGCACCGACGATCGCGCCGGGGACCTTCTTCATCTCGGCCATGGCCTCCAGCGCGGCGGGGGTGCGCAGCGTCACCTCCAGCACCTTCAGACCGCCCGCGACCAGCGCTTCGGCGAGCGGACGGGCGGTGGCGGCGTCGTCGATGACCAGCACGGGGATGACCGCGCTGGTGTGCATGATGGTGGCGATGTCGGTCATGAATGCTCCTGGGCAAAGGCCGCGGCCGCGCCGAACAGGCCGGGCTGGGGATGGGTGATGAGCTTGACGGGGATGCGCGCCATCAGCGACTGGAAGCGGCCTTTGGCGACGAAGCGCTGGTCGAAGCCCGAACGCAGCAGCTTGTCCTTGATCCGGTAGCCGAGGCCACCCGCGATCACGACGGTCTTGGCCCCCTGCGCCAGCGCGAAGTCGCCCGCCACCGCGCCGAGCGCGAGACAGAAACGGTCCAGCGCGGCAAGCGCGATCGAGTCGGTGCCCTCCAGCGCCTCGGTCCAGATTTCGCGATCGTCGCGGCTGGGCACCGCGCGACCCTCCAGCGAGGCCAGCGTCTCATAGATGGCGACGATGCCGGGGCCCGAGCAGATCCGCTCGCACGACACACGGGTATAGGTGCGGCGCAGGCGCTTCAGGATCGCATCCTCGATCCCGTCGAGCGGGGCATAGTCCATATGCCCGCCCTCGGTCTCGATGACGTGATAGCGGTTGGGCGTCATCAGCACCTGCGCGACGCCAAGACCCGTGCCGGGGCCGCAGACGGTGACGACGCCGTGTTCGGGCATCGGCTCCTCGGGGCCGCAGATGTGGAGGAAGTCCTCCTGCGGCACCTGCGCGACCGCATGGCCGACCGCGCCGAAATCGTTGATGACGGTGTAGACGTCAGCGCCCAGCCGTTCCGGGATCAGCGAGGGGCGGATGACCCAGGGGTTGTTGGTCATGCGGATCACGTCGCCGGTGATCGGCGAGGCGATGGCTAGCGAGGCCGCCTTGGGCAGCGGGCGACCCAGATGCGCCTCGAACGCCTGCCAGGCGGTCTGGAGCGAGGCGTGCTCGGCGGTCTTCTGGGTGCAGGGTTCGCCCAGCTTCACCACACGCCCATTCTCGACCTCGGCGATCGCGAAGCGGGCGTGGGTGCCACCGATATCGACGGCTACGATTTCCATGATGTCCTCCCCCTTTGTCTTTTTACAGGCCAGCGCCCGCGAGAATGGGCGAAGCGCCCTTCTCGGCTTCGTCGGCGGCCTGGCGGAACAGCGCGAACAACTCGCGACCCATGCCCTGCACCGGAGCAGGCGTTTCGGCCTGCTGGCGCGCGGCCCATTCGGCCGGGTCGACCAGCGCGTTGAGCGTCCCCTCGACCGCATCGAGGCGAACGATGTCGCCGTCGCGGATCAGGCCAATCGCGCCGCCGCCGATTGCCTCGGGGCTAAGATGGATGGCGCAAGGGACCTTGCCGCTGGCGCCCGACATGCGGCCATCGGTGACGAGCGCGACCTTGAAGCCCCGGTTCTGGAGCACGCCCAGCGGCGGGGTCAGCTTGTGCAGCTCGGGCATGCCATTGGCCTTGGGGCCCTGGAAGCGGACCACGACGACCACGTCGCGTTCCAGTTCGCCCGCCTTGAACGCAGCCTGCACTTCGGACTGGTCGGAGAAGACGCGGGCGGGCGCCTCGATAATCCAGCGTTCGCGATCGACCGCCGACACCTTGATGCAGGCGCGGCCGAGATTGCCCGACAGGATGCGCATCCCGCCATCGGCCGAGAAGGGCGCGGCGGCGGGGCGCAGGATCGTCTCGTCACCGCTGTCGCCGACCGGGGTCCACGCGAGCTTGTCCTCGGCGATCACCGCCGTCTGGCCGTAATCGGACAGGTCCTTGCCCGCGACCGTCAGGATGTCGCGGTGGAGCAGCCCGGCGGACAGCAGTTCGCGAATGACATAGGGCATGCCGCCCGCCGCCTCGAACCCGTTCACATCGGCCGAGCCGTTGGGATAGACCCGCGCGATCAGCGGCACGGCGGCCGAGAGGCGGTCCATATCCTCCCAGTCGATGATGATCCCCGCCGCGCGTGCGATGGCGGGCAGGTGGATCAGGTGATTGGTCGAGCCGCCGGTCGCGAGCAGGCCGACCGCCGCGTTGACGATCGCCTTTTCATCGACGCAGCGCCCGAGCGGCCGGTAATCGTCGCCGCGCTGGCCGATCGCAGCCAGCCGGTGGACGGCAGCGCGGCTGAGTTCCTGGCGCAGCTTGGTGCCCGGATTGACGAAGGCGGCCCCCGGCATGTGCAGGCCCATCACCTCCATCATCATCTGGTTGGTGTTGGCGGTGCCGTAGAAGGTGCAGGTACCCTTGGAATGATAGGCGGCGATCTCGGCGTCGAGCAGTTCCTCGCGCCCCGCCTTGCCCTCGGCAAAGGCTTCGCGAACGGCGGCCTTCTGCTTGTTGGGCAACCCCGTAGGCATCGGGCCGCCCGGCACCAGAATCATCGGCAGATGGCCGAAGCGCAGCGCGCCCATCAGCAGGCCCGGCACGATCTTGTCGCAGATGCCGAGCAGTGCCGCCCCCTCGAAGGTACCGTGGCTCAGCGCGACCGCCGTGGATAGCGCGATGGTGTCGCGGCTGAACAGCGACAGCTCCATGCCCGCATAGCCTTGCGTCACGCCGTCGCACATGGCGGGCACGCCGCCCGCCACCTGCGCGGTCGCGCCGACTTCGCGCGCCCAGACCTTCATGAGTTCGGGGTAGCGATAATAGACGGCGTGCGCCGACAGCATGTCGTTATAGGCCGACACGATGCCGATATTCATGCCGCGATCCGCCTTCATGGCGTCGCGGTCTTCCTCGGTCCCGGCATAGGCATGGGCGAGGTTGGCGCAGCCCAGATTGGGGCGGCGCACCGCCGTTTCGGCCTCATGCGCGATCAGGTCGAGATAGGCCTGACGGCCCGGACGCGAGCGTTCGATGACCCGGTCGGTGACGGCAGAGACGGCGGCGTTGAGGCTCATTGCACGCTCCAGTGGATGTCGATCGGCAGTTCGACCTCGGCCAGCACGCGGCCGACCGGATAGGGGGAGGAGGCGCCTTCCTTGATCGCGTCCTCAAGGACCTTCTTCTTGGCGGGGCCGGAGATGGCGAACATGATCGAACGGGCCGAGACGATGCCCGCCCGGCTGAGCGTCACGCGTGCGACCGGCGCTTCGGGGGGCAGGGGATCGGGCATCAGGCCCAAAGCGCGGCGTTCCTTCGGGCCGTTGAGCGCTTCGTCATAATCCGGGCCCGGGAAGATCGAGGCCGTGTGGCCGTCGGTGCCCATGCCCAGCAGCACCAGGTCGAGCGGCCAGTGGAGTTCCTGCATCAGCGCATCGGCCGAGCGGCCAGCCGCCTTATAGTCCGAGGTCGCCTGCGGCACTATCGGCATGACGCGCGCGCCCTTGGGCAGGAAGATCTTGCCGATCATCGTCACGTTGGACAGCGGATCGCCCAGCGGCACGATACGCTCGTCGGCGGGGACGATGGTCACGCGCTTCCAGTCGAGCTTGGCCTGGGCCAGTTTCTCATAGACCGGGATCGGCGTCTTGCCGCCCGACAGCGCGATCACCGCCGCGCCGCGCGCCTCGATCGCGCTTTCGATGATGAACTGGATGTCGCCCGCCAGCGCGTTCGCCATCTCGGTGGTGTCCTCGTAATCCCACCATTCGATTTCGTCGGTCATTATGCTCGTACCCCGAATATCTAAGCGCGGTAACCGGCCCGCCATGCGAGCGGGCCGAGATCGCGCGAATAAGGCCCGGCTTCATTACGAAGCCGGAATCGGTCAATCGTCCTGCCAGGTCACGCCGTCGCGCTCGGTCAGCGCGATCGCGGCGGACGGACCCCAGCTGCCGCTCGGATAGGTCTTGGGCTTGACGTCATTGGCGTCCCAGCCGGCGCGGATCGCGTCGATCCAGGTCCATTGCGCCTCCACCTCATCGCGGCGGACGAACAGGGTCTGGTCACCCTCGATCAGGTCGAGCAGCAACCGCTCATAGGCGATACGGCGGCGGGTGCCGGCGAACTCGGCGTCGAGCGACAGGTTCAGCGGCACCTCGCGCAGGCGGATGCCGTCACGGTCGAGGCCCGGCTCCTTGGCCATCACCAGCAGCTGGATATATTCCTCCGGCTGCAAACGGATGACCAGCGTGTTGGGCTGGAGCAGCCCGCCGCGTCCGGCGAACATCGAGTGCGGCACGGGCTTGAACTGGATCGCGATTTCCGAACGGCGTGCGGCCATGCGCTTGCCGGTGCGCAGATAGAAGGGCACGCCCTGCCAGCGCCAATTGTCGACATGCGCCTTGATCGCGACGAAGGTCTCGGTCTTGGAGGGCTTGCCGAGCTCGTCGGCATAGGAACCGACGATCTTGCCGCCCACCGCGCCGTCCGCATATTGACCGGTGACGGTGTTGTGCGGGACTTCCTCGGGCGTCATCAGGCGCAGCGAGCGGAAGACCTTGGCCTTTTCGTCGCGGATCGCGGTGCCGTCATAGCGGGCCGGCGGCTCCATCGCGATGAGCGCGAGCAGTTGCAGGATATGGTTCTGCACCATGTCGCGCAGCGCACCGGCGCCCTCGTAATAGCCCGCGCGATCCTCCAGACCGACCGTCTCGGCGATGGTGATCTGGACGTTGTCGATGCCATGCGCGTTCCAGATCGGCTCGAAGAAGAAATTGCCGAAGCGCAGCGCCAGGATGTTCTGGACGGTTTCCTTGCCCAGATAATGGTCGATGCGGAAGGTCCGCTCCTCGGGGAAGCCGAACGCGACCGCGTCGTTGATCTCCTTGGAGGAGGCGAGGTCGTAGCCGAGCGGCTTTTCCAGCCCGATCCGCACCGTCTCTCCCGCCAGGCCGACCGATTCGAGGCCCTTGATGGTGGACTCGAACAGGCTGGGCGCGGTCGACAGATAGATGGCGAGGCCATTCGACACGTCGCCGACCTTCTCTGCCAGCGCCGGGAAGCCCTCGGTCGAGGAGGCGTCGAGCGACTGATATTGCAGGCGCTGCAGGAAGCCGTCGATCCATTCGGGCTTCTTGCGATCCTCGGGCAGGAAGGTGTCGAGCGCGTGCGCGGCGAATTCGCGGAAGCTGGCATCGTCATGATCCGACCGCGCCGTACCAGTGATGGTCAGCCCTTCTGGCAACAGGCCATCGGCATGGAGGTTGAACAGCGAGGGCAGCAACATGCGCTGCGACAAATCGCCGGTCGCGCCGAACAGCAGCAGCTTGCCTACGGGATTGCGCGTCATGACGTCTCCTTCGAAAACGGAGCTTAAAGGACCAGGCCGGCGGTCGGATCAAGCCCGGCCATGATGTTCAGATTCTGGACCGCCGCACCCCCGGCACCCTTGCCCAGATTGTCGAGCGTGGCGATCAGTCGCGCCTGACCCGTGGCCGCATTGCCGCAGACGCGCAAGGTCATCCGGTCGGTTCCGGCATTTTCCTCGATGTTCACCGCCGCTACGGCATCGGCCGAAAAGCGGACGATGCGGCTGTCGGCATAGGCCTCGGCCAGCGCGTCGGCGATACGGTCGAGCGAGGGCGCGCCGGGCAGGGCGTAGAGGGGCAGGGGCACCTCGACGACCATGCCGCGATAGGTGTCGACCACGGCGGGCGCAAAGATCGGGGCATGGGTCAGACCCGAATGCGCCTGCATCTCTGGCGCATGCTTGTGCGCGAGGGTGAGGCCATAGGGGCGGAAGGCGCGTTCCTTGGCGGTCTCATATTCGGCGAGCATCGCCTTGCCGCCGCCCGAATAGCCCGAGGCGGCGTTGACGGACACCGGCCAATCGGCGGGGATGATGCCGGCGCGCACCAGCGGCCGGACGAGTGCGAGGAAGCCGGTGGGATAGCAACCGGGGTTCGAGACGAAGCGCGCCGACGCGATCCGGTCCTGCTGCTCCGGCTCCAGTTCCGCCAGGCCATAGACCCAGCCTTGCGTGGTGCGGTGCGCGGTCGAGGCGTCGACGACCCGCGTCCGGTCGTTGCCGATCAGCGAAACGGCCTCGCGCGCGGCATCGTCCGGCAGGCAGAGAATTACGAAATCGGCGTCGTTGATCGCCTCGCGCCGCGCTTCGGCATCCTTGCGGCGGTCATCGGGCAGGGTGACGATCGAGAGGTCGGCGCGACCCGACAGCCGGTCGGCGATCTCCAGCCCCGTGGTGCCGGCGCCGCCATCGATGAACACCGTCTTCGTCACTGCACCTTCTCCAGCAATGCCGCGTCGCAATAGCCGACCAGCCCGAGCAGCGGTGCGATGCCCCAGGCGTGGCCACCCGCCAGTTCCAGCACTTCAAAGGCCTCACCGGCCTTCAGTTCGGCGAGCACCGCCGAATCCAGGCGACGCCCTTCGCGCAGCGTAGCGGGGGCGTTGGTGCGATAGGAGAGGGGGGCGGCGTAATGCGGCGCGAATACGTATTCAGCCAGCCGCACGTCCGCCAGATCGGGGCGCACCGCATTGGTGCGCGGGTCGAGGCGCACCGTGCGCCCCTGCAGTGCGAAGCTCTTACGCGCTGGCCCGCTGGAGGGCGGGGGCGTCGCCAGCGCCGATGAAATGTCCGAATTCTTCAAGAAAGTCCGCCCCTTCAGGTGTCCTGGCGACAAAGATGTTGCGCTTGTCGCTATCGTCGCGTTGGCGGCGCAGATAGCCCAGCGTTCCCAATCTATTCAAGGCGCGGGTAACGACAGGTTTCGAGACGTTCAAGGCGCGCGCCAAACCGCGCACCGTATGAGGGCCGGGACGAAGATAGACGACGAGCAGCAGGGCCATCTGGCGATTGGTCAGGTCGGGTTCACCCGAGCGGACATAATCGACCAGGGCGCTCATCCAGGCCAACAGCGACTGCGGTTCGTGTGGGTGGGACACGATGGCGATTCCAATGGCTGTGCCGGGCTTTGCCGGGCGTTGTTTCGATGTCATAACGCCCTTTGTTCGTGCTGGTTTCCACTCCTGTTCCCCGCTCCGCAACATCTTAAAATGCGGCATTCGGGGAACCATTTGGCGCCTCGATCATGGCCCCGTTCCCTACGCATGGTTGATCGCGGCCCGCGCCTCGCCTATGTGCGCGCTTTCGCACACCCTTTCATCGGGATCATACGCGCCTCATGTTCGCATTCCTGCTCGTCATCCACGCCATCATCGCCGCGACTCTGGTCACGGTGATCCTCATGCAGCGGTCGGAAGGCGGCGGTCTGGGCATGGGCGGCAGCCCGTCGGGCCTGATGTCGGCACGGGGTGCCGCGGATTTCCTCAGCCGGGCGACCGCGGTACTGGCGACCGCATTCGTCGGCTTCTCGATCCTGCTCGCGGTCCTGGCCGCGACGCGCGGCGCGCCCGCGATCGACACCTCGCTGGCCCGTACGCCCGCGACCCAGGCGCCGATCACCCAGCCCGCGCCCGCCCCGGTTCCCACCGGTGCGGCGCCCGCGACCCAGCCGGCCGACAATTCGGCGGTTCCGCTCGCCCGCTAAACCTCGTTTCCATCGCAGCATAGGCCGACGCGCCGCCGACAATTTCCGGCGGCGCGCATCTTTGCTGTTGTCGTATCCACCCCATCCAAGCTAGGCGATTCTTCCCATGGCGCGGTATATCTTCATCACCGGCGGCGTGGTTTCGTCGCTCGGCAAGGGCCTCATGGCGGCCTCTCTTGCGGCTCTTCTGCAGGCACGCGGTTACCGCGTGCGCATCCGCAAGTTCGATCCCTATCTCAACGTCGATCCGGGCACGATGAGCCCGTATCAGCATGGCGAGGTCTATGTGACCGACGACGGGGCCGAGACCGACCTCGACCTCGGCCACTATGAACGCTTCACCGGCGTGGCCTCGCGCCAGTCGGACAACGTCACCTCGGGCCGGATCTACAAGACGATCATCGAGCGCGAGCGGCGCGGCGACTATCTGGGCGCGACCGTCCAGGTGATCCCGCACGTCACCGACGCGATCAAGGCGTTCGCGCGGGCCGATACGGTCGACGAGAATGGCGAGGACCTCGACTTCGTCCTCTGCGAGATTGGCGGCACGGTCGGCGACATCGAATCGCTGCCCTTCATCGAGGCGATCCGTCAGCTCAAGAACGAGCTGGGTCGTGGCCAGTCGATCAGCATCCACGTCACGCTGGTGCCCTATATCGCGGCGGCGGGCGAGCTGAAGACCAAGCCGACCCAGCATTCGGTGCGCGAGATCGCGGCGCTCGGCGTGTCGCCCGACGTGCTGGTCTGCCGCTGCGAGCATCCGCTGCCGGCCTCGGACCGCGCCAAGATCGCGCTGTTCTGCAACGTGCCGCCGTCCGCCGTCATTCCGGCGCTCGACGCATCGAGCATCTATGCGGTGCCGCTGCAATATCATGCCGAGGGTCTCGATTCGGAAGTGCTGCGCGCATTCGGGATCGAGCCGGCGGGCGCGCCGAACCTGTCGCGCTGGACTGAGATCGTCGACCGCCTGACCAATCCGGAAGGCGAAGTGACGATCGGCGTGGTCGGCAAATATGTCGGCCTGCAGGACGCCTATAAGTCGCTCAACGAAGCGCTGGTCCATGGCGGCATCGCCAACAAGGTGAAGGTCCATATCCGCTGGATCGACGCCGAGCTGTTCGAGGGCGACGAGAGCGAGGTCGCGCAGCAGCTTGAGCCGTGCCACGCCATCCTCGTCCCCGGCGCGTTCGGCGAGCGCGGCGCGGCGGGCAAGATCGCGGCGGTGCGCTTCGCGCGCGAACGCCGGGTGCCCTATTTCGGCATCTGCTTCGGCATGCAGATGGCCTGCGTCGAAGGCGCACGCGATCTGGCGGGCATTGCCGACGCGTCGTCGACCGAGTTCGGTCCGACCTCGGAGCCGGTCGTCGGCCTCATCACCGAATGGATGGGCCGCGACGGCCTGGAAAAGCGCGAGGCGAGCGGCGACCTCGGCGGCACGATGCGGCTGGGCGCCTATCAGGCCAAGCTGGCGGGCAACAGCGTCGTCGCGTCGATCTATGGCTCGGAGGACATCTCCGAGCGGCACCGTCACCGCTATGAGGTGAACACCGCCTATAAGGACGCGCTGGAGCAGGGCGGCCTGGTGTTCAGCGGCATGTCGCCCGACGGCACGCTGCCCGAAATCGTCGAGCGGCCCGACCATCCCTGGTTCGTCGGCGTGCAGTTCCACCCGGAGTTGAAGTCCAAACCCTTCGACCCGCATCCGCTCTTCGCCAGCTTCGTCGAAGCGGCGGTGAAGCAGAGCCGGCTGGTTTGATCTGAAAACCCCGCATCCCGATGGAGGCGGGGTTTTTCGTTGGGGCCATGTTGTTTGCTTGGCGGGTGGTGGGGCGTGGGCTTCGACTGCGCTCGGCCTGAACGGCGGTGGGGGATGGTGTCGATGCTTTGGCGATGATCACCCGTCGTAGAACCCCCACCCTCCGTTCCGCCTGAGCGAAGTCGAAGGCCACGGGAAAACCTACCCGCTTGGCGGATGTCTGGGCGTGGGCTTCGACTGCGCTCAGCCTGAACGGCGGTGCGGGGTGGTGTCGGCGCTTTGGCGATGATCACACGTCGCAAAAATCTCCACCCTCCGTTCTGCCTGAGCGAAGTCGAAGGCCACGGGAAAACCTGCCCGCTTGGCGGATGGCGGGGTGTGGGCTTCGCCTGCGCTCAGCCTGAACGGCGGTACGGGGTGGTGTCGGCGTTTTGGCGATGATCACCCGTCGCAAAATTCCCGCCCCCCGTTCAGCCTGAGCGAAGTCGAAGGCCACGGGAAAACCTCTGCCCGCTTGGCGGATGGCAGGGCTTGGGCTTCGACAACACTCAGCCGGAATGGTGAAGTAGAGAAGGCCGACAAAAAACAGAAGGCGCCCGGACCCGTCGGTCCGGACGCCCCGCGACGTCTTCAGGGAGGGAAAGACGCCGAGTGGTTTACGCCGCCTTGGCCGCGTCGGCCTCACCGGCGTGATGCTCCACCGCCGCGAGCGGCTGGCCCGTCTTGATCGCGATCGTCTTGGGCTTCATCGCCTCGGGCACCTCGCGGACGAGGTCGATGACGAGCAGGCCGTCGTTCAGGCGCGCATCCTCGACGAACACGAAGTCCGCCAGTTCGAAGCGTCGCTCGAACGAGCGATTGGCGATGCCAACATGCAGGAAGTTGGGCGCGTTGGCCTTGTCATCCTTCTTGCCAGTGACGAGCAGCATGTTCTGCTGCGCGGTGATCTCGATCTCGTCACGGGCAAAGCCTGCCACCGCCAGGGTGATGCGGTAGCGGTCGTCCGCCAGACGCTCGAGGTTGAAGGGGGGATAGTTTTCCGCCGAAGCGCCGCGCGAATTGGCCTCCAGCAGGTCAAACAGCCGGTCGAAGCCGATGGTCGAGCGGCGATACGGGGTCAGATCGATACGCATGTCAAAACCTCCATCAGAAGCGAATTGAAGAGGATCGGCCGCCCCGCCTGCACATGAGCCGGGGCCTTGCCCATCCGTACGGCCCGTCATCGGCACCGTACGAGAACCGATATGGTTCATGTAAACATGGCTTCAAGGGCCACGCAGGATCGAAAAGCAAAACTTCGGTCCCGCCAAGCCGTCTGTGGATTGAATACCTATCAAATCGATGTGTGAATGGGAGATGAAATAAGAAAGGGAGCTTCCATGTCCTTGACCCTCGCACTGATCCTTGCCGCCCAAACGACGCCGGCCGTGCCTCCGCAGGAGGACCCCGCGCCTCCCCAGGCCGAGGGGCGGCTGGGCACCGCGCAGCAGGGGGGAGGGGATGTGGTCGTCACCGCCCGCCGTCGTGCCGAGACGATCCAGACCGTCCCCATCGCCATGTCGGTGATCGGCGGCATCGCATTGGCCGAGACGGGGACGTACAATGTCAACCGGTTGACCCAGATCCAGCCGACGCTGCAATTCTATTCGACCAACCCGCGCAATTCGGCGGCGAATATCCGCGGGCTGGGTGCGCCCTTCGGCCTCACCAATGACGGGATCGAGCAGGGCGTCGGCATCTATGTCGACCAGGTCTATTACAGCCGCATCGCCTCGGCGACGTTTGACTTCACCGATACCGAGCGGATCGAGGTGCTGCGCGGGCCGCAGGGCACACTCTATGGCAAGAACACCACGGCGGGCGCGATCAACATCATCACCCGCGCGCCCAGCTTCACGCCCGAGGCGCGGGTCGAGCTGAGCGCGGGGAATTACGACTTCTTCCAGGGCAAGGCGTCGGTGTCCGGCCCACTGGTCGATGACAAGGTGGCGGTGCGGCTGTCGACCTCGATCACGACGCGGCGGGGCACCATCTACAATACCCGCCAGCAGGAATGGCAGAATTCGCAAGACAATCTGTCGCTGCGCAGCCAGTTCCTGTGGCACGCGACGCCAACGCTCGACCTGACCCTGTCGGGCGATTATGCGCGGCAGAACCCCAATTGCTGCGTCCAATATTATGCGCGGGTGGGCGCGACGCAGCGGCCGCTCGATCGGCAATATCCCCGGCTCGCCGCCGCGCAGGGCTATAGCGTGCCCTCGACCAACGCCTTCGACCGGCTGACCGATGTCGATACTGATCTGCGCGCCAAGCAGGAACTGGGCGGGCTGTCGCTGGTCGCCAACTGGGATGTCGGTGAAGCGACGCTGACCAGCGTGTCGGCATGGCGCTTTTGGCATTGGGACCCGTCGAACGACCGCGATTTCATCGGCCTGCCGATCACCACCGTCTCGGCCAATCCGTCGCAGCAGAGCCAGGTGACGCAAGAGCTTCGCATCGCCTCGAACGGCAAGCGGACGCTCGATTATGTGCTCGGCGCCTTCTACTTCTGGCAGTCGATCGACACGCAGGGGTTGCAGGTTCAGGGACCGGCGGCGAGCGCCTTCCTGCTCAACCCGGCGAGCGCCGGCGGACGCAATCCGGCGACGCTCAACGGCCTGACGTCGCGCAACACGATCGGCTTCACCAACACCTCGGCGGCGCTGTTCGGCAAGCTGACCTGGCATGTCGACGATCGTTTGTCGGTCGCGCCCGGCCTGCGGCTGAACTATGATCGCAAGGACGGCAACTATCTGTCGACCGTGACCAACGGCGCGGGCTCCAGCACGCTGACCAGCGATCAGCGCGGCGTGCTGTCGCCGCAAAGCTACACGCCGTCCTTCACCAACTGGAACCTGTCGGGCGACCTGACCGTCGCCTATGAATTCAATCCCAACGTCCATTACTACGCCACCTATGCGCGCAGCTATAAGTCGGGCGGCATCAACCTATCGGGCCTGCCGCTCGATGCCCAGAGCAATCCGATCCTGGCGACGCAGACGGTGCGCCCCGAAAAGGTCAATCATTTCGAGCTGGGGCTGAAGACCCAGTTCGCCGACCGGCGCGCGACGGTGAACATCGCCGGCTTCTGGACCGAAATCAGCGATTATCAGGCGACGGTGAACAACCTGCAGGTCAACGTGCTGCGCGGTTACCTCGCCAATGCGGGCCGCGTGCGGACGCGCGGGATCGAGATCGACTCGGCCTTCCGTCCAACCAGCCGCTTCAATATCTACGCCAATGGCGCCTTTACTGACGCGCGCTACACCCGCTTCACCAATGCGCCATGCCCCCCCGAACTGTCGGGCGGCACCGCGCTGCCGGTCTTGAACGGCCAGATCGTGGGCACGCCGGCCGCCGCCGGGACGCCGGGCAATTCGCTGCCCTATTGCAATATCTCGGGCCAGTGGCTGCCCGGCGTCTCGCGCTGGGCCTTTTCCTATGGCGCAGAATATGACCTGCCGGCCACCGTTGGTGGCGTCGAGGGGCAATTCTATCTGGGCTATGACGGCAGCTATCGCTCGAAATTCTCGTCCAACCCGTCGCGCTCCGCCTATACCGATATCGACGGCTACAGCCTGTCCAACCTGCGTGCGGGCTTCAAGGCGCCGGGCAATTTCAACGCCTTCGCCTGGGTCCGCAACCTGTTCGACCATGATTACTATGAGGTGCTGGCCACCCAGTCGGGCTCGACCGGCCTGATCGTCGGCCAGCCGGGCGATCCGCGTACGTACGGCGTGACCATCTCCAAATCCTTCTGATCGGAGCCGACCGAGGGCGCGCGGGGGAAATTCGAGTCGAATTCCTCCGCCGTCCAGATTCCGTTCATCTTGATCTGCTATAGCAAAGGTCCCGTACGGGCGCCGGGCCGGCACCTGGGAACGGCAGTCTGGAAGCTCCCTGTTCCCTCGCCGGTCTCGGCGGCTTTTCGCGGTGACGTCGAAGGTGCTGTTGCCATAATGCCAAACGCCCGGACCGTTTCCGATCCGGGCGCCTGCGTGACGATCGCTCGTCAGCCCCCTTTTCCCGCTCCCGCATCAACCTCGTTGGGTGAGCGTTGGAGCAATCCCCGAACCACGGCCGTTGCTGCCTGTGTCTCAGTGAGATTGTGGTACGTCAGCGCTGCGGCTTTTGCCATCCCCTTGCGGCATCGCTGCTACGATTGAAGTCGAAGTGTGTCCGGCCTGCAACAATCGGGGGCTTGGCCGGTTTGGCTCTGCGACTGGGGGGTGGCATTGCCAGCATGGGGAGCCGCCCCTACAGCCGCTTCTGCTTTAGGTTTCCCATGGATCGATCGGACTTGCATGATCCTGTCTCGCTATGAACGGATGATCGCCCGGCGCTATCTGCTGCCGGGCAAGGGGGAAGCGTTCATCTTCCTCGTCGCGTCGATCAGTCTGGTCGCGGTCATGCTGGGCGTCGCCGCGCTCGTCATCGTCATGAGCGTGATGAACGGCTTCCGCGCCGAGCTCTTCGACAAGATCGTCGGGTTGAACGGCCATGCGGTGGTGCAGGGGGCGGGCGGTCGCCTGCCCGACTGGCGCGACATCGTGCGCGAGGCCAAGGCGACGCCGGGCGTCACCAGCGCGGTGCCGATGATCGAGCAGCCGCTGATGTCCAGCTATAACGGCCGGGTCGAGGCGGTGCTGGTGCGCGGCATGCGCGTCGGCGACATGCGCGGCAACTCGGCGATCCGCTCCAAGGTCATCATGGGCAGCCTGATGAGCGTGACGCCCGGCAGCGGCCGGATCGCGATCGGTAGCCGCCTAGCCGAGGCGCTGGGCGCGAGCGTCGGCTCGGAGATTTCGCTGATCAGCCCGCAGGGGCAGACCACGCCCTTCGGCACGGTGCCGCGCATCGTCAGCTATACGGTCGGCGCGATCTTCGAGATCGGGGTGTACGACTATGACAAGGCCTATGTCATCATGCCGATCGAGGATGCGCAGACGCTGCTCCTGATGGGCGACACGGTCGGCATGGTCGAGATACAGACGACCGACGCGGACCGGGTCGGGCAGATCCTGGCGCCGCTCGCCGACAAGCTGGGCGGGCGCGCAGTGATCGCCGACTGGCGGACGATGAACGCGCAATTGTTTGAGGCGCTCGCGGTCGAGCGGGTGGCGATGTTCACCGTGCTGTCGATCATCATCCTGGTCGCGGTGTTCAACATCCTGTCGTCGCTGATCATGCTGGTCCGTGCCAAGACGCGCGACATCGCCATCCTGCGCACCATGGGCGCGACGCGCGGCGGGCTGATGCGTATCTTCATGACGGTGGGCACGACCATCGGCGCGCTGGGCACGGTCGCGGGATTGGTGCTGGGCGCGGTGTTCCTGTTCTACCGCCAGGCGGTGGTGAATTTCGTCCAGTTCGTCACGGGCCAGAATCTCTGGGACCCGTCGATCCGCTATCTGACCGAGTTGCCCTCCAAGCCCGACCCCGTCGAGATCGTCGTCATCGCGGCGATGGCGCTGGTCTTCTCCTTCCTCGCCACGCTCTACCCCGCCTGGAAGGCGGCGAGCACGGACCCGGTTCAGGTGCTGCGCTATGAATGATCCGATCATCCGCATGGGCGGCGCCATCGCGCCGCGCGCCGCCGAGCCGGTGCTGGAGACGGTGGGCCTGTCGCGCAGCTTCACCCAGGGCGGCCAGACGATCGAGGTACTGCGCGGCGTCGAGCTGGCGATCGCGCCGGGCGAGATCGTGGCGCTTCTCGGTCCCTCCGGCTCGGGCAAGTCGACGCTGCTGCAGGCGGTCGGCCTGTTGGAGGGCGGCTTTTCGGGATCGATCCGCATCGCGGGCGAGGAGGTGTCGAAGCTCGACGCGCATGGTCGCACCGTGGCGCGGCGCGACTATCTGGGCTTCGTCTATCAGTTTCACCATTTGCTGCCCGACTTTAACGCGACCGAGAATGTCGTGTTGCCGCAGCTCGTACAGGGCAAGATGCCCGTCGCCGCCGAGACGCGCGCCAAGGGCCTGCTGACCGCCTTGGGCCTAGGCCATCGTCTGACCCATCGCCCCAGCCAATTGTCGGGCGGCGAGCAGCAACGCGTGGCGGTGGCGCGCGCGCTCGCGAACCAGCCGCCTTTGGTGCTGGCCGACGAACCGACCGGCAATCTGGACGAGCATACCTCCGAGGTGGTGCTGGCCGAGTTCCTGCGGCTGGTGCGCGGCGAAGGCTCGGCGGCGCTGATCGCGACGCATAACGAGCGGCTGGCGCTGAAGATGGACCGTGTGGTCCGGCTGCACGAGGGGCGGTTGCAGTGACCGCCTGGACGGAGACGCCGACCCTGACGGGTCGCCATGTCCGTCTGCGCCCGTTCGTCGAGGCCGACCTGCCGTCGCTGGTCGAGGTCGCGCGCGAGGGTGATCTCTGGAACATCTTCTACGCCAATGTCTCGATGATGAAGACGCCCGAGCGCTGGCTGGCGGCGGCGCTGAAAGAGCGCGACGTGGGCCGCGCGCTGCTCTTCACGGTCGAGACGCCGGCGGGCGAGATTGTCGGCACGACACGCTATATGCGGATGTCGCCGCAGCATCGCCGGCTGGAGATCGGCGGCACCTTCTACGCCACGCGCGTGCAGCGGACCGGCGTCAATACCGAGGCGAAGCGGATGCTGCTCGCCCATGCCTTCGAGGTGATGGAGTGTCAGGTGATCCAGATCCGCACCGATGCGCTCAACAAGCGCAGCCAGACGGCGATCGAGCGGCTGGGCGCGAAAAAGGATGGTGTGCTGCGCGGGCATCAGATGATGGCCGACGGGCGCATCCGTGACAGCGTCGTCTATTCGATCATCGACCGCGAATGGCCGGGCGTGCGCGCCAATCTCGATTATCTGCTGGGGAAGCATGCATGAGCGGTATCGCGGATTTCACCGTCAAGGCGGCGGACGGCGCGGCCGTCGACATGTCGACCTTTACGGGGCGGGTGCTGCTGATCGTCAACACCGCGTCGAAATGCGGCTTCACGCCGCAATATGAGGGGTTGGAAGCGCTTCATCGTCGTTATGAAGGGCGGGGGCTGACCGTGCTGGGTTTCCCCTGCAACCAGTTCGGCGCGCAGGAGCCGGGCGATGCGGCGGAGATCGCGAACTTCTGCTCGCTGACCTATGATGTCAGCTTCCCGGTGATGGCGAAGATCGACGTCAACGGCGACGATGCCGATCCGCTGTTCGCGTGGCTGAAGGGGCAGGCACCGGGCGTGCTGGGCACCAAGGCGATCAAGTGGAATTTCACCAAGTTCCTGATCGATCGCGATGGCAAGGTGGTGGATCGCTATGCGCCCACGACCAAGCCGGAGGATTTGGTCAAGGACATTGAGGGGCTGCTTTAAGGGCAGCCTCCGTTCATTCGAAAGGCGAGAGGAAGTCGGTGTTCTTGGCGGATGTGCCGGCGTGCGCTTCGACTTCGCTCAGCGTGAACGGAGTGGACGATTTATGCCCAACACCCGTTCAGCCTGAGCGAAGTCGAAGGCCAAGTGCCACCCTCACATCGAAAACGCGCTGGCACCCTTTTTATGATCCAGTGCCGAGGCGATGGCCGTGATGCCGCCGAACAGGAAGCTGATCCCGACGATATAGCCCGGCAGCGTCATCGCGCTCCACGGCAGGGTGGCCAGCACAAACAGCGCCAGGATGATGTTCAGCACCCCCATCGCGATCATCCACCCGCGTCGCCGCCGCATCTTCGCGCCCAGACCGATCTCCAGCGCGCCGCGCAGCCCCAGCCATACCGCGACCAGAATGGTGATCGAGATCGCGCCCGTCGCCGGCTCGAACGCCATGATCAGACCGATGATCAGCGTGACCAGACCAAAGCCGATCGCATAGCCGCGCCCTTCATGCCCCTTGCCGAAAATCCCGGCCCCCACCGACACGAGGCCGGAGGCGATCAGGAACGCCCCCACGACCAAGGTCGCGGCCAGCGTGGCGGGCACGGGAAACACGAACGCCGCAAGGCCGAGCAGCGCCGACAGGACGCCATAGGCCAGTATCCAGCCCCAGCCCGCACCGGGCCGCAGCGCGGTGGCAAAGGAACGGTCGGTGTCGGTCATCGTCTCTCGCCCCAATCTGGATCAAGTCCTTCTGTCACCGTAACGGATTGGTGGGGGGCGGGTTCCGCGCTGGTCGAATCACGCGCAAGCGGGTAGGGGTGGGCGATGCATTCCGGATATGTGCCGCTTCGCATCTTTTCCTCCTTCACGATGCTCGACGGCGCGATCGATCCTAAGGCGATTGCGGCGCAAGCCAAGGCCAATGCCTTTCCCGCCGCTGGCCTGACCGACCGCAACGGCCTCTATGCCGCGATGGCCTTTTCGGACGCCGCGAAGAAGGCGGGGGTGCAGCCGATCATCGGCACGATGCTTGGCATTGCGCGCCCCGACATGCCCGACAATGTCGGCGCGGTCGTCGACTGGGTCGCGCTCTATGCGCAGGACATGACCGGCTACGACAATCTGTGCGCGCTGGTATCGGCGGCGCATCTGGAGCGGCCGATCGAACTGGCCGCGCATGTCGGGTTCGACGTGCTGGAAAAGTTCAGCACCGGCCTGATCGCGCTGACCGCGGGTGGCGAGGGCGGCATCGCGCGCCTGTTTGCGGAAGGCCAGCCGGACCGCGCCAAGGCCTATGCCGACCGGCTCCAGACGATCTTCGGCGACCGGCTCTATGTCGAGCTCGCCCGCCGCGACGACGCGATCGAGATGGCGGCCGAGCAGGATTTGATCGATCTCGCCTATGAACGCGACCTGCCGTTGGTCGCGACCAATCCCTGCTGCTTCGCCGATAGCGGCTTCCGCGACGCGCATGACGCCATGCTGTGCATCGCCAATTCGACCTATGTCGAAATGGACGACCGCCCGAAAAGCTGCCCTGAGGCATGGCTGAAGCCCGCCGAGACGATGAAGCAGCTCTTCGCCGATCTTCCGGAAGCGATCGAGAACACGCTGGTCGTCTCACGGCGTTGCGCGGTAATGGCCCCGTGGCGCAAGCCGATCCTCCCCAGCCTGGCGGGCGACCGAGAGGGCGAGGCGGCGATGCTCCGTCGCGACGCGACCGCCGGTCTGGAGGCCCGACTCGACCGTATCGCCGAGTTGGAGGGCGAAGGCGAACCCGGTTGGCGCGAGGCCTATCACGAACGGTTGAAGTTCGAGGTCGACATCATCATCCAGATGGGCTTCCCCGGCTACTTCCTGATCGTCGCCGACTTCATCAAATGGGCCAAGGACCACGACATCCCCGTGGGGCCGGGTCGTGGTTCGGGCGCGGGCTCGGTCGTCGCCTGGGCGCTGACCATCACCGACCTCGATCCGTTGAAGCTGGGCCTGCTGTTCGAGCGCTTCCTGAACCCGGAACGCGTGTCGATGCCCGACTTCGACATCGACTTTTGCGAAACCCGGCGTGGCGAGGTCATCCGCTATGTCCAGGAGAAGTACGGCCGCGATCAGGTGGCGCAGATCATCACCTTCGGTAAGCTTAAGGCGCGCGCGGTGCTGAAGGATACCGGCCGCGTGCTCCAGATGAGCTACGGTCAAGTGGACCGCCTCGCCAAGCTGGTGCCCAACCATCCGACTGATCCCTGGGACCTGAAGCGTGCGCTGAACGGCGTGCCCGAGTTGGCGAAGGAATATGCCAACGACAACCAGGTCCGCCGCCTGCTCGACCTAGCCACCAAGCTGGAGGGCCTGCCGCGCCACTCCTCCACCCACGCCGCCGGTGTGGTGATCGGCGACCGGCCATTAGCGCAACTGGTGCCGCTCTATCGCGATCCGCGCTCGGACATGCCGGTGACGCAGTTCGACATGAAGTTCGTCGAGGGCGCGGGGCTGGTCAAGTTCGACTTCCTCGGCCTCAAGACCCTGTCGGTCCTGCAAAAGGCGGTGCAGCTGCTCGCCAAGCGCGGGGTCGAGATCGATCTCGGCGCGCTGGCATGGGATGACGAGGCGACTTACGCGCTGCTCCAGAAGGGTGATACGGTCGGTGTGTTCCAGCTGGAATCGGAAGGCATGCGGCGCACCCTGTCCGCCGTCCGCCCGTCGAACTTCGGCGACATCATCGCGCTCGTGTCGCTGTACCGACCGGGCCCGATGGACAATATCCCCAGCTTCGGTCGCCGCAAGCAGGGGACCGAGGAGATCATCTACCCGCACCCGTTGCTCGAACAGATCTTGTCCGAGACGTACGGCATCTTCGTCTATCAGGAACAGGTGATGCAGGCCGCCCAGATCCTGGCGGGCTATTCGCTGGGCGGCGCCGACCTGTTGCGTCGCGCGATGGGTAAGAAGGTGAAGGCGGAGATGGACGCGCAGCGCGCCATCTTCGTCAAGGGCTGCCAGGAGGTGAACGGCATCCCCGCCCAAAAGGCCAACGAGCTGTTCGACTTGATCGACAAGTTCGCCGGCTATGGCTTCAACAAGAGCCACGCGGCCGCCTATGCGCTGCTCGCCTATCAGACCGCATGGCTGAAGGCGCATCACCCGCACGAATTCTATGCCGCGTCGATGTGCTACGACATGGCGCTGACCGACAAGCTGGCGATCTTCGTCGACGACGCGCGGCGCATGGGCGTGACGATGCTGCCGCCGTGCATCAACGCCAGCCAGGCCGAATTCGATGTCGAGCCGCATGAGGATGGCCTGGGCGTCCGCTATGCGCTCGGCGCGCTCAAGTCAGTCGGCGAAGGCGCGATGGAGAGGTTGGTCGTCGAGCGCAACGCTGGTGGCCCGTTCGACACGCTCGATGCGCTGGCCAAGCGGGTCGATCCGCGCCTGATGAACAAGCGCCAGCTGGAAACGCTGGCGTCGGCGGGCGCGTTCGATGGGATCACGCCCAACCGCGCGGGCGTTCATGCGGTTGCCGAGACGATCCTCGCCATCGCCGCGCGCACCCATGAGGGGCGGACGAGCGGGCAGGGCGGGCTGTTCGGCGAGACCGAAGTGGCGGGCGACGCGATCAAGCTGCCGACCGGCACCCGCTGGAGCCTGTCGCAGCGGATGGAGCAGGAGAAGGAGGCGTTCGGCTTCTATTTCTCGGCGCATCCGGTCGATCGCCACGCGCATATCGCCAAGATGCACGGCGCGCGGACCTATACCTCGCTGACCGAGCTGATCATTCCCGATGACGGCGCGCGGATCGGCGCGACCATGGCGGTGCTGGTCGAGGACGCCCGCTGGCGGACCTCGGCGCGCGGCAAGCGCTATATGATGGCGCAGCTATCCGATGCGACGGGGCAGTTCCTGGCGACCTGTTTCGACGACTCGGTCGCGGGCGATCTGGAAAAGGCGGCCAAGGAAGGCGATTGCGCGCTGGTCACCGTCGAACTCGATCGCCGGCCGGGCGAGGAGGCGCCGCGTGTCAGCATCAAGCGGGTCCAGCCCTTCGATGGCCTCGCCAGCACCGCGAAGTTCGTGGTCGAGGTCACGGTGGCGGACAAGGCGGCGTTCAAGGCGCTGCATGCGATGCTCGACCCGCTGCGCAACGGCCGGGGTGAGGTGCGCGCGCGGATCACGGGGCCGGAGGGCGATACGCTGCTGATGCTCGGCCGCAATTTCCTGCTCGACGCCGAGCTGGCCAGCCATATCGAGGATCTGCCGGGCGTGACGGCGGTGGCGATGAAGTCGTCGGAGGCGCGGTTGGCGCTAGTGGGATAAGGCGCGGCTTGGTTCGGTTTGACCACCCCGGCGAAGGCCGGGGTCCGATTGCCCCATCCGGCAAGGAAGCCACCTTCGCCTCTGACACTTAACCCGACTGGACCCCGGCCTTCGCCGGGGTACGCATATATCAACCGCCGACTTCGCGTCGGTCCTGCTCCTCATCGCCAGCTTCGCCATGATTGCCATAGCCGCCGCCCGAGCTGTCGGCCTCATCGTCGTTGGGCAGGTTTTCCGGGCTGGTCTGTTCGGGATCGGTGATCATCTTTTCTCTCCTTCGATGGCATAACGCTTTGGCGAAGCGGGACGATCCTCAGAACAGCTCGCCTTGCGGGCCTTTGGGCGGGCGGAAACGGGCCGTATCGAGCTGAGGCCGATCGAGGTTCAGCCCGTGCAGACGACAGGCGCGGTGAAACCGGACCCGCAGCAGCTCCGCCCATGGTCCTTGCCCCTTCATCCGGGTGAAGAAATCGGGGTCGTTGTCGCGCCCGCCGCGCAACGACCGGATGATCGCCATCACCTTGCCCGCGCGATCCGGAAAATGCGTGTCGAGCCAGGCGCGGAACAGCGGCGCGACTTCATGCGGCAGGCGGACGGGGATGAAGAAGGCGTGGCGCGCGCCCGCTTCGGCGATGCGCGCGATCAGATGCTCGATCTCGTGATCGGTGATCGCCGGGATGACCGGTGCGATCGAGACATAGGTCGGTATGCCCGCCGCCGCCAGTTTGGCCACCGCCGCCAGCCGCCGCTCGGGCGTCGGTGCGCGGGGCTCGATCGTCCGCGCGACCTTGGGGTCGAGCGAGGTGACAGAGATGCAAACGGTCGCCAGCCCCTTCGCCGCCATCGGCGCAAGGATGTCGATGTCGCGCACGACACGGTCGGATTTGGTCGTGATCGCCAGCGGATGGCTGGTTTCCGCCAACACGTCCAGGACCGCGCGCGTGATCCGCCATTCGCCCTCGACCGGCTGATAGGGATCGGTATTGGTCCCCAGCGCGATCGGTGCGACGCGGTAGCCCGGCTTGGCCAGCTCGGCGCGCAGCAGTTCGGCGGCATTGGGCTTGGCGAACAAACGGCTCTCGAAGTCCAGCCCCGGTGACAGGTCGTGATAGGCATGAGTCGGCCGTGCGAAGCAATAGATGCAGCCATGCTCGCAGCCGCGATAGGGATTGATCGAGCGGTCGAACGGCACGTCGGGCGAGCTATTGCGGCTGAGAATCGTACGGGGATTTTCGACGGTGACGCTGGTTTTCAGAGGCGGGGACGCGCCATCGACCATGTCCTGCATGTCGAGCCAGTCACCGTCCGCCATCGTTTGCGGCAAGGCGAAGCGTCGGCTGGTCGCGTTAATCGTTGCGCCCCGCTGTATCCGCTTCGCCATATCGCCCTTGCCCATGGTCGCAGAGTAGGATTATGGCCGGAACATAGCAAGAACGATGGAGTCGATCATGGCACGTCTGGACTATCTCGAATTGCCGGTCGGCGACCGGGCGGCGGCGAAGCGATTTTATGCCGAGGCGTTCGGCTGGACCTTCATCGATTTCGGGCCGGACTATGCCGCGACGATGAGCGGCGATACCGATGTTGGGCTGGACGCCGCAGCCGACAAGGTCAGGGCGATGCTGCCGGTGATCCGGGTCGATGATCTGGAGGCGACGCTAGCGGCGGTCGAGGCGGCGGGCGGCACCGCCTGCGTGCCGATCTTCGCCTTTCCCGGCGGGCGGCGCTTTCATTTCCGCGATGTCGACGGCCACGAACTGGCCGCGATGCAGCCCGATTGAGTCAGCGCTCCAACAGGCGCGGCATCAGCTCGACGAAGTTGCAGGGGCGATGGCGGCTGTCGAGCTGGTCGCGCAAGATGCCGTTCCACGCATCCTTGACCGCGCCGGTCGAGCCGGGCAGCGCGAAGATATAGGTGCCGCGCGCGACGCAGGCGCAGGCGCGCGACTGGATGGTCGAGGTGCCGATGGTCTGGAAGCTCAGCCAGCGGAAAAGTTCGCCGAAGCCGGGGATCATCTTGGTCGCGACCCGCTCGACCGCTTCGGGGGTCACGTCGCGGCCGGTGACGCCGGTCCCGCCGGTGGTCAGGATGCAGTCGATGCTGGCGTCGTCGATCCACTGGTTGAGCTGCGCGACGATCTGGTCGGCGTCATCGCGCAGGATGGTGCGGTCGGCCAGTTCGTGCCCGGCATCGGTCAGCAGCCCGACCAGCGTGTCGCCCGAGCGGTCCTCCGCCAGCGAGCGAGTGTCGGAGACGGTCAGGACCGCGACGCGGACGGGGGTGAAGCGGCGGGTGGTGTCGATGGGCATGGCGGGGTGAACGTCTCTGCGCGGGTTTCGGGGGCGGCTTGGCTGGTGGTGGGGCGTGGCCTTCGACTTCGCTCAGGCTGAACGGAGCGCGGAGCGTGCGCTTCGACTTCGCTCAGCGTGAACGGATGTCTGGACTAGCCCTAAAGTCCAACCCCCGTTCAGCCTGAGCGCAGTCGAAGGCCAAGGGAATTCCCCCGGCCCCGAACCCGATCAATTCGCCTGGGGAAGCGCGGTATTCGATTGCGGGCTAACTGTCGCGTTCAGCGCGATCGTCGTCTTCGGCGCGACGCTAGCCTGCGCGACGTTCGGGCGTTGCAGCCGCACCGCCGATGCACCGGGCAGGCCGGGGAAGCGCGGCCACATGCCCTGCGCCAGCGCCGCGCGGCTGGGCGACTTGGCCTTGCCGGTCTGCCCCTCGTACATCCAGTAGTTGCGCAGGACCATGGTGACGTATCCGCGCGTCTCCCAATAAGGGATGCTCTCGATATAGAGCAGCGGGTCGCCGCCGTCGCGGACCAGGCTGTTCCACTCGCCGACCGGCTTGGGCCCGGCATTATAGGCGGCGATCACCTTGGGCAGCAGGCCGCCGGTGACGCCGGTCATGTCGCGCAGCCGCTCCAGATGGCGCTGGCCGATGTCCATGTTGGTCGACGGCTTGGTCAGCGCCGATCGGTCGATCGACACGCCGCGTTCGCGCGCGAAATCGGTGGCGGCGGCGGGCATGATCTGCATCAGGCCATAGGCGCCCGCCGGGCTGACCACCTTGTTGCGAAAGCCGCTTTCCTGCAGCGTATGCGCATAGACCAGCGCCTTTTCGACGCGCCAGCCGCTATCGGGCGTCCAGCTGGGCGTCGGATAGCGTGCCTCGGCGGTGGCGGTGACGCCCGCCGGGCAGTTGTGTGCCAGCCAGACGGTGGTGGCGGGCAGGTCGAGCGATTCGGCCAGGCGGACGAGGCTGCGGAATTCGGTCGGCTGGCCGATCCGCGCCTGTTGGCGGATGACCTGATCGGCCAGCTCGGTCTCGCCGATCTCGGCGAGTGCGGCGGCGACAAGGATATTGGGACGACGATCGAGCGCGGCCCAGTCGGTCGCGACCAGCTGCCCGCGCGGCTCGCGCTCGCCCTGCATGCCCAGCGCCTGTCGCGAGAGCTGGCCGTAGAAGCTCTCGCGATACTGCGCGGCGGTGCGCAGACGGGCCTCGATCCGGTCGGGACGGCCGCACACCATGTCCGCGCGCGCCGCCCAGTACAGCGCCGCCGCGCGCAGGTCGATGTCGGTCGCGCGCGCCGCCGTGCCCTCGAACGCGGACTGTGCGGTCTGGCAGTCATTCTGCCGCCACGCGGACAGGCCGATCGTCCAGCGGCCCTGGATCGCCCAGTCGCCATAGCCATTGGCCGCCTTGGTCGCCATCGCGCGGGCATTGGCGTCGTCGCCCGACAGGAAATACATCCACGCCACCCGCTGCTGCCACTCGGTCAGCGCATCGGAGGACAGGCCCGAGGTCGAATCGAGCAGCGCCTGCGCCGAGGCCCCGTCATCGGCCTTCACGAAGGGCTGCATTTTTACCGCCAGGTCGGCGGCGATCATGTCGCTCTTCACGCTCTTGGCGCGGGTGCGGCGGGGGGCGCCGTCCTGCCAGATCAGTGTGTGGGTTTCGGGCAGCGGCGGCAGGTCCTGTGCGCCGCGCGAACGGGCGAGCCGCGCCAGCTGTTCGGCCTGGGGCAGTTCGGGGGCTTCGTTGAGCAGCGCGACCAACCGCTCGACATCGACCTTGGGCGATCCCTTGGCGGTGTAGAGTTCGGCGCGGGCGATGGCGTGAAGCGGGCCGGGCTTGAGCGAGTCGAGCTGCAACTGCGCATCGGTCCAGCGGCCGTCGCGGATCGCGGCGAAGACGCGGGCATAGCCGGCCTTCTGGTCGGCATCGAGCAGCGTGGGGATGCTGGGCGGGGCTTTCAGGGCGGCGGGGCTGCGGCTGGTCGCGGCGTCGAGCGGATCGGCCATCGCGGCCCCGCTCATCGCTGTCCCGGCGGCCAGCACGGCCCCGATCGACAACGTGCGTATGACGGCGTGCCCCAGCTTCATTTCGCCAATTCCCCCATGAGCAATTGCAAGTCCTTCCAGCTTTCCGCCTTCGCCATCGGCTTTTCGATCAGGAAACGCGGATGGAAGCTGGCGATCGCCTGGCTTTTGCCGTTCTTATGGTCAACGGCATGTAAATGTCCGCGCGCACTGGTTAATTCGGTCCCGAGCACGGCACGGCTCGCCGCATTGCCAAGCAGGAGCAGCCCGCGCGGGCGGATCAGCCCGACATGGTGGCGTGCAATGTCGGCCAGCTGCGTCTCCAGATCGGCGGGCGTGCGACCCGCCAGCGGCCGCCTGGCGCAGACCGAGGCGAGGTGGACCGTATCGCGCGACTGGCCGATGGCAGCCAGCATCCGGTCGAACAGCCGGCCGGGCGCGCCCGACAGGATCTGCCCCGCCTCGCCATCGTCGCGGTCGGGACAGTCGACCAGCACCATCAGCGCCGCGTCGGCCGGCCCCGTCGCGGTCAGCGACACGCCGTCCCATGATGCTTCGGGCGCGGCATCGGACAGCCGCCATTCCAGAAACGCCGCCAGCGTGTCGGGCAAAAGCGTCGGTGCGGGGGCCATGACGGGGGCGGCCGTTCGAGGCGCGGCGGGGGTCAGTGGCGTCGGCGCGAAGGTGACGGGTTGGACCGGCTCCGCCATCCAGTCGCGCGGTGCGTCCTCGACCAGCAGGTCGACGCCCGCGTCATGCCACCAATCCAGCAGGCTGGCGGCCAGTGCACTGTCGAGCGGTGCGGTGTCGAACGTCGGAATGGCCCCCATATGACATTAGCCCATGCTGCAAGGTTGACGTGCGCGTCAATCTGTCGGATCGGCTGTCAGGACAGAATGTTTTCCGTCCGCGCCCGGACGAGCCCGATCAGCGGGACGCTACGGCAGCGGCGCGGACCAAAAGCGAGGATGCCATGAGCGAACGCGAATCGATGCCCTATGACGTGGTGATCGTCGGCGCTGGCCCGGCGGGCCTGTCGGCGGCGATCCGGCTGAAACAGCTGGCGGCGGAGACGGGTGGCGAGCTGGCGGTCTGCGTCCTAGAAAAGGGTTCGGAAGTCGGCGCGCACATCCTGTCGGGCGCGGTGATCGACCCGATCGCGCTCGACGAGCTGCTGCCGAACTGGCGCGAGGATGGCTGTCCGCTGGCCGAGGTGCCGGTGACCGAGAACCTCCACTGGATCTTGAGCGCCACCAAGCAGCGCAACCTGCCGCACGCGCTGACCCCGCCGTTCATGCACAACAAGGGCACCTATACCGGCAGCCTCGGCAATCTGTGCCGCTGGCTGGCGGGCAAGGCCGAGGAGCTGGGGGTCGAGATCTTCCCCGGTTTCGCCGCCGCCGAAATCCTGTTCCACGAGGATGGCCGAGTTAAGGGCGTCGCGACCGGCGACATGGGCGTAGGCCGCGATGGCACGCACAAGCCCGATTATCAGCCGGGTCTCGAGCTCCACGCCAAATACACCTTCTTCGCGGAGGGCGTTCGCGGTCATCTGTCCAAGGAGATCATCCGCCAGTTCGACCTCGCCCGCGACAGCGATCCGCAGGTTTACGGCCTCGGCATCAAGGAGCTGTGGGACATCGATCCCGCCAAGCATGTGCCGGGCCGGGTGATCCATACCCAGGGCTGGCCGCTGGGCGACGATGCCAATGGCGGCGGTTTCATCTATCATCAGGCGGGAGGGCAGGTCGCGCTCGGCTTCGTGACGTGGCTGAACTACACCAACCCCTATATCTCCCCCTTTCAGGAGATGCAGAAGTGGAAGACCCACCCTGTCATCGCCGAACTGCTGAAGGGCGGCAAGCGCGTCTCCTATGGCGCGCGCGCGATCAATGACGGTGGGCTTCAGGCCATCCCGAAGCTGACCTTCCCTGGCGGCGTGCTGGTCGGCTGTTCGGCGGGCTTCCTCAACGTGCCGCGCATCAAGGGCACGCACGGCGCGATGAAATCGGCGATGCTGGCGGCCGAAGCCGCGTTCGCCGCCGTTCAGGCGGGCCGCGAGGGTGACGAGCTGACCGACTATCCGGAAGCGTTCCGCGCGTCCTGGCTCTACAAGGAGCTGTCGACCGTTCGCAACGTCGTGCCCTTGGTCAAGAAGTACGGCGATACGCTGGGCTCGGGCCTGGCGGGCGTGACCATGTGGGCCGAGCATTTCGGGCTGAAAATGCCCTTCACCATGAAGCACAAGCCCGATCACGAAAGCCTGTGGCGCAAGGATCAGGTGAAGAAGCCCGATTATCCCAAGCCCGACGGCGTGCTGACCTTCGACCGGCTGTCCTCGGTGTTCCTGTCGAACACCAATCACGAGGAGGATCAACCGGTCCATCTGACGCTCAAGAACGCCGATGTGCCGATCGAACACAACCTGCCCTTGTTCGACGAGCCCGCGCAACGCTACTGTCCCGCCGGTGTTTACGAGGTGGTGGGCGTGGAAGAGGGCGATCCGAAGTTCGTGATCAACGCCCAGAACTGCGTCCACTGCAAGACGTGCGACATCAAGGACCCGACCCAGAACATCAACTGGGTCGTGCCGGAAGGCGGCGGAGGACCCAATTATCCCAATATGTAAGCGTCCGTTTCTTCCTTCGATCCTGATGATCGCGATCGCCGCCGGCTGGGCCGGCCCGGCGGTCGCGGCGTCCGAGCCGCTGGCGGCCTATCTCGCCGCGCGGGTCGCGGCGGCGGACGGGCGGGCCAAGGCGGCGGCGGACGATTTCGCGGTCGCGCTCGGCGGCTGGCCCGATGACCCGGCGGTCGCCGTGCGCGCCTATCGCGAGGCGATGATCAGCGGCAACGAGACGCTGGCGCTGCGCGCCGCACGGGTGCTGGAGGCCGAGAAGGTCGCCCCGATGGACGTGGTTTTGCTCGACCTGGCGGTCGCCGCGCGGGAGGGCGATGCGAAACGCTTCGATGCGGCGGTGGCGCGGCTGGACGAGGGGCCGTTGCGCATCCTGTCGCCAAGCTTGCGCGGCTGGGCCGCCTGGGATCGCCGCCAGCCGGTCGAGCCGGCGCTGGCGGGGGCCGGCAAGGAGCCGGTGGCGCGCAAGCTGGCGGATGAAACCCGGCTGTTGATCGCGATGTCCGCCCGGCAATTGGATGGGAAGGCGGCCCGACTGCTGATCGAGGCGATGCGCCCGCCCGCCGACACCCGCATCGCCGCCGCGTCGCTGATCGCCGGGCGCGGGGACGAGGCGACGGCGCGCGCGCTTTTGACCGACCCGCTTGTCCTGGCGTCTCGCAAGACGCTGGGGGCCAAGCCGAGCCTCGGCTTCGGCGTGTCGCGTCTGCTGCTGCGCGTGGCGGGCGAGCTGGTGAGCGAAGGACCGCGTCCGCTGGTCATCGCGCTCGGCCGCACCGCGCTGATCGCGGACCCGCATAATGACCGCGCCCGGCTCGTGCTGGCCGAGGCGCTGTCGAAGGACGAGGCGTGGACGGCGGCGATCGCCGCTCTGGAGGATGTCGATCCACGCGGCGCCTTCGCGCACCGTGCCGCGATCGTGCGTATCGGCCTGCTGGCGGCGGCGGATCGACAGGGTGAGGCGCTGATGCTGGCCAAGGGGCTGGCGACGGACAAACGCGCGACGGTCGACGATTGGCAGGTCTATGCCGACCAGCTGATCGCCGCCGGCCGACCCGCTGACGCGGCTGCCTGGTATGAAAAGGTGACCGAAGCCGATCCGGCGCTGCCCTGGGCGGCGTGGCTGCAATATGGCGGCGCGCTGGATCAGGCCGGCCGCAAGGACGAGGCGGATGCCGCACTTGCCAGGGCCGTGGCGCTCGGCCCGGACGAGCCGCTGGCGCTCAACTATCTGGGCTATGCCCGGATCGAGCGGGGACAGGATGTTCCGGCCTCGCTTGCCCTGCTGGAACGCGCGAGCAAGCTGGCGCCCGAGGATGCGTCGATCACCGACTCGCTTGGCTGGGGCTATTACAAGGCGGGACAGGTGCGCCGCGCGCTGCCGCTGGTCGAACAGGCCGCGATGGCCGAACCCGCCAATAGCGAGATCAACGATCATCTCGGCGACATCTACTGGGCACTGGGGCGGCATTACGAGGCGCGCTATGCCTGGCGTGCCGCCGCGCTGACGGCGGACGAGGGCGCTAAGGTGGAACTGGCCGCCAAGATCGCCCGCTGATCGCGCTTGCCGCTGACGGGCCGACATCGCATGGACGATCCATGACCGCTATTGTCGAACCCGCGCCCGCCAAGATCAATCTGGCGCTCCATGTCCGCCGTCGTCGCGATGACGGCTATCACGAGCTGGAGACGCTGTTCGCCTTTTGCCGGGACGGTGATGTCGTCACGGTCACGTGTGCCGATGCGACCGATCTGACGCTGACCGGGCCATTCGCGGGCGTGCTGGCGGGCGAGGCGACCGACGATAATCTAGTGATGCGTGCCGCGCGCGGGTTTTGCGCACGCTTCGGGGTCGAGGATGGCCATGCCATCACGCTCGACAAGCATCTGCCGGTCGCATCGGGCATCGGCGGCGGATCGGCGGATGCGGCGGCGACCTTGCGCGCGCTCGCCCGGCTGCACGGTGTGGCCATCGATCACCCCGAGCTGTTCGCGCTGGCGGCGGAATTGGGGGCAGATGTCCCCGCCTGTCTGCTCGGCCGGACTGCGCTGGGCCAGGGTAAGGGCGATGCCCTGCAGCCACTGGCACCGCTGGGCGATCGGCCCGTGCTGCTGATCAATCCGGGAGTGGGCGTATCGACGGCGGCGGTGTTCGCGCGCTGGGACGGCGTTGATCGCGGTGGTCTGGGTGACGGTGATGTCTGGGCGATGGCGGCGGCGGGGCGCAACGATCTGGAGCCGCCCGCCCGTGTGCTGGCCCCGGCGATTGACAAGGTGCTGGATCTGCTTGGCCGGGCGCCGGGTGTCTTGCTGTCGCGCATGTCGGGATCGGGCGCGACCTGCTTTGCCGTGTTCGCGTCGATCGCGGCGCGCGACGCGGCGGCGCGGGCGGCCGGCGATCGGGGCTGGTGGACGCTGGCGACTTTTTTGACCTGATCTTTGTTCCCATCTTGTTCTCATGGAACAAAACACATACATTGCAGATGCGTTGAACGGACCACGAGGTTGGTCTAGCGAGGGAAGCATCTGATGGCCGCCAATCTGAAAGTGATCGAAACAGGCATGGCAACCGCAAACGCAGACCGTCAAAAGGCGCTCGACGCCGCGCTCGCTCAGATCGACCGGGCATTCGGCAAGGGCTCGGCGATGAAGCTGGGGCAGAAGGAGACGATGCAGGTCGAGGCGATCTCGACCGGCTCGCTGGGTCTCGACATCGCGCTGGGCGTTGGCGGCTTGCCGCGCGGCCGCGTGATCGAGGTCTATGGGCCTGAATCCTCGGGTAAGACGACGCTGGCGCTGCACGTCATCGCCGAGGCGCAGAAGATGGGCGGCACCGCCGCCTTCGTCGACGCCGAACACGCGCTCGACCCCGTCTATGCCAAGAAGCTGGGCGTCAATATCGACGAACTGATCGTGTCGCAGCCGGACACCGGCGAGCAGGCGCTGGAAATCACCGACACGCTGGTCCGCTCGAACGCGATCGACGTGCTGGTGGTCGACTCGGTCGCCGCCCTCGTGCCGCGTGCGGAAATCGAGGGCGAGATGGGCGACAGCCATGTCGGCCTTCAGGCTCGCCTGATGTCCCAGTCGCTCCGCAAGCTGACCGGCTCCATCAGCCGTTCGCGCTGCATGGTGATCTTCATCAACCAGCTGCGCATGAAGATCGGCGTGATGTACGGCAATCCGGAGACGACGACGGGCGGCAACGCGCTGAAATTCTACGCCTCGGTTCGGCTCGACATCCGTCGCACCGGCCAGATCAAGGATCGCGAGGACATCACCGGCAACACGACGCGTGTGAAGGTGGTGAAGAACAAGGTCGCGCCCCCGTTCAAGCAGGTCGAATTCGACATCATGTATGGCGAAGGCATCTCGAAGATCGGCGAAATCCTCGACCTGGGCGTCAAGGCCGGTCTGGTCGAGAAGTCGGGCAGCTGGTTCTCCTACGACTCGGTGCGGATCGGGCAGGGGCGTGAGAACGCCAAGAACTATCTGCGCGACAATCCCGACATGGCCGACCGTCTGGAACGGGCGATCCGCCAGCGGACCGAGAAGGTGGCCGAGGAAATGATGACCGGCCCCGATGCCGAGGACGACATCTGACGAAAAGCGGCCCGCCGGCGACGGCGGGCCGTTTTTCCATGGGCCGCCCCACGGGGTGGCTAAAGGGGGCAGGGCGATGACCAGTGGGCAGGATTGGCAGGGGCGTGTCGGCGATGTCTGGGCGGCCGAATGGCGGCGGACGGAACGGAGCTTCGCCGATCTGGCCCGTCATCTGGATCAGGTGATCGCCAACAATGCCCCGGAGAGCGGCCGTGCGCTCGACATCGGCAGCGGTGCTGGGTCGACCAGCATGGCGTTGCAGGCGGCACGACCGGCGTTGCAGGTGACCGGGGTCGACCTGTCGCCCGAACTGGTCGCCCTGGCCAAGGAGCGGGCGGAACAGGGCGGGGCGGATGGTCCGCGTTTCGTATGCGGCGATGCGATCGCGGTGGCACGAACGGAGGGGCCGTTCGACCTCTTCGTCTCGCGCCACGGCGTCATGTTCTTTCCCGACCCCGTCGCCGCCTTTGCCGGGCTGCGTCAGGCTGCAAGCGATGGCGCACAGATGATCTTTTCCTGTTTCGACGATCGCTCCCGCAACAGCTTCGCGACGGTGGCGGATGAAGCGGTCGGCGTCACGCCACCGCCGGTCGACGGCTATGAGCCGGGCCCCTTCGCCTTTTCCGACAGCGATCGGGTGGCAGACTGGCTGGAGAACGGTGGTTGGCACCCCGAAGGGGCGGCGCGCATCGCGTTCGACTATGTCGCGGGGCAGGGCGACGATCCGGTCGAGGATGCTCTGTACTTCCTGTCCCGCATCGGCCCGGCGGCGCGCGCCATGGCGGTGAGTGACGCGGCCGAGCACGCCCGTATCGCCGACGTCCTCCGGGGGATACTGGCGAACTATCGTGTCGACGACCGGATCGTCTTGCCGGCCAGCGCGTGGATCTGGCGCGCAACGGCCAGTATTTGAGCTTGGGCCGGATCGACAATCAGGCCACCATCTTTCTTTTCCTCACCGGTAAGGGGGGTGGGGAGCGACCTTTGTCGTGCCCAGGGCTCCATCTCGCTCGCACACATCCGACGGATGGTGGGAGTGTCACGTCGTCGATGCGGTCTAGACCGGGATGACATTGTCTGGAATCAAAGCGAGCCCCTCCCCTTCAGGGGAGGGGTGGGTTCACTTCATGTCATCCTGCTTTAAGTGATCAACCGGGACAGCCTTTCGTCAAGCTTGCGGCCTGCCACCCTTTCCAGGGGATCGTAGTGAAACTGGCGCTTCCCTACTGATCACGCGCCACCCCAGCGAAGGCCGGGGTCCAGAAGCTGGACGCCTTCCATTGCTTATCAGCGCTGACCCAACTGGACCCCGGCCTGCGCCGGGGTGGTCTGAAAGGTTTTGCAACGATCCCCTTCGAGGGGAGGATAGGATGAAGGTCTATCCGACCTGGCTCGATCTTCTCCCTTATGTGGGCCGGTTTTGGCATGCCCCCGGCACGGCGAGATGACGCCCAGGGGGGCTATCTCGATCGCACACATTGCAGGAATGGTGTGGGGTACCGATTGTAGATACGACGGTCCCATCTTACAGGCGAGAACACCCCTCGTCAGGCTGCCGGTCTGTCGTCTCCCGCTCCGGGCAAAACTAAAACCAATGTCGATCCGGCTCAGGGTGGGCCGCGCTTTCAAATGCAGCCATGGCGTCGCCGTCACGAGGCCTCCGATCGCCCGATAAACCCCCGTTGAACCCGCCCCCGCACCTGATGCGTTATCGCGCCCGCACAAGGGGAGCCATCATGACGATCATCGTCCATCATCTGGAAAACAGCCGGTCGCAGCGTATCCTCTGGATGCTGGAGGAGCTGGGGCTTCCGTACGACATCCGGCATTACAAGCGCGACCCCAAGACGATGCTGGCGCCGCGCGAACTGCGCAACGTGCATCCGCTCGGCAAGTCGCCGGTGATCGAGGATGACGGGCTGGTGGTCGCCGAGACGGGTGCGATCATCGAATATCTGGTCGGCAAGGGCGATGGACGCCTGGGTCCGCCCGCGCACCGCGAGGCGATGCAGCGCTGGCGCTTCTGGCTGCATTATGCCGAAGGCTCGCTGATGCCGCCGCTCTTCGTGCTGCTCGTGCTCAGCCGGATTCCGTTAATGGGCAAGACCGCGATGAAGCGGTTCCAGCCGATGGTCGATCGGCACCTCGACTATGTCGAAAGCGAACTGGCCAAATCGCCCTGGTTCGCAGGCGATCAGATGACGGCGGCCGACATCATCATGAGCTTTCCGCTGGAAGCTGCCCGTGCGCGCGCCGGGTTGGACGAGCGGCGGCCGGCCACCATCGCGTGGCTCGAGCGTATCCATGCCCGCCCCGCCTATCAGGCTGCGCTCGCCAAGGGCGGTCCCTATGCCTATGCGTGAGGCATAGGGACCGGCGATCAATGCCCCCCGATCTGGCGGAAGCTGTCGGGGGCGGGTTCGGCCGGCGTGCCCGACGGGGCCTTGAGCGAGGCGACGTCGACCGGCTCGGGCGGGTCCAGCGGCCCTTCCCATTTGGCGATCACCGCGCTGGCCACCGCATTGCCGATGACGTTGGTCGCCGAGCGGCCCATGTCGAGGAAATGGTCGACCGCCAGGATCAGGAGCAAGCCAGCCTCGGGGATGTTGAACATCGGCATGGTCGCCGCGATCACCACCAGCGAGGCGCGCGGCACGCCGGCAATCCCCTTCGACGTGACCATCAGCACCAGCAGCATCGTGATCTGCTGCCCGATCGACAGGTCGATGCCATAGGCCTGCGCGATGAACAAAGCCGCGAAGGTCATGTACATCATCGAACCGTCGAGGTTGAACGAGTACCCCAGCGGCAGCACGAAGCTGGCGATGCGCGGCGGCACGCCGAACCGGTCCAACCCCTCCAGGATGCGAGGATAGGCGGCCTCGGACGAGGCGGTCGAGAAGGCCAGGATCAGCGGCGCGCGGATATGCGCCAGCAGCTCGCGGATCTTGCCGCCGATGAACAGCGTCGCCACGCCGATCAGGACCAGCCACAACAGGAACAGCCCCAGATAGAAGCTGCCCATGAAATAGGCGAGCTTGCCGATGACGCTGGGGCCGCGCTCGGCCAGCGTGCCGGCGACCGCGGCAAACACCGCGATCGGCGCGACGCGCATCACATAATCGGTGACCTGCAACATCACCGCGACCAGCGCGTCGACCGCACGGACCAAGGGCGCCGCGCGCTCGCCCACCGCCGTGATCGCGACGCCCAGGAACAGCGATCCGATGACGATCTGGAGCACTTCGTTGGTCGCCATCGCCTCGATCAGCGAGGCCGGGACGAGGTGGGTCACGAATTTCTGCAGATCGAACCCGGCCTTCACCACGCCGCTATCGGCGGTGACGGCGGGTAGCGGCAGGTTGATGCCGACCCCCGGCTGGAGCAGGTTGACCAGGATCATGCCCAGGCTGAGCGAGACGAGGCTGGCCGACAGGAACCAGGCGAGCGAGCGGATGCCGATCCGCCCCAGCGCCTTGGTATCGCCCATCTGCGCGATGCCCGAGACCAGGGTCGCGAAGACCAGCGGCGCGATGATCATCTTGATCAGCCGCAGGAACAGGCCGGTGACGATCGCGAAATAGCCGGCGATCGCTTTAAGTTGCTCGGTCGCGGCGGCGCTGCCGTCGTCGATCGACAGGTTGAGCGCCAGGCCGACGATCAGGCCGAGCACCAGCCCGATGAAGATGTACAAGGTCAGCCGCTTGGCCATGCATACCCCAAATTCCAATTGCGCGCGCGAGCCAAGGGCATTGCGGCGCTCAGGTCAAGAATTCTATCATCGCGGCCATGCAGACCCTGATGTCCCGCCGCGCGCTGATCGCCGCCGCCGCCTTGCCGCTTTTCGTCCGGCCAGGGCTGTTGCGCGCCGCCGAACCCGATCTGTCGGCCTTGCGCGACATCACCACCGGTGCGGTCCCGATCGACGCGGCCGAACGCGCGCGGCGGCTGTCGCGCGCGCAAGGCCTGATGAAGGCGAACAGCATCGGCGCAGTGCTGATCGAGCCGGGATCGAGCATGGTCTATTTCACCGGCGTGCGCTGGGGGCGTAGCGAAAGGCTGACCGCCGCGATCCTGCCGGTCGAGGGCGAACCGTGCATCGTCACGCCCTTTTTCGAGGAACCCTCGGTGCGCGAGACGCTGTCGGTCCCGGCCGAGGTGCGGGTGTGGCAGGAGGATCGGAACCCGCTGGCGGTCGTGGCGGGCTTCCTGCGCGATCGGAAGCTGGCGAACCGGCCGGTCGGTATCGAGGAAACGGCGCGCTTCTTCGCCTTTGACGGGTTGCAAAGGGTGCTGCCCGACGCGCGGCTGGTGTCCGCCAATCCGGTGGTGCGCGGATGCCGGATGATCAAGACGCCCGCCGAGATCGCACTGATGCAGATGGCGACGGATGTGACGATGGCGGCCTATCGCTGGCTCCATCCGCGCGTCGAGGCAGGGATGACCGGCGCGGAAGTCGGCGCGTTGATGAGCGCCGCGACCAGCAAGCTGGGCGGTGCGCCCGAATTCAGCATGGCGCTGATCGGCGAAGCCTCCGCCTATCCGCATGGCAGCAAGCAGGTCCACCGGGTGGCGGACGGGCAGGTCGTGCTGATGGACTGCGGCTGCACCGTGCAGGGCTATCAGTCGGACGTATCGCGAAGCTGGGTCCATGGCACCGCGACGGCCGAGCAGCGCAAGGTCTGGGATATGGTCGCGAAGGGCCAGCAGGTGGCGCGTGGGGCTGCGCGGATCGGCGCACCGGCGGGCAGCATCGACGATGCGGTGCGGCGTTTCTACACCGCGCAGGGCTATGGTCCCGATTATCGCTTGCCGGGCCTGTCGCATCGCACCGGCCATGGCATCGGCATGGACGGGCATGAGCCGGTCAATCTGGTGCGCGGCGAGGCGACGCCGCTGGCACCGGGCATGTGTTTCTCCAACGAGCCGGGGCTGTATCTGCCGGGCAAGTTCGGCATCCGGCTGGAGGATTGCTTCCACATGACCGAGGCGGGGCCGATATGGTTCTCGCAGCCGCCGCGCTCGATCGACGCGCCGATCGGATGAACAAGGAGCTGGACGCGCGCGGCTATGCCCTCTCGCCGACGCGTCTCGACGATGCGGCACTGGCGGAGTTGGCGGCGTTGTTTGCCGACTGGCCCTGCGGCTGTCTGGGGCAGCGGATCGATCCGGCGCGGATCAGGGGGTTCTCGTTCGTCGGGCATGTATGTGCGGCTCTGGGCGTGGACTTTCGTCCCGTCCGGGCCATCCTGTTCGACAAGCAGGACGGTGCGAACTGGGCATTGGCATGGCATCAGGATCGCACCATCGAGGTCGCGGAGCGCCGCGACACGGATGGCTTCGGGCCATGGACCGTCAAGCAGGGGCGGGTGCATGTCGCGCCGCCCGTGTCGCTGTTGGAGCGGATGCGAACCGTGCGCTTTCACCTCGACCCGGTGGATGCCGACAATGCGCCGCTGCTGGTCTCACCAGGGTCGCATCGCCTCGGCCTCATTCCCGAAGCGGCGATCGGCGACGTCGTTGCCCGCCTTGGTGAAGCCATGTGTCTTGCCGGCGCCGGATCGGTCTGGTTCTATCATACGCTGATCCTCCACGCCTCGGCCCGGTCCCGGCCCAGGCGGCATCGACGGGTCTTGCAGATCGATCTGTCGGCGGACGCCTTGCCCGGCGGCTTGTGCTGGGGCACGGATGGACAAGGAAGAATCTCATGAACGCGGATCTGTTCGTCGAATTGCTGGTCGGCTTGACTAATGGCCTGCTGAACGCCGTCATCGCATGTGTCGTCGTTCACTGGCTTTTGGGCCGTGTCTTTCACGTAACCGATCCGCGACTTCCCGCCTTCGTCTTCGTCCTCGGTCTGACGCTGGGGCGGCTCGGGGATGTCGCCGACATGGCGGGACATCCGGCCGGCCGACTGGTCGGCGACGTGCTGGGCCTTGCCCTGATCTGGTATTGGTGGTGGCGTCGTCCTGCAACGCATATCGATGCGACGGAACGAGGCGAACGCGCGGGCGCTTGAGCGCGCGCGAAACCTCGCCTAAGTCGCGTTTCATGACCTCGACCAACGACATCCGCCGCGGCTTTCTCGACTATTTCGGAAGCGAGGGGCACCAGATCGTGCCCTCCGCGCCGCTCGTGCCGCAGAACGACCCGACGCTGATGTTCGTGAATGCGGGCATGGTGCCGTTCAAGAACGTGTTCACCGGCCTGGAATCGCGGCCTTATTCCACCGCGACGAGCTCGCAGAAGTGCGTGCGTGCGGGCGGCAAGCATAACGATCTCGACAATGTCGGCTATACGGCGCGGCACCATACCTTCTTCGAAATGCTCGGCAATTTCTCGTTCGGCGACTATTTCAAGGAACAGGCGATCACCCATGCCTGGACCCTGCTGACTAAGGTTTGGGGCATCCCGGCCGAAAAGCTGACCGCCACCGTCTATCACACCGATGACGAGGCGTTCGACCTGTGGAAGAAGATCGCGGGACTCCCTGAGCACAAAATCATCCGCATCCCGACCAAGGACAATTTCTGGGCGATGGGCGAGAATGGGCCGTGCGGTCCGTGCTCCGAAATCTTCTACGATCACGGCGACCATATCTATGGTGGCCCTCCCGGCAGCCCCGAGGAGGATGGCGACCGATTCGTCGAGATCTGGAACCTGGTCTTCATGCAGTTCGAGCAGGAAGCCAATGAGATCATCGGCGAACTGCCCAAGAAGTCGATCGACACCGGCATGGGGCTGGAGCGGATCGCGGCCGTCCTGCAGGGCGTGCATGACAATTACGACACCGACACCTTCAAGGCGCTGATCGCCGCTTCGTGTGAACTGACACACACCAAGGCGGAAGACGGCCAGAAGGCCTCGCACCGCGTGATCGCCGATCACCTGCGCTCGGCCGGGTTCCTGGTCGCGGACGGCGTGCTGCCCGCCAATGAAGGGCGCGGCTATGTCCTGCGTCGCATCATGCGCCGTGCGATGCGTCACGCGCATCTGCTAGGCGCCAAGGAGCCGTTGATGCACCGGCTCGTCCCGGCGCTGGTCGCGGAGATGGGCGCGGCCTATCCCGAACTGGTCCGCGCCCAGCCGCTGATCGAAGCCACGCTCAAGCAGGAAGAGACGCGCTTCCGCCAGACGCTCGACAAGGGATTGAAGCTGCTCGATGAAGCGACCGCGGGCATGGCCCCCGGCGCGACGCTGGCGGGTGAGACGGCGTTCAAGCTCTATGACACCTATGGCTTCCCCTATGACCTGACCGAGGACGCGCTGCGGGCGCAGAACCTGTCGGTCGACCGGGCGGGCTTCGACGCCGCCATGGCCGAGCAGAAGCGCGCCGCGCGTGCCGCGTGGAAGGGCTCGGGTGCGAAGGCGTCGGACGACGTCTGGTTCGACATCGCCGAGGAAACCGGCTCGACCGAATTCCTGGGCTATGCCTCCGACACCGGCGAGGGCGAAGTGCTGGCGCTGGTCAAGGACGGCGCGCGGGTCGACAGCGCGGTGGCAGGCGATACCGTGTCGATCATCGTCAACCAGACGCCCTTCTATGGCGAGAGCGGCGGTCAGGTCGGTGACAGCGGCACGATCTCCGGCGATACCGGGCTTAAGGCGGTCGTCACCGACACCTCCAAGCAACTCGGCCGCGTGTTCGTGCATAATGCCGAAATCCAGGAAGGCGGCATCAAGGTCGGCGACAGCGTGAAGCTGGCGATCGATACGACCCGCCGCGCCGCGATCCGCGCCAACCACTCGGCGACGCACCTGCTGCACGAGGCGCTGCGCCAGCGGCTGGGCACCCATGTCGCGCAGAAGGGCTCGCTGGTCGCGCCCGAACGGCTGCGCTTCGACTTCTCGCAGCCGGTCGGCATGACGGCCGACGACATTGCCGAGGTCGAGACGAAGGTGAACAAGCAGGTGCGCGGCAACGGTCCGGTCGTGACCCGCCTGATGACGCCCGACGAGGCGATCGAAATGGGCGCGATGGCGTTGTTCGGTGAGAAGTACGGCGACGAGGTTCGCGTCGTGTCGATGGGCGAGGATGCCGATGGCACCTACAGCCTCGAACTCTGCGGCGGCACGCATGTGAACGCGCTGGGTGAGATCGGCGTCTTCAAGATCGTGTCCGAAGGCGCGGTGTCGAGCGGCGTTCGCCGGGTCGAGGCGCTGACCGGCGAAGGGGCGCGCGCCTATCTGTCGCATCGCGACGACATGCTGAAGGCGGCCGCTGCGACGCTGAAGACTACGCCCGACGAGGTGCCCGCGCGCATCGCCGCGCTGGTCGAGGATCGCCGTCGTCTGGAGCGCGAACTGGCCGAGGCCAAGAAGGCGCTGGCGATGGGCGGCGGGGCCGGTGGCGCGGCGGCCGGGCCGGAGCAGATCGGCGACGTGGCGTTCATCGGCCAGGTGCTCGACGGCTTCGAGGCCAAGGGGCTGCGCGGCGCGGTGGACGATGCCAAGCAGCGTCTGGGCGGATCGGGCGTCGCGGTGATGGTCGCGGTCAATGATGGCCGCGCCTCGGTCGCGGTCGGCGTGACCGACGATCTGACCGCCAAGCACAATGCGGTCGACCTGCTGCGCAAGGCGGTGGCGGCGCTGGGCGGGCAGGGCGGCGGCGGCCGTCCCGACATGGCGCAAGGCGGCGGCCCCGATGGCACCAAGGGCGCAGAGGCGCTCCAGGCGGTGCGGGACGTGCTGGCGGGGTAACGGACGACAACAGCCAAGGGGAGAGCGGCGATGGACAAGAGACGGATGACGGCCCTGCTGGCGGGGGTCATGCTCCTCTTGCCTTCGCCCCTTTTGGCGCAAGCGGCGCAGCAGAGCGCGCCGACCGCGACCAGCGATCCGGTGGTAATTACGGCCCGGCCGATCCCGCGCGAGGCCGAGATCAAGGATCAGATCGTCGGGGTGACCGGTCATCCGCGATCGGACATGCCGCTGATGCGGTTTCGCGAGCCGGTCTGTATCGGCACCGCCGGGTTGCCGGTCGCCGCGAGTGAGGAAATCCTGCGGCGGATGATGGCGACGGTCCAGTCGCTGGGCATGCCGATGGCACCCGATGGATGCCGGCCCAACATCCTGATCCTCTTCGCCGACAATCCGCAGGAGCAACTGCTGGGCTTGCGAACCCGATCGCCGCAGATCTTCGGCGACCTGACGCGCCCGGCGGTCAGCCGTATCGTGAAGGGGCCGGGGCCGGTCTATGCCTGGAATGCGGCGGTACGGGTCTCGCGCGACGGTGATCTGGCGGTGCAACAGGAGAATTGGGCCGAGATGAAGGTCGCCGCCGCATCGCGCCTGCTGACCCCCGTTCGTCAGGACATCGCCGCCTCGGTCGTGGTGATCGAGCGCAAGGCGCTGCTCAACAAGACCTTGGTGCAGATCGCCGACTATGCGGTCATGCGCAGCATGGCGGCGACCAAACCCGTGGCCGACGCGGCGGTCCCGACCATTCTGACCCTGTTCGACAAGGATGCGACCGCGCCGACAGAGTTCACCGAGTTCGATCGCGGCCTGCTGGGCGGGCTGTACCAGTCGCCGCGCCATGCCGGCGCTACGCAACTGATCGCCAATATGGCGCGCGGCGTTCGCGAAGCATCGACCACACCATGAGGGCGATGTGGCGTGGGCCGATCCTGGCAATCGCCTGTCTGCCCGCACTGGCCGGTGCCCAAACGACCGCCGCGCCGGGGGGTGCAACCGATCCCGTCATCGTCACCGCACGGCCCTTGCCGCCGAGACGCGAGACGTTGCGCTGGTTCGGCGCCATATCCGGCTATCCGGACAGCGATCGGCCGCTGTCCCGCCTGACCGAGCCGCTCTGCATCGCCAGCAGCGGCTTGCCGGCGACGCTGGCGCTGCCGATCGCCGACCGGATGCTGGGGCACGCCGAGCGGTTGGGGATCAAGCTGGGCGGCGAGAAATGCCGGCCCAATGTCCTGATCCTGTTCGTCGATCACGGGCCTGCCCACATCGCATGGCTGATCGATCATCGCCCGGGGATGTTCGGTGAACTTGCTTATGCCGACGTCCGCGCGCTGGCGAAGGACAAGGGGCCGGTCCATGCCTGGCACATGACCGCGATGACCAGCCGTGACGGCGATCCCCTCATCGCCATGCCGGGTGAGCTACCGACCCTCCATATCCCCAGCGCCAGCCGGATCAACCTGCCCGTCAAGTCGCATATCGCGGCGGCCGTCGTGATGATCGAGCGCGATGCCGTGATGGGCAGGACGGTCGAGCAGATCGCCGACTATGCGACGATGCGGGCGCTGGCCGTCGTGCGTCCGCGTCAGGCATCGGGCGTCTCCACCATCCTGACCCTGTTTGAGGGGGACGCCGCGCCGGGCGCGTTGACCGCGTTCGACTGGGGCTATCTGCGCGGTCTCTATGCGGGACAGGGAAATCGCGCGCCTGCGCTTCAATATGCCGCCATGGCGCGTTTCGTCGAGGACGAGATCAACGGCGGAGACAAGACACCGTGACAGCCAATGCCGGTCGCCGCGACCTGACCACCGGGCCGATCGGCCGCACCTTGTTGTTGTTCGCGTTGCCGACCCTGGGATCGAGCGTGTTGCAGTCGCTGAACGGCTCGATCAACGCGATCTGGATCGGCCAGTTTCTGGGCGCGCGGGCGCTGGCCGCGACGACCAACGCCAATATCATCATGTTTCTGCTGGTCGCGGCGACCTTCGGGTTCGGAATGGCGGCGACAATCCTGATCGGCCAGAATATGGGGCGGCGCGACGTCGACGCGGCACGGAGGGTGCTGGGCGCGGCGCTGGGGCTGTTCCTGATCATCTCCGTTCTGACGGTGATCGTCGGCTGGCTCGCCGCGCCCGCCATCCTGCGCGCGCTGTCGACGCCGGACGATGTCTATCCGCTGGCACTGGCCTATCTGCGCATCATCTTCGTCGCGATGCCGCCGGGGTTCGTCAGCGTGTTGTTCACCATGGCGCTGAGGGGTGTCGGCGATTCGGTCACGCCGCTGAAGTTCATGGCGCTCGGCTCGATGCTGGACGTCATCCTGAACCCGGTCTTCATTCTCGGCCTTGGGCCGTTGCCGGCGCTGGGTATCCAGGGATCGGCGCTCGCGACGTTGATCGCCAATGCGGCGTCGCTGATCGGACTGGTCGGCTTCATCTATGCGCGTGATCTGGTCGTGCGGCTGCGCGGGGCCGAGTGGCGCTATCTGATGCCCTCCACCGAGCTGCTGCGGACGATCGTGGTCAAGGGCTTTCCCATGGGGCTGCAGATGCTGGTCGTCTCCACCTCCGCGCTCGCCATGATGGGGCTGGTCAACCGGCACGGCACCGCGACGACGGCGGCGTACGGCGCGGCGAACCAGCTCTGGACCTATATCCAGATGCCCGCGATGGCGGTGGGTGCGGCGGTCAGCGCGATGGTGGCGCAGAATATCGGGGCGGGGCAGTGGGACCGGGTCGACCGGGTCACCCGTGCCGGGCTGCGCATGAACCTGTTGCTGACGGGCGCGCTGGTCGCGATCGTGACGCTGCTCGACCGGCATGTGCTGTGGCTGTTCCTGGGCAGCGAGCCGGCGGCGATCGACATCGCGACGCGGATCAACCTGATCGCTGGGTGGAGCTTCATGCTGTTCGGCATCTCGATGGTACTGGCGGCGACGGTGCGCGCCAATGGCGCGGTGGTGGGGCCACTGGTCATCCTGGCCATCGCTATGTTCCCGGTACGCTTCGGGCTGGCCTATGCGCTGTCGCCGATGCTCGGGTCGGATGCGATCTGGTGGAGCTTTCCGGCCGGATCGCTGGCCTCGATGCTGATGACGATCGCCTATTATCGCCGTGGCGGCTGGCGCAAGGGCAAGCTGACCGCCGCGCCGGAGGAATGCCATGAACAGGCGATGGCCGAGGGACAGCCGACCAACAAGGCGATGCCGGTCGGCTGATCCCGCCTGCGCGTCACGCCGGGGCGATCACCTCGATGATCCCCGGCGCGATGCGGGCGGTGACCGGCGTGCGCGCCAGGACCTCGCCGTCGATCGAGATGGGCAGCGGCGGGATGGTGTTGAGCTTGATCTCACGCCCCCGGAACTCGCGCACCTTTTCCTTGCGATAGTCGCTGCGCAGGATGCTGGCGCCCCAGTTGACGATCAGCCGGCGCTTCACATGGCCGCACACCGCCTGCACCACGATCTCGCCCGAATCGACGGCGGCGGACTCCACCAACTCGGTGCCGCCATGATAGGGGCCGTTGGAAATCCGCACCTCGACGACGCGCAGCCGCTCGCGCTGGCCGTCCTGCTCGACGATCAGCGTAAAGGGGCGGAAGCGCAGGAACTGATAGGCCGCCCAGCCGAGATAGCCGAGCCGCCCCGCCACGCGCTTCAGGCCATGGGGCACGGTCTCGGCGATCTTGGGGCTGATCCCCATCGCGGCGCAGTTGGCGTAATAGTCGTTGTCGATCATGCCCAGGTCGATGCGGCGCGGGCGACCGGTGCGGATCACCTCCACCGCGCCCTCGATGTCGAGTGGGATGCCGAGCGAGCGCGCGAAGCTGTTCGCCGTGCCCAGCGGCAACACGCCCAGCATCACGTCATGCCCGACCATCAGGTCGACAAGGCCGCTGATCGTGCCGTCGCCGCCGCCCAGGATCAGCAGGTCGGGCTTGGCCGCCAGCAGTTCGCGGACCGTCGGCTCCAGCTCCTCGGGGTCCTCCACGGCGCGCGCGTCGACCTTGTAGGGCAGGTCGGACAGCGCCGCGCAGGCACGGCGGAACAGCGCCTGGCCGCGCCGGGATTTGGCGTTCACGACCATGGCGGCCGATCGTATCTCTCTCAACCTGGGTTCCTTTCGCTCGCGCAACGCTTGGCAAGCCGGGTATGATCCCCCAAATGCCAATATGATGACCGCTTCCTATCCCGCGCTTCGCCTTCGCCGTACTCGCGCCTCCGCCTGGAGCCGGCGGCTTCATGCCGAAACGGTGTTGACCCCGGCCGATCTGATCTGGCCGCTGTTCGTGACCGAGGGGCAGGGGGTGGAGGAACCGATCGCCAGCCTGCCCGGCGTATCGCGCTGGTCGCTCGACGGAATCGTGGCGCGCGCGCGCGAGGCGGCCGATCTGGGTATCCCCTGCCTGGCGCTGTTTCCCAATACGCCGTCGCACCTGCGCAGCGACGACGGGCGCGAGGCGCTGAACCCCGACAATCTGATGTGCCGCGCGATCCGCGCGATCAAGGATGCGGTGCCGGAGATCGGCGTACTCACCGATGTCGCGCTCGATCCCTATACCACGCACGGCCATGACGGGCTGGTCGACGAGGCTGGCTATGTCGTCAATGACAGCACGGCGGACGCGCTGGTCCAGCAGGCGCTGACCCAGGCGCGCGCGGGGTCGGACGTGATCGCGCCGTCGGACATGATGGACGGTAGGATCGGTATGATCCGGAGCGCGCTGGAGGCGGAGGGCTTCGCCAATGTCCAGATCATGGCCTATGCCGCCAAATATGCGAGCGCCTTTTACGGCCCGTTTCGCGACGCGGTGAACACGCGCGGCCTGCTGAAGGGCGACAAGAAGACCTATCAGATGGATCACGCCAATGCCGAGGAGGCCCTCCGCGAGGTCGCGCTCGACCTCGCCGAGGGCGCCGACAGCGTCATGGTGAAGCCGGGCCTGCCCTATCTCGACATCATCCGCCGGGTGAAGGAGGAGTTCCGCGTGCCGACCTTCGCCTATCAGGTGTCGGGTGAGTATGCGATGATCGAGACGGCGGTCGCCGCCGGTGCCGCCGACCGTGACGCGATGGTGCTGGAGACGCTGATGGCGTTCAAGCGCGCCGGCTGTTCGGGGATGCTGACCTATCATGCCGCCCATGCCGCGCGCCTGTTGAACGCCTGACCATCGCCGCGCCCGCTCCGCCGCCCGTGATGCCCCTGACGCGTCTGGTACGCCCGCTGTTCGTCGCGACGATCCTGACCGGGTCGTTCCTGCTGTTCCTGGTCCAGCCGATGGTGGCGCGCATGGCGCTGCCCCGGCTGGGGGGCGCGCCGGCGGTGTGGAACTCGGCGATGCTGGTCTATCAGGCGCTGCTGCTGGGCGGATATGCCTATGCGCACGCCCTGGGGCGATGGCGGCCGCGTGTGCAGGCGGCGATCCATATCGGTGTGCTGCTGATCGCGGCCTTGTGGCTGCCCATCGGGCTGATCGCGGTGCAGCCCTCGGCCGATGCCGAACCGGCCATATGGGTGCCCTGGCTGCTGGGCTTGTCGATCGGCCCGCTCTTCTTCGCCGTGTCCGCGCAGGCGCCACTGATCCAGCGCTGGTTCGCGCTCGCCGAGCCGGGGCGCAATCCTTATGCGCTTTACGCCGCGTCGAACCTGGGCAGCTTTGCCGGGCTGGTCGCCTATCCGCTTCTGGTCGAGCCGAGCATGGCGCTGCATGCGCAAAGCCTGATGTGGAGCGCGGGCTATGCGCTGCTCGGGCTGCTGGTCCTGGTTTGCGCGACCCGGTTGCCGGCGATCGGTCGGGACGCGGCGGTGGTGCCCGAACCATCGCCGGCACCCGGGTGGCGGCGGATCGGCCTGTGGGTCGCGCTGTCGGCGGTGCCCTCGGGGCTGGTGCTCGCGACCTCGACCTATATCACCACCGACATCGTCGCGATGCCGCTGCTCTGGGTGCTGCCGTTGGGGCTGTATCTGCTCAGCTTCATCATCGCTTTCGCCACCCGACGCGGGGTGGCCGACATCCTGACCCGGATCGCACCGGTGACGCTGCTGCTGTTCGGCGGGGTCATCATGGATGGCCATCCGCAGCGTCCCTATTTCAACGCCGGCGTCGCGCTGGCGCTGCTCTTCATGGTCTCGGTCGGGTTGCACACCGCACTTTATCGCGCGCGGCCGGCGGCGGACCGGCTGACGGGCTTCTATCTCTGGATGGCGGTCGGCGGCGTTCTGGGCGGCATTTTCGCCGGCATGGTCGCGCCGGTCGTCTTCGACTGGACCTATGAATATCCGCTGCTGATCCTGGCGGCGGGCGCGCTGATCCCGCAGATGTTCCTGACCGAGGGATTGCGGCGGCTGTGGCGGCGACATCATCGGACGATGCTGATCGCGCTGGCGGTTATGTTGGGCGTGTTCCTGGACCTGCGACTTGTCGGGCCGGATCGCTGGTTCGGCGAGGATCAGCAAGGGCCGGCCTTCCTCGTCATCGCGACGTTCGGGTTTCTGACGATCGGTGCACGCGCGGGCTTCACGTTGCTATTGGCGGTGACGCTCGTCATGTTCGGCGGCTATCGCTCGCTGGCGCTCTCCATGGCGCACGACGCCCGGATGCGCAGCTATTTCGGCGTCTACACGGTGCGCGACGTCGCCGGCTATCGCGAGCTGGATCACGGATCGACCGTCCATGGCATCCAGTTGCGCGGCTCGGTCGAGCGTGAGCGGACCCCCACCACCTATTACGCGCCTTTTTCGGGGGTGGGCCGTGCCATGCGGGCCGCGCCCTCGCTATATGGCCCTGGCGCACGGATCGGGGTCGTCGGTCTGGGGACCGGAACGCTGGCCTGCTATGCCCGGCCCGGCCAGCACTGGCGCTTCTACGAGATCGATCCGGTCATGGTTCGTATCGCGCGCGATACCGGCCAGTTCACCTATCTGCGGCATTGCCGGCCAGACCCGGTCATTCGCATCGGCGACGCGCGTATCCGTCTGAGCCAGGATCGCAGCGCGAGTTTGGACCTGCTGGCACTCGACGCCTTCTCCTCCGATGCAGTCCCGGCCCATCTCCTGACGCAGGAGGCATTTGCGACCTATGGCCGGGTCCTGGCGCCGCGAGGATTGCTGCTCGTGCATATCTCCAACCGCTTCGTCGATCTGGAACCGGTGGTGGCCGCCGCCGCGCGCGCAGGCGGCTGGGTGGTGCGCAAGCTGGCCTATAACCCGACCGATCTCGACCGCGAGGTGCAGGCGACCAACTCGGTGTGGCTGGCCCTGTCGCGGGATCGCGGAATGCTCGCCGCGCTGGAAGCGACGGGCGGCGACTGGACGACCGTCACCGCACCGCCAGGCCTGCGCGCCTGGACCGACGATTACTCGACGGTCCTGCCCTTCATCCGCCGGTTCTGACCGTCTCAGGCGGTCGGCAGGCTGGCCGCCAGCGTATCGATCTGGCTGCCCTGACGCGCGATGACCTCTGTGGTACGGGCGCGCAGGGCGACCAGCGCGGGATAGTCGGGCAGCAGTTCGGCCGCACGGGCGATCGCGCGGTCGTCGATCTCGGCGAGAATGGCCGAGGTGCGCGCCCGGATTTCGTCCAGCGTCGCCAATTCGGTCTGCGCGGTCAGCCAGGCCTCGCTGCCCACCGCCTGTCCGCGCGCTTTGCCCGCACTGGTGCGGGCTTGTGCGTGGGCCTTGGCGAACTCGGCCTCGATGGCGTCCAGCCGGCCGCTCAGGTCGCCGATCGCGCTGTCCAGCGCCGGGTCGGGCTTGAGCACAACCGGCGTCACCTCTGGCTCGGCGAAACCCTGCTTCTCGGCGGGGCGAACCGCGAGCGAGGGATAGCGGGTGGCATCGCGCGAGCATCCGGCGAGCGGCGCGGCCAGCGCGACGCCGAGGAACAGCCATGACAGGGCCGGGCGGGGGCGGAGAGAAGCGTGCATCATCGCGGATCACCCTAGACATGGAAGGCGCGCCGAGAAAATGCCGCAAACGCGCTTGCGTGCCGTGCGCGAAGAAATTGTGGATAACCGCAGAAAGGCTATTGCCACAATCCGAAACGACTTCTATCAGCCCACCTCCACAGCGCGCCCGTAGCTCAGCTGGATAGAGCATCAGACTACGAATCTGAGGGTCGGACGTTCGAATCGTTCCGGGCGCGCCAGTGGATCACATATCAGGCCTCGACAGAGGCCCCATGCGCGCCCGTAGCTCAGCTGGATAGAGCATCAGACTACGAATCTGAGGGTCGGACGTTCGAATCGTTCCGGGCGCGCCATTTTCTATCATCGATAAAACAACGCACCGTCATCCAGCGTGCCTCGCCGCATGCGGCGCCCCGGCCCGATGCCGGGACGCAGCAAGGCGATCAGCGCCAGCCGAGGGCGGGGGCGATGTGGCGCAGGATGTTGTCGATCACATGCGCGTTATACGCCACGCCCAGTTGATTGGGCACGGTGAGTAGCAGCGTATCCGCCTCCGCGATGGCCTCGTCGACACGGAGCTGCTCGATCAGCTTTTCCGGCTCGGCGGCATAGGAACGGCCGAAGACGGCGCGCATATTGTCGATGACGCCGACCTGATCGCTGCTGTCGTCGCGCCCGAAATAGGCGCGGTCCTGATCATTGGTCAGCGCGAAGATCGAGCGGGAGACGGACACGCGCGGCTCTCGCTGATGGCCCGCCGCCGCCCATGCCTCGCGATAGGCGCGGATCTGCTTGGCCTGCTGGACATGGAACGGCTCGCCGCTCTCATCGGCCTTCAGGGTCGAGCTCTGCAGGTTCATGCCCTGTTGCGCCGCCCAGACCGCCGTCGCATTGGACGCGGACCCCCACCAGATGCGATCGCGCAAACCGGCCGAATGCGGCTCCAACCGCAACAGGCCGGGCGGGTTGGGGAACATGGGCCGCGGATTGGGCTTGGCGAAGCCCTGACCGTTCAGCAGGTGCAGGAAGACCTCGGCATGGCGACGGCCCATATCGGCGTCGGTCTCACCTTGCGCCGGGCCATAGCCGAAATGCCGCCAGCCATCGATCACTTGCTCGGGCGAACCCCGGCTGATGCCCAGCTGCAAGCGGCCGCCGCTGATCAGATCGGCCGACCCGGCATCCTCGACCATGTAGAGCGGGTTCTCATAGCGCATGTCAATGACGCCCGTGCCGATCTCGATCCGCGACGTCCGCGCGCCGACGGCGGCGAGCAGCGGAAATGGCGAGGCAAGCTGCTGCGCGAAATGATGGACCCGGAAATAGGCCCCATCCGCCCCCAGTTCCTCCGCTGCGACCGCGAGGTCGATCGACTGGAGCAGCACGTCCTGCGCCGAACGCGTGGCGGACTGGGGCGAGGCGGACCAATGGCCGAAGGAGAGGAAGCCGATCTTTTTCATGGGGGTAAGATAGGCACAATGCGTGTCCGACGCATCAGGGCGGATGCGTCGTTTCGCGAAACGGAGCCTTTCCGGCGGGACTTGCTACGCCGCGCGGAACCGCCTGAATGCCGCTGGCTTGGGCGGCGGTGCGCGCATCAACAGGCCCAGCGTGATGCCCGACGCGAAACAAATATAAATCTGGTCGATCAGATAATAGAGCATATTGTCGCTCAGCCCGGCGACGTTGAAGCACAGGGTCAGCATGATGATGAAGATCGCCAGCCCGGGGTCACGCCGGAACCGGGTGATCGCCAGCGCGCATATCCCGAAGATCAGCCAGAGATAGGTTGCAAGCCCGACAAAGCCCTGTTCGAACGTGATCTGCACGAAGATGTTGTGCGCCCCCGATCCGCCGGCCGCCTTCAACGGGAAGAAGTCGGGTGAACTAGGCAGGAAGGAATAGGCGCCGTGGCCCAGCAGCGGTGCCTCCAGGATGACCGGCCACGCCGCCTTCCACAGGAACATGCGCCACGTCCCCGAATCGGCTTCCACCCCGCCTTCGGTTTCGGTGTCGCCGCGTGCCGTTGCGACGAAATATTCGTAGCTGACGGTCGGCTTGGAATGGAAGACCTCGGTGATGCGCTCGTTGACGCTGGGTATGGCCAGTGCGAGCAACGGCGCCGGCAGGACCATCAACAGCCACAGGGGGCGGCGCAGCGTCGATACCAGGATGAACGCGAACAGGGCGACGAAGGCGGACCGGGTGCCCGTGAGCAGCAGTTCGAGGGTCGCCACCGCACAGAAGAGGATCGCGACGTTGCGGATCGCGCGGCTCTTTATCCAGCCCCAGATCAGCCCGTGATAGCAGAAGCTGACATAGAAGAAGAGGAAGAAGGCCAGCATGTTGGGATGGCCCGCCGCACCTTGCAGGCGCTGTCCGAACCCGTCCATGGCATAGAAGACGATCGAGATCAGGATCGGAAATATGCCGGTCACGATGATGACGTCGGCGACCCGGCTTATCGAGAAATACCGGCTGTAATGATAGCCGATCGCGAACAGGCAGAAGAAGGTCAGGACGTTCCAGACGAACTTGATCCCGTCCACCGGATAGGCGGTATAGGCCAGCGATCCGAACAGCGAGATCAGGAAGGGAAGCCACAGGGCAAGCGGAACGACGGCGTCCGATTGCATCGCCCGGTTCGAGAACAGCGTGAAGCCCAGCAGGCTGAACGCGATGAACACGAAGGCGAAGTTGAACAGGATACCGAGCGTGACGTTCGTGGAGCCCAGCGAGATGGAGGTGCCCATCAGCACGCGGTCCATCCCGAAGCGGAGCGTCAGCAACAGGAAGACCAGACCCGAAAAGGGGGCGGCCATCCACCCCTTGCCATGGCGGGGCGGGGCGGCGGGACGCGGGCGCATGTCCCGACCGGCGGCGGGATGGCGAAAGCCGGGGAAGGTCGGGGCACGAACCGTCACGGCTTCGCCGGTCCCAGGCGAAGCGTCGCGTCGAAGGTCGGGCCCATGGCGCGCGCAAAGGCATTGGTCACATGGCCGTGATCGGCGAACACGCTATGGCCGCTCTGGATGAAGTTGCACACGTCACGCCGACAGACGAATTTGCGCACGTCGATCAGCGACAATTTTCCATCCGACACCAGTCGCTTTTCCGTGTCGAGGACATTGGCGAAGTCCTGACGGAAGGCGGCGTTCGTCACGCCGGTGCGATGACGCGGTCGGCCATGAAAGGCCAGATCGCGCGACACGACGCTGGGCAATTCATATTCCGGATTGGGGATGGCGGCGACCGCGTACACCGTCTTCCCCGCCGCGTTGAGTGCATCGACGGTTTCGGCGAAGCGGCGAGCGGCGGGCAGGAAGCGCTGATCGGGCGGCGTGGCGCGGCCCAGCCGCTTGCCGACCTCCTTGCGATATTGCGGCCAGTTCTGCGCCAGAATCACGGTCTTGGCGGGGAGCGCCACGATCTCGCGGAAATTGCGGTTCTGGATTTGCGCGCAATTGGCGTCCTGTCCGCCGTTCACCGTCGGCGCGCAGCCATAGGCGTTGACCAGCACCGCCGAGCGGCCATGCAAGGCGGCGCGCAAGGCCGGGACATACATCTGGGCATGGCTGTCGCCCCACAGGATGACGTCGGCCTTGCGCGGATCGCGTGAGGGAAGGTCGATCGCGCAGGCATAATAGGCGCCCAGCCGCACGAAGGACGAAGGGCCACACCGCCAGCTATCGTCCTGATCGGCGTTCAGGGCGACGATCGCGGGCGAAAAACGCTGCGGAAAGCCGTTGCCAACGATGAGCGCCAGGCTGGCCAGCGCCATGACGGCACCGGCGGCGGCGGACCAGCCCCAGATCTTCGCACACGAATTCAGATGCCGGAACGGACGCTCGACATAGCGCCAGGACAGATAGGCCGCGCCGACCGACGCCGCGACCGCCACCGTCGCGATCACCGGCGTGATGGGGTCGATATAGGCGTAGCGGACGAAGGCGAAGATCGGCCAATGCCAGAGATAGAGCGAATAGGAGATCAGGCCGATGAACCGCAGCGGTGCCGCCCCCAGGACGGGCGACAGGCCATGCTCGCCCTTTTGCCCCGCCCAGATGATCAGTGCCGATCCCAGCACGGGGGGAATGGCGCTGAGGCCCGGAAACGGAGTGGTCGCGCTATAGGCCAGGACTGAATAGACGATCATCGCCACGCCGGCGAGGGCCGCCATGGCGCCGATCACGCGGTTGCGCACCCCCGGTATGATCCCCGTCGCCAGCAGCGATCCCGCCAGCAATTCCCATGCGCGCGACGGCATGAGATAGAAGGCCATCACGCCCTTCATATTCCCGACGAGGAATTGCGCGGCCCAGAAGGACGCGATCATCATCGCGACGATCGCGATCGGCAGGACCCGCCGGTGCCACCGCCCCAGCACCAGGATGCAGAGCGGGAAGAAGATGTAGAACTGCTCCTCGACACCCAGCGACCAGGTGTGGAGCAACGGCCATGTCTCGGTGATCGTGGCGAAATAGCCCGACTGCCGCCAGAAATAGACGTTCGAGCCGAAGAGCAGCGCCGACCCCATGCTCTTGCCGAACGCCAGCAGGTCACCGGGCAGCAGGAGGGCGAGGGCCGCGACCGTCGAAATCGTCATCATCGCGGTCAGTGCCGGCAGGATGCGGCGCAGGCGGCGTTCGTAGAAGCGGGTGATCGACGAGTCCTGGAGCAGGCCCGTCGTGATAAGAAAGCCGGAGATGACGAAGAAGACGTCGACGCCGACGAAGCCGCCGCGAAACAGCTCCACTCCGGCGTGAAAGAGCACGACCGGCACGATCGCCAGCGCGCGCAGGCCATCGATATCGGCGCGGTAGGCGATCTTGCTGGGCTGAAGCGGCGCGGCGGGCGTGTCATCGACGGCGGCCGGCCGATGGTCGTGGTCATTCATGGCTGTTGGACGGATGAACGGATCGACGATGCTGCCGTTATGGGTGGTCGAGGACATGGTGACGGGCCGTCCGGCTTATGCGTGATACAGGTCGACGGTCCGGCGCGGCCGAACGAACGCCGTGAGCGATCCCGTCGCGACATGCCCAATCCCCGATCGCACGGTGTCAAAGCCCATGATCATCTCAACCCCTTCGATGGGTCGGGCTTAGATAGGCGATTTGTGCGACGCAACGCGGATGGCGTGCGGGCTGTATGGAGATTGGCCCCCGTTAAATCGCATCATTCGGCGTGTGACGCGCCGGTGATGCATCCGCTTCGCCAAGGCTTGGAAGTTGGCCGATAAGATCAGAAAAGAACCTTAAAACAGAATCTTGGCACGGACTCCTGTCGCATATCCTTAGTGCGGCCGGCCGTCAGCCATTCGAGCCATGCGCCCGGACATGCCCGTTGAAGACGGAGCCGCGTTTCGAGATGTGTTCGCCTTTGGGACGGACGCGGGCAAATCCGCACCGTCCGCAAAGGGCTTTCAGGTCGGACACCCGACCGTCGCATATGAGGATGGGCGGCGGTTACGAGTTGACCGGAACCCCCTGCGCCGCCGGCATGTCGACGATGTCCGAGGACTCCGCCCACAGGTTGATTCCGCCATCCTCGGCCGCCCGGTCGATGGCGGCCAGTTCTTCGGTCGAGAAGTCCAATCGCCGTACCGCGTCGAGCGAGTCGTCCAGCTGCTCGACGGTGCGTGCGCCGATCAAGGCGGAGGTCACGCGGGGATCGCGCAGGGTCCAGGCGATGGCCATCTGCGCCAGCGTCTGTCCACGCGCCGCCGCGATCTCGTGCAGCCGGCGGATCGCCGCGAGATTGGCGTCGGTCAGCAGCGATTGCGACAGCGACCCGCCGCGACTGGCGCGCGCATCCTGGGGAACGCCGTTCAGATATTTGTCGGTCAGCATGCCCTGTGCCAGCGGCGAGAAGGCGATGCAGCCGGTGCCGAGATCCTCCAGCGTCGCCAGCAGCTCGCGCTCGATCCACCGGTTCAGGATGGAATAGCTGGGCTGGTGGATGAAGAGCGGCACCTTTTCCTCCGCCAGGATCGCGGCGGCGCGGCGGGTCAGGCCCGGCTCATAGGAGGACAGACCGATATAAAGCGCCTTGCCCTGCCGGTGGAGCTGGACGAGCGCGCCCATCGTCTCTTCCAGCGGCGTGGTCGGGTCGACGCGGTGCGAGTAGAAAATGTCGACATAGTCCACGCCCATCCGCTTCAGGCTTTGGTCGCAGCTGGCGATCAGATATTTTTTGGACGAGCCGATGTCCCCATAAGGCCCCGGCCACATGTCCCATCCCGCCTTGGTCGAGATGATCAGTTCGTCGCGGTGCCGCGCGAAGTCGCTGGCGAGCACGCGGCCGAAATTCTCCTCCGCCGAACCATAGGGCGGGCCGTAATTGTTCGCGAGGTCGAAATGGGTGACCCCGCGATCGAAGGCGCGGCGCAGGATCGCGCGGCCCGTCTCGAAGACGTCCGTACCGCCGAAATTCTGCCACAGCCCCAGGCTGATCGCCGGCAGGCGAAGGCCGCTGCGCCCGACGCGGCGATAGGGCATGCCGGCGTCATAACGGTGGGCATCGGCGGTGTAGGGCGTGGAAAAGGGCATGGGAGGTCCTCGAATATCACGACCATCTAATCCGGGTGGCGCAGCGGTGCCAATGGCCTGGGTCAAGATGACGGCGAGGTTCGAACGGATCGGGACATCCGCTGTTCCGCGTGTGTTCAAGGACTTGCACGCCTCCTAGCGGAGGAACCCTATCGGCCTTCGGCTCTTCAAGGCCAGGTTGTTGATCCAGATGATGGTCCGCCCATCGTCTGGTCGCCCCTGTCGAGTGAGGAGAGAGACGATGGACCTGGGTATCAAGGGGCGCATCGCGCTCATAAGCGGATCGGATTCGGGCATGGGCAAGGAAACCGCACGCCTGCTCCTGGAGGCCGGCGTTCGCGTCGCGCTGACCGACAAGCCGGGCGGCACGATCGACGAGGCGGTCGCCGAGCTGGCGCCGCTGGGCGAGGTGATCGCGGTCACCGGCGATGTGACCAAGCCCGACGATGTCGCCGCGCTGTGGCGTGAGGTACGCGAGCGGCTGGGCAAACCGGACATCTATGTCAACGCCGCCGGCGTGACCGGGGCCACCGGCGACTTCCTAGAGATCGACGATGCCGGCTGGCAGCAGACGCTCGACATCGACCTGATGGGCGCGGTGCGCATGTGCCGCGAAGCGATCCCGGCGATGCGCGCCAAGGGCTGGGGCCGGATCGTGCTGTTCGCTTCGGAGGATGCGGTGCAGCCCTATATCGACGAGCTTCCCTATTGCGCCGCCAAGGCCGGCATCCTCAGCTTGGCCAAGGGGCTGTCCAAGGCCTATGGTTGCGACAATGTGCTGGTGAACACGGTATCGCCGGCCTTCATCGCCACGCCGATGACCGACAAGATGATGGAGAAGCGGGCCAAGGAGAAGGGCACCAGCTTCGACGAGGCGATCGACAGCTTCCTGGAGGAGGAGCGCCCCGGCATGGTGCTGAAGCGGCGCGGCAGGCCCGAAGAAGTGGCCGCGGCGGTCGCTTTTCTCTGTTCGGAGCGGGCGAGCTTCATCAACGGTGCCGGTATCCGCGTCGACTCCGGGTCGGTGTTCACCATCGCCGGGTAAGGCATCCACCTTTCCGCTTGCGCGACGGGTCCGCTGAAGGGACAAGTCGCGCAAAAGCGGAGGGGATCATGGATAGGCATTGGGTCTTGCTGGCATCGGTGGCGTTGCTGGCGACTGGGGCGGCGGCGCAGGAGACGCCGACAGGCTCGCTGGGCGCGACCAACTATGCCGCCGATGAGCCTATGCCGACGCCCGGCGGCGCGCCCAGTTTCCGCGACGAGTTCGCCACGCGCATCGGCCCGGGCCGGTGGCGCTGGGATACCGAGCGCAACAAGGCCGGCTGGTATAATAACGAGCTGCAATATTATGCCGGTCCCGACCGCTCCAACGCACGGGTCGAAAACGGCGCATTGGTGCTGGAGGCGCGGCGCGAAGCGGCGAAGGATGCGCCCGACTGGGGTGGGCAGGCCTATACCTCCGCCAAGCTGGTGACGCGCCAGTCGCTTGGCTATGGCTTTTACGAGGTCCGCGCCAGGCTGCCATGCGGGCGGGGCATGTGGCCGGCGATCTGGTTGCTGCCGACGAGTGGCGGTCCCTGGCCGGCGGCGGGCGAGATCGACATCATGGAGATGGTCGGCTGGAACCCCGACGTCGTCCATGCGACCATCCATTCCGCCGCCTATAATCATGCCAAGGGGACGCAGCGCGGAGCGGAGACCCGCGTCGCCGATGCCTGTACCGCCTATCACCGCTATCAACTCGACTGGACGCCGCAGGCGATCACGATCGGCGTCGATGGTCGCGCCTATATGAAGGTGCGCAACGATCGGCCGGGCGGGGCGGCGGCCTGGCCCTTCACCCGACCTTATGCGCTGATCCTCAATCTGGCGGTCGGCGGCGACTGGGGCGGCAAGAAAGGCGTTGACGATGCCGCGCTGCCCCAGCGCATGTCGGTCGATTACGTGCGCTATTGGCAGGCAAAATGACCTCCCCGATATGGGAAGGAGCCTTATAGCGGGACGACATGAGATGAACTCACCCCTCCCCTTCAGGGGAGGGGCCGGGGGTGGGGCGCCTCCATAGGCCGGCAGTTTGCGGTGACGCCCCACCCCAACCCCTCCCCTGAAGGGGAGGGGCTCGTGTTGATGGAGTACGACGTCATCACGCTCTAGAGCAGCGTCCCCGACAGGATCGCCAGCGCGATCGTGAAATAGATGACGAGGCCGGTAACATCGACCAGCGTCGCCACGAACGGCGCCGAGGCGCTGGCCGGGTCGAAGCCCAGCTTTTGCAGGACGAAGGGCAGCATCGATCCTGCCAGCGATCCGAAGGTCACGATCCCGACCAGCCCGGTGCCGACCGTCATGGCGACCAGCCCCCAATGCGGGCCGTAATCGTAAAAGCCCAAAGTCTGCCATAGCGCGATCCGCGCCATGCCGAGCAGCCCCAGGATCGCACCCAGCGTCAGCCCCGCCGGCAATTCACGCAAAGCAACCCGCCACCAGTCGCGCACCCGCACCTGGCCCAGCGCCAGCGCACGGATGATCAGCGAGGTCGCCTGGCTGCCGCTATTGCCGCCCGAGCTCATGATCAGCGGAATGAACAGCGTCAGGACGACGGCGCGCTCCAGCTCGGACTCGAAATGCTGCATCGCGCTGGCGGTCAGCATCTCGGAGAAGAACAGGATGCTCAGCCAGCCCGCACGCTTGCGGATCATCGCGAGAAAGCCGGTTTCCAGATAAGGATTGTCGAGCGCCTCGACGCCGCCGAAGCGCTGCGTATCCTCGGTATGCGCCTCGACCAGCGCGTCGAGCACGTCGTCGACGGTGACGATGCCGATCGGGCGGCCCTGTTCGTCGATGACCGGCAGTGCGAGCAGATCGTGGCGGCGGATCAGATGCGCCACCTCTTCGCGGTCGGTGGTCGGCGCGACGGTGATCGGGTCATGGCCGCGCGCCAGATCGATCGCCAGCGACGCCGGCTCGGCGGCGATCAACTGGCGCAGCGAGACGGTCGCGACCAGCCGGCCCTGCGGCTCCAGCAGGAAGACCGAATAGACGGTCTCGCGGCTGCGCTCGACGGTGCGGATATGCGCCAGCACGTCCGCGACGGTCGCGTCGGCGGGGCTGGCCACATATTCGGTGGTCATCATGCCGCCGGCACTGTCGGGCGGCCAGCGCAGCAGCGTGTCGATCGAGGCGCGGACGGTGGCGGGCAGGCCGGCGCGCAGCGCGGCGGCATCCTCCTCGTCCATCTCGGCCAGCACGTCGGCGGCGCGGTCCTCCGCCATTTGCGAGATCAGCGCGACGGCGCGAGTGGGCGCCAGGCGCGTCAGCAGGTCGGCGGCGCAGCGCAGTTCCGGGCTGTCCAGCACGGCGACGGCGCGGGCGTCGGGCATCTGCGTGAGGGCATCGGCCGCATCCTCGAGGGGAAGCGACTGGAGCATGTCGACGAGGTCGGCGATGGACACGCCGCGACGGGATGAACGGAAACCGGCGGCGACGCCGGCAATCAGATCGTTGACCATGGTAAACCTTTCGACCGCACGACCCGGGCGGACGAAAGCCAGTCGCGAAACTAGCGGTCGAGCCCGAGGCGTGCGGCGCTACTGGAACTGTCGCTGGACATGTTCTCGCTTTCTGGAACGACGCGGGGGCTCCCACGCCTGCGCCGCCCTCTGCGCTCGGGGCGGACGGTCGTCAACACCCGCGCGGGAAAGTTCCGGCCCCCTGACACTTTTTTCACGAAGCGACCAAGGGACCCCGGCGCCGGCTCCGTCTGGAAGGGCAAAAGCATCCAAAGGGGACCTTATCCGTGCATCGCCTGCTTTTCGCCTCGACCGCGACGCTTGCCCTGGTGGCCGGCTCGGCGGCGTCGGCCCAGACCGTGATCGACACCAAGCGGACCACGCCTGTCCGCACCGCGACCATCAAGAACGGCGCGGCCGACGACATCAATATCGTGGCGGCGGGCAGCGTCGTCACCAGCGGCGGGACGGCGGTCAGCCTCGACAGCAACAACAAGGTCGCCAATGCCGGCACCATCCAGATCACCGACGCCAATGACGCGATCGGCATCGGCGCGGCCGCCGGGGTGAGGGGCGAGATCACCAATAGCGGCAAGATCATTCTGGATGAGAGCTATACGCCGACCGACCTCGACAAGGACGGCGATCTGGACGGCCCGTTCGCGCAAGGATCGCGTCGCACCGGCATCCGCACGGCGGGAGCCTTTGCCGGCAATGTCACCAATAGCGGCGAGATCACGATCGAGGGCAACGACTCGGCCGGCATCCATCTGAACGGGCCGCTGACCGGCAATCTAGCGCAGTCGGGCAAGGTCAACGTGCTGGGCGACCGGTCGGTCGGTGTCCGCACCGGTGCGGTGTCGGGCAACGTGACGCTGGGCGGCACCACCACGGCGGTCGGTCAGGGCGCGGTGGGCGCGCGGATCGACGGCGATGTCGGCGGCGCGCTCACGATCGAGGGCGGTATCGGCTCGACCGGCTATCGCTATACCACGCTGCCGACCGATGTGTCGAAGCTCGATCCCGACGATCTGCTGCAGGGTGGATCGGCCCTGATCGTGGGTGGCAATGTGGCGGGCGGGATCACGCTGGGCAACGCCACGGGCAAGGTGGCGGACATCATCTCCAACGGCGCCGCCCCCGCGATGCAGATCGGCGCGACCGACCGGGCGATCGTGATCGGCGCGACCGGTGGCGCGACCCCGGCGGCGGGGCTGGTGGTCAATGGCCGCATCTCGGGCGTCGGCGTCTATAGCGGGGTGAAGGCTACCGCGCTGGCGATCGGTGGCCTCGGCGGCAATGTCCAGATCGCGCAAGGCGTCGCGGTCGGCGGAACGATACAGGCCAGCGCCAATGGCGCGGAGGCGACCGCGATCCGCTTCGGCGCAGGGGCCTCTACCCCGGAACTCCGCAATGGCGGCACGATCACCGCGACCGGCGGGGGAGCGCCCGCGACCGTCACCACGGCGGTGCTGATCGACAGCGGGGCCAGCCTGCCGACGATCCGCAACAGCGGCAGCATCAAGGCGAACGCCGCCACCGCCTCGGCCACCGCGATCCTCGACCGCACCGGCGGTCTGACCCTGGTCGAGAATAGTGGCGCGATCGCGGGCGCCGGCGCGGATTCGTCGCGCAGCGTCGCGATCGACCTGTCGGCGAACAGCAGCGGCGCGGTGGTGCGCCAGATCGCCCCGGCGACGGGTGCGGCCGCCCCGACCATCACCGGGGCGATCCGCTTCGGCAGCGGCAACGACCGGCTGGAGATCGCGGCCGGCACCGTCTCGGGTGATGTCGGGTTCGGGGCCGGCAACAACCGGTTGGAGATGAGCGGCACCGGTGTTTATGCCGGCACCGCGACCTTCGGCAGCGGTGCTGACAGCTTGGTCATCGGCGGCACGGCGCGGTTCGATGGGGTCGCTGACTTCGCCGGGCTGGGACAGGATACGCTGTCGATCACCGGCAAGGGCGTCTTCGCCGGACGGCTGGCGAATAGCGGCCATGTCGCGGTCAGCGTCGCCAGCGGCGGCGGCACCTTCGCCACCAATGGCGTGACCAACATCGCCTCCTTGAGCATGGGTGACCAGTCGATCCTGAGCGTTGCGCTCGACAAGACCAACCCCACCGCCAACCTGATCCAGGTCGGCGGGGCGACCACCATCGGCGCGAACAGCCAGTTGGCGCTGCGCGTCTCGGGCGGGGCGGACGTGACCGGACGCTATATCGTCCTGCGTTCGGGCACGCTGACGGGGGCGAACAATCTGTCGCTCGCGCCCTCGGCCATGCCCTTCCTCTACAAGGGCGCGATCGTCGCGACCCAGCCCAACGAGATCGCGGTCGAGGTCAGCCGTAAGGCGAAAACCGAACTCGGGCTGAATGGTGCCGGCGTCAGCGCCTTCGATGCGATCGACGCCGCGATCGGCAGCGATGCCAAGCTCGCCGACTCGATCCGGGGCATTTACGACGGCGCGGCCTTCCGGGGCGCGATCGAGCAGATGCTGCCCAACTATGCCGGCGGCGTGTTCGAGGGCGTGACGCTAGCCTCGCGCACGGCGGCGGCACAGCTGCGCGAACCGGCGGGCGAGTTCAGCGAGGAAGGCAAATGGGGCTATTGGCTGTCGCCGCTGGGCTGGGACTCGTCCAAGGGCACCCGCTCGACGCGCAGCTATGACGTGCGCGGCTGGGGCGTCAGCGGCGGCATCGAGCACAAGACCGATGCCGGCAATTTCGGCGCGTCGCTCGCCTATCTGAAGGGTCGCGACAATGAAGGCTCGGCGGTCAACCGGGTCGACCACAGCCAATATGAGCTGGCCGGCTTCTGGCGCGCGCGCTGGGGCGCATGGGCGGCGCAGGCCCGCGCCTCGGCGGCGTTCATCAACTTCGACTCGCAACGCCAGTTCGACGGCGTGATCGGCTCGGAAGCGGTGCAGCGCCGCGCCACCGCCGACTGGAAGGGCATGCTCTATTCCGGCTCGGGCTCGGTCTCCTACGAACATTGGGTCGGCCAGTTCAACGTACGCCCGATCCTGGCGCTCGACTATTACCGGTTGAACGAGGATGGCTATCGCGAGGTTGGCGGCGGCACCGGCTATGACCTGACCGTTCGCAAGCGCAACAGCGACGAACTCGCGCTGACCGCCAGCGTCGCGGCGGGCATCAATTTCGGTGGCGACAATCGCTATGCGCAGTGGAGTCGCCTGGAGGTCGAGGCCGGCCGGCGCGAGCGCGTCGCCGGCGCGCTGGGCCGTACAGTGGCCAGCTTCGGCGACGGTACGCCCTTCATCCTCGATCCCGAGGCGCGGGGCGGCGGCTGGATCGGGCGGGTGCGCGCGATCACCGGCACCAGCGAGATCCGGTTGAGCGGCGAGGTGAACGCCGAACAAAGGCTTGGTAACGTGGCGCTGTCGGCGCGCGCGGCCCTTCAGTTCGCCTTTTGAGGCGAGTTCGTCCGCGTGCACCCCCCCTGTAACGCGCGCGGGCGTCCGGAGCCCCACCCCGTCCTCGGGTGGGGCTCCTTTCCACGGGCGGAGGGTTCGGCTAAACGACCGGCCTTCCGCCCTTTTTGTCCGGTCGATACCATGACGCCCACCGGGATCGAGGCCGTCTTCCTCGCCAATCGCGACAAGCTCGTCCGCTTCCTGGCGGCACGTGGCGCGGGCGATGCGGCGGAGGATCTGGTCCAGGACCTGTGGGTCAAGATGGCGGGGCGGATGGATGGTCCGATCGCCAACCCGCTGGCCTATCTCTACCGCGCCGCCGACATGCTGATGATCGACCGCTATCGTGCGCGGCGGCAGGCGGAACGACGCGATCAGGACTGGGCCGAGGGGCAGGAGTTGCAGGAGGCCGGGCCCGAGCCGCCCGCCGAGCGCGCGCTGGTCGCCCGCCAGACCGCCGAGCGGGTGGCGGCAACGCTGACCGCGCTGGGCGAACGGCCCGCGACGGTCTTTCGCCGCGCCCGGATCGAGGGCATTCCCCAACGCCAGATCGCGGCCGAACTCGGCGTCAGCATCAGCACCGTCGAAAGCGATCTGCGCATGGCGGCCCATGCGCTCGCCGCGCTCAAGGACCAGATCGGATGAGCCAGGACCCCGTCAACCCCATCGATGACGTCGCGCTCGACTGGGCGCTGCGCATGGCCGATCCCGCCCGCGCCGACTGGGACGGCTTCACCGACTGGCTGGAGGCCGATCCGCGCCATGCCGTCGCCTATGACCGCATGGCGGCGGCGCTGCTCGACGCCGAGGATGCCCTGCGTGCGTATCCCGACGTCATCGCCCCCGAGCCGGTGATCGTCGAGGAGCCGCCCCGCCGCCGCCCGTTGCGCTGGATCGGGGGAGCCGTCGCGGCGGCGTTGGTCGGTGCGGTCGGCCTCGGCCTGTGGAGTGAACGGCCGCAGCCCTATGTCATCGAGACGGCGGCGGGTGAGGTGCGGCGGGTGCCGCTGGCAGATGGCAGCGCCATCATGCTGGCGGGCGGGTCGCGGATCATGCTGGACCATGCCGATCCGCGCCGCGCGGTCATGGAGCGTGGCGAGGCGCTGTTCCAGGTGCGGCATGATGATCGCCATCCCTTCTCCGTCGATGCGCGCGGACTGGCGCTGACCGACTTGGGCACGGTTTTCGACGTCCGGCTGGGCCGCCGGATGACGCGGGTGACGGTGGCGGAAGGGGCGGTGATGGTCGACCCGCGTGGGGCCGCGCTGAGGCTCGACGCGGGGCAGGCGGTGCTGGCCGAGGGCAATAGGCTGGTCCGCCAGGCGGTGGAACCCGAGGCGGTTGGTGGCTGGCGGGACGGGCGGCTGGCCTATGACGGCGCGGCGCTGTCCGATGTGGCGGAGGATCTGGCCCGCTTCCTCGGGCGGCCGGTCGCGGTCCGGCCGTCGGTGGCCGCGCAGGCCTTTCGCGGGACGATCGACCTGAACGCCGTGCGGCGTGATCCCAGGCTGCTCGGCGCGCTGCTCAACGTGGCGGTGCGCGAGGAGAGGCAGGGCTGGATGCTGGAACCGCGCGGGTGAGAATTGCGGGGGGCGTGTTGCTGAGTATCGTCGCGGCGGTTCCCGCCGTGGCGGCCGAGCGCGTGCCCGTCGACCTGCCCGCCGGAACGGTCGGCAGCCAGGTCATGACGCTGGGCCGGGCCGGTGGTGCCAGCGTCGTCGTGCCCGATCCCGGCCTGTGGCGCCGCCCGGTCCCCGCGCTGCATGGGCGGATGACGGTGGAACAGGCGCTGGCCGTCATCGCCCGCCGGGCGCAGGCGCGGGTCGAGCGGCTGGGCGGCGCGGGTTGGCGGCTCGTCCCGCGTGCGCCGGATCGTCCCGTCGTGATCCGCCCCCGGCCAGCGACTATCCCACCGCCCGAGGTGCCGCCGGGCGATGTCGTCGTCACCGCCAGCAAGCGCGACACCGCCCGCGATCATTTTGCGGGGCAGGTCGTGCAGGTGGCGGGGGCCGATCTCGAACTGGGTGGGGCGGGGGGCACGTCCAGGCTCGCCGATCGGATGACGGCGATCGCCTCGACCTATCTGGGGGCAGGCCGCAACAAGCTGTTCATCCGGGGGATCGCCGATTCCAGCTTCACCGGACCGACCCAGGCGACGGTAGGCCAGTATTTCGGCGACCTGCGCCTGAGTTACAACGCGCCCGATCCCGATCTGCGGCTCGCCGATCTGGCGGCGGTCGAGGTGCTCGAGGGGCCGCAGGGTACGCTGTACGGCGCGGGGTCGCTGGGCGGGCTGATCCGGCTGGTGCCCAATGCGCCCGATGCGACCCGCTTCGGCGGATCGGCGATGCTCGGCGGATCGGCGACGACCCACGGTGCGCCGGGCGCGGATGCGCAGGCGGTGCTCAACCTGCCCGTCATCGCCGACCGGCTGGCGATCCGGCTGGTTGCCGACGCGGCGAGCGAGGGCGGCTATATCGACAAGCCGCTGCTCGACCGCACCGACGTCAACCGTACCCGGATCGAAGGCGGTCGCGCCGCCGCCCGGCTCGACCTGGGGGGCGGGTGGAGCGTCGAGGCGATCGGCATCGGCCAGCGTATTCGCGGTGCCGACAGCCAATATGCCGATCGCGACGGCACGCCACTCAGCCGCTCGGCGCCGGTGACCGAAGGCTTCTCGGCCGATTTCGTGCAGGGCCAACTCGTGCTGTCGGGCCGGATCGGGCGGGTACGTATCCGCTCGAGCAGCGGGCTGACCGCGCATGACCTGATGGAACGCTATGACGCGACGCCGCCCGGTGGCCCGGTCCAGCTGTTCGCGCAGGCCAATCGCACGCGGATGCAGGCCAATGAAACCCGCGCCTGGTATTCCAGACCGGATGGCTCGGGCTGGCTGGCGGGGTTCAGCTATATCCACAACACCACGCGCCTGACCCGCCTGTTCGGTGAGCCAGGTGCGCTGGTGCCGCGCACCGGCGTCGTCAACGGCGTCGAGGAAGCGACGCTTTACGGCGAAGCGAGCCTGCGGCTGCTGCCCGGCCTGCTGACCACCGGCGGCTTGCGCGTCACCCATTCGGTGCTCGACGGTGGGGCCGAGGATCTGCCGGCCGCCCTGTCGCTTCAGGCGGTGCGTCAGTTGCGCGAGGTGACTGCCAGCCGCGCGCAGACCATCCTGCTGCCCTCGGCCTCCGCGCTGATTGACCTGACACCCGGCGCGCAGTTGTTCCTGCGCTATCAGCAAGGGTTCCGGCCGGGCGGGCTGACGATCGAGGGGCCGCTGGTCCGCCGCTTCCGCAACGACCGGGTCGCGACGATCGAGGCGGGGTTGCGTACCGGGCGGCCGGGGCGCGATCCGATCGATGCGTCGGTCACGCTGGCGCATACCGCCTGGCGTGACATCCAGGCGGACTTCATCGATTCGACCGGCTTGCCCAGCACCGCCAATATCGGCGACGGCCAACTCTGGACGATCGAGGCGCTGGTCGGCGCGCAACTGTCCGACTCGCTGCGGATCGAGGGCGCGGTCTCCTATAACGACAGCCATATCGACGAGCCGTCCAACAGTCGGGCCTTCACCCTGCTGCAAGGGGACGTGGCCGATCCCTCGCTCGCGCGCGCGACGATCCTCGCGCGGTTGAGCCAGATCCCCAATATCGCGCGGATCACCGCGCGGACGGGGGCGGTCTATCATCGGACGCTGGCGGGCGGGCGCGACCTGCGCATCGATGGTTGGCTGCGCTATGTCGGCGCGTCGCGGCTGGGTGTCGGCCCCGTGCTGGGCGAGCAGCAGGGCAGCTATCTCGACAGCGGCGTGACCGCCCGGCTGGGGCTCGGCGCGTTCGGGCTGAGCGCCAGCGTCACCAATTTGGCCGATGTGCGGGGCAACCGCTTCGCGCTGGGCACCCCCTTCACCACGGGCCGCGACCAGGTGACGCCGTTGCGCCCCCGGACGCTGCGCATCGGCCTCGACACCGCCTTTTGATCAGCGGCGCGGGGTGGTGAACAGCGACAGCGGAATGGCCGCCGCCATGGCCTTGTAGCCGGCCATGCTCGGGTGGAGGTGATCGCCCGAGTCATAGGCCGCCAGCAGCCGGTCGGGACGCGCCGGATCGCGCACCGCCCGGTCGAAATCGACGACGCCGTCGAACACGCCCGAGGTTCGGATGAAGCTGTTGATGGCCTGACGATCCGCCTCGGTCTCCGGGCCGGGGTGATAATAGTCGCTGCCCTGGAACGGGGTGATCGTCCCGCCGATCAGCCGGATGCCATGCGCATGGGCGCGCGCGGCCAGCTGGCGATAGGCGGTGGTGATCTGCTCGACGATGGCCCGGTGGGTAGCCTGGTCGACAGGATGCTCGCGGGTCAGCACGCCCAGATCGTTGACGCCCTCCAGCAGGATGACGTGGCTGACGCCCGGACGGGCGATCACGTCACGGTCGAAGCGCGCCATCAGGTTCGGGCCCAGCCCGTCCAGCAGCACGCGGTTGCCGCCGATCCCGGCATTGACCACCGAGAAGCGGCGCGTCGCGGCATTCGCGGCCAGCCGTCGGGCGAAGTCGTCGGGCCAGCGGCTGTTGCTGTTATCGGTGATGCCATAGCCGTCGGTGATCGAATCGCCGATGGTGACGATCGTCGCGGTCTGGGCGGCGTCGCGGACCTCGACGTCCGACAGCGCCCACCAGCCGCCGATCTTGTCGGCCTCGGGCAGGGCGGGGCGCGCGGTGGCGTCGCCGGGTGCCAGATAGGTGGTCGACCGCGCACCCGAATGGCCGGTCGGCAGGGTGACGGCCTCGGGGAAATAGAGGCTGACCGTCACATCGCTGCCCGGCGTGACCGGCAGGGCGATGTCGTCCGAATACAGCTCCGCGCCCGGCGGGATGAGCACTGAGGACAGACCGCCGAACCGTACGGGCAGGATTTGCGCGACCTCCGACCGGCCCGGCGTGCCCGCACCGATGGTGGCCGCCCCGATCCGCAGCGGCGCGGTGCCGGCGATGTTGGAGAGGCGGAGGCGAAGGACGCGGCCGCCGGCGGTCAGGTGCACGGTCTGGCGAATCGTCGCGGGGCCAGCCTTGGCCAGCTTGTCCGCATTGGGGCCATCGATCCGCATCTGCGACGAGCCCCAGGCCGGCGTCCAGCGTGCATCGCGCGCGGTCGCGCCGCCGGGTAGTGCCAACGCCAAGACGGCCGCCGCCGTGAAGCCCCAACGCGTCATATCCGATCCTCTTCCTGTCCATCCACGCTTGCGGCGCGGTATGTGGTAGCGATATCAGGAAGAACGCCAAAGGAAAACGCCCGCCGCTGTCACGCGAGACGGGATCGGGAGAGACGATGCCCCATCTGCTACTGTCCGCCGCGCTGATCGCGCTGTTGCCCGCCGCCGCGCAGGCTATGCCCGCCTGTCCGCAGCCGGTCAGGGCGTGCGAGCGCGCGACGCCGGGTGGCCTGGCGCTGATCCTGCCGGGGCGGGTGTCCACCGTGGTGGTCGACGACGCCGATGCACCGGGTGTCCGCCGCGCGGCGCAGGATCTGGTCACCGACTTGAAGGCGGTGGGCGGCGGCGAGGTCCGGCTGGCGAATGTACCGGTGGCGGGCGCGACGGTGATCGCGGGGACGCTGGGCCAGAGCCCCGTGATCGATGCGCTGGTGCGGGCCGGCAAGATCGATGTCAGCGGCCTCAAGGGCCAGTGGGAAGGCTATGTCGAGCAAGTCGTCGACAACCCCGCGCCGGGCGTATCCCGTGCGCTGGTGATCGTCGGCGCGGATCGGCGCGGCACCATCTTCGGTCTGTACGACATCAGCGCCAAGGCCGGGGTCAGCCCCTGGACCTGGTGGGCGGATGTTCCCGCGCAGCGCCACCCGAGCCTCTATCTGACGGCGGGGCGCGTCGCCGATCATCCGGTCGTCAAATATCGCGGCATCTTCATCAATGACGAGGAACCGGGCTTTGGCGGCTGGGCGCGCGCCACGTTCGGCGGCGTCAATCACCGGGCCTATGAGAAGGTTTTCACCCTGCTTCTTCGCTCCAAGGCGAATTTCCTGTGGCCGGCCATGTGGGGCAAGTCGCTATGGGAGGACGATCCCGCCTCCGCACCGCTGGCGCAGGAAATGGGGGTGCTGCTCGGCACCTCGCACCACGAACCGATGCAGCGCGCGCAGGCCGACTGGAAGCGTGAGGGCAGCGGGCCGTGGGATTACACCAAAAATGCCCCCGCGCTGCGCGCCTTCTGGCGCAAGGGTATCGAGCGGCGGGGCAAGGCCGAGGACCCCGTGACCATCGGCATGCGCGGCGACGGCGACGAGCCGATGACCGAGGGGACCGCGATCGACCTGCTGCAAGGGATCGTCGCCGACCAGCGCAGCATCATCGCCGACGTCACCCAACGCCCGGCCGCGGAAACGCCGCAAGTCTGGGCGCTCTACAAGGAGGTGCAGGATTATTATGACAAGGGGATGCGCGTCCCCGACGACGTGACCCTGCTGTTCGCCGACGACAATTGGGGCAATATTCGTCGCCTGCCGCCGCCGGGGCAGACGCGCGCAGGCGGCGCGGGCGTCTATTATCATTTCGATTATGTCGGCGGGCCGCGCAATTACAAATGGCTCGATACGAACGCCGTGCCCCGCGTCTGGCAGCAGATGCGGATGGCCAGCGATTATGGCGCGGACCGGCTATGGATCGTCAATGTCGGCGACCTGAAGCCGATGGAATATGCGACCAGCTTCTTCCTCGCCATGGCGTGGAACCCGGCGCGCATGGACCTGGCCGCGATGCAGGCCTATCCCGCCCGATGGGCGACGCAGCAATTCGGGCCGGCGCAAGGCCCTGCCATCGGCGCGCTCCTGACCCGCTACGGGCAACTCGCCAGCCGCCGCAAGCCCGAGCTGATCGACGCGACGACCTATGACCTGGCCGGTGGCGAATGGGCGCGGATATTGGCGGAATGGAACGCGCTCGACGGTGATGCGCGGCAGGTCGAAGCGACGCTGCCCGCCGCCCAGCGCGACGCCTATTATGAACTGGTGCTCCACCGCGTCGAGGCGATGACGAACCTCCACCGGCTGTATCACGCGGTCGCCGCCAACCGGGCGGCAGCGAGTACCGGAGACGGCGCGACCGCCGACCGCATGGCGCAGGCGGCGCGCGGCTTCTACGTGCGTGATGCGGCGATCCGCCGCCGCTACGAGGTCGAGACGGCGGGCGGCAAATGGACCAGCATGATGGCGCAGACCCATATCGGCTATACCGGCTGGCAACAGCCCGACACCGACACGATGCCCGCACTGGCGACGGTGGCCAAGCCCCTGCCACTGCCGGCACCGACGCCCCGTGCCGCCCGCATGATCGCGGCCGATAGCGGCCGAGCGGTCGATGGCGGCGGCGTGCGGTGGCAGCGTGTGGCGGGTTTCACGGCGGCCGGTGCGGCGATGATCGCCACGCCCACCACCGCGCCCGCGATCGAGCGGCCGGGCGGGGCCAGTCCGCATATCGTCTATGACGTCCGCTGGGATCGCGCCGGTCCGATGACCTTGGGGGTGGTCGCCGCACCGGGGCTGGACGTCCGGGGGAACGGCAAGCACCGGGTCGCGATCTCGATCGACGATGGTGCACCGATCATGCTCGATCTGATGGCCGGCGAGACGGCGGAGACATGGGAGCGGTCGGTGATCGAGAACCGCCGGGCCGCGACGACGACGCTACCGGCGGTCACGGCCGGGCGGCATCGCATCACCCTGTGGCTGGTCGATCCCGAGGTGGTGATCCAGGGCTTGACGCTCAGCCCTGCCACGGACTGAGCCGGCTCAGCCGCCGCGGAGCATCCGCATTGCCTGCGCCCGGAGCATTTTCATATTCTCCGGGTTCTCGCCCAGCACGCCGTGACGCTCCTCTGGCAGATGTGCCAGCGGATGGCCATCGGGGCGAAAGGCGTAGTGATCGAACCATGCGGCCCAGGCCGCCCGCTCTGGCGCGGGGCGCGCGGCGATCGCGCTCATCGCCAGCAATAGCGTGACGAAGGGTTGATCGGGCCCGATCGGAAACGCATCCCACCAGTAATTGACCAGCAGGTTGAGCCGTCCGCGCGCCTCCACTCGGTGCCACCAGAGCTTGGGCATGTAGAGCGCATCGCCCGGCCCCAGATCGACCGTGATCGCCCGCGCCGCCGCGTGTTCGAAGCGCGGATAGCGCGGGTCGCCCGGCGCCGCCTCCGCTGCCAGCGCCACCGGCTGGCCCGCCATGGTGTGGTCGATCGGACCGACATAGAGGTCGTCGATCGCATCCGGCGGATAGAGGGTGAAGCGCCGCTCCCCCGCCACCACGCAGGCGATATTGTCCAGCATGTCGTAATGGCAGGCGATGGTCGAGGCGTGACCGATCCACAGTCGGGGCGATACCCCCGAAGGCGCGAAGGGCAGAGCGTTCTCCGCCGCGAGTCCCGGCAGGAAGACCTCGGTCGGCAGCGAGCCGGCATAGACGCTTTCGGTCGCTTCGCCCGGCCGGGTGATCCGTGCGACCGCCTCGCCCAGCGCCATGCGTTCGCGCCGGAAATTGAACCCCGCCAGATCGTCGGTGTAGTGGTAGCGGCCGGCGATCGCAGGATCGCCGACAAAGGCCTCGACCGGATGGCCCGCATCGAACCGCGCCAGATAGTCGCGCAGCGCCGCACCGTCCTTGACCGCTTCCGCTAGCGGCCATCCGGCGACCGCGCCACGTATCACCACCGGCTGGCAGGGTTCGGCGACCAGCCGGCGGAAGGCCGCCGGATCGGTCAGCGCGGCGCGATCGATCTCGACCGCTGCGCCGCTCACGCCGCCAGTCCGCTCAACCGGTCGTTGCGCCGCCGGGCGAGCGTGGGGATATGGCGGACCGAATTGGTCTGAGCATAGATCAGCTGCATGTCGCCCGACCGGAACAGCGACAGCGCGACGTCGTCGGGCAGCGCGTGGAGCGCATCGAGGCTGATCGTATAGAGCGAGTCGAGTTGCAGGCTTTCGCCATTGTCGAAGCGGAAGCTCAGGTCGATCGGCTCGACCAGCTTGTGCGCCAGCAGCGCGGCGACGAAGCGTTCGGTCTCGGGCAGCCCCTTGTGCAACCGGCGCAAGGCGGCCTGGACCCGCTGCAACATCGGCGTCGGTGCGCCGTCCGCGTCGAATACCGGCTCGCCTCCGGGCTGTCGCAACGCGGCGTGATGGGGATCGATCGCGATATTCTCGCCCGAGACGTAGAAACCCTGCCGCTCCAGATCGGCGGCGCGATAGCCCGCCAATGTGCGATCGGCGTTCAGGCAGAGATTTTCGTCCGGCACCAAGCCCATCAGCGCCCCCGGATAGAGGTCACCCGTCTCGGGGTGCCGGGTGAACAATATCGGATAGTGGAGCGAGGCGGCGATGAACTCCTCGGCCACCAGCTGCACGAAATGGCGCGTCGCGTCGGGTGCGGTGGACACGCGCAGGGCCGCATGCCGCGCGCTGTCGAGCAATTCCATATCGGCCATGGTCGTCGGTCCTCTCGCGTCGCACCCTCTCATGACCCCGGGCGGATGCGATGCCGGCCGGGGCGACGATGGCGGGATTGTGTCTGGGGCGGGGTTGTGTCCGGTCCCTCCGTCCTTCGTCAAGCCGTGCCGATACCGGCATTCGCGCACTCTGACAAATCGCTTGTTATAGCGCTATCATAGCGTTACCATCCTGGCATAATGTGGGCGGTACGGCGGCATAACGTCGGTCGCCCATGGACATAAACATGAAGGAGAGGGGAAGATGGTGGTTCGCACTGTTCTCGTGAGCACGCTGACGTCGCGGCGCAGGCTGATGACCGGCGTGTCGCCGCTGATGGCCCTGGCGCTGCTGTCGCCTGACGCGGCCTTTGCCCAGACCGGAGCCGGCGTCCGTCCGGACGTCGCGGTTCAGGCCAACACCACTACCGCCCAGGAAGCGGGCACGCCCCAGGGGCAGGCCACCGACCCCGCCGCGCAGGACAATAGCCCGTCGCCCGATGGCGAGGCGAGTTCGGCCGACATCATCGTCACCGGCCTGCGCAGTTCGCTCCAGCGCAACCTCGACATCAAGCGTACCGCGACCGGCGTCGTCGATGCTATCTCCGCAGAAGACATCGGCAAATTTCCCGACTCGAACGTCGCGGCCTCGCTCCAGCGTCTGCCCGGCGTATCGATCCAGCGCTCGGGCGCACGTGGCGAGCCCACCGGCATCACCGTTCGCGGCTTTGGCGGCGACTTCAACACCACGCTCTATGACGGCCGCCGCATCTCGACCGCGACCGGTGGTCGCCAGATCGACTTCAGCACCGTCGGCTCGGATTTCATCGGCGGTATCAGCGTGCTGAAGACGCCCGACGTGTCGCTGGCGTCCAGCTCGATCGGTGCGACCGTCGACATCCAGTTCCCCAAGCCGTTCGACCATCCCGGCTTCCGTGCCGCGGTCAGCGCCTCGGGTTCGCTGCAGGACCGTGCGGGCCATGTCGTGCCGACGCTCGGCGCGCTGGTCAGCGACACCTTCGCCGACGATACGCTGGGTATCCTGTCGAGCTTTATCTATACCCGCCGTGATACCGATACCAATCGCGTCTTCGTCTCGGGTTGGCCGGGCAACGGCTTCGCCCCCTGCCAGTTGCAGGGTAGCACCGCCGCCACCTGCGCGCCGACGAACGACGTCAACGCCGCACCCTCGAACCGGCGAACGCTCACCGGCTGGTTCCCGCAGCAATACGGCGCGGAACAGCAGCGCGTGCAGGACGAGCGTGTCGATGGCCGCATCGCGCTGCAATGGCACCCTTCCGAAGGGGTGATGGTCACGCTGGACAACAACTTTTCGCGCCAGACGCTCAATACCGACGTGTATGGCTTTGGCGTATGGTTCAGCCAGGAGTCGCTGCGCAACGTCAAGCAGGACGCCAACGGCACGGCGGTCAGCTTCACCCAGGCTGGGTCGCCGACCGACTTCACCAGCGCGCATAACCGCCAGATCCTTCAGACCAACCAGACCGGCCTGAACGTCAAGTGGGACGTCACCGAAAAGCTGACGGTCGAAGGCGACGGCGCCTATGCCAAGAGCTGGCTGAACCCCGGCAATGTCATCGGCAGCCAGAATGGCGACATCGGCTATGGCGGTCGCCTGGGCACCAATCTGGGCTTCAACATCACGGGCGACAGCAACAAGGCGTTCCCGACGATCAGCAATTTCGGCCCCGCCGGCGATGGCGCGCGCTGGGCCGATCCCGCGCTGATCGGTTCGCACGTCACGGTCAACCAGACCCAGCAGAATACCGATGAGCTCAAGCAATTCCGCGGCGTTGCGACGTGGAAAGAAGAGAATATCACGCTCAAGCTCGGCGGCCAGTATGTCGAAGACAATTTCCAGCTGTTGAACCGCAGCACCTTCACGAACAATTTCTGGCAGGCCTATTCGGGCTATGGCGCGCCGTCGGGCCAGGGCGGTGGCGTGTCGCCCCTGCCGTCCAGCCTCTATCAGGGCACGATCAGCCTCGACAAATTCATCCCCGGCTTCGCGGGCGGCCTGCCGCCATCCGTCCTGATCTACAGTCCGCAGGCCTATCAGGCCTATCTGTCGGGGCTGGGCAATCCCTATGCCCAGAATATTCCGGGGTTCAATTATCCGGGCGCCACCGACACGGCGAACGGACTGCGCGGGTTCCGTGGCCAGTTCACCGAGGCGGTCGATCCGGCGAGCATCCTGACGGTCAACGAAAAGACGCTGTCCTTCTTCCTCAGCTCGGCGATGGAAGGCCGGATCGGCAACATGCCCCTGCATGTCGCGTTCGGCGTGCGCACTGAGAATACCCGTCTGCGCTCGATCGGGCAGGGACGCCAGCCGACGTCGATCACGCGCAGCACGACCGACCCGTCGCTGCTGACCATCGGCTTCTCCGACACGCAGCCCGTGGCGCGCCGCAACAGCTACACCTATGTGCTGCCCTCGGTCGACGCACGACTGGAAGTGACCGACAATCTGCAGCTGCGCTTCGACGCGTCGCGTACGCTGACCCGTCCGGGCCTCAACCTGCTGAACCCGGTGCTCAACGTCGGTATCGGCCAGCGCGTCGGTGCGCTGTCGGGCAGCGGCGGCAATCCCAATCTACAGCCCTATCTGGCCGACAATTTCGACGTCGCGGCCGAATGGTACTACCAGCGCAACTCGTACCTCGCGGTTGACTTCTTCCTGAAGAACGTCAGCAACTTCATCGTCGGCGGCGTGACGCGCCAGACGGTGAACGGCGTGATCGATCCGACCACGGGCCAGCCCGCGAGCTTCGCCATCTCGGCACAGGTCAACGGGCCGGACGCGACGGTGCGCGGTGTCGAAATCGCCTGGCAGCAGGTGTTCGGCGATAGCGGCTTCGGCTTCCAGGCGAACGCGACGCTGGTCGACACCAACAAACCCTATGACGCGACCAACATCTCGCAGACGGGCTTCGCGGTTACGGGCCTGGCCAATTCGGCCAACTTCGTCGGCTTCTACGACAAAAACGGCTTCCAGATCCGAACCGCGCTCAACTGGCGTGACGAGTATCTGGCGGGCTTCGGCCAGAACCAGAATACCGGGGCGTACGGCGCCGAGCCGACCTTCGTGAACCAGAGCTTCCAGGTCGATCTGACTAGCAGCTATGACGTCACCAAGGACTTCTCGATCTTCGGCGAAATCCTGAACCTCAACAACAACAAGCAGAGCACGCATGGCCGGTTCAAGAACCAGCTGCTCGATGTGTTCGATTATGGCCGGCGCTTCACGCTCGGCGCGCGCTACCGCTTCTGACGATAGCGCGAGGGCGGGGATGTCGGGCTTCGGCTTGACATCCCCGTTCGCTTTTGGACCTTCTCGACCATGGTTCAGCCCATCCAGAATATCGTGATCGTCGGCGGCGGCACCGCCGGCTGGTTGACCGCCGGTGTCATCGCCGCGCGGCATCAGGGGCGGCGGCCGCATGGCTTTACCGTCACACTCGTGGAGTCGCCCAATGTGCCGATCATCGGCGTGGGCGAGGGGACCTGGCCGACGCTGCGCACGACCCTGCGCAAGATGGGCGTGTCGGAGACCGCGTTCTTCCGCGAGTGCGATGCCTCGTTCAAGCAGGGCGCGCGCTTCAACCGCTGGACGACGGGTGCGGCCGATGACGGCTATTACCACCCGCTGATGCTGCCGCAGAGCTTCGGACAGGTGAACCTGGCCCCTCACTGGCTGGCGGCGGGCGAGGAGGGCAGCTTCTGCGACGCGGTGACGCCGCAGGGGCGGATCTGCGACGCCGGCCTTGCGCCCAAGACGATCGCGACGCCCGAATATGAAGCGCTGGCCAACTATGCCTATCATCTCGATGCCGGCAAGTTCGCCGATTTCCTGCGCCGCCATTGCTGCGAGAGGTTGGGCGTGCGGCATGTCCTGGCCGATGTCGAAGAGGTGCTGCTGAGTGAGCAGGGCGACATTCGCGCGGTCCGCACGGCGCAGGCGGGGGAAGTGACCGGCAACCTGTTCGTCGACTGCACCGGTTTCCGCTCGCTCCTGCTCGGCGAGGCGATGGGCGTGCCATTCAAGCCGCTGGGCGATGTGCTGTTCTGCGATACCGCGCTCGCCATCCAGGTGCCCTATGACGATCCCGAGGCGCCGATCGCCTCGCACACCATCTCGACGGCGCAGTCGTCGGGCTGGATCTGGGACATCGGCCTGCCGACCCGGCGCGGGGTGGGGCATGTCTTTTCGAGCAGCCATATCGGCCGCGACGAAGCCGAGCGCGAACTGCGCGCCTATCTGGGCGAGGCGGGGCGCGATCTGTCGGTGCGCGCGCTCAAGATCCGGGCGGGACATCGTGAGCGGTTCTGGGAGCGCAACTGTGTCGGCGTCGGGCTGGCGGCCGGGTTCCTCGAACCGCTCGAGGCCTCGGCTATCGTCCTGATCGAGCTGTCGGCCAAGCTGATCGCCGAGCAGATGCCGGCGTGCCGCGAGGTGATGGACACGGTCGCCAAGCGGTTCAACGACACGACCCTGTACCGCTGGGGCCGGATCGTCGATTTCCTGAAGCTGCATTACGCGCTGACCCAGCGGACCGATAGCGACTTCTGGCGGGACAATTGCCGGGCCGAGACGATGCCGGACCGGTTGCAGGAACTGATGACGCTGTGGCGCTATCAGGCGCCGTGGATGCATGACGAGTTCGACCGGGTGGAAGAGGTGTTCCCCTCGGCCAGCTATCAATATGTCCTGTACGGCATGGGCCAGCGCACCGAGACCGCGCCGGGCAGCCTGGCGGCCGAGACGATCCTCGCCGAGCGCGCCCGGCGGGAGAATGACGTGCAGACCGGGCGGATGCTCGCCGGTTTGCCCAAGCACCGTGACCTGATCCGCAAGATCGTCGAGCGGGGATTGCCGACGATCTAGCGTTTCGCATGGCCTTCGACTTCGCTCAGGCTGAACGGATGCTGGAATGTGTGGCCTTCGATCCTCCGCTCCGTTCAGCCTGAGCGAAGTCGAAGGCCACGGGATTACCGCCCCGACAGCGTGAAGCTGTCGACATCCATCCACCCGCCCTTGGCACCCGGATTATAGCAGAACAGCGCATATTGCTGTCCTTGGAACGTCCCCGTCCGCCAGTCGAAGGCGAGCGGGAAATCGCCGCCCAGCGTCCGCCAGTCGCGCCCGTCGACGCTATAGGCGACGCTGCCCCGATCGGTCTTGAAATCCATGTCGGTGCGCAGGAACAGCCGCTTGGCGGCGATCGGCTGGGCATCGACCCGGACGTCGGTCTTCTGGGTGTCGGCCAGATCCTCGATCACGCGCATGGTGAGCGTCAGTCGGCCATCGCGTCCCCGGCCGACCGCGATATGGCCGTTATATTTGCCGAAGGTGCCGAAGCCGCACTGGTCGCCAGCGGCGATATGCGACGGGTCGATCGCCACGATCCCCCGGCTGAACGGTCCCTGTTCCTTTTGCAGCAGGGTGTTGCGCGCGCTCCAAAGGGCGGGGGCCTGGCCCGCGCGCAGTCGCATCCAGCCCGGCCGCTCGGTCAGCGACCAGCCGCTGGCGACGGGATTGTGGTTCCACTGCCATTGCAGGCCCAGCTTGGACGCCGCGAAATCGTCCGAGGCGGGGAGCAGGCTGACGGGCTGGCCCTGGATCGGCTTGGTCGCGGTGGCGGGCACGCGGCCCGGCGTGTCCGGCGTGCCCCAGACCGGCCAGCGGTCCTTCCAGAAGACGGGGCTGATGTTCGTCATCCGCCCGACCGCACCGGCATCGATCATCACGAAGCCATAGTCGGTGCCATCGGGCAGATCGACGATCGCACCCTGATGCCCGCCGGTCTTGTCGTCGATCTGGTCGCGCGTCTCCCATGGCCCGAACAGGCTCTTGGCGCGCGAGACGGTCATCCCCAGCCGGAAGGGGATGGCGTTGAACATGTAATAATAGTCGCCGCGTTTGACGAGCTTCGAGCCCTCGGCGCCCTTGTTGAAATAGACGACGCGTTTGTCGGTGACGGTGCGCAGGTCGCGGTCGAGGCTGAGCAGCGTATTGGTGCCGTCCGACCCGACCGAGGTCATGATATAGGCGCTGCCGTCCGTGTCGAAGAACAGGCCCGGATCAAAGGCTTCCTCGCTGATCCGGTTCATCGTCCAGGGGCCGCGAATGTCCTTCGAGCGATAGATGCGTGTCTTCTCGCCGACCGGCGTCACCGCGATGTAGAAGACGCCGTCGCGGTAGCGCAGGCTGGGGGCGAAGATGCCCTTTCGATAGGCGCCGCCCTTCTTCAGCTCATATTCGGGCAAGCCCTCGAGCCGATCGATGACATGGCCGACGAAGCGCCAGTTCACCAGATCGCGCGAGGTCATGATGGTCAGGCCGGGGACGTTGGCAAAGGTCGTGGTGATGAAGTAGAAGTCCCGCCCCACCCGAATGATGTCGGGATCGGGATAATCGGCATAGAGTGGCGGATTGGCATAGGTGCCGTCGCCGCGATCCGACTGCCAGGCTTGTGCACCAGCCATGGCGGACAGCCCGGCCAGCGAGACCGCAAGCGCAATCGCGAAAGGTCGCCGCGCCGTCATCGCGGCGTATACGCATAAGGGCCGATGACCGTGCCGACGAACCCGCCCGCGCGCGCGGTGCTGAGGAAGCGGACATCGAGATCGGATGTCAGCGTCATCGGCTTGCCGCCTGTCTGATAATCGAACGTCATCATACCGCCTTTCGCATGGATGCTGAGCGTGACCGGTCCCTTTGCGGTCAGCGGCGCAGAGGCCACCAGCCTTTCGGGCGCGGCTTCGTCGCGCGTGTTCTTGCCCTCCCGGACATAGAGCGCGATGCGCGGCTGTCCGTCGATACGGGTCAGGCCGAAGAACAGATAGGCATAGTCGTTCTGGATCGCCGCCAGCCCGGCGCGTGCGCCGTCCCTGGCGGGGGTGAAGGTCAGCGTCGTCGCGACATCGGCGACCACATGCTGCTGGCGACGCCCGACAAAGGCGGGCACGCCGCTCCGATCGCCCAGCGGCGCGCCGCTGTCGATCGACAGGCGGCCATTGGCGACGCGGTAGAAGGGGGTTTTGGGCGTGCGGATGCCGATCCACGGCATGGCGAGCTTATTGCCGTCGAAGCCGTCGACATAGCCGAAGTCGCCGCTGGTCGGCAGTTTGGGGGCGGGGCTGGCGGGCAGGTCGGGCTTGGCATGGGTCCAGGGTACGGGCTTGCCGCGCTCCAGGATCATCGGCCATCCGTCCTTCCAGGTGACGGGCAACAGGAAGGTCTCACGCCCGATATTGTAGAAATCCTCGGCATAGGGGCGCGTCGCGAGGAAGGTCGCCCACCAGTCGCCATTCTGCGTCTGGACCAGCTCGGCATGGCCCGCCGCGCTGATCGGATGCGGACGGTTGGGGTCGAGATCGCGTTGGGTAAGGATCGGATTGCCGGCGTAGGGCACGAAAGGCCCGCGTAGCGCCTTGGAGCGGAAGACGACCTGCGAATGGTTGACGCTGGTCCCGCCCTCGGCGGCGGTCAGATAATACCAGCCGTCCTTCTTGAAGATATGCGGCCCTTCGATCCAGACGGGCTTCTTCGACAGGTCGACGCCGCCATTGATCAGCTGCGTACTCTCCCCCACCATCTTGCCCGCGCGCCAGTCATATTCCTGGACCCAGATGGCGCGGTGGCCATCATAGCGCGGCGTCTCGTCGGGTGCGCGGTTGTTGACGATATAGGCGCGGTCCCCCTCCCAGTAGATGGACGGGTCGATCCCCTCGAAGGGGAGCCAGATCGGGTCCGACCAGGGGCCGGCGGGGTTCTTGGCGGTGATGACGAAATTGCCCCGGCACTGAACGCAGGTGTTGACGATGTAGAAGGTGCCGTCGTGATAGCTGATGTCGGGCGCGAACACCGCCTCGGAAATCGCGCGGCCCGAGAAATCGAGCTGCCCCGGCCGGTCGATCGCATTGCCGATCTGCGTCCAGTTCACGAGATCGGTCGAGTGGAAGATCGGCAGGCCCGGATAATGGGCGAAGGACGAATTGACGAGATAATAGTCGTTGCCGACCCGCGTGACCGAGGGATCGGGATAATAGCCCGCGACGATCGGGTTCAGATATTCGCCCGGGCCCGGCTTTACCTGCTCCAGCGAACGGCCCTGATAGCGGAAGTCATCGAACTGCGCGGTCTGCGCGACGGCGGGCCCGGCCAGGCTCAGCGACAGGGCAAGGAGCGTCAGGCGGCGGATCATGCGATGGTCTTTCGAACGGGGGCAGCGCGGAGGGCATCGGCGATGGCCGCGCGCAGCGGCTTGGGGTGCAGCGCATCGTCATAGGGAAGGGGGCGCTGGGCGACGCCGTCAGGGCGCGGCGCGAACCCCTGCAGCCAGCTATGCTTGTCCCACAGGCCCCAGCACAGGAACTGGTCGAGCTGCGGATAGGCGAACATGCGATCGAGATAGTCGCGCGCGACGGCGGCGACCTGCGCGTCGCGGCGGACGGGATCGGCCGGGAGTTCGCGGTCGTTGATGTCGAACTCGGTGATCAGCAGGCGATAACCCATCGCCACCACCGCATCGATGAACTGCTTCCACTCGGCGCGTTGGGCGCGCGAATGGCTGCCGTCATTGCCCAGATGGCTCTGGATGCCGAGCGCGTCGACCGGCACCTTTTCGCGCCGGAACCGCTCGAGCAGCCGCAGGACACCGGCGCGATGCTTCTCGTTGCCAACCTCCCAGGACATATAGTCGTTATAGACCCGCTGGGCGTGGGGGGCGTGTTCCCTGGCCGCTTCGAACGCGATCTTCAGCGCGTCGAAGCCGAGCGCCTGGGTGAAGACGGTGTCGCGGATCTCGCCAGTCTTGGGATCGATCGTCTCGTTGACCACGTCCCAGGAATAGATGCGATCGCCGAAATGGCCGGCGACGCTGGCGATATAGGCGCGCAGCCATTTTTCGGCGCCGACGCTCCGCACCCGCTCGGCGAGCGCCGGCGAGATATACTTGCCATAGTTCCATAGCAGGGTGTGCCCGCGCAGCTTCATGCCATGGTCGCGCGCATAGGTCGCGATGGCGTCGGCGGGGCCGAAGTTCAGCGCCTGCGGGTCGTTGCCGACCACATAGACCTTCATCTCATTCTCGGGAACGACGACCGCGCATTCGCGCGCGATGATCGCGCCATAGGCCGGATCGTTGATCGGCGAGGATCGTCCGGCATTGATCGCGGTGCCGAACAGGATTCCCTTGGCCGCCGCCAGATCGCGTAACGGCATATCGGCCTGCGCCATAAGTGGTGACGGGAGCGCTCCCATCATCAGGCCGCCGGTCATCCCGACAAGCTGTTGCCGACGCGTCAGCATCGGGCCTTGCCCCTTGGGTTCCATCACCCTCTCCTTTGTGCTTTGCGGCGACATTTGCATGGTGATGGTCAAACGGCAAGGCCCTGATCAGGCGGGACAATCGCGTCAGTCGAGCAGTCGCGCCTCGCCCCAGGCGACGGGCAGAGCCGCGTCGGGAGCGCTATCGGCGCGGGCGACCAGTTCGATCAGCTTGCGACCGCGCACATCGGCCTCGATCGTCGCTGGCGTTCCGTTCAGCGTCGCGGGCTGCGAGCGGGCGAGGAGCTTGCCATCGCCATAGACTTCGAACACCACGCGCCGGCGGCGTGCGGTGGCGGAGTCGTCGATGCCGACCGTGGCGGCGAACCGCGACTGGCCCGGATTGCGTACCTCCAGTCGCGAATTGGCGAGGACGCCAAGGCCCGTGTCATACACCTTGCCCGCCATGCGAAGCGGCCGGCCGAAGGGCGTGCGATCGGCCTGCGCGCCGCCCCAGCCGCCATATTGCGGGAAGTCGCCCGGCCCGTTGCTGCCGCCCCAGGGGCTGAGTTCGTGATGGATCGTCGGATCGCCCTCGGGCGTGACGACGCCGTCCTCGGCCGGGTTCACGTCGCCGGGCGTCTCCGACAGATAATGGCCGCCCGTCAACCGGCGCTGGCCGGTGACGCGGTAGATCAGCGTCTGGTGCGGCGCGACGGTCAGCCTGGTATTGCCCGTGAAGCTGGTCTTCTGACCGCTCCACAGGTCGGTCAGGGCCACCGGCCGGTCGCCGCGCAGTTTCAGATGATCGGCGGTCAGCGTCGGCTGGACCGGCGCGGCGGTGCGGTTGAGGATCGCCACCGCCTTGTCGCCATTGGCCAGTGTCTTCACAAAGATCTGGACATCGTCCGACCGATAGGCCGGCACCGCCTGATGTCCGGCGGCATCCTGGTTCAGCGCGATGATCGCCCGGTTGCCCAGCAGCGCCAACTGCTCGGCATTGGCCTTGCGCAGGTCGAAGCCGATCAGCATTGGCGCGTTCATCATCGCCCATAACGCGAAGTGCGAGCGGGCCTCGGTCATGTGATCGGCGTCGAACTCGCCCGACCCGACGAACAGCATGTCGGGGTCGTTCCATGTATGCGCATGGGCATAGAGCGCACGGGTCGCGCTGGTGTCGAAGTTGGTCAGCATCCGCGACCAGTGCGGCGTGATGTCGTCGCTGGTGCGCGAGACATTACCGATCTGCTTGCCCCAGTTGCGCACATTGGACGAGCCCCAGAGGCACAGCGAGAACAGATAGTCGCCATCCGGGTTTTCCCGCTTCAACGCGGTCGCGACATGATCATAGAGCGCGCGCACCGCCGGAATGTCGGTCCGCGCGAGTGAGTTCATGTCGATCAGCGGGGCCAGTTCGCGATAATCGCCCTTGCGGACATGGTCGCTGTCCCTGCCCAGCCCGCGAATGCCGCAACCATCGACCTTGATATAATCGAACCCCCATTCGCGGAAATAGAGTGCGATGTCCTGGTCGATATGGCCGTACAGCCCCACCTCGCGCTCGGCTACGGTGCCCTCGGGCTGGTTGGCGAAATTGGGGGTGTAGACCTGGCCGCAGCTGTTGCGGCCGATGTCGGAATAGATGCCCGCCTTGAACCCCATGGCATGGAGCCGGTCGGTCAGCGGGCGAAAGCTGGTCTGCTGGTTGGCGCCGGCCTTGGCGGAGGGGAATTTGTCGGCGCGGATCACCAGCCGGCCATCGGGCTGACGCCGCCGCAACCACCAGCCGTCATCGATGTTGATGTACCGATAACCGGCGGCGGCCAGCCCCTTGTCGACGATCAGCTGCGCCGAGGCCATGACCTTTTCCTCGTCGACATCGCTGTTGAACGCGTTCCAGCTGTTCCAGCCCATCGGCGGCAATGCGGCCTGACCATCCTGATTGGCGGTCCAGCGGCCGGTGGGCGCCAGCGGATCGGTCTTCGCCGGGGCCGTCTGCGCGATGCCGGTGGATGACAGACACGCGACCACCGCCGCGCCCGCCAGACAGGCCTGTTTGATCCGTCGCATTGCCTCACCCGCTTCGTTATCGTTGCCGCCATCTTGTCGGACTAAAGCGGGGCTGTCCAGTCAAGCTGTTTCGATTACGGTGTTTCGCGTCCGAAGTCTCTCAACGCGTTAAACAAAGTCGGCTTCGCGCAACCGGATGGGTTTGCCGGGTGTCAGGGTGATCCGCGTCTGTCGAGCACCCAGCCGGACGATGCGTTCACCCGCCAGATCGCCGGCCAGCATTGCCGACACGAGCCGCCCCTCGCGCCAGCGCAGGTCGACCCGGCACCGCCCGCGTGCGCGCAGGCCGCTGACCGATCCCGTCGGCCAGGCGCGGGGGAGCGCCGGGAGCAGCAGCAGTTCGTCGTCACGGCTCTGCATCAGTATCTCGACGATCGCGCGCGTGCCGCCGAAATTGCCGTCGATCTGGAAAGGCGGATGCGAGTCGAACAGATTGGGATAGGTGCGCTGCGGCCCCAGCAGATAGGCGATGATCCTGTGCGCATGCTCGCCGTCATGCAGCCGCGCCCACAAATTGGCGCGCCACGCGGTGGCCCAGCCGGTCGACTGGTCTCCGCGTATTTCCAGCGACTTGCGCGCCGCTCTTGCCAGTTCCGGTGTCCGGTCGGGGGTGATCTGGTCGCTGGGGAACAGCGCATAGAGGTGTGAGACATGGCGGTGATGCGGATCGGGCGCGCGGGCGTCCCAATCCTCCTGCCATTCCTGCAACTGTCCCTCTCGGCCAATCCGGTCGGGGGCGAGGCGGGCGCGGGCCGCCTTCACCTGCGCGGCGAACTCGGCATCGATGTTCAGGATCGCGGCGGCGCGCGCCACCTGATCAAACAGGTCGCGCAGGATCTGCTGGTCCATCGCCGGCCCCGCGCAGATCGAGACACCGGGCGAATGCTCGTTCTCGGGCGACAGCGACGGGCTGGTGACCAAGTGACCCGTTGCCGGATCGGTCTGCAGCGTGTCGAGGAAGAACAGCGCCGCCCCGCGCATCAGCGGATAGACCGAGGCCAAGAAGGCCGGATCGCGGTGATAGTCGTAATGCTCCCACAAATGGGTGCACAACCACGCCCCGCCGGTCGGCCACATGCCCCAGGGCGCGCCGTCGATCGGCGCGGTCGCACGCCACAGATCGGTATTGTGGTGGCAGACCCAGCCGCGCGCGCCATACATCTCCCGCGCCGTCCGTTCGCCGCTGATCGCCAGTTCGCGCACCATCTGCACCAGCGGCGCGACACATTCGCCCAGCCCGGTCGGCTCGGCGGGCCAATAGTTCATCTCGGTATTGATGTTGACGGTATATTTGGACCCCCAGGGCGGGTTGGTACTCTCGTTCCACAGCCCCTGGAGGTTCGCCGGCTGCCCGCCCGCGCGCGACGACGTGATCAGCAGATAGCGGCCATAGTTGAAATAAAGCGCGGCCAGCGCCGGATCATCCACGGCGCGATCGGCGCGCACCCGCTCGTCGGTGGGGCGCAAGCCCTGGGGGCTGGTGCCGAGATCGAGCGCGATGCGGCGGTAGAGCCGACGATGCTCGGCCAGCGCATCGGCCGCGACCTTCACCGCTCCCCGCGCCAGCGCCTGGTCGATCGTCCGCGATACGTCCGCCAGCGGATCGCCGGTCAGATCCCCCGAGCCGCGACGGCTGGTCGCCATAGCGAGGAAGAGCGTCACCGATCGCGTGCCGCGTACCGCCAGCCCGTCGCCGGTCGTCACCGTGCCGCCGCGCGCCACGACACCCAGTTGTGCGGCGAAGCGCAGCGCCGCCTTCACGCCGGCATGATCCGCATTGCGCCCGGTGAGGGTCAGCCGATCACGGGTAGTCTCGACCCGAATATCCTGTTGCGGGGAGGTCAGGGCGATGTCGAGATCGAACGGCCGGTCGGCCTCGATCGTTATCATCAGTACCTGGCCGATCGGCGAGGCGATCACCGTTCGCCGGTGGGTGACGCCGCCTGCCGAGAAACGCGTGGTCGCGGCGGCGCTGTCGAGATCGAGCTGCCGGTGATAGTCGCTGGCCGCATCGTCGGTCAGCCCCGGCCAGCGCAGGATCAGATCGCCGAGCGGCTGATAGGGCATTTGCGTGCGCGGCGTGCCGATCAATGTGCGATCGGCCAGTGCCTGCGCCTCCTTCAGCCGCCCCGCCGCGATCAGCCGCCGCACCTCGGGCAAGGCCTGGCGCGCGGCGGGATTGATCGGATCATAGGGCCCGCCCGCCCACAGGCTGTCCTCGTTGAGTTGCAGCCGTTCGCGCGCGATGCCGCCAAAGACCATCGCGCCCAGCCGCCCATTGCCCACCGGCAACGCTTCGGTCCAGGCCTTGGCAGGGGTGCGATACCAAAGGCGATGCGTCGGATCGGGCGCGGTCGGGGTGGCAGCGCCGGCGGGTTTGACCAGCCCGCCGCTGATCGCGCCCGCCGCCAGCCCCTGGAGCACGCCGCGCCGCGACGCGCGCATCAGCGTCGACCCGCCGACTGACCGACCAATATCTTGCCAAAAAAGGGCAAGACCTTGTCCTGAAAGCGCACGCCGATCCGGTTGACGTGATCGCCCTCGTACACCTCGAACTGATGGGCGATGCCATAGCGGTCGAGCGCGGCGTGCAGCGCCTCGGCATCGGGCTTTAGTCCGTCCTGCGACCCGACATCCAGCCCGATCGCGCGAAAGCTGCGCAAGGGGGCGATATATTGATCGACAAAGGCAAGCGGCGTGTTCGCCAGCCACTTGGCCATGATGTCGTCGCGCAGCTTGCCGTCCTTGATCGGCAGGTCGAGATAGAGCGGCGGGTTCTTCGGATTGGGCGACCAGGCGGCCGACGCCGCCAGCATGGCGCGCTGGCCCCAGTTCAGCTTGGCCGAATCCTTGGGCGAGGTCAGGCTGGTCAGCGCGGCCTCGTTCCTGGCATCGGGCTGCGCCATGGCGCGGGGCGACAGGCAGCAGGGGCTCATCATATAGATGGCACCGTACATGTCGGCATGCTTCATCCCGATCCGCGCGGTGCCATAGCCGCCCATCGAATGGCCGATCAGCCCGCGCGCCTCGCGCCGGGCAATGGTGCGATAGCGGGCATCGATCGCGGTGATCAGGTCGTGGCTGATGAACCGCTCGAAGTCGCCGACCGTCTGCGACGAGGAATACATCGATCCGTTATGCATCGTCTTGCTGTCGGGAAAGACGAGGATCATTGGCGCGACGCCGCGCGCAAAGGCGCCCTCGATCGAGGCGGGGACATGGATTTCGCTGGTCCATTGCTCTGCGCCGATCGAATAGCCGTGCAGCGCATAGACGACTGGATAGCGGCGCGCCTTGTCGGCGGCATAGCCCGGCGGCAGCACGACGATGACGTCGCGGTCGGCGCTGTTCCCCTCCAGATTGCCTTCGATGGCGGCCGAATGGACCTTGATCCGCTCTATCGTCACCGGCTTGGCACCGGGCACCGTGACGGGTGCCTGGGTCGCCATCTGTGCGGGCGCGGCGGCGAGCGGCATCAGGGTCAGCGCGGCGGCCAGCATCCACCGGGCGCGGGAAGGGCGTAGGGCCATGCGTGTCATCCTCTGTCCTGGGTCCGCGCCGACCTGGAAGGGGCCGGTCCGCTTCATTTGTCCGGGTATCGTTACCAGCAGTCCGCCGTGCCTTGTCAAGGCGTGGATTTGGGGCATTCCCTTGGCCTTCGACTTCGCTCAAGCTGAACGGGTGGCGGGGCATAACCTTGTCCCTCCCAAACGCCGTTCGGCTTGGGCGACGTCGAAGGCCACGCCAAAACCCCACCCATCGCAAAACGCCGAACCGGCCTTGCATCCCGCATCCTGATAGCGCTATCGTCCGGTCAAAGCCCCGAAGATGGGGCGCTTGGAGAGGAAAAGCGATGAAGCGCTTGATGATGGCCAGCGTGGCCGTGCTGGGTCTGTGCACGGCGGCCTGTGGAACGTCGAACGAGGCGGGCAACACCGCTCAGGCCAACACCGCCACGGCGGCGAACGAGGCAAATCCGACCGCACCCGATGGTCGCCATTACCTGTCGCAGCCGCTGGTGCGGGAGATTTTCACCGCCGATCCCTCCGCGCATGTCTGGCCAGACGGCAAGCTCTATATCTATCCCAGCCATGACGTGCCGACCGACACGCCGAACGACGATCTGGGTAACCAGTATGCCATGCGCGACTATCGCGTGCTGCGCATGGACGAGCCGGGCGGCAAGGTCACGATCGGTCCTGTCGCGCTCGACGTGAAGGACGTGCCCTGGGCGTCGCAGCAGATGTGGGCGCCCGACGCCGCCTATAAGGACGGTACCTATTATCTCTATTTCCCGGCGCGCGATAAGTCGAAGGATCGCAACGGCCTAGGCGCGTTCCGCATCGGCGTGGCGACGTCGAAGAACCCGATGGGGCCGTTCAAGGCCGAGCCGGAGGCAATCCCCGGCAGCTTCTCGATGGACCCGGCCGTGTTCCAGGATGCGGACGGCACGGCGTATATGTATTTCGGCGGCATCTGGGGCGGCCAGCTTCAGCGCTGGAAGGACGGCAAATACGATCCGAACGGCAGCGACACCGACCTGAAGCAGGACGACCAGCCCGCTATCTCGGGCAAGATCGCCAAGCTGAACCCCGACATGAAGACCTTCGCGGAGACCCCGCGCGACGTCGTGATCCTCGACGAACGGGGCAAGCCGGTTCTGGGCGGCGACCATGACCGGCGCTTCTTCGAGGCGTCCTGGGTCTTTAAGCGCGACGGCAAATATTATTATACCTATTCGACCGGCGACACGCATTTCCTGAACTATGCGATCGGCACCAGCCCGTACGGCCCGTTCACCTATAAGGGCCATATCCTGAAGCCGGTGCAGGGCTGGACCACCCATCACTCGATCGTCGAGTGGAAGGGCAAGTGGTGGCTGTTCTACGCCGATACCCAGTTGTCGGACAAGAACCATCTGCGTAACGTCAAGATGACCGAGCTGAAGTTCAACCCGGACGGCACGATTCCGACCATCGATCCGTTCGTGAAGTAAGGGACGCGGATGTTCTTAGGGATCGATATCGGCACGTCCGGCGTGAAGGCCGTCGTGCTGGACGAACATGGCGCGGTGGTGGGGCAGGGGACGGCGGCGCTGACCGTGCAGCGCCCCCATCCGCTCTGGTCCGAACAGGACCCGGAGGCCTGGTGGCAGGCGACAACCGCCGCCGTCCGCGCGATCGATCCGGCGGTGCGTCGGGCGGTGCGCGGCATCGGGCTGGCCGGGCAGATGCACGGCGCGACCCTGCTGGGCGCGGACGATCAGGTGCTGCGTCCCGGCATTCTCTGGAATGACGGCCGCAGCCATGCCGAATGTGCGGAGCTGGAGGCCAAGGCCCCCGATCTGCACCGGATCGCGGGCAATCTGGCGATGCCGGGCTTTACCGCGCCCAAGCTGCTATGGGTCGCGCATTACGAGCCGGAGACCTTCGCGAAGATCCGCACCGTGCTGCTGCCCAAGGATTATGTCCGGCTGCGGATGACCGGTGAGAAGGCGTCGGACGTATCGGATGCCGCCGGCACGCTGTGGCTGGATGTCGAGCGCCGCGAATGGAGCGACGACATCCTCGCCGCCACCGGCCTGACCCGCGAGCAGATGCCGCAGGCGGTCGAGGGCACGGCGCAGACCGGCCGTTTGCGTGCCGACGTCGCCGAGGCCTGGGGCATCGACCAGGTGCCGGTCGCGGGCGGCGGTGGCGACAATGCCGCCGGAGCCGCCGGCGTGGGGGTGGTCAAGGACGGCGATGCGCTGCTGTCGCTGGGCACGTCGGGCGTGATCTTCGCCGCCACCAAGGAATTCCGCCCCAATCCGGCGGGCGCGGTCCATGCCTTCTGCCACTGTCTGCCGAATGTCTGGCATCAGATGTCGGTGCATCTGTCGGCGGCGGCCTGCATCGACTGGGTCGCGCGGCTGACCGGCACGCCCGGTGCCGCCGAGCTGTTCGCCCGCGCCGAAAGCGTGGGTCCTGCGAGCGGCCCAGAAATCTTCCTGCCCTATTTGTCGGGCGAGCGGACGCCGCATAACGATGCCGAGGTGCGCGGCGCGTTCCTGGGGCTAGACCATGACACCACGCCCGAGCGTCTGGCGCAGGCGGTGCTGGAGGGCGTGGCGTTCGCGCTGGCCGACGGCCTGTCGGTGCTGCGCGATGCCGGGACCGAGCTGTCGCAGCTGTCGGTCATCGGCGGCGGGGCTCGCTCATCCTATTGGGGGCAGACGCTGGCTGCCGCGCTGAACGTCGAACTCGTCTATCTGAAGGGCGGCGAAGTCGGCCCGGCTCTGGGTTCGGCGCGTCTCGCCCAGTTGGCGGTCGACGGCGGCTCGCCGGAGGAAGTCTGCGCGCCGCCGCCCGTCAGCCACGCCATCGCCCCCGACGCCGCGCTCGTCGAGCGCTTCGCCCCCAAGATCGCGCGCTTCCGCGACAGCTATTCCCGTATCACTCCGAGGAACGTTTAAATGGCTACCGACTTTTTCGCCGACATCCCGACGATCCGTTACGAGGGTCCGGACAGCGAGAACGAACTCGCCTATCGCTTCTATGATAAGAACCGCGTCGTGCTGGGCAAGACGATGGAGGAGCATCTCCGCTTCGCCGCGTGCTTCTGGCATACCTTCTGCTGGCCGGGTTCGGACGTGTTCGGCGGCGGCACCTTCAACCGCCCCTGGCATGCCGGCGCCAATGATAGCGCGGCCGCCGCGCAGAAGCGGGAAGTGGCGTTCGACTTCTTCTCGAAGCTCGACATCCCCTATTACTGCTTCCACGATGTCGACGTGATGGCCGATGCGCAGGGCGTCGCCGAGCATCGCCGCTATTTCGCCGAAGCGGTCGATCACCTCGAAAAGCTCCAGGCCTCGTCGGGCCGCAAGCTGCTCTGGGGCACTGCCAACCTGTTCAGCCATCCGCGCTTCGCCGCCGGTGGCGCGACCAACCCGGACCCCGAAGTCTATGCGTTCGGCGCGATGCAGGTCCGCGACGCGCTGGAAGCGACGCACCGGCTGGGCGGCGCCAACTATGTGCTGTGGGGCGGTCGCGAGGGTTACGAGACGCTCCACAACACCAATATGAAGCGCGAACTGGACAATCTGGGCCGCTTCCTGAGCCTGGTCGTCGAGCACAAGCACAAGATCGGCTTCAACGGCACCATCCTGATCGAGCCGAAGCCGCACGAGCCGACCAAGCACCAGTATGACTTCGACACGGCCACTGTGTACGGCTTCCTCAAGGCGTACGGCCTCGAGAACGAAGTGAAGGTCAATATCGAGGCGAACCACGCCACGCTCGCGGGCCACACCTTCGAGCATGAGATTGCGACCGCCGGCGCGCTGGGCATCTTCGGGTCGATCGACGCCAATCGCGGCGATCACCAAAATGGCTGGGATACGGACCAATTCCCCAATTCGGTCGAGGAACTAACGCTCGCCATGTTGGAGATCATCCGCGCAGGCGGCTTCACCACTGGCGGCTTCAACTTCGACGCCAAGGTCCGTCGCCAGTCGATGGATGCGGTCGATCTGTTCCACGGCCATGTCGGCGGGATCGACGTGGTGGCCAAGGGCCTGCTCAATGCCGCCGCGCTGATCGAGGACGGTCGACTGGATGCGATCAAGTCCGAACGTTACGCCGGTTGGGACGGTGAGTTCGGCCAGCAGATCGGTGGGCTCGACCTCGCCGGCATCGCCGACCTCGCCGAGCAAAAGGCGATCGATCCCCGCCCGCGTTCGGGTCGTCAGGAGCGGATCGAGAATATCGTCAACCGCATCGTCAACAAGTGACCCGTCGGGCCGGATGATCCGGCCCGTCAGGTATGAAAAAGGGGCGCGTCCGGTGATCGGGCGTGCCCCATTTTTCTTAGCGTTCGGCGTGGCCTTCGACTTCGCTCAGGCTGAACGGGTGTCACGGGATGTCCGAGTCCCAACCTCCGTTCAGCCTGAGCGAAGTCGAAGGCCAAGGGAATCCCGCCGTCCATGACGAACGGCGGGACGTTCGAGATTACGCCACCTCGTTCGCCGCCATGTCGCGCAACGCCGCGTGAAAGCGGCTCACCGCCGCCATATTGAACCCGGCGATATTGATCCGACCCGACCCCGCCATATAGATGGCATGCCGATCGCGCAGCCATTCGACTTGGGCGGGCGACAGCGGCAGCGTGGCGAACATGCCCTTGCCGTGCGCGACCGCGCCCAGATCGACGGTACCGATCCGACCGCCCTCTGCCAGCATCGCGCGCAGGCTTTCCAGCCGCTGTCGCATCGTCTCCAGTTCGTCCCGCCATTCGGCGGCAAGCGTCTCGTCCTCCAGGATGATCCGCACGATCGCCGCGCCATGATCGGGCGGCATCGACCAGTTGGCGCGGGCCAGCGCGAGGAGATTGCTCAGGACGACCGCGCCGGCATCGGCATCGGGGGTGATGGCGAACAGCGCACCGGTCCGCTCGCGATACAGCCCGAAATTCTTGTCGCAGGAATAGGCGAGCAGCGCCTCCGGCACGGCGGCCAGGATCGCGCGCGCGCCAGCTGCGTCGCTATCGAAACCGTCACCCAGACCCTGATAGGCCAGATCGACCACCGGGATCAGCTTCTCCGCGACGACCCGCTCGGCGATCGCGGCCCAGCCGGCGGCGTCGGGATCGATGCCGATCGGATTGTGGCAGCAGCCGTGGAGCAGCACCGCGTCCCCCTCGGCCGCACCGTTCAACCCGGCGAGGAAGCCCTCCAGATCGAACGTCTGGCTGGTCAGATCATAGCAGGGGATCATCGCCGGCTCGACACCCGCCTGGCGATAGATGGGCGCATGGTTGGCCCAGCTCGGGCTGCCGATCCAGATGCGCGCGACGCCCGCGCGCGCCAGCAACTCGGCGGTCAGGCGCAGCGCGCCGGTGCCGCCGGGCGTCTGCAATCCGACATAGCGGTCGCTTGGCACCGCGTCGCCGATCACGATCCGGCCCAGCGCCTGGACGAAGCCCGTATCACCCTCCGGCCCCAGATAGGATTTGCTGGCCTGCGTCTCCAGCAGTCGGGCCTCGGCCGCCTTGACCGCCGTCATCACCGGCGTCCGCCCCTCTTCGTCGCGGAATACGCCGACGCCCAGATCGATCTTGTCGGGCCGGGGGTCGGCGGCGTGCTGGCCGATGATCTTCAGCAAGGGGTCGTCGGGCTGGCGGGTCAGGGTCGCGAAACGCATCGTAAAACCTTCCGGGAATGGATCGCGGCACCATAGGGCCATGACCGCGAAATGGAATGCACCGGGCGGTTCGTCGCGCCGACCGGGCTGTCGGCGATATTCGCATTTCCGGCCATAAAGAGGCGAAGGGGTTCACGTCACCGATAGAATCGTTCCGTTCATCCCGTTTATTCGGCTAAATAGCGAAAAATACGCGATATTGATGTGTATTATTGAGATCGCGAAGAGATGCTTCCTATATTGTTTGCGAAGGACAATGTTACTCGGCCGGTGGTCAGGTCGGTGACGTGGAGGACCAGGCATGAACCGCACGCAGATACGCCCCGCCGCCCGCTTTTCGCCCGCGCTGAACCGGCTGTCGAAACTGGCGCGGCTGGATGCGGCCGCCCATTCGGCCTTGAGCGATGCGATCGCCCGTCCCCAGGTACTTCGCCCCCGCCGCGACCTGCTGGTCGAAGGACGCGATGTCCCTCATCCGCAGCTGATCCTGTCGGGTTGGGCGGCGCGGGTCCGCATCCTGCCTGACGGGCGGCGTCAGTTCCTGAACTTCCTGCTGCCCGGCGACCTGATCGGGCTGTATCATCATAGCCGCCCGGTATCGCCGACGACGATCGTCACGCTGACCGAGGTGACGGTCTGCGTGCCCCCGGCACCGGGAAGCCATGCGGCGCTGGACGAGGCCTATGCGCTCAGCCAGGCGCTCGACGAAGCGCATCTCCTGTCCCAGATCGCCAGGCTGGGTCGGATGAACGCGATGGAGCGGATCGGCGACCTGATGCTGGAGCTGCATGAGCGGCTTAGCCTCAGCGACCTGACCCAGGGCCGCAGCTATGAGCTGCCCATCACGCAGGAGACGCTGGCGGACGCGCTCGGATTGACGGCGGTGCACGTCAACCGGATGCTGCAGGCGGCACGGCGCGCGGGCGACCTGATCTGGTCGACGCGGACGATGACGATCCCCGATCCCCAGCAGTTGGCACGAAAGGTGGGGCGGTCGCCCGTCCGCGTCCTGGCCCCCTGATCATCGCTTCACCGACGCCCGGCAACAGGTGATGATCCGTATCATTGATGCGGATCAAGATATTGAAAAACAATATGAAGTGCTGGAACATCGTGCGCGGCCCGACGCTGTCCTTGTAGAGCAAGGAGAGCCCGATGTCAGACATCGCCGATCGACCCTTTGACGATGCGCCGGTCACGACGGCCAAGGATCAGGGGGCTGCCGTCCGGATCGCGACCCACGAGACGATCGAGGATCGCGGTCACAGCCTGACCGCCTGCGCCACCACGATCCGCCGCCCGGCGGCCGAACTGTATGCTTGGTGGCGCGACTTTTCCAACCTCGCCGGCATCATGGAGAATGTCGAGCGGATCGAGGTGATCGACACCACCCGCTCGCACTGGGTCGTCAAGGCGCCGGGCGGCGCGACGGTCGAATGGGATGCGGTGGTGACCGAGGAAGAGGAGGGGCGGCTGATCGCCTGGGCCTCGGCCGAGGGGGCGGATGTCGCGAACTCGGGACGCGTCACCTTCGACGATGCGGGCGCGCGCGGCACGGTGGTGACCGCGACTATCCTCTATGATCCGCCCGCCGGCGTGATCGGCAAGCTGGTCGCCAAGCTCTTCCAGCGCGAACCCGCGATACAGGCCCGGCGCGATCTCGCCCGGTTCAAGCAACTGATGGAGACGGGTGAGGTGGCGACCAATGCCATGACCCGGAAACAGCGTGAGGAGCAGGGCGCATGAAGGCACTGACCTGGCATGGCAAGCATGACGTCCGCATCGACAATGTCGATGACCCCGAGATCGTCAATCCCCGCGACGCCATCATCAAGGTGACCGCGACCGCCATCTGCGGCTCGGACCTGCATCTTTACGATGGCTATATCCCGACGATGCAGTCGGGCGACATTCTCGGCCATGAATTTATGGGCGAGGTGGTCGAGACGGGATCGTCCTCGACCCTGAAGAAGGGGCAGAAGGTCGTGGTGCCCTTCACCATCGCCTGCGGCTCCTGCTATCATTGCGGCAAGCATCAATATTCGGGCTGCGAGAACGGCAACCCCGCCGACAATCAGGACATCGCGCGCGAACTTTACGGGCATCCGATGTCGGCGCTGTTCGGCTATAGCCATATGACCGGCGGCTATGCGGGCGGGCAGGCGGAATATGTCCGCGTGCCGTTCAGCGATACCGGCCCGATCGTCATCCCGGACGGGGTGGAGGATGAAAAGGTCCTGTTCCTCTCCGACATCCTGCCGACCGGCTGGATGGCGGCGGAGAATGCGCAGATCGAGCCGGGCGACATCGTCGCGGTCTGGGGCTGTGGCCCGGTCGGGCTTTTCGCGGTCCAGTCGGCTTTCCTGATGGGCGCCGAGCGGGTGATCGCGATCGATCATTTCCCGCACCGGCTGGAACTGGCGCGCAAGTTCGGCGCGGAGACGATCAATTACGAACAGACCGACACCTATGACGCACTGATGCAGATGACCGGCGGGATCGGTCCCGATGCGGTGATCGACTCGGTCGGATTGGAGGCGCACGGGCTGTTCGTCGACAACGCCATCGACCAGATCAAGGCGTCGACCTTCCTAGGCACCGATCGCATCCACGCCATTCGCCAGGCGATTATCGCGGTCCGCAAGGGCGGGCGCGTGTCGATGCCCGCCGTCTATGGCGGCTTCGTCGACAAATTCCCGCTGGGCGCGGTGATGCAGAAGGGGCTGACGCTCAAGACAGGACAGACCCATGTCCAGCATTATCTGCCCGGCCTGCTCGATGCGATCATGGAGGGGAAGATCGATACGACCTTCCTGATCTCGCACCGCCTGCCGCTGGAACAGGCGCCCGAGGGGTATCGCATGTTCCATGACAAGCAGAACGAAGTGACCAAGATCGTGCTGAAGCCCGGTCAGTGAAGGACATGGCCATGACCAACAAATTCGCGATCGTGACCGGTGCCTCGACCGGTATCGGTTATCACCTCGCGGCGTGCGCGGCGGCGGAAGGCTATGACCTGCTGATCGTCGCGGACGAGCCCGCCATCCATACCGCTGCGAGCAAGCTGGCGGCGGACGGCGCGCAGGTGCAGGCGGTGCAGGCCGATCTGGCGACACTGGAGGGCGTCGATGCGTTGCTGGCGGCGGCGGATGGTCGCCGCATCGATGTGCTGTGCGCCAATGCCGGCAACAGCATGGGCGGGCCGTTCTTGGATCAGTCGGTCGAGGTCTGGCGGCGCTCGGTCGACACCAATGTCACCGGCACCGTCTATCTGCTGCAGCGTGTGCTGTCGGCGATGGTGCGATATGGCGAGGGTAAGGTGCTGGTCACCGGCTCGATCGTCGGGTTCATTCCGGGGCCCTTCAACGCCATCTATAATGCGACCAAGGCCTTCATCGACAATTTCACCGAGGCGCTGCGCAACGAGTTGAAGGAGCAGAAGGGCGTCACCCTGACCACGCTGATGCCCGGCCCGACCGAGACCGAGTTCTTCGCGCGTGCCGGCATGCTCGATACCAATGTCGGCCAGAGCAAGAAGGACGATGCCGCCTGGGTCGCGCGCAAGGGCTGGAATGCGATGCAGGCGGGTGAGGGGCACATCACCCCCGGCGTGAAAAACAAGGCGCAGGTCGCAGGCTCCGGCGTCGTGCCGCAATCGGTGCTGGCCGAGGCGCATCGAAAAATTGCGGAGCCGGGTTCGGCCGATCGCTGATCCCGTGCGTTCATGAGATGGCGCAAGGGTTTGCCGGCCACGTCCCCGGGACCGCCGCATGCCCTTCAAGCCACGGCACCGCCGCCGGATCACCCTTCCCCGGCGGCGGTGCCATCAATGCGCGAAGTGGGTGACGCCCAGCATCAACAGGATGCCCAACAGGCTCGCCACGCCGGTGCGTATCCGGGGATCGAGCGCCCGGCTGCGCGGCAGCAATTCGCAGGCGCCGATATAGAGGAAGATGCCGGCGAACACGCCCATCAACGGGGCGAGCATCGTGGCCGGAATGGCGATGGCGAGCCCGAGCAGCACGCCCAGCATCGGGGCGATGCCGTTCACCACCAGCCAGCGCCGCGCTGCCGCCTCCGACCGCGCCGCCAAGCTGAGGCTGACGGTATTGACGCCGTCCGCCACGTCATGGGTCAGCACCGCCAGCGCGATCATCCACCCGGCACCCGTATCGATCTGAAACGCCAGCCCAATGCCCAGCCCGTCCATCAGGCTGTGGAGACACAACATCGCCGGGCCCAGATGGCCGCGCCAGGATTCCTCGGCACGCGGAATGCTCGCCAGCACCCGGTCGAGCAGCATATAACCGCCCAGACCGGCCGCGACAAAGATCATCAGGCTGCGCACCGACCAGCGATCGCCGGCCAGCCCCATCGCTTCGGGCACCAGATCGAACAGTGCCACGCCGATCACGATCCCGGCAGTGATGCCCAGGATCCGGCCGAGGCGGTGCTGCAACCGCAGCGCCAGCAGCCCGCCCGCCAGCGTCGCCGCCATTGCCGCCAGGCCAAAGGCAAGGGGGATCAACGTCATCGCGCAACGATCCCCGGCCAGGGGCGGAGACAGGAAACAGGCAGGGGCCGCATCCCTTGCCCATGGACCAGCCCATGTGACGTTACAAGGTCACCTTTTGCCAAGCGAAGTCGATCAGCCCCGCGCGATGGCGTCAAGAACGGTCGCGGCGACTTCCTGCCGACAGATCAACAGGTCCGGGAGCAAGGGGTTCTCGCAATTATAGACCAGCGGGCTGCCGTCGATCCGCGAGGCGTGGAAGCCGGCGGCGAGCGCAACGGCGGCGGGGGCGCAATTGTCCCATTCATATTGGCCGCCGTCATGCAGATAAACATCGGCGCGCCCCTCGACGACCGCCATCGCCTTGGCGCCCGCCGAGCCCATCGGGATCATCGTGGCGCCGAGCCGATCGCCGACGCAACGTGCGATGTCGGGTGCGCGGCTGCGGCTGACCACGACGCGCAAACCGACGGGGCAGGGCGGATGCCGTGGGGGCAGGTCGTCGGTGGCGAACACCTGATCGCGGTCGGGCACCGCCACCGCGCCCAGCGCCGGGCGGCCGTCGATGGCGAGGCCGATATGCACGGCCCATTCGCTCGACCCGCTGGCATATTCGCGAGTGCCGTCGAGCGGATCGACGATCCAGACGCGCCGGGCGGCACAACGCGTACGGTCGTCGATCGACTCCTCCGACAGGATGAAGTCATCGGGCCGTTCGGCGCGCAGGCGATCGAGGATCAGCGTGTTCGCATCCCGGTCGCCGAGCGCCCCCAGCGCCGCGCCGTCCAGGCCGCTCGAGGTGCGGATGGCCTTGAGCAGGGCGCCGGCTTCCACCGCGACCGCGCGGGCGAGTTCGGCGTCGGTCACAGATCGTAACTCCAGATGCCCAATACATGCTCGACGATCCGGGACGCGGCCTGTTCCGCCGTTTCCTTCGTCGTGTCGATGCGGATTTCGGGGCGCTCGGGCGCTTCATAGGGGCTGGAGATGCCGGTGAACTCGGCAATCTCGCCGGCGCGCGCCTTGGCATAGAGACCTTTCACATCCCGGTCCTCGGCGACGGCCAGCGGCGTGTCGATGAAGATCTCGACGAACTCGCCCTCGGGCAGCAGGGCGCGGACCATGTCGCGTTCGGCCCTGAAGGGCGATATGAAGGCGGTCAGCACGATGAGGCCGGCATCCGCCATCAGTTTGGCGACCTCGCCCACGCGGCGGATATTCTCGACCCTGCCCGCCTCGGAGAAGTCGAGGTCGCGGTTCAGTCCGTGGCGGATATTGTCGCCGTCCAAGAGGAAGCTGTGGCGGCCCATGGCGTGCAGCTTCTGCTCGACCATGTTGGCGATGGTCGACTTGCCCGATCCCGACAGGCCGGTGAACCAGAGGACCTTGGGCGCCTGTCCCTTTTGCCGGGCATGCGCCTCGCGCGTCACGACGGCGGACTGCCAGTGGACGTTCTGGGCGCGGCGCAGCGCATGATCGATCATGCCCGCCGCCACGGTCGCATTGGTCGCACGATCGATCAGGATGAAGCCGCCGAGCGCGCTGCCCTTCGCATAGGGTTCGAACACGATCGGGCGGTCGGCATAGACCTCGGCCAGCCCGATGTCGTTGAGCGCGAGCGTGTCGGCTGGGCGCTCCTCCTGGCTGTTGACGTCGACGACATGGCGCGGCGGCTGGACGGTCGCGCCGACCAGTTGCGTGCCGAGCTTGAGCGAATAGCTGCGCCCCGGCACCAGCGGCGTATCGGCCATCCAGACGATATTGGCGACGAACTGGTCCGCGATCTCCGGCGGGTTCTCGGCCGCCGCGATCACGTCGCCGCGCGAGCAGTCGACTTCCTCGGCCAGCACCAGCGTCACCGCTTCGCCCGCGATCGCATCCTGCCGGTCACCGTCATAGGTGACGATCCGCGCGATGCTGGTCGTCTTGCCCGACGGCGCGATCCGCACCCGATCGCCCGCCGACACCCGGCCGCTGGCGATCAGGCCCGCAAAGCCCCGGAAGTCGAGATCGGGCCGGTTGACCCATTGCACCGGCATCCGGAACGAGGCCGCTACGGCGCGATCGCCGTCGATCGCCACCGTCTCCAGATACGGGAGCAGAGCGGGGCCGTCATACCAGGGCATGTCGGGCGAGGCCGTGGTGACGTTCGCGCCGGTCAGCCCCGACAGCGGAATGGCGGTGAAGCGCTCGATCCCAATGCCACGCGCGAAGGCGGCATAGTCGGCGACAATGGCCTCGAAGACCGACTGGTCATGGCCGACCAGGTCCATCTTGTTGACCGCCAGCACGATCTCCTTGATCCCGACCAGATGCGCCAGATAGCTGTGCCGCCGCGTCTGGGTCAGCACGCCCTTGCGCGCGTCGATCAGGATCACCGCCAGATCGGCGGTCGAGGCGCCCGTCACCATGTTGCGGGTATATTGCTCATGGCCGGGGGTGTCGGCGACGATGAACTTGCGCTTCTCCGTTGCGAAGAACCGGTAAGCGACATCGATGGTGATGCCCTGCTCGCGCTCGGCCGCCAAGCCGTCGACCAGCAGCGCGAAGTCGATATTCTGCCCTTGCGTGCCGACGCGGCGGCTGTCCGCCTCCAGCTGGCTGAGCTGATCCTCGAAGATCGTCTTCGAATCGTAGAGCAGCCGCCCGATCAGCGTCGACTTGCCGTCATCGACCGAGCCGCAGGTGATGAAGCGCAGCATCGACTTGGCGGCGTGGGTGGCGAGATAGGCGTCGATGTCGGCGGCGATCAGCGCATCGGGTTGATAGGCGGTCATCAGAAATACCCCTCGCGCTTCTTCTTCTCCATGCTGGCGGCCTGATCATGATCGATCGCGCGCCCCTGCCGCTCCGACGTGGTGGTCAGCAGCATTTCCTGGATGACTTCGGACAGGGTGGCCGCCTCGCTCTCGACAGCACCCGTCAGCGGATAGCAGCCCAGCGTGCGGAACCGGATCGAGCGATCGACCGGGACTTCGCCGGGTTTCAGGCGGAAACGGTCGTCATCGACCATCAGCAGCATGCCATCGCGCTCCACCGTCGGCCGGGGGGCGGCGAAATAGAGCGGCACGATCTCGATGCCCTCCTGCAGGATATACTGCCAGATATCCAGCTCGGTCCAATTGGATATGGGGAAGACGCGGATGCTCTCCCCCTTGTGGATGCGGCTGTTGTAGAGGTTCCACAACTCAGGCCGCTGCGCCTTGGGGTCCCAGCCATGCGCGGCGGAGCGGAAGGAAAAGACGCGCTCCTTGGCGCGGCTCTTCTCCTCGTCGCGCCGCGCACCGCCGAACGCCGCGTCATAGCCACCCGCAGTCAGCGCCTGTTTCAATCCTTCGGTCTTCCACATATCGGTGTGGCGGCTGCCATGGTCGAAGGGGTTGATGCCCAGCGCCTCGGCCTCCGGATTGCGGTGGACGATCAGCTCCATACCCGCCGCCTCGGCCGCGCGGTCACGCAGATCGTACATGGCCTGGAATTTCCAGGTCGTGTCGACATGCAGCAGCGGAAAGGGCGGGCGCGCCGGGAAGAACGCCTTCTTCGCCAGGTGCAGCATCACGGCCGAATCCTTGCCGACCGAGTAGAGCATCACCGGACGCTCGGTCTCGGCGACGACTTCGCGCAGGATATGGATGCTCTCGGCTTCGAGGCGTTGCAGGTGGGTCAGTCCAGTCATCGGATTGTCAGATAATGTCGCCAGCGAACCGCGCGACCAACTTATCCTGTCAATCGCGATAGTCCCGCTCCAGTGCGTCGAGGATCTTGGCTCCCGCCATGAACACCGCGATCGGGCAGGCCGCGAACATGATCTTGCCCGGCCAGCCCGGATATTGGACCAGATAATGCTGGCCGCGCTCCACCGCGCCGACGCCCAGCCCGTAGATCACGAGAAAGGCCTCGAACTTCGTCTTGATCGTGAACAGGGCGACCAGGCGGGACCACATGGGCATATTTTGAACCCCCATGCCCGCCCTGCCAAGCCTGAAGCTAGGCCAATATGAGACAGTCGAGCGCTTCCAGCAACGCCAGCCTGGCGGCTTCGATCCCGACGATCAGGTCCGGATTCGTAATCATCGCGGGGTCGATCGCCTCGGGCCAATGCCGCTCGACGATCGCCGCGATCCGGTCCAGCCGGGCATGGTCGACCAGGAAGCGGGGGTCGACCGTGGCCGGATCGGCAACGACGCGCAGGCGAAGGCACGCCGGGCCGCCACCATTGGCCATCGATTCGCGGACATTGACGACCTCCAGCTGCCGGATCGGCCCGTTGCCGGCGACATGCGCCTGCAACCAGCGCCAGACGCTGGGCGTGTCGCGTGCCTCCTGCGGCAGGATCAGCGTGGTTTCGCCGCTCGGCGGGGTGACGAGCTGCGCGTTGAACAGATAGGAGGATATGGCGTCGGCCAGGCTGACCTCGGCGGCGGGAACCTCGACGATCGCCACCTCGGGCATCAGGCGGCGGAGTTCGGCGTATAGCCGGTCGGGTTCGGCAAAGGCCTGTTCGTGGGCGAACAGCACGCGTTCATTCGCGACGGCCACCACGTCATTGTGGAACGCGCCCGCCGCGATCGCCGCCTCGGACTGACGGGCGAAGACGGTGCGGTCGGGGGACAGGCGATGCGCGCGGGCGACCGCTTCGCAGGCTTCGCGGTGCTGGCGTGCGGGGAAGGGGCCACCGCCCTCGCCATAGACGAAGACTTCGACACCCGGCCGGTCATGCGCGGCGCACAGCCGCATATGATTGGCGGCGCCCTCATCGCCGAACGGGGCGGGCACGGGGGCGTGGACCGCAAAGGCCGGGTCGGCGAAGGCGAGGCGGAGCTGCGCCAGCGTCGCGGGCCATTCATGGCTGCGATGCGGCATGGTGACCAGGTTGGCGACGGTCAGATGGCACCGCCCGTCGCCGCTGTCGGGCGCGGGCGAGACGGTCGCGGCATTGGCCGCCCACATCGCCGAGGCGGACAGCGCACGCGCCTTGAGCACCGGCGAGGCGGCGTCGTAATCGGTCGACAGGCGGCGCAGCCAGGGGTGATCGGGACGCGGATGGGGCAGGAATATGCCCTGCACCAGCCCCAGGTCCAGGTTCGCCCGCATCTTGGCGATCCCCTGAAGCGCGGCGGCGCGCGGGTGCGAGACATGGCCGGCGTTGCGCGTCGCGGCCAGATTGCCATGGCTCAGCCCCGCATAATTGTGGCTGGGCCCGATGATCCCGTCGAAGTTGATCTCTCTCAGCATCGTCCTCATCGATCGATATGCAGCACGGTGTCGCCGACGCTCAGGTCGAGCGTGCGCGCGGTGTCTTCCGACAGGATGATCCCGCCATCCCCGTCGCGGATGTCGGCGAGTACACAGCGGAAGTCGGCCAACCGGCCGGCGGCGACCAGGGCTTCCCGGCCGGGCAACGCGTCGATCGCGACGACCGTGCTTTCGCGCGCGTCGCGGATGGTCCGTACGTGATCGGTACGCGCGGTCATGGTCGGGCCGCCGTCGAAAATGTCGATATAATGTTCGAAGGCGAAGCCCTCATTCTCCAGCATCCGCATCGCGGCGCGGCCGGAGGGATGGGGCAGGCCGATCGCGGCGCGCGCGGTCTCAGTCAGCATCGCGGTGTAGATGGGGTGCTTGGGCATCAGGTCGGCGATGAACTGGTGCCCGTGGATCGCGTTGAATTCGTCCGCCTGCTGGAAATTCATCCCGAAGAAGCGCCCCGCCAGACCGTCCCAGAAGGGCGACCCGCCGGCTTCGTCGATCACCCCGCGCAGCTCGGCCAGCACCCGGTCGGCGAAGCGCGGACGGTTGGCGCGCATGAAGAGGTAGCGGCTGCGGGCGAGTAGCAGGCCCAGGCCACCGGCGCGCTCGCCGGGGTGGAGGAACAGTCCGCCCACCTCGCTCGCGCCCTCCAGATCGGTGGTCAGCGACAGCATCTCGGCGCGGAAGGTGCGGTCGAGTTCGCGGCTGTGCTGGGTCAGCGTGCCGATGCGGTAGCTGTAAAAGGGATGCTTCTGCCCGACATGGGTGAATATCTGGCAGGTGCCGCGCACGTCACCGGTCGCGCGGTCCTCCAGCATCAGGACGAACAGCTCGTCCTTCACCTTGCCGTCGCCATTGCTGGCAAAGGCGGCGTGGCTGCGCGCCAGCTTGGCGGTCAGCGCGCGGCGGTCGGGGGGCAGGTTGGTGAAGCCGCCGCCGGTCAGCTTGGCCATTTCATAGAGGTGGCGAAGGTCGGTATCGACGGCGGGGCGGATGCAAAAGCTGCTCATGCGGCACCAATGATGCGCAGGATGGTCAGCGCCGACAACCCCGCCCGTTCGGACAGGCTGTCGACCAGCATATATTCGTCCGCGGAATGAATGGCTCCGCCGCGCACGCCCATCGTATCGACCACCGGGACGCCGGCGGCGGCGATGTTGTTGCCGTCGCACACCCCGCCGGTCGCGCGCCAGCCGATGGTCAGGCCCAGATCGGCGCCGGCGGCACGCACCGTCTCGAACAGCCGGCCAGCACCGTCGTCGATCGGCTTGGGCGGGCGGTTGAAGCTGCCATGGACTTCGACGCCGACGTCATGTTCGGCGGCGATCCGCTCGGCGATCGCCTTCATGGCCGGGCCGGTGCGCGCGATCGCGGCGAGCGCGCGCGGACGGAAATTGACGTGCAGCATGGCGAGGTCGGGCACGACATTGTTGGGGCCGCCGCCATCGATCCGCGCGGGATTGACGGTGATGTCGTCGGAGCCGAGCTGCGCGAGTTCGAGCGTGATCCGCGCGGCGGCGACGATGGCGTTGCGGCCCTCTTCCGGGTTGCGGCCGGCATGCGCGCTGCGCCCGCGCACGACGATGGTGAAATTGCCGGTCCCGCCACGCGCGCCCGCCAGCGTGCCGTCTGGCAGGGCGGGTTCGTAGGTGAGGGCGGCGACCTTGCCCGCCGCCAGCCTGGCGATCAGCGCGGCGGAGGAGGCGGAGCCGGTTTCCTCGTCCGAGTTGATCATGACGTCATAGCCCAGCCGCCGGGCCAGCGGACTTTGCTCGACCGCCTGAAGCGCGGCGAACAGCAGGGCGAGGCCGCCCTTCATGTCCGCGACGCCGGGGCCGCCCAGCCGTTCGGCATCGATCCGGGTCAGCGTCTGAAAGGGATGATCGACCGGATAGACGGTATCCATATGGCCGGTGAACAGCATCCGGACCGGCGCCTCGGGGCGGACCGACAGATGCAGGTGACGGCCATGGCCGATCTCCGTCAGCCGGCCGTCGGCGCCGACGCGCTCGACCCGCTCGGGCTCGACCAGCCGCAGCGTCCCGGGCAGCGTCCCGAATTGCTCGGCCAGCCGGTCGGCCATGACCGCAAGGCCGGTCAGGTTGCGGGTGCCGCTGTTAATCGCGGCCCACTCCTCGACCAGCGGCAACATCGGATAGGCGGCGGCGGACGCCACCGCGTCCCGCTCGATCGTCGTCATTCTCTCCATGACGGACAGCCTAGGCCATGCGAGGGGTTCAGGTGAACCCCGGCGGGCAAATTAGAAGCTGTAGACCAGCGAGGCGCGGCTGATCGTGTCCGTCGTCTGGCGCCCGGCCGGCGGCTCGCTTTCATATTGGACATTGTAGGAGAATTGCGCCGACAACGGCCCCCACAGCTTGGCGTTCAGGGCCGAATTGGCGCTGACCGTGCTGTTGAACTTCTGGACATAGGCCGAGGCGTTCTGGTTGAACGAGATGGCCGGCGTCAGCTTCCACGCGAAGTTCAGATTGCCGCGCGCGGCCAGGGCGCTCTCGATCCGGCCGTCGGTGAACTCGGTGTGCCGGAAGGCCGGGCCGAGCTCGACGTCGAGCGTCACGCGCGGCTTGCGGATCGCGCTATAGCCCGCACCCGACGAGGCGGAGAAACGGTTGAAATAGCCGAGGAACCGGTCGCTTTCATATTGCGCGGCGCCATAGACGTAATTGTTCGCGCTCAGTTTGAAATTGGGTTCGTAGGACGCGACATAATGCTCGCGGCTCGTGACGTCGAAGCTCTCCTGATAATCGCCCTGCAGGTGCAGCTTGTGCCGCCAGCGCAGGCCCTCGCGGGTCAGGTCGACGACGCCGGTCAGGCCGATATTGCGGCTGTTGCCCGTGGTCGCGAACCCGCCCAGCTCGACCCGCCCATTCCACAGGTCGAAGAAGCTCGCCTCGCGCAGCGTGCGGCTGCGGCTCGCGGTCTTTTCGTCGCGCCAGACATCGGCCATCGCGTCGATCGCATCGGCGGCCTCGGGCACCGCGTTGCGCGCATATTTGACGACCGTCGTGATGTCGGTCTCGTTCCCGCTGGCGATCGCGGCCTCCAGCATCGCGCGGATCTGCGGCGGGATCAGCGCGGGATCGGGATCGTTCGGGTCCGCATTGGCCAGCAGGCCAAAGGCCAGGGGAAGCAGCAGCAGACGCGTCGTCATGGCCCTATGCCTTATGCGTTCTGCCCGCCGCCGGGAATGGCGGCATCGCCACCCGCTGCGGCGAAATGGTCGGCGAAGACGACCAGCAGTTCCTCGTACAGCGCCTTTTTGAAGGGCACGATCATCGCCGGCAGCGTCGCCGGCTCGCTCCAGCGCCAGGCGCGGAATTCGGGATGTTCGGTCTCGATCCGCACATCGCTGTCCTCACCCAGGAAGCGGTACAGGAACCAGCTTTGCCGCTGGCCGCGCCACTTGCCCTTCCACACCTTGCCGATCATGTCCTCGGGCAGGTCATAGGTCAGCTCGCGCGGTGCGCGCGCGATCAGCTCGACCTTGTCGGCGGTGACGCCGGTTTCCTCGAACAGCTCCCGCAGTGCCGCCGTCTCGGCATCCTCACCGGGGTCGATGCCGCCCTGGGGCAGCTGCCACGCCTCCAGCGTCGAATCGATCCGCTGGCCGACAAAGACCCGGCCGTCGCGGTTCATCAAGATGACGCCCGCACAGGGGCGATAGGGGAGATCGGTCATGACTATTGTCCATTCGCACGGGCGCTATCCGCCTCGACGATCATCGCGCGCAAAGCAAGCAGGAATGCGGCGAGATCTTGCACGCCCGAGGGGATCGCCTTGCGCAGGGTGGCAAAGCCGTGGATCGTCCCCATGGCCTCCTGAAACGTGACTGCGATACCGGCACGGACAAGTGCGGCGGCATAGGCGCGGCCCTGATCGCGGATCGGATCGCATTCGGCGGTGGCGATGACGGCGGGCGGCATGCCGGCCAGATCGCCCCGCATCGGCGCGGCGCGGATGTCGGTGAGGTCGGCGGCATAACAGGCGACGAACCAGTCGAGCATCGCGCGGGTGAGGAAATGCCCCTCGGCGAAATCGCGCAGCGACGGGTGCGCACGGCCCATATCGGTCGCGGGATAGAGCAGTCCTTGCGCGATCACCGGCACGGCGGCGGGATCGTCGCGCAGCCGCATCGCGGTGACGGTCGCCAGCGTGCCGCCCGCGCTATCGCCCATGACGATCAGGCCGGTCGCCATGTCGTCGGCCGCCAGCCAGCGCGCGGCGGCCTCGCAATCCTCGGGGGCTGCGGGCCAGGGATGTTCGGGGGCCAGCCGATAATCGACCGACAGGACGGGGAGGTCGAGCTGTCGCGCGATCTCGGCGGCGAGCGGCGCATGGGTGTCGATGTCGCCCATCACGAAACCGCCGCCGTGAAAGAACAGCACCACCGGTCCCGGCGCACGCGCAGGCGCGGCGTCGAACAGCCGGACCGGTATGGACCCATGCGGACCGGCGATGGTGAAGGCCCGGTCGACCGCCAGCGGCCCCACCGGCGGGTCGGTCAGGTCGCGGGCCTGATGCATCATCCGTCGTGCCGCCTCAGGGCCGAGTTCGTGATGCGGCGGGCCGGGCAGATTGTTGTAATAGCCCAGGAACCGCGCGACATCGGCGCGCAGGTCGGGCAGCGGCCGCTCGGGCCTCCTATCGCGGGTCATGGCTTCCTACCTAGGCGTCATGATCCATGTCGTCCATCACCCCGCCTATGTCACCGAGGCCCCCGCACGCTCGACCTATCGCTGGGGTAAGAATGGCGCGATCCGCGACCTGCTGCGTCGGCAGGGTGATGCCATCGCCTGGACCGAGCCCGCGCTGATCTCGCCCGTCTGGCTGGAGGCGGTACATGAACCCGATTATATCGCCGAAGTGCTGGAGGCGCGGGTGCCGCCGGAAAAGACCCGGCGCATCGGCTTCCCGATCACCGAACAGGTCGCGCATCGCGCCCGCGCCGTGCCGGGCGGTACATGGACGGCGGCGATGCTGGCGATCGAGCATGGCTTTGCCGCGAACACCGCGGGGGGCAGCCATCACGCGCTGGCCAATACCGGGGCCGGCTATTGCATCTTCAACGATCTGGCGGTCGCGGCGGTGCGACTGGTCGAGGAAGGGACGGTCGGCCGGATCGCGATCGTCGATTGCGACGTGCATCAGGGCGACGGCACCGCCGCCTTGACCTCCGGGCGGACCGACATCGTCACCTATTCGATCCATGCCGAGAAGAACTTCCCGGCGCGCAAGGCCCGCTCGACGCTGGATGTCGGGTTGCCGGATGGGGTGGATGATGATGGCTATCTGGAGCAGCTGGCGACGACCCTGATCCCCTTTCTCGACGAGCATGCGCCCGATCTGATCCTGTATCAGGCCGGTGTCGATCCCTTCGCCGGCGATCGGCTGGGTCGGTTGGCGGTCAGCGAGGCGGGGCTGGTGGCGCGCGATACGCTGATCGCCGACCTGGCGCTGGCCCGGAACCTGCCGCTCGCGAGCACGGTGGGCGGCGGTTATGGCGACGACGTCATGGCGATCGCCGAGCGGCATGTGACCGCCATTCTTACCCTGGGTCAAAAATTGTCGGTGCGGAACCGCTTGCCGCTCGGCGCGTAGCGCGGGGATGACATCGCCGCATATCGTCTGGTTTCGCCAGGACCTCCGCCTTCACGATCAACCGGCTCTGTTGGCGGCGGCGGAGGCGGGACCGGTCATTCCCGTCTATATCCTCGACGACGATACGCCCGGTGACTGGCGGATGGGCGGCGCGCAGCGTTGGTGGCTGCACCACAGCCTGACGTCGCTGGCGAAAGACCTGAAGGGGCTGGGGAGCCGGCTGGTCCTTCGCCGGGGCAGCGCGGTCGACGTGCTGGAAGCGCTCATCGAAGAGACGGGGGCGGAGACGATCCATGCTATCCGCCACTACGAACCCTGGTGGCGCAAGGCGGAAGAGGCGCTGGGCGATCGGCGGTGCCTGCACGACGGTAACCATCTGGCCCGGCCCGAACTGGTGACGACCGGCAGCGGCAAGCCGTTCCGCATCTATTCGGCCTTTTGGAAGGGGTTGCAGGGTCATGTGCCGCCCGAGCATCCCCTCGATCCGCCCAAGACGCTCTCGGGACCTACCAAATGGCCCAAGAGCGAGACGTTGAACGATTGGGATTTGCTGCCCACCAAGCCCGATTGGTCGACCGGCTTCGATGCCGACTGGGTGCCTGGCGAGGCGGCGGCGCGCGAGCGTATGGCGGACTTCGTTGGGAAAGCGGCGGCTTATGACACCGCACGCAACATGCCGTCCGAGGAGGGAAGCTCGCGCCTGTCGCCGCATCTCCATTTCGGCGAGGTGTCTGCGCGCGCCGTCTGGCACGCGCTCGACCGGACGGCGGAGACCGAGACGTTTCGCAAGGAACTGGCGTGGCGCGACTTCACGGACGGCGTCGTCATGGCGATCCCGGATTATGCCGATCGCAATGGCCGCGACGCGTTCGACAAGATGCCGTGGCGTAAAGGTGCCGAGGCGAAGAAGGACCTCAAGGCGTGGCAGACCGGGCGGACCGGCTATCCGATCGTCGATGCCGGCATGCGGCAGCTCTGGGCGACGGGCTGGATGCACAACCGGGTGCGGATGATCACCGCCTCCTTTCTGATCAAGCATCTGCTGATCGACTGGCGCGAGGGCGAGCGTTGGTTCTGGGACTGTCTGATCGATGCCGATTACGGCAACAACTCGGTCAACTGGCAGTGGGTCGCCGGAACGGGGATCGACGCCAATATGTTCGGCCGGATCATGGCACCGCTCAGCCAGTCGGAGAAGTTCGACGCGGGGGATTATATCCGGCAGTGGGTGCCCGAGTTGAAGGGGCTGTCCGATGCGGCGATCCACGATCCGGACGAAGCGGGGTGCCGGCCGAAGGATTATCCGGCGAAGATCATCGGGCATCGCGAAGGGCGCGAGCGCGCGCTGGCGGCGGGGAAATCGGTGCGGGGATAGCGCGGGGCGTGCGCTTCGACTTCGCTCAGCGTGAACGGATGTTTGGGATCAGTTCCTCGCTCCGTTCAGCCTGAGCGTAGTCGAAGGCCACGGGCCGATCTCAGCGCTTCCGTCGACACGCATCCGAACAATAGACGACCTGGTCCCAGTCCCGCGCCCATTTCTTGCGCCAGGTGAAGGGGCGTCCGCAGGCCGGGCACATCTTGCTCGGCAGGTCCTGCTTGCGAACGCCATTGGGCATCAGCGAGCTTCCGCGTCCAGGAAGGCAGTGACGTCGGCCAAATCGACCGTCTTGTCGAGATAGGTCCGTCCGATGCCCTTCGCGAGCAGGAAGGGCAGGGTGCCTGCCGCCATCTTCTTGTCGTGCTTCATATGCTCGACCAACGTCGCGGAGGGCGCATCGATCCCGGCGGCGGCCAGCCCATCGGGCAGGCTGACCGCCCGTAGATGCGCGGCCACCCGCTCGGCGTCCTGCCTCTCGCAAATGCCCTTGCGCACCGAATAGCGGAAGGCGAGCGCGCAGCCTGCCGCGACGCCCTCGCCGTGGAGCAGCCGGTCGGAAAAACCGGCTTCCGCCTCCAGCGCATGGCCGAAGGTGTGGCCGAGATTGAGCAGCGCGCGGATGCCGTTCGTCTCATGCTCGTCGGCCGCGACGATCCGCGCCTTGGCGGCCACCGAATGGGCGATCGCATGCACCCGCGCATCGGCGTCGCCCGCCAACAGAGCAGGCGCGTTCGCCTCGCACCATTCGAAAAAGGCGAAGTCGTCGATCAGGCCGTATTTGACGACCTCGGCATAGCCCGCGCGCACGTGCCGCGCCGACAGCGTGTCGAGCACGTCCGGGTCGATCAGCACCATCGCGGGCTGGTGGAAGGCGCCGATCAGGTTCTTGCCGGCAGCGGTGTTGATCGCGGTCTTGCCGCCGACCGACGAATCGACCTGCGCGAGCAAGGTCGTCGGGATCTGCACGAAGCGACAGCCGCGCTTGACGATCGAGCAGGCGAAACCGACCAGATCGCCGATCACCCCGCCGCCCAGCGCAATGACATGATCCGAACGCTCGATGCCCAGTTCCAGCAGCCGGTCGCAGACATGCTCCAGCATCGCCCAACTCTTCGTCTTCTCGCCCGGCGGCAGGACGATCGCCTCGCTCTCCACCCCGGCGGCGGTCAGTGATGCCTGGAGGGTGGCGAGGTGCGGGCGGACATTCTCGTCGGTGACGATCGCCATGCGTCGGCCGCGCGAGACGGGCGCCAGGAATTCGGCGGCGCGCGGCAGCAGTCCGGCCTCGATGTGGATGGGATAGCTGCGGTCGCCCAGCGACACGGTGACGGTCTTCATCGTCCGATGGCTTTCAATATGGCGTTGACGGTGGCCTCGTGCGGCCCCCGCTTGCTGGAGACATGGATGGGCGCGAGCGCGTAGATCGGGTTGCGCACCGCCGACAGCTCGCGCAGCACCTTCAGCGGGTCCTTGCCGCGTAGCAGCGGGCGCGTGTCGCGGCGGCGGACGCGTTCGGCCAGCACCTCGGGCGAGGCGTTGAGCCAGATTGCGGTCGCCTGTTCCAGGATCAGCGCGCGCGTCTCGTCATTGATGAACGCGCCGCCGCCGGTGGCGATCACCTTGGGCCGGCCGTCGACGAGGCGGGCGATCACGCGCCGTTCGCCGTCACGGAAATAGGGTTCGCCGAACTGCGCGAAGATTTCGTTCACGCTCATGCCGGCGGCTTCCTCGATCGCATGGTCGGCATCGACGAAGGGCACGCGCAGCCGGTTGGCCAGGCGACGGCCCACGGTCGACTTGCCCACGCCCATCAGCCCGACGAGCACGATGGGTGAACCGGTCCAGCTTGAATCAACAGGGTTGTGGCTTTGCAACATTGCCGTCTGCGCTATACAGCAGGCGCGCGCCCGGCAACACCGCCCAGGCTTTCACGGGTCCATTATAAGGTTTTGCGTTTCATGTCCCGTACCGTCGTTTCGCTCATCATCCTGCTGGTCATCATCGTCGGTGGGCTGTTCTTCCTGTCCAGCCGGGCCAGCGAGCGGCCGATGACCCAGGTCGAAAAGGCGGTTGCGCTTGGCAACCTGCAATAAGCGCGGTCGCGCTTTTCGCCATCTGCCCCGGGCCGTCGCACTTCTGATGGCAGGCGCGGCGGCATTGGCCGCGGCGCAGGACCGTCCCGAATCACTATTGCCGCCCGGGTTCGGCCAGTCGCCGGCCCCGCCGCAGCCGCGCGCCACCCCCAGGGCGGGGCCAAGCGGCGCGGCGACGCCGGCGCCCGCGACCACCCCGACACCGCGGCCGACGCCCGCCGACGCGGTCGGGGCGCTGATCGACTCGCTGGCCACGCCGACACCGGTGGCGACACCCTCGGCTACGCCGACGCCGACGATCGATCCGGCCACGCTGGCGGAATATGAACTGCCCGCCTCCGCCCGACGCTCGCTGGCGGTTGTCGGGCCGGCGGGTCCGCGCGAGGGCGCGCTGGGCGCCGATGTCTTTGCGGGCGCCGATGGCCGCGTCGCGGAAGTGCTGATGCGGCGACTGTCGGCACCTCTGCCGTCGCGCTGGATGTCGATCCTGCTCCGCCGTACGCTCGCCGCGCAGATGGAGACGCCGCGCGGCGTGAACGGTGCCGACTTCGCGGCCGAACGCGCCTGGCTGCTCCTGCGCATGGGCGAGGCGCAGGTCGCCCGCGCGGTCGTCCAGTCGGTCGATGCCGGCAACTATACGCCCAAACTCTATCAGGTGGCGATCAACGCGCTGCTCGCCTCCAGCGACCCGGCGGGCCTGTGCCCGCTCGCCGATCGCGGCGCGGCGGTGACGGGGCTTGGTGGATACCGCGTCGCGCAGGCGATGTGCGCCGCGCTGGTCGGCGATGCGTCGCGGGGCAGCACGCTGCTGCGCCAGGTGCGCCGCCAGCGGATCACCGACGATTTCGATCTGAAGCTCGCCGAAAAGCTGATGGGCTCGGGCGCCAATGGACGCCGCGCGGTGACGGTCGAATGGGCGGGCATAGACCGGCTGACCACATGGCGTTTCGGGTTGTCCACCGCGACCGGGGTCACGATCCCCGAGGATTATATCTCCTATGTCGGGCCGCAAGTGCGCGGCTGGTTGGCGACCTCGCCCACCGTCGCCGCGACCGAACGCGCCGCGATGGTCGATCAGGCGGCGAGCTTCGGCGTCCTGTCCAACGTCGCGCTGGTCGATTTCTATGCCGGGCTTGCCGATAACGAGCAGGCCAGCCGTGCCCAGTCGGCGGTCGCCAACGATCTGGCCAATGCCTATGCCGGCAATGACGAGGATGCGCGGCTGGCGGCGATCCGCTCGCTTTGGGGGGACGCGGCGCGCACCCCCTATGGCCGGCTGATCCTCACCGCCCGCGCGGCGGCACGCTTGCCGGTGGTCGCGGACCGCGCGGAGGCGGACCGACTGGTCGCCTCGATGCTGTCCGCCGGTCTGGACCGCAGCGCCGCACGCTGGGGCGGGGCCGTCAAGGAGGGCGGCGATGGCTGGGCGATGATCGCGCTCGCCGATCCCGATCATCAGAGCGGCGTCGGCTATGACATGATCACCAGCTATGCCGGATCGGGCGATGCCAAGTTCAAGCAGCAGCTGTTCTTTGCCGGCATGGCCGGGCTGGGCCGGCTGAGCCGTGCGGATACCGAGCGCGGGGCCGAGGCGCTCGACGTGCGGATCGGGCAGCGCAATGCGTGGACCGAGGCGATGGACGAGGCGGTGGCCGATGGCCGGACCGGCATGGTCGTCCTGCTTTGCGCGGTCGGCATGCAGACCGGCAATTGGCGCGGGGTTCCGCCCCAGGCGCTGTATCGCATGGTCGAGGCGCTGCGCTCGGTGGGGTTGGATGCCGAGGCGCGGATGATCGCGGCGGAGGCGATCGCGCGGGCATGACCGCCGGCGACCGGGCGCTCGTCGACCGTTTCCTCGAAATGATGGCGGCGGAGGCGGGGGCGGCGGCCAATACCATCGCCGCCTATCGCTCCGACCTGACGCTGGCGGGCGAGGCGATGGGCGGGTTGGCCGACGTGGACGAAACGGCCCTGCGCCGCCTGTCCGAAAGCTGGTCGAGCCTTGCCACCACCACCGTCGCGCGCAAGGCGGCGGCCCTGCGGCGCTTCTATGCCTTTCTGCACGAAGAAGGGTTGCGCGCCGACGATCCGGCCAGCGCCCTGCCGCGCCCCGGCCAGCGTCGCTCGCTGCCCAAGGTGCTGAGCCATGCCGACATCGACCGCCTGTTCGCCGCGATCGCCGAGCGGGTCGAGGTAGCGCATCCCGCGCCCCATGACCTGCGCCTGGCCGCGCTGATCGAGTTGCTCTATGGATCGGGTCTGCGCGCCAGCGAACTGGTGGCGCTGCCCCGCCATGCGATCCATCCCGACCGGCCGTTCCTGATCCTGCGCGGCAAGGGCGGGGCGGAGCGGATGGTGCCCATCTCCGACCGCGCGCGCGCGGCGGTCGCGGCGTGGCGGATGCATGTGCCCGCCGAAAAGGCCTGGCTGTTTCCCGGCGGCAAGCGGCATCTGTCGCGCATCCGCCTCTATCAGCTGGTCAAGGCGCTGGCGGCGGAGGCGGGCATCCCGCCCGACCGGATCAGCCCGCACGTACTGCGCCATGCCTTCGCCACGCATCTGCTGGGCGGGGGGGCGGACCTTCGCGCGGTGCAGGCGATGCTGGGCCATGCCGACATCGCGACGACCGAAATCTACACCCATGTCGAGGCGTCACGGCTGGTCGAACTGGTCAATGCCCGTCACCCGCTCGTTGATTTTCCGATCAACCGCCCCTAGGCGCTACGCTATTATGTCAACGAGCTTCCTCGATTTCGAGAAACCGATCGCCGAGCTGCAGAGCCGGATCGACGAACTGCGCGATACGACCGCCGACAGCGCGGTGGATATCGGCGCGGAGATCGCCAAACTTCAGGCCAAGTCGGACAAGCTGCTGCGCGATACCTTCGCCAAGCTGACCCCGTGGCAGAAGACGCAGGTCGCCCGTCATCCGCAGCGCCCGCACTTCAAGCATTATGTCGCCGGGCTGTTCGACGAGTTCGTGCCGCTCGCCGGCGACCGCGCCTTTGGCGACGACCAGGCGATCATGGGCGGCTTCGCCCAGTTTCGCGGCCAGCGCGTCATGGTGCTGGGCCATGAGAAGGGCGAGGACACCGCCAGCCGGCTGCGCCACAATTTCGGCATGGGCAAGCCCGAGGGCTATCGCAAGGCGATTCGCCTGGTCGAGCTCGCCGATCGCTTCGGCCTGCCGATCGTGACCTTGGTCGATACCTCGGGCGCCTTCCCGGGCATCCAGGCCGAAGAGCGTGGCCAGGCGGAAGCCATCGCGCGTTCGACCGAGGCTTGCCTCGCGGCGGGCGTACCGGTCGTCTCGGCGATCGTGGGCGAGGGCGGCTCGGGCGGTGCGGTGGCACTGGCGGCGGGCAACCGCGTCCTGATGTTCGAGCATGCGGTCTATTCGGTGATCAGCCCCGAGGGCTGCGCCTCGATCCTGTGGCGCACCGCCGACAAGGCGGCGGACGCGGCCGAGGCGATGCGCGTCACCGCGCAGGACCTGAAGCATTTCGGCGTCATCGACACGATCGTGACCGAGCCGGTCGGCGGCGCCCACCGCGATCCGGGCGGCGCGATCGCCAATCTGGGCGATGCGATCCAGAAGGCGCTGGGTGAGCTGAACGGCCTCGGCCGTGACGAACTGAAGCGTGGCCGCGCCGCCAAATTCCTGGCGATGGGGCGGCTTTAAGATTTATTGACGGGCGGCGTTCGTGGCCGCCCGTCAACCTCTGTCGCGGACTTACTTGACGTTGGTGTCGAGATGGCCGCCGACCGTATTGAACGCGGTGCTCAAGCTGCCGCCCAGCGAATTCATGCCGGCGATCGCCGCCACAGCGATCAGCGCCGCGATCAGGCCATATTCGATGGCGGTCGCACCCTTGCGGTTGCGCATGATCATTCGAAATCCCGTCATGTCTCTACTCCCTTGTTGAAACGGTAATTCGGCCACATGGCCGCTGGGTTTTGCCGGTGACGCAGACGCGAAAAAGGCGGACGCGCGGGAGACGCGTCCGCCTTTTTCTTCAGGCGGTGGAGGCTGATGCGCGTGTAATCTCACCCCTCCTCCATGCCGACGACCTTACTTGACGTTGGTGTCGAGCTTGCCGCCGATGGTGGTGAACGCGTTGCCCAGGCTGCCGCCGAGCTTGTTCATGCCGGCGATGGCCGCCACGGCGATCAGAGCCGCGATCAGGCCATATTCGATGGCCGTTGCGCCCTTGTTGTTCTTAACCATCTTGCGAAGGGTAGTCATTCCGGTCTCCGTCCGAATCAAAACATGCAGTCACCCAACTGAACCGGAGCGCCGGGTCAGCCCACGCACCGTAGGCGCGGACTGGTTGACGAATATTTAACTCGGGCCGGATCGGTGCAAAATAAACTAGCGGAGTGCAGCGCTCAGCTGGTCGCCGAGATAGGACAGAACGCCCGCCAGATTGACGCCGACCTGCGACAGCACGGCGAAGATGCCCAGCATGATGCACGCGATGACCAGGCCATATTCGACGACCGTGGCACCGCGACGGTCGGTCGCGACGGCGTGAAGGCGCTTGAACAGGAGCGGAAGCATGTTCATCGCGGTCAACGCTAAAGGAATAGGGTTAACAAATGACTACCCCGCAACATCCCGGTCGTCCGCTGTTCCCCGTGGTCGCCGCCGCACTGGTCGACGATGCGGGGCGTGTGCTGCTTCAGCAACGGCCCGAGGGCAAGGCGCTGGCCGGCTTGTGGGAGTTTCCAGGCGGCAAGCTGGAGCAGGGCGAGACGCCGGAGGCCGCGCTCGTCCGGGAATTACGGGAAGAACTGGACATCGTCGTTTCTCCGGCCGCGCTGGTGCCGGCCGGCTTTGCGAGCGAACCGCTGGCCGATCGCCATTTGCTGCTGATGCTCTATGTCATCCGCGACTGGTCTGGGACGCCGCGCGCGCTGGAGGCGGACGGACTGGTCTGGTGCCGGCCGGAGGACATGGCCTTCTGGCCCATGCCCCCCGCCGACGGTCCACTCGTCCGCCAGTTACATGCTTATCTGGGCTTCAGCGCGATGACCGAGGCCCCGGGCGACAGCGGAATGGTGTAACCGCCCCGCTCGAGCGTCCCGCCATCCGGGTGATAGCTCCGCCCGCCCGGCGTCGTGGTCTCGACGAACAGGCGCGCATTCGGCGTCTGCGGCTGGGCCGGATCGAAGACCAGCCGGACTTCGCCGGTTCGGGGCGTGTAGCGCGCCTCGGCGAACTTGCCCGCCTCCAGCGTCAGCCATAATCCGGCCGGGGCGATGAATAGCCGGCTGCGCGCGCCGTCCTTGGGCGCGATGCGGACCGTCTCCCCGGTTTCCAGCAGATTGCCGCCATAGCCCAGCCAGCCGAGTGTGGAATCGTTCACCAGATAGGTCGCCGCCGCATAGGCATGGCCGAAAAAGCCCATGCCATAGTCGCCGCTATATGGGTCCCAATCCATCTTGTCGGGCCAGCTGTGGAAGGCCGCCGAGGATGCGCCCTGCTGATCGATGTTCGTAATCCCGCCCATCAGTCCGCCATAGGCGACGCGTAGCAGGTGCATGTCGGCGGGATTGCGGCGGAACGAGTCGAACAGCGGCACGGCGTTCAGCGTCGATCCGTAATGATGGATCTGCCGCTCCAGCCGGGGATATTTGCCGCCATAGAGGAAATCCCAATAGCGGCGCGCATTGCCGTTATAGCCCCAGTGCGGGATCGACGGATCATAGCCCAGGATCACCTCGCGGGTGACGTCGGCTTGCGGGCCGTATCCGAAATAGCGCATCCAGGCATAGACTTCCGCCTGACCGGTCGAATCCCACGCCATCTCGCTGCCAAAGGGATAGCGCAGCGTCTTCCAGTGATCGGCACGCGCCTTCATCAGCCCCTCGACGGTCGCGGCCTGCTGGGTCCAGCCTTCGCGCTTCAGGTCGGTCAGGATGTCGACGAAGACGTCGCCCTCCATCAGGCCGAATTGCGCATAATGTGGCGCGTCGCGCATCATCGCGACGATCGTCTGATAGGCATGGTCGAGATACCATTGCCAGTCATGCACGCGCGTCAGGCCGGGATGGTTGCGCGCGGTGCGATAGAGCACCCAATGCCCCGCCGCGACATGCGGGTAATTATAGGCGCGGCCCAGATCGTCGGCCTGATCCTTCTTCCACGAGGTCCAGCTCTGCCAGTCCTTGGCGGGCTGATAGAGATTGGGGAAGGTGGCGGGGTCGTAATAGAACAGGCTCTTCTTGACGCCGCCCGTCTGCGGACCCTCGGCGACCTGGAGCCGGCCGACGATGGTCGTGTCGACCATCTGCTCGATCCGCGCGATCTCGGCGGCGTCCGGATTGTCGAGCTGCTTCATGATCGCCGCGACCCAGCTGCCCGCACCGCCCTCGTCGCTCATGCCCGAGATCCAGACGCGCGGATCGGCGGTGACGATGCGGTTCGCCTCGCGGTCATAGGTCAGGATGCCGGGGCTGCGGCCGAAGGGATCGCCCTTGCCCTCGAACCATTGTTTCGTCGTCGAGAAGCGACCGAGATCGGCCATGGTCTGCTCGAGCGGCTTGGTAACGAAATACTGTACCGTCTGCGCCGAGCCGTCGGCATAGCGCAGGGTCAGCCGCGCACGGCCCCATTGATGCCCCCGCACCGCCAGCCGGGTCCAGCCGGGCTTGGCCTCCTGCGTCTCGACGGTCAGCGCGCCCGCCGGATAGCTGTCGATCCCCGTGATCGCCGAGGGCGCGCGGACGAACAGCGTCGCATCGATGTCCGTGGGCACGACATAGCCGGGCACGCCGATCGCGACGGGACGCTTCTCGGCCATCAGCGTCGGCTCGATCGCGCGGATGCTGGGCGCCGTGACGAAGCGCAGCCCGATGGTGCGGCGCTCGCCGGGCGCCAAGCGGATGCTCGTCGGGTCGTTCCAGGGCTTGCCGGCCTTGGTCCAGTCGGTCTGCGCATAGGCGGCGCTCGCCACCGTCCAGTCGTAAAAGCCTTCCGAGGTCTGCGCGCGGGGACTCGCCTCGACGATCACCGCCTTGCCGCCCGTCTCGCGCAGCGTCGGGATGGGGACATAGGCCTCCAGCGGGGTGGCGCGCTCGGGCAGGACCAGAAGCGCCGGGCCGGCGCCGTTCAGCCGCGTGACCTGCACATAGCCGGCATCGCGACCGATATAGGGATCGGCGAAACTGGCCTTGGCATGTGCCCGCTCCAGATCGCGATCGGTGATGATGTTGTCGAACGTCATCGGCACGCCCAGCGCACCGATCTCGACCGGCTGGGCCGACGTGTTGGTTAGGGTAAATCGCAGCGCCGGGCCGTTGCCGTCCTTCACCCATTCGCGAACGATCCTGAGCGGCAGGCCGGCCCCCATCGACGCCGTGATGTCGGCGGCCGCGACCGTACCGGGCGAGGCGGGCAGGGTGCGAACCGGGACACGCTGGCGCGATGACGAGAAGTCCCGCCATGCCCCTGTGCCGCTGCGCAGTTTCAGGTGAATATCGCCCAGATGATTATAGCCATTGCCCGCCCGTTCGGCGGCCCGCCCGATGGGCAGAAAGTCGAAATTGGGGGTCGAGACCGGCGACAGTCCGCGCGCCGTCTGGCTGGCCGGATCGAGCCGCAACAGGAAGCCGCCGACGCGGATCGTCTTCATGGCCGAGGCTTTGGCCGCCGTCTTTTTCTGAGCGGCGGAGGAACTGCCACCGGGGCCGGTTGCGGCGATGGCCAGCGTCGCGAGCGTGAGTGACAGAGTGCGAAACGGCAGGCGACGCATGGCTAATTCCCTAATTTCATGGGATATTGATGCATCGCGCACTGGCGATTGACCCCCTCCCACAGAGCCGATACGGTATACAGTATTTCGGGGAGATCAAGATGCGGCAGGCGAACAGGCGCGAATGGATGCGCGGCGCAGCGACGGTGGCGATGGTGGGGGCGGTGCCCGTACGGGCGATGGCGGCGGGGACGATCCTGCCCGACAAGGCCGAGCCGCTGCCGCTCGCCGCGGTCCGGCTGCGCCCATCCATCTATGCGACGGCGGTGGAAACGAACCGGGGGTATCTCTATCGGCTGAACCCCGACCGGCTGCTCCATAATTTCCGTCTCTATGCGGGGCTGAAGCCCAAGGCCGCGATCTATGGCGGGTGGGAGAGCGACACGATCGCAGGGCACACGCTGGGCCATTACATGTCGGCGCTGGTGCTGACCTGGCAGCAGACCGGCGATACCGAGATGCGGCGCCGCGCGGACTATATCGTCACCGAACTGGCCGAGGCGCAGGCCAAGCGCGGCACCGGCTATGTCGGCGCGCTGGGGCGCAAGCGGCCTGACGGCACCATCGCCGATGGCGAGGAAATCTTCCCAGAGATCATGGCCGGCAAGATCAAGTCGGGGGGCTTCGATCTGAACGGCAGCTGGTCACCGCTCTATACGGTACACAAGCTGTTCGCCGGGTTGCTCGACATCCATGGCGGCTGGGGCAACCCGCAGGCGCTCGACGTGGCGGTCAAGCTGGGCGGTTACTTCGCGCGGGTCTTTGCCGCACTCGACGATGCGCGGCTGCAAGAGGTGCTGGGCTGCGAATATGGCGGGCTGAACGACAGCTTCGCCGAACTCTATCAGCGGACCGGCGACCGCCAGTGGCTCGCGCTGGCCGAGCGCATCTATGACAACAAGGTCCTCGACCCGCTCGTCGCCGGCAAGGATCAACTCGCCAACCTCCATGCCAATACGCAGGTGCCCAAGCTGATCGGTCTGGCGCGTATCCATGAAATCACCGCCAAGCCCGCGCCGGCCGCCGGCGCGCGCTTTTTCTGGGATACGGTCACCGGGCATCACAGCTATGTGATCGGGGGTAATGCCGACCGCGAATATTTCTCCGCGCCCGACACCATCGCCCGCCACATCACCGAGCAGACGTGCGAGCATTGCAACACCTACAATATGCTCAAGCTGACCCGCCATCTCTATGGCTGGCGGCCGGACGGCGCGCTGTTCGACTATTATGAGCGCGCGCATTTGAACCATGTCATGGCCGCGCAGCATCCCGCGCATGGCGGCTTCACCTATATGACGCCGCTGATGACCGGCATGGCGCGCGATTTTTCGACCGTGAAGGACGATGCCTTCTGGTGCTGCGTCGGCTCAGGCATGGAGAGCCATGCCAAGCATGGCGAGTCGATCTTCTGGCAGGGCGGCGAAGCGCTGCTCGTCAATCTCTACATTCCTGCCGAAGCGCGGTGGGAAAAGCGCGGTGCGACCCTGACGCTTGACACCGCCTATCCGATGGAGGGGGCGGCGAAGCTGGCCTTTACCCGGCTGGACCGGGCGGGACGTTTCCCGGTGGCGCTGCGCGTACCCGGATGGGCCAATGGCCAGGCGGCGGTCGAGGTCAATGGCAAGCCGGTCACCCCGGTGTTCGAGCGCGGCTATGCCGTCATCGATCGCCGGTGGAAGGCGGGTGACACGGTGGCGATCCGCCTACCGCTCGACCTGCGGGTCGAGCCGACTCCGGGCGATGACAGCGTCGTGGCGGTGGTCCGCGGGCCGATGGTGATGGCGGCCGATCTCGGCCCGAGGGAAAAGGATTGGGACTCGCCCGATCCGGCGATGGTCGGCGCCAATCCGCTGACCGCCTTCCGTCCGACCGATCCGGCCAAGGCGCGCTATGTCGCCAGCGGCGTGTTCCGCCCCGCCGACCTGACCTTCGTGCCCTTTTTCAGCCAATATGACCGGCGGAGCGCCGTCTATTTCAAGCGCTTCACCGAGAGCGGCTGGAAAGCGGAAGAAGCCGCGTTCCTGGCGCAGCAGGCGCATGCACGCGACATCGCCGCGCGCTCGGTCGACGTCATGCATCTGGGCGAGATGCAACCCGAGCGCGATCATAAGCTTACCTCGGATATCTCCTACCCCGTCTCCTATCGCGGACGTCAGGGGCGTGATGCGCGGTCGGGCGGCTATTTCGAATTCACCATGGCGGTGAAGCCGGGGCCGCTGGTGTTGCAGGCGACCTATTGGGGCGATGAACGCAAGCGCGACTTCGACATCCTGGTCGACAATGTGAAGATCGCCACACAACGTCTTGATTCCGATAAGCCGGGGCAGTTCTTCGACGTCGAATATCCGCTGCCCGAGGCGCTGACGCGCGGCAAGCAGAATGTCCGTATCCGCGTCGTGCCGCATGACCGCAGCAGCGCCGGGCCGATCTTCGGCATGCGGCTGTTCACCGCCAAGAAGAGCGTGACCGCATGAGCGGTGTGGCGATGACGCTGGACGAATTGCGGACGCTGGCGCGCGCCAAGCTGCTCGGCGCGGGACTGGCGCCCGCCCATGCCGAGGCGGTGGCGGAGACGATGGTGGCGGGCGAGCGCGACGGCTGCGCATCGCACGGCATCTATCGGCTGCTCGTCGCGGTCGCCAGCATCAACAAGGGCGTGGTGGTGCCCGACGCGGTGCCGGTTCTGTCGCATCCCGCCCGCGCGCTGGTGCGAGTGGAGGGTGGGGGTGGCTTCGCGCAGCTCGCCTTTCAGACGGGCAAGCCCGCCCTCATCGAAAAGGTACGGGCCAACGGTATCGCCGCGCTGGCGCTGAACAATGTCGTTCACTTCGCCGCACTCTGGCCCGAAGTCGAGGAGCTGGCCGACGAAGGCCTCGTCGCGCTGGCCTTCACGCCCAGCCATGCCTGGGTCGCGCCGTCGGGCGGGGCCGAGCCGGTGTTCGGCACCAACCCCATCGCGTTCGGCTGGCCGCGCCCCGATGGGCCGCCCTTCGTCTTCGACTTCGCCACCAGCATGGTCGCTCGCGGCGAGATCGAGCTGCATCGCCGCGCCGGCAAGGCCGTGCCCGATGATTGGGGGGTCGATGCGGATGGTCGGCCGACCACCGATCCCGCCGCGATCCTGTCGGGGGCGATGCGGACGTTCGGCGGGCACAAGGGATCGGCGCTGGCGGCGATGGTCGAGCTGCTCGCCGGGCCGCTGATCGGTGATATGACCAGTCGCGAGTCGATCGACCGGGACGCCGGTCGCGGTGGCTCGCCACTGGGAGGCGAGCTGCTTATCGCGATTGATCCCAAGGGCTTCTTAGGTGATCTTCTCCCCGAACATCAGGCGCGGGCGGAGGCGATGTTCGACGCCATCACGGGGCAGGGGGCGCGGCTGCCGTCTTCACGCCGCTATGCCGCGCGGGCCAAGTCGCTGGCCGACGGGGTGGTGATCCCTGCCGATCTGCACCGCGACGTCATGGCCCTACAGGGCTGAGCAAGGGGTTTGAGAATGACCAATCACATGACGCGGCTCCTCGCGGGAGTATCGTTGCTGCTGGCACCCGCCCTGGTTGGTGCGGCCCCGCATCCCGCACAGAAGCGTGCGTCAGCGGCCAGACCTGCAAACAATGCCGACGCCCGCTTCCGCACCCTGTCCGAGGCGGAGTATAAATGGCGGATCGACCAGAATGCCGCCGATGAGGACAGCGGCAGCGCCGGGTCGAAGCAATTGCCCGATGAGGGGCCACAGGCCCAGGCGGCCCGGCTCGCCCGGTGGGAGGCGACGGCCAAGGCGCTCGACGGCATCGATCCTGCGACGCTCTCGCCCGATGCCCGCATCGATTACATGGTCTATAAGGGGCAGATCGACGCGCTGCTCGCCGCGCAGCGTTTTCGCGATTACGAAAAGCCGCTGACCGCGGACACCAGCTTCTGGGGCAATCTGGCGAGCTGGTCGCGGGGCAGCTTCACCCGCGAAAGCCAGTATCGCGACTATCTGGCGATGATGCGCGCCATGCCGCGCTATTATGACCAGCAGATCGCCAATATGCGCGGCGGGCTGGCGCGCGGCTTCACGCCGCCCGCGATCACGCTGAAGGGGCGCGATATCGGCGTCGCGCAGGTGGTCGATGGCGGGGCCGGCGACGATCAGCCTTTCTACGCGCCGTTCCGCACCATGCCCGCGACGATGCCGGCCGCCACCGCCGCCGCTCTGCGCGCCGAGGCGAAGGCGGCGATCCGCGACGATGTGCTGCCCGCGCACCGCAAGCTGCTCGCCTTTCTGCGCAACGATTATATCCCGCACGCGCAGGTCAGCACGGCGGCCTATGACCTGCCCGACGGCAAGGCCTATTACCGGTCGAAGATCCGCGAATATGTCACCGCCGACATGACCCCCGAACAGGTCCATGCGATCGGCCTGTCCGAGATGAAGCGCATCCGCGCGCGCATGGATGGCGTGATGAAGGAGGTGAAGTTCAAGGGCGACTTCCCCGCCTTCCTGACCTTCCTGCGGACCGATCCGCAATTCTATGCCAAGACGCCGCAGGAGCTGCTCGACCGGGCGGCCTGGTTCGCCAAGAGCTTCGACGGCATCGCCTCGGACTGGTTCGGCCGCCTGCCGCGCAGTCGCTTCGCGATCAAGCCGGTGCCGGAGGATCTTGCGCCCTTCTATACGGCGGGGCGTGGCGGCACGGGCATCTATCTGGTCAACACCTATGACCTGCCCTCGCGCTCGCTCTATGCGCTCCCGGCGCTGACCCTGCACGAAAGCGCGCCGGGTCACGCCTTCCAGATGCCTTTGGCGGCCGAGAACAAGGACCTGCCGGCCTTCCGCCGCGACAGTTACCTGTCGGCGTATGGCGAGGGTTGGGCGCTCTATTGCGAGGCGCTGGGCGAGGATATGGGCTTCTACAAGACGCCCTATGACCGGTTCGGCATGTTGTCCTATCAGGCTTGGCGCGCCGCGCGGCTGGTGGTCGATACCGGTATCCATGCGCTGGGTTGGACGCGTGCGCAGGCGCAGGCCTATCTCCACGACAATACCGCGCTGTCGGACCACGAGATCGAGACCGAGGTCGACCGCTACATCGCATGGCCGGGCCAGGCGCTGTCCTATTATATGGGCCAGCTCGCCTTCCAGCGGGCACGGGCCAAGGCGGAGAAGGCGCTGGGGCCAAAATTCAACATCCGCGCCTGGCACGATGCGATGCTCCAGCTCGGCTATGTCCCGCTGCCGGTGATCGAGGCTCGGACCGATCGCTTCATCGTGGAAGGCGGCAAGGGGCCGTATCCCGATGAAGAAGGATCGTGATTGACCTGCAGCGCGATAACCGCTAAAAAGTATACAGTATCTAAAACTAATCAGGATGACAGATTGTGAGCATCGGCTGGCGTGGCGTATTTCCCGCGGTGACGACCCAGGTGCGGGAGGATCTGTCGATCGATCTTGCCGACACGCAGCGGGTGGTGGACGATCTGGTCAATGACGGCGTGACCGGCGTCATCGCACTGGGCACCGTGGGCGAGAACAACTCGCTCGACTATGACGAGAAGGTCACCGTGCTGACCGCCATCGTCGAGGCGGTGGCGGGCCGCGTGCCGGTGATCACCGGCTGCTCGGAATATGACACCCGCCGCGCGGTGCGCTACGCCCAGGCCGCCGAAAAGGCGGGTGCCGATGGCCTGATGCTGCTGCCGCCGATGGTCTATGTTCCCAAGGCGCATGAACTGGTGAACCATTTCAAGGGTGTGGCGGACCAGACCGGCCTGCCGATCATGCTCTACAACAATCCGCCCGCCTATCGCACGGTCATCGACCAGACGGTGCTGGAAGCGCTGATCGACGTGAAGAACATCGTCGCGGTCAAGGAATCGGCCCCCGACACGCGTCGCTTCACCGATTTCCGCAACGCGTTCGGCGACCGTTACGTCCTGTTCGCTGGGCTGGACGACGTCGCGCTCGAGGGGCTGTATCTGGGCGCGCAGGGCTGGGTCTCGGGCCTGACCAACGCCTTCCCGAAGGAGTCGGTCGAGCTGGTCGCCGCGTTCGAGCGTGGCGATCATGCCAAGGCGATGGAAATCTATCGCTGGTTCATGCCGCTGCTCCACCTCGACGCCGAGCATGACCTGGTCCAGTCGATCAAGCTGGCCGAGCAGGTCATGGGTCGCGGTTCGGAACGCGTCCTGCCGCCGCGCTATGTCCTGGAAGGCGAGCGCCGCGCCGAGGTGATCGCGATGGTCGAAAAGGCCGCCGCGACCCGCCCGACGCTGGGCCAGGCCAAGGCCGCCTGATGGCGACGACGCTCTCGCCCGCCGCGATCCTGTCCGACGACGGGCGGACGCGGGGCGAGGGCGTCATCCTGGTGCAGACGCTGGCGGATCGCATCTTCGCCATCGTCCGCGATCGGATCGTCGCCGGTACGCTGCCCGGTGACCGTCCGATCCGCCAGGATGCACTGGCCGCCGAACTGGGGGTCAGCAAGATACCGCTGCGCGAGGCGCTGGCGCGGTTGGAGCAGGAGGGGCTGCTCCAGAGTGCCGCCAATCGCGGTTACATGGTCGGCGCGATGACGGCGGCGCAGGCCGAAGAAATCTACGAATTACGCCTGCGACTGGAGCCGGTGGCGGCGGCGCGCGCCGCGCTGCTCGCCGATGACGGGGATCGCGCCACGCTGATCGCCCGGTTCGAGGCGCTGGATCAGGCGGCGAACAGCGATCTGCCGCGCGTCGCGCTGTGCAACCGGCAATTCCACATGGCGATGATCCGGCCGATCGGCCGGCCGCTGACCATCCAGATCATCCGGCAACTGGCGGTGCTCGCCGAGCGCTATGTCGTGGCGCATCTGCAGCCCGCCGGGCGCGATGCCCGCGCGCATCTGGAGCATCGCGAGCAGCTCGATGCCTTTCTGGCGCGCGACGCCGATCGGCTTCAGGCATTGCTTGACGGCCATATCCGGTCCACGCTGTCGGACCTGAAAGGCGGGTTCGCGCCCGTCTGTTAAAGACCATAACCGTTAGGGCGGGGGATTTTCCTTACATGTTCGGACCTTTCAAACCGCTGGGTAGTGCCACCCAGCATGGCCAGGGACAGGCGCTCGCCAAGACGCTCAGCTGGCCCCATCTGATCGCCCTGGGGGTCGGTGCGATCGTCGGCACGGGCATCTACACGCTGACCGGCGTCGGTGCCGAGCGCGCGGGGCCAGCGGTCATCCTGGCCTTCGCGATCGCCGGCGCGGTCTGTGCCTGCGCCGCGCTCGCCTATGCCGAGCTGGCGACGCTGATCCCGGCGGCGGGCAGCGCCTATACCTTCAGCTATACCGCGCTGGGCGAGACGATCGCCTGGGTCGTCGGATGGAGCCTGATCCTCGAATATTCGCTGGCCTGCTCGACCGTCGCGGTCGGCTGGTCGGGGTATCTGGTCGGCTGGATACAGGCAGCCGGCGTGCATCTGCCCGCGGCCCTGCTGTCGGGACCGCATGGCGGCGGCATCATCAACCTGCCGGCGGTCATCGTCGCGCTGTCGGTGATGGGCATGCTGATCGCGGGCACGCGCGAGAGCGCGACGCTCAACATCATCCTCGTCATCGTCAAGCTGGTCGCACTGGGGGTCTTCGTCGCCTTCGCGATGCCGGCGTTCAATTCGGACAATCTCCATCCCTTCATGCCCTATGGCTTCGGCGCGCATGAGGTGGACGGGGCCAAGCGCGGGGTGATGGCGGCCGCCGCGATCGTCTTCTTCGCCTTTTACGGCTTCGACGCGGTGGCGACCTCGGCCGAGGAGGCCAAGAACCCCGGGCGCGACCTGACCATCGGCATCGTCGGGTCGATGCTGGTCTGCACGCTGATCTATATGGCGGTCGCCGTCGCCGCGATCGGGGCGCTGCCGTTCCTGCAACTCGCCAACTCGCCCGAGCCGCTCGCGCTCGTCCTGCGCTCGTTGGGGCAGCCGACCGCCGCGCATCTGATCGCGCTGGCCGCCGTCATCGCGCTGCCCTCGGTCATCCTGGTGATGATGTACGGCCAGAGCCGCATCTTTTTCACCATGGCGCGCGACGGCCTGTTGCCGCAGTCGCTGGCCGTCGTCAGCAAGCGCAGCGGCGCGCCGACCCGCATCACACTGGTCACCGGCATCTCGATCGCGATCGTCGCGGGCATCTTCCGGCTGGACGAGATTGCCGAGCTGGCCAATGCCGGCACGCTGCTGGCCTTCATCGCGGTCGGCGCCTGCCTGATGGTCCTCCGCCGCAAGGCACCGGACGCCAAGCGGCTGTTCCGCTGTCCGCTGCCCTATCTGGTCGGCACGCTGGCGATCCTGGGCTGTCTCTATCTGCTGTTCAGCCTGCCCAGTTCGACGATCGTGCGTTTCGTGATCTGGAACCTGGCGGGGCTGGCCTTCTATTTCGCCTATGGCCGCCGGCGCAGTGCGCGGGGCGCCGCGTAGACCGGCGCTTCGGCGGGGCGGCCGAACAGATAGCCCTGGGCCTGGGGGCATCCTTCCTCCAGCACCATGCGATGCTGTTCGGCCGTCTCGACCCCCTCGGCCACGACGGGCAGGTTGAGGCTGCGGCCCAGCCCGACGATGGCGCGGACGATCGACCGGGCGGCTTCGTCATCGGCGACGCCGGAAATGAAGCTGCGGTCGATCTTGATCTTGTCGAACGGGAAGCAGCGTAGATTGCTGAGCGAGCTGTAGCCCGTGCCGAAATCGTCCATGACGATGCCGACCCCCATCGCCTTCAGCGCGTGCAGGGTTTGGAGCGTCGCGGCGCGATCGTGGAGCAGGACATTCTCGGTGATCTCGAGCTCCAGCCGCGTCGCCGCCAGACCACTGTCGGTCAGCGCCCGCGACACGATCTCGGGCAGGTTGGGAAGCTGGAACTGGATCGGCGAGACATTGACCGCCAGCGTCATGGGTGCCGGCCATAGCGCGGCGGCAAAACACGCCTCGCGCAGCACCCATTCGCCCAGCTGGAGGATGATGCCCGTTTCTTCGGCGATGGGCACGAAGGTGTCGGGGGTGACGTCGCCGCGTTCGGGGTGCTGCCACCGGAGCAGCGCCTCGTAACCGATGATCGCGGCGCCGCCGGTCGCGACGAGCGGCTGATAGACCAGCCGCATCTGACCGCGCAGCAGGGCATGACGCAGATCATGCTCGAGCGCGCGGCGGGTCCGGACCGACTGATCCATCTCATGGTCGAAAAAGGAGGCGGTTCCGCGCCCGCTCATCTTGGCGCGATAGAGCGCGACATCCGCATTCTGGCGGAGCGCATCGGCGTCGGTGGCATCCTGGGGATGGAGCGCGACGCCGATGCTGACCCCGACCGCCATGGGATCGCGGCTCAGGTCCATCTCGGCGGCGAAGGCGTTCAGGATCGACTGGGTCAGCTTCTGGACCTTGTCCGTCGTGTCGGCATCGCGCTGCAGGATCAGGAACTCGTCGCCGCCGACCCGGGCGACCACGTCGCCGCTGCCGATGGCGCCCGTCAGGATGGTGGCGACGCGGCACAGGACCATGTCACCGGCGGCATGCCCGAAGAGATCATTAACCGCCTTGAACCGGTCCAGGTCGAGGGCGAGGAGCGCGATGGGGCCCTGCTGGTCCGCTTGCGCGATCGCGGTTTCCAGCGCTTGGGCGAAGTAGGTCCGGTTGGGCAAGCCGGTCAGCGGATCATGCACCGCCATGAACTCGATCTGCCGCTGCGCGCGTCGCTGCTCGGTCAGGTCGCGGACCGCCATGACGACCGCGCGTCGGCCGCGATATTCGATCTCATGGCACATGATCTCCAGGCAGCAATCGCCGCCGCCGCGCGGTCGCGCCTCGACCGGGCGATCCTCGACCACGGTCAGGGCCGTGCCGTCCAGTGCCTCCAGCCAGTCTTCGGGGCGACTGTCCAGCAGTTCTGCACTCGTGACGCCAAGCTGCATGGCGAGGCGGGGATTGACCTCGGCGATGCGGCCATTTTTGAGGATGGCGATGCCCTCGCGCGTGGCGCGGGTCAGGCCGCGAAGATCGGTCAGCAGGCGGTCGATGATCGCGGCGGCAATCATCGTCGCGACGATCAGGGTCATGGCGGCCAGCACCGCCCGTGCGATGGTGAGACGATTGATCGGATGCCCGCTCGTCGGCATCGGCACGCCACCGGGGATCAGCGTCGTCGCGGTCATCACGCCGAAATGCAGCGTGACGATGCCCAGCGTGCCGAGCGCGACCGGGACGATGATCCGCCACCAGCCGCGAAGCTGCCGATGACTGCACGCCGACATGGTCAGGAACAGGGTCGCCGCAACGAGGGTCTGGGCGAGTATGGTGCCGTCATAACGGATCAGCCCCGGCATGATCAGCGCGCGCATGCCGAGGAAATGCATCGCCGTCACGCTGGCCGAAAAGATCATGCCGGTCACGATGACGGGCGGCCGGGTGCGTCGATAGCGATCGAATGTCAGCGCCAGCCAGATGCCCGCCACCGGCACGGCCGCCGAAACGGCCGTCAGCCATAGGTCGAAATGGATGGGGAAGGGGCCTCTATAGGCCAGCATGGCCAGAAAATGCGTCGCCCAGACGCTCAATCCCGCCGTCAGCGCCGCGATGGCGGTCAAGCTTCGCCGCCGGCTCTCGACACATTCCCCGGCCCGGACAAGCAGCAGATACAGCGCGGTCAGACCCGACACGCAGATCACCACCGCTAGACCGACCATCCAGCGATCATGGTCGTTCGTGATGCAACCGACGATATCGAACATGGATCGGCCTTGTCTCCCGCGATCTGTCGTCGGTAACACGACGCATTTGAACAAAAGTTAAGCGGCATGGCCCCGGCGATCCGGAACGGTACAATCGTTTACGTCATGGCGCATGGCGGGGGTTTGCAAATGCCCGGCGGATTTCTATACTGACCGTTATGGAAAATCATCCGCCCGCGTGCAAAGGGCGCCCCCGCGAATTCTGCACCGACCAGGCTCTTGCCGCCGCGCTCCGTGTGTTCTGGAGCAAGGGCTATGAGGGCGCCTCGATGGCGGACCTGACCGAAGCGATGGGCATCACCAAGCCCAGCCTCTATGCCGCCTTCGGCAACAAGGAAGCGCTTTTCCACAAGGCGCTCGACCTGTATGAGGCCGAGAAGCTGGCCTATATCCGCGAGGCGCTGCACCAGCCCACGGCACGCGGCGTCGTCGAACATCTGTTGCGCGGCGCGCTCGATGCCCAGACGCACAAGGGCGAGCCGCAAGGCTGTCTGGGCGTGATCCATTCGGTGGCCTGCGGCGAAGAAGCCGAATCGATCAAGGCCGCCGTCATCGAACGCCGGGCCTCGTCGCAGGCGGCTTTGCTCGCCCGGTTCCAGCGCGCCAAGGATGAGGGCGAATTGCGCGACGATGTCGAACCGGAGGGGCTGGCGCAATATCTGTACGCGCTGTTCCAGGGCATGGCGGTGCAGGCCGGGTCGGGCGCGACGCGCGAGGAGCTGGAACGGCTGGTCGAAACCGGCCTTGCGCTGTGGCCGTCAAGATAAATACCGACCGGTATGAAAGTGCTTGACGATCTGTCGATCGGTTAATATACCGATTGGTATTGAAGGCGTCCGAGCCTTCGTCTGATGGATTAGCGAGGCATGACGGCCGACGGCATCGCCGTCGACAGCGTCGGGCACGGCCCGGCGCGAGCGATGTCGCGCGGCAGCAAAGGGGTAATGTCATGGCCTATGTCGCTTTTCAGGAAATCGGTGCGGCGATCAGCGCGGTGGGCGCGGCGACGGCGCAGCAGGGTGCCAGCGCAGTTCGTCCCGATGCACGCCTTTCGGCGCTCGAATGGCAGGTCGTGGCCTTGGCGCGCCGTGACCGGATCGCCAGCCTGCGCGAGCCGGGTCGGCTGACCCGCGCCATCGCCACCATCTTCGGCGAAACGCGCAATCCGCGCCTGGCCGACCCGTCGCTGGAGGCGCTGCGCCGGATGGCGGTACTCAGCTGGCATCATGGCTATAGCGTGCCTTCGAACGAGGTGCGGGCGTTCCTGGCGGCGGGCTATACGCCCGACCAATATGAGCTGATGGTCGACAGCATCGGCACCGCGCTCGCGGGTTCGCGCCGGGCGGCGCGGGTCGCCACGGCGGGCTGAGCCTTCGCCACGGCGGGACCCTCTTGCCCTTTCGGTCGATCGGCGTAGCTTGGGGGTGAGCCAAGACGGAGCTGACCATGCCGGCCGAACTGCGTCTGAACGACCCGTTTTCGATCATCACCCTGCCCATGGCGGGGCATGACGGGCCATTTCCCTGGGAAACCCGTTTCGCCTGGCCACGATCGGGCGATTTGCAACTTGCCTTTGACGACCAGAGCCGGGACGCGCGCAACGTCTGGGCGAGCAGGCTGGACCAGGCGGTCGCGCAGGCGGACCGCACCGTCCTGCTCGTCGCCGAGAATGCCGCCTGTCTGGCGGCGATCTGGTGGGCGCGGCTGTCGCCCGGTCAATATGTCGACAAGGTCGCGGGCGCGCTGCTGTTCGATCCGCCATCGGTTGATCTGCTCGACCGGTCGGGCAAGACTCTCTTCGCCTCGCCCGATGCGGCGCTGCCCTTTCCATCGCTGATCGTCGATCGCGCGGATCGTGGCGGCGCGCTGGCGCGCAGTTGCGGCGGCCATCTGCTGAACGCCCCCGCCACCCCGCCGATCGCGACCGGTATGTGGCGGCAGGCGCATCGCCTGATCGAGCGGCTTTCGGCCGGCGTCGTCGAGCAGGACCTGCGGCTGCTCCGGACGCTGGGGCTGTCGGATCAGTGAGCCCGTACAAAATGGCCCGGCGGAGAACCGCCGGGCCAGGTAACCGCCATTGGGAGCTTCCTTTGGCGAGGCAGGAGTGGCGAAGGGCCACAGGGCCCCCCCCGGGTAAAGTCAGCGCGGCGTGGCCGCGTTTAGATCGAGATCGTTGCCGCCGATGTCCGCATTTCCTTCATCGGCCGCGAGCGTGTCGTTGATCGCCGTGTCATTCTCGGTCAGGGCTGCGTCAGCATTGCCGAGCGACGGATCGGAAACATTGGCGGTTTCGGCGGTCGTACCCTTGGGTGAGCAGCCGGCAAGCACGGCAGTCGCGGTCAGCAGGATCATCGGAAAGGCATAACGTCGCAACATGAACTCGGTCCCCTTGTCGTGCCGTCCGGTGTCCGTCGGGCTTGGTATGATCAATACATAGCGAAATGATGGGATATAAGCCATGCTCTTCTTGGGCACGCGATAGCTGGGCTTTTCGACTCGTCGCGCCGGGGCTGATCGCGGTCGCCGCGCCCGCCACCGGGCAAGTCGAGCCGCCGCTGGACGGGCGCGCCGCGCTCGCGCTCGATGCGGCCACCTATGCCGCGTCGTCGGGTTTGTCGCCCGCCCAGGCGCAGCGCGAACTGGAGATCCAGGAAGCCTCGGTTCCCGTCACCGACGCGCTGAAGGTGGAGTTCGCCGGTCGCCTCGCGGGACTGTCCGTCGGGCATGCGCCCTTCCATATCGATATTCTGCTGACCGGGGACGCACCGGTCGCCGACCGTACGGTCGTGATCGCCGGCGCGAATGTGCTGATCCGCTTTCGAACCGGCGCGTATGCCAGCCATGACCAGCTGATCGTGGCGGCGGCGCTCTATCAGACCGAAATCCGTGCCTCGTTGACCAAGCCGCCGGGGATCGGGGTCGATCCGCGGATCGGGGCGCTGGTCGTGATGGTCGGGCAGGCGGATGCGCTCGCCGAGCCTGGCGATGCGCTGCGCGACCGGATCGCGCGGCTGACCGGCGTGCCGGTTCGCATCGCCACGCTGGAGGCGCCCGATACCGATATGGCGGATGTCCAGGGCGGCGGCCGGCTGGTCGGCGTCGATCCGGGCGATGGCCGCCGCTATGCCTGTACCAGCGGGTTCGTCGTGCGGCGGGGCAGCGAAAGCGCGATCGTCACCGCCGCCCATTGCCCCGACAATCTGTCCTGGGCGGATGGGACGAACGCGGCCCCGCCGCTGACCTTTCTGGGGCAATGGGGCTGGGGCTATCAGGACGTTCAGCTTCAGGGCAGCGCCGTGCCGCTCGCGCCGACCTTCTGGAGCGATACCGCCAAGACGGTGCAGCGTCGTGTCGAGGGACAGCGCGCACGCGGATCGACGCGGGCGGGCGACATCGTCTGCCATCGGGGCGAGCGGACCGGCTATAGCTGTGCCGAGGTCTGGCTGCCCGATTTCGCGCCGGCGGGCGATCTGTGCGGCGGGGGCTGCACCCCGACCTGGGTGGCGGTGCGCGGGCCGACCTGTCGCAGCGGCGATAGCGGTGGGCCGGTCTTTCTGGGCGGCACGGCCTTTGGCATCGTCAAGGGCGGCAGCTACCGCGCGGACGGCAGCTGCGCCTTCTATTATTACATGTCACTCGATTTCCTGCCGAGCGGGTGGTCGCTGGGGCTCGGCTGAGGGATCGCATGGCATCGCCGCCGCGTTGGCCAGGGCATCAGCGGACATCAGGAAGACGATGCTATGAAAGCCATGATCCTCGACGCGCCCGGCGGCCTCGATCGATTGCGACTGGTCGACCGGCCCGATCCGGGTGTGCCCGGGCCGGGGATGATCCGGGTGCGGCTGCATGCCACATCGCTGAATTATCATGATTATGGCATCGTCTCGGGCGATATGCCGACCCAGGATGGCCGCGTGCCCATGTCCGATGGCGCCGGCATCGTCGAGGCGATCGGTGAGGGCGTCACCGATTTCGACATAGGCGATGCCGTGGTGTCGTGTTTCTTTCCCGGATGGCACGAAGGGCCGGCGCGCGTCGGCGATTTCGCAACCGTGCCGGGGGACGGCATCGATGGCTATGCGCGGGAAGCGGTCATTGCGCCGGCCACGGCCTTCACCCGCACGCCCAAGGGCTATGACCATGCCGAGGCCGCGACGATCACCACCGCCGGGCTGACCGCGTGGCGCAGCCTGGTCGTCGATGGCGGATTGAAGGCGGGCGACCGCGTATTGGTGCTGGGCACCGGCGGAGTGTCGATCTGGGCGTTGCAGATCGCCAAGCTGATGGGCGCCAGCGTCGCGGTGACGTCGTCGTCGGATGCGAAGCTGGAACAGGCGCGGGCGCTGGGGGCAGACTGTACCGTCAATTATCGCGAGAAGGAACAATGGGGTCGGCTGGTGCATGAGTGGGCCGATGGCGGCGTCGATCATGTGATCGAGGTCGGTGGCCCCGCAACGCTCGCCCAGTCGATCGAGGCGGTTCGGATCGGCGGGCATATCGGATTGATCGGGGTGCTGACCGGCGTGTCCGGTCAGGTGCCGACCGCCGCCCTGATGGCGAAACAGGCGCGGCTGCAGGGCCTGATCGTCGGCAGCCGGCGGATGCAGCGGGATTTCGTCCGCGCGCTCGACGCCAGCGACATCCGCCCCGTGATCGACCGCCGCTTCGCACTGGAGGAACTGGCCGATGCGTTCCGCCATCAGGAGAGCGGCGGCCATTTCGGCAAGATCGTCGCGACATGGTAAGGATGGTGACATGACGAACGGCGCGTTCGAATATGGCCCCGACCGGGACCCCGTCGACCCGAACTGGCCGCATGTCGTGATCGTCGGCGCAGGCTTTGGCGGGCTGGCGGCGGCGCAGCAGCTGGGCAACGCCCCGGTCCGCGTGACGGTGATTGACCGCAATAATTATCACCTGTTCGTGCCGCTCCTCTATCAGGTGGCGACGGCAGCATTGTCGCCCGCCGACGTGGCGGAGCCGATCCGGCATGTCCTGGGCCGCTATCCCAATATCCGCGTCGTGCTGGGCGAGGTGACGGGCGTCGACACCGGGGCCCGGCAAGTGGCGCTGTCGACCGGGGAGGCCCTGTCCTATGACCGGCTGGTGATGGCGACCGGTTCGACCAGCAGCTATTTCGGTCATGACGAATGGCGCAGCGTCGCGCCCGCTTGCAAGTCGATCGAGGAGGCGCGGGCGATCCGATCGCGTATCCTGAGTGCCTTCGAGGAGGCGGAGCGCGACGGGGCGGCGGACCGCGAGGCGCTGATGACCTTCGTCGTGGTCGGTGGCGGGCCGACCGGCGTGGAGCTGGCCGGGTCGATCGCCGAACTGGCCCGCCACGCGCTGACCTCCGACTTTCGCCGTATCCGTCCCGAAACCGCGAAGATCATCCTGATCGAGGGCGGCCCGCGCATCCTGTCCGCTTTCCCCGACGCGCTGGCCGGCTATGCGCAGCGTGCGCTCGGTCTGTTGGGGGTTCGGGTCATGACCGACATGCCGGTCGAGGCGATCACGGCGGATGGACTGACCGCCGGCGGGCGCTTCATTCCGACGCGCACCGTCCTGTGGGGTGCGGGTGTGGCGCCGACGGGGGCAGCCAGGCTGCTGGGGATCGAACCCGGCCCCGGCGGGCGGGTGCCGGTCGGCGCGGACCTGCGCGTCGCAGGGGTGGAGAATGTCTATTCGCTGGGCGATGTCGCGGCCTGCATGGACGAGGACGGCCGCCCCCTGCCGGGACTGGCGCAGGTCGCGCAGCAGCAGGGGAGTTATCTGGGCAAGGCGCTACGCGACGAACTGACCCGGGGGCGCAGCTCCGCGCCGTTTCGCTTCCACAATCGGGGCAATGCCGCGATCATCGGACGTCACGCCGCCATCTTCGATTTCGGGCGGTTCCGGATGAAGGGCTATCCCGCCTGGATGCTCTGGGCAATCGTCCATGTCGTGCTGCTGGTCAACTTCGCGCAGCGCATCCGGGTCAGCCTGCAATGGCTGTGGCGATACCTGACCTATCGGCGCGGTGCCCGGATCATCACCACCCCGGTCGTCCGCCGACCGGGCTAGGCCGGATCAGTGCGCCAGCTGCGCGCGGAGGTCGATCAGTGTCGCCCCGATATGTTCGGACAGCAGCGCCGCGACCCGCGCCTCGTCGCGTGACAGCCATGCGTCGAGCAGCGCATGATGCTCCTCATGCGCGCGATCCTCACGGCCGGCGGGCTTCAGATGCTGGATAACGTAACGCTCCGCCAGCACCTGCAGCCGTTCGATCAACTGGAAGGTCAGCGCGGCCCCCAGCGGCCGGACGAGCGCCAGGTGAAAGGCGCGGTTCTGAAGCGCGACATCGTGCAGCGCCTCATGCGCCGCCACATCGAGCGCGTGCAGCGCCTCGCGCGCCGCCGCCTGGTCCACCGGCGTGGCGACGCGGCTGGCGCGCGCGGCGGCATTGGGTTCGATCGACAGGCGAAGCTCGTAAATCTCCTCCGCTTCGCCCGCCCCCAGCGATCGGACGAAAAAGCCGCGATTGGCCTGGCTGGTCAGCAGCCCTTCCTGCTCCAGCCGTGCCAGCGCCTCGCGCAGCGGAATCTTGCTGACGCCCAGTTCATTGGCCAGCGCGTCCTGCCGGATCGGCTGCTCCTCGGGCAGGTCGCCGCTGATGATGCGTTCGCGAATGATCGTGAAAATCTGTTCGGACAGGGTGCGAACGACAAGGCTCATATTTTCTCTCGTGCCGACAGGCCGGGAGGAGCCTGTAATTCCTGATAATCAATATTGATCGGTACGGTACAATAGCGCGCCAAATCAAGAAATGCCAAGAGTGTCCCCAAATCAGGCGGGGGGCAGCCCGTCGCGCAATTCGGCCAGCCAGACCGCGGCTGTCCCGTCGGACGGCGCACGCCAGTCGCCACGCGGCGACAGGGCACCCCCGGCCGACACCTTGGGGCCGTTGGGCAGCGCCGATCGCTTGAACTGGCTGGTCTGGAAGAAGCGCGTCAGGAACCGCTCCAGCCAGTGGCGGATGGTCGGCAGGTCATAGGCGATGCGCGCATCGGCGGGCAGATCCTCGGGCCAATCCCCCGCTTCCGCATCGCGCCAGGCATGCCAGGCGAGGAAGGCGATCTTCGATGGCTTCAGCCCGAAGCGGATCACGTGATGCGCGAAAAAGTCGTTGAGGGCGTAGGGCCCGATCATCGACTCGGTCGATTGCAGCGCGCCATCGGCACCGGGCGGCACCAGTTCGGGCGAGATTTCCTGCGCCAGGATCGCGGTCAGCACCTGATTGGTCGCCGCGTCATATTGGTCGGTCCGGATGCACCAGCGGATCAGGAACTGGATCAGAGTCTTGGGCACACCGGCATTGACCGCATAATGGCTCATCTGATCACCGACGCCGTATGTGCACCAGCCGAGCGCCAGCTCCGACAGGTCGCCCGTGCCCAGCACGATCCCGCCGCGCTGATTGGCCAGGCGGAACAGATAATCGGTGCGCAGGCCCGCCTGTACATTTTCGAACGTCACGTCGTGCACCGGCTCGCCGGAGGCAAAGGGGTGGCGCATGTCCGCCAGCATCTGGCGCGCGGCGGGGCGGATGTCGATTTCCTCCGCGCTCACCCCCAGCGCTCGCATCAGCGCCCAGGCATGCGCCTTGGTCCCTTCACCGGTCGCAAAGCCCGGCATCGTGAAGGCCAGGATGCGATCGCGGCCCCAGCCGAGCCGGTCGGTCGCCTTGGCAGCGACGATCAGCGCATGGGTCGAGTCCAGTCCGCCCGACACGCCGATGACCAGCGAGGTGGCGCGCGACGCCTCCAGCCGCTTGGCCAGGGCCTCGACCTGGATATTATACGCCTCGTAACAGTCGGCATCGCGCCGCGCCGGATCGCTGGGGACGAACGGGAAGCGCTCGATGGTGCGGCACAGGCCGCGATCCGCCGGTTCGACGCCGTGGACGAAGCCGATGCGGCGGAAGCGGTTTTCCGGATGCCCGGCAAAGGCGGCCGAGTCGTTGAAGGTACCGTTACGCAACCGCTCCTGCCCGATCCGCTCGACATCGATATCGGCGACGGTCAGCGCGGGCGTCCGGGCGAAGCGCTCAGACTCCGCCAGTTGCTGGCCCAGTTCGTGGATCAGGCCCTGGCCATCCCAGGCCAGATCGGTCGTGCTCTCGCCGATCCCGGCGGCCGAATAGACATAGGCGCAGGCGGCGCGCGCCGATTGCGCGGCGGCAAGCAATTCGCGGTCGCGTGCCTTGCCGATGACGATATTGGACGCCGACAGGTTGCAGCAGATCGTCGCCCCCGCCAGCGCGCTCATGGTCGAGGGCGGGGTGGGTGCCCAGTAATCCTCGCAGATTTCGGCATGGAAGATAAAGCCGGGGCGATCCTCGGCGGCGAAGATCAGGTCGGTGCCGAACGGGACCGACTGGCCATCGAGATCGATCGTCAACCCGGTCAGCCCGGCCCCGCTCGCGAACCAGCGCTTCTCGTAATATTCGCGGTAATTGGGCAGATAGGTCTTGGGCACGACGCCCAGGATACGCCCGCGCGCCAGCATCACCGCGCAATTGTACAGCCGCCCATTGCGCGGCAGCGCGGCACCGACCAGCATAACCGGGGTCAGCGCGGCGCTGGCATCCACCATCTCGCCCAGCGCCTCCAGCGTGGCACGGTGCATCGCGCTCTGCATATGGAGGTCGTCGATCGCATAGGAGGTCAGCGACAATTCGGGAAAGACGATCAGGTCGACACCCTGTTCGTCCGCGTCCCGCGCCAGGTCGAGCATCGCCACCGCATTGGCATGCGGATCGCCGACCGACGCGGCCGGCGTCGCCGCCGCCACGCGGATCAGGCCATGGGAATGAAAGGCGAAAAAGGGATGGTCCTGCATGACATAGGGATAGCGGGGCGGGGCGGGGGGCGCCAGTCGTTGCGATGGGCGGCGGTCGGGAACGGCTGGTCGCGGCGACTTGGGGCCGATCGACATTCCTTCTATTCCTCTCCTGTAAGGGGAGGCGACAGGCCGAAGGTCTGACGGGGGGCGATCGAGAGGAAGAAGCCCCTCCATCACGCTTATTGAAGTGAACACACGCTGTCGATCGCTCACGCCTACCTCGTAAGGGTGTCGATGATCTGATCCGCCCGCACTTCCAGCGCTTTGTGGCTTAATTGCGTGGTCGTCAGCGTGAGTTCGATGGATTGGGATTTCCCTACCCATAAATAGACGGCGTCCCTTACCCCCTCACCGTTCTGCCGAAAATTCTTCAGGAGCGCCCCGCCGTGAACCACCGCCGTAATCTGCGTGGGGGCAAAGCCCGTTGCGGTTTCCGACTTTAATGGGCGAGAAAAATCCTGCCGCGTTACATCTGTAACGAAACCGTCGCACCGGTACGCGGTCGTCATCCCATTCAGTATCTTCGAGTTTGCCGCTTCGACGCCTTGCGCAAATTGGATCACTTTCCTGCACCCATACTCCAAATCATTTGAAATAGGGTTCACAGCAGATTGCGATTTATTGAATACCGAATCGCGTCCTATAGTGTTGATCCACCGGATAGTGTCTTCGGGATTCCGTAGATAATCCTTTGATACGGTTATCGGGTTGTCCACCGAGCCCACGGGTGTGACCCGCTCTATGATGGCTTTTTCTATCCATCGAGGTTCTGTTTCATGTCGTGTCGCAGGTGTGCTGACGACGCTGGATTGGGCAATCAACAATATTAGAAGAGAGGGCATGGCTTTCTCCGAATGCAATAGAAGAAGACATGGGGAACTTTAAGAGCAGGAGCTTTACGTTGTTCGCGTGACGCCGCACGCAACACCATCCACTTGGCACGGGCGCACCAGGCCCGTTGATTGGGCATAGAATCATCTTCAAGATGATCAGATAATAAGGTTTCGAAACGCAATGTGTCTATATGAAATAAATTTTCTATATTCGTAGGAAAGTGCTTACAGTTCATTATAATAGGTCGAGATTAGCTCTGACGAAGTTACAATTTGTGTTTGGCAAAAATGGCGTCACGACGCTTTGACTAATTTGTGCCATTCCGAATTTTTCGTTATTTTTCCTGACAATCGGCCCCACGCCAACGCGCGTTTCGCTCGTGACTGGGGTGGCGGCTGACGTAGACGCATTTTCGTCATAAGGGGGGATCGCACGCGAAAGACGAGGTAAATTTGATGACCGTCCAGATCTACGGCATCCCGAACTGCGACACGATGAAGAAGGCGCGGGTCTGGCTGGACCAGCACGGCGTGGCGTACCGCTTCCACAACTACAAAACGGACGGCATTGACGAGGAGACGCTGCACCGCTGGGTCGATCAGGTCGGGTGGGAGCCGTTGCTCAACCGCGCCGGGACGACCTTCCGCAAGCTCGACGATGCCGACCGGCAGGACGTCGACGCGGACAAGGCAATCCGGTTGATGGCGGCGCACCCCTCGCTCATCAAGCGGCCGGTGCTCGACCGCGACGGCACGCTGACGGTGGGGTTCAAGCCCGAGCGTTACGCCGAAATCTTCTGACGGACCAAGGGGGTGGAGCCGGACAAGCGGGGCGGGTAAGGGCGGCTCCATGTCCACCACCTACACGCTCGATACCGCGACGAGTCGCGCCAATCCCACGCCCGCGCCGATGAAGCGCCTGACCGTGCCCGCCATTCGCCGCGCCAAGGGCGGGACGCCGCTGGTCATGCTGACCGCCTATACGGTGCGGTCGGCGCAGCTGCTCGATCCGCATTGCGACATGCTGCTGGTCGGCGACAGCCTGGGCCAGGTGATTTACGGCCTGCCCTCGACCGTGCCGGTCACGCTGCAGATGATGGCGGCGCATGGTGCGGCGGTCGTGCGCGGCAGCTATCGCTCGGTCGTGGTCATCGACCTGCCCTTCGGTAGCTATGAGGCGAGCCCCGAAAAGGCGTTCGAGAACGCCGCGTGGCTGCTCAAGGAAACCGGTGCGGCGGCGGTCAAGCTGGAGGGGGGCGTCGGGATGGCGCCGACCGTCCGCTTCCTGGTCGAACGCGGCATCCCGGTCATGGGTCATGTCGGCCTGACCCCGCAGGCGGTCAACGTCCTGGGCGGCTATGGCGCGCGCGGGCGCACGCCCGAGGAGGCCGAGAAGATCATCGCCGATGCGGTGGCGGTGGCCGGGGCGGGGGCGTTCTCCGTGGTGATCGAGGGCGTGGTCGAGCCGATCGCGATCGAGATCACCAAGCGCATCGCCTGTCCCACGATCGGCATCGGCGCCTCGGCCCAGTGCGACGGCCAGGTGCTGGTCGGTGAGGACATGCTCGGCCTGTTCGAGCGGACCGCGCGCTTCGTGCGCCGTTACGAGACGATGGGCGACCGCATCGGTGAGGCCGCACGCGCCTATGCCGAGGATGTCCGCGCCCGTCATTTCCCGGGGCCGGAACAGATCTACGCGCCGCGCGAAGGGGGATGACGCAACCCTGCTTCCCACCGGGGCTGCTCCTCGCTAAAGGTCGCGGCTTCATTGTTGCCTGATCCCAAATAGCGGAGCCCGACTTGGCCCTAACGCCCCAATCCAGCCAGGCCTTCATGAGTGAGGTCGACGACGAATTGCGTCGCGAAAGGCTGACCAGCTTTTGGACCCGTTGGGGTCTGGTCGTCGGCGCGGTGATCCTGATCGGACTGGCGGCCTTTGGCGGCTATCTCTATTGGCAGCATCGCCAGCATGAACAGGCGGGCGCCGATGGCGAGCAGCTTCAGGCGGCCTATGACGCGCTCGGCCAGAGCGATGTGAAGACCGCCCAGGCCAAGCTGGCGCCGCTCGCCAATTCGGATGTCGACGCCTATCGCGCGCTCGCCAGCTTCACCCAGGCGGATATTCTGCTCCAGCGCAACGACCTGAAGGGTGCGGCGGCGCGCTTCGCGGCGATCGCGAACGACGCCTCGCTGGCGCAGCCCTTCCGCGATCTGGCGCTCATCCGCCAGACCATGGCCGAATATGACACGCTGAAGCCCGAGGCGGTCATCGCCCGCCTGCGCGGCATGGCGGTGCCCGGCAATGCGTGGTTCGGCAGCGCCAGCGAGATGGTCGCGGTCGCCTATCTGCGCCAGAACAAGCGTGCCGAGGCGGGGCGTCTGTTCGGTCAGATTGCCAGCGAGAAGGATGTGCCCGATACGTTGCGGCAACGTGCGGTTCAGATGGCCGGCGTATTGGGGGTCGATGCGGTCGGCCAGAGCGAGGACACCAAGACCCAATGACGAAGCATTTCCGCACCTCGGCGGCGCTTGCCGCGCTGATGGCGCTGGGCGCCTGTGGCGTGTTCAAGGGCGCGCCGAAGAAGACCACTCCGACGATCGGCGACCGCGTGCCGATCCTGGTCTCGGAAAACGGGGTCGAGGCGGACAAGACGATCGCCGATGTGCAGGTATTGCTGCCCGCGCCCGAGACGAACCCCGAATGGAGCCAGCCGGGCGGTAACGCCGCCAAGTCGATGGGCCAGCTGGCGCTGGCGGAACAGCCCCAGCGTCTGTGGGAGTCGAGCATCGATGGCGGCTCGGTCCGCGATCCGCTCGGCGCCGCGCCGGTCGTCGCCGAAGGCAAGCTGTTCGTCGTCGACGCGCAGGGCAATCTGGTCGCGCTGAACGCCGATACAGGCGCCAGGCTCTGGTCGACCGCCGTGACCGAGGGTGACGAGAACCGTCTCGCCCGGTTCGGCGGCGGCGCCAGCTATGACAGCGGCACCGTCTTCGCCACCGACGGCCTGGGCGACGTGATTGCCGCCAGCGCCGCCGACGGCAAGGTGCTGTGGCGGGCCAAGCCCAGCGGCCCGCTGCGCGGATCGCCGACCATCGCCAACGGCAACGTCTATGTCCTGACTCAGGACAACCAGCTCTACGCGCTGAACCAGACCGATGGTAAGATCATCTGGGCCGGGCAGGGGACGCTGGAGACCCAGGGCGTGTTCGGCGTCGCCGCTCCCGCCGCCAGCCAGGGCACGATCGTCGCCGGTTTCTCGAGCGGCGAGCTGAACGCCTATCGTTACGAGAATGGCCGCATGCTGTGGCAGGATGCGCTGTCGCGGACCAGCATCTCGACCTCGGTGTCGACGCTGTCGGACATCGACGCCGCGCCGGTCATCGACCAGGGCCGCGTCTATGCGCTGGGCCAGGGCGGTCGTATGATCGCGCTGGAACTGTCGACCGGCCAGCGGCTGTGGGAGCAGAATTTCGCGGGCATCTCGACGCCGTGGATCGCGGGCGAGTGGATTTTCCTCGTCACCGATGATGCGCGGCTGGTCGCACTGGCCCGGTCGAGCGGCAAGGCACGCTGGATCGCGCAGCTGCCGCGCTTCCGCAACGAGAAGAAGAAGACCGGCGCCATCATCTGGTTCGGTCCGGTACTGGCGGGCAATCGCCTGATCCTGACCAATTCGGACGGCCAGATCGTCTATGCCAATCCGGGGGACGGTGCGGTGCAGGCGACGGTTGAGACCAAGACACCCTTCGCGCTGCCGCCGATCGTGGCCAATGGGACGCTCTACGTCCTCGATCAGAAGGGGCGGATCGCCGCCTATAAATAAGCCATGTCTCGCCCCGTGGAGGATTTGTTCCACGGGGCGTTATATTTCATGCTGCTATCCCCGTGACGAATGGCTTGCCTTTCGCTAACGGAGCGCGATGGCAAAACTCCCTATCGTCGCGATCGTCGGCCGTCCCAATGTCGGCAAGTCGACGCTGTTCAACCGTCTCGTCGGCAAGAAGCTGGCGCTGGTCGACGACCGGCCCGGCGTGACGCGCGACCGGCGCGAAGGCGACGCGCACCTTCTCGGCCTCGATTTCCGCGTGATCGACACGGCCGGCTATGAGGATGAAGACCCTGATACGCTGCCCGGCCGCATGCGTCGCCAGACCGAGGCGGCGGTGGGTGAGGCCGATGTCGCGCTGTTCCTGGTCGATGCGCGTGCCGGCGTGATGCCGCTCGACGAGGAGATCGCCCGCTGGCTGCGCAGTTCGGACACGCCGATCGTGCTCGCCGCCAACAAGGCGGAAGGGCGCGCGGCCGAGCAGGGCATTCTTGAGGCGCTGGCGTTGGGCTTTGGTGATCCGGTGCAGCTGTCGGCCGAACATGGCGAGGGTGTGGGCGACCTGTTCGAGGCGCTGCTGCCCTTCATCGACCGTGAGGAGGACGAGGAAGAAGAGGAGGTCGACCTCGAAAATCCTTATGCCCCGCTGAAGCTGGCGATCGTCGGCCGTCCCAATGCCGGCAAGTCGACCCTGATCAACCGCTTCCTGGGCCAGGATCGCCTGATCACCGGACCGGAGGCCGGCATCACCCGCGACTCGATCGCGATCGATTGGGAATGGCGCGACCGTGATGGCGAAATCCGTCAGGTCCGGCTGATCGACACCGCCGGCATGCGCAAGAAGGCCAAGGTGCAGGACAAGCTGGAGAAGCTGTCGGTCGCCGATGCCCTGCGCGCGGTGGATTTCGCCGAGGTGGTGGTCCTGCTGCTCGATGCAACGCTGGGGCTGGAATCGCAGGATCTGCGCATCGCCGATCGCGTGCTGGAGGAAGGCCGCGCGCTGCTGATCGCGCTCAACAAATGGGACGTGGCGGAAAATCCGTCGTCGCTGTTCAACGGCGTCCGCAAGGCGCTGGAGGACGGGTTGAGCCAGGTGAAGGGCGTGCCGCTGCTCGCGGTGTCGGCCGCGACGGGCAAGGGGCTGGACACGCTGATCGAAGCAGCGTTCGAAACCCGCGCCGCCTGGTCGAAGCGCGTGCCGACCGGCGAACTCAATCGCTGGTTCGAACGCGCGGTCGACGCCAATCCGCCGCCCGCCCCGGGCGGCAAGCGGATCAAGCTGCGCTATGTCACCCAGATCAAGTCGCGTCCGCCGAGCTTCGTCATCTTCGGCACGCGGGTCGACCAGCTGCCGGCCAGCTATGAACGCTATCTGGTCAATTCGATGCGGCGGGAATTGGGCTTCGGCGCGGTGCCGGTGCGCCTGACACTGCGGGCGCCGAAGAACCCGTTCGGGAAAAAGGACTGATCAGGACGCGGGGCGCTATAGGGCGCCCCACGTTCCCACCGCCGTTGAGCCTGAGCGAAGTCGAAAGCCACGGGAAGGCATCTGCCAAACGCCCGGCGATGGTGCGCCCAGCCTTACCGTCAACCCGTGGCCTTCGACTTCGCTCAGGCTGAACGGGGCGGGGGAGTGTTCCCGACCTGGGGAAAGGGGCGGATCGCTTGATCCACCCCTTTCCTATTCAGCCCTGAAGATGCGGCGCCGCGCCCGACTTGGGCGTGTCGTTCTCCGCCATCGCGTTCAGCTGGACATAATTCTGAATGCCCATGCGCGCGATCATCTCGAACTGGCGCTCCAGCGTGTCGACATGCTCTTCCTCGCTGGCGAGGATACGGGTGAACAGGTCGCGGCTGACGAAGTCCTTGACCTCTTCGCAATAGGCGATGGCTTCCTTTAGCTGTGCGACGGCCTCGATCTCGATCGCCAGGTCGCCCTTCAGCACCTCTTCGACCGTCTCGCCGATGCGCAGGCGACCGAGCAGCTGGAAATTGGGCAGGCCGTCGAGGAACAGGATGCGCTCGGCCAGCCAGTCGGCGTGGCGCATCTCGTCGATCGATTCCTTATATTCGAACTGAGCGAGCTTGTAGACGCCCCAATGGTCGAGCAGGCGATAGTGCAGGAAGTACTGGTTGATCGCGGTCAGTTCGTTCTTCAGCGCTTCGTTCAGATATTCGATGACCTTGGGGTCGCCCTTTACCGCCATGTGCTCGTCCTTCGTGATCGTTTCGGTCCCATTCTAACGCCGGTTGGCGGGAAGCGACAGGGGTGGTGTCACCCCTCCGCGCGAAACGGGGCTTTCATCGCGGACGAAACATGATAGCCGCTGATACATGTTAAGTGGGGGCGAAGGACGGGTGGTGTCGATCGGGCCGGGGGAGCAACTGGCGAAGGTGTTGGAATATCTGCGCCACGGCATCGTGATCTACGACCGTGACGAACGCATCTGCCTGATCAACCATTATGTTAGCCGGTTGTTCGGCATCCCCGAACTGGCCGTGACCATCGGGTCCACGCTTGCGGACTATATCGATCGTGTCGGGGAGGTCGTCGGCTGGTCCGAGGATCGCAAGGCGACCATCATGGAGAACCACCGCAACTGGGCGGCCGAGGGCCTGCAACGGCGGTTCGATCACCATTTCGATGACGGGACGGTCTTCGAGATCACCTTTCACCCCCATGATGATGGTGGGGCGACCTTGACCTTTATCGACGTCACGCACGAGCGGCAGTTGCAACGGGTCAGCGCGGCCCGCGAGGATCTGGCCCGGCAGGCGCAGGCGATGCTGGAACGGGTCAGGCAAATCGCGGCCAATACCCGTCTCGTCGCACTCAACGCGCGGATCGAGGCGGCGCGGCTGGGCAGCCAGGGGCACGGCTTCGCGGTCGTGGCCGACGAGGTCCGCAACCTGTCGCTGGAAACATCGGACGTGCTGCTGGAGATCGGTCGGATCAACGAGGCGTCGCTGCGCCTGACATGATCTAGGGTGATTTGGTGGGCCCGGCAGGACTCGAACCCGCAACCTAGCCGTTATGAGCGGCCAGCTCTAACCATTGAGCTACAGGCCCCACCTTGATATCCCGTAGCGTGATGAACGGGGCGTTCGCAACCGGCATCGCCAATTATCGGCAAAGAAAAAGGGCGCCTTCATCAAGAAGGCACCCTTTTTCCGACAAACAGTCGTGCTTCGGACCCGAAGGTCCGAAACAACATTACTGCATGTTGTCAGCCTTGGCGTCGGCAGCGTCACGGACGTTGTCGGCAGCGGCGTTCATGTTGTCGGCAGCGTTCTCGAGGGTCGCGGCAGCGGCCGAGTTCGAGGTGTTGTCGGCAACCGCTTCGAGGTTGTCGGCCTGCATTTCCATGTTGTCGGCCAGCATGTCCGCGTTGTTCTCAACAGCGGCTGCTTCCGGCGACTTCGTGCATGCGGCGACGGACATCAGGCCGGCGGCAGCGAGAACGAAAGCGATCTTCTTCATTCGAATGCTCCCAAGCAAAGCAAAAATCGCGGCCGGCCCGAATGCCGTCGCGAAGCGGCTCAAATAACGCGCGGTTCATCGCGGTCAATCCGCAAAATTCACTTCGCGGCAAGGTTCGCGACGAACCGATGGCGCCTATCAGGCTTTTTCAAGGCGTTGGCGTTACCAAAGTGTTACCGGATTTTTGAGCGCCAAATGGCTTAGCGTGGCGTCACCGGGCCGATCTCCTCCGGGGCGTTGGCCACGACCGCCAGCATCGCCGTCCAGGCGGCGACATTCTGGCGCAACGCGGCGGGGTCGATCCGATCGATCACGTCGTCCGGGGTGTGGTGGGTGTCGAAATAGTCCCAGCCGGACTGGTTGAGGTCGATCGCGGCGGTGCCGAGCTTCAGTGTCGGGCCGATGTCCGTGCCGTCACCGCCCAGCCCGCTGCCGCGCGCCACGCCGATCGGGGCAAGTGCGGTCTGCAGCCGGTCGGCGACCGGCTTGGCGCTGGCGGGCAGGTTGACCTCGAACCGCCAGATGCGATCCGCGCCGAAATCGCTTTCGGAGGCGGTGGCGTGACGCTCATTGCTATGCGCCTTGGCGTAGGCCGCGCCGCCCAGCCCGCCGACTTCCTCCGCACCGAACCAGACGACGCGGATGGTGCGGCGCGGCTGGCCGGCATCCATGATCCGCTTGGCGGCCGCCGCCGTGATGGCGATACCGCTGGCATCGTCGATCGCGCCCGTGCCCTGGTCCCAGCTGTCGAGATGGCCACCCACCAGGACGATCCCGGCGGACGGGTCGCCGCCCGGCACTTCGGCGATGACATTGCCCGATTCGCGGGTTCCGACCATGCGCGGCGTGAGGACTAGCTTCATGCGGATCGGCTTGCCGCGCGCGGCGATCCGTTCCAGCTGCTCGGCATCGGGAACGGACAGCGCCGCCGCCGGGATCGGCTTCACGCCGACGGGGAAGTTGGTCGTGCCGGTGTGCGGAAAGCGATGATGGTCGGTGCCGATCGAACGGATGACGATCGCGACCGCACCGCGCTGCGACGCCAGCGCCGGCCCGGTGAAGCGCGCGGTGCCATAGGCGCCATAGCCCGATCCGTCCTGGGTGCGCGGCATCGCGTTGCCGATATAGACGATCCGGCCCTTGATCGCGCTATCGGGGGCCGACTGGAACGCCGCCATGCTGGGGAAGACGGCGACCTCGGCGGTCAGCCCGGCGGCCGGCGTCGCGGCGGAATTGCCGAGCGCCGCCAGCGTCAGCCTCTGCGGAAACGGGCTGATCACCTCGGCGCTCTCCGCGCCGCGCTCCCATACCGGCATGCGATAGGGTTCGATTCGCACATTCTTGAAGCCGAGCGCAGTCAGTCGCGCGACCGCCCATTGGCGCGCCCGTGCCTCGGCCTCGGTGCCCGCCAGCCGCTGGCCCACCTCGGTCGTCAGCCCCTCGACGATGTCCCAGGCGACCGTGTCGGTCAGCGCGGCGTCGCGCAGCCGATCGACCTCCGGCGCGACCTGGGCGGGCGCGGGTGGCGGGGTTCGCTGCGCCAAGGTTGGGGTCGACAGGGCGGAGGCGGTCAGGGCCGCAAGGACGAAGCGCTTCATGAATGGGACTGTCGCCCACTCGCCCCCGTTTGCCAACCGCCCGCGCACCCATTACATGGACGGCCAAATATCCCACAGTCGCAAAAAAGCACGGAGCCCCGCGCCGCCATGGCCGTCCAATATACCTATGTGATGAAGGGTCTGACCAAGACCTTCCCCGGCGCCAACAAGCCTGTCCTCAACAATATCCACCTCCAGTTCCTGCCGAGCGCGAAGATCGCGATCATCGGCCCGAACGGCGCGGGCAAGTCCACGCTGATGAAGGTGATGGCGGGCATGGACACCGACTTCACCGGCGAGGCATGGGCCGCCGAGGGCGTCCGCGTCGGCTATCTGGCGCAGGAGCCGCAGCTCGATCCGTCGAAGGACGTGATGGGCAACGTCAAGGACGGCGTGCGTCCGATCGCCGATCTGGTCGATCGCTTCAACGCCATCTCGGCCGAGATGGGCGACCCGAAGGACGACACCGATTTCGACGCCCTGATGGAAGAGATGGGCGAGCTTCAGGCCAAGATCGACGCTGTCGACGGCTGGTCGCTCGACAGCCAGCTCGAACAGGCGATGGAAGCGCTGCGCTGCCCGCCGGGCGACGCCGACGTCACCCGCCTGTCGGGCGGTGAGAAGCGCCGCGTGGCGCTCTGCAAGCTGCTGCTCGAAAAGCCCGACATCCTGCTGCTCGACGAACCGACCAACCACCTCGACGCCGAGAGCGTGTCGTGGCTTGAGAATTACCTCAAGGAATATACCGGCAACGTCATCCTCGTCACTCACGACCGTTACTTCCTGGACAACGTCGTGAACTGGGTGCTCGAGCTGGATCGCGGCCGCTACTACACCTACGAATCCAACTATTCCGGCTATCTGGAAAAGAAGGCCAAGCGGCTGGAGCAGGAAGAGCGCGACGAGGCGGGCAAGCAGAAGGCGATCGCCGACGAGCTGGCCTGGATGCGTCAGACTCCCAAGGCCCGTCAGACCAAGTCGAAGGCACGTATCCGTGCGTTCGAGGAACTGATGGAGAAGCAGGAGAACCGCGTCGCGGGCAAGGCGCAGATCCTGATCCAGATCCCCGAGCGCCTGGGCGGCAAGGTGATCGAGGCCAAGGGGCTGACCAAGTCCTATGGCGACAAGTTGTTATTCGAAAATCTCGACTTCATGCTGCCGCCGGGTGGCATCGTCGGTGTGATCGGGCCCAACGGCGCGGGCAAGTCGACGCTGTTCAAGCTGATCACCGGCCAGGAACAGCCCGATGCCGGCACGATCGAGATCGGCTCGACCGTCAAGCTCGGCTATGTTGACCAGAGCCGCGACGAACTCGATCCCAACAAGAATGTCTGGCAGGAAATCTCCGACGAGCTGGAGGTCTTCCGCTTCGGCAAGCAGGAACTGGGCACGCGCGCCTATGTCGGCGCGTTCAACTTCCGCGGCCCCGACCAGCAGAAGAAGGTCGGCCAGCTGTCGGGTGGTGAGCGCAACCGCGTCCACATGGCCAAGATGCTGAAGGAGGGCGGCAACGTCCTGCTGCTCGACGAACCGACCAACGACCTCGACGTCGAAACGCTGCGCGCGCTCGAAGAGGCGCTGGAGACGTTCGCGGGCTGCGCCGTGGTCATCAGCCACGATCGCTTCTTCCTCGACCGCCTCTGCACGCACATCCTGGCGTTCGAAGGCGACAGCCATGTCGAATGGTTCGAGGGCAATTACGAATCATACGAAGAGGATAAGCGTCGCCGCATGGGCGATGCCGCCGATCGTCCGACCCGTCTGGCCTATAAGAAGCTGACGCGCTGATCCGCATTTTCGCGGGCGGAACGACGCCCTTCCCGAGCGATCGGGGAGGGCGTTGCCGTGTCCGGTGCCCGCGAAATCGGGGCGGGTCGTTTCGCAGCGCAATCGGTACGGCTTTAAATCGGTTGGCCTATTGCCTATTCTCGAAGGCGATCAAAGGGGTTGGATAACGAATGGCGGTAGTGGAACAGGCGCAGGGCGAGGATATGGAAGTCGCCGGCGCGGGCCAGTTGCATTACCGGCTTCGTCAGCAATCGGTGCTCGCCGCGTTCGGGATCGAGGCGTTGCGGGCGCGCGACCTCGACCCGATGCTCCAACGCGCGACCGAACTCTGCGCCGAGGGGATGCGGTCGCGCTTCTGTAAGTTCCTGGAATATCGCGCCGATCGTGACACGTTGCTGGTCCGGACCGGTGTGGGCTGGGGCCCCGGCGTGGTCGGATCGACCGAGATGCGCACCGATCTTGGCTCGCCCGCCGGCTTTGCGCTTCAGACCGGGCAGGGGGTGATCTCCAACCATCTCGATCAGGAAGAGCGGTTTCGCACCCCGCAGTTCATGGCCGACCACCATATCCGCCGCGCGATCAACGTCCTGGTCGAAGCATCGGGGCAGCGTTACGGCGTATTGGAGGTCGACAGCCCCGACGAGGGTCGGTTCGAGGAGGCCGATCTCGCCTTCATGCAGGGTTTCGCCAATCTGATCGGCGTGGCGATCGAACGTCAGGAGGCCGAGCGGCGCCTGGCCGAGGCGGTCGAGCATCAGCAATTGCTGACCCGCGAGGCGAGCCACCGCGTCAAGAACAGCCTCGCGCTGGTATCGGCGATGCTCAACCTCCAGAAGCAGGAGGATGACGATCCCCGCGTCCTGCGCATGCTGAACGACGCGCAGGCGCGGATCACGGCGATCGCGCAGACACACGACCAGCTCTGGCGCGGCGACCGGGTGGGGATCGTCTCACTCGACCATCTGGCCTGCGGCATTGCCGAACAACTGGCCGAGCAGGCGAAGAACCATCAGGTTCACTGCGACATCGAGGCGATCGAGATCAGCGCGGATACGGCCATTCCGATCGGCCTGATGCTGACCGAGCTGCTGACCAACGCCATCAAATACGCTTATGGCGAATCGGGCGGGGCCATCGATGTGGCGCTGCACGCCCGCGAGGGGCACATCGTCCTATCGGTCCGCGACCATGGCCAGGGCTTGCCCGCCGATTTCGACATGAAGGCCGCCTCGCGCCACAGCCTGGGCATGCGGATGATCGCCAGCCTGGCCCGGCAGTTGCGCGGCGAGATCAGGTTCGAGACGATGGACTCGGGGACCTGCGCCACGCTGACCATGCCCGATCCGCGATCGTGAGGATCAGCGGACCCGCTTGACGAAGGTCCGCCCGTCCTCGCGCCGTTCGGTCTGGAAATTGGGGATCGCCTCGATCAGGTCTGACAGCCGCTTGAACCCGTAATTGCGCGTGTCGAAGCTGGAGCGGTTGCCCGCGAGCTGCCCGATGGCAGACAGGCTGGCAAAGCCGCGCTCGTCGCGCTTCACCGAATTATAGGCGTCGACCAGCAGCTTGAGGAGTTCCTCGTCGATCGGCTGTGGCGTGCCCGCCGTCCGCTTGCCGAGTTCGATCGCAGGGGGCAGCGAATCGGCGAGCGGCACATCGGCGGTGCTCGGCTTGGCAGCGACGGGCTTGGTCGCGCTGGCGGGCGTACCGCCGCCGATCAGCGCGCCGACGTCGATGAAGCGGCTGCATGCCTGTTTGAACGCCTCGGGCGTCCGGCTGTTGCCGAAGCCATAGACCGGAAAGCCATCCTGCCGGATGCGCGTGGCCAGCGGCATGAAGTCGCTGTCCGACGACATGATCCCGAACCCGTCGATCCGCCCGCGGAACAGCAGGTCCATCGCGTCGATGGTCATCTTCATGTCGGTGGCGTTCTTGCCCTTGGTCAGGTCGAACTGCTGCTGCGGCTCGATGCCATGCTTGACCATCACGTCGCGCCAGCCCTTCAGACCCGGCTTGGACCAGTTGCCATAGGCGCGGCGGACATTGACCGTGCCCAGCTCGGCCAGGACCGTCAGGACCGGGTCTATGGCGGCCGACTGGGCGTTGTCGGCATCGATGAGCAACGCGATGTTGCGGGTCAGGGCGTTCATGGCGCATGTCTAGCAAAGCCATGCTTTGCCGGCCAAGCGCGAAGCGATTGTTTCCATATCGTAACGATCGTCAGCTTCGTACGAAGTGTGCCGTGCGGCCTGCGATCCGTTCCTCACTCCGTCGGGTAGGTGATGGCAATTACTTCATATTCCCGCTCGCCGGCGGGCAGCGTCACGCGCCGCAGGTCGCCGACCGATGCGCCGCGCAGCGCACGCACCAGCGGCGCGTTCCAGCCGACCCGGCCCTTGCCCGCATCCGCCTCGTCGTCGCCGACCAGCGTCAGGATGCGTTCGTTGTCATCTTCGTCGGCGATGGTGACGGTCGCGCCGAACCAGACTTTGGAGCGGTCTTCCTGGCGGGCGGGATCGATGACCTTGGCCGCCTTCATCCGCTTGGACAGCCAGCCCAGTCGACGGTCGATTTCGCGCAGCCGCTTGCGACCATAGATATAGTCGCCATTTTCCGACCGGTCGCCATTGCCGGCGGCCCAGGCGATGGTATCCACCAGCTTGGGCCGCTCGACCGCGAACAGCGCCTCATATTCCTGGCGAAGCGCGGCATAGCCGGCGGGCGTGATATAGTTGGGGCGATCCATCGCCTTGCTCTATCGCGCGCCGCCCGGCAATCAACCGGGCTGTGACTTGCCCAGATACCAACTGAGCGGCGTCGGCCCCCGGCTCGTGGCGCGGGCGGGGTTCATCAGATCATAGACGACCGCGTTTTCCAGTACCCGCTGCACATAGTTGCGGGTTTCCATATAGGGGATGGCCTCGATCCACTCGACGATGTCGATTGAGCCGGTGCGCGGGTCGCCGTTCAGGCGCAGCCACTTGTTCACATTGCCGCCGCCGGCATTATAGGCCGCGATCGCAAGCGGATAGCTGCCGAAATTGCTGCGGATTCGCTCGAAATAGCTGGCCCCGAGCCGGATCGACAGGTTGGGATCGGTGGTCAGGGCGGCCGGCGAATAGGAGATGCCGATCTTGTTAGACTGTTCGGCGGCGGTCGCGGGCATCAGCTGCATCAACCCGCGCGCACCGGCATGGCTGACGGCGGCACGATCGAACTGGCTTTCCTGACGGGCGATCGCATGGATGATCGTCCAACTGGAGTCATAGCCCGAAGGCACGCTGATCGTCGGGAAGCCCGCCGCCGAATAGTCGGTCAGCCCGTTCTGCAACGCGCTGCGGCCGACCATGACGGCCAGGTCGGGACGCGCGATGCTACGCGACAGATCGACCGCGAGCAGATGGTCGTTCTCGTCGGTCGCATCCGCCGCGATCTGGCGGACGAACGCCGTCTGATCCTGCCACTGGCCGATCTGACCCAGGAAGCGCGCGGCACGCACCGTCTCACGCGCGTCGAAGGCCGCACGGGTCGCGGCGGGCACCCCGCCGGAGGCGAGCGCCGGCGGTGCGGTCAGCGGCCGGCCGGTCCGCTCTAGCGCGAGCTGGCCGTAGAACTGGTCGCGATACTCGGCCGCGCGGTTGAAATAGCCGGCGGCTTCGGCCGGACGATTGGCAGCCTGCGCCGCGCGGCCCGCCCAATAAAAGCCCTTGGCCCGCGTCTGCGGCGACTGGCTGCCCCGGCCGTAGCGGTCGAACAGCGTCATCGCATCGGCCGGGCGGCCGAGCTTCATCGCCGTCTGTCCGCCCAGCCAGACCAGGCTGGTATAGTCGTCGCGCTCGCCATAAGGCTGCTTCGAGACATCGGTGCCGGCGGGATAGGCGTCGTCGACCTGCCGTGCGATGTCATAGGCGGTCTGAAGCTGATTGTCGGAGGCCGCCGCGCGCGCGTTGAGCAGCAGCGTTTCGTAGAATTCCTCGACATTGCCCGGCCGCACCGTCAGCTGTCGCGGGCGCGCCAGCCACGACCGCGCGGTCATGCTGTCGCCCGTATTGCGCAGCCACATGGCGCGATCGGCGACGTAGCCGGCGTCATTGGCGTAGAGTTCGGCCGTCGAGGCCGAAATGCTCGCGGCATCGGCCGATTTGGTGCGGAAGGCCAGCCGTGCGGCGAAGACCGGGCGGCGCGCCGAACTGGTATAGCCCAGCACCCGCTGCGCGGCGGTCGTCTGACCGCTCCACAGCAGGGTGTCCATGCGGGCGTCATGATCCTCGGGCGTCAAGGCCGAGCCGAAGGTCGATAGTACCAGCGCTTCGTCGGTGGGCGACAATGCACCGCGCCGCCACGCCGCACGCGCGGCCTGCGCCGCTTCGCCAGGCGCGCCGGTCGCCATCAGCGCGCGGGCATAGGCGACGCCGCCGGCCGCCGTCTGAGGCGGGAAGCGGCGGAAATAGGCGACGATGCTGCCGGGTGCGGCGGTGAAGTTCGCCGCCTGCCGCTCGGCCGCGCGGCGATTGCCGCTCTCGCCCGGCCAGCCGGGATGCGCCATCAGGAAGCCGGCATAGCTGTCGAAGGGCAGGGCGTCGGTCTGTTGCAACGCCCGCCACTGCGCCAGCGCGGCGGCGATCGCGCCGTCGCTGGGCGCGGCGACCCCGTTCGGGCTCATATTCGCCATCTGGGTGCGATACCGTTCGAGCTGATCCTGCCCGCCGGGCGCGACCAGGGCTCCCGCCAGTGTCGCCAGAAGGGCGCCCGCTTTCGTCAATGCCATCATGGTGGACAGAATAGGGCCTCTACCCGTACATGTCCTGAACAAATTCCAAATTTCGGCGCGGCAGGAGCGCATTTCCTCTCATGTTTTCAGGATCTATCCCCGCATTGGTGACGCCGTTCGAGGATCGCGGCGATCATGTCGGCGGTGCGTTCGACGAAGGCCGGTTCCGCGATTTCGTCGAATGGCAGATCGAGCAGGGTTCGTCGGCGCTGGTCGCCTGCGGCACCACGGGCGAGGCCGCGACCATGCCCAAGGACGAGCATTTCCATGTCGTCCGCGTCTGCGTCGATCAGGCACGGGGGCGCGTGCCGGTGATCGCGGGCGCGGGATCGAACGACACGATCGTCGCGGTGGAAAATCTGAAGGCCGCGCAGGCCGCCGGTGCGGATGCCGCGCTGATGGTCCCGCCCTATTACAACCGGCCGAGCCAGGAAGGGATCGTCCGCCACTTCGCCGAACTGGCGAACGATGCGCCGCTGCCGATCGTCCTCTACAATGTGCCGGGCCGGACGGTGACGGACATCCAACCCGCGACGCTGATCCGCGTGGTCCAGGCCGCGCCCGAGATCTTCGTCGGGGTGAAGGATGCCAGCGGCGCGCTCGCCCGCGTATCGCATCACCGCGCCGCGCTCGGCTCGGACTTCTGCCAGCTGTCGGGTAACGACGACCTCGCGCTCGCCTTCAACGCGATGGGCGGGGTGGGTTGCATCTCGGTCACCGCCAATGTCGCGCCGCGCCTGTCGGCCGACTTCCAGGCGGCCTGTGCGGCGGGCGATATGGCGCTCGCGCTGGAGCTGCACGACCGGCTGTTTCCGCTGCACGAAGCGATGTTCACCGATGCCTCGCCGGGGCCGGTCAAGTATGCGCTCAGCCGGGTCATTCCGGGCTTCGCGACCGGCATCCGCCTGCCGATGACCTGGCCGTCGGAAGCGTCGCGGGCGCTGGTCGATGCGGCGCTGGCGCATGCCGGGCTGATCTGACGCCGACCGGCCCTTTTGTCGCCGTAATCCTCGCCGACCTTGCGATCGGTCAAGCGGGGCGGCGATGGGAGTGGTCGGCCTATGTGGATGTCCTTGGTGGTGTTGGCGCAGGCGGTGGCAGGGCCCGTCCTGCCCGTGCCCCGAAAGCCGACGACGAACCGGCACTGCCCACCGAGCGATAGCGGCGACGAGGTAGTCGTTTGCGGACGATCGTCGGAGGCGGATCGGCTGCGCCCCATTCCCGATTACGGTGATAAGGGTGGTCTGCCCAGGGCGGCGGTCGCCATTCCGGGTGTCGGCACCGCCTCGGCCGATGTCGAACAGGTCGGGGTGGGCGGCTTCCCCAGCAATCGCATCATGATGCGGCTGAAAATCCCGCTCCCCGGCGCTAGTCGCAAGTGAAGCGGTAGCTGTCGTCGAGCTTGAGGGGCAGGACCAGCGTTCTCACCCCTTGCGCGCGCGATGCGACGCACATCGTATCGCGCGCACCATTGGCGTTGGTTCGATACCGGTCGGCATATTCGGCGACCAGCACCGGCTTGCCGGCATCCAGGAATGCGGAATAGCTCCCGCATTCGCCATATTCATGGCATTGCTCGTTGACCGCGAAGTCGAAGGCGGGCTGAAGCGCCGCCACCTGGTCGAGATCGTTCTTCAACCCGATCGCCAGTCCCCGACGATGCGCCTCGGTCGCGAGAAACCGGTTATAGTCGAGCTGCATCGCGGCGGTCAGGCCCAGGCCGTTGGCATTGGCATAGCCATCGACATTATCCGCCTCGACCGCGTCGCAGCCCTTGGCTCGTGCGAGATCGAGCCTCCCCGTCATTACCGCGCGCACGGTCGTCGAATCGGTGCGCAGCCAGCGCTCGCCCGCCCAGCCGTCCAGGGCCTTGCCACGATCGGCCTCCGCGAACTTCGCATCGTCGCTGCGCCAGTTCTCGGATGACCCGGCGGAGAAATAGCAGATCACGCGGCGACCCGCGCCATGCAGCGCGGCGATGGTCGTGACCGGCGTGTCGAACAGGTCGATGTCATAGGCCTGCACGGCGTAACTGGTATTGATGGTGCCGCTGAGCTGCCACTGCCAGCTGAGTGCGCGATCTGGGCGCCACCAGCCAGCGGGCGAACCGGTCGGGCTGGGGGAGGGCGCGGGCGTAGGGGTAGCGGTCGGCGTGACGATCGGCGTCGATGGCTCATCCTGGCCGCTGCCCCCGCCACAGCCGCCGGTCGCAAGGGTCAGCGCGCCGATCAGGGCGAGGTGGAAGGCCGGGAGGACGGGGCGGATCATCATGCCGTCGCCTAGCGCCCCGCGTGCCCAATGCGCCAGTCCGATGGTGGCGGCGTGCCGAACGGAAACGGGACATCGCCATCGACCGGCTTTTCATGGCGGACGCAAGCGCCTACATCGACCCGTCCATGCGCCCGAAACCCCAGACATTCGACAAGAAGAAGATCGTCGCCGAGAACCGGCGCGCCCGCTTCGACTATGCCATCGAGACCACCTATGAGGCTGGCATCGCCCTGACCGGGACCGAGGTGAAATCGCTTCGCTTCGGCGAGGGATCGATCGCGGAATCCTATGCCGAGGTGCGCGGCGAGGAGGTGTGGCTGGTCAATTCCAACGTCCCCGAATTCAGCCACGGCAACCGGTTCAACCACGAAGCCAAGCGGCCTCGTAAATTGCTCCTTCATGAGCGCGAAATAAACAAGCTTCACGGAGCGGTGGCGCGCGAGGGCATGACCCTGGTGCCACTGATGATCTATTTCAATTCGCGCGGCCGCGCGAAAGTGGAGCTGGCATTGGCGAAGGGCAAGAAGGCGCACGACAAGCGCGATTCGATCAAGGAGCGCGACTGGAAGCGCGAGCAGGGCCGTATCCTGCGCGATCGCGGCTGATGGCCTCCGCCGCGCCGACCATGTGGAACCGATCTCTGGCGTGGATGCGGCGCAACATGCCGACCCGCGATTCGATGGAGAAGAATCGGCTGCTCCGGCCGGTCGCGCACCGGGTGCTCGCGCCCGAATTGTGGCGCTTCACCCGCCGGTCGGTGCCGCGCGGGGTCGCGCTGGGCGTGGTCGCGGGCTTTTTGTTTCCCGTCGCGCAGATCGCGATCGCCGCCGTCTTCGCGCTGCCGTTCCGCGCCAACGTCCCGGTCGCGGCGCTGACGACCTTCATCACCAATCCGCTGACCACACCGATCCTGTGGCTGATCGCCTATCGCATCGGCACGCTGCTGCTGCGCAGCGACACGCCGATCAATACGCAGCCGGTGGCGGAGGCCGCGACCGGCTGGCTGCAATGGGCGACCAGCGCCTTTCACTGGCTGTGGGAGCAGGGGCCGGCCTTTGGTCTGGGGCTGTGCGTGCTGACGACGGGTTGTGCGGTCGTCGGCTATGCCGCCTCGGCCTTGGGGTGGCGGCTGTGGATTGCGCGGAAATGGCGTAACCGCCGCAAATCGGCGCATATTTGAACCGGCGTATCGTTTGACTGGGCTTGGCGGCCCGCTACAACAGCCGCATCACTGTCCTATTTGGGAACTCAGATGCGCTCTGTTCTGATTGCCGCACTTCTCGCCTCCACGGTTTCCCCCGCCATCGCCCAGACCCAGGCGCCGATCGACAAGGCTGCCGTCGGCCCGGTCAAGCCCAATGCCAAGAACGGTCCCGAGATCGGCGATTTCGGTTTCGACATGGCGGGGCGCGACACCTCGGTGAAGCCGGGCACCGACTTCTTCGATTATGCGAACGGCACCTGGTACAAGGCGACGACGATCCCCGCCGATCGCTCGACCTATGGCATGTTCCATGTGCTTCAGGACCGCTCGCTGGAGCAGACCCGCACCATCCTGGACGAGGCGACCAAGCAGCCGGGCAACAAGGCGGGTGACTTCTACGCCAGCTTCATGGACGAGGCCGCCGTCAACGCGAAGGGCGCCGCACCCGTCAAGCCGTGGCTGAGCGCGATCCGCGCGACCAAGGACCGCGACGCGCTGGCCGTCGAGATGGCCAAGCTCCAGCGTCAGGGCGTCGGCGCGCCGTTCGGCGCCTATGTCGGGCAGGACGACAAGGCGCCGGACACCTATATCGTCAGCTTCAGCCAGAGCGGGCTGGGCCTGCCGGACCGCGACTATTATCTGAAGGACGATGCCAAGCTGGCATCGGTGCGCACGGCCTATCAGGCCTATCTCGCCCGGATGCTGACCCTGGCGGGCGAACCCAATGCCGAGGCGCGCGCGGGAGCCGTCTTCAACTTCGAAAAGGCACTGGCGAACGTCCACTGGACGCGCGTCGAGAGCCGCGATGCGGACAAGACCTATAACAAGTGGATGGCGGCCGATTTCGCCGCCAAGGCGCCGGGCTTCCCCTGGGCGCAGTATATGCAGACGCTGGGCGTCGCCAACCGTCCCGCCTATCTGGTCGCGCAGCCGAGCGCGGTGACCGGCGAGGCCAAGCTCTATGCCGAGACGCCGCTGAACGTCCTGCAGGACTATGCGATGCTTAAGGTCCTGCGCAGCTACGCCTCCTATCTGTCGAGCGATTTCGACAAGACCAACTTCGCCTTCTACGGCACGACCCTGTCGGGCACGCCGCAGCAGCAGCCGCGCTGGAAGCGTGGTGTCGGTCTGGTCTCCGAAGGGTTGGGCGAGGAAGTCGGCAAGCAATATGTCGCCAAATATTTCCCCCCGGAATCGAAGGCCGCCGCCGACGCGCTGGTCAAGAACCTGATCGCGGCGATGGGCGACCGCCTGCGCAACCTGGAATGGATGGCGCCCGAGACCAAGCAGAAGGCGCTGGCCAAGCTGGCCGCCTTCACGCCGAAGATCGGCTATCCCGACAAGTGGAAGGATTATTCGGGCCTGACCATCCAGCGCGGCGATCTGGTCGGCAATGTCGCGCGCGCCAACGCGTTCGAGTTCCAGCGCGACCTCAACAAGCTGGGCCAGCCGATCGATCGCAGCGAGTGGTTCATGACGCCGATGACGATCAACGCCTATGCCAACCCGCCGATGAACGAGATCGTGTTCCCGGCGGCGATCCTCCAGCCGCCCTTCTTCGATCCGAAGGCCGATCCGGCGGTCAACTATGGCGGCATCGGCGCGGTGATCGGGCATGAGATCAGCCATCACTTCGACGATCAGGGCCGCAAGTACGACGCGACCGGCAAGCTGACCGACTGGTGGACGGCGCAGGACGTGGCGCGGTTCAAGACCTTCACCGATGCGCTGGTGAAGCAGTATGACGCCTATGAGCCGCTGCCCGGCCAGCACGTCCAGGGCGAGCTGACGCTGGGCGAGAACATCGCCGATCTTGCCGGCCTGACCGTCGCGCTCGACGCCTATCACAAGTCGCTGGGCGGCAAGCCCGCGCCGGTGATCGACGGCACGACCGGCGACCAGCGCTTCTATTATGGCTGGGCGCAGGTGTGGCGGACCAAGTGGCGCGAACCGGCGCTGCGGCAGGCGCTGCTCTCCGACCCGCACTCGCCGGGCCATGAGCGCGTGCTGACCGTCCGCAACCTCGACCCCTGGTATGCGGCGTTCAAGGTGCAGCCGACCGACAAGATGGCGCTGCCGCCCGCGCAGCGCGTCCGCATCTGGTAAGACGATAACAGACCCATTGGCCTCTCCCGATCGCGCGATCGGGAGAGGCTTTGTTTTTTGGAGAGAATGATGAAGAACCTGGTCATCGCCGCGCTGCTGGGCGCGACCGCGATCACGGGGGGCGTGGCATTGCAGGCGCAGAACCGCGCCGCCCCCGCCAACGGCCCGACCTATGGCCGCTTCGGCTTCGACGAGAAGGGCATGGACAAGTCGGTTCGCCCGGGTGACGACTTCTACGCCTTCGCCAATGGCGAATGGGCGAAGACGACCGCGATCCCCGCCGACAAGGCGAGCTATGGCGCGTTCGATGTGCTGGCCGACCTGTCGCGCGAGCGGACCCACACCATCCTGGAGCAGGCCAAGGGGCAGCGGAACCAGATCGGCACCGCCTATGCCACCTATCTCGACACCGGCACGATCGAAGCCAAGGGGCTGAGCCCGATCAAGCCGTGGCTCGACCGGATCAAGGGGCTGGGGGACAAGTCGGGCTATGCCGCGCTTCTGGCCGAGGCCGATCGCAACGGCGTCGGCATTCCCTTCGGCTCGGGCGTCGGCCAGGATGCGCGTCAGCCCGACATCTACACCGTGGGCTTGCGTCAGGCGGGCCTCGGCATGCCCGACCGCGACTATTATCTGAGCAGTGATCCCAAGCTGGTGGCCGCGCGCACCGCTTATCAGGCACATCTCACCAAGATGATGACCATGGCCGGCGAACCCGATGCGGAGGGGCGCGCCCAGGCCATCCTCGCGTTCGAGACCGAGATCGCCAAGGTGCATTGGACCCGGATCGACAGCCGCGACCGGACCAAGACCTATAATAAGATGAGCGTCGCCGATCTGGCTAAGATGGCGCCGGGCTTCGACTTCGCGACGTATCTCAAGGGCGTCGGCACTCCGGTCGACACGCTGGTCGTCGCCCAGCCGACCGCCGTTACCGGTATCGCCGCGCTGATCCAGGCGACGCCGATCGCGGTGCTGAAGGACCAGTTATTGGTCCGCTCGCTCGACCAGTTCGCCGGCGTCCTGCCCACGCAGTTCGATCGCGAGCAGTTCGCCTTTTACGGCACGACCCTGTCAGGCACGCCGCAGCAGCAGGAACGCTGGAAGCGCGCGGTCGACTTCACCAGCAGCGCGCTCGCCGACGAGGTCAGCAAGGTCTATGTCGCGCGCTACTTCCCGCCCGAGACGAAGGCGGCCGCCGACAAGCTGGTCCGAAACGTGCTGACCGCGATGGGCAAGCGTATCGACCAGCTCGACTGGATGGCGCCGGAGACCAAGGCCAAGGCGCATGCCAAGCTCGCCGCCTTTACGCCCAAGATCGGCTATCCCGACCGGTGGAAGGATTATTCGGGACTGAAGATCGTCAGCGGCGACGCCTTCGGCAACGCGCTGCGGGCGGCCCAGTGGCGGCACGAGGATAACATCGCGCATCTCGGCAAGCCGATCCAGCGCTGGGAATGGGGCATGACCCCGATGACGGTGAACGCCTATGCCAATTTCGGCATGGTCGAGATCGTCTTCCCGGCGGCGATCCTGCAGCCGCCCTTCTTCGACCCCAAAGCCGATCCGGCGGTGAATTATGGCGGCATCGGCGCGGTGATCGGCCATGAGCTGAGCCATCATTTCGACGATCAGGGATCGAAGTTCGATGCCAAGGGCCAGCTGACCGACTGGTGGACGCCCGCCGATGTCGCGGCGTTCAAGGCGCGTACGGGCGCACTCGTGAAGCAATATGACGCCTATGAACCGCTTCCCGGCCTGCATGTGAAGGGCGCGCTGACGCTGGGCGAGAATGTCGCCGATCTGGCGGGTCTGTCGGTCGCCTATGACGCCTATCACGCGTCGCTGGGCGGCCGGCCGGCCAAGGTCATCGACGGCTTTACCGGCGACCAGCGCTTCTATCTGGGCTGGGCGCAGGTCTGGCGGCGCAACTACCGCGAGGCGAACCTGCGCAACCGGCTGCTGACCGATCCGCATTCGCCGTCGCAGCAGCGGGCCTGGGTCGTGCGCAATCTCGATCCTTGGTATGCCGCCTATCAGCCCAAGCCGGGCGAGACGCTGTATCTGGCGCCCGACCAGCGCGTCCGCATCTGGTAAACCATGCCGGAGACGTGACCGGGCACAGGATCACGCTTGACCCGTGCCCGGTCGCCGGATGAAGAGTTTCGTCATGGCGACCGCGTCTCCCCCAGCCTTGTCCCCGCTGAAAAGCGCCGCGATCGTCTCGACCGTCAGCGGGCTGGGGGCGGCGGCGTTGTTGTTCTTCGCGGTCCGGGATTGGGTCGTGGCGCTGGGCTTTCTGGCCGCCGCGATGCTGGCCTTCGGCGTCATCGCCGCATGGCGTCTGCTGCGTCCGGCGACCGAGCAGACCCGCCGGACCATCGACTGGGATTTCACCCGCGTCGTGGCGGATGCCAGTGCGGACGCGATCGCGGTCACCGATCGCGCCGGGCGACTGGTCTGCGCCAACGACGCCTATGCTTCGCTCTTCCCGATGATGCCGACCCCGCCGGGCGTGCCGCTGGATGCCCCCAGCGTCGAGGCGCTGGCGCAGGCGGGGCGGGCGGCGTGGCGCGACGGCCTCGGCAGGGCGGACCGGATCGCGGTGATGGGGACCGAACTGTCGGTGCTCGTCACCCGCGCGGGCGACGAGGCCGACCTGCTGGTCTGGCGCTTCGCCATCGCCGAGGAACAGGACCTGGCCGAAACGGTCGAGGGGCTGATCGGCGGCATTCATGGCGATCGACTGGGCGCTGCGGGAATCATGGCCGCGCTGATCGCCCCGGACGGCCGCGTGCGCGCCGCCAACCGCGCCTTGTGCGCCCGCGCGATGGGCGGCGAGATGATGTCGATCGTCGGCCGCGACTTCGCTACCTTCCTGTCGCCCGGTGCCGGCGGCCATGTCCAGTTCGCGAGCGAGACGGGCAGCGACAAGGCGCTGCGCATCCTCCAGGTGCCCTTTGTCGAGGGGGAGGGCGCGCCGATGCTCGTCATCCTGCTCGACGAGGAGCCGCATCTGGTGCCGCCCGTCGGCACCAATGCCGGCAGCCATGTGCGTGGTCTCGTCGCGCTGATGCCCTTCGGCATCGCGCTCGTCGATCGCGATGGGCGGTTCATCCAGATGAACTCGGCCTTCATGCGCGCCGCCGGGGTCAGCGGCGCGACCCCGCCGCTTTACCCGGGCGATCTGGTGGTGCGCGAGGACAAGGCAGCGGTGGCCGATGCGATCCGGCGCTTTGCCGGCGGCGCGACCCATTCGGCCGACATGGCCGTCCGCCTGAAGGATCATCCCGAAGAGCCGGTCGCGCTGACCATCGCGGGCGCGCGCGGGCTGGGCGAGGCGGCGGTGCTGCTCAGCCTGAAGGACAATTCCGAGGAAAGCCGCCTGAAGCGCGAGGTCGCGCAGGCGACCAAGATGCAGGCGGTCGGCCAACTCGCCGGTGGTGTGGCGCACGATTTCAACAACATCCTGACCGCGATCATCGGACATTGCGACCTGATGCTGATGCGCCATTCGCCCGGCGACAGCGATTATGACGACATCCAGCAGATCCGGACGAACTCCAACCGCGCGGCTAGCCTGACCCGACAGCTGCTCGCCTTTTCGCGCCAACAGACGCTGCGGCCCCAAATCCTGCAACTGCCCGATGTCGTGTCGGAGGTGTCGAACCTGCTCAAGCGTCTGCTCGGCGAACGGGTGCGGCTGGACGTCAGCCATGGGCGCAATCTGGGGCCGATCCGCGCCGATCCGGGGCAGCTGGAGCAGGTCGTCGTCAATCTGGCGGTCAATGCCCGCGACGCCATCCTGGAGAATGAACCGGTCGGCGGCGGTATCCTGACCATCCAGACGCGCGCCGTGTCGATGGCGGACGTGCGCGCGATGGGCAACGACATCCTGCCGGCGGCGGACTATACCGCGCTGATCATCAGCGACAACGGCACCGGCATCCCGGCCGAAATCCTGCCCAAGATCTTCGAGCCGTTCTTCACCACCAAGGAATTGGGTAAAGGCACCGGCCTGGGGCTGTCCACCGTCTACGGCATCATCAAACAGTCGGGCGGCTATATCTTCGCCGATTCGCCTGTCGGTGGCGGCGCCAAATTCTCGATCTACCTGCCGGTCCATGCCGCTCCAGCGGTGCCGGCCGCGCAATTGCCCGCCGGCAAGCCGGCCTCGCGGGCAACCGCGACGCCTTGGGGGTCGGGCACGATCCTGCTGGTCGAGGACGAGGACATGGTCCGCGCGGTCGCCGAGCGGGCCTTGTCGCGCCAGGGCTATACCGTGCTCGCGGCCGAGAATGGCGAGGCGGCCCTGGAAATGCTCGACAAGCATGGCAAGCCCGACCTGCTGATCTCCGACGTGGTCATGCCGACGATGGATGGTCCGACCATGGTCGGCCTGGTGCGCAAGCGCTATCCCGACCTCGCGGTGCTGTTCATGTCGGGCTATGCCGAGGAACAGCTGCGCAAGTCGATCACGCTGCCCAATGTCGGCTTCCTGCCCAAGCCCTTCTCGGTCCAGCAATTGGCGGAGGCGACGCAGGCGGCGCTGGCGCAACAACCCGCTGGCGGATGACACAAAGCATGTTATGGCGGTATCGATGACAGAGCCCGTGCAGATCCTCATCGTGGAGGACGAACCCCTTATCGCCATGATGCTCGAGGATTTCCTGGACGTCCTCGACAAACAGGTGGCGGGCACCGTCGACAGCGTCGACGACGCCCTCGCGCGGGTGGCAGAGGGCGGTATCGATGCCGCGATCCTCGACGTCAACCTGCGGGGCGGCCAGAAGAGCACCCCCGTCGCCGAAGCGTTGGCGGAGCGCGGTGTTCCCTTCGTCTTCGCTACCGGTGGTTCGGATGACGCCGTGGATGAACGGTTCCGGGACCGTCCGCGCCTGCAAAAGCCGTTCACCATGGACGGCGTGGCCAAGGCGCTGGGGTCGCTCTAAGGCCAGACCGGGGCTCTCAAAGTCCCGCGAAAGGCGGCGGATGCGAAATTTGCTTGCGTCAAAGGCCTCTGTCGCGACATAGGCCTGCGCCATGACACGCCAATTCGACAAGTCCCGCCTGCCGTCCCGCCACGTCTCCGTCGGTCCGGAGCGTGCGCCGCACCGCAGCTATTATTACGCCATGGGTATCCAGGAAGAGGATATCGCCAAGCCGTTCGTCGCGCTGGCGAGTGCGGGCAACAACTCCGCGCCCTGCAACACCACGCTCGATGCACAGGCCGATGCCGCGCAGGGCGGGGTGATCCGGGGCGGCGGCATGCCGCGCCGGTTCAACACCATCACCGTCACCGACGGTATCGCCATGGGCCATCAGGGCATGAAGGCCTCGCTGGTCAGCCGTGAGGTGATCGCCGATTCGGTCGAGCTGTCGGTGCGCGGCCATTGCTATGACGCGCTGGTCGGCTTTGCGGGGTGCGACAAGTCGCTGCCCGGCATGATGATGGCGATGCTGCGCCTGAACGTGCCGTCGATCTTCGTCTATGGCGGCTCGATCCTGCCCGGCCGGCATCACGATCGCGACGTGACCGTCGTCGACGTGTTCGAGGCGGTCGGCCAGCATGCGGCGGGCAACTGCCCGCTCCACGAGCTGATCGCGCTCGAAAAGGTCGCCTGTCCTGGGCACGGCGCGTGCGGCGGTCAGTTCACCGCCAACACCATGGCCTGCGTCGGCGAGGCGATCGGCCTGTCGCTGCCCAACAGCAACATGATGCCCGCCCCCTTCCTCGACCGCCATGGCATTGCCGAGGCGGCGGGCGAGCAGGTGATGGAGCTGGTCGCGCGCAACATCCGTCCCCGCGACATCTGCACCCGCGAAGCGTTCGAGAACGCCGCGCGCGTGGTCGCCGCCACCGGCGGCTCGACCAATGCGGGGCTTCACCTGCCCGCCATGGCGAACGAGGCGGGGATCGACTTCGACCTGTTCGACGTCGCCGAAATCTTCAAGACCACGCCCTATATCGCCGACCTGAAGCCCGGCGGCCGCTATGTGGCCAAGGACATGTATGAGGCGGGCGGCGTCTATATGCTGATGAAGACGCTGCTGGCGGGCGGCTATCTGCACGGCGACTGCATCACCGTCACCGGCAAGACGCTGGCCGAGAATATCGACGAGGTGACGTGGAACCCCGACCAGAAGGTCATCTATGACGTGAAGACCCCGATCACGCCGACCGGCGGGGTCGTGGGCCTGCGCGGCAGCCTGGCCCCCGAGGGCGCGATCGTGAAGGTCGCCGGCATGAAGCGCCTTCAGTTCGAAGGCGTCGCCAAGGTATTCGACTGCGAGGAAGACGCTTTCGCCGCCGTCGAGGCGCGTGAGATCACCGACGGCACCGTGGTCGTCATCCGTTATGAAGGCCCCAAGGGTGGCCCCGGCATGCGCGAGATGCTGTCGACCACCGCCGCGCTCTATGGCCAGGGGCTGGGCGAGAAGGTCGCACTCATCACCGACGGGCGTTTCTCGGGCGGTACGCGCGGCTTTTGCATCGGCCATGTCGGGCCGGAAGCGGCCGATGGCGGCCCGATCGCGCTGGTCGAGAATGGCGACACTATCCGCATCGATGCCGAGGCGGGGACGATCGATCTCGTCGTCGCCGAGGACGTGCTGGCCGAGCGGCGCGGCCGCTGGACCCCGCGCGTGAACGATTACCAGTCCGGCGTGTTGTGGCGCTATGCCCAGAATGTCGGCCCGGCGCATCAAGGCGCGGTTACTCATCCCGGCGCCAAGTCCGAGCGCCATGTCTATGCGGATATCTGATGCCGCCTGTCTAGCCGGCGCGATCGTGCTGGCCGGATGTTCGTCGGGACAGGACGGGGAGGGCGGCGCGACGGCGTCGTCCCCCGAAAAACCCGGTCTCGCGATCGAATGCGCGTTGGGCGGCGCGCAGACCTTCCAGCGTGATTGCACCGTCGAGCAGAGTGCAGCGGCAGAGGCGGTGATCCTGACGGTGCGTCATCCCGATGGCGGCTTTCGGCGATTGCAGGTGACCCAGGACGGACGCGGCGTGGCGGCGGCCGATGGCGCCTTGCCGGCGCTGGTGTCGGTGGAAGGCGACCGACAGATCGGCGTGACGGTCGGGGCGGACCGCTATCGCCTGCCGGCGACCGTCTCCGCGCGATGATCCCGATCGACGGTCAGCCGGTCCTGACGGCCGAGCAGATGCGCACGGCCGAACAGCGGCTATTCGATAACGGCCTGGCCCCAACCAAACTCATGCAGCGCGCAGGGGAGGCGGTCGCCCGGTCGGTGGCGCGTTTGGCGGCGGGCCGCGCGGTTCTGGTGCTGTGCGGCCCCGGCAACAATGGCGGCGACGGCTATGTCGTGGCGGCCACCTTCCAGCGCCTGGGCCTGCCCGTCCGCGTCGCGGCGACCGGCGCGCCTCGTACCGACAGCGCCGTCTGGGCGCGCGGCCTTTGGAATGGCCCGGTCGAAAGTCTCGACGCGACGGAGCCTGCGCCGGTCCTGATCGATGCCCTGTTCGGCATTGGTCTGACACGGGCGTTGGACGCATCGGTTCAGGCCGGGCTGTCACGGCTGGCGGCTGCTGCGACCCTGCGTATCGCGGTCGACCTGCCGAGCGGCGTGGGCAGCGATGACGGCCACCTGTTCGGTGATACCCCCCGTTTCGATGTGACGCTGGCGCTGGGGGCGCTGAAGCCAGCCCATCTTCTGCAACCATCGGCCAGCATCATGGGCGCGGTACGGCTGCTGGACATCGGGGTGCCGGCGAATGGGCGGAGCCGTGTCCTGATAAGGCCGACTCTCCCCGAACCCGATGCCACCTCGCACAAATATAGCCGGGGCATGGTGGCGATCGTCGCCGGATCGATGTCGGGCGCCTCCGAACTCGCCGCAACCGCCGCCGCGCGCGCAGGTGCGGGCTATGTCCTGCACTTGAGCGATGCGCCGCAACAGGCGGGTGCCCATCCCCATGCCATCGTCCGCCGCGCCTTTCAGGCCGACACGCTGATGGACGACAGGATCGGCGCCATCGTGATCGGTCCCGGCCTGGGGCGTGACGAAGGGGCGCGGGCCAAGCTGGGCGCGGCGCTGGGGAGCGGTCGTCCGCTCGTCATAGACGGCGATGCCTTGCGACTGGTCGATGCCGAGGCGCTCCGCACGCATATCGGCCCGAAGATTTTGACGCCCCATGGCGGCGAGTTCACCCATTTGTTTGGGGACAAGGGCGGCGCCAAGACGGATGCGACGCGCCGAGCGGCGAAGCGGACCGGCGCGGTCGTCGTCCATAAAGGTGCCGATACCGTTATCGCCGCTCCCAATGGTCGTACCATCCTGTGCCCCGAGGCCAATTCCTGGCTCTCGACCGCCGGCACGGGCGATGTGCTGGCAGGCGCGATCGGCGCGATGCTGGCCGCAGGGCTGGAGCCACTGGCCGCCGCAGAGGCGGGGGTATGGTTGCACGGACAGGCGGCGCGCCGCTGCGGACGCGCTTTCATCGCCGATGACTTGGCAGACGCGCTTTCCGCCGTCAGAGGCTGATCGCATGAGCGATATTATCATCCGCGTCGCCGCCCGTGGCGACGGCGTGACCGAGAATGGGCGTCATGCCGCCTTTGCCGCCCCCGGCGACACCCTGTCCGCCGATGGCAGCGTAGTGCCGGGCCCGCATCACCAGACGCCGCCCTGCGGCCATTTCCCGCGCTGTGGCGGTTGCCAGCTCCAGCATCTGGATGACGAAAGCTATGCCGGCTTCGTCACCGACCGGATCGCCTCCGCGCTCGACGCGCAGGGGCTGACCGCTCCGTTGCGGCCCGCGCATCTCTCGCCCCCGCGCAGCCGCCGCCGCGCGACGCTCCACGCCGAGGCGAAGGGCGGACGTGTGATGATCGGCTTTTCGGAGGAGAAGAGCCACGCGATCGTCGACATCGCCGAATGCCACATCCTCGCCCCCGAACTCTTCGCACTGGTCGCGCCGCTGCGCGCCCTGCTCCAGCGATGGGGGTTCAAGCGGCGCGGTGACGTGCATCTGGCGCTGGCCGATCAAGGCGCCGACATTCTGGTCACGAGCTTCTGGCCCGACGGGCTGGAGGCGGCCGAGGCGATCATCGCCTTCTGCCAGCGCCACGGCGTCGCACGCTTCTCGGTCGATGACGGGTTGGGCGCCGAAACCCGGTGGGAACCCGAACCGGTGACCATCACGCTGGGCGGCGTCGCGGTTCCGTTGCCGCCGGGCGCGTTCCTGCAGGCGACGCGGGACGGCGAGGCGGCATTGGTCGCGGCGGTGCGCGAGGCGGTCGGCAATCCCCGCACGACGGCCGACCTGTTCGCCGGGCTGGGCACCTTCGCGCTCGCGCTGCCAGGCAAGGTCTATGCCGCCGAGGGCGCGCGCGATGCGATCCTGTCGCTGAAAGGCGCAGCCAATGCGCAGCATCGCCCGGTCTTCGCCGAGCATCGCGACCTTTATCGCCGGCCGCTGACCAAGGCCGAGCTCGACCGGTTCGACGCGATCGTCCTCGATCCGCCGCGTGCCGGCGCGCGCGATCAGGCCGAGGCGCTGGCCAGCGCGGCGGTCGGCGCGGTCGCCTATGTGTCGTGCAACCCGTCCAGCTTCGCGCGCGATGCGCGGATGATGGTCGACCAGGGCTGGTCGCTCGAATGGGTGCAGCCCGTGGGGCAGTTCCGCTGGTCGACCCATGTCGAACTGGCGGCGTGCTTCGTGCGTCAGGCGTCGCCCGGATAATCTGCGCGCACGAAGAACAGCCCGTCCGACGGCGCATTGAGACCGAGCCTGGACCGGTCCTGCGCCACCAGCGCGGCGCCGACATCGTCCGGGGTCCAGCGGCCCATGCCGACCAGTGCCAGGCATCCGACCATCGAGCGGACCTGATGGTGCAGGAAGGACCGGGCGGCGGCCCGGATATGGAGTCGCTCGCCGATCCGCTCGACCGACAACAGGTCGAGCGTCCGCACCGGGCTGTCCGCCTGGCAATGCGCCGAGCGGAAGGTGGTGAAGTCGTGCCGCCCGACCAGTCGCATCGCCGCATCGGCCATGGCGATATGATCCAGCGGCTGCGGCACCTGCCATGCCAGCCCTGCTTCGTGGGTCAGCGGCGCGCGGCGATTGACGATGCGATACTCGTACGACCGCCGGATGCAGGTGAAGCGCGCATGCCAGTCGTCGGCCACCGCAACGCAATCGAGCACGGCGACCGGTGCCGGGCGGATACGTGCGTTGATCGCCTCCATCAGACGGAACGGGGTGATCGTCTTCTCGATGTCGACATGCGCGCGCATCGCCAGGCCATGGACACCCGCATCGGTCCGCCCGGCCGCGTGGACGGCGGAACGCTCACCGGTGACGGCGTGGATCGCGTCCTCCAGCGCCTGCTGCACGCTGGGGCCATGCAACTGGCGTTGCCAGCCCATGAAGGGGCGACCGTCGAATTCGACCGTCAGCGCGAAACGGGTCAAAGCCGGGTACCCGCCGGGATCGAAAACCCGCGCAGCAAATCCTCGGCGCTCGATACGCCACGCCCCGCGCGCTGAACCGTCACAGGGCGGAACGCGCCCTCGCCACAGGCGATGGTCAAACGATCGTCGAGCACCTCGCCCGCCATGCCGGATTGATCGATGACCTCGGCCGACAGGACCTTGATCCGCTCCCCCTCATGCTCGAACCAGGCTCCCGGCGCGGGGTGGAAGGCGCGGACCTGTCGCTCCAGTTCGATGGCGGGCCGGGTGAAATCGAGCCGCGTCTCGGCCTTGTCGATCTTGCCGGCATAGGTGATGCCTGCCTCGGGCTGTGGCCGTGCGGGATAGCGGTCCACATCCTCCAGCACCCTGACCATCAGTCGCGCCCCCATCGCCGCCAGTTCGTCGGTCAATGCGCCCGTCGTCTTGCGACCGATCGGGGTCGAATCCTCCAGCCGTACGGGGCCGGTATCGAGGCCCCCCTCCATCTGCATGATGCCGACCCCGGTCACCATGTCGCCCGCCAGGATCGCCCGCTGAATGGGCGCGGCCCCGCGCCAGCGGGGCAACAGCGAGCCATGGACGTTCAGGCAGCCGAGCCGGGGTGCATCCAGAATCGCCTGCGGCAGGATCAGGCCATAGGCTGCGACGACCGCGACATCGGCGTCGTGCGCCGCGAACGCCGCCTGCTCCTCCGGCCTGCGCAGCGACACGGGCGTGAACACCGGGATGCCGCGATTCTCCGCCGCCTGCTGTACCGGCGAGGCGACCAGTTGCCGCCCCCGCCGCCCGCCGGGACGCGGCGGCTGGCTATAGCTTGCGACGATGTCATGCCCGGCCTCGGCCAGCGCCGCCAGAACCGGGACGGCAAAGCCCGGCGTGCCCATGAAGATGATCCGCATGGCGCAAGCCTCTCTGCGCTGGCGGGACGGCGCGCAACCCCCTATCTGTTCCTGATGGCATCCCCCGAGATCGAGGCGCTGACCCAGGCGCTCGCGCGTATTCCCGGCCTAGGGCCCCGATCGGCCCGGCGCGCGGTTCTTCACCTGCTCAAGAAGCGGGAGGCGGCGCTCGCCCCGCTTCTCTCCGCGCTGGTCGCGGTTGAGGAGCGGCTGGAGACCTGTTCGACCTGCAGCAATATCGACACCGCCAATCCGTGCGCCATCTGCGCCGATCCCCGGCGCGATCCCGCCGCGCTGTGCGTGGTCGAGGAGGTCGCCGACCTGTGGGCGCTGGAGCGGTCACGGCTGTTTCCAGGCCGCTTCCATGTGCTGGGCGGCCGGCTTTCCGCGTTGGAGGGCATCCGGCCGGAAGATCTGGCGATCGACGCGCTGGTGCGGCGGATCGAGCAGGGCGGCATCGATGAGATCGTGCTGGCCATGAACGCCACGCTGGAGGGGCAGACCACCGCCCATTACATCGCGGAGCGGATCGAGCGTTTTCCGGTCCGCGTGACGCAGCTGGCGCATGGCCTGCCGGTCGGGGGCGAACTCGACTATCTGGACGAGGGGACATTGGCCCAGGCGCTCCGGGCACGGCGACCGGTGGTCTGACGCCCGGCTTGACGCTTTTGCCCTTGCGCCGTAGCGACACGGCCATGGCCATTCTTCCGATCGTCGAAGTTCCCGACCCCCGTCTGCGTCTCGTCTCCAAGCCGGTCGAGGCGGTGGACGATTCTGTCCGTCAGCTCGTCACCGACATGATCGACACGATGTACGACGCCCATGGCATCGGCCTGGCGGCGATACAGGTCGGCGTCGACAAGCGCGTGCTGGTCATCGACCTTCAGGAGGAAGAGGACGAGGACGGCAAGCCGGTCAAGAACCCCAAGGCCTATATCAACCCGGAAATCCTGTCGGTCAGCGACGAACTGTCGACCTACAACGAAGGCTGCCTGTCGATCCCCGAGCAATATGCCGAGGTGAAGCGGCCCGCGCGATGCCAGGTCAAGTGGCTGGACGAAAAGGGCGAGGCGCATGAGGCCGAGCTGGACGGTCTGCTCGCCACCTGCATGCAGCATGAGATCGACCATCTGAACGGCGTGCTGTTCATCGACCATGTCAGCCGGCTGAAGCGCGACATGCTGATGCGCAAGCTGACCAAGATCCGCAAGGGCTGAGGCCCGCCCACGAATAGGCCTGTTCGGGCGGGCCTGTTCGATCTATGTTCCGACCTGTTTCGAGTTTTGACAGGTTGAGATAATGCCCGAATTGATCGCCGTCGCGCTGTTGGCGCTGCTGCTGGGGGGACTGGCCGGCTGGCTGGTCGCACGCCGCAAGGCCGATGGCCTGGCGGCCGAGCTGGCGACGGCCAAGGCGCAGGCGGCTGAAATCCAGCCGCTGCGGACGGCGCGCGACACCGCCGAGCGCGAACGGAGCGATGCGCTGCAGGCGCTGGCCGAATTGCGCGGGCGGGCGGCCGATCTCGACATGATCCGCGCCGCGCGCGATGCGGTCGAGGCGGAGCGCAACGCGGCCTTGCGCGAGCTCGCCGAACTGCGCGCGCGGTCGCAGGAGCGCGAGACGGCCTATGCCCAGACGCTGGAGGCGCTGGGGCAGGCGCGTGAACAGATCAACACCCAGTTCGGCGAGGCGGCGGCGCGCGCGCTCGAAATCGCGCAACGCCAGTTTCTCGAGCGGGCCGAGGCACGCTTTCGACAGTCGGAGGAAGCGTCGGGGCAGACGCTCAAGGCGCTGCTCGATCCGGTTCACCAGCGCCTGCAACGCTATGAAGAGGGCGTGCGCAAGGTCGAGGACGAGCGCCGCGATGCCTTTGGCGAGCTGAAGGGCCAGATCGAGGCGATGCGGATCGGGCAGGAGCGCGTCTCGGGCGAGGCGGCCAAGCTGGTCAACGCGTTGCGCAACGCCCCCAAGGCACGCGGGCGCTGGGGCGAGCAGCAGCTGCGCAACGTGCTGGAAAGCTGTGGCCTGTCCGAACATGCCGATTTCCAGACCGAGGTCAGCGTCGCGGACGGCGAGGGCGGACGGCTTCGTCCCGACGCGATCGTGCGGGTGCCCGGCGGCAAGGCACTGGTGATCGACGCCAAGGTGTCGCTCAACGACTATCAGGATGCGTTCGGCGCGGTGGACGAGGTCGAGCGGCTGGCCGGCCTGTCGCGCCATGCCGCCGCGATGCGCGCGCACGTCAACGGGCTGGGCAACAAGAGCTATTGGAACCAGTTCGACGACGCGCCCGACTATGTGATCATGTTCGTGCCGGGCGAGCATTTCCTGTCGGCGGCGCTGGAGCATGACGCGACGCTGTGGGACTTCGCATTCGACAAGCGCGTGCTGCTCGCGACGCCGACGAACCTGATTGCGATCGCGCGGACGGTCGCCGCGGTGTGGCGGCAGGAGAAGCTGGCGCAGGAAGCGCGGCAGATCGGTGCGCTCGGCAAGGAGCTTTACGCGCGACTGGCCGTCATGGGCGGACATGTGTCGAAGCTGGGCAAGAATCTCGATACCGCGATGACCGCGTATAACGCCTTTGTCGGCAGTCTGGAGAGCCAGGTGCTGACCAGCGCGCGGCGGTTCGAGGCGCTGAACATCGACACCGGCGGCAAGGCGATCGACTCGCCGCCGATCGGGGAACAGGCGGTCCGGCCCTTGACCAAGCTGATGCCGGTGGCGGAGCTGACCGAGGCTGGAGACGGCGCTGAGGGTTCCTAAGGCTTTAGCGTGCCGGGCAAGCGAGTGAAGCGTTTGGTCGGGGAGGAATCCCTGCTGATGTGATCGCTAGGCTTGAGCCACCACCTCCGCTCGCACTGAGCGAAGTCGAAGTGCAAGAGAGAGAGCCTTTCGGCAGCGTTCATCCCTTGGCCTTCGACTTCGCTCAGGCTGAACGGGTGTGGGGGTGCTTCGGGTTCAACTTGCCGCCTGGCTTTTGCCCTGTTGGGCCGGCGAGTCATAGGCCAGGATCGCCGTAGCGACGGCCGCTTTAAGACTGACGACCTTGAGGCGGCATTTCAGAACCGGACCACCCCCTCCGTTCACACTGAGCGAAGTCGAAGTGCACGGGAGTCCCTTTCGGCCATGCTAATCCCTTGGCCTTCGACTGCGCTCAGGCTGAACGGGGGTGGGGGCGCTTTGGGGTTCAGCTCGCCTTCTTGCGGTCGCCCTGTTGGGCCGGCACGTCATAGGCCATGATCCCATGGAGACAGTCGAACTGAGACTGGCGGCCTTGAGGCGGCATTTCGGAACCCGGCCACCCCCTCCGTTCGCACTGAGCGAAGTCGAAGTGCATGGGAGCACCCGTCGGCCACGCTCACCCCTTAGCCTTCGACTGCGGTCAGGCTGAACGGAGGTAGGGGCTTGGGAGTTAGGCCGTCTTGCCGCCGCCCTGCTGTGCCAACACCTCATAGGCCATGACCGCCGTCGCGACGGCGGCATTCAGGCTGTCGGCCTTGCCCAGCATCGGGATCTTCACCAGCACATCGCACGCCGCCGCATAATCCGCCGGCATGCCCTGTGCCTCATTGCCCGTCAGCAGGAAGGTCGGCGCGGCATAATGGGCCGAGCGATAGTCTGTCTCGGTATCCAGGCTCAGCCCGACCAGCTGGCCCGGTCCCTGCCGCAGCCAGTCGAGGAAGGGCTGCCACTCGGTCTTCACGATCGGTACGGTGAACAGCGCCCCCATGCTGGCGCGCACCGCCTCGACCGAAAACGGATCGACGCACTCGCCGACCAGGATCAGGCCGCCCGCCCCGACCGCATCGCCGGTGCGCAGGATCGTGCCCAGATTGCCCGGATCACGAAGCCGCTCGGCCACCAGCCAGATGCCCGACGACGACCGGTCAAGCGTGTCGAGCGTCGTGCCGAGTTCCTCGAACACGCCGACCACGGCCTGCGGATTGTCCTTGCCCGACAGCTTGGACAGAATGTCGGGCGTCGTCTCGATCGCTTCGCCGCCGGCCAGTTCGACCGCGCGGACCAGCTGGCGCACGAGCGGATGGTCGGCCGATGGCTTGGCGAAGAACAACAGGGTCGGCAGCCGCCCCGTTTTCTTGGCTTCGGTCAGGATACGCAGGCCCTCGGCCAGGAACTGGCGGGCCTGCTTGCGGTGGCGCTTGTCGCGCAGGTCGCGGACCCACTTGATCAGCGGGTTGGAATAAGCGGTAATCTCGCGGGGCATATCAGTCTTCGCCGAACTTCGCTTCCACCAGCGCGGCCAGCACCGCGACCGTTTCGTCGGCGCCGTCACCGGCCGCGCTGATCGTGATGGTATCGCCCATCGCCGCGCCCAGCATCATCAGGCCCATGATCGAGGTGCCGGTTACCGTGCTGCCGTCCTTGCCGACACGCACTTCGCAGGGCTGGGTCGAGGCGAGCGTGACGAACTTGGCGCTGGCGCGGGCATGAAGGCCGCGGCGATTGGTGATGAGAACGGTGCGCGACTGTTCGCTCATGCGGCGGCCTCGCCCAGCACTTCGGAGGCGACCGAGATGTACTTGCGCCCCGCCTCGCGCGCGGCGGCGACGGCGTCGACGACCTGCATCGATTTGCGCGCCGATCCCAGCCGGATCAGCATGGGCAGGTTCATCCCCGCGATCACCTCGACCCGGCCGCGCTCCATCAGCGAGATGGCGAGGTTGGAGGGCGTGCCGCCGAACAGGTCGGTCAGGACGATCACCCCGCGTCCGGCATCGACCGCGCCGATCGCGGCGGCGATGTCGGCGCGGCGTTCCTCCATGTCGTCCTCCGGACCGATCGCGATGGTCGCGATCCGCTCCTGGGGGCCGACCACATGCACCATCGCGGTCACGAACTCATCGGCGAGCCGCCCGTGCGTCACCAGAACCAGACCGATCATGTCAGACACGCATATCCATCATTGCTTGGCCGGCCCGGCTTCCAGAGAGTCTTTCGGCGCGGCACTCAAATCACGATGCACCACCGTGGGGGAAAAACCGCTTTGGCGCAACCTTCGCGCGATCCGTTCGGCGACATGCACCGACCGGTGTCTCCCGCCGGTACAGCCGATCGCGATGGTGATATAGGATTTGCCGGACGCAATGTAGCGCGGCACCACCGTGTCGAGCAGCGACTCCAACTGGCCTAGCACCGTGTCATAGGCCGGGTCGCGCCGGATATAGTCGATCACGCCCTGGTCCAGTCCGGTGCCGGGGCGAAGCTCCGCCGACCAGTGCGGATTGCGCAGGAAGCGCATGTCGAACACCAGATCGGCGTTGCGCGGCAACCCGCGCGAAAAGCCGAAGGACATGACGGTCAGCACCGGCTCACTCAGCCCCTCCACCGCGTAATTGGCGCGGATCCACTGGCCCAGATCGTTGCTGGTCATGTTGGTGGTGTCGAGCAGGCGGTCGGCCATGTCGCGCAACGGCGCCAGGATCGCCCGCTCATGCGCGATGCCGTCATCCGCTGCCCGGTCGAGCGCCAGCGGATGGCGATGCCGGGTTTCGGCATAGCGGCGCTTCAACTCCTCGCCGCCGCAATTGAGGAACAGCGTCTCGATGGCGAGGCGGGGGCTATCCTTCAGGCGGCGAACGCGTTCGATGATCTGTTCGGGATCGAAGTCGCGGGTGCGCACGCCCAGGCTGATCGCCAGCGGTCGGTTCTTGCCCTCCATCCCGGCGGGGGGCGGCGCCTCGAGCAGGCTGTCGAGCAGGAACAGCGGCAGATTGTCGACTAGCTCCCAGCCCAGATCCTCCAGCGCCTTGAGCGTGGTCGAAGTGCCGGCACCCGACATGCCGGTGACCAGCAGGATACGTTTGCGATCCATCAGGGGCGTTCCTTGCGGTGCGATAGCAGAAGCTCGACCTTGATCGCGGCCGAGGCGGGGAAGGGGTTGAGGCGAACGATAGGGAGCGCGATGCCGGCGATGATCACCTGGGCCGGCTCCGGCAGGCGATCCTCCTCGCCCAGATCGACGACCAGCGCAACCGGTGCTTCGGGGCGGTGCGGCATCGCCACGATCCCGACGCCGCGCACCTCGATGCTCCCTGCGATCCGGTCGGGCGCCGCCACCCACAGCATGTCGTCGCGTGCGGTGGCATGGAGATAGTCGTCGCCGACCAGCACCGCGCCGCGATCGATCAGCCGCAGCGCCAGATCGGACTTGCCCGCGCCCGATGGTCCGCGCAACAGTACACCGACGCCGTCGATGGCGACGCAGGTCGCATGGATCAGCTCGGAACCGGGCGGGGGCATCGCCGGACCTAGGCTCCGGGCGCCAACGGCAGTCGCACGACGAAGCGTGCACCGCTCATCCGGTCTTCGCGTGATTCGACATGGATGCGGCCCTGATGCGCCTCGACGATGGTTCGCGCGATGGCCAGCCCCAGTCCCGAATGGCGGCCGAAGCTTTCGCCGCTCGGCCGGATCGAGTGGAAACGTCGGAAGATCGTCTCGCGCGCCTCTTCGGGAACGCCCGGCCCTTCGTCCTCGACGCGGACGATCACGTCATCCGTGTCGCGCGCCAGGCTGATCGCGACGATGCCCTCGTCGGGTGAGAAGGACAGGGCGTTGGCGATGAGGTTCTCGAACACCCGTTCCAGCCGCGCACCCTCGCCCGCGATGATCACGGGACCGGGATCGGGCGCGTCGAAGCGGAGGCGGATGCCGCGCTCCACGCCGCGCGTCTCGCGCTGGGCGATCATCCCCTGGATCAGCGCATGGAGATCGACCGGATCGAACTTGGCGCGGCTGAGCTGCGCGTCGAGGCGGGAGGCATCCGAAATATCGGTGATCAGCCGATCGAGCCGGCGCACATCGTCGCGGATGATCGCCAGCAACTGCGCCTGCAGCGCGGGGTCGCGGACCGCCTCCATCGTGTCGACGGCGGAGCGGAGCGAGGCGAGCGGGTTCTTGAGCTCATGGGTGACGTCGGCGGCAAAGGCCTCCGTCGCATCGATTCGCGCCCGCAGCGCCAAGCTCATGTCGGACAAGGCGCGGGCCAGCATCCCCAATTCGTCGCGACGATCGGGCAGACGCGGCACGACGACCTCACGCGCACGCCCCAGGCGAACGCGCACGGCGGCCCGTGCCAGACGTCGCAGCGGCCGAACGATGGTCCGCGCCAGGAACAGCGACAGCAGGATCGAGATCAGCGCGACCAGCGCCAGCAGGACGCTCAGCCGGAACCGCTCGATCCGGACCGTCTCGGTGATGAAGCGGGCATTCTCGGTCGTCATGATCGCGCCGCCGGCGGGCAGCGGTGCGGCCGCCGTGATCACCGGCGTGCGATCGGGGGCACGCCAGACCGAGGCGGCGATCGTCCCGCGCCGCGCCGCCATGACGTCGGGCCACTCTGCACCGCCGCGCCGCTCGCGATAGAGCGGGGGGCGGTCAGCGCCCACCACGGTATCGATCCCGGCGTCCAGAAAGCGGGCGATCACCTGGCCGAGGCCCTGCTTGTCGGGATCGCGCAGCACGAAATTGCGCACGCCCAGCGCGCGACTGTCGCCGACCAGCCTTCCTTGCGCATCGAAAATGCGCAGCCGCTCACCCGTGTCACGCGCCAGCCGCGCGATCAGCGCGTCACGTTCGGCCGGCTGGACCGAGGTCAAGGCCTCGCCGATTAGCCGCACCTCGCGCACCGCCTGTGCGACCCGGTTGTCGAGCAGCCGGGTGCGATACGAATCGAGATAGAAAAAACCGCCTGCGAGCAAGAGCAACGCGAAGATATTGAGCGCCAGAATCCGCTGGGTCAGCGAAATCTGGCCCGACCAGCGTAGCGCCAGGTCGGGAGCGTCACTCCTCGGAGAATCGGTAACCGGCGCCATAGAGCGTCTCGATGGCGTCAAACTCGGCGTCTACCTGCCGAAACTTGCGGCGCAGGCGCTTGATGTGGCTGTCGATCGTGCGATCGTCGACATAGATGTCGTCCTGATAGGCGGCATCCATCAACTGGTTGCGGGTGCGCACGATGCCGGGGCGCTGCGCCAGCGTTTCGAGGATCAGGAACTCGGTGACGGTCAGCGTGACCGGTTCCCCCTTCCACGTCACCTTGTGCCGTGCCGGGTCCATCGCCAGCTGTCCCCGGCTGAGCGGCCCCTGCGTTTCGGCGGCGGGCGCGCCGGGCATCTGGCTGCTTCCTTCCGAGCGGCGCAGGATGGCGCGGATGCGCGCGATCAGCAGGCGCTGGGAAAAGGGCTTGGCGATATAATCGTCCGCACCCATCGCCAGGCCGAGCGCCTCGTCCAGCTCGTCGTCCTTGCTGGTCAGGAAGATGACCGGGATCTGGCTCTTCTCGCGCAGCCGGCGGAGCAGTTCCAGCCCGTCCATGCGCGGCATCTTGATGTCGAAGATCGCCAGATCGGGCGGATTGTCGATCAGCGCCTTCAGCGCGGCTTCGCCATCGGCATAGATGCGGGTCAGAAACCCCTCCGCCTGAAGCGCGATGGAGACGGAGGTCAAGATGTTGCGGTCGTCATCGACCAACGCGATCGTCGCGGTCATGCGGGGGACTTTCCGGGCAAGCGATCGGCCATGGCCCTCGGTTAGGCCAAAGCGGGACACGGCTCAACCGTCTTCGCATGACGAGGTGTTTGACGTGTTAAACGTTTCGGCTAATAGGCGATCCAGCGCATACGTATTCACATGCGATAACAAGGGCGTCACGCGGCTCGACCCACGGGCGCCAAGGGGAATGAGGACGCTTCAGATGAACGAACGGATTCCGGAAATCGGCCTTGAGGCGCAGGGGATCGAAACCCGCGCCACGTTGCACTGGAACCTCGTCACCGCGCGGTTGATCGAGACGGCGGTGGCGCGCGGCGAAGGCAAGCTCTCCGCCGATGGCCCGCTGGTCGTCGAGACGGGCGAGCATACCGGTCGTTCGGCGCAGGACAAGTTCATGGTCCGCGACGACGAGACCCGCGACACCGTCTGGTGGGGCAAGACCAACAAGCCGATGAGCCCGGACGATTTCGCCGCGCTGAAGGCGGATTTCTTCGCCGCGCTGGGGCAGAAAGAAGACCTGTTCGTTCAGGACCTGTACGGTGGCTCGCAGCCCGAGCACCGCGTCCGCGTTCGCGTCGTGACCGAGTTCGCTTGGCATAACCTGTTCATCCGCACGATGCTCGTCCGCCCCGAGGAGCATGAGCTGCGCAAGTTCGCCGCCGAATACACCATCATCGACCTGCCCAGCTTCCGCGCCGACCCCGCGCGCCATGGCTGCCGCTCGTCGACGGTGATCGCGGTCAACATGACCGAGAAGCTGATCCTGATCGGCGGCACGCGCTATGCCGGCGAGATGAAGAAGTCGGTCTTCGGCCTGCTCAACTATCTGCTGCCGACCACCGGCGTCATGCCGATGCACTGTTCGGCGAACATGGGCGCGGACGGTTCGACCGCGGTGTTCTTCGGCCTGTCGGGGACCGGCAAGACCACCCTGTCGGCCGATGCCAGCCGCACGCTGATCGGCGACGACGAGCATGGCTGGTCCGACACGGCGGTCTTTAATTTCGAGGGCGGCTGCTACGCCAAGATGATCCGCCTGTCGCCCGAGGCCGAGCCGGAAATCTTCGCGACGACCAAGCGCTTCGGCACCGTCCTCGAGAATGTGGTCATGGACCCGGTCACGCGCCAGCTTGACCTGAACGACAACAGCCTGGCCGAGAACAGCCGGGGCGCATACCCGATCGACTTCATCCCCAATGCGTCGAAGGACAATATGGGGGGCGTGCCGCGCAATATCGTGATGCTGACCGCCGACGCCTATGGCATCCTGCCGCCGATCGCGAAGCTGACGCCCGAGCAGGCGATGTATCACTTCCTGTCGGGCTATACCGCACGCGTCGCGGGCACCGAGATCGGCGTGACCGAGCCGGATGCGACCTTCTCGACCTGCTTCGGCGCGCCGTTCATGCCGCGTCATCCGTCGGTCTATGGCAATCTGCTGAAGGAACGCATCGCCAAGGGCGGCGTCGATTGCTGGCTGGTCAACACCGGCTGGACCGGTGGCAAGTACGGCGTCGGCAACCGTATGCCGATCAAGGCGACCCGCGCGCTGCTCAACGCCGCGCTCGACGGCAGCCTGAACCAGGTCGAGTTCCGTACCGACCCCAATTTCGGTTTCCAGGTGCCGGTCTCGGTGCCGGGTGTCGACGGGGCGATCCTGAACCCGCGCGATACCTGGGCCGACAAGGCGGCCTATGACGCGACGGCGGCCAGGCTGGTCGACTTGTTCAATGAGAATTTCAAGCAGTTCGCCGAGCATGTCGACGAGGGCGTCCGCGCGGCGGCGCCCAAGGTGACGGTCGCGGCATAACGCTGGCTGAGGGAAAGCGTTCTGGGGAGGGCGCTTTCCCTTGGCCTTGGCCTTCGACTGCGCTCAGGCTGAACGGGCGTTGGTGCATAGCCCTATAATCCGTTCAGCCTGAGCGAAGTCGAAGGCCACGCCCCAACGTCAGCCTCAATCCGACAGAGGCTCGACCAGCAACACCCCATTATCGACATGCGCGACCCGCAACCGGGTCCCGACTTCGGCAGCCGGCCCCCGCACCGGCCATTCGCCATCGCCCAGCCTTGCGCGCCCTTCGCCGCCGACGATCGGCATCGTCACCGTGACCACCTGCCCGCGCAAGCGGCGCACCGGCTCGTTCAGGACGGGCGCATCGCTGTCGACCGGGAAATCGCGATACCAGCGCCGCCCGATGACGACGCACACGATGCTCCAGATCGCGAACTCGACAAGCTGGAGCACCGGCGGCAGATCGGGGATCGCCCAGACGGTCAGCGCCGTCACGCCCGCCGCGATCGCCAGGAAGATCAGGAAGACCCCCGGCACGAACAGCTCGGCGATGCCCAGCGCCAGTCCCCCGGCCAGCCACAGCGCGGCGGGATCGAGATCGCCGATCGTCACGAACCGGACTGGTCGAACGGCCCCGGCTTGGTGGTGGCGCGGGGTGTGGTGACGGTGCCAGATTTGTGGGAGGCCAGCGCGTCCTTGGCCAGTTCGCCGATGCCGCCGAGCGTGCCGATCAACTGCGTCGCCTCGACCGGGAACAGGATGGTCTTGGCATTCGGGCTGGTGGCGAACTTGGCGACCGCCTCGACATATTTCTGCGCGACGAAATAGTTGATCGCCTGCGTGCCCCCTTGCGCGATGGCATCGGACACGACGCGAGTCGCCTTGGCTTCCGCCTCGGCCGCGCGCTCGCGGGCCTCGGAGTCGCGATAGGCCGACTCGCGCCGCCCCTCGGCCTCCAGGATGCGAGCCTGCTTCTGTCCTTCGGCGCGCAGGATTTCCGAGGCGCGCGACCCTTCGGCCTCGAGGATGTTCGCGCGCTTCTCACGCTCCGCCTTCATCTGGCGCGCCATGGCGTTGACGATGTCGACCGGCGGCCGGATGTCCTTGATTTCGACACGGGTGATCTTCACGCCCCAGGGCGTCGTCGCATGATCGACGACATTCAGCAGCCGCGCGTTGATCTCATCACGCTTCGACAGGGTCTCGTCGAGGTCCATCGAACCCATGACCGTGCGCAGGTTTGTCGTCACAAGGTTCAGCAGCGCGACATAGAGGTCGGACACCTCATAGGCCGCCTTGGGCGCATCCAGCACCTGGAAGAAGACGACCCCATCGGTCGAGATCATCGCATTGTCCTTAGTGATGATCTCCTGCCCCGGAATGTCGATCACCTGCTCCATCATGTTCACGCGGCGGCCGACACGGTAGAAAAAGGCGGGGTAGAAATTGAAGCCGGGCACGGCGGTGCCGGTGTAACGGCCGAAATGTTCGATGGTGTATTGATAGCCCTGGCGGACGATCTTGATCGACATCATCAGGTATAACAGCACCAGCAGCACGGCCAGCGCGGCGACGATCAAACCCATCGACATCTCTCCCAATCCATCGATCCGGGACGATCCTAGCATGGCGGTGCAGCAAGGGCCTAGCGGGAACGGCGCGCTTTGGTTACATGGCCCGCCACTTGTTCCCTCCGCAGGATTTGGCAGCCCCATGGATATCCGCCTCGGCCTCACCTTCGACGACGTGCTCCTCATACCCCAGGAGTCCGACGTTCTGCCGAGCAGCGCGGACACGCGCACGCAACTGACCCGCTCGATCGCGCTCAACATCCCCGTCCTGTCGGCGGCGATGGATACGGTGACCGAGGCCGACATGGCGATCGTCATGGCGCAGCTGGGCGGCATGGGCGTGCTCCACCGCAACCTTACCGTCGAACAGCAGGTCGCCGCGGTCCGTCAGGTCAAGCGGTTCGAAAGCGGCATGGTCGTCAACCCGATCACCATCTCGCCGACCGCCACGCTGTCGGAGGCACAGGCGCTGATGGCGCGGCACCGGATCAGCGGTATTCCCGTCGTCGAGTTCGACGGCCGTCTGGTCGGCATCCTGACCAACCGCGACGTCCGCTTCGCCGAAAATCCGAACCAGCCCGTGTCCGAGCTGATGACGCACGAGAATCTGGCGACGGTGAAGGTCGGCGTCGGTCAGGACGAGGCGCGTCGCCTGCTGCATGCGCGCCGCATCGAAAAGCTGCTGGTCGTCGATGACAGTTATCGCTGCGTCGGGCTGATCACGGTCAAGGACATCGAAAAGGCCGTCACCTATCCGTCCGCGACCAAGGATGCCGCCGGCCGCCTGCGCGTCGCCGCCGCCTCGACGGTCGGCGAGAAGGGCTTCGAGCGGACCCGCGCGCTGATCGAAGCGGACGTCGACTGCGTCATCATCGATACCGCCCATGGTCACAACCGCGACGTCGCGCGTGCGGTCGAGGCGGCCAAGAAGCTGTCCGACACCGTGCAGGTGATCGCCGGCAACGTCGCCACGGCGGCGGCCACCCGCGCGTTGATCGATGCGGGCGCGGATGCGGTGAAGGTCGGCATCGGGCCGGGGTCTATCTGCACCACCCGCGTCGTCGCCGGCGTCGGCGTGCCGCAGCTGACCGCGGTGATGGACTGTGCCGAGGAAGGCTGGAAGGCCGGCGTGCCGGTCATCGCCGATGGCGGTCTGCGCACCTCGGGCGACTTGGCCAAGGCGCTGGCCGCCGGTGCCGGCGCGTGCATGGTCGGCTCGCTGCTGGCGGGCACCGAGGAGGCACCGGGCGAGACCTTCCTGTATCAGGGCCGGGCATACAAGTCGTATCGCGGCATGGGTTCGGTCGGCGCGATGGGCCGCGGTTCGGCGGACCGCTATTTCCAGGGCGACATCAAGGATCAGATGAAGCTGGTGCCCGAGGGCATCGAGGGTCAGGTCGCCTATAAGGGGCCGGCGCGCGACGTCATTCATCAGCTGGTCGGCGGCATCAAGGCGGCGATGGGCTATACCGGTTCGGCGACGCTGAAGGATCTGCGTGAGCGGGCGCAGTTCGTCCAGATCACCGGTGCGGGCCTGAAGGAAAGCCATGTCCATGACGTGACGATCACGCGGGAAGCCCCCAATTATCCAACCCGCTGATTCGACGGACATCCGTTCATGACGCCCGCTGCCCGCACCCAGGCGGCGATCGAGTTGCTCGACGCCATCATCGCCTCCGCCGCGGCGGGCGGTGCGGCCGCCGACACGCTGATCGCCCGCTATTTCGCGACGCGCCGCTATGCCGGATCGAAGGACCGGCGTGCGGTGCGCGAGCTGGTCTATGCCGCCATCCGTCATGCCGGGCCCGTGCCGGCGAGCGGGCGGGCGGCGGTGCTGACGCTCGCCGACAGCGATCCCGCGGTGGCGGACAGCTTCGACGGGTCGACCCACGGGCCGGCTCCGATCGAGCCAGAGGAGCCGCGTGCGGCGGGCGGTGTCGCGCCGGCCTGGCTGGTGGCGGCGCTCGACCGTTCCGGGCTGACGGAAACGCAGCAGGCGGCACTCATCGACCGCGCGCCGCTCGACATACGGGTGAACAGCTTGGCGACTACGCGGGAGGCGGTGCTGGCCGAATGGCCCGACGCCGTACCGACGCCGCTAGCGCCCCTCGGGCTGCGGCTGCCCAGCGGTACGCCGGTCGAACAATCGGAGCTCTACCGCGCCGGATTGATCGAGGTGCAGGACGAGGGCAGCCAGCTCGTCGGTGCGGCGCTGACAGCAAAGCCTGACGAGTGGCTGGTCGATCTTTGCGCCGGGGCGGGCGGCAAGACGTTGCAGATCGGCGCGGCCATGGACAATCGTGGCGCGCTGCTGGCCTGTGACATCGACCGTGCGCGGCTTCAGCGCTTGGCCCCTCGCGCGGAGCGGGCCGGGGTGACGATCGTCGAAAGCCGGTTGCTCAATCCGGGACGCGAGCGCGAGATGCTGGCCGACTGGGCGGGCAAGGCCGATGGCGTGCTGATCGATGCGCCCTGTTCCGGAACCGGCACCTGGCGGCGCAACCCGGAGGCGCGCTGGCGGCTGACCCCCGATCGGCTCGACCGTCTGCGCGCCATGCAGGCGCAGGTGTTGTCGGTGGGTGCCGGACTGGTGAAGCCCGGCGGCCGGATGGTCTACATCGTCTGCTCGCTGCTCGACGCGGAAGGTTGCGATCAAGTCGACGCCTTTCTGGCGGCTAACCGGGGTTGGTCGGTGGAAGCGCCCACCGTGGGCACGCCGCATGGCGCCGGGCATCGGCTCGACCCGGCCACGCATGGCACCGACGGGTTTTTTGTCGCCTGCCTCCGGGCGCCATGCTAGCGTTCAACCAGTGCCCAGTCCGGAGTTCCTCATGCGTTTGACGTCCATGGCCGCCGCGGCCGCGCTGGCGGTGGTTTCCGTTTCGACCTCGCTCAGCGGACAGCGCCCCGATACCCAGATCGACGCGCGCTCGATGCAGCTGCTGGAACAGGGCCGGGCACAAAAGGCCGCCGGCAATCTCGACGGCGCGACCGATACGCTGGAGACGGCGGTCACGGTCGATCCGCGTAACCGTGCCGCCTTCATCCTGCTCGCCGAAGTAGCCGGCGCGCGTGGTTTGCCGGGCAAGGCGATCCGGCTGTATCGCGAAGCCCTGCTGCTCGACCCCAATGACCTGCGTGCGCTGCGGGGTCAGGGCGAGGCGCTGGTCCAGCGTGGCGCCGTGGCGCGGGCCAAGGACAATCTGACGAAGATCAAGACCCTGTGTAAACAGGACTGCGCCGACGCGACCGCGCTCGCCGCCGTCATCGCCAAGGGGCCGCCGCCGGTGACGACCGCGCAGGTGGAGACGAAGGTGCCGGCGAAAAACTGAGGTTTTATGGGTTGAGCAGGAGCGGGGTCTACCATTCCACCCCGTTCTCCGTTCCGCCTGAGCGAAGTCGAAGGCCACGCTCTACCATAGCGGCTATGCAAGGCGGAGCAGCGCTGACATCCCTTGGCCTTCGACTTCGCTCAGGCTGAACGGCGTTGGGGGGCTACTTGCATCCGGTGGCAGGCCACGCGTAACCAGCCGTTATCCCAACGCCCGTGCCAGGGCGACGAACTCCGCCACCGACAAGGTCTCCGCCCGGCGTGCGGGATCGATGCTGATCGACTCCAACGCCTCGACGGCGCCAGCGACAGGCTTCAGGCTCTGGCGCAGCATCTTGCGACGCTGGCCAAAGGCGGCGGCGGTCAACCGCTCCAGCGTCCGGAAGCTGACGCCCTCGGGCGCCGGGGCGGGCGTGATATGGACGACCGCCGACATGACCTTGGGCGGCGGCGTGAAGGCCGAGCGGTGGACCGGCATCGCGATCCGCGCCTGGCTGCGCCATTGGGTCAGCACCGCCAGCCGGCCATAGGCGGACTGGTCGGGCGCCGCGACGATCCGCTCGGCGACTTCCTTCTGGAACATCAGCGTGCAGGATTTCCACCAGGGCAACCACGCCCCCGACAACCAACCCACCAGCAGCGGCGTGCCGACATTATAGGGCAGGTTGGAGACGATATGCGGCTTCCCCTCGAACAGCTCGGGTGCGTTGATCCGCAGGGCGTCGCCCCCGATCACCCGCAACCGCCCCGGAAAGGCGTCCGACAATTCGGCCAATGCCGGGATGCAGCGTCGGTCGCGTTCGATCGCGGTGACGCGACCACCGGCCATCAGCAGCGCGCGCGTCAGGCCGCCCGGACCGGGACCGATCTCCAGCACCTCCTGATCGGTCAGGTCGCCCGGAATGGCGGCGATGCGCGCGAGTAGCTGTCCGTCGAACAGGAAATTCTGGCCAAGCGACTTGGAGGCCGACAGGCCATGGCGCGCGATGACCTCCCGCAAGGGGGGCAGGGGCGTGACAGGGTCCATGTCAGTTCGCCAGCGCGGCCCGGCGACGCGCGGCGTCCCCCGCCATGGCGATCGCGGCGATCATCGCGCCGGGATGCGCCTGGTCCTGCCCCGCGATACCGAAGGCGGTGCCGTGATCGGGTGAGGTGCGGACGATCGGCAGACCCAGCGTGATATTGACCCCCTCGTCGAAATGCAGCGTCTTGATGGGGATCAGTGCCTGATCGTGATAGCAGCAGAGTACCGCGTCATAAGCGGTGCGCGCACGCGGGTGGAACAGCGTGTCGGCCGCGAAGGGGCCGGTCGCGTCGATCCCCTCGGCACGCAGCTGCGCGATGGCGGGTTCGATCAGCTCGATCTCCTCGCGCCCGATCGTACCGCTTTCGCCGGCATGGGGGTTGAGCCCGGCAAAGGCCAGGCGCGGTGCGGTGATCCCGAAATTGCGGCACAGGCCCCGCGCCGTGGCACGGCCCTTGGCCACGATCAGTTCGACCGACAACAGGCCCGATACCGCTGCCAGCGGAACATGGGTGGTGATCGGCACGACGCGCAGGGACGGCCCGGCCAGCATCATCACCGCATTGGCCCCCGCGACACCGCAGCGCTCGGCGACGAACTCGGTCTGGCCGGGATGGGTGAAGCCGATATCGTAAAGCTGCGCCTTGCTGACCGGTCCCGTCACCAGCGCCGATGTCGCATCCGACCGGACGAGGCCGACCGCCAGTTCCAGCGCATGGAGCGCACACCGCGCGCCCTCGACATCGGGCTGGCCCGGTGTGATCTCGCCGGCATCGTCGACCGACAGGATCGGCAGCGCCTGGTCGAAGATCGACACCGCCGCACCGATGTCGCTCACCCGCGCGGTCGGGCCGTTCCATACCCTCTCGATCGCGCGGGCGTCGCCCACCGCGATGAAGGGGGGCAGCTGGGCGTCATGCCGTGCGGCCCAGGCCTTGGCGATGATCTCCGGCCCGATGCCGGCGGGATCGCCCATCGAGATCGCCAGAGGCCGGGTCATGGTCATCGCGTCGGTCACCGATACTCGATGACCGCGTCACGGCGGAGATCGCGCATCTTCTGATTGGCGCGCAGATTGACCCGCTGCTGCTCGACCTGGTTCTGGATCTGGTCGCTGGTCGGCAGGTTGCCCGAACGCGGTTCCTCGCGGTCGCACAGCACCAGCGAGCGGACGCCCTGTTCCGGCGAGCCGAAGGGCGGCGTCGCCTGGCCGATCTGCATCTTCAGCAGGATTTCCTGGAGCGGGGCGGGCAGCTGGCGGATCGTGACCTGATCATTGTCGACGACCTCGGCCTTCAGCGTCGTCGCCACGCGCTGCACGTCGCCGCAGCCGCGAATGGCCTGGGTCGCCTTGGCGAAGTCGGCCGCGCGCGCGGTCGCCTGCGCCTGGGTGGTGCCGGCGGGGAACTTGATCGTCAACTGCTTGAGCGACAGGCGCGAATCGCGCGGATCGGCGGTCAGCACCTGGCGCTTGTCGGTCAGGTACAGGATCGAGAAGCCGCCCGGAATCTGGATCGGGCCGGCGACCTGGCCGACCTGCATCGACTGCACCGCCGCCTGCAGCTCGGGCGGCAACTGCGCGCCGCGTACCCAGCCCAGATCGCCGTTCACCGCGCGCGTCGACGCCTCGGAAAAGCTGCGCGCGAAATATTCGAAGGGCTGCTGACCCTTCTGGATTTCAGCGATGATCTGGCGCGCATTGGCGAAGACCTGTTGCTGCGTGGCTTCGTTGGCGGAGAGGAAGATTTCCTTGAGGTTATATTCCTCGGTGCCCTTCGCCGCTTCCAGACGTGCGCGGATGGCGTTCACCTCTTCGTCGCCGACATTGACGAACGGCTCGACCCGCTTGCGCAGATAGCGCGCCCAGGCCAGCTCGCCTTCGATCTGGCGGCGCATCGAGCGATCCGATGATCCGGCCTCGCGCAGGAAGGCGCTCATCTGCTTCGGGGTCTTGCCGAACTGCTGCGAGAAGCGGGCATAGGCCTGATCGATCTCGGGCGCGGTCACCGTGATCTCGGCGGTCTTGGCCTCCTGGATCTGCAGCGTCTCGTCGATCAGCTGGCGCAGGATCTGCATCCGCAGACGATCGCGATCCTCGGGCGACAATTTGGTCACGTTGTTCAGCGCCATGGCCAGCGCCATGCGCTGGTCCAGGTCGGTGCCGGTCAGCACCGTATCGTTGACGATCGCGGTCGGCTTGCGGACATTTGGGTCCAGCTTGCCGAACAGCTGAAGATTGGACGGAATGTTCAACCCGCCGGTTTCGGGCACCGTCTGATCGGCCACCGTCTGCGCCATCGCGCCGGCCGCGACCGCCGCTAGCATCATGGCGGCGGCCCCGCGGAAGAAACGGTCCTTGTTACGAATGTCCTGCTTCACCGTGTTTGTGATCCTCATCACGCCTGCATGGGGCGCGTAACCGTCGCGATATGGGTCGAGCATGCTGAATAGGGGCTTAGCGACCGAGATTGGTGAACGCCAGCGTCAACAGGAAGCTGTTGCCCGCGCGCGCATCGCCGGTGTTCACGTAATCGCGCCGCCAGGTGAAGCCTAGGCGAAGGCAATCATCTTCATATTGCACGCCCACCCGGTGGCGGATCGGATCGAAACCATCGGACAGCGACAACGAATCTTCGGACCGATCGGTCAGATCGACGACCGTCGACCCGAAGGCCGACCAGAAGCGCGCGAACTGCACGCGGCCGGCCAGCCGGATTTCCTCGCGGTCCTGCAAATCCTCGATCGAAGTGAAGATGTTGCGGTTCAACCGGATATAGCCCGCCTGGACATAGGTCGCGCGCGAACCGACCGTCGCGTCGATCTCGTTGCGGCGTACCGCGAAACTGTCCTTGTCGATCCGGAAGCGGTGGGTCAGCGAGACGAAATCGCGGAACCGCACTTCGGTCCGCCCGATGATGTCCGACCAGCGATCGGACAGACCGGTGCCCGGATAGAGGATCGTCGGCCGGTCGTTCAGGCGGAAGCTCTGCCCCACCAGCGTATCGACGGTGAAACCGGGCAGCGTCAGCGCCCATTGCGCGCCGTATGTGATGCGCGTCGAATCCTCGAACCGGTCATAGCCGGGGAAGCGATTAAGCGCGAAGAGATTGGAATCCTCCAGATCGACGGCGCGCGCATCCTCATTGGGGATTTCGATGTTGCGGATCTTGGGGCTCGCGACGATCTGGACGCGCGGGGTGAAGCGCTGGGTGCCGCCCCACAATTCGCCGACGAACGGCCATTTCACATCGACCGCCAGTGCCCCGATCGCGCGGCCCTGAAAGCCCTCCAGCCCCTGATAGACCAAAGGCGTCGAGACGATGTTGTTCGAATTGTAGGCGTCACCACGCGCATAGGCGGTGAACGTCACCTCCTGCCCCCAATTGGTCAGGCGACGCAGGTCCCAGCGCATGCTGGCAAAGGCGCGCTGGGTATCCTGTCCCTCGGTCCGGCTGATGGCGAGCGTATTGAGCTGCATCTCGAACTTGCCGCCGAGCAACCCGTCGTCGAAGCGGCGGCGATAGTCGATCTCTGGCAGCGCGATCGGCTGCTGACCCTGGGGATCGTTGACGCGTAGCGTCTGCACGTACCAGCCGTTGATCGCGAAATAGCTGTTCTGGTCGATCCGTTCCAGGCTGGCGGTGGTGCGCAGCCGGTCGTCGCGCGAAATATCGTAGCGGCGCAGGAAGGTGCGGTCGGTCGTCAGGCGAAGCGATCCCGACAGGCTCCATTCGGGCGAGAACTGGAACCGCCCGACACCGTCCAGATAGCCGCGAAACGCCTGGGTCGTATCGGTGGGGTTCAGCGTGTTCAGGTCGTCGCTGCGCCGGCTGGCGGTCGCATAGCCCGTGATCCGATAGGCGCCGAGCGAATTCAGCGCTTCATATTGCGCCTCCATCATCGGCAGCACGGCGGTGAAGACGTGCGGCGTCACGGTCACGCCGCGATTGGGGGCGAGCCGCCAATAATAGGGGACCGCCACCTCGACGCCGTTGACGCGGTCGAGCCGGATGTCGGGTGTCAGGAAACCGCTGTCGCCGCCCGAGCCGATCGGCGCCGACAGGCGGGGCAGGGGGATGCTGGGCAGGCCGAACAGGTTGAGCCGCGCGCCATTGAAATAAACGCGCTCGCGATCCGGGCGATAGGTGACGCGGACCGCCGTGATCTTCCATGACGGCTCCTTGGGGCAGCCCTCCGACGTCTCGACCGCGCAAGGGGTATAGGCGGCGCGTTCCAGGTTGACCGTGCCATCGGCCTGTCGCGTGCCCCGATCGGCGGCCAGGCGGCCGCCCTGCTCCAGCACGACCAGCATATTGTCGACCACGCCATCCTTCAGCGAATCGGTCAGCTCGATCTGGTCGCCGTAAGCGATGTCGCCCTGCGGGTTGGTCACCGCAATGTTGCCGGTCGCCAGCACCTTGCCCGTCTTGCGGTTCCAGGTGACCTTGTCGGCGCGCAGCCGCTCGCCCTGGCGGTTCATGCGGACATCGCCGGTCGCGGTCACGATATCGGCGTTGATGTCATATTCCAGCTGCCCGGCGCTGAACTTCACCTGATCGGGGTCTTCGGGCGCGGGGCCGTCGGCGGGCGGCGGCGACACGGGCCGGTCCTGCAGGTCCTGACCGAATACGGGCTGGGCTGCGAGAAGAGCGAGGGGCAGCGCGCTGCCGGTCAAAAGGGTCATTCGCAACACGATGATACCAGATCCGTCCTTGCCGACATGATGAAAGCCTCCCCCCGGCAGGGTGACGGCGCGAATGGTCCGCCTATCGCATCACCGGCCCTTCGCTGCAATCGCGTGCTTGCCACGCCCGTCCCAGCGCCTAGATGGTAGCAACAGTTATTTGTTCATCAGGGGTTTCCCATGCAGATCGCCTTCACCTCCACCGTCGATGCCGGCGATGTCTTTGTCCTTCCCGTTGCGAAGGGAAGCAAGGACTTCGGCCAAGCCGGCGGAGCGGACATGGTCTCGCTCGCGCTGGCGGCGGCGGAGGCCAACCGGTTCAAGGGCGATGCCGGCAGCAGCGTCGAGCTGTTCGTGCCGTTCGACGGGAAGGCGCGGCGCATCCTGATGCTGGGCGTGGGTGACGGGACCGAGGCGGACTGGCGCAAGGCGGGCGGCGCGCTGACCGCCAAGCTGCTGACGACCGCCTCCTCGGCGTCGCTCGTGCTGACCGGTCTGGGGACCAAGCCCTCGGCGGCGGCCGTGGCCGCCTTTGCCGGTGCGGCGGTCCAGCGCGGCTGGCGCCACGACGTCTATCGCACCAAGCTGCCCGAAGCGTCCAAGCCCATGTTGACGCGCATCGCGATCGTCGATGCGGGTGCCGAAGCGGAAGCCGCCTATGCCGCGATCCACGCGGTCAATGGCGGTCTGGAACTGACCCGTACGCTCGTGTCCGAGCCGCCGAACAAGCTCTATCCCGAAACCTTCGTCGAGCGCGTCCTGAACGACGTCGAGGGCCTGGGTCTGGAAGTCACCGTGCTCGACGAGGCGCAGATGCGCGATCTGGGCATGGGCGCGCTTCTGGGTGTCAGCCAGGGGTCGGTGCGTGAAGGACGCCTGCTCGTCCTGAAGTGGAACGGCGGTGCGGCCGATGCGGAAACGCTGGCGCTGGTCGGCAAGGGCGTGACGTTCGACACCGGCGGCATCTCGATCAAGCCGGCGGCCGGCATGGAAGACATGAAGTGGGACATGGGCGGTGCCGGTGCGGTCGCGGGTGCGATGAAGGCGATCGCCGCGCGCAAGGCCAAGGCCAATGTCGTCGGCGTCATGGGCCTGGTCGAGAACATGCCCGACGGGAATGCCCAGCGTCCGGGTGACGTCGTCACCTCGATGTCGGGCCAGACGATCGAGGTCATCAATACCGATGCCGAGGGCCGTCTGGTCCTGTGCGATGCGCTGACCTGGGTCCAGAAGACGCATGCGCCCTCGACCATCGTCGATCTCGCCACGCTGACCGGCGCGATGATCATCAGCCTGGGCAACGAGCATGGTGGGGTGTTCGCCAACGACGATTCGCTGGCCGACGCGCTGCTCGCCGCCGGCAAGGCGACCGACGAGAAGCTGTGGCGCTTCCCGCTGTCCGATGCCTATGACAAGCTGATCGACAGCCAGATCGCCGACATGAAGAATGTCGGCCCACGCGGTGCCGGTTCGATCACGGCGGCGCAGTTCCTGAAGCGCTACATCAATGACGGGGTCGCCTGGGCGCATCTCGACATCGCCGGCATGGTCTGGTCGGACAAGCCGGGCGTCAACCACGACAAGGGCGCGACCGGTTACGGTGTGCGCCTGCTCGACCGGTTCGTCGCGGACCGGTTCGAGGCCTGATCGACAAGCGGGAGCGGCGCCGATGCAGGTCGACTTCTATCATCTGACCATGGCGCCGCTCGACCGGTTGCTGCCCGTCATCGCCGATCGCGTGATGGCCGGCGGCGGCCGCCTGCTGATCGTCAGCGGCGATGCCGACCAGCGCGCCGCGCTCGACCGGCAACTCTGGATGGTGCCGGCGGACGGCTTCCTGCCCCATGCCCAGGCGGGGGAGGGGGAAGACGGCCTCCAGCCGATCCTGATCGCGGCCGACGTGCAGCCGAGCAACGGTGCACGCCATGTCGCGCTGGCGGACGGCCAATGGCGTGACGAGGCACTGAGCTTCGAGCGGGCCTTCCACTTCTTCGATGGCGACCGCATCGCCGAGGCGCGGGCGGCCTGGCGGGCGCTGGCCGACCGCGAGGGCGTCGAGCGCCGATACTGGAAGCAGAACGACCAGGGCCGCTGGGAACAGGCGGCCTGACAGTCCTCCCCGGCACGGGGAGGGGGACCAGCGAAGCTGGTGGAGGGGGTGTGCCGCAAGCGGTACCCCGTGTGGAAGCCCCCCTCCGTCAGCGCTGTCGCGCTGCCACCCCCCCGTGCCGGGGAGGATCAGCTTACCATAAGACATTGCATTGCTCCCCCGCCCCGACTAGGGCGACGCCACTTCCAGCCAACACCTTAAATCAGGAGCTGCGTGACCATCATGGCCGCGAACCGTACCTTTTCGATCATCAAGCCCGACGCCACCCGCCGCAACCTGACCGGTGCCGTCACCAAGATGTTGGAGGAAGCCGGCCTGCGTGTCGTCGCCTCGAAGCGCATCCAGATGACCCGCGAGCAGGCCGAAGGCTTCTACGCGGTCCACAAGGAGCGCCCCTTCTTCAACGATCTGGTCGAGTTCATGATCTCGGGTCCGGTCGTCGTGCAGGTGCTCGAGGGCGAGAACGCCATGCAGCGCAACCGCGACATCATGGGCGCGACCAACCCGGCGAACGCCGAGCCGGGCACGATCCGCAAGGAACTGGCCGAGTCGATCGAAGCCAACACTGTCCATGGTTCGGACTCGGACGAGAATGCCGAGATCGAGATCGCCTATTTCTTCAAGCCCGAAGAAATCGTCGGCTGATGACGTGGCGGCTGCGACGCGCGGAGCCGGGCGATGGTCCGGCGCTGTCGCTCGTCGCGGCCGCCAGTTTCCTCGAGACATTTGCCGGGATCATCGCTGGTCCCGACATGGTGCGCCATTGCACCCTGAATAGTTCTCCCGACAAGTTCGAGACGTGGATCGCCGACGCAAAGAGCGTCGCCACCCTCGCCGAACATTCCGATGGCGCAGCGCCCGTCGGGTACACGCTGCTCGTGCCGCCCGATCTGCCGGTCCCGACCGATGGCCACGACATCGAACTTCGCCGCATCTATGCCCTGTCGCTGACGCGCGGCACAGGCCTTGGCCACAAGTTGATGGCCCGGGCGATCGATGATGCGCGTGCAATGGGAAAGCGCCGTATGCTGCTCGGCGTGCTTGGCATCAACGCGCAGGCGCGTGCCTTCTACGAGCGCGAGGGCTTCACCCTTGCCGGCGAGCGGCAGTTTCGGGTCGGCGATACCGTCTATAATGACGTGGTGTACGGCCGGGCGCTGTAAACGCCCAGGCTCAGGGCCGCCTGGCCGCCCAGGCGGCATCGAGCTTCGCCACCGTCCCATCGCGATCGCGGAGCCTTAGCCCCTCCAATCGCAACGTCCGCCCGCGCAACAGCCGGCCGTGCGTACTCCAGATCAGATCATACAGGCCGCTGACCGTCCGGGCGCTATCGCCGTCCCAGTAGCGGGTGGTGATCAGCACGGGCAGCCGGCCTTCGCGCGTATCGGCCTGTCCATCGGTCAGTGCCAGCATCGGGCCGGCAATGGGGTCGGCGTCGATCACGGGATCACCGACCGGCGCCTGCCTGGCGATCCTCGACTTGGTCGGGAACGCGATCACGACATCCTGGATGTCATGGTTCGGGTCACGCAAGGTCAGGCGGCGGCCATCGCCCTCGACGGTGGCGGTCAGGTCCAGCCGACCGCGCTCGTGCCGCTGTGCGCTGGCGGAGGCGGCCTTGTCGGCGGCTTCGCTGCGCCGCTGGGACCAGTTGAGATAGAGGGTCAGCGAGGCGACGATCAAGCCCGCGACCGCCACGAACTCCGCCAGGGTCAGCAGCCGGCGGCGCGACTTGGCGCGCTCGGCGGCCTCGTCGCCCGCCGTTCCGCTCATCGCCCGCCGGCCTCCAGCAATTCGGTCGGCGCGACCAGTTCCCAGCTTCGCGCGATCCGGTCCTCGATCAACGTCCAGTCGAGGTCGCCGGACAGCGCGATATCGCTCCAGCGGGGCGGATTGCCCTCATCGGCGACACATAGCTGCAGCGCCGACCCGTCGCCGCTCATGCGGGCGAACGGCTCGCCCTCGACCAGGAAACGGGTTTCGCCATCGGCGTCGTCCTCGGTCGTGCCGGGCAGCAGCAGGGCGATGTCGCGGATGCGGGAGAGGGTATCGGTCATCGACGCACGAACTCCGTCAGGACTTGGGGGTAGAGTCGGTGTTCCTCAACGAGCACGCGCGCCGCGAGTGCCGTGGCATCGTCGCCCGGCAGGATCGGCACCTCGGCCTGGCCCAGCACCTCGCCGTCATCCAGCTCCTGGGTGACGATATGCACCGAGCAGCCCGCCTTCGCGTCACCTGCCGCGATCGCGCGGGCATGGGTGTCCAGCCCCTTGTAGAGCGGGAGCAGCGACGGGTGGATATTGACGATACGCCCCCGCCACCGCGCGACGAAATCGCCCGACAACAGCCGCATATAGCCGGCCAGCGCGATCACCTCGACGCCCGCATCGCGCAACGCCTGATCGATCGCGGCCTCATAGGCCGGCTTGCCGATCCCCTTGGGCGACAAGGCGAAGGTCGCGATCCCCTGTTCCGCTGCCCAGGCCAGCCCCGCCGCCTCGGCCTTGTCCGAGGCGACGAGTGCGACGTCATAGCCGGCATCGGCCGCACGCGACGCCGCGACCAGCGATTGCATGTTGGAGCCGCGGCCGGAAATCAGGATACCGACCTTCGCCCGGCCGTCAGGCCGCATGGGTCGCGGTCCAGTCCGCCTTGGCGCTCCAGGTGCCGGCCGATCCCTTGACGGTGCAGCCGCGCTCGCCCGCCTTGATGCGGCCGATGGTCACGACCGTCTCGCCCGCTTCGGTCAGGGTGGCGGCGACTGCCTGAGCCTGATCGGCGGCCACGACGACGGCCATGCCGATGCCGCAGTTGAAGGTGCGTGCCATTTCCTCGGGCTCGATCCCGCCCTGCGCCTGCAGGAAGGCCATCAGACGCGGCTGTTCCCAGCCATCGGCGTCGACCACCGCATGCGCGCCCTTGGGCAGGACGCGCGGGATGTTTTCGAGCAGACCGCCGCCGGTGATGTGCGCCAGGCCCTTGATCGTCCCCGCCTTGATCGACGGCAGCAGCGCGCGGACATAGATCCGAGTCGGTGCCATCAGCCCCTCGATCAGCAGACGCTCCTGATCGAACAGCGCCGGGCGATCGAGCTTCCAGCCCTTGTCCGCCGCCAGACGACGCACCAGCGAGAAGCCGTTGGAATGAACGCCAGACGACGCCAGACCCAGGATCACGTCACCGTCGCCGATGTCCGCACCGGTCAGCACCTGATCGCGCTCGACGGCACCCACGCAGAACCCGGCGAGGTCGTAATCACCGGCCGCGTACATGCCCGGCATCTCGGCGGTTTCGCCACCGATCAGCGCGCAGCCGGCGATGCGGCAGCCCTCGGCGATCGAGGCGATCACCCGCTCGGGCACATCGCCCTCCAGCTTGGCGGTGGCGTAATAATCGAGGAAAAACAGCGGCTCAGCGCCCTGCACGATCAGGTCGTTGGCGCACATCGCGACCAGGTCGATGCCGACGCCGTCATGACGGTCATGCTCGATCGCCAGCTTCAGCTTGGTGCCGACGCCGTCATTGGCCGCGACCAGCAGCGGATCGGTGAAGCCCGCCGCCTTCAGGTCGAAGAAACCGCCGAAACCGCCCAGATCGGCATCGGCGCCCGGCCGGCGTGTCGCCTTGGCGAGCGGGCCGATCGCGCGGACCAGGGCATTGCCCGCCGCGATCGAAACGCCGGCATCGGCATAGGTGTAGGACGTGCCGGATTCGGCGGGCGACGAGGGGGTGGACGGCGTGCTGTTGTCGGTCATGTTTGCCCGTTAGCTATATCGCGCTTGGATTTCCACGCCTGCTTCGCCAAAAGGCCGCGATGCGTTTGCGATTGCCCCATCGAATGATCGGTCTCGCCGCCCTGGCCGGGGTCGGTGTCGGGGCCAGCGCGGTTCTGGCCCAGATCGAGGGGCAGGATCGCGGCGTCATGCCGATCGACAGCGGCAGCGCCTATGAGGTGTCGGGCGTCACCGTCGACGTCGCGGGCAAGACGGCGGAGGCCGCCCGGCTCGGCGGCTGGCGGATCGCACAGCGCAAGGGCTGGGCGATGCTCGCCCAGCGGCTGGGCCGCACCGGCTTCGGCGCGTCGGACGGCCTGCTCGACTCGCTGGTGACCGGCATCGTCGTGGAGAAGGAGCAGATCGGCCCCACACGCTATGTCGCACGGCTGGGCGTGCTGTTCGACCGTGCACGGGCCGCCTCGGTGCTGGGGGTGTCGGCCTATGCCGATCGTTCGCCGCCGATGCTGATCATGCCGTTGCAGGTGTCGGGCGGCGTGTCGCAGATGTTCGAGACCCGCACGCCGTGGCAACAGGCCTGGGCACGGTTCCGCACCGGTAACAGCACGATCGATTATATCCGCCCCTCGGGAACCGGTGCCGACCCGCTGCTGCTGAATGCCGGGCAGATCGGACGACGTTCGCGCGGCTGGTGGCGCTCGATCCTCGATCAATATGGCGCGTCGGACATCCTGATCCCCGTGGTGCGCCTGCATCGCCAATGGCCGGGCGGTCCGGTGATCGGGGTGTTCGAGGCACGGCATGGTCCGGACAATGCCCTGATCGGTTCGCTGACCCTGCGAGTCGGCAGCACCGAGGGATTGGGCCAGTTGCTCGATACCGGCGTAGCCCGGCTCGATTCGCTCTATCAGCGCGCGCTCGCCAGCGGGGTGCTGCGCGGCGACCCGACGCTTGCCCCGCCGCCCAAGCCGCAGGTCGAGATCGCCCCCGACGACAGCAACACGGGCGAGGAGCCGATCGAGGGCCTCGACTCCGCCATCGCCGCGACGGGGGCGGGGATCGCGGTGACGCTGCAATATGACGCGCCCAGCGCCAGCGCCGTCGCCAACGTCGAAAGCCTGGTGCGCGGCATCCCCGGCGTGGTGCGGGCGGGCACGACCAGCCTGGCGGTCGGTGGTGTCTCGCTGATGAGCGTGACCTATGACGGTGACCCGGACCAGCTTCGCCGCGCGCTGGAGCAGCGTGGTTTTCAGGTGTCGGGTGCCGGCACCACCTTGCGCGTGCGGCGTGCGGCCTTGCCCGCGCCGACGCCCCCTACGGATACTGTGACGACCGGATGAACCAGATGGCGCTTCCGCTGCAATGGCCAGCGGACCCTCGATCGGATGCCTTCCTGCTGACCGACTCCAACCGGCTGGCGGCGCGGATGCTGGACCAGTGGGAAAACTGGCCGACCATGGCCGCCATCCTGACGGGGCCGCGCAAGTCCGGCCGGTCGCTGCTGGCGCGCATTTTCGCGGCCCGCAGCGGCGGCACGATCATCGACGATGCCGAGCGCGTGCCCGAGGTGCAGATCTTCCACGCCTGGAACACCGCGCAGGCCGAACGGCGGCCGTTGCTGATCGTCGCGGATGCCGCGCCGCCGCGCTGGGCCGTGAAGCTGCCCGACCTGCGCTCGCGCCTGGCCAATAGCAGCCTTGGTGAGATCGGCCCGCCCGACGACGAGTTGGTCGCGGCGCTGTTCGAGCATCTGTTCGAGCGCCGGGGCCTGGATGCGCGACCCGATCTGATCGAGTGGCTGACGCTGCGTGTCGAACGCAGTCACCTTTCTGTCATCCGCGCAGTCGATATGCTCGACCAGGGGGCGATGGAACGGCGCGCGCGCTTGTCCATTGCTCTTGCACGATCCACCCTGATCACGGCCGGCCTCCTCGCCGAGCCCTGAACGCAGTCCGAGCGAGGAATATGACCCGTCCCGCCCATATCGCGCAAATGTCCGAGCCGGACGACGATCATTTCACGCCGAACCGCAGCGAGCGCTATTTCAACCGCGAACTCTCCTGGCTGGCGTTCAATCGCCGCGTGCTGGAGGAGGCGTGCAATTCGGCGCATCCGCTGCTCGAACGGCTGCGCTTCCTGTCGATTTCGGGGTCGAACCTCGACGAATTCTTCATGGTGCGCGTCGCCGGGTTGAAGGGACAACAGGCGCAGGATGTCGAGCAGCGCTCCGTCGACGGGCTGACCCCCGGGCAGCAGCTGAACGGCATCGTTGCCGAGGCGGACCGGCTGATGGCGAGCCAGCAGGAGGTGTGGGGTGACCTGCGCAACCTGCTCGACGAGGCGGGCATCTTCGTCCTGCGCCGCGACGCGATCGATGCGGACGCCAGCACTTGGCTCGAAACCCATGTCCGGGATCAGATTTTCCCGATCCTGACGCCCCAGGCGCTCGACCCCGCGCATCCCTTTCCGTTCATTCCCAACAAGGGTCTGTCGATGATCTTCGACCTGACCCGCGTGTCGGATCAGGAGCCGATTCGCGAACTGGTGATGATCCCGGCGACCATGCCGCGCTTCGTCCGGTTGCCGGGCGAGGGGGCGCGTTATGTCTCGATCGAGACGATCCTGCGCCGCTTCTCGGGGCTGCTCTTCCCCGGCTATATCGTCAACGGCGCGGCGACCTTCCGTGTGCTGCGTGACAGCGACATCGAGATCGAGGAGGAGGCGGAGGACCTCGTCCGCTATTTCGCCAACGCCATCAAGCGGCGTCGGCGCGGGCGGGTGATCCGGCTGGAGCTGGAAACCGGCATGCCCGACGAGTTGGCCGACGTGCTGCGCGGCGAACTGGGCGGCAGCGACGCGATCATCACCGAAAGCGGCAATCTGCTTGGCATCGGCGACCTCGACATGCTGGTCGACGAGGATCGCCCCGACCTGAAATTCCCACCTTATTCCCCGCGCTTTCCCGAACGAATCCGGGAGTTTGCCGGCGATTGCTTCGCCGCGATCAAGGCCAAGGACATCGTCGTCCATCACCCGTACGAGACGTTCGAGGTGGTCATCGCCTTCCTGAAGCAGGCGGCGGCCGATCCCGATGTCGTGGCGATCAAGCAGACGCTCTACCGCGCGGGCAAACAGTCGGCGATCATTAACGCGCTGATCGCGGCGGCCGAGGCCGGCAAGTCGGTGACGGCGATCGTCGAACTCAAGGCGCGCTTCGACGAAGAGCAGAACCTCTATTGGGCCTCGGCGCTGGAGCGCGCCGGCGTGCAGGTCGTCTATGGCTTCATCGATTGGAAGACGCACGCCAAGGTGTCGATGGTCGTCCGGCGCGAGGGCAGCGATTTCCGCACCTACTGCCATTTCGGCACGGGCAATTATCACCCGATCACCGCGCGCATCTATACCGACCTTAGCTTCTTCACCGCCGATCCGCTGCTCGGGCGCGATGCGGCGCAGATGTTCAACTACATCACCGGCTATGTCGAACCGGTGGCGATGAACCATGTCAGCCTGTCGCCACGCGACCTGCGCCACAATCTGATGGCGCTGATCGACGCCGAGATCGCGCATGCCCGCGCAGGTCGTACGGGCAGCCTGTGGGCCAAGGTCAATTCGCTGGTCGACCCGCTGGTGATCGAGAAGCTCTACGAGGCAAGCGGCGCCGGCGTCGAGATCGACCTGATCGTGCGCGGCATCTGCTGCTTGCGGCCGGGCGTGCCGGGCATGTCGGAAAACATCCGGGTCAAGTCGGTCGTCGGCCGCTTCCTGGAACACAGTCGCATCTGGGCGTTCGGGAACGGCAAGGCCCTGCCCCATGATTCGGCCAAGGTCTTCATCTCCTCGGCGGACTGGATGCCGCGCAACTTCGACCGCCGGGTCGAATATATGCTGCCCATCCTCAACCCGACCGTGCACGACCAGATCCTGGACCAGGTGATGGTCGCCAATCTTCTCGACAATGAACAAAGCTGGGAGCTGGAGCCGGATGGCAGCTATGTCCGCGATCAGCCTGGCGACCGCCCCTTCAACCTGCATCGGTATTTCATGACCAATCCCTCGCTTTCGGGGCGCGGTGCCGCGCTCGACACCAGCAAGGCGGTGCCGACCCTGTCGCTGCGCCGGCAGAAGTGACGGGCGAAAGCTGAACCATGGCAGGAACGCACGCGCCGCGCATGGCGATCATCGACATCGGCTCGAACTCGGTCCGGCTGGTCGTCTATCAGGGGCCGCCGCGCCTGCCGGCGACGCTCTTCAACGAGAAGGTCATGGCGGGCCTCGGGCGCGGTCTGGCCGCGACTGGTGCGATCGATCCGGTTGCGCTCGGCAAGGCACAGGTGGCGCTCGCCCGGTTCGCCAGTCTTGCGCGCGAAATGGGTGTGGCGACGCTGCGCACCGTGGCGACCGCGGCGGTGCGCGATGCGGCCAATGGCGGAGAGCTGATTGCCTGCGCCGAATCGCTGGGCCTTGAGGTCGAACTGCTATCGGGCGAGCAGGAAGCCAAGGGGGCGGGGGAGGGCGTGTTGTCGGCCATCCCCGACGCCGATGGCATTGTCGGCGATCTGGGCGGCGGCAGCCTGGAGCTGGTGCGCGTCCGTGACGGCGAGGTCGAGGATCGGGTGTCCTTTCCGCTGGGCGTGTTGCGCATCCCGGCGCTGCGCGAACGCGGCGGCAAGACGTTCGAGCGGCATATCGCCCGCCTGATCGAGGAGGCCGGCTGGGAAGGACGCGGCCGGGGCCTGCCCTTCTATCTGGTCGGCGGATCATGGCGCGCGCTGGCGCGGCTGGACATGACGCTGGCCGGCTATCCGTTGCCCATCATCCACCATTATGAGCTGACGCCGACCGACATATTGCGCCTGTCACGCACAATCCCGCACCTCAGCAAGGCACGCCTGCGCGAGGTGAAGGGTCTATCGTCCAGCCGCGCCGCCACGCTGGGCGATGCCACGGCGCTGCTCAGCGTCCTGCTCAAGCATCTGGGTAGCAGCACGACGGTCGTCTCGGCCTATGGCCTGCGCGAAGGCCTGCTCTACGGCGGGTTGGATGCCAAGACGCGCGCGCTCGACCCGCTGATCGTCGCGGCGCGGGAGGAAGGACGGCTGCTTGGCCGCTTCCCCGAACATGGCGATCTGCTCGAAAGATGGACCGCGCCGCTGTTCAATGGTGAGGCGGCGGCCGAGGCACGGCTGCGGCACGCGGCCTGTCTGCTGGCCGATGTCGGCTGGCGCGCCAATCCGGAATTTCGCTCGGAGCGGGGGGTGGAGATCGCGCTGCACGGCAATTGGGTCGGCATCGATGCGGTCGGCCGCGCGATGCTGGCGCAGGCGCTGCACACCAGCCTGGGCGGCGGACTGGACGTACCCGCACCTTTGGCCGAACTGGCGAGCCCGGCGCAGTTGAAGCTGGCGACCAGCTGGGGACTGGCGGTCCGGTTGGGGCAGCGACTGAGCGGAGGACTGGCCGGACCGCTGGAACGGAGCGGACTGGTGCTCGACGAGTCGACGCTCGGCCTGGCGATGCGCGAAGAGGATCGCGGCTTTTACGGCGAAGCGGTGGAGCGCCGCCATGCGGCGCTGGCCACTGCCATGGGGCGGACGCCGATTCGGCTCAGCCGCACTTGATCCTGACGACCCGGCCGGCAGCATCGGTTTCGATGTTCAGCCGGTCGGTGCGATAGTCCATCGTCACCGCATCGCCCGGCGCGATCACGCGGATGGTGCGGGCACCGGTGCGCTTCAACGTCGGTTCCCGCATCGCCTCGGTCCACGGCTTGCCGACCAGGTTGGCCACGCGGGTCTCGCCGCAACCGATCAGGTCGGATACCTCTTCCGGCTTGGGGGTGGCGGTGCAGGCCATGAGCGGCAGCAACGCCGCGATCGTCAACAATCGGATCATGCCGCTTCGTCCTCGGTCCGCACCATCTTCAGCTTGCCGTTTTTGACGACGAAGCCGGTGCGGCCTTCGACCAGATCGAGCGCGTCACGACCGAACTGTTCGAAGCGCCAGCCGTCGAGCACCGCCAGTCCGCTGCGCACGCCCGCCGCCAGCATCTCCAGATCGTCCGAGCGGGCGAGCAGGCGCGGCGCGACGTCGATGTCGCGCGCGCGGATCTTGAGCAGCAGCTTGAGGAGATCGGCGACCAGCGCGCCTTCGCGACCCAGCCCGGGCTTGCGGTCGTCACGCGCGGGCAGCTCGTCGGCGTCGAGCGGGGTCGCCGTCTCCAGCGCATCCATCAGACGTCCGCCAATGTCGTTGCTCGCCCAGGTCGCCGAGAGGCCGCGTACCTTGGCCAGATCGGCCTGCTTGCGCGGCGGATGCCCGGCCAGATCGGCCAGCGTCTCGTCCTTGACGATACGGCCACGCGGCAAGTCCTTCGCCTGGGCCTCCAGCTCGCGCCAGCGCGCCAGAGCCTTCATCCGGCCGAGCATATCGGGCTTGCGCCCCGACACGCGCACCCGCTTCCAGGCCGAGTCCGGATCGTTGGCATAATGTTCGGGATCGGCCAGCCGCTCCATCTCCTGGTCCAGCCACGCGCCGCGCCCGGTCTTGCGCAGCCGCTCCAGCATCCGGGGGAAGATATTTGACAGGTGGGTCACGTCGCCGATCGCATAATCGACCTGCCGCTGGTCGAGCGGACGGCGCGACCAGTCGGTGAAGCGCGCGCCCTTGTCGACCTGGATACCAAGCCAGCTGTCGACCAGATTGGAATAGCCGATCTGCTCGCCCTGACCCAGCGCCATCGCCGCGATCTGCGTGTCGAACAGCGGGTGGGGGGTCTTGCCGGTCAGGTTGTAGATAATCTCGATATCCTGGCCGCCGGCATGGAAGACCTTCAGCACCTCGTCATTGTTGACCAGCAGGTCGAGCAGCGGCGTCATGTCCAGGCCGGGGGCCTTGGGATCGATCGCGGCGGCTTCCTGCGTGTTGGCGATCTGGATCAGGCACAGCTCGGGCCAATAGGTGCTTTCGCGCATGAATTCGGTATCGACCGTGATGAAGTCGGCCTGGGACAGGCGGGCGCAAAGATTGGCGAGCGTGGCGCTGTCGGTAATCAACGGATGGACGTGCATCATCCGCACATAGCGCCGTGCTCGCGCCTTGACAAAGAAGAACACGACCCCGTTACGATCGGATGCGCTTTCTCCGATCCCCGGGTCTGTCGGTACATATTGATTGACAAAACCGGGGTGGGCGGGGAAGCGGCAGCACTTTCATCAGACGTTCGGAAGAATGCCCCCATGCACGCCTATCGTACTCACACCTGCGCCGCGCTGACCGCCGAAGCGGTCGGCCAGACGGTCCGCCTCTCGGGCTGGGTCCATCGCAAGCGCGATCATGGCGGCGTGCTGTTCGTCGATCTGCGCGATCACTACGGCATCACCCAGATCGTCGCCGACAGCGACACGCCCGCGCTCGCCATTCTGGAAAGCGTCCGCGTCGAGTCGGTCGTGACCATCGACGGCGTGGTGAAGGCCCGCTCGGCCGGCACCGTGAATGCCAACCTGGCGACCGGCGAGATCGAGGTGTTCGCGCGCGGCGCGACCGTGCTGTCGGCCGCCGAGGAGTTGCCGATGCCGGTGGCGGGCGAGCAGGAATATCCCGAAGACATTCGCCTGCGCTATCGCTTCCTCGACCTGCGTCGCGACACGCTGCACGCGAACATCGTGCGCCGCACCCAGGTGATCTCGGACATGCGGCGTCGCATGGAGACGGCGGGCTTCACCGAATATTCGACCCCGATCCTGACCGCCTCGTCGCCCGAAGGCGCGCGCGACTTCCTGGTGCCCAGCCGCATCCATCCGGGCAAGTTCTACGCGCTGCCCCAGGCGCCGCAGCAATATAAGCAGCTGCTGATGGTCGCTGGCTTCGACCGTTATTTCCAGATCGCGCCCTGTTTCCGAGACGAAGACCCGCGCGCCGACCGCCTGCCGGGCGAGTTCTATCAGCTCGACCTGGAAATGAGCTTCGTCACCCAGGAAGAGGTGTGGGAGACGATGGAGCCGGTGATCGGCGGCATCTTCGAGAAGTTCGCCGATGGCCGCACCGTCACGCCCGTAGGTGAGTTCCCGCGCATTCCGTACTCGGAGTCGATGCTGAAGTACGGCAACGACAAGCCCGACCTGCGCAACCCGCTGATCATCACCGATGTCTCGGAGCATTTCACGACCTCGGGCTTCGGCCTGTTCGAGAAGATCGTCGGCTCGGGCGGCGTCGTCCGCGCGATCCCGGCGCCCAAGACCGCCGAGAAGAGCCGCAAGTTCTTCGACGAGATGAACGAGTGGGCGCGCGCCGAGGGCCATGCGGGCCTGGGCTATGTCACCCGCAAGGGCGGCGAGTTCGGCGGTCCGATCGCCAAGAACCATGGCACCGAGGGCATGGAGGCGCTCTACGCCGCGCTCGGCCTCGGCCCCGATGACGGCCTGTTCTTCGCGGCGGGCAAGGTCGAGGCTGCGGCCAAGCTGGCCGGGCTCGCGCGTACCCGCGTCGCCGAGCAGCTCGGCCTGATCGAGGAGGGCGCGTTCCGCCTGTGCTGGATCGTCGACTTCCCCTTCTACGAATGGGACGAGGACGAGAAGAAGGTCGAGTTCGCGCACAACCCCTTCTCGATGCCGCAGGGGGGCATGGAGGCGCTGACCTCCGCCGATCCGCTGTCGCTCAAGGCGTATCAATATGATCTGGTCTGCAACGGCTTCGAAATCGCGTCGGGCTCGATCCGCAACCAGAGCCCCGAACTGATGGTCGCCGCGTTCGAGAAGGTCGGCCTGTCCAAGGCGGATGTCGAGGAGCGCTTCGGCGGGCTCTATCGCGCGTTCCAGTACGGCGCCCCGCCGCATGGTGGCATGGCCGCCGGTGTCGACCGTATCGTCATGCTGATCTGCGGTGCGCAGAACCTTCGCGAAATCTCGCTGTTCCCGATGAACCAGCGTGCCGAGGACCTGCTAATGGGCGCGCCCAGCCTGCCCAGCAACAAGCAGATGCGCGAGCTGTCGCTGCGTTCGACCGCGGAAGCGAAGAAGGATGTGGATCAGGTCGTCGCCAGCTCGGCGGGCTGATCCTTTTAACAGGCAACGAAAAGGGCGGGCGCCGGATGCGGCGTCCGCCCTTTTTTTACGTCTCGAGTCCGGGTCGGGGACCCGGACCCGGACCGAGTTCCTTACGCTGCAGCCAGGGCCGGGGCGGCGGGCTTGAACTCGCCATTCTCGTCCATCAGGTGCAGCACGCCATCGGCGATCGCGAAATAGGCGCCGCGCAGCGTCAGCTTGCCCGCATCCTCACGCTTGGTGACGAAGGGGAAGGTGCGCAGATTGGCGATCGAGGTGCGGACCGACTCCAGCTCCATCTCACGCATCGCGTCGGCATCGGCGGCGTCACCATGCTTGGCGATGACCTTTTCGCGCGCATCGTCGAGCAGGCTCACCCAGTCAGAGACGAAGCCGCCTTCACCCTGCGGCGCATGGGCAAAGCCCTGCGTCAAAGCGGCCTTGCAGCCGCCACAGGCGCCGTGACCCATGACGACGACGTCGGTCACTTCCAGCTGCGTCACCGCGAATTCCAGAGCGGCCGACACACCGTGATGACCGCCACCGGTCTCGAACGGGGGGACCAGGTTGGCGACGTTGCGGACGACGAAGATTTCGCCGGGCAGCGTGTCGAAAATCTGCGCCGGGTCGACGCGGCTGTCCGAGCACGCGATGACCATGACCTTGGGGCTCTGCCCTTCCTTCAACTCGGCCCAGCGGTCGCGCTGGCGACGCCAATCGGACGTCCGAAAGCGCTGATAGCCATCCACGAGGTCGTTAAAGTCGGTCATTGCTCTCTCTTATCCAGTTATGGAAACGGCGTTGTAACGCTGGAACCGGACAGGGCCATGTCGGTTCCATATCAAAGTATGTCCGGCGCGTGCGGACGGGACATCGGCAGGCATTGTGTCCGGCCCGGTGCGTCGCTATTTCGCAACCCATGAACGAGTTGACACCGTTGGCCGCGCCGGTGCGCGCACGCAAGCCCGATTGGATTCGCGTCAAGGCGCCGACGAGCGCGGGCTTCGCCGCCACGCGCGAACTGATGCGCGCGAAGAGCCTGACGACCGTGTGCGAAGAGGCCGCATGCCCCAACATCGGCGAATGCTGGTCGAAGAAGCATGCGACCGTCATGATCCTGGGCGACACCTGCACCCGCGCCTGCGCCTTCTGCAACGTCAAGACCGGCATGCCGCGCAAGGTCGATGCGATGGAGCCGCAGAACGTCGCCGACGCCGCCGCGCAGATGGGGCTCAACCATATCGTCGTCACCTCGGTCGATCGCGACGACTTGCCCGATGGCGGCGCGTCGCAATTCGTGAAGGTGATCCAGGCGCTGCGCCGGACCACCCCGAACACGACGATCGAAATCCTGACGCCGGATTTCCGCAACAAGGCGCAGGCCGCGATCGAGTCGATCGTCGAGGCGCGCCCGGACGTCTATAACCATAACCTAGAGACGGTGCCCCGGCTCTATCCGACGATCCGCCCCGGCGCGCGCTATTATGCGTCGCTGCGCCTGCTCGAAAGCGTGAAGCGGCACGATCCGTCGATCTTCACCAAGTCGGGCATCATGCTGGGCCTGGGCGAAGAGCGGCTGGAGGTCCATCAGGTGATGGACGACATGCGCTCGGCCGACATCGATTTCCTGACCATGGGCCAGTATCTCCAGCCGACGCCGCGCCACGCCAAGGTCGCCGAGTTCGTCACGCCCAAGGCGTTCGACGCCTATGCCGCGATCGCGCGGGCCAAGGGGTTCCTGCTCGTCGCCAGCTCACCGCTGACCCGCTCCAGCTATCATGCCGGCGACGATTTTGAGCGGCTGCGTGCCGCGCGTGAGGCGAAGCTGGCGACCGCGCGCTGATGCCCAAACATAGCGAGACACGGCATCTGCCCTATACGCCGGAGCAGATGTTCGATCTGGTCGCCGACGTCGCCCGCTACCCGGAGTTCCTGCCCTGGGTGTCGGCGATGCGTGTGCGCTCGAATTCCGACACCGAGACGGTCGCAGACATGATCGTCGGCTTCAAGGGGTTGCGCGAGACCTTCACCAGCCGGGTCACCAAGACCCGGCCGGAGGCGATTGACGTCGAATATCTCGACGGGCCTTTGAAGTATCTGCGCAACAACTGGCGCTTCCGTCCCGAGGAACAGGGATGCGCGGTCGACTTCACCGTCGACTTCGCGTTCAAGAACCGGGTGTTCGAGATGCTGGCGGGGCAGGTGTTCGGCACCGCGCTACGCCGCATGATCGGCGCGTTCGAGGACCGCGCCGCCAAGCTTTACGGCAAGAGCAGTCCCAGCGCCAACAGCGCCGCCTGAAGCCGGATGCCGCCCCGGCCGATGTCGCCGAATTCGTGACGCTCGGCCTTGATGTCCTCGGGGTCGCCGCCGCGTAGCGCCTGGGCGAAGACGACCGTCCCGACCGGCTTCTTCGGAGTGCCGCCACCCGGGCCGGCGACCCCGGTGATCGCGACGGCGATGTCCGCCTCGCTCGCCGCCAGCGCCCCCTGCGCCATCGCCCAGGCGGTCGCGGTGGAGACGGCGCCGAAGGTTTCGATCAGCTCGGAATTCACCTTCAACAGGTCGATCTTCGCCTTGTTGGAATAGGTGACGAAGCCGGCCTCGACGACATCCGACGATCCGGGAATCTCGGTCAGCGCGGCCGACACCAGTCCCCCGGTGCAGCTTTCGGCCAGCGCGACACGGCGGCCGATGGCGCGGTTGGCGGTGACCACGCGCTCGGCGAGCGCGATCAGGTCATTGGGAAGTAGCACGTCCATCAGCGGGTTCCGATCGGGCAAAGCGGCAGGTCGGGCACGGCCACCTGCCGGCCGCGCGCCTTCTCGCTTTTCAGATATTGAAGCGCGGTGACGACCACCGACGCCATGTTGCGCGGGGGCAGGGGGGCAAGCTGCGTCGCCAGCCGGTCGATCACGCCGCAATCCTCCAGCCCGATCCGCCCGACGATGAACGGCACCAAGAGCGAGGTCAGCAGCGGCCGGGCGAAATCAGATTGCAGCAGCGTGTCGACCGTCGGGTCGGACAGCTTGACGATCGCCGCCCGCGCCGCCGGCCAGGCCTGTTCGGCGGCCGTTTCATATTTCGCGATCAGCGTGCCGTTGCCACGGATCAGGCTGTTCGCGGGCAGGCGCGCGGCACACACCCGGCCGGTCTCACGCAGAATGTCGGGCATCGCGACCAGCGTCATTGCCTCGGCCTCGGGTGCGGTGATGCAGGCGCGCTGCTGCGCCATCGCGGCTTCGGGCGCGGCCAGGCCGATCAGCGCCAGCGCGAGACCCAGCCGCTTCATGCCTGCGCTCCACCCGGCAGGCGCACCGTCGCCACTGCCTGGGTCGCGATGCCTTCGCCGCGTCCGGTAAAACCCAGCCGTTCGGTCGTCGTCGCCTTCAGGCTGACGCGGCTCTGGTCGATCTGGAGCAGATCGGCGATACGCGCGACCATGGCGGCGCGGTGCGGGCCAATCTTGGGCGCTTCGCAGATGATGGTCAGGTCGACGAAATCGATCCGCCCGCCCTTTTCGGCGATCAGCTTGGCGGCGTGTTGCAGGAACTGGCCCGACTCGGCGCCCTTCCATTGCGGATCGCTCGGCGGAAAATGCGTACCGATGTCACCTGCGGCAATGGTGCCCAGCAGCGCGTCGGTCAGCGCATGGAGCGCGACATCGGCGTCGCTATGCCCCGACAGGCCCTGATGATGCGGGATCAAGACGCCGCCGAGCCATAGTTCCTCGCCATCCTCCAGCCGGTGCACGTCGAACCCCATGGCGGTGCGGGTTTCCCATGCCAGTCGCATGTCGGCGCCGGCCATGTCGTCGGGATAGGTGATCTTTTCGAGCATGGCATCGCCCTGCACCAAAGCGACGCGCCCGCCAAGCCGTCGCACCATCTGCGCGTCGTCCGTGGCTTCCGCTTCGGCGGGCCAGGCGGCATGGGCGGCGATGACGGCCTGCATATGAAAGCCCTGCGGCGTCTGCACGCGAACCACGCCGTCACGCGGCACGATCTCCCCCAGCACGTCCTCCGTGTTGCGCGCCAGCGTGTCCGCCACCGCGAGCACCGGCATGGCCCCATCCGCCGACGCCAGGCCCGCGAGCACCCGGTCGATGACGTCATGCGACAGGAATGGACGCGCGGCGTCATGGATCAGGACCTTGGTCACGCCCTCCAGCGCCAGTTGGCGAAGTCCCTTGGCCACCGACTCACGGCGGCTGGCACCGCCGGTTGCGACCTGTGCGTCGGGCAGCAGGGATCGGGCGACATCGATCTGATCCGCCGCCACCATCGTCAGCACGGTCGATATGGCCGGATGGGTGTACAACGCTTCATGGCTCCAGGCCAGCATCGGACGCCCGCCCAGATCGCGGAACTGCTTCGGCACGCCGCCGCCCATGCGGGTGCCGCCACCCGCTGCGACGATCAGGGCGGCGATCTTTTCCATCTGGCTCATGCGCTCCGCCTAGCGACTTTTGGCCGGGGTCGGCAACATTGCCTTTTCCGGCGATTCGGACTAAATGGCTGCTCATTTTTCAGGCAGTTTTATGCGTAACCTCGCTCCTATCCAGGTCGGTCCGGTGACGATCGACAGCCCCGTCGTCCTGGCGCCGATGACCGGCGTGACCGACATGCCGTTCCGCACGCTCGTCCGCCGCTATGGTTCCGGTCTCAACGTCACCGAGATGATCGCCAGCCAGGCGGCGATCCGCGAGACGCGCCAGTCGATCCAGAAGGCCGCCTGGCATCCGCTGGAGGAGCCGGTGTCGATGCAACTGGTCGGCTGCACCCCCTATGAAATGGGTGAGGCGGCGAAGCTGAACGCCGATCGCGGTGCGGCGATCATCGACATCAACATGGGCTGCCCGGTGCGCAAGGTGGTCAATGGCGACGCCGGCTCCGCGCTGATGCGCGACCTGAAGCTGGCCTCCGCCATCATCGAGGCGACGGTGAAGGCCGTGGATGTGCCTGTCACGTTGAAGATGCGGATGGGCTGGTGCCATGACAGCCTGAACGCCCCCGAATTGTCGCGCATCGCCGAAGACATCGGGGTCAAGATGATTACCGTCCATGGCCGTACCCGCAATCAGATGTACAAGGGCTCGGCCGACTGGGCGTTCATCCGCAACGTCAAGGATGCGGTCAGCATCCCCGTCATCGCCAATGGCGACATTTGCTCGCTCGACGATGCCGATGCGGCGCTGGACCAGTCGGGCGCGGACGGGGTGATGATCGGGCGCGGCGCCTATGGCCGGCCCTGGCTGCTGGGGCAGGTGATGCACTGGTTCGCCACCGGCGAGCGGCTGGACGATCCGACGCTCGAAGAACAATATCGCGCGGTCGCAGAACATTATGACGCAATGCTCGACCATTATGGCACCGAGACCGGCGTTAATATGGCGCGCAAGCATATCGGCTGGTACACGCGCGGCCTGCACGGCTCGGCCGAGTTCCGCAACACGGTGAACAAGGAGCCGAACGCGGATCGCGTCAAGGCGATGCTGTACGACTTCTACATGCCGCAGATCGAGCTTGCCGCTGCCGCCTGAGCCTGCGCGCCACGGCCGACCCGGCTTCGCGGCGCTGTTCGCCGCCTTGCCGGTCGCCGTGGTCGTGGTCGATCCCGACGATCGCATCGTCCATGCCAATGGCCTGGCCGAGCAGTTGCTCAACCTGTCTGAGCGGCTGATGATCGGCCAGCCCTTGGACGCCATCCTGCCCCCGCCCGAGGCGCCGCGCAGCCGCGATGGCCATGGCTTTGCGGTCTATGACACGGTCATCGCGACGCCGCATGGGCCGAAGATCCGCGTCGATTTCGTCGAGGCGCAGATTCCCGACCATCCCGGCTGGAGAGCGATCACGCTGCACAGCGCGGGACCATCGCGCCGGCTGGGCCATGCCTCAGACCGGGGGGCGGGTGCCCGCGCAGCGGTGGGGGCGGCGGCCATGCTGGCGCATGAGATCAAGAACCCGCTGTCGGGCATCCGGGGCGCCGCCCAGCTTCTCAATGGCGGCGAGTTGACCACCCTGATCACCACCGAGGTCGACCGGATCGCCGCACTGATCGACCGGATGCAGGACTTTAGCGACACGCGGCCGTTGCCGCTGGCCGCCGAGAATATCTACCCCTTGCTCGCCCATGCGCGCGGCGTGGCGCTCGCCGGTTTCGCGCGCGGGATCGAGATCGAGGAGCGTTTCGACCCCTCGCTCCCCCCGGCTTGGATCAATCGCGACGCGCTGCTCCAGATTGTCATCAACCTGCTGAAGAACGCGCGCGAGGCGGTGCGCCAGGAGCGTACTCCGCGTATCGTCCTGACCACCGCCTATCGCCATGGCATGTCGGTCAGCATCGGCGGGGGGCAGGAGCGGCTGCCGCTGCCGATCGAGATTTGCATCATCGACAATGGTCCGGGTGCACCGCCCGACATCGTCGATCATCTATTCGACCCGTTCGTCTCCGGTCGTCGCGAGGGGCAGGGGCTCGGCCTTGCGCTCGTCGACAAGCTGGCGCGCGACATGAACGGGATCATCCAATATGCCAGGGAAGGTTCGCCCGAAATGACCGTGCTGCGTCTGCTGCTGCCCAGGGCCCGCGCATGAGCCATGTCCTGGTCGTCGACGACGACGCCGCCATCCGCACCGTCGTCGGACAGGCGCTGCGCCGCGCCGGTCATGAGGTCACCGTGGTCGAGACGCTGGCGCGGCTGGACCGCCTGCTCGCGAGCGGCGCACCCGATGTGCTGGTCACCGATGTCATCCTGCCCGATGGCGATGGGATCGACCATATCCGGGGAGTGGCCGAACGCTTTCCCGCGCTGCCGATCATCATCCTGTCGGCGCAGAACACCCTGACGACGGCGGTGAGAGCGGCGGAAGTGGGTGCCTATGAATATCTGCCCAAGCCGTTCGACCTCGACGCCCTGACCAATGCGGTCGCCGGCGCGCTGGCGCGGGGTGGCGTGCTGGTCGAGGACGGCTTGGGCGAGGACGACCGCGCCCTGCCGCTGATCGGCCGGTCGCAGGCGATGCAGAGCGTGTACCGCGTCATCGCGCGCGTGGTCGCGACCGACCTGACCGTGCTCATCTCCGGCGAGTCGGGCACCGGCAAGGAGCTGGTGGCGCGCGCGATCCACGATCTGGGGCCGAGGCGCTCGGCACCCTTTGTCGCGATCAACATGGCGGCGATCCCGCGCGAACTGATCGAGGCCGAGCTGTTCGGCCATGAACGCGGTGCCTTCACCGGCGCGGCGCAGCGCAATGCCGGCCGCTTCGAACAGGCCTCGGGCGGCACGCTGTTTCTCGACGAGATCGGCGACATGCCGATGGAGGCGCAGACCCGCCTGCTCCGCGTGCTCCAGTCGGGCGAATTCACGACGGTCGGTGGAGCGCGGACGATCCGGACCGATGTGCGCATCGTCGCCGCCACCAATCGCGACTTGAGCCAGCAGGTGGCGTCGGGCCAGTTTCGCGAAGACCTTTTCTACCGGCTGAACGTCGTGCCGATCGCGCTGCCCGCGCTTCGCGAGCGACGGCAGGATATTCCGCTGCTCGCCCGGCACTTCCTAGAGAATGCCGCTGCACAGGGTCTGCCCCGGCGCAAGATCGACGCACAGGCGCTCGACGTGCTGGTCGTCCACGATTGGCCGGGCAATGTCCGCGAGCTGGAAAATCTGATGCGTCGGCTCGCGGTGCTGGCGCGTGACGAAGTGATCGACGCCGAAGCGGTCCGGACGATGCTGGGCGAAGCCGCGCTGAGCGGGGCGACGGCGGGGGGCGGCCGGGCGGCGGTGCCGGATCTGGCGGCCGCGGTCCGAAGCTATCTGGCGCGGCTGGCGGTCGAACGGCCCGGCCTGCTGGATGACGGGACCCTCTATGACCGGGTCATCGGCGAGGTTGAGCGCCCCTTGATCGAAGCGATGCTCGCCCGCCACGGCGGCAATCAATTGCGGACCGCACGCGCCATGGGCATCAATCGCAATACGCTGCGCAAAAGGCTCGACAGTCTGAACATTTCGACGTCCGGCGACGATGAAGGGGCCGATCCGGCCGCGTGATTTTTATGGATTGTGGCTTGCAGGTCACGCTCCACGTTGTACGATTGCAACGATGTTGGCCTTTCTGAAGCCTGCTGATTTCGATGAGACGCCGCGGTCACGCTTCGCGGTGACCCCGGCAATTGAGATCGCGGTCATCATTGGCGCATTGACGATCGCCATCGGCACCTACGCCTATATCGCCAGCCGGCATGAGGCGCAGGGCCTGATCGCTCCCCCGGTCATGGCCGGCCTGCTCGCCCTCAACCTTGTGCCGGGCGTCCTTCTGCTCATGCTGCTTGGTCGGCGCGTGGCGAAGCGGCGCGCGGCCCAGTCCGCCGTTGGTGGGGGCGGGCGGCTTCATGTCAGGCTGGTCGCGCTATTTTCGCTGACCGCCAGCGTGCCGATCCTGCTGACCGTCGTGACGGCGTCGGTCCTGTTCCAGGATTCGGCCGAATTCTGGATTTCGGACCGCGCGCGCAAGGCCTTTGGCGATGCGATGAACATCGCGCGCCAGTCGCAGCAACAGATCATCGATCGCTGGGTGAAGACGGCGGACGCGATGTCCGGCGACCTCAGTAACAGCCTGCCCGCCCTGCGCGAGGACCGCGAGGCGTTTCATGCCTATTTCGGGCAACAGACGCTGGTACGCGAACTGGAGGAGGCGGTGCTCTTCTCCTATGACCCGAAACAGGGTTTCAAATTCTACGACTATATTCTGCCACCGGCCGATTCGACGTTCCGCGAGTTGGTCAGCCCCGACATGATCCAGCAGGCGATGCGGACCAACCGGCCAGAGGTCGGCATCAACGAGCAACGCGTCTGGGTCGTCCGCCCCTTGCCGAACGGCAACGGCATCATGCTGTATGTCGGGACAAGTGTGAATGCCAAGTTCTTGAGCGGACAGCATTTCGCTGCCGAGGACGTGGTCCAGGACTATCGCGCGTTGCAGGGCCGTGCACGGTCGTTGCAGCTCAAGTTCAACCTCGTCCTCTTCGCCATCGCCATGCTGATCGTCGGCATCGCGGTCTGGATCGCGCTGACCGTGGCGGATCGCCTGGTGCGCCCGGTCGGCGAGCTGGTCGACGCCGCGCGGCGGATTTCCGGTGGCGACCTGACGGCGCGCGTTCCCGATCCCCGGACCCGTGACGAGGTCGGGACGCTGGCCCATGCCTTCAATCAGATGACCGGACAGCTGGAGCAGCAGAATACCGAACTGGTCACCGCCAATGCGCAACTCAACAATCGTCGCGCCCTGATCGAGGCGGTCATGGCCGGTGTCTCGGCCGGTGTCGTCGCGGTCGGGCGGGACCGGTGCGTGCGCATGGCGAATAACTCGGCGGACCTGCTTCTGGGCGCTGACGAGGAAGGGCTGATCGGCCACAAGCTCGGCGAAGTGGCCCCAGAACTTGACGAGCTGCTCGACCAGGGCCGGCGCGAGGCGACGGTGCAGGTGGCGCTCCACGGTGACATGCGGACGCTGGCGGTGCGGATCGCCCAGACCGCTGATGGCCCGATCCTGACCTTCGACGACATCACCCAGCAGTTGCTCGATCAGAGGCGCGCGGCCTGGTCCGACGTCGCCCGGCGTATCGCGCATGAAATCAAGAACCCGCTGACGCCGATCCAGCTCGCGGCCGAGCGCCTGCAACGGCGCTATGGCAAGGTCATCGATCCGCAGGACGAGACCTTCGGGCGCCTGACCGAGACGATCGTTCGCCAGGTCGGCGACCTGCGGCGGATGGTCGACGAATTCTCCTCCTTCGCGCGCATGCCCAAGCCCGTCTTCCGCGAAGAGGCGATCGCCGACATTTGCGCCCAGGCGATGTTCCTGCACGAGGTCGCGCACCCCGAGATCGCGTTCGAGCTGGAGCAGGACGATCCCGTCCCCTCGCTGGTCTGCGATCGGCGGCAGATGAGCCAGGCGCTGACCAACATCGTCAAGAACGCGGTCGAGGCGATCGAGGCGCGGCCCGAAGGTGCGAAGGGGGGCAAGGTCGCGATGACGGTCGGCCAGCAGGCGAGCATGGTGACGATCACCGTGACCGACAACGGCATCGGCCTGCCGCCCGAGCGCGACCGCATCATCGAACCCTATATGACGACGCGCGCGCGGGGCACGGGGTTGGGCCTCGCCATCGTCAACAAGATCATCGAGGAACATGCCGGCACGATCGGCTTTTCCGACAATCCGACTGGCGGCACGATCGTGTCGATGATGTTCGATGCCGGCGCCCTGGCGGCGCTGGACCAGGGGGGCGCCGAACCTGAGCTGGCCGGGGAGGGCCAGCTCACCGCTTTGACTCGTACCCGGACGTAAAAGATCATGGCTTTGGACATTCTCGTCGTCGACGACGAACTCGATATTCGCGAACTGGTCGCGGGCGTGCTGGAGGACGAAGGCTATGACGCCCGGGTCGCGGCCGATAGCGACTCGGCGCTCGAAGCCGTTGCGGTCCGGCGGCCGTCGCTCGTCCTGCTCGATGTCTGGTTGCAGGGGTCGAAGCTCGACGGGCTGGAGCTGCTCGATGAGATCAAGCGGCGCGATCCGTCGATCCCGGTGCTGGTCATCTCCGGCCATGGCAATCTCGACACTGCCGTCGCGGCGATCCGCAAGGGTGCGGCGGACTTTATCGAAAAGCCGTTCGAGGCCGAACGCCTGCTGCTGATGGTCGCCCGCGCGACCGAGACCGAGCGGTTGCGGCGCGAGAACGCCTCGCTGCGGGCGAGCGCGGGGCGCGAGACCGACCTGACCGGATCGTCCAATGCGATCAACGGCATCCGCGCGACGCTGAAGCGGGTCGCGGCGACCGGCAGCCGGGTGCTGATCATGGGCGCGGCCGGTGTCGGCAAGGAAGTCGCGGCGCGGCTTCTCCACGGGTGGAGCAATCGCGCCGATGCGCCCTTCGTCGTGGTCAGCGCCGCGCGCATGACGCCCGAGCGGGTCGAGGAGGAATTGTTCGGTGTCGAGGAAGGCGGCGACCTCGTCCGTACCGGCCTGCTGGAGCAGGCGCATGGCGGTACGCTGTTCCTTGACGAGATCGCGGACATGCCGATCGCGACCCAGGCACGTATCCTGCGTGTCCTGACCGACCAGAGCTTCACCCGCGTCGGCGGCACTCGCGTGGTCAAGGTCGACGTCCGCGTCGTCTCGGCGACCGCGCGCGACCTGACCCAGGAGATCGCCGAGGGCCGGTTCCGCGAGGATCTGTATTATCGGCTGAACGTGGTGCCAGTGACGATCCCGTCGCTGGCCGAGCGGCGCGAGGACATACCGGCGCTGGTCGAGCATTTCATGGCGCATTATGCGGTGGAGCGCCGGGTCCGTACCCCCGAGATCGCCCCCGACGCGATGGTCGCGATGCAATCCTATGACTGGCCGGGCAATGTCCGCCAGTTGCGCAATGTCGTCGAGCGGACGATCATCCTGGCGCCGGGCGATCGGATCGGCCGGATCGACCTCGACCTGTTGCCGGCCGAAGTGCTGGGCGAGGGCGCCGATATGGGCGGGGGCGGCGCGACCGCCATCATGGGGGCGCCGTTGCGGGAAGCCCGTGAGAGCTTCGAACGCGAATATCTCCGCATCCAGATCCGACGCTTCTCGGGCAACATCTCACGCACCGCCAGCTTCATCGGAATGGAGCGCTCCGCCCTCCACCGCAAGCTGAAGCTGCTGGGGATCAGCGAGACGCGCGAGGAATGATCGCCTGCCCGGCCGCGCGACCTCTGGACGAATGGCCCCCCAATCCATAGATAACGGACGCGTCCGGCGCACGGGCGCGGTTCCGACGCCGGGAAACGGCGCAACTCGCGGGCACGGACCCGCCAAGAACAAGGGCTTTTCCATGGCCGACAAATCGGGTTCGCTGCAGGACCTCTTTCTGAATGCGCTGCGCCGTTCCAAGGCGCCCGTCACGATGTTCCTCGTCAAGGGTGTGAAGCTTCAGGGCATCGTCACCTGGTTCGACAATTTCTCCGTCTTGCTGCGCCGTGATGGCCAGTCCCAGCTGATCTACAAGCATGCCATCTCCACGATCATGCCGTCGGGGCCGCTCGACGTCGCCGCGATCGTCGACGGTATGAACGAACATCAGAAGAAACAGCCGCTGCTCCAGGAAATCTTCCTGAACGCGGTGCGCAAGTCCGAAGACCCCGTCACCATGTTCCTGATCAACGGCGTCATGCTGCAGGGGCAGATTGCGGGCTTCGACCTGTTCTGCATGCTGCTCCAGCGCGAGGGCATGGCGCAGCTCGTCTACAAGCACGCCGTCTCGACCATTCAGCCGGCACGTCCGCTCAACCTGGCGGAAGAACAAGCGGGATCGGCCGAGGATTGAGCACCGGATTTGATCGCGACCGCGGGGAATTCACCCGCGGCGCTCGCACCGTCATCGTCCTGCCCGATCAGGGCGACGCCGCCCGCGATGCCGAGGCGCGGCTGGACGAAACCGCCGGTCTCGCCATGGCGATCGGGTTGGACGTCGTCGAACGGATCGCCCTCAAGGTCCGTTCGCCCAAGCCTGCGACCCTGATCGGCAGCGGTCAGGTGGAGCAGGTCGCACAACAGGTCCGGATGGAGGAAGCGCAGCTCGTAGTGTTCGACGGGTCGCTGACACCGGTCCAGCAGCGCAATCTGGAAACCGCGCTCGAAGCCAAGGTGATCGACCGTACCGGCCTGATCCTCGAAATCTTCGGCGAGCGGGCCGCGACGGCAGAAGGGCGGTTGCAAGTCGAACTGGCGCATCTGGATTACCAGGCCGGCCGTCTCGTGCGCAGCTGGACTCACCTTGAGCGTCAGCGCGGCGGCTTCGGCTTCCTGGGCGGTCCGGGTGAAACCCAGATCGAGGCCGACCGTCGGATGATCCGGGATCGCATGGCGCGGTTGCGTCGTGAACTCGAGCAGGTCAGCCGCACGCGCGGCCTTCACCGCGATCGACGGCAGCGTGCACCTTGGCCGGTAATCGCGCTGGTCGGCTATACCAACGCCGGGAAGTCTACGCTTTTCAATCGCTTGACCGGTGCTCATGTCATGGCGAAAGATTTGCTGTTCGCCACGCTCGACCCGACGCTGCGACAGGTGCAGCTGCCTGGCATCGACAAGGCGATCCTGTCGGACACGGTGGGTTTCGTCTCCGATCTGCCGACGCAGCTGGTGGCCGCGTTCAAGGCGACGTTGGAGGAAGTGGTGTCGGCCGATCTGCTGATCCATGTCCGTGACATCGCCCATCCGGACAGCGAAGCACAGCGCGCCGATGTCGAGGCGGTGCTGACCGAGATCGGCGTCGACCCTGAAACTCCGCGTTTCGAAGCATGGAACAAGATCGACCTGATCGAAGGCGAGCGGCGCGAGGACGTTCTTATCGAAGCCGTGCGTCGACCCAATATCGTTGCCGTATCCGCGATGAGCGGGGAGGGGATTGATGATCTGGTCGAGCAAGTCGCGGCCGCGCTGACATCCGGCCATCGGCGCTATTGGATCACGCTCGACGTCGCGGATGGAGCGGGGGCCGCGTGGCTCCACGCGCATGGCGAGGTGCTGGATCAGGTCATTGAGGGCGACCAGGCGACCTACGAAGTTCGCTTGTCCGAGCCCGATTACGAGCGGTTCAACCGTCGCGGTGCTTGACGCGCTGCCATAGGGCTTCCTTCGCATCGAGGTCGAGCGCAGCGAATCCTTCGCCACCCTCGGCCTCCATCGCGCGAAAGCGGCGTTCGAACTTGCGGTTGCCGGCGCGCAGCGCGGCCTCGGCGTCCACGCCGTGATGCCTCGCCCAATTGACGACGGCGAAAAGCAGGTCGCCGAATTCCTCCTCCAGCGTGTCGGGATCGGCCTCGGCGATCTCCTGCAATTCCTCGTCGATCTTGGCGCGCGAGCCGCTCGGGTCGGGCCAGTCGAAGCCCACGCGGGCTGCCCGCTTTTGCAGCTTTTCCGCCCGCATCAGCGCCGGCAGGCCGAGCGCCACGCCATCAAGCGTCCCGCCGGCCGCCTTGGCGCGGCGTTCCTCGGCCTTGATCTGCTCCCACAGATGATGGCCGCCCTCGGCGGTGTCGCCGAAAATGTGCGGATGACGTCGCTCCATCTTGTCGCTGATCGCGGTGACCACGTCGGCGAACGTGAAATGCCCGGTGTCTTCAGCGATTTGCGCGTGAAAGACGACCTGTAATAGCAAGTCGCCGAGTTCGTCCTTCAGCTCCGCCATATCGCCGCGTGCGATCGCGTCCGCGACCTCGTGCGCTTCCTCGATAGTGTAGGGCGCAATGCTCTCGAAGCTTTGGGCGACATCCCATTCACAACCCGTGGCGGGATCGCGAAGTCGCTTCATGATAGTGAGCAGACGCTCCATCGCTTGTTTTCCTTGCTGCACATGGCGCGTTCGCCCAAATCGCGATGGCATTTAGCAAGGGGGTTGGTGGGATGCCAGCCGCCTGACATCTCCAACCAAAGGATCGATAATACATATTATGTAAAATGAGACCTCGGTTAGGGGTTTAGAACAAGCACCCCTCGCTCGACCCGCCATGCTTTCAGCCGATCCAAGACATTCATGCCGATCACATCCTGATCCCCGAACGCCGACGACGAAATGGCGCCGACATCCGTCATCGTGATCGAACCGATGGTGAGTGTCGGAATGGTCGTATGCCGCGCCAGCACCGATCCGTTGGCGGTGTCGATCATGCGCGGAAACGGACTTTCCTCCAGATCAAGTCCGGCGGCTTTCGCCGTCGCGGTGGAAAGCGCGGTGGTCGTGGCGCCGCTGTCGATCAGCATCCGACGCTCGATACCGTTGATGCGGACATTGGCCCAGAAATGGCCATCCTCCGCCATTGGGATACGGGCGCTTCCCTGGATGGCATCGCGGCGGCCGATAAGGTCGGAAAACCGGTCTCGCTGGGCGATGACCAGAGACCCCGCCGCGAAGATCGCCACCCAAATCAGCGCCATCCTGGCCGCCTGGCCGAGCGATATCCGCCGTGCGGCCAAAGCGCTGAGCGGCAACAGCAGGATCAGGCCGTAATAGACGAAGTCCATGACCCGATCGGTCGTCATGGAACGAGTTCCATCCCGTCATAGCCAGGCTCGACATGATCGGGCAGTTCGCGCTGCAACGTGGCATAGTCCATCGACTGGTCCATATGGATCAGCACGCTGCGCTTCGGCTGGAGCGCGTCGATCCAGCCAAGGACTGCCGGCAAGTCGGCATGGGCCGGATGCGGATGGCGGCGGAGCGCATCGACGATCCAGATGTCGACGCCTTCATACAGCGCGGCCATATCCGGAGTTAAGTCGTGGAAATCCGTGGCATAGCCAATGGACTTACCATCGCATTCGAAGCGAAGCCCGGCCGATGTGATGCGGCCATGGGGCTGGTCGACCGACCGTATGCGGATGTCCCCGATCGTCAGATCGTCGTCAAAGGCGGTCATCGTCGCGGTGGGCGGATAGCCGGTCTTGCCATGGAAGACATAGGCGAACCGGCTTTGCAGCGAGTCCGCCGTCTTCGGCCGCGCATAGCCCGCTACAGGTCGCCCGAGCGCGTGATAGATTTGCCGCAGATCGTCGATGCCGTGACAGTGATCGGCATGATCGTGCGTCCAGATCACCGCATCAACCGTCCCGGCCTCGGCGGCCAGCAATTGCTCGCGCATATCGGGACCGGTGTCGATCAGGATACGGACGCCGTCATGCTCGACGAGCGCGGCTTGGCGCATGCGACGATTGCGCGGTTCCCGCGGATCGCAGGCACCCCAGTCATTCCCAATCCGGGGTACGCCCGACGACGTGCCACACCCCAGAATACGGATTTTCATGCGCGCGTCTTCGCGAACAGCCGGTGGAAATTCTCCGCCGTCGCCTGGGTCAGCGTCTCGACGCTTTCACCGCGCAACTCGGCCAGGAATTTGGCGGTGTCCGCGACGAAGGCCGGCTCGCCCGTCTTGCCGCGATGGGGGACGGGCGCAAGGAACGGCGCATCGGTCTCGACCAGCAAACGATCGAGCGGAAGGCGGGCGGCCGTGTCCTGCAAGTCCTTCGCGCTCTTGAACGTCACGATACCCGAAATGGATATATAAAAGCCCAACGCCAACGCCTTATCGGCAAATTCTCCGCTGGCGGTGAAGCAGTGGATGACGCCGGGATAGGCCCCCTTCCCCATTTCCTCGGCCAGGATCGCGGCAGTATCCGCTTCGGCATCACGCGTATGGACGACCAGCGGCAGGCGCGTTTCCCGGCAAGCGGCGATGTGCGCGCGAAAGCTCGCCTGCTGCCGCGCGCGGTCGCTATGGTCGTAATGATAGTCGAGGCCGCTTTCGCCGATACCCACCACGCGCGGGTGCTGCGCGCGTTCGATCAGCTTGGCGGTATCGATATGCGGATGCGCGTCCGCCTCATGCGGATGGATGCCCACCGTCGCCCAGACGTCCGCCTCGCGCTCGGCGGTGGCGATGACCGCATCCCATTCGCTTTCGCGTGTGGCGATGTTGAGCATCGCGGTGACGCCGCGTTCCCGCGCCCGCGCCAGGATCGCCGGCTGATCCTCGGCCAGCCCCTTGTAATTCAGGTGGCAATGGCTGTCGGCGAGCATCAGGCGTCGGCCTCTGCCGGGACTTCCAGGCGCGGGAAGGCGGGCGTCGGAGGCGACAGGGGAACGCCCTGCCCTGCCCGACGCGCATACCAGCCGTCATCGTCGACCGCAGCGTGATCGCGTTCCTCGGCACCCAGCGTGTCGAGCACCTGTCCGGCACCGCGCGGCGTGACCGGCAGGATCGCGATGGCCAGCATGCGGATCGCACGGACGAGCGTGCCGAGCACCGCATGCATCCGCTCCGGATCGGTCTTGCGCAGCGACCAGGGGGCCTGGACGTCGATATACTGGTTGCAGGCATAGACGCCTCGCATCCATGCTTCGATCCCCTGGCTGAGCGCCAGATCGTCGAACGCGGTCTTCAGCCCGGCGCAGGCGACCACCACCTCTTCGATCAGCATCGCATCGGCCGGATCGCTGCGCCCCGCCTCGGGCAGCTCGCCGCCCAGATTCTTGGCGATGAAGGACAAGGTGCGCTGCGCCAGATTGCCGAAGCTGTTGGCCAGTTCCGCATTGACGCGCGTCACGATCGCCTCGGCGGAATAGGAGCCGTCCTGCCCGAAGCTGACCTCGCGCAGAAAGAAATAGCGCAGAGCATCGACGCCGAACGCATCGGCCAGTCCCATCGGATCGACGACATTGCCGACCGACTTCGACATCTTCTCGCCCCGATGGAGCAGGAAGCCGTGGCCGAACACCGATTGCGGCAATGGCAGATCGGCCGACATCAGGAAGGCGGGCCAATAGACGGTGTGGAAGCGGACGATATCCTTGCCGATCAAGTGCAGATTGGCGGGCCAGAAGCGCGCCAGCTCGCTGTCCTTGTTCGGATAGCCGGTGCCGGTCAGATAATTGGTCAGCGCATCGACCCACACATACATGACATGGCCGGGGCTGTCGGGGACCGGCACGCCCCAGTCGAAGCTGGTGCGCGACACCGACAGGTCGGACAGTCCGCCCTCGACGAAGCGCATCACCTCGTTGCGGCGGCTTTCGGGACGGATGAAGTCCGGCTTGTCGCGGTACAGGTCGAGCAAAGGCTGCTGATACTTGGACAGACGGAAGAACCAAGTCTCCTCGGCGGTCCACTCGACGGGCGTGCCCTGCGGCGACAGCTTCGCGCCGTCTTCGCCGGCGGTCAGTTCGCTCTCGTCGTAAAAGGCTTCGTCGCGGACCGAATACCAGCCTTCGTAGCGATCAAGGTACAGATCGCCCTTGTCCTGCATCGCCTTCCAGATCGCCTGGCTGGCGGCATAGTGATCGGCGTCGACAGTTCGGATGAAGCGGTCGTACGAAATATCAAGACGGTCCGCCATCGCATGGAAATGGCTGGACATTTCGTCGGCGAACGCGCGCGTCGAGATGCCGCGCGCGCGCGCCGCCTGCGCCATCTTCAGGCCATGTTCGTCGGTGCCCGTCTGGAACAGGACATCGTGTCCCGCCTGACGCTGGAACCGGGCGATGACGTCGGCGGCCACCATTTCATAGGCATGGCCGATATGCGGGCGGCCATTGGGATAGTGGATTGCGGTGGTGATATAGAATGGATCGGCCATGGCCGGTCCCTAAAGCATCGTTTCGCGCAGGTGAAGCCCGGCCTTTCAGCCGCGCAAACCCCAGGCGAGCCACAACCAGCCGAGGATTAGGATGCTGCCGCCGATCGGCGTGATTGCCCCGAACCAGCGCGGCGCGCCCAGGGCCATCGCATAGAGCGTGCCGGCGAAGATCGCGCTGCCGATGACGAACGCCCAGCCGGGGCCACGCGCGTCCCATTTGAGCGCAACGAGTGCCGCGACGGCATGGATCAACTGATACTGCCCGCCGGTGCGCAGCCACTCGACCGCCGCCCCCTCGGCGCGGTGGGCCCCGAACGCCCCGGCGGCGATCGCGATCGCACCCGACAGCGCCGCCAGAACCGCCAATATCCCCATATTCAGTCCTTTCGCGCGTCCTGTGTGATGATCCGGTCGCTGGCGGCATGCAAGTCGCCGCTTTCCAGCTGGGCGGCAAGCCGCTCCTTGTCGCGGGTGCGATACATGGACTCGATCCGGTCGATCTCGACGCGGTCGATCTTCAGGCTGCCCATCGCGAGCCGTGCCATCTTGACCGCCGACTCCAGCACTTCGCGGACGATATAGGCGGCGGGGCCGCCCTTGAGACGCAGCACGGCGCGGCGATCGAAGGCGCGAACGAGGATCGTCGCCTGGGGAAAGGCGGTGTGGACGCTTTCCAGGAAATCCAGCGTGATCTGGTCGTCGTCGAGGCAGAACAGGATCAGCTCCGCCTCCGCCGCGCCCGCCTGACGCAGCAGGTCGAGCCGGGTGCCGTCGCCATAATAGACCTTGGCACCGAATTCGGCGGCGATGTCGATCATCTCGATATCGCGGTCGATCAGCGTGACCGGAATGTCGCTGGCGATCAGCATCTGCGCGACCGTCTGGCCGAAACGGCCATAGCCGACGATCAGCGCGTTGGCGCCGTCGGTCATCGGCCCCTCCCGCTCGTCGCTGCCGCGCGTAATGATCGGTTCTTCACGGATACCGCGCGTCGCGCGCATCAGGAACGGCGTGGTCGCCATCGACAGGGTGATGATCGCCCCAAACAAGCTCGCCGCCTCGGGCGCGATCAGATAGCCGGCCTGCGCCTGGGCGAAGAGGACGAAGCCGAACTCGCCGCCCTGGCTCATCAGCACGCCCAGTGCGAAGGCCGAGCGCCACTTCATCTTGAACGCCATGCCGATCAGCGCGATGACCAGCGTCTTGGTCGCGATCAGCGCCAGCGCCATCGTCGCGACGAACAGTGGCCGTTCGGCGATGGCGGGCAAGTTCAGCATCATGCCCACCGCCAGGAAGAATAGGCCGAGCAGGATCGAGCGGAACGGCTCGACATCGGCCTCCAGCTCATGGCGATAGGGGCTGTCGGCCAGCATCACGCCCGCGATGAACGCCCCCAACGCGGTCGACAGGCCGAGCAGTTCCATCACCGCCGCGCTGGCGATGACGGTGAACAGGCCCGCGAAGACGAACATCTCGCGCTCGCCCATATTGCCGATCAGGCGGAACAACGGACGCAGCAGGAAGCGGCCCGCGACGATCAGGCCGACGATGGCGCCCACCGTCTCCAACGCCAAGATCCATCCCGGCGGTCCGGCATGATCCGCCGGATTGCGCGACATGGCTGCGACGATGGTGATCAGCGGGACGATCGACAGGTCTTGGAACAACAGGATGGAGAAGGCCCGCTCGCCAAAGGGCGTGCGCAGCCGGCCCGAGGATTGCAGCATCGGCAGGACCTGCGCCGTCGACGACAGCGCGAGCGGCAGGCCGAGCGCCAGTGCGGCCTCGATCGAGAAATGCGCGAGCAGCACGATGCCGCTGATCGCCAGCCCGCAAGCGACGACCTGGATCAGGCCGAGACCGAAAATCTCATGCTTCATCCGCCACAACCGTGCCGGGTTCAACTCGAGCCCGACGATGAACAGAAGGAGCGTGATGCCGATCTCGGCAATGCCCAGCTTCGACTCGGCGTCGCCGACCAGCCCCAGCACATGCGGACCGACCACGGCACCCGCGACCAGATAGCCCAGCGTCGCACCCAGCCCGATCCGGCGGAAGATCAGGACGAAGACAAGCCCGAAACCGAGCAGGATCGCCCCGTCGCGCAGCAGCGATACCTCTTCGTGCATCAGCGGGCAGCCTCGGCGAGCGCGGCGTCTTCTGCCGCCTGCGCCGCCGCCTCGAACGCCAGCCGGATCGAGGGATGGCGGGCGGTGTAGGGCAAGGCCGGGGCGAACACGTCGATGCCGGGCCAATCGGGGACGGCCCCCTCGCCCGTGGCGAGCCACTCGGTCAGCCGGTCTCGCATCGCGGCCAGTTCGGTCGCGTCGCGTCCTACCACATGGTTCGCCAGCAGGGCGGCGGAGGCCTGCCCCAACGCGCAGGCGCGGACGAGCATGCCGATCTCGGCGACGCGGCCCTCGGCATCCAGATTGACGTCCACCGTGACCCGACTGCCGCAGATCGGTGAGCGCCGCTCGACGCTGGCCATCGGATCGGTCAGGCGCTGGTCGTGCGGGATGGCCGTCGTCAGCCGCAGGATCTCGGCATTGTAGAGGGGGGCGTTCATGATCGGCTCTCGCTGGCATTGTCGGCGGGTGGCGTCGGCGCGCCGAAGACGGGAAGCCCCCGCCGCCGCCGATCGACGAAATCGGCGATCCCGGCGCTGGTGGCGTTCAACAGCTTATAGGTGCGGCTCTTGACCATCCATTCTGGCCGCCGCGCGGGGCCGCCGCCGACGGTATCGACCATCAACGCGACGACCAGGAAGATCAGGCTCGATAGGATCAGCCCCTTCAGCGCGCCGAAGCCGAAGCCCAGCGCACGGTCGATCGGTCCCAGCACCGAAGTGCGGGTCCGGGCGCCGATCGCCCGCGCCACGATCCGCCCGCCCAAATAGGTGAAGCCGACGATGATCGCGAAGGCCAGCACGGCCGCGCCCGAGACGGTGCCGACGACACCGGTCAGCGATTGGGCGAGCGGGATATGGAACAGCTTGAGCGCGGCGACGATCGCGACCCAGGCGAAAAGCGCCAGCACTTCGGTGACGAAGCCGCGCACAAAGCCCTGAACGGCCGCACCGAACACCGCGATGAGGACGAGAATATCGAGCGCCGTCAACTTCCTACCCAACTCCCCTGCCGGTCGCACGAAAATGGGCGACGGGGCGGCATTGCGTCTTCGCTACCCCCGGCCCAGCATATGGTCAACGAACTCGGCCAGCGTGCGGAAGCCCGTCATCGCCAAGCCTCCCTCGTCGCTGGCCATGGCGCGCGGGACCATCGCCTTCTCGAACCCCAGCTTTGCGGCCTCCTTCAGCCGCAGCGGGCCATGCGCCACCGACCGGATTTCACCCGACAGCGCGATCTCGCCGAACACGATCGCATTGGCGGATACCGGTCGTTCGGACAAAGCGGAGATCAACGCCGCCGCCACGGCCAGATCGGCGGCGGGGTCCTGGACGCGGTAGCCGCCCGCGATGTTGAGATAGACCTCCGCCGACGAGAAGCTGAGGCCGCAGCGCGCCTCCAGCACCGCCAGGATCATCGCGAGGCGGCCAGTGTCCCAACCGACGACCGCACGGCGCGGTGTCGCCCCCGACGCTAGTCGGACGGTCAGCGCCTGGATTTCGACCAGTACGGGCCGCGTCCCCTCCAGCGCGGGGAATACGGTGGCGCCGGTCACGCCCTCCTCGCGATTGGTCAGGAAAAGCGAGGAGGGATTGCCGACCTCGGTCAGGCCCTCGGTCTGCATCGCGAACACGCCGATCTCGTCGGTCCCGCCGAAGCGGTTCTTGATCGCGCGCAGGATGCGGTATTGGTGACTGCGCTCCCCCTCGAAGGCCAGCACCGTGTCGACCATATGTTCGAGCACACGCGGCCCCGCGATCGAGCCGTCCTTGGTGACATGGCCGACGAGCACGACGGCGGTGCCCCGCTCCTTGGCGAAGCGGATCAGTTCCTGGCCTGAGGCGCGGACCTGGCTGACCGTGCCGGGCGCGCCCTCGATCAGGTCGGAATGCATCGTCTGGATCGAGTCGATGATCAACAGCGCGGGCGGCGTGCCGATCGAGAGGGTGGTCAGGATGTCGCGCACCGAGGTCGCCGCCGCCAGCCGCACCGGCGCCTGCCCCAGCCCCAGTCGCCGGGCGCGTAAGCGAACCTGATCCGCCGCTTCCTCGCCCGAGACATAGGCGACAGGCTTGCCTGCCATGGCGAGCTTGGCCGCCGCCTGCAGCAGCAGCGTCGACTTGCCGATGCCGGGATCGCCGCCGATCAGCGTCGCCGAGCCTTCGACGAAGCCCCCCCCCAGCGCCCGGTCCAGCTCGGCGATACCGGTCGCCATCCGGTCGGGCAGCGGGATGTCGGCGTCGAGCCCGACCAGCTGGATCGCCCGCCCGCCCCCTTGCAGATTATGCTTGGCGGCAAAGGGCGTCAGCTGCACCGGTGCCTCTTCCAGCATGGTGTTCCATTCGGAACAGTCGGGACATTGTCCCTGCCACCGCGAGGACACCGAGCCGCAGGACTGGCAGACATAACGCTTCTGGATCTTGGCCATGCCGATCCTCTAGCGTGTGCGGAACGAAAATGGAACATGTGGCGTGCCGCGGGCGGGAGTGGTCATCGTGCGGCCGCGCGGCTATGGGGCGGGTTCCATGACCCCAGACAATTTCCGTGTCGCGCTGTTCAGCGGCAACTACAACTACACCCGCGACGGCGCGAACCAGAGCCTGAACCTGCTGGTCGGCCATCTGCTCGATCGCGGGGTGGCGGTGCGCGTCTATTCGCCGACGTCGAAGACGCCGGCCTTTCCGCCGGTGGGCGATCTGGTCGATGTCCCGTCCATCCCGATGCCGTTCCGCGCGGACTATAAGCTGGCACGGGGCCTGCCGGCATCGGTGCGCGCCGATCTGGAGGCTTTCGCGCCCAATATCGTCCATGTCTCGGCGCCGGAGTTTCTGGGCCATGCGGCGGTGCGCTGGGCACGGGACAAGGGTGTCGCTTCGCTCGCATCGGTGCACACGCGGTTCGAGACCTATCCGGCCTATTATCATCTCGGCTTTCTGGAGCCGGCGATCATCCGGTTGCTGACCCGATTCTATAACAAGTTTGACCGTATCGTCGCGCCCAGCCCCAGCATGATCGACCTGCTGCGCGGATGGGGGGTGACGCCGCCGATGGGCATCTGGTCGCGCGGCATCGATCATGACCGTTTCCAGCCCTCACGCCGCAGTCTGGAGTGGCGGCGGTCGTTGGGTATCGGTGACGATGACGTGGCGATCGGCTTTCTCGGCCGGCTGGTCAAGGAAAAGGGGCTGGACGTCTTTGCCGAGGTGCTGGCCGAGTTGCGTCGGCGCGGCGTGCCCCACAAGGTGCTGGTTGTCGGCAAGGGACCGGCGCAAGACTGGTTCGCGCGTGCCACCCCCGACGCCATTTTCGCGGGCTATCAGACCGGCGACGATCTAGGTCGTGCGGTTGCGTCGATGGACATCTTCTTCAACCCCAGCGTCACCGAAACCTTCGGCAATGTCACGACCGAGGCGATGGCGGCCGGCGTGCCCGTCGTCGCGGCGAATGCGACCGGGGCGATGGATCTGGTCGCGGACGGCGAAACCGGTTTCCTGGTCTCGCCGCGCGACATCACGGGCTATGCCGACGCGCTGGAGCGGATCGCGACCGACGCCGCGCTGCGTCGCCGGTTCAGCGACGCGGGGCAGGCCCGCGTCGCCGATTACCGGTGGGACAAGGTCAACGAAACGGTCATCGACACCTATCGCGCGATGTTCGCCGATCGCACCTGAGCCTCAGCCCTCACGCCAGTCGAAGGTCAACGGCGCCTCACGAAAGGCGAAGCGGTCGAGATGGCTGGCGACGACCTCGCGCATCCGCGCCACATCCTCGCCTTCGGGGACGTGCAGGACGATGTCGAGCGTTTCGCTGTCCGCCCGCATCTCCAGCTTCGATCCGTTGGGAAAGGCGATCGTCCCCTCCTCGGGGGTGAAGACGACCTCCATCTTGTGGCTCCAATGCTTGGCCAGCTGCTGGAGGTAGCGGTTGGCGGACTGGGTCGGAACCCGAGCGACGGACATACTCACTTCAACCGCTCCACCTTCTGCGCCAGGTCGTCGATCATTTCTGCGACCTGATGAACCATCTCCTGCGAGGCGTCGCCGCCGCCGAACCGTTCCATGACGGCCATTTTAAGACCGCTCATCGCCCGGCGGATCGGTGCGGCGTCCGCGCGCTGTCGGTGTTCACCCAGCGCCTGAAGCCGGGCCAGCAGCGCCGCGACACGGTCCGCATGCTCGGACAGATGGGCTTGTCCGGCCTCCGTTACGGCGAACCGCTTCTTGGCCCCCTCCGACTGCTGCTCCTCGATAAAGCCCATCTCGTCGAGCAGCGTGATGGTCGGATAGATGACCCCGGGGCTGGGCACATAAGCGCCGCCGCTCAGCGCTTCGATGGCGCGGATCAGGTCGTAGCCGTGCCGAGGTTCGTCGGCGATCAGCTTGAGCAGGACGAGCCGCAACTCGCCGCCGTCGAACATGCGGCCACGCCGGCCGCCGCCGGGGCCGCGCCGCATGCCGAAATCGTGACCGAAAGGCCCTTCCATCTCGGCCGGGCCGAACGACCAAAAGCCTTTGGGATGATGGCTCATGCCACCCATGGGATGATGATGTCGCATCATGATGCTCCTATACAAGATAGCATCAAGATATATCGCATAAGCCTGCCGTCAAGATGTTTTACGATATATCTTTGAATGGGAGATGACGATGCGGGTTCGCCTGCTTACATGCGGAGCATGGCCGATCTGTTCGCGGGGATGGACCCCGCCCCCACCGCCGCCGCCCGGCATGCCGACAACGCGCCGCTGGCGGACCGTCTTCGCCCCGAACGGCTGGACGACGTCGTCGGTCAGGACCATCTGACTGGCCCCGAAGGCGCGATCGGGCGGATGGTCGCGGCGGGGCGTCTGTCCTCGATGATCCTGTGGGGGCCGCCCGGCACCGGCAAGACGACCATCGCGCGATTGCTCGCGGCCGAGGTGGGGCTGCGGTTCGCGGCGATCTCCGCCGTGTTTTCCGGTGTCGCCGACCTGAAAAAGGTGTTCGCCGAGGCGCGCGACCATGCTCGTGCCGGCCAGCGCACCTTGTTGTTCGTGGATGAGATCCACCGCTTCAACCGCGCGCAGCAGGACGGCTTCCTGCCCTTCGTCGAGGACGGCACGGTGACGCTGGTCGGTGCAACGACCGAAAATCCGTCCTTCGAACTCAATGCCGCCTTGCTCAGCCGCGCACAGGTGCTGATCCTCCACCGTCTCGGGCAGAGCGCGCTCGACCAGCTGCTGACGCGTGCCGAAGCGGAGATGGAGCGCCCCCTCCCCCTGCAGCAGGCCGCGCGTGACGCATTGATCGCGAGCGCGGACGGCGACGGGCGGTTCCTGCTCAACCAGGCCGAGACGCTGTTTTCGATCGACCTGCCCGAACCGCTCGACGCCGCCGGCCTGTCGGCGCTGCTGCAACGCCGGGTCGCGGTGTATGACAAGGATCGCGAGGGGCATTACAATCTCATCTCCGCGCTGCACAAATCGATCCGGGGGTCCGATCCGCAGGCGGCGCTCTACTACCTCGCGCGGATGCTGACCGCTGGCGAAGAACCGCTCTATGTGCTCCGCCGGCTGACCCGCGCCGCGATCGAGGACGTCGGCCTTGCCGATCCGCAGGCGTTGACCCAATGCCTGGCGGCCAAGGATGCCTATGATTTCCTGGGCTCGCCCGAGGGGGAATTGGCGATCGTCCAGGCCTGTCTCTATTGCGCGACCGCGCCCAAGTCGAACGCGGCCTATATGGCGCAGAAGCGGGCGTGGCGGACCGCGAAGGAAACCGGCTCGCTGATGCCGCCGGCCAATATCCTGAACGCCCCGACCAAGCTGATGAAGCAGATCGGCTATGGCGAGGGCTATCACTACGACCATGACGCCGATGGCGGCTTTTCGGGGGCGAATTATTGGCCCGACGACCTGCCGCCGCAGGGCTTTTACGAGCCGTCCGGACGCGGCCTCGAAAAGCGGATTGCCGAGCGGATGGCCTGGTGGGACGAGCGACGATGCGCGATCCAGGCGGCAGGCGATGATGACGGCCGGTCCTGATCGCTTTTCGGGCTTTGTCGCGATCGACTGGTCGGGCGCGCAGGGCGTGTCGCACAAGGGCATCGCGATGGCGCAGTGTGCGGCCGGAACGGCGGCTCCCACGCTGATAGCGCCGCCGGGCCGTGCCTGGTCGCGTCAAGGCGTCGCCGATTGGTTGCTGGAACGCGCGGACGAGCCGATGTTGATCGGGTTCGATTTCAGCTTCTCTGCACCCTTTATCGAACGCGGCGCGCATCTGCCCGGTGATCGGCCCACCCCTGATGCCCGCGCGCTCTGGACCCATGTCGAGCAAAGCTGCGACGACCCTGATCTGGGCGCACGCAGCTTTCTGGAGGCGCGGCGCGGGCGGCATTTCTATTTCGGGGCGGCCGACGGGCGGAAGGCGGACTTCCTTCACTGGCGACGCTGCGAGGTCGCGGGGGACGGCGCACGCAAGCCCTCGACCGTCTATGACGCGATCGGTGCGTCGCAGGTCGCCAAGGCCAGCTTTGCCGGAATGCGGCTGCTCCACCGCCTGGATGGCCGGATTGCGATCTGGCCCTTCAATCCCGTGCCGTCGCGTGGCGCGGTCGTGGTGGAAATCTACACCGCGATCGCCGCGCGCGATGCGGGGCGTCCGCGTGGGCGAAGCAAGATGCGCGATGCCGGCGCGCTGGATGCCGCCTTGTCGCAATTGGGGAGCCAACCGCATCGGCCTCTGCCCGCCTATGACGATCACAGCACCGACGCGATCCTGACCTCCGCCTGGCTGCGTACCGTGGCGGCGCGCGACGATCTCTGGCACCCGCCGGGCCTGACAGCGCAGATCGCGCAAACGGAGGGCTGGACCTTTGGCGTCGCTTGACGCTAGGGGGATCGCAAGCGCCGGATTAGCACAGCGGTAGTGCAGCGGTTTTGTAAACCGAAGGTCGGGGGTTCGATCCCCTCATCCGGCACCATGACCTTATCACAGGTGGCACCAAAAGCCCGTCGCTGCGTTTCAGTGGCGGAATGATCAAGGTCGCCAGCTACAATATCCGCAAAGGCATCGGCGCCGACCGGCGGCGCAACCCCGACCGTATCCTGGACGTGCTGCGCGAGGTCGATGCCGATGTCATTGCGCTCCAAGAGGCCGACCGACGCTTCGGCGAGCGCGAGGGCGTGCTGCCGCTCCACCTGATCGAGGAGCATAGCGACTGGAAGCCGATCATTTACGGCATGAAGGCGCGCTCGCTGGGCTGGCACGGCAATACGATGCTGGTCCGCAAATCGACCCGTGTGCTCGATTTTGAGGTCATACACCTGCCCTCGCTGGAGCCGCGCGGTGCGGTGATGGCCGATCTGAGCATCGATGACGGTGTCCTGCGGGTCGTGGGCATGCATCTCGACCTGTCGGGCCTCTGGCGGCGGCGACAGGCGGGGGCGATCCTGTCGCATCTCGGCTCCTGCCTTCATCAGCATCCGACGGTGATGATGGGCGACCTGAACGAATGGACACGCGGCGCGGGATGCCTGCGCGATTTCGCGCGGGACTTCACCTTCGCCGATACGGGGCCCAGCTTTCACGCCCGCCGGCCGATCGGGCGGCTCGACCGGATCATGGTGTCGTCCGATCTGCGGGTCGAGGCTTGCGGCGTTCACGCCTCCGCCACGTCGCGCAAGGCATCGGATCATCTGCCCATCTGGGCGATGATCGGGCGGCATTGATGCGCGAGAAGGAACTGCGGCTGGCGCTGGTCTGCTATGGCGGGATCAGCCTGGCGGTCTACATGCACGGCATCACCAAGGAGACCTGGCGGGTCGTCCGCGCCAGTCGTGCCTCGCATGAGGGCGACGCGCCCGCCTCCACGGTCGATGCGGTCTATCACGATCTGCTCGACGAGATGGCGGCGCGCGGCGAGGTTCGCGTCCGGGTGCTGGCCGACATCATCGCAGGCGCCAGTGCCGGCGGGATCAACGGCATCTTTCTGGGGCAGGCGCTCTCGACCGGTCAGTCGCTCGATCCGCTGACCGATCTCTGGCTGGAGGCCGCGGACATCGAATCACTGATCGCCCCCGAAGCGGCCCCGACCTCGCGCTTCTCCAAAGTCTGGGCCATGCCCATCGCCTGGATGGCGGCGGGGCGCAGCGGTGAGAAGATCGCGGCGCTCGATGACGACACGCGCGAGGAGGTGCGACGCAAGGTCGGCCATCTGGTCCGCTCGCGCTGGTTCGAGCCACCCTTCGCCGCCGATGACTTTACCCTGCGTCTGCTCGAAGCCTTCGACCGGATGGCGGCGGCACCGGCGGGCAAGCGATTATTGCCGCCCGGCCAGCCGCTCGACCTGTTCGTCACCGTTACCGACTTCACCGGCCAGCCCCAGCGCCTGCGGCTCCATTCGCCGGGTGAGGTGGTCGAGACCGAGCATCGCATGGTCGTCGACTTCACCGACAGCGGCGACGGCTCGCTGGCCGAGGTCCCCGAACTGGTGTTCGCGGCGCGTGCGACGTCCAGCTTTCCGGGTGCCTTCCCGCCCTTCACGGTCGGCGAACTCGACCGGGTGCTGGCGACACGGGAACAGGATTGGGAGGGGCGTGACGCCTTTCTTCGCCGGGTCCTGCCCCGCCACCACGCGGCGGGCGCGGCCGACAAGGCGGTGCTGATCGACGGATCGGTGCTGGTCAACGCCCCCTTCCGCCCCGCGATCGATGCACTCGGTCGCCGCCCCGCGCGGCGGCAGGTCGATCGCCGCTTCGTCTATATCGACCCCTTTCCCGGCATGCATTTCCGCCTGCCCGGCGGCGGCGGTCATCCCGGCTTCTTCCAGACGATCATCGGCGCGGTCAGCGAATTGCCGCGCCAGCAGCCGATCCGCGACAATCTGGAGGCGATCGCCGCGCGTTCCGGCCGGATCGACCGGATGCAGGCCATTGTCGCAGCCATTCGCGAGGAGGTGGAGCAGGAGATCGAACAGCTGTTCGGCGGCACCTTCTTCCTCGACCGCCCGACCGCCGCACGACTGGCATCCTGGCGGGTCCGCGCGCAGGCGGCCGCCGCGACCAAGGCGGGGTTCAGCTACGCCGCCTATGGCCATCTGAAGCTCGCCAATGTCATCGATGCGATGGCGACGCTCTTCGCCGAGGCCGCTGGCGACGATGGCCAGCAGCGGCGCGTTCGTCTGCGCGCGCTGATCGAGCGCACCATTGCGGCCCGCAGTCTGGCGGGCGACGCGATCAGCTTCACCGGCGGCTCCAGCACGGGTGCTCGGGATTTCCTGCGCGCGTTCGACTTGGGCTATCGCATCCGCCGGTTGCGCCATCTCGCCCGGCGGCTGACCGAGTTGGAGGCGAACCATAGCGAAGCCGAACTGACCCCTATCCGCGACGCGCTCTACGAATCGCTCGCCGCCTTTCTGGAGCGGCAGCATGGCACCGCCCATGTCGCGCTGGCGGAGGACATACAGGCGGCGCGAGACGACGGCGCTGAATTGCTGGATAGGCTGGAGGCCCGGCTCGATCTGGTCCGGCTGGACGGCGAAACCGATGCGCGGCTGGCGACCGCCTTTGCCGGTCTGCCGCGCGCCGCACGGCGTGCGCTGCTGCTGACCTATCTGGGCTTTTCCTATTTCGACGTCGCGACGCTGCCGCTGCTGCAGGGTGAGGGGCTGGACGAATTCGATCCGATCAAGGTTGATCGCATCGCTCCCGACGATGCCACCGCCATCCGTAGCGGTGGGGCCGAAGCAACGCTGAAAGGCATACAGTTCCTGACCTTCGGCGCTTTCTTTAGCCGCAGCTACCGCGAGAATGACTATCTCTGGGGGCGCCTGCACGGGGCCGAGCGGATGATCGACATCACCGTCTCCACCCTGCCCGCCAATATCCGTCTGAAGCCCGGCCGGGTCGCGGCCTTCAAGCGGCGCGCCTTCCTGGCGATCCTCGACGAAGAGGAACCCCGGCTGACCGCCATCGCCCCGCTGATCGCCTCGCTTCGCCAAGAGATCGGCTGAAGGCTGGTCATGCCTGATCAACACCGCTAGACCCCGCCCGGCAAGCGATGCCAGGCCGTCCCATAAAGGCGATGCCCGGTTCGGATCACGCGGAGACGACCATGCAGTTCCTGAAAATGCTGTTCTGGTGCCTGCTCGCCTTTCTGGCGGCGGCCTTTACGCTGGGGAACTGGACGACCGTGCCGATCCGGCTGGTCGGCGGGTTGGTGGCGGACGTCAATCTGCCGCTGCTGCTGTTCCTGACCTTCCTCCTCGGCCTGATCCCGACGCTGATCTGGCAGCATGCCGCGCGCTGGCGCCTGCGTCAGCGGTTGAGCGCCACCGAGCGGGCGCTGGCCGCCGCCACGGCGGATACGACGCCGCTGTCCGGCACTGCCCTTACCACCACCCAACATACGGTCTGAGCCGATGAGCAATCGCATCTATGTCGCGATCGACACCCCCGATCTGGCGCGCGCGCAAGCCCTGGCCCAGAAGGTGCGCCATCATGTCGGCGGCCTGAAGCTCGGACTGGAGTTTTTCTGCGCGCATGGCGCGGGCGGGGTGCGCGAAATGGCGCAGATCGGTCTGCCCATCTTCCTCGACCTCAAGCTGCACGACATCCCCAATACCGTCGCCAAGGCGGTGCAGTCGCTCAGCCCGCTCGCGCCCGCCATCCTGACCGTCCATGCCAGCGGCGGCCGCGCCATGCTGGAGGATGCCAAGGCGGCGGCACCGACCGGGACCAAGGTGGTGGCCGTCACGATGCTGACCAGCCTTGACGCCTCCGACCTGTCAGACACCGGCGTCGTCGGCACGCCCGCCGATCATGTCCGTCGTCTCGCCGATCTCGCGGCGGAAGCGGGAATCGACGGCATCGTCTGCTCGGGCGAAGAAGTAGCGGCCGTTCGGAAAGCCTGGCCCAAGGGCTTCTTCGTCGTCCCCGGCGTGCGTCCGGCGGACGGCGTCATCGGCGACCAGAAGCGCGTGGTCACCCCGCGTGCGGCGGTCGATGCCGGTGCCTCGATCCTGGTCATCGGCCGTCCGATCACCCAGGCCGAAGACCCCGACGCGGCGGCACGCGCGATCGCCGCCACGCTCTGACCCGTTTTTCGACTCCTCCCATTCGGGAAACGACCATGTCCACGACGGCCAAGATCTGCGGCTTAACGACGCCCGCCACGCTCGACGCTGCGCTGGGCGGGGGGGCGAGCCATGTCGGCTTCGTCTTCTTTCCGGCGTCCCCCCGGCATCTGACCTTCGACGCGGCGGCGGGTCTGGCGGGCCGCGTGCCCGATCATGTCCAGCGGGTCGGCGTCTTCGTCGATCCCGATGACCAGTTGCTGGAGGCGGCGGTGCGTGCCGGGATGCTGGACGCGATCCAGCTCCACCGCACCGCCCCCGCCCGTGTCGCGGCGATCCGTGCGAAGTTCGACCGGGAGGTCTGGGCGGCGGTTGCGATCAAGCTGCGCGGCGATGTCGAGAAGGCGCGCGACTATGCCGGTGCCGCCACGCTGATCCTCTACGACGCCAAGACGCCCGATGAGGCGTCGCTGCCCGGTGGCATGGGGCTGCGCTTCGACTGGAGCCTGCTCGACGGGGTTCGCCATCCGCTGCGCTGGGCGCTGTCGGGTGGCCTGGACGCCGGCAATGTCGGCGAGGCGATCCGCCGCACCGGCGCGCCGCTGGTCGATGTGTCGTCGGGGGTCGAAAGCGCGCCGGGCGTCAAGGATATGGACAAGATCGCAGGCTTCCTTAAAGCCGTTGCGACAAATCAGTGACAGGATCGTTTGCAGGGGTCGCCTCTGCAAATGCCCAAGGGAAGTGACATGAACGCCCCCAATTCCTTCCGCGCCCAGCCCGACGAGCGTGGCCATTTCGGTGATTATGGCGGCCGCTACGTCGCCGAGACGCTGATGCCGCTCATCCTCGACCTGGAACGCGAATATCGCGCGGCGCAGGTCGACCCGGCGTTCAAGGCCGAGTTTGACGACCTGATGACCCATTATGTCGGGCGGCCGAGTCCGATGTATTATGCCGAGCGCATGACGGAGACGCTTCGCGCCAGCGCGCCCGAGGGCAAGGGGCCGAAGGTCTATTTCAAGCGCGAGGAGCTGAACCACACCGGCGCGCACAAGATCAACAACTGCATCGGCCAGATCCTGCTCGCCAAGCGGATGGGCAAGACGCGGATCATCGCCGAGACGGGCGCGGGCCAGCACGGCGTCGCGACCGCCACCGTCGCCGCGCGCTTCGGCCTGCCCTGCACCATCTTCATGGGCGCCCGCGACCTCGAGCGTCAGGCGCCCAACGTCTTCCGCATGCGTTTGCTGGGGGCCGAAGTGCGCCCAGTGACCTCGGGCGCGCAGACGCTGAAGGACGCGATGAACGAGGCGCTGCGCGACTGGGTCGCCAATGTCCACGACACCTTCTACATCATCGGCACGGCCGCCGGTCCGCATCCCTATCCGGAGATGGTCCGCGATTTCCAGTCGGTCATCGGCACCGAGTCGAAGGCGCAGATCATGGAGGCCGAGGGGCGTCTCCCCGACCTGCTGATCGCCTCGGTCGGCGGCGGATCGAATGCGATCGGCCTGTTCCATCCGTTCCTCGACGATGCCGGCGTCGCCATGCTGGGCATCGAGGCGGCGGGCCATGGCCTGAACACCACCCAGCATGCCGCCAGCCTGACCGGCGGCAAGCCCGGCATCCTTCACGGCAACAAGACTTATCTGTTGCAGGACGAGGACGGCCAGATCGCCGAGGCGCATTCGATCTCGGCGGGGCTCGACTATCCGGGCATCGGGCCAGAACATAGCTGGCTGAACGATACCGGCCGTGTCGTCTATGAGGGCGTGACCGATACCGAGGCGCTCGACGCTTTCCAGCTTTGCTGCAAGGTCGAGGGGATCATTCCTGCGCTCGAATGCAGCCATGCGCTCGTCGGCCTGATCCGCCGTGCGCCGCTGATGAACCGCGACCAGATCGTGCTCGTCAATATTTCGGGCCGTGGGGATAAGGACATCTTCACCGTCGCCGACGCCCTGGGAGCCAAGATGTGAGCCGCATCGCCGATAGCTTTGCCCGTTGCGCACAGGCCGGTCGCGCGGCGCTGGTCACCTTCGTGACCGCCGGCGACCCGACGCCACGCGATACCGCCGCGATCCTCGACGCATTGGTCGCGGGCGGCGCGGACGTGATCGAGCTGGGCATGCCCTTCACCGATCCTATGGCAGATGGTCCCGCGATTCAGAAGGCCAATATCCGCAGCCTGGGCGCCGGCACGCGCACCGCCGATGTGCTGACGATCGCCAGCGCTTTCCGCGCCCGTCATCCGGACGTGCCGCTGGTCCTGATGGGCTATGCCAATCCGATGACGGTGCGCGGCCCCGAATGGTTCGCCACCGCCGCCGTGGAAGCGGGGATCGACGGCGTGATCTGCGTAGACGTGCCGGCCGAGGAAGACGACGCACTGGGTGCGGCGCTTCGCGAAAAGGGTGTCGCCTCGATCCGTCTCGCCACACCGACCAGCGATGCCGCACGCCTGCCGACGATTTTGACGGGCGCCGATGGTTTCCTCTATTATGTCTCGGTCGCAGGCATCACCGGACAGCAACAGGCCGCGCAGGCGTCGATCGAGGACGCGGTGGCGCGGTTGAAGGCGGCGACGTCCCTGCCCGTCGCGGTCGGCTTCGGCGTCCGCACGCCCGAGCAGGCGGCCGCGATCGGCCGGGTCGCGGACGGCGTCGTCGTCGGCTCGGCGATCGTCGATCTGGTCGGCGAGCATGGTATTAACGCGGCAGCGCCGGTGCGTGCCTATATTGAAACTCTGTCGTCGGCGCTGGCCGACGCCCGCAAGGAAATCGCATGAGCTGGCTCAACAGCGTCCGCAACGTCATCCCCTTCGTCGTCAAGAAGGAGACGCCCGACAATCTCTGGCACAAGTGCAAGGGATGCGGGCAGATGGTCTTCACCAAGGAGCTGGAAGACAATCTGAACGTCTGCCCGAAATGCGATCATCATGACCGCATCGGGCCGAAGGCACGTTTCCGCCACCTGCTGGACGAAGGCAGCTGTTCCGAGCTTCCCGCGCCCAAGGTGCCCGAGGACCCGCTGAAGTTCCGCGACTCCAAGCGCTACGCCGACCGGCTGAAGGCCGCGCGCACCAACGCGGCGGAGACCGATGCATTGGTCAACGCGCGCGGCACGATCCTGGGCAACAAGGTCGTCGTCGGCGTGCAGGACTTCGCGTTCATGGGCGGCTCGATGGGGCTGGCCGTGGGTGAGGCGTTCGTGCGCGGCGTCGAGGCGGCGATCACCGACAAGTGCCCCTATGTCATCTTCACCGCATCGGGCGGCGCGCGCATGCAGGAGGGTATTCTCAGCCTGATGCAGATGCCGCGCACGACCGTCGCCATCCAGATGCTGCACGACGCCGGCCTGCCCTATATCGTCGTGCTGACCGACCCGACCTCGGGCGGCGTGATGGCGGCTTATGCGATGCTGGGCGATGTCCAGATCGCCGAGCCGAAGGCGACGCTGGCCTTTACCGGCCGTCGTGTGATCGAGAGCACCATTCGCGAAAAGCTGCCCGACGATTTCCAGACCTCGGAATATTATCTCGACCACGGCATGCTCGATATGGTCGTCCATCGCCGCGACCTGCGCGAGCGTCTGGCGACCGTCATCGGCTATCTGACGGCATCGCGCCAGGCCGCCTGACCCGTCGCCTTTTTCAGACGATCGCATTAGAGGGGCGGGCCGAGAGGTCCGCCTCTTTTCCGTTCCACCCCTGAAAGCTCGGTCCATGCCCGATCACGCCCGTTCCCAAGACCCGGCCGTTCAGGCGCAACTCGACCGGTTATGGTCGCTGTCGCCCGGGGCCGACGTGCTGGGGCTGGAACGGATCACGCGGCTGCTCGATCGGCTGGGCAATCCGCAGGACCATATGCCGCCGGTCTTCCATGTCGCGGGGACCAACGGCAAGGGTTCGACCTGCGCCTTCCTCCGCACGGCGCTCGAAGCGGCGGGACATGATGTCCATGTCTATTCCAGCCCGCACCTCGTACGGTTCAACGAGCGTATCCGCATCGCCGGACGTCTGATCGACGATGCCGCACTCGCCGCGTTGCTCGACGAGGTGCTCGGCCATGCCGAGGGGATCGGGGCCAGCTTCTTCGAGGTGACGACGGCGGCGGCTTTCCTGTCCTTCGCGCAGCATCCGGCGGCGGCGACGATCATCGAGGTAGGACTCGGCGGGCGGCTGGATGCGACCAATATCCTGCGCACGCCCGCCATATGCGGGATCGCGGCGCTGGGGATAGATCACGAGGCATTTCTGGGGCGCAGCCTGACCGGCATCGCGCGCGAGAAGGCCGGGATCGCCAAGCCGGGCGTGCCGCTGGTCACGATGGACTATGCGCAGCCTCTGCGCGAGGCGATCGCACGGGTCGCCGACGCCGCAGGAGCGCCGGTACTCCCACGCGGTCAGGCGTGGCATAGCGAGACGCGGCGGAACCACGTCACCTACCGGGATGAGCGGGGGACGATAACCCTGCCCCGCCCGACGTTGGTCGGCTCGCACCAATCCCGCAACCTGGCACTCGCCGTCGCGATGCTTCGGCACCAGTCCGCCCTGACCATCCCGACCGAGGCGTTGCAGGCCGCTGCCCGCCAGGCGCATTGGCCCGCCCGGATGCAGGCGCTGAGCGATGGGCCGTTGACACGGCATCTGCCGGCGGGGAGCCAATGCTGGCTCGACGGGGCGCACAACCCCTCGGCCGCCATTCCGGTCGCCCGGACGATGGCGACTTGGCGCGCGCAGGGACCATCGGCGCTGGTATTGGGTATGCTGTCGAACAAGGAGGCCGGTCCCGTCCTCAGCCGGTTGGGAGCGATGGTCGATCTGGTCGTCACGCTCCCCGTGCCGCACCACGCCTGCCATGCGCCGGAGCACCTGACGGAGCAGGCGCGCGCGCTGGGCTATCACGCGGTTTCCGCCCAGACCCCCAGCGAAGCGCTCGACCAAATCGCGGCGCATTTCGGCCGCCCCGCGAACGTCCTGATCGCCGGATCGCTCTATCTGGCCGGGCAGGTGCTCGACGAGAATGACGAGCTGCCGCAATGATGCGACGAGGCGCACATCAACCACCCATTATTTGCGATTGACTATCAATAGCGTCGGTTTAGCATGAGCGGGCAATCACGGAGTCCCGCCGATGGCCGAAACCACCACGCTCGCCACTGCCCTGCCCCACACGCTGCCGGCCTGCCCCCATGCCCGGATCGCGCTGTTCGCCATCCGCCGGATGGGCGCGCATGGTCTGTCGGATGCGCGCGCGGCGCATACGCTGTTCACCGTCTTCGGACAGGATTTCCGGCGTCCCTTGATCCTGATGCGGACGCTGATGGCGGATCTGGCGTCGCACGCTTCGGGTCAGATCGCGATCGCGCCCTGCTGCTGCGGGCGGATGACGGCGGCCGAGGCGGCGCTGATGACGATCCTGGCACAGATGGAGGTCGCGCCCGACAAGGCGCGCTTCCTGATGAGCGATCTGCTGGGCGTCCGGCGGATCGACGGCGTGCTGGCCAGCGCCGCCGCCGTCAGCGCGGCCTTTGCCGACGAAGGACGTCCGATCAGCTTTTGACGGACGCGCCGCTGCGGGCATCGCCCTCGCCGGCGATGCCCGCGCTGCCGATCGAACGATCGACCAGCCCCGAGCGGGCCATCCACCAAAACAGGATGACGCCGGGCAGCGCCACGACGGTGGTCAACAGATAGAAGTCGACATAGCCGAAGCGTTCGACCAGTGCCCCGGCCGTCGTCCCGCTGAGGATACGCCCCACTACGCTCGCCGCTGCCGAGATCATCGCATATTGCGCGGCGGTGAAGCGCAGGTCGGTCAGCGCGGAGAAATAGGCGACGACGGTCACGCCGCCGATGCCGCTGGCGAAATTCTCGAACCCGATCGCGCCCGCCATGCCCAGATTGGAATGACCCGCCGCGGCCAGCCCGGCAAAGGACAGGTTCGACACCGCCATCAGGATCAGGCTGATGATGACCGATCGCTTCATCCCCAGCCGCGCATAGAGCACGCCGCCGACGAACACGCCGATCAGCAAGGCCCAGAAACCGACGCCGACATCATACAGCGCGATCTCGTCCTTGCTGAAGCCCAGATCGTTGAATAGCAGCCGGAAGGTGAGATTGGCGAGCGTATCGCCGATCTTGTGGACCAGGATGAAGGCCAGCACGATCGCGGCCCCCTGACGCCGGAAGAACTCGGCGAACGGGCCGACGATCGCACGGATCACTCCTTCGCTCGGACGCTTTGCGGTGATCTCGCTGTGCCGTGCCGGCTCCCCCATGATGAACGCCGTCAGCACCGCCGGCAGGGCGAAGGCGCAGCTGACCAGATAGGCGACGCTCCACCCGGCACGCGTCGCGATGACGAGTGAGAGCGAGGCGACCAGCGCCGACCCGATCCGCCAGCCATATTGACCCATGCCGGCCCCCACACCCAGCTGGCGCGGCTCGAGCAGTTCGATGCGATAGGCGTCGATGACGATGTCGAAGGTCGCACCCGCCACCCCCAAGGCGATCGCCGCCATGGCGGTCTGCGCGAGCGACACGCGCGGATCGGACAATCCCAACCCGGCCGCCGCCAGACAGACGAAGACCGCGATGACCAGCAGCCACGACACGCGCTGCCCCATGCGATGGAGCAGCGGAATCTTCACCCCCTCGACGATCCAGGCCCAGAGCCATTTGAAATTATAGGCCAGGATGACCAGTGCGAAGGCGGTGACGCTCTTCTTTTCGATCCCCGCTTCCGCCAATCGGCTGGACAGCGTGGCGTTGATCATGGTCAGCGGAAAGGCCGAGGAGATACCCAGCGCCAGCGAGGCGAGCGGGGCCGGCTCGATATAGGGCCGAACGCCATCCACCCACCGACCACTCGCCATATTCCATCCCGCTCCAGCGCAAAGACGCGACCGTAAAGGCCTTCGTCTCCGGGAGCAATGTCGCGATCAGGCCCCGGCGAACAGGCGAAAGCCGGACGGCAGGCGGCTCGGCGCCTTGCCGATCCGCTTCTCCTCGACGGCCGCGATCGCGCCGAGCAGATCGCGCGGACCATAGGGCTTCATCAGCACGCCTTCCGCCAGCCCGTCCGCCTCGGGCGGCAGCGTGCCCGTCAGGAACAGGACGGGAATGTCGCGATTGCGTGCGGCCCGTGCGACGTCCAATCCGCTACCATCGGCCAGGCGGACATCGGCGAGGACGAGATCGATGGCGCTATCGCCTTCGATCAGGGCCACCGCCTTGCTGACCCTGTCGACGGTCGCCACGACCTCAAACTCCGCATCGGTCAGGACATGTTCGGTGTCGAACGCGACCAGGGGTTCGTCTTCGACCACCAACAGCCTGACGAGCTGCCGCTTCTTTCGCCCGAAGAGTCTCATTCCGTTCTCGGTCCGTTTTGCCCACCTGCGTTAAAGTCGTAACGCTCCGCCTCGACGAAACGACGCAAACATTTTCCTTTGGTCCATACCCTATGTATCAGGGCGCAATATGACATCAGAACACCGTATCGCAAAGCTGTTGGCAAGGGCGGGCGTCGCCTCGCGCCGGGAGATCGAGCGCATGATCGCCGAGGGGCGCATCGCCCTGAACGGCACGACCATCGAGACGCCGGCGACGCTGCTGACCACTATCGACGGGATCACCGTCGATGGCGAGCCGGTCGCCGCGCCCGAGCCGACGCGGCTCTTCCTTTATAACAAGCCCACCGGCCTGTTGGTCACGGAACATGATCCCATGGGCCGGCCCACCATCTATGACCGTCTGCCCGAGGGCCTGCCCCGACTGATGCCGGTCGGGCGGCTCGACCTGAATACCGAGGGATTGTTGCTGCTGACCACCGATGGCGGCTTCAAGCGCCAGTTGGAGCTGCCCGCGACCGGTGTCGAGCGCACCTATCGTGCGCGCGCTTATGGCGACATCACGCAGGCGCAGCTGGAGGAGCTGATCCACGGTATCGAGATCGACGGCATCCGCTATGGCCAGATCGACGCCAATCTGGAGCGGCGGACCGGCGCCAATGTCTGGATCGAGTTGACGCTGCGCGAGGGCAAGAACCGCGAAGTGCGCCGCGTGCTCGAACATCTGGGGCTGCAGGTCAGCCGATTGATCCGCCTGCGCTACGGCCCCTTCGTGCTCGACGAACTGCCGGTCGGGGAGATCGGCGAGGTCAAGGGTGCGCAGATCGTCGAGTTCCGCAAGACCCTGTTGGGCGGTATTCCTGCCGATGCGGTTCGCCCGACGCCACGGGCTGGTTTCCGAACCCCGCCGGCCACCGTCAAGCCGGCCCGCCCCGCGCGCCCCGACGATGAGGCGCGCGCACCTCGCGATGCCAAGCCGCGCGACACTGGTCCGGCTGCCGGCCGTGCTCGCCCCGGCGCGGCGCGCAGCAATGATCGCCCGGAGCGCGCATCGCGGGACGAACGGTCGTTCCGTAGCGCTCGACCGGCCGATGGCGATCGGCCGCAGCGTGGAGAGCGCCCGTTTCGCGCTCGGTCGGAGGCGGCCCCCTCGGGCCGCGCCGATCGCAATGACCGGCCGGCGCGTGGCGAGCGTCCGTTCCGCACGCGATCGGATGGTGTAGCGCCGAACCATGATGGCCGTGACGATCGCCCCGCGCGCGGCGAAGGCTCTTTCCGTCCGCGCTCCGATACGGGATCGTCGCGCCGTGCGGACCGGGACGAGCGTCCGGCACGCGGTGATCGGCCGTTCCGTACCCGATCCGACAGCCCGACATCCGGCCGAGAGGTGCGCGCCGAGCGTCCCGCTGGTGGCGAACGGTCTTTTCGTCCACGCACGGACTCGGCTTCCTCGGGGCGTGGATCGCGTGACGATCGCCCCGCCCGGACGGAACGGCCAACACGCGGCGACCGTCCGACGGGCGACCGCCCATCGCGGGGGCCGCGCAATTCGCCGGGAGGCGATGGCCGCCCTTCCGGTGGCGGACGTGATGGTCGTCCCGGCGGCGGTGGATCGCGGCCCGGCCGGCCGGGAGGCCATCGCTGATGCGTGTCATCGCCGGAGAATGGCGCGGGCGTCCGCTGATCGCGCCCAAGGGGGAGGTCACCCGCCCGACCGCCGACCGAACGCGCGAGGCGCTGTTCTCGATGCTGACCGCGCGGCTTGGCGCATTCGACGGGCTGGCGGTCGGGGATTTCTTTGCCGGTTCTGGCGCGCTGGGGATCGAGGCTTTGTCGCGCGGTGCCGCGTCCTGCCTGTTCGTCGAGCAGGACCGCAATGCGCTCGACGCGCTGCGGGCCAATCTCGACAAGCTGGGTGCCAAGGGTGACGTCCGCGCGACCTCGGTGATGGCGCTGGGGCCGGCGCGCCAGCCGCTCGACATCATCCTGATGGACCCGCCCTATGGCACGGGCGCGGGCAGCGTCGCGCTCGACAAGCTGGCGCGGCTGGGCTGGATCGGCCCGGCGACCTGGATCAGTATCGAGACCGCCAAGCAGGAGGAGGTGGACGTCGATGGCTTCGTCGTCGACACCTCGCGCGTGCATGGCAAGGCGCGGCTGACCCTGCTCCGTCAGGGCTGAGCGAGCCGCCGCCCGCGCATCAACCCCAGACCCGCCAGGCTCAACAGTCCGGCGGCGACGAGATACGCGCCGACCCAGTTCAATCCGCCGCGCTCGGTCAGAGCTTGCGCGGCGATCGGCGCCAACGCGCCGCCGATGATCCCGCCCAGATTGAACGTCATCGATACACCCGTATAGCGCACCCCCGCCGGGAACAGCGCGGGCAACCAGCCTCCCAGCGGGCCATAGGCGAAACCCATCACGAACAGCGCGGCGGCCAGCCAGACGAAGACGATGCCGAGCGATCCCGATCCCAGCATCGGCCCCATCGCCAGTCCGATCAACACGCATCCGGCGAAGCCGATCGCCAGCATCATGGGTGCACCACGCCGATCCGCCATGACGCTGGACACGACGACGCCCGCCGCCAGGAACAGGATGGCGACGAGCTGAACGCCCAGAAACGCCTCGCGCGGATAGCCGAGCGTACTGGTGCCGTATCCGAGTGCGAAGGCGGTCGCGAGGTAGAAGATCGCAAAGCAGGCGATCACCCCGCCGGTGCCGGCGAGCAGCGCACGGCCATGGCCGCTCAACAGGGTGGCGATCGGCACGCGCGGCAACGCCTCCGCCTTCTTGGCCTCGGCGAAATCGGGCGTCTCGGTCAGGCGAAGACGAACCCATAGCCCCAGCAGGACCAGCACCGAACTCGCCAGAAACGGCAGTCGCCAGCCCCAGGCGCGGAACTGGTCATCGGTCAGCAGCAGCCCCAGGATCAGGAAAAAGCCATTGGCCAGGATGAACCCGACCGGCGCGCCCAGCGGCGGGAACATGCCCCAGGTGTTGCGCCGACCCGGCGGCGCGTTCTCGACCGCGAGCAGCGCGGCCCCGCCCCATTCGCCGCCAAGACCCAGCCCCTGCCCCAGTCGCGCCAGGCACAGCAGCAGCGGCGCGATCCAGCCGGCCTGCGCATAAGTCGGCAGAAAGGCGATCGCGACGGTCGAACCGCCCATCAGCAACAGGCTGGCGACCAGCGTCGACTTGCGCCCCACCCGATCGCCGAAATGCCCGAACGCGACCGCGCCGACCGGCCGGGCGATGAAGGCGAGGCCGAAGCTGGCATAGGACAGCAGCAATTGCGCCGTGGGCGACGACGACGGAAAGAAGAGCGGCCCGAACACGAGCGCCGCCGCCGTCGCATAGATATAAAAGTCATAAAACTCGACCGCCGTGCCGGTCAGGCTGGCGAGCAGGATATGGCGGTGCGATGGTGGGGCGGCACGGGTCATGGTCCCGCTGTGGCAGAAGCCAAATGCCGCCGTAAAGGCCTATCGATCCTCCGAACGCCGGCTCAGCCCGCCAGTCCTGCGACCAGCTTCAGTAGCAGCCAGTATAGCGATCCCGACAAGAGCATGGCGACCGGCAACGTCAGCACCCAGGCGAGCGCCATGTTACGGACCGTCCGCCCCTGCAACCCCGCGCCATTGGCGACCGAGGCGCCGGCGACGCCGGAAGACAGGATATGGGTCGTCGATACCGGCGCGCCGAACCGCTCCGCCAGCAGGATCGTCGCCGCCGCCATCAATTCGGCCGACGCACCCATGCCATAGGTCAGGTGCGTCTTGCCGATCCGCTCACCCACCGTCACCACGATCCGCCGCCAGCCGACCATGGTGCCCAGACCCAGCGCCAGCGCGACCGTCACCTTCACCCAGAGCGGAATATAGCGAGTGCCGCGCTCGAGTTGCCCCGCATAGGCGTTCAGCGAGTCCATCTCGGCCGCGGTGAAGCGGCTCTTGGCCCCTTCGTCCTTCGTCACCATCCGGGTGGAGTCGAGGACCAGATACATGTCGTTGCGCAGATTCGGCACGATCGCGGCGGGCACGCGGCTGAGCGCGCCGTAATTGGCGATCCGATCGCCGATGTCGTGCGACAGGGTCGACAGGCCTTCATAGACCTGCGGCGTGTTGATTTTCTTGGTCCGCACCCCCTCGACGACGGCGGCGCGTGCGCGGTCGAGCGGAAGCGCAAAGCCGGTGCCATGCGCGGCATAGGCGGCCGAGGCGGTGTCGGCGCTCTGCACGAAGGCGGGCATCGCGCTTTCGGGCAAGGTGCGGTTGAGCGCATAGGCGGTCGGGGCACAGCCGATCAGGATCAGCATGATCAGCCCCATGCCCTTTTGCCCGTCATTGCCGCCATGGGCGAAGCTGACCGCCGTGCAGGTGAAGATCAGCAGCGCACGGATGCCGCGCGGCGGCGGCGCATTGCCCTCGGGCTCCCGGTACAGCCGCTCGTCCTTCAGGAAGCGCTTCATGACGAGGAGCAGCAGCAGCGCACCGACAAAGCCGATCAGCGGACTGAAGAAGAGCGCGGAGAGCACCTTCCTCACCTGCGCCATGTCCACGCCCGAAGCACCCGACGCGCTCGACAGCAGCTGGTTGGCCAGGCCGACGCCCAGGATCGATCCGATCAGGGCGTGGCTCGAGGAATTGGGCAGGCCGACCGCCCAGGTGGCGAGGTTCCACAGGATCGCGGCGAGCAGCAGCGCGAAGATCATCGCGAACCCACCCGCCGATCCGACATGCAGCATCAGATCGATGGGCAGCAGCGTGATAATCGAATAGGCGACCGCGCCGCTCGACAGCATCACGCCCAGGAAATTGAAGAAGCCCGACCAGACGACCGCCAGCGGGGCGGGCATCGAATGGGTGTAGATGACGGTCGCAACCGCATTGGCCGTATCGTGAAAACCGTTCACGAACTCGAAGCCCAGCGCGATCAGCAGCGCGAGGCCCAGAAAGGCGAAAACACCCATCGCCATCGGCTCGCCCACATTGGCGGTGTCGGTGGCGATGCTATAGCCGGCATAGGCCAGCCCACCGACCAGCAGGGCGGTGAAGACCCAACGCCCCGACGGGTGAACACCTGCGTCGAGCCTAGGTCCACGAACGCGGGATTCGGACTCCCCACCGGCAAGCGCATATGGTGTCATGATGGAAGCTCGTTGCGCCTGTGACGTGACATTTTCATGACGCGGATCGACGGCCGCACGCGCCATCAACCAGAAATGGGACGGTCGGCACAGGCGCGACCGTCCCATGTTCGCGACGGCGTCAGCGGGTGCTGGCGAGCACGACCGGCGCGTTGGTCAGCGCGGCGACCTTCACCGCGCTGTCGGCGCGCATTTCGGCGCGGCAGCGCGTGATGTCGCCGTTGATCCGCAGGTCGCGGGTCATGTGGCCACAAGCGATGGCGGCGGCACGACGCAGACGGGCGTCGAGCATCGCGCGATGCTCGGGTTTGCGCAGGTCGAGGTCGCGGTGGCGGACCGTGGCGGTGACGGTCTCCCGCGTCTGCGCCTGGGCGGGCGCGGCGGACATCAGGATGGCGGGCACGAGAATAGACGCCGCGAAAGCGGCGGACATGAACTTGGTCATCGGAAATCTCCTGCAACGGATCATGCCCGTCACGGCGACGTGAGCCGTTCGTTACGGCCCCGTCGCTCGTCGGCACGCCGGCTCGATAGCGGCGCCCCAAGTCGGTTTCGCGACGCCCGCGCGACAATGGCGTGACGAATTCCATTCCGGATCAAACTGCGCGAATGACAGCCGATGGTTGCCCCGGCCGCAAACGTTCCCTAACTGTTCGCGATGACCGCCATCACTCCCGAAGCGTCCGCAAATCTGGCCGATTACCCCTATTTGCGGACACTGAATCCCGCACAGCGCGAGGCGGTGCTGACCACCGATGGTCCGGTGCTGGTCCTGGCGGGGGCGGGCACGGGCAAGACGGCGGCGCTGACCGCGCGGCTTGCGCATCTGCTCTACACCCGCAAGGCCTGGCCGTCGGAGATCCTGTCGGTGACATTCACCAACAAGGCCGCGCGCGAAATGCGCGAGCGCGTCGGCCGGCTGGTCGGCGATGCGGTCGAGGGGATGCCGTGGCTGGGCACCTTCCACGCGATCGGTGCCAAGATGCTGCGCCGCCATGCCGAACTGGTCGGGCTGCAATCCAACTTCACCATCCTCGACACCGATGACCAGCTCCGGCTGCTCAAGCAGTTGATCGTCGCGGCGGACATCGACGAGAAGCGCTTTCCCGCACGTGCGCTCGGCGGCCTGATCGACGAGTGGAAGAACAAGGGGCTGATCCCGGCGGATATCGATGCCGGCGAGGCCGAACGCTACGCCAATGGCCGGGGGGCCGAGCTGTACCGCCAATATCAGGAACGGCTGCGTAGCGTGAACGCCTGCGACTTCGGCGATCTGTTGCTCCACATGCTGACCATCCTGAAGACGCATCGCGACGTGCTGGAGCATTATCAGCAGCGTTTCCGCTACATCATGGTCGACGAGTATCAGGACACCAACAGCGTCCAGTATCTGTGGCTGCGGCTGCTGGCGCAGGCGCGCAAGAACATCGCCTGTGTCGGTGACGACGACCAGTCCATCTATTCCTGGCGCGGCGCGCAGGTGGAAAATATCCTGCGCTTCGAGCGCGACTTTCCGGGCGCGAAGGTCATCCGGCTGGAGCAGAATTATCGTTCAACGCCGCATATCCTGGGGGCCGCATCGGGCGTGATCGCCAATAATGGCGGGCGGCTCGGCAAGACCCTGTGGACCGAACTGGACGTGGGCGAGAAGGTCTGCGTGCTCGGCGTCTGGGACGGGCCGGAGGAGGCGCGGCGCGTCGGCGAGGAGATCGAGGCGGCGCGGCGGTCGGGCACCTCTTATGGTGACATCGCCATTCTCGTCCGTGCCCAGCACCAGACGCGCGAATTCGAAGACCGCTTCATCGCGATTGGCCTGCCCTATCGGATCGTCGGCGGCTTCCGCTTCTACGAGCGTGCCGAGATCCGCGATGCGCTGGCCTATCTGCGCGTCGTCAACCAGCCGTCCGACGATCTGGCGTTCGAGCGGATCGTCAACGTCCCCAAGCGCGGCCTGGGCGACAAGGCGCTGGCCAAGATCCATCAGCTGGCGCGCGCCGAGGGCATGCCGCTGACCATCGCCGCCGCGAGAATCCTGGATACCGATGAGCTGACGCCGCAGGCGCGGCGCAGCTTGGGCAATCTGATCGGCGACATCGCCCGCTGGCGCGACATGGCGGGCGATCTGCCCCATGCCGAGCTGGCGCGGCAGATGCTGGACGAGAGCGGCTATACCGCCATGTACCAGAATGAGAAGTCGGCCGAGGCGGCGGGGCGGCTGGAAAACCTGTCCGAACTGGTTCGCGCGATGGAGGATTACGACTCGCTTGGCGCATTCCTGGAGCATGTCTCGCTGGTGATGGACCGCGACGGTGACCGGCGCGAACCCGAAGTGACGATCATGACGATCCACGCCGCCAAGGGACTGGAATTTGACACCGTGTTCCTGGCCGGCTGGGAAGAGGGACTGTTCCCCTCGCAGCGTGCGATCGACGAGGGCGGCACGCGCAGCCTGGAGGAGGAGCGGCGGCTCGCCTATGTCGCAATCACCCGGGCACGGCGAAAGGCGATCATCCTCCACGCGGCCAATCGGCGCATCTATGGCCAATGGACGTCCAGCCTGCCCAGCCGCTTCGTCGGAGAGCTGCCGGCCGAGCATATCGAGAGCGAAACCAGCATGACCGGCGGCGAAAGCCTGTGGCGCGCCAACTGGTCGGAGCATGCCGATCCCTTCGCCAATGTCGGGCGGGGGACCGGGCGTGGTCCGGGGTGGCAGCGGGCGGCGGCCGGCCAGACCGCCGCGCCGGCACGCCCCGTGCGCGTCGTCGAGTCGCGCGCGCCGTCGGTTGGGCTGGGACAGAAGGGCCGCGACGATCTGACGGTCGGCGACCGGGTGTTCCACCAGAAGTTCGGCTATGGCGCGATCGCAGCGATCGAGGGCAACAAGCTGGAGATCGATTTCGAACAGGCGGGGCGCAAGCGGGTGATGGACAGCTTCGTCACCAAAAGCGTCGCCTGACCCTCCGCATCGTTCAGGAACCATATCGATTCGTGGCCGTATCGGTCTGGCCTGCCCGATCGTGCGGGCGCTGGAGGAAGAGATCGATGGGCTTTCGTCGCCTGGCCATCGCGGCAGTCGCCACCGCCGTTACCATGACCGCCCTGCCCGCATCGGCGCAGACCGCCGCCGACGAGGCGCGGTTCCGAGCGGCGCAGGCGCGTTTCGACCGGGAATATCAGATTTATCGGCAGGAGGTGGATCGGTATCAGGCGGAGCGTGGCCGGGGTTATTCGGATGCGGGTCCGGGCTATGACGATGGCGATCGCCCTGCCCCGCCGCCCCCGCCGCCAGCGGCCGGCCCCGGCGGCTACCGCGTGGCACCACCCGTCCCGGCGGACGGCTATGGCCCTGACAATCAGCCCTATTATGATCCGGTCGGCGATTACCGCGATGGGCCGCAATATCGCGAGCGCGTCCTACAGCCGCAGGACCGCGTCTATGCGGGGACCGATGGCCGCTATTATTGCCGGCGGTCGGACGGTACGACCGGCCTGATCATCGGCGGGGCGGCCGGCGGCGTGCTCGGCAATCTGGTCGGGGGCCGCAGCAGCACCATCGCCACCCTATTGGGTGCCGCCGGCGGCGCGCTGGCCGGGCGTTCGATCGACCAGAACCAGGTCCGCTGCCGCTAGTTAATCAGCCAGAGCCATTGGTGCCGATGCATTGATGGCTCTGGCCCGGCCGCTGATCGGGCCGATCAGCCCGGCTCGACCATCATCAACGCCACGTTGCGATATTTCTCGGCATCGCGTTCGAACAGCGTGCTGAGCGCGAAACGGCGCGGGGTCAGGCGGAGTGCGCCCAGGCCCGCCAGCTTGAACGTGCCCATCTTTTCCTCGCGTGGCGGCTTGCCATCCCGCTCGACAGTGGTCGCATCGACGTAAAGCTCGTCGTGGCGGGTGTAGATCACATGGGGCGCCAGCACCACTTCGCCGCGATTATACATGGCGGAGACGGCCTGCATCTTCACGATGGCCTCGAAAATGATGGCGGGAGCGCCCGCCGCCGGCTCAGCCGGACGGCGCTCGGTCGTCGACATATCGGTCATGCCCTGCATTTGCCCATCCTACCGCAACGCAGCAAGAACAATATTGTCCCATAGGGCAAGCGGCAAATGCCGGATGCGCCGTAACGCACCCGGCATCGCCACGTCAGCGCTTCGGCTGGTCCATCAGCTTCTGCGCGAAATAGACCATCTGCTGCGCACTCAGCCGAGCGCCCTGCGCGATGTCGGCATCACCCGAATGGCCACCGGCCGTATCCTCATAGAAGAGATACGGGATGCCATATTCGGACAGGCGCGCGGCGAACTTGCGTGCATGCTGCGGCCCGACGCGGTCGTCCTTGGTCGTGGTCCAGATATAGGGCTCAGGGTAGGCCACGCCTTTGCGGATATTCGCATAGGGCGAGATCTTGCGTAGGAAGGCCGCCTCCTCGGGCACGTCGACCGACCCATATTCGTCCTTCCACGAGTCGCCGGCGGCGATCTTCTGATAGCGGACCATGTCGAGCAGCGGCACCTGGATCGTCACCGCCTTCCACAACTCGGGATGCTGGGTCAGCTCGACGCCCATCAGCAGTCCGCCGTTCGAGCCGCCATAGATGCCCAGCTTTTGCGGATTGGTGATCTTGCGGGTGAACAGGTCCTTCGCGACCGAAGCGAAGTCGTCATAGATGATCTGACGCTTCGTCTTGCGGCCCGCGTCATGCCATTTCGGCCCGAACTCGCCACCACCCCGGATATTGGCGAGGACATAGGCCCCGCCCCGCTCGGTCCAGATCTTGCCGGTCGAGCCGAGATAGGTCGGCAGGCGCGCGATCTCGAACCCGCCATAGGCGGTCATCAGCGTCGGTGTGGTGCCGTCCAGCTTCGCGCCCTTGGGCAGGACGACGAAATATGGGATTTTCGTGCCGTCAGTCGAGGTCGCCTCATATTGATGGACGGTCGTGCCCGCCGCATCGAAGCGCGCGGGCAGCGTTTTCAGCACCTGCGGCGTGGCCGGCTGGCCAGCATCGAAGCGCGACAGCACGGTCGGCGTGGTGAAGCCTGCGGTCGACAGATAGACGATGTTCGACCGGTCGCTGGTGCTGACCACGTCGACTGCCATATTGTCCGGCACCTGCACGGCAGTCGCGGTCCAGCCATTGGCGCCCGGCGTGAAGACGCTCGCCCGGCCACGGACATTGTCGATATAGGTTACGACGACACGGTCCTTGGTCGTCGAGACGCCCTCGACCGCCTGCCGATCGGTCGGCGTGAACAGCGCGCGCGGCGTGATCCGCCCCGCCTCCAGTTCGGTCAGCGGTGCCCAGACGACCGAGCCCGCCGGATGCTCGCCCCAGGCATCACTGGTCTGGAAGACCACGCGGCCATCGACCATGCCCGACGGGAAGGCGCGCGCGGGCATCGCGATCGGCTTGGCCCCGCCCGCCGGCGTCCAGAACAGCTTGTCACCGCCGAAGAAGGTCTTGCGCCGCTCGATCACGACGGCGCGGTTGCCCTTCGCATCGGTCAGCACGCCGGCATAGGTGCCCAACTCGTCGGTCGGCGCCCCCCGGAAGACCTCGCTCGCCTGCGTCAGCGGCTGGCCGCGCTTCACCATCTTCACCACGAACGGGTAGCTCGACTTGGTCAGCGTGCCCTCACCCCAGTCGCGGCTGACCAGCAGCGTGTCCTTGTCCAGCCAGGCCGCGCCCTGCTTGGAGGTCGACAGGCGGAAGCCGTTGGGGACGAACGCCCCCGTCTCCATGTCGAATTCGCGATATTCGATCGCGTCCTCGCCACCTTCCGACAGCGCGATCAGGCATAGCCGATCCTCGGGGCTAAGGCAGGTGAGCCCCTTCCAGACCCATTTCTTGCCCTCCGCCTTGCTCAGCGCATCGAGGTCGAGCAGCGTCGTCCAGCGCGGATTGGTCGAGGCGTAATCGGCCTCGCTCGTCCAGCGCCAGATGCCCTGCGGATGATCGGCATCGCGCCAGAAATTGACAATCCGGCCATAAAGCTGGCCGGGCATCGGGATGCGATCCTTGGCCGAGGCGATGGCCAGCGCCTCCTGGTAGAAGGTCTGATAGCGCGGGTCGTTCTGCAGGCGGGGCAGCGTCTTGGCATTCTCCGCCTCGACCCAGGCGAGCGCCTTGGCGCCGTCCTTGTCCTCCAGCCAGATATAGGGGTCGTTCTCTGTCACCATATTCACCTGGGCCATTGCCGTTCCCGTCATGAGCTGGCTGGCGAGCATCGATCCCGCCAACATCAACCGCCATCCCCGCATGTATCGAAGCTCCTTGGATCGTGAATGGCGCGAATGTGACTTCATCACGCGCCGCTGGCAATGCACCACGTCAGCCTTGTTGACGTGATGCGCGCCCGCATGCGCCCTGTGCAAGCATGGCGGGAACGGAACGGGCTATCGCCGCGCCCGTTCAGGCTATTCCTTTCCCGATATGTCAGGAAATACCATGCCTTATCTGAAAACCCGCGACGGTACGGATATCTATGTCAAGGACTGGGGCGAAGGCCGCCCCGTCGTATTGCTGCATGGCTGGCCGCTGTCGGCGGACATGTGGGACGCGCAGATGATGGCGCTGGCCGAGGCGGGCTTCCGTGCCATCGCCTATGACCGACGCGGCTTTGGCCGGTCGGGTCAGCCCTGGTCGGGCTATGATTATGACACGCTGGCCGATGATCTCGCCGATGTGCTGGAGGCGACGGGCGCGCAGGATGCGGCGGTCTTCGGCTTCTCGATGGGCGGCGGCGAGGTCGCGCGCTATATGAGCCGGCATGACGGCAAGGGCGTCGTGGCGGCCGGCCTTATCGCCTCGGTCGTACCCTATATGGCCAAGACCCCGGACAATCCCGATGGCACCGAGCAGTCGGTCTTCGACCAGATCACGCAAGGGTTGAAGGACGACCGCGCGCATTTCCTGCGCCACACCTTCTTCAAGCAGTTCTTCGGTGTCGGCTATATCTCCAGCCCGGTCAGCGAGGAGATACTCGACTGGGCGACCAGCGTGGCGATGCAGGCCGGCCTCAAGCCGACCCTGGCATGCGCGGAGTCGTTCAGCCAGACCGACTTCCGCCCCGACCTAGCCGCCTTCCGTGTGCCGACGCTGGTCATCCACGGCACGGCCGACCAGACGGTGCCGATCGATGCCGCCGGTCGGGCGGCCGCGGCCGGGATCGCGCAGTCCCAACTCGTTGAATATGACGGCGCGCCGCATGGCCTGAACGTCACACACAGCGATCGATTGACCAGCGACATCCTGACCTTCTTGGGCCGCTGATACGGAAAGGGGCGGCCTTCCATTCGGAAAGCCGCCCCTTTTCAATAGGTTGCCGCGATTACTTCAGCGGGACGATCACCTCATCCGGATGGGCGACGTTCAGTTCCTTGCGGACCATCTCGTCGACCATGTCCGGATTGGCATGATCCGGGTCGAGAAGCGCGACGCGGTTCTTCAGGACCGTCCGCTTCTTATCGAGCTGGGCATATTCCTGCTCCCGCTTCACCAACTGGCGCTGATACTCGCCATAAGCGAGCAGGCCGTTGCGCCCCAGCACCGCATAGGCGCCGAAGAATGCGACGATCGTCAGGCCAAGGGCGGGCAACGCGGCCCGCCGCATGGTGCGAATGAAAGGCGACGGCTTCTTGGTCACGGAACCCATTTTCGTACCGACGCCCTTCGATTTCAAGCGCGGATGAGAATATCGCGGCCGGCATAGCGCGCCGAGTCACCCAGCTCTTCCTCGATGCGGATCAGCTGATTGTACTTGGCGAGCCGGTCCGAACGCGCGAGGCTGCCCGTCTTGATCTGGCCGCAGTTGGTGGCGACCGCCAGATCGGCGATGGTGGCGTCCTCGGTTTCGCCCGAACGGTGCGACATGACGGCGGTGTAGCGCGAACGCTGCGCCAGCGACACAGCCTCCAGCGTCTCGGTCAGCGTGCCGATCTGGTTGACCTTCACCAGCAGCGAGTTGGCATAGCCGCCGTCGATGCCCTGCTTCAGCCGCTTCGGGTTGGTGACAAACAGATCGTCGCCGACCAGCTGCACCTTGTCACCGATCATGTCGGTCAGCGCCTTCCAGCCTTCCCAATCGTCCTCGGCCATGCCGTCCTCGATCGACAGGATCGGGTACTGGCGGGTCAGGTTGGCGAGATACTCGGCCATCTCATCGCTCGACAGGATCTTGCCCTCGCCCGAGATATTGTATTTGCCGTCCTTGAAGAACTCGGTCGCGGCGCAATCGAGCGCGATCATCACGTCGTCGCCCGGCTTGTACCCGGCCTTCTCGACCGAGCCCATGATGAAGTCCAGCGCCTCGGTGGTCGAGGCGATGTTGGGGGCAAAGCCGCCTTCATCACCCACGCCGGTCGCCAGACCCTTTTCGTGCAGCGCCTTCTTCAGCGTGTGGAAGATTTCCGAGCCGCAGCGGACCGCCTCCATGATGTTTGCCGCACCGACCGGCATGATCATGAATTCCTGGAAATCGATCGGGTTGTCGGCATGTTCGCCGCCATTGATGATGTTCATCATCGGCACGGGCAGCAGATGCGCCGAGACACCGCCAACATACTTATACAGCGGCAGACCCCGCGCCTCGGCCGCAGCCTTGGCCGCCGCGAGGCTGACGCCCAGGATCGCGTTCGCGCCCAGACGGCCCTTGTTCTCGGTGCCGTCCAGTTCGATCATCGCGCGGTCGAGATCGGCCTGATCCTCCGCGTCCATGCCCAGGATCGCGTCGGTGATCTCGTCATTGACCGCCTCGACCGCCGCTTCGACGCCCTTGCCCATCCAGCGGCTCTTGTCGCCGTCGCGCTTCTCGACCGCCTCATGCGCGCCGGTCGACGCGCCCGAGGGAACGGCGGCGCGGCCGAAGCTGCCATCTTCGAGCAGCACGTCGACTTCGACGGTGGGGTTGCCCCGGCTGTCCAGGATTTGACGCGCGTGGATGTCGATGATTGCGGTCACGTAACGATGCTCCTACATCAGCCTTGAAGGTCTCGGGCGCGCTCTATCGTGTGACCACGCGAAGGGCAATTGGAGGAAAGCATGGAACCGTGCTTCCGTCGCCGGGGTTAAGAGGCGAACTGCCCGGTCCGCCGGGCCAAGAAGGAAAGGGATTGTCCCATGGCCGATACCGACAACACGTTCCCCCCGCAGCATGACACGACGCCCAATTTCGGCGGCCATGGCGGCGTCGCCCCTGAGGTCGCGGCGCCCACCGCATCCTTCGGCATCGGCAACAGCGCGACGCAGACCGCCACGGCGGACACGAAGGCCTCGACCATCTCCGATGCCAAGCAGACGGTGAAGGACGGTGCCGGCAAGTTCCAGCAGCAGGCGGTCGACAAGGTCTATGCGCTGGCCGGCGACGGCAAGGCGAAGGCCGGCTCGGCGCTCGACCAGGTCGCACAGCTGCTCAACGATGCGGCGGGTCAGGTCGATGAGAAGCTTGGCCAGCAATATGGTCAATATGCCCGCTCGGCGGCGGATGCGGTGAATTCCTTCTCCGGTTCGATCAAGGACAAGGATGTCGAGGAACTGCTCGACGACGCACGCGCCTTCGTAGCCAAGAGCCCGGCGGTCGCCGTCGGCATCGCGGCGGCGCTCGGCTTCGTCGTGGCCCGCGTGGTCCAGTCGGGTCTTGAGGGCCACGCGTCGGACAACGCCGCAGCGTGACCCGCGTGACCGCCCCCCTTTCGGCGACGTCGCCGGAACCGGAGACCCTTACCTCACTGGTCTCGCAGCTGGTCGATGACGGCCGGTCGTTCATCGCGGCTGAGATCGACCTGGCGAAGGCGCGGGCATCCGACAAGGTCTCGCGCTATCGCAGCGCGGCGACCTTCTTCGCCATCGCCGGCGTGTTGGCGCTAGCCGCGTCGATCGCGTTCCTTGTCGGTCTGATCATGGCGTTAACGCCGTTGGTGGGGCCGCTGGGATCGACCCTGATCGTGGTCGGCGCGGTGCTGCTGATCGCCGGTATCCTGGCGATGGTCGGCAAGTCGCGTTTGTCGGGAGGGCAGGCATGACCGTCTCCGAAGCCGAACTGCGGGCCGCCGAGGCGCGTGAGCGGATGAACCAGACGGCCGCACGTATCCAGGCGCGGTTGGAGCCGCAGGCCCTGGCCGCACAGGCTAAGGAAGTCAGCCTGTCCGCCGCCAAGTCGGGGATCGACAGCGCCAGGAACAATCCCGCTGCCGTCGCCGGTGGTGTGGCGGTGCTGGGGTTGTTCCTCAACCGTCGGCGGATCGCCCGCCTGTTCAAGCGCAAGTGATTTGGCCTGCCGACCGGCAAATCAAGGTCGGCAAAAGTCCAGGAGGATGACCGCAATGACCATCGAAACCACGCACACCACGCTCGACGACGATCAGCAGAATGGTCGTATCCGCGAGACCTTGGCACACGGCCGCGAGACTGCTTCGCACGCCCTTCACGACGCCAAGGAAAAGGCCGCTGACGTCGCGCACAAGACCGCGCAGACGATCGAAGCCAATCCGCTCGGCATTCTGGTCGGCGGTCTGGCGGTCGGCGTCCTCGCCGGCGCGCTGATCCCGCGCAGCGCCCGGGAAAAGGAAGTCCTCGCCCCGCTCGGCAAGAAGCTTGGTGAGACGGTCCGTCAGGCGACGCAGGCCGCCCGCGAGACGGGCCTGCGCGAACTGGAGGAGGCCGGCCTGACCAAGGGCGCGGCGAAGGACCGTGCGAAGTCGTTGTTGGACGACGTCGTCAAGGTCGCGAGCAATGCCGGTTCGGCCGCCGCCAAGGCTGCGACCAACAAGTCGACTATCTAAATCCAGGTTGCGTTTGACGCTGACGGGCGCTGAACGCGAACCGTTTCAGAAAGCCCCCTCATCGTCCCACCGGGATGCTGCGGGGGCTTTTTCGTGTCCTCTCCATCGGACAATCAGCGGTGGATAAGCGTCTACCACTGCTTGCGGGGTGATCAGCGGGTTTCTACCAATAGGTCTTCTCTGACCGAACGGGAAATCCGCTTGCGCCTTCTGCCTCTCGCTGCCCTGCTCTCCTCCCTGTCGCTTCCCGCCATGACCGCGCCGGTTCTGGCCCAGGCCCTGCCTCCCGCTCCGCCCCAGCCGGGTGACGGCCCCGAAGACGCGCGGCTCAAGCGGCTTTTCCATGAGAGCGACGAAGCTAGCCTCGCGCGCAATCCGATCAACGGCATCTTCCGGGGGGATATGCGCCGCGCCGATCAGGTCGGCGACTTTTTCTCCGACCGCTATATCGCGGCCGAACGCGCGGCCGCGCAAAAGGATATGGCGGAGCTGGGGCGGATTGACCGTGCCAAGCTGACTCCGACCGATCAGATCGCCTACGACGTATTCCGCAATCAGACCGAGATGTCGCTGAAAGGTCTGGACCCGGCCATCGTCGCGCTGACGATCGTGCGGCCGATGGATCATTTCTATGGCATCCAGACCTTCTATCCCGAATTCGCTTCGGGTCAGGGCGCCGCACCTTTCAATACGGTGGTCGATTACGAGAACAACCTGAAGCGCAACATCGAATATGCCCGGCTGCTCGACGAAGCGATCGGTCGCTTTCGACAGGGTATGAAGAGCGGCGTCGTCCAGCCCAAGCTGGTCGTTCGCAACATGATCACGCAGTTCGACAATCTGCTGGCGGGCAAGCCGGAAGAGTCGACCTTCTATGCGCCGGTCAAGAAATTTCCCGCCGCCATTCCGGCCGCCGACCGCACCCGGCTGACCGCCGCCTATGCGACGCAGATCCGCGACGTGATCATCCCCGCCCAGCGCCGGATGCGCGATTTTCTCGCCACGACCTATTTGCCCGCGGCGCGCGACAGCGTCGGCCTGTCGGGCATGCCGGGCGGTGCGAAGCTCTACGCCTATCTCATCGAGCAAAATACGACTCTGCCGCTTCAGGCCGAGGCGGTCCATCAGCTCGGTCTGTCGGAGGTCGCGCGCATCCTGAAGGCGATGGAGGTCCAGAAGCAGGCGGTCGGCTTCAAGGGCGGCCTGCCCGAATTCTTCACCTTCCTGCGCACCGATACGCAGTTCCAGCCCAAATCGGCGCAGCAGCTGCGTGAAGGCTATGAAGCGATCGGCCGCCGTGTCGATGCGCGTATCCGCGAGCAATTCTCGCTGATCCCGAAGACCGCGCTTGAAATCCGGCCCGTCCCCGCGTTCAAGGAAAAGACCGACGCCGGCGGCTCCTATCAGGGCGGCACGCCCGATGGCTCACGTCCGGGTGTCTTCTATTACAACACCTATGACCTGCCGTCGCGCTACATGTGGGAGATGGAGACGCTCTATCTGCACGAAGCGGTGCCGGGCCATCATTTCCAGATCAGCCTGGCGCAGGAGAATGCCGCGCTGCCCGCCTTCATGCGCTTCGGCGGCAATACCGCCTATGCCGAAGGCTGGGCGCTCTATGCCGAGACGCTGTGGCCCGAATTGGGCATGGAGACCGATCCCTATCAGCGGATGGGCGGGCTGAACGACGAGATGCTGCGTGCGATGCGGCTGGTCGTCGACACCGGCATCCATGCCAAGGGATGGACCCGCGATCAGGCGATCGACTATATGCTCGCCAATTCGCCGATGGCGCGGACCGACGCGACCGCCGAGGTCGAGCGCTATATCGCCATTCCGGGCCAGGCGCTGGCCTATAAGATCGGTCAGCTGACGATCAGCCGGATGAAGGCGAAGGCGCAGGCCGAATTGGGCGCCAAGTTCGATCCGCGCCGCTTTCATGCCGAAATTCTCGATACCGGCGCATTGCCGATGCCGGTGTTGGAGCAGAAGATCGACGCCTGGATCGCGGCCGAGAAGCGCCGCGCGTGAACGCGCATGGGAGGGGTCGGTTGGCCCCTCCCCCAAGCGTCAGGGAACGTGACGCTTTTCCAGTTTCCGCGCGAGCGTGCGGCGGTGCATCCCCAGCCGCCGTGCGGTTTCCGAGATGTTGAAGTTGGTGTCGGCCAGCGTCTCGTTGATCCGTTCCCACTCCAGCGTCTTGATAGAACTGGGCCGGTCGGTGATCGCCGTCGTCGCATCGCCGCTCGCCTTGTGAAAGGCCGCCTCGATGTCGTCGGTGTTCGACGGCTTGGCAAGATAATGGCAGGCCCCCAGCTTGATCGCCTCCACCGCCGTGGCGATACTGGCGAAACCGGTCAGCACGACGATCAGCATCTCGGGATCATGCGCGTGCAGCGTCTGGACACAGGCGAGGCCCGAGGCTTGCCCGAGTTTCAGGTCTACGACCGCATAACGCGGGGTCATCTCCGCCAGGACCGCGATCAGCGCATCGGGGCTGTTGGCAACGCGGACGTCATAACCGCGCCGCTCGAACGACCGCTGGAGCGTGCGGGCGAAGGTGTCGTCATCCTCGACAATTATCAGCGAGCGTTCGCCGTCCATCATCTCTTCCGATCCGTCATGCCGATCATCCCCAAAGGTAGGGTCAACGTCACCGTCGCGCCACCCTCGGGCCGGTTCTTCGCCTCGATGCGACCGCCCAGCTTGCGCACGACGCTCGACACCAGAAACAGGCCGACGCCATGCCCCTCGCCCTTGGTCGACTGCTGCGGCCGACCGACCTGTGCCAGTGTCGCCGGCGTGAAGCCGGGGCCGTGATCGGAAACCCGGATCGCCACCGTATCCCCCTCGCGCGTCACACTCAGCCCGACGCCGTGCGGCGATGCCTCGGCGGCGTTGTCGAGCACGTTCCAGACCGCCTGCTTGATCGCGGGGTCGGACACGATCGGGGCATCGTCCTCGGTCCGCGCATAGTCGAATGGGACCTGGGCATGGGTTTCGCGCCATTCGCCGACGATCGCGTCGATGAACAGACCGACCTCCGACTGCTCGGCCGCCTCGCCGCGCGGTTCGCCAGCCGATTGCAGGATGCGGGTGACGATCGCCTTGCAGCGCTGGACCTCCGCCTGCATCTCGGCGATCTCGCCCATCAGCTCGGCATCGTCGCGCAGGCGGGGCATGCGCCGCCAGTCGCTGAGGATCACCGACAGGCTGGCCAGCGGCGTACCCAGTTCATGCGCCGCGCCCGAGGCGAGCAGGCCCATGCGGACGATATGATCCTCCTCGGAGGCCTGTTGCCGGAAATCGGCGATGCGTGCCGCGTTCTGGCGGAGGTTCTCGCTGATCCGCGTGACGAACAGGATCAGCAATCCCGCGACGATCGCGAAGCCCAGCCAATTGCCCAGCGTATGCAGCCCGGCAATGTCGCCGAATAGCCAGGGCGGAAAGGCCAGCGGGCGATGGTGCAGCGACAACAGCCCGAAGCAGATGCCGGTGATCCCGGCCAGCGCCCAGGCGGACCATGTCTCAAGCAGCACCGCGCCGAGCACGACCTGGATCAGATAGAGCGAGATGAATGGATTGGTGGCGCCGCCCGACAGGAACAGCTGCAGCGTCAGCGTGCCGACATCGAACATCAGCGCGAACAGCAGCTCGGTATTGGTGATGCGGTGGAAGCGGAGCCGGAAATGGCTCAGCAGGTTGATCGCGACCGCCATCGCCAGCACGCCCATCATCGCGGCGATAGGGAGCTGCACCCCCATGACGCGATTGACGAACAGGATCGTCACCAGCTGGCCCGCCACCGCCATCCAGCGCAGATGGATGAGCTGGCGCATATTGGCGGTGCCCGCGGTCGCATCGGGTTCGCGCGGCCGAACGGTGAACGGCAGATAGGGCGGCGCTGCGGTCATCGCTCGCGGCCGGGCCGCCACACGATGACCAGCCCGACGACCGTCAGGATCGCCAGCCCGAACCAGGTCAGCGCATAGGACAAATGGCTATTGCGGAAGCTGACCACGGTCAGCCCTCCGACCGGGTAGCCGCCGGGGTTCGGCGTCGCATCGGCATCGATGAAATAAGGGGCAACGGGGCCGAGCCCCTTGGCGGCGGCGATGGCCGCCACGTCGCGCGAATACCAGCGGTCGGCGGCGGGATCGTTCGAGCGCAGGAAGCCGCCGCCCGGTTCGCTGACCCGCACCAGCCCGGTGACCGTGACGGGGCCGGAGGGACGATCATGGTCCGCCCGCTTCTCGGCCGGAACATAGCCGCGATTGACGAGGATGGTGAAGCGCGGGCCGACCAGCGGCGTCATGACCCAATAGCCCGGCCCACGCTCCGTCACGGCCTGGACGAAGGTTTCGCGGTCGTTACGGAACGTGCCTCGTACGGTCACGCGGCGATAGACATCGGCCGGACCGGCTGTCGGGGGGGCTGCGACCGGCGGGGCGTCAAGCCGCGCATTCACCGTCGCGATCAGATCGAGCTTCCAGACGCGGCGATGAAGCTGCCACACGCCCAGGGAAATGAAGCCCGCGATTAGCGCCAGGCCGATCGCGGTCAGGATGACCGGCATCAGCGGCGAGCGGTCCCGCCGCCCGCCTCCGATGCCCGTCCCGGCCATTACATGCCGCCGCCCATTTGGGCGGCCATGTCCGGCATCATGTTGGTGTTCATGTGATACATGACCCAGATCGATCCGCTCAGCGTGATGACGACCAGCACGGCGGTAAACACCAGCGCCATCATCGTCCAGCCGCCTTCCGACTTGGTGTTCATATGCAGGAAGAAGATCATGTGGACGACGATCTGCACGAACGCCAGCGCCATGATGACCAGCGCGGTCGTCTGGGTATCACCCAGGCCGCCGGTCATCACCGCCCAGAACGGGATCGCAGTCAGGATCACCGACAGCACGAACCCGATCATGTAGCCCTTCATCGAGCCGTGACCATGGGTGTCGCCATGCGAATGCAGGTCGTGGTCCAGATTGGCGTGATCGCCATGACCATGGGGAGGATGAGCGCTCAACGAAGAACTCCCAGCAGATAGACAAAGGTGAAGACACCGATCCAGACGACGTCCAGGAAGTGCCAGAACATCGACAGGCACATCAGGCGGCGCTTGTTCGCCTCCAGCAGGCCGAAGCGGCCGACCTGCACCATCAGCGTGACCAGCCAGATGATGCCGAAGGTGACGTGCAGACCGTGCGTGCCGACCAGCGTGAAGAAGGACGACAGGAAGGCCGAACGCTGCGGCGTCGCACCCTCATGGATGAGGTTGGCGAATTCGTAGAGTTCGATCGACAGGAAGGCGAGACCGAACAGGCCGGTGATCGCCAGCCAGATCTGCACCTGCGCCTTCTGGTTCTTCTCCATCGCGATCATGGCGAAGCCATAGGTGATCGACGACAGCAGCAGCATCGAGGTGTTCAGCGCGACGAGCGGGAGTTCGAAAATCTCCCGCGGCGTCGGCCCGCCGGCATAGCTCGTGCCGAGCACGCCGTAGGTGGCGAACAGGATCGCGAAGATGAGGCAGTCGCTCATCAGGTACATCCAGAAGCCGATGGCGGTCGAGCCACCGGATTCGTGATGATGATCCTCGTCCTCGACCAGATAATAGGTCGGGTTCTTGGCCGGATCGGCGCTCAGAACATCAGTCGACATGGATCAGGCTCCCTGCCCGAGCAGACGACGCCGCTCGTTTTCCGTTGCCACGACCTCATCGACGGGGATGTAGTAATCGCGGTCATAATTGAACGTGTGCCAGATGGCGACGACGATGACACCGATCAGGCCGAAGGCGGCCAGCCACCACATGTACCAGATCATGCCGAAGCCGGCAGCGGTCGACAGGGCGGCGATGATCACGCCGGTGCCCGTGTTCTTGGGCATGTGGATCGGACGATAGCCCTCCACCGGCGCCTGTGCCTTCTTGTCCTTCATGTCGTACCAGGCATCCAGTTCGTGGATGACGGGCGTGAAGGCGAAGTTGTACTGCGGCGGCGGCGACGAGGTCGCCCATTCCAGCGTGCGGCCGTCCCAGGGATCTCCGGTCACGTCGCGCAGCTCTTCCTTCTTCCAGATCGACACGCCGATCTGAACCAGGAACGCACCGATACCGCCTGCGATCATCAGCGCACCGAACAGCGCGACGATGAAGAGAGGCTGGAGCGACGGGTCCTCGAAGTGGTGCAGACGACGGGTCACGCCCATGAAGCCCAGGATGTAGAGTGGCGTGAAGGCGACCCAGAAGCCGATGACCCACAGCCAGAACGACACCTTGCCCCAGAACTCGTTGAGCTTGAACCCGAAGGCCTTGGGCCACCAGTAGTTGATCGCAGCGAAGGCACCGAACAGCACGCCGCCGATGATCACGTTGTGGAAGTGCGCGATCAGGAACAGCGAGTTGTGCAGCACGAAGTCGGCGGGCGGAACGGCGAGCAGAACGCCGGTCATGCCGCCGATGGTGAAGGTCAGCATGAACGCGATGGTCCACATCATCGGCAACTCGAACCGGATGCGCCCCTTGTACATGGTGAACAGCCAGTTGAAGATCTTCGCCCCCGTCGGGATCGAGATCACCATGGTGGTGATGCCGAAGAACGAGTTGACGCTGGCGCCCGAACCCATGGTGAAGAAGTGGTGCAGCCACACCAGGTACGACAGGATCGTGATGACGATCGTGGCGTAGACCATCGAGGTGTAACCGAACAGCCGCTTGCCCGAGAAGGTCGAGGTGACTTCCGAGAACACGCCGAACAGCGGCAGGATCAGGATGTAGACCTCCGGGTGGCCCCAGATCCAGATCAGGTTCACGTACATCATCGGGTTGCCGCCGAGATTGTTCGTGAAGAAGTTGGTGCCGACGTAACGGTCGAGCGACAGCAGGACGAGCGTGGCGGTCAGCACGGGGAAGCTGGCGACGATCAGGACGTTCGCGCACAGCGAGGTCCAGCAGAACACCGGCAGCTTCATCATGGTCATGCCCGGCGCGCGCATCTTGATGATGGTCGCGATCAGGTTGATGCCCGACAGGGTCGTACCGACACCCGCCACCTGCAATGCCCAGATATAATAGTCGACACCGACATCCGGACTGAAGTCCAGCTCCGACAAAGGCGGAAAGGCCAGCCAGCCGGTGCGCGCGAACTCACCGATGAACAGCGAGGCCATCACCAGCACCACGCCGCCCGCGGTCATCCAGAAGCTCAGATTGTTGAGATACGGGAAGGACACGTCCCGCGCGCCGATCTGGAGCGGGATGACATAGTTCATCAGGCCGGTGATGATCGGCATCGCCACGAAGAAGATCATGATGACGCCGTGCGCGGTGAACACCTGATCATAGTGGTGCGAGTTCAGGAAGCCCTGATTGTCGCCGAACGCGATCGCCTGCTGCCCGCGCATCATCAGCGCGTCGGCAAAGCCGCGCAGCAGCATTACGATGCCCAGGATCATGTACATGATCCCGATGCGCTTGTGATCGACCGTGGTGAACCACTCCTTCCAGAGATAGCCCCACAGCTTGAACTTGGTGATGAGCGCCAGCACCGCGAGACCGCCGACCGCGACACCCAGGAAGGTGCCGACGACGATGGGCTCGTGGATCGGTAGCGATTCGAACGACAGGCGTCCGAAAATGGTCTTTAATGTCTGATCCATGATGGCGTGCCTCAGCCGCGACCCGCACCGGCATGACCAAGGGTCTGCGGGCCGGGGGTCTGCGGGATGGAAAGGAAGGACATACGGCGGTTCTTCATGTCACCCGGCTGCTGCACGCCGTTCGACGGCAGCGGCTCCTTGCTCTGATGCGGCGAGGTCTGGATTTCCTCGGGCGACTTTTCGAGCGCACCCTTGGTCCGCTCACCGTGCATCGGGCCGGTATTGTTGACGGGCGGATTGCCCTCGCCGACCTTCATCTCGTGCGGGTCGCCGCCACCGGTCATCCGGTCGTGCATCATCACGTCGGACATGCACGGCGTGTTCTCGGCGACGCAGCGGTTGACGACGCGGTCGAACAGGCCGTTCTGCACGCCGCTGAAATACATGGCGGGCACATATTCGCTCGGCTTTTCGACGGTCAGGAACGACGCGCGGGTCAGCGGACCCTGGCCCTTGCCCTGCCCGGCCTGCGAGCTGCGGACCTTTTCGACCCACTGGTCGAAACCGCTCGACTGCATGGCATAGACGGGGAAGTGCATGCCCGAGAAGCCCGCGCCGCTATAGTGCGACGACAGCCCCTTGAACGTGCCCTCGCGGTTCAGCACCGCGTGCAGCCTCGTCTCCATGCCGGGCATGGTGTAGATCATGCCGGCCATCGCGGGGATGTAAAAGGCGTTCATCACCGAGGTGCCGGTCAGGCGGAACTCGACCGGACGGTCGACCGGCAGCGCCAGTTCGTTGACCGTGGCGATGCCCTGTTCGGGCAGGATGAACAGCCATTTCCAGTCGAGCGCGACCACCTGCACCTGCAGCGGCTTGACGCTCGCCGCGACCGGCTGGCCGGGGGCGGTCCGCTCGATTGGGCGATAGGGGTCGAGCAGATGGGTGCTCGTCCAGGTCACCGCACCCAGGCAGATGATGATCAGCAGCGGCGCCGACCAGATGACCAGCTCCAGCATGGTGGAGTGGTCGAACTCCGGATCATATTCGGCGTCCGTATTGCTCTTGCGATAGCGCCACGCGAACAGCACCGTCAGCGCCATCACCGGAATGATGATGAGCAGCATCAGGGCCGTCGCGATCAGCACCAGATCGCGTTGCTGCACGGCGACGTCACCGGCAGGGTTGAGCACGACCGCGTCGCATCCCCCCAGCATGGCCAGGAGGGGCAAGGCGGCCCAGCGAAGAGGGCGCAGGCGCGCAAGGCTCGACGAATGAGACATATGGCATGGGCCGCTACGCCTTTGCTGCACCTGCGCACATTGGACAGTTTGTCCAATCCCCGCCGGCCGGGGAATGGCGCATAGGCGCAGCACAATGGTGGTTCTGCGCGGTCATTTTGCGCCGCAACCGAACCGCTGACAGGAACATGCAAGAAGTCAGGACTGGCAGCCGATGAGCGCAGAGTTAACCGCATCGACCTCGACGCCCCTTGAGCGGGACGCGCAGCTGGTCAATGCCCGCGATCCGCACCATGTCGCGCCGGGCGATATCGCCATCGGCGTCATCATCGGGCGTACCTCGGAATTTTTCGACTTCTTCGTGTACGCCATCGCCTCGGTGCTGGTGTTCCCGTCGCTGATCTTCCCCTATGTCGACGCGCTGACCGGCACGATCTATTCGTTCGCGCTGTTCTCGCTGGCCTTCATCGCGCGGCCGATCGGCACCTTCATCTTCATGGCGGTCGACCGCAATCTGGGCCGCGGGGTCAAGCTGACCATCGCGTTGTTCCTGCTGGGCGGTTCGACCATGGCGATCGCCTTCCTGCCCGGTTATGCACAGATCGGCACGTCGGCGGCGGTGCTGCTGGGCATCTTCCGCATCATGCAGGGCCTGGCGTTGGGCGGCGCCTGGGACGGCCTGCCCTCGCTGCTGTCGCTGAACGCGCCGGAGCGTCGTCGTGGCTGGTATGCGATGATCCCGCAGCTGGGCGCGCCGCTCGGCCTGCTGGTCGCCAACGGCCTGTTCGCCTTCTTCCTGACGACGCTCAGCACCGCCGACTTCCTCGACTGGGGCTGGCGCTATCCGTTTTTCGTGGCGTTCGCGATTAACGTCGTGGCGCTCTTCGCCCGGCTCCGCATCGTCGCGACCCCGGAATTCCAGCGCATGTTCGAGAGCCGCGAGCTTCAGCCCGCGCCGGTCGGCGAGACGCTGCGCACGGAAGGTCGCACCGTCATCCTCGGCGCCTTTGCCCCGCTCGCCAGCTTCGCGATGTTCCACATCGTGACCGTGTTCCCGCTGTCCTGGGTCGTCCTGTTCAACAAGGAACAGCCGCAGGACTTCATGATGATCGAGATCATCGGCAGCATCGTCGGCGTTCTCGCCATCCTGGCGTCGGGCAAGATCGCCGACCGCGTCGGCCGCCGCACGCTGCTGGGCTTCTCCGCCGCCGCGATCGCTGCCTATGCGGGCTTCGCGCCGCAGCTGCTCGACAATGGCGGCACCGGTGAGACGATCTATATCGTGCTCGGCTTCCTGCTGCTCGGCCTGGGCTTCGGCCAGTCGTCGGGTGTCATCAACTCGGGCTTCTCGCCGCTGCGTCGCTATACGGGTGCGGCAATCACGTCCGACCTCGCTTGGCTGATCGGTGCGGGCTTCGCGCCGCTGGCCGCGCTGCTGCTGTCGAGCAATTTCGGCCTGTTGTCGGTCGGCGCCTATCTGCTGTCGGGTGCGGTCTGCACGCTGGCGGCGCTGGGCATCAACAAGGAGCTGGCGAAGCGCTCGGCCTGAGCGGACGCCCGCTATCACGAACGAAGCGGCCGGCGGGGCGACTCGCCGGCCGTTTTGTTTCTGTTCACCGCCATTCCTACATGGGCGATGCAAAGCCCTGTGTCGGGCAGCGGTAACGGGAGACGAGATGATGAACGCGAAGCCATGGATGGCCAAGGCCTTGATCGGCGCGATGGCCCTGGGGGCGGCAGGCACCGCCGATGCGCGGGTGCCGGCGGGCGTCTGGGCCAATCCCTCCAACAGCGTCCAGGTACGTTTCGCTCCGTGCGGACGCGGTCAGGATGCCCAGCTGATGTGCGGCACGGTCATCTGGGCCAATGAACAGGCCAAGGCCGATGCGGCGCGCGGCGGATCGGATCGCCTGGTCGGCACCCGGCTGTTCACCGATTTCGAGGAGGAAGAGCCCGGCCGCTGGGCCGGAACCGTCTTCATCCCCGACATCGGCCGCGAGGTCGAAGGCACCATCACCCAGGTCGATGCCAAGACGCTGGTCGGTGAAGGCTGTCTGTTCGGCGGGCTGGGCTGTCGCCAGCAGCGCTGGCGGCGGGTCAAATAAGCGACGGGCGCGGGAACCCTGGGCGGCTTTCCGCGTCCCCGATGTCGCAATCGCATGAGAAAGGACGATCATGGCGGACGACGCGTTGACGGTGGTGAAGGGTACGCTGGAGGATAATGTCGCCGACAAGCAGGTCGAGTTCGTCGGCGAGATCGAAGGCGAGGAATATCAGTTCGCCGTCCAGTATGATGTCCTCGAAGCGCTGAGCGGCGACGTGCCCGAGGATGATGCCCTGGAGCTGTTCGAACGCTATTCGGACGACATCCTCGAAGCTGCGCTGACCGCGCTCGGCCGCGACATGGAGCAGTCGTTGGTCGTCGTCAGCGAGAATGATCTCGACTGATCAGCTGCCGAACAGGCGATCGATCTGCTGCGCAAGCTCGGCCAAGGTATAGGGCTTGCGCAGCAGGGCGAACCCATGGCTGCCCTCGTCGGCGATCACCTGGCTATAGCCACTGGTCAGCAGGATGCGCAGGTCCGGATATGTCCGGGCGATGTCATGGGCGAAATCGATGCCGGACTGGCCGGGCATCATGACATCCGAGAAGACGAGGTCGAAGCGGGCGGCATCGGCCTTCAGCTCCTCCATCGCCATCGCGGCGTTGGTGGCGATCACCGTGCGACAGCCCAGCGTCCGTAGCGCCTCCACGGCGAACTGACCCACCTCGATATTGTCCTCGACGATCAGGACACAGAGGTCCGATCGCTTGGCCATGTCGATCGCGCGCAGCCCGCTGTCGACCCTGGGCTGGCCATGGCTTTGCGGCAGGATCAGCGTGAAGGTCGCGCCCTGCCCTGGCTGGCTGACGACCCGGACGTCGCCGCCAGATTGGCGCGCGAAGCCGAACACCTGGCTCAGCCCCAGCCCGGTGCCCGCACCCAATTGCTTGGTGGTGAAGAAGGGTTCGAAAATCTGTTCGAGCCGGTCGGCCGGGATGCCCTCGCCGGTATCGGTGATGGCGATGTGCACCTGATCCGTCCCGTACGGGCCGATGGCGGGTGCGATACGGATGGTCAGCGTCCCCTGCCCCGCCATCGCGTCCCGCGCATTGACCGCCATGTTGACGATGGCGGTGTCGAGCTGGCTGCGATCGACATGGGCGAAGCACGGTATTTCGGGCTGTTCGATGACCAGCCTGATGCCCGGGCCCGACAGGGTATGGATCATGTCGGTCAGGGTCAGGATGCTGGCGCCGACATCGATGACCTCGGGCGTCAGTGGTTGCCGCCGCGCGAACGCCAGCAACTGCGCGGTCAATTTGGCGGCGCGGTCGGCGGCATCGGCGATCGCGTTGATCTGGCGCTGGCGGCGTTCGGCCGGGAAATCGTCGCGGCGGAGCAGATCGATCGAGCCGCGAATGACGGTGAGCAGATTGTTGAAGTCGTGCGCGACTCCACCGGTCAACTGGCCGATCGCCTCCAGCTTCTGCGCCTGACGCAATTGCTCTTCGGTCTGGCGCAGCGCCTCCTCGGCCGCCTTTTGCTGGGTGATGTGGCGACCGACCGCGAACACCTCGCAACCATGAGCGGCCCCGACCCAGGAAATCCATTCGTGATGGCCATCGGCATGACGCATCCGCACTTCATTGCGCGCCACGCGGCCCTCCAGCGACCGCGACAGCGCCCGCTGCGCGACGGGCAGATCGTCGTCATGGATGAAATCCATGATCGAAACGCCGAGCAGCGCCTCGGCGCCATAGCCCAACAGGTCACGCCATGCGGGATTGGCCCGATGGATGCGCCCATCCTGATCGACCACGGTCAGAAGGTCGGGGGAGACATCCCACATCCGGTCGCGCTCGGCGGTTCGCTCAACGACACGCTGTTCGAGAGTGACGTTGAGCGCGCGCAACTCCTCCAGCGCGGCGGACAATTGCGCCTGGCTGTCGTGCAGCGCCGCATCGGCCACCACGCGCGCCGTCGTCTCGTTGGTGAAGATGAACAGGCCGGCCACCCCGCCCGTCGCATCGAGGACACGCGAATAGGAAAAGGTCCAATAGGTCAGCGCTTCGCCCCGGTCGGTGCCGAGCTTCCAGGGCAGGTCAACGAAACGCTGCGTCCGCCCGGCCAGCGCATCGTCGATGATCGGCCGCGCCTGATCCAGCGCCTCGGCCCAGACCTCGTCGAACCTCGCGCCCATCGCCCAGGACAGGCGGGGGCCGAGCAGCGGGAAATAGGTCTCATTGAAGAAGAAATGCAGGTCCGGCCCCCAGGCCAGGATCATCGACTCCGGCGAGTTGAGAACCAGGCTCAGCGCGACGCGAAAGGCGTCGGGCCACGTTTCGGGCGGACCGAAGGGGTGATCGGTCCAGTCCCGATCGAGGATCAGTTGCGTGGCCGCGCCGCCCCCTTCGAGGAATGCCAATTGCGGGGGGAGCTTTTCGGCCGTCATCGGCCGGCTGTTAGCAATGTGCGGAAGGCTCCGCCACCGATGGCGTCACAATTCCTCCCCGCACAGCGTCACAGCGGCCTGGATGACCGCCAGATGGGTCAGGCCTTGTGGCATGTTGCCCAGATAATGGCCCGTGTCGGGATCGATCATCTCGGCATATAGCCCGGCGCCCCGGCTATCGAGCGCCTCGGTCGCGGCATCGAACGCCGCCTGCGCGGCCTCCTGCTGCCCCAGCAGCGCGCGTGCCTCGATCATCCAGAAGGTGCAGGCGAGGAAGCAGGCCTCCTCCTTGTCGACGCCCGAATAGCGATAGTGGAACGCCCCCTTGCCCAGTTCGCGGTCGATCGCATCCAGCGTCCGCGCGAGACGGTCCTGCCCGTCGAACCGAAAGCGGACCGCCAGCGCGAGACTGGCGTCGAGCGCGTCGCTGTCCGGATGCATCAGATAGGCGCCGCGTTCCTCCGACCAGCAATGCTCGCCGATCCATGCCTCCACCCGGTCGCGCTCGCGCGCCCAGCGGTCGCGGCAGGTCGTCGGGATCTGCCCCTGATCGGCCAGCTCGACCGCCCGCGCCAGCGCCTGCCAGCAGCTGATCTTCGACATGGTATAGTGGCGTTCCTCGGGCAGTTCCCAGATGCCGGCATCGGGCTGTCGCCAGCGGTCGGCGCAGGCATCCGCCAGATGCGACAGTGTCTCGGCGCTGGCACCATCGAGGAAATTGCCGCAGGCGACGAACCGGCTCGCCGTCTCGAAAATGTCGCCGTAAATGCCGTGCTGGTGCTGTCCGCCGGCCAGATTGCCGACCCTGACGGGGCGCGACTGGCGATAGCCGCTGACCGCGATCTCCTTTTCGGGCGGCACCGGCTCGCCGTTCAGCGTGTAACAGACCTGCGGCTCCGCCTCGCCCAGCCTCTTGAGCAGCCAGGTAAAGGCCGCCTTGGCCTCGGCATGAGCGGCGATGCGCAGGAACGCCTTGATCGTATAGCCGGCATCCCGGACCCAGGCATAACGATAGTCGTAATTCTTGGACCCGCCGATCCCTTCCGGAAGCGAGGTCGTCGCCGCCGCCGTGATCGCGCCGGTCGGCGAGTAGAGCAGCAGCTTCAATGCCAGTGCGTTGCGCAGTACGCGGTCGCGCTGCGCGTCGGGGACCTTCAGCCGTTCGGCCCATTGCCGCCATTCGGCATCCGACAGGTCGATCCGCTCGTCGATCTGCTCGATGTCCTGACAGACCAGCGGTTCGTCCTCTCCAGCGATGATCGCGATCCGCGCCCGGTCGCCGGGGCCGACATGGGCATGGGCGGTGACCAGCCCGTCCTCGACGCTGTCGATCGTCACATGCCCGCAGTGGCGGAACACGCCCAGCACCCGGTCGACATGGAAGACATTGTGCCCGCCGGCCGGCGCGAAATAGGGGCTGACCGTATCCGCGCGCCGGCTGAAGCGCAGCGTGATAGTGAAGCGGACGAAGCCGTCCAGCCCCTCCACCCGTCGCGCCAGTTCCGCCCAGGGCAGCCGCCCGGCGGTGCCGCTGTTCAGCGACTCGACTAGCCTGGCGCGGCCCGAGGCAGTGGTGAACACCGTTTCCAGCACGTTGCTGCTCGGCCGATAGCGGCGCTCGACGGTGAACGGCTCGACCGGCGTGATCGAAAAGCTCCCCCCACGCTCGCCGTCCAGCAACCGGTCGAACAGGGGCGGCGAGTCCATATTGGGAACGCACCACCAGTCGATCGCGCCGTCCGCGCCGCTGAGCGCGACACTGCGCCCGTCGCCCAGCGCCGCGTAATTTTCCAGGTCGAGAAAGCCGTCGGCGTCGCGGAGCGGATCGGGATGCTGGTCGGGCAATGTCACGAGGGCGCGCGCTCCGCTTTGGGGATCATGATCCAGGTTATCGTCCTGAAACTTGCGCAAACAACTCATCAAAAGGTCGAAGTCTCCGTGGGACCTTCCTGAGTTTTGCGCGTTGCAGCAGCCGTTAAGACGACATCGGAGCAATAGGATGAGCCTGGCATCGGCACTTGGATTCGGCACGAAGAAGGTCCGCTATGCGGTCGTGGGTGCCGGCGATATCACCCAGTCGGCGATGCTTCCGGGCATCAAGCATACCGGCAATTCCGAACTGACCGCCATCGTCACGGGCGACGCGGAGAAGGGCAGCGCGCTGGCCGCGAAATACGGTGTCGAGCATGTCTATTCCTATAACGAGTTCGACAAGCTGCTGACCGCCGGCGTCTGCGATGCGATCTATCTGGCGACGCCCAACTGGCGTCACGCCGAATTCGCCATCCCCGCGCTGGAGGCCGGCATCCATGTGCTGTGCGAAAAGCCGCTGGAGATTTCGGTCGAGAAATCGCGTGCGATCCAGGATGCCGAGAAGCGGTCCAGCGCCAAGCTGATGACTGCCTATCGCCTGCATTTCGAACCGGGCACGCTCGCCGCGATCGAGAAGATCCGCAACGGCGAACTGGGCGAACTGGTCGCGTTCACCTCCTGCTTCGGCCAGAAGCTCGATCCCGACAATCACCGCGCCAAGCATGGGCTGGAGGCCGGGCCGCTGTTCGACATGGCGCCCTATCCGATCAACGCCATCCGCTATCTCTTCGGGGCCGAGCCGGTCGCGGTCGAAAGCGCGGTTGCGACGCGCCAGCCCAGCGCAGGTCTTGGCGATCTGGACGATACCTTCGCGGTGGTGCTGCGCATGCCGGGCGACCGGCTGGCGAGCTTCACCGTCAGCTATGCGATGAACAATGTCGACAGCCTGATCATCGCGGGCATGAAGGGGTCGATCCATATGAGCCCGGCCTATGGCTTTCAGTCGGGGATCGAGCACAATCTGACCATCGGCGACAAGCAGAGCCACGAGACGTTCAAGCACACCGACCAGTTCGGCGGCGAGATGCGCTATTTCTCGGACTGCATCCTGAACGACCGCGATCCGGAGCCCGATGCCGAGGAAGGCCTGTCCGACCTCCGCGTGATCGAAGGCATCGTGAAGGCGATGGAGACCAAGGGTCGGGTCGAGCTGCCCCCCTTCACCCGCACCCGCCGGATCGACACCGAAAGCCAGCGCCAGACCCTGTCGGCCGTCAGCGCGCCCGAGCCGGTCAAGGCCAAGTCGCCCACCGGTTCGTGATTGATGCCGATCAGGCGATTTTTACGGGAGCGGAACGACCCCATCAATCGTTAGGCTGGCGATGACATACATCATGTCACGACAGGGAGAAGACGGTGGATCAACGGGAAGAGCAGCTTCGCCAACGCGCCTATGACATCTGGCAGGCCGAGGGCGAACCACATGGCCGCGATCGCGACCATTGGGAACTGGCCGAACGGCAGTTGCGCGAAACAGGCGAGGCGGAAGAGCCGACCACGGCGGACGCCGAGGTCAAACCGGCTCCCACCCGCCGCAAGGCTGCTCCCGCGACGATCCAGGATGATGGGGTCACCGTGAAACCAAAGACCAGAAAGCCGCGCGCCAGCAAGGCCTGACCCATCGCCCGGATGGCGACCTCCCACCAGCCATCCGGGCGATCACCGCACATTTCGAACTTCAACCACGCATGGTCTTCCACCGACTTTTGCCGGAGATGTCACTTGACCGCATTGCCCGATCGGATTCTTGCCGGCTCGCCCCATCCGCTAGGGGCGACGTTCGATGGCGAAGGGGTGAATTTCGCCGTCTTTTCGGCCAATGCCGACCGGATCGAACTATGCCTGTTCGACGCCAACGGGAAGCGCGAGCTGAAGCGCTACACGCTGCCCGAATGCACCGACGAGGTGTGGCACGGCTATCTGCCCGATGTCGGCCCCGGGCTCCTCTATGGCTACCGCGCGCATGGTCCCTATGAGCCGGAGGCGGGGCACCGCTTCAATCCGAACAAGCTGCTGCTAGACCCCTATGCGCGCAAGCTGTTTGGCGAGATCAAGTGGACCGATGCGCTACACGGCTATCAAATCCGGTCCAAGAAGGAGGATCTGAGCTTCGACAAACGCGACAGCGCCGCCGCCATGCCCAAGGCGGTGGTCGTCGACGACCATTTCGACTGGTCGCGCGACGTGAAGCCCAACACGCCCTGGTCCGAAACCGTCATCTACGAAGCGCACGTCAAGGGGCTGACCAAGCTGATGGAGCTGGTGCCGCCGCGCGAGCGGGGCACCTATGCCGGGCTCGGTCATCCGGCGGTCATCAAGCATCTGAAGCGCATCGGCGTTACAGCGATCGAACTGCTGCCGATCCACAGCTTCACCCAGGACCGTTTCCTGCAGGAAAAGGGCCTGCGCAATTACTGGGGCTATAACACGCTCGGCTTCTTCGCCCCCGAACAGGCCTATTTCGCGACCGACACCCAGGACGAACTGCGCCGCGCGGTGCACCGCCTGCACAAGGCGGGGATCGAGGTGATACTCGACGTCGTCTACAACCATACCTGCGAAGGGTCGGAGAAAGGCCCGACGCTGTCCTGGCGCGGGCTAGACAATGCCAGCTATTACCGGCTGGTCCAGGATCAGCCGCGCTATACGATCAACGACACCGGCACCGGCAACACGCTGAACCTGTCCAAGGCGCGCGTGATCCAGATGGTGGCGGACTCGCTGCGTTACTGGGCGACCAGCTTCGGCATCGACGGCTTCCGCTTCGACCTGGGGCTGACGCTGGGCCGCGAAGCAGATGGCTTCGACCCCGGCGCGGCCTTTTTCGACGTGCTGCGCCAAGACCCCGTGCTCGGCCGGTTGAAGCTGCTGACCGAGCCATGGGATGTCGGCCCCGGCGGTTATCAGCTGGGCAATTTCCCGCCCGGCTTTTCGGAATGGAACGACAAGTATCGCGACACGGTGCGCAAATACTGGCGCGGCGATCCCGGCCAGCGGGGCGATCTCGCCGCGCGCCTGTCGGGATCGGGCGACCTGTTCGACCGCCGCGCCCGGCGTCCCTGGGCCAGCCTCAACATGCTCGCCGCACATGACGGCTACACGCTGGCCGACACGGTCATGTATGAGCAGCGCCACAACGAGGCGAACAAGGAAGATAATCGCGACGGCCATTCCGAGAATTACTCGCGGAACTGGGGCGCGGAAGGTCCGACCGATGACGAGAATATCAAGGCGGCACGCGGCCGCGTGATGCGGTCGATGATGACGACACTGATGGCCTCGCTCGGTACGCCGATGATCGTCGCCGGCGACGAGTTCGGCCGGACCCAGCATGGCAACAACAACGCCTATTGCCAGGATAACGAGATCAGCTGGCTCGACTGGAACGCCGCCGCGTCCGATGAGGGCGAGGCGATGATCGCCTTCACCGCGCGGCTCGCCGAGCTGCGCCGCCGCTATCAGGTGCTGCGCGCCCCGCACTTCCTTTACGGCCAGGACACGCCGGGCCAGGGCGTCAATGACATCGAATGGTGGGACGAGCGGGGCAATCAGCTCAGAGCGGACGACTGGAACAACCCTGAAGGTCGCGCCCTGATGATGCGCCGCGCGAGCAAGACCGAGGACGACCGGATCGAGGCGGTGTCGCTGTTGCTCAACGCCTCGGCCGATCCGATCACCTTCACCCTGCCCCCGCCCCATAACGACCGCACCGTCCTGATCGACAGCGCCAAGCCGGAACAGGGCGAGATCGCGATCGGCGATACCTATGAGGTCGGCCCGCAAAGCGCCGTCCTGATCACCTGGCATGATGCGATCGCGTCATGACGCAGTGGGGACCCGAACTGAGGGATAACGGCACGACGCGGTTCCGGCTCTGGGCGCCGGACCGCGATGCCGTCACCCTCGAAATCGACGGCGGTGTGTCCGTGCCGATGTCGCACAGTGAGGACGGCTGGTTCGTCGCCGACGCCGCTGCGGGTGCTGGCACGCGCTACCGGTTCCGTTTGGACAAGGACCTGGCGGTGCCCGACCCGGCGTCGCGGCTGCAATCCGGCGGCGTCCATGGCTGGAGCGTCGTGGTCGACCACGCCTTTGCCTGGAGCGCGACCGAATGGCGCGGGCGGCCGTGGGAAGAGACGGTACTGCTGGAGGTCCATGCGGGAACGCTGGGCGGTTTTCCCGGTATTCGTGACCGGCTGGCGGGCATGGCGGCGGCGGGGATCACCGCGATCGAACTGATGCCGGTCAACGCCTTCGGGGGGACCCGCAACTGGGGCTACGACGGCGTGCTGCCCTATGCCGTCGCCGAAAGCTATGGCTCGCCGGCGGAACTGAAGACATTGGTCGATACCGCACACATGCTCGGCATCTCGGTCTTTCTCGACGTGGTCTATAATCATTTCGGACCGGACGGGAATTATCTGAACGCCTATGCCGGCGCCTTCTTCCACAAGGAGGTCCATACCCCCTGGGGCGGCGCGGTGGCGGTTGATGCCGATCCGGTGCACCGCTTCTTCGTCGACAACGCCCTGATGTGGCTGCGCGATTACCGCATCGACGGGCTGCGCTTCGATGCCGTCCATGCGATCGCCAATGACGGCTTTCTCGACCGGATGGCACACGAAATTCGCCAGGCGCTGCCCGAACGGCATGTGCATCTGGTGCTGGAAAACGAAAAGAACGACGCTGAGCGGCTGACGCCCGAACGCTATGACGCCCAGTGGAATGACGACTTCCACAACGTCATGCACGTCCTGCTGACCGGTGAGACGAGCGCCTATTACGGCGACTTCGCCGATCACCCGGCCGAGCGGCTGGCCCGGTGTCTGAAGGAAGGCTTCATCTATCAGGGCGAAGGCTCGGCCAATCATGACGGGGCGACGCGTGGCAAGCCGTCGGGCCATCTGCCCAGCACCGCCTTCGTCGCCTTTCTCCAGAACCATGACCAGGTCGGCAACCGGGCGATGGGCGAGCGGTTGATCCGCCTCACCGATCGCGAGCGGCTGCGGGCGGCGACCGCCCTGTTGCTGCTGGGGCCGCAAATCCCGTTGTTGTTCATGGGTGAGGACGAAGGCAGCGACAGCCCCTTCCTGTTCTTCACCGACTTTCACGACGACCTCGCCGACGCCGTCCGAGAGGGCCGGCGCAAGGAATTCGCGAAGTTCGAGGCCTTTGCCGACGAAGCGGCGCGCGAACGCATACCCGATCCCAACGCCAAGGCGACCTTCGACGCCTCGATCCCCCAGCCCGGCCCCGAGGCGGGCGAATGGCGCGCGCTGTACCGCGAATTGCTGATGCTGCGGCAAGTGCATATCGTGCCCCGTCTGAAGGGCGCCATCGGCATCGCGGCGGAGGCGACCGGCGCGGCGGCGGTCAAGGCCCGCTGGCGGATGGCGGATGGCGCAACGCTCACCATCCATATCGATCTAGGCGACGCCCCCGCCCCGCTCGACGCCGAGGAGGGCACATTGATCCACCGCGAAGGCGATCGCTTCGCCGCCTGGATCGCGCCATGAGCGATCTGCACGATCGCGCCGAGGCGGCCGGGCTGATCCGCCAGTGGCAGGATGCCAAGGGCGAGGACCAACTCGTCTCCGACGAAGCGCTGGAAGCCATTCTCGCCTGCCTCGACGACGATGCCATAGAGGAGCGCTTCGTATCGGCCGATGTCGGCGGCATCGTTGTGCTGCCACTAGGCTGGCGGGCCGGGCCAGCGGAATTGCGGCTCGAAAGCGGAGACACTCGTAAGGTTGCGCTTTCTGAAGATGACGATCGCGTCTGCCTGACCGGCATAGCCACGCCCGGCTACCACCACCTTCGGCAGGACGATCGTGAACTGACGGTCGCCATCGCTCCGTTGCGCTGTCCTTCCCCGCCGGCGGGGCGGCATTGGGGAAGTGCCGTTCAGATTCCGTCATTGCGAGAGGGCCACGGCGCCTATGGCGATTTCGCCAGCCTCGCCCAAGCGGCCGCGACGCTGGGCCGCGCCGGTGCCGCAGCCGTCGCGATCAGCCCGGTCCATGCGCTGTTCCCGGCCGACGCCAGCCGGTTCAGCCCCTATGCGCCGTCCAGCCGATTGTTCCGCAACGCATGGCTGGCGCCCGCCGGTGAGCCGGTGGCCGAAGCCGAGGAACTGATCGACTGGAGCACCGCCGCGCCCGATCGGATGCGCGACCTGCGCATCGTCTATGACCGGCTGTCCGATGCGGACCGCACGACCTTTGCCGAATGGCGACAAGCGCAAGGCGAACGGCTGCAGGCGCAGGCGGTCTTCGATGCACTGCACGGCTATTTCCTGGCTCGGAACGGCGCGAGTGGCTGGCAGCAATGGCCCGACGAATTTCATGATCCGGCGGGCGAGGCCGTGCGCGGCTTCGTCGCGGATCATGCGGATGCGGTCGCCTTCCACGCTTTTGCCCAGTGGCACGCCGATCGGGGATTGGCACGGGCGGCGGATGCCGCACGAGAAGCGAGCATGGCGATCGGCCTGATCGCCGACCTCGCCATCGGCGTGGCCGGTGACGGTGCCGACAGCTGGAGCAGGCCACAGGACGTCCTGACCGGCCTGTCGATCGGCGCGCCGCCTGATCCGCTCGGTCCCGATGGCCAGAATTGGGGTATCACCGCGTTATCGCCCTTCGCGCTGCGTCGGCAGGGCTTCGCGCCCTTCATCGGCACGCTGCGCGCAATCCTGGCGCATGCGGGCGGGGTACGGATCGACCATGCGCTGGGCCTGGGGCGGCTATGGGTCATTCCCGAAGGGCGGACGGCGGATCAAGGCGCGTATCTGACCATGCCGTTCGATCACATGCTGCGCATCCTGAAGATCGAAGCGCACCGCGCCAATGACGGGCGCGGCGCGATCGTGATCGGTGAGGATCTGGGCACCGTCCCGCCCGGCTTCCGCGACGTGATGGCCGATGCCGGGATGCTGGGCATGCGGGTCCTGCCCTTCGAACGCGATACGGAGGGCGACTTCGTGCCCTCCGAAGACTGGTCCGCCGATGCCATCGCGATGACCGCCACGCATGACATCGCCACGGTCGCCGGTTGGTGGCAGGGCCGCGATCTGGAATGGCGCGCGACGATCGCCGGCAAGCCCGTCTCCTCCGATCAGCAGGATGAACGGGCCGACGAGCGGTCGCGGCTGTGGGACAAGATCGGCGATCATCCGATGCCACAAGAGGCCGCCCCCGTCGTCGACGCGGCCATCTCGGCGGTCGCATCTTCCCCCTGCCCGCTCGCGATCATCCCCGCCGAGGACCTTCTCGGCCTGGTCGAGCAGCCCAATCTGCCCGGCACCATCGACGAGCATCCCAACTGGCGCCGCCGCCTGCCCAACACGCTGGACGCAGCGTTCGCCGACCCGGTGGTCGCCACCCGCATCGCCACGCTCAACGCCCGCTGACCCTTTATCGAAGGACGCCGTCCATGACGCCGCGCGCCACCTATCGCTTTCAGTTTCACAAGGACTTTCCCTTCGCCCGGGCCGAGGCGTTGCTGCCCTATCTCGACCGGCTCGGGATCAGTCACGTCTATGCCTCGCCGATCACCACGGCGGCGGCGGGTTCGACGCACGGTTATGACGTGATCGACCCCACCCGGATCAATCCCGAGCTAGGTGGCGAGGCGGCTTTCCGTTCGCTTGCCGAAGCGGCGCGCGGGCGCGGCATGGGTGTCATCATCGACATCGTACCCAATCACATGGGCGTTGCTGGCGGGGGCAATCGCTGGTGGAACGACGTGCTGACCCATGGGCCGGACAGCGCCTATGCCAAGTTCTTCGACATCGACTGGTCGCGAAAGCTCGTCCTGCCCATCCTTGGGGCGCCATTGTCCGAGACGCTCGCCGATCGACAGATCGCGGTCGAACGTCAGAACGACCGCGCCGAGATCGTCGCTTATGGCGAGCATCGCCTGCCGATCCGCGACGAGGATCAGGCGGACGCGGAGACCACGCCCATCGCGGAATTGCTCGAGCGGCAGCATTACCGCTTGGCCTCGTGGCGCGTGTCCAATGACGAACTCAACTGGCGGCGTTTCTTCACGATCAACGAGCTGGCCGGCCTGCGGGTTGGGGACGACGCGGTGTTCGAGGAAACCCACGCGCTCTATTTCCGCCTCTATGCCGAGGGGCTGATCGACGGTGTGCGGATCGATCATGTCGACGGGCTGACCGACCCGGTCGGCTATTGCCGCAAGCTGCGCGCCCGGTTCGACGCCATCCTGCGCGAGGACGGCAACCGGGCCTATATCGTTATCGAGAAAATCCTCGCCGCCGACGAGCCGATGGGCACCGATTGGGGTGTCGACGGCACCAGCGGTTACGACTTCATGGAGGAGGTGTCCGCCCTGCTCCACGCCCCCGAGGGCACGCGGCCGCTCGCCGACCTGTGGGCACAGATCAGCGGTCGGTCCGCCGATTTCGCGCCGGAGGAGTTGCAGGCACGGCAGGATCTGCTCGCCTGGCAATTCGCGGGCCAGTTAGAGGGATGCGTCGCGTCGTTCGCGGCGCTGACGGCATCTGCGCCCGACCTCGACGGCGCGATCACGACGCCGATGCTTCGTCGGGCGATCGAGCGCCTGCTCTGGGTATTTCCGGTGTACCGCACCTATGGTCCCGACGCGCCGGAGTCCGATCGGGCGATCCGTCAGCAGGCGCGCGACCGGGTCGAACGGTTCATTCCGCCGGGTGAGGCCTTTGTCGTCGATCAGGTGCTGACCTGGTTGTCGGGCGACGGCCCCGGCGACACGGCGCTGCGCGCGGAGGCGGTGCGCCGTTTCCAGCAATTGTCGGCACCGATCGCGGCCAAGGCGGTGGAGGACACCGCCTTCTACCGACACGGCGTCCTGCTCTCGCGCAACGATGTCGGCTTCGACGCCGGCCGCATGAGCCTGCCCATCGCGGAGTTTCATGACCGGATGGTCGGCCGCGCCGAACGCTTCCCGCGTGCGATGCTGACCACCGCGACCCATGATCACAAACGCGGCGAGGATGTCCGCGCCCGGCTCGCGGTGCTGAGCGCCATGCCCGACGAATGGCGTGCGATGGTCGAACGCTGGCGGACCGAGACGTTGGGACTGTCCGAGGGTGTCGAGCCGGCCGACTGGTACATGCTGATCCAGACGCTGGTCGGCGCCTGGCCGGGATCGGACGCGGCTGAGGACTTTGTCGAGCGGGTCGCCGCCTGGCAGGAAAAGGCGTTGCGCGAAGGCAAGCTGCGGTCATCCTGGGAGCAGCCAAACACCGACTATGAAGAGCGCTGCAACGCACTGGCCAAGACGCTGATTATCGGCAGCGAAGGCCGTGCCTTTCGCGAAGGTCTGTCCTCGCTGTTGAAGGCTATTGCGCCCGCTGCGGCCGCCAACACGCTGGCGCAACTGGGTTTGCGCTATACCGTGCCAGGTGTCCCCGACTGCTATCAGGGAACAGAATTGGCCGATCTGAGCCTGGTCGATCCGGATAATCGCCGGCCGGTCGACTATCCCGCGCGGGAAGCCGCGCTTGCGGGTGGCCGCGACGCCAAGATGGCGTTGCTCGCCGGGCTGCTGGCCGCGCGGCGCGAGCACCCGGCGCTGTTCGAAAAAGGCGATTACCAACCCCTCGCCGTCACGGGCCATGGCAAGGACCGCGTCCTCGCCTTTCGCCGGACGCACGAAGGTGCGGTGTTGACCGTCGTCGCCGGGTTGCGGCTGTGGCCGTTACTCACCGAGGGCAACCGGATCGATTGGCGCGATACGCGGGTCATGATCGATGACGAGCCACACCCCGTCGCCGAAATGCTGGCTGATGGCAGTTTCTGGCATCGGATCGACGTAACCCCGTGAGGGTATTGCCGCCCGATTTCTACACGCAGGATGTGGATCAGGTCGCACGTTGCCTGATCGGTGCGACCTTGCGGTGCGAGGGCGTCGGCGGCGTGATCGTCGAGACCGAGGCCTATGACGCCGCCGACCCGGCATCGCATAGTTTTGCGGGCAGGACCGCGCGCAATGCGGCGATGTTTGGCCCCGTCGGGCTCGCCTATGTCTATCGAATCTACGGGCTGCATCATTGCCTTAACATCGTATGCGGCGTGCCCGGAAGCGCGGTGCTGATCCGCGCGATCGAACCGCGTCATGGCATCGAGCGGATGCGCGAGCGGCGGGGCATGGCGATGCGCGAGCGGGACCTGTGCGCCGGGCCGGGGCGTTTGTGCCAAGCGCTGGGCATCGATCTTGCCTGTGACGGTGCCACCCTCACCCAGCCCCCGTTCGAATTGGAACGACCGGTCGCCATGCCGCCCATCGTCATCGGGCCGCGTATCGGCATCACTCGCGCCGTCGATCGCCCCCGCCGCTTCGGATGGGCCGGCTCGCCCTGGCTCAGCAAAGCGTTTCCGACCAATTCTGCCGCGTCGCAACAAGAATAATCCAGCAGCGCGCCGCGTTGCAGCACCTAATTTTCTTGAACTTCGATGAAATTCTCGCGAGCCTCGTCTTCACAATAAAAAGGGGACGAGTCGATGGAGTGGATCAAGGTCCTGGCGATCATCGCTATGGTCTATGGCGTCTGGGCGGCCTATCGTTCGCTGGGCGCGCCTGTTCAATATGAAGGCAATCGCTATTTCCGTCAGCCCGATGGAAGTTTTCGGCGCTGGTATGGCGGCCGCAAATTCTCCGCCGCGGAATTGGGACGGACCGAGCAGGCCTGATCCCCCCCCCTGGTCAGCATGGGTAAATATTGCCGGCGGTAAAGCTCTGGCCTGCCATCCGTTTTCCGGGTGGCGCGAGAGGATGACGCTTTCCATGTCCGCCGTGTCCGGCATTCCCACGCCCCTGCTGATTCTTGTGGCGGCGATCATCGTCGCCGGCATCGTCGCGCGGCGCGTACCCGTCTTGCGGGTGGCGATCAGCATCGTGACCTGGGTCGTGCTGGGCGGACTCGTCCTGAGCCTCGTTCATCAGCGCGAACAGTTCGATCCCTATATCCAGCGCGCGATGCAGGTCCTGAATTTGCAGGATCAGAATGTCGTCGGCGACACGGTTCGCATCCGCATGTCGCCCGACGGCCATTTCTGGGCGCGCGTGTCGGTCGACGGCGTCACCCGCCGGATGCTGGTCGATAGTGGCGCGACGCTGACCGCGCTGTCCGTCGGCAGCGCGCAGGCGGCCGGTCTCGATCCGCGCACGCCGGTCATGCCGGTCGTTCTCAACACCGCCAACGGCATGGTCCGGGCACAGACCGCCAGGGTCGAGACGCTCAAGCTTGGCACCATCCGCGCGTATGATCTGCCCGTCGTCGTCTCGCCCGCATTCGGCGAGACCGACATATTGGGCATGAACTTCCTCTCCCGCCTCAAAAGCTGGCGAGTCGAGGGGCGGACGCTGATCCTGGAGCCTCACCACCCCAAGGCGGAGAATGCGCCGGGCTGAAGAAGTTGTGGAAACCCGGCGCAATTCGAGACGTATCAATGAATGAGCAATTGACTTGATGGTATAGCTTACCCATGCGTCAACCCATGAGCACTCCCCTGTCGCGAATGCTGTCGCTTCCCGCGCAGCTCGACCGATATGTCGCCCAGGCCCTCGAAGACGGCCGCTATCCCGATGAGCAGGCGATGGTCGTCGCCGCGCTGGAACGGCTGCGCGACGAGGGTGCCGCGCTGACCGCCGAGCATTGGCTGGTCGGTGGCGGCGAATGCGGCCAGCGTGTGAGGGATTTCGACTGGTCCCGGACCTCGCTCGGCCCGACCGATGGCTGGTGCTCGCCACTGCGCACCACCGTCGCCAACATCGTCCATTCGCCGATCGCCAAGGTCCTGATGTGGGGACCGGATCATGTGATGATCTACAACGACGCCTACCGCGCCATCGCCGGTGAGCGTCATCCGGCCGCCCTTGGCGGCCTGGTGCCCCAGGTGTGGCCCGAAATATGGGACTGGAACCGCAGCATCCTGGAGCGCGGTTTCGCCGGTGAGGACATCGCCTATCGCGATCAGCCCCTGCTCGTCACGCGTGCGGGCCATCAGCAGGAGGTCGTGTTCGACCTCTACTACACCCCCATCTATCTCGATCGCGGCGGCGTTGGCGGCGTGATGTGCACCGTCGTCGAGAATACCGGCCGGGTCGCGGCCGAGCGGCGGCTGGCCAAGAGCGAGGCCGAGCTGCGGGTGATCACCGACTCGCTGCCCGTGCTGGTCGCGTTCGTCGATCGCGAGGAGCGATACCGGTTCGCCAACGACTATTATCGCGAATTCCTGGGCATCGACCCGCAGTCGATCCTGGGCTGCCGGATCAGCGACGTCCTGACCGAGTCCGACTATGCCGAGCGCAGGCCGCTGATCGACCGCGCGCTGGCCGGCGAGACCGTGGTGGCCGACGTCAGCCTCCAGCATCGCGACGGCACAAGCCGCCGGGCCGAAACACGCTATATCCCGCGCCAGGATGAAAGCGGCGAGATCATCGGCTTCCACATCCTGGTTTTCGATGTCGACGACCGGATGCGCCATGCCGAGGAGGTCGAGCGCAGCAACCGTCGCTTCCGTACCGCCATGGACGCGGTGCACGGCGTGTTGTGGACCAACAGCGCCGATGGCCGCATGGTCGGCGAACAACCCGGCTGGGCCGCCATCACCGGCCAGAGCTATGACGAATATCAGGGTTTCGGCTGGTCGAACGCGGTCCATCCCGACGATACCGAAGCCTCGGTCGTGGCCTGGAACGCGGCGGTCGCGGCCAAGTCGATGTTCATCCACGAGCATCGCGTCCGCCGCCATGATGGCGAGTGGCGCACCTTCGCCATTCGAGGGCTGCCGATCATCGGGCAGGACGGCGAGCTGATCGAATGGGTCGGCGTCCATACCGACATCACCGAACAGCGTGCGGCCGAACAGGCGCTGCGCGACCAAGCCGATGTGCTGGCCCGTCAGGTCCGCCACCGCGAGCGGGCCGAGGCCCAGCTTCGCCAATTGAACGAGACGCTGGAAAACCGCGTCATCGAGGAGATCAACGAACGCCGTCAGGCCGAGCGCGCCTTGGCGCAGGCGCAGAAGATGGAGACGATCGGCAAGCTGACCGGCGGCGTCGCGCATGATTTCAACAATCTGCTGCAAGTCGTGTCGGGCAATCTCCAGCTGTTGGGCAAGGACGTGGCGGGCAATCAGCGTGCCGAGCAGCGCGTCGCCAATGCCATGGCGGGCGTGTCGCGCGGGTCGAAGCTGGCCGCCCAGCTGCTCGCCTTCGGTCGGCGTCAGGCGCTGGAGCCCAAGGTCGTCAACGTCACCCGCTTCGTCCAGGGCATGGACGATATGCTGCGCCGCGCGATCGGCGAGGGCGTCGAGATCGAGACAATCGTCGGCGGTGGCCTGTGGAACACCTTCATCGATCCCGCGCAGATCGAGAATGCGCTGCTGAACCTGGCGATCAACGCGCGCGACGCGATGAACGGTCAGGGCAAGCTGACCATCGAGCTGGGCAACGCGCATCTCGACGACGAATATGCGCGCACCCATGAAGAGGTGGCGCCGGGCCAATATGTCATGCTGGCCGTTTCCGACACGGGTTCGGGCATGAGCCCCGAGATCATCGAAAAGGTCTTCGAGCCCTTCTTCTCGACCAAGAGCGAGGGCAAGGGGTCGGGTCTTGGCCTGTCGATGGTCTATGGCTTCGTCAAGCAGTCGGGCGGCCATGTGAAGATCTATTCCGAGGTCGATCACGGCACCACGATCAAGCTGTATCTGCCCCGCGCGCTGGAAGCCGAGGATGTCGAGGTCGCGGTCGATACCGGCCCGATTTCCGGCGGCACCGAAACCGTGCTGGTGGTCGAGGACGATGCCGAGGTTCGCGCGACCGTGGTCGAGCTGCTGTCCGACCTGGGCTACCGCGTGTTGAAGGCGGTTGACGCGCAAAGCGCGCTCAACGTCATCGAAAGCGGTATCCCGATCGACATGCTGTTCACCGATGTCGTCATGCCCGGCACGTTGAAGAGCCCCGAACTGGCGCGCAAGGCGCGGGAACGGCTGCCCGACATCGCGGTGCTGTTCACCTCGGGCTATACCGAGAACTCGATCGTCCATGGCGGCCGGCTCGACAAGGGTGTCGAGCTGTTGTCCAAGCCCTATACGCGCGAGGCGCTAGCGCGGAAATTCCGCCATGTGCTGGCCAATCAGCGGCAACGGCGGATGTCGACCGAGAATATCGCCTCGACGTCGCGGCCCTCGCCATCCGAGCCGGCCCAGCCGATCACGGTCGCACAGCCTTTGCATGATGGCCGGACGATTCTGCTGGTCGAGGATGACGATCTGATCCGCGCCAACACGGCGGAAACGTTGCAGGATGCCGGCTTCGTTGTGGTGCACGCGGTAACCGCCGAAGAGGCGATGACCGCGCTCCAGACCGCGCAGATCGATGTGCTGGTGACCGACATCAATCTGCCGGGCGAGTCGGGTGTCGAACTCGCCGGACGGGCGCGACAGTTGCGGCCGGGGCTCTCGATCGTGTTCGCGACGGGGGATGGCGGCATGGCGGCCGATGCGGCGGATATGGATGCCGCGCTGCTGACCAAGCCCTATTCGGCGGCGCAGCTGGTCAATGCGGTGCAGGGACGTCTGCAGGTATCGGAACAGGCGATCCAGCCATAAGGCCGGACCGCCTGTTCCTTTCGAACGGGACCATGCCGGAGGGGTTCGGCAGCGGGTCCCGGAACGAAAGCGGTTAGCGGGCCTTCCAGCCCTCGATGGCGGCGAAGGTGATGATCACCGCCAGGACCAGCAAGGCACCCTGCAATTCCAGAGCGGACAAATCGAACTCCATCGTCATCGGTCTATCTCCCGAATGGGGTCGGCCGGGCGACGACGTCCGGCCGATCGGCATTGAAGATGGGGCGGTAGGGCGTTTCCCGGTGGCACCCGTTCAAGGCACCCTGGGAGAAACCTTTCCCGTCTCAACCAACGATATAGATGACGATCTTTGCTGCCGTGCAGCGACTGCGTGACAAATCATGTCCGACAGTTGGGAAGGGTGATTTCGGCGCACAGCCCCCCTTCCGGCCGGTTGGAGAGCTTCAACTGGCCTCCCTCTGCCGCGACCACGCGCGACACGATCGACAGCCCCAGACCGAAACCGACCGTATCCCGGCTTCGCGCCGCATCCAACCGGACGAAGGGTTCGAGCACCAGTTCCAGCGAATCCTCGGGGATGCCGGGGCCGTCATCCTCGACGCGGATATGAACGCCGTCCGCACCGTCCGCCGCCAGGGTGATGACGGCCCGCTCGCCATAATGGAGCGCATTCTCGACCAGGTTGGTCAGCGCGCGCTTCATCCCGAACCGGCGCAGGCGGCAGTCGAAATGATCCGGCCCGACATAGCGGACATCGCGGCCATGATCGGTCGCATCGTCCGCCAGATTGGCGCACAGGATGGCGAGGTCGGTCAGTTCGGGCTGTTCGACATCCCCCTCCCCGCCCAGAAAGGCGAGCAGCGAGGCGACCATCGCCTCCATCTCCTCGATGTCGTTGCCGATCGCCTCGCGAACGTCCTCTTGCGCGATCGCATCGGCGCGCAGGCGCAGGCGGGCGAGGGGCGTGCGCAGGTCATGGCCCACCGCCGCCAGCGCCCGTGTCTGTTCGTCGATCAGCCGACCGATCCGTGCCTGCATCCGGTTGAACGCGCGCGTCACATGGCGAACCTCGCCTGGCCCGCGTTCGGGCACGATCAGCGCCCCCTGCCCCCCCTGCCCGCGCCCCAGCTTGTCGGCGGCCCGCGCCAGCATCCGCAGCGGATGGAGGATACGGCCGATGAGCGCGCCGCTGAGCAGCATCAGCGCGATCGCCGGGATCAGCGCGAGCAGCACCCGGCCCAGCGCCAGATCGAGCGTGCGCACCCCTTCGCGCATCCGGAAGATGAGGATCGACCCATCCTCCAGCCGCAGATCGCCGGTCACGACGGAGGTCCGCCCGGGTGACGTCAGCCGCAGATGGATGTCGTTTCGGGCGAGCGTCGGTTCCCAATCGATGATCTGCCGGCGCATGCCGGCCATCGACGGTGCGATCGGGGGCAGCGGCGGCGTCTCGGCCGACCAGCTGACAATATAGCGATCGGTGGTCAGTTCCTCCGCGACTTCCACCCGCTCGGACGGCGGACGTTCGCTGAGCACCCGCCGCGCGACGATCAGATGCTCGGCCAGCCGCCGCGCCTCGTCGTCGCGGACCGAGACATGGCTGGCGCGCTCGTAGAGATAGGTGGAGACGGCGAATTCGATCGTGACCGCCAGCAACAGGATCGCGACGATCCGGCCCAGCAGACCGACCGAGGGACGGATCACCGGCGCTCGACCGGCACGTTCAGCATATAGCCGACGCCGCGTACCGTCACGATCGGCGCGGCGCCACCCGCCCCCGACAGTTTGCGGCGCAGGCGGCTGACCAGCACGTCGATGCTGCGGTCCGAACTGTCGCCGATCCGGGCGCGCGACAACTCGATCAGCCGCTCGCGCGCCACCACGCGCTGGGCGTTATCGAGAAAGGCCACGAGCAGGTCGAACTCGGCACCGGTCAGCTCGACCTGCGCACCCGACGGCGACATCAGTTCGCGACGCGGCAGGTTGGCGGTCCAGCCGTCAAAGCCGAGGATACCCGCTTCGCGCTCGCCCGGTGAATTCTCCAGCCCGCCCCGCCGCAGGACGGCACGGATGCGCGCCACCAGTTCGCGCGTGCTGAAGGGCTTGGGCAGATAATCGTCGGCGCCCAGTTCCAGCCCGACGACCCGGTCGACCTCGCTGCCCTTGGCGCTGATGAAGATGATCGGAACCGCGCTCTTCTGCCGCACCTGCCGGCACAGATCGATGCCGCTGGTGCCCGGCAGCATGATGTCGAGCAGGATCAGATCGATCTGCCCGACTTCCAGCGCCTGCCACATTTCGGGGGCGGCATTGGCGAGCTTGACCGCGAACCCGTTCTCTTGGAGCGCGCGTGCGGTCAGGGTCCGAAGGGCGGGATCGTCCTCGACGATCAGGATGGTTGGCGGCGTCACCCCCTCTGGCTAGGCAGGTGTGCGTCCGGCGTCAACGGCCGTTCCGGACCGATCCTCGTCCAGTCGCCGCAGCGTGGCGGCATAGCGACCGGCGCGTTCGGTATAGCCCAGCGCCGATCCGCGGAGGCGTTCGCGGTCTTCGGGACCGAGTGTACGGATCGCCTTTGCCGGCGCGCCGACGATCAGGCTGCCCGGGGGGAAGCGCTTGCCCTCGGTCACCAGCGCGCCCGCGCCGACCAGCGATCCCGCCCCGATCACCGCATCGTTCAGGATGGTCGCGCCCATACCGATCAGGCACCCCTCCTCGATCGTGCAGCCATGCAGAACCGCGCGGTGTCCCACGGTGCAGTCCGCGCCGATGATCAACGGACTGCCCGGATCGGAATGCAGCACGACCCCGTCCTGAATATTGCTCCGCGTGCCGATATGGATCGGCGTATTGTCCGCCCGGACGACCGCACCGAACCACAGGCTGACCTGCTCGTCGAGGATCGCCTCGCCGACGACATCGGCCGAGGGGGCGATCCAGGCGCTGGGGTGTATCTGCGGTCGGCGGTCGTCCAGGGCGTAGAGTGGCATCAGGCGGCATCCCTTCGGTCGGTCTTGCCCGACAGACGATAGCGATGAAGCAGCGGTTCGGTATAGCCATTGGGCTGCACCGCCCCCTCGAAGATCAGCGCGCGCGCCGCCTGGAAGGCCAGCCCGTCGCTGCCCGAACCGCTCATCGGCCGGTAGAGCGGGTCGTCGCCATTCTGCGCATCGACCTTCGCGGCCATGCGGGTCAGTGCCGCATCGATCTCCTCCGCCGTCACGACGCCGTGGAGCAGCCAATTGGCCATATGCTGCGCCGAGATGCGCAGCGTCGCGCGGTCCTCCATCAGGCCGACATCATGAATGTCGGGCACCTTGGAACAGCCGATACCCTGATCGATCCAGCGCACGACATAGCCGAGCAGCCCTTGGGCATTGTTGTCGAGTTCGGCCCTGATCTCCGCCTCACTCCAATCGGACGAGGCCGCGACTGGGGGCGTCAGCAGGCGTTCGAGCGGTACCACGGCTTCACTGGCCCGCGCCCGCTGGCGTACGGCGACATCGATGCGGTGGTAATGGGTCGCATGCAGCGTGGCAGCGGTGGGCGACGGCACCCAGGCGGTCGAGGCACCGGCCATGGGATGCGCGCCCTTTTGCGCCAGCATGTCGGCCATCCTGTCGGGGGCCGCCCACATGCCCTTGCCGATCTGCGCGCGGCCGGCAAAGCCGCATGCCAGCCCGATCTGGACATTGCGGTCCTCATAGGCGGCGATCCAGTCGCTCGCCTTCATATCGGCCTTGCGCACCATCGGGCCGGCCTGCATCGCGGTGTGGATCTCGTCACCGGTGCGGTCGAGGAAGCCGGTGTTGATGAACACGATCCGGTCCTTCACCGCATGGATGCACGCCGCCAGATTGGCCGAGGTCCGGCGCTCCTCGTCCATGACGCCGATCTTGATCCGGTGCCGGGCCAGGCCCAGCATATCCTCGACCGCGTCGAACAGGCGATTGGCGAAATCGGCTTCCTCCGGCCCATGCATCTTGGGCTTGACGATATAGATCGACCCGGTGCGGCCGTTGCGCATCGGTTCGCGGTCGCGTCCGTCGCGCTGGGCGATCAGGCTGGTGACGATGGCGTCGACGATCCCCTCGGGCGCGTCGCGGCCATCCGGCAGGCGGATGGCCGGAGTGGTCATCAGATGACCGACATTGCGGACGAACAACAGGCTGCGACCGGGCAAGGTGAAGGCCGTGCCATCCGGTGCGGTATAGTTGCGATCCTCCGCCAGCGTACGAGTCTGCGTCCGGCCGCCCTTGTCGAAGCTGGCGGACAAGGTGCCGTCGATCAGGCCCAGCCAATTGGCATAGCCCGCAACCTTGTCCTCCGCATCCACCGCCGCGACCGAGTCTTCCAGGTCGCAGATGGTGGTCAAGGCGGACTCGAGCGATATGTCGGCGATGCCCGCCCGATCAGTCCGACCGATGGGATGACGGCGGTCGACGACGATCTCGATATGCAGCCCATGGTGACGGAACAACAGGCCGGTCTCGCTGCGCCCCAGAAACGCATCGGGGTCGCGCAGGGTCGCGACCGCCCCCTCGACATCGGTCACGTCATGCCAGCTGCCGGCGATGGGCAGCGCATCGTCGAGGAAATCACGCGCCCAGCGGATGACGGCCTCGCCGCGCTCCATGTTATAGCCGTGCGTGTCGCCGGGCGGCAGGATCGCATCAGTGCCGTAGAGCGCATCGTACAGACTGCCCCAGCGCGCATTGGCGGCGTTCAGCAGGAAACGGGCGTTGAGCATGGGCACGACGAGCTGCGGCCCGGCCAGCCGCGCGACTTCGTCATCGACCGATCCGGGCGCGATGGTGAAGGGTTCCGGCTCGGGCGTCAGATAACCGATCTCGGTCAGGAACGCCCGCTGCGCCGCGCCGTCCTGCGCGCCGCCTGCGCGATACCAGTCGTCGATCCGCGTCTGCAGCGCATCGCGCCGGGCGAGCAGTGCGGCGTTTTCAGAAGCGAAACGCGCCAAGACATCGGCCATGCCCGCCCAGAAGCGATCGGTGTCCACGCCGCTGCCCGGCAGGGCGCGCTCCTCCAGGAAACGGACCAGCGCAGGCGCGACGGACAGGCCGTGACGGTCGATCATATCCACTCTCCCATTCTCCTCACGACGGGATAGGGCATCGCCAGTCGCATCGGTAGATGGCATAATCGCACACCTGTCGATCGCTGGAGGAACGAATGGACCCCGATCTCGCGCTGTTCGTCGATGTGGTGCAGGCCGGCAGTCTGGCCGGAGGGGCCAGGCTCTGGCGGCTGTCGCCCGCCATGGTGTCGAAGCGGATGGCGCGGCTCGAGGCGCGGCTGGGGGTCCGGCTGCTTCACCGCACTACCAGACGGCTGACCATGACCGAGGCGGGGGCGGCCTTCCACGCCGAGGTCGCGCCGCTGATCGCCGGTCTTCGGGCGGCGGAGGCGCGGGTGTCGCCGATCGCCGCCGGGCCAACGGGTCCGTTTCGCGTGACCGTGCCGACGTCATTCGGACGGATGTGGGTCGCGCCCCATCTTCCCGGCTTTCTGGAACGCTATCCGGCCGTTCGCCTGTCGCTGGACCTGACCGACGACTTCGTCGACGTCATGGGCGAACGGGTCGACCTGGCCATCCGGATCACCGCCGCGCCGCCAGGCGGCTTGGCGGCGCATCGGTTCGCGGACAATCGCCGCATGTTGTGCGCCAGTCCGGCCTATCTCGCCAAGGCCGGTACGCCGGACAGCATCGCGGCACTCGTGGATCACCGGCTGCTCGCGGCGAAGGGCCAGTTGCCGTGGCGGTTGACCGGCGCGACGGTAACCGGGGAAAGTCTGGTCGAGACCAATTCCAGCGAGGTGGTGCGGGAGATGGCGCTGGCCGGCGCCGGCATCGCGCTGCGGTCGCTGTGGGACGTGGCCGATGCGCTGGCGGATGGCCGGCTGGTGCGGGTGCTACCGCGCTATGAGGGGTCTGTGGCGGTCGGCATCATCGGGCTTCACGCCCCCGTCCGCGCGCCGGCCGCCGTCCCGGCGCTCATCGCGCATCTGGCCGAGGCATGGAGGGATGCAGCCTGGATGACATGACGGGTCCGTCATTTTTCCGTGCATCCATGGGCGACAGCTTCTAGGCAGGGCGGAGTTCAACAGAAATAGCAGGGCATTCGAATGGCAGGGGGTTTGGTTGCGTTGCTGGACGATGTGGCGGCGATCGCCAAGCTGGCGGCGGCGTCGCTCGACGATGTCGCGGGGGCTTCGGCCCGGGCCGGTGCGAAGGCGGCGGGCGTCGTCATCGACGATACGGCCGTCACGCCGCGCTATGTCGTCGGCCTCGCGCCGCAACGCGAACTGCCGATCATCGGCAAGATCGCGCTGGGGTCGCTCCGCAACAAGCTGCTGTTCCTGCTGCCCGCCGCGCTGCTGCTCAGCGCCTTCGCGCCCTGGGCGATCACGCCGATCCTGATGCTGGGCGGTGCCTTCCTGTGCTATGAGGCGAGCGAGAAGATCGTCGAGACGCTCATGGGCGGGCATGGTGCGGAAGAGGAAACCGCCGTCACCGATCCCAAGACGCTGGAGGATCGGCAGGTGTCGGGCGCGATCCGGACCGACCTGATCCTGTCGGCCGAGATCATGGCGATCGCGCTGTCCGAGCTGCCCGATATGTCGATCTGGACCCAGGCGATCGCGCTGGCGCTGGTCGGCATCGCGATCACGGTGGGTGTCTATGGGCTGGTCGCCGCGATCGTGAAGATGGACGATATCGGCCTGCATCTCGCGCAGCGCGGCAACAGCGTCGCCCAGGCGGTCGGGCGCGGGCTGGTCAAGGCGATGCCGGTCCTGCTGCGCGTCCTGGCGGTCGTCGGCACGGCCGCGATGGTCTGGGTCGGCGGCGGCATCATCGTGCACGGGATGGAGGAGTTCGGGCTGACCACCCTGCCCCATCTGATCCACGACACCGCGCATCACGCGGCCGAGGCGCTGCCCTTCGCCGCCGGTGCCGTGAACTGGATCGTCGGCGCGATCGGCGCGGCGATCGTCGGGTTGATCATCGGGGCGGTGATCGTCGGCGTCTTCCATGTCCTGCCGGGGCGCAAGGCGGCGCACTGAGCCGCGGTCAAACGCCCCGCACGCCATCGGCTTCGAACAGATCGGGCGCGATCATGCGCCCGGTCACCGCAACAGATTTGCCGACATGATCGACGGGCACGCGCGGCAGTCGCAGCTCGACCGTTCCGCCCTCATCCCGCTGTAGGACGAAGGCACCGTCACGGCGGATCAGCCGCCCCGTAAAGGTCAAGGGCGTCATCGGCTCGGGCGGACGGTCGGTCATGCCGAGGCAACGGCACGCATCGCGCCGGGGTTCCACCGCTCAATCGCCATGGGCCGGCTCCACCTGGTTCCGGCCGTTCCGCTTCGCCCGGTACAAGGCCTCGTCCGCGCGCCGGATCATGCGGGCGACCTCCTCGTCCGATCGCCAGGCGGCGACGCCCGCGCTCAGCGTCACCGCGATCGACTGGCCATCCGCCATGATCGGGGACGATGCGATCATCTGGCGAACGCGCTCGACAATCGCCAGCGCCTCGGCCTTCGTCGTGCGGGGAAACAGGATCGCGATCTCCTCGCCGCCATAGCGGGCCACGACATCCTGCGACCGGACCCCGGCGCGGATGGCGGCGGCGATCGCGACCAGCACCGCATCGCCAGCACCATGGCCATAATCGTCGTTGACCCGCTTGAAATGATCGACGTCGAGCAGCGCGAAGACGAACGCCTCGCCCCTATCCCGCGCCCGCATGACGGCCGCGTCGATCGTCGCCATCAAGGTCCGGCGGTTGTCGAGGCTTGTCAGCGGATCGGTGCTGGCTAGCCGATCGAGCTGCGCATTGGCGTCGCGCAACTCGCTGGTCCGCCGCTCAACCATCGCCTCCAGCACGCGCGCACGCCGCCGGACGACGGCGGTAACCAGCCAGAAGGCACCGCCCAGCGCCAGCGCCGCCAGCAAAGCCCCCAGGATTCGCGCCGGCCACGTCTCGTACCATTGCGGCGCGACCATGATGTGCACACGGTGGGTCACCGTCTGCGCCGCAAGGCCCGGCACCTGCGCGCGCAGCCGCAGCCAATATTCACCCGCCGGCAAATTCGTATAGGTCGCGCTGGCCGGGGTCCCCGCCGGCACGATCATCCACCCCCGGTCGAACCCTTCCAGCCAATAGCTGTACCGAATTTCCTCGGGCGCGTCATAATCGGTCAGCGAGAAACCCAGCCGCAGGGTGCGCCCTTCGCGCCCCAGGTCGAGCACCGGCTGCCGCGCGGCCGAGTCGATCGGCATGGCCTGCCCGTCGATCTCGGCTTCGCTGACGATCAACCGCCCGGCTTCCGCGTCATGACGCCGTGCGAGCAAGGCATTCGGGTTCAGGATGATCAGCCCGTCGGGCGACCCGAAGAGCAGCGAACCATCGGCGGTGCGCGCCGCCGCACGCTGGTTGAAGGCGTTGATGGTCAGCCCGTCGCGCCGGCTCATGACGTGGATCGAGCGCTGACGCGGATCGATGACCGAGATGCCCCCGGCCCCGGCGGCCCATAGCCGCCTGCGATCGTCGAGCGCCAGCGACGCGACATTGTCCCCGGCCAGGCCTTGCGTCTCGGCCAGCGCGCGGAAATTCCAGCCCGTTTCATGGGACCGACCAAAGGCCACACCGCCATAGGTCGCGGCCCAGATATTCCGGCCGTCCGGGATGATCGAACCGACATAGTTTTGCGGCAGGCTGAAGGGGTCGCGAACATTGTTCGCATAGGTCACCACCCGTCCCGTTCGCAGGTCCAGCCGGGCCATGCCCGCCGGGGTCGCCAGCAAGACATCGTCGTCCGACAAGGGCACGATGTTGATGATCTCGTTATTGGGCAGGCTGTCGGGGTTCGCCGCCTCATGCTGGAGCTGTCGGACCGCGCCCGTGGCCCGATTGCGGAGGAACAGCCCCTTATAGGTACCGATCAGCAGATCGGTGGCCGTCTCGCCCAGCGAAATGACCGGCAGATCCTCGATCAGCGCGGTGGGAACGTCGCGCTGCGCCAGCGTTTGCGGATCGATCGCGATGACGCCGCGCGCGCCGATCAGGATCGTGCCGTCGCGTGCGTCGAGCAGCGCCTTGATGTCCTGCCCGGCATGATGCCCGTGCAGCTTGATGTGACGAACGCGCTCCCCCTGCCGGTCGAGCTGATCGACCGAACCATCGCTCAAGCCCAGCCAGAGCCGGTCCCGCCGGTCGACCAGGATGCTGCGGACATTGTCGTCGGCCAGCGCCATCTCCGGTCGGGGCATGGCCGATCCGATCCGCAGGATATTGTCGTTCGGCCCCCTTGTCCGGGAGGCACCCAGTTCGGTCGCCGCCCAGATGCCGCCATTGCCGTCGAGCGCCAGCGCGCGCACCGTATCGCCCGCCAAGGATGTGGGATTGGCCGCCACCCGGCGAAGCGCGCTGGCGGAGAAGTTGCGCGCCGGATCGACCAGCACGATCCCCGCGCCATCGGTTCCGATCCAGATACGCCCATGATCGTCCTCCATCAGCGCGCGAATGGTGCGATGTGCGATCAGCGGCGCGGACTCCGCCAGCGACGCAAGCTGGGTGAATTGGGGCCGAGGACCCCGCGTGGTCGACACATAGACGCCCTTCGACCCGGTGCCGACCCACAGCCGTCCCTCGCGGTCGCGCAGGATCGACCAGACGTCGCCCACCGAATGCGTCGCGTTGACGAACATCCGCTCGAACCGCCGCGCCCCCGGCCGCATGGCCCAAAGCCCCTGCTCGCAGCCCGCCCACAAGGTGCCGTCCGGATCGCGATGCACGGCGAACGCGCCCTGCGGGCGACTGCTCCCCTCCAGTGGGATCGCACTGGCGGTCATGGGGTCGATCATGTCTTTCGACCGCACATAATGATGGACGCCCTCATCCGATGCGATGAAGGCACCCCCCGCTCCGTCGGGCGCGAGGCTGGAGATGCGACCACCGATATGCCCGGACGACGGGCTCAGCCGCACGAAACGTCCCGTGGCAGGATCGAACCGCGCGACGCCACCGACATTCGTACCGATCAGGATACCGCCATCGTCGAGCGCGAGCAGCGCCCGGACATAATTGTCGGGCAGGCTCCGGCGGTCGGTCGCGACCTGCTTGAAGGTACGGACACGTTGTCCGTCATAGCGGGTCAGGCCGCCACGCGTGCCGATCCACATCGTCCCGTCCTTGGCGCGGACGATCGCGGTCGTGGTGACATGCGGCAGGCCCATGGCATCGCCAAGATTGGTAAAGGAGGCCGAACGCCACGCCGCCCATGGGTCGGCGGCCCCGGCACTCACCCAAGGCATCGTCGCCATGATCAGAAGCAGGGCCGCCGCGCCCACGGATCTCAATAACGTCATGCCGTCATCCCGAGACACGTCGTAGCAGCATGATGCATAAAAGTGGGTTAATGCATGAGACCGGTAACATCGAAATGCGTTTTGCTTTTGTTCCGGTTTTGAGTGGTGCTTACTCCCAGCGCAGGCTATCATGCCGCAACACAATAACGTTTTTCCCCTGACGCGGCGGAACAGCGAAACAGCGCGGCCCCCTTTGAGCGACGAACACGATAGGCCTTCGACCACCCGCAAGATCATCCATGTCGACATGGACGCCTTCTATGCGTCGGTCGAGCAACGGGACGATCCGACGCTGCGCGGCCGTCCAGTCGCGGTCGGCGGGTCGCGGGCGCGAGGGGTGGTCGCGGCGGCAAGCTATGAGGCGCGCGGCTTTGGCGTGCGGTCGGCGATGCCGTCCGTCACCGCGTTGCGGCGATGCCCCGATCTGGTCTTCGTACCGCCGCGCTTCGACGTCTATCGCGCCATATCCCAGCAGATCCGGGCGATCTTCGCCTGCCACACCGATCTGATCGAGCCGCTATCGCTCGACGAGGCCTATCTGGACGTGACCGAGGATCGCAACGGGCTGGGTTCGGCAACCGCGATCGCCGAGGCGATCCGGGCGGCCATCTTGGCCGAAACCGGGCTGACGGCGTCCGCGGGGGTCAGCTACAACAAGTTCATCGCCAAGCTGGCGTCGGATCAGAACAAGCCCAACGGCATCTGCGTCATCCCGCCGCACCATGGCGCCGCCTTCGTCGCCGCCCTGCCGGTCAAGCGCTTCCACGGCGTCGGCCCCGTCACCGCGCGCAAGATGGAGGCGCTGGGCATCCTGACCGGGGCCGACTTGCGCGACCAGTCGCTCGCCTTCCTGCAACGCCATTTCGGCAGCTATGCCGATTATCTCTACGGCGCGGCACGCGGCATCGATCATCGCCCCGTTCGCGCGCATCGTATCGCCAAATCGGTCGGCGCGGAGCGTACCTTCGAAACCGACCTGTCGGCGCGCGAGGCCCTTCACGCCGCGCTGGAAAGGGTCGTGGAGGCGGCCTGGACCCGCATCGAGCGCAGCGGCGCGACCGGGCGGACGGTGACCCTGAAACTACGCTATAGCGACTTTCGGACGATCACCCGCGCGCGATCCTCGACCCAGGGCGTCACCGATCGCGCGGAGTTCCTGGCGATGGGCATGGCGCTGCTTGACCAGCAACTGCCGATCGATGGCGGCGTCCGCTTGCTGGGCCTGACGCTGTCGGGTCTCGGCGTGTCCCAAGCCGAGCAGAGCGACGCCGCGCGCGTTCCGGTCCAGCCCGAATTGCCGTTGTGACGGACGGACCGCGCGTCAGGCGAGGACGCTGACGGGCACCGCCTCGTCCGATGGCACGGGCATCATCGGCAAGGCGCGCCGCGCGGCGAGCTTGCGGGCTTCGCAGGGCGCGACGGGGCGCGAGAACAGGAACCCCTGCAAGTGGCTGGCGCCAGCGACCCGTAACGCCTGGGCCTGCGCCTCGGTCTCGACGCCCTCCGCCACGACTCCCAGGCCCAGCGCGCGGCCGAGATGGATGATCGAGTGGACGATGGCCGCCGACTCGCGCTCACGGCCCATGCCGTCGATGAAACTGCGATCGATCTTCAGGCAATCGAGCGCGAACTTGCGGATATTGTAGAGGCTGGAATAGCCCGTCCCGAAGTCATCGAGTGCGATGCGGAAGCCCAGCTTGCGCAATTCGCACAGGGTCTGCGCGGCGCGTTCGGCATCGTCGAAGATCGCGGTTTCGGTGATCTCGATCTGGACCCGGGCGGGGTCGACGCCGGCGCGGCGGACGCTGTCGAGGATATGGCCGACAAAGTGCGACCGGCGAAACTGCACCGGGCTGAAATTGACCGAGACATATTGATCCGGCCAATGCCGCACCTGCGCCAGCGCTTCGTCGAGCACCCAGTCGCCCAGTTGGTGGATCAGGTTGCTCTCCTCGGCGATCGGGATGAAGATCGCGGGGCTGACCGCGCCATGTTCCGGACTGTGCCAGCGGACCAGTGCCTCGAACCCCGCGATGCTCAGGTCGCCGCGCCCGACGATCGGCTGAAAGACCAGGGTCAGCTCGTCGCGCGCGATGGCCTGGGTCAGGCCGGCCTCCACCAGACGACGAACGCGAATGCCCTCATCCATCTGTTCGTCGAACAGCCGGACGATACCTCGGCCGGAGCGCTTGGCATCATTGAGCGCCATGTCCGCGCGACGCACGAGGTCGGTCGGATCACGCTCACCCGCCTCGTCGCTCATCACCAGTCCGCACGACGCGCCGCAGCGCACGGAGTGGCCCAGGATGCTGAAGGTCTTGGCACAGGCGGTGACGATGCGTTCGCAGGCGGCGATCGCAATGCTTTGGTCAGCCATGTCAAAGATGATCCCGAACTCATCGCCGCCGAGCCGCGCCACCAGCGCGCCTTCGGGGGCGGCGTGCTGAAGGGTCGCGCAGACTTCCCGGATCAGCTCGTCACCCGCCAGATGACCAAGCGTATCGTTGACCAGCTTGAACCGATCGAGATCGAGCATCGCGGTGACGAAGCGGCCGGGCATGCGCCCGCGCTCGGCGAGACCGCGCAGAAAGGCCGAGCGGTTGGGGGCGTCGGTCAGCGCGTCATGCATCGCGATGTGCATCGCGCGGCTCTCATTGGCGCGAAGCTCGGCCGATTTCTCCTCCAGCGCGACGACCTGCGCGGCCAATTGCGCGCGCGCCTCGGCCAGTTCGCGGTCATTCTGCCAGCGTCGGCACAGCGCGATCGCGGTCTGCGACACCTCGGCAGGCGCGAAGGGCTTGGCGATGTAGAAGATCTTGTCGGCCGGGCCGGCGACCTGGCTGATCTCGGCGGGGGTGAAGTCGGTATAACCGGTGACGATCACCAGATGAATGTCGGGATCGAGCTGGCGGATACGACGCGCCGTCTCGCGGCCGTCGATCCCCGGGGGCATGCGAATGTCGATGAAGGCGACCGCGAAGGGCCGATCCGTCGCCAGCGCGCGGGCGACCTCGGCCACCGCCTCCTCGCCTTGGAAGCAGTGATGGATGTCCTCGATCGTATCCGCTTCGGCCGCGCGATGCCCTGTCTCGGGGGTCTGCGGACTGGGCGAGAAGCAACGGTCATAGCTGGCATGAACGGCCGCTTCGTCGTCGACGATCAGAATACGCATCCGGTTACCATCACTCTCACGCTACTTTACGAAAGCGATGGTAACCATAGACGTTTAATCTGACGTAAATGGACAGTTATTCGACGGTTACACTCTTTGCGAGGTTGCGCGGTTGATCGACGTCGGTGCCCTTGGCCACCGCGACATGATAGGCGAGCAGCTGGACCGGGACCGCATAGACGATCGGCGCGATCAGCGGATGGACCTTGGGCATGGTGATCGTGGCGATGCAGCCCTCGCCCGCCGCCTCGATCCCGTCATAGTCGGAGATCAGCACGACCTTGCCGCCGCGCGCCTGGACCTCTTGCATGTTCGACACGGTCTTTTCGAACAAGGGCCCCGACGGCGCGATGACGATGACCGGCACCGATTCGTCGATCAGCGCGATGGGGCCGTGCTTCATCTCGCCGGCGGCATAGCCCTCTGCATGGATGTAGCTGATCTCCTTCAGCTTCAGCGCGCCCTCGAGCGCCAGCGGATAGTCGGTGCCGCGACCGAGATACAGGACGTCGCGCGCACCCGCGATGGCGCCCGCCATGCCTTCGATCGCTTCGTCATAGGCCAGCGCGCCGTTGATCGCGGCAGGGGCTTCGGCGAGGTGGCGGACGATCTGCTTTTCCTCGTCCACGCTCAGCCGCCCCTTGGCCTTGGCCAGGTTGGCGGCCAGTGCAGCGAGCACGCTGAGCTGGCAGGTGAACGCCTTGGTCGAGGCGACGCCGATCTCCGGCCCGGCATGGGTAGGGAGCAGCAGGTCGGCCTCGCGCGCCATCGAACTGGTGGGCACGTTGACCACCGCCGCGATCGTCTGCCCCTCGCTCTTGGCGTGGCGCAGCGCGGCGAGCGTATCGGCGGTCTCGCCCGACTGGCTGATGACGATCATCAGGCCGCCTGGCTCCATCACCGGGGTGCGGTAGCGGAACTCGGAGGCGACATCGATGTCGACCGGCACGCGCGCGAACTGTTCGAACCAGTATTTGGCGACCATGCCCGCATAGAAGCTGGTGCCGCAGGCGACGATGGTGACGCGCTTGATCCCCGACAGGTCGAAGTCGGGGATGGGCAGCGCGATCTGCCCCTCCAGCCGCTGGAGATACGAGCGCAGCGTCTGAGCGACGACGATCGGCTGCTCGTAGATTTCCTTTTGCATGAAGTGGCGGTGATTGCCCTTATCGATCAGCGCGCCGGTGACGCCCGAGATCGTGACGGGGCGTTCGACCGGGTTGTTGTCACGGTCATAGACCTGCGCGCCTTCGCGCGTGCAGACGACCCAGTCGCCTTCGTCGAGATAGGCGATACGCTGGGTCAGCGGAGCAAGCGCCAGCGCGTCCGAGCCGAGATAGGTCTCGTCATCGCCGTATCCGACGACCAGGGGCGAGCCGAGCCGTGCGCCGATCAGCAGATCGGGCTGGTCGCGGAACAGGATGGCGAGCGCGAAGGCGCCGTGCAGGCGGGGCAGGATTTCGCGAACGGCGGCGACGGGGTCCAGCCCCTGCTCGACCTTCTCGCTGACGAGATGCGCGACGACTTCGGTATCGGTCTCGCTGGTAAAGACGCGGCCACGCGCGGTCAATTCTTCGCGCAGAGCCTTGAAATTCTCGATGATGCCGTTGTGCACGACCGCGACATGATCGGTGGCATGGGGGTGGGCGTTGTTGGTGGTCGGCCCGCCATGCGTCGCCCAGCGGGTGTGCGCAATGCCGATCGTGCCGGGCAGCGGATGTTCGGCCAGCTCGTGCGCCAGGTTGACCAGCTTGCCCGAGGCGCGCCGCCGCTCGATCGAACCATCGTCGATCGTCGCGATACCGGCGGAGTCATATCCGCGATATTCCAGACGGCGCAGGCCATCGAGCAGACGCTCGGCGACATCCTCGCCGCCCAGGATTCCCACGATACCGCACATAAGTCTTACTCCCCAGCCTTCTTCGCGGCCTTCTTGGCCGTCATCATATCCCGAAAACGCTTGGCCCAACCGGCCTTCGTCTGACGCTCGGCGCGAACCAGCGCGAGCGCATCGGCCTCGACATCGCTCGTCACCACCGCGCCCGCGCCGACAATGGCACCGGCCCCGATCGTCACCGGCGCGACCAGCGCCGAATTGGAGCCGATGAACGCCCCCTCGCCAATCACGGTGCGATATTTGAGGAAGCCGTCATAATTGCAGGTGATCGTGCCCGCACCGATATTGGCCCCCGCCCCGACCTCGGCATCACCGAGATAGGTCAGGTGATTGGCCTTAGCGCCGGGGCCGAGAACGGCCTTCTTCATCTCGACGAAATTGCCGACCCGCGCGCCCTCTCGGACGTCGGCGCCGGGGCGAAGCCGGGCATAGGGGCCGATGTCCGCCCCGGTCGCGACCTTGGCCCCCTCCAGATGGCTGAAGGCGTGGATCGTGACGCCATCGGCGACCGTCACGCCGGGGCCGAAGACGACATGCGGCTCGATCACCACGTCCCGCCCGATCACGGTGTCGTGCGAGAACCACACGGTATCGGGCGCGATCAGCGTCGCGCCTTCGGTCATGGCACGCATGCGCCGGCGCTGCTGCCAGTCGCCCTCGACCACCGCCAGTTCGCCGCGACTGTTGACGCCCGCGACCTCGCCCGCCCCGGTTTCGATCACCGCCGAGTGCCGGCCATCGCCCGCCGCCAGCATGACGATATCGGGCAGATAATATTCGCCGGCCGCATTGTCGTTGCCGACCCGGTCGAGCAGGCCGAACAGATCCTCGGACCGAACCGCCATCAGTCCGGAATTGCAAAGCGTTACGGCACGCTCTTCGGTGCTGGCATCCTTGAACTCGACCATGCGGTCGATCCGGCCATCGGCGTCGGCGATGACCCGGCCGTAAGCCGCAGGATCGCTCGGGCGGAAGCCGAGAACGACGGCGGCGGGTCGGTCGGCTTCGCTCAAGCGATCGATCATCCGCTTCATTGTTGCGGTCTCGACCAGCGGCACATCGCCGTAAAGGATCAGCACATCGCCATCGAAGCCCGCCAGCGCATCCCGCGCCTGCGCCACCGCATGGCCGGTGCCGAGCTGCTCCGCCTGAAGCGCGGTGCCGACGCCCAGCGGCGCGACCGCCGCCTCGACCTGTTCGCGGCCCGCACCCGTGACGACGACGACACGTTCGGGCGACAATCGCCCGACGCTGTCGATCAGGTGGAGCAGCATCGACCGCCCGGCAATGGGGTGCAGGACCTTGTGCAGGTCCGACTTCATGCGGGTGCCCTTACCCGCGGCGAGAATGATGGCGGCGACTGGTCTCGTCATGGCGGTTGCGCCTGCCATGGATTTCCGGCCAAAGCCAGCCCGCAGACTGCACCGGGACCCGATTATGGACAGCTATTCACGTCACCGTTTCCCCTTCGCCATCGTCGGGTTCGATCTGGACGGAACCCTGCTCGACACGAGCGGCGATCTGGCCGCCGCCGTCAACCACGCGCTGGGCTCGATCGGGCGCCCGCCGCTCAGTGTGGACGCAGTCAAGCCGATGATCGGCGGCGGTGCGCGCGCGATGTTGCGGCACGGGCTGGATGCGACCGGCGGCCATGACGACGCGACGCTGGAGGTGCTGCATCGCCGGCTGCTCGACCATTATGAAGCGAATCTGGCGGTGCACACCGCGCCCTTCCCCGGCGCGCTCGACGCGCTCGACGAACTGGCCGCGCGCGGCGTGACGATGGGGATCATGACCAACAAGCTCGAACGCTTCGCGCGCGCGATCTTGGGGGGCTTGGGCCTTGCCGACCGGTTCGCCGCGATCATCGGCGGCGATACGCTGGGGGTCGCCAAGCCTTCGCCGATTCCCATCCAGGCGCTGGTCGACCAGTGCGGCGGCGGCAAGGCGGCCTTTATCGGCGACTCGATCTTCGACGTTCAGGCCGCACGCGCCGCCGGCCTGCCGGTCGTCGCCTGCCGCTTCGGCTTTCTCAGTCAGCCGGTCGAGGAGCTGGGCGCCGACGCGATCATCGACGATTATGCCGGGCTTATCCCGACGCTGGAGCGGCTCGTCCCTTCCGCCACTTGATCCACAGGTGGCGGAGCAGGAGCGGGAGCGGCATCCGGATCATATGCGACCGGACGTAGAAGGTCAGTCGCGTAAGAGGATGGCGCCCCCGCCCCCAGCCATCGCGTGCCAGCATCCGTCGCCGAAAAATCCGGTCCGGGATCGTCAGCCGCTGCCAGCGTGGCGCGACAGGCGTGGCGTAGAGCGCATGACTCAGCCGCATGGCCCGGTCGACGGCAAAGCCCAGCCCATGCTGCGCCGCACGTTCGGAGAGACCATCCGCTCCGCCCTCGACGACCAGCGCATGGATGTCCCACAGATTGCGCAGCCCGCCCGACAGATCGCCATCGGCGAATAGATGCGCGGCCGCATGGATCAGCATGTCGTTGTGCGACAGCATGGCGAGCCCCCCACCCAGGGGGACAGCATCGGCGATCAACGCCGTCGCATCGGGTGTCGGCCGCGCGGTTGGAGGAAGAATGGTGTGGTGCACATCCAGCATCCGGTCGCGATCACGATGGATCAGCGGCGGCAGTTCGTGCATCCAGCGGCGATAATAGAGATCGTCATAGGCATCGGGCTTCACCCATTCCCAGCCCGCCTCGGCCAAGGCAGCCTCGGCGGCCGGTAAGACCGCCTTGGGCAGCAGGATGTCGCAGTCGCCGATCGATCGTCCCTGTCCGGCGGCCAGCCCCGCCGCCACGAACGCCGTCCCCTTCAGCAGGATCACCGGAACGCCCAATCCCGCCAAAGCGTGCGCGACCCGATTGGCTTCCCATAGCGCGGTACGGCGCACCTCCGATGCTTCGGCGCGGGCATCGTCCAGGACCGCCCGAACCTCCGCCGGTACGGTCAGACCGTCAAGGCGATGGGCGAGCGTCCCCAGCAGCAATTCGGCGCGTGCGACCGTCACGACATCCATCCACTCGGACAGGCCAAGGGCATGCGCGTTGGCAGGATCGCGCAGCATGGCGACGAGGCGCGCGGATGCGGTCACAGCGCGGCCCATAACGCCTCGACCGCCGCGACACCGGACGGCCCGTCGGGATAGTCGAATGCGATCGCCGGCACCGTCGAACGCAGCCGGACCATCGCGCGAAAACCGGCCTCCCCCAGGGCGACATAATTGGTCGAGGCCTGGGTAAGCCGCACGAAGCTCTCGGCCGGTGGCAGGATGCGGGTGGCGGCGGGAAAGCCGAACCGAGGAAAGAGGATGAGAACGGGCTTGGCCGGTCGATCCATGGCGGCGAGCGCTTCCGCGCTGGGCGCGACATGGCGAATATCGCCCTTCGGCGTACCCGCCAGAAGCGGCCCCACCCGGCTGCCCGCCGGAATGACCGACAGGCTTTCGTTCTTCAGGCTTACGGCACGCGGGAAGGGCACGACCAGCCCCGTGTCCGGCTCGATCAGCGCGAACTCGTCGCTCAGGAAGCGCCAGCTCTGTTGGGCCAGCAACAGCGCGAGCGTCGATTTGCCCGCTCCGGATATGCCGCTCATGATGACCGCCCGTCCGTCGCGCTCGACGACGGCGGCGTGCAGCAGCAGATGGCGACGATGCCCCAATGCCATCTGCAAGTTCATGCCCAGTTCGGACGCCAGCAGGCCTTGCCCCAGCGGCAGCGGCGCGGTCTCGGGCAGGCGATAATCGCCGCCGATCCGCACCGATGGACGTATCCAGCGCCGCCAGACATGCTCCGCCTCCAGCCGCACCGTATAGTCGGCGAAATCGGGCTTGGGATAATCCCGGTACAGCGCCTCGACGGCGGCGATCGGCGCGCGCCAGTCCGAACCCAGACGAAAGCCGACCGGGCCGACCCGCAAGATCGTCGCGTGCCTCACAGACGGTCGACCAGTCCCACGGCTTCCAGCTCGTCCAGCCGCGCCTGCAAGGTCGTGGCGGCGTCGGCGGCGTCCAGATCGAAATGCTGCGTCAGGAACTGAACCAGCGCGGCCAGCGTCAGCGGTGCCGGTATCAGCGCCTCCATGATCTGCGGCGCCGGCTCGCTCAACAAATGGGTGATGCCGGAGGGCCGGTGGAACACCGCCGTGAAGATGTCCAGCGGCTCGACCAAGATCAGATCCGCCGCCACCGTGCGATAGCGCGGCTCCGCCATGGATCAGCCGCCCGGCATCTGAAGCGAGGCGTAGCAGGTGAAACCACCCTGCCCGCGCTGCAACCGCCGGATATAGTTCAGATAGGCCTGGTTGCTGAAGTAATTGGTGTTGGGCAGCATGCCGCCCTGCAACGCGCGCTTCACCTCCTCGCCGGTATAGGGGCGACTGGGCGGCGCGAAGGCGAACAGGGTGCGTGCGGGCACCGTCGAACCGTCGAGCGCGATATAGCTGCCCGCCCGCGCCTGATCCGGGATCGGGATTTCGCAGGTCAATACCGATCCCGTCGTCTGCGCCAGCGCGGGGCGGATCGCGACCACCGTACTCGCCCCCAGCGCCCCCAGCATCAGCGCACGCCGGCTGGTGGAGCCGCTGGCCGGCGCCTCGGTCGCGGGCGGCAGTTCGCCATGTTCACAGGGTGTTGGCGGCATCTCTTCCATATCGCGGGTGATGTCCCACATTCGCCGCGGCGGAACAAGCACCTGGCGCTGCCCATATGCCCCAAGCTGGGAGGAAGACAGGCCGCCCCGCGCCCGCTACATCGATGCGCCATGGGATTCGGCATTCGCACCTTGTGGGCCATCATCGTGGCGGTCGTCGCGGCGGTCGTCGTGTTCCTGTCGGCGGGACCGGGCCCTGCCATCATCACGCTGGTCGGCGGGATCGCCGCCGCGCTGGTCGCCAGCGAAGGCGTGAAGACGGACGAGGACGACGAGGACGCGGGCGAGGAGGACGGCGCGGCGCTGTCCCCGCTGCTCACCGAAGCGCTGGACGCGATCGTCGAGCCGGTCCTGCTGATCGACGAGGGCCGGGTCATCCTGGCCAACCGCGCCGCCCGCACCCTGCTGGGTGCGCATATCGTCGGCGAGGACGCCCGGATCGCCATCCGCCACCCCGCCGCCGCCGAGCGCCTGCTGGCGGCCGGACCGGTCGAGCCCGAACAGCCGATCTCACTGGTCGGACTGGGGTCGCTCGACCATCGTTGGGACATGCGGGTCGCCGATGTCTCCAATGGCCAGCGCGTCGTCCATCTGATCGACCAGACCGCGCATGACGCCGCCGAGCGGATGCGCGTCGATTTCGTCGCCAATGCCAGCCATGAGCTTCGTACCCCCCTCGCCTCGATCCTCGGCTTCATCGAGACGCTGGGCGACGAGGCCGGTGACGATCCCGAAATCCGCGCGCGTTTCCTGAAGGTCATGTTCGACGAGGCGCGTCGGATGCAGCGGCTGGTCGAGGACCTGATCTCGCTGAGCCGGATCGAGGCCGACAAATATCGCCAGCCCGCCCAGCCGACCGATCTGGCCGAGCTGGTCGAGGATGTCTGGGAGGAGTTTCTCGACTCCGGCGCGCCGCGCGCCAAGGACATCACCTGCGAAATGGCCGAAGACCTGGCGCCCGTCGCCGGCGACCGCGCCCAGCTGTCGCAGATGCTGCACAATCTGATCGGCAATGCGATGAAATATGGCCGGGCCGACACGCCGATCCGCGTTACGCTGGGGCGCGACAGCGACATGCTGCGCCTGAGCGTCGCCGACCGGGGCGAAGGGATCGCCGCCGGCCATATCCCCCGGCTGACCGAACGCTTTTACCGCGTCGATTCGGGGCGCAGCCGCAGTATCGGCGGCACCGGCCTTGGCCTGGCCATCGTCAAGCATATCGTCGAGCGGCATCGCGGGCGGCTGGACATCGCAAGCGAAGTGGGTGCCGGCACGACGGTGACGGTGCGCCTGCCGCCGCTAAAGACCAGCACAAAAAGCCTTTCCGAGGCGAGTGTCACAAAAGAGCAATAGAAATGTCACACGGGGGTATGGTGAGCGTGGCAGCGCCAGCCCACACCCGTTCCGGTGGCTCAAGGAAATGAATGCGCCTGCCCTGCCTATTCGCCGCGATGTTCGCGCTGGCGGCCTGTCACGATCAGGCCAATGGTGGCGGTGCGGGCGTGCGCGACCAGATCACGGCGGTGGGGTCCTCGACGGTCTATCCCTTCACCACGATCATCGCCGAGCGCTTCGTCGCCGCTGATCCGGACGCCAAAGCACCGGTGATCGAATCGACGGGCACGGGCGCGGGCATGAAGCTGTTTTGCGCCGGGATCGGTGCGGGTCACCCCGACATCGAGAACGCCTCGCGCCGCATGAAGGCAGGCGAATATCGCGAATGCGCCGCGCACGGTGCCAAGGCGCTGCTCGAAGTCCAGATCGGCATCGACGGCATCGCCTTTGCCGAATCGAAGCGCGGTCCACGCATGGCGCTGACCACCGCCGACATCTACCGCGCGCTCGCCGCCCGACCCGGCGGGCGGGTAAACGGTGCGCGCACCTGGCGCGACGTGAACCCCGCACTGCCGGCCATTCCCATCCAGGTCTATGGCCCGCCCGCGACCAGCGGCACGCGCGACGCGCTGGCCGAGTTGATCATGACCCGTGGTTGTGACGCGGTGGAACCCGGCGCCGCCGCGCTGGCCCGGCGGGATGCCGAGGCGCATCACCGGACCTGCACCCGCATCCGCGAGGACGGCGCCTATATCGACGCCGGCGAGAACGACAATCTGATCGTCCAGAAGCTGCAATCCAATCCCAACGCGATCGGCATCTTCGGCTATTCCTATCTCGAGGAAAACCGCCACATCGTCGATGGTGTCGCGATCAATGGCGTCATGCCCAGCTATCAGGCGATCGCCGAGGATCGCTATCCCGGATCGCGGCCGCTCTATGTCTATGTGAAGAAGGCGCATCTCGACGCGATCCCCGGCCTTCGCCAGTTCCTGATCCTCTATGCCGACAATTGGGGGCAGAACGGCCCGCTGGTGCGGCGTGGCCTGATCGCATCGACCGCCGCCGCCCAGGCGCGTGCGCGGGCCATCATCACGCGCGAGACGGTGCTCGATCCGGCGACCCTGCCGTCATGAACGGTGTCGTCCTCCTGATCCTGATCGTCGGCCTCGGCCTGATAGCCTGGGCGGTTTCGCGGATGCGCGCGCTGGGTTTCCGGCGGCGGCTGGGCACGCGGATCAGTTCGCTGCCGCATCATCATGGCTGGTATGTCGCGCTATGGACCGCCGCGCCGCCTTTGCTGTTCCTCGCCATCTGGGCGGCGACGTCGCCAGCACTGGTTACCGACATGGTGCTCGATACGCCCGCCGCCGCGCAACTGCCGCCCCCGGGGTTCGAGCGCGCCGCGATCCTGTCCGAGGCGCGGGCGCTGGCCGCCGGGCGCGCGCACGGAGCCTTCCATGCGCTGTCGCGTACCCTGGCGCCCGCCTATGGCGCGGCGCAGGCGCGGGTCGACTGGATCGCGACGGCGGTCGTCCTGATGCTGGCGCTCGCCGGCGGGGCCTATGCCTATCTCCGTGTCCGCCCGGACTTTTCCGCGCGGACCCGGATCGAGCGGGTCATTCTCGGGCTGTTGCTGGGCGCGTCGCTGATCGCGATCCTGACCACCGCCGGGATCGTCGCATCGCTGCTCTATGAGGCGGGGCGCTTCTTCTCCGTCGTGCCGATCACCGACTTTCTGTTCGGCACGCATTGGAGCCCCCAGGTGATCGACCCGCGCGATCCCGGCGCGTCGCTGGGCGCGGTGCCGCTATTCTGGGGCACCTTTTTCATCGGCGCGGTGATCGCGATGGCGGTCGCCATCCCCTTCGGCCTGTTGAGCGCCATCTACCTGACCCAGTATGCCGCGCCGCGCGCCCGCCGCATCATGAAGCCGGTGCTGGAGGTGCTCGCGGGCATCCCGACCGTCGTCTACGGCTATTTCGCGGCGTTGACCGTCGCGCCGGCGGTGCGGCAGTTCGCCGTATCGATCGGCATCGACTGGGCCTCGTCGGAAAGCGCGCTGGCCGCCGGGCTGGTCATGGGGGTGATGATCATCCCCTTTGTCTCGTCCATGGCCGATGACAGCCTGGCCGCCGTGCCCAATGCGATGCGCGACGGCAGCCTGGCCATGGGGGCGACGCCGTCGGAGACGATCACCCGCGTCATGCTGCCCGCAGCACTTCCCGGCGTCGTGGGCGGCGTGCTGCTGGCCGTCAGCCGCGCGATCGGCGAAACGATGATCGTCGTCATGGCCGCCAGCGGCGTGGCGACGCTGACCGCCAATCCCTTCGCCAGCACGACGACCGTCACTCGCCAGATCGTCGACCTGCTGACCGGCGAGGCCGAATTCGACAGCCCCAAGACGCTGGCCGCCTTCGCGCTCGGCCTGACATTGTTCGTCATCACGCTGCTCCTCAACATCATCGCGCTGACGGTCGTGAAGCGTTACCGGGAAAGCTATGAGTAAGCGGCCGCCCTTGCCCATGGCCGATGCGCCGGTCCGCCCGACGGTGTGGGACAGCCCCGCCATGGCGCGACGCCTGCGCCGGCGTTATGCCGCCGAACGGCGCTTCCGCCTGCTGGGGCTTGCCGCCGTCGCCTTGTCCGCCGCCTTTCTGGCGTTCCTGCTGGTGACGATGGTCGCGCAAGGGATTCGCGGTTTCACTGAGACGACCGTCACGCTGCCGATCGACCTCGCCGCCGCCGACCTGCCGATCGAGCCGGCGCGCGTGAAGGGCCGCAGCGCCGATCTGGCGCTGGCCGGCGCCGGGCTGGAGGACGCGGTCGATACCGCCGCCACGATGCGGTTCGGACGGGACGGGGCCGACCTGCTGTCGCCGGGCGCATGGCTGGCGGTGCGTGATGCGATCAAGGCCGACCCGGCGATCCTGCGTCACACGGTCACCTTCACCCTCCCGGTCGCCAGTCCCTTTGACGTCGCCGCCAAGGGCGAAGGAACGCCCGATGCCGAACAGGTGGTCGCCCGGTTGAAGGCGCAAGGCGTTCTGTCGACCGGCTGGAACGGGAACTTCCTGACCGATGCGGATGCGACCGACCCGACGCGGGTCGGCATCTGGGGAGCGGCCAAGGGGTCGCTGCTGACCATGCTGGTCACGCTCGCGCTCGCCTTCCCCATCGGCGTGCTGGCCGCGCTTTACCTTGAGGAATATGCGCCCAAGAACCGCTGGACCGACCTGATCGAGGTGTCGATCAACAATCTGGCGGCGGTGCCCTCGATCATCTTCGGCCTGCTGGGGCTCGCGGTGTTCCTCAACACCTTCGGCCTGCCGCGTTCGGCACCGTTGGTCGGCGGGTTGACGCTGGCGCTGATGACCATGCCGGTCATCGTCATCGCCGGGCGCAACGCGATCAAGGCGGTGCCGCCCTCGATCCGCGACGCCGCGCTGGCGGTGGGCGCATCGCGGGTGCAGGTGATCTTCCATCATGTCCTGCCGCTCGCCCTGCCCGGCATCCTGACCGGCACGATCATCGGCATGGCCCGCGCGCTGGGCGAGACCGCGCCGCTCCTGATGATCGGCATGCGCGCCTTCATCGCAGCGCCGCCGCGCGGGCTGACCGATCCGTCGACGGTGCTGCCGGTCCAGATCTTCCTGTGGTCCGATCAGGTCGACCGGGGCTTCATCGAAAAGACCTCGGCCGCGATCATCGTCCTTCTGGTCTTCCTGCTCGCGATGAACGGGCTGGCCATCTACCTCCGCAATCGCTTCGAGACACGCTGGTGAGCACCCCCAAGATAACCGCGCGCAACGTCAGCGTGTCCTATGGCGCCAAGCAGGCGATCGACGACATCTCGATCGATGTCGACATGGACCATGTCACCGCGTTCATTGGCCCCTCGGGCTGCGGCAAGTCGACCTTCCTGCGCACGCTCAACCGGATGAACGACACCATCCCCTCGGCACGGGTGTCGGGGGACGTACGGCTGGACGGACAGGACATCTATGCGCCCGAAATGGACGTGGTGCAGCTGCGCGCGCGGGTCGGCATGGTGTTCCAGAAGCCCAACCCCTTCCCCAAGTCGATCTATGAAAATGTCGCCTATGGCCCGCGCATCCATGGGCTGGCCAACTCGCGGGCCGAGCTGGACGTCATCGTCGAGCGGTCGCTGACGCGGGCCGGCCTGTGGAACGAGGTGAAGGATCGCCTGTCCGAAAGCGGCACCGCGCTGTCGGGCGGCCAGCAGCAGCGGCTGTGCATCGCGCGCGCCATCGCGGTCGACCCCGAGGTCATCCTGATGGACGAGCCGTGCAGCGCGCTCGACCCGATCGCGACGGCGCGGATCGAGGAGCTGATCCACGACCTGCGCGGCCGCTACGCCATCGCGATCGTCACCCACAACATGCAGCAGGCGGCCCGCGTGTCGCAGCGCACCGCCTTTTTCCATCTCGGCACGCTCGTCGAGTATGGACGCACGTCCGACATCTTCACGAACCCGAAGGAAGAGCGGACGAAGGACTATATTACCGGCCGATACGGCTGAGGACGAGGATCATGGACCACACCGTTAAAGCCTTCGACAACGACATCGGCCGCCTGCGCGGGCTGATCAGCCAGATGGGCGGATTGGCCGAGGAGGCGATCGCCAATGCCATCAAGGCGTTGCAACGCTCCGACCTGGAACTGGCGCGCAAGGTCCGCGAGGACGACAAGGCGATCGACGTGATCGAGGCCGAGGTCGAGCGGCTGGCGGTGCGCACCATCGCACTCCGGGCACCGATGGCCAACGACCTGCGCGAGGTCGTCGCGGCGCTGAAGATCGCCAGCGTCGTCGAGCGGATCGGCGACTATGCCAAGAACATCGCCAAGCGCGTGCCGATGATCGAGAGCGAGGATCGGATCGAGCCCGTCTCGATCCTGCCCGCCATGGCCAAGATCGCCTCGGCGATGGTACATGACGTGCTCGACGCCTTTGCCGCGCGCGATGCCGAGGCGGCGATCCGGGTCCGCGACAGCGACAACGCACTCGACGATTTCTACGATTCCATCTTCCGCACGCTCGTCACCCATATGGTCGAGAATCCGAAGACGATCGGACAGGTCGCGCACCTGCTGTTCATCGCCAAGAATCTCGAACGCATCGGCGACCATGCGACCAATGTCGCGGAGATGGTCTATTTCGCCGCCACCGGCACGCAAATGGGCGAGCGTGACCGCAGCGGCTCCTTGCCTTCTTGAGGGAACAGGCACCATGGCACGGGTAAAGATGTTGCTGGTCGAAGACGACGCCGCGCTGGCGGAACTGCTCGTCTTCCATTTCAAGCGCGAGGATTTCGAGGTCGTTCACACGCCCGATGGCGAGGAGGCGCTGTTGCTGGCGCGTGAGAACACGCCCGACATCGTCCTGCTCGACTGGATGGTCGAGGGGATTTCGGGGATCGAGGTGTGCCGCCGCCTGCGCCGCTCGCCCGAAACCGCCAATGTGCCGATCATCATGCTGACCGCGCGCGGCGAGGAAGAGGACCGGGTACGCGGGCTGGAGACGGGCGCGGACGATTATGTCACCAAGCCCTTCTCCCCGCGCGAACTGGTCGCGCGCGTCGGTGCGGTGCTGCGCCGCGTTCGCCCGGCGCTGGCCGGCGAGGCGCTGGTCTATGCCGACATCGAGATGGACACGGTGGGTCACAAGGTCCGCCGCGCGGGCGAGGTCGTGTCGCTCGGGCCGACCGAGTTCCGCCTGCTCAAGCATTTCCTGGAGCATCCGGGCTGGGTCTTCTCGCGCGAGCGGCTGCTCGATGCGGTATGGGGGCACGACTCGGACATCGAGAGCCGGACGGTCGACGTGCATATCCGGCGGCTGCGCAAGGCGATCAATATCGGCGATCGGCCCGACATCATCCGCACCGTCCGCTCGGCCGGCTATTCGCTCGACGCCGGGGTCTGATCTCCTGCGCTTTCGGTCCGAAAACGGATGAAAAATGCGTTCGGAATCGGGCCGGAAGCGAAACGAGGGAGCCAAGGGCGGCGTGGGGCGTTCCCCTGACCGCGCTAACGCACTTGCGCTTCTGAACAGGAGATTCGCATGAAGTTCGTTTTTCTGGCGGCCACGGCCCTGATCGCCGCCCCCGTCTTCGCCCAGGACACGACCCAGGCCGATGCGGCCGCCCAGACCCAGATGCAGGGTCAGGCCAGCACCAGCACGACCGACGGCACCATGTCGGCGCAGGCGGGCGTCAATGCCTCGGCGGGTGCCCAGGTCGGCGGCTATCAGCCCGCGCAGCCCGCGCTCGCCGGTACGCCGCAGCCCGGCGCGCCGGTCGTCTTCAAGCAGGCACCGACTCCGGCCCAGGCCTTCCCCGCCCCGGCACCGCTGGAAAGCTATCCGATCTGCAAGAAGGGTCAGTTCGACCAGTGCCGTCAGCGCGGCGGCAAGTGATCGCCTTGTAAAGTAACGAAATACGCCGGCTCTCGTTAGAGGGCCGGCGTTTTTCATGGCACGCGGGATTTATTCGTCGACCAGCTTCATCAGCCGGCGTTCGACGGGGGCAAGCACCGGCCCCAGTTCATGCCCCCGCTTCAGCACCATGCCGCCCTCACCGATCAGCGCCCACATGCCCTGACGGTTGCGCAGCGCCGGCCGCTTCTCGATCCGATATTCGGGACGTTCGGCCGCGCGCCGAAAGGCGGAGAACACCGCCGCATCGCGCCCCATGTCCATCGCATAATCGCGCCAATGTCCGGCGGCGACCATCCGGCCGTAAAGGTCGAGGATGCGGGTCAGCTCGGCCCGCTCGAACCCGACCTGCCCGGGGGCCTTGGGAAAGGGTACGATTCCCATCAGGCGCGGTCGCGCTTCTCTTCCTGCTCGGCGAGCAGCATGTCGAGCTGTCGACGCAGCGTATCGAGTTCGCAGCGCAGCTTCTCGACCTTCTGGGTCTGCGGGTCGAACAATTCCGAACAGGGCGTGCCATAGGGGACGAAGCGCTTCTCGGGCGCGGCGCCGCCCTCGACGATCGTGGGCCGGGCGGGAATACCGACCATGACCGCGCCTTCGGGCACGTCGCGCGTCACCACCGCGTTGGCGCCCACCCGCGCGCGCGGGCCGATGATGATCGGCCCCAGCACCTGCGCGCCCGATCCGACGATCGCGCCGTCCATCAGCGTCGGGTGCCGCTTGCCCGCCACACCATTGTCGGGACTGGTCCCGCCCAGCGTCACGCATTGATAGATGGTTACGTCGTCGCCGATCTCGGCGGTCTCGCCGATCACGACGAAGCCATGGTCGATGAAGAAGTTGCGACCGATCTTCGCCCCGGGATGAATGTCGATCGCAGTCAGGAAACGGGTGAAATGGTTGACCAGCCGCGCGAGGAAGAAGGCACGCGACCGATACAGCCGATGCGCGACCTTGTGCCCCGCCAGCGCCCAGACGCCCGGATAGAGCAGGATTTCGGCACGCGAATGCGGCGCGGGGTCACGCGCCCGGATCGAATCGAGATAAGCGGCCAATCGGCTCGGCATGAGCATGTCCCCATATGCGATAGGAGCATTTAGGCACGGGCTTCGACAAATTCCAGCGGAACGCGGGAACCGGTCTATGCCCCTAAAGTCTATCTTTGTTGCAGGATATAGCGTCAAACGGCATGGCCAAGCATCACCGCCCTTCCGGGCAAGGGGCAAGGAGATACAATGGACCTGAGCAGCTTCGACCTGATCCATATCCTGCCGTTCATCGGCGTCGGCTTTGCCGCGCAGGTGGTCGATGGCGCTCTGGGCATGGCGTTCGGCGTGATTTCCAACACGCTGCTGATGAGCCTGGGCGTTCCGCCCGCCGCTGCATCCGCCGGCGTGCATAGCGTCGAGACCTTCACCACCGCGGTTTCGGGGATCAGCCACGCGGTCCATCGCAATGTCGACTGGAAGCTTTTCCTGCGTCTGATGATCCCCGGCGTCATCGGTGGTGCGCTGGGCGCCTATGTCCTGTCGAACATCGATGCGGCGGTCGTGAAGCCGTTCATCCTGGTCTATCTGACCGGCATCGGCATCTACCTCCTGCTGCGGGCGCTGCGGCATCGGCCCAATGTCCGCGAGCCCAAGATCGTCGAGCCGCTGGGCCTGATCGGCGGCTTCCTCGACGCCGCCGGCGGCGGTGGCTGGGGACCGGTCGTCACGTCCAACCTGCTGGCGCAGGGTGCCACGCCGCGCCTGACGATCGGTACGGTCAATACCGCCGAATTCTTCCTGACCGCCACCATCTCGGCGACGTTCATCACCCAGCTCGGCTGGGGCGCCTTTACGATGGCGACGCTCGGCCTGCTGATCGGTGGCGTGCTCGCGGCCCCGTTCGGCGCGATGCTCGCCAAGCGGATACCGCCGCAGCGGCTGCTGCTGATGGTCGGGATCATCGTGACGCTGACCAGCCTGTGGGGCCTTTACAACGCGTTCAAGTAGGACCTTGCCCGGTCGCCCCGCCGCTATGGCGAGGCGACCGGCGCAGGATCAGGCGACCACCGAGTGGGTGGTCGCGACTGCCTGCATCACCGCTGCGATGCGGACCGCGGTCTGGATGACCTCGGCCGAGACGCCCGACTTCTTCAGCACCGCCTCATGCGCGTCAATGCACATGCCGCAGCCGTTCATCGCCGACACCGCCAGGCTGAACAGCTCGAAGTCGATCTTGTCGATGCCCGGCGCGCCGATCACGTTCATGCGCAGCTTGGCGGGCATGTTGCGATATTCCTGGTTCCCGGCCAGGTGGGTGAAGCGATAATAGACATTGTTCATCGCCATCACCGCCGCCGCCGCGCGCGCCGCGGTCGCCGCCTCGGGCGACAGCTTGGGCGTGCACTCGGCCTCGGCCGCCTCGACCAGCGGCTTGTAGCCCGAGCCGTGCGCGCAGGTCAGCAGCAGGCCGTACTTGCGCTGATCGTTCAGCAGCGCCTCGTTCAGCAGCGAACCGACGTTCAGGCGGATGTCCTTGGCGAAATCGGGCAGCTGCCCGGCAAATTCCTTGAGCGACATGTTCATGCTCCAGATACGCGACGCCCCAGTCCGGGCCGCCGGTCGTATCGACCGACAACCCTCGCCGGGGCATCGAAAAGATGGGCCGGGGGACGGGATCGCCCCCCGACGCGAGGATTACTCGGCCGCGAGCTGGAGGACGTCGTCGCCCTTGTTCCAGTTGCAGGGGCAGAGCTCATCGGTCTGCAGCGCATCGAGCACGCGCAGGGTTTCCTGCGGGTTGCGACCGACGTTCAGGCCGTTGATCGTGACGTGCTGGATGACATTGTCGGGATCGATGATGAAGGTCGCGCGGTAGGCGACATGCTCATTCTTGTCGACGATGCCCAGCGCGTCGGCCAGGACGCGGCCATTGTCCGCGATCCAGGGGAAGTCGGCGGCGGCGAGATCCGGGTCCGACTTGCGCCACGCCAGGTGGACGTGCGCGGTGTCGGTCGATGCGCCGATCAGCACGGCGTCACGGTCCTCGAAATCGCCCTTCAGCTCGGAATAGCCGACGATCTCGGTCGGGCAGACGAAGGTGAAGTCCTTCGGCCAGTAGAACAGGACCTTCCACTTGCCCTCATAGGAGGTGTCGCTGATCGTCTCGCCGGCGGGCAGCGCGTTGGTGCCCTGCTGGACGGGAACGGTGAATGCGGGGAGCTTGTCTCCAACGGTCAACATGGCAATAGCCTCCATTTCTTCCCAAAATTCGGCTTCAGCCATCCTCTGTGCACGCGCCGGCGGTGGACCGCCTGTATTCGTCGCGCTGACGGATATGGGGACTGGCGCCTTTGATCCAACAAGCTATTTGTCACATCGCAATCGACTGAGACGATCAATGGCCGCCACCTACCTACCGACACTGAAACAGCTTCAATATCTCGTGGCCTTGCAGGAGCATGGCCATTTCGGGCGTGCGGCCGATGCCTGCTTCGTCACCCAGTCGACCCTGTCGGCGGGCCTGCGCGAGCTGGAAACGCTGATCGGCGTGACCTTGGTCGAACGGACGCGGCGGGTGGTGCGCTTCACGCCGCTGGGCGAGCGGATCGCCGACAAGGCGCGGCGGGTGCTGCGCGAGGCGGACGAACTGGGTGACATGGCACGGGCCGCCGGCCGGCCGCTGTCGGGGGAGATGCGCATGTCGGTCATCCCGACGATCGCACCCTTCATGCTGCCGCGCATCCTGCCGCGCCTGCGCCGCGACTATCCCGACCTCAAGCTGTTCCTGCGCGAGGAGCCGAGCGCGCCGGCCTGCGAGCGGCTGCACAATGGGCGCACCGACTGCGTGCTGCTCGCGCTGCCCTTCGCTTGCGGCGAAGTGACGGCCGAGCCGCTGTTCGACGACCGGCTGTTCGTTGCCTTCCCGACCGACGAGGATCACACCCCGCCCCCCGCCTTCCCGGCCGCCGATATCGACGAGAACCGGTTGCTGCTGCTGGAAGACGGGCATTGCCTGAAGGACCATGCGCTGGCCGCCTGCAACCGCCCCGAATTGCGCGCCGAGGCGACGATGCTGGGCACCTCGCTGCATACCATCGTGCAGATGGTCGACAACGGCCTGGGCATGACCATGCTGCCCGAAATGGCGCTGCGCTCGGGCATATTGGATAACACCCATATCACCGCGCGTCCGCTGGATGCCGAGAACGCCATCCGCAAGATCGCACTGGTCTGGCGCCGCGCCAGCCCCCGCGAAAAGGACTTCCGCCTGCTGGCACAGGTGCTGGCGGAGGCCGCCTGACACGCAACCGCCGGGGCATTGCGGCGTCTTTGCACCCGATATCGTCGTTCATCTTCGAAGGAGACTGGCCCATGACCCGGAACATTCGGCCGCTGATGACCCTGTTGCCGCTCACCGCGCTGGTGATGCTCGGCGCCTGCGGACGCGGGCGCGACGCACGGGAAGTGCCCGCCACGCCGTCGTCCACCGCCGCCCCGGCGGCAACCAATGAGGGTGTGACGGCGGACCAGCCGATGGCGCCGACGCGTACGATCCTCGACAATGCGGCCGCCACGCCGTCGCTATCGTCGCTGGTCGCCGCGATCCGTGCCGCGTCGCTGTCGACCACCCTGGCGGGTCCCGGCCCCTACACGCTGTTCGCGCCGTCGAACGCCGCCTTTTCGCGGCTTGCGCCCGGCGTGCAGGAACAGCTGCTCCAGCCCGCCAATCATGGCTCGCTCGTCCGGTTGCTGCGCTTCCACATGCTGCCCGGCGTCGTCACCGTGTCCGACCTGCAACAGCGGATCGCGGCGGGCGGCGGCACCGCGACGATCATGACGGTGCAGGGCGAGCCACTGACGCTCAGCATGACGCAATCGGTCATCACCCTGACCGATGCCAGCGGCAATAAAAGCTATATCGAGGCGGGCGATCTGCGCCAGGCGAACGGCATGATCCACATTGTGAACGGCGTGTTGGTGCCAAAACTGGATTAAGAACGTTACTCCCCACGGAATGCTCGTTTCGCATCCGGATCGGGCATTCGTCTCTTCATGCGTGGTGTGCAGCGTTCGCGCTCCACCGCCAATCGTGGGAGTAAGCTTTTATGATCAAGACTGTCGCCATTCTCGCCTCGGCCACCATGCTGGCTGGCGTCGCTCAGGCCCAGACGGCCCCCGCCCCCGGCGCGGCCCCGGCGCAGACCATGCCCGCCCCGGCCACCGCTGCACCGGCACAGGCCGCCCCGGTCGCCACGGGTACGATCGTCCAAGTGCTGGCCGCGACGCCCGACCGTAGCACGCTCGCCAAGCTGGTCACCACTGCCGGCCTGACGGCGGACCTGTCCGGCCCGGGTCCGTTCACCGTCTTCGCCCCCAGCGACGAGGCGTTCAGCCGCATGCCGGCCGGCGCGCTCGACAATCTGAGCAAGCCGGAGAACAAGGCCGCGCTGGCGACCATCCTGAAGTACCATGTCGTGTCGGGCAAGGTGACCGCCGATCAGCTGAAGCAGCAGATCACCGCCGGTAACGGCACCGCCACGCTAACGACGCTGGCCGGCCAGCCGCTGACGGCGCAGCTCGGCCCGAACGGCAATGTCATGCTGACCGACGTGAACGGTCAGAAGGCCTATGTCGACAAGGCCGATGTGCCCGCGACCAACGGCGTGATCCACCTGACCAACGGCATCAGCGTGCCGAAAATCGGCTGATCACGGTCCATTGTCGAATGGAGAAGGCGGGGTTTCGGCCCCGCCTTTTTCATGTCCGCCAGCGTTCTGCAGCGGTCGCGTCGCTCTCGCGCGCTTCGACCCAGCTGGCCTGCCCGTCCCGCGTTTCGCGCTTCCAGAACGGGGCATCGGTCTTCAGCCGGTCGATCAGATAGGCGCACGCATCCAGCGCGTCCCGGCGATGCGGCGCGGCGGCCGCGACGAAGACGATCCGCTCGCCGGGTCGCATAGGGCCGACCCGGTGGACGATCGTCGCCGCCTGCAGCGACCAGCGGGCCAGGGCGTGGTCAGCGATCCGCTCCAGCGCGGCCTCGGTCGCGCCGGGATAATGTTCGAGTTCGAGGCAGTCGACACCATCGTCCGCGCGGACCAGCCCGCAAAAACTGGCGACCGCGCCGGCCTTTGGCCGCTCGGCCAGCGTCATCTCGGTCGCGATGTCAATCGGATCGGGCGAGACGTGAACGCGGATCATCCGCCCGTCACCGGCGGAAAGATCGCCACTTCCCGCGCGCCGGCCAGCGACGCGTCGAGGCCGACGAAGTTCTGGTCGATCGCGGCGCGCAGCCGTTCGGGCGCGGCCATCGCCTCGGCATAGCCGCCGCCGCGTGCCGCCAGCCAGCCGACCAGATCGGCGACCGTCGCCACCTCGGCGGGCACGGTTACGACCTCTTCGGCCTGCCCGATCCGCTCGCGGACCCAGGCGAAATACAGGACGGTCAAACGCATTCAGCTATCCATATGCTTGAGGCCGACGCGCAGATAATCCCAGCCCGTCACCAGCGTCAGCACCGCCGCCCCCCACAGCGCGGCGAGTGCCGCCGTCTGCACCCAGGGCCAACCGGGCAGCGCCCCGCCCAGGATCAGGCCACCCAGCGCCACCAGTTGCAGCGTCGTCTTCCACTTCGCCAGCCGCGAAACGGGGACCGACACCTGCAACTGCGCCAGAAACTCGCGCAGGCCCGACACCGCGATCTCCCGCAACAGGATGATCAGGCCGGCGATCACGCTCGCGCCGCTGATCACCTGCACGGCGACCAGCACCAGGATGACGGCGGCCACCATGATCTTGTCGGCGATGGGATCGAGGAAGATGCCCAGCTTCGACACCGCGCCATTGGCGCGCGCCAGATAGCCGTCGAAATAATCGGTGATGCCCATCAGGCAGTAGAGGACGAAGGCGATGCCATAGCCGAGCGCCCATTCGGGCCGCCATAACAGCCCCGCCAGAAGCGGCACGGCCAGGATACGCGAGAGCGTCAACAGATTGGGCAGCGTCAGCATAACGCCTTCTAACGACAAGGCCGGCCATGACAAACCGCTTTAAGCGGTTGGCGATGCGGCATCGCATGGTTATGTTGTCGCCATCCTGTTGCCACGATCGGGCCATTTTTCGTTATGCTCAATGCCCTCGGGCTTCTCAAGCGGCGCCGGTTCCTGCCGCTGTTCACCACCCAGTTCCTCGGCGCTTTCAACGACAATCTTTTCAAGACGTCGATGGTGCTGTTCGCCACCTACACGATCTTCACCGATCCGGTCTCCGAGTCCTATTTCAACGCCGCCGCGACCGGTGCGGCGATCCTGCCCTTCGTCTTCCTTTCGGCGCTGTCGGGTCAGCTGGCGGACAGCCATGACAAGGCGCGCATCATTCGCATCGTCAAGACGGTCGAGATCGCGATCATGCTGGTCGGCGCGTTCGGGCTGATGATCGCCAAGGCAGGCTATACCACCGCCGGCTTGGCGCTGATGCTGGGTACGGTGCTGGCGCTGGGTGTCCATTCGACCTTTTTCGGCCCGATCAAATACGCCATCCTGCCCCAGCATCTGGAGCCCGGCGACGTGCTGGGCGGCACCGGGCTGGTCGAGGCGGGGACCTATCTGGCGATCCTGCTCGGTACGGTCGCGGCGGGATGGATTCCGGTCGAGGCGGCGGCGATCGGCGTGCTCGTCGTGGCCGGGCTGGGATGGTTCACCGGCCGCATGGTGCCCCCCGCCCCGCGCGAAGGCCCGCCGCTCAAGCTGAACTACAATCCTTTCACCGCCTCGTGGCGGCTGATCGCGGCGACGCTCCATATCCGTCGCCTGTTCCTGGCGATCATCGCGATCAGCTTCTTCTGGACGATCGGCTCGGTGCTGATCATCGTCTTCCCGCCCCTGGTGAAGAATGTGCTGACCGCCGACAAGGAGGTCGCGAGTCTGGCCATCGCCATCTTCTCCATCGGGGTCGCGATCGGTTCGGTGGTGATCAACACGATGCTGAAGGGCGAGATTTCGGCGCGCTACTCGCCCGCCTCCGTCATCGCGATGGGGGCGTTCGTGGTGCTGTTCTCGTTCCTCTGCCGGAACTGGACGCCCGCACCGGCCGGTACGCTGTATAGCTGGCAGAGCTTCCTCGCCGAGCCGCGCGCCATCGGCATCCTGGTGACCTTGCTGGCCATCGCGACGACCGGGGGCATGTTCGTCGTGCCGCTCTATGCGTTCCTGACGACGACGGTGGAAAAGGATCAGACCGCGCGGACGGTGGCGGCGAACAACATCGTCAACTGCTTCGCGATGACGATCGGATCGGTCTGTGTCTTCGGGATCAGCGCGATGGGCGTGACGCCGCAGGACATGCTGTTCCTGGTGGCGGGCATGTGCCTCGTCTCCGCCTGGCTGGCGCTGCGGCTGCACCGCGCCTGCGACGATGGCTGCCCCAACGCCGCCTGATCCGGGACCTGGCCCGGATCAGAGCAGGAAAGTATAGATACTGATAAAGAAGGCGGTGAAGCTCAGGACGAACAGGCGCAGATCCTGATCGTCGTCGCGCCGGCTGCGGGCGAGCGGGGGTGGCGGCAGGCTCCGTCGAAAGGGATGACGGGCGGCTTCGTTGGTCAGGACAAGTCGGCGTCTCATGGCGAATGTCTTAACGCGCCGTTAACTTTTTCGTCTCCCCGGCTCTTGTCGGCCCGTGTCCCTCCTGCCCCGATAAGGGACAGCCCCCTTTGCAAGGCCGTCAGCGCGCGCCGGGATCAGCTTCGATTGGGCCGATAGGCGTTCAGATCGATGCCATGCCGGGCAACCTTGTCGTAAAAGGTCTTGCGCGGAATGGCGAGGATGGCCAGTGCCGCTCGGACGTCCCCCGCCACCTCCTCCAGCACCGCGCGGATCGTCGCCCCCTCGAACCGTTCGACCCGTTCGGGCAGCGACAGCGAATTGCCATCCTCCTGCCCCTCGCTGACGGCGCCCCCCGCCAGCCCCAGCGCGACGCGATTGGCATAGTTGCGCACTTCGCGGACATTGCCCGGCCAGTCGTGCGACAACAGCCGCGCCTGCACCTGGCCGTCGATCATCGGCACCGGTCGCCCGAACCGTTCGGCCGCCTCGCGCAGGAAATGCGCGAAGAGCAGCGGCACATCGGCCCGCCGTTCGCGCAGCGGCGGCACGCGCAGCCGTACGGCGTCCAGGCGATAGAGCAGGTCGGCACGAAACCGTCCCTCCTCGACCGCGCGGACCAGATCGGACTTGGCCGCCGCCACGATCCGCAGGTCAAGCAGTTGCGGGTCCTCCGACCCGATCGCGCGCACCTCGCGCTCCTCGACCACGCGCAGCATCCGGCCCTGCAGGGCGGGCGCCATGCTGTCGACCTCGTCAAGGAACAGCGTGCCCCGGTTGGCGGCGGCGATCCGGCCCGTCGTGCGGCCATGGGCATGGCCGAACAGCTCGTCCTCGGCGATCGCCTCGGGCAGGGCAGCGCAGTCGACCGCGACGAACGGCCGCGTCCGCCGCGCGCTCCAGCGGTGGAGCAGCAGCGCGACCAGTTCCTTGCCGGTTCCCGTCTCCCCCTCGACCAGCACGTCGACATCCGCCTGCGCGACCTGCCGCACCGTCTCGCGCAGCCGCATCATCACCGGGGTCTCGCCGATCAGCGGATAGGCCCCTTGCGCCTCCTCCGCCGCGTGGCGCAGCCGACGATTGTCGAGGACCAGCCGCCGCATCTCCAGCGCGCGGCCGGCACTGGCGATCAGATGATCGGCGGCGAAGGGCTTGGCGACGAAATCGAACACGCCCTGTTTCAGCGCCGCGACCGCCATCGGCACATCGCCATGCCCGGTCATCAGGATGACCGGAATTTCGCTATCGATCGCCGCCACCCGACGGGCGAGTTCGATCCCGTCGATGCCGGGCATGCGAATGTCCGACACGACCATGCCCGGAAAGTCGGGCGTGATCGCGTTCAACGCGGTCAGCGGGTCGCCATGCGCCTCGACATCGATGCCGGCCAGCTCGAACGACTGGGCCAGCGCCTGACGCAGCACCGTGTCGTCGTCGACCAGCAATACGCGCAGGTCGTTGGGTGCCTCGCTCTCGCTCATGCCCGGCGCAACCGGATGATGAAGCCCGCCCCGCCCAGCGAGGAAGGAATGGTGTCCAACATACCGCCAAACTCCCGCATGATATCCCTCGCGATGCCCAGCCCCAGCCCCAGCCCGTCGGGCTTGCCGGTGACGAAGGGCGTAAAAATCTCCGGCGCGATGTCCGGGTCGAGGCCCGGTCCGTTATCCTCGACAGTCAGTTCGATGCTATCCCCTTCCTCGCGAACGCACATCCGAACGCGCGGGCTGGGCCGATCGGCCACGGCGTCCAGCGCGTTCTGGAGGAGGTTGACCAGCACCTGCTCCAGCCGGACGCGCCCCGCGATCACGACGGGCAGCGAACCGCCCGCCGGCCGTTCGAGGACGACGCCCGCGCTGCGGAACCGGTCGCCGATCAGCAACATGGTGCCGTCGAGCACCGCGTCCAACGCCACCGGCCCCATGCCATGCGTACCCCGCCGGACGAAGCGGCGCATTTCCTGGACGATCGAGCTGATCCGTTCGGTCAGCTCGACGATCGTCGACAAATTACTCGCCGCCTTGTCGGGCGCGGCGCGGGTCAGGAAGGTGCGGGCATTTTCCGCCAGCGTGCGGATCGCCGCCACCGGCTGGTTGATCTCATGCGCGACGCCGGCGGTGATCGAGCCCAGCGATCCCAGCCGATTGGCCTGCGCCAGCTCCTCGCGCGCGGCACGGAAACGCTGATCGGCACGAACGCGCTCGGCGATCTCGATGGTCAGCCGATCGTTGGTCGCGCGCAGCTCCGCCGTCCGTCGTGCGACCTCCGCCTCCAGCGCCTCGCGCGCCTGCACCACCCGCTCCGCCCGGGTGCGCCGCCAGATCGCGAGCAGCGCCAGCGCGAGCAGGCCGACGCCGATCAGCGCGGTGGCCGAGCGGACCCAGCTGTCGGCCGCGCGAAAGGCCGGACGCGACGGCAGCAGGTGAATCAGCCGCCATCCGGGCAACGGCACCGCCACCCGCGCCACGACATGGCGATTGCCCTCGTCATCCGTCGCCCAGCCGCCCGGCTCCAATCGATAGGGGGCCGGGCGCAGGCGGACCCCGCCGAACTGCTGCGCCTGTTCGATTTCGCCGCGCGCGCGGGGTGTCAGCGCCTGCATGGTGGTGAACAGCGCGCGCGGGTCCGAGGTGACGACGACCACGCCATGATTGTCGGTCAGCAATGTCTGCCCCGGATCGCTGGCCCAGGCCTGAGCGATCCGGCGGAACTCCACCTTGACCACCACAACCCCGTCGGGCGCGTTCGCTGGACCAATCCGGCGCGCCAGGAACAGGCCGGCGCGGTGGCTGGTATTGCCCAGCGCGAAATATTCCGACGTCCCCTGCGTCAGCGCCTGCCGGAAATAGGGGCGGAAGGCGTAATTGCGCCCGACGAAACTGTCCGGTTGCCCGGCATTGGAGGCCGAGACGGTGCGCCCCTGCCGATCGATCGCATAGATGACCGGCGCGCCCGTCCGCTCCGCCAGGCCGCGCAGCTTCTCGTTCAAGCGGTCGGCCGCCTGTCGCGAGCCATTGCGCAGCGCGTCGCCCAGATCGGGATATTCGACCAGCACGATGGGCAGCAGGCGAAAACGCTGCAACTCGCTGTTGAGCAGCCGCTCCTGCTGGCGCGCGATCCGGGTGGCATCCGCGCGCAGTCCCGCGACCGCCTGCCGATGCGCATAGATGTGCAGCATGACGGCCGCGGCCAAGGTGAGCAGCAGGACGCCGATCAGCGGGATCGCATGACGCCGATAGGGGCGAAGCGGGGCGAGAAGGCGGCGCATATGTGCGGAATATCGCAAGCCGGGCCGTCGCACCATGCGGAATTTCGCCCGGTCGCAATGACTTACGGCACTCTTATCGTTTTTTTACAGATACTTACATAGTCTATCTCGTGATTTTGAATCCTGTTTGCGATCCCGCACACTGTGGGCAACCCGGAACGCGGCCTACCGCGTCCGACTCTTTTGTAGAGGATGATGAAAGCCGTGATTGCCCAAGATTACGCTGTCGCCGAAGCGCCCAAGCGCGCTCGGGTCTGGTCCCATCTTTATGTTCAGGTTCTGGTCGCGATCGCGCTCGGCGCGATCATCGGCCATGTCTGGCCCAGCTTCGGCGAGTCGCTGAAGCCGATCGGCGATGCCTTCATCAAACTGGTGAAGATGATCATCGCACCGGTCATCTTCCTGACCGTCGTCACCGGCATCGCCGGCATGCGCGAACTTGGCTCGGTGGGCCGGGTCGCGGGCAAGGCGTTCTTCTACTTCATCACCGTATCGACCTTCGCGCTGGTCGTCGGCCTGGTCGTCGCCAATGTCGTCCAGCCGGGCGCGGGCATGAACATCGATCCGTCGACGCTGAAAGTCGGGTCGATTGCCGAATATACCGCCAAGGCACATGACACCACGGTCACCGGCTTCCTGCTCGGCATCATCCCCGACACACTGATCAGCGCGTTCACGCAGGGCAACATCCTGCAGGTGCTGATGGTCGCCATCCTGTTCGGCATCTCGATGGCACTGGTCGGCGAGCCCGCCCGCCCGCTGCTGAACAGCCTGGAGCGGATCAGCGTCGTCGTCTTCCGCATGGTCGGCATCCTGATGCGGGCCGCGCCCATCGGTGCCTTCGGCGCGATCGCCTTCACCATCGGCAAGTATGGCGTCGGCAGCCTGGTGAACCTGGGCGCGCTGGTAGCGACCTTCTATCTCACCTCGATCCTGTTCGTCGTCGTCGTGCTGGGCACCATCGCCCGCGCCAACGGCTTCTCGGTCCTGAAGCTGATCCGCTACCTGAAGGCGGAACTGCTGCTCGTCCTCGGCACCTCCTCGTCGGAAGCCGCGCTGCCCAACCTTCTCGTGAAGATGGAAAAGGCCGGTTGCGAGAAGTCGGTCGTCGGTCTGGTCGTGCCCACCGGCTATTCGTTCAACCTGGACGGCACCAACATCTACATGACGCTGGCCGCGCTGTTCATCGCCCAGGCCTGCGGCGTCGACCTGTCGCTGGGTCAGCAGCTGGCGCTGCTCCTCGTCGCGATGCTTAGCTCAAAGGGTGCGGCGGGCGTCACCGGTGCAGGCTTCATCACCCTGGCCGCAACCCTGTCGATCGTGCCCGACGTGCCGGTCGCCGGCATGGCGCTGATCCTCGGTGTCGACCGCTTCATGTCGGAATGCCGCAGCCTGACCAACTTCATCGGCAACGCCGTCGCCACGGTCGTCGTGGCCCGCTGGGAAGGCGCACTGGACAAGGACGCGCTGGATGCGGCGCTCAACAGCAAGCCGGCCCTGCCGGCCGCGCAGCCTGCCATCGCCTGATCAAAGCGAAAGAGCCGGCCAGTCCCACTGGCCGGTTTTTTCTTTAACCTTGCCGCGTTAGTGAAGCCGGCGTCACGACAGACCGGTACGATTGAGGGGACTATCATCATGAAATTCGTTTGGCTCGCCGGCTCGGCCGCCCTGGTGGTGGCTGGGTTGGCCCCAAGCATGGCCGGCGCGCAGAGCGTGACGCCCAAGGCCGCGGCCGAACCGGCCAGCCCCGCCAGCACCGCCTATCCGACATCGGCGGCCGGCGACGGCAACACGGTGGGCGGATACAACCAGTCGCGCTGGGCCGAGGATTGGCGCAAGCTGTGCGACCCCGCCAAGCGCGACGATCCGATCGACGCGCTGAAGTGCGTGAAGCTGACCGAGGACGGCAAGTCGTACGTCACCTTTTCGGGTGAGCTGCGCACGCGTATGAACCTGACCACCAACCCCAATCTGCGCGAGGTCCAGCAACAGCGTCAGGACATCGCCCGCATCGTCGGCGGCGCCGACGTCCATCTGGGCGATCATTTCCGCGTCTTCGGCGAACTGGGCCGCGCGGAGTTGCAGGGCATCAACCTGGGCACGCCCAACGCCAATCTGCGCAACAAGCTGGCGGTGCAGCAGCTGTTCGCCGAGGTGAAGGGCAAGGCGCTGGGCCTCGACGTCGGCGTGCGCGCCGGTCGTCAGGAGTTCTTCGACGGGCCGCAGCTGCTGACCGTCGGTCGCGACAACAACACGCTCTACTTCGTCCTCGACGGCGTCCGTGCCTATGCGCGCGGCACCAACGCCCGGGTCGACGTGTTCGACCTGAACTATGTCAATTACGGCTATGAGGGCATCAGCGACGACAAGACCAATCCCGACGTCCGTTTCTCGGGCGCGACCTTCGGTTTCCGTCTGTCGCCCAAGCTGTTCGGCGGGTCGAAGCTGTATCTCGATCCGTTCATCTGGCGGCTGCGCAACCGCCGCGCCGTCTGGGGTCCGACGACCGGGCTGGAGGAACGCTATTTCCTGGGTCTGCACGCTTATGGTGACGCGGGCCCGGTCAATATCGACTGGACGGTCAACAACCAGCGTGGGACCTTCGTCAACCGTCCGATCTCGGCATGGCAGGCCTTCATCGCGCAGACCTATCGCCTGGGCAAGAAGCCGGATTCACCGCGCGTCGGCATCCACTTCGACTATGGCTCGGGTGGTGGCGCCTATGACCGCGCCGGCCCGCTGAACACGACCAACGGTCTGTTCGGGAACAACATCTATTACAGCTATGGCCTGTTCCTGACGCCGACCAACCTGCTCTACACCGCCCCGAACTTCACCTTCACGCCGATCAAGGGCGTGCGCGTGGCAGCGGAATATGGTTTCGCCTGGCGGCCCGACGAGTTCGACGCGGTCTACCGCGCCAGCGGTGCGGCCTGGGCGGGTACGCAGAATGTCCGGGGCAAGAAGGTGGCCGAGGTCGCGCGCCTCCAGGCGGTCTGGACCATCACGCCGCGCCTGTCCTTCACCGGCCGCTACGAGCATTTCCAGGCCGATACCGTGCTGAAGCGGGCCAATCTGAAAAGCTCGGATTTCTGGGCCGGATGGCTTAGCTTCCGCTTCTAACAAAAACGACCAAGGGGAGTAGATATGTCCGATGCCATCGCCGATCCGGCACGCCACCGCCTGAAATCCATCATCGGCGGATCGACCGGCAACCTCGTCGAATGGTTCGATTGGTATGTCTACTCCGCCTTCACCCTCTATTTCGCACCGCATTTCTTCCCGTCGGAGAACCGCACCGCCCAGTTGCTGAGCGCGGCGGCGGTCTTCGCGGTCGGGTTCATCATGCGGCCGATCGGTGCGTGGATCATGGGCATCTATGCCGATCGCAAGGGGCGCAAGGCGGGCCTGACGCTGTCGGTGACGCTGATGTGCGCGGGCTCGCTGATCATCGCGATCACGCCGGGCTATGCGACGATCGGCCTCGCCGCCCCCGCCCTGCTGGTCATCGCCCGCCTGATGCAGGGCCTGTCGGTCGGCGGCGAATACGGCGCCAGCGCGACCTATCTGTCCGAGATGGCGGGCAAGGACCGGCGCGGATTCTTTTCGTCCTTCCAATATGTCACGCTGATCTCGGGCCAGCTGCTCGCCATCTGCGTGTTGCTGATCCTGCAGACGACCATGAGCGAAGCGGCGCTCGACGAATGGGGCTGGCGCATCCCGTTAGCGCTGGGTGCGGTGCTGGCGGTCGTCGTCTTCTATATCCGGCGCGGTCTGGCCGAGACCAAGAGCTTCGAGAACACCAAGAAGGACGGCGCGCCGCGATCAGGGCTGATCCAGTTGTTCACCAAGCATCCGCGCGAGACGATGACGGTCATGCTGCTGACCGCCGGCGGCACGCTCGCCTTCTACGCCTATTCGATCTACATGCAGAAGTTCCTGGTCAACACGAGCGGCTTCAGCCGCGAGGTCGCCAGCCAGATCAACGCCGTCACCCTGTTCGTCTTCATGCTGCTGCAACCGGTGGCGGGCGGGCTGTCCGACCGGATCGGGCGCAAGCCGTTGATGGTGGCGTTCGGCATCGCCGGCGTGCTGTTCACCTATCCGATCTTCTCGACGCTGGAGACGACGCGCGATCCGATGGTGGCGGGGGCGCTGGTCATGGCCGCGCTGATCATCGTGACCGGCTATACCTCGATCAACGCGGTGGTGAAGGCCGAGCTGTTCCCCGCGCATATCCGCGCGCTGGGCGTCGCCCTGCCCTATGCGCTGGCTAACACCATCTTCGGCGGCACGGCGGAGTCGGTCGCGCTGCTGTTCAAGCGCGCCGGGTTCGAGCAGGGCTTCTACTGGTATGTCACCGCGATGATCGGCATCTCCCTGATCGTGTATCTGCGCATGCGCGACACCGCCAAGAACAGCCAGATCGTCGAGGACTGATCTTTAGAAACCCCGCGCGCCCAGCACGCGCGACACGATCGGGCCGAGGCTTTCCGCCTTGGCCCGATCCACATGGGCGATATGGGTAATCAACGCCTGATCGAGGACCGTGTCGATTGGTGAGGCGGTCCGCTTCGCCGGCAGCAAGGCGGCCAACTGATTCACCAGCCCGCGTGCGGTCGCCGCATTGCTCGCCAGTTGCGCCAGCACGGCATCGACCTCGACATGCGCCTCGTCCTCGCGCCAGCAGTCGTAATCGGTGACCATGCCGATCAGCGCATAGGGAAGTTCCGCCTCCCGCGCGAGCTTGGCCTCGGGCATCGCGGTCATGCCGATGACGTCCGCGCCCCATTGGCGATAGAGGTGGCTCTCCGCACGGGTCGAGAATTGCGGCCCCTCCATCGCCAGATAGGTGCCACCTCGAGCGACCGAGGCCCCCGCCCGCTCCGCCGCCTCGGCCGCGAACACCGACAGACGCGGGCAGACCGGATCGGCCATGGAAACATGCGCGACCAGCCCACCCCCAAAAAAGCTGGTGTCGCGGTGCACCGTCCGGTCCATGAACTGGTCGACCGCAACGAAATGCCCCGGCGGCAGCTCCTCGCGCAACGACCCGATCGCCGAGATGGCAAGCACATCGGTGCAGCCTGCCAGCTTCAGCGCATGGATATTGGCGCGCGCATTGACCTCGGTCGGCGACAGGCGATGCCCCCGACCATGACGCGGCAGGAACACGAAGCGCACCCCGCCGATGCGCCCCCGCACCAGCGTATCGGAGGGCGCCCCCCAGGGCGTGTCGAGCACCAGTGTCTCGACGTCGTCGAGCGCGTCTATCGCATACAGGCCCGAGCCACCGATGATCCCGATCGTCCAGCCCGTCATTGCGCCCTCCTGTTTCATCCGATGTCGGTTAAGCGCTACGCCGGACAAAGCAAAGGGGCGCACGGGGGGAGAACCCATGCGCCCCTCGCTCGACCGCGGCGGCCGGGCTTGGGGGATTAGCCGCTCGCGGGAACCGTCGACGCCGCTCCGGTCTCGCGCAGGCCACCGCCCAGCGCGACATAGAGGGTGACGTCATTCTGAAGCGCCGAGCTACGCAGGGTCAGCAACTGCTGCTCGGCGGAAAACAGGTTCCGCTCGGCATCGAGCACTTCGAGGTAGATGGCAATGCCGTTATTGTAGCGCAGCCGCGCGGTGCGGGCGAGCCGGCGCTGCGCATCGACCGCGCGGGTCTGCGCCTCGATCTGCTCGGCGAAGCGACGGCGGGCGACGAGCGCATCGGCTACTTCGCGGAAGGCACCTTGCACCGTCCGCTGATAGGCGGCGGTGAGTTCGTCGGCCTGCGCGCGGCTGAGGTTCAGCTGCGCCTTGCGACGCCCCCAGTCGAAGATCGGCAGAAGTGCCGCCCCCTGCACCTGATATTGCCGCGAATTGCCGTCGATCAGGCTGCTGAGCGCGGGCGAGACGAAGCCCGCCAAGCCCGTCAGCGAGATGCTGGGCAGGAAGGCCGCGCGCGCCGCGCCGATATTGGCGTTTGCCGCCAGCAATTGCTGCTCGGCCTGCAGCACGTCCGGCCGGTTGACCAGAAGCGCGGAGGGCAAGCCGGGCTCGATCGCCGCGAACTGGTTCTGGTCGCCAAGCCGACGCCCGGCCGGAAGCGGCCCCGTGATCGGCCCGCCGACCAGCACGGTCAGCAAATTCTGCGACTGCGCCACCGTGCGGCGCAGCTCGGCCAACTGGGTCTCGGCCTGGGTCAGCAGCGCCACCGCCTGATCGTAATCGACGCTGGAGGTGACGCCCGCATCCATCCGCCGCTTGGCGATGCCCAGCCCCTCGCGGCGGCTGGTGACGGTGCGCTCGGCCAGGGCGATCTGTTCCTCGGCGGCGCGGATCTGAAGGTAGGTCGCCGCGACCTGCCCGACCAGCGACAGGCGGAAGGCGCGCTCGGCCTCCACGGTCGCCAGATATTGCCGTCGCTGCGCCTCGGCCAGATTGCGCACCCGGCCCCAGAAGTCGAGCTCGAACGCCGACACCCGCGCGCCCAGCGCGAACTGGTTATAGGTGATCGAGGTCGGGTTCTGCGCGTCTCCGCCACCCGGCAACGCATCGCCAAAGCCCAGCGAATTGAGCGGAATCCGCGTCCGAGCGGCGCTGGCCGACAGGTCGAGCGGCGGCAGCCGCTGCGCGTCCTGGATGCGATACTGCGCCCGCGCCTGCGCGACGCGCGCCACCGCCTGGGCCAGATCGCGGTTATTGGCCAGCGCCGCCGCGATGTAAGCCTTGAGCTGTTCGTCGGCGAAGAACTCCCGCCATCCGATCTCCGCCGCCGTCCGCGTGCCGGCCCTTGCGTCGGGATAGGTGGCGGAGACGGGGGCGATCGGCTGGCGATATTGCGGCGCCAGATTGCAGGCGGTCAGCGCACTGGTCAGCGCCAGCATGGCAGCGGCACGGGAGAAGGCTTTACGCATGGGCCGGGCCCTCCGCATCGTCGGTTCGGTGATGGGCATCGCCCGCCTCACGTTCACGCGCTTCCTCCTCGGCGTCCTCGGCCGCATGATTGTTCTCGCGCGCCAGCCACTTCTTGGCAGCGATATAGAAGACCGGGGTGAAGAAGATGCCGAACGCGGTGGCGGCGATCATACCGCCCATCACGCCCGTACCCACCGCACGACGGCTCGCCGCGCCCGCACCGCTGGCGATGAACAGCGGCACCATGCCCAGGATGAAGGCCAGGCTGGTCATCAGGATCGGGCGCAGACGCTGCCGTGCCGCCTCGACCGTCGCCTCGAACGGCGTGCGGCCGGCCTGCTGGTCCTCGATCGCGAACTCGACGATCAGGATCGCGTTCTTCGCCGCCAGACCGATGATGGTGATCAACCCGACGTTGAAATACACGTCCTGCGAGAAGCCGCGCAGGATGGTCAGCAACACCGCGCCGAGCACGCCAAACGGCACCACCAGCAACACCGCCAGCGGGATCGCCCAGCTTTCGTAGAGCGCGGCCAGCAACAGGAAGACGACGATCAGCGACAGGCCGAGCAGAAGCCCGATCTGGCCACCCGCCTGCTTCTCCTCGAACGCGGTGCCGGTCCATTCGAAGCTCATGCCCGCCGGCATCACCTCACGGGCGATCTTCTCCATCTCGATCAGCGCGGTGCCGGTCGACTGGCCGGGCGCGGCCATGCCCGAGACGGTCAGCGACGGATAGCCGTTATAGCGCTCCAGCTGCTGCGGCCCGTTCTGCCAGCGCACCTTCGTAAAGGCCGAGAAGGGCACCATATTGCCCTGCTGGTTGCGCACGCGCAGCCCCAGCACGTCCTGGGGCGACATGCGCTGCGGCGCATCGGCCTGAAGATAGACGCGCAACACATTGCCTTCGCGGACGAAGTCGTTGGCATAGGCCGAGCCGAAGGCGATCGACAGCGTCTGGTTCACATCGGCGATCTGGAGGCCCAGCGCCCGCGCCTGGATGCGGTCGATGTCGACATAGAGCTGCGGCGCCGGTCCCAGGCCTTCGGGGCGAACGCCCATCAGCGCCTTGTTCTGCGAGGCCTTGGCCAGGATCGCACCCTGCGCCTGTTGCAGCGCGGCGGCACCCAGCCCCGATCGATCCTCGATCTTCATCGAGAAGCCGGTCGCGTTGCCCAGCGCCTGGATCGGCGGCGGGTCGAGCGCGAAGATGGTCGCCTCCGGGATCGACTGGACGAAGCCCATCGTCTTGCCGACCAGCGTGGTCGAATTGTTCTCGACGCCCTTGCGCTCCTCCCACGGCTTCAGGTTGACGAACGAGATACCCGCCGCCTGACCCTGGCCGAAGAAGTTGAAGCCCGCGACCGACACGATGTCGGACACCTGCGGCTGGGCGTGGAGAAATTTCTCGACCTTGGTGATCGCCTCGCCCGTCCGCTCCAGCGTCGCGCCGGGGGCCGCGTCATAGGACACGAAGATATAGCCCTGGTCCTCGGTCGGCAGGAAGCCGCCGGGCACGCGGGTGAACAGCAACCCGGTGATGACGACGACGACGGCGAACACCGCCAGCCAGCGTACCGGCCGCGACATCATCCGCTTCACGCCGCCGGTATATTTCTCCGTACCCCGGCCGAACTTGTCGTTGAACCAGTTGAAGAAACGCTGCGGCAGGCCGCGCACGCCGGGCTTCGGCTCGGGCCGGTCCTCCAGATGCGCGTCCTCCTGCTTCAACAGCGTGGCGCACAGCGCGGGCGTCAGCGTCAGGGCGAGCAGCGCCGAGAAGAAGATCGACACGGCCAGCGTCACCGAGAACTGGCGATAGATACCCCCCGTGGAGCCGGGGAAGAAGGCCATCGGGATGAACACCGCGACCAGCACCAGCGTGATGCCGATGATCGCGCCGGTGATCTGCCCCATCGCCTTCACGGTCGCGCGACGCGGGCTCAGCCCCTCTTCCGACATGATACGCTCGACATTCTCGACGACGACGATCGCGTCGTCGACCAGGATGCCGATCGCCACCACCATGCCGAACAGCGACAGCGTGTTGATCGAGAAGCCGAAGGCCAGCAGGCCGATACAGGCGCCCCCCAAAGCGATCGGCACGACGATCGCGGGGATCAGCGTGGCGCGCCAGTTCTGGAGGAACAGGAACATCACCAGGAAGACCAGGATCATCGCCTCGACCAGCGTGTGGATCACGCTGTCGACCGAGGCGGTGATGAACGGCGTCGTGGTGAACGGCACGCTCCAGGTCACATCGGCCGGGAAGCTCGACTCCAGCGCCTTCATCCGTGCCGACACCGCGTCCGCCGTCGCCAGCGCGTTCGCGCCGCTCGCCAGCTGGACGGCCAGACCCACGGTCTCCTTGCCGTTCAGAGTCAGGCGGAAGCCGTAATTGTCCTTGCCCAGCTCAACCCGCGCGACATCGCCCAGCCGGATCGCCGAGCCGTCGGGATTGGCGCGGATGATGATCTGGCGGAACTGTTCGGGCGTGGCGAAGCGGTTCTGGGTGATGATCTGCGCGGTGAACTCGGCGGTGCGGGTCAGCGGCTGTGCGCCGATCGAGCCACCGGCCACCTGGCTGTTCTGCTCCTGCACGGCAGCGAGCGCCTCCGAGGCCGACAGGCTATACCCCGCCAGCTTCTGCGGATCGAGCCAGATGCGCATGGCATAGGGTGAGCCGAACAGCTGCACGTCGCCGACACCGTCGATGCGCCGAAGTTCGTTGCGGATATTGTTCTCGGCGAAGTTGCCCATCTCGACCGGGCTGGTCTTGCCGGTCTTCGAGCTGAGCGTGATGACCTCGAGGAAGCCCGCCGAGCCTTCGGTCACCTGGATGCCGAGCGCGCGGACCTCCTGGGGCAGGCGCGGTTCGGCGCGGCTGAGGCGATCCTGGATCTGGGTACGCGCGACGTCCAGATCGGTGCCGGGCTTGAAGGTGACGGTGATCTGCGCGGTACCGTTCGAGCGGCTGGTCGACGCCATGTAGAGGAAATTGTCGACGCCGTTCAGTTCCTTCTCGATGACCGCGGTCACCGAACGGTCCATCACCTCGGCATCGGCGCCGTTATAGCTGATCGCGAGATTGAGCGAGGGCGGCGCGACCGAAGGATAGCTCTCGATCGGCAGCAGGCGGAGCGCGATCACGCCGAACAGGGCGATGAAGAGCGCGATCACCCAGGCGAACACCGGGTGATAGACGAAGAAGCGGTTCATGTGATGCGTTCCCCGGCGATCAGCGACCAGCGGCGGGCTGTCCGCCCGGCTGGCCCTGCGCCTGTTGCCCATTGGCGGGTGCGCCGCCCTGGTTCGGCGCCTGGATGCGGACCTTCTGGCCCGGCTGCACCTTCTGCCAACCCTCGGTCACGACCTTCTCGCCGGGCTTCAGCCCCGAGAGGACGACCCAGTTGCTGCCGACCTGTCCGCCCAGCGTGATTGGCCGCGCCTGGACCGTGCCCGATCCATCGACGACCATTACCGAGGCGGCCTGGTTGCTCAGCTGGACCGCGCGCTGCGGCACCGAGATGCCGTTGCGGATGGTACCCGCCGTCACATGCGCGCGGACGAACTGGCCGGGCAACAGCGCGCGATTGGCGTTCGGGAAACGCGCGCGAAGCTGCTGGCTGCCCGTCGTCGGATCGACCGTCTGGCCGGCGAAATCGATCTGCCCGGTCGGCCCATATTCGGTCCCGTCCTCCAGCGTCAGCCGCACGGTGATCTGCGACAGGTTGGGGAGCGCCAGACCGCCCGAGCGTGCCTGGTTGATCAGTTCGCTCAGCGCCGCATTGGACTGGGTGAAGACGGCATAGATGGGCGACATCTGGTCGACCTGGGTCAGCGGCGTCGCCTGAGTCGCGCTGACCAGCGCGCCCTCGGTCACCTGCGCGCGGCCGACGCGGCCGGCGATCGGCGCGCGGACGATGGTGTAGCTCAGTTGCAACTGCGCCCGTGACAGCGCGGCGCGCGCGTCGGCCACGCTCGCATCCGCCTGACGCAGGGTCGCCTGGGCCGCGTCGAACTCCTGCGCGCTGACCGCGCGTTCGGACACCAGCGGCTGGTAACGGCGCACGATCGAGGCCGCATTCACCCGTGCCGCCTGGGCCCGGGCCAGCGCGGCCTGGGCCTGCTGCACCTGCGCGCGATAGTCGCGCTGGTCGATGCGGAACAGCGGCTGCCCCTCGGCGACGTCAGTGCCTTCGCGGTACAGGCGCGCCTCGACGATGCCGTCGGTCCGGGCGCGCACCTCGGCGGTGCGGATCGCCTCGATCCGGCCGGGCAGCTCGATGATGTTGGGCACCGCGGCACCCTGGACCGTGATGGCCGTCACCACGGGCGGCGGCGGGGCGGCCTGTTGCTGCTGCTCATTGCCCTGTCCGCACGCCGCCAGTGCGAGCGCCATCGCGAGCGACGACCCAGGAACGAAAAATTTGGCCACGCCGAGAAACTCCCTGAACCACATGACGTTTGAGTCATTGAGTTTCCCCTCTACCTCGCACCCGCAGAAAAGCAACGTGCTGGTGCAATTAAATTTGACCTCCTGCCTTACAGGCCGCAAAGGGGACGCATGGCGACCATCAAGAGAAGCGCAGGGCGTCCCACGCGGGAGCAGGCGCAACATATTGACGACATCATTCTATCGGGTGCGCGCGAAGCCTTTTGCCGGCGCGGCATCGAGGGCACCTCGATGGAGGAATTGGCGCTATCTGTGGGGGTTAGCAAGCATACCATCTATCGCCGCTACACCGGCAAGATGGCTCTGCTGGACGCGGTCGTCACCCGCGACCTCGATCGCCTGCGCCAGGCGATGGATGAGGACGGGACGGGGCACAGCCCGTTGGAAAAACTCCGTTTTGCCGCCCGCCGCTTTTTCCTGTTCTGCGTCGAGCCCGATTCGGTCCGATTCATGGCGTTCATGACATCCGAGTCCGTTTTCTCCGAAGAACTCCGCCAGCGATTCGCGACATGGGACCGGGTGTTGTGCGATCCGATCGTTGCCTGTGTCCGCGCGGCGCAGGATGCCGGCGAGCTGCGCGGCGACGAACCGGCGCAAAGCTTGTTCAATCTCCTCGCTGACATGCTCGATGGTCCCAGCCGCCGGTTGCAATTCGATCTGCCCGACCCCTTTGGCGGATTGGACGCCGACAGTTTCTTCGAGCATCGCTGGTCCGTCTTCCTGAAGGTCGCCACCGCACGATAAGGCGGAACGGGACGGGAGAGCAGACGTTGGCGTGGCGATGTCCGATGACCAGCTGATCTTCCGCCCCGACGATGTCGACCTCACCCGATCGCCGCTGCGCCGGGGTATCGCCGAACCCACATTCGTCCTTGGCGCCTTCAATCCCGGCATGACCCGATTGCCCAGCGGCAATCTGTTGCTGATGGTCCGCGTCGCCGAAGCGCTGTCGCAGCCCATCGATGGGGATCATGTCCGCGCGATCCGGTGGGAGGATGGGACTTATGTCCTCGACCGCTATCCGGTCGATCAAGTCGACATGACCGATCCTCGCCAGTTCGCCATTCGGGGCGCGGCGCACCGTATCCTCGCCCTCACCTCGCTGTCCTGGCTGTTGCCGGTCGAACTCTCCCCCGATGGCGCAAAGATCGTCGCGGTGCATTACGACAAGGTGATCGAGCCGGCGGCCAGCTGGCAGGATTACGGTGTCGAGGACGCACGGATCAGCCGGATCGGCGACCGCTGGTATATAACGACCTGTTCGGTATCGGCCGAGCGGCACTCGACCACGCTGCACATCTCGGACAATGGCCTCGACTATCGGCTCGCCGGGATCATCCTCGACCATCAGAACAAGGACATGCTGTTCTTCGAGGGGCTGATCGACGGGCGCTTCATGGCGCTGACCCGGCCCTTGGGCGAGGTCTATTTCGCCTATCCGTCCAATAGCCCCTTTGTCGGCGGCCCCTCGATCAATTTCGCGACCTCGCCCGATGGCCTGCACTGGAAACCGTTGGAAGCGCCCGGCATCCGCGCGCGCAAGGCATCGACCTCGGCGATGAAGGTCGGGGGCGGCACGCCGCCGATCCTGACGGACCAAGGCTGGCTGACCCTCTATCACGGGGTCGAACGGCGCGACGCCGTGGGCATCTATCGCAGTTTCTGGGCGCTGTTCGATGCGAAGGACCCGACCAAGATCCTTCGCATTGAGGACGATGCCGCGATATTGGAGGCCAATCCGTCGCTTACCGCGCCGATCGCGCATCAAATGTATCTGCCGACCCCCGTGGTCTTCTCGACCGGGATCGTCGATCAGGGTGACCATTATCTGATCGCCAGTGGCGAGGCCGATCTGGCTTGTCGCATGACCCGCATTTCCAAGGAGCGCTTTCGGTGAACGCCAGGCCCTGGTGGCAATCGGCCGTCCTCTATCAGGTCTATCCGTGGTCGTTTCAGGATAGTGATGACGACGGCATAGGCGATCTGCGGGGGATCGAGGCGCGTCTCAACTATCTCGTCGATCTGGGCATCGATGCCATCTGGTTATCTCCTATTTTTCCGTCACCTATGGCCGATTTCGGTTACGATGTGGCGGATTATTGCGGCATCGATCCCCGGTTCGGAACGCTGGCCGATTTCGACTCCCTCCTCGCGTCGGCGCATGCGCGCGGGCTGAAGCTGCTCCTCGACTTCGTGCCCAATCACAGCTCGGACCAGCATCCCTGGTTTGTCGAAAGCCGGTCCTCGCGGGACAATTCGAAGCGCGACTGGTATATCTGGCGCGACCCCGCGGCGGATGGCGGACCGCCCAACAACTGGATCAGCGACTTCGGCGGGCCGGCCTGGACCTATGACGCGGCAACGGGCCAATATTATTCCCATGCCTTCCTGAAGGAGCAGCCCGATCTCAACTGGCGCAACCCGGAGGTGCGGGCGGCGATGCTCGACGTCCTGCGCTTCTGGTTCGCGCGCGGAGTCGACGGGTTTCGGATCGATGTGTTGTGGCACATCGTCAAGCACGCCGATTTCCCCGACAATCCGCTGAACCCCGATTGGGACCCCGCCACCGGCGAGATGCACCGGGTCTTCCAGCTCCATTCGACCGACCAGCCCGAGGTGCACGACATCGCGGCCGACATGCGGGCCATCGCCGATGCCTTCGGTCGAGAGGGTGACGAGCGCGTCCTGATCGGAGAGATTTACCTGCCGGTCGAGCGACTTATGCGCTATTATGGCCTGGCGGGCGAAGGTGTGCACCTGCCGTTCAATTTCCAGCTGATCGACGCCCCCTGGCATGCGCGCGAGCTGGCGCGGATGATCGCGGACTATGAAGCGGCCTTGCCCGAAGGCGGCTGGCCGAATTGGGTGCTGGGCAATCACGATCGTCCGCGCAGCGCCACCAAGCGCGGGGCGGCACAGGCGCGTGTCGCGGCCATGCTCCTCCTCACGCTGCGCGGCACGCCGACGCTCTATTATGGTGACGAGCTGGGGATGGAGAATGGCGTCATCCCCTCGGACCGAGTTCGTGATCCCCGAGAATTGCGCGAGCCGGGTTTGGGGCTCGGCCGGGACCCCGTGCGCACCCCCATGCCATGGGATGACAGTGCGCAAGCGGGCTTCACGCAAGGCGAGCCCTGGTTGCCGCTTGGTGACGGTTGGCAAACGCGCAACGTCGCTGCCGAGCGCGATGACCCCAATTCGATGCTGACGCTGCACATGGCGCTCCTGAACCTGCGGCGCTCGACGCCGGCGCTGGCGACCGGCAAGATCCGGTTGATCGAAGCCGAGGGTGACGTCCTGGCCTATGAGCGGGAACAGGACGGAGAACGGATCATCGTCGCACTCAACCTGGGTGCCCGCCCCGCCCCGATCGATCTGCCGATGGCGCGTCCCATCCTCTCCACGCTGCCGGGCCCGCTGGTCGGGACCGCGCCCTCCATTCTGCGCCCCGATGAGGGGCTGATCCTGAAAGTCGACGCCAAGCCATGAAAATCGCGATGATCGCCCCGATCGCATGGCGCACGCCGCCGCGCGCCTATGGGCCCTGGGAACTGGTCACCAGCCTGCTGACCGAAGCACTGGTCGCGCGTGGCGTCGACGTCACGCTGTTCGCCACGCAGGACAGCATCACGCAAGCCACACTCGCCGGCCCGGTGCCCGCCGCCTATTCGGAAGACCCGTCGATTGATGCCAAGGTCTGGGAGATGCGTCACCTCGCCACGGTGTTCGAGCGGGCGGCGGAGTTCGATCTGATCCACAATCAGGCGGACTTCCCGGCGCATGCCTTTTCCCGGCTGGTCGATACGCCGATGGTGACGACGATCCACGGCTTTTCCTCCGAGCGTATCATGCCGATGTACGAGCCCTATCAGGACCGCGTGCATTATGTCGCAATCTCCGACGCGGATCGTCACCCCCGCCTCCGCTATGCCGCGACCATCCATCACGGCATCCCGATCGATGATTTTCCTTTCGATCCCGTGGGTCACGACGATCTTCTGTTCTTCGGTCGCATCCATCCCGACAAGGGTGCCGCCGAAGCGATCGCGGCGGCGAAGGCCAGCGGCCGCCGCCTGGTCATGGCCGGCATCGTCCAGGATCAGGGCTATTGGGAGCGGGAGGTCCGCCCGCATGTCGATGACGACCGCATCGTCTATCGCGGCCCCGTCGGCGGTGCCGCACGGACCGCAACGCTGGGTCAGGCCCGCGCGCTGCTCCACCTCATCAATTTCGACGAGCCGTTCGGACTGTCGGTCGTCGAGGCCATGGCGTGCGGAACGCCGGTCATCGCCATTCGACGCGGATCGATGCCCGAGCTGATCGAGGATGGTGTGACCGGCTTTCTGGTCGACAATATCGATGAGGCCATCGCCGCGATCGACCGGATCGACGAGATCGATCGCGCCGCCTGCCGTCAGGCTGCCGCCACCCGTTTCTCGGTCGATCGGATGGCGGACGAGTATCTGGCGCTCTACCGCTCGATCCTGGGCTGATCCCGCAGCGACAGCGCGACGCTGTCGATCCGGCGCAGCATCGCGACGAAGGCTTCTAGTTCCTCAGGGCGGAATCCTTCGAACAATTGCCCCTCCAATTCCAAGGCCTTGGGCGAGACATCCGCGTAGAGTTCTCGCCCGGCATCGGTCAACACCAGCAGATGCGAGCGTCGGTCGCCCTCATGCGCCGTGCGTGCCATCAAGCCGCGTCCGACCATCGCGATCGCCGCGCGCGATACCGTGACCTTGTCCATACGACTGCGCTCGCACACCGCCGACTGGGCGACCGCGCCCTCCTCCGCGACGATCGCGATCAGTCGCCACTCCGGTATCGTGAGGCCGAACAGCTGCTGATAGGCACTGGCGATATGGTCGCTGACCAGGTTGGACGTGATCGACAGACGGTAAGGAAGGAAGGCATCAAGCCGCAATTCGCGAGATCGTAACATTTGACACCAATTCTCCAGTCTGCGATTTGGTTACCAACGTTACTGGATCAGGAGTTGGACGTCATGGCAACCACCCCGAACAATCCGCTGGGCCTCGACGGCTTCGCCTTTTGCGAGTTCACCACCCCCGAGCCCGAGACGCTGGCGCGCCAGTTCGACATGATGGGCTTCGTCCCCACCCATCGCCATCCCGAAAAGGCGATCACCCGTTACAAGCAGGGCCGCATCACCCTGCTGCTGAACGCCGAGGATGGGGGCCAGGCCGCCGACTTCCGGGCCGAGCATGGCCCCTCGGCCAGCGGCATGGGCTTCTATGTCGCCGACCCGGCGGAAGCGTTCGATCATGCGATCCAGGGCGGCGCCACCCCGGTCGATGCGACGCGCGGTTGCCTGACGCCCGATGCCAAGGCGATCGAAGGGATCGGCGGCAGCTATCTCTACCTCGTCAAGGCAGGCAGCGACCTGTTCGCCGGCTGGAATGAGATCGAAGGCTGGCAACAGGCGGAGGCGGAGAACAATGTCGGCCTCGACCTGCTCGACCACCTGACCCACAATGTCCGGCGCGGCGAAATGCGCACCTGGTCGGGCTTCTACTCCAAGCTGTTCGGCTTCGAGGAGCAGAAGTATTTCGACATCAAGGGCAAGGCGACCGGCCTGTTCAGCCAGGCGATGATCGCCCCCGACAAGGCGATCCGCATCCCGCTGAACGAAAGTCAGGACGAGAAGAGCCAGATCGAGGAGTTCATCCGCGAATATAATGGCGAAGGCATCCAGCACCTCGCGCTGACCACCGACAATATCTACGAGACGGTGGAAAAGCTGCGCGAGCGTGGCGTGCGGCTGCAGGACACGATCGAGACCTATTACGAACTGGTCGACAAGCGGGTGCCGAACCATGGCGAGGACCTAGACCGGCTGAAGCGCAATCGCATCCTGATCGACGGCAATGTCGGTGAAGAGGGTATCCTGCTGCAAATCTTCACCGAGAATATGGTCGGCCCGATCTTCTTCGAGATCATCCAGCGCAAGGGCAATGAAGGCTTCGGCAACGGCAATTTCCAGGCGTTGTTCGAAAGCATTGAACTCGACCAGATTCGACGCGGTGTGATTTCGGTCGACGCCTGATACCAAGCTGCTCCCCTCCCCTTCAGGGGAGGGGCCGGGGGTGGGGCTTTTCCTCCATCCATCCGCTCGTGGAGAGGCCCCACCCCAACCCCTCCCCTGAAGGGGAGGGGCTTGCGCAGAGAATCGCTGGCACGTCGTAGAGAGGAAATGCGATGACGACATCCTACATCCCCGGCTTCGGCAACCATATCGCCACCGAGGCGGTGCCGGGTGCCCTCCCCATCGGCCGCAACTCGCCGCAGCGGCCGGCTTACGGTCTTTATGCCGAGCAGCTTTCCGGCACCGCCTTCACCGCGCCGCGCCATGAAAACCGTCGCTCTTGGCTTTACCGCCTGCGCCCGACCGCCGAGCATCCGCCCTATGAGCCGTACGAAGCAGCAGCCCGCTTCGCAGCCGGCTCCCATGACGCCCCCCTGCCCCCCAATCGGCTGCGCTGGGACCCCGCGCCAATGACGCCGCCTGGCACCGACTGGATCGACGGCATGACGACGATGCTCGTCAACCGCGACCCGGCCGATCTGGAGGGCGTCGCGGTCCATGTCTATGCCTGCAATCGCAGCATGGAGCGGGTGTTCGTCGATGCCGATGGCGAACTGGTATTCCTGCCCCGGTCGGGTCGCCTGACCATCCTGACCGAACTCGGCCGGATCGACATCGCGCCGGGCCAGATCGCGCTGGTCCCGCGCGGCGTGCGCTTCCGCGTCGAACTGCCCGATGGTGAAGCGGCGGGCTATGTCGCCGAAAACCATGGCAGCCTGTTCCGCCTGCCGGACCTCGGACCGATCGGCGCCAATGGCTTAGGGAATCCCCGCGATTTCGAGACGCCCGTCGCCTGGCTCGAGGATCGCGACGAGCCGACCCAGGTCGTCCAGAAATTCCTCGGCTCGCTCTGGACGATGACGCTGGATCACAGCCCGCTCGACGTGGTGGCATGGCACGGCAACCTCGCCCCATGGCGCTACGACCTGTCGCGCTTCAACACGATCAACACGGTCAGCTTCGACCATCCCGATCCGTCGATCTTCACCCTGCTGACCTCCCCGAGCGACGTGCCCGGTCGCGCCAACGCCGATCTGGTCCTGTTCCCGCCGCGCTGGATGGTGGCGGAGGACACCTTCCGCCCGCCCTGGTTCCACCGCAACGTGATGTCGGAGGCGATGGGGCTGATCACCGGCGCCTATGACGCCAAGGCGGAGGGCTTCCGCCCCGGCGGGCTGTCGCTCCATAATCTGATGGCGGGCCACGGCCCCGACCTCGCCAGTTGGCAGGGCGCGAGCCACGCCGAGCTCAAGCCGCACCGGATCGAGGGCACGATGGCCTTCATGGTCGAAAGCTGCTGGCCCTATCGCCCGACCACCCACGCGCTGGCGCATGCCCAGCTCGATTATGATGCGGTGTGGAAGGACTTTCCCAAGGCCAAGCTGCCGTGACGCCGACGCTCCACGGCTATTGGCGGTCGAGCGCCGCCTATCGCGTGCGGCTGGCGCTGGGTTTGAAGGGGCTGGCCTATGACAGCGTCACCCATGACCTGCGGACGGGCGCGCAGCGGGACGAGGACTATCGGCGTCTTCAACCGCAAGGACTGGTGCCGGTCTTGGAGACGGAAGACGGTCCGCTGATCCAAAGCCCAGCCATCCTCGAATGGCTGGAGGAACGCTATCCCGATCCGCCGCTGCTGCCCCGTGACACCCATGGCCGCGCCGTGGTGCGTGCCATGGCGGCGATCGTCGCCTGCGACATCCATCCGATCAACAATCTGCGCGTCCTGACCAGGCTCCGGCACGACATGGAGGCGGACGAAGAGGCGGTGCGCGGCTGGATCGGCCAATGGGTCGCCGAAGGGTTCGCAGCGCTCGAAACCCTGATCGCGCGGTACGGTGGCGACTATGCCTATGGCGAGACACCGACGCTGGCCGACTGCCATATCCTGCCGCAGGTCTATAATGCCGAGCGGTTCGCGGTCGATCTGGCCCCCTACCCCCTGCTGACGGCCAGCGCCGCCCGGCTGCGCGCGCGCGTGCCGCAAGCCGCACCCGAAGCCCAAGGCGATGCCGGATGAGCGAGGAGCGCCTGACCAGCACGCCGGCGGGGATCGGGCTAGGCCCGCTCGAGACGATCGCGGACGGTGCCGCGCGGAACTTCGTCATCCAGATGCGGGCGGGCCGTTTCCATGGCTTCATCGTACGGCGAGGCGAGCACGTTCATGGCTATGTCGATCGCTGCCCGCATATGGGCCTGCCGTTGGCGCAGCAGCTCGACGCCTATCTGACGCCGCAGGGCGACCGGATCGCCTGTTCCTGGCATGGCGCGATCTTCGCTATCGAAGACGGGCAATGCCTGGGCGGTCCCTGTGCGGGTCAGCCGCTGACCGCGTGGCCCGTCACCGTGCGCGACGGCGCGATCGTTACGGCCTGAGGTTCGTCAACTCCGCCTGGGCGATCGCCTGGAGCCGCCCGACCGTCCGCGGCTCCAGCCCCAGATCGCGGCCGGCGCGCTCATTCTCGCCAAGCCGGCGGACGTCGAACCCCGTCACCTTGCCGAACACCACCAGCGCCTCGAGATAATAGCCCGCCGCGCTGGCGTGATACTGGTCCCAGGTCCACAAATCGATCTGGCCGAACGCGATGCCGTCATAGGGGTTGGGATCGGCGACCCGGTCACGCCAGGCCCGGTTCCATGCCTGCCCCACCGGAATCGCCCCTGCCAGCTCCGGCCGGCGACGCAGCGTATAGGCGTTCACCGCCGCCAGATCGTCGGCCATCGCCGTGATCGGTTTGCCATGCCACGGACTGGGGGTGCGATAGGTCAGGTCCGCGCGGCTCCAGGTCGTGACCAGCTCGATCCGGACACGCGGATTGGCACGCCGCAGCAGGTCCGAGATCAGCCCCACCCCCTCCAGATGCCGCACGGGATCGCCGGGCTTCTGCGCATCGAGCGTGCTGTAATTCTGAAGGATCACGACGTCCCAGCGGCGGTCGATCTCGTTCCGCTTCTGCTCGTAATGATAGATGAGGTCCTTGCCCGGCGATGTCTCCAGGCTGACCGTCCAGTCCAGCCGGGCCTGTTCGGCAAAGGTCTTGAACAGCGCGGGCACGCCGCCAATCCCCTCCTTGTTCAGGTCGCGCACCGCATCGGGGCGATAGCGCATGACCGGCGAGTTCGCGCCGAAGGTGAAGCTGTTGCCGACGAACAGGATCGATTCGGCCGACACCGGCACGGCACCGCATGTCGCCACCAGGGCCATCGCCCATCGCCGCCACATCCGCATGATCGCACTCCCGCTTATCCGTCCGTGATCGGGGCTTTGGCGGAGTGATCCGGCACGGGCAAGCCGGCGATTGATCCATCAGCCAATATACCCTATACCCCTATCCATTATGGCCCATGTGACGACCAGCAAGGAAAAGATCATCGCGCGGGTCCGCCGCATCGCGGGCCAGGTCGCCGCGATCGAACGCTCGGTGACCGCCGATGCCGACTGCGCCGAGACGCTGCACCTCGTCGCGGCGGTGCGAGGCGCGGTGGCGGGGTTGATGGACGAGCTGGTCGAGGATCATCTCCACGCGCATGTCGCGGCCGCCGGCCTGTCGGATGCCGAGCGCACCGCCGCCGCCGCCGAGGTCGCCAAGCTGCTACGCCGCCATTTCCGTTGATTTCGCAAAGCCAGAGGACGACGTCGTGATCACGCACAGCCACGATTATCTGGGCCACGCCCATGACGACAATGCCCGGCGGACCAAGGCCGTCGCGTGGCTGTCGGCGGTGATGATGGTGGGTGAGATCGTCGCCGGCTATTGGACCGGATCGATGGCGCTGCTGGCGGACGGCTTCCACATGGCGACGCATGTCGGCGCGCTGGGCATCGCGGCGGTCGCCTATTCCTATGCCAAGCGTCATGTCGCCAATCCCCGTTACAGCTGGGGCACCGGCAAGGTCGGCGAGCTGGCCGGGTTCGGATCGGCGGTGGTGCTGGGCATCGTGTCGCTGTTCATCGCCTATGAATCGATCACCCGGCTGGCCGATCCGCATCCGGTGGTCTTCGGCGATGCGATCATGGTCGCGGTGCTGGGGCTGGCGATCAACCTGATCAGCGCCTTCATGCTGTCGGGTGGTCATCACGGGCGTCACCACCATCATCATGGCCACGCGCATGGGCATGGCCATCATCACGATCATGATCACGCGCGTGACCAGCATGGCGGCGACACCAATATGCGCGCGGCCTATGTCCATGTGCTGGCCGATGCGCTGACCTCGGTCATGGCGATCCTGGCCCTGGTGGCGGGGCGCTATCTGGGCTGGGTCTGGCTTGACCCGGCGGTGGGCCTGCTGGGGGCGATCGTGATCGCCAACTGGTCGGTCGGGCTGATGCGCCAGGCCTCGTCGGTGCTGCTCGATGCCGCCGACCCCAAGCTGGCGGACGAAGTCCGCGCCCGCGTCGAAGCCCCAGGGGACACGCGCATCCACGACTTCCATATCTGGCGGATCGGCCCTACGGCGCACGCCGTCGTGCTGGCGGTCGAAGGCATCCAAGCGCCGCTCAGCAGTGCCGTGATCCATGACCGCCTTTCCGACATGGCGGCGCTGGGCCATGTCACGGTCGAAATTCGCTAACGCTTCGTTCAGCGGCAGCCGCTAAAGCCCCAAGCCATGCGAGCGTTGCAAATCCTGGCCGGTACGATCCTGCTGACGGCGATCGGCGGTGGAGCGATGCTCGTCCGCCGCGCCGATCCCCCGGCAACCCCAGCAAGCGCACCGCTGCCACAAGCCCTGACCGCGAAGCCTTCGCCGCTGCCGGCTCCGACGCCAACGGCTTCCCCGTCGCCAGCGCCGTTCGTCGTGCGTCATATCCTCGACCTCAAAAAGCCGCTGCGGCACGGTGATTTCGTCTGGGACGAAAGCGAGGCGCCGCAAGGCCCGGTGGTCATCACCGTCGATCTGGCTGCGCAGGTCGTGTCCATCTTCCGAGACGGCTATGAGATCGGGACCGCCGCGATCATCTACGGCGCGGACAATATGCCGACCCCGCTGGGCGTCTTTCCGATCCTGCAGAAAGACGTCGACCACGTCTCCAACCTCTATGACGCGCCGATGCCCTATATGCTGCGGCTGACCAATGACGGCGTCGCGATCCACGCCAGCGACGTACAATATGGCAACGCCACGCATGGCTGCATCGGCGTACCCACGGGCTTCGCCCGCAAGCTGTTCGCCGCGACCCGCCTGGGCGACCTTGTGATCGTGACCAACGGCAAGACGATGACGCTGGGCCAGTCGATCATCGGGTGACGGTGCGGGAGGCGATGTGCGTCAGCTAAAATTGAACACGCCGGCACTTGGCCTCTTGCTCTGAGGGGCGGCTCGCAGGGTTGCCAGGCACAATAGTAATTTTCAGCCATCTCGTTGATGCCATTTAAGACCGCCCGTCATATGTGCCAGCGGGCTTCGTAGCAGCGCGCATCGATCTCGAACCGCTTGCCGCATGGTGCTCATTCTAGCTGGCAGATGCGCGAAGCATAGAATCTTCACAGTTGCGCCCTTCGTCGTGGAAGGCCTGCACGAAATAGGTGACAGTAGACGTGCCCTGTCACACAGATTGCGCCGCCTTCGATCCGCGAAGAACCGCAAGCACCTGCTTCGTCGATGCACATACCCGCACGAACGTTGCATACCCAGCGCCGCCGACATTGACGCTTGTGTGACACCTTTGAGTCTCAACTCTGTAAAGGCGGAGCGCTATGATCGGCCTATGGACACGCCCACCTTCAGCGTCGAACGCATCGCCCCCAACTTGGCCAAGCAAATGCTTGAACGTGTGTTCAGCAGTGCCAAAGTGGATACGTCGTCGCGCGAGTCATTTGCACGAGACATGGCGGCAGGAGGATGGGTGCTGAACGGAGCGCCCATCGTGTTCGGGACCGACGGCTCACTCCTTGATGGCCGAGCGCGGCTTCATGCCTGCATCGATAGCGGAGCGACATTCGAAACGCTGGTGATCCGCGGGATTGCCAACGACACGTTCGAATCGATCGATGCCATACGGAAACGGACGCTCGCCGACATCCTGTCCATCCGCCAGGAACAACATGGGCGGCCACTTGGGGCAGCCTTGCGTATATTGTGGTCCTATGGCCTGGGGAATGGCCCCGGCGGCAAATCGCCCAGCCCCACCGCGCTCTTGGCTTTACTTGAGCAGAAGCCACAAATTCGCGATAGCGTCATGCCGGCACTTCGTGCCGTACCATTGCTGCCCCACGGATGCGCAATTGCACTGCACCATCTTGCCAGCGCCATAAACCCGGTAAAAGCAACGCTCTTTCTCACTCAGTTGCAAGAGCCGACCATCGAGGCGCCCAACCACCCTGTCGTCCAGCTACGGCAGGTCTTGCTGCAAATGCGCAGCCAAGGCGGTACTCGCAAACAGGCCTATATGCTCGCGATCGCCATAAAGGCATGGAATGCCTTTGAGGCCGGAAAGCCCATCAAGGCCTTGCGGTTCGGGGCGGGAGAGAAATTCCCGCGCGTGCAATCCCTGGACTGGGGTCCACTGAGCCAAGTGGAGAAAAATCTGCCGGCAAATGCTCCGGCGGCAACCATAACGGCAAAGCTAAACGTCAGGCTGGTGACGATTACGCCGGACATTGCCGAGAAGATGCTGGATGGCCGTGCGCCAAATCGCTCCGTTTCTTCTGCCGTACTGAACAAATATGCCCGCGACATGGCCGCCGGACGGTGGCGCCTTAATGGTCAAACCATAAAGATCAGTCGTGACGGAAGGCTGATCGATGGGCAACATCGATTGGAAGCCGCCAAGAAGGCGAAAACGAGCTTTCCAGCCATCATCGTTGAAGGTCTCGAAAATGACGTCATCAGTACATTAGACATCGGGCGGCGCCGCGCGATGAGCGATGTCCTACGCGAGCGAGGCGAGAGCAACACTATCGTTTTTGCGTCCGCCTTACGTTGGCTCTGGATGCTCGAAAACAACGTTGTGCTGGCCGCAAATTCATCACCATCGAGTGGCGAACTGCTAGACCTCCTCGATAGACGTCCATCGATCAGGAACAGCCTCAAGCAGATTTCTACGATCCGAGAAATCATGGGTGGCGGGATGGCTGCCGCTTTGCATCGCACCTTTGCCGACAAGGATGCCGAACGCGCCGATCATTTTTTCGCCAGATTGGGGGATGGGGTCCAATTATCGTCTGACAGCCCGATCCTGCATTTGCGAGAACGTCTGCTTCGCACGAAATCATCCAACCGTGCTCGAATGGCCGAAGCAGAACGCGTGGCCTTGTGCATCAAGGCTTGGAACACCTTTCGAGCGGATCGGCCGATGCAATTACTGGTATGGCGAAGCCGAGGCGCGGGCCGCGAACCGCTACCGACAGCCGCATGAGCCAACGTAAATCAAAATGGCACCCGAACTTGAGCGTACGCTTGAGCGACCCGGACCACGCGTTTCTCGATGCTGTCCGAGAGATGGGTGACCTCAACAAGAGCGAAGCCGTCATAGCATTGTTTCGGCTTGGCCGAGCTCTGGGACCACTTGCGGTACTGGAAGCGGCACGCCACCAGAAGGAAGCGTCGGAAAAACAAATCGACCGATCAGAATAACCGTAGCAGCTGCGTGTGCCTTACACCGTCAGGAATGGAGCGGGTGAAGGGAATCGAACCCTCGTCGTAAGCTTGGGAAGCTTCTGCTCTACCATTGAGCTACACCCGCAAATCCCTCGAAAACCTGCGGTTTCCTAAGGCCTGCTGCCTCTGTTTCGTTTGAATTCCAACAAACGGTGCACGCTCAATAAGCGAAGGGCGGGCACTGTGCAAGCGTATGCCATGCTTGCGGGCAGGTAAAAGTGCAGGTCGCCTTGCTGACGCGGTCAGACCCGGTAATACTCTCGATACCACGCCGCGAAACGCCCCAATCCTTCCGCCAGTCTGACCTTCGGGGCATAACCCGTCAGGGCGTGCAGCTTCGATATGTCGGCATAGGTCGCGGTGACATCGCCCGGCTGCATCGGGCGCATGACCTTCACCGCCTCGCGGCCCAGGGCCTGTTCCAGGGTGGCGATCATGTCCATCAGCGGCACCGGCTGGCTGTCGCCGATATTGAGGATGCGGTGGTCGCCTCGTTCGGGCGGGTGATCGAGCGCGCCGATGATGCCGTCGACGATGTCGTCGATATAGGTGAAGTCGCGCGCCATGCGGCCTTCGCCGAAGACTTCGATCGGCTGGCCGGCCATGATCCGGTCGGTGAACGAGAAATAGGCCATGTCCGGCCGCCCCCAGGGGCCATAGACGGTGAAGAAGCGCAACCCCGTCTGCGGAAAGCCGTAGAGCGCGGCATAGGACTGGCTCATCAGCTCGCAGGAGCGCTTGGTCGCCGCGTAAAGCGAGACCGGGGCGACCGACGGCTCATCCTCGCTGAACCCCTGCCCGCCCATCGGCCGGTCGCCATAGACCGAGCTGGAGGAAGCATAGACGAGATGCTCGAAGCCGGGTTGGTGGCGACAGGCCTCCAGCACCGACAAATGGCCGGCCATGTTCGAGCGCTCATAGGCGAAGGGATTGGCGATGCTGTGGCGCACGCCCGCCTGTGCCGCCAGGTGGATGACGCGGGTGATGCCCTGTTCACGCACCAGCCGCGCGATGGCACCGGCATCGGCGATGTCGAGGCGATGAAAGCGGAAGGCCCGGCGACCGTTGAAGGTCGAGAGCCGCGCCGCCTTCAGCGCCGGATCATAATAGTCGTTGACGATGTCGACGCCGACCACCGTCTCACCGCGTTCGAGCAGGCGATGGACGACGGCATGGCCGATAAAGCCCGCCGCGCCGGTCACCAGGATCGGCGACGTCATGCCCGCTTTCTCATGCCACCACCGCCATACGCCTTGAAATCCCATCCTCGTCCCGGACCTCCGCCATGCGAAACCGGCGGTTAAAGGACCGCTAAGATCAGATGCCGTCGGCAATGACCCGGTGGCCCTGCGCTTCCAGGGCGGCGGTCAGGTCGGCGATGCAGGTCGCGACCATCGCCGCATCGGGACTGCGCACAACGAAATTCGCGCCCGTCCGCCCCTCGCGGAAGAAGGGATAGCTGCCGATCGCGACGCCCTCATGCGCCTTTTCCGCCTGGCGCAGCAGGTCGGCGACCTCGCTTTCGCCCACCCAGCAGCCGATCGTGCCCGAGACAACCGGCTGTCCACCCTCCAGCGTACCGGTCAGCGCATCGAGCATGCCGGCGGTGATATGCGGCACGCCGGCCATGATGAAGATATTGCCGATCCGGATGCCCGGTGCGCCCGAGACGCGGTTGGGGATCAGCGAAGCCCCCTCGGGCGTCCGCGCCATGCGCGCCCGGGCCGGCGTCACCCCGCCCCGCGTCGTATAATAGTCCTCCAGGATCGCGCGCGCCTCGGGATGCTCGATCACCGGCAAATCCAGCGCGGCGGCGATCGCATCGACGGTGATGTCGTCATGGGTCGGGCCGATGCCGCCCGTTGTGAACAGATAGTCGTTGCGCACCCGCAGCGTGTTCACCGCCTCGCCGATCGCATCCGTCTGGTCGGCGACGACACGCACTTCGGCCAGTCGGATGCCCTGAACGTTGAGCCATGCGGCAAGCTGGGCGATGTTGCGGTCCTGCGTCCGTCCGGACAGGATTTCATCACCTATGACGACCAGCGCGGCGGTCCAGATGCGCTCTGAGCGAGGGGCAGCTTGCATCGCCGTGACATAGCCTCGCAAAACGCCGCGCGCCACGCTATATCCGCGCGATGACCGATTATGTGACCGTTTCCGCCGATGCGCCCCAGGGGCGGGACGGCGCGATCAAGCTATGGGGCCGTGAGGCGTTCGAGGGCATGCACAAGGCTGGCCGCCTGGCCGCCGAGACGCTGGACATGCTGGTCCCGCACATGGTGCCGGGCGTCACCACCGCCGAGATCAACCGGCTGGTCCATGACTTCATCGTCGAGCGTGGCGGCGTGCCCGCGACTTTGGGCTATCGCGGCTATGCCCATTCGACCTGCGTGTCGATCAACCATGTCGTGTGCCATGGCATCCCGTCCGACAAGGCGCTGAAGTCGGGCGACATCGTCAATGTCGACGTGACCCCGATCGTCGATGGCTGGCACGGCGACACCAGCCGCATGTACCTGATCGGCGACGTGCCGCTGAAGGCGCGCAAGCTTGTCGAGGTGACCTATGAATGCCTGATGCTGGGTATCGAGCAGGCCAAGCCCGGCAATCATATGGGCGACGTCGCCAACGCCATCCAGCGTCATGCCGAAAAGCATCGCTATGGCGTGGTCCGCGATTTCTGCGGCCATGGTCTGGGCCTGTTGTTCCATGACGCGCCCGAGGTTGTCCATGCCGGCCGCCCCGGCACCGGTCCGGAGCTGAAGCCGGGGATGATCTTCACCATCGAGCCGATGATCAATATCGGCCGGCCGGACGTGAAGCTGCTCGACGACGGATGGACCGCGGTGACGCGCGACCGATCGCTGTCGGCGCAGTTCGAACATTCGATCGGCATCACCGAGGAAGGCTGCGAAATCTTCACGCTCAGCCCCGCCGGCTACACCCAGCCGCCTTATATCTGAGATGACGATGATCGGGGCGATTCGCGTCGCGGCGCGGGATCGCGCCCGATTGGCCGAGGTGATCGCGACGGCCTCGCGCTTCGGACTGGACGTGCTGCTCGCCCGGTTGGGCCTCGATCCGGCGCGCCGCGATCCCGATGCCCTGCCCTTCGACCTGCCCGCCCGGACACGGCGCGCCATGGAGGCCTTGGGCCCCGTCTGGGTGAAGCTGGGACAGATCCTCGCCACCCGCTCCGATCTTCTGCCGCCCGAATGGATCGCGGAGCTGGAGCATCTGCACAGCGCGGCCCCGCGCCTGCACTTCGAGCAATTGCGCGAACAGGTCGAGGCTGCCTTGGGCGAGCCGCCCGAAACCGCCTTCGCCCGCTTCGATGCCGAGCCGCTCGCCGCCGCCTCGATCGCACAGGTCCACCGCGCGGCGCTGACCGACGGAACCGAGGTCGTCCTCAAGATCCGCCGCCCCGGCATCCGCCCGATCATGGAGGCCGACCTTCGCCTGCTGACTCAATTCGCCGCGGTGGTCGAAGCGACCAATGCCGAGGCACGCCGCTATGGCGCGGCGCGGATGGTCCGCGAACTCAGCCGTGACATATTGGAGGAGCTGGACTTCACCAACGAAGGGCGCAACGCCGATCGGCTCCGCGAGGATTTCGCGCGCGAGCCGCGTGTCGTGGTGCCGACCATCCATTGGGATCACTCGTCCGAGACCTTGCTGGTCATGGACTATATCGACGGCGTCCCACCCCGAAACGCCGCAATCCTGGAGCAGGCGGGCATCGACCCGGCGGCCATCGCCGCGTGCGGGGCCGACATCGTGCTCGACATGACGCTGATCAACGGGCGTTTCCATGGCGATCCGCATCCCGGCAATCTGCTCTGCCTGCCCGGCAACCGGATCGCGCTGCTCGACCTGGGGCTGATCGGCCATGTGTCCCCGCGCCGGCGCGAAGAGGTGATCGCCTTCACCCAGGCGATCATAAACAGCGATTCCGCGCTGCTGGCGGAAACGATGCGGCAATGGTCGCAGACCGACGACATCGCGCCCGACCGGTTCGCGGCGGTCGCCGACCGGCTGATCGCCCGGCATGGCGGCGGATCACTGCGGCTGGCGGCGATCCTGGCGGACATCTTCCCGATCCTGCGCGAGGAACGTATCGTCCTTCAGCCCGACCTGCTGCTCCTGTTCAAGGCGCTGATCACGATCGACGGCGTGCTGAGCGGTATCCAGCTCGACTTCAACCTGTCGGACGCGCTGCGCCGGGCCGCCGCGCGGATCGTCGAGGTGCGCCTCTCCCCCGAACGCTGGGGCAAGCGCGCCGCCGCGCTGGCACTGGAACTCGACCGGCTGGGGGACGATTTGCCTCGCCTGATCCGCGCAACGACGCGCAAGCTGGAGAGCGAACAGGCCATGGTTTCGACCGCCGGCATCGAGGCGGCAATCCGTATCGGCGCCGGCTGGATCGCCGCAGCGCTGTCGGGCATCGCGATCGCGGTGGCGATGCGGTTGGCCTAGGGCGTGTGGGGATTCATCGTGAATTGATGATGGCGGCGGCGAGGTAGATCATAGCCTCGAAGCTGCGATCGGTTTTGCAGGCACGCATGGCGATGCGTTTGAACTCTTTGAGCTTGCAAAAGAAGTTCTCAATCAGGTGCCGCCACGCATAGATGGCGGGGTCGATTTTGCGCGCGCCGATGCGCCGTGGGTGCTGCGAGATAATCACCGCCGCTCCACGCTCGTCGAGGTCGGCGATGATCGCGTTGCTGTCGAATGCCTTGTCCGCGATCAGGCCATCGAACGCGATCCCGTCGATCAACGGCGGAACGCCGACGGTGTCGAAGCGGTGTCCCGGCATCAGGTGGAAGCGCACGAGGTTGCCCAGCGCATCAGTCAGCGCGAGGATCTTGGTCGTCATGCCGCCTTTGGAGCGTCCAATGGCCTGGCTCTGAGTCCCCCTTTTGCGCCCTGGCCGTGGCGGTGGACCTTGACGATCGTCGCATCGACCATGGCATATTTGAGGTCCGGCTCGTCCGACAGTTCATCAAATATCCGTTTGAAGACATCGGCTTTGCGCCAGTCGCGAAAGCGCCGGAAGGCCGTACTCCAGTTGCCGAACCGCTCCGGCAGATCACGCCACGGGCTGCCCGTGCGCGCGATCCACAACACCGCCTCCACAAATAACCGATTGTCTCGGCCGCTTCGGCCAGGGTCAGTCCGCTTGCCTAAACAATGAGGCTCGATCTTCGCCCATTGAGCGTCCATCAGTATGTCCCGATCCATCCGTAGTGTGAATCACATCCATCACGATTTGTGAATCCCCACAGGCCCTAGTTCAATCGCTTCAACTGATCGCCCAAACCGAAGGGATGACGGCGATACTCGTCGCGCCAGTTCACCCCTGCCCGCTCCAGCATCTCCGCCTCGATCGCGCCATAGACATAGAATGCGCTCCGTTTCCAGATCTTGAAACCCTGCTCACGGATCGAGCGCAGGCTGGTCGCCAAGCCCTTCCAGCGGCCAAGCGCATCGTCGCGCATGGCGGCGTCGCCCTGCCGCGCCAATGTCAGTTCCGTCCAGCGTGCGACGCCTTCCTGCCCAACCTGAAATTCATAATAGCGACGGTTTGCAGCGCTCACCTGAGCGAGGGCAGTCTCACGTCTTGCGACATAGGCCTTGGTTGTAGCACGTCGTTGCTCTGGTGACGTCGCTTTGAGAAAAGCCAGTCCAGCATCTCCCATCGCTAGGAAGGCCGCCTCCACCTGCGGATCGGCGTAGGGGAAGGGGTGGTTCAGCATCCAACTGCCATTGGTCGAACGACCAGCCAACCCCAGGGCAGCAACAGTTTGGGCATAGCCCGCTATATGCGACTGGTAGAGGTGGAAGGCCTCATGAAGGACCGTGGCTTTCCAATAGGCAGGGGGCATCTCCAATGCCTTGGGATAACCCATCGCGATCGTTGCTCCGCCGGGAAAGAAGTTGGCGGCGGCTGAAAGATCGACCGCCAATTCGCGGGAACGGGTCTGTAACGGACATTGCGTCAGCGGATCGCGCCCGGCGGGGACAAAACCCTTTACCGCCGCATGGCAGAAAAGCGTTTCGCTCTCCGGCCCGATCAGTACGAGGTCCAGCAGCACCTTGTCGAAACCCGGCCAGAGCAGATTTCCCGTCCCGCGATAGATATGCTGCACCTCCGCCAGCATCGTCCTCTCCGGCACCGGCGGCAGTTCCGTGCTCGCCAACGCCACGCCCATCATCATCGCCAAGATCATTGCGCGGCCCCCTCGTTTCCCGTCCCGTACCGATCATGGTGCATCATTGCCAACAGCGATAGTGACGAACCCGCGACACCTCGCTAAAGGCGCGGGCCATGACCGAGATCACGCCCCAGATCGTCGCCGACCACGGCCTGTCCGAAGAAGAATATCAGCGCGTGCTGACCGCGCTGGGCCGCGAGCCCAATCTCGTGGAGCTCGGCATCTTCTCGGTCATGTGGTCCGAGCATTGCAGCTACAAGTCGAGCCGCATCCACCTGAAGAAGCTGCCCACCGAAGGGCCTCAGGTCATTTGCGGCCCGGGTGAGAATGCGGGCGTGATCGACATCGGCGACGGCCAGGCCGCCATTTTCAAGATGGAGAGCCATAATCACCCGTCCTACATCGAGCCCTATCAGGGTGCGGCGACGGGTGTCGGCGGTATCCTGCGCGACGTGTTCACGATGGGCGCGCGGCCGGTTGCGAACCTGAACGCGCTGCGCTTCGGGCGGCCCGATCACCCCAAGATGCGCCACCTGATCTCGGGCGTGGTCCACGGCATCGGCGGCTATGGCAATTGCGTCGGCGTGCCAACCGTCGGCGGCGAGGTGAACTTCCACCCGGCCTATGACGGCAACATCCTGGTCAACGCGATGACGGTCGGCGTCGCCGATCAGGACAAAATCTTCTATTCGGCGGCTTCGGGCGTCGGCAATCCGATCGTCTATGTCGGCTCCAAAACCGGTCGCGACGGTATCCACGGCGCGACCATGGCGTCGGCCGATTTCGGCGAGGATGCGGAGGCCAAGCGCCCGACCGTGCAGGTCGGCGACCCCTTCACCGAAAAGCTGCTGATCGAGGCGTGCCTCGAACTCATGGCCTCGGACGCGATCGTCGCGATCCAGGACATGGGGGCGGCGGGCCTGACCTCCTCGAGCGTGGAGATGGCGTCCAAGGGCGGCGTCGGCATCGAGCTGATCATGGACGACGTGCCCCAGCGTGAAGAGGGCATGACGGCGTATGAAATGATGCTGTCGGAGAGCCAGGAGCGCATGCTCATGGTGCTGAAGCCCGGCCGCGAGGATTTCGCCGAAGCGATCTTCCGCAAGTGGGAGCTGGATTTCGCGGTCATCGGTCACGTCACCGAGAGCGGGCGTATGGTCCTGCGCCACAAGGGCGAAGTAGTGTGCGACATCCCCTTGGCTCCGCTGGCCGATGACGCACCGCTTTACGACCGTCCGCATGTTCCGACCGAGGTTCCGGCCGCGATCACCTCGCCCGGTTGTCAGGACCCGGCGGCGGATCTGCTCAAGCTGATGGGCTCGCCCGACATCGCCTCGCGTCGGTGGATCTGGGAGCAGTATGATCATATGGTCGGCGGCGACACGGTGCAGCGCCCCGGTGGCGATGCCGCCGTCGTCCGCGTCCACGGCACGCAAAAGGGGCTCGCGATGAGCACCGACTGCACGCCGCGCTATTGCTATGCCGATCCGGTGACCGGCGGCATGCAGGCGGTCGTCGAGACGTGGCGCAACATCACCGCGGTCGGCGCCAAGCCGCTCGCCATTACCAACTGCCTCAACTTCGCCAACCCGCAGCGGCCCGAGATCATGGGCCAGATCGTCGGCTGTCTCGAGGGCATGAGCCAGGCGTGCCGCGCGCTCGACTATCCGATCGTGTCGGGTAACGTCTCGCTCTACAACGAGTCGAAGGCGACCGGCGGCGGCTCGGCGATCCTGCCGACGCCCGCGATCGGCGGCGTCGGCCTGATGGCGGACTGGTCCAAGTCGGCGACCATCGCCTTCAAGGGTACCGGCGACGTCATCGTCCTGATCGGTACGCCCAAGGGCGAGATCGGCCAGTCGCTGTGGCTGCGCGAAGTCCATGGGATTGAGGGCCGCGATGCGGGTCCGCCCCCGTCGATCGATCTGGATGCCGAGCGTCGCACCGGCGATCTGGTTCGCGAGTCGATCACCGCCGGCCATCTGACCGCCGTGCACGACGTCTCGGACGGCGGCATTGCGGTGACGCTCGCCGAAATGGCGCTGGCCGGCAATATCGGCGCGCTGATCCAGTTCCCGGAAACGGGCGAGGCCTGCCGCCAGCTCTTTGCGGAAGATCAGGGCCTGTACGTCGCCACGGTCGAGGATACCGCCCTGGTCGACTTCCTCGCCAATGCGCATCAGGCGGGCGTCGAGGTCGAGCGGATCGGCCGCACCGCCGGCACGCGCCTGATCTTCGAGCGTGAGGATGGCGATTTCGTCGTGGCGCTTGACGATCTGCGCCGCGCGCATGAGGGCTTCTTCCCCGCGCTCATGGGCGCGGACGCGGCCCTCGCCTAACCCTGTGGTGGAGCCTCGGCCGCGCGCCGGGGCTCCGCGCAGGATGACAGGATCGCATAGCCGATCCCGGCGGCCAGCAGCGACGCGATCAGCACCCCCAGCGACGCCGTCTCACGCATTTCCCCATCGCCGAACGCCAGGCTGGCGATAAACAGCGAGATCGTAAAGCCGATCCCGGCCAGCGCACCGACGCCGATCACCATGCGCCACGTCACCTGATCCGGCCGCTCCGCCACGCCCAACAGGCTGGCCAGCCAGGTAAAGGTCAGGAAGCCCAGCGGCTTGCCGACCACCAAGCCCGCCACCACGCCCAGCACCAGCGGACTGCCGATCGTCCCGAGCAGATCGGCGGAGAAATGGATGCGGACATTGGACAGGGCGAACAGGGGCAGAACGACATAATTGACCCAGGGGGTCAGTATCTCGATCAGGCGGCTGCTCGCCTCCCGTGTGGCCGAGGCCATTTCGTGGAGATAGCCCAGACGATCCTCGGCGCGCTCGCGCTGGCGCAGTTCCTCTTCCTCGTTGTCCGCCTCCTCGGCGGCGCCGTGCGCATCCTGAAACTCGTCGACACGCTGCTGCACCCGCTCGGCGAACCGTCCTTGATCGAGCCGGGGCGCGACCGGCACCGTCAATCCGATCAGGACGCCCGCGATGGTCGCATGGACGCCCGACTCCAAGACGCCGCCCCAGACGATCAGGGCGAGCAGGACATAGGGCACGCTCGAAATCCAGCCGAGCCGGCGCAACCCGGCGATGCCGCCCAGGGCGACACCAGCCGTCACCAGCCCCCAGGGATCGATCGAACCGCTATAGGCGAAGGCGATGACCAGCAGGCCTCCGACATCGTCAACGGCCGCGAAGGCCAGCATCAGCGCGCGCAAGCCGACCGGCAGACGCGTCGCGAACAATGCGATCAACGCCAGGCCGAAGGCCGTGTCGGTCGTGATGACGCTTCCCCAGCCCGGTGCCGCCGGCGTACCGCCCGCCACCGCCAGATACAGCCCCACCGGCACCACCATGCCCCCGATCGCCCCCGCCAGCGGAAAGGCCGCCGTCCGCCAGCGCGCCAGCGGTCCCAGGACCAGTTCGCGCTTCACATCGGCACCGACGATCACGAAGAACAGCGGCAGCAACGCATGGTCGATCCACTCCGCCAGCCGATGCGATACCGACCGCGCACCGAAGCCGATGGTCAGGGACGTATCCCAAAAGCCCTCGAACCCCGCCGACCAAGCGCTGTTCGTCAGGATCAGGGCCAGGATCGTCGCCAGCAGCAAGGGGCCGCCGGTCACCTCGCTGCCCGCGAAAAAGGGTTCGATCTTGTGCAGAAAGGCCGAGGCCGCCGGCGAATGATGCGCCCGTGCGGCGACGCGGCCCGTCAGGCGAGGTGATAATCCCATGCCAAGCCAATGCTTCACGCGGACCGGCGGTTGCATCCGGGGAGGGTCGCGGTAAGCCGATCGCGCCATCCGGAGCCATGATGTGATCGATCGCCCCCCTACCCCGCCGGCCGCCTTCATCGATCGCGGGCGACTGCTGACGCTCGATGCGCTGCGTGGCGTAGCGGTGATGGCGATCCTGCCCGCCAACATGCCGGGCTTCGCTCTGCCCGACCCGGCCTATTCCAACCCGCTCGCCTGGGGTGGCGAGCGCCCGGCCGACATCGCGGCGTGGCTGTTGACGGAGACCTTCATCAACGGCCGGATGCGCGGGCTGTTCTCGATGCTGTTCGGCGCGTCGATGCTGCTGATCCTGCACCGCGCCGACGATGCGGGAGAGAATGGCGCCGCGCTTCACCTTCGCCGGATGGCCGTCCTGTTCGTCCTGGGGATGATCCATCTCAGCTTCATCTGGACCGGTGACATCCTGGCGCATTACGCGCTGGCGGGCGTGATCGCACTGGGCTTTGTTGGCCTCAAGGCCCGGACATTGATGGTCACCGCCGTCGCGATGGTCGCGCTGTCGATGGCGATGGCGGGGCTGGAATGCTTCGGCCTGTTCGCGGCATCCGCCCGCAATACCCCGCAAGCCGTCGCCTTGTGGGACGCCTATCAGGCGGCGTTCGGCACGCCGGGCGTCAAAATACTCCAACCCGAAATCACCGCCATGCGCGGATCATGGATCGACGCCACCCGCTTTCGTCTGGCGAACAACGGCAACCCGCTATCCGACCTGATCAGCATCGGCCCGGAGACGCTGAGCGCCATGTTCTTGGGCATGGCGGCGCTCCGGTCCGGCTTTCTGAGCGGCGAATGGCCCCGCGCCCAGTATCGGCGTGTCGCCATCCTCTGCCTCGGTATTTCCATCCCGGCTTATGCCGGCATGGCGGCCTTCGTCATGATGAGCAGCTATGACGTGCGCGCGGTCGCGCTCAGCGAGTTGCTGTTACAGGCACCGGTCCGACTGATCGGCACGGTCGGTTACGCCGCGCTGATCCTATTAATGCTCCACCCCGGCGGCTGGTGGACCACCCGCATCGCTGCAGCCGGGCGCATGGCCTTCACTAACTATATCGCGACCAGCATCGTCATGACCTTCGTCTTTTACGGCCATGGCCTCGGCCAGTTCGCCCGCTGGGATCGGGCGAGCATCTATCTGCTGGTGCCGCTCGTCTGGGCGGGCATGCTGCTCTGGTCCAGGCCATGGCTCAACCATTTCGGTCAGGGGCCGCTCGAACGACTTTGGCGCTTGGCCGCGCGGGGACAGGTCAGCGGCACGCGACAATAATCTGCAAATGCCTTGCAATAGGCTTGCGATCCACTCTCATTAGCGGTAATTGGAGGCCGCTGCTGAGGAGAGCGTCTTGGTCGTCTGCGTCTGCAATGCCATCCGCGAGTGCCAGGTCCGGGAAGCCGCCCGCGCCGGATCGGTCACGCCCTGCCAAATGTACCGCGCGCTGGGGCGCCAGCCCAAATGCGGCCAATGCGCCACCGTCGCCCGCGCCATCATCGACGAAGAACGCGCCGCCGCCTGAAGCCCAGTTTGACGGGATGCATGGCGCAAGCGTGAAATTCCCCTTGCGCCGACCGCCCCCCTGCCCCTAAGGGCAACCCCCTGTCGGGGAGTGGCGCAGTCTGGTAGCGCGCCTGCTTTGGGAGCAGGATGTCGCAGGTTCGAATCCTGTCTCCCCGACCATCCGCATCTAAGTCTTTGATTTCACGTCGCCGAACTGGCGATCGGGAACCGTTGTACCCACGGCTGTACCCATCGCTGTACCCATTGGGGGTGACGGAATGGGATTACGGAACCTGCAACTGCGCGGCGGCAGCTATCATTGGCGGCGCAAGATCACGGTGGCGGGCACGCACGTGCCCCTGTGCTTTTCCCTTCGAACGGGAAATTATAAACATGCGCGGTGTATGGCCGATCGCCTGAACGTGGCGGTCGAGGGGGTGCGCATGGCCTATGGCCAATCGACGGGGATGAGGCCGGATCAACTGAAGAAGGTGTTCAGCGATGCGCTGCGCTGGCAGTTGCAGCGCATCCTGGAAGATCAGGCAGGCACCACCGCGCCGTCCGATGATCACGCGTCGATCAATAGCCTCTATGCCGAGGCCTGGGGCTTTCTGGGCCGTCGCGGGGTCGGCGCGCAATGGACGCTGGACGAGCATGACCGCCTGATCGCGGCCGGCTGGTCGCCGGCGCGCGCGAAGCAGGTCGCCGATCTGGTGTTCGAATTCCAGAACAACGACCCCGTCTCCAAGGCCCAGATCGACAGCTACACCACCGTGTTCGGCATCAAGCCGACGCAGGACAATGTCGCCCGTATGGGCAAGACGATCTGCGCCGCGCGGGCCGCCGCCTGCCGAGAGGCGACGGCGCTGCTGCCCGAAACCGAAGACGAGACGGCCGCATGGGTCGACGACGCGTTGGCGGACGACGCGCCATTCGCCTTCGAGCAGATCGCACCACAAGGCACGCGCCCTGCGCCTAAAGAACCGCTCTCGGATGACATCGTCACGCCGGCTCAGCCCCCGGCACCGCCGCCAAAGCCCGAGCGACCGAAACAACGCATCGTCGATGCGGCTGAGGACTGCATCGCCGCGTACAGCAAGGAGGGCGGCTGGGACAGGGATTCGATCAAGCAGGTGCGGACCGCCATCCGCCTGTTCGATCACGCTTGCGGCGGCGACGCCTTCATTGAGGATCTGGACCAATCCCATGTTCGCGCCTTCACGACCCTTTGTCGGGCATTGCCGAACCGCTGGGGTCGTACCCGCGAGGAACAGGCGGGTGGCATCGCCGCCAGCCTGGAGCGGGCGAAAGGCATGGACCACGCGCAGATCGGCATCAGTCAGGTCACCATCAACAAGCATCTGACATGGGTCGCTGCCGTCCTGGCCCATGCGGCGGGCGAAGAGGATGATCCCAAGGCGCATCGACCGGCCAAGCCGCTGTCCTTCAAGGTTGCGCGGGCCGGCCTTGGCAAATCCGATCGCAAGCAGCGCAAGCGTGACCGGGACAAGCGCGCCAATTGGACCAAGCAGGAAGTCGCCACGCTGTTGTCCGCGCCGATCTGGACCGGGTGCGTCGGTATCGGCGGACGTTTCAAACCCGGAACCGAAATCTTTCACGACGCCTGGTACTGGCTGCCGTTGATGCTCCCACTTTATGGCGGTCGCAGTTCAGAACTTGCCGGACTGGGCTTGGCCGAGGTGTTCGAACAAGACCCGATTCCCTATTTTCTGATCCAATATACCGAGGATCGCTCGCTCAAGAACATCCAGTCGATTCGACGGCTGCCGATCCATCCCGAACTGATCCGCTTGGGCTTTATCGCTTATGTCAAGGCGATGCGCGCCGCAGGATCGACCATGCTGTTTCCTGAGATGCAGTCGCCGAACTCCACGACATTCGCCGGGACGTTCTACAAGTCCGTGTTCAGGCCGTTGCGGGACTGGGCTTTCCCGGGGGGCACGTCATGGCGGCATCGCGTCGGCGGGGCATGGAAGGACAAGGACGTCCACAGCTTCCGCGGCTTGGCAACGACGACCATGAAAGGGCGCGTTCCCAGCGAAGTGCGGTGCGACATCTTCGGCCACGAGGGCGAGACGGAAACCGCAAGGACCTATGACGAGGAAGCCGAGCTTTCCCTCAAGCTTGATGCCCTGAAGTTGCTGACGCCGCTGACCGCACACATCCCAGCGACGCTCCCTATTCGGCTAAGGCCGCCCGAGCGACGGCAGCATCGTACGCGAGCCGCGAAGGTGCGGTTGAAGTGAGTGTCGGCATATCGGACGAGCCGCCATATTCGGGCAAGACCGCTATTATTTTCGAGCGGGTGTCCGAATTGGCTGGCTCGTCCGTATAGGGTGATAGACCTCGACGCGATCCGTCAGGCGGCCTTTGCCCAGAGCGTGCACTGCGCGTCGTCATACTGAACGCCCGGCCGCATGACCTGCCGGGTCAGCCACGTGCTGGCGCGTTCGATGCCCTCACTCAGATCGTCGGCGGGTTTGCCGTCGATATGCACGATCTCCCGTGGAGCGAGCCGGAAATGCCCGCGCACATGAGCCTGCGGCAGGATCAGCCCGCGGTTGCCCGACTTCGACAGCCACAGGCGGCAGCCGCTCTGGATGTGGCAGCGGCCATCGCGCGGCAAGAACATCGTGATCCCGGTCAGCGCCGGGTTCGGTCCCGTGCGATATTCGAGGTGCAGGACGTCGGCGTCGGTCTCGACCGCGTGACGGCCCATCTTGATCTGGTCCTCGATCTCGAGCGGATCGCCGCCGGTGATGGCGACGCCGGGCTTGAGCTTGCGGGTACCGAGCAGCAGCTTCACGACGGCGCGGGTGACGGCGGCTTCGAAGGGCGAGGTGTTCATCTGGATATCTCCTTGTTTCATCCCCCATCTCCGGGGGCACATTCTCGTGTTCGCTGATCTCAACCCTGCTCCGTCCGCCGGCAGGCGCGGACGATCTCGGCGGCGGCGCGTTCGAGCCCGGCCACCCGCTCCCACCCGCTGTTCCAGGGAGCGGGCATCGACACCTCCAACCCGTGCCGGGTGATGCCGACGAAGAGGTCCGGACGCGCCGGCACGAGGTGCAGGCCGCCATCGGCATCGCGGTAAAAGCTCAAATCCGGCACCAGGATCGGTCCGGTGACCGAGTGCAGCGCGACATCGGCCCGCACCGGTTCAAGAATTTCGGGGTGGAAACCATGCCTTATCAGCACCACGTCGCGCTTGCGGGTCGCTGCACAGCGCATCACCGCGTCGTCATAGAGACGCTCGGCGACCGGGGTCGCCACGACGATGAGGTTGTTCTCGAGCGACTCCACGCCCCCCGGCAGGCCAGTGTTGCCCGCGTAGGGGTACGGCTCGTCGGGAGCGAGTGCGGTCAGAACATAGTTGAGGAGCGCGACCGAGGTCGTCGGCAGCGTGTCATGGAGAGTCGAATGCATGGGGGTACCTGCGCAACAGCGTGATCCCCGGACCGGCTGGTCCGGATCAGGCCCCTTCGATTTTCATCTCTCGTCAGGGCTTCGCTCGGCCCCGGCCGATCTTCCCCTCTTCACGCGGCAGCGATCGCGGCCATCGCGAAAGATGGCGTTGCCGATGACGGCATAGCCCCAGCTATCGAGCGTGCGGGCGCTGTCCGAGATGGTGCCGGAGCGATGGATCACGGCAGCCGGGCAATAGACTTCGGCCATGACCGGCACCCAGCCGGCGATGGTGCCGGCGGGCTGGCGCTGCCACCATTGCCCGGCAACCAGGGCGGTGAGCAGCAGGATGGCGCTCACGCGGAAAACCAACGGAAAGCGGCGTCGCTTCATTTTCTTTCCTCCAGCAGATTGTCGCTGCTGGAGAGGGTAAGTATCTCGAAATACCTTGGATTGTGCAGTCAGAAGCGGCCCAGCTTGCCGCATGTTGCAGCAACCCGAACGTCATTCCTGCACGGCAGGACTTGGTTCGTTAACGTGTCCGGCCTACACCAGCCACGTTCGTCAGCAGGCGGACCGAGGCGTGAGAACCTTGCTGTTAGTAGCCGTGCACCCGGCCCGAACCAGTTTCGGCCGGGAGGCGCACGCGGATGTCCAGGGCGCTTTCGGGCGCCTAAAGGCGTGCGCGCTCGTCTAACAGCGGGTTCTCAACTTCCGGCTTTCGGGTCGGCATCGCCTCGTCATCAGGGGCGATGCCGTCGGCTGGGGAAGCCAAGCATCGCCTGACACGGGGGTGCGTATGGTTGCGGGACTTGGCCGCCAGTGGCGGAAAGCATTTCAAACATCATCGGTGATTTCAGCAGCCATGCTGCTTGCGGCCTGTGGCGGCGGAGGTGGTGGAGGCGTTAATTCGTCCGGATCGATCCCGACGCCTGCACCCACGCCGACACCCAGCCCAACACCGTCGCCGTCTCCCACGCCAACCCCGCCGCCCAGCGCTGCCGATAGCGCCGAGTATAAGGCTTCCGGCGCCGTGGTCGGCGCCAAGACCGCCTATGCCTATGACAAGGGCATCACCGGCAAGGGCGTGACCATCGCGGTCATCGACACTGGCATCGCCACCAGCAGCGCCAAGTTCGCCGCCCGCATCTCGCCAGACAGCAAGGCGTTCGAGAATAAGATCGCGCGTTGCGCCACCTGCGCGCCGGAGACGGTGACCTTCCCGCTCGACGATGTGCAGGGTCATGGTACCGAGGTCGCCTCGGTCGCGCTGGCCGCCAGAAATGGCTCAGGCGTGCAAGGCGTCGCCTATGACGCCACACTACTCGCGCTGAAGGTCGTAGCCCCCGATCTCGAGGGCGTCACCGCGACATCGGTCATCAGGGAAGGCAACGGCGCAAACGCCGCCAGCATCGCCCCCGCCATCACCTATGCCGTTGAGAAAGGGGCGTTCGTCATCTCGATGAGCCTGAATGGCGAACATGGCGGCCAGATCGCCGCCGACGAACGTGCCGCCATGGACGGCGTCGTCAAAGCCGACCGGCTGCTCGTGCAGTCCGTCTCCAACTTCGTCGACGACAAGAGCGCTGCGCCTGGCACGATCTCCCGCAACCTCGTCGGTAGCAATTTGGAAAATAAGAACAACTTCCTGTTCGGCATCCGGGTCGACAGTGCGTTGCGACCGCCCAGCGGCAATGGCCTGCCCGGCGATCTTGCCGACCGCACGCTGGCGGTGGTCGCGACGGACGTCAGCGTCGTCGGCAAGGACGGTCAACTGACCACCGTCACCGGCAACAGCTTTGCCGCCCCCGCGATCGCCGGGGCGGCCGCGCTGCTCAAGCAATACTGGCCGCAACTCGGCGGCAAGGCGATCTCGCGCATCCTGCTCGATACCGCGACCGACCTCGGCGACAAGGGTGCCGACCAGATATTCGGCGTTGGCTTGCTCAACGTCGAGGCCGCGATGAAGGCGCAGGCGCCCACCAGCGCTTTTGCCGCCGCCGACATGGTGCTGGCGCGCTATTCCTCACTCAGCCTCTCCGGCCCATACGGTGGCGGTGCCCGACTAGCCGATACCGTCACCCGGATGACGGTGTTCGACCGCTATGGCCGCGACTTCGCCATGACCGGCACCACCGGACCACGGGTTCGGAGTTCGGGATTGCTGGCGGGTGCGCTGCTGGGGACGATCGATCCGCCGTGGCTGGCCACCACGGCCAACGACGCAAAACTGGGGTTCACCTCCGCCACCACCGGTCCATGGGCCGCGACGCGGTCCAACCGCCCGGCCACCTTCGCCTTCTCGCCTGCTGCAGGCCATATGGTGAGCTTCAGCGCCAATGCCGCGATCCGGCAAGGCGCGGGCATCGCCGGTTCTGCCCTGCGCGGTGTCGTCGCTGGACCGGTCGGCACGTCATCGTCGTGGAGCGGCGGCGGCTGGTCGGCGGGCTTTGCTTCCGGCGCGTCACGCGACGGCCGCTCTGCTTTGCGCAGCGTCACTTTCGCATCGCCGATCGGCCTCGGTGTCGAGCTATCGGACCTGACCGAACGCGGACAGGTACTGGGACTACGCGGACCCGCTGGCTTTGCCCTATCCGGCAGCCGGACGACGCTGGCCACCCTGACCGCCAGCCGAACCGTTGCCGGCGTCCTGCTGTCGGCACGGGCCACGGCCGCCACCACCCAGGTCGCTGGCGGATCGGACCTGTTGCGCTTCACCGGCCCGATGACCGGCACCGCCTTCGCGCTCGACGCGGCGTATCGTCTTGGCGGCGGTACCGTCACGCTCGGACTATCATCACCGCTTCGGCTCGAGCGCGCCCGCGCGGTGGTCGAAGCGCCCGTCGCCTATGACCTGATGACCGGCGTGCTCGCCACCCGCCTCACCACCGTCGACCTGACACCGACCGCGCGCGAGATGGACGTCGAGCTCGGCTGGTCGGCTGCGCTGTCACCCAGCTCGTCACTGCGGCTCGGCGTCGCCCACGCCTTCGACGCCGGCCACGTCGCTGGCGCGCAGGACACCGCAGGCTTTGTCGCGCTGGTGCTGCGATGAGGCTTGCCGTCCGGGCGCGCTCGCCACCGGCAAGCCCAGTTCACCCGTAGCGACACACCCCACGACGGACGTGCCACGCCGGGATGCATCTCGGCGAACAAACCCGCTCGTCCGGAAGACAAGGAAGCAATATGATGACGAAGATCACCGCCACCGCCGCACTGGCGCTGCTCACCGCCTGTGGATCGGCCTCGGTTGCCGAGCAGGAGGCCGCCGGACAGACGAAGACCGCGGCCGCACCGCTGACGATCGCTGGCATCCGTATCGGCATGGCCGCGCCCGAGGTGCAGGCGACGCTTGCCCGTACCGGATGGAAGGTCGAGACGTCGGCGGGCGAGGATTGGGCCGCGACCGTCGACCATGAGGCCAAGCGGCAGCGGGGCGTCTTTCCGATCGAGGAGCCGAAGAACGGCATTGCGGCGCTGAATGCGACGAAGGGCGACGAGAGCCTGATCGTGGAGTTCCAGCCGATGCCGACTGCTGACGTCGTCAAGTTCGTCAAATACGTCGCGCCTGCGGCCGGACGGACGCCCGAGCAGATCGCCGCTGAAATGGCGAAGCGCTATGGCAAGCCGGGTTTCTCGCAAATCGTCGGATCCACATACGAGGCGAGCTGGTGCACGGGCGGCGACCGGTGCCGTCAAATCTGGGGCAATCCGCACCAGGGGCTTGCGGCCAAACTCGACGTCTACGGCAAACTGAACGTCTCCCTCTCGCAAGACGTGGTAGCGGAGCGGGCACGGCAGAATGCGGTCAGCCGTGCGGTCGGTGGAGGCACGGCAGCGAAATCGTCATTCTGACGAGCCGTAGCCGCCGACGATCAACTCGATGGACGGGACGCTGGGTCGTCCCGTCCATCGCCATGCATCGATGCGGCACGCTGCATGAAGCGACACCGCAATGCCACGCTGTTCATTGCCCCAGCGTCAGCGCCCAGCGTGCGAAGAAATCCGCCCAATCCTCTGCCCACATGGCATGCTCGCTTTCGGCAAGATCGGGATGCGTCGGCCCCCAACCCGACGCCCGGTGGGTGCGACCAAGCACGATGGCATGGGCGTGCGGGGCTTCCTCCGCCAGCTGATCGCACGGTGCGTGAGCGACGACGAGACTGGTCAAGCGGCGTTCCCGGCCGAACCGCAATGCCGCGTAGGATAGCACCGCTCCGAACCCGTCATGCACGGGCACATCGGAAACGAACGGGAAGGTGAAGACGGCGCCCAGAAGCTTCTGATGCGGCCGGACCGCCGCGTCATAGTCGCCAAACAGCCGCCCGATAGATGTGACGTCCTGCACGCCGGGCGCAGGGATGAGCCGGTAATCGCGGGCCGTCACCGGCCAGCCGCACGCCGTTCTCACCCCATCGTCGACCGGTTTGACCGGGTTGAGCTTGGCGAAGGCGATCTGGCTCATCGAATTGTCCAGCCCGCTACGACGCGGCCGAACGAGACCAAAGCCGATCGCGCGGCCAGCCTCACCACGGACGTCGAAAAGCCGGTCGGCGACCGCACCCGGTGCCAGCCACTCGGGGAGCGCGATCACTTCGTCCCTCCCGCGAAGATGCCGGACAGAAGCGCGCGACCATCCGCCAGTCCCGCACGCCGGTCCACCTCGCTATCCCATGGCGCGCATTCGCAACCGCGAAGCCCCACCGGCAGCAGAGCGAAGGACGTTCTGCCCGGCTCCGGGGGCACGAAATGAGATGGCGCCCCGGCACCGAGGAAGAGGCTCAACCCGGATGTGTAAACCGGATCGTTGCCGGCGAGCATGACCGCGAAGGTAATGCCGTCAACGTCACCACGCGATGCGAGTGCGATCAGCACATCGGTGTCATATGCTCGGGCGAGTTCCTCGACGTCTCGGCGGGCGGGCGGTACGATCGCCGGGACGATCAGCAACTGCGCCGTCGGCGCGTGAAGATAGTGCCGCAGCCGCGTGGCGGGTATTGAACCCGCAACCGGATCGACAGGAAAGCGCAGCCCGGCGAGACGCGCAGGGATCAGGGCGGCGGCGATCGCGACCGCCTCCAGTGTCTTGATGTGCATGGTCGACTTATATCCATGGGTGGCCGCGGGCTGTACGCGGCGATCCTCCCTGGTCATTTCACCTCTCGGCTCAGCCGATCCGTTCTCCCGATCTTTCATCATCGACCTCGCCGCCATGCAGCGCTTGGGTGGTCTTGGCGGAGCATGCCCCCGGCTATGCGACCGGTCCCGCCTTCCGGAGGCACCGTCATCGCGGTGCCGGCGGACCTGGAGGCGACGCCTCCACCAGGAGCGCTTCGCGCTCCCGGCGCGCACGCGCCGACGCAGCTAAAATGACACAAACATGAAATGCGGCATTTTAGCGGTATTGCGCCGCAGTTTCTGTGCGGCCCCGCATGGGGCCGCTCTGCCTTCTTCTGTGAGGGCGCCCACTTCTTTCTGTGAGCTTTCCTCCGCTTCTTTGTGAGGCTGTGCACGCCGTCCTTACGGCGGCGTTTACCGCGTGTGAGGGTCTGCAAGGCTATGCCTGCATGGTGTCGCGAGCGGCGAGCGTCGGCCGTCCGCATCGATGGAGCGTCGAGGATGGATCTGAATGCCCTGCTGACCCCGGCCGAACTGGAAGTGTATCGGCGTCACATGGCGGGCGGGCAGTACGGCGACGGCAGTCCCGAACAGGAGAAGGCCGCCGCCGCGAGCATCACCAGAATGCTGGAGCTTCTGGTGACGAAGGCGGGGCGCAACGCCGTTGGAGCCCTGGGCCCCGGACGAGGCTCGATCCTATCGGAGCTGATCGCGGTACTGCTCGGCCCAGCCCCCGATCCGCACGCCTGGATCGAGGCCATCGCCCGTGGCAGCTTCGACCTCACCGGGTACAAGGCCTATGGCAAGCGGCCGAAGACGATCGACGGTAAGCAGCCCGCGATCGGATCGCCAGGTAATTTCCTGCCCCGTCTGCTTGAGCGATACCAGAAGGCGGCGGGCCATCGTCCGCCGAACGCACGAGAAATTGCCGATCTGCGGACCGCGCTGGGTATCCTGATCGCGACGTCGCTACTCAAAGAACTGCACAACGTCACCAATGAACGGGCCGCACTCGGCAGTGCTTGGCCGCTCGTCAGCGCCGTCTCCGGGCGACAGCATGCGGAACTCCGTCGGTTCATCGCTGGCTATGGAGACGATCCGTCGTTTCGACATCAGCTCGCCGCTGACATCCAGCGTTCGGTGATCGACTGGGCGAAGCGCCATCCGGGCAAGGTCCTGACGAAGAACACGCAGGTCAACAGCCAGGCACCGCAGACCGACATCGAGCAGCATTTTGCCCGTGAGGCGGAATCCGAGGAGCGACGCAAAAATGCGCTGATCGCGTTCGGCAAAATCCTGTTGTCCGGCGACAGCGAAAACGACGATCCAACGATTGATGCCGTGCTCGGCACTCTCCGTGACGAACCGGCTTACGCCTGGCTGCGCGACATGCCGGGGCACCCGGTGGCAGCAGATTACCCCGGTGGCGAGTCACCCATGCCAACCGAGCTGCTGCGGCGATTCATGCCGGTCGCCGCTGGCCCCAGCACGACCGAGCAGGTTCTGGGACGCGCTGCCATGGCGCCCATCGCGATCATGTCGCCACGCCCCCTACGGCTGACGGAAAGCGAAATGATCAACAAGCGGCTCGATGATCTGGCGCGGTCCATTCACAGTCACGTCGAGACAAAGGGCCTGCCGCCGATGGAAACCCCCATCGAGCATCTGGCGATGTTCGAGGCGAGCGTCTGTTACTGGTCGCTCAATCCGGACTGGGAGACCCGCCAGCCTTGGGAGGCTATCGGCTTCAATCTCCATGCGCCATCCCCGGAGGATGAAGACGCGGCCTACCGATTGTGGGACATGGTCACCAGCCGTGCGGAGACAAAGCGAACCATCTGACGACGTCGTCGCGGCGCCAGGGATATTGGCGCCGCGGCTGGTGTTACCCTTTGATGCTTCGTCCCTTTCTCGCTGCCGCCGCCTGTTCGGCCCTGCTTTCAACCGTTGCCTCAGCGCAAACCGCGCCGCTCGGTGCCAATCTGGAGCGGTTCGACTATCCTGCCCCCGTGCACTGGTTCGAGGCGACGTCACAGGGCCATCCGGTTCGCATGGCCTTTCTCGACTGGCCAGCGACCACCACGCCCAACGGCACGACGGTCGTCCTGCTCCACGGTAAGAACTTTTGCGCCGCGACCTGGGGCGACACCGCACGCGGACTGGTGACCGCAGGCTACCGCGTCATCGCGCCGGACCAGATCGGCTTTTGCAAATCGTCGAAGCCGAGTGGCTATCAGTACAGTTTCCACACTATGGCCGCGCTGACTGCCGCGCTGCTCGACCGGGCCGGGGCCGGCAAGGTCGTGCTGGTCGGTCATTCGACCGGGGGCATCCTCGCCACCCGCCTCGCGCTCCTGTACCCTGAGCGGGTCGCGAAGCTGGTGCTGGTCAACCCGCTCGGCCTCAACGACACGCTGAGCGAGGGCGTGCCCTATGCCGATCTCGGCAAGCTGCGCGCCGAAGAGGCGAAGACGGATGCGACGTCGATCAAGGCCTATCAGCTCCGAAACTATTATCATGGGGTCTGGCGTTCGGCCTATGATCGCTGGGTCGCCATGCTGGCCGGGCAGTATGCCAGCCCCGATGGCGACACGGTGCGCGATGCACAGGCCCGCCTGTCCGACATGATCCAGACCCAGCCGGTCGCCGCCGAACTGCCGCGCCTAGCGATCCCGACCACGCTCATCATCGGCCAGCGCGACTTGACGGCCTTTCGGGCCAACAGTGCGCCGGAGGATCGACGTGCGCGCATCCGCACCGTGCCGCAGGCCGCCGAGGAGGCGGTGAAGCGCATCCCCGGCGGCCGCCTGATCCGCCTGGACGGTCTCGGCCATTCGCCGCAGGTCGAAGCGCCCGCCGCGTTCCTGCAATCGCTTCGCTCTGCGATGACGCCGTGAAGCGATATGTCTGCGCGCTGGTGCTCCTCCTCGCCAGCGGTTGCGATGCTGCACCTGCGCCACGGCAAGCCGCCATGTCCCGCCCGGTCGAGACGCGCGGTTTGGACGGCACCATCCTGGCCGACACCGTTGCCCAAGCCAGCCGTCTTCCCCGGCTCCGCTCGCTGCTGGTCCTCCGCGACGGGCAGGTGCTGGCCGAGCAGCGCTTCAAGGGCGGGCCGCCGCTCGACCAGCCGGTCAATATCAAGTCCGCGTCCAAGTCGGTCCTGTCCGCACTGGTCGGCATTGCGATCGCGCGGGGCGTGCTGACCGGCGTCGACCAGCCCGTGCTGTCGGTCCTTCGCAGCGATGCGCCGCCCGATCCCGACCCGCGTCTTGCCCGCCTGACCGTCGAGGACCTGCTGACGATGCGCGCCGGACTGGAGCGGACGTCGGGTGAGAATTACGGGCGCTGGGTGTCCAGCCGGAACTGGGTCCGCTTCGCCCTCGCGCGCCCGTTCGTCGATGAGCCGGGCGGCGCGATGCTTTATTCCACCGGCAACACGCATCTGATGTCGGCGATGCTGACCCGCGCTTCGGGACGCGACACCCACACGCTGATGCGCGACTGGCTGGCGGAGCCGCTCGGCATCACCATCCCGCCATGGTCGCGCGATCCGCAGGGCATCTTTTTCGGCGGCAACGACATGATGATGTCGCCGCGCAGCCTGGCGCGGTTCGGCGAACTCTATCGCCTGGGTGGGGTGATCGACGGGCGGCGGATCGTCCCCGCCCGCTGGATCGAAGAAAGCTGGACCCCGCGCACTGTATCGCCGTGGAGCGGTGGGTAATATGGCTATGGCTGGTTCGTTGGCACCAGTCGCGGCCATCCGTTGCGCTTCGCCTGGGGCTATGGCGGGCAGATGCTGTTCATCGTGCCGGACCTCAAGCTGACCGTCGTCATGACCTCCGATTCCAGCGGCGCGCGCGACAATGGCCATATCGCCGCACTCCACGCGCTGCTCGACGACGGCATCGTGGTCGCTGCTGAGCGGGGTGGAGCAACGTGACGGGCGAAGACGCTCAACCGCGATGCACGACCGCGCCGATGCGGACGGCGTCCAAACCGAGCCAAGCCGCCATCCGGTCCAACTCGACCTGAAGCCGGGGCAGCGTCTCGGCGGGCGCTTCCGGTTCCAGCGTAATGCGGTGCGCGAGCAGCAGCCCGGCTTGCCGATCCGCCTTGAGATCGACCCGGCCGACCAGCGCCTCGTCCATTAGGAAGGGCAGCACGTAATAGCCATGCGTGCGCCGATCCTGCGGAACGTAGATCTCGATGCGATAGTGGAAGCCGAACAGGCGTTCGGCGCGGGTCCGCTCCCAGATCAACGGATCGAACGGCGCGAGCAAGGCAGCGCTACGCACCCGGCGCGGCATGGTCGCGTCGCGATGCATCCATGCCTTCTGGTTCCAGCCCTCGACCCGCACCGGCACGAGCACGCCATCCTCCGCCAGATCGGCGATGGCGTGATCGGCTTCGACGGGTTTCAACCGGAAATAGTCGCGCAGATCGCTGGCGGTGGCGACGCCCAAGGCACGGGCGCTGCGTTCGATCAGCGCACGTTGCGCCGCCTCGACCGACGGCGTGGGCAGAGCCAGCACGGCTGGCGGGATAACCCGCTCGGTCAGGTCGTACAGGCGCGCAAAGCTGCCCCGCCGGGTCGCGGTGGTGATCTGCCCGGACCAGAACAGCCATTCGAGCGCGTGCTTGACGTGGCTCCATTCCCACCAGCCGCTGCGGCTGGACCCGTTCTCGAAGTCGGCGGCTGCCAGGGGTCCTTCGGCGGTGATCCGTTCGAGCACGGCGTCAGCCTCGGCCCGGCGTTCGACCGCGAACCGGCGCAGCGCCTGATAGCCGATCTCGCCTCGCTCCGCCCGCGCCATGCGCCAGCGGAGCAATGGATGGAGGTCGAGCGGCAGCAACGACGCCTCGTGCGCCCAATATTCGAACATGCGCCGCTGCCGTTTCGGCCCCCACGCATCCCCCTCCAGCAAGGCACGGTCATAGCTGCCGAGACGTGAGAATGCGGGCAGATAGTGCGCCCGCGTCAGCACGTTGACGCTATCGATCTGGAACAGGTTGAGCCGCTCGGCGGCGCTGCGCAGGTGGCGAACGGACGGGCTGTCGGGACGCGCGCGACCCAAGCCCTGGGCTGCCAAGACGATCCGACGGGCTTCGCGGAGGGAAACGCTCATAGTGGGGAGAAGGACTGTAATTGGGCGGCCGTCAATCCAGCGGGCCGGCAGCGTGTGGGTCGCTGCCCTGCATGGCGTTTTGAAGAAGCGTCTGCCAAGTTCCGCCCGGACGCCGCATGTGTCCGCCGAGGAGGAAGCATTGAAGATCGGGGTTATTGCCGACGCCCACGGGAATCTGGCCGCGCTGGAGGCCGTCCGCGACGCAATGACTGCCGCCGCGCCCGACATGGTGGTCAATCTGGGCGACCTCGTGTCCGGCCCGTTCGATCCTGGAGCAAGCGCGGAATTTCAGATGCGTTCCGATTATCTGACCATCGCTGGAAACCACGAGCGGCAGTTACAGGACGGCAGCGACGGCGCCTTCGACGTTCTGGCGCGGCCGCTCCTCAGCCGAGAGCATTGGGCATGGATCGAGGGTCTGCCCGCGACGCTCAGCCTTTGCGACGGCGACGTCTTCGCCTGCCATGGCAGCCCGGCGGGCGGGGATTTGGAATATCTGCTCGAGGACGTGACCTCCGGTCGCGCCACGCTGGATGCCGACATCGCCATCCGGCCGCGCCTGAAGGGGATCGGGTCGGCCAGTCTGGTACTGTGCGGGCATACGCATACGCCGCGGATGGTGACGGTCGATGGCGTGCTGATCGTCAATCCCGGCAGCGTCGGGATGCCGTGCTACCGGGATCGGGGCGCGACCCCGCACGTCATGGAGGCGGGCAGCCCGCTCGCGCGCTATGCCATCGTCGAGCGTCGTAACGCCGGATGGGCCGCTCAACTGCACGGCGTGCCCTATGACTATGAGATCGCCGCCCGCCAGGCGGAAGGCTTCGGCTTTCCGGCCTTTGCCCATGCCGCCCGGACGGGCCGTATCCTGCCTGGGTGATCCGCTGCCCCTCTGGACGGACGTTCGGAGCGGCGGGACGGTCATGGAATCATCCCGCCGAACCTGCGACCGTCAGGCGCGATAGCCGCCTTGGCGCTCCAGCATCCAGCCGGGATATTCCGTAGGCAGCTTGGTCACCGCATCGAGCGCGGCGAGATCGTCCGCGTCGAGCGAAACCTCGGTCGCGGCGATATTGTCGGTAAGCTGATCGACCCGCTTGGCCCCGACGATCACGCTCGTCACCACCGGCTGGTGGAGCAGCCAGGCGAGCGCGACCTGAGCGACGGTGCAGCCCTTCGTCTCGGCGATGCGGCGCATCTCGGGGATCACCACCGAGCCGCGCGTCCGGTCGACCGGCGGAAAGTCGAAATTCGCGCGCCGCCCGTCCGCCGCCTGGCCCTCGCCGTCATATTTGCCCGACAGATACCCGCCCGCGAGCGGACTCCATACCATCAGCCCGATCTTCTCGGACCGCAGCATCGGCACGATCTCACGCTCCAGGTCGCGGCCGACCAGCGTGTAATAGGCTTGGAGCGACAGGATCGGCGCGAGCCGCCGCGCCTCGGTGATGCCGACCGCCTTCATCACCTGCCACGCCGCCCAGTTGGACAGGCCAAGATAGCTGACGTGACCATGACGGACGAGCGTGTCGAGCGCCTCCAGCGTCTCTTCGATCGGCGTCGCGGGATCGAAGCCATGGATCTGGTAGAGGTCGATATGGTCGAGCCCGAGCCGCTGGAGGCTCTGTTTGCACTGGCTGAGGATGTGGCCGCGCGAGGCGCCGCGCGCATTGGGACCATCGCCCATCGGCCCCAGCACCTTGGTCGCGATGACGACATCGTCGCGGGCGACGCCGAGGTTCTTGAGCGACTGGCCGAGGATCCGCTCGCTCTCACCGCCGGCATAGACATTGGCGGTGTCGATGAAGTTGATGCCGGCATCGAGCGCGGTCCGGACCAGCGCGTCCGCCTCGTCCTGGCGAAGCTGGCCGATCTGGCCCCAGATGCCCTCGCTGCCGCCGAAGGTCATGGTGCCGAGGCAGAGTTCGGACACGAACAGACCGCTATGGCCGAGTTGGCGCATACGCATTGGATGATACTCCTGTTGGAATGGATGAGCCCGAGATACGCCGCAAACGCTCGGCGCTGCGACGCCGATCCGATCAAAGTCCTGCCCGATCCTATCAAAGTGACGCGGCCGCCGGTGCATTCAGTGCTCGGCGAAGCTAAGGTGTCTGCCATGACGACACTGACCGACCTTGCCCGACTGATCGAGCGCCATTGGTTCGTCCATGGTCGTGAAACGCCGATCCCGGGCCTGCTCATCACCCGCGCGGAGGAGCCGACCGGCATCATCCGCACGGTCTATCGGCCGTCCTTCTGCCTCGTCGTGCAGGGCGCGAAGATGTCGATGCTGGGGCCGACGCCCTATCATTATGCCGAGGGCGAATGCCTGCTCGCCTCGGTCGACCTGCCGGTCACGTCACGCATCGTGCGGGCGAGTGCCGACGCGCCCTATCTGGCACTATCGCTTGCGATCGAACCGGTGACCGTTGCCGAATTGGTGGCGGAGCAGGCGAGCGTGCCGGGGCCGGCTGCCGCCTTCAACGCGCTGGCGACAAGCGACCATGACCCGGCGCTGCGCGATCCTCTCAGGCGGCTGCTCGACCTGCTCGATCATCCGGCCGACCAGGCGGTGCTCGCTCCGCTGATCCGGCGCGAGATCGTCTGGAGGCTGCTCGGCGGCGCGCTGGGACCGGCGCTGCGCCAGATGGGTCTGGTCGACACCCATGCCGCGCGCATCGGCCGTGCGACGGCGTTCATCCGTGACCATTATGCCGAGACGTTGCGCGTGGCCGACCTCGCCACGCTGGCAGGCATGAGCGTCCCCGGCTTCCACCGCCACTTCAAGGCAGTGACGACGATGACGCCGGTGCAGTTCCAGAAGCAAGTGCGTTTGCAGGAAGCACGCCGCCGCCTGGTCGCCGCCGAGGAGGTCGCGCGGGTCGGCTTCGCGATCGGTTACGAAAGCCTGTCGCAGTTCAGCCGTGACTATCGCCGCCTGTTCGGGGCACCGCCGGGACGGGATGCGGCAGCGATGCGCGCGCAACTGGTGCCGGAGCCTGCTCTGCCCTGATAGTTGACTCCGTCAAGTAAATTGATCCAGCATGGCGGACATGGAAGATGCAGACATTACCGCCATCCGCCGGTTCAACCGCTTCTACACCCAGACGATCGGCGCGCTCGATGCGCGGTTCCTCGGCACCGAGGCGAGCCTGCCGGAAGCCCGCTTGCTGTTCGAGATCGCGACGCGCGAGCCCGTCACCGCTAGAGTGTTGCAGGACGCGCTCGGCATGGACGCGGGCTATCTCAGCCGCCTGGTCGCACGCTTCGAAAAGCGCGGCTGGATCGTGCGGGTGCGCCGTGACGACGACGCCCGCGCCCGCGACTTGCGGTTGACCGAGGCGGGACGTGAGGCTTTCGCGCTTCTCGACCATCGCCAGAGCCATGCCGTCGGTGATCTGCTCGCAACCGTGGACGGACAAGCGCGGCATGATCTGGTCGAAGCCCTGACGCGCGCCCGGCTGCTGCTGGATCCCGCATCGGATGGTCCGTTCGTCATCCGGCCCTTCCGTACCGGTGAGCCCGCGCTGATCGCGGCGCGCCAGTCGCTCCTCTATGCCGAAAGCCATGGCTGGGGTCGTGAGCTGGAGGTGATCGAGAGCGAGGTGACCGCGGCGTTCTTGCGCGACTTCAATCCTGAGCGTGAGCAATGCTGGGTCGCCGAGATCGACGGGGTCATGGCAGGCGCGGTGTTCGTCACCGACGAAGGCAACGCCATCGCCCGGCTGCGCCTCCTCCATGTCGAGCCCTTCGCCCGCCGCCGGGGTATCGGCGATGCGCTGGTCGGCGCTTGCGTCACCTTCGCCCGAGAAACGGGCTATCACGCGTTGACGCTGTGGACCCACACCGTGCTGGAGTCTGCGCGTCGCCTCTATGCCGCACACGGTTTCGCGTGTGTCGAAACGGCGATGCATGACCGGTTCGGCGTTCCACTCCAGGGTGAGACCTGGCGGCTGGAGTTGGCGGCGTGAGCGGCGGCCTGACGATCCGCCTCGCGACCGAAGCCGACCTCGGGGCGCTGCGCGACCTGATGACGTTGTCGATCAATCGCGGCCAGGCGGCGGTGCTGACCCCGACGCAGATCGTCGCCAGCGGGGCGGTGATGGGGCTCGACACGCAATTGGTGCGCGACGGCACGTACTTCGTCCTCGAGGACCATGGCGTGCCGGTCGGCTGCGGCGGATGGAGTCGGCGCGCGACGCTCTATGGCGGCGACCATAGCACCGACCTGCGGGACCCGGCGCTGCTCGATCCGGCGAAAGATGCCGCCCGCATCCGGGCCATGTACACCCACCCGGATCATGTCCGGCGCGGAGTTGGGCGGATGATCCTCGACCGCTGCGAGCAGGCGGCGCGGGCGGAGGATTTCGCCGCCGTCGAACTGATGGGCACGGCCGGCGGCGTGCCGCTCTACGCGGCCTGCGGTTACGAGCCGATTGAGCGCGTCGATACCCATGTCGATGGTGTCGTCGTGCCGCTGACCCGGATGCGGAAGCGGCTGTGACTCGAGGGTAACGTCCCCGCCCGTCAGGTCGGGCAGGCTTTGGCGCTCGGCTGACGCCGGAGCGCCAGCAGCATCACGAGCGCGGCTGCCGCCATCGCCGCACCGGCGAGCGACACGACCGGAAGTCCAAGCCCGGCACCGATCACGCCCCCGCCCAGCGCCGCGCCAAAGGCATTGCCGAGGTTGAACGCGCCGATATTCATCGCGGAGGCGAGGTTCGGCGCGTCGGAGGCCGCATCCATCACCCGCATCTGCAAGGGCGGGACGATCGCGAAGCTGGCGATGCCCCAGATCAGGATCGCGACGGCGGCGGGCCATGGCCATTGCATCACCCCCGCAAACACGACGAGCACCGTGGCGAGCACCGCGAAGCTGCCGATCAAGGTCCGCTCGATCGACCGATCGGCCAGCCGCCCGCCCAGCGTGTTCCCGATCGTCAGCCCTATGCCGTAGAGCATCAGCATCGCCGTCACGAACCCGGTCGATGCGTGCGTCTCATCCCGCAGGATTGGGACGATATAGGTGAAGACGGTGAACATGGCGCTCGCCCCCACCACGGTCAGCGCTAGTGCCGCCAGCACCGGCTTGCGCGTCAGCACCCGCAGTTCGGCGCGCATGTCGCCGCCCTCGGCCGCGGGCAGCGGTGGCAGCGCGAGGCGTAGCGCCACCATCGCGATCGCGCCAACGCCGGCGATCCCGGCAAAGGCGGTGCGCCAGCCGATCGCCTCGCTGACCCAGGTCGCCGCTGGCACGCCGCCGATCGTGGCGACGGTCAGCCCGGTGAACATCGCCGCCACCGCGCCCGCGCGCTTGTCCGGCGGCACGAGGCTGGCGGCGACCACCGACCCCACGCCGAAGAACGCGCCATGGTTGAACGAGGTGACGACGCGCGCCGCCATCAGCATCCAGTATCCGCCCGCCGCGGCAGACAGCGCGTTGCCAAGCGTGAAGATGCCCATCAACGCGATCAGCAATGTCCGCCGGTCGATCCGCCCGGTGGTGAGCGTCATCAGCGGTGCGCCGATCAGCACGCCCATCGCATAGGCGCTGACCAGCAGCCCGGCGGCGGGGATCGACACGTGCAGGTCGGCCGCGATCACCGGCAACATGCCCATCGGCGCAAACTCGGTCACGCCGATGCCGAAGGCGCCGACCGCCAGCGCGAGCAATCCGAGGTTGAACTTCATGATCGTGGCTCCCTCAAACCATCGGCGGCGCAAGGCGGGCGAAACCCTCCTGCTGCCGGTATGGGGTGTGTGGATAGGGCGGCAGCACGTCGCTCGCGGCGTCGAGCGCCGCCACTTGCTCGGGCGACAACGCCCAGCCGACCGCACCGAGATTGTCGCGCAGCTGCGCCTCGTCGCGCGCGCCGATGATGACCGACGATACCGTCGGACGTCGCAGCAGCCAGTTGATCGCGACCTGAGGCACGGTCTTGCCCACCTCGGCCGCCACCGCCTCCAGCGCGTCGACGACGCGGTAGAGATGCTCGTCCTCGACCGGCGGCGCGAACTGCGCGGTTTCGTGCAACCGGCTCCCCGCCGGGATCGGCCGTCCGCGCCCGATCTTGCCGGTCAGCCGGCCCCAGCCGAGCGGGCTCCACACCAGCGAGCCAACCCCCTGATCCGCCGCCAGCGGCATCAGATCCCATTCGTACGCACGGCCGATTAGCGAGTAATAGACTTGATGCGCGACGAGGCGCGGCCAGCCATGGCGATCGGCCAGCGCTTGCGCCTTCATGATCTGCCAGCCGGGATAGTTGGAGACGCCCGCATAGCGGACCTTGCCGTCGGCGATCAGCCGGTCGAGCGTACCCATCACCTCCTCGGTCGGCGTTGACGCATCGAAGGCGTGAAGCTGGAGCAGGTCGATCCGGTCGGTGCCGAGCCGCCGGAGCGCCGCCTCGACCGCACCGATCAGCCGCGCCCGCGACGCGCCCCAGTCCTGCGGACCGTCACCCATCGGCAGGCCGGTCTTGGTCGATATCAGAACGGCATCGCGGCGACCCTTGATCGCTTCGCCCAGCACCTGTTCCGACGCGCCATCCGAATAGACGTCGGCGGTATCGAACAGCGTCACCCCCGCGTCGAGGCAGATATCGACCAGCCGCCGCGCCTCGGCGGCGTCGCTTGTGCCCCACGCGCTGAACAGCGGTCCCTTGCCGCCGAAGGTCCCCGCGCCGAACGACAGCGCCGGAACGCGCAGGCCGGACGATCCCAATTGGCGATATTCCATGACACCTCCTTTGCGAATGTCATTCGTCAGGCGCATAGATGGACGGTGAAGCAGTGCGGCGGAACTACCCGCCGGTGCAAAGGATCTATGCCTTGGACGCAAAGGTGATAGGCAATGACGATCGCGCCCGGTCACTCGCCCTGTTCGCGAGCGTGGTGGAGCAAGGCAGCTTCTCCGCCGCCGGCCGCACGCTCGGGCTGACGCCCTCGGCGGTGGCGCGCGCGATCGACCGGATCGAGGCGCGACTGGGCGTCCGGCTGCTGCTCCGCTCCACCCGCGCGCTGACGCTCACCGCCGAGGGGCAAGCCTATCTGCTCGCCGCCCGCCGCATCCTCGCCGATCTCGACGATGTCGAGCAGCAGATCGCCGACCAGGGCGCACCACGCGGACGGCTGCGGATCAGTGCGGCGCTGGCGCATGGCCGGTTGTGCGTCGTGCCGCTGCTCGGCGACTTCGCCCGCGCCTATCCGCATATCCTGATCGACGTGGCGCTGACCGACACGCTGGTCGATGTGGCCGGCGGGCAGGCCGATGTCGCCGTCCGGTTCGGCCCGCTCGCGGACAGCGGGCTCACCGCGCGCAAATTGTCCGAAGGCGGGCGGGTGATTGTCGCCTCACCGGACTATCTCGCCCGGGCCGGCACGCCCAAGGTTCCGGAGGACCTGCACGCCCACAACTGCCTCAACTTCAACTTCCGCCGCGCCGAGCCGACCTGGCCGTTCCGCCGCGACGGCCGGGACTTCGCGCTGTCCGTCGAGGGCGGGATCGTCGCCAACAATGGTGAGACGCTGGGTCATCTCGCCGCTGCCGGGGTCGGCGTCACCCGGGTCGGCCGCTTCAGCGTCGCGGCTGAGATCGCGGACGGGCGGCTCGTGCCATTGCTGGAGGACTATAATCCGGGCGACGTCGAGCTGATCCACGCGGTCTTCGTCGGCGGCTCAACCACGCCAGCACGGGTGCGGGTGTTCGTCGACTTCCTGGTCGAGCGCCTAGCCAGCCGGTTCGAGTAGCGGGTGCGACACGGCCTTTTCCAGGAAAGCGTACAGCCGATCGTCGTCGCTCATGGCGACGTTGAAGCGCATGTGATCCCGCCAGCCTCCGTTGGGACTGAACACCGGCCCCGGTGCGAGCACGATACCTTGCGTGATCGCTCGCCGGGCAAGCTCAACGGCATCGACGCCGTCCGGCAGTCGCGCCCAGAGGAAGATGCCCGCCGCCGGATCGGTCCACGGCTCGATCCCGATGGCCCGCAGGCGTTTCGCCACCCGCGCCGTGGCCCGGGCCAGCCGGGTCCGGACACCGTCGACATGACGCCGATAGCTGCCATCGGTCAGCACCGCGTGCAGCAGGTTGGCGGCGAGCGGACTGCCCGCCATCGACGTCGCGATGCGTAGGTCGGCCAACCCTTCGATCCAGTCGGGTCGGGCCGCGATATGGCCACAGCGCACCGCCGCCGACAGCGACTTGGAGAAGCTGCCGATGCGGATCGTCCGGTCGAGCCCGTCGAAGGCGGCCAATCGTGGCGACGGCGTGTGCTCGAAGTCGGCGAAGATATCGTCCTCGACGACGACCATGTCATGGGCCTCAGCGATCTTGAGCAGCCGGTGCGCGGTAGTGGCCGCGAGCGACGCGCCGGTCGGGTTATGGACGCCTGAGTTGGTCAGGTAGAAGCGCGGCCGACGCGTCGCGGCGGCCTCGGCGAAGGCGGCGACGTCTGGACCGATCGGCGTCATCGGTACGCCCACCACCGTTGCCCGGTGCGCCCGCAGAAGCGCTAGAAAGTTGAAATAGCACGGGTCGTCGACCAGCACGGTATCGCCCGGCTGAAGCAGGAAGCGGCACACCAGATCGAGCGCATGGGTGCCGCTGTCGGTCAGCAGGATCTGTTCGGGGCCGGCTTCGATGCCTTGATCCGCCATCCGCCTCGCCAACAATGCCCTGAGCGGTGGCGAACCCAAGGGGGAGGCATAGCCCGCCAGGGTGCCGTTCTCGTCGGATCGCGCCGCCCCACGCATCGCCTTGCGAAGGGCATCGCCCGCCATCCAGTCGTCGGGCAACCAGCCGCATCCCGGCATCAATTCATGGCGCCGCTCACCCAGCGACTGGCGCAGCATCCAGAGCGGATCGACCTCGCGCTCCTTCGTACTGGCCAGCCGATCCAGCGTCAGCGGGGCCAAGGGCGCCGCGACATAGAACCCTGATCCCGGTCGCGAGCGAATGACGCCCTCGGCCGCGAGGCGATCATAGGCCTCGACCACCGTCGAGCGCGCGACGCCGCTCGTCTCGGCCATGGCGCGGATCGACGGCAGCCGTGCGCCCGGCGTCAGCGCGCGGGCATCGATCCGGTCGCGGATCGCACGGACCACCATGCCGGTGCGGGTTTCGTCGGGCGCGCTCGCCATCGTACTGCCAATCTCACCAATACAGTTCGGCACGATCGTACCGATGTGTATCTGTCGGCGCCAGTCGTCGCGCGATAGGACGAGCCAACATCAACAGGAGATGACCGTGACCCGCCCCTTTCGCCTCGTCGACGTATTCGGCACCGATCCGCTGACCGGCAATCCCTTGGCCGTCATCGCCGATGCCGATCGCCTGACGACGGACGAGATGCAGGCGATCGCAAGCTGGCTGAACTTTTCGGAGACGACCTTCCTGCTGCCGCCGACCGATCCATCGGCCGACTATCGCGTCCGCATCTTCACCATGGCGCACGAACTGCCGTTCGCCGGGCACCCGACCTTGGGCAGCGCCCATGCGTGGGCGGAAGCGGGCGGGCAGCCGAAGCAGGACGGCGTGATCATGCAGGAATGCGGTGTCGGGCTGGTGACGATCCGGCGCGATGGCGACCAGCTTGCTTTTGCCGCCCCGCCATTGCTGCGCGGCGGCACGCCAACCGAGGCGGAGATCACCCAGGTCGCCGATCTGCTGCGGATCGACCGTGCGGCAATCGTCGATGCCGCCTGGGCGGACAATGGCCCCGGCTGGATCGCGGTCATGCTGGAGTCGGCGGAGGCGGTGCTGGCGGTCGAACCGGCGCGGTACCACCCCGAGCATATCGACATCGGCATCGTCGGGCCGCACGCGCCCGGCAGCGAGGTCGCGTTCGAACTGCGCGCGCTCTTCACCGACGCGCATGGCGGGCTGATCGAGGACCCGGTGACCGGCAGCCTCAACGCATCCGTCGGCCAGTGGCTGTTCGCCAGCGGTCGGGCCAGCGGCAGCTATCTCGCCGCCCAGGGTACGCGCCTCGGGCGGAGCGGGCGTATCCATGTCTCGCAGGACGAGGCTGGCCAAGTGTGGGTCGCGGGCGCGACGCGGACGCTATTCTCCGGACGGGCGCAAGGGTGATGCAGGTCGCGGTCCTGACCTTCGACGGCTTCAACGAACTGGATTCGTTCGTCGCCGCCGCGATCATCAACCGGCTGCGCCCGCATGGCTGGGCTGCGCATATTACCGCCCTGACCGAAACGGTGACGTCGTTGAACGGCGTCACCGTCCATCGCCAACGGCCGCTCGCATTCCTCGAGGAAGCGGATGCGGTGCTGATCGGCAGCGGTGTCCGCACGCGGCAGATTGCCACCGATCCGGCGATGCTCGCCCGGCTTCGCCTCGATCCAACGCGGCAGTTGATCGCGGCGCAATGCTCGGGGACGCTGCTGCTGGCCAAACTCGGCCTGATTGGCGATCTGCCCGCCTGCACCGACCTCACCACCAAGCCATGGGTGATGGAGGCCGGTGTCTCGGTCATCGACGCACCGTTCGCTGCTCATGGCAACGTCGCGACGGCGGGCGGTTGTCTTGCCGCGCCCTATCTTGCCGCATGGCTGATCGCGCGCGGAGGCGAGCCCGAACTGGCCCGCGAGGCACTTCGTTACGTCGCACCGGTCGGCGAGAAGGGGCGCTTCGTCGACCATGCCATGGCGATCGTCGCGGGCAAGCTGGCATTCGCCTGACCCGCCCGCACGCGCATTTCGTAGGAACCCGCGTCGAGATTACGCCTGCGGGCTGTCCCAGCCTTCCAGGACGATCTTGCCCCGCGTGGTGGTGCTCTCGATGCGGCGGTGCGCCTCGATCAGGTTGGCGGCATTGATCGGTGACAGCGTGTCGGTGGCCGTGGTGCGAATGCGCCCTTCGTCCACCAATTCGGCCACCGCGTCCAACAGGCGACCCTGCTCGCCGACGTCCGGTGTGTCGAAGAGCGACCGTGTGAACATCAATTCCCAATGGACCGACACCGCCTTGCGCTTGAAGTCGACGATGTCGAGGCTGGCGGGATCGTCGATCAGCGCGAAGCGCCCCTGCGGCGCGATCAGCTCGGCGATATCGGCCAGATGGCGATCGGTATGGGTGGTCGAGAAGACGAAGGCGGGCGCACCGATCTCCAGCGCGGCGATCTGCGGTGCCATCGGCCGGGAATGATCGATGACATGATGCGCGCCTAGGTCGCGCACCCAGTCCTGCGTCTCGGCGCGCGAGGCGGTGGCGATCACGGTCAGGTCGGTCCGAGCACGCGCGATCTGGATCGCCGCGGAACCGACACCACCCGCGCCGCCGATGATCAGGATGGCACGGGCGCCGCCAGCCGGTTGGTCGTCGACCTTCAACCGGTCGAACAGAGTTTCCCAAGCCGTGATGGCCGTTAGCGGCAGCGCCGCCGCCTCTGCGAAGCCGATGCTGCGGGGGCGATGGCCGACCATCCGCTCGTCAACTAGCTGATATTCGGCATTACTGCCGTCGCGCATCAGGTCGCCCGCATAGAAGACCTCGTCACCCACCTTGAAGCGGGTGGCCTCTGGGCCGACCGCCTCGACCAAGCCCGCCGCATCCCAGCCGAGAATGCGCTCGTCACGTCCGTCGAATGGCGCGGCGCCAGTGCGAACCTTCGCGTCGACGGGGTTCACCGAGATGGCCCGAACCGCGACCAGAATGTCGCGCCCGGTCGGAACGGGTCGTGGCAGTTTGACCTCGACAAGGGCTTCGTCCCGGTCAATCGGGCCGGGCTGGCGATAGGCTATGGCGCGCATGGGTCTTGCTCCTTTTGCTGACACACGCGAGATAGGGACGGTGTCAGCTTATGTCGTAGGCACAAAAAACGCTCATAGTGTCGAAAAGGATACCGCCCTGATGGCGAAAGCCCGTCACTCCCGCCTCGATTGTGCCCCGGGTTGCGCCGTCGAGGCGGCGGTGAGCCTGATCGACGGCAAGTGGAAGGCGGTGATCCTCTACCATCTGCAGGACGGACGCACGCGCTTCAACGAACTGCGCCGCCGCGCTGGTGATGTGACGCCGCGCATGCTGACCAACCAGCTGCGCGAGCTGGAGGCCGATGGCCTGATCGAGCGTGAGGTCTTCGCCCAGGTGCCGCCGCGTGTCGAATACAGCCTGTCCGATCGTGGTCGATCCCTGTCGCCGATCATCGCGGCGCTGAAGGCTTGGGGCGATGCGAATATGGACCTCTTCGCACGGCGGTGATCATCCAGCTGATGCGTCGGCGACGTTCGCGGCATCGCTCGAACGGCGTCGTGCTCGGATCTACGCCAAGAGATGGGCAGGTGGGATAAGCGACGGGTTTCCGACGTTTTTGCACAATATGTTCACATCCTGTTCTGCATGCGTTAAAAGGTGCGCATGGCGGTGCGTAAGATCATTCACGTCGACATGGACGCCTTCTTCGCGTCGGTGGAGCAGCGTGACGATCCGTCGCTGCGCGGCAAGCCGGTTGCGGTCGGTCATGCCGCGGCACGGGGCGTGGTGGCGGCGGCCAGCTACGAGGCGCGCACGTTCGGCGTTCGCTCTGCTTTGCCCTCAGTCACCGCGCTGCGCCGCTGTCCCGACCTGATCTTCGTGCCGCCCCGCTTCGAGGTGTACCGCGACGTCTCGCGCCAGATCCATGAGGTGTTCGCGCGCTACACCGACCTGATCCAGCCCTTGTCGCTCGACGAGGCCTATCTCGACGTCACCGCGAACAAGCGTGGCCTGGAAACCGCATGGCTGACTGCCAAGGCGATTCGCGCCGATATTCTGGTGGAGACCGGCCTGACCGCGTCGGCGGGTATTTCGTACAACAAGTTCCTAGCCAAGCTCGCCTCGGATCATCGCAAGCCGAATGGCCAGTTCGCCGTCACGCCGGACATGGGCGCCGCCTGGGTCGAGACGCTGCCCGTCAGCCGCTTCCACGGCGTCGGACCGGTGACGGCGGAAAAGATGAAGCGGCTGGGGATCGAGACCGGGGCCGATCTGCGCGCCAAGTCGCTGGCGTTCCTGCAGCAGCATTTTGGCAGTTCCGCCGATTGGTATCACGCCATAGCGCGCGGGGAAGACGACCGTCCCGTCAATCCGAACCGCGTGCGCAAGTCGTCGGGGTCGGAAACGACGTTCAACCGCGACCTGACGGAACCCGCCGAGATCGAGGCCGGCGTGCTCAAGATGGCGGATGATGTCTGGGACTGGTGCGAGGGACGGCAAGCCTTCGGCCGCACCGTCACGGTGAAGGTCAAATACGCCGACTTCCATCAGATCACCCGACGCCGCAGCCAGACCGTGGCGGTCACCAGTCGCGAAGGCCTCCACCACGCCGCGCTCGACCTGATCCGGTCGGTTCTGCCGACCCAGAAGGGGATACGTCTGGTCGGCGTAACGGTATCGAACTTCGTCGAGGCTGGGGCAGCGACACCGACCGAATTGCCGATTTTCGCGGAGGCGGCGGCGTGATGCTTGACCTCTTTGACGCGCCGCTCCTGCCGGGGCTCGCCACGCGGGCGAACCTGACTGCCGCGGACGAGGAGCGCATGCTGATCGAGCGGATCGACGCGACCCACCTCGAGCCGTTCCGCTTTCAGGGCTGGACAGGCAAGCGGCTGACAACGTCCTTCGGATGGAGTTACGACTTCGAGGTCGGGCGCCCGAAGGATGCGCCACCGATGCCGGACTGGCTTCTCCCCATTCGCGACAGGGCCGCCAATTTCGCCGGGCTCCCGCCCGAAGCACTGATCCAGGCGCTGCTCATTCGCTACGACCCGGGCGCCGGGATCGGCTGGCATCGCGACCGGCCGATCTACGGCCATGTCCTCGGCATCTCCCTCGGCGAACCGGCGACGATGCGCTTCCGGCGGCGGCGAGCCGGCGGCTTCGACCGCGCGTCGTTGCCGCTCGAACCGCGGGGCGGCTATCACATGAGCGGACCTGCTCGGCATGAATGGGAACACAGCATCGCACCGATGGAACGGCCGCGCTGGTCGATCACCTTTCGGAGTCTAGCGGAGAATCGGTGAGCAGGGACGAGCGCACTCGCGCTATGGGGATCGGTGCATCAATCCGAATTGGCCGCAATGACAGGCGATGACTATCGCACTGACCTATCCTATCGTCCGCCGGATGAATCAGTCCCGCCGATGCGGGCCAGCCTGTTGGATCTGACGAACCGAATGAACGCCGTCGAAATCGAAGAAGCCGTATCCGACCTCGTCCAACAGCCGTTCGACGCCGCCGAATTCCCGTTCCAGTTCATCACCGCGTTCGGCGCCAAGAAGGCAACGGTCGACCGCCTGCGCGCGACGAAGAACGGCACCAACCAGTCGGACGTCGGCGGCGTCCTGCAGCGTAACAACATCCATATCGGCATCGCGTCCGCCGGACAGGTCGGCGCGACGCTCGCCACCTTGCGCGCCAGCCCCAAGACCACCAGCGCCAAGGCCAAGTTCCTCCTCGCCACCGATGGCGAGACGGTCGAGGCCGAGGATCTGGTCGGCGGCGACGTCATCGCCTGTTCCTACGCCGACCTGCCGCGTCACTTCGCGACCTTCCTGCCGCTGGCTGGCATCTCCACGGTCAAGGAGATCAAGAACAATCCCATCGACGTCAAGGCGACGGGGCGGCTCAACAAGCTGTATGTCGAGCTGTTGAAGGACAACCCGGACTGGGCGACCGAGGAGCGGCGGCACGAGCTGAACCAGTTCATGGCGCGGCTGATCTTCTGCTTCTTCGCCGAGGATACCGGCATCTTCCGCGAGAACCAGTTTACCGCCACCATCACCCAGATGAGCCATGCCGGGCACGGCAGCGGCGAGGAGCAATGGGGCAACACGCATGAGGTACTGACCGAACTGTTCCGCGCGATGGACACGCCGGTCACGCATGAAGGCAATCTCGACGACCGCTATCGCCGCGCGGCGGGCATCCGGCCCTATGCCGACGTCTTTCCTTATGTGAACGGCGGCCTGTTCACCGGGGCGACCGAGAGCCCACGCTTCAGCCGCACCGCGCGCGCGTATCTGCTGCGCGCGGGCGAGCTGGACTGGAAAGAGATCAACCCGGACATCTTCGGCTCGATGATCCAGGCGGTGGCCGACGATGGCGAGCGTGGCGAGCTGGGCATGCACTATACCAGCGTACCCAACATCCTGAAGGTGCTGAACCCGCTGTTCCTCGATGGCTTGCGCGAGCAGCTGGAGGCGGCGGGCCACAGCCGTCAGAAACTGCGCAACCTGCGGCGGCGGCTGGCTAATATCCGCGTGTTCGACCCGGCCTGCGGATCGGGCAATTTCTTGGTCATCGCCTATAAGGAGATGCGCGCGATCGAGGCGGTGATCGTCGAACGGCTGGGCGGCGAGGCCAACCTGAAGCTGGACGAGCGGCGCAGCGTCATCCCCTTGAGCAACTTCTACGGCATCGAGATCAAAGGCTTCGCCGCCGAGATCGCCCGCCTCGCGCTGCTGATCGCCGAGTTTCAGGCGGACTGCCTGTATCTAAGCCAGCAGGAAGCCCGCGCGATGGTGCTGCCGCTGCACAAGACGGGGCAGATCACGGTGGGGAATGCATTGCTGCTGGATTGGTTGGAAGTGTGTCCGCCGGTCGGCGCGATATTGGTAGAAGAACAGGATCTGGCTGGACCGACCGGCCGGATGGCGCTGAATGAGAACGGACTGGGCGATCGGATCACAGTGGAGACATACATCTGCGGGAACCCTCCCTACAGCGGCCAGTCCGAAATGAGCGACCGTGAAAAAACTTATCTTCAAGAGGCGTTTGCTGGAAGCTCCGCCGACTGGAAATCGCTCGATTACGTGCTCGGCTGGTTTCATAAAGCAATACAATTGTGCCGACATGACATTGGCGGATGTGCGTTCGTCACAACCAACTCAATTTGCCAAGGACAGCAAGTTCCAGCATTTTGGAAACATGCCCTTGCAAGCGATGTCCGTATAAATTTCGCCAGGACGTCTTTTAAGTGGAAGAATCTGGCTAAAAATAATGCAGGGGTTACGGTTATAGTCGTCGGCTTGTCTTCAAAATTCACAAAGACGGTCATCTACGAAGACGAGGAGAATGGTCCTGGTATCGAAAGGTCCGTTGAAACGATTGGACCATACCTGGTTCCTAACACACTCACTATTGTAGATAAGTCAAGTAGACCTATTAACCTGATGCCTCCAATGGATTATGGCAGCAAGCCTGCCGATGGTGGCGGGCTAATCCTTTCGACGTCGGATTATTTAGCAGCTCCCGTCGCTGCTCGCGACTATATAAAGCCGTATGTGGGAAGCGACGAATACATTGACGGCAAGATGCGCTTCTGCCTCTGGATTGAAGACGACTGCCTCGAGAGCGCGTCTAAAATACCATTCGTAAACGAGCGGCTTAACGTTGTCGCGGCAACGCGCGGGCGAAGCACGAAGCCGAAAACGAGAGAGCAGGCAGGCACACCTCATCGCTTTGCTGAGGTGCGCCATGGAAAATCAAGTAACACCTATCCACTGATCATACCAATCCACTCAAGCGAAAATAGAAGTGCCCTGCCAGTTGGCGCCCTCGCTGAAGGCGCGGTCGTATCGAATGCAGCATTTGGCCTTTACGACGCTCCTCTTTGGACTATGGCATTGATCGCCTCGCGAATTCACCTAGTCTGGATCGCTACAGTCTGCGGAAAATTGGAAACCCGATACCGCTATTCCAACACCCTCGGCTGGAACACCTTCCCCGTCCCCAAGCTCACCGAACAGGACAAGGCCGACCTCACCCGCACCGCCGAGAACATCCTGCTCGCTCGCGAGGCGCATTTTCCGGCGACCATCGCCGACCTCTACGACCCGGAGAATATGCCGGACGACCTGCGCCGTGCGCATGAGGAGAATGACGAGGTGCTGGAGCGCATCTATATCGGCCGCCGATTCCGGAACGACACCGAGCGGCTGGAGAAGCTGTTCGACCTCTACACCAAGATGACGGCGAACCAGCCGAAACCGAAGAAGGGCAAGAAAGCCGCATGACCCGCCTGTTCCGCATCACCGAACAAGGGCTGGTCGAAAGCCGCCGCAAGCCGCTCGATCTGGAAAGCCGAATCGAGGATTGGGTGGCGCGCGACCTCAGCCTTGTCGGCGTCGACGGCTTCGTCATTGGCCGCCAGGTCGCGACCGATCACGGCACGCGCATCGACCTGCTGGCGATGGACGAGGACGGCAACCTCATCATCATCGAACTAAAGCGCGACCGCTCACCCCGCGACATCGTCGGGCAGGTGCTCGACTACGCGTCCTGGGTGCGGCACCTGACGACCAAGGACGTGCACGATCTGGTTCGGGCGGCCATGGGGCGCTCGCTGCCGGACTTGTACCGCGATCGCTATGGCAAGGCGGTGCCAGAAACGCTGAACGCCTCGCACCAGATGATCGTGGTGGCGAGCGAGGTCGATGAGGCGACCAAGCGGATCATCGAGTATCTGTCCGAGGAGCATGACGTCGGCATCAACGCCAGCTTCTTCAATATATTCGGCGACCAGGGCCACGAATGGCTGACCACCGACAGCCTGCTCGACCAGGAAGAAGTGAAGGACCGTGCCGTCAAGAAGGCGCGGGCGCCGTGGTCGGGACTGTATTACGTCACCGGCGGGGCGGAGGAAGACCGACCGTGGGAAGAGCTGCGCCGCTACGGCTTCTTCACCGCCTGTGGTGGCCGCCGCTACAGCAATGCACTGGACCGGCTCGAAATCGGGGCACCTATCTTCTATTACCAGAAGAATAAGGGCTATTTGGGCTACGGGCTGGTGACGACCGCCAAGATGCCGGCGACGGAGTTCAGGCTTGCGTCCGGTGATCTTCTTCCTGACGTGCTGCCCAGCGGATATGTGACCGACTATGCCGATGATCCCGACATGGCGTCCTATGTCGTCGGCGTAGATTGGAAGAGGACATTCGATCGCGACGAAGCCCGATGGTTTTCGGGGATTTTCGCCAACCAGAATGTCGTCTGCAAAATCTATGACCAGCAAACCGCCGATTTTCTGCGCGAGCAATTCGGCGTGACGCATGAGGAAAGTGAATGACCGATCACCGCCCCATTCCGGCCGTGCGCCTCGTCACCGGCCAGACCGGCGCATCCTCTAGCGCCAACGAACTGGGCATGCGGCCGATGCAGGCGCGCGCCTATGCGCATCGCGGCGAGCAATATCTGCTCATCAAGTCGCCGCCCGCCTCGGGCAAGTCCCGCGCGCTGATGTTCATCGCGCTCGACAAGCTGAACAATCAGGGCGTCAAACAGGCGATCATCGTGGTCCCGGAGCGCTCGATCGGTGGCAGCTTCGCCGATGAACCGCTATCGGCGCACGGCTTCTGGGCCGACTGGACGGTGAAGCCGCACTGGAACCTGTGCAACACGCCCGGCGCCGACGACGTGAAGGTCGCCAAGTCGAAGGTGAAGGCGGTCGGCGAGTTCCTGGGTAGTGGCGACACGGTGCTGGTCTGCACCCACGCCACCTTCCGCTTCGCGATCGATGAACTGGGGATCGCGGCGTTCGACGGGCGGCTGATCGCGGTGGACGAGTTCCACCATGTCTCGGCGAACCCGGAGAACCGGCTGGGCGCGCAGCTGGGCCAGCTGATCGCGCGCGACAAGGTGCATCTGGTCGCGATGACCGGCAGCTATTTCCGCGGCGACGCGGTCGCGGTGCTGTCGGCGGAGGACGAGGCGAAGTTCACCACCGTCACCTACACCTATTACGAGCAGCTCAACGGCTATCGCTACCTGAAGACGCTCGATATCGCGTACAGCTTCTACACCGGGCGCTACATCGACAAGATCAACGACTTGCTCGACCCGGCGGTGAAGACGATCGTCCACATCCCTAGCGTCAACAGCCGCGAAAGCACCAAGGACAAGCATCGCGAGGTCGAGGAGATCATGGATCACCTCGGCACGTGGAAGGGCACCGATCCGGTCACCGGCTTCCACCTTATCGAAACGGCGGCGGGCGTGACGATCAAGGTCGCCGATCTGGTCGACGACGACCCCGCCAAGCGCGACCGCGTGGCGGCGGCCTTGAAAAGCCCCGAGGCGCGGAGCAACCGCGACCATGTCGACGTCATCATCGCGCTCGGCATGGCGAAGGAGGGCTTCGACTGGATATGGTGCGAACATGCGCTGACGGTCGGCTATCGTTCCAGCCTGACCGAGATCATTCAGATCATCGGCCGCGCTACCCGCGACGCGCCGGGCAAGACGGTCGCGCGCTTCACCAACCTGATCGCCGAACCGGCCGCTGCCGATGATGTGGTGGCCGAGGCGGTCAACGACACGCTGAAGGCGATCGCGGCCAGCCTGCTGATGGAACAGGTGCTGGCCCCGCGCTTCGAGTTCACGCCGAAGGATGTCGGGCCGAAGGACGGGTTCGACTATGGTCCCGATGGGTATCAGGAGGGCCGCACGAACGTCGGCTTCAACGACGAACGCGGCCAGTTCCACTTCGAGCTAAAGGATCTGGTGCTGCCCAGCTCGACCGAGGGCAAGCGGATCTGCGCGGAGGACATCAATGAGGTCATCACTAGCTTCATCCAGGACAAGCAGGCTATCGAACGCGGCCTGTTCGATCCCGAGGTGGTCCCGGAGGAACTGACCCAGGTCCGCATGGGCAAGATCGTCCGCGACCGCTATCCTGACCTCAGCGAAACCGACCAGGAAGCGATCCGCCAGCACGCCATCGCCGCGCTCAACATCACCCAGCAGGCGGCGAAGATCGTCACCGAGACGGCGACTGACGACGGCACGGGTGAGCTGAAGGCGAATACCTCGTTCGTCGATGGTGTGCGCAAATTCATGAACGTGCGCGAGCTCGACATAGACCTGATCGACCGGATCAACCCATTCGAAGCTGCTTACGCGATCCTCGCCAAGGCGATGAACGAGGGCACGCTGCGCCAAGTGCAGGCGGCGATCTCGGCGCGAAAGACCACGCTGACCGAAGAAGAGGCGCGTGCCTTCGCGATCCGCGCGGTCCAGTGGAAGCGCGAGCGCGGTCGCGCGCCCGAGGCGACATCACAAGACCCGTGGGAGCGCCAGCTGGCGGAGGGCGTCGCCGCCTTCGCCCGCTTCCGCGCCAAGGCCCAGGCCGCAGGAGCCGCGGCCAATGGCTGACATGACCGACGACGATATCCTTGCCGAACTTGGCTTCGACCTCACGCCCAAGAAAGTCCGCGCCCGCACCCCGCGCGAGGAACGGATCATAGCCGGCTTCGAGGATATCGTCCGCTTCCATGACGAACACGGCCGCGTCCCCCAGCATGGCGAGGGCCGCGACATCTTTGAGCGGCTCTACGCGGTGCGCCTCGACCGGCTCCGCGCGCAGGCCGAGTGCCGCGAACTGCTGGCAGATATGGACGTACACGGCCTGTTGGACGGCGCGACGGTGACCGATGCCATCGACGATCTGGACGACAACGCGCTGCTCGCCGAATTGGGAATTGAGTCCGACGCATCGAACGACATCACCCAGCTGCGCAACGTCCGCTCCAATGCCGATCGCCAGGCCGCCGAGGAGGTCGCCAGCGCCAAACGATGCGAAGATTTCGCGACGTTCAGGCCGCTCTTTGACCAGGTCCAGGTCGATCTCGACGTCGGCGTCCGCACCACGCGGCCTTTCGTTCGCGATCTCGGCATGTCGAAGGCCGATATCAAGCAGGGCGAATTCTTCGTCGTCGGCGGCCAACTCGCCTATGTCGCCGAGGTAGGCGAACCGATCGAGGCCCCCAATGGCGAAACCGATGCCCGCCTGCGCGTCGTCTATTCCAACGGCACCGAAAACGACCTGCTTCTCCGCTCGCTCCAACGCGCGCTATATAAGGATGAGGGCGGCCGCCGGATCACCGAACCGACTGCCGGGCCGCTGTTCGACAGCGCCGTGAAGACCGAGATCGAACCCGACCACCTGCCGACCGGCACTCTCTACGTCCTGCGCAGCCGTTCGACGCACCCGACCATTGCTGCGCACCGCGATCTCATCCACAAGATCGGCATCACCGGTGGATCGGTCGAGGCGCGCATCGCTAATGCCTCAAACGACGCCACCTATCTGCTCGATGATGTAGACGTGATCGCTACTTACAAATTGTTCGATATCAATCGACCTCGCTTGGAAGCATTGATCCACCGTGTTCTTGAAACGGTTCGCTTCGACATCGAGATACCGGATCGTTTCGGCAAGTTGGTCCGACCGCGCGAATGGTTTCTCGTGCCACTACCTATCATCGATCAGATTGTTGAGCGGATAATGGACGGGACTCTCGCGAACGTCAGTTATGACCCCAAGACCGCTGCGCTCGTCCCAACATAGAAATAGACCGATCAGCAAGCAATCAATTCTATGTTCGCAACTGGGTTTCCTACAAGCAGTCGTTCCATGGGCTGAAGCGAGTTACCCGCCATCGCAGTGTGACACAATTGAAAGGCATTTTGCGACCACAATGCGCCGTTGGTCGGCTGCGCCTTGGGCGGCAGTTTTTCCCCAAAGCCGACGCCCAGCGCTTACCCGAGCGGTGAACGCGGAGTGCCCGGAAATGGGCCGCTTGCTGATATGCCGCTTCCAACTGCAGGAAGCAAAAAGCTGCTGTTTAAGAGGTGTCACAACCGCTCGGTTGTGACACCATCTGGTAGCTCATTAAGCACGTGACGTATCCGGGCCGCTGTTAGTGACCCAGCCCTTTCCATCGGTCTCAACGCCATTCCTGACGGGCGACGGCCAGCTTAGCCGGATTGTTTGCTCACGCTTTTTCATCTATAGGACCTCCACCTTAAGTTCCAAATGTTAGTTTGAAGACAGCGGCGCGACGATCATATGAGCATTGGCACGTTAGTTTGCGGAGAACCCGATGCTGATTGGTCGGCATTGGACACAATTACGCATTATACTGAACTACTAAATAGATTTTACGAGAAGCTTGCTCAGTATAGGGTTGATTTAACACAGCCTGATGCTTCGATGTTTGCCGCGTTCTGTTCTCGTGTTATTCTAGAAAACTCAAGTGCGATACTCTCCGGTCGGCTTGACCCTTTTCGAATGATGGCCATTCGGAGCTTCCAAGCTCAAGATAATTTTGATCACGGAAAACAGCTTAAGGCCGGATACAAGTGGACTCCAGACGTTGTGCCTGCCGAAGACGTTTCCAACATCTGGAGTAAGGATGTTGAAAGTAGCAAACTAAGTAGAGCGTTGTTTTCACCCTACTGTGACGAGCTATTTTGGCGTCCTGCTTTTGTAAGCGCGTTGGATTACATAGATAGCAATGGCTTAGACCGTTCCGCATTGATGGCGACGATGGAGCCTGATAGATATATAAGCCGGACAAAGGCTGAGTTATCAAGGTTGTATTCTCTTCTCTCAAAGGGAGTTCATTGGGACTATCTCACGCCAGAAGCCATGTTGGATCCTGATACCCTGTTAGTCGCCTTGGATGATTGTCAGTCCTACATTTCCCTTTTGGCTTTTACCTCACATTTTATTCCAACATCATATGGCCGAATAGACAAGGGCCGCGCCTACCAATTGTACAGTGAGATCTAGAGCGATGGTCGATGCCTTCCAAGACGAAAACTTTGATCCAGGTCTGATACTTGCGGCAGAAGAATGGCCGCTGGATGCATTCGATGCACATCACACTTTTTCTAGTTATGACGAAAGCATCATTAGAAAGCTTTCGGCGCACGGCCCCGTGCTAATCCGTGGCGGACGGGGAAGCGGTAAAAGCGCCCTTTTGATAGCTGCTCATAAAAGAATGACGGAGAAGAACGCTATCTTTTCTGTTTATTTGAGCCTCAGATATCTTCCACTTCTCCAATCTGACGGGGAGGAGTATATTAAGCACTTCTGTCAAGTTTTATCAGACAAAGTTCAGTCTGAGCTAAAAATCAGGCAATCTGACGTCGCCTTTGAAAAAGCCGAAAATCTTACAGACCTGCAGCGTGGCTTGGCTAAGCTATCCGCCGCCGTTGGGAAGAGGATAGTTTTGCTTTTTGATGACGCTGCACATATTGGGCGTGAAAAGCCGCTTGAAGTCTTTTTCGACCTTTTTCGAACTCTCTCAAGCAACACTATATCCTGTAAAGCGTCGATTTACCCTGGCGTCACAAAGTTTGGTATTAGATTTGATATATTTAATGATGCAACGGTCATTGATGTTGCGCGGCTAGATATCAGCGAGGTGGAAATTCACTTTGTAGAAGTATTAAGACAAAGATATCCAAGGCTTGCAGATCGAACAACATTTTCCGATCGTCTAACCCTTGAAATGTTTAGTAGCGTCCTAGCTCGCGCTTTGGTTGGAAATATGCGAGCCTACATTCTTGCCTGCAACAAATTTGCCGACAAAGATAAGATTTCAGTTCCAGACCTAAACGCATGCCTTTTAGATATGGCTTCCGATTACTATTGGCCTCTCATGGAGGAAGTTGCTCCTAAGCTAGGTCAATATGAACCGTTTATTGAAACGGCTACAGATATATTCAATAAAATAATAGAAGTGGCATCAAAGAGCAGTTCCGGCCGTCACTCGCCTTCAGAACGCGTGCTCATACATCGGGCAATTGTCACAAAGTATGCAAAGCCATTTGAGATACTAGAATATCTTGGGTTTATTGGCAAACGAGATGCATCTAGGGCGCTAAAATCAGGTGGGAGAGGGCCCGTATATTCCGTTAATCTATGTAGCTTGTTAGAGCAAGTCTCCGGAAAACGTATGACGTTTGATATGATGAACGACTGGCGATCAGCCCGACTTGATGCAACTGAAATCCATGTAAACTCGGATGTGTTTGAAGGAGTAAACCTCCCGAACCTTCCCTCTGTCGATACGCTTGGAATTTTGGAGAAACCACTTTCCTGGATTCAAAAAGGAAATATGTACCCCTTTGGACTCACCCCGGGAAAGCTTAGCCTTCTTGTCGACTCCGGCTACCAAAATGTCGGTGATCTCGTTGCAGCAAGTGACGCCGATCTGATCGCGATTGATGGTATAGGTGATGCAACGATTAAAAAAGCAAGAGATCTTAGCTATCAGGCCGTTTGGATGTAACATTTCGTCCTTTCAAAGTCTTAAGAGAAAAGCCTATTGGAAGGTGGCTGAGGAATCTACATAGCGCCAACTGCACGTCGATTATTGGCCCGTCCGCGACACATTAGTGTCACAACCGGACGGTTTTGACACGGCATGCCAATGCACGGTTCTTCGCGACTTCACTGGTGTCAAAAGCTCGTGTCAGAACGTCGGTTTGCGATCCGCGAGCGTGTGTTTCGATCGCAAATTTGGCGGCGCAGCTGCCAAGCCCGCCAAGAGGCAGGTTTTGGCGAGAGCAGCTGTTAGGCACGGTACGCGGGAACGGCAGAGAAGTCCCAACATCGGCCAAGTCGAGGGGAATACGATGATCGAGATCTACCGCTCGCCTGCTCGGGCATCACGCCTCGAACAATGCGTCGGGACATGTCGCACAGCTATGGCTGACCCGCGATCTGCGAAGATCGTCAAGCACGACTATGGCTTGAGGTATCGCCAAGTCGACAAGCCCGTTTGATGGCCTTGCCACGCTGTACCCCTTCTTGTACCCATTACTGTGCAACTCGCCGACAGACGGGTTGTGCAGCGACGCAAAATCAATGGCTTAGCGCGCGGAAAAAATAGGTCAGGAATCCTGTCTCCCCGACCATCCGCACATCATCATCCGCCCACCTGGTCAGCCGACACCGATCCGTACGTCGCGATAGCGCGGGTTGAGGATGTGGAAGACCAGCAGTGCGACTAGATAGGCCATGCCGCAGGCGATGAAGAAGGGCTGGTAGCTGCCAACCCGATCGAGCAGCACGCCCAGCGCCTTGGAGGCGATGAACCCGCCCGTCGCGCCCGCGAAGCCGCCCAGACCGATCAGCGTCCCCTGCGCATAGCGGGGGAACTGATCGCCCGGCAAAGCGAAGAGGTTGGTTGAAAAGCCCTGATGCGCGGCGCAGGCCAGGCCGATCATCGCGACCGCGATCCAGATGCTGCTCGCCTGCGCGGCGAACATCACCGGCAGGGCGAACAGCGCGCAGGCGAACATCGCGCGCTTGCGGGCGCGGCCCGTCTCGACGCCGGACTTCAACAGCCGTGACGAGTACCAGCCGCCCAGGATCGCGCCGACATCGGCCATGATATAGATGGCGACCAGCGGCGGGCCGAAGCTCTTCAAGTCATAGCCATAACGGCTATGGAAGAAATCCGGCAGCCAGAACAGGAAGGTCCACCATACCGGATCGATCAGGAACCGCCCGGTCATATAGGACCAGGTTTCCCGGTGACGCAGCACGGTACGGAAGCCCGCGCGTCCCGTCGTTTCGACCGGCTCCGCCTCGATCCAAGCGCGTTCCTCGGGCGTGATGCGCGGATGCGCGTGCGGCGGGTGATAGAGCCGCCACCACGCGCCCAGCCAGACCAGGTTGAACAACCCGGTGATGATGAACGCCCAGCGCCAGTCGAGGACTAGGTCGGCGACGATGAAGCCGATCAGGAGCGGCGTGACCACCGCGCCGACATTGGCACCGGCGTTGAAGATGCCGATGGCGAGCGCGCGCTCTTTCTTCGGAAACCATTGCGACGCGGCGGCAAGTGCGGAGGGGTAGGTCCCCGCCTCACCAAAGGCCAGCGGGATGCGCGCGATCACGAAGCCGGTGGTCGAGGTGACCAGCGTCTGGGCAAAATGCCCGACGGTCCAGCTGCCCATCGCGAGCAGATAGCCGGCACGCGGCCCGATCCGGTCGATCAGCCACCCGAACAGCAGGAAACCGATCCCGTAGGCGACCTGGAAATAGCCGGTGATGTCGCCATAGCCGCTATTGGTCCAGCCGTAGAGCGTGGTCAGCTGCGGCTTGAGCACGCCCAGCACCAGCCGGTCGATATAGCTGAGCACGACCGCCGCAAAGAGCAGGCCGCAGATCACCCATCGCACCCGCCCGCGCGGCGCGGGTACGGCCTGGACGGCGGTATCGGGGCCGGTGGCGGCGGCCTGTTGCAAATCGCTCATCTCACCAGCTCCACAGAGTGCCGTCCTCCAGACGGTTCACCGGCAGATAGGCGCGCTTATAGGGGTGGGCCGCCGCGCGTTCCTCATCGATCGACACGCCCAGACCGGGAGCGTCGCCGGGGTGCATCATCCCGTCCTCGAAACGGTAATGATGCGGGAAGACGGCGTCGGTCTCCTCGGTATGCGGCATATGCTCCTGAATGCCGAAATTGGGGACCGACAGCCCGAAATGCAGCGCCGCCGCCATCGTCACCGGCGACAGGTCGGTCGCGCCGTGGCAGCCCGTGCGCACCTGATACAGGTCGGCGAGCGCGGCGATCCGCCGCAAATGAGTCAGGCCACCGGCATGGACGACGGTCGCGCGGATATAGTCGATCAGCTGGTTCTCGATCAGATGCTTGGCATCCCAGATGGAGTTGAAGACCTCGCCCACCGCGATCGGCGTCGTGCTGTGCTGGCGGATCAGTCGGAAGCTGTCCTGATTTTCCGCCGGCGTCGCATCCTCGATCCAGAAGGGGCGATAGGGCTCCAGATCCTTGGCCAGCCGTGCCGCTTCGATCGGGGTCAGGCGGTGGTGGACGTCGTGGAGCAGGTGGACGTCCCAGCCCAGCGCCTCGCGCGCCGCCGCGAACAGTTCGGGGACGACGCGCAGATATTTCTCGGTCGACCAGACGCTCTCGCTGGGCAGGTCGGCATCGGCGGGTTCGTAACGCTGGCCCGCCTTGGCCACGCCATAGGTGGAGGCCAGCCCCGGCACCCCGCATTGCAGGCGGATGGCGCGATAGCCTTCGTCGCGGTGACGGATTGCGGTCTCGATCGTGTCCTCGATGGTCGAGCCATTGGCATGGCAATAGACCAGGCACCCCTCGCGCGACGCGCCGCCGAGCAGTTGATAGACGGGCAGTCCGGCGATCTTGCCCTTGATATCCCATAGCGCCATGTCGACCGCCGCGATCGCGGTCATCGTCACGGGCCCGCGCCGCCAATAGGCGCCCTTGTAGAGATACTGCCAGATGTCCTCGATCCGGTGCGCATCGCGGCCAATCAGGCACGGAATGACGTGGTCCTGCAAATAGCTGGCGACCGCCAGTTCGCGGCCGTTGAGCGTCGCATCGCCCAGGCCGGTGGTGCCGTCGTCGCATTCGATCTTCAGCGTGACGAAGTTGCGCCCCGGCGATGTGACGATCAGGCGGGCGGCGATGATCTTGGGCATGGCAGGACGTCCTTCAGGGGATGACGGGGGTGGCGGACGTCGTGACGCCACACGCGACACGGATGTCGGATGGGATCAGCGACGATAGCGCTCTCGGAAATTTCGACGATGGCGCAGCGGTGGTGGCGACTGGCCACGGCTTCACGCGGCCACGCGTTTCGGCTTGCACGGCGATTCCGCCCTCTCCTGTTCCGACAGCGGCGTTCAACCGGCTTGCCAATTGGTCTGACAGCGCTACCATTATGCGCCTAAGTCGGCCTGTCAATCGCCGGCCCGTTGGGAGAGTGCGGAATGAAGGCGTGGCGATCATTGGCCAGCACCATGGCTATATCATTGTCTTTTACGGCAATTCCCGCCTCTGCCGACGATGGATATGGTCTATGGCTCAAATCGACGGAACAATCGGTCAGGCAGATTGACGTCTCCCGGTCAGAAGACTCCCCTACCCTGATCGTGGCACAGGCTGAGCTGCAACGTTCACTACCGGCCGGTCTGCCGCCGATATTGCTGGCCACCGCCGGGAACCCGTCCATTACCGCGTTGCGCCTGCCGTTCGAGGGGCTGGGGCCCGAAGGGTATCTGGTTCGAACGGCGACTCTGAATGGTCAGCGCACGCTGCTGATCGCGGGCAATGGCGACAAGGGCGTGCTGTACGGGGCCTTCGCCCTGATCCGCCATTTGGCCACCACGCCGCTCGCCGACACCCTCTCGCTGCGCTCGGCGCCCAGGGTTAAGCTGCGTGTGCTGAACCATTGGGATAATCTCGATGGCTCGATCGAGCGTGGCTATGCCGGCCAATCGCTGTGGGACTGGTGGACGCTCCCGGATTTTCGCGATCCGCGCTATACCGATTATGCGCGCGCCAATGCCTCGATCGGAATCAACGGCACCGTCCTCAACAACGTCAATGCCAAGGCCGACAGCCTGAACGCGCCCTATATCGCCAAGGCGGCGGCACTGGCGGACGTGTTCCGTCCCTGGGGCATCAAGGTCTATCTCTCGGTCCGCTTCTCCGCACCGATCGAGCTGGGCGGACTGAAGACCGCCGATCCGCGCGATCCGGCGGTGGCCGCCTGGTGGAAGGCGAAGGCGGACGAAATTTACCGCGCCATCCCCGATTTCGGTGGCTTTCTGGTCAAGGCGAACAGCGAGGGCCAGCCCGGCCCCCGCGACTATGGCGCCAGCCATGCCGATGGCGCCAACATGCTGGCCGCCGCGGTCAAGCCCCATGGCGGCATCGTGATGTGGCGCGCCTTTGTCTATGCCGAGACGGACCCCGAGGATCGCGCAAAGCAGGCCTATACCGAGTTCAAGCCGCTCGACGGCAAATTCGCCGACAATGTGCTGGTGCAGGTGAAGAACGGCGCGATCGACTTCCAGCCGCGCGAGCCCTTCCACCCGCTGTTCGGTGCGATGCCGCGCACCCCGCTGATGATCGAGTTCCAGATCACCAAGGAGTATCTCGGCTTCGCGACCCACCTCGCCTATCTCGGTCCACTTTTCACCGAGGTGCTGGACGCCAAGACGGGACAGAAGCGGGGCGAGACCGTTGCCGATGTCGTCGATGGCCAAGCCGAGGGGCATAAACTGTCGGGCATGGCGGGCGTCGCCAATATCGGGCGTGACCGCGACTGGAGCGGATCGACCTTCAATCAAGCCAATTGGTACGCCTTTGGCCGGCTGGCCTGGGACCCCGACCTGTCAGCCGAGGCGATTGCGCGGGCCTGGGCGGCGGAGACGTTCGGCAATGACCGCCAGGTCGTCCATACGGTCACCGCGATGATGATGGGCTCGCGCGAGGCGGTGGTGGACTATACCGGCGCGCTGGGCCTCGCGCATCTGATGGCGACCGGGCATCATTATGGACCCGGTCCCTGGGTCGCCGATCTGGCCCGGCCCGAATGGAATCCCGTCTATTACCACCGCGCCGATGCCGCCGGGATCGGCTTCGACAGGACCGCGGGCGGCAGCAACGCGGTCGGTCAATATGCCGGCCCGGTCGCCCGGGCCTTCGCCAAGCCGGAGACGACGCCCGAGTCGATGCTGCTATGGTTCCACCACCTGCCCTGGGACCGTCGCATGACGGATGGGCGGACGCTGTGGGAGGATCTGGTCGGCCATTATGATCGCGGCGTCGCCTATGTCGGGCAGATGCGCCAGCAATGGGACAGTCTGAAGGGCAAGCTGGATGCCGAAATCTGGCAGAAGACCGCGACCTATCTGGCGATCCAGGAACGTGAAGCGCGATGGTGGCGCGATGCCAGCCTGGCCTATTGGATGTCGGTGAACCACCGGCCGCTCGCCGCTGGCGTTCGGCCGCCCGAGCATGATCTGGCGTGGTACAAGGCCCAGCATTTCCCTTATGCGCCGGGGCAGGCGCACTGACCAATGGTGCGCGCGAGTCGAAGCTGAAAAGAGGCCGCTAACACGCCCCCTCCGCTTACGGATCGATTGCAATTTTCTCTGTCACCTTGGGATCGATGCCCGGTATTTCAGACACATGCCGCCCCGCCGGCCGGCCGATACAGTTTTTCATGTTGGCCTAACCAATTTTTATTGACCGCCTGACCAATAAGCGTAACGATACCGCTATCAACGACCCGCGTCAGGCGGTCATGGTAAGGGGGGTAGCGGAATGGCTTCGACAGTCGCGTCGTGCGTGCATGGTCCCTGCCCCACTTGGCCCTGATCCGACCCGGCCACCCGATTTTACCGTCATAAAGAATATTCCCGCATGTCGCGACGAACGGCAGCGGACCGACAGAGAGGACCTGAGATGAAGCCCCTGCCCCCTGCGCGCCTGCCCCATGTGCGCCTCCGCCGTATCGCTCTGCTCTGTGCCACGGCCGCCGGGGCGATGAGCGCCTCAACCGTCATGGCGCAGGCGGTGCCGCCGCCGCAGGAACAGGTCCCCGCCGATGGTCAGGACAATGGCCCCGCGACGCCCCCCGCCCCGCAGGTCGACGCGACCCAGGGCACGTCGAGCGAGGACATCGTCGTCACCGGCTATCGCTCGAGCCTCGCCAAGTCGACCAACGCCAAGCGCGCGTCGACCGGCTTCACCGACTCGATCTTCGCCGAGGACATCGGCAAGTTCCCCGACACCAACATCGCGGAGTCGTTCAACCGTATTCCGGGCGTCACCATCACCCGCGACGTGACCGGCGAAGGCACCAATGTCGCCATTCGCGGCCTCGGGTCGAACTTCACCAACGTCACGCTGAATGGCGCGCCGATCGCGGTCGCCTCGTCGGGTGCGACCGACGCGCAGGGCACCGACCGCTCGGTCGACCTCAGCTTCTTCCCGACCGACTTGTTCACCAAGCTGACCGTCAACAAGAGCTATACCGCAGACCTGTTGGAGGGCGGTGCGGCCGGCAATATCGATCTGCGTTCGGCGCGGCCCTTCGATCGCACCGGACCGTTCCTCGCCTACAACATCCAGGGGTCCAGGCAGACGCCCGAAGACCGGATCGGCGCACGCGGCTCGCTGATCGGCAGCTGGCGCAATGATACGGTCGGCATCCTCGCCGGCGTGTCGGCGCAGCGCCTGTTCACCGATACGCGCGGTTTCGAGACGATCGGCTATACCAATCCGGCGCTGACCGCGGCGCAATGCGGCGCGACCAGCGGCTGCAACAGCACCGGCGGCGGCAACTGGACGATTCCGTCGACGGTGCCGGTCGGCGCGGGCGGCGGGCTGGTTCCGGGCACGGTGATCGACCGCAACTTCCTGCTCGCCAACAATCCGGGCGCGACCATCCAGCAGATCGACAACGGCCTGCTGCCACGCCTGGGCCGCGTCACCAGCATTCGTGGCCCCCGCGACCGCGTGAACGCGATCGTTAGCGCCGAGTATCGTCCGACCGACACGCTGCATTTCTATGTCGATGGCCTGTACGGCTATAAGCAGAACGAGCTGACGCGTGAGAACATGGCGTGGATCGTCCGCAACGGCGCGATCATCCCGACCAATCTGACCTTCGACAAGTCGGATTGCAGCGCGGGCTGCACGGTCACCGGCGGCACCTTCGCCAACGCGCAGTTCTTCAACGAATTCCGCCCCTATACCGAGACGACGCACCTCTGGAGCGTCAATCCCGGCGGCGAGTGGGAGATCAACGACAAGCTGAAGTTCAACTTCCAGGGCAATTACGCCCGGTCGACCTTCCACCGCGAAAGCCCGACCGTCGGCATGACCACGCCGCTGGGCGTCGGCAATACCGTCACCTTCTCGACCAATGGCGGCATCCCGACGATCAAGAGCGCCCTTGACCTGAACGATCCGAAGAATTTCGGCTGGTATGCCGGCAGCCGCGTCAACCTGCAGGACGAGCGTCGCCTGAACATCAACAAGGGGCTGCGCGGCGACCTGACCTGGGGCGACACCGCGCTGAACCTGAAGGTCGGCGGCGCCTATGACGACACATCGCGCCGTATTCGCGGCTTCGACAACAGCCAGTATTGGCAGAATGCGGTCTGCGGCAACAATCCCAACGTCGCCGTCCCCTCACCCAACTCGCAGCCGCCCTGCGAAGGCCGGAACGCGCCGGGCGCGGCGCCTGCGGGCTATCCGACCTATCCAGGCTATGGCACCGGCTTCTCGTCGGGCATGAGCGGCCCGGTCAGCTATGGCGGCTCGCTGATCCCCAACAGTGCGGCCCCGAGCTATTTGTCGCCGGGGCCGGCCGGCTTCGTGACGGTCAACTGGCCCGCCTTTGCCAAGGCCAGCAACTACCAGTTCTTCCACGACAACGCGCCCGAGAATGGCGGCGCGAACACCGGTGCCAGCGCGGGCTTCATCCGCGAGGTCGTGAAGTCGGCCTTCGCGACGGTCAACGGCGCGCAGGAGCTGGGCGGCAACACGCTGCGCTTCAATGTTGGCCTGCGTTACGTCAACACGATCCAGACCATTTCGGGCCGCGTCTCGCTTCCCGATCCGCGCAACACGACCGCCAGCGGCGGAACGCTGCCGGATGGCAGCCGCTATCCGAGCATCATCAACATCGCCGAGACGCGCAACGTCTATTCGGAATGGCTGCCCGCCGCGACCTTCGCCTATGACATCGGCGAACATGCGGTGGTGCGTGTCGCGGGTTCGCGCACCATGACCCGGCCCGATCCTTCCGCGCAGCTGCCGGGCATCAACTTCGGCGCGCCATCGGCCGACCAGGCCTCGATCGGCAATCCGGCGCTCGCGCCCTATCTGTCGACCAACCTCGACCTCGGTTTCGAATATTATACCGGGCGCGAGGGCGTGATCAGCTTCAACGCGTTCCGCAAGTCGCTGGAAGGGTTCACCACCACCGCGATCTCGACGGTGCCCTTCTCCAACCTGGCGCAATATGGCATCACCTATGACACGCTGAACCCGACGCAGCAGATCGCGATCAACGCACGCGGCGGGCCGGGCTCGGCGCAGGTGCAGGTGACGTCGCAGGTCAACGTGCCCAACAAGCTGACCATCAACGGCCTGGAATTCCAGTGGGTTCAGCCGCTCGACTTCCTGACCCGGTCGCTCGGCATCACCGGCTTCGGTTTCAACGCCAACGCCACGATCGTCGACCAGCGCAGCGACGGCCCCGCCATCGCGTTCGGCGTGGCGCCGTTCACCTACAACATCACCGCCTATTACGAGAAGAACGGCGTGATGCTGCGTGTCGCCACCACCTCGCGTCAGGGCGCGCAGAACAGCGGCGCGGCGCAGAACGGCATCCCCGCAGCCGCGCTGTTCGGCACCGACTATACCACCTACGACTTCTCGTCGGCCTTCGACCTCGACAAGATCTTCGGGATCGCGGGCGCGCCGCAGCTAACCATCAACGTCGCGAACTTCACCAATTCGACGCTGCGCTCCTACTTCCAGTTCGAGAATGCGACCTTCACCCAGTACAAGCCGGGTCGCCAGTTCCTGATCGGTCTGCGCGGCACCTTCTAAGCCCGGTTCTCTCCGTTCCCCCCTCCGGCCCCGGCGCAAGCTGGGGCCTTTTTTTATGCCGGCGACAGGATGCGCGCCCCCCCCCGGCATTTCTCCATGCCCATCAAGACTTTATCCGATGTTCGACACTATCTCGGAAAACGCAATGTAATGACGCGACAATCCCATGGATAGCGCTCACCATGATAAGTAAAATTGCTCTGTTGGCATAGCGCCAAAGCTATCGCCGGATGCGCTCACATCCGCATATTTGCCACCTTCGAACGATGATGATAGTTTTTTCAAAACTATACTGATTCTCCAGGGAGAGATCGCGATGGGCATGTTCGATTATCGTCGATATTCCGTTACGGAATCCGCGGAATTGGCCAACACCACGTTGCAGCTGGCGACCTATGGGCAGCTCGACCGGATTTTCGGTTTGCCGGTCGCGCGGCTGGCGAATGCGTTCGGTGACATCCTGCCGCCCGGCGCCACCGCCAATCGCATCCACGTCGCCTTGCCCGCCGGCTGGTCCGATGTCGGGCCGGCGGCACTGGGGCTGGGTCCGGAATCGGTCGACAGCGACGGCTATTATATCATCCCCAGCCCGCTGACCGGGCGGACCTATTCGGGCCCGCAGGCCAAGATCTATGAGGAGCGCGATGCCGGGGGCCATGTCACCCGACTGTCGGTGACCTTCGCCGGCACCAACTCGCCCGCCGACTTGCCCGATTACACCCAGCTCAACAGCGGTGAGATCGCACCCGCGATGGACCAGCTGCTCTCGGCGGTCCGCGACTATGCGCTCCGCCACGGCCTGGGTGCCGACGACGTCATCGTCACCGGTTATTCGCTGGGGGCGGCCTATACCAACATCATGGCCAAATATGCCGACACGCTGGCCGGCGGTTTCTTCGCCGACAGCAGCTATGTCGCGCATGCGGTCCCCTATACCTATGAAGGCGACGACCGGGTTCTGAACATCGGTTTCGAGAACGACGTGGTCCACCGGGCGGCCGGCAATTTCGACTCGCTCGGTGAGGCCGTGGCCGCCGCGCCCGGCCTGATCGGACAGGACTATGCGCTGGGGTCGTCGACCGACAACCTCATCCTGTTCGGCGACGACTATGCCAACCCCGCCTGGCCCTATGGCCCCTTCGCGCTCTACAACATCCCCGGAGGCTGGGCCGCGCATGTTGCCGGCGTGAGTTCGGACGCGGTGACGCGGATCACCCAGTCGGCCTTTTACGAGCTGACCTCGCGCGACAGCCTGGTGATCGTCTCCAACCTCAGCGGAGCGACCCGCGATGCCGTGTGGGTCGAGGACCTCGACCGCCCGTCCGACCGGCACGGCCATGTCGGCGACTCGGCCTTTCTGATCGGATCGCAATATGGCGACCGGCTGCGCGGCAATGTCGGCAACGACTATATCGACGGCATGGCGGGCGACGACGTGATCCGCCCCGGCACGGGCCAGAACCGCATCGAGGGCGGATTGGGCAGCGATACGCTGGAGCTGTCCGGGTCGATGCGCGACTGGAGCGTGACGCGCCTGACCGACGGGACCATCGCCTTCTTCTCGCAGAGCTTCGGATTGAACATCGTCTCGGGCGTCGAGAAGGTGACCTTCCTCGGCACCGGCCTATGGGGCGGCCGTCACTATACGATCGAGGCCGATCGGCTGGAGGATCAGACCTTCAGCGGTCTGTTCGAGCGCTTCGACCAGGACATCGCCTATACCGGCGCCAAGCAGGGCACGGCCGGTGCGGATACGCTCAGCGGGTCGCGGGTGTTCGGCCTGGGCGGCAACGACACGCTGACCGGCACGAACGGAAGTGATCTTCTCTATGGGGGCAGCGGTGACGACCGGCTCGACGGGCGCGGCGGCAATGACCGGATCTATGGCGGCGAAGGCGACGACCGGCTGACCGGTGGCGGCGGTCGCGACCTCCTCAATGGCGGGCTGGGTGACGATCTGTTCGTCGTCGACGCCAGCCTGCCCGGCCATGTCACCATCGAGGATTTCCGCCTGAGCGACGTCGAGCGTGATACGATCCGGATCACCAATAGCGGCATTCGCTCCATGGGGGAGCTACGCGCCCATGGCGAGCAGACCGCCGATGGCCTGTTGCTGCATCTGGGCGCGACCGATCTGCTGATCGAACATGCGACCTGGGATAGCCTGCCGGCCGATGGGCTGTTCTTCGGCTGATGCGGGCGATGGGGATCGGCGGCCGGCCGATCCCCATGGTCAGGCGACGACGTCCCCCGCCTCGACATAATCGAAATGACGGAAATCGGCCGCCCGGCCGGTGCCCGCCATGTCCTGACACGCGATGCCGACGAAGCTGCCGGTGAAGTTGGGCAGCCCGGGCAACGTCGCCTCATCGGACAACAGGCTGGCGTCGAACCGCTCGGGCAGCCAGGTCCAGTCGGCTTCTCCCTCGCCGCGAAAGGCGAAGCGCAGCGCCTCGTGATCGACCTGCACGCGCATCGCGATCGGTCCCTCCGGCACGGGTATGGCCGGGGTCAACAGGCTCTGCCCTTCGCCGATCGGCAGGACCGATAGCACCTGGATCTGGCGCGTGCCGTCATCCGCCGCCGTCAGGTGGAGGAAGAGATATTTGCTGCTGTTATAATAGCAGACCAGGCCGGCCGCCTGCTGGAAATGCTCGGGCGCGAAATCGACGAGCGTCTGCGCGTCATAGCGGAACCCGGTCTGGCGACGGGCGACGAGCGCTTGGGTGAAATGGCTGCCGATCGTCTCCCGCCCGAACAGCCGGAGATGACCGGGCCGCGCGGTCAGGCTGAATATCTGTTCGGGGTACGGCGTGCGCAGCCACTGGAAGGCGTCCGGCAGGGTCGGGGCGTCGAACAGGTCGCGTGCGACGATCGGCGACGTCGCATTATCGGTGACCGGCGGTTCCTCGGCACAGCGCAACCAGCCGTCCGCACCCCATTGCATCCGCCGGATCGCCGTCTCACGGCCCAGCGCGCAGCGATCGCTGCCGGGCAAGGGACGACCGCACAGATAGGCCATCCATGTCTCGCCTTCGGGCGTTTCGACCAGATCGCCATGCCCGGTCCGCTGCAGCGGGGCGTCGGGGGATTGGCGCGCGGTCAGCACCGGGCCGTCGGGATGCGGCTCATAGGGACCGAACAGGCTGCGCGACCGTGCCATGACGACGGCATGGCCGCGCTCGGTCCCCCCTTCGGCGACCAGCAGATGATACCAGCCGTCGCGCTTGTAGAGATGCGGCCCCTCGGTGAAGCCGAGCGCCGTGCCCTCGAAGATCGTCCGGCGCTGGCCCAGCAGCCGGCCGCTGCGCAGGTCGATCTCCTGCGCGATGATACCCGCGAAGCGCCGCCGGTCGGGACGATGGTCCCATAGCATGTTGAGCAGCCAGCTGCGCCCGTCATCGTCATGGAACAGCGCAGGGTCGAAGCCGCTGCTGTTCAGATGCACCGGGTCGGACCAGTCGCCGTCGATCCGCTCGCTCGATACCCAGTAATTGTGGAAGTCGCGCAGCGATGCGCCCTTCGCACCGTCCACCGTGGTGCGGCCGTATCGCTTCACATCGGTGAAGATCAGATGGAAGCGCCCGTCCTTGTAGCTCAGGTCCGGCGCCCATACCCCGCAGGAATCGGGATTGCCGCGCATGTCCAGTTGGCTCGCCCGCGCCAGCGGCCGGGCGACGAGCCTCCAGTTGGTCAGGTCCCGGCTATGGTGGATCTGGACGCCGGGATACCATTCGAAGGTCGAGGTCGCGATGTAATAATCCTCGCCGACCCGTACGATCGAGGGGTCGGGGTTGAACCCGCGCAGGATGGGATTGACCGGGTTGATAGGGGCAGAGGTCATGCGGGTTTGCGCACCAGGGTCCAGAGGAGAATGGCACCGGCCAGATCGAGCAGGCCGAGCAGGATAAAAAAGGGCTGATAGCCGACCTGATCGACCAGCGATCCCAGGGTCAGCGTGAACAGCAGGACGCCCAGATTGGCGGCCGTGCCCGACACGCCCGTCGCGGTCGCGACCTGATCCTGCGGGAACAAGTCCGAACACAGGGTGATGACGGTCACCGACAGCGTCTGATGCGCGAACCCGCCCAGGCAAAGCAGCGCGACCGCCGTGACCGGGCTGTTCACGCTGCCGACGAACATCATGCCCGTCATCAGCACCGCGCCCAGCGTGAAGGCGCCGCGCCGCGCATCGATCAGGTTGACGCCGCGCCGCTGCAGAAAGGCGACCACGGCCGGCCCGAACAGGCAACCCAGATCGGCGGCAAGGAACGGCAGCCAGGCGAACAGCGCGATCTGGGTCAGGTCGAAATGCCGCGCCTGGACGAGATAGAGCGGCATCCAGAGCGATAACATGCCCCAGACCGGATCGGCCAGGAAGCGTGCGGCTGCGATCGCCCAGAGGTTGCGCCGGCGCAGCAGTTCGCCCAGCGGCGGGCGGCGGCGGTGCTTGGCGAGACTCGCCTCCTGCCCCTCGACGATCAGCGCGCGCTCGCGGGCCGATAGCCTGGGGTGGCGCGCCGGGATCGCATACCAGAACAGCCAGGCGACCACCCAGAGCAGACCCAGACCGCCCGCCACGAAGAAGGCCGCCCGCCAGCTATGATAGAAGACCGCCCAGGCGACGAGCGGCGGCGCGAAGACGGCGCCGAAGGATGCGCCGATCTGATAGATGCCGCCGGCCACCCCGCGCTCGCGCGCTGGAAACCATTCGGCGACGACCTTCATCCCCGCCGGCTGTGCCGATCCCTCGACCAGCCCCAGCGCGCCGCGCAAGCCGGCGAAACCCAGCCAGCCATTGGCAAAACCATGCCCCAGTGTGATCAGCGACCACACCGCGACGAACAGGCTGAACCCGATCTTCAAGCCGATCAGGTCGAGCAGATAGCCCGCCACCGGCTGGAACATGATGCCGAACTGAAAGGCGCCGGTGATCCAGCTATATTGCGAAGACGAGATATGCTGTTCGGCCATGATCGCCGGGGCCGCGACGCCCAATATGCTGCGCGTCAGATAGTTGATGACCATCGCGACGACGAACAAGGCGATGATGGTCCAGCGGATATAGGGGAACGGCCGTCCCCGCCCGCCCCCGTCGACAGCGTCGTGACGCACCGCGTCTCCCTTCATGATTGGCCGACCGGCATTGACGCCCCCCGCCGGGGCGAGGCAGGGCGTAAAGCGACCACCGGGCCGATGCCCGACGACAGGACGGAACGGGATTGACCGGCAGACAGAGACGCCCGCGCGGCGTCACGATCATCGATGTCGCCAAGCAGGCGGGCGTGTCGCCGATGACCGTGTCGCGCGTCATCAACGGCGATGCCGGCGTTCGCGACGAGGTGCGCGCGCATGTCCGCGAGGTGATCGCGACGCTGAACTACACCCCCAACATGATGGCGCGCAGCCTGGTGACCTCGCGCGAGATCCGGATCGGTGTCATCTACTCCAACCCCAGCGCGGCCTTCATGAGCGAGCTGCTGGTCGGCGTGTTCGAGGAGGCCTCGACCCGCGCGGCGCAGTTGTTCCTGCTGAAGGGCGAACAAGGCCGTCCGCCGGCGCGCGATGCCATCGAAGGGCTGATCGCGCAGCGGATCGCGGGCGTGCTGCTCGCCCCGCCCCTGGGCGAGGCGAAAGCGGTGCGCGCGATATTGCAGGAGGCGGGGCTGCCCGTCGCGGTGATCGGCGGCGTCGTGCCCGATGCGGTGTGCGTCGGCATCGACAATGAGCGTGCCGCCTTCGACATGACCCGGCACCTGATCGCGCTGGGCCACCGGCGGCTGGGCTTCGTGCTCGGCAATCCCGACCAGTCGGCCAGCATCGCGCGCCTCGCCGGTTTCCGCGCGGCGGTCGATGCGGCGGGTGGCGGGATCGAGACACAGGTCGTGCACGGCGATTACAGCTATGCCTCGGGGCTGATCGCCGGCGAGGAACTGCTGGGAAGCGCAAATCCGCCGACCGCCATCTTCGCCAGCAACGACGACATGGCCGCCGCGATCGTCTCGGTCGCGCATCGCCGCCATCTGGACGTGCCGGCCGACCTGACGGTGGCGGGCTTCGACGACAGCACGGCGGCGACGACGCTCTGGCCGCCGCTGACCACCATTCATCAGCCCGTGCGCGCATTGGCGACCGAGGCGTTGCAGCGGCTGATCCAGGACATTCGCGGCGGCGGCACGGCTGGTGACGGTCAGCCGCGCGTCACGATCCTCGACCATCAGCTGATCGAGCGTGACTCGACCGCCCCGCCGCGATGACGCCATTCCTCCCCTGTACGGGGAGGTGGCAGCGCGCAGCGCTGACGGAGGGGTATCACCGGCCATGGGGCGGTCCATCGCATGCGGCGACATCCCTCCACCATGTTGCGCGTGGCCCCCTTCCCCTTTCGGGCGAGGACAAGTCGGCATGACCAACGGCGTCAATCTCTACCGCGCCGATGCCGTCACGCCGGCATCGGTCTGGACGACCGGCTTCATCGTGCCATCCGGATTATAGTAAAGCCGTTCGACCGTCACCGCGCGCCGTCCGATCGCCCCGCTCTGGTCGCCGATCGCGAGGTTGGCATTGTGGAGGAAGAGGTAGGACTTGCCCTTGAACTCGGCGATGCCGGGGTGGATGGTGAAGCTGTACTTGCCCGATCCCGTCAACAACCCATGATAGGTCCATGGCCCCTTCAGCGACGGCGCGGTGGCGTAGGAGATATGCTCGTCCCGCTGCGTCGTCCGGTCGAGCGAGGCATAGGTCAGGTAATAGAGATTGCCACGCTTGTGCACCCACGGCCCTTCTTCGAAATGGGGCGGCGTGATCTCGGTGATCGGGCCGTCGATCTCGATCATGTTGGGCTTCAGCTTCGCGATATAGCATTGCCGGTTGCCCCATGCGATCCAGGTCGTGCCGTCGTCATCGGTCAGGACGGTCGGGTCGATGTCTTCCCAGCTATGCGTGCCTTTGGGCGTCATCTCGTTGGTGATCAGCGCCGAACCCTTGGCATCGACGAAGGGGCCGGTCGGCGTGTCGGAGACCGCGACCGCGATCGCCTTGCCGGGATGGGTCTTGTCATGCTCGACGGCGGCGTAGAACCAGTATTTGCCGTTCTTGTAGATCGTCTGGCTGGCCCAGGCGTCCTGCTTGGCCCATTTGAAATCGCGCACGTTCATGATCGGCCCGTGCGGAGTCCAGGTCTTCATGTCGGTGGTCGAATAGACGAGCCACTCCTTCATGTTGAACATCTCGTCCCGCTGCGCCTCGTCATGCCCGACATAGAGGTACAGGCGGTCGCCCACGACCAGCGGCGCGGGGTCGGCCGTGAACTTGTCGCGGATGATCGGGTTGCTCCCCGGCCGATCCGCCGGTGCACCGGCACCGGACATGGCGGTGCCCGGCAAAGCGAGGAGCAGTAACGAAGCGATCATCCGCGACAGGGCCATGGGCTGTTCCTTTAGAAGCTGAACCGCACGCCGGCGCGGAACACGCGTCCGAGCACGTCGTACAGCGCCGGGTTCACGAAATAGGGCGAACGAGCGGGATCACGGTTGAAGACATTGTCGACCTTGAAATAGGTCGTGACCGCCGGCGTGATGTTATAGGTGCCGCCGACGTCGAAATAAAAGGCGCCGGGGATGAAATTATTGTCGATCGTCGGCCGGTTGGCGGTCGACGCGGGGCAGCCGGTGGTGCACTCGATATACTGGTTGCCCAAATTGCCGTCGCTGAACCAGCGTTCCTGCAGCAGGAGCGAGAAGTCGTCGGTGGCATAGGTCTGCACCGCCAGCCACTTCCACTTGGGCGTGTTGCCGATGTTCACCCCCGCCGAGTCGTTGGGGATGGTGCCCGGCAGGCCGGTGTCGGTGATGAACCGGCGGATATTGGTCGCCAGCGCGCGCAGCGTCAGGCTGCCCGGCAGGCCCAGCGGGCGTTGCCAGCGATAGCTCGCCTCAATGTCGAAACCATCGGTCAGAATCGACGCCAGGTTGAACGACTGGACGTTGATGAAGTTGGGGCCGTTGGGGTTGTTCAGGTTGAACACGCCGCACGTCTCCGGCGCGATGTTCAGGAAGCACAGGTTGACGATGTCCTGCGCGCCCAGGCTGGAGATCACGTCGGTGATCTTGATCTTATAATAGTCGACCGACAGGCTGAGGCCCGGGATCGCCTGCGAATTGGAGAAGGCGATGCCCAGCGTGGTGTTGCGCGCAATCTCGGGCGTCAGGTTGACGTTGCCGATGGTGTTCTGGAGCGCCAGTACGTTGACGTTATTGAACGGATCGAAAAAGCCCGGCAGTGTCGTCGTGACGGGTGCAGCGAAAAGTTCGGACAGGTTCGGCGCGCGCACGTCGCGCGAGGTCACGCCGCGGATGCGCAGGCCATCGACCGGCAGGTCCCAGGTTCCGCCCAGCTTCCACGCCCAGACCGTGCCCGAGGTACTATAATCGGTGACGCGCGCCGCGCCGGTGATGTTGGCCCGGCCGCCTGCGTCCGAATTGATGATCGGCAGGTCGGCCTCCAGGAACGCCTCCTTGACGCTATAGGCGCCGCTGCCGTTCTTATAGTTGCCGGCATACCAGTTATTGCCGTCCGCCAGCAGCACCGGGTCGGCCGGATAGGCGCCATTGGCCGGGCTGTTGGCGAAGCCCGCGCCGTATGGGTCGGCGCGCACGCGGTAGAATTCGTGGCGGAACTCGCCGCCGAACGCCACCGACACCGGCCCCGCCCAGGACGAGAAGGGTGAGCCGGAGAAGTTCAGGCTGATCACGTCCTGCGTCTGGCGGGTGCGCTGATAGGCGCCGTTCTGCGGAATGATGTAGTTGAGCGCCGCCGCCGAAGGATTGCCGCCGAAGATGTTGAGCGGCTGACACCCATTGGCGCGCGCCGTCGCATCGGCACAGACGATCGCGCCGTTCAGCGTGGTCGCGTTGATTGCCTGGTTGAAGCGGCGGGACAGCATGATGTTGCTGACATCGACATCGGTATAGTTGGTCCCGTGCTCGTAATACATGTCGTAGGACCAGTCGGACCCGGCGACCGACTCGCGCCCCTTGGCACCCGCGACGAAGCGGAACTGACGGCGATCGGTATAGACCTGCGTATTGCCGAGCGCGGCATTGCTGGTGCCGTACTGGAAATTGGTGATGCCCGCCGTGGTGCACGCCGCCTTGATCAGCGCAGGCACGAAGGGATTGGCGCACTGGATGGTCAGGTTGGGACGGTTCATGCCGCCGACCGGCTGGTTGTTGGTCTTCACCTGGCCGATATTGACCGTACCATAGATTTCGCCATTGGGTGCGAAGTCATAGCCGATACGGCCATAGCTGTTCACCCGCTGGATCTTCGACTGGAGCGAGCGGCCCGCATCGACATTGCCCGACAGGTCGCCGCCCAGGCAGAAGCCGGGGAAACAGCCGCGAACATTGCCCGCCGCATCGCGCGCCGGCACTCCGCCCGATCCGTACTGGAACTGGAACGGATTGCCCGCCTGGTCGAAGGCGATACCCTGCAGCGGCCCGGCCGTGATCAGGCCGTATTTGGTGTAGTTATAGGGCTGCGCATAGTCGCGGAACAGATATTGCGGCGTACCGTCGTTCAGGACGTTGCGATTGATCAACGTCGACTGGCGGAACCAGTCGCGCCCGCCCGCCAGCGCGGTGCCGAACTCGCCGCCGCCGACGCCGTCCTCATGCGCGTACTCGGTGCTGGCGATCACATGCAGGCTGTCGTTCAACAGGCTGGTGCCGCCCGCCAGCTGGATCAGCACCTGCTCATTGTCCCCATAGGTGGTCAGGCCGCCCTGGACATTGCCCTTGATCCCCTTGAACCGGGTATCGGTGATGAAGTTGACGACACCGCCGACCGCGTCCGAGCCATAGGAGGCCGAGGCGCCGCCATTGACGACGTCGACCCGCTTGATCAGCAGCTGCGGAAACAGGCTGATGTCGGGCACGCCGGTCACGTTCGCGCCGACGACGCGCTGCCCGTCGAGCAGCGTCAGGGTGCGGATCGCGCCGACGCCGCGCAGCGAGAAGGAGCTCAGGCCCTGCTGCCCGCTCGACGTGCTGAAGGTGTTGACCGAGGTGCCGGTCGATCCCTGAAGCGAGGGAAGCTGCGCGACCGTCGTGAAGATATTGGGCTGCGCGTTCTGCTGGATCTGCTCCTCGCCGATCACCGTCGTCGGGGTCGGTGCGGTAAAGCCGCCGGTGGTGATGCGCGATCCGGTGACGATGATGTCGCGGCTGTCCGCCTCACCTTCCTGTGTCGCGGGGCTCGCAGTCACGGCCGCCTGATCGGCGGGCGTCCCCTGCGGCGACGTCGCCGTCTGCGCCCAGCTTGGCGTGGCCATGATACAGGCCGCGATCACCGCCAGGCTGGCCGGTGCCATCATCGACCGACGCAGGCGCCGCGCGCCCGATCCCATCCTCGTCATTATCCTCTCCCTGCCCGTCCCGTTATACCTGGTAACGTTACCAGCATCCTTGTCCGATTTGGAGCGGATGTCAATGCTCTGACATTTCAGGAGGTTGTGGGGTCTGTCTTGCCCGAAATAATGCGCGCCTTGGGGTTCAAATGTCGCTCAGAGGAGTAGCCAAAAGCATCGTCCATGATGTTGCTATCGAACGGAAAAATTCGGATCGGGACCGCAGGTGGCGATCGATGCCCCCTGCGGCCGATCGGCTGGTTACACCGCAACCGTTTGCGGCACATGCCCATCGCGACCAAAAATGCGCAGATAGCGCTCGATCTCGGATGGCTCGCCGGTCGCCTTTGCCGGATTGTCCGACAGCTTGACCGCCGGCCGGCCATCGGCGCTGATGACCTTGGCCACGAGCGAGATCGGCTCCAGCCCCAGCCCGCCCGCCGGGTCGCATCCCCGGAAGTCATTGGTCAGGTTCGTCCCCCAGCCAAAGCTCATCCGCACCCGACCATGGAAATGACGATAGGTCGCCTCGATGCTGTCGACGTCCATACCGTCGGAGAAGATCAGCAGCTTGCCACGCGGATTGCGGCCATGCGCCTGCCACCAGGCCATGATCTGCTCGCCCCCTTCGATCGGCGGCATCGAATCGGGGCGAAAACCGGTCCAGTCGGCCAGCCAGTCGGGGGCGTTGCGCAGGAAGCTCGTGGTGCCGAAGGCATCGGGCAGGGCGATCAGCAGATTGCCGTCATAATGCGCCTGCCACTCTTCCAGCACCCGATAGGGCGCGGCGGCGACCCCGGCATCGTCCTGCGCCAGTGCGGCCAGCACCATCGGCAGCTCATGCGCGTTGGTGCCGATCGCCTCCAGATCATTGTCCATCGCCAGCAGGACGTTGGAACTGCCGATGAAACGGTGGCCCAGCCCCTCCTTCAACGCCTCGACGCACCAGCGCTGCCACAGAAAGCCATGCCGCCGCCGGGTGCCGAAATCGGAAATGACGAGGTCGGGCAATTGCCGCAGTCGCTCGACCTTCTCCCACAGCTTCGCCTTGGCGCGGGCATAGAGGATGTCGAGCTCGAACCGCCCCCGCCCCTTCAGCGCGGCGCGCGAGCGAAGCTCGTTGACGATGGCCAGCGCGGGGATTTCCCACATGGTGGTGTGGGTCCAGGGACCATCGAAATGCAGCTCGAACTGGCCGTCGACGGTCCGCAGCTCATATTCGGGAAGCTGGAAATCGGCGAGCCACTGGATGAAATCGGGCGCGAACATACGCTGCTTGCCGTAAAAGCTGTTGCCCGCCAGCCAGATCAGCTCTTTCTTGCTGAAGCGCACGGTCCGTGCATGATCCAGCTGCTCACGCAATTCGGTCTCGTCGATCACCTCGGCCAGTCGCACGCCACGGCTGCGATTGATCAGCGAGAAGGTCGCCTGCACGTCCGGATGGCGATGCCGGATCATCTGCAGCATCAGCAGCTTGTAGAAATCGGTATCAAGCAGGCTGCGCACGACCGGGTCGAGCCGCCAGCCATGATTATAGACGCGCGTGGCGATGTCGGTAACGGGCATGGTCGGTCCTTTATCGGCTGGCTTGGCAGGGAAACGGCGAAGGCGGGCGCCGTGTTTCGAACGCTGAGCGGGGATGGGTCATCGAGCGTCACGCTTTGGGATATGGGCGCGGTACAGCTCGGCCGGACGAAACGATGCGCCGGTTTCGCGCTCACCCGTCGCCTCGAGCCAGCCGCGATCCAGCATGCGTCGGCGAAAGGCGGGTTTGTTGAGACTCTGCCCGAGAATCGCCTCATAAACCTCTTGCAGCATTCGCAAAGTGAACCGTTCCGGCAACAGCGCGAAAGCGACATGCGAATAGTCGAGCTTGCCGCGCAACCGCTCCAGTGCGAGCGCGATCATCGCGTCATGATCGAAGGCCAGGGTCACAGGGCCATCGCCATCGATCCGCGCCTCGACCCCGCCTCCTGACGGCGACACGCCAAGCGACGCCAGCCCCAGTTCCGGCGCATGGCGAAGCGCGGCCCGGAAGCGCTCGACGGGCAACAGCGCGAAATAGGCGACGCTGATCACCCGCATGCGCGGATCGCGCTGCACGGCGCCGAAGGTATAGAGCTGCTCGATATAGGCGTCGGTCAGATGCGCTTTGTCATGCAGGATGCGGCGCGCGGCGGCGTCCAGGCTCTCGTCCCTCCCCACGAAACCACCCGGCAAGGCCCAATGGCCGGCAAAGGGATGCTGACCGCGTTCGGCCAGCAGCACCGCCGGCGCGCCATCGACAACGCTCATCAGAATCAGATCGACCGTGACCGATGGCCGGTCATAGGCGTTGGCGTCATATCGCTTCAGATAGGCACGTTCGTCCATCACCCCACCTTATATCCATCTTGCGCTTTACTTATGAGCGTTGCAGATATATGTCAAATACGAGGAGAAGGTCGATGAAGCGCTTCGTCATCGTGGTGGATATGCAGCATGACTTTGTAGCGGCCGATGGCGCCCTGCCCGTGCCGGATGCCGAGGCCATCGTCGCGCCCATGCGCGAGTGGCTGGCCAGCTTGTCCGCCAGCGATACCGCCGGCGTGTTGTTCACGCGCGATACCCATATACCGGAAATCTATGCCGGATCGGCCGAGGCACAGCAGTTTCCCCTTCACTGCGTGAAGGATGGCCCCGGTTGGGCGCTGACGATCGACCCGGCCGTGGTCGATGCGGAAATCCCGACATATACGCTGGAAAAGAGCGTCTTCGACATGTGGGAGGAGCCCGGCCTCGTCCTGGCGCCATGCGATGGCGGGGAGCCAATCGAACGCGAGGCCTTCTTCGCCGACCTGCGGGCCGGGGGCGTCGACGATGTGACGGTCGTGGGCGTCGCGGCGGATTATTGCGTTCGTTGGGCGGTGGAAGGGCTGATGGCACGCGACTTCCGCGTATCCGTCATCCCCGCCCTGACACGCGGCATCGTCCGCTCGGCCGAAACGGTGGCGGCGGAGGAGTGGGAGGGCCGGCTTGTGATGCTCGTCCAAGACGAAGCCCCGCTCGAAACGCCAGCCCCTTAACGCCAGCGATCGGCTCGCTGCCGGGCTCGAGCTTGAAGGCTCATGTCCGAGCGTCGGGGCCGGACGTCCTATCCGGCCCCGAGACGCCTTACCAGTTCACCCCGGCACGGGCATAGAGATAGCGCCCGTTGAAACCGAACGGCGAGTAATAGGGGAAGCCCAGCACGCCGGTCGAATTGTTCGCCGCAACCTGCTGCTGCGGATAGACGTCGAACAGGTTGCTGACGCCCAGCCCCAGTTGCACGCCACGATCGCCGGTGTAGCGCAACTCGATATCGGTGATCGCGCGCCGCCCGGTCGGCACGTCGGCGGCGGGCGTCGTGCCCGGCTGGATGACGTTGCCATAATAGGTCACCCGCGCCAGTGCACCGAGCCGGTCGAGCGACCAGTCGATCGTGCCCGTCACCTTCTCGCGCGGCGTTCCCTGCTCCAGCGTCAGGATGCGGCTGCGCGCGAACAGCGTCGGTGCCGGGTTCAGCACGGCGGTCGAGGTCGGCACCCGCGTCACGTCGACATCGTTGACATTGCCCGCGACGGTGAAGTCGAACACCCCGGCCCCGGCCGTCCGCCAGCGATAATGCGCCACCGCATCGATACCGCGCGTGGTCGAGGCCAGCCCGTTGATGAAGAAGCGCGCGGCCGAGACGTTGAACGGTGCCAGCAGCGCGGCCACCTGCGGACTGAAGGTCGCCTGGATATTCTCCGAGAGGCCCAGCTGGTTGCGCAGTCGGATCTGGTAGGCATCGACGGTCAGGTCGAACCCGCCCGCGCGGATGACCGTGCCGATCGACAGGTTGGTCGACTTTTCCGGCTCCAGCGGCAGGCCGCCCAGCGCCACGCCGACCGGCGACACCGACGGGAAGGTCCCGGTCAGGATCGGCACGCCATTGGTGACGACCGAGGCGACCTGGGTGAAATATTGCTGTTGCAGCGACGGCGCACGGAAGCCGGTCGAGGCGGTGGCGCGCAGGGCGAACCAGTCGGCCACGTCATAGCGCGCCGAAATCTTGCCATTGGCGGTGCTGCCGAAGTCCGAATAATCCTCGAACCGCCCGGCCAGCCCGACGAGGAACTTGTCGGTCAGCTGCGCTTCGAGATCGAGATAGGCGCTGCCGTTGCGGCGGCTGCGCTTGATCTCGTTGCGGGGCGCGAAGCCGCCAAAGCCCTGCGCGCCGGGCGACGCCCCCGCGACCGCGCCGGTTTCGGGATAGTCGTAGGAGGCCCGCTCGCCCGCCACGATCTTATAGCCTTCGCGCCGGCCCTCGACACCGAAGGCGAGGTTGAGCGACTGGAACACGTCGAACTGGCGCGTGACGTCCAACCCTGCGACATACTGGTCGTAAATCAACGCGCCGTCGTTGAAATTCTTCGGGGTCGCCGCGCCGTACGCATAGTTGGCGGAGTTGAGCGTGCGGAACGCGATCCTGTTGCGGCCATAGCTGAACGACAGGTCGACATCGAAGCCCGCCACATTGCCCTTGATGCCGGCGGCGGAGTTCAAATCTTGCGACTTGGTGTTGATGATCGGCAGGAAGCCATTGGGATAGCCCGCCAATCGGGTCGCCGCGCTGGGCAGGCGCGGGAACGCCGCGCCGCGGGAATCGCGGTCCTGATAGCCGACAAAGCCGTACAGGCTCCAATCATCGACCAGCGTCGTGCCGGCGTTGAGGAAGCCGGTGTACTGCTCGACCTCGGGATCGCCATAGCGGCCGGTGATGCGGGTCGGCGTGACGCGCGGATCGAAATCGGCGCGGTTGGTCGGCCGACGGTTCAGATACTCGCCCGACACCGTGACATAGCCGTCCTCGCCAAAGCCGAAGCCCTGCCACAACGAGGCGGTCACCGCATGCTCGCCGGTGACGTGCCGGCTGCCACGCGCGGTGTCGACCTGGGTGTCGTAGAAACCGTAATTGACCTGTGCCCCGCCGCCTGAGCGTGCCTTGCGCAGCCGGAGATTGACGACGCCGGCAATCGCGTCCGAGCCATATTGCGCCGACGCACCGTCGCGCAGCACCTCGATCCGGTCGAGCGCGACCGTGGGGATGGTGTTGAGGTCGACCGCCGCCGAACCGCGACCGACAGTGCCGTTGGTGTTCAACAGCGCGGACGTATGCCCCCGGATACCGTTGATCAGCACCAGCGTCTGGTCGGGCGACAGGCCGCGCAGCGTGGCCGGACGGACCGAGTCCGTACCGTCATTGGCGGAGGGACGCGGGAAATCGATCGAAGGGGCGACGGTTGCCAGCGCCGCGCCGAGTTCGGTCGTGCCCTGCCGCTGCAGGCTGGCGCCGCTGAGCACGTCGACCGGCGAGATGCTGTCCAGCCGGGTCCGCCCCTCGACACGGGTGCCGGTGACGATCACGTCATTCTGCTGATCCGCGCGGGTCGCGACATCGGCGCCGGCCGGCGCGGTTTCCGCCGGTTCGCTGCCTTGCGTCCCCGATGCAGGCGTCGGGGTCGTTTGCGCGAAGGCGGGCGTGCCGATCAGGGCGGCAAGAATGGTGCCGGTCAAGGCGGCCGTGCGGATGGTGTGCACCGTTTGGATTCCCTCTTTTATCCGGCGTGACCCGGACGGCGTCTATAGGCACGCCTATATCCCTGACAGGGATGAGAAAATCTGTGCGCAGGGATAGGCGGGGTTGAAGCCGGCCATCATCCCCGAAGCGTGGCAAAAATGACTCTGTCGGATTCCAATCGCTTATCGCCGATACGAAAAGTGGAATCTTCGGAATCGACGAGCCCCTTGGACCATGGACAAAAGGAGTACGCCATGCGTAGGTCGCCGCAGTGGCGGCGTTACTTTTCCTGTTGCTGGCAGTCGTGATGGCGTTCACCGGAGGGGGGGCGTCCTGGATCGTCGCGGCCACCGTGGTGGCATCGGCGACCGCCGGCACGCTGCTCCCCGACCTGGATACGCCGCTGCGCCTGCGGCATCGCAGCGCAATCCTGCACAGCATCCTGCCGCTGTTCGTCGCCACGCTCGATCCCCGCACCTGGCCGGTCGCGGCGGGACTGGGCTTCGGCATCGGGCTTCATCTGGCGGCCGATTTGTTTCCCAGCAGCATGCGCGGTTTCGCGACGATCAAGATGCCGCTGCTGGGGTCGATCGGCCCCGTCCTGTCCTATCTGTGGATCGCGACCAACGCCGTCGCCAATCTGGTCGGCGGGCTGATCCTGCTCGGCCAGGTGGCGGACGGCCAGCCGATGCTGGTCGCGATGGCGACCATCGGCATCATGGGCACGGTCTATCTGATCCGCACCGATGGCGGCTGGTGCGCGCTCGGCCTTTTCGGGCTGATCGGCTGGCTCGCCTTTCGCTGAGCGATCGCCGGCCCCAAATCCGGCGCCCGTCGCGCGCGAACGCGAGAACGCCGACGATCAGCAAGAGGGACTATTTCGCCACGACGATCCGGGGCAGCGCCTTGATCGGTTCGACCGTGATCGCCCGAAACCAGGTTTCGGCCCCTTCCGATTGAAGCTGGACATGCCCGTGGGTCAGCGGCTGGCGGCTGCCATCGGCGGCGATGGCCGCCAAGTCGCGCACTTCGGCCACCGGCACGCCGTTGACGACATGCACCGCGCGGTCACCGACGACATACAGGTCGAGCGTGTTCCACTGGCCGATCGGTCGCTCGGCATCGGTCGCGGCCTCGACATTCCAGGTCGGGGTGCCGTTGACGATATCGATCTGCCGCCCGCCGACCCGGTAGCGCAGATGCGGCGCGATCAGCGACGGGTCGAATGCCACATCGGTATGTCCGCGGATCTTGCCGCCGACCGCGACGATCATGCCGGTCGATCCCCGCATGATCTCGAACTCGGCCGAGGGGCGCCACGTGCCGAACACCTCGCCCGGCACACCGTGACTGTGATAGAGCAGGCCATTGTTGCGCGGCTGGTCCTTGCGCGGCGCCCAGGTCTTGTCGCCCCATCTGAACTGCAGGCGCAGGTGATAGTCGCGAAGATCGGCGCGGTGGACCAGACTGCCCCAGGTTTCTCCCTTGACCCAGATGGCGGGCGCGCCGTCGACCTGACGTATCGCGAAATCGTCGTTGGTGTCACGGCCGACGCCGATCGGCGTGGCGCCGGGACTGGCGCGATAGGTGATCGACGGATCGGCATAGCCCAGCCACGGTGTCCAGCCCGTCAGACTGCGGCCGTCGAACAAAGCGATCGGTTTGCCCGTCGCCTCGGGAATATCGACCAGCCGCAGCGTCTGAGCACCGGCAACCGGCTCACCCGCCAGTTGCCGCGCATGCTCCTTCGAATCCTGCGCCAATGCCGGTGTCGCCATGACGACCAGCGCGAGCCATGCCTTGTCGAAACGCATCCCTGCTCCTCCCCACCTGATGTCCGGTGATTATGGAGCAATCATAGCGCGTTATCGCTAACAGGCGAGCGACAATCGCCCACCCGTCACGATTACGGTCCGACATCCGCCGCGCCGGTCTGAACGCGCAGCGCCTTGCCGGCCTTGAAGCCCAGCGCCGAGCCGACCCGGTCGTCCCAGCCATAGGGATCGTTGCGCACGATCGGCTCGCCATCCTTGTCGAACAGGACCGTCTGATAGAGCAGTCGGACGGGGATTTCGCGCGGCAGTTTGACGAACGTCTCCTTGCCGGTTTCGCGCGCCCGGTGCCATTCGTCGACCACGCCCTCGTCCTTGGCCAACATCTCGGCGAAACCGAGCGCGTCCTCGACACGGACACAGCCATGGCTGCGCTGGCGCTGGACCATGGCGAACAGGGCCTTGGCCGGCGTGTCGTGCAGATAGATGGCGTGATCGTTCTGCATGTCGAACTTGACGAGGCCAAGCGAGTTCTTCGGCCCCGGCTGCTGGACGATCCAGCCGTCCTTCCACTCCATATTGTTGGCGCGCAGATAGGCCGCGCCCTTCTGCGCCAGTTCCTTCTTCTGGATCGACCGGGGCACGGTCCAGGTTGGATTGGCGACGAGGCGGAAAATGGGCGAGCCGAGCTGCGGCGTCTCGGTATCCGGTTCGCCGACGACGACCCGGCGGGTGTCGACGATCTTGCCGTCGCGCCAATAGGTCAGCCGCGCCGCCGCGATGTTGACGTCGATCCGGGTCGCGGGCGGGGTGCGCTCCAGCCAGCGCAGGCGCTCCATCGCCACCGCGATCGCGCGCATGCGGTCGGCGTCCGACATGTTGAGGATGGCCAGCGCCTCATCGCCGATGATGCCGTCCGGCTTCATCCCGTAATCCGCCTGCATCCGGCGAACCGCCTCGACGATGGTGGGCGCATAGCCGTTCCCCTGCGCGGCATCGGGGGCCAGATAATCGAGGATGACGAGTTCGCGGACGATGGCGGGAATGCGCGGGTCGCTGGCACCCGGCTTGATCGCCTCCCCGGAGTCCGCGATCTGCCCCTCGGGTGCCTGAGGCTGCTGCTTCAGCTTGAGATAGGCGGCCGACAACCGCTTGTAATTGCCGTCCTGCGGCGCGAGGCTGTCCAGCCATTTGTTGAGATCACCGGCGCGCAACGCGTTCGCGAGCCCGGCCTTCAGATCGGGCGACGGCCGGGGCACCGTATACACCTCGTACAATTTTGTCGGATCGCTCGCTCCGCGCGCTAGCGCACCGGCGAAGCGCAGCGCCTGCTCGTTCAAAGCGTTATCGTCGCTCGCCGAGACATTAAAGGCCATCTGATCGAGACCATGGGCGGCGCGCGCATCGATCGCCTGGCGCAGCTGGGACTTGGTCCGGTCGCTCCATGTCGCGGGACCCGCGGTTTCCCCGGCCGGAGAGGCGGTGTTCTGGTCCGACGCCGTCTGACCGCTGCAGGCCGCCAGCAGCATTCCCAACACCAATGGCGTGCCCAGTCGCTTATACATGCGTCGCTCCTTCATTTCGGGGCTGAAACGCATCGAGGCGATCACGGCTCCCAGCCGTTGTGCTTTTGGACGAAATGCCGCCCGGCTCGGCCCCGGGTGGCGTGATCGCCCGCGATCGGCTATATCCGCGCCGCGAAAAGAAGGAGCCACGCCCGTGAACGACCGGAAGATCAGCGCCATCCGCCCTGCCCTCCCCGTCCGTCACGGTGCCCATGTCCAGCCTCATCACCTTCTCGCATCTCTCCGCCGCCACGCCTGACGGCCGAACGCTTTTCCATGATCTGACCCTGTCGGTCGGTGCCGAGCGCATCGGCTTGGTCGGGCGCAACGGATCGGGCAAATCCAGCCTGTTGCGCATCGCGGCCGGGCTGGCCATGCCGGCATCCGGCACCATCCATCGCGCCTCTACGGTCGGCATGCTCGCCCAGACCCATGACCCGGCGGACAGCGTCGCCGAGGCGCTGGGCGTCGCCACACCGCTCGCGATCCTGTCCCGGATCGAGGCGGGCGACGGCGTGGCGACCGATTTCGAGGCCGCCGACTGGACGCTGCCCGCCACGATCGACGCGGCGCTCGCGCAGGTCGGGCTGGGGGGCGTCGCGCTGGACCGGCCGATGGGCAGCCTGTCGGGCGGCGAGCGGACGCGGATCGGCTTGGCTCGACTGGCGATCGCCAGGCCCGACCTGCTGCTGCTGGACGAGCCGACCAACAATCTCGATCGGGCGGGACGCGCCGCCATCGCCCGGCTGATCGCCGGGTGGCGGGGCGGCGTGCTGGTGGCGAGCCATGACCGTGCGCTGCTGGAGGGCATGGACCGGATCGTCGAGTTGAACCCGATCGACATCCGCATTGTCGGCGGCGGCTGGTCGGCCTTCGCCAACCTTCGCGACACCGAACGCGCCCGCGCCGAGACCGAGCGCGAACGCGCCGATGCGACCTTGCGCAGCACCCGCCTTGCCGCCCAGGCCGCGCGAGAGGCGAAGGACCGGCGCGACAAGGCCGGACGCGCCTTCGCCGCCAAGGGGTCCGAGCCGAAAATCCTGCTGGGCGCGCGCGCCGAACGTGCGGAGAATAGCGGCGGTCACGCCCGCCAGATCGCGGAGCGCCAGATCACCGACGCCGCAGCGGCGAGCGCCGCCGCCCGCGCGCGGATCGAGGTGCTGACCCCGCTGACCATCGATCTGCCCGCGACCGGCCTGCCCGCCCAAGCCGAATTGCTCGTGATTGAGGAGGCGAGGGTCGAGCGTGGCGATCGGTGCCTGGGGCCGTGGTCGCTGTCCCTCCATGGCCCCGAACGGATCGCCGTCACCGGGCGCAACGGCGCGGGCAAGTCGACGCTGCTCCGCCTCATGACCGGCGACCTCACGCCCAGTACCGGCAGGGTGCGGCGGCGGGCGGATCGGATCGCGATGCTCGACCAGCATGTCACTTTGCTCGATGACGCGGAGACGATCGCTGGCAATCTTCGCCGGCTATATCCCATGCTTGACGACGAAGCCGTGCATGCCGCCTGCGCCTGCTTCGCGTTCCGCAACCGCGACGCGCAGCGGATCGTGGGCTCGCTGTCGGGCGGCGAGCGCCTGCGCGCCGGTCTTGCTGCACTTTTGTCGGGGGAAAACCCGCCCTGGCTGCTGATCCTCGACGAGCCGACCAATCACCTCGACATCGAGTCGATCGAGGTTCTCGAAACCGCGCTGCGCGGCTTCGACGGCGCGTTACTGGTCGTCAGTCATGACAGGCGCTTCCTCGATGCGATCGGCATCACGCGGACCATGGCGGTCGACGCCGACTGACGATGCCGCCGCGTCACCACGCCATGACGAGCGAGAGCGTGGCATAGGGGATTACCGCCGCCGTCGAGCCGTCCGGCGCATCGAGACGGCGCAACCGGTCGTCGCGGACCAGCGCCAGCACTTCCGCCTGCAACGTCGCGGTGCTGCCGGCCAAACGGACGGGTTGCGCGAGCGTCAGCCCGCCGCTGGCATAGGCACGGTCGCCGGTGCCCGGCCCGTAGAAGCCGCCCCAGCCGATGCCGCCCATCACCGGTATGGCCAGCGTCGGGCCGTCCTCGCGCCGGGTCAATGCGAAGGACGGCGCGATCCCGGCAATGGTGTAGAGGCCGCCATCGCCCTGGGTTCGACGGGTCACCGCCGCACGCGGTTTCAACCGACCCCAGCCCTTGTCCGCCGAATAAAGTACGCTCAGGCTGGCCTCATGCGTCGTCGCCGCGACGCCGTTCGGGCTCGTCTTGATGGTATAGGTGACGGCGGTCGTCAGCCCCCCGGTCGGACGCCATGCCAGCCCGAGGAGATTGTTGCTTTCATACCAGGCCCGCGGCGAGGCACGGTCCGCCGCACGCGGGGCATGAAAACCGTTCGAGCTTTGCCCGATGGCGAACAGCTCACCGCTTCCGTCCTCCCGGCGGCGCAGCACGACCGCGCCGCCGATCGCGACATGGACCGGCACCCGGTCGAGCCGCGCGTCGTCATCGTCGAGCGCACCGCGCGCATAGTCGCCGTTGCGCACGTCGAGGGATATGACCGGATGCCAGGTGCGGGCGCCGTCGCGAATGTCGACCTCTGACAGCGTGGCGTCCTCGGTATCGGCGAACGGGATCGTCTGAGCATGAAGAGGGGCCGCGACGAGGATGCTCATCGCCGCGGCCATCGTGTGAGCCCAAGGTCGAGGGGTCACGCCTTGCGACGGACCAGCCAGACGGTATCGCCGGCATCGTCGACCACGAAGATCGCCCCATCCTCGCGCGTCTGGATGCTGACCGGGCGGCCATAGACATCGCCCTTCTTCGCATCGGCGACGAAGCCGGTCAGGAAGGGCTGCGGCTCGGCAGAGGGTCGTCCTTGCGTGAACGGGACCGCCAGCACGTCATAGCCGAGGAAGCTCGACCGGTTCCACGATCCATGGCGCGCGACATAGGCCATTTGTGCGCCCGGTGCCTTGTCGAACGCGATGCCGAGTGCCGCCGAATGCGCACCGACCGCCACATCGGGCATCAGCGTCGTCGCCAGCAGATCGCGCCGCTCGTTGACGTGACGCGGGTCCTGCTTGCCATAATAGCTGTACGGCCAGCCATAGAAGCCGCCCTCGCGCACGCCGACCAGATAATCGGGCGAGATGTCGTCCCCGATCTCGTCGCGTTCGTTGACGGCGGTCCAGAGGGTGCCGCTGGTCGGTGCCCAGGCCATGCCGACCGGATTGCGCAGGCCCGAGGCATAGAGACGCTCACGGCCCGTATTCACATCCACCGCCAGGATCGCGGCACGCCGCTTTTCCTCGTCCATGCCATATTCGCCGACATTCGACGCCGATCCGACCGACACATAGAGCGTGCGGCCATCGGGGCTGAGCAGCAGGTTGCGGGTCCAGTGATTATTATAGCCGCCCGCCGGCAGCGAGATCAGCGGCCGGGGCGCATCGGTGATCCGCGTCTGCCCCAGTTGATAGGGAAAGCTGACCACGCCATCGGTATTCGCGACGTAGAGCCGACCATTGGCATATTGCATACCGAATGGCTGGTTCAGCCCGTCGCGCAGCACGAAGCGCTGCTCGGCCACGCCGTCACGATCCGCGTCGCGCAGCAGCGTCAGGCGGTTGGCGCTGTATCCGGTGGTCTTGGACAGCGCCTGCCCGCGCTGAACCTCCGGATCGGCGTCGAGCTTGGGCTTGGTCCGCGCCTCGGACACCAGCACGTCGCCATTGGGCAGCAGCAGCGCCTGTCGCGGATAGTCGAGACCGCCGGCGAACTTCACCACCTCATAGCCGCGCGGCGCGACGGGCTTGCGCCCTTCCGGCCAGCCGATGGTGCGCGGATGGTTGATCACCGACTCCGTCGCATAGGGTTCGGGCTGCGGCGACAGGCCTATGACTTTGGGCGTCGTCTGGGCATGGGCCGTCCCAGCGATCATGATCGATGCGAGGGCGAGGTTAAGAAAGGCGGTCTTGGTCATGATGGCTCCCGGCTGCGTCGGCCATCAGAACCGCCCGAAATGGCCATATATCCCGCATGGCGGGCCAGACATGAAATGTCACGATCGGTCGCATGATGCCCCCTGGTTGATCAAAGCATGGGCAGGAGCCAGCTTGCCCGCCCGAACGTTACGTCCGCATCGGTCGCTCCAGACTCAACAGGACATGCCATGCCGCTTCCCTCTCACGACAGCATCAGCCGACGGTTCATGATGGCGGGGACGGGTGCCTCGCTGCTGCTGATGGGCACGCGTGCCGCCGCCGCGCCATCACTGGCGGATGTCGTCGATCCGGCCGCGCGACTGCGGACGCTGCACAGCGGCGGACGCTGGATGGAAGGCCCCGCCTGGGACCCACGGCGGCGGAGACTGATCTGCAGCGACGTCAAGCGCAACACGATGTTGCGCATCGATGGCGCGCGTGTCAGCGTCTTTCGCGCACCGTCCAACAACGCCAATGGCAATGGCTTCGACGCACGCGGCCGGTTGATCACCTGCGAGCATCGCACCCGGCGGGTGGTACGGCAGGAGGCCGATGGCCGGATGACCGTGCTCGCCGACCGCTATCGGGGCAAGCGCCTCAATTCCCCCAATGATCTGGCCGTCGCGGCGGATGGCGCGGTGTGGTTCACCGATCCGATCTATGGCATCACCGTCCCCGATGAAGGCATCCGCGCCGAACCCGAACAGCCGGGGCGTTTCGTCTATCGCATCGATCCCTCGGGCAGCCTGACGGTCGTCGAGGGCGAGATGGACCAGCCCAACGGCATCGTCTTTTCCCCTGATGGCCGAACGCTCTACATCAGCGAGACGGGCGGCGCGTTGAAGCCCGATGGCCCGCGGGAAATCCTGGCCTTCGACGTGGTGAACGGGGTTCGCCTCGCCCGCCGGCGGGTCTTCGCGCGGTTGGACAAGGGTATTCCGGACGGGCTGGCGGTCGACCGGGCGGGCCGGGTCTATGCCGGCATCGCCGAGGGTGTGGGCATCTGGTCGCCCGGTGGCGAGCGGCTGGGTACGATCCCGACACCCAAGCCGTGCGCCAATATCGCCTTTGGCGGACGCGACGGGCGCACGCTGTTCGCCTGCGCGACCGACAGCGTCCATGCGATCACCCTGCGGGTGGCCGGCGTGATCTGAGCCGACGGGCACGGCGCGTCGCCGCGCCCGTCCGGGCCTTCAGTCGCGGAACAGCAGCGGCGCCATCGCGTGCAGGCTGCGCCGCCAGGTCTGGAACTCGTGGCCCGTATCGGGGGATACGAAGAACACGCTATTCAGCCCCGCCTGCTTCAGGGCGGCGGCATTGGCGCGCGGATCGCTGCGGGGGCCACCGGGCGGGCCGGTGCGGTCGCCCTCCAATTCCCGACCACCGAAGCTGACGAAGGTCAGCTTCACCTTGTCGCGATAGCCCGGTGCCGCATTCACATCCTCGAGCGACATCGTCCCGCCGCTGAGCAGCCCGATATAGGCGAACGTGTCGAGATGCTTGGGCGCGATCAGCTTGGTCTCGAACCCGCCCATCGACAACCCCGCCATGGCGCGATGCCGCTGGTCCGACAGCGTCCGGAAATGGCCATCGACATAAGGGATCAGTTCGTTGAGCAGCACGGTCTGGAACGGCCGGATGTCGAACGCGGCCAGCCCGCCGGGGCCGCCGGGCCGCAGGTCGTTGGTCATGCCATAGGTCATGACGATGATGAACGGCCGCGTCTTTCCGGCGGCGATCAGATTGTCCATGATCAGATTGGCATGGCCCTGGTTCGCCCAGGCGGTTTCGTCCTCGCCCCAGCCATGCTGGAGATAGAGCACCGGGTAACGCTCGCGCGCATTCCGGTCGTAACCGGGCGGGGTATAGACGAAAGCCCTCCGCTGGCTGGCCGTGCTGGGCGAGGCAAACAGGATCTGCTCGACGCGGCCATGGGGCACGTCCTTCAGCGCGTAGAAATCGGCGTCATGCGCCGGGATTTCGATCCCGCTCTCCCACCGGGTGGAGCCGTAGAAGTTCAGCGTCCCCGGATCGTTGAACGTCCCGCCATCGACGGTGAGATGATAATAGTGAAACCCCTCATCGAGCGGCCCTTCGGAAGTGCCCATCCACGACCCGTCCGGCGCCTCCGTCAGGACCGTACCGCCGCGCCCGCCCAGCCCCAGGCTGACCTTCACCGCTTTGGCGTCAGGCGCGACGATGCGGAAACGGGCATAGCCCTGCGAATTGACCTGCGGATAGGCCTGTCCCGGCTGGTTGAGCGTGGAGGGTTTGAAATCCTCCACCACCGATGCCGGCGCGGCTGGCGCGGCTGGCACGGTCGTCTGCGCGACCAGTGGTGATACCGCTATCATCGCCGTAAGCAACGCGGCGCTCAGCATCCTCATCGGTCATCCTCCCTCATGATCATCGCCCGGCCTGGTGGCCGTGGCATCGGATCGCCAAGGTGCCGCGCTTGGCGAAAGGACACAAGCCCTGACGCACATCGCTCCGCCATCGGAGGCGAAGGCGCCGATCAACGTGTGCCCAGCACCACCAATGCGACGCCCTGCCGTGGTAGCGATAGCGCCGTCGTCGCAACGCCACCGCCTGTGGCGATGGGCAGCATCTCAGACCGCATTTCGGATGCAGATTCCAACTGGGCATACTGCGACTGATTGGGCGACTGGGGGGCGCCCATCGCTTTCCATGCGGCATAGGCATTGGCATGATCGCCATCGACCCGCCACAGCGTCGCCGAGGCGGGCGCCGTGCCCTTCAGGCCACGCAGCGATAATCGAATGGCAGCCGGCGGACCGGCGACGTCATCGTCGTGATAATGCCAGATCAGCACCGCGATCCGGCCGTCGCTGGTCCGCGTCGCGATGGTCCCGACATCCGGCGCACCGCGCACCCCTTGCGTCATCACGATATCCAGCGGCACCTGCGCATCGCTCTCCGCCGCCAATCGCTCAGTGCCCAGCTGCGCGAACAGGCGAAAGACGTTCAGGACCGGCAAGGCGACGCCATTGGTCGCCAGCTGGCGATAGCCCGCGAACCAGGGCTGGTTCTCGAACTCGAAAGACCAGGACAGCACACCCTCCAGATTGACCCGCCGCCGCGCCGCCAGTTCCCAGATCCGGGCGAAGCTGGCGGCCGTATAGCTCGAATACATCGTCCCGTTGCGATAGGCGTTTTCGGGGCCGGGACAGGCGGCGCAGCCCTCGGGGTCGCTCTCGCCGATCACGACGGGCTTGGTAGCGAGTGTGGGGATCGCGGTGACCTTCACGAAGCCGCGATCGACTTCCTTCAAATGGGTCGCGATCCCCATGCGGACATGGCCGTCGACGAAGCTCGGCTGGCCCTTGGCGTGAAAGGCCAGGAAGTCGGTCGGCGTGCCGGTCTTGCCCGTCGCATGGTTGGTGCCGCTGGTGACATGGTGCAGGAAGCCGTCCATGAACGCGCCCCCGGCCCCCGCCGAATCCGGCCCACCGACCCGTGCCGTCGGCAGCGCGCGACGCACGCCGTCGACGGCGTAATCATGCAGCTTGTAGAATTCCTCGCGCGGCGCTTCCCAATAGGCTCCGTTTGCCTCGTTCCACACCTCGAAATACCAGCGCTCGACCTCCGCCCGGCCATAGCGTTCGACATTGTGGCGGGTCCATTGATAGACCAGATCGCGCCATTTGTCGTAGCTTTTGGGCGGATAGGCCCAGCCGGAAATGATCGCGTTATAGTCGAAGCCGGGGCGCCAACCATGCTGATAGGGCGTGCCGGACGGCGCGGTCGACATCGCCTCGGGCATGAAGCCGATCTGTAGATAGGGGCGGACGCCGCGCGCCAGATAGGTGTCGATGATGCGATCGACCACGGTCCAGTCATAGACCGGCTTGCCGTCCTTGGTCTCGGTATAGACGTTGGTGCTGCCCCATTTGAACGCCGGCGTGCCATCGCCGGTATTGAGCAGATTGTGCGCCCGGAAATAGACATCCCCCTTGCGCAGCTTGCCCAGCGACAGCAGCAGTTTGCGGCCGTCCTTCATGGTCGCATAATTCGGCTCGTCCGCCCCGAAGAACCGCCAGACCGGCGGCAGCGTCCCCGTCGTCCGGCCGGCATCGACCGTGATCGCAACCGGCCGCGCTTCCTGCGCGGCGGCGGGCGCGGCCCCGGCCATGACGGCGGCGATCATCGCCGCCGAGACGATATGGGTGACCATCGGCATCCCTCCCCTTTTTTATGTCGGACAGATGCTGGGCGCAGGACGGTGCCGGGTCAACCACCGATGACCGAGACATCTGGGTGGCGGTGCCCCGCCGGCTCGTACGTTTGCATGAGCGGCTATCGGCGTTTGGGGCGATAACGACGCCCGACACGCCGGAGAGATTACTCGAGGATCAGAAGTGCACGCCGAACCGCACACCGGCATAGCGCCGGAAGCTGCGCTTCGCGGTGCCCATGGGTGATATCGGGTAATTTACATTCTCGGCGAATTTGCGTTTGATGCGGGGTACTTTGATAGCATTTGCTGCACGGGCTTCAGTCGACATCAGAATGCAAACAATTCCGTTCCTAACAGAAATAAATTCTAATTAACCATAACAATTTTTGTTTCCCGTAATGGAGCCGACTTTCTATGATCGAATATCTATTGCAGTCTTAATTTTTGCAGTATGATCATTCTTGATCAACTTATCAATGCGCAAAATCATGTTGTTTAAAACTTGATACATTTGCAAAACATGATGATAACTGCCCCCTCCATTCGACCATCGGCTAAAAACATGGCCTTGAGACGAGCCCGGGAACGGGCGCGTCGGGCAGCCGTTTTTCGTTGTCACCCAACGGGATACGACATGTGATGCGCACACTGACCGCTGCCGAGATTGCCATGCTGGCGCCCGATGCGGGCACGCCGCATCCCGTATTGGGTATCGTCGAGACCGCCGCAGCGCTCGCCGAACGCTTGGCCAAGGACGATATCGTGGCGGTCGAGGCGGACGAGACGCGCGCGGCTGCCGTGGCACGGGCGCTCAGCGCACTGATACCGAAGGCGAGCGTCTGGATGTGCCCCGGCACCGACGCGCTGCCGGGGGACGAGGCCCCCGCTTCCCCCGCCAATGTCGGCCAACGCGTGTCCGCGCTGCGCGGGCTGCGGTGCATGCTGGGCGAGGCGAAGCGCCCGCGCATCGCGCTGGTCACCACGGGCGAGGCGCTGGCGCGCGCCTATCCGCCCCCCGCCGCCTTCGATGCGGAGCCGCCGCAGGTCGCGGTCGGCCAGCCATGCGACCTGCCGGCCTTGTTCGATACGCTGACCGGGCTAGGCTATATCCCCGACGAGCGCGTTGACGAGCCGGGCGAACTGGCGCTGCGCGGTCGCGTGCTCGACGTCTTTCCCGCCGATGCCGAACAGCCGCTGCGCATCGAGGTGGAGGACGGCAGGGTCGTGTCGATCCGCAGCTACGACCCCGCCGACCAGCGCACCACCGCCGAGATCGAGCGGCGCGAACTGGGCCGGGTGGCCGAGCCGCCGCTGGGTGAGGATCGCTGCGCGCTGATCGATCATCTGCCCGATGCGACGATCGTCCTGCCCCCCGCTGCGGACGACCGGCGCCGGCGCCTGTTGCTGCTGAGCGCGGATGCCGCGCGGCGCGGTGCCCGACGAGCGGCACGCGAGGTGATCGACGAGGCGGCGTGGGACGCACTGATCTCGGCGCGGCAGGTCGTGACGATCGACCGCGCCGGCGATCCGCCGCCCCGCTTCGTCGAGCAATCGGCGCCGATGCGCGGCCTCGCCAAACTGGGCAAGGCGGCGATCGAGGCGGGCGAGCGCGTGGTCCTGATCGGCAGCGAGCGCGACCTGCGCTTCCTCACCCGCCGGGTCGAAAAGGCGCTGGCAACCCAAGCGACCCCGGCCGCCGACTGGTCGGCGGTGCGCAAGCGCTCGGCGGGGCCGCTACTGACGCTCGCTGCGCCCGCCGACTGCGGTTTTCGCGCCAAACGCCTGCTTGCCATCGCCGCGGCGGACCTGATCGGCAGCCGCGCCGACCGATCCGACGGCGTCGTGCCGCATGTCGAGCCCGCGCTGCTGCAACCCGCCGACGTCCGCGTCGGCGACACCGTCATCCACGAGGATCATGGCATCGGCATCGTCGCGGGGCTGGAACGGCTGGCGCGTGACGATGCGACCGCGGGCGGCGACGCGATCAAGCTGACCTATGCGCGCGATGCGGTGCGGCTGGTGCCCGTGGCTGACGCCGACCGCTTATGGCGATACGGCGCGGAGGATGACGCAGTCACGCTCGACACGCTGGACGGCAAGAGCTGGCAGGAGCGGCGCATCGGCATCGATGCCGCCATCGCCGACACTGCGCACGGGCTGACCGAGCTAGCCGAAGCGCGAGGCGACCGCACCGCGCCGGTGCTCGATCCCGAACCCGCCGCCTATGAACGCTTCGCGGCGGGCTTTCCTTTCTCGGAAACGCCTGACCAGCGCGCCGCGATCGAGGCGGTGCGCAGCGACCTGGCCTCCGGACGGCCGATGGACCGGCTGGTGATCGGCGATGTCGGCTATGGCAAGACCGAGGTCGCGCTGCGCGCCGCCGCCATCGCCGCGCTGTCGGGCAAGCAGGTGGCGATCGCCGCGCCGACGACGGTGCTCGCCCGCCAGCATCTCGACAGCTTCACCCAGCGTTTCGCCGACACGGGGATCGCGGTCGCCGGCCTGTCGCGCCTGTCGACCGCGGCCGAGGCGCGCCGCGTCAAGGCGGGGTTGAAGGATGGCAGCATCCAAATCGTCATCGGCACGGGTGCGCTCGCGGGCAAGGGCGTCGCCTATGCTGACCTGGCACTGGTCATCGTCGACGAGGAACAGCGCTTCGGCGCGGCGGACAAGGCGAAATTGCAGGCGCTTTCGGCGGGCCATGGATCGGCGGGCCATGTGCTCAGCCTGTCGGCGACGCCGATCCCGCGTACCCTGCAGGCGGCGCTGGTGGGCTTGCGCCAGTTGTCGGTGATCGCAACGCCCCCGGCCCGCCGCCAGCCGATCCGTACCGCCGTCTCCGCTTTCGCGCCCGAGATGCTGCGCGCGGCATTGCTGCGCGAACGCGCGCGCGGTGGGCAGAGCTTCGTCGTAGTGCCGCGCATCGCCGACATGGCGCCGCTCGCCGCGCAGCTGGCCGAGCTGGTCCCCGAACTGGAGCTGTTGCAGGCACACGGTAAGATGCCGGCGGCCGACATCGACGAGGCGATGGTGCGCTTCGGTCGCGGCGACGGCGACGTGCTGCTCGCGACCAATATCATCGAGGCGGGGCTGGACGTGCCGCGCGCCAACACGATGGCGATCGTCCACGCCGATCGCTTCGGCCTCGCCCAATTGCATCAGTTGCGCGGGCGGGTCGGACGTGGGCATCGGCGCGGCCAGGTGCTGCTGTTCACGAAGGGCGAAGACGCCATCGCGCCCCGGACGCTCAAGCGACTGCGCACGCTGGAGGCGTTCGACCGGCTGGGCGCGGGCTTCGCGATCAGCGGCCGCGACCTCGACATGCGCGGTGCCGGCGACCTGCTGGGCGAGACGCAGGCCGGGCATATGCGGCTGATCGGTGTCGAGCTGTATCAGCAGCTCCTCGAAGGCGCGCTACGCACCGCGCGGGGCGAGACGGTTGAGCGCTGGACGCCCGAGCTGCACCTGGGCATCAACGGCTGGCTGCCCGCCGACTGGGTCCAGGACGAGGATGTGCGGCTGTCGCTCTATGCGCGGCTCGCCCGGCTGCGCGAGATCGACGATGTCGATGGCTTCGAGGAGGAGTTGCGCGACCGGTTCGGCGCGCTGCCGCGTGCGGCGGAGCGGCTGATGACGATCACGCGCGTGCGCGAACTGGCGCGTGGCCACGGGATCGCGCGGATCGACGCCGGCCCCGCCGCTATCGCGCTGACGCCGCGACCGGACAGCCAGGCGGGCGAGGCGATCGCGGGGCTGACCGAAAAGAACGGGCGGCTGATCCTGACCGAACGGATCGAGGATGCGGGCGAGCGGCTGGCGCACCTGGCAGCGCTGCTGGAGGATGGATGAGCGATCGCGGTCGCCAGAATGGGGCCCTCGTACAAAGCATCGCGTGCCAAGCGCTGGCAGAATTCACGCTCGCACTGACGCCGGGGGGCGGCCTCAGGCTTATCAAGTCGACTGTTGTGGCCCAGCAATCAAGATAGACATTCGCTCAAAAATTTGTCTGAAGTGATAGCCACCACGCATAGAGACCGCCTGCAAATCATGGTGCTTTGATCAATCGCTATTGAAGCAAGGACGCTAGCCCAGGCTTTTCCTCTTCGCAGTACATTGAACATGTCAATTGCAACGTATGACAGCAGACGAAAACCATCTACCATTTGGTTCGAAGGGTAAGGCCGTAAGTGCGGGGATCGCCCAGCGTGGCGGTAACGGCGCCCGTGTTGTTGGCCGCCCGGGACAGATAATAGGTCGAATTGGCTATGTTCCGTCCCCAGAACTGGATGTCGTATCGGCCGTCATCGGCTCTGATCCCGAACCGTAGATTGACCAGCGCATAGGCCGGGATATCCGAATAGCGGCTGAGGCTGGCGGTGCTGTTGGTCGCGGAGCGATAGCTGTAATCCGAGCCTGCATAAACCTCGGCGTCATGGCCGAAATTGACGCCGAGGGGCGCGCGGACCTCGCCCCCGGCCGAGGCGGCCCAACGGGAGACGCCCGGCAGGCGCTGCCCGCTCAAATCGCACAATGTCCGCCCCGTGATCTCGATCGGGCAAGGTGCATTGGCATAGGAGATGTAGCGGGCGTCGTCATAGGTGCCCGATCCGTACAATGTCAGCCACCGTGTCGGCGCGGCGCGCAGGTCCGCCTCGAAGCCGCGGGTCCGTACCTTGGCGGCGTTGGTGAAGAAGCTCACGCCGTTGCGCTCCACGTCGACGATCGTCGTCTGATAGTCTTTGACGTCGGTCCAGAAGGCCGCGACGTTCGCGGTGATCCGACCGTCCGCCCAGGTCGTCTTGGCACCGACCTCATAGCTGTCGATCGTCTCGGGACGGATGACGGGATTGGCGGCGAACTGGCCGGTGGTGGTGATGTTGGCGAGGTTCAGCCCGCCGAACTTGTTGCCCCGCGCATAGGTTGCGTAAGCCAGCACAGGTGCGGCGACCTTCCAGGACAGGGTCGCCTGGCCCGAGAGTCGCCCGGCCTCGGTGCGCGCGGTATAAAAATTGCGCACGCCATAACGGGTGCGGATCGCCCGGGCCGCCGCCTGTTGCGCCGCCGTCAGCCCGGCCAGCGATGCTCCGGTCGCGTCCTGATCGAAATAGCCGGACTTGGTTTCATAGGTATAGCGCAGGCCGGTCGTCAGATCGACGGCATCGGTGATGTGCCATATCGTCTGGGCAAAGGCGGCATAGCTGTCGGTGACGGGGCGCGAGCGGCTGACGACATGGTAGCCGTTAAGGGCCGCCGCACCGACGGCCGCATTGGTGGTCGGCGGCAGGAACCAGTCGGCGGCGCGGCTGCCATAGCGGTTGACCGCCTCCGCCTCGATCGACTGATAGAGATAATAAAGGCCCGCCACATAATCGACGCGCCGCGCGCCGTTGGAGGCGATGCGGAGTTCCTGGCTGACCTGCCGCTGCTCGTTGCTCTGGTGGAAATCCGCGCCTGCGTCGATGCTGGTGCCGTCGCCGTCATTATGGGGATACCAGTTCCAAGCGCGATAGGCGGTGACCGAGGTCAGCGTGGCCGGGCCGACATCCCAGTCGGTGGTGACGTTCACCCCGTGCTGGTTCATCCGGTAGCGCGGATCGGCATCGGTGTCGGTCGTCCGCAGCGCGGGGTTCGCCGCGACCGGCGTATAGCCCAGCCGTGCCGCCCGGTCGTAGTAATTGTTAAGGAACGGCGCGCCGTTGTCGTAATTGCGAATGGCCCCCAGCAGGATGCTACCGGCCGTGAAACTGCTCTGCCGCCCCCAGTCGCCGATGATCCGCAGGGTCAATGCGTCGCTGGGCTTGTAGAGGAGCTGGCCGCGCAGGTTCAGGTCGTGAAAATCCTGCCCATAGCGTCCGTCGAACCGGTTCAGGGTAAAGCCGTCGCGATCGGTCTTGGACACGAACAGCCGCGCCGCCAGATGCTGCGACAACGGCCCAGAGACATAGGCGTGGAGCTGGCGGAAATCATAATTGCCCAGACTGGCATCCCCGCCCGCCTGCCAGTCGAAGGTCGGTTGCCGGGTCGTGACCACCACCGCACCCGCCGAGGTGTTCTTGCCGAACAGCGTGCCCTGCGGCCCGCGCAGCACCTCGATCCGCTCCAGATCGGCGAGGTCGAACACGGTCTGTCCCGGCCGCGCGAGATAGACGCCGTCCAGATAGACGCCCACCGCCGGCTCCAGCCCGTCATTATAGACCGCGACATTGTTACCCAGCCCGCGAATGTTGATGCTGGTGTTGCGGGGGTTGGTGTTGGTCACGACCAGGCTGGGGGTCAGCTGTTGCAAGTCGCGCAGGTTGAAGGTGCGGGTCGATTCGATCTGCGCCGCGCCGAAGGCATTGATGGCGATCGGTACGTCCTGGCTTCGTTCCGTCCGGCGGCGTGCGGTCACCAGGACATCCTCGCTCGCGCCGCTATCCGGCACCGCAGCGGCCGCGCCCCGGCCCTCCTCGTTGGCGACCAGCGCCTCTTGCGCGGTGGCGGGCGCGGGCAGCAGAACGGCACCGGCGAGCCATAAGGCACGGCGACGAAGGGCTGTCGAAATCGGCATGGACATTCTCTCATGGCGGGGACGAACATGCGGTGGCGACCGCCCGCCTAGGGCTATGAAAGGACGCTCATGAAGCGAACGAAGGAATTCCTATCGATCTAATAGGCAAATTATCATTGTCGCGACGGCGGCAACCTTTATCCCGAGCGTGCGACCGCGCGCATGGTCGCCGACAATGGGAGCAGACATGATCGGTGTGAGATTTTGGACGGTGGCCGCGTCGGCCCTGATCGCGGCCACGCCGGCTTTCGCCGCCCCGGCCGCAACGGCTTCGGCCGCGAGCGAACCGCAAACGGCGCCGAAGGATGCCCCCAACTTCCTGATCATCGTCGCCGACGATCTCGGTTGGTCGGACCTGGGCGCGTTCGGGGGTGAGATCGCGACCCCCAATCTCGACGCGCTGGCCCTGTCGGGGGTGCGCTTCACCGGGTTCCACACCGCGCCGACCTGTTCCCCCACCCGCTCGATGCTGATGAGCGGCGTCGACAATCACGAAGCCGGACTGGGCACGATGGCGGAACTGCTCGGCCCTGCGACGCGTGGGCAGCCGGGCTATGAGGGATATCTGAACGACCGGGTCGCCTCCATCGCCGAACTGCTGCGTGCGGGCGGCTATGCGACATGGATGGCGGGCAAATGGCATCTGGGCCTGACGCCCGAGCGCGAACCCGCCGCACGGGGGTTCGAGCACAGCTTCGCCTTGCTGCAGGGCCTGTCGAACCATTTCGGCGCGGACCAGGACGAGGCCTGGACGAAGGCGGGACTGGCGCCAAGCTACCGCGACGACGGCAAGCCCGCCGCCCTGCCCAAGGGGCAATATTCTGCGGATTATTTCGCCGACCGGTTGATCGGCTATCTCGATGCATCGGCCAAGGCGGCCGATCGCCGCCCCTTCTTCGCCTATCTGCCCTTCACGACGCCGCACTGGCCGCTCCAGGCACCAGCGGAGACGATCGCCAAGTACAAGGGACGCTATGACGCAGGCTATGAGGCGCTGCGTGCCGAGCGACTGGCCCGGCAAAAGGCGCTCGGCCTGGTACCGGCCGATGCAGTGCCGCACAGCCTGGAGCTCGCCAGACCCTGGGCGTCGCTCAACGCGGACGAACGGGCTGTCGAGGCGCGCAAGATGGAGGTCTATGCCGCCATGGTCGATCGCATGGACCAGAATGTCGGCCGGGTGATCGCCGCGCTGAAGGCGCAAGGGCGCTATGACAACACCATCATCCTGTTCTTCGCGGATAACGGACCGGAGGGGAATGTCATCGAGGCGCCGAGCCCCCGCTTCAAGGTCGGTTCGCCCGACGCGGCGCTGCCTCCGGCGCAGGCGCTCGGCATCGACAACAGTCTGGAGAATATCGGCAAGCCGACCAGCTATGTCGGCTATGGACCGGGCTGGGCGCAGGCCAATTCGGTGCCGTCGTGGCTGGTCAAGGGCTATACGACCGAGGGCGGCATCCGGGTGAGCGCCTTTGCCGCCGGGCGCGGGGTGACGGGCGGCGGTCGGATCGCCAATGCCAATCTGGACGTGCGGGACGTTGCGCCAACCCTGCTCGACTATGCGGGGCTACGCCAGCCCAGCCAGTTCGCGGACCATGCCATCCTGCCTTATGAAGGCAAGAGCCTGCGCCCGGTGCTGGCCGCCAGTGCCGCGAACGTCCGCTCCGCGGACGACACACTGGGGTATGAGCTGTTCTTCCGCCGTGCGCTTCGCCAAGGGGATTGGAAGGTCGTGTTTCTGCCCGCGCCGACCAACCGCTATACGCGCGGCGGGGTCAGCACCGGGCGCTGGCAGTTGTTCAACGTCGCTCGCGATCCCGGCGAGACCCACGATCTGGCGGCCGCCGAACCGAAGCGGCTCGCCGAGCTGGTCAAGGCCTATGATCTATATGCCAAGGCCAAGGGCGTGGTTCCGCTACCGGTTGGTGCCGAGGCCGCTCCTGCTCCGGCGGCCCGGCCATGAGGATCGGGGCTGCCCTGCTCCTGGCACTGACCGCGTCCGGCACGCTGGGGGCCAGCGCGGCGCCCCCTGTTCATCGCTGTCTTGCGAACGATGCCATCGTCACCGTCGCCGAGGGTGTTGTCCTGTTTGGCGAGGATGGCACGGATCGCCCCGGCCGGCCGGTCCGCGTGGCGGCATTCCGGATCGACGCGCACGAGGTGACCAACCGCCAGTTCGCGGCCTTCGTGGCGGCAACCGGATATCGGACACGGGCCGAACGTCAGGGGGCGTCGGCGCTGTTCGTCGCGCCGACAGAGCCGGTTTCCCTCGACAATGCCGCGCGTTGGTGGCGATGGACGAAGGGCGCGGACTGGCGTCGTCCCAAGGGTCCCGACAGCGACCTGATGGGTCGCGCGGACGAACCCGTCGTCCATGTCGATCGCGACGATGCCGCAGCCTATGCCCGCTGGGCCGGAGGGGCGCTGCCCACCACCGAACAATGGGAGCGCGCCGCGCGCGGCAACCAGAACGCCACGCGCGACCCGGTCGACTGGGCGTTCGATCACGGCAAGCCCAGGGCCAATGTCTGGGAGGGCGTCTTCCCCATGCGCGACACGGCCGAGGACGGCTATGCCGGGATCGCGCCGGTGGGCTGCTTCGAGGCGAACGACCTGGGCCTTTACGACATGGTCGGCAATGTCTGGGAATGGGTGGAAGGCGATCAGGATGTCGGTCTGATCAAGGGCGGCAGCTACCTCTGTGCGATGAATTACTGCGCCAATTTTCGACCGGCCGCCTATCAGGCACAGGAACACGACCTTCCGACGTCACATATCGGGTTCCGCGTCGCTTATCCTGTCAAAGGTCCGCAGCGCGGATTATCGTTGCGCTGATGATCGCTCAATCCTGGCCGTTCGTTCCGTGTGAATTTTCACGTTTCCCCCATGAGCAGCTTCGGGAAAGAGCAACTTGGTGCGGCGGCTGGGAAAACGGAGCCGATCGACGACTTTTCTACGGAGGTCGGCAGGCGGCCTTACCCCTACCCGTTCCGAATTGAGAAGGCTCGCCCCCTGCTACGGCCGGACTTTTGCCGGTCTGCCTGGGCCGAGCGAACCGCCATTTGGCGCATGGCAGCGATACGCTCGCGGTGCCCTTGCCCTCCGCGGTATGCCGAGATCCATTCGACGCTCATAGCCTCAACCACCTTAAAGACGGCGCGCTTCACCAACCGATGAACTGTTCGGCATCAACGTGGCGTGTGCGGTAAGGTGGTCGCGACGCCGTCGGACGACGGGTAGTCCCGCAGCGAAACCGCTGCGGCGCAAGCAGTTGCGTGCGCTGGTGGCGGGGTTGGGTGAACGCGGCGTCGTGACGAGCTATGTTTCGGTGTGACGGATCGTGCTTGAGGCGGGGATCACCTTCAAAAAGGATGCAGATCGCCCGCGAACACGATCGGCCCACGATTACCGGACGTCGGGCACGATGGCGCAGATACAAGCGCCGGATCAATCCCCGTCGCCCCGTCCTTAGGGATGAGAGACGAGCGTTGAACTAATCATCCGGGGGATGATCGATAGCAAGTCGGCCAGGACCAACATGGTGCGGTTGGTCGAGGTCAACTGCGCCACGCTGAAAGGCGATAGCGCGATGTCGGCCCTATTCGGCCACCGCAAGGGCGCCTTCACCGGTGCCGCCGCCGATCGTGCGGGCCTACTACGCACGGCGGACACCGGCGTCCTGTTCCTCGACGAAATCGGCGAGCTCGGCCTCGACGAACAGGCGATGATCCTGCGCGCGATCGAGGACAAGCGCTTCCTGCCGGTCGGCGCCGACCGGGAGGTGGAAAGCGACTTTCAGCTGATCGCCGGCACCAATCGCGACCTCGCCGCATGCGTGGCGGACGGCACGTTCCGCGACGACCTCTATGCGCGGCTCAACCTCTGGACCTTCGCCCTCCCCGGTCTTGCCGAGCGGCGGGAGGACATCGCGCCCAACCTCGACTATGAACTCGATCGCCATGCCGAGCGCGAGGGCGACCGCATCGCCTTCAACAAGGAGGCGCGCGATCGCTATCTCGCCTTCGCGACCAGTGCCGAGGCACGCTGGCCCGGCAATTTCCGCGACCTCGCCGCCAGCGTGACGCGGATGGCGACGTTCAGCCCGGCTGGGCGGATCAATCTCGACTGCGTCATCGCCGAGATTGTGCGCCTGCAGCGGCTATGGCGCAGCGGAAAGACGGAAGCAGGCATATTATCGACCCTGATGACCGGCGAGCAACTGGATGCGCTCGATCCCTTCGATCGTGTCCAGCTGGCGCATGTCGTCGAGACCTGCCGCGCCAGCCGCTCGCTGTCCGACGCCGGTCGCACCCTCTTCGCCGCGTCGCGCCGCCAGCGCACCTCGACCAACGACGCCGATCGCCTGCGCAAATATCTCGCGCGGTTCGATCTCAGCTGGGCGGACATCGCAGGCTAGGCGTCCTCTTCTTCGGCCACGGACCTCGTCGCTTCTGCCGCACGCTCGGTCATCGTGACATAGTCGAGCTTGCCCGTGCCCAGCACCGGCAGCGCATCGATCACCCGCACGTCCTTGGGGATCGCGAGTTCGGCGATGCCGTTGCCGCGCGCCCATTGCTGAAGCGCACCTGCGGCCGCTCCCGCCTGGGTGGTGAACAGCACCAGGTGCTCGCCCTTCCGCGCGTCGGGGCGCGTCACCACGGCATGTTCGGCACCCGGCCACAGCTTGGCGGCATAGCCCTCGACCGCAGGCAGCGACACCATCTCGCCGCCGATCTTGGCGAAGCGCTTGGCGCGCCCCTTGATCGTGACGAAGCCAGCCTCGTCGATCGTGACGATGTCGCCGCTGTCGTGCCATCCGCCCTCGGGCGGCTGCAGCACGCCGGGCGCATCGGCCTCCAGATAGCCGGCCATGATGTTGGGTCCTCGGATCGAAAGCCGCCCGCCCTCCTCGATCCCGGGCACCGGTTCGACCTTCGCCTCGATGCCTGGCAGAAGGCGTCCGACGCTGCCCGCCTTGAAGTGCATCGGCGTGTTGACCGCGATCACCGGTGCCGCCTCGGTCGCGCCATAGCCTTCGAGGATACGCAGGCCGAACTTCTCGGCGTAGGTCCGCCGCGTCTCGTCGCGCACCCGTTCGGCGCCGGCGAAGATGTAGCGGAGCGAATAGAAGTCATAGCCATGCGCCATCCGGGCATAGCCGGACAGGAAGGTATCGGTGCCGAACAGGATCGTCGCATTCGCATCATAGGCCAGGGCCGGCACGATCCGGTAATGCAGCGGGCTGGGATAGAGCAGCGTCTTCACGCCCGACAGGATCGGTAGCAGCGTACCGCCGGTCAGCCCGAAGCTATGGAACACCGGCAGCGCGTTCAGCACCACGTCGGCCGAGTTGAAGTCGATCCGCGCCGACAGCTGGAGGCAGTTGGACAGGAGGTTACGGTGCGTCAGCACGACGCCCTTCGGCAGTCCTTCCGACCCGCTGGTGAACAAGATGACGGCCGGTGCGTCGGCCGACACGCCGTGACGACGATGCAGTCGTGCCGCCCAGCGTGTGGCGACCAGTGCCCGCAGCTTGGCGAATGCGCCGATCGTCGCGCCGACATCCTCCAGATAGACGATGGCGAGCCCCGCCGCTTCCAGTCCGGCGAGCACCTCGCCCAGCTTCGCCTGCTCGACGAAGGCACGCGCGGTGATGATCGTGCGCACCTCGGCGGCGGTGCAGGCGGCCCGCAGGTTGGCAAGACCCGCAGTATAGTTGAGCATCGCGGGCACCCGGCCGAGGCCCTGCAACGCGAAGAAGCTCGCGACCACGGCGTTGACGTTAGGCAGCAACAGGCCGACCGCCTCTCCCGGTCGGGTCAAAGCCGCAAAGGGTCGACCCAGCGCGATGGTTCCGGTGAGCAGGCGCGCGTAGGTCAGCGGTTCACGCTTCACGTCCTCGACGATCGCGCGACCGGCGCCATGCACGTCCTTGGCGTCGATCAGCGCCTGATACAACGTGCGGTCGGTATCCGACGTCGCGAAGATCATGTTGCTCATCACGTCATACAGCTTCGCCCCTGCTGCTGCCCGGCGCTGACGCGCGGTCTCGCCCTCCACCTGGAACCGTCGTGGCGGCAGGATGGTGAGGTCGATCTTCGGAAAGGCGCGCAACCGCACCTTGCCCTTCAGACGCGAAAAACGCGTGAACTGCGCACCGGCGATCCGAACCGGGACGATCGGCGCGTCCGCCTTGTCGGCGACCATGCCGGGTCCATCGAACACCTTCATCAAGGCGCCGGTTACGGTGATGCGACCTTCCGGAAAGATCACCAGCGTGCGCCCTTCGCGCACCGCCTTGACCATCGCCTTGGCCGCCATCGGGTTGGTCGGGTCGACCGGAAAGGCGTCGAACATGCCCAGGAACGGCCTCACCCACCAGGCGCGCGCGATATGTGTGGCGACCGCAAAGGTCGGCTTGCCTGGCAGGAAGGCGGCGAGCAGCAGTCCGTCGAGGAACGAGACATGGTTGACGACGACGACCGCACGCTCACCCGGCTGCGGCATATTCTCGGCCCCATGCACGTCGACGCGGTAGAACAGCACCAGTAACGACCGCACCAACGCCTTGAACACCGTCTCCGGCAACAGCCAGCACGATATCAGCGCGATGGCCAGCGTCGCGAACCCCAGCGCGCCGACAATCCCCGGGACGCCGGCCCCTGATGCCAGCAATGCCGTCACGACCACCACCATGATAACGGTGACGAAGGCGTTGATGATGTTGTTGGCCGCGATCACCTGCGACCGTTCCGCCGGGTCAGTGTGCACCTGCAGGATCGCATAGAGCGGCACGATGAACACGCCGCCCGAGAAGGCGATACCGACCAGCCCCGCCAGGATCGGCCAGCTGCCAGAACTCGCCAGGAACGCCGACACGTCGGCGCCCGGCGTGGTGATGGTGAAGCTGCGGGTTGCGATCCACAGCGTGATCAGGGACGCAGCCATGCCGAGTGCGGCGATGGGCACGTAGCGCGCGGACACTTCCCCGCCGAGCAGCTTGTTCACGACCAGCGATCCGGCGGCGACCGATATAGAGAAGACGAGCAGGAAGAGCGTCACCACATTTGCGCCGGCGCCCAGCGTGCCACTGACCAGCGGCGCGAATTCCGACAACAGGATCGCGCCCACGGAGAAGAACCAGCTGATGCCAAGGATCGCCAGCCACACGCCGCGACCCGCCCGCGCCACCGACAGGACTTCGACCGTACTGCGCCACACGTTGCGCTGGATGACAAGCCCCGGTGCCGCCGTCGGCGCACTTGGCACCGCCAGGCTGGCGACGAAACCGACCGCCGCTACCGCGACTGCCACCAACCCGGCTTCCCAGGCCGGGATGATGCCGCCGAGCAACTGCCCCGCCAGGATCGCCAGAAACGTCCCCGCTTCGATCAGCCCGGTGCCGCCCATCAGCTCATGCCGACCGAGATGCTGCGGCAGGATCGAGTATTTGGCCGGTCCGAAGATCGTCGAGTGCACGCCCATCAGGAACAGACAGGCGAGCAGGATCGGCACCGACTGGAACCAGAAGCCGCCCAATGCGAGCAGCATGATGCCGATCTCGGCGGCCTTGACGGCACGCACCAGCAGCGCCTTGTCCCATTTGTCGGCAAGCTGGCCGGCAAGGCCCGACAGCAGGAAGTATGGCAGGATGAAAAGGCCGGTCGCGATCGTGGCCAGCAATTCCGCCTTGGCCGGCGCTGCGGCGTAGAGGGTGAAGTTGGCGAGGAACAGCATCGCGAACTTCAGCAGATTGTCGTTGAACGCCCCCAGGAACTGGACGACGAACAACGGCGCGAAACGACGCTTGCCGAGCAGCGACAGCTCTGGTGCGGACATGGACAGTGCTCCCCTTCGTTTCGGGCGATAGCGATGAAAGTTTAACGGATTTCGTCGGGCAGGTAGCGGCTGTAGAGCCACCCGACGCCGATCAGGCTGAAGCCGAGCGCGGCGAAGGATGCGATACGTGCAAGGCCGTCGAGGCCGGCGGCATCGAACAGGAACACCTTCACCACCGCGACCAGCATCAGCGCCAGGCTGGCAAGGCGCCAGTCGCGGGCCCGACGGACGATGCCGATGCACAGGAACGCACCAGCCAGCACCAGCGCGAGGATTGAGCGCGCGATCTGCTCGCCTGCCCCGGTGCCGGCCCAAAGCGGCATCGGCGTGTGGCTGACCTGTCGAAGCAGCGTGAAGGCGGCGACGACGATCAATAGCATCAGCGCACCGTCACGCTCGCGGACGGCCGCGGGCCGCGGGCCGCAGGCGCGGCATCGCCCACAGCAGCCCGCCCATGATCGCATAGGACAGCGCCAGCCATGGCCCAACATGCTGCGGCTCGAACAGTGGATTGAGGACGATGCCCGTGAACCACACGCCGTGCCCCAGCGCTACCGCGCCGAAAGCGAGGGCGGCTCGGTCGCGTCGCCCTTTCCAGGCGAGGACTGTGGCGATCGCCAGCATCCCCTCCCACAGCGCCCGCTCCATCATCGACCGAGCGAGAAACGCAGCATGGCTGTCGATCCCGATCAGCCGCACCAGCGCGACATGCGCCGCGACCAACAGCAGCACGCCCGCGCCGATGGCGACAGCGCGTCGAACGGCACCTTGCAAGGGCAGGAGTCCCAGGGCCAACAGCAGCGCCCCGCCCGGCAGCGCCACCCGCAGAAACGCGGTGCTCAGGCTCGGCCGGTTGCCGACGGATACGACGGCACCGGTAGCGGCGATCAGCGCCGAGAAACCCCACGCCAGCAGCGGTGCGATCGTCCAGGCCGTCGCAACGGCGGTGGCCGTCAGTGCGCCCGGCAGGATCGTCGTCCGCCGCGAAAGGGCCAAAGCCAACAGCATAGCGACGGGTACGAGCGGCAACACGCCTCCCGAGGCGAACTGCGCCATCGCGCCATAGCCGATCACCACCACCGCCGGCTGCATCACCGCTGCGCGCGTGCCCGTCGAACGGATCGCCAGAGCGAGCCCCGCCATGGCGGGCACGATCCATGCAGCGACCTGCCCGCTTCCCGCTTCACCGAACAGGCGACCGATGCCACCGCCGACGCCTAGAAACGGGATCGTCGCGGCGCCGAAGACCCCGGCGGCCCGCTCTATCCGCCGGTCGTCGGCGAGATCGGCAAGCGTCATCATCGCGACGCAGAGCACAGCCGCCACCGACGCCCATCCGGCAAAGGGCAGCATCTGCGCTGCGGCCAACGCCATTGATCCCGCGGAAGTGATCGCCAGCGTCGCAAAGCGGACATCATCGCCCCGGTCGGGGACGCGCCACCCGCGCGCAGCCACGCCCGCCGTCATCGCCGCACCGATCAAGGCCGCTAGGCCGCCATGATCGAAACGCAGGGTCGGCAGTATGCCAATCGCTGCCGCGACCGCCGCCATCATCGGCGCGTCGATCGCCCGAGCATCGTCGCGCCACACGCGCAGGGCAGCAGGCACGGCGTGGATGGCGACCAGCGCCGCCAACAGTATCCCCATCTCTACGGCGGTCGGCGCGGGCCAGGTGAAGCCGAGCAGGATCGCGACGGTCAGTGCCAACGCCGGAAGGTCGGCGAACAGCGGCTCGCGTCGTGACAGCCACAGGATCGCCAGCGAAATCAGCCCGAACAAGCCCCAGTCGAGCGGCGCAAAACCGCCCAGCGCGACCAAGGCGGCCAGCTGCGCGCAGCCGAGCACGCTCGATCCCACCCGCAGCAGCGCGGCACCGTCGCCGATCAACAAAAGCGGGAGTACGATGGCGAGCGCCAGCGTGTACAGGCCGACCGACAGCGCCGCCGCCAGATCGAGCGCCCCGCCCAGGATCAACATGGCACCCCAGCCGAAGCCCCCGGCCAGCGCCAGCGCGCCCAGCCACCACCAGCGCTGCTGCCGGCCCAGCGCGCATAGCCCGCCGACGGTCAGCGCCAGATACAATGTCAGTAGCGGCACGTTCGGCTCGCCGGCACCGACCAGCGTCGGCGCCGCGAGACCACCCGCCAACCCGAGCAACGCACTCGGTGCGCCGAAGCGCAAGGCGAGCGCACCGGCCAGTCCCGTCACCAGCGCCATCGCCACGAACGCCGTCCCCGGCCCGATCAGGTCGTACAAATGCGCCGCCGCCAACGTCACGGCATAGAGCGTGGCGATGCCCGCCCCCGCCAGCGCCTGGCGGACGCGCGGGTCGCGCACCGCCGTGTCGCGGCGCAGCGCCAGTTCCGCGCCACCGATCAACCCCGTGCCGAAGAGCAGGCCCAGCACCACCCGCACCCATGGCGAGAGCAGCCCCGCCTCGATCGAATAGCGGACGATCAGCACCCCCGCGACCGCCAGCGTCAACCCGCCCGCCCAGATTGGCAGCTGCCGCCCGAACATATTCTCGAAGCGCGACGACTGGAGTTGTTCCCCGGTCCGCGCCGGCTCCTCGACGTCTGCCTCATGCGGGGGATCGACGGGCGCCACTGGCGGCAACACCACCGGTTCGACCATTGGCTCCGCCAATCGGTATGCGGCACGCTCCGGCTCTTGAAACGGCTCGGGCGGAGCGGGGACGGCCGGCGGTGCCTCCTCCGCCGCCGGGATCGCTGCGGTGACGCAGGCTTTGAGCATTTCGACGCGGTCGCGCAGCCCCCGCACCTCCTGCCACAACAGGACCAGAGCCACGCACCCGACGATCAATCGCAGCAGCGACATCGCCGACCTCCTCGATTCGCCACCACGCTACCATAAATAAAGCGGCGCTCAATATATAAATTGGACAATGCTCAATTTACAGTCCCCCTGCGCTTCATGGGGTGCCGATCCGACCACAGCCGCGCCGAACTCGAAGAGATCATTCTGTCCAAGGGGTCCATGCTGATCGCCGAGTCCGGACTCGCCGGCTTCTCCGCGCGCGAGGTGGCGCGGAGAAGCCGGCGAACAACGCGCGCAGCTTCGCTGCCTGGGCGGAATCGATGCGCGTTCGGCTACCCAAGGCCGAGTCCATCGCCCATGTGCGGGACAATCGGGCGGCGTTGGACCTGACACTGTCCGATGCCGAGCCACGGCACCTCGACGCCCTGTTCCCGCCGCCAAGCAGTCCCGAACCGCTCGCGATGCCCTAATCGCGGATGAAGTCGAGGAACGCGCGCAGCGGCGGCGGCACGAGGCGGCGGCCGGAATAATAGACGAACGGGCCCGAGAAGGATTGCCACCAGTCGGGGAGCACCGGTTCGAGCGCCCCGCTCCTCAACGCCGGCGCGAGCCAGTCCTCGAACAGGTAGATGATCCCTCCGCCCGCCACCGCTACATCGACCAACAGGTCCACTGCGCCGGCGACACCGGCGATCAACGGTCCTTGCGGCTCGATCCGTACGATCTCGCCGTCGCGCTCGAACTCCCACGGGCTGGTCAGCGCACCACTGCTGAACCGGCCGCGCAGACAGGCATGGTCGAGCAGGTCACGCGGATGGTCCGGCCGCCCGCGCGCATCGAGATAGGTCGGTGCCGCCGCTGTCGCGAAGCGCTGGACGCGCGGGCCGATCGGCACCGCGATCATGTCCTGCTCCAGCCGCTCGTCATAGCGGATGCCGGCATCGCAGCCCGACGCCACCATATCGACGAAGCCGTCCTCGGCGACGATCTCGACCTGAATGTCCGGATAGGCGGCGAGGAAGCCGGGCAGGATCGCCGGCAGCACCAGCCGTGCCGCGCTGACCGGCACGTTGAGCTTGAGCATCCCCGCCGGCCGGTCGCGGAACAGGTTCACGACGTCGAGCGCCGCCTCCACTTCGCCCAGTGCCGGCGCCAGACGTTCGATCAGCCGGGTCCCCGCCTCGGTCGGCACGACGCTGCGTGTGGTGCGATGGAGCAGCCGGACGCCCAACCGCGCCTCCAGTCGCCGCACCGCCTCGCTGAGCGTCGAAGCGCTCGATCCAACGGTGCGCGCAGCATCGCGAAACCCCCGCGCTTGCGCGACCGCCAGGAACGCATTGAGATCGGCAAGGTCAGCCTTCATCGTTCGGTTTTCCGTACAGCCCGTGCGGATCACTCCGGCTTATCGCTATGATCCGCAAGCCGTATCTCGGTGCCAGCACAGGAGATAAGACGATGACGATCGATCAGGCAGGCACCTATTCCTTCGCCGGACGCAAGGTAAAGCGGCTCGGCTATGGCGCGATGCAGCTCGCCGGGCCCGGCGTATTCGGTCCGCCGCGCGACCATGATGCGGCGCTGGCCGTCCTACGCGTGGCGGTCGAGGCCGGGGTCAACCATATCGACACCAGCGACTTCTATGGTCCGCACGTCACCAACCAGTTGATTCGAGAAGCGCTGTCCCCCTACCCCGACGACCTGCTGATCGTGACCAAGATCGGCGCGCGGCGTGGGAACGATGCATCCTGGTTGCCCGCATTCGCGCCGGACGAACTGGCCCGTGCGGTCGAGGACAATCTGACCAACCTCGGGCTGGAGACGCTCGACGTCGTCAACCTGCGCCTGATGTTCGATGTCCACGGGCCGGCGGAAGGATCACTGGCCGCGCCGCTCAAGGCCGTGGCCGATCTCCAGCGCCAAGGGCTGGTGCGCCATATCGGCCTCAGCAACGTGACGCCGACACAGTTCGAGGAAGCCCGCGACATCGCCGCAATCGTCTGCGTCCAGAGCCAATACAACCTCGCCCACCGCGACGACGATGGCTTCATCGACGCGCTGGCAGCGGAGGGCATCGCCTATGTGCCCTTCTTCCCGCTCGGCGGGTTCAGCCCGCTTCAGTCGGCGACACTCTCCGATGTGGCCGCCCGGCTTGAAGCAACGCCGATGCAGGTCGCGCTGGCGTGGCTGCTCCAGCGATCGCCCAACATACTGTTGATCCCCGGCACCTCGTCGGTCGCGCACCTTACCGAGAACCTCGCCGCTGCCGCGCTGACGCTGCCCGAAGACGTGGTGGCCGAACTCAACGCGATGGGCGGGTAATCACGCCGGCCGGTTGGCGAGCACCGCGTCAAGCAGACCGGGAAAGCGCCGGTCGAATTCGGCGCGGCGCAGCGTGTTGATCATTTCACGCCCCGCCTGCGTCGTCTCGATCAGCCCTGCCGCGCGCAGCAGCTTCAAATGGTTGGACAGCGTGCTCTTAGGGATCGTCTCGCACGGCGCAGCATCGGTGCAGCTCAGCCGCTCGGTTTCGGCGAGGCGCGCCACCATGGCCAGCCGATTGGGATCGGCCAGCGCGTGCAGGGCCAGATCGAGCGGAACGTCCTCCAGTCGTGGATGCGTGAAGCGGGCCATATAACCGATATAGGGTACAATCTCCGATTTAATAGTTCGGTGTTCTTGAACTATTGAAGTGTCATCCCATTTCCTGCCTGCCGACAGCGCACGACGGCGTGATCGCGGGCCAGCATTTTTGGAGAATATCTATGTCGATTCAGGGCAGGACAGCGCTCGTCACCGGCGGATCGCGCGGCATCGGCTCGGCCATCGCCAAGCGGCTGGCGGCGGATGGCGCGACTGTGGCAATTACCTATGCCGGCAACAAAGCCGCCGCCGACGCTACCGTGTCAGCGATCGAGAGCGCGGGCGGCACCGCCTTCGCCTTCCAGGCCAACGCCGCCGATCCCGCCTCGCAGCGGACGGGCGTCGAACAGGCCGCCGCCGCTCTGGGCGGGATCGACATCCTGGTCCACAATGCCGGCGTGGCCGAATTCTCTTCGATCGCCGAGGATACCGACGAGACGTACGATCGTCAGTTCGGCGTCAATGTGAAGGGCCTGCACGTCGGCACCCGCGCAGCGCTGCCGCATCTGCGGGACGGCGGCCGGATCATCCTGATTGGCAGCATCTCGGGCGAAATGGCCTTCCCCGCGACCACCGTCTACAGCGCGACTAAAGCGGCGGTCGCGGCGTTGGCCCGGGGCTGGGCCAAGGACCTCGCCCCGCGCAATATCCTGGTCAACACCGTGCAGCCGGGACCGATCGACACCGACATGAACCCCGCCGACAGCGAATTCGCCGGGCAGGTGCTGCAGGCGATCCCGCTCGGCCGCTATGGCAAGGTCGAGGAGATCGCGGGCGCGGTCGCCTTCCTCGCCGGGCCCGATGCGAGCTACATCACCGGCACGACGCTCAACATCGACGGCGGTGCAACGGCCTGAAACCGGTGGTCGGCCAGCCTTGATGGTTGGCCCCGCTGAAGTGCGGGCGAGTATGACGCGGACGTCTGTACCCGATACTCGCCCATCCCTCGCGGTGATGACCGAGGCCATGTGATTTCGTCGCGCACCGCTGTTATTGCGACGGCGGGCCGCGTCGAAATCATATCCAAGCCCCCTCCCCCGTGGCATGTGGCGGACACGTACGGCGTGCGCCTCGTTTACAGGCGACATTGCCTGCAAAAGCCGGAGCGCGTCCCATCTTTAATGTCGTCTTTGCCGTACCGGCGCTGATCGTCCTGGCGCGCTGGCTCTGGCCCTTGCCGTTGCCGCTCTGGGCCAAGATTCCCGCAGGCATCCTGATGCTCGCGGCGTCGCAATTCCATTTCTGGAGTCGACTATCGTCGGGTTCGGTCTTCGCGCCCGAGTTCCCGCGTCTGGTCGTGATCCTCTTCAACTGGGCGTTCGGCGCGCTGGTCCTGCTTGCGGTGCTCCAACTGGTGATCGACGTGGGAGCACTGTTGACCATGCTGGTAAGGCGGGAGGCGATCCGGGAACCAGACGCGCTGCGCTACACCATTGCCGGCTTGGCCGCGGTGCTGGCCGGGATCGGGGTCGCCAACGCGCTGCGCGTTCCGCCGATCAAGGACGTGACGGTGGCGATCCGCGACCTTCCGCCATCCTTCGACGGATATCGGGTCGTCCAACTTACCGACTTGCATATCAGCCGCCTCTTCACGGCCGATTGGGCGCAGGCCGTCGTCGATAGCACCAACGCGTCCGGTGCCGACCTGATCGTCGTGACCGGCGACTTCATCGACGGATCGGTCGAAATGCGGCGCCATGACGTAGCGCCCCTGCAACTGCTGCGCGCGCCGGACGGGGTCTACGCCATCCCGGGCAATCACGAATATTTCTTCGATTACGGCGCGTGGATGCGGCACCTGTCGGGCATGGGGTTCCGCATGCTGCCCAACGCGCATGCGGCGATCGAACGCGGCGGCCGACGGCTGGTACTGGCCGGTGTCACTGACCTGTCGGCACCGAGCGTCGGCGCGCCCGGACCCGACCTTGCTCTCGCGCTGAGAGGTGCACCCGCCAAGGCGCCGATCCTTCTTCTCGACCATCAACCCGGAAAGGCACGCGATGCCGCCGCACGCGGTGTCGCGCTTCAACTGTCCGGACACACCCATGGCGGCATGATCGCGGGACTCGACCGGATCGTCGCGCGGGCCAATGCCGGGTTCGTGTCGGGACGGTACGAAGTCGGCGGCATGACGCTCTACGTCAGCAACGGCACCGGCTTGTGGCCGGGCTTCGCGCTCCGGTTGGGCGTGCCGTCCGAAATCACGCGGTTCACGTTGCGGCCGATGAGATAAGTTTGCAGGATTTGGCGGCAAATATCGGGAGACAGGATTCCTGACCTATTTCTTCCGCGCGCTAAGTCATTGCTTTTTCGTCACCGTGCAACCCGCCTATCAGCGAGTTGCACATTGAGGGGTACAGCAGGGGGCACACGCAAACAAGTGCTGGAATGCTACGCAGCGGATAACCGAAGGCGGCACGAAGACCCATTTCCGGTCGTTCAGCGGCATTGTTCTTCCTCCCGGACGCGGACGTTTGTTCATCTCGCAGGTATGAAACGAGGGCAGATGGTGAACATGCACCGGATGACCGGTCATTCCTCACGCAGACAATCTGACGCGGGCTTTTGACACGGCGAACCTAGCAGAAAACAGCCACTCGCGTGCTGGTGTCACAACCGAACGGTTGTGACACCGGCAGATCAGCCACTCGCTTCTGCACTGACCCAATTGCGGCCGTTCAGGCTGCCCCACCTGCTCCCCAAACTCCGCCATTCATTCAGGTTCTGAACCAGGTTTGCAGGCTCAGCCACTCCAGGTACAAAAACCGAAAAATCTGGGGCAAAGACACCGTTCCGATGCCTCCGATTAATAATCAGTTAGGGGCATAACACAACGCTTAGGACACGCCCACGCAGTGTGCCGGCACAATTATAACTTAGCCAATCCGGATAAATCAACCTAAGGTGCAACGATAGGAAAATCGTTAATTATACTGCTTGTGCAGTATTGCTTAATCTGAAAATATGATAATCATAGCGAATCTATCAGAGATTATGGCTGATACGGCAAAGACGACTGATGAAGTATGATACGCACCTTGCCGTCCTCGCATTCCTTGAACACAAAGCTCTTGTTCACGAAGATGTGGCTGTCGTCCTGACCGATGAAATGCACATTGCACTGCACGATCGCGAGATCGCCATGCAGGATGAAGTCCTCCTTGCTGTACCATACCTTCACCCAGGGCTTCAGCTTGAACCCCGTGTCGTCGGGAAATTCGTCGCTTCCGCCCACAAAATAGGCCAGCGCGCCCTCCTTCGTCGGCCGGAAGGTCCGGGTGCCGAAGGTCAGGGTCGGCTTGAACAGCACCTTGCCGGCGTCATAATCGTAATGGTCGGTCAGTACCTGCGCCGCGACGGCGCGCGGATCGGCGCCGTCGGAATGGGCTTTGCCGACCGCGACGACATTGTCGCACCAGGTCTGCAGGGCTTTGTGGACCATCTCTTCGGTGAACATGGCAATTGATCCTTGTTGTTATGAAATTTCACCCGCGTTTGACGGGACGGAACGGTCATGAATTCGGGCGGTGCTCTACCGACGCACCATCGGCGCATGTCCCGCACAGGCCACCGGCCTCCACCGGGGCCGCGGCCAGTCGGAACCGCCGACCGGTCGCATCGCTATGGATCACGCGCAGCGCCGGGTTCTCGACCAATTGCACGCCGTGGCATTCCAGACAGACCAGGCACAGGTCTGCCGATGCCGGTCGCGGGACATAGGCGCCCAGCATCTCGATCCGCAGCACGCGCCCCTGACGCACCAATCGCGCGAGCGTGCGATACACTTGCGCAGGCACGACACGCCGTCCGTCCTGGCTGGCCTGCCCGGCAATGTCATAGGCACTGAGCGGGCGAGCCTCCCCGGTGAGAATGGTGCAGATCAGTTCGTCGATCTCACCAGCGCGACGACGTGGGAAAGCGGCAGCTTGATGAATCATGCTGGAAGGTCCGCAGCGACCTGCTCGACCAGTCCCTGCAACTGCACGTCGCTCAGCCCCATCGTCATCAGCGCCAGCGTGCCGCGCAGTTCTTCGGGATCGATCCGGCGGGTGATGAACACCATCCGCGTGCGCCGGTCCTCCGATGGCCACTGCTCCAGCTCGACCGGCGGATGAAAGACATGCTGCACCCCGTGGACGATCACGGGGGCGTGGTGCCCCGCTAGGTTCACGATCCCCTTTATCCGCAGCACATCGTCGCCTTTGAACATCGTGAGCAGCCCCAGCCACCGCTCGAACGCGAGCGGGTCGAGCGGCGTGTCGAAGGTCAGGCAGGTCGCGCGGATGCCGTCGTCATGACGGTTCACGTCGTGATGGTGGTGGTGATGGTGTCCAGCGTGATGCACTTCCTCCGCCAGCCAGCGGCGCACGTCGTCGCTCTTGCTGGCTGGATCCCATAACCCAACATTGAACAACAGCGACGGGTCGACCGCTCCATCGGTCACGGCGATGACCGGCGCGGCCGGATTGAGCGCGGCCAACCGGCCCAGGATCGCCCCCTGCCCCGCTGCGTCGACCAGATCCGTCTTGGTCAGCAGCAGACGATCGGCGACCGCCGCCTGCTTCACCGCCTCCGGCTGCGTATCGAATGTCGCCATGCCGGTCGCGGCGTCCACCGTCGCGATCACCGCGTCGAGCCGGTAGAGCGCCTCCAGACGCGGATCAGTCATCAGGGTGTGGAGGATCGGCGCCGGATCGGCCAGCCCGGTGGTCTCGATCACCACCCGATCGAACCAGCACTGCCCGTCCCGTGCGAACCGCCACGGCGCGTCGCGCAGCGTCCGCGACAAGTCGCCGCGGATGGTACAGCACAGGCATCCACCCATCATCTCGACCACCAGATCGTCGTCCGAGCGGGCGACCAGATCATGATCGAGCCCGACTGCCCCGAATTCGTTGATGATCACCAGCGCCCGCGCCATGCCCGGCGAGCGAACGAGATGGTTGAGGACCGTCGTCTTACCGCTGCCGAGGAACCCGGTCAGCAACGAGACCGGAATACGCGCGCCCGCCCCCCGCCAGAATGCCGCTCATGCCTGTTCCTCCATCGCGCATGCGGGGCGCGCGGGCGTCCGGTGCGACAGGGCCCGCCAGTTGCCGACATGGGCCACCGCAAGCAGGACCGCACCCACGCTGCTGATCGCCCGCTCCACCGCTTCCGAGTCGACTGCGAACGCGCCGATGCCGAGCAGCGTCAGACCGATCCCCGCTCCAACCAAAGACCACCGCAACCCGTGACGCCGATGGCCAGGAGTCATCGCCAGCGCGCTGGTCGGCAGTGCGAGGACGAAGGCGAAGGCGTGAAAGCTCTCGGGCACTGCCAACATGGTCGCCAGCACCGGCAGCGCCACCAGGATTGCGGGCAGAACGAGGCAATGGAACAGACACAGGACCGAAGCGGTCACCGCGACCCCATCGAGCCAGCGCGGCGGGCGATCGCCCGTGATCGGGGAGCTACTGGACATCGGCTGAAACTCATGATTATGTAATGTTGTAACGTATCTCATTGGATAACTGACATGGCAAGCCATTCGCTGCACGACACCCGCCTGCCAGTGACGGTGCTGTCCGGTTTTCTGGGGGCCGGAAAGACGACGCTGCTCAACCACATCCTCGCCAACCGCGAGGGGCGGCGCGTGGCGGTGATCGTCAACGACATGTCGGAGGTAAATATCGACGCCGACCTGGTGCGGGGCGGAGAGGCCGCACTGTCGCGGTCGGAGGAGGCGCTGGTCGAGATGACCAACGGGTGCATCTGCTGCACACTGCGCGACGACCTGTTGGTGGAGGTGCGGACGCTCGCCGAGGCGGGGCGGTTCGACTATCTGGTGATCGAGAGCACCGGCATCTCCGAACCGCTGCCCGTCGCCACCACCTTCTCGTTCCGTGACCAAGACGGGGTATCGCTGGGCGATGTCGCGCGTCTCGACACGATGGTGACGGTGGTCGACGCGGTGAACCTGCTCGCCGATTATTCTAGCCAGGATTTCTTGGCCGACCGCGGCGAGACGATGGGTGAGGACGATACCCGCAGCCTGGTCGGCCTGCTGGTCGAGCAGATCGAGTTTGCTGATGTGGTGATCGTCAACAAGGCGTCGTCGGTGTCCGCCGAGCAACTGGCGGTGGTCAAGAAGCTGGTCGCCAGCCTCAACGCCGATGCAGTCATCGTGCCCGCCGATCATTCGCGCGTCGATCTGGATCTGGTGCTCGCTACTGGCCTGTTCGACGAGGAGAAGGCGTCTCGCCACCCACTTTGGGCCAAGGAGCTGTACGGCTATGCCCATCATCAGCCCGAGACCGAGGAATATGGGATCGAGAGCTTCGTCTATCGTGCGCGGGCGCCTTTCGACCCGGCGAAATTCCATGCCTTCCTGACCGATGGCGGGCTCGACCATGTCGTGCGGGCCAAAGGGCATTTCTGGCTGGCGACCCGACCCGACTGGGTCGGCGAATTGGCGGTGGCGGGCAGCCAGACCGAGACCGCGCGCATGGGCCGTTGGTGGGCGTCGATCCCGAAGCACCAATGGCCCGATGACGGCCGGTTCGAGGAATTCGTCGCCAAGCACTGGGACATGATCTGGGGTGACCGGCGGCAGGAACTGGTGTTCATCGGCATCGGCATGGACGAGGCGAGAATTCGCACGCGGTTGGACGCCTGCCTCGTGCCCGCCGCTGCCTTCACTCCAGCGCTGTGGACGGGCCTGCGCGATCCGTTCCCGACCTGGGCCGAGCGCCGATTGGAGCCGGCCGAGTGACCCTTGCCATGCTCGATGACATCGTGGCGTTCGGCCATGGTCGTGCTTCGCTCGACGCCATTGCCCGGCCCCATGCCGCCCTGGCCATCTGGTGGCGATCGCTGCCTGATGCGCTACGTGCCGCGCTGGCATACCTCGACCTCGACACGGTCGATGATGTGTCGCTCGACCTTGCCGACGAGGAACCGATCGATAGCGCACTTGCCGACGCGGGCTATGCCGATCCGGTGGCGACGCTGCTCGCCGAGGATATCAGATTGTTGGTGGCACGCCATGCCGCGCTGACCGGCGAGGATCGGTTGCGGCTGCGACTGGAAGTGATCGAAACCGATGCCTGCCGCCGCTTCCACGCCGACTCCGTGACGCTGCGGCTGTTGTGCACCTATGTGGGTCCGGGCACCCAGTGGTCCCGGATTGATGCCACCGATGCGATCTGCGAGGTGCCAACCGGCGCGGTGGGCGTGTTTAAGGGGCGGTTGCTGCTTGACCCGCCCACCATTCTCCACCGCTCGCCGCCAATCAGCGCGACCGGCGAACGCCGTCTCGTACTGGCCATCGATCCGCCGGCCGGTCGGCTCATCGCGTAACGAACAGACACGGCTTTACCGTCGGTGATTATTACTTGCGGCAAAGAACGTTAGGAAGACCCACAACCGGTCATTCGGACGAATGCGGCAGTCCCCCGGAAGCGGACGCTCGTTAATCATTGCCTGATAACTGCACAGGTTGCCAAGCAGGTCTGACGTGACCCCCGTTTCTTCATCCATCTGGAAGTAGAGACCGGCCCTTGAAGGGACGGACGGAATGAAGCGGAAGCAGTTTTCGGAAGAGCAGATCATCGGCATCCTGAAGGAGGCCGAGGCGGGTGCGGTGGTGACGGAGCTGTGCCGCAAGCACGGGATGTCGAGCGCGACGTACTATGCGTGGAAGGCGAAGTTCGGCGGCCTGGAGGTGTCCGACGCAAAGCGCCTGCGGTCGCTGGAAGAGGAGAATGCCCGGCTCAAACGGCTTCTTGCGGACACGATGCTGGACAACGCGGGGTTGAAAGACCTGCTGTCAAAAAAGTGGTGACGCCCGCCGCGAAGCGACAAGCGGTCGCCCATCTCCAGGCGACGTTGGGGATGAGCGAGCGGCGGGCATGCGCAGTTGTCGGAGCGGATCGCACGAGCATGCGGTATCGCTCGTGCCGGGCAGATGATGGCGACCTGCGGTCGCGTTTGCGTGAGCTGGCGCAGCAGCGTCGGCGGTTCGGCTATCGACGGCTGCACATCCTGCTGCGCCGGGACGGCATCACGATCAACCGCAAGAAGACCCAGCGACTCTACCGCGAGGAAGGGCTGACGGTCAGGCGCCGGAAGGGACGAAGACGCGCGGTTGGCACACGGGCGCCCGCGCCGGTGCTGGCGCTTCCCAACCAGCGCTGGAGCCTGGACTTCGTGCACGACCAGCTCGTCACTGGCCGACGGTTCCGCGTGCTCAACATCGTCGACGACGTCACACGCGAGTGCCTCCGGGCGGTGGTGGACACGTCGATTTCGGGCCGGCGGGTCGTGCGCGAGTTGACCGATCTGGTCGCCGAACGCGGCAAACCGACGATGATCGTCAGCGACAACGGGACCGAACTCACCTCGAACGCGGTGCTTGCCTGGTCCGGCAACATGGACATCGAGTGGCATTACATTGCGCCGGGCAAGCCGACCCAGAACGGGTTTGCCGAGAGCTTCAATGGTCGCATGCGCGACGAGTTGCTCAACGAGACGCTGTTCTTCACCATCGGCCAAGCCCGCTCGATCCTGGCGCGCTGGGTCGACGACTACAACACCGAGCGGCCGCACTCGTCGCTGGGCTACGCTACCCCGGCTGCGTTCGCTGCCGAGCTCGAACAGCAACGGGCGGGGTTAACCCCGCCCGTTGCTTCAACTGCGCTCATGCGCAACAACACCGGTCGGTCTCTGGTCGCAGCTGGGTGAAAGACTGGGGTCACGTCAGGTCGTGCAACGCCACCAAGGGGAAGATCACACCAGCTTCAGCCCCCGTTTTGAGTTATAGAGCCTTGGGGAGCACATCACTATGAACGGTAGCGATCAGCGAACGTGACAGCGATAAGATCCCGTTATCGACGGCGTGGTAGTGGACCGTCGCCAGTCCGACGACAGCCGCGAGCGAAGCAAGAATTATTAAGTCAATGATCGACAAATCGACACCGGTTTCAATGATCTAGAAATTAGCAGTCGATACTACCTGACGACAGGGCAGTTTTATAAAAGCATTCTATTTCTGTTTTGACGCGATCGCTCAATCGGGCCAGGATCGAATTTGCAGCGGCGGAAAACCCCGGCATATCGTTGGCGATACGGTTTTCGATCCAATGGTCCAGGAAATCACTCCAATCGGCCTTGAGCTGTAGAAGAGCGGCCTCACCCTCGACCCAGGTCTCTCGCCATGGATCGGGTAATATTTCCAGGCGTGTATGCTGGATGACATCGGACTCTTCACGCAGATGCTTGCGGATGACGATGGCCAGGGCATCGAGCTGTACTGAGATGTCGTGAGGCGATGCAGGCTCTTCCTTCAAATCGTTCAACAGGGTCGAGATGCTCGACTCGATATGAACATGGTCTTCGACCAGCCGGGCAAATCCAACGCGCTGCGAATTGGAATATCGCTTAGAAAACATCGGGCATGTTTTCACGTGTCATGGCGATTTCCTTGCCTAGGAAAGGGAGGATCTGCTGGGACATGGGCTTGCCGTCGCCATTCGTGGCAAGCCCCATGCCCTATCGGGTCACCCCGGAAAATGAATGCCGCAAAGCTTGTTGCCGTCCGGATCACGGACATAGGCCAGTTCGATCGTTCCCATGGATGCCGTATGACGAGGACCGGGTGGCGCTTCGATAGACGTACCCCCGGCTGCCACGGCGACGTCGTGGAATTTCTCGACCTGCTCGGGCGAGTCGCACTGGAAGGCGACCGTGCCGCCGTTCGAAACGGTCGCCGGTTCATCATTGATCGGCTGCGTGACGATGAAGGCGGTTCCGCTCTCGCCCCGATAGATCAGGCGGGTGTGGCCGCTATCGGCCACGTTCCGCATCGGCTCCCCGATGCCGAGCGTTCCCAGCACAGTATCGTAAAAGCGCTTCGACCGTTCAATGTCGTTCGAACCAATCATCGTGTGAAACAGCACGTATCGTCTCCTACCGGGGTGCCAGGGGCCTGCGCAACAGACTGCCCCACCGTCGCGTGGATAGAGCGACCACCTGCCGCCCCATCCCATGTCATGATCCGCCCTCGTTTATGGCATCATCACCGTATCGATAACATACACGACGCCGTTCGACTGCATGACATCGGCGGTGGTGATGCGGCCGGTATCGCCCTTGCCGTCCATGATGGCCCAGCCGCCCATCGCCTTCTTGAACATGATCGGCTCGCCCTGAACGGTGATGTAGGTCGCCGTCCCGCCATTGGCCTTTGCCTTGGCGGCAATATCCCGGGCGGTGATCCGGCCGGGTATGACGTGATAGGTGAGGATCGACGTCAACTTATCCTTGTTCTCGGGCTGCACCAAGGTGTCGACGGTGCCAGCGGGCAGTTTTGCAAACGCCGCATTGGTCGGCGCGAACACGGTGAACGGGCCCGGGCCGGAAAGCGTGTCGACGAGGCCGGCCGCCTTCACCGCGGCGACCAAGGTGGTATGGTCCTTCGACTGCGAGGCGTTCTCCACGATCGTCTTGGTGGGGTACATCGCCGCACCGCCGACCATCGGGTTGCGCGGGGCAGCATCGGCGACAGCGCCGACGGTGAGCGCGACAGCCATCATCGCACCACGGATCATCAGGGTCATCAGATCTCTCCAGCCGCATGAAGCGCGGCTTTCGGATTACGTCGCCAACAGCCCGTTGGACGCAGTGACGCAACGCACCTCCTTAAATTTCGGCAAGCTTACCCGCAGCCACCACCGGCCCCGTCGGTGTTGATTTGGGCGATCCCCCTAGCGGCTCGATGGATATCGCCAAGGTGGTCCCGGGAACGACCGTGACCTGCGGAGCGATCTTCAGGGGAGCCCCGCCTTCATGACGGAGCAGACCTGCTGCGTGGGGAACGCCGTCGCCCCCGATCGCCCATAGCTGTGCGTCCTGCCCGCTCTTCACGGACGGCGCGTCACGCAGCTTCAACGTGCGAGTCGCTGGATCAAAGAACGCCGTGATCGGCGCGGCACGCTCGGGGGTGAGGACGGCGAAGAGCAAGGGAGCAGGCTTGGCGGCACGCGGTGCAGCGGCTGGCGTATCGGGACGGATTACCACGACCGTCAGCAGGATCGCGGCCGCCAGACCGGCCAAACCGGCAATCGCTCGCCAGGGTGCCGTACGGTGATTGTCGTTGTCGCCGAACGCCAGGATCCGGCGTTCCAGATCGGCGCTCGGCGCGATCGGCTCGACCTCAATATACAAGGCAGCCAGATGCCGCCTCCACCAGGCGACGCTGCGCGCAAAAGCGGGATCGTCCAACGCCCGGCGCATTGCAGCGGTGCGCTCGTCGCCATCAAGGACCCCAAGTGCCAGTTCGGCGGCAGTCAGATCGGTCTCGTCAGATGTCATCGTCGAGACACTCCTTGAGCCGTTCGAGGCCACGCCGAATCCGGCTCTTCATGGTGCTCGTCGGAACCCCGCGGACATCGGCAAGCTCGGCATAGGTAATGCCTTCGAAAAAGGCCGTCCGGATGGCGTCGCGCTGCGTTTCGCTCAGGCGGTCCATGCAGCCGTGAAGTTTGCGCTCCTCTTCGTCCAGCAGCATGCTTTCCAGTGCCAGGCGCTCCGAAGCCGCGGGTTCGGCGACATTGTCTAGCGGCGCGGTCGGGCGCCGACCCAGGGCGCGGTGATAATCGATGGCCCGGTTGCGGGCTATCGTGGCCAGCCAGGCGAATGGACTGGTCTGCCCCGGCTCATAGGCACCGGCGCGCCGCCAGATGATCGCGTAGACCTCTTGCAGAACGTCCTCCGCCGCTTGGCGCTCGCGACATATACGAAGGCAGATACCGAAAAGCTTCGCGGACGTGAGGGCATAAAGTTGGCGGAAGGCGACACGATCCTCGCGCCCGGTGGCGATCAGGGCTTTGACAAGCTCCTGCCGAGCGTCAGGTTGGTTCATTGTCACCGTTGACGGGATACCGAAGCGCTCATCGGCACGCAACGGGGCGGGTCCGAACGGGGATGCGGTTCGGGGTCTGATCGTGCGCGACGTCATTCGCATTTGTGCTGACGCCCGTCGACGCCAAACCAAAACGCCGCGTATCCCAACCGGTCGGGTAGCAGGGTGACCCAGAACCGGTCATTCACACCACCTCCCCCGCTTCCCAAAGTCAGCCATTCGTTCATGTCGATTTTTGAAGCAGTAGAGCCCAGCTCAGCGATATGGGCGCCGCAGATGGTTGGCGTATCAAGGTCCAGATTGAGCGTTACTACCGGAGCTCAGCTTACTAGCGTTTAAGATGACAGGTGCTGAGCCAGGATCAGTCCGCCGATGATGATCAGGACAAAGCCGCCTAGGATGCCAGCGTACCGACCCAGGTAGGGCCCAATATGCTTGCCCAGCATAACGCCGATGGTCGCCATCAACGTCGTCGTTCCACCAATGACCATGCAGGCAGCCCAAATGTTGACGTCCATAAGGGCAAGGGTCACACCGACGGCCGCCGCGTCGACGCTCGTTGCGATTGCTGTCGCAGCAAGCCGCAGCATGCTGGGCTTAGTCTCGCTGTCAATTTGGGCCGCATCGCCTTCACTCGTCCAGGCTTCCCGGATCGTATATGCACCAACGGCAAACAGTAGCGTGAACGCGACCCAATGGTCGTAATCGGCAATCCAATCATTTAGCGCAAAGCCAAGCAGCCAGCCTAGCGCGGGCGTCAGAGCTTCGAAAAAGCCGAACACGATGCCGACTTTAACGGCATCGCGAAGGCGGGCTCGTCCTTCGGTCGCCCCTTTGCCCAACGCCGCAGCGAAGGCATCGACAGACAGGCTTGCGCCCAAAGCGCCAAGCGTCATTATTCCGGGCATCACGTCATCACTCAGGGCCAGCAAACCAAACGATGCATGCACCCGTGGCCACAAAGCGGAGTGCTGCATCATTGGTCTCGCCGGGCAGGACGAACCTGCTGCTGCCGCCACGAGCCGATGGCTCAAGGATGTTGACGGCAACCCCACTACTGCGGGTAGCTACTCCCCAAGGACGAAGCCCAATATCTGGTGATTTCCGTTGCCACCAGATGATAAATGCGATCAATTTGATCCGATTGATCGAGGACGGCACGTCCTCTTCGCCTTATTGGGGGGGATCGCGAGATTGACGGGCGTTGCAAAACGTATCGATCGTTGCGAACCTTGCAAATCGGGCTTCAGAGGAAGTCGCGCTGCTCACGCAGATGTCTACGGGGCGAGTTGGGCGGAAGCAGCCATCCCGCCCCACCGCAACGACGACCCATTCCCGAACGTTCAGGCGGCGTAGAGCGCCCCCCAACTTCTGACGTTCATTCAGGTTTGGCTCCGAACCCGGATGTGCAGTGCAAGCGCCTTCCCTGCGCTGGCTGCAACGCGATCAGTCCCTGTCAGCCTTTTGGCATCGGCAAGAGAATACGAAATAGAGATCGGTCGTTGGTTCTTTGATAGTTGGCATCTCCGCCATGTGCACGGGCGATAGCCTGAACGACGGAAAGGCCCAGTCCCGATCCCCCGGAGTTCTTTGTACCGCGTGCAAATTGGTGAAAAGCGCTTCTCTCAAACTCGGGTGGCAACCCCGGCCCTTTGTCCGCAACGGTGATGACCACCTCACTCCTCGTGAATTCAACCGCGAGCCGCAAAGTACAAGGCGACGCATGGCGACGCGCATTGTCGACGAGGGCGACCACCGCCTGTCGGATACGCGCCGCATCGGCCCGGACGACGCCAGCCTCCAACGTCATTTCCAGTTCGAAACCCGCTGGCGACAGCATGGATGACAGGATCGGTCGCATATCCTCCAACTCGGCAGCCAGATCGACGTCCCCGATCACCAGCTCCAGTCGCCCGCTCTCAGCCAGGCTGACGCTGCGCAGATCCTCGACCAGCCGGGTCAGGCCCTCGACCTGTTTCATCAGGCCGACGACCAGTGCGTCATCAAGCGGAAAGACGCCGTCCTTCGCGCCTTGCAGCCGCCCGCGCAATATGGTCAGGGGGGTGCGCAATTCGTGCGCGATCTGGGCATTCCACAGCTTCACATCGTCCGACATGCGTTGCAGCCGGTCGGCCATGGCGTTGAAATCGGCGATCAGCAGCGCCGCCTCGCCATGCGCGGTGCGTACCGGCGCGATGCGGGTAGTCAGGTCGCCGTCGGCGATCCGACGCGCCGCCTCGCCCACTGCGCCGAGCGGCTGCACAATACGCCGCGCCAGCCGGATCGCAACTGCCAGCGCCAGCGCCACCCCGACGACGCAGGCCGCGAGGGTGATGCCGACATCCAGACCCGTGGTGTCCGCCACCCCAGGCGGCAGCGGCGCAACGATACGGAGCCGCTCCAGCACGGCATAGACGATGTAAAAAGCGGCCGTGCTGACCGCGACCGCGACGAAGGCCAGCGCCGCCATCGCGATCGACAATTGCCGGGTCAGGCTGTTCCGGTTCCTCATCCGCGCGACCACAGCCGGTATCCGACACCTCGAACGCCTTCGGGCATATCGGGCACGCCTGCCTGATCCAGTTTGCGGCGCAGCTTGCTGACATGACTGTCGACCGTTCGGTCGAGGGCATCCGATCCGGGCAGGCAGGCGTCGAGCAGTTCGCTGCGGCTGAACACCCGGCTCGGCGTGCGGGCCATATGGGCGAGCAGGCGGAACTCAGTCAGGGTCAGCGCCACGTCGCCGCTTTCCGTGCGGACCATGTGCGCGGTCGTGTCGATCTCGACCGGGCCGACACGCAGCACGCCGTTCGCCCCGTCGCCGCCCGCGCGCCGCAACACCGCCTTGACCCGCGCCACCACCTCGACCGGGTTGAACGGCTTGACGACATAATCGTCAGCCCCGATGCGCAGCGCCTGGAGCTTGTCGATGTCCTGGTCCAGCGCGGTGGTGACGACGACGGGCGTATGGCCCCGCCGCCGTATTTCGGAGAGCACGCCCCAGCCGTCGACCAGCGGCATCGAGATATCGAGCAGCAGGATGTCGGGCTTCAACGCGAGATGCAGGTCGAGCGCGGTGCGCCCGTCACCGGCATGGACGGTTCGAAACCCTTCGCGCTCCAGATAGGCGCGGACGATTTCGGCGATATCGCGATCATCCTCGGCGATCAGGACGAGCGGGTTCATGCGGCGAGTCCATTGAGCATAACGCCGTTCCTATCAGCGGCGCAGCGCACGCCGCCAGCCCGCCTCCACAAAGCCTCCACACAATCTCGACGCAGGCGCAACGACCCGCACGGATAGGTGGCGGCATGATGGGTCGATCTCTTTCTTGCCGCGCGCTCCCCGCCCTGCCGATCGTCATGGTGATGACGGCCTCGCTCAGCGGCTGCTCCGCCGAAGCCCCCGCCGCCCCGGCGGACCCGGTTACGGTGCTGACCATGCGTGTCGCGCCGACCGAAGTCACCGCCGCTGATGAGTTGCCCGGTCGTGTCGTGGCATTTCGTACAGCGGAAATCCGCCCGCAGGTCGGCGGCATCATCCAGCGTCGCCTGTTCGAGCAGGGCGCGACGGTGCGCGCCGGGCAGATGCTGTTCCAGATCAGCCCCGCCCCCTATCGCGCCGATGCCGACACCGCGCAGGCAACCGTGCAAAAGGCCAGCGCCGCCTATGCCCGCGCCCGCGCCCAGGCCGATCGTCTGAAGCCGCTGGTCGCCGCCGATGCGATAAGCCGCCAAAGCTATGACGATGCCGTTGCCGCACGCGAGCAGGCGGCCGCCGAACTGGCCGAAGCGCGCGCCACCCTTCGCCGCCGCCGGATCGACCTGGACTTTTCGCGCGTCACCGCACCGATCGCCGGACGCATCGGATCGGCCAATGTCACCGAGGGCGCGCTGGTGACGGCGGCCGATGCTACCCCGCTGGCGACGATCCAGCAGATCGACCGGGTCTATGTGGATGTCCGGCAACCGGCCGAACGCTATGCCGAATTGCGCGCGCAGAGTGCGGCGGCTGGGCCGGTCGAGATCCTCACCCCTTCGGGACGGCACCATCCGGTGCAGGGGCGCATCCTGTTTTCCGGGATCGCCGTCGATCCGGGCACTGGCGATGTGCTGGTCCGGGTCGAGGTGCCCAATCCCGGCGAGCGCCTCCTGCCCGGCATGTTCGTCCGCGCTCGCCTGCCGCGTCCCAGAATGGCCGCCGCGCTGACCGTGCCGCAACAGGCCGTGACCCGCGCGGGTGACGGCTCGGCGCAGGTCAGTGTGGTCGGTGGACAGGACCGGGTGCATCTGCGCCGCGTCACGCTCGGCCCGTTGGTCGATGGCCGCTATATCATCCAATCGGGGCTGCGCGCGGGCGAGACCGTGATCGTCGAGGGGCAGGACCGCGTCCAGCCCGGCACCCCGGTCAACCAACGCCCCTGGCGTGGCGGGGCGGCGAGCTGAGCCGTGGCGCAATTCTTCATCAACCGCCCGATCTTCGCCTGGGTGATCGCCATCGCGATCGTCCTGATGGGCGTCATCGCCATCCCGCAAATGCCGGTCGCCCGCTTCCCCAGCGTCGCGCCGCCGACGGTCAGCATCTTCGCCACCTACCCCGGCGCCACGCCGCAGACGCTGAACGACAGCGTCGTCTCGCTGGTGCAGCGCGAGCTGTCGAGCGTGAAGAACCTGCTCTATTTTGAAAGTTCGGCCGACACCTCGGGTTCGGCGACGATCACCGCGACCTTCCGTCCCGGCACCGACCCGGAAATGGCGCAGGTCGATGTGCAGAACCGGCTGAAGACGATCGAGCCCCGCCTGCCGCAGGTGGTGCGCCAGACCGGCGTCACGGTCGAGTCCGCCTCCTCTGGCTTTCTGATGATCGTCAGCCTGTTGTCGGACGGGCGTCAGGATGAGGTCGAACTGGCCGATTACATGACCCGCAACATCGTCGACGAGTTGAAGCGCATTCCCGGTGTCGGGCGCGTCCAGAACTTTTCGGCCGAACGCGCGATGCGCATCTGGATCGATCCGGCCAAGCTGGCAGGATATGGCCTGACCGCAACCGACGTGACTGCGGCGATCGCCGAACAGAATGTCCAGATCGCCCCCGGCTCGCTTGGCGCCGAACCGACCGCCAATGGCCAGCGCGTGCTGGTCCCGCTGACCGCCGACGGACAGCTCAAGACGCCCGAGGATTTCGCCGGTATCATCCTGAAGGCCAATAGCGACGGGTCGTCGGTGACGCTGGACAAGGTCGCCCGCATCGAGCTCGGGCGACAGAGCTTCGGCAACGACACGCGCGAGAACGGCAAGGCGGCGGCTTCGGTCGGAATCCAGCTCACGCCCGGTGCCAACGCCGTCGCGGCGTCGAAGGCGGTACGCGCACGGATGACCGAGCTGGCCCGCGCGCTACCGTCGGGGATGAGCTGGTCCGCGCCGTTCGACACCGCGCCGTTCGTCCAAATCTCGATCGAGAAGGTTCTGCACACCCTGGCCGAGGCGATGCTGCTGGTCTTCCTCGTCATGTACCTGTTCCTGCAAAAGGTCCGCTACACGCTGATCCCTGCGATCGTCGCGCCGATCGCGCTGCTCGGCACGATCGCGGTCATGCTGGCGAGCGGTTATTCGATCAACGTGCTGACCATGTTCGGCATGGTGCTGGCGATCGGCATCATCGTCGACGACGCCATCGTCGTCGTCGAGAATGTCGAGCGGCTGATGCACGAGGAAAGGCTCTCTCCCGCCGACGCCACGCGCAAGGCGATGCAGGAAATCACCCCTGCGATCATCGGCATCACGCTGGTCCTCTCAGCGGTGTTCATTCCCATGGCGCTGGCGGCCGGGTCGGTCGGCACCATCTATCGCCAGTTTTCGATGGCGATGGCCGTGTCCATCCTATTCTCCGCCTTCCTCGCCCTTACCCTTACCCCGGCTCTGTGCGCGACGCTGCTCAAGCCGCTGGACGCTGAACGACCCAAGAACCGATTTTTCACCTGGTTTGATCGTCAGTTCGACCGCGCCACGCGCAGCTATCAGGGCTGGGTCGCGACGCTCCTGAAGGCGAGCGGGCGGATGATGCTGGTCTTCGTCGCCATCATCGGGATGCTCGCCGTCGCCTTCGTCAACCTGCCGTCGTCCTTCATGCCCGAGGAGGATCAGGGCTATTTCATGACCAGCTTTCAGCTGCCCGCCGATGCCACCGCCTCCCGCACGCTGACGGCGGTCAAGACGCTCGAGAGGCACATGGCCACTCGCCCTGGCGTCGAGACCACCGAGGCGATCCTGGGCTTCGGCTTCTCCGGCTCCGGTCCCAATGCCGCGATGGTCTATACGATGCTGAAGGACTGGAAGGACCGCGACGGCACCGATGTGCGCAAGGAAGTCGCCGCCGCCGATGCCGCAATGGGCAGGGACGTGCATGAGGGACTGGTAATGAACGTCATGCCGCCCGCGATCGATGAACTCGGCACGTCATCGGGCTTCGCGCTGCGGCTGGAGGACCGGTCGGGCAAGGGCCGCCACGCGCTGTTCACCGCCCGCGACATGCTGGTCGCCTATGCCCGGCGCAGCCCCAAGCTGACCGGCGTCTATGCCGAGGGGCTGCCGTCTGGGACCAGCGTTCGGCTCGACATCGACCGGGCCAAGGCGCGTGCACTCGGCGTGTCGTTCAGCGCGATCAGCGACATGATCGGCACCGCGCTCGGCAGTAGCTATGTCAACGACTTCCCCAACAAGGGCCGGTTGCAGCAGGTGATCGTGCAGGCCGAGCCGGCGCACCGCATGAACCTGGACGACGTCATGAAACTTCGCGTCAAGAACGCGACCGGGGGCACCGTCGCGCTGGCCGAGTTGGTCACGCCGGTATGGAGCAATAGTCCGCTTCAGCTCTCCACGTATAATGGCTACCCTTCCGTCAGCATCACCGGAACCGCCGCGCCCGGGGTTTCCAGCGGCGATGCGATGCGCGAGATGGAGCGGCTGGCCGCCGAACTGCCGCCCGGCTTCGGCATCGAATGGACCGGACAGTCGCGACAGGAACGTGAGGCGGGGGCGCAGGCGCCGATGCTGCTTGCCCTGTCGATGCTGGTCGTCTTCCTGGTGCTGGCGGCGCTCTATGAAAGCTGGTCGATCCCGATGGCGGTGATGCTGGTCGTGCCGCTCGGCCTGATCGGCGCGGTGTCGGCGGTGATGCTGCGGGGCATGTCGAACGACATCTTCTTCAAGGTCGGCCTGATCACCATCATCGGCCTCAGTGCCAAGAACGCGATCCTGATCGTCGAATTCGCCAAGCAATATCGCGAGGCGGGAAGCAGCCTGGTCGACGCCGCCATCACAGCCGCGCGGGTGCGCCTGCGCCCGATCGTGATGACCAGCCTGGCCTTCACGCTGGGCGTGGTGCCGCTGATGCTGGCGGGAGGTGCAAGCGCCGAAACGCAGCATGCGATCGGGACCGGCGTGTTCGGAGGGATGATCACCGGCACCGTGCTGGCACTGATCTTCGTGCCGACCTTCTTCGTGGTCGTGGTGGGGTTGGCCGAGCGCTGGCGCGCACGCCGGGTGAAGGAGGCATGACGATGCGATACCTGCCACTCACCCTGTTGCTGGCGACCACCGCCTGTTCGATGACGCCCCGCTTGGCCCTGCCGACCCCGCCGGTCGCCGAAGCCTATCCGGCGCCGAGCGGCACCGAAGCCTTGCCCGAATGGCGCGGTATGTTCGGCGATCCCCGGCTGCAAAGCCTGATCGCACTGTCGCTCGACGCCAATCGTGACCTGCGTATCGCTGCATTGAACGCCGAAGCGGCGCGAGCCCAGGTACGGGTGCAACGCGCCCAGTCGCTGCCGGGCGTCAATGTCGACGCGGGTTATACCCGACAGCGTCAGCCCTCGAGTGTCGCTGGTGCGGGCGTCGGTCTATCCCCCGGAAGCGGAGCGACCGGTTTCGAGTTCGGCCAGTTCAGCGCACAAGCCGCGCTGACCAGTTTCGAGATCGATCTGTTCGGCCGCCTGCGCGCCATGAACGAAGCGGCCTTCCACCGCTGGCTCGCGACGGTCGAGGCCCGGCGCGCGGTGCGTCTGGCCGTGATCGGCGCGGTCGCCGATGCCTATTGGAACGAGCGACTGGCGGACGAGCAACTGGCCTTGACCCGCTCGACGCTGGCCGACTGGCGCGCCTCGTTCGACATCACCCGGCTGCGAAGGCAAGCAGGCCAGGCGAGTGGTGCCGATCTGGCTCAAGCTGAAGGGCTGGTTCGGCAGGCGCAGGCCGATCTGGCACAGCGCGAGCGCGAACTGGCGCAGGCGACCAATGCGCTGACACTCGCGGTCGGCGCATCTCTGCCGAGCGACCTGTTGCCCCCCACGCCGCTCATGGATCAGCCGATCCACACCGCGCTGGCGGCGGGAACGCCCTCGGACCTGCTGGTCCGCCGCCCCGACATCGCGCAGGCCGAGCAGGACCTGCGCGCGGCTAATGCCGATATCGGCGCGGCGCGTGCGGCCTTCTTCCCGCGCGTGTCGCTAACCGCCGCTTTCGGTTTCGCCAGTCTGGCGCTCGAGAGTCTGTTCCGGGGGGCGAACCGGTCCTGGTCCTATTCGCCCGCGATCAGCCTGCCGATCTTTCTTGGCGGCGAACTGCACGGCAATCTCGACCTCGCCCGACTGCGCACCTCGACCGCCGTCGCCACCTATGAAAAGGCGATCCAGACGGGCTTCCGCGAAGTCGCCGACGGGCTTGCGGCGCAGCAAACCTATGGAAAGCAGCTGACCGAGCAGCGTGCCGTCGTCACCGAGGCGGAGCGTCGCGCCACGCTGACCGACCTCGCCTATCGCGCGGGGCAGACCAGCCGCCTGGAATTGCTCGACGCCCAGCGCGCAATCTACGCCGCGCGCCAGACCACCCTGATCGTTCGGCGCGATCAACTGACCGCCGCCGCCGCGCTCTACCGCGCGCTCGGCGGCGATACCGAAGCCCAGGGAACGCTGCGATGAACCGCCGTGACCGCTACACGCTGCCGATGCGACTGCTCCATTGGACGCGCGCCGCGCTGATCCTGGGGCTTATCGCGCTCGGCTGGACGATGACGTCGCTGCCCGACAGCACCGCCGCCAAGTTCGAATGGATGTATCCCGTCCACAAGGAATTCGGCGTGCTGGCCTTCTTGATTGGCGCCATCGCGCTGATCGTGCGTCGCGGTTCCGCCCTGCCCCATCATCCCGCCGGACTGGCGGCGTGGGAGATCATCCTGTCGAACATGGTTCAATATGCGATGCTGGCGCTGGCGATCGTCGTGCCGCTGATGGGCTATGCCATGTCCAGCTCGTTCACGCAGAGCGACGGCGTGCCGTTCTTCGTCACCGACCTGCCCGAACTCCTGCCGGGGAACGACCACGCCTTCGCGCTCTTCGCTGTGGCGCACAAGACGCTGGCCTACACCCTGCTGGCGCTGGTCGTGCTGCATGTCATGGGCGTTCTCAAGCACCGTTTCCTCGATCGAGGCCGGGCCGCCGACGTCCTGCGCCGGATGCTATGAGCCGGACCATTCCGATGGAGCAGGGCTCAGCGGGCGTGGACCCCGGTCCCGGCTGGCAGTGGCGCTTCTGGTCGATCTTTGCCGGACAGTCGCTGTCGCTGATCGGCTCGGCGATGACGCAGTTCGTGTTGATCTGGTGGATCACCGACACGACCGGCGACCTGGGTGTGCTGGCAACCGCCGGGCTGGCCGCGCTGCTCCCCCAGGCGCTGCTGGGGCCTGTTGGAGGCACATTCGCCGACCGCTACAGCCGCCGGATGCTGATGATCGTCTCCGACCTCATCTCGGCCTTGTGCATCGTGATCCTGATCGCCCTGTTCCTGAGCGGCCATATCGCCCTGTGGCACATCTATATGGCGATGTTCGTTCGCAGCGCGGCCACCGCCTTCCAGTTGCCTGCCGCCGCGGCCAGCGAGGCGATGCTGGTGCCGCAGCATTTCCTTCCGCGTGCCGCCGGACTGAATCAGACGCTTATGGGCATTGTGACGGTCGCGGCCGCGCCGCTGGGAGCCCTGGCGATCGCCGTAATGCCGGTCGGCATGGCTTTGTGGATCGACGTCGGCACGGCGCTGCTCGGCATCACGCCACTCTTGATCTTCACGATCCCGCAACACTGCACCTCCGACGGCACGACCGGCCTATTGGCCGAGTTTCGCGAGGGCATCGGCGTCGTCTGGCAGAGCAAACAATTGCTGCGCATCTATGCGCTGCTGACCGCCGTGGTGCTGGTCATCATGCCAACGTTCACGCTGTTGCCGCTGCTGGTGAAGCAGCATTTCGGCGGTGGGCCGGCCGAGGTCGCGATCCTCGAAAGCATGGGCGGGGCGGGCATGATCGCGGGCGGCGTGATCGTCGCGGTCATCGTGCCACGGCGGCTGGTGTCGTGGATCCTGTGGGGCTTCACCCTGTCCTGCGCGACATTGGCCCTGACTGCGCTGGTCCCGCCGGGCTTGTTCTGGCTGGCGGCATTCTTCTGGGCGTTGAGCGGCGTTACCTTCATCCTGGGCGATGCCCCCTTCACCGCCCTGATCCAGACCACCGTGCCCAACCAGCTTCAGGGACGGGCTCTGGGCCTGCTCGGTACGCTGATGGGTCTGGCCGCGCCGGTCGGTCTGCTTGCCGCCGCACCGCTTGGAGCGTTGATCGGCGTCCGTTGGCTTTTCGTCCTGACTGGCGTGTTGGGTACGATGGCCAGCGTGGCTGCGTTCCTCTCTATTGAACTGAGAAACGCTGATTGAAGCATCCCTCGTCAGCTCGATGCGGAGAGACCCAGAAGCGGTCGTTCGCACGCGCCTTCTCGCTTCCCAAAATCGGCCGCTCGTTCATATAAGTGGATTGGCTGCTTGAGCGAGCCGCTCGGCCACTCGGAACGGCGGAGATGGGTGGTTAGCTGCCATTGCGCCAAGCGCCTGCTCCAATAGTCTGTGCGGATGGAAATGGACGAGTTGCGGCGCCGCTTGGCGGTAATCCTGGCTGTCGAAGAACGCGAGCCTACCGATTGGCTTGAAGTGGAACGGGTAGCGAGCGAGCTTCAGCGGGAACTCCCAATCGACGCCACACCCGAGGCTGTGCACCGCTATCTTGATGATGCGGACATTCGCTGTCGCGACGACGTATACGGCACACGTCAGAGGCAAGACGTGCGCCTGTATGTCGAACGCGGAGAATATGACGACGGTATCCCCATTCCGTGGTGGGGATGCGCGTTGGTACTTTTGGCCGGTGCAGGCATCGTCAAGTTGCTGCTGTTATAGCCGTGCGACTGTCTGCAACTGGGCGGCAGCGGCTTGTCTGCTTGGGGTTGTTGGCGGACATCCCTCCGGCAAGGTAAGAGTGGACCATGGCCGACCGCACGATGCTACAATTCGATTATGATGAGATGCACGGGCATGTGGCAACCGCCGTGCTCGGCCAACGCGAGGAAGCGGCTAACTGGCAAGACATAGCGGTGGTGCTCGGGAGCCGTGCCCTAATGCTGCGGGTTGATCCGGACACTGACGAGATCGCGGTGCATCTTGAGGCAGCGCCAGAAATGGATAGCGGTTGGCTCGCTGTCGCCGAATTGTCGGACGTTGTTGGATTGGAGCTTGGGTGGTGCTGGGAGGGTCGAAATTACCGGGGTTATCTCGACATGTTCGCCCTATCGTTTTCCGGCCTTGAACCGCAGGTTTGCTTCTTAGGCGAGGCCGCAACCATCAGCGTAAGGCGCATTCAGCCCGCCGCGTGAACGTCCGCTATTGGGTCAGGCCGTGTAAAAACGGCTTCACAGCAGCTAGTCGGTAGTTTCGGCGTGGCGCGTTGAAGGTTGAGCGTTGGCGCTCAGCTCTGGATTGCTGCGATCATTGCCCGGACGCCGAGGATGGCGATCAGCCGTTTGAAGTTATAGGCCAGGATATGGAGGCTGGCCTCGGTTCTGACGTGCTTCAGCGTTTTCGTTTGGAAGTGCGTCGAGCCCATCCACGCTTTCAGCGTGCCGAATGGATGTTCGACAGTCTGCCGGCGGATCCGCATGGCGTCTGGCGCACGATCGAGGCGCCGCTCCATCGCCTCGACGACTGCCTCATGTTCCCATCTTTTGACCCGGCGTTCCTTGCCAGTCGTGCATCGGTCATGAAGCGCGCATGTCTGGCAATTCGAGCTCCCGTAGCTATGGAGCGTCATACCGGCCTCGACCGACGTGTACCGATAGATCAGGTCTTCGCCGGCGGGACAACGATAGACGTTTTCCTGCTCCAGATAGGCGAAGTCCTGCTTGCCAAAGCGACCTTGCGCCTTCGCCCCTGAGGTCAGCGGTCTGGGTACGAAGGCAGTAACGCCCATCCCCTCGCAGGTTCGGATGTCCTCGCCCTTGAAATAGCCCTTGTCGGCAATGGCATCCAAAGCCACCACCCCCATGGCGTCCTTGGCTTTCGCCGCCATGGGGGCAAGTTGCCCGCGGTCATATCCAATGTTCAAAAGCTCGTGCGCGACGATGAGGTGGTGCTCGGCATCGACGGCCGCCTGGAGATTGTAGCCGACGATGCTCGTGCCGCGCCCCGCACTCGCCATGGCGCGGGCGTCCGGATCGGTCAGCGACACCTGCTGGTCCGGCGCATTCCGGACTTCCTCCTCACGTACCGCAAGATCGCGCAACTGCGCGCGCAACCGGGCGATCTTCTCCGTCAATCGCTTCGCCTTCGGCTCGGCAATGTCACTTTCTTCGCGGTCGGCGCGATCAAGCGCGTCGAGATACCGGTCGATATTGTCCTGGACCTGCTTCATCCGCGAGGCGACCTTCGCGGCGGTGTAGTTCTTGTCGCGGTTGTTGACCGCCTTCATCTTGCTGCCGTCGATGGCGACCACCGCGCGTGTGAACAGCCCCAATTGCCGGCACAGCGTGATGAACCGGCTGCACACTGCCCGGATCGCAGCGCCATTCGCCTGGCGGAAGTTGGCGATCGTCTTGAAGTCGGGCGCTAACCGCCCCGTCAGCCACATCAATTCCACGTTGCGCTGCGCTTCACGCTCGAGCCGTCGGCTCGACTGGATCCGGTTCAGATAGCCATAGAGGTAGATCTTGAGCATCGTCGCCGGATGATAGGCGGGCCGTCCCGTCTCAGCCGGCGTCATGCCCGCGAACTCCAGCGCCTTCAGATCCAGCGCATCGATGAACGCCTCGACCGCGCGAACCGGGTTATCTGCCGATACGTAATCATCGAGCGATGCAGGCAGTAGATAGTCCTGCCGACGGTCTTCCCCCTGAACGAAACGGCCCATACCCAAGCCTCCCGAAACGCCGGAAAACCATAGCAGATTCCGACGTTTTTACACAGCCTCGGGTGGAAGCGGCCGCCCTGCCCTACCGTCAAGACGACCCAATCCCGGTCGTTCAGGCCGCCATCCCCGCTCACGGACTTCTGCCATTCATTCATGTTTTGATTCGGGTTCTAAGGCCCAGGCCGCTCCCGATGCTAAAACGGCGGAGGGCACTTAATGCGGTCCTCCTATGTGAGCGACATATAGGTGCGATCCGAGCGTGACGTACCCGGAGCTAGCAGGTCGTTGCTGGCTCCGGTTCGATAGGATCATCCCATGCGCCCCCAACTGCCGTAAGGCCTAAAGTCCCCGGCATCGGTCGAGCGCGACGGACGTCGATGCCTATCGTGCGCCGGGGGCCGTCCGTACCATCGGCGGCGCCGGGCGGCCGCCGTTCAGGTCGGCGCCGTTATTGGCATCGGTCGGCGTCGGCTGCATTATGGCCCGTATCTGCCACTGATATTTGTCGATCGCGTGCTGGACTTCCTGCAACAGGTTGGAGGTGGTGGGATCGCCATCCTCGCTGGCCTTGATGCCCTGGCCGATCTCGTCGCTAACCACGCGGTAGTTGGTCGCGAACCAGCCGATCACCTGCGCATCGTCGATGAAGCCGCCGGGCATTTCGGGGACGCGGCTGGTGCGCACGATGGTGTTGGCGCGGCCGTCCGCCGACGCGCCGATCGCCAGCAGCCGCTCGGCCACCTCGTCGGCATATTTGGCGACGCCGTCATGATGGTCCTGCAACAGTTCGTGGAGCGGGTAGAACAGCGTGCCCGACACGTTCCAATGCGCCTGCTTCGTCTGGAGCTGAAGCTGCTGGAGTTCGATCAGCGTCTGTTGCAGCGCCATGATCGAGGTCCGCTGCGCCTCGCCCTGCGGGCCGCCATGCGGCTGGCTCGACAGACTGTTTTGGGGAAATCCATTGCCCATCTGTGTGTCACCAGTCTGGGCGACAGCGGGCGCAGCAAAGAGGCACGCGACTAGCGCGAGCGAAGCGTAACGCATCGTTCCTGTTCCTTCGAAAGGGGGCTCAGCCGTGGGGTATCGGGGATCGGCTCAAGCCGTCAGTCGGCAATCGGTGAACGCGACCATCGGAATAGAGTTCTCTAAATTTATGTTTATTTTGCCGCGCCGGGGCGGATGATCGACACGACGCTTCCCCGTGCCGCGAAGGCCAAAACGAAACCGTGCAGATCGGCGATCGCCTTGACCAGCGGCAGACCCAGGCCCACCCCCGGCTGGTCCGCGCGCCCGCGATAGAAACGCTGGAGCACCAGTGCGCGCTCGGGCGGGGGAACGCCGATGCCGTCATCGGCCACGCTCAGCACGATCGCGCCTTCCCGCATGGCCAGGGTGACGTGCACCGCGCCGCCGATGGGCCCGAACTTCATGGCATTGTCGATCAGGTTCGCCAGCGCCTCCATCAACAGGCTGGCATCGCCGTCCACGGGCGGCACCGGTTCAGTGGCGCAGGATAGCGCGATGCCGCGATCCTCGGCGGCCGGATGGTGAAGGTCGCAGGCATCCTCGACAAGCCGGGCCAGGTCGACGGGCGCGAAGCGGCTGCGGCGGGCATGGTCCTCCAGTTCGCGGATGCGCAGCAGCGCGGCGATGATGCCCAGCAGCTTGTCGACATCGGCCAGCGTCGCCTCCGCGGTCGCGGCAAAGGCGTCGCGGTCGATATCGTCACGCATCCCCCGTTCGACGCGCGCGCGCAAGCGGGTGAGCGGGGTGCGCAGCTGGTGCGCGATATCGTCGCCGATGCCCCGCATATCGCCAACCAGCAGCTGGAGGCGGTCAAGCATCAGGTTGATGTCGGCGCATAGCAGGCCGAAGCTGTCGGGATCGTCCGGCACCGGCAGGCGCTGCGACAGGTCACCTGCCATGATCCGCTCGGTCAGGCGGCGGACCGCATCGACCTGCCGCGCCGCGCGCCGCCCGGCGATCAGCCCGAAGACCAGCGCCATCAGAATGCCCGGCACCAGCCCGACGAGCAGCGACTGGCCGACCAGCCGCATCGACGCCACCGTATCGTCCAGATCGACGCCGATCAGCAGGCGCGTACCGTCCGGCATCGCGCACAGCTGCACCCGCGCCTCGTCGCTGTGCTTGCCCGGCAATTCGGTGGGGACGACCGTGGCGACGAACGATCCGCCTGCGGGCGCGCCGGGCGGCAGGTGCGCGACATTGCCTGCGATCCGCCGTCCGTTCGCATCGAACAGCGCCAGGAACAGGTCGCGGTGCAGGTCGCGGTCCAGCTTCTCGCGCAGTTCCTCCGGCCGCTCGTCGGCCGGGGTCAGGCGGAAGAAGGTGCAGTCGTCGCTCAACTGATGCTCGATCTCGCGCCGGTGATTGTCATGCGCCAGCACCCAGAAGACCGCCGCCAGCGCCAGCGATTGCAGGACCAGCATCGCCGCCAGCGCGCTGCCCCAGCGCCACGTCGCCCGCGCGCGCGGATCAGTGGGGAAGATCGAAGACATAACCCTGCCCCCGCACGTTGCGGATCAGCTGCGCCTCGCCCTCGCCGTCCACCTTGCGGCGCAGGCGGCCCATATGGACGTCGACGACATTGGTATTGGGCTCGAAACTATAGCCCCAGACGTCCTGGAGCAGCATCGAGCGGGTGATGATCCGTCCCGGCCGCCGCACCATGTAATCGAGCAGCTTCAGCTCGCGCGGTAACAGCGCCAGATCACGCCCGGCGCGGGTGGCGCTGCCCGCCAGCAGGTCGAGGTCGAGCGGCCCCGCGATCAGCCGCGTCTCGCGCGTGTCGTTGGGGCGGCGCAGCAGCGCCTCGACCCGCGCGATCAGTTCGACCAGCGCGAACGGCTTGGCCAGATAGTCGTCGCCCCCGGCGCGCAGGCCGCGCACCCGGTCGTCCAGGCTGCCGAGCGCGCTCAGCACCAGCGCGGGCGTATGCTGCCCTCGCGCGCGCAGATCGGACAGCAGCGCCAGCCCCTCGCCATCGGGCAGCTGCCGGTCGAGGATCAGCAGGTCGAAATTTGCGCCGTCGACAAGGGCGGCCGCCGAGCCGAGACTGGCGGCATGGCACACCTCATGCCCGGCGGCGCGCAGCTCCAGCTGGATCTCCTCCGCCGTGCCCCCATCATCCTCGATCACCAATATCCGCGTCATGTCACCGTGATCGCAACAGACGGCGGGCGGCGTCAACGAAATTAAGATTTAGTATTGATAGTCATTACGAACAAAAGGCTGCAAGCGGCCCAAATATCTCCACCAGCATTCCCTAAATCGGTATTTAGTCGACGCGGCGCGACAAACTCGTCTAGCGCGACGGTATCGAATACCGCGCAGGGGATGACATGCGGATCACGGCTTTGGCAGGACTGGCGGCGACGGTGATCGCCGCGCCCGCAGCGGCGCAACAGCAGGCGATGACGCTCGACGCGCTGGTCCAGAACGTCGTCGCAGGCAATCCCGAGCGCCAATTCTACCAGCGCCAGATCGAGACGGCGGGCGTGGAGCGCGAGGCGGCGGGCCGCTGGGCCGACCCGGAAGCGGTGGTCGAATTCGGCCAGCGCCGCGCGCAGGACCCGACCAGCGGCGCGGTCACCGGCGAGGGCATGACCTATGCCGTGTCGGTCGTCCAACCGATCGAGTTTGGCGGGCGCATCGCACTGCGCCGCGCGATCGCCGACGGGCAGGTCGGGCTGGCGCGGATCGGGTTGCAGCAGTTCGACGCGACGCTGGCGGCGCGCGCCCGCTCGCTGGGTTACGGCCTGTTCGCGGCGGATGAGAAGGCCGCCGCCGCGCGCGAGGTTGCGGGACGGATGCGGACGCTGGCCCGCGTGATCGTCGCGCGCGATCCGGCGGGCCCCTCGCCGCAGCTGGAGGCCGCCTCGCTCCAGGCCAGCGCGATCAGCGCCGAGCGCACAGCGGCCGCCGCCGATGCCGAAGCGAACTCGATCCTCTACGAACTCAACCAGCTGCGCGGCGCGCCCTTTACCGCGCGTATTCGCATCGTGCGCCCCGACATGTCGCTGCCCGCCCTGCCCGCGGGCCAGGTACTGGCCGACCGGGCGAGCGAGAATAATTTCGAACTGAAGGCGCTACGCGCGCAATTCGCGCAGCAGGGGCTCCGTGTCGACCTGGCGCGAAAAAGCCGCATCCCGACGGTCAGCGTCGGGCCCTATTACGACCGCGCCCGCTCCGACATTCGCGAGACCAATTACGGCGTCCGCATGTCCACGACCATCCCGCTGTGGAACCGCCAGGCGGGCGATGTCGCGGTCGAGCAGGGCAAGCAGGCGCAGGCGAACGCGACGCTCATCAACGCCGAACGCCGGATCGCGCGCGACGTGTTCGACCAGGCCGCGCAATATGAGGCCAAGCGCGAGGCGCTGGCCAAATGGGACGGCAATTCGCCGCAGCGTTTCGCGCAGGCCGCCGACGATGCCGACCGCAACTACCGGCTCGGCGCGATTCCTCTGACTACCTATACCCAGATCCAGCAATCCTATGTCGAGGCGGTCAACGCCGTACTCGACACAAGGCGTGAGGCATTGGAGGCGCTGCTCCAGCTGCGCGCGCTGAACGGCGGGGCGGCGCTGGCCCGATGAAGCGCTGGTTCGATCTCGTCATCCGCCACCGGCTGGGCGTCGCGCTGGTCGCGGCGCTGATCGCCGCGATCGGGCTGTGGTCCTTCGCCAATCTCCAGATCGACGCCATCCCCGACATCACCGGGGTTCAGGTGCAGATCAACACCACGGTCCCGGCCCTCGCGCCCGAGGAGATCGAGCGGCTGGTGACCCTGCCCATCGAACGCGCCATGGGGGGCCAGCCGGGGCTGGACCAGACACGCTCGCTGACGAAGACCGGGCTGTCCCAGGTTACGCTTCTCTACAAGGATGGTACCGACCAGCTGAAGGCGCGCCAGCTCGTCACCGAGCGGCTGGCGGCGGTGCGCGACCAGTTGCCGCCGGGCAGCACGCCGCAGCTGGCTCCTATCACCACCGGGCTGGGCGAGATATTCTACTATACGCTGGAATGGCGAAAGCCGCCGCCGGGGCTGGATGCACAAGCCCAGTTGATGGCGCTGTACGAGGCGCAGGAATATACCGTGCGCCCGATGCTGCGTGCGGTCGCGGGGGTCGCCGACGTCAACTCGAACGGCGGGCTGGAAGAACAATATGTCGTCGAGCCCGATCCCGTTCGGCTGACCATGCACGGCGTCACCGCGGGCGAGCTGGCCGCGGCGGTCGTCAAGAATGTCGAGAATGCGGGCGGCGGCATCATCCGGCGCGGCCCCGAACGCTTCACCGTGCGCACCGACGCCCGCGTGATGACGGCCGACCAGATCGCCGCGATCCCAGTGAAGTTCGCAGGCGGCGTACTGCCGCTACAGGTCAGCGACCTCGCCAAGGTCGTCACCGGTGCCGCCCCGCGCCAGGGCGCCGCGACCCAGAATGGCCGCGAGACGGTGCTGGGCACGGTCATGATGCTGGTCGGGCAGAACAGCCGCGAGACCGCGCTGCGCGTTCAAGAGGCGCTGCCCGGCATCTCCGCCGCACTGCCCAAGGGCATGGTAATCGACCGGCAATATAGCCGCGCCGATCTGGTCGATCAGACCATCCACACCGTCGAGCGCAATCTCGGCGAAGGCGCGCTGCTGGTGGCGATCGTCCTGCTGCTGGTGATGGGCAACTGGCGCGCGGCGTTGATCGTCGCACTCGTCATCCCGCTTGCCTTTCTGGTCACGGTCAGCGGGATGCACGCGATCGGCCTGTCGGGCAATCTGATGAGCCTGGGCGCGCTCGACTTCGGGTTGATCGTCGACGGATCGATCGTGGTGGTCGAGAACAGCCTGAGGCTGCTGGCGCTGCGACGGGCCGAAAAGGGCGAGGACCTGACCGCGGACGAGCGCCGCGACACGGTGGCCCATGCCGCCCGCATGGTGGCGCGCCCGACCTTTTTCGGCATCGCGATCATCGCGCTCGTCTATGTCCCCGTGCTCAGCCTGGGCGGGGTCGAGGGCAAGCTGTTCCAGCCGATGGCGCAGGCGGTCATGCTGGCCATCGTCGCCGGGCTGTTCTGGACCTTCACCATCGTGCCGATGCTGTCGGCATGGCTCCTGCGCGCGCCCGCCCGGCCGCACGGCGAGGACACGCCCAAGGGCTTCGTCGCGGTGGCCGAGCGGGTCTATACGCCGGTTCTGGAACGCTCGCTGCGTCATCCGGCGATCCTCGTCCTCGGTGCTCTGATGCTACTGGTGGCGGCGTTCCTCGCCTTCAAGACGCTCGGCTCGCAATTCACGCCGCAGCTGGACGAGGGTTCGATCACCGCGATGGTCTATCGCCCGGTCGGCATGTCGCTCGAACAGAGCCTAGCCATCGAGCAGGCGACCGAGCGCGCCATCCGCCGCAAATTCCCACAGGTCAGCCACACCTTCTCGCGCATCGGCACCAGCGAGGTCGCGACCGACCCGATGCCGCCCAACGAGAACGACCTTTACATCTTCTACACGCCGCTGAAGGACTGGCCGACCGGTGACGGCATGCCGACCACCAAGCAGGAGCTGATCGCCGGGATCGAGAAGGTCGCGCGCCAGGTCTATAAGGGCCAGAATTTCGAATTCGCCCAGCCGATCGAAATGCGCTTCAACGAGATGCTGGAGGGCGTGCGCGCCGACGTCTCGGTCAAGATCTACGGCGACGATTACGACACGCTGGAACGCGCCGCCGGACAGGCCAAAGCGATCTTGGAAAAGCTGCCCGGCACCGAGGGCATCGAGTTCGAGACGGCCGGGCGCCCCAAGAGCATCGTCGTCGAACTCGACCGTACAGCCCTGATCCGCCTGAATCTGGGCGCGCAGGCGGTCAACGACGCGATCCGTGACGCGCTGGCGGGGGCCGAGGTCGGCTTCATCCCGCACGGCCCAGCACGCCATGCCATCGTGATCCGCATGCCCGAATCGCTACGCGCAGACCCCGCCGCGATCATGGCGCTGCCCTTGCGGGTCGGCGACTATGGCATGGTGACGCTGTCGCGTGTCGCCCGGTTGAAGGAAACCCGCATCGTCGAGCCGATCCTGCACGACGACACCAACCGCCGCGCCGCGCTGATGGTCAATCTGTCGACCAGCGATCTGGCGGGCTATGTCCAGCGCGCGCAGTCGGCGATCGACGGGCAGGTCAAGCTGCCGCCGGGCTATCGCATCAAATTCGGCGGCCAGTACCACCAGCTTGAGGCCGCGCAGAAGCGCTTGTCGATCGTCGTGCCCGCCGCGCTGATCCTGATCTTCGCTTTGGTCTATGCGGCGTTGGGCAGCGTGCGCGAGGCGGCGATCGTCTATACCGGCATCCCCTTCGCGGTGACCGGCGGCGTATTGGCGCTGTGGCTGCGCGGCATGCCCTTTTCGATCACCGCGGCGATCGGCTTCATCGCATTGTCGGGCATCGCCATGCTCAACGGGCTGGTGCTGATCGACCATATCAATTCCCTGCGCGACGGGCGTGAGCGCGATCCGATGCCCGCCGAGGATGCCGTGCGTCGCGGCGCGCATGATAGGCTGCGTCCCGTCCTGTCGACCGCGCTGGTCGCCTCGGTCGGCTTCATCCCCATGGCGATCGCCACCGGCTCGGGTGCGGAGGTGCAGCGGCCGTTGGCGACCGTGGTCATCGGCGGGATCATCACCTCGACGATCCTGACTCTGGTGCTGTTGCCCAGCCTATACGCCTGGATCGAACGCCGCCGCAGAACCGTTCACCCTAACAAAGATATCGCGTGAACCAGACCCCAGTTCCGTTGTCCGCAATTTTTGGGGCTGCGCCCGAAACTGGCCACTCGTTCAACGTTATCACTGGCCGATCAACCACATTTCCGAACCGCCGATTCACCGGGCCTAGGTAAGCTCGTTTGGCAATTTGGCCTGCTGGAGATGATCGATGGGTCACTCGTCGATGGACCCTGCCTTTCACGAACTTCGGCCTTGGAACGAAGGTCGGCTGATCGGTGCGAAGCGCGCGCTGAAACAGCAACAGGTCTGGGCCATTCGCTTCTGGCTCGACCAGCATAGACGACTGCGTGACCGAGCGTTGTTCGACTTCGCGATCGACAGCAAGCTGCGCGGCTGTGACGTAGTCCGAGTACGGATCGGAGATGTAGTTTCTGGCGGACGTGTCCGTGACCGCGCCGTCGTGGTTCAGCAGAAAACCAGACGGCCGGTCCAATTCGAGCTGATGGACACGGCACGTAAGACAATGCGGGCATGGCTGGAGCGTCGTGGCGGGACACTGAACGACTTCGTCTTCCCAAGCCGGAACGACTACATGGCCCACATGAGTACCCGGCAATATGCCCGCCTCGTACACGAGTAGGTAGTCGGCATCGGCCTTCCGGCTCAAGATTACGGGACACACTCGCTTCGACGTACGAAAGCATCCATCATCTACAAAGCGACCGGCAACCTCCGTGCTGTTCAGATTCTCCTCGGCCATGCCAAGATCGACAGCACAGTGCGCTACCTGGGCGTTGACATCGAGGACGCTTTGGAACTGGCAGAACGCACTGAGGTCTAACCGACCCAATCCAGGGCGTTCGCACGTGCCTTCTCGCTTCCCGAAAAATGCCGCTCGTTCATATCAGCGGATCGGCTGCTTGAGCGAGCCCGCTTGGCCGCTCGGAACAGCGGAGATGGGTGGGAAGCTGCCGTTCCGCTTTGCGCGTACGTCTTCACTCAGCGGTATGGCAGGTATCTTCCGATCTACAGGAGGCCGAGCATACCGGCCGATGAAACAACCGTCATCACGGTTCCCCACAGGAGCATAAAGCAATCGGCCGCGACAAAGAACCAGAACTGGAAGGGATCAGCGCTTCTGTCATAATGCTGCCCCTTGACGTTTATCACCTTGTACTTCGCCATGACGTAGAGGCGATTGAGCGCGAAACCTGTGAGGCCGATCGAAACAATCAATGAGAGAAGTCCCATCATTGGCTTACACTCGCTCTATCATGAAGGCAGCTGTGTCCATCGCTGAAGAGGGCGACACCTTGTAGCAGGCAGGCCGCAGCGTCAAATGTCCGCAATTGGGCGTTAGTCGTCATTCGTCAGTCCCAACGCAGGAGATTGGCCCTCCGCTTTGAAGAACATAGTCCATCCCCAATGTATATCCAGACTATCTTCCCGTTCTCTTCTGCATATCTAGCCATACATGTATTAGATACAATTGCCCTGTCGTATGACTTGGTCGCAATATTATACCCCGCGGCAAATGCCGCGATAGAAGAAATCATGATAACTGCGGAAAACGTGAGGACGCATCGTCTCATCTTTATCTCCTCGTGGGCGCAGCAAAATGTCTGCTCTTGGGCGGAAGCAGCCACCCTGCTCCACCGTTACGATGACCCAGTTGCGGTCATCCAAAGCACCCTGCCCGCTTCCGAACTTCGGACATTCATTCATCCGGTTTTTTGCAGAAACGCTGGATTGAATGTGCAGCGTTGGCGGACGTTCCGCTTCCTGCAGTGACGCGTCCATTTAGGTGCGATGGTTGCGCGTTGAAACGTAGGTAGGCAGTCGAGCCACGTACATCCACGACCTGAATCGACGCCCCTGTTGCGGAAGAATTTGCGTCTGATGTGGCGATACGGACCTCAAGGACTCCATATGCGAACCGATGCAGCTCACGCAGCTTCATATTGACAAGCTGGCCTGTCTGGCGGAGCTTTTGGTCATGGAATCTACCCGGCCACTTACGGCGCAAGAGATTGCGCTGGCACGTACGGTGTTCAAGAGCAGCGTGCCCTATGATCGGGTCGCCATCTCTGATTGGAAGATCGGCAACACGGCCGTGACCCTTTCCGGTCTGAACCTGTCGGACCGACGTTTCTCCTATCGTATCTGCTGGCCGGTCGGCTTTCGCAATATCATGAATTCGGCGTTTCGCCGGGCTACGCTGATCCATGAACTGACGCATGTGTGGCAAGGCGCTCATGGCGTATGGCCAACCTTCTACATGGGTCAGTCGATTACGGACCAGATCGTCGAGGGGGTGAAGGACATCGTCGAAAAGCGCGAATTCCGCCGTTGGGACGAACATCGCTCCGGCGCCTATACCCTCCACGCCCGTGATTGGGGAAAGGCGTGGAGCGACTTTGGGGTCGAGCAGCAGGGTTCGCTGGTCGAGAGCTGGTTCATCACCGAGACCGATCGTCGGCGAACTCGCATGGAGTTCGGGCCGGGGGTCATTGGCGGCGGTCGATCGGAGGCCGATCCGCGCTTTCCTTATATTCGCGATGTGATCCGGGCTGGTAACCGTAGCGCGCCCTACAGGGCACTGGGCTCGAGCCTCGCGCCGGGCGGCGACGTCGCGATCAAGGCCATACAGGACCGATTGGTAGCGCTGGGCTATCTCGACGCGCGTCATGCCGATGGACTAATCGGACGCAGTCGATCCGCGACACTGGATGCCGTGGAAGCCTTTCAGCGCGCCAATCGGCTGAAGGTCGATCGCGATCTGGGTGGACCCAATAGCGAGACACGCCAGAAACTCGCGCGGCCCATCGAGCAGCTGGTGTCCGCGCCGTGACGGCCTTGCGTCCCGCTGGGGTCCTTGGCGCGGTAGCCTTGTTGCTGACGGCGTGCCAGCCGGGTTCTGGCGGCCCCCTCGTCCCTGTCGAGGGGACCGGCGGTGCGCCGGTGGTCAAAGGTGGCGGGCCGTCAGCGACGCTGCGATCGGGCGCAGTGACGGTCACGCTATCGGGGCAATGGGCCAGCGAAGGCGAACAGACGCTCGACATCCGATATACCAATCAGGGCACGATGGTGGTCCGGATCGATCCGCGCGACATCCGGTTGCGACGCGGTGTCGATCCGATCGACACGCTGTCTGTCCTCGATATGACCGGCGTCGACCTTGCCGACACGCGCAGCGATAATGACACGCCCGGCATGCTGATCGGCCAGGATATGCCGGGTAGCGCCTCGCCGCTGGTACTCCCGCCCGGTGCCAGCCATTTCTTGCAGGCCAATTTCGCCAATGCCGGCGGTGGGGCCGCCGACACCTCCGGGGTCGCGCGCGTCGATGCGGGGCAGATCCTGACCGCCACCATTCCCATGGCCGGCAAGACCGTCACGGTCTCCTTTCGTGCGGAGTCGGGCGGGCTGTTCTGATTGCCCTCCGCACGCCAGCAGCGGTCACGCGTCAGCGGTCGTGAAGTTCGTGCTTTTGGCGACTAAAGCCATGCTACGCCTTCGCGACTGGTGGGACCCAGAAACGGCCGCTTAAGGCTGCCAAGCCGCTTCCCGCTTTCTGCCATTTGTTCATCTCGCGATAGCCGATCACTCACATCAAGGCTGGATGCTTGAATGTCCTCAAATGTTAAGAGCGGGCAGTTCACCTGCGGGTACGCAGATGGCGCTAGCCGATGTCGCGGCGGACCGCCTTTGCCAAAAACCATGGTTGAGCGGGAAGCCGCTAGGCTTCCCGAAACCTCCCCTGGCAGGGGAAATGGGAAGGGTAGACGTGTTTCAGTGTGGGGCGACTGTCCTACATCGAATGAACAGCTAGGCTATCTGCTGGAGCCTCGATACGATCGAGCATCCCGTAATCGCGGACGATGCTGGCGACCCGCAGCCGATAGTTCGTAAAAATGCCTGCTCGCCCCTGCGCCTGCGTGGCACGGTGTGCGGACGTGTTTCGCCACTGTTGAACGGCCTGCTCATCTCGAAAGAACGAGAGCGACACCATCCTGTTTGGCGCGGACATGCTTTGAAAGCGCTCGACCGACAGGAAGCCGTCGATCGTTTCCAGCTCGCCACGCAATGCAGCGGCGAGCGCAAGGTACTGATCCGTCCGCCCCTCGGCCACATCAACCTCGAAGATGACGGCGATCATGGTTTCACCAGCGATGCATGGGGTGTCGAAGCAAGCCTGAGAAACATGCGATCTTCGCGGTGGATGAAGCGCTCCCGCTTTGCAAACTCGTAATTGCTTCGCCCAAGGGGATCATCGCGCAGTCGCGCACGGTAAACCTCGTAGGCGGCAAGGTCTTCAATGTTGTGCAGGCCATAGGCTGTGGTCGCCGACCCCTCATGAGGGGCGAAATAGCCGATCAGATCGGCCCCGCAACGCGGGATTGCTTGCCCCCAGTTGCAGGCATATTCCTCGAACGCATCGACACGAAAGGGGTCGATTTCATAGCGGATAAAACACGTAATCATGAATGGCCTTCCGGTGTTGCCGTGACCGGGCCTTCATAGATCGCGGGCTTTGGGCGATGCTTCGATCGGCATCGAACCATTACGGAAGCCGCATATGCGAGGACGTGTGCAACGAAACCCGCTTCGGGTGAGAGATAAATGCTGACCACGACCGGAATTGCCGAAATCGCCGCCCTGATCGGCGATCCTGCCCGAAGCGCGATGCTGGTGACGCTGATGGACGGGCGCGCGCTGACGGCGACCGAGCTGGCCGACGTTGCGGGGATCACCCCCCAGACGGCGAGCAGTCACTTGGGGCGGATGACGGAGGCGGGGCTGCTGGCGGTCGAACGGCAGGGACGCCACCGGTATCATCGGCTCGCCTCGGTGACCGTCGCCACCATGATCGAAAGCATCATGGCGGTCGCGGCCGAACCCGCGAACCTCGCAAACCGCAAAGTAAGGACAGGCCCTCGCGATGCCGCAATGCGACGCGCCCGCTCCTGCTACGACCATCTAGCTGGCAGCATCGCCGTAGCTGTCGCTGATCGCATGGGTGAGCGAGGCTACATCACCGATCTGGCTGATGGAGGCGAGCTATCCGCCGAAGGAATCATGTTCTTCCGATCGATCGGTGTTGATATCGATACGGCACTGAACCGCACGACGGCGCGCAGGCTGTTTTGCCGCCCCTGCCTCGATTGGAGCGAACGCCGCCCGCACATCGCCGGGACGGTCGGTGCAGCCCTCCTGAATGCGTGCATCGAACAGGGCTGGATGCGACGCAACGATCGCTCGCGGATTATCTCGATCACGAGGGCCGGAGCGCTAGCGCTCAACGTCAACTTCGGTATCAAACTAACCGAACAATAACCGGCTGTGTCGTTCCGGTTTGGGAACGACCATCAAGACGGCCTGCGCCGTCTCGTTTGGGATGGTTTTTCGAAAATGCAGAGGCAATGGAATATGTGGGCGCCGCCTGTCGGCTGGCGCAGCATTCTGATGTTGCAAAGGAGCTTTTGCGAATGCGCGTTGAGCCGGTCCACCCCTCTGATCCGATGGCGCTACAGCTACTCGATCAACTTTCGGTCACGCTGGCTGGTATAACCGGAGATAGCGGGAGATCGTCATTCGACCCCTACGATGTAGAAGGAGCCGGGGCCTCGTTTGTACTGGCGTATGACGCACAGGGTAACGCTCTGGGGTGCGGGGCATATCGACCTCTTCAGAAGGGCGTGGCGGAGTTGAAGCGGATGTTCGCCATTCCGGCAAGTAAAGGGGTGGGATCAGCTATTCTAAACGATCTTGAAAGGAGAGCAGAAGCCGATGGCTATCGCGAGTTATGGCTGGAAACACGATTGGTAAACAGCCGCGCCGTTGAGTTCTACGAGAGGAACGGCTACCATCGCATTCCCAACTTTGGCAAATATGTTGGACGGCCTGAGGCAGTCTGCTTTTCGAAGACCTTGGGACGGGAAAGCGTTATGACGGCATAAAGCGCCAACTGGACACATCCTATGGTGATGCCATGCCGATCGTCACTCTCGACTGGGAAGGTCGAGCGGGACGGCTCAGGCAACTCCCGCCTTCCTCAATTGTTCGGCGGGCTGGCCTTCCCGAAATCTGTTCCCGATTGCGTTTTCCCAAAACGGTCTGTTGAACATGGAGAAACGGGACTGCTGACGGTTGGCGGATCGGCCGGTTTCGGGATGCCGAGCCGATTCACAGAATGGCCGGAAATGGCTCGCTACCGGCCGGGCAGCCTAGCGGCCGCGAGGACCCATACCCGGACGTTCACAAGACCCAAGACATTTCCCGAAACCGGACGCTCGTTCATCGGTGCCTTAGCGGTCAAATTTGAGGCGCTTGATAGACCCAATCCAAAAATTGTCGTCCTATGACATCTGTCACTACGCGGCAGGTGAGGCGTGGCGCAAACTGAGCCAACTTCGACGAGGTTGACCCATGCTTCCAAACGCCTTCACATTCATTGGTACCCACTCATCGTTCGTAATCATACCGTACGCGAGCGCGGCAGCATGATTCACGACCTTCACGATGTCGCAAGCCTCACGGGCGTCTCGAAGCGGCTTGGTGGCCGCTCGATCCTCGCGGACTTCAGTATAGGCGTCCGCGCGGGCGAGGTCACGGCACTGCTCGGTCCCAACGGCGCGGGCAAAACCACGTGTGTGTCGCTGCTCACGGGCCGCATCGCGCCGGAGGCTGGCGAGGCAATGCTATTCGGACTCGATCCGGGCCGCCCCGCCGCGCGCCGGCGGCTGGGCGTCATGCTGCAAAGTGCAGGGCTGCCTGACGTCCTGACAATCGCCGAGGCGGTGACGCTTCAGTCCGGCTACTACCCGGACCCATGGCCACTGTCAGAGACGCTGGCGCTCGCCGGCCTGACGGGGCTTGCCGACCGACGCTGCGGCGCCTTGTCTGGGGGCCAGGCGCGGCGTGTTCATTATGCGCTGGCGATCTGCGGCCGGCCTGACCTGCTGGTACTCGACGAACCAACGGCTGCGATGGACCGCGCGTCCGCCCGGATGTTGTGGGAAACGGTCCGTGCGCTAGTTGACGACGGCGCTGCCGTGCTGCTGACCAGCCACGACCTTGCCGAGGCTGACACGCTGGCAGATCGGATTGTTGTGATGGATGCCGGGCGCATCGTCGCCGATGCCGCGCCTGCGGCCCTCCGCGCGCGTGCCGGCGGATCCGTTATCCGCTGCCGCAGCCACTTGCAGGCCATGGAGGCCATGCAGCTTCCAGCTGTCCGGGAGGCCGTCATGGAAGGCGCCGAACTTCGTATTGTCACCGCCAATGCCACCGCTACCGTCCGCGCGCTTCTTGACGTCGATAAGACCCTGGCCGACCTGCGCGTCGTCGATGCGACACTGGAAGATGCGATCGCGACCCTGTTGAACCCGCATGACGAGAGGATCGCCGCATGACCGCCGTTACTGCCCCCGCCCTTGGTGGCATCTGGCTGCGCGAAGCCATTGCCGAGTTGAAGCGGACGGCTCGGCTACCGCAATTTCTTCTGCCGACCGTACTGACGCCAGCCGCGTTCTACGGGCTCTTTACGCTCGCCGTCGCCAAGTCACCCTCGCCTGAGTATGCCGCCGCGACGCTGGCTGGATACGGCGTGTTTGCGGCGACCGGGCCGGCGCTCTTCGGTTTCGGAGCCGGCGTAGCGATGGAGCGTGAGCAGGGTTTGATCGAGCTCAAACGCGTCTCGCCGATGCCAGCGGGTGCATATGTGGCGGCCAAGCTGATTGCGGCGATCGTCACCACGGCGATGGCGCTCGTCCTGATCGATGCGCTGGCGGTTGTTGCAGGCGTCCGCCTATCTGCCGCAACCTGGGCGTCGCTCACGCTGCTTCATCTCGGCTCTGCCATCCCCTTTGCCCTGATCGGCTTTGGTATGGGCATGCGGATGAGCGGCAAGGGCGCGGTTGCGATCGCCAACGCGCTTTTCCTCGGCGGATCGGTGCTGGGCGGATTGTGGATTCCCAGCACAATGCTTCCCGGCTGGATGCGGACGCTGGGAGATGCGACACCCTCCTTTCACCTCGGGCAGCTTGCGCGTGGGATCGTCGGCGTCGAGACGATCGGATCACCGCTTGTCCATATCGCAGCCGTCTTCATAATGACCGTAGCTGGGGCTGCCTGGGCATGGACCGGCTGGCAGCGAAGCCCTGCTTGACGGTGGCCGCTCTCACCCTCGACAGAGGGATCATGCAAACCAAGCACGAACGATGGTGGGCGGGTCCGTGGCCCTGGCTGGTCTACCTCATCTTCGTACCGCTGCCATGGCTTTGGAAGTGGCCGGACACCACAACGCTGGTGCTGACCGGGTTCGCTGTCGCAGTGTTCCTGCCGCTATACTTCGTCGCGCATCGCATGGACGGGCCGCGCCGAGCCATCGTCTGCCTTGCTATCACCGCTATCGGGATCGCCCTCGCCACGTTTCCTGTCGGGTGGACAACCTTCGCAATCTACGCCGCAGCCGAGATGGGGCGCGTCCGCCCGCCCAGGGCTGCGGTCGTCGGGATCGCGCTAATCGCCATCGTCGTCGCAATCACCGGATCCATGCAGAACCAGCCGCTGCTCTGGTGGCTGCCCGGTCTGTTGCTCGTCGTGATCACGGGCGGCGCCACGATCTCGCGCGAGGCCTTTGATGAGCGAACGCAAGCGCTGCTGGCGACACAGGAAGAAGTCCGCCGTCTCGCGGGCACTGCCGAACGAGAGCGCATCACGCGCGATCTGCATGACGTCATTGGCCGTACCCTGACGCTAGTAGCGTTGAAGGCGGATCTGGCCGGGCGCATGCTCGACCGGGATACAGAAGCAGCACGTCACGAAGTAGCCGCGATTGCCACCGCCGCCCGAGCCGGTCTTGCCGACGTACGCGCGGCTTTGGCTGGCCAGGCCGGGGGTGGCTTGGCGCAGGAGACGGCCGCTTCTCGCGCGGCGCTGCGCACCGCCGGTGTCGATCTTGTCCTCAGCGGCAACCCAGCAGACGTACCCGAAGAAGCCGGTGGCGTTCTGGCTATGACCCTGCGCGAGGCCGTGACCAACGTCATCCGCCATGCCGACGCCCGTCAGTGCAGGATTGGCATTGCCACCGGCCCCGACGATGTGCGGCTGATCGTGGAAGACGACGGCGTCGGCTTGCCCTTTCGCGAAGGCAACGGCCTCACCGGGATGCGCCAGCGGCTAGTCGCCGCTGGTGGCCGTCTCACGCTGACGCCTATGTATCCGGGCACGCGCTTAGAGGCCAGCGTACCGGCATGATTTCAACCTGCCCCAACCCCATCAAAATCGTCATCGCCGAGGACCAGACACTGGTGCTCGGCGCGATCGCCGCGCTGCTGGCGATGGAACCTGACTTCGCCATCGTCGGACGTGCCGCCGATGGCGATGCAGCTCTGGACATCGTCCGCGCCCATCGACCCGATATCCTACTGTCCGACATCGAAATGCCGGGGCACACCGGCCTAGAGCTTGCCCAGATAATCGCGGCCGAAACACCAAGTACCGCAGTCGTAATCGTGACGACGTTCGCACGCCCCGGCTATCTTGCCCGCGCCCAAAGCGCCGGCGTCCGCGGCTATCTGTTGAAAGACGCACCGGTCGACGATCTCACCGCAGCCATTCGCACCGTCGCTGCCGGCGGACATGCGATCCCTGCCGAACTCGCCGCAGCCGCTTGGGAAATCGGCCGCGACCCACTGACGGATCGTGAACGCGACACACTTCGATTGGCCGAACAGGGATTGTCGAACAAAGATATCGCTCGTCGCCTCAACCTTTCTCCAGGCACCGTCAGAAACTACCTATCGGATGCAGCGTCCAAGCTGGGTGCTGCTAACCGCATCGAAGCTGGACGAACGGCGCGCGCGAATGGGTGGCTTTAGGTTTAAACGACCCAATTCCGGCCACTCGACCTACCTTGACTGCGTCCGACTTTCGGCCATTCGTTCATACCCGAGTTTGGCGGTACCCCGATCAAAGCGCCTCCGCAGGTCGAGCAAGCTGATGCGGGCGCCAGTCCTAAAATCACAGCATCTTGATTTGCCTGAGCCACAGTTCAACCAGCTCCGGCCACTTGCCGACAGGCTCGTTCGGGTGGCGGAGGGCGAAGGCGTGGCCGCCATGCGCGAACAGGTGCAATTCGGTGGGGACGCCCGCCTTGTCGAGTGCGGAGGCATACATCAGGCTGTTGCAGACGGGGTCCGTCTCGTCGTTCCAGGCTTGAACGATGAATTGCGGGGGCGCGGCTTTCGTTACGGGCAGCTTCGGATCGAATGACCCGTCGTCCCTGCAGATATGGCCGGGATAGAGCGCGATGCCGAAGTCCGGACGGCTACTGATCGTGTCGATCGCATCGACGGGGCGATAGGTCGGCGCGAGGATGTTGCTGGTCTGCGCTACCAGATAGCCGCCGGCCGACATGCCCAGAACACCGATACGGTTGGGATCGATGCCGAGCTCAGCCGCCTTGGACCGTACCAACCTTATGGTACGCTGGGCATCCTGCAGAGCGCGTGGAATTTTTGGTGTGATCTGACGCTCCGTCACGGGATCCCAAAAGTCGTTGCCGCCCGGCGCACGGTATTTCGAGACGATGGAGGTGACGCCCCGGGCTACCAGCCAATCGCAAATTTCCGTGCCTTCCAGCCCGACGAACACCTTCTGGAAGCCGCCCCCTGGAAAGACGGTAACTGCTGTCTTCGTTCTCGGCTCTTTCGCGGGCATGATGGTCATAGTCGGAACCGCGACGTTCATGACGACCTGGGACCGGCCGCCTGCCACGCCGGGGTCCCGATACGTCCTGACCGTTTCGCCGGACTGCGGCCTGAACGTCCCGTCGGGTGCCGCGCCCGGCCAGATATTCATCTGGCGCGATCCTGCGGGCGCTCGCCAAGTTTCGACCTTCTCGACCGCATCGTCAGGGGGCGAAGCAGGCTTGCCTTGCTCGGCTGCCGTCGAACCACCGCAAGCGCAAAGAGCCGCCGTTACCACAAAAAGCCATACCATCTTCGATCGGGTCACGCGCGATCTCCTCATCATGGTGAATGGAAACGGTCTCTGCGCGAGATGGGCGCAGAAACCTCATGGCTACATGTCTTGTCGGCGCCGGCGGAAGTATATGTTCGGCATGTTCGGGCCGACAAAGGATATTAAATCCCGGCAGGCCATAGTTTATCTCATGACCAATATTGCGGAGCCTTGGGACCGCCATGTCAACGCGGCCAGCGTTTGCGAATGGCCGGTCCGATGACCTCGACGCGGTCAGTCCAGATCAGGCCGCCGAAGCCGTCCGGTACATTGGCAAGTTCGTCGACCGTGTCCAGCCGGGTGAAGTCATTGGAACCCAGGCCGGACACCGACCCAATCAGCATGACATCGGTATTGGCGTTGGCCATGCGCGCAAGAAAGCGGTTGGGCCAGCCCCAGGCCAAGTCCCGCGTGTTCATCGCGGCGAGAACCGTCCCGTCTCTACACGCCTTTGGAACGTAACCTGTCCAGCCCAGTGCAGCATAGGTGAGCGTGCATTTCGCGCCGCGTCTGTCATGGACCACCGGCAGTTGCGGTCGAAGTCTCTTGGCTGCCTCCGTGGCAGGGGTGTCGCCGAACAGGGCGATGTGGCCCCAAGCCTCGGGATGCCGCTTGTCAATGTACAGGACAAGGTTCGCGCCCGCGGACGCGCCGTCCTTCAACTGGACGAGGAAGCGCTGCTTCGGAAAGGCGCGCAACGCTTCGTCCAGCGTGGTCATCAGCCCCCGCCCCTGACCCCGGAGCGGGTAGGTCTTGCCGCCGTCCGCCGTGTAGCCATAGCCGACATCCAGGGACTTCATGTCCGCGAAGGTCGTCCGATTGACCGCACCTGCTCCGTCCGTCCGGCATTCCAGGCCGAAATCATGGAAGAGGACAAACTCTCCATCAGCCGCCTCCCTGACATCGACCTCGACGACATCCGCGCCGGCATCGATGGCGGCGCGGATCGACGGTAGCGTGTTCTCGATCAGGCGATGGCGTGGCGGCAGAATATGCCTGGCCTTGCAATCCTGGGGATTATCCGAGTTCCCCTCGAAAAGCTGATGTACGCCGCGTTGGGCAATTAGTGTCGGCCGCCCTGTCGGTAGCTTTGCCAGCCAGGAAGCGTTCGCCAGATACAGGGGCACCAGGATCACACCTGCGCCTATAGCCGCCAAATATCGACATTTCATGAGTCCCCCATTGTTCAACGCGGTAGTTCATAGGGCGTGAACGTCGTCATTCATTCAAGCGGCGTACCCCAGTGGATCGCTAGCGGACAGGAGGATGCCTAATCGGCAAGAACTACCGGCAATAATGCGATTGCCGGCGCTCACGACCGATCTCCTGCCTTTTAACCGCTCTGTTGCATATACGGCTATCTATCGCTGTGTACCGTGCCCTCTTTCCCAACCATTAGACAGTGGTGTTCAGGTGCATTGCAGCTTTGCGATCGCGGTGACCCACATCCGGACACGCAACCGGCACATCTTGCTTCCGAACTCCCGCCATTCGTTCATGTCAGCGAAAGCCGGGTATGAGACTCAGTCTCTTCAGACTGTCAGGCCGACGAAGATAGCGCCTGTCCGGCCACGATCCTGTGCCACCTCGAACGCCTCGTTGATTTGGTCGAGCGGGAAGCGGTGGGTGATCAGCGCCTGCGTCTGCAGCACGCCACGCGCCACCAGATCGAGCACCTCGACCTGTTCGGCATGGATGTCGTGAAAGGCGAAGCTGGCGCTGGGGATCAAAGTGATCTCGGACATCTGGATGCGCTGCCATTCCAGCGGGATGGCGATGTCGCCGGCATCGAAGCCACCGACGATGACGACCTTGCCGCCGCGCCGCACCAGCCGCGTGGCGAGCGGCAACGTCTCGGGCATGGACTCGCCGCCCGCGCATTCGAACACGATGTCGGCGCCCCGATCGTCGGTCAGCGCGCGGATCCCGGCCTCGGGGTCCTCGTCATCCGAATGGATGGTGCGGTCCGCGCCCAGCCGCGCTGCCAATGCGAGGGCGTGCGGCATCCTGTCGATGATCGTCACGGTCGCGCCGCTGGCCTTGGCGAGCATCAGCTGGCCGAGCCCGATCGGCCCGGCCCCGATGATCGCCACGCGCGTCCCGATGGTCAGGCCGGACAGATGCTGGGCATGCAGCGCCACCGCATAGGTGTCGAGCAGCGCGGCGTCATCGAACCCCACACTGTCGGGCAGGCGGTGGAACTTGTGCTGCGGACCGACGACATATTTGGCATAGGCGCGCGAGACGCTGGCGCGGCGGGTGGGATAGAGATCGGGGCAGCGATTATATTGCTGCACCCGGCACCATTCGCAGTGGCCACAGCCGAGCACGGATTCGACCAGCACCCGGTCACCGACCGCGACGTGGGTGACCGCCGGACCGATCTCGACCACCTCGCCCGCCAGCTCATGGCCCATGATACAGCAATGCAGCTCTTCTTCGGCCTTTTCCCAATGGCGCAGGTCGGTGCCGCAGATACCCGCCATCCGCACCCGTGCCTTGACCCAGTCGTCGGCGGGCAGGCGCGGCTCCTCGACCTCGACGATCTCAAAACGGCCATCGGCGGTCTTGCGGGCGGCTTTCATGGCGTGGCTCCCGTATGGGCGGCGGGTAGCTCCTGCCCCGCCGCTATAGTGGTGGATGTCAGCCCCCTGCTCCCAAACGGGATGTCGCCGTCCGCCAGAGCAGCGACCAGCGCCCGCCCGTCGCGCAGCCCCGCATCCCACCGCGCCCGCACGGTGCGGGGCGAGAAATCCAGCGCCTTGCCCGCGACTTCATCCTGCTGGTCGGCATAGCGCAGCTGCACCAACATGACCGATGCCGCCGCCTTGTCTTGAGCGGTGGCATAATGCTCCTGCCAGCGCACCATGGTCCGGCGCGACTGGGCGGCGAAGACCAGGTCCTGCGTTCGACTGATCAGACCGCCAAGGGTCGGCGCGCGCGGGCCAGCCAATGGCAACAGGTCGACGGCAATGCACAGCAGCGGTGCGTCACCGGGATCGGCCAGCACGGCATCAAGCGGTAGATTGGCCGACAACCCGCCATCGACATACGGCACGCCGTCGATCGCAACCGGAGGAAAGGCAGGCGGCATGGCGCAGCTTGCGCGGACATGGTCGGGGGCAATCCTGTCGCGCCTGTTATCGAAGACGATCTCAGCGCCGGTATCGAGCGCCACCGCCTGCGCCATGTAGCGGATCGCGCCGTCATTCAGCCGGTCGAAATCGACGAGCCGGGCCAGCGTGTGCACCAGCGGTTTCGTGTCATAGAGCGCGGGCGCGGGGCGTTCAGCCAGGGCGGTGCCCAGCGGCGCGAACAGCCCGCGCCGCCCGCCAAGCAGCGTCGCGATCACCTCGGAGCTGCGCCGCCAGCTGTCGATCATATCATCCCATGCCGAGACGGCGATGGCGCCGGTCCCTTCGGGCCGCCACAGATCGGTCAGCCGCGACAGGCGATCGGCCGGGGCGCTCCCCGCAATGATGGCACCATTGATCGCGCCCGCCGAGGTGCCGACGATCCAGTCGAGGGAGATACCGGCCCCATGCAGGGCCTCAAAGACCCCGGCCTGATAGGCCCCCAGCGCATTGCCCCCGGCCAGGACCATGGCGATGCGCAGATCGGGCGGCAGGAGCAGCGTCATGGACCGACAAACCCGCGAACGCCGGGATGGTGGCGTGGCAGGCGCAGTAATATCGTGAAAACTCAATGATATGGATCAGTCCCCGCAGACATTGATGGCAACCCCGGCCGCAAGCGGGGCGTTGCCCGACACCCATGCCCCTGGACCCGCAAGCCGAGCTGACCACCGCCGATCGCGAGCGCGGCTTGCGGCTGCTTGTCGTCGAGGCGGGGTTTTCGGGCGGCGCGGCCGCGCTGACCAGCGGGGTGATCCTGACCGCCTTCGCGCTGCATCTGGGGGCGTCGAACGTGATGGTCGGCATTCTCGCCGCGATGCCGTTCCTCGCGCAGTTGCTTCAGCTTCCCGCCATCCAGCTGGTCGAGCGATGGCGGCGGCGCAAGCGGATCGCGGTCCTGTCCAGCCTGGTCGGGCGCACCATGTTGGCGGTGATGGCGGTACTTGCCTTTTTCAGCGGGACGACCGCGCTGCTGATCTTCCTGGGCACGCAGATGCTGCTCTGCGGATTGGGCGCGGTCGGCGGATGCGCCTGGAATAGCTGGATGCGCGATCTCGCGCCCGATAATCGGTTGGGCGACGTCTTTGCCCGGCGGACGGTATGGCTGACGGCGATCAGCCTGATCCTGGGGCTGGTCGCCGCGCTGGCAATCGATTGGACGCGCACGGGATCACCCGCGCGAGACATGGTGTTCGCCGCGATGTTCGCCAGTGGCTGCGTCACCGGGCTGATCAGCGCACGGATCGTCGCAATGATGCCGGAACCGCTAATGCCGCACGCCCCCGGCCCCATCAAACTGCGAGCCCTGCTGGCCCAGCCGCTCCATGACCCCAATTTCCGCCGATTGCTGGTCTTCGTGGCCAGCTGGCAGTTCGCGATCAACCTCGCGACACCCTTCTTCACCGTCTTCATCGTCCGCCAGCTGCATTTTGCGGTCAGTTTCGTGCTGCTACTCAGCGTCGCCAGTCAGCTCGCCAATATCCTTGCGCTGCGCCTTTGGGGGCGGCTCAGCGACCGGTTCGCCAACAAGTCGGTGCTGGCGGTGTGCGCCCCGGCCTATATCCTGGCGATCGTCGCGATGATCGGCGCGTCGCAACTGGGCGACCGGGGCGCGGTGAAACTGTGGCTCATCGGGCTTCACCTCGTCATGGGCGCGACGATCGCGGGCGTGACGCTGGCCAGCACCAATATCGCGCTGAAACTGTCGCCCAAGGGGTCCGCCACCGCCTATGTCGCGGCCAATGCGATGACCACCGCCATCGCGGCCGGGATCGCACCGATCCTGGGCGGGTTGCTGGCGCAGTTCTTCGCCGCCCGCCAGTTCGAGCTGGTGGCGCGCTGGCGCAGCCCCAACGGCATCTTCTCCCTGCCGATCACCCTCACCGCCTGGGACTTTTATTTCCTGCTGGCCGGGCTGATCGGCCTCTATGCGATCCACCGCCTGTCGCTGGTGCGCGAGCAGGGTGAGATCGAGCGGCGGGCCATGGTCGGGCAGGTGCTGAACGAGACGCGGCGCAGTATCCGCAACATATCCTCGGTCGCGGGGCTGCGTGCCGCGACCGATCTGCCCGGCGCACTCCTGCGCGATGCCCGCACCCGCATCCGGTTGAAGCGCGCGCAGGCGGCGCGGGCGGGACGAATGCACTGACCCAGTTTAGCGGAACGCCATTTGCCCGGAACTCCGTTCTTTCTGAGGGGGTTGGCGATCATCCCGTCCCCCTTTCGGAGTTGTGCCATGCCCCGAACAGCGACGGCCGAAGCGCCGCCCGCGATCAGCCCCCATCTGCTGGATCTGCGCGAGCTGCTGCGCGACGAACCCGCGCCCCTGGTCGATTTCATCGTCGGCGACCTGACGATCCGGCTGCATAGAACCGCGACATCGGTGTTCGCGATCGTGCGGCGCCAAGGCAGCACCGGCGGGCTGGCGGTGCGCGCCGCCTTTGTGCCGACCAGCTTCGATTGCGCGGTGCTGCCGCCCGAGGGTGATGAGCTCGCCCGCCTTCGTCTGACCAGCGCCATGGGCGAGCATGTCATTTCATGCCTTGCCGACCGGCTGGCGATCGAGCGGCTGCGCATCACGACGCGATTTACCCCCGCCCGGCCAATGGTCATGCCCCCCGCCCCGCGCGATCTCTATCCCTTTGGCGCAGGCGACGATCCCCTGCGCGCGCAAGGGGTGGTGGAAGCGTCGCAGCGCGGGCTGAACACAGGACTCCTTTATTTCCGTATCGACGCACCGACCTTTGGGAACGTCCTCTACATCCAGAATTTCACCGCCTTGAACGACTATTTCCGCGCCACCGGCACGATCCCGCGCGAGGCGGTGGCGGGTAGCTGGCCCGAACTGGGCTATGCGCTACCCATCCCCGAGGCCGAGGCCGATCCCGCCGAGGTCGCGCTGCCGGCGGGAGAGCGCGTCACGCTGTCCGACACCATCCTGGTCTTTCGCCATCGCGCGCCCCCGCATGAACGCGAATCCGCCCGCCAGTTCGTGCAGATGCTGGGCAGCGCCTATGACCTACTCGAGCCGCCACCGGTCGCCTATCGCGACTGGATCGACCGTGCCGAGCGAGCCGCACGCGATCTGGACGAAGCCCCCGCCGCCACGATCCGCCATTACGGCCATCGCTATGTCCATCCCTATACCGGCGCGGAATATCCCGACATCATGGTGCAGATGTCGGTGATTGCCGCGCTCCACCGATGGGGCAATTGGTGCGGCGAGCCGCATCCGCTGGAAGCTGCGTTCAAGGCAGGGCTGCCGCGCTTCTTCGACGAAAAGCTCGGCACGTTCCGCCGCTATCTGCCCAATGTCGGCAAGGACAAGAACGCCGATGCGGTCGACAGCTGGTATCTCTATCACCCGCTGCTCAACCTCGGCACGCTGGCGCTGGACGGTGATGACGAGGCGCGGGCGCTGTTCCTGAAGGCGATCGACTATGGCGTGCGGGTCGCGCGGCATTTCGACTATCGCTGGCCGATCGAATATGACGTCACCGACTTCTCGATCATCACTGGGCGGGCCCCCGTCGACGGGCGCGGGCAGACCGATGTGGGCGGCATCTATGCCTGGGTCATGCTCCAGGCGTTCGAGCTGACCGACGACAGGACCTATCTCGATGAGGCGCGCGCCGCGATCGATGCCGCCATCGGGCTGGGCTTCGATATCAACTATCAGGCCAATCTGACCGCCTGGGGCGCGGCCGCCTGCATGCGGTTGTGGCGGATCACCAATCGCGACGTCTATCGCGAGCAGAGCTATGTCTATCTCGCCAGCTTTTTGCACAATGCGGTGATCTGGGACAGCCGCATCGGCCATGCCGCGCATTACGAGACGTTCCTGGCGGTCACCTGTCTTCAGGACGCGCCCTATATGGCGATGTACGAATGTTTCGACAGCTATGTCGCGTTCGAGCGCTATCTGGACGATGGCGGCCCCGACCTCGATCCCGAGGCGCGGATGCTGATCGGCGAATATTGCCGCCATGCCCTGTCGCGTGCCTGGTATTATTATCCCGACGCGCTGCCCCCCGACGCCATCGCCGAGGAACAGCGCGAGGCGAACGGTCATATCGACAAGACCCTCTCCTTTCCGCTGGAAGATCTCTATCCCGATGGTCAGCCCGCCGGGCAGGTGGGACAGGAAGTCTACGGCGCGGGCGCGGCGTTCATCTTCGCCACCAGCGCTTTCCATCCCGTGGAGGGCGCGCCCTTTCGCCTGTATTGCGACATGCTGGTCCGCGCGGTCGAGCGGGTCGGCGACCATGCGCTGTCGATCCTGCTCGACGGAGGCGAGACGCGCACCGCCTGGCTGCGCCTCGTCCGGTTGAAGCGGCGCACGCTGACCGACAGCCGCGTCACCACCGCCAGCGGCGAAGCGATCGCCCCCGATGCCGTCAGCGCCGACCGCGTCGACTATTGCGTGCCCGCCCATGGCCGCCTGATCCTGACCTGGGAATGACAATGACCAAGAACCCCACCATGTTGTCCGGCCGCCGCATCCTGCTGACCGGGGGCACCACCGGGATCGGCCGGGCCGCGTTGAAGGCGCTGGCGAACGAGGGCGCGCGCGTCCTGACCTTCGGGCGGCATCGCGACACGCTCGACGCTGCGCTCGCCGGGATCGATGGCGACGTGATCGGGATCGTCGAGGACGCCGCGACGCGCGACGGCATCGACCGGGTCTTCGCCGCCGTCGACGACCGGCTGGGGGGCATCGACATGCTGGTCGCATGTGCCGCGCTCGGCGCGCAGCCGATCCACGAGATGGCCGAGGACGACTGGCGCTATGTCATCGACGCCAATCTGACCGGCTATCTCGCCTGCGCCCGCGCCGCCATCCTGGGCATGCAGGAGCAGGGCGGCGGCCATCTGCTGTTCGTCGGATCGATCAGTGCCGAGATCAAGGCGGCGGGCGAAAGCGTCTATGCCGCCACCAAGGCGGGCATCCAGGCCTTTGCCGAGACGCTGCGCAAGGAGGTCGCCGACAAGCGCATCCGGGTCAGCGTGATCCAGCCCGGATCGGTCGACACCGAGATGCAGGAATGCAGCGAAGAAGAGAAACAGGCCGCCGTCGCGGAAGGCCGGATGCTGCCCGCCGAGGATGTCGCCGACGCGATCCTGTTCGTCCTCAGCCGCTCGGCCAATTGCGATATCGTCAACCTGCGGATCGAACCGCTGATCCAGAAGACGGCGTAAGGCGGGACGTCACAGTCCCACCCGCCGTACGACCAACCCCACCGCCGCGATCCGTTCGACATCGACATAGGTCGGCTTTTCCAGTTCGTCGCCGAAGATGTCGGGGTCGAGCTCGGAATAGTCGATCTCGAATCCGGTCGCGGGCAGATGCTCGGCCAGCGCGGCGCGCAGCACGTCCTGCCCGTCGACGACCGAGGCGCCGGTATGCAGGATCAGCCGGCCCTTGGGCTTGAGCAGAGCCAGGGCCTGAAGTGTCCAGTCGAGCGAAAGCTGGCCGCCATATAGGTTGCCGCCATCGCGATAAGCGCGGCGATCCGCATCGATCATGAACGGCGGATGGGTGACGATCTGGTCGAAGCAGTCGGTCAGCTCTTTCGGCGCGGACACCCGCTCGACGCTGTGCGCGACACCCGCATGTTCGGCGTTGATCGACGCCAGGAACAGCGCGCGCGGATTGATGTCGGCCAGCGTCAGGTGCGAGCCGCGCGCCACCCGCGCTGCGACGATCCCGCCGACCCCGGCGCCCGCCCCGTAATCGAGGATGTGCCGCGCGCCCGTATCCATCCGCCCGATGATCAACTTGGCGAACCGATAGCTGTCCGGCCCGAGAAACACGGATTCCGTGGCCGTAGTCGGATAGGCGGAATGGAGAAACAGCGTCCCCTCGACGCGCGACACGCGCAACGTGGCTTGCAACAAGCCGTCATCGCGTTGAACCAGTATCTCCGCCGCGGCCAAGGCTGCGCGCAGTTCTGCATCCAATACCGACGGCGAGAAGGGCAGGCTCCAGCCTAGAATGTCGCGCAAATCGGTCGCAGGCCGAGCCCCACGATTGACGAGGACCCGCGCATGGGTGGCAGGCGTCGGCGTCACGAACGTATAATGGTGTGCCTCCAGCAATTGCAGGAGATGCAACAGGCCCTCGCGCTGCTTTGCCGATCCGATCGGAGCCCGGATCGCCGCCGAGCCCTGGTTCTTTTCCTCTATCACATTATTATCCTTATATTTTCTCCTTCAATAACAGAGGTCGAGCGCGGTTCCCGGGTTCAATATGGATCAGTCTGTTCGCTGAACCGGCTGCGCTTGTTCGACTGCTCCCTGCCGTCCGCGTCTGATTCTGAAAACCAGCATGACCAAGGCACCCGCCGCTCCCGCGACCAGCACCGACGGACGGACCCCGAGGCGGACCGCCGAACGGTCGAGCATGACCTCTCCTCGACCGATGGCGTTGACCAGTCGCGGGACAAGCTGTGTGTCGATGAAAAATTTGGAGGCCGAAGGACCCGAGGTCTTTTTCAGCATATAGTCGCGACCGACCGTCATGGCACTTATCCTTTTTAAATCCGTATCTTAGATCATATTTGGGATAGCCGCCGCCGCCACAGGGTTAACGACAGGCCCCGGCGAATGTTTCGTACGGAAACGCCCGCCGCCCCGGCCGGAGATGCCCGATGAAAGCCACGTACAAGCCGTATCGCCTCCCCCCCGGCGGCTGGGGCTCTGCGCGCTCGGTCGGCAACATCCTGCGCCGGGAGGGCGTGCTGGGCAGCGCCAGCGTCGCGCTGTCGCGGCATAACAAGGTCGATGGCTATCAGTGCAACAGCTGCGCCTGGGTCAAACCCGCCACGCCGCTTCCCTTCGAATTCTGCGAGAACGGCGTGAAGGCGGTGGCGTGGGAGTTGACCGCGCATCGCTGCACACCCGCCTTCTTCGCCGAACATACGGTCAGCGAGTTGCTGACGTGGGACGACTATCATCTGGAACAGCCCGGCCGCCTGACCCATCCGCTGCGCTATGATTCCGCGACCGACAAATATGTCCCGGTATCCTGGGGCCATGCCATCGCGGAGATCGCCCACGAACTTCGCGCCGTGGAAGACAAGCAACACGGCACCGTCTTCTACAGCTCCGGCCGGTTGTCGAATGAAGGCAGCTATCTCTATCAGCTGTTCGCCCGGCTTTACGGCAACAACAACCTGCCTGACAGTTCGAACATGTGCCACGAGACGACCTCGGTCGCCCTGCCCGCCAGCATCGGCCAGGGCGTCGGCACGGTCGACCAGGGGGACTTCGCCAAAACCGACTGCTTGATGTTCTTTGGTCAGAATCCGGGGAGCAACTCACCCCGCATGCTACACCCGCTTCAGGAAGCCAGCCAGCGCGGCGTGCCGATCATCACCTTCAATCCGCTGCGCGAACGGGGACTGGAACGGTTCCTGAACCCCCAGTCGCCGACCGAGATGCTGACGGGCAAGGATACGCGGATCAGCTCGGACTATCATCAGGTCAAGAATGGCGGCGATCTGGCGGCGATCGCGGGCATCTGCAAGGCGGTGTTGACGCTGCACGACGATGCCTTGGCGGCGGGTGAGCCGCCCATCCTCGACCTGGCCTTCATCGACGAGCACACGCACGGCTTTGAGCGCTTCGTCGAATGGCTGCGGGTACAGGATTGGGACGAGTTGGAGCGGCGGTCGGGTCTCCATCGTGCCGATCTCGAAGCGACCGCGCTCATCTATGCCCGCGCGCAGTCGACCATCGGCATTTACGGCATGGGCCTGACCCAGCACCGTGCGGGGGTCGAGACGGTGCAGATGCTGGTCAACCTGCTCCTGATGCGCGGCAATATCGGGCGTCCCGGCGCGGGCATCTGTCCGGTCCGCGGCCACAGCAATGTCCAGGGCCAGCGGACGGTCGGCATCACGGAAAAGGCCGAGCTTTTCCCGCTCGACCGGCTGGGCGAGCAATTCGGCTTCGAGCCGCCGCGCGAGGCGGGATACAACACGGTCGAGGCATGTGAGGCGATCCTCGAAGGCCGGGTGAAGGCGTTCTTCATGCTGGGCGGCAACTTCGCCCGCGCCATCCCCGACCAGGGCCGGATGGAGCCCGCCTGGCGCCGGATGCGGCTGACCGTCAATGTCCTGACCAAGCTCAACCGTACGGCGCTGCTCCCCGGCGAGATCAGCTATATCCTGCCCGTCATCGGGCGGCTGGAGATCGACGAGACGGCGGCCGGGCAGCAAGTGCTGTCGATGGAGGACACCTCCGGCTGCGTCCACGGCAATCGCGGGATCCGCACACCGGCCTCTCCGCATCTCGTCAGCGAGATACGGCTGCTGTGCGAACTGGCGAAACAGGTGCTCGAGCCCCACCCCAAGGTGCGGTGGGACGACTATATGACCGATTATGCCGAAATCCGGCGCGAGATCGCCCACACCCTGCCCGACAATTTCCACGACTATGAAACACGGATGTGGGAGCCCGGCGGCTTCCAGCGCGATCTGCCCGCCAAACGGCGCGAATGGCAAACCGATACCGGCCGCGCCAATTTCGTCACACCGGAGGCACTCGACGAGGATCTTGACATGCCGGACGTCGGGCATGACGTGCTGCGGCTGATGACCCTGCGCAGCAACGATCAGTTCAATACGACCGTCTATGGCTATAACGATCGCTTCCGGGGTATCGACGGCATCCGCAACGTCGTGCTGATGAACCGATCCGACATAGAACGCCGGGGTCTGAAGGTAGGACAGGCGGTGACGTTGCACACCGTCGCCGATGACGGGGTCGACCGGCATCTGTCGGGGCTGATCGTCGTCGCCTACGACATCCCGGTCGGGTGCATCGGCGGCTATTATCCCGAGTGCAACGTCCTGATGCCGGTGTGGCATTATGCCGTGGGCAGCAAGACGCCCGCCGCCAAGTCTATCCCTGTGACGGTGACGAGCGACGGCGACGCGATCCTGGAGCCGGGAATGGAGGATCGTTCGATGGCATGACCGGCGCGAACCGGCTTTCGACGATCGGCGGTCAATCCAAGGTATAGAGATAGGCCGCGATCACGCGTGCCTCCGCCTCGCTCAGCCCTTGTTCCGGCATACCAGTGCCGGGACGCATCTTCTGGGGATGCATCAGCCAGTGCGTCATCGTGTCCGGATCGTTGGGGAAAGCGCCCGCAATATGCGCACGGGTGGCGATCCTGGACAAAGATGGCCCTACCCTGCCCGACGCGCCCGTGATTCCCGGAATATCATGACAGCCGCCGCAGCCGCGCTGCACGATGGCGGCACGCCCGCGATCGACCCGTCCGCCGGTGATCGCCTCGGCATGGGTTCGCGTCTTTGCGCGGGTCTCGGCATAGAGGGTTATCCCTGCGACGACCGCCGCGAGCATCGCGAGCCCGAACAAGGCGGCAAGCCACATCAGTGTCGCAGGCACCGGACGCCTAGGCATGGGCGATCCTTAGCAGACGCCGCATGACGATCAACGCAGCAGCCGCATGGACGACACCGCCCGGCACCCACATCAGCAGGCCCGCCAGTTGCTGATCCTCGGCGGGCGTTAGGCCGAAGGGCGCAAGGCCCAGCCGGGCATAACCGGCATACCAGGGGCTTGTCGCAAAAGCCATCAAGGCACCCAGCGCGCCCGAGACGATTGAGGTCGCGACCAGGCACAGGGCGGCGGTTCCGGCCGCGACGTGGCGCCCGAGCATCGCACTCCAGAAGAACAGCGCACTGACGAGGAATGACAGGTGCTGCGCCGCATGCCACCCCTCATGGGCGAGCGCCAGGTCGAACAGAACGGGCGCATGCCACAACCACAAGGCCGTCGCCTGAACCAGCGTCGCCGTCACGGGTGCCGAAACCATGCGCCACGGCACCGCGATGACGGGCGCCATGACCAGCGATCCGATGGCGCGCCGCCCGGCCGCCGGGAACGCCCACAGCATCACGGGCAAAGGCTCGGCCAGCACCAGCAACGGCGCGGCGACCAGCATGATCAGCTCATGCTCGAACATATGCGCCGCGAAGGATCGCTCCCCCGCGTCATGGAGCGGCGAGACGAGCGCGATGCCGAGGATCAGCCACCCCGTCGCGAAGAGCCGCGCCCGCCGCCCCCATCGCGCCCTGCCCCGGCCCAAACGCCGCGCCAGCCGCCGCCACCCGACGGCGAACAGCAGCACCGCAAGCAGCAGCGGCACGACGATCCAGGGATCGAGGGTCCAGCCGGGCGGCTCGTCATGGGGCTGCCCGGTGTCATGCGCCCAGGCCGGGGCGGCCAGAAACGCCAGCGCGACCATGGCTTTCACGCGACGCATGGCGGGATCCATAGAATGGCGAGCGTCTGGAAGAGGATCGCGAGCGCGAAGAAGCCCGCTACCAGCATGGCGGACCGTGCCAGCCAGACATCCGAAAGCGGGCTCTGCCGCGTCCGATACGGCCAACCGAACCACAGGGCACCAAGGCACAGGGCAAGGCTGGTGACACCCCAGCCGATCCCCAGGCCCGAGCGAGTGCAATCGCCGTGCAGCACCGCCGACAGCCCCTGCTCGAAGGCGAACCAGATGATCGGCGGCAGGACGAGCGCGGCCCAGGCGCGGGTGCGGATTCTCATAGCGCCCTCGGCGCCCAATAGATCAACGCATAAAGCGGCAGCCAGGTCAGGACGACGAAGGACCAGTAATTGGCGCTGTCTTCCACGTCGGAGAACTGATCGTCGCCAATCTCATGGGTGAACAGCCAGACCGCCTGGACCGCGCATTCGGCCCATTCGGTCACGATATGCGTCGTATGGAGCACCAGCAGCAGCCACAGGACCGAGCCATAGCCGTCCCGGTCCCACCGCACCCCCAGATGGGCGAATTCCGCCCCGCGCAGAGCCATCAGGATCAGGCCGATCAGGACCAACCCTGCCATGCCCCAGCGCACCGCCGCCGCCTTCTTGGCGCGGGCGCAACGCAGCACCCAGAGGTTCGGCACGGTGCTGAGCACCAGCGCGGCGGTGAAGACCCCGCCCCACAACAGTCCGGGCAGCGCATCTCCGACTGGTGGCCAGACGAGGCTTTGCGTCATCAGATAGAGATAGGCCGCCGCCGCCAGCGCGAAGCCCGTCCCTTCGATGACCATGAAACCGACATTGCCCCACCAGACCAGGTGCCGCGCGCCGATCGCACCGGACGGCAGGCTCGACAGGTCGGCGACGACCTCGAACGGGCGTGGGGGCGAGGTGGTCATCCGCGGTTCCTTCGCGGGCGCTGCGGCCAGAACCAGCCGGTCAGGGCCGCGCCGATCGGCACCGCTCCGACCACGATCGCCCAAGGGGTGAAGATGCTGGCGATGAACATCACGCTGACCGCCAGCGCGGACAGAAGCGGCCAGATCGAGGGCGATGCGCTTTTCTGGCGATAAAGCGGATCGGCATCGGTCACGGAGGTGATGAGTACCTCGCGTCGCTCGATCGCGACGCCGTCCGCGACGCGCAACGGAGCGCCGCCGTTCCACATCGGCGTCAGGCTGTCGACCATCGGGGTATAGGCGAGGTTCCAGGACGGCGCGGGCGCCTCGCCCGCCCATTCCAGCGTCGAGCCGCCCCATGGGTCCGCCCCGGACGGCGCCCCCCGCCAGTAACAGACCAGGGCATTGGCGACGAACACCAAACCGCCCGCCACCGCAATCACGCTGCCCAGGGTCGCGACCTGGTTCAGCCCTTCCCACCCCATGCCCGCAGGATAGGTATAGACCCGGCGCGGCATGCCCAGCAGGCCGAGCAGGTGCATCGGGAAAAAGCCCAGATTGAACCCGCCGACGATCAGCGCAAAGGCGATCCGCCCCCAGCGCTCCGACATCATCCGCCCGGTCGCCTTGGGATACCAGTAACAGAACGCCCCGAAGAGCGGGAACATCGCGCCGCCGACCAGCACATAATGGAAATGCGCCACGATGAAGTAGCTGTCGGTCAGTTGCAGGTCGAGCGCCGCCGACGCGGTCATCACCCCCGACAGGCCGCCGATCACGAAGGTCGTGACGAAGCCGATCACCCACAGCATCGGCGTCGCCAGCCAGGGCCGTCCGCTCCATATCGTGGCGATCCAGCAAAAGATCTGCAGTCCGGCGGGCAGAGCGATCGCCATGCTGGCGGCGGTGTAGAAATTGTTGCCGAGACGCGGGAGCCCGACCGCGAACATGTGGTGCACCCACAGACCAAAAGCGAGCGCGCCGATCGACAGGATTGCCAGCACGATTACCGAATGCCCAAAGAGCGGGCGGCGCGAAAACGTCTCGACGATCGCCGAGACGAATCCGGTTGCGGGCACGAAGATGATGTACACCTCCGGATGGCCGAAGAACCAGAAGAGGTGCTGGAACAGCAGCACGTCCCCGCCCCCGGCGGGCGAGAAGAAATGGGTCGAGACCAGGCGGTCGGCGATCAGCATCGACGTCACCAGCATGATCGCGGGCATCGACAGGATCGTCATGATCGACGCGACGAGCATCGCCCACAAAAAGACCGGCATCCGCGCCAGCGTCATGCCGGGCGGTCGCATCTTCAGGATCGTCGCCGCGACATTGACCGAGGCGGCGAGAGCCGCGACCTCGGTAAAGGTGATCATCTGCGCCCAAATATCGGCGCGGTGGCCGGGGGCATAGGCAGGGCCGCTGAGCGGGGGATATTCGAACCAGCCCAGATCGGGGGTGATGTCCAGGGCATGGCTGATCCACAGCGTCAGCACACCACCGAGATACAGCCAATAGCTGAACGCCCCCAACCGGGGAAACGCCATGTTGCGCTGTCCCAGCATCAGGGGAACCAGCCAGAAGGCCATGGCCTCCATGACCGGCACCGAGACGAGGAACAGCATCGTCGACCCGTGCAGCGAGAAGCTCTCATTATAGAGTTGCGGACCCATGCGGACATTTTCGGGCGTCGACAGCTGCCAGCGCATGTCAAGCGCCAACATGCCCGCCAGGAACATCAGGAGCAGCGCGGTGACGATATAGCGTGCCGCGATCCGCTTGTGATCGACGGTGGTCAGGAACCCCCACAACCCCAGCGGGTCGCGCCACGTCAGCGACAGCCGGTCCAGCCGCGTCTGTTCGGGCCTCATCGCAGGCGCTCCAGATAGGTGGCGAGCGCATCGGCATCGGGCCCCGACAATGGCACGCTCGGCATCGCGGTGCCGGGCTTCAAGGCCTGGGGCTGCGCGATCCAACCCTGAAGATTACCCCGCGTCATGGTCAGCGTGCCCGCCGCGATCGAGCGCCGCGCCGCAAGATGCGTCAGATCCGGCCCCGCCCGCCCCGACGCGCCTGTTCCGCGTATGGTGTGACAGGCGGCACACGGCCCCGCGAAGACCGCCGCCCCGCGCGACGCGACGGCGGCGGCCGGTCGCGCCTGCGTCGCCAGCCAGGCATCGAACGCGGCTGCGCTCTCCACCTTCACGTCGAGCGCCATATGCGCGTGCTGGGTTCCACAGAATTCGGCGCACTGGCCGCGAAACCAGCCGATCCGGCGCGGCGTCAGGTCCAGGATATTGCGGCGCCCGGGAATCATGTCGAGCTTGCCCGCGACATTGGGCACCCAGAAGCTGTGGATCACATCCGCCGAGCCCAGCGCAAGCCGCGTCGTTCGGTCGCGTGGCAGGTGAAGCTCGTTGGCGGTCTCGATCCATCGGCCGGTGGCGGGATCGCGATATTCGATCCGCCACCACCATTGGTGTCCGGTCACGCGCACGATCATCGCGCCGTGCGCCCGTGAGGCGAACACCGCGCGGTCCGCGACGAAGCTGCCGATGATGAGGACGGTGAGGCCGACGACGATCACGATGGCCACCGCCCACAGGCCCCGCTCGGGGACCACCGCCGCATCGCTTGCGGAACGGGCGCGCCACAGGCTCCAGCCCAATCCGCCGAGAACCAGCATATAGATGACGCCGCATACGCCCATCATCAGGAGGAAGAGGCTGTGCAACGCCGCCGCCTGATCACCACCTGGTGCCAGCGGCGACTGAATGCCCTGACACCCGGCCAGCGACAGCAACGCGCCGGTCACGATGATCCGCATCATTGCGGTCCCCACCAAGCCGCCCCCCGGGGTTCGGCCTGCTGGTCGAGTGCCTGTCGCCGTCGCTTCTCGGGCGTGTGGCGCTGCAAATCACGCACATAGGCGGTCAACTGCCAGAGCGGCTCGACCGGAATGCGCGTCGCATAGGCCCGTTCGCCATGACCATGGGCGATCGATGTGAAGACCGCGGCAAAGCCCCCGCCCCGCTTCCATCGCCCATCGGTCAGGTCGCGCGCACCCGGCGCGCCGTCATCATGGCATCCGGCGCAACCATAATAGCGAAAATACCGGCCGCCCTGCGCGACCTGCCCAAAATTGTCCTGATAATAGGCGATGCGCGGGTCCCGCTCACCGATGGGGGCGGTTTGCGGCACGGTCGGACCGATCTCCCGCGCCTCGTTGCTGCACCCGCAAAGCAGCATCGCGAGTACGGCCGCCCGCGCCCGTCGCATATCAGCCGCGGGCATGGTTCGACGCGCACCGGATCAGGCTGGCATCGCTCCCCGGATTTCGCCTATCCGCCACACAGCACTCCGCCAACCATGACGGATAGCTTTAGCCGAAAATACGAAGTTTTCGATGATCCACGTCAATATGCCACATCTTCTACCCACATGGATCAATGATCGACTTATGACTTCATATCTTTTTCTGACACGCGAGAATTACGATCGCCACCGACCAGCGGTTAAAATCTATATCACAGATGCACAAAAAACCTTTTAACCGAGCTGAATTCGGAACGCCGTCCTTCTGCCTCCGTTATCCCATTACGAAGCGGGGAGCGCGTGATGAAAGCAGTCGCTTGGCACGGTATCGGCGATATCCGGATCGAGGCGGTGCCCGACCTCCGTATTCAGGAACCGGCCGACGCCCTTGTTCGCCTGACCATATCGGCAGTTTGCGGCACCGATCTTCATTCCGTGCGCGGCACATTTGCGCGGATGCGGGTCGGCACGATCCTCGGCCATGAAGGCGCCGGCGCGGTCGAGGCATTAGGCGATCTGGTGCGCGGGTTTACCGTGGCGCTGCGCGGCGAACTGTCGAAGCACCCGCGCATCCACATCCGCGACGTCCATCCGACCTTCGCCGATATGCCCGGCGTGGATCGCACCGGGAATTACACGGGTGTGAAGCGGTCACTACCCCCCGGTTCGCTGACGCCCGAAACCGTGACAAAGGCGGTCGTCCGGATTGCCGATCACCCCCGCGATCGTCCTGAAGCTGGACCAGTTGCTGATCCCCAATCTGGCGGTCGGCGCCGCCCCCGAACGGCGACGGAAGGCCTGCGTCATGGGCGTCGGTACCGCGTTCGGCGGTCTCGCCGCAATCAGCGCATTGGCGATGCGACGCGAATAGTCTCGTCCTATCGATGCCCGCCGCTGTCGGCATATGGGACGACCGAAATTCGAGGGCGATATTGATCTGAAATGAGGAGGAAATGATGACCGACGACAAAAACAAGCAAGGCCGACAAGATCGTAGCAGGGTCGCTGGCGAGGAACCCTATGAAGTCGCGTATTTCGCATCAAAGCATGGGCTATCGCAGGGGCAGGCTCGCGAATTGATCGCGCGGATCGGCAATGATCGCGCCGAGTTGGACGCCGCGGCGCAAAAACTGACGGGTCGACGCGGCGACGGATAAAGCCTCGGCTAATCCTGGCGGTCGCCGCCGCTGTTGGACGCGTATCGGCTGATCGCCAAAAACATCTGGTCCCTTGCGCTGCTCGCCACCTTGAGCTCGTCCGCCCTCAACCGGAATTCGTGAGTATGGCCACCACGCCGTCACCCTTGAATGATAATCCGAACCGAGACGGGGACGACGGTTGGTGCGCCTCCATGACGAGAGCGGCCAATCATCGGGCGGCTTCCGTGCCATTTGCGCGCAAGTTCCGCCGCGCACCGCTGCCACCACACCATCCCGATGCACTGATCAACGACGTCGTTTACGACCGGATGATCGATCCGAACTGGTCGGCCTTGCAGCGGACCTTCGTCGACAAGGAAACGGCCAAGGTCGAGGCACAGCGACGCTTCCCCGCCCTTCATATCCCGGACACGCTGGCCGTCATGCCGGTCGAGAAGCTGACGTCGCCCGAGCAGTTCTTCGACCGGCTTCGTCCGTATATCGGTACGGACGCCGTCGCCAAGCCGACCCATGCCAGTGGCGGCGTCGTGTTCCTGCGCGATCTCGTCGATCCTGCGGCTTTGCGTGGACTATATGACCTGGCTTCGATCGATTACGCGGCGATCCTGCGCGAAATGCAATATTGGCGACTGCCGCGAAAGATCATCGTCGAAACGCTGATACCGGCGCATCGCTTGGGACCGCCCGACGATTACAAGTTCCATTGCATCCATGGCGAGCCGCTATTGTGCCAGATCGACCATGGGCGGTTCGCACAGCCGTGGAGCCGATTGTTCCGTGTACCGCAATTCGATGCGATGGATGAAAGAGATGGCCTGACCGTGCCAAACGGTTTCGCCATGGCGACGCGCGACCGGCTGGATATGATGATCGCCGCTGCGCGCGCGCTTTCGGCGCCGTTCGAGTTCGTCCGCGTCGACCTGTACGATGGTCGCGACGGCATCTATTTCGGAGAACTCACCTTCACGCCCGCCGCGTCGCTGGGCATCGCGCCATCCAGCGCTGGTGTTCATCGCGAAACGGCGACGCACCATATCTATAGCCGCACCCTCATGGACGCGCTCCGCAAGGCGTGGAAGGCGATCTAGCGCCCTTCTATCAGGGCCTTGATCCGCGTCGCCATGGCTTCCATGGCAAAGGGCTTGGTCATGACATGCATACCCGGTTCGAGCTGCCCGTTACCGACCGCGGCATTCTGCGCAAAGCCGGTGATGAACAGGACTTTCAAATCGGGTCGGGTCACCCGGGCGGCATCGGCCATCTGACGCCCATTCATCCCACCCGGCAAACCGACATCCGAAACCAGAAGATCGATCCGCACATCGGATTGCAGAACGCTCAGCCCCGCCGCTCCGTCGGCCGCCTCGATCGCGGTATAACCAAGTTCTTCCAGCACGTCGGTGACCAGCATTCGCACTGATGGCTCATCATCGACGATCAGCACCGTTTCGCCCGACCTGGCGCGGGGGGCATCGGCCAGGTCGGCGACATCGTCTTCCGCCTCGGCGCGGCCGATATGCGCGGGCAAATAGATACAGACGGTCGTGCCCTCTCCGGGATGGGAATGGATGCGAACGCTGCCGCCCGACTGGCGGGCAAAGCCATAGATCATCGACAGGCCAAGGCCGGTGCCGACGCCGATCGGCTTGGTGGTGAAGAACGGGTCGAACGCCTTGGCGACGACATCGGGCGTCATCCCGGTCCCCGTATCGGACACGCACACGGCGACATAGCGCCCCGGCTCCATTTCGTGAAAGCGTGCCATGCGTTCGTCCAGTGTCCGGTTGGACGTTTCGATGGTCAGCCTTCCCCCATCCGGCATCGCGTCCCGTGCGTTGATGCAGAGATTGAGCAGGGCATTTTCCAACTGATTGGGATCCACCAACGTGGCCCATAGCTCCGCCTGCGCGACATAGCGGGTATCCACGTCCGGGCCCACCGAGCGCATGATCAGCTCGAGCATTCCATCGATCAGCCGATTGGGGTCGATCAGCTTGGGGTCCAGCGTCTGGCGTCGGGAGAAGGCGAGCAGACGGTGGGTCAAGGCGGCGGCGCGCTTGGCCGCACCCTGCGCCGCCGCATTATATTTCTCGACATCGCCGATCCGACCCTGTCCGATACGGATCGCCATCATCTCCAGGCTGCCCGTGATGCCCGTCAGCAGATTGTTGAAGTCATGCGCCAGCCCGCCGGTCAACTGCCCGACCGCTTCCATCTTCTGGCTCTGGCGCAACTGTTCTTCGACGCGGCGATGATCCGTCATGTCGCGGCCGATCGAGTAGAACAAGTCGGCCTCGGGCGCCGTGGCCCAGGAGATGACATGATAGCAGCCGTCCCGTCCGCGAAACCGGTTCTCGAAATGCGCCGCCTCTTCCCCCTTGGCGAGGCGCGCGAACTCGGCGGCCGTCGCCTCGCGGTCCTCCGGGTGGATCAGGTCGAAGAAGTTGGCGCGGAGCAGTTCGTCTTCGGTCCAACCCAGCATGGCCGTCCAGGCGGCATTGACGGTGTGGAGGCGGCCATCGGCGCTGCATACGTCCATCAGGTCGCCGGACAGCTGCCAGATCCGGTCGCGTTCGCGGGTGCGCTCGGCGATCTCCTCGGCCAGCGTGTCGTTCTGTGCCCTCAACGCGATCTCCGCCGCCTTTCTCAGGCTGGCATCCTTGAAATAGACGGCCAGCCCGCCGGTCGTGATCGGATGAATATCGATGTCGACCCATTTGCCCAAAATCGGGGATTTCGCTTCGAGGCGGACGGCGATGCGCTCGGCCATTGCGCGTTGATGAGCGTGATAGGGTTCGCTGCCGCCCGCCTGGGGAAACTCATCCCAGCAGATTTTGCCGATCAAGTCCTGGGGCGCCCGCCCCCAAAGCTCGCCCGCCTTACGGTTGACGTAGGTGAAGCGCCACTGCGCATCCACGGCATAAAATGGGTCCTGAAGCGACTCGGTCAACTCGGCGAGCATTGCGTTGGCACCGCTTGTCTCTTTGCGACTATCCTCCAGATCCTGAACGGCGCGACGCTGATCGGTACGGTCGCGCAGGATTTTGACGTAGCCCCCTTCCTCCAGCCGCAGCGGCATCAGCTCGCCCAGCGCGAAGAACAGGCTGCCGTCGCGCCGTACGTGCCAGCGTTCATCGGCGGCACGTCCCGCTTCATCGGCATGCCGCATTTCTCGACGCGGCACGCCGTCCGCGCGATCGTCCGCCGTGAATATGATCTCGCCAGACTGGCCCAGCGCTTCGTCAGCGGACCAGCCGAGCACATGTTCGGCCCCGCTATTCCAGCTTGTAATGAGACCGGCGGAATCGAGGGAAATGATCGCGTAATCCATCGCGCTTTCGATGATGGCATTCGCAATGGCGGCTTTACGCTTCATCGTCTGTCAAACCCGTTGGAGTATGTCGCTCATCAATCGGCCTTGGCTTGGCCGATCATGTCAGCGCAGCGACCCAGTCCGCCACCTGATAGGCGGCAAATGGTGGGAACAGCGCGGCGCCATCTTCGTCCTGTTCGGCCTGCACGTCGCTCCTGACCGACAGATAGGGCAGTGCTCGGCGGGCCAGAATGTCGACCAGCCGCTCGCGATCCTCGGTGCGAAAGGGACCGATGATGACCGCGCCCCGCAGATCCTCCGTCAACAGGACCCGGATCGCCTGCGACAGGTCGTCCATGGGGCCGATCACCCAACTATCCCCTTGTTTCAGCACGCTCGCGACATAATCGACGGCGAAATTGATCTGGGCCGCCAGCAGGAGGACCGGCTTGGCCATGCCGCCCCCATCTCCGTGGGTCATGCGGCGCTGCGTCCCCCCGCCAGGGCGGCCAAACCCGTTATCTCGGCTTCCTCAAGCATCGGCTTCAACCGGCGATAGGTCGCCAGCGCCTGCCCGACGACCTGGTCCATATTGTAATAGCGATAGGTTGCCAGCCGCCCGACGAAACTGACATGCGGTTCGGCCAGGGCCAGCGCCTCATAGCGTTTGTACAGCGCCTGATTCTCGTCGCGCGGGATCGGGTAATAGGGGTCGCCCGTCGCGCTGGGATATTCATAGGTCACGCTGGTCTGCGGCGCGATCTGGCCGGTCAGATGCTTGTATTCGGTAATGCGCGTATGGGGGACGGCCTCGTCGGGATAGTTGACGACGGCGACGGGCTGATGCCGTTCCTCGTTCAGCGTCCGATGCTCGAAACGCAGCGAGCGATAGGGCAAGCGGCCGTGCCGATAGCCGAAATATTCGTCGATCGGCCCGGTGAAGACCAGATGGTCGTGCGGATAGGCATCACGGACATCGGCATAATCGACCCCCAGCAGCAGATCGATATTGGGATGGCTGAGCATCGCCTCGAACATGCGGGTGAAACCTTGCGCGGGCATCGCCTGATGGCGATCGCCGAAATAGCGGTCGTCGGTGCAGGTCCGGGTCGGCACCCTCGCGGCGACCGACTTGTCGAGTTCCGACGGGTCCATGCCCCATTGCTTGCGGGTATAACCCTGGAAGAACGTCTCGTAGAGTTCGCGCCCGACCTTTGAGATGACCACATCCGCCGATGTGCGAATCGGGTCGACCGGCTCGGCGCGCGACGCCAAAAACGCCTCGACCTCCGCATCGCTCGACAGGTCCAGACCATATAGCGCGTTCAGCGTCGTGCGATTGATCGGCATCGGCACCAGCGTGCCGTCGACATCGGCCAGCACACGATGCTCATAGGGCCGCCAATCGGTGAAGCGCGACAGATACTCGAACACGTCGTCCGAATTGGTGTGGAAGATATGCGGGCCATAGCGATGGACCAGGATGCCCGCCGCATCGTGATGGTCATAGGCATTGCCCGCAAGATGCGGCCGCCGGTCGACGACCAGCACACGCTTGCCCCCATCGGCCGCCAGCCGCTCCGCCATCACGGCCCCTGCAAACCCCGCGCCGACGACCATCACGTCATAGCGCTCATGCCGCGGCGGCCAGGTGACGGGGGACACGATGGGCTCGTGCCGGTTGCGACCCGCGATCTCCGCCTCGATCAGCGCGGTCATCTCCAGCGCCGTGCTGCTCCAAGATCCGCGTGAAAGCTGCGCATCCGCCGCGTCGCGCCAGTCGTTTCCGGCGGCGCGCAAGGCCATCGCCGCTTCACACGCGGCCACGAAGGCGGCGGGCGTGTCGGCGATGGTCACGCCCGCCAGGGCACCATAATGGCGAACGACATCAGTGATAGGCGTCGAGACGACCGGACAGCCCGCCGCCAGATATTCGGGGGTCTTGGTCGGGCTGATGAACCGCGTCGCCTCGTTGATCGCAAAGGGCATCAGCGCGACATCCCAGCCCGCCATATAGTCCGGCAGCGCCGGGTAAGGCCGCCCGCCAAGATAATGGATGTTGGCCCGACGCGGCAGATCGGCCTCGTCGATCTTCACAACGGGGCCGATGATGACCAGCGACCATTCGGGATGGGCGTCGGCCAGGGTTGCCAGCAGTTCCAGGTCCATCCGCTCGTCGACGACCCCCGCGAAACCGAGCCGTGGGTACGGCAACGGCGCCTGATCCGCCGGTTCCTCGCTCCCCGAACGTGCGCGGCCGAAATGCGCGGCGTCGATGCTGGACGGAAAGACGTGGACATTGGAATGGCGGCTACGTTTCGCCTCGTACAGACTGGTCCCGCCGGTGAAGACCAGATCGGCCCGCTCGATCAGCCGCTGCTCCCGCTCCAGCAACTCGGGAGGCGCGCCCTTGAAGGCGGACAGTTCGTCCATACAGTCATAGACGATGCAAGCCGCCGGGACATGGTCCGAAAAGGGCAGCATCATCGGCGTGTAATACCAGCGAAGGACCGGGCCGGTCACCGCCTCCAACACGGTGTCGAGCAAGGTCGCCAGCGCCTCCTCCTCCCGCCCGCGCAAGGCGTCGTCGAGTTGCGGGGTCAGGACGACCACACCGCTGTCGGGGCAGGTCCGGCTATGCAGTTCGGACGGTCCGGGGCGATATTCCGGTTCCTCCCAGAACAACACATCCTGCGTCGCGGCAAAGCGGGTCATCAGATGCTGTGGCCGTTGAAAGACGAAGGCCCAGCGAAGGTGACTAAAGCAGATCAGCGTCGATCGCGGACGGCGGTGGTAAAGACCATGGGAGCTATGGGCGGCACTCGACAGCTGGGCGGTCACGGAAGCTCCTCTTCTATCTCTGTTACAGAACAGAAACATCCCGCCGCTTCGCCAAGTTCCTGATAACTTATTGATTATAGATGCAAATCAGTCAGTTTCCCGGAACGTCGCCGACCCCGATCCGTTGGGGCCGGGGGAGACGCTCATGGACAGCCTGGAACTTTGGGGTGGTGTGGAATGCACCGTCAATCGCACCGCCACAGGCTATAGCGATCAGGTCCGCTTGAGCGGACATCACGATCGGATCGCCGATCTCGACCTGTTTGCCGGATTGGGTCTGAGCGCGATCCGCTACCCCGTCTTGTGGGAACGTGTGATGCGGGAGGGACGGATAGCGGATTGGTCATGGACCGACGAACGGCTTGGGCGACTGCGTAAGCTGGGTATCCGTCCAATCGCCGGGCTAGTCCATCATGGCAGCGGGCCGACCCATACCCATCTGCTCGACGATGAATTCGCCGCCGGGCTGGGCGACTATGCGCAACAGGTCGCCGAGCGCTATCCGTGGATCGAGGACTGGACTCCGGTCAATGAACCTGTGACCACGGCGCGCTTCTCCGCGCTCTACGGCCATTGGTATCCCCATGCTCGGGACGAAGGGGCCTTCTGGCTGGCGCTGCTCAACCAGATCGACGGCACAAGAGCCGCGATGCGGGCCATCCGCCGGATCAATCCGGCGGCGAGGCTGATCCAGACCGATGATCTCGGTCGCACCTATGCGACCCTCATCCTGGGTGAGCAGGCAGCGTTCGATAACCTACGGCGCTGGGCCGGATGGGACCTGTTGTTCGGACGTATAACCTCGGACCACCCACTTTGGGCGCGGATCGGGAGCTTCGGGTTTTCCGACCGGCTGCGTCGCATCGCCGACGATCCCTGCCCGCCCGACATGGTCGGGGTGAACCATTATCTGACCAGCGACCGCTTTCTCGACCATCGGTTGCAACGCTATCCGCCGCGCAGCCATGGCGGCAATGCACGCCGCGCCTATGCCGATGTCGAGGCGATACGCGTCCTCGATCCGCCACCCCCCGGTCTGGTCGGAGCCCTCCGCGAAGCCTGGGACCGTTACGGCACACCCATCGCGGTGACGGAGGTGCATAATGGCTGCACCCGCGAGGAGCAGTTGCGCTGGGCAGCCGAGGCGTGGGACGGCTGCGTGACGCTTCGTCAGGCAGGGGTCGACATCAGGGCCGTCACGGCTTGGTCGCTGCTGGGTTCGTTAGGATGGGACACCCTGCTGACCCGCCCCGGCACCTATGAACCGGGGGTATTCGACATATCCCATGGCGTGCCCCGGCCGACCGCGCTGGCATCCTTATGGAAGGGCTTGCCGACCGGCACCGAACGCCATCCGGTCGTTCATGCCCCGGGCTGGTGGCGGCGTCAGGAGCGGCTTGTCTATCCCGCGATCCCCTATCCGATCAAAACACCACCATTGCGCGACGCGCGCTCGGATCCGGTTCTGCTGATCTGGAGTAGTAACAGCGCTCTGGGCCAAGCGTGGTCGGAACTGTGCCGGAATCGAGGAATCGCCCATCATGTAGCCGCATGCGAAACGCGGGATGGAAACCGTCCGCCCGATATGGCCGCCATGCTGGATTCTATCGGGCCATGGGCTCTGGCTCATCTCGATGCCGAAAATGTCGCCGATGCGATCGGGGTGGCGCGTGTCTGTCAGGACAGACGGGTCGCGAGCCTCCACCTCATCGCCGGGCGCGCCTGTCTCGCCCCGAATGACATGTCCCCACCCGTGCAGGAGGGCGCTCGGTCGCCGATACCCCCCGGCGCCTTGCTCATTCCTTGGGGACGAGAAGGCGGATTTGCAGACCGCCGATCCGATCCTGCCGTTATGAATGCTGCGCTGGACCTGCTGATCGATGGTCAGGATGGTTTGCATGAGCCCGCCCGATCATTGGTAGGGAGCAGCAGCACCATAGATGGTTTCGGAGCGACCACCCTCCAGTTTGACGACGCCATGACTGCGCACGGGCGACAGGCAGCCATTACTGCGGCCGTCGGCGATGCTGCTCAAACTTGAAAAACGGCCGTTCTCAGCCGACCCCTTCAAATTCTATAACCGCTCTCAAGCGTGCCAACTTTCCGCCAGTCTGCGACCCCAGCGCATCGCCAAGCTACCAGGGAGCGGCCGATCGTACTCTTGGGGCTGTAGTGCGAGCAACGAAGAAAACGACCGCTTTTGGTATCAGCTGGCGGCAAGCTATCAGCCATTTTCAAGGCACTTTGCTACCGTCCGGCTACAGATGAACGAACGTCCGCTTCCTCACGATCCTCGCCCGAAAGCGGCCAATCCGCTTCCCACCAGCGGCAGGCGTTCGAGCCCCCTGCCCTCACTGCTGAACGAACGGCAGCTTACCCCGGTGTGTCGTCCGAAAGCGGACCGGCTGCAATCCACCAAGTTTCGACGTGCCGGTTCGCGATCAAAGATTTGGACGCGGCGCAGACGGTCGTCCATTCGGCATGTTTCGTTCACTGGCCTTGATCAGGGCGAATGGCAGCTACTGTCGGGACCAGACGTTTGCCGGAGTGAGGGCGAACGACCGGGATTGGTCGACACCTGCCGCGGTCGCAATACCCAATTACTGTCACGCGGAGGAGACTCTCAAACCTCCGGCTTCCTCTGACCGCTCTCACGCAGCCTACGATCGTCGCGTACAACGGCGTCGCCCGGAAGGTGCCTTTACGGCTCGCTTCGGCTGAACCGGGACTTCGAGTTCAGCTGCCACCCCCGCCTTCTCCGCTAACTGGATGATCTCACGCTCCCACTTGAGGAACCAGGCTGCCTTTTCCTCTTCGAGCTCATATCCATCGTAAATCCGTTCCATTCCAACCTTCAGGTGGTTCAGCATCGCTTCGGCCGTCTCGAAGTCGACCTTCAGCCGCTTGGTGTTGCTCCGCGCCGTTCGTCGAAAATCGTGCGGGCAAAAGCGATCAACGGGCCTGTCGGCGATCTTCTCCATTCGGGCCAGCACGCGATCCCTAGCCTTGTACCAGCCGGTGGTCCGCGGCCCTTCCACCCTTTCGGCGGGAAAAACCCACTTGTGATTACTCGCGAATAGCCGCCGCCCCCACGGCCCCAGGGCGATGGCATGCGCTGTGGAGTTCTTGGATCGGGCGGCGGGGATCGTCCACACGCCGTTCTCGATCTCGGAGCTACGAGCCTTGACCAGTTCGTTGATCCTTGTTGCGGTCAGGAGCGACAGGATCAGGCCACGCCGGAAATCGCGTTTCTCCAGCGCGACGGCTTGCAGGAACCAGCGGATCTCATTGAGGTTGAGTTTACGCGTCCGCCGTGTTTCAACGAACTTCAAATCTCCCAGTCGCCGCGACGGGTCTTTTTCCAAGCCGACCACCAGTCCGCGCAAGCCCGCCGCCCAGCCGAAGAACACCTTCAGTTCGGCGGCCAGCCGGTTCGCCCGGACCTTGGCGGTTTCGCCCTTCTTCGAGACCAATTTAATCAGGTCTTTCTCGGTCACTTCGTAGATGATCTTCGCACCCAATATGGGTGCGATATCGCGATCATAAATCTCCTGCTTGTCCTTGAGCGTGCGCGGCTTGTTCAGGCGCTTGGCCCGCGAGGCGCGCCCTTCCCGCGCGGCCGTCATATAGAGGGCGTGCGCTCGGGCGACGGTCATCTCCGCCCGTGCCGCCGCCTCGCGGAGCGCCTCGCGCGGGTCGACTCCGGTTTCGACGTCATTATTGAGTTGCCGCGCCCATTCGCGGGCGTCACCGATCCGGTATGCAGGATAGCTGCCCAGCGTCATCTTCACCGTCACATCCTGATCCGGAAGGCGACGGCGATACTTCCAGGTCTTCTTACCGCGGGCACCGACCTCGATGACGGGGCCGGGCGTCTGCGGATCGGTGAGCGAGCCGGACTTCAGATTGTCCAGGCTGGCCGGGGTGAAAGGCTGTCTCGATGCCACGTTTCGAATCCCTCACGGGCTGCGAAGCGACACAAAAACGCGGGCACAAATTGGGCACAATACGCGTCCGCATGAGGCCATTTCAGGCTGCATTCGTCTACATCCGAATTTTGTAGGACCGCGCTCAAGGTATTCACTTCACAGCCGAATCGAGTGATTCTGCTGGCTGGGGCGGCAGGATTCGAACCTGAGGCTCCCGCACGCGCCTTTTGCTTCATAGGGATAGCACAAGTCCTTGATTTCCCGGCATGCGTGCTACAGCAGAGTGCTACAGCCAGTGCTACAGAGGTCGCTCCGCGTGCTTGATCGCTATCTCACCAAACGTCCACGTTCCGGCTATTGGCAGCTTCGGGTGCCGGTGCCGAGAGACGTCCAAGCAGCCTACGGTCGCAAGGAGGTCACGGTATCACTCCGCGAGCGCGATCGGGAGCGAGCCGCTATGAAGGCCCTGCCGATACTCTTGGACCTGACGGGCGAGTGGGAGCGGTTAAGGCGGGGCTCACCGCCTGCGGCTGACGAACCGTCTGACGCCAACTTGCTCAAGCTGGCCAAAGAGGTTTTCGAACAGGCGCGCGAGCTCTCGCAAACGAAGCGAAAGGAGCGTTTCGCATCAGACCCCGACACCTATGCGGACTACTTGGAACGGCAGGAGCAGGCCCAGATCGGGCTGGTCCGCGCCCTTCAAGCCAACGACCTGCAACCGTGGCTGGCACCAGCCGAGCGCATCCTCGTGAACCGTGGCATCGCGGTTGATCAGAATAGCGACTGGTTCAAGCGCTTCGTGGCCATGATGGCGGAGGTGACTGTCGCTGCGGTCCAGGTCAGCAACCGGCAGGACCGGGGTGACCTAACCGCAGAGCCAGCGAGCGCGGTCCTGAGGCAAGCCACAGAAGCTTCGGAAGCCGCGGCGGCCACCGCGACCGACATCAGGTTCTCCCAACTCACAGAGGCATTTCTCCGCCAGTGGAAGGCGAGCAAGCCCGGCGGCAAGATCACGAACACCGAGCAGCAGAAGCGGGCCACGTTCCGCTTGTTCGAAGGCTTCTGGAATGATGCGCCGATCAGGGGCGTCAACCATACTCATGCGGCGGCATTTCGCGACGCCGTCAAGCTACTTCACCCAGATTGGGCCCGCTCCCCCGCTGCGCGCGGTCTCTCTTGGAGCCAACTGATCACGCGCTTCGGCAATCAGGAACGCGGCCTCTCAGATGCCACCATGAACCGGCACATGGCTACGCTACAGGAACTCTGGCGCTGGGCCAGCAAACGAGGCCACTGCGCGGGGGACAATCCGTTCGACGGCTTCCACACGAAGCTTCGGAGGGGGGTCAACGTGAACTCATACGTTGCATGGGAGCCCAGCGAGATTCGTCAGCTGCTAACGCCGCCTCCCCAGCGACAGGACATGCTGGAGGTGATCATCGTGGGGCTCTTCACCGGGATGAGACTCGATGAGATTGCTGCACTGACTTGGGGGCAGGTCCGCAGCGAGACGATCAACGGCGTCGTGATCAACTACTTTCAGGTAGTGGATGCGAAGACCCCAGCTGGCATCCGCCAAGTGCCGGTGCACCCAGCGCTAGGGTGGCTGCTGGCCCGAGACAGGTCCGACCATTCTGCCCGCATTTGGCCCGGCTTCAATGAGGAAGGGGTGGGGAAAAAGCCGGGAGCCGACGCGAGCAGAGAGTTCTCGAGCTTCAAACTAGGTCGCGGCTTCACTTCGCGGACCAAGACGTTTCACTCCTTCCGAAAGAATGTCACCCGCATCATGGAACGGGCTCGCGTCCCTGAGAATGAGTGGGCGCAGGTCTTCGGGCATGAACGCGGGTTCACTTACGGCGTCTACAACCCGGATGGGATCGACCTGGTGCGCAAGGCCGAAATCATCGGCCTGATTGACTATCCGGGGCTGGCTATCCCGCACCCCGAGGCGAAGGGCTCACAGGAGCTGGAAATCGCCGCCTAGGTTCGCCGGCGCTCGGTCGACGTCAATCGGGATAACCGGCAAGCATGCTGGCACTCGGAACGCCTTGGAGGAATGTGGGCTTGACCTTCTTCCGAGCCGTCTTCGTTGGATCATAAAACTCGACGTCCGCCGCATAGATGTCTGCGAAGAACTCGTGTCCAGTGAGGAAATCCGTCTGCTGAGCCGCTGGCCACCAGCCCTTCTTCGTAGCTTCATAGGCGACTAACCAGAGCTCCGATCGCAGCCCGTCGACAGAGGCCGCGCGCTGCCACGCAGCAACGTCTAATTGCCCTTGGACGCGTCCGCGCTGCAATAGATCGAGCACCAGCATCGCCACGACTGAACTACGGAGGGAGGTCACCTTGGCAAGGGTGGCAGCCGGAAGCGTTAGGCTGATCTCCCGCGCCCAGAAGAGAAGCCACGCAACCTCGTCAGTGTGCCCAGCATCGGCCTTCAGGGGGAGTTGCTGGAGAATGTATGCCTCGATCTCACCCTTGGGCATGCCCACGGTCGCTTGGGTTGCGGCAAGGTGCTCTGCCACGAAGCTGAGGCAGCTTGGGGACCGCCGAGCGGAGTAGAGTAGCCAACGAACCAAATGGGCAGTATTCGTCGTGTGCACGTCAAAGCTCGCCGCCCGCTTTGCGGCGAACAAGAGAACATTCTCCCGCGGGTTGGCATCAGCCAAGTGGAAGGCTTGTTCGAAGAACGAGTCTAAGTCCTCACGCTGGCGCTCAGGCTTTGCGCCTAGATTGAAGGTCCTCACGTAATGGATCCACTCGGGCGCGTGTGGACATCCGAATCCGAGAGTGACGGTCTTTTCGGCGTTTAGCTCCAACTCGTATTCATAGAGGGCCACGGAGAGGCCGGACAACACCGCGGAAGGTGTTTCTGTGTCCCTCAGCCCGATTAGCATATCATCGACATAGCGCACTGCCCTCTCATTGAGGTCGGGTATATGCCCTCGCGCTATCGTCTCGACCTCTACGGCAACCAATTCAGATAATATGCGCGATGTGTCAGGTCCGATGGGAATGCCGATGGTCTGACCCTCCTGACCCGCTCCCACTGCCTTATCCAGCAGGTTGGCGAAGGACTTTTTGAACGCGGCGTCGTGGTGGTGTCCCTTGACGTGCTCTTTCCCGAGGATGGCCCATGGGATGGCGTGCGTGTAGATCGAGGGATAGAACCTAGCTACATCGGTCTTCACATAGCGGCCGTATGAGCCGAGTATCTCCGCTCTGCGCCGAGCCACGCCGTCGAAATTGACGCCGGTGACTGCCCGCCCCGGCCCCTTCAGCACGATCTGCGGATCAAACTCCGTGATCGTGGAGCGCTCAAGCCTCCTACGGATGGCGTCCCAGTTGGTGGCAATCAGGTCCGCCACATGCAGCTGATTGACTGGATTAACGATAGAGAGCCTACGGCGTGCATGTCCATACCGGGGCACACTATAGGTTTCTGGCCGGCTCCAGAATTTTCTAATATTCTTGCCGTCCCACTTAGCGGCCAATTTGGCGACATGGACTGCATAGTCGGCTGTGGTAAATGGCGGCGGAAGCTCACCCGGGAAATAACCATGCGCCATTAGGCGCCGAAGGCGGGCTTCTGTGGGAGAAGGGGATGCAGACGCGCTCTTCTTCTTCGTGGCCATAGAATGGCGATACAGGCACTCTGGTCCAAACGCCACCTCTCTGCGGCCGTAATCTTGGCGCTCGCAACCGGCGGTGTGCGCATCGACATTGGGCATCCCTAGTCGGTCTCGCACGTTAACCTATGCAGAGGAGATGAACCAATGGATGTGAAGGTGACGGTAACTGGTCCCGCCGGCCAGCGCGTTGAGCACGTCGTGGGGGTGCGACAGGCCGGAGACCTGGCGGAATTGATCAGCCAAGCGCTTGATATGTATCGGGGGCTCTACCCTGACGCTCCTCCGTTCGAGAAGACGGTCAAGATCGAGCACGGCTAACGGTGGCCATGCGCGGGAGCGTCTCGTCAGAATTTCTAGAGAGAGGAGGCCAATCAATGCCATTCAAAAAGGGCGACACCAGTTCGACGGCGAAAAAGCACGCGGAACTCATGCGAGACATCAAGGAGAAGAAGAAAGAAATGCGTGAAAATCAGAGTGGCGGGGACAGCGCATGAGGATAAGGAAGGAGCGACCAAGCTCCCCCTGTGGATGGCAGAGCGCCAATTTGACCTAGGGATCGGCACCACCCGGATCATGAATACAGGCGCGATCTAGGACTTCTTCTTGACAGAAGAGGTGGAAGACATCCGCGACCGCAACCGCCGTGCGGCGCGATTCTCAGCCTTGGCAAAGCGGGGCGGGGTGTTACGTCAGTAGCAACGTCGGTTGCGAGTAACGGAACACCACACCATGCGAAAGTTTGTAGCGTATTATCGCGTGAGCACCCGCAAGCAGGGCCGGAGCGGTCTGGGGCTTGAGGCCCAGAAGTCGGCTGTGGACGCCTTCCTAAGCGCTAGCGATTGCCAACTGGTCGGCGAGTTCATCGAGATAGAGTCAGGGAAGATCGATGCTCGACCTCAGCTGTCGGCGGCTCTCGCGCAGTGTGAGCTTACAGGTGCTACTCTCGTGGTAGCGAAGCTGGATCGGCTCAGCCGAAATGTCGCCTTTCTTGCGGCCCTGCAAGACAGTGGGGCTCGCTTCCTCGCGGCAGACATGCCTGAGGCGAACGAACTAACGATTCACATCATGGCCGCGGTCGCGCAGGCCGAGCGTAAGGCAATCTCAAAGCGAACGACTGAGGCTCTCGCGGCTGCTGACGTGACCCCAGTCTTTCACCCAGCTGCGACCAGAGACCGACCGGTGTTGTTGCGCATGAGCGCAGTTGAAGCAACGGGCGGGGTTAACCCCGCCCGTTGCTGTTCGAGCTCGGCAGCGAACGCAGCCGGGGTAGCGTAGCCCAGCGACGAGTGCGGCCGCTCGGTGTTGTAGTCGTCGACCCAGCGCGCCAGGATCGAGCGGGCTTGGCCGATGGTGAAGAACAGCGTCTCGTTGAGCAACTCGTCGCGCATGCGACCATTGAAGCTCTCGGCAAACCCGTTCTGGGTCGGCTTGCCCGGCGCAATGTAATGCCACTCGATGTCCATGTTGCCGGACCAGGCAAGCACCGCGTTCGAGGTGAGTTCGGTCCCGTTGTCGCTGACGATCATCGTCGGTTTGCCGCGTTCGGCGACCAGATCGGTCAACTCGCGCACGACCCGCCGGCCCGAAATCGACGTGTCCACCACCGCCCGGAGGCACTCGCGTGTGACGTCGTCGACGATGTTGAGCACGCGGAACCGTCGGCCAGTGACGAGCTGGTCGTGCACGAAGTCCAGGCTCCAGCGCTGGTTGGGAAGCGCCAGCACCGGCGCGGGCGCCCGTGTGCCAACCGCGCGTCTTCGTCCCTTCCGGCGCCTGACCGTCAGCCCTTCCTCGCGGTAGAGTCGCTGGGTCTTCTTGCGGTTGATCGTGATGCCGTCCCGGCGCAGCAGGATGTGCAGCCGTCGATAGCCGAACCGCCGACGCTGCTGCGCCAGCTCACGCAAACGCGACCGCAGGTCGCCATCATCTGCCCGGCACGAGCGATACCGCATGCTCGTGCGATCCGCTCCGACAACTGCGCATGCCCGCCGCTCGCTCATCCCCAACGTCGCCTGGAGATGGGCGACCGCTTGTCGCTTCGCGGCGGGCGTCACCACTTTTTTGACAGCAGGTCTTTCAACCCCGCGTTGTCCAGCATCGTGTCCGCAAGAAGCCGTTTGAGCCGGGCATTCTCCTCTTCCAGCGACCGCAGGCGCTTTGCGTCGGACACCTCCAGGCCGCCGAACTTCGCCTTCCACGCATAGTACGTCGCGCTCGACATCCCGTGCTTGCGGCACAGCTCCGTCACCACCGCACCCGCCTCGGCCTCCTTCAGGATGCCGATGATCTGCTCTTCCGAAAACTGCTTCCGCTTCATTCCGTCCGTCCCTTCAAGGGCCGGTCTCTACTTCCAGATGGATGAAGAAACGGGGGTCACGTCACTGCGAGAGCGAGGGGCGTTACGCTAGGCGGCGCGAGGGGCAATCTTGAGGACTTGAAGAAGGGACCGCAGGCGAGCGCTGAGAAGCGGTCGCGAGCTGCTCTGGAGCGCGCTGCCAAGGTCATGGTGCAGATCGAGGCAATTCGCGGCGAAGGCATTCAGTCGCTGCGGCAGATAGCCGAGGCCCTAAACCGCCGTGGCATAACAACGAGCCGCGGAGGCCGATGGAGCGCCGCCCAGGTCAAGGTCGTTATTGATCGGTCCTCTATGGCCGCTTGAAACGACATGTAAGTCGCTGGACGATCCGCCGATAGCCGACTATCCACTCCACCCTCTTGATAGGGGGTTCAATGGCGGCTCAACCAGAAGTTCTGCGGGAAATCGGCGGCAAGTTCACCAACGAGGATGAACTTACAAAAATCGGCTTAACAGCGGACATCCTCAGTCGTGCTGTGCTTAACACATACCGACTGCTCGACCGCATCGACGCCACCCTCATAGACGCAGGGGCGGAACCGTTGAGCGCCACGGTGGAACTTGCAAACCTCTCCTCGATGTTGGGCAACATCTTCGCCGCATCCGTCGTTACGGCAGCCGACGGTATCTTCTCTCGCAACGGCCCCCACAAGTTCCCTGACCTCCTGACGAACCAGCCGAGCATTACCCCCAACATTGAGATCAAGGTGGCACTGGAGGACAACAAGCCTAAGGGGCATCTAGTTAAGGCAGGTCACTACATAACGTGCCGCTACGTTCTGTGCGATGACCATGGAACGCCTCTCTGGAAGGGGAAGCACAAACAGCGCGGCGTGACACCGCACATCTGGGAGATTCGATGTGGGGAACTCGAGGACAGTCATTTCAATTCATCGAATACCGATGGCGACTCCGGCAAGACCGCCGTGGTGAACGCCGAAGGCATGAAAGCACTGTCGATCGTTTACGTCGATCTTGAGCGCGCACCCCTCGGCCAACGCGGAGCGCGCTACAAGGAACTCGTAAGGCTCTGCTCCTAGTCGCTGGCGAGTATTGCCTCCGCAATGGCCTGCCCAAGCAGGGGCGGGACCGCATTGCCGATCTGTTTGACGATCTGAGATCGGGTGCCCTCGAACGTGAAACGGTCGGGGAAACCTTGAAGGCGCGCACCCTCGCGGGGAGTGAGCGCGCGATGCTGCGTGGGGTGAATGCAACGGTTCGACGCCGGATGAACGAAATTGACGGTGATCGTGGTGGAGGGCTCGCCGGCATCAAGACGGCTGTAGCAGGACGAGAAGCCACTCGTGACCATTCCCGGCGGAAGCGCGTTAATATTTGCCCCGGCGTGCTTGATGATCTCCAGCATTTTCGCTGAATGCCGAGTTGCATCATGGAGAGTAAGCGTTTTCGACCCGGCTCTCATTCGACGCTGGTAGTCGGTGGTCGGTTCTAAGGTGTAAGTTTCGCACCCCTCACCTGAGGCGACTGGCGGCAGATCGCCGATGGCATCCATGACCGACACGGCAATAGGCAACTCCGAGCGGAAGAGATCGCGCTCGGTGCCCTCGAGGAGCATGCCGTCCGGCGCCATACTCCTCCCCTCGAAGCTATGCGTCGGCACCGGCCACTTGAATCGCTTCCCGCTGCGGTTGCCTACGATGATCAGTCGCTCGCGCTTCTGAGGTAATCCGAAGCTGGCTCCATTGAGCACCTTTGCGTCCGTCGTGTAGCCGACCTCCTCGAACGCTTCACAGATCGCCCGCCATGCTCGGCCGTTCGCATAGGTCAGCAACCCAACGACGTTCTCGAACACGAGCCACTCAGGTTGCAGCGCGGCCACGATGCGCACGAACTCCTCAGCGAGATTGTTGCGAGGGTCATTCCAGTCGACGTTTCGGAACGGCCGAAGGGATGAGAAACCCTGACAGGGAGGGCCGCCCACAATCACGAAGGGACGGGGATTCTCGTCATCTAGGGTGGCGGTTGAGATCGACCGAATGTCCTGCCCGTAAGCGTTGGCTGCGTCGTGATTGGTGCAGAACGTGCTGAGCCTGTCTCCGAGAAGATCGATGCCCGCTACAACTTCGAACTCGCCGGTCTGCTCGAAACCGAAAGAGAACCCGCCGACGCCACAGAATAAGTCCATGACTGGTCGCTTCGATACGGACGGCGCACGACGGCGCGGGATCTCCGCTTTGCCCTCTGGACGAGCGGTCACATAGCCCTCGCCGCAGAGTGGCTCCTGCGGCTTCTTCAGGTCGAGAAGGTGATGGGCGTTGAGTTCAGTGAGGTGGGCGAGCTTTTCGAGCACCTGGTCGGTGCACTCGGCCAGCCCGCGCTCTAACAGCATCATCTGCCGCAGCGGTATGCCGAGAGCTTCTGCCAAATCACGCTGCTTAAGTCCGAGTGAGGAACGAAGAGTGCGCACGTCGAGGAGAGTTGCCATTCGGGGACGATAGGACGCGGCCTCTGCTCCTGTCACGAGTTCCGACGCCCCCGCCGACCTACTATCCCCAGAAATCTCACCGGAAGCAGACTGAATGCGTGGATCTGGCCAGGGATCGCTGGCCCGCTGGGAAGGCCGCTGGCACTGGGACGTCGCTTGGATGCTACCTACCTAGCGGAGCATCGCTGAACCGCGCTCAGGGAGCGCCCCAGAGCCCCTGCCAGACATGTCGACGCGTGAAGGTTGCTGACGGTGCCCTCGCGAGCAGCTTGCATGGGTTTGGCTTACCGTTTCGAGGCAAAGTTGCAAAAAGTTGAATCATCAACCACCTGCATTTGCACACGCGCAACCTAAGTCTTTGACAAGCTTATGGTTTCGAAATTCCCGGTGTAGGGCAAAAAATACACAGCGGATTTCATCAACAAAACTACTACTTTTTACCAACTTATGATCCCGGCCCCCTGAGACACGGCCTCGTTGCGCAAGCCGCCGTTCAGTCCCATTGGTCCATCGCGCTCTCACCTTCTTTGACCAACCGCCAGAGACGCTGCGCTTCACCTCTCAAGCTATTAGGTAGCGCCAGCCGGCTGTCCGGCAGCTTCTTGCTGACGGCCCCCACGTTTTTGAAGGCATAATCCACCCACTGAGAGTTGAAGAGCGGGTGATAGGGGCGGCGATGCCAGACGTTCCGCGTCTGGTCGATTCCCGTTGTCAAAGCGACCCTCGGCAGCTTGCCACCCGACGCAGCCCACATCGCGGCCGCAATGACGATCCTTCCGGCCTCTAGCTCGGCTGCGTCGCTTTGGCCTGCCGCAGCGAGTGTCGCCAAACGTCGCGACCCTAGCCCCGCCTTGGGCAATGGCGCGCGCACAATCTCAATGGACCCATGAGCGTGAGCTCGCGTCTCCTCACCGGCGACGGAACGATCCTCTAGAACGAAAAAGAACCACGGCACTCTGCCGAGACGCCTCTTGAGATGCCGACTGAGATCGTTCCGCAGTCTGTCTCGAGGATTCTCACCCGAGGCCAGCACCTCTGCGAAGTGGTCGTCATGGAGGTGTATCTTGAATTGCATGTAGCCCTTCTCAGCTAGGGCCAGGGTAGCAATCTGCACCTTCATCCATGGCGACAACGATCTCCATGATGGGAGGGATGATCCTTGCTTCCATTGAAGGGGAAATCCTGTTCCCCTGTATCTTCTATATAATGAAGGGTGCTTACCCCCCTGCACCCGACGCGCCGGTCTCCCGATAAGCCCTCGGCTCGAATTTCGCAGTTTTCCTAGGATTTGCGCATCGCGATGAACCTGCGGATTCTCCAGCCGGAGCTCCGTCAGCGCGTCAACTTTTTGCGTCTTGCGCTTCCGAGGCTGCGCTCCCGAGATGGGCTGCCGTGTTGGGGTCGTTGCCATGGGCGCCGAGTGGAGAGCGACTACGGATTCGTCAACCGCCGCGCGGTCTCAACTGCTACGGTGAGTGCTACAATGGGGTGCTACAACGCACCCCCAAATTCCGCAGTTTTCTGCGGATAAGAAGGATTGGCTGGGGCGGCAGGATTCGAACCTGCGTATGACGGTACCAAAAACCGTTGCCTTACCGCTTGGCGACGCCCCAGTGGAGAGGCGCGCCTTATACCCGGCGCGCCGCTCTTGAAAAGCCCCTATTCCGGGGAAAATCGTCAGCCCAGGCGACGCATCCAGCCGTGCGGGTCGGGGGCCTGACCGCGCTGGATGGAGACCAGTTGCTCGCGCAAGCTCGTGGTCAGCTGGCCGGGGCCGCCGCTGCCGATGGTGAAGCGGCCTGCCGGCTCCGCGACGCTGCCGATCGGGGTGACGACGGCGGCGGTACCGCAGGCGAACGCCTCGACGAGGCGACCGCTGGCGGCGTCGGCGCGCCACTGGTCGATGGCATAGGGCTCCTCGCGCACCGTCAACCCTTGCGCGCGCGCGATCGTCAGGATCGAGTCGCGGGTGATGCCGGGCAGGATCGTGCCGGTCAGCGGCGGAGTCACCAGGCTGCCGTCGTCGAACACGAAGAACACGTTCATGCCGCCCAGTTCCTCGACCCAGCGGCGCTCGACCGCATCGAGGAAGACGACCTGGTCACAGCCATTGGCGATGGCCTCCTTCTGCGCGAGCAGGCTGGCCGCATAGTTACCGCCGCACTTGGCAGCCCCCGTGCCGCCGGGCGCGGCGCGCGTATAGCCCTGGCTCACCCAGATCGACACGGCGGGCGCGCCGCCCTTGAAATAGGCGCCGACCGACGAGGCGATGACCATGTAGAGATATTCGGACGAGGGCTTCACGCCCAGGAACACCTCGCTGGCGAACATGAAGGGCCGCAGGTAGAGCGCGCCGCCATCCTGTTCGGGAATCCAGTCGCGCTCGACCTCGACCAGACGCTCGACCGATTCCAGGAACAGCTCTTCTGGCAGTTCGGGCATCGCCATGCGCCGCGCGGAATCCTGGAAACGGCGGGCATTGGCCTCGGGACGGAACAGCGCGGTGCCACCATCGGCCAGCCGATAGGCCTTCATCCCCTCGAAGATCTCCTGCGCATAGTGCAGGACCGAGGCGGCCGGATCGACGGTCAGCGGCACACGCGCGGTGATCTGCGCATCGTGCCAGCCCTGTTCGTCGCTATAGCGGATGAGCGCCATGTGATCGGTGAAAACGCGCCCGAAGCCGGGGTCTACCAGCCGCGCCGCCCGTTCGCTCGCCGCGACCGGAGTCGTGCAAGGATCGAACCGAAACGTCAGGGATTGCTGCGCTTTCATGACCATCTCTCTGTTTTGGGTTGCCGTGGCCTAGGGCGTGTGAGTAGACGGGTCAACATGGCTGCCTCGAACCAGTCCGCATCGGCACAATTTCTCCGCGAGCCCGAGCTTCGGCGCGGGCTGGAACTGCTGTATTTCGGCAATAGTCACATCGTCCGTTCCATCGACCGCGGCCTCGCGGCACAGGGATTGGGCCGGGCGCATCACCGTGCGCTCTATTTCATGGCGCGCAAGCCCGACATGACGGTCAGCGAGCTATTGTCGCTGCTGGCGATCACCAAACAGTCGCTGGGGCGCGTGCTGAACGAGTTGGCGAGCCGCGATCTGGTCGAGACCCGACCGGGCGATCGTGACCGTCGGCAAAGGCTGTTGCGGCTGACCCCGGCCGGCGCGGCGATGGAGGCGCAGTTGTTCGATGCGCTGCGCGAGAAGCTGGCCAAGGCCTATGCCCGCGCCGGGCAGCAGGCGGTGACGGGGTTCTGGACCGTGCTGGAAGGGCTGATCCCCGAGCAGGAACGCGCCCGGGTCGAGGATCTGCGCACCAACGACGCCTGACGGTCAGCGGCGCGCCGCCGCGGCCATTCCGCGATTGCGCCGTTCGGAGGCGGCCAGCGTCGCCGCCATCAGCCTCTTGAGCGCATCATCGGCGTCGAGGACGTTCAACCCCTCGCGCGTCGAGCCGCCCGGACTGGCGACACGGTCGGCCAGGACGCCGGGCGAGGCATCGGCGCCGATCGCCATCGATCCTGCGCCGTTCACCGTCGCCAGCGCCAGTTGCTGAGCCAGGTCCGCATCGAGGCCGAGTGCGACCCCGGCCTGCGCGATGGCATCGATGAAACGGAAGACGAAAGCGGGGCCGCATCCGGCCAGCGCCGTCACCGCGTCGAAGCGCGCTTCATCCTCGATCCACGGCGCCAATCCCAACGCCTCGGCCAGCGCTTGCGCATGCCCACGCACCTGCGCATCGGTCGAGCGGGTGAACAAGGCGGTCACCCCCTGCCCGATCCCGACCGGCAGGTTGGGCATCATCCGCACCGTCGCGCCCGCCGGGATGCGATCGGCCAGCACCTGTTCCTCGACACCGGCCAGGATCGACAAAACCAGTCTGGGGTTCAGATGCGCCAGCGTCGGCGCGATGTCGTCGAGCTGCTGGGGCTTGAACCCCAGCATCAACGTGGCCGGCGTTTCGTCGATCGGCAACGCGGTCAGCGAACGCACGCCTTCGGGCGCACCGCGACCGCTGCGCGTGATCACCGTCACCTGCGCCGGGTCTAGCCCTTGCGACAACCAGCGACGCAGCATCGCGCCGGCCATGTTGCCGCATCCGATCAGCCAGAACGGCCCTTCGGGAAAACTCACGCCTCGCCCTGCGTCTCGATCAGCGCGGCGGCCAGCGCCTCGCGCGGGCTCTTGCCGCCCCAAAGCACGAACTGGAACACAGGGTAGAAGCGCTCGCACTCCTCGATCGCCGATTCGACCAGCAATTCGGTCGCGCTGAGCGAGATCGTGCCATCCTCACCGCCATCGACCATGGCGGCATGGCGATAGAGCAGGATGCCGCTGTTCGACCATAGTTCGAAATGGCCGATCCACAGCTGTTCGTTCACCAGCGCCAGGGCCTCATAGATGCCGGCGCGGCGATCCTCGGTCACCTTGATGTCGGGGAAGGCCAGGAATTGCAGGACGCTGTCGTCGTCGCGCCACAGCGCGCGCAACTCATACGTCGCCCAGCTGCCCTTTACGGTCGCGACGATCTCTTCATCATGCCGTTCATGCTCCCAACCATGCGCGGCGAAATAGGCCTCCAGCATATCGATGGGGGCTGATTCTTCGGCTTCATGATCGGTCGACTCAAGCATCGCGCTGTCCTGCGAACAAAACCAGACCGTTACAGGGTGCACCCGTAACGGTCTCACTGCAAGCAGCGTTGGATCGAAAGCTGTGGATAGCTGCGCCGCCCGAAACGACGCTTAAGCCATCCCGCAGGGCTATGCCGATCAGGATTCGGACCCGGTCATCGGCGCGGTCACGCCACCCTGCTGCTTGGCCTCCAGCGCGTCGAGCCGCGCCTTGAGTTCGTCGGCCTCGTCGCGTGCGGCGACGGCCATCGCCTTCACCACTTCGAACTCCTCGCGGCTGACGAAATCCAGGCCGCCGATCCATTCACGCGCACGAGCGCGGGCGCTGGATTCGGCCTCGCGGCCCATGCCCGCGACGGTGCCGGCCAGGCCGTTCATCACCTTGGCGAAATCGTCGAAAAGCTTGTTGTCGGCCTGCATGATCAAAATCCCAATAAGCGTTTCACAGCATTTGGGAGGTTTGGGTGCGCGGCACAAGGCTTTCCGCATCGGGATTGAGCTGTCCGATCCGCCAGTTCAGCACGCCGGCGAAGGACAGCCAGACCAGATAGGGCAGCATCAGCCACGCCGCACCGCGCCGGATACGCGCAAAGGCGACGGTCGTGGCGATGGCCAGCGCGAGGATGGCGAGCAGCACGATCAGCGCGAGGGTGACGCGGTGCGCCCCGAAGAATAGCGGCGTCCAGCACAGGTTCAGCGCGAATTGCGCGACGAACAGGCCGATCGCCACACCCCGCCCCTTCGCGCCGCGCGCATGGAGGATCATCGCCAGCGCCAGCCCCATCAGGATGTAGAGCGTCGTCCAGGCGACCGGAAAGACCCAGCCGGGCGGCGTCAGTGGCGGCTTGGTTAGCGCAACATACCAGAGATTGTCGCTCCCCGCCGGGACCGAGCGGCCCGAGGCGAAGCCCAGCAACAGCACCAGCGGTACGGTCACGACCGCCCAGCGCAGAAATGCCATCCGCAACTGCCCCTTCGATGCGATCGCGCCCACTCGTTCCTCTTTCCTTATGATGCCGTCGATCTGCCGGACTGCCACAAGACAGTAAACGGAAAGCTCAACGACGATGGCGACGCGCCGTTCAATTTCGGGATGCGGCGACCAGAAACTCGATATTGCCCTCCGGCCCGGTGATCGGGCTCTGCACCACCCCGTGCACCCGCCAGCCGATGCCGGTCAGCCAGGCGGTAACCTCTTCACAGACCCGTGCATGGACCGCCGGATCGCGCACCACCCCGCCCTTGCCGACCTCTTCGCGCCCCGCCTCGAACTGCGGCTTGATCAGCGCCAGCAACCGCCCCGACGGCCCCGCAAAGCTCAGCGGCCGCTCCAGTACCTTGGCCAGCCCGATGAAGCTGGCATCGCAGACGATCAGGTCGACGGGTTCGGGAATATGGGCCTCGGTCAGGATGCGCGCGCTGGTCTGTTCATGGACGACCACGCGCGGGTCCTGGCGCAGCGACCAGGCGAGCTGGTTCGTCCCGCTGTCGACCGCATAGACACGCACGGCGCCCTTTTGCAGCATCACATCGGTAAAGCCTCCGGTCGACGACCCGACATCGATCGCGACCGCGCCGGTCACGTCCCAGCCGAAATGCTCCAGCCCGTGCGCCAGCTTGATGCCGCCGCGCGACACCCAGGGATGATCGCGCCCGCGCACTTCCAGCCCTGCGTCATCGGCCAGCTGCTGGCCGGGCTTGGCGATCTTCGTTTCGCCGGAAAAGACCAGCCCCGCCATGATCATGGCCTGCGCACGGGATCGCGATTCCACGAGTCCGCGATCCACGAGCATCTGGTCGACACGCTGTTTGGCCATGGCCGCCCCTATCGCGCCGCTCGGTTCGTCGCAAGCCGCCATCCGTCAGGCGCGACGCCTATTGCCTATCAATATAGTAGGAATAATATGCCACCATGGGTCGACACGGGGACTCACCCGTTCGGCTCCGGCAGCAAGGAGACGCCCGATGGGTTCGTTCGCATCCTATGAAGCACGCAAGCCGACCATCCTGACCGTGCCGGGCCTGGGCGGCTCGGGTCGATCGCATTGGCAGAGCCTGTGGGAAGAGGCGCGGCCCGATACGATCCGGGTCGAATTGGGCATGTGGTCGACGCCGCACCGCAACGCCTGGGTCACGCGCCTGGATCAGGCGATCAGCCATGCCCAGGCCCCGGTCATCCTCGCCGCCCACTCGCTGGGGTGTCTGGCGGTGGCCTGGTGGGCGGAGCTGTCACCGCAACCCTATGGCTGGCCGGTCGCCGGCGCGCTCCTGGTCGCGCCCGCCGATGTCGACCGCGCCGATGCACCCGACAGCCTGAAGGGCTTTGCGCCGTCACCACGCACGCCCCTGCCCTTCCCGTCGATTTTGGTCGCGAGCCGGGACGACCCCTGGATCTCGATCGAGCGCGCGCACAGCCTGGCGGTCGATTGGGGTAGCCATTTCGTCGATGCCGGGCATCAGGGACATATCAACGCCGCCAGCGGCCTGGGCTGGTGGCAGGAGGGGCAGGAACTGCTCGGCCGCGTGATCTCGGCCAGCGGCGCGGATCGGCCGACCCAGTCGGGACCGCTCTCGCCCAGCGAAGCCCGCGCGGTGCTGGCGATCAACGCGACCGATGCCGCGCAGGCGCATTATCTGGGGCGGTGAGAACGGATCAAGGAACCTTGTCCCAGCATCCTACCCTCCGTTCTGCCTGAGCGTAGTCGAAGGCCAAGGGACAGCGCCTGTTTTGGAGCAGCCCTTGGCGGCTGGGGGAAAACTTGCGGGTCTGTTGGCGAAGGACTGGGCGTGGCCTTCGACTACGCTCAGGCTGAACGGGGGTTTGGTCTAACGCATCTGTGCCTGGCGAAGCACATGGTGCCGATGACCAGCCCTCCGCAGGCGCATCACTAAGAGGTGGGAAACGGACCTAAGGAACCGCGTCCTCATCCCACCCGCCGTTCAGCCTGAGCGAAGTCGAAGGCCACGCCCAGGCTCTCGTCAATTTGCGCTCTGAGTTACCGATCGTTGCCAAGGCCCGATCGGACGAATGTCATCCCTTGGCCTTCGACTGCGCTCAGGCTGAACGGAGATCGGAGTCTGGGTCGGAGGGGTTCTCAGCCTCACCCTCACCCCGCTCCGCATCCGCCTTCGCCGCCGCGGTGGCGGCCTTCATTCGCCGCCACATGCGGACGTTCACGCCGATCATCATGACCACCGCCAGCGTCGTGAAGACAATGACGGCGGTCCATCCCCGGATCACGCGCGCGCGCCCTCGGTGACGTGGGTGCTGTTGTGGCGCAGCGCCTTCAGCACCGTCTCGACGATCGCATCGGCGTCCAGCCCGGCCTGGGCATATTGCACTTCGGGCTTGTCCTGATCCTGGAACAGGTCGGGCAGACGCATGGTGCGCAGCTTCAGCCCGGCATCGATCAGCCCTTCGTCCGACGCCATGGTCAGGACATGCGCGCCGAAGCCGCCGATCGCATTTTCCTCGATCGTCACCGCCACTTCATGGGTGGTCAGCATCCGACGGATCAGCGCCTCGTCGAGCGGCTTGGCAAAGCGCAGGTCGGCGACCGAAGTCGACAGCCCCTTGGCCTCCAGCGTGTCGGCAGCGCGCAGCGCCTCGGCCAGGCGGGTGCCGAGCGAGAGGATCGCGACCTTCTTGCCTTCGCGCACGACACGCCCCTTGCCGATCTCGAGCAGTTCGGGCGTCTCCGGCAATGCCACGCCGACGCCGTTGCCGCGCGGATAGCGTACCGCGATCGGGCCGCTGTCGTGGTTGACGCAGGTATGGACCATATGGACCAGCTCGGCCTCGTCGGCGGCGGCCATCACGACCATGTTGGGCAGGCTGGCCAGATAGGTGATGTCGAACGAGCCCGCATGGGTCGCGCCGTCCGCGCCGACCAGCCCCGCGCGGTCGATCGCGAAGCGGACCGGCAGGTTCTGAATCGCGACGTCATGGACCACCTGGTCATAGGCGCGTTGCAGGAAGGTCGAATAAATGGCGCAGAAGGGCCGCATGCCCTGCGCGGCCAGACCGGCGGCGAAGGTCACCGCATGCTGCTCGGCGATGCCGACGTCGAAGAAGCGCTCTGGGTGCGCCTGCGCGAATCGATCCAGCCCGGTGCCCGACGGCATGGCCGCCGTGATCGCACAGATGCGCGGATCGCTCTCGGCTTCCTTGGCCAGCGTTTCGCCGAAGACATTCTGATAGGCGGGCGGCCCCGGCGGGGCCTTGGCCTGCGCGCCGGTGATGACGTCGAACTTCTGGACGCCGTGATATTTGTCCGCCGCCGCCTCGGCCGGGGCATAGCCCTTGCCCTTCTTGGTGACGACGTGGATCAGGATCGGGCCTTCCTCGGCGTCGCGGACATTCTCCAGCACCGGGATCAGATGGTCGAGATTGTGACCGTCGATCGGGCCGACATAATAAAAGCCCAGCTCCTCGAACAGCGTGCCGCCCATGGTCATGCCACGCGCGAACTCGTCGGTCTTCTGCGCGGCCTTCTGGATCGGACGCGGGAAGCGCTTGGCGAGCTTCTTGAGCACGTCGCGCACACCCAGGAACTCGCGGCTCGACACCATGCGCGACAGATAGGCCGACAGGCCGCCGACCGGCGGCGCGATCGACATGTCGTTGTCGTTGAGGATCACGACCAGGCGATTGCCCGCCTGCTCGGCATTGTTCATCGCCTCATAGGCCATGCCCGCCGACATCGCGCCGTCGCCGATGACCGCGATGCCCTTGCCCGGCGTACCCGCCAGCTTGTTGGCGACCGCAAAGCCGAGTGCGGCCGAGATCGAGGTCGAACTGTGCGCCGCGCCGAAGGGGTCGTATTCGCTTTCCGATCGCTTGGTGAAGCCCGACAAACCGCCACCCTGACGGATGGTGCGGATGCGATCGCGACGGCCGGTCAGGATCTTGTGCGGATAGCATTGGTGGCCGACGTCCCATACCAGCCGGTCGGCCGGGGTGTTGAAGACATAATGGAGCGCGACCGTCAGCTCGACCACGCCCAGACCGGAGCCGAGATGGCCGCCGGTGGTGCCGACCGCCGAAATCGTCTCGGTCCGCAGCTCGTCCGCCAGCTGCCGCAACTGCTCGGGCGCGAGCCGCCGAAGATCGTCGGGAGTGTGAACCGTATCGAGCAACGGGGTCTGAGGAATGTCTGCCATCACACCGGCTTATCGCAGCAAATCGATGGTGTCGATTGCAACCGTTCACCGATGTCATGTTGACGACACATCACCCTGTTGCAAAATTGGGACATGTTTTCGTTTCGCTGGGCCAATTCGTCTGATCTTCCCGCTATCGCGGTCCTGATGGACCGCGCCATCGCAACGCTCCAGCAGCCGTTTCTTTCCCCGGCCGAAATCGCCGCCAGCCGCGCGGTCATGGGGCTGGACACGCAATTGATCGCCGATGGCACCTATCTGCTCGCCGAATGCGAGGGTCGGCTGACCGGATGCGGCGGCTGGAGCGCCCGCGCGACTCTGTATGGCGGCGACCACAGCACGAGCTTGCGTGACGCCGCCATGCTCGACCCCGCGACACAGGCGGCGCGTATCCGGGCGATGTACACCGACCCCGATTTCACGCGCCGGGGCCTGGGCCGGATGATCCTGACCCGGTGCGAGGATGCCGCCCGCGAGGCAGGCTTCCAGCGGGCCGAGATGATGGCGACGCTGGCGGGCGAGCCGCTCTACCGCGCCTGCGGGTATGAGGTGATCGAGCCGGTCCGATCCGCCCCGGTCGACGGGGTCAGCGTGCCGCTGATCCGCATGGGCAAAGCGCTGTAGATCGCTATGGAGCGGCTTTCACTCTTCCCCTGAGAGCGGAAGCGCGACCACGCGGAGCATGGTAGAGGGGTGTACCCGGTCACGCGTGAAGGTCGATCCCTCTGGCGGCGACATCCCTCCGTCAGGCCTTTGGCCTGCCACCTCCCCTTGCAGGGGAGGAATAGAGGAAATGTGTATCGGCCCTATCAGCCTACCGACCGTTCAGGATTGAGCGCAGTCCGAGCAGCGGCCGCGCACCTCGATCACCGGCCGCTCGGGGCTGAACCCCGCCCCGCGCGCCGCATCGCGGACCGCGCCGGTCAGGCGGTCGTCGTCGATATGCGTGGTCTGCCCGCATTTGTCGCAGACCAGGAAGATGCAGTCGTGCAGGCAATCGGGATGCGCGTTGGCGACATAGGCGTTGGCGCTTTCCACGCGTCGCGCGAGATTGGCGCCGACGAACAGGTCGAGGATGCGATAGACGCTGTTGGCGGCGACGCGACGTCCCTGCGCCTTCGACATGGCGTCGGCGATGTCATAGGCCGAGGCCGGCTTTTCGAACCCGGCCAGTGCCTCGAATACGCTGGCGCGCATCGCGGTCCATTGTTCGCCCGCCCGCTCGAGCGTGGTCTTCGCCGCCTGGGCAAGATCGGCCCCTTCGGGCTCATGATGGTGATGCGCGTGCGCCATGGTCCGGACTTAAGGTGTCGTCGTGACGGGAGCAAGCCGGGCGGCGCGCTCATTGAGCAGGTGGCCCATGGCCAGCAGCACGACGCCGACAATGGTCCACAGCGCCTCGCCACCCGACGCATCATGCGGCAGGGTCATGGCCCAACCCATCGTGCCGAGACCGGCGACACCGACCAGCACGGGCAAGACACGGCGATGCCGCAAGAAACCGCGCCCCAACGCGACGACGCCCAGCAGGATCGCGACGACCAACCCGACCTCATGGATGATCGGCGCGGCCAGCAGGCCGCCGGCGGTCGACATCAATGCGATCAGCACCGACGACGTCACACAGTGCACGACGCACAGGCCCGACAATCCGATCGCCCAGCGATCCAAGCCGGACGCATGGCGCGGTCGCGCGGAAAGGGTCGATGTCGCGGCATTCATTCACGCCATGTAGGACTGCAATCTACAAGTTACAACATAACATTACTCGTAAGCAGAACCGAGATCGGGCATTCGGTCCACTATCCGCCGCCGCGTCGACACCTTATCAATAGGGCATGTTGCAACCCAACCCCGCCTTCATGGTCACCGCCCGCCCGCGCGCCGTTGCCCGCTGGCTGATCGTTGTCGCCGGCCTGATCGTCGCGATGGTGATCGTCGGCGGCATCACGCGCCTGACCAATAGCGGCCTGTCGATCACCGAATGGAAGCCGATCACCGGCATCATCCCGCCGCTGACCGAGAGCCAGTGGCAGGCCGAGTTCGACAATTACAAACGCATCCCCGAATATTGGACCTTCAATCGCGACATGACGCTCGCGGGGTTCAAGGCGATCTTCTTCTGGGAATATCTCCACCGCGTGTTGGGCCGGGTGATCGGCATGGCCTTCGCCCTCCCCTTGCTGTGGTTCTGGGTGCGCAAGGCGATCCCGGCAGGGTATAAGCCACGCCTGCTCGCACTCCTTGCCCTCGGCGGGCTGCAGGGCGCGATCGGCTGGTGGATGGTCGCCTCGGGCCTCGTCGAGCGGACCGATGTCAGCCATATCCGCCTGACCGTCCATCTGCTGACCGCGCTGTTCATCCTGGCGGGGATCGTTTGGACCGCGCTCGACCTTCTGGCGCTGCATCGCAACCGGCTGGCGGCCCCCGCCCGGCTGACCTGGCTGGGTGCCGGCGCGGTGCTGACCCTGTTCGTCCAGCTGATGTTCGGCGCGCTGACCGCCGGGCTGGACGCGGGCTATGCCTTTTCCAGCTGGCCGCTGATGGGCGATGCCTGGTTCCCGGCGGGCACGCCGATGATGACGCCCGCCATCGCCAACGTCTTCGACAATCCGGTCGTCGTCCAGTTCATCCACCGCTGGTTCGCCTTCGCGGCGGCCGGCCTGCTGGTGTGGATGGCGGCGCGTGCGATCCGCAGCGGGGCCCTGCGCGCCGGCTGGCTGGTGATCGTGCTGGTCATCGTTCAGATCGGGCTTGGCATCGCCACGCTGCTGAGCGGCGTGCAGATCGACATCGCCGTCGCGCACCAGGCCAATGCCGCCCTGTTGCTGATCGCCGCGACCGCCGCCGCGCACCGCCTGGGACAGGCTCCGAAGAAGCCCATGGTATCATAATACCCGTCAGCAAAGCCGCGCTTTGCTTGACATTTTCGAGTCCCTCCAGCATTGGCCCCTTGTCCGCGCCGCCCGATCCAAAGGGCGGCGCGTTGCATTTCAAACCGAAAGGTCTCACGCCCATGAAGGCGCTCATGAAGACCACCAAGGCGGCCAAGCCGCACGAGGTGGAGAAGAAGTGGCATATCGTCGACGCCGACGGCCTGGTTGTCGGCCGCGCCGCCACCATCATCGCGAACATCCTGCGCGGCAAGCACAAGCCGTCCTTCACCCCGCACGTCGATTGCGGTGACAATGTCATCGTCATCAACGCGGACAAAGTGCGCTTCACCGGCAACAAGCTGGGCCAGAAGGTGTACTACAAGCACACCGGTTATGCCGGTGGTATCAAGGGCATCACCGCCGCCAAGGTCCTGGAAGGCCGCTTCCCCGAGCGCGTCCTGGAAAAGGCCGTCGAGCGCATGATCCCGCGTGGTCCGCTGGGTCGTCAGCAGATGCGCAACCTGCGCATCTTCGCCGGCACCGAGCATCCGCACGCCGCGCAGAACCCCGAAGTGCTCGACATCGCGAGCATGAACCGCAAGAACAAGGTGGGCGCATAATGTCCGACAACCGCCAGTCGCTCGCCGATCTCGGCGCCACGCTGAACCAGCAGGCCGCCGCCGCTTCGGCGCAGCCCGCCGCCGCCGGTGAAGCCCCCGCCGCCGCTCCCGTCGAGCGCGTCAACACCACCCCGCTGCGTCAGCAGGAACTGGACAAGTTCGGCCGCGCCTATGCGACCGGCCGTCGTAAGGACGCCGTGGCTCGCGTCTGGCTGAAGCCGGGTTCGGGCAAGATCACGATCAACGGTCGTGACCAGGAAGTGTATTTCGCACGTCCGACGCTGCGTCTCGTCATCAACCAGGTGTTCGGCATCACCGAGCGCGAAGGTCAGTATGACGTGATCTGCACCGTCAAGGGCGGTGGTCTGTCGGGCCAGGCCGGTGCAGTCAAGCACGGCATCAGCCAGGCGCTGACCAAGTACGAGCCGGTCCTGCGCGCGCCGGTCAAGGCCGCTGGCTTCCTGACCCGCGACAGCCGCGCCGTCGAGCGTAAGAAGTATGGCCGCGCCAAGGCGCGTCGCAGCTTCCAGTTCTCGAAGCGCTAAGACGCGGACCCGCCCGGATGGTTCAGGCCATCCGGGGACAGGGTACGATAGGGCGATCCGGCAACGGGTCGCCCTTTGTCGTTCCAGACATGCCCGGTGCTAGCGACGCCCGGCCTTCACCAGGGCTATGACCGGGATCACGCAGGCGAGCACGGCCAGGCCAAGGCCGCCGAGCGCCGCCCATATCCCGATCTCGACCCCGCCGAGATAGCCGCCGATCACGAAGCCCATCAGCGGCAGGATGATGAGCAGCAGGCACCCCAATATGACCATCCCCCGGCAACGCCAGCCGGAAAGCCGGGGTTCCGAAAGGCAGGCGGGACAGGCCAGGCCGATCGACATCCATCCCATTCCTCCCCTGCATGGGCCGCTGCAAAACTCCTTACACCACCCCGGCGTAGGCCGGGGTCCAGTTGGGTAAGCGCGGATAAGCGATGGAAAGCGTTCCGCATCTGGACCCCGGCCTTCGCCGGGGTGGTGCGTGAAGAGCGTAGGAACGCCCATCTCGCAACGATCCCTTGCAGGGGTGAATGAAGGCGCAATCGCCTGAATGTCGATATGACCGTCGTGCCAGACAAAGCGCCGGAGCCGGTTCACCCGCGCCGAAACTTCACTAAGAGCTTCCCATGACCAACCCGCTCTGGATTCCCGCCACGATCGCGGCCGCGACCTTTCAGGTCGGGCGTAACGCCTTGCAGCGCGGGGTCATGTCGTCCTCGGGTCCGTGGGGCGCGACGCTGGTCCGCTTCCTGTTCGGCCTGCCCTTTTCCATTCTGTTCGTCACGGTCGCCCATCATGTCATGCCGGGGGCCGATCTGCACTGGAGCAGCGCCTTCTGGCTGTCGGCGGTGGTCGGCGCGGCGTCGCAGGTGCTGGCGACGGCCGCGTTGCTCGATGCGATGCACCGGTCGGGCTTTGCCGTGGGCACTGCGCTTCAGCAGAGTTCGCTGCCGCTCGCGGCGCTTCTGGGCCTGGTCATCTATGACGACCGGATCAGCGCGCTGGCCTGGATGGGCGTCGTCGTCACCACCATCGGTCTGGTCGCCCTGTCCTGGCCGCCCGCCGAGCAGCGCCGCGCCTCGCTGATCGGGGCCGCCATGGGGCTGGCGTCAGGGCTGTTCTTCGGCTTTTCGCTCAACGCCTTTCGCCATGCCGCGCTGGCGCTCGATCCCACGCATCCCGTCTTCGCCGCTTTGGTCTGCGTCGCGGTGGTACAGGCGATGCAGACCGTCGCGCTCAGCCTCATCCTCGCCTGGCGCGATCCGGCGACGTTGGTCGAGGTGGCGCGCCGCTGGCGTCCCTCACTGGGGGCGGGGCTTTGCGGCGCCTGCGCCTCCGCCGGATGGTTCATCGCGCTGGCGCTCTCGCCCGCCGCGCCGGTCCGCGCGCTTGGCATCATCGAGGCGCCGATCGCTGCCATGGCGGGGCACCGGCTATTCCGTGAACGACTGGGTCTGCGGCAGGTCCTGTCGGGCATCGCCATCATTGGCGGCGTCCTAATCACGACCCTGTTCTGACGGCCGGATGACGTTTTGATCATACGCCATTTTCACCATCACCGGGCGGCATCGGCGCGCTATAGCGGGTTATCAGGAGGGTCGGGCATGCGGCGAGCGATGGGGATTGGCCTGGCGATGATGTCCCTGGCCGCCGCAGCGCCGCCCGGCACCTCGCAGCCGCGTCTCGACCTCTCCGCCCCCTTCGGCCTGCCGCGCGGCTGGCAGCTCGTCACGAGACAGGGCCCCGAGGAGGAAGACCCCGGCGGAAACCGCGCACCGGGCGCGCTTCACCTTTGCATCACGCGTGACGGGGGCAGGACCTGCCGCCCCGCACTCGACACCATGCTGGTCACCGGGGACGGCAAAAACGTATTCGACACCGTGCATTATCTGGAGTTCGCAAGGGTCATCCGCCCCGTCCCCGACCGACCGCTGCTCTGGGTGCAGGTCGCCAGCCTCCATGCCGGCAATGGCGACCAGATCGTCGGGCGCATGGCACTGGCCTATGACCGGGCGGGCCAGCGCTTCGTGCCCGTCTATGCCAAGCGGACCGGCCGTAACAACAATCAGGACGTGCGCTTCATCGAGAAAGGCGCTTTGCGCGGTGCGATCATTTCCGCCGAACCGACGACGGATGCGCCCTTCGCCTTCTGGATCTCCGTCAACCGCATCGGGCGCGATGGCCGCTATGCCCCCATACTCCGCTATCGCAGCTCGACGCGCTATGGCGACGGCAACCCGCTGGCCGTCATCGACTCCGAGATGCCGGAGACGCTAAGACGCCTGAATCTCTGGCGGCCGGGCAGCCCGTTACCGCTGCCCGACGGTCCCTGCCCCCAGCCCCGGCTGATCGCGCGGGTGCTGTGGTGCACGCCCCCGAAACGCTGAGCGGTCCGCAAAACTTGCCCGCCGCACCGGTGGGCGGTAGCTGCGTGACAAAATCACCATGCCTGTAGGAGAGCGTCCATGTCCCCCACCCTCGATCGCCGCCAGATGCTGAAGGCGGGTGCCACGATCGCCGGCCTGTCGCTGGGTGGCCGGGCGCTGGCCCAGTCGTCGGGCGCGTCGGACCGTATCGAAAGCCTGATCCGCCAGATGACTCCGGCGGAAAAGGCCGGCCAGCTGTCCTGCTTTTCCGACCAGATCCGCCCGATCGGCCTGCCCTTCAACCCCGGCCTGCCCGCCCGCAACGATGCGACCGCGCAGCTGGCGCGCATCCGCAAGGGCGAGATCGGCATGCTGTTCAACGGCGTCGGCTATGCCGGGGCCAAAGCGGCGCAGGACGCGATGATGGAGACGCGGCTGAAGATCCCGCTGATCTTCGCGGGCGACGTCATCCACGGCCTGCGCACCGCTTATCCGCTGCCCATCGCCGAGGCCTGCGCCTTCGACCCCGATCTGGCCGAGCGCACCGCACGCGCGGCGGCGATCGAGACGACCGCGCTCGGCATGCAATGGACCTTCGCGCCGATGGTCGACGTGGCGCGCGACCAGCGCTGGGGCCGCGTGGCCGAGGGTTCGGGCGAGGATGTCTATTTGGGCACCAGGCTGGCCGTCGCGCGGGTGCGCGGTTTCCAGGGCCGGACCCTGCGCGATCCCACCAGCCTCGCCGCCTGCGCCAAGCATTTCGCCGCGTATGGCGCGGTCAGCGGAGGCATGGATTACAACTTCACCGAGATTTCGCCGCAGACGCTGCACGAGGTGCACCTCGCGCCGTTCAAGGCGTGCGTCGATGCCGGCGTGGCGACGATCATGTCGGCGTTCAACGACATCGACGGCGTACCGTCATCGGGCAACAAGTGGCTGCTGACCGACCTGCTCCACGGCGAATGGGGGTTCAAGGGCATGGTCGTCGGCGACTATACCGCCGATGAGGAACTGATCGCGCACGGCTATGCCGCCGATGGCCGCGACGCCGCCAAGAAGGCGTTCCTGGCGGGCATGGACATGGCCATGGCCTCCAACCTGTTCAATCTGTGGCTGCCCGATCTGGTCGAGAAGGGCGAGGTGCCGATGGCCCGGCTGGACGAGGCGGTGCGCCGCGTCCTGTCGCTGAAGGAGGCGATCGGCCTGTTCGACAATCCCTATCGTTCGATCAGCCAGAAGGCCGAGCGGACGCAGGTGTCGACGCCCGCCATGCTGAAGCTGTCGCGTGAGGCGGGCGCGCGGTCGATCGTGCTGCTGAAGAACGAAGGCGACCTGCTGCCGCTCAAGGCCAATCCCGGCCGTATCGCGCTGATCGGCCCGTTCGGCGAAGACCGTGACAATGTGGTCGGCACCTGGGCGTTCATGTCCGACGCCGCGCTGAACGTGTCGATCGCGCAGGGGCTTCGCAATCGCAAGCTGACGGTCGATGTCGTCAAGGGATCGGAGGTCGAGGCCCCCATCGCCGGCGGGATCGACGCGGCCGTCGCCGCCGCGCGCAACGCCGATGTCGTATTGCTGGCGATCGGTGAGACGCAGCTGATGTCGGGCGAGGCGCAGTCGCGCACCGAGATCGTCGTGCCGGCGGCGCAGATGGCGCTGGCCGAGGCGGTGGCGGCGACGGGCAAGCCGGTCGTCGTCCTGCTACGCCATGGCCGCGCGCTGGCGCTGCACGGCGCGGTCAAGGATGCTCCAGCGATCCTCGCCACCTGGTTCCTGGGGTCGGAGAGCGGCAACGCGATCGCGGACGTACTGTTCGGCGATGTGAACCCCTCGGCCAAGCTGTCCGCCAGCTTCCCGCGTGAGAGCGGGCAGCAGCCCTATTTCTACAACCACAAGAATACCGGCCGCCCCGCCCCCGACACCGGCGCGCAGGAATATAAGGCGCGCTATCGCGAGACGAAGAACGAGCCGCTCTACCCCTTCGGCCATGGGCTGAGCTATACGCGCTTCGCCATCTCCAACGTCTCGGTGCCGACGCGGATGACCGATGCGATGGAGGTGACCGCCACCGTCACCAACACCGGCGCGCGCGCCGGGGCGGAGGTCGTACAGCTCTATATCCATGACAAGGTCGCCAGCCGCACCCGCCCCGTCCGCGAGTTGAAGGGGTTCGAGCGGGTGATGCTGAACCCCGGCCAGTCGCGGACCGTCCGCCTGCGCCTGACCCGCGAGGCCTTGCGCTTCTGGGGCAAGGACGACTGGGTGGTGGAGCCGGGCCAGTTCGACCTGTGGGTCGCGACCAGCTCGGCGAATGGCGAGAAACAGACCTTCGAACTGGTCTGAGGGGATCAGAGCCGGACGATCGCGGTGGCGATCCGTTCGGCTTCGTCCGGATCGTGCGTAACCATCAGGATGGGGATGCCTGTCCGGTCACGCACCGCGATCAGCGCGTCGAGAATATCCCCGCGCCGCGCGCGGTCGAGCGAGGACAGTGGCTCGTCGAGCAGCAGCACGCGCGGATCGCTGAGCAGCGCGCGGCCGATGGCGACCCGCCGCGCCTCGCCCCCCGACAGGGTGCGCGGCCAGCGATCGAGCAGATGACCGATGCCCAGCATCGCGATCACCCCGTCCCAATCGCCCGCGCCCTGTCGCATGCCATAGCGCAGATTGGCCGCGACCCGCCGATGCGGGAACAGCCGCGCCTCCTGAAAGACATAACCGATCCGACGCCGCTCGGGCGGCACGTCGATCCGCTTTGCGGCGTCGAACAGCGTCTCGCCGGCGATCCGTACATGCCCCGCCTCGGGCTTGAGCAATCCGGCGACCATCTGGAGGATGCTGGTCTTCCCGATGCCCGACGGCCCGAACAGCACCGTCGCGCCCGGCCCGGTGACGAAGGACGCCGCAATCCGGCTCTCGCCCCGCCGGACGGACAGCGAAACGTCAAAGGACATGCAGCCCCCGCCCCATGCGCCGCGCGAGCCATTCGGAGGCGATCAGCGCGATCAGCGACAGGCCGACCGACACCCCCGCCAGGCGCCAGACCATTGCTTCACCACCCGGCCGCTGGAGCGCGGAATAGATGGCGAGCGGCAGCGTCGCGGTCTCGCCGGGCACGTTCGAGACGAAGGTGATCGTCGCGCCGAACTCGCCGATCGAGCGCGCGAAGCCCAGCACCAGCCCCGCCAGCACGCCCGGCGCGCATAGCGGCAGCGTGATCGTCGCGAAAACCCGCCAGCGCCCCGCGCCCAGCGTGCGCGCGGCCTGCTCCAACTGCCGGTCGACGGACTCGATCGAAAGGCGAATGGCGCGCACCACCAGGGGCAGCGCCATGACCCCGGCCGCGATCGCCGCGCCGGTCCAACGGAACAGCACGCTGACCCCGAACCACTGCGCCAGCCAGGCCCCGATCGGTCCCGCCGGCCCGAAGAGCAGCAGCAGCGCCCAGCCCGTCACCACCGGCGGCACGACCAGCGGCAGATGGACGACGCCATCAAGCAGCACCTTGCCCGGAAAGCGCCCCCGCGCCAGCAACCAGGCGAGACCAAAGGCGATCGGCAGCGTCACCAGCATCGCCGTGCCACCGACCAGCAGCGACAGCCGCACGATCCCCCATTCCTCGACCGACAACATCAACCGATCACCGTGTCGAGAACCCGAAACGCCGGAAGATCGCCTTGCCCTGCGCCGAAATCAGGAAGCGCCGGAACCCCTCCGCCGCCGGATTGGTCGAGGCCTTCAGCCGGGCAAGCGGATAGGTGATCGGCGGATGGCTGGCCGCCGGGAACATGCCGACCACGCGGACCCTCGACGACGCCTTGGCGTCGGTGGCATAGACGATGCCATAGGGCGCCGCCCCACGCTCGACCAAAGCGAGGGCGGCGCGCACATTCTCGGCCCGGACGACATGGGGTGCAACCATCGGCCATGCCCCTAATCGCTCCAGCGCCGCCTTGCCATATTTGCCCGCCGGCACGCTGTCGGTATCGGCCATGGCCAGCGGCCCGGCGGACAGGGTCTTGGCCAGGGTCCGCGTCGTCACCCGCCCGCCTTGGCCGGCCGATGCGATCACGACCAGCCGATTGCCTAGGAACGCGCTGCGCGTTCGGTCCGCCAGCAGGCCGTCCTTTTGCAGCACGTCCATCCATTCCTCATCGGCCGATGCGAATAGGTCGGCCTTGCCCCCGGCCTGAACCTGGCGCGCCAGGGCGGAGGACGCGGCGAAGGAAATGACCGGTCGCCTATGTCCCTGATTCGCCCACGAATCGGCGGCGGCATTCATAGATTCCTGCAAACTCGCCGCCGCTAGGACCAGCGGCGCACGCTCCTGCGCCAAAACCGGCTGGGTACAGCACAAGGCCGCCACCCCCAAGATCATACGCGCTACCATTGGCAGTTTTCCCTGTTTTCCGCCGAGTCGCTGTCGCTCGACATTGTTAATATTCCCAGAGGATTCGGCGACGCTGTTCGAATAGGGCATGCCGATTGCCCCTTTAGTAATTGTATGAAAACGATTTCCTGAATAGCCTCCGTTTTCGGAGCGAATGGAGAAAAAGCCACGCTCCCCAAAACAAGGGGGAATTTTCATGGTCCACGATCTCGCATCGATGGGCGGGGCGCGACGACGCGCGGCCCTGCTCGCATCCAGCGCACTGCTCGCGCTGTCGCTCGCCACGCCGGCCCAAGCGCAGACCGCGCGCCCCGAACAGGCGATCGACTATGCCCAGTCGTCCAGCCCGGAGCGCATGGGCGCCATTCCCGGCCTGCGCGTCGTCGACGAGCCGCAGATCGTCATTTCGCAGCCCGGCACCACGACCAGCGCGCTCGACACCGCCGGCGGCGTCAATGGCGTCGGCCAGATGTTCATCGCAGCCAGCGGCGGCGGCCTCAGCCTGTGCACCGGCACGCTGATCAACCCGCGCACCGTCATCTTCGCGGCGCATTGCGTCAATTCCGCCGCCGCCGCCAGCTATGGCACCGCGCGCGGCGGCACGCCCATCGCCTTCGGCTTCAAGCCCGACAATCTGCCGGGCGTGCGCGAATGGTTCCTGAGCACGTTGGGCGGCGCGGCCAACGCCAACCAGTTCAAGACGAACACCGCCAACGCCGTCTACAATGTGAACCAGGTCCATTGGAATTCGGGGTCGGCGCGCACGACGTTCCTGGAGGCCGATGTCGCGCTTGCCTCGCTTGACACGCCGGCGACCGGCGTTCCGACCTGGGCGATCCTGCTGTCGGCGCTGCCCGCGCCCGCCGCGATCGATCCGACCACGGGCACCGGCTATCACGTTACGCTGACCGGCTATGGCCGCAGCGGTGTCGGCAATCAGGGCGATACCAACGGCATCGACTATCGCCGCCGCATTGCCGAAAATTATATCGGCCTGCTCGGCTCGTTCGACGACCGCAATCTGTGGTTGTTCGGCCAGGGTTCGAACCTGCCGCAGAACCTGTACCAGCTCGACTTCGACGATCCGCGCCGGGGCACCGCAGCCGCCAGCCCCTATGATTTCAACCTGTTCCGCGACGCGCCGCTGCCCAAGGAAGGCACGACGGCGGGTGGCGACTCCGGCGGTCCGCTGATCCTCGACCGGACGTTCGCGCGCAAGGTTGTGGTCGGCGTGCTGTCGGGCGGCAGCCGCTTCTTCGGGCCGCAGCCCTTCTCCACCTATGGCACCTCGTCCTTCTACCAACCGCTCTACCTCTTCTGGGACTATATCGCCGCCAAGAACCCCTATCGCTATGCCGCCGCCAAGGCCGGTGACGGCGCGTGGGAGGACGGTGCGCATTGGGTGACGACGACCGACCCGGCCTATCAGATCATCCAGAACGGCCAGCTGGTGAACGGCGTTCCCACCACGCCCGGCATCGGCATCGCGAACGACCCGGACAACAAGTTCGGCGAGATCTGCGACGGTGTCGAGTGCCAGAACATCAAGACCGGCAAGATCACCGCGCAGAATGACGATGCCAGCAGCATGGGCCGCGAGCTGAACGCCGCCGGCCGCGCCACGCTGACCGACAGCATGACCGGTGCCGAGGACCAGGCACAGGCGAGCGGCAAGGCGGTCGCCGCCGCCCTTCCGGCCGCCACGCTGGCCAACGGCCTGCCGGGTGCGACCAACTTCGTGCCCAACAACGTCAACCCGACCGCCTCGGTCGCGGCGCGCTATTACGACGTTACCCTGTCGGCGGCGGGCAATACGACGCTCAGCTCGGCGGCGACGGTCGACCGCTTCACCATCAGCGGGTCGCAGGCGCGGCTGTCGCTGGCCAGCGGCGGCGCATTGACCACCGTGGCGGACTTCAACCAGCTGACGGGCATGATCGCCAATAACGGCACGATCAACGCCGGCGGCGATTTCCTGATGCTGGCTGGCGGCCTGCAGGGCTCGGGGCGGATCAACGCGCCGTTCTTCACCAGCGTCGGCGGCATGATCGCCCCCGGCACGGTCGGCACGATCGGCACGCTGACCTTTGGCGGCAATGTCGTGCTCGCCTCGGGGACGCAGCTGCTGATCGATGTCGGTCCCGGCGGCACCTCGGACAAGATCGCGGTTGTCGCCAATGGCACCGCGAATGGCCAGCTCAACGCCGGCGGCTCGGTCGGCTTCGCACCCGTGAGCGGGCACCTGATCCGCGCCGGCGACGTCTACACGATCGCGACCGCCAGCGGCGGCGTGTCAGGGCGGTTCAATGCCCCGACCGCGCTCAGCGCGATCCTGACACCGACGCTGAACTATAGCGGCAACGCCGTCACCGCGCGGATCGTCGCCGGCGCTTACGCCAATGTCGTCGCCAACACGCCCTATCAGACGGCCTATGCGCGCCTGCTCGACCAGAACCGGTCGATCCAGGGCAATTTCAGCAATCTGTACGGCACACTAGACCTGCAATCCGCATCGACCATCCGCAACACGCTCGAAGGTCTGGCCCCCTCGACCGAGGCGCTGAAGCGGGCACAGGGCACCATGGCGCTCGACAACAGCGCGCGCTTCTTCCGTGAGCATCTGGCGACGCTGTCGCCGAGCGAAGGCCTGGGCGGCACGCTGACCATGATCGGCAAGCCGGTGCAGGTCGCGAGCCTTGCCATGAGCAACCTGGCGGGCAGCCAGGCGCAGATGGCGACCGACAGCGGCGGCGTGTCGATGCGCGAGAATGTCCTGCCCGAAAATGTCGCGGTGTTCCTGGCGGGTGGCTATCTCGACGGCAAGGCGCGTGCCCTGCCGCAGACGGCGACTGCCGACATTCGCGACCGGTTCGACGGCTTCTACGTCGCGACCGGTATCGAGACCGAGGTGGACGATGCCAGCATCCTCGGCTTCGGCTTCTCCTATACCAAGACGACCGGCAACACCTCGTTCGGCCAATATGCGCGCGGCGACCTGTATCAGGGGACGCTCTACGGCAAGGCGGAGGTGGGCGGCTTCTCGCTGGACAGCCAGTTCAGCGCCGGCGTGTTCCAGGCGCAGACGCAGCGCAACGTGTCGCTGGCGGGTGTCGCCTATAACTTGCGGTCGCGCGACAATGCCCTGGCACTGTCGAGCGAAGTCGGGTTGGCCAAGACCTATGGCTTTGGCGGGCTCAAGATCGGACCGCGTATCGCTGCGCGCGTGAGCCATCTGGGCTTCACCCCCACCGCCGAAACCGGCGGCGGCCCCGCGCTGCGCTATGACCGCCAGGACTATAACAGCGTCCAGGGTCGCGCCGGTCTGATGCTGAGCTCGGACGGGCCGTTCCGTCCCTATGCCTCGGCCTATTATGTCCATGACTTCCAGGATCGCCCGGGCGTGTTCGGTGCGAATTTCGCGGGCGGCATCGGCCCGTCGGCGCTGTTCGCGCTACCCGGCCACGACAAGGATTGGGGCGAGGCGAGCCTGGGCGTGTCCTACACCTCGGGCCGTGTCCAGCTGTCGCTGGGCGCCGACACGACGTTCGAGCGCAAGGATGTCGAGAACCAGTCCTATCGGGGCACGATCAAGATCGCGTTCTGATCCGATCCCGTTCGTTGAACATCGAAAGGCCCGTCCGAGGAAACCGGGCGGGCCTTTCCCCACGAACTTGTTTTTCTATTTACCATCAATTTCTTATGGAACGACGTCGGAATTTCGTACGCCACTCTTTGAGACAAGATGCGCAACGCGCAGCAGAGGGTAAGCAATGCCGGGAATTTATGATGAATATGGGCGTCGTCTCGACTCGCCAGGAATTGATGCAAATGGATGCTTGACGCTGGGCATCATCGGATTTGTCGGCCTGACGCTGCTCGAAATTTGTGTACCCATTTGGACGCATCTGCGCGCGCAGGATGTCCATCCGGTCTTCGTTATATTGCTGATTATCGGTGTGTTGACCATTTTATGGTTCGCCGTCACACGATCGCTCCGATCCGCGTGGGTAAGAACGGCCTGTGCCTTCGCTGTCTCGGCGTATCTCGGATATGCTATTTTCATAAACGTCGCCCGTGACGCCGACTATATCTGGGCGGGTGCTGCCTTGGGCGTATTCGGCGTCTTTGCCTTTCGCTTCATGCGTTGGGCCCATGAGCCCGAAGACGATCTGGCGAGCGTGTTTTTCCTCTGAATATGGAAAGGCCGCCCCGATTATATCGGGGCGGCCTTCGAATCCTTACGCCTCGTCGCCCATGCGCAGCGCGGCGATGAAGGCTTCCTGCGGGATGCTGACCGAGCCGTATTCGCGCATCTTTGCCTTACCCTTTTTCTGCTTTTCCAGCAGCTTGCGCTTGCGGGTGGCGTCGCCGCCATAGCATTTGGCGGTCACGTCCTTGCGCATCGCGCTGATCGTCTCGCGCGCGATCACCTTGCCGCCGATCGCCGCCTGGATCGGGATCTTGAACAGGTGGCGTGGGATGAGTTCCTTCAGCCGCTCGCACATGCCGCGCCCGCGCGTCTCGGCGGTGCCGCGGTGGACGATCATCGACAGCGCGTCGACCGGCTCTTCGTTGACCAGGATGCTCATCTTGACGAGGTCGCCCTCGCGATAGCCGATCTGGTGATAGTCGAAGCTGGCATAGCCCTTCGACAGCGACTTGAGCCGATCGTAGAAGTCGAACACGACCTCGTTGAGCGGCAGTTCATAGGTCGCCTGCGCGCGGCCGCCGACATAGGTCAGGTTCTTCTGGATGCCGCGCCGGTCTTGGCACAGCTTCAGGATCGAGCCGAGATACTCATCGGGGACATAGATGGTCGCCTCGATCCACGGCTCGCTGATCGACTCGATCTTGTTGGGATCGGGCATGTCGGCCGGGTTGTGCAGGTCGATCTGGCCGCCGTCATGGGTCAGCTCGATCTGATAGACCACCGACGGCGCGGTCGTGATCAGGTCGAGGTCATATTCGCGGGTCAGCCGCTCCTGGATGATCTCCAGATGCAGCAGCCCCAGGAAGCCGCAACGGAAGCCGAAGCCCAGCGCCGCCGACGTCTCCATCTCGAAGCTGAACGAGGCGTCGTTCAGCCGCAGCTTGCTGATCGACTCGCGCAGCTTCTCGAAGTCGTTGGCGTCGACCGGGAACAGGCCGCAGAACACGACCGGCTGAACTTCCTTGAAGCCCGGCAGCGCCTGCTCGGTCGGCTTCTTGGCGTCGGTCAGCGTGTCGCCGACGCGCGCCTGCGCCACGTCCTTGATCTGCGCGGTGATGAAGCCGATCTCGCCCACGCCAAGCTCGGTCAGCTGCTCGATCTTGGGGCGGAAACAGCCGACGCGGTCGATCAGATGGGTGGTGCCCGCCTGCATGAACTTGATCTGCTGCCCCTTTTTCAGGGTGCCTTCCATCACGCGCACCAGGATGACGACGCCCAGATAGGGGTCGTACCAGCTATCGACCAGCATCGCCTTGAGCGGCGCGGTCGCGTCGCCCTTGGGCGCGGGGATGTTCTTGACGATCGCTTCCAGGATGTCGCCGATGCCGATGCCCGACTTGGCACTGGCCAGCACCGCGCCCGAGGCGTCGATGCCGATGACGTCCTCGATCTCGGCGCGGACCTTTTCGGGTTCGGCGGCGGGCAGGTCGATCTTGTTGATGACGGGCACGATCTCATGGTCGTGCTCGATCGACTGATAGACGTTCGCCAGCGTCTGCGCCTCGACGCCCTGCGCAGCGTCGACGACGAGCAGCGCGCCTTCGCACGCCGCCAGCGACCGGCTGACCTCATAGGCGAAGTCGACATGGCCCGGCGTGTCCATCAGGTTCAGCGTATAGGTTTCGCCGTCCTGCGCCTTGTACGCCAGGCGCACGGTCTGCGCCTTGATGGTGATGCCGCGTTCCTTCTCGATCTCCATGTTATCGAGAACCTGTTCGCTCATCTCGCGGTCGGTCAGGCCGCCGGTGAACTGGATCAGGCGATCGGCGAGCGTCGACTTGCCATGGTCGATATGCGCGATGATGGAGAAGTTGCGGATCTTGTCGAGCGGCGTGGACACGGGGGGAATGGTTTCCTGAAAAGCTTTAGCTGACGCCGTTAGCAAAGATGCGCGCGGATGCCAAAGCTATCGATCGCGGCCAGCGCATTTGCATAGCGACGCTCGCCCTGCCCCTCGACCAGCGCATAGCGCACCCCGCGCCGATCCAGCTCGGCCCGCGACAGGTCGAAGAAGCGCTGCCGCTCGGCCAGCGTGCCGAACAGGCGCGTGCCGTCCTCCACCCAGGGCAGGTCGGGCGCGAACAGGAGATAGACGTCGGACAGCCGATTCCAGCGGGCGAACCACGGGTCGCGCGCACCGAACAGCATATCGGCCCACACGGCGGTCATCAGCGGATCGGTGTCGGTCACGACCGGCCAGGGCCCCTGCGCCAGCGCCTCGGCCAGCATCGCGTCATGCCCCTGCCCGATCGCCACCAGATCGGCCATGGTGAAGTCGGTGCCATGCGCCTCGGCATAGTCGCGGCCATATTCGGGCAGATAGCGCCCGCCGAGCGCGGCGGCGAGACGTGGGCCGATGGTCGATTTGCCGGTGCTCTCCGGGCCATGCAGACAGATGCTCGTCACACCCGTACCCGCCATTCGCGATAGCCCCACACCGACAGTCCCAGAAAGATGACATAAAGAATGGCGGTCAGCGTCAGGCCCTTCACCGCGTAGAGCGCGATGGACGACAGATCGACCGCGATCCATAGCAGCCAGTTCTCCAGCCGACGCCTCGCCAGCAGGATTTGCGCCGCGACGCTGGCCACCGCATTGACGGCGTCCCAATAGGGCATGGCGGCATCGGTCCAGCGCGCCATCACCCCGCCCCACAATAGAGACGCAACCGCGATCCCGACCAGCCATACGCCTTGCGCGACAGGCGTCAGCGTGCCGACCGCGACCTCCCCCTCACGCGCCAGGCTGCGCCGCCAGACGACCCAGCCGTAAAGGTTGATGACGAAGAAGAATACTTGCAGCGCCGCGTCGCTGTACAGCCGCTCCTGCCAGAACAGCAGGCCGTAAAGCGACACCATCGCCAGCGCGACCGGATAATTCCACAAGCTGCGTCGCACGACGAGCGTGACGTTCGCGATACCCAGAACGAAGGCGACGATTTCAAGCCAGGTCATGCCACCGGAGCAAATCCGGTCGCCCTGGGGCGGTTCGCTATCGATGGGCTGGGCCGCGTACTTCGCGGCGAAATGGTCGGGGAGAGAGGATTCGAACCTCCGGCCCCTGCCTCCCGAAGGCAGTGCTCTACCAGGCTGAGCTACTCCCCGACTAGAGAGTATGGACCGGTTGTCAGAGCCTTTCGGGAAGGCCGATCCATGCTGGAGGCGCGCCAATAGCCAGCGGCCGCACACCACGCAAGCGGTTTTTCACCCGAAACGAAAATTCTTACAGCGCACGGCCCAGCCGCCCCGCCAGATCGACGATATATTGCCAGGCGACGCGCCCCGAACGGCTGCCCCGCCGGGTCGCCCAGTTGACCGCCTCGGCCCCGTCGAACGGCAGGTCGTGGCGATCGGTATAGGCACGGACGATGGCGAGATAGCCGTCCTGATCGAGCGCATGGAAGCCCAGGCTGAGACCGAAGCGGTCGGCCAGCGCCAGCTGGTCGTCGACCACGTCACGCGGGTTGATCGCGCTGTCCTGCTCGCTGAGATCGCGGGGCAGCAGATGGCGGCGATTGGCGGTGACCAGCAGGCGGACATGCGCCGGCCGCGCCTCCGCCCCGCCATCGAGCAACGAGCGCAGACGTCGCGCCTCGCCGGCTTCGTCGAAACCCAGATCGTCGATGAACAGGACGAAGGCGCGGTCGACCCCTTCCAGCATCGCGAACAACGCGGGCAGGCTGTCGAGCGTGTCGACCGATACCAATGCCAGCCGGCCCGGCCGGGTCGCCTGAACCGCCGCGACCGAGGCCTTGACCAGCGCCGACTTGCCCGTGCCCCGTGCGCCCCAGAGCAGCACGTCCTGTGCAGCATGACCATCGGCCAGCCGTTCCAAATTGGTGACCAGCGCCTCGCGCTGGCGATCCAGTCCCTGCAACATCGCCAGCGGCAATGGTGCGAAGCCCCGCGCCGGCTGCAACACCTCTTCGCGCCACAGATAGGCCGGATGGGCCAGCGGATCGGCCGAAACCGTTGCTGGGGGAGCGAGACGTTCGAGGGCGGCGGCGATCCGCTCCAGCGCGGCGGTGGGAAGCTCGGTCATGCCGCGCGTCTTAGGCGGCCGGCACCTTGCTGCAAAGATGGCGGCTCACAGCGCGTCGCGGTGGGCGATCACGACGGGATTGCCGGGTGACAGCGACAACGCCTTGTCGAACAGCTGCCGCGCGCCCTCGGCCTCACCCGCCGCCGCCAGCGCCACGCCATATACATCGGCCACTTCGGGGTTCATCGGGGCCAGTCGATAGGCCGCCGCACCATATCGACGTGCGACCACGCCGTCCCCCGCCCCGGCATAGGCCAGCGCCAGGTCACGCAGGAGCACGACGTCGCGCGACCCGAGCTGCTCGCGCAAACCTTCGAGCAGTTCGATCGCCGCGTCCCAATCGCCGTTGCGTAATTGCCACTGGCCCAGCAAGCGCCGCGCGGCCACGCTTTGCGGGTTCTGCGATATGTATAGTCCCAGCGCGACGGCCGCATCGCGCGGCTTGGCGGCACGAATTTGTCCGTCGATCAGGCGAAGCATCGTCGGTTCGTCGAAGGTCAGGTTCGCCGCATGCGCATAAGGGGCGACCGCCTCCGCCGAGCGGCCGGACAGCGCCAATATGTCCCCATATGCCAGCTGCGTCGCCGGTGCGCCGGGCGCGGCGCGAACCAGCGCCTGCGCCCTTGCCGCCGCCGCGCCCCAATTGCCCTGGCTCGCCAGCCCTCGGATGACGCCCAGCGCATAGGTGGGGTCGGTCGGCTCGCCTGCCGCCGCCTGGGTCAGTTCGGCAAGAGGGCGGTCGGGGCGAAAGATGGTCGAGTCCCCGCGTGTCCCCGACTGCGCCCGGTCGACCATGGCCGCGCTGTCCGAACCACCCGCCAGTGCTATCACCGCCAGTCGCAGCGCATAGCCGTCCGCATCGGGCCGGCTCAGCATCGGCCTGAGCGTGGCCAGCGCCGCCGCGCGATCGCCGATACCGATCTGCGCCGCCGCCAGCAGCTGCCGTGCGCCGATATTCATCGGTTGCATGCCGACCAACCGCCCCCAGGCGCGCACCGCACGCTGCGGGCGGCCCTGCGCATAGGCGACCACGCCCTCGAGCATCGCCGTCGCCGGTCGCTGCGCCAATGCTCCGCCGGTCAGTTGCAGGAGCTGTTCGGCCAGACCATAGCGCTTGGCGCGTGCCGCGATCACCGCCTGGAGGTAGAAGGCCTCCGGACTCCCCGGCAGCGACACCAGCGCGGTGCGCGTCACCGCCAGCGCGTCGCCCGCCCGGCCGAGATCGCCCAGCGTCGCGGCATATTGGATCAGCGCGGGATGATAATAGGGATCACGGCCAAGCGCCTGCCGGAACCATGGCAGCGCCGCCGTCAGCCCATAGCGCGCGCGAACGATCTCCCCCCGCAACGTCAGTGCGCGCGGATCGGCCGGGGCCAGCGCCGCTGCGCGCGAGGCGGCCTCGGTCGCACCCGCAACATCCCCCGCGCCGAAGCGGCTGCGCCCCAGATCGGTCCAGATCGCCGCGTCATCGGGCTTCGCCGCCGCCAATTGCTGGAGCGTGGCGCGATAGGCGCCCCCGGCGTTCGTCTGCGCGGCGCGCACCTTGGCGGCGATACGGATCATCTCGGCATCGCGAGCCGCCGGCATCTGCGCGACCGCCTCCTGCGCGCCGGCCGGATTGCCGAGCAACAACCGCGCCTCGGCCCGCATCGCCAGCGTGTCCGCGACCGGAACGCCCGCCGCGATCGCACGGTCCAGCGCCGCCTCGGCGGTGACGCCCTCCTCCAGCAACAGGCTGGTCCGCGCCAGCGTCATCTGCGCCGCGCGCGATCGCGGGGCAGCGACGCTCGCGCGGCGGGCCAGATCATGGGCGGCGTGATAATTGCCGGCCTGCAACGCGGTCGCCGCGTTGCGAAGCGCGACGGCCGGATCGACCGGCGGCTCGCCGCCGCGCAACAGATAGGCAAGACCCGCCATGGCCAGCGCGATGGCCATCAGGATCGCGATCAGCCGCGCCCGCCGCCGGATCGAACGCCGCCGCCATATCCGCCGCCGCTTGCGCCGCATCATCGGATAGGGCTGCGCCGCGCGTCGGTCGCGACCGCGATAGCCCCGCTCGGGCCGGATGTCGTCGCTCACCGTGCGCCCGACGGCCACAGGATGACGCGCAGCGTCTGCACCAGGATCAGCGCATCGAGGAAAGGCGAATAATTCTTCGCATAATACAGGTCATATTCCAGCTTGTGCCGCGCATCGTCGATCGAGGCGCCATAGGGATAGTTGAGCTGTGCCCAGCCGGTGATGCCGGGTTTGACCATATGCCGCTCGGCATAGAAGGGGATTTGCTGCTCCAGCTGCTCGACGAATTGCGGGCGCTCCGGGCGGGGGCCGACGAAGCTCATCTCACCCAGCAGCACCGACCAGATTTGCGGCAGCTCGTCGATCCGCACCTTGCGGATGAAGCGGCCGATCCGCGTGATCCGGGGATCGTCCTTCTCGGCCCAGATCGCCTGCCCGGCCAATTCGGCGTCCTGGCGCATCGACCGCAGCTTGGGGATGTCGAACGGCTGGTTGAACAGCCCCACGCGCCGCTGCCGGTAAAAGGCCGGGCCTTTGGACTCCAGCTTGATGGCGAGGGCGGTGATCAGGATGATCGGCAGCGCGACGACCATCAGCAGCAGGCTGACCGTCACGTCGAAGGCGCGCTTGACGATCGCCGACCACATCCGGCCCGACGCGAAACCGTCTGAGAAGATCAGCCAGCTATGGCTGACCGAGGCGAGGTCGATCCGCCCGGTCTCGCGCTCGAGAAAGCTCGACAGTTCGGACACCTGCACGCCGGCGGTACGCACCCGCAACAGGTCCTGATAGGGCAAGGCGTTGCGGCGTTCCTGAATCGCCAGCACGACCTCGGTCGCCCGCTGGTCGATGACGAAACCTTGCAGATTGGGTATCGCGGAACGGGGAATCGCGTCTGGCAAAGCGGTCTCGTCGGCGTTCATCGCGATCACGCCCGCAACCAGGAAGTTGCAGCCCGGCTGTCCCGCGAGCGCCGCGATCCGCGCGGCACGCTCGCCGGCCCCCATCAGGACGATGCGGCGCTTGAACCGGTCCCCGCCCAGCGACCGCCCGAGCAGCCCGCGGACGACCACCAGCAGGACGACCGCGATGACCATCGAGTAGAACAGGCTGGAGCGCCAATAGGACAGCGGAGGAAAGAAGAAATAGATGAGCGACAACAGGATCACGCCCATCGAGATCGCCACCATCAGCCGCGCGGCGGCGAAGCGGAGCGACAGGAAGGAGGCCGCCGCATAGGCCCCGACCGCCATCAGCGCGATCTGAAGCGGTACGGCAAAGCCCAGGATCTGCGGCAGATTGTCGATCACGCGCCCGGCGGGATAGCCGATCTGCCACGCGCGCACCGTCCAGCCCAGCTCCGCCGCTGCCATCAACAGCACGAAATCGACCAGACCGAGCAGCAGCACGGCGTGCGGGACATAGTGTTTGAACAGACGGATCATCTATCGATCGATCGTACCCGGGCCGTGCGTGATCACCAACTGTCCCAATTTTTGCAGAGAATGACAAACGAAGCGTGAAGATATGCGTTATGCGGCGTTGTAGAGAGCCACGTCGCCCGGTTTTTGGTGACGGGACATGAGAAGGGGCGAATATGCATAATCAGATCGTACCGGTCATCCTGTCCGGCGGGTCCGGCACGCGTCTATGGCCGATGTCGAAGCCGGAAATGCCCAAGCAGCTGCTGGCGCTGACCTCGGACGAAACCATGCTGCAGCTGACCGCGCAGCGCACCGCATCCAACGAATTCGCCGCGCCGATCGTCGTCGCGGGCCAACGCCACGCCGATCTGGTCGAGGGGCAGCTGACCGACGCCGGCACCCCGCCCCAGGCGCTGATCCTGGAGCCGGTGGCGCGCAACACCGCGCCCGCCATCGCGCTCGCCGCGCTGGCGGCCAATCCGGAAGACGTCATGCTGGTCATGCCGTCCGACCATGTGATCGCCGATCTCGACGCCTTCCATGCCGCCATCCACGCCGCGCTGCCTATGGTGTCGCAGGGCTGGCTGGCGACCTTCGGCATCGCAGCCGACAAGCCCGAGACCGGCTATGGCTGGATTCAGGTGGGCCGTGAGATCGCCAAGGGCGTGCATCAGGTGGCGCGCTTCGTCGAAAAACCGCGTCTGGAGCGGGCCGAGGCGATGCTGGCACGCGGCGACTATGCCTGGAACGGCGGCATCTTCCTGTTCCGCGCCGATCGCTATCTGGAGGAACTGGGCCAGCACGCCCCCGAGATGCTGGTCGCCGCCGAAAAGGCGATGCGCGCCGCCAAGCGCGACGGCAAGCGCATCTGCCCCGACGAGACCGAGTTCGGCAACTGTCCGTCGGATTCGATCGACTATGCCGTGATGGAACGCGCCGACCGCGTGGCGGTGGTCCCCGTCGCGATGGGGTGGAACGATGTCGGCAGCTGGGACGCACTGCATGCGATCAGCGAGCTGGACGGGTTCGGAAATGCGCATCGCGGCGAAGTGCTGGCGATCGACACCAAGAACTGCCTGATCCGCACCGACCGGGTGCGCGTGGCGGCGGTCGATGTCGAAAATCTGATCGTGGTCGCGAGCGGCGACGATGTGCTGATCCTGCCGCGTGGACGCAGCCAGGACGTCAAGAAGCTGATCGAGGCGATGAAGCGCTGACCGGCATTCGGGGGCGGCCGGTCCGGCCGTCCCCGATCACGGCGTCAGGGTTCGCACGATCTCAGCGACCGTGACCGACTCGACGCCACGCAGCGCCAGTCGCTCGAACACCGCATCCCACCAGCGATCGAACGCTACGCGGTCCCGGGCGTTACGGACATAGGGCGTGTGCCCCGGCTCCAGCGTCGGCGAGTGGAACGAAAAGGTCAGCAGCCGCACGCCATCGGCCAGCGCCTGGTCGATCGCAGCCAGTGCGTCACCGCTGCCCACCCCTTCGGGCGTCAGCGGTATCCGCGACAACAGCCCCAGCCGCGCCAATACCCCGCGCCCATGCGGCACATGGCGGGCCGGCGGATAGAGACGGTGGCCCCTTCGCCGCAACATCCCCGTATAGACGCTGGTCAGCGGCAGCTCGATCATGCCGTCGCGTCGAAAGCCATGCGCGTCGATCGCGCGGAAATCCATGCCACCGGTACGGCCATAATCGTGCAGGGCCCGCATCGAGCTGTCGATCCGATAGCCGCGTTCGGCCAGCAGCGCGAGGCTGGCGGGCCCCAGGCCATAACGCCCCGAGCGGAAACTGCGCGGCCGCATGCCGAAGGCGCCCGCGATCGCGTCGGTCAGCTGGTCGAGCTTCGCCGCCTCCAGCGCGACCGGCAGATTGCCGGCATGGCTGGTCACCGAGTCGACGACTTCGCCATAAGGCGGCGTCACCCAGGCATGAAGCTGCGCACCGATCTCCGACCGGCCATCCGCCAGACAGTTGGACAGGATCGCCACCGCCGCCGGATCGACCGCGACCGGATAGTCGACCATGCAGTTCAACCCAACCCCGGCCGCCGCGAAGCGCCGATGCGCCTCGGGAAAGGCGCGCATCGCCGAGGTAGCGCGGTGCCGCCGGTCGAGCGGGGCCGACCAGTCGAATTCCTCCTCGACATCGACGGTCACCAGAAAGCGGGTGCCGAAGGCCGCCGGCCAGTCGATCCGTTCGGCCGCGGTCGGCGCGTCGGGGCGCCAGGGTCGGACCGGCACGGACACGGTCAGCGGGTCGACGCTTTCCCGGCACGCTGGTCCATGTCGATCGGCAGCGTCAGGACGACGCGGTGCAGCCCGATGCTCAGGCCACCGCCCATCTCCGCCCCCAGCTTGTCGACCAGTCGAAGCGAAAAGCCGGTGCCAAGCAGCGGCGCGCCGTCGCGCTGCTCCTCATCGCCGGCATCGCTCAGCAGCGCCGCATCCGTCTCGATCGCGAGCGCCAGCGGACGATCCACCCGCAGGCTCGCCATGCCCTGCTCCTCGGTCAGGCTGGCGGTCAGCCGCTCGCCGACGACGCAATTGGACAAGAGCACGGAAAACAGCCGCGCGATCAGCCGCTCGGTCGCGCGGTCGTCGGCCATCGCGGCGATCATTGCGGCCGGCGGCTCGAACCGGATTTCGGCGCGACGCAGTTCGGCCAGCGGTTGCAACTCACCGAGCAGGCGCTGGATCAGCGGCGCGAGCGGGACCTTGGTCGGCCGAAGCTCCAGCACATGCCCCTCGATCCGCGCGGCGGTGTCCAGATCCTCGACGGCGGCCAGCAGGTCCGACGCCATGGACCGGATCGCGGTCGCGCGGTCGCGATAGACCGGGGCAACGGGCCCCAGCAACTCGCTCTCGATCAGTTCGGCAAAGCCCGCCACCGCATTGGCCGGGGTGCGCAGTTCATGGACCAGCTGGCGCAGCGAGTCGGACGAGGCCGCATCGGCCCCCGCCGGCACGGTCGCGATGGTGGCGCATTCGTCGCGACGCGGCCGCCGTCCGCTGCCGCGATAGCCCAGGAAACGCCCCGACAGCTTATCGAAATAGGGCGCGGCCGAGACCCGCCACGATCCCGCCGCGTCGGACATGCCACCGATCTCCAGCCGCGCATCGCGAAACGGTGCACGGCTGCGAAAGGCGCCCATCGCGACGCCATCGAACTGCGCCAGACCCTGGGCGGCCGTCGCGGCGATGCTGACGCCGACCAGCGCACCGCGCGCCACGCCGTCAACGCCCAGGATCAGGCCGCGCTCGTCGGTTTCGAAGTCGAAATGCGCCGGGCCGGCATGAGCGTCCGGCGTGCCCGTCACCTCCTCGCGGCGCTGGTTGAAGGCATCGATCCGGGCGACCAGATCGGCGATCTCGTAACGTGGCGGTGCGGCGGGCGACGGCGCATGACGCAGCGCCTCGGCCATGAACGGCAGGCTGCGCGCCACCTGCCCGAGCGGGACGAAGGGCGTCGCCGCCTGGGTCGGCACGGGATCGAGCATCACCGACAGCGGCACGGCCGGTGCTTCCCTGACGGCGTCGGCTTTGGGCGCGGACGGTGCCGCGATCGGCCAGGGCTGCGGCGGCGCCTTGGGAACCGGCCGCTCGGCGACGGAGGCGGCTGCGACTGGCGGCTCGACGGGCATAGGCGCGGACGGGGCGGCGGCCATGTTGGGCAGCACGAAGTCGACCGGCCCGAAACTCTCCAGTCCGCGCATCACGGCATCGGACAGATCGCGGCGATGGCGCAGCACCGACCGGGTGCGGGGATTGAGCTGCGGCAGGATGTCCAGCCATTCGGCGTCGCTGAGCTGCGCCATGCGGAGCACCGGCGCGGCGATCGCCAGATCGTCCTGCGCGAAGAAGGCGACCAATGCGGCGGGGGGCTGGCACAGGCTGAGCAGTCGCGCGCTCGCCGAGCGCGTCGCGTCGGATACCGATCCGCGCAGTTCGGCCAGACGCGTCAGCGTCGCCGGGTCGGCGGCTATGCGGCCGCGCCCCATCAGGTCGACGACCTGACGCCAGGCGGTCTGCGCGCCAAAAGGCGTTGCCGTGTCGGCCGACAGGATCGTCGCCAGGCTATCGTCGAACCGCACACAGCTCCCTTTTCATTGGGCCGGATGGCCATCAGCCATCTGACTTAACGCCCTTATCCTTCCAACTGGTAACCTGCAAATATCCGATCGCATCCCCGTTGCATTGTGTGACAATTGCGGTAGTGCGTAATTTTCTTATATTCAGCCCCGAATGGGCATAGGGATTCGGTTTTTTATGTGGAGTATCGTGTAATGGCGCTCGATCGCATTGATCGGCAAATTCTGGCGCTGTTGCAGGCCGATGGTCGGATGACCAACGTCGAACTGGCCGAACGTGTCGGCCTGACCGCCCCACCCTGCCTGCGCCGCGTTCGCGCGCTGGAGGAAGCGGGCGCGATCCGTGGCTATCACGCCGACCTGGATGCCGCCCGTCTGGGCTTCCCGATCACCGTCTTCGCGATGGTCTCGCTGCGCAGCCAGGCCGAGCATGACCTGGCGACGTTCGAGGCGCATGTCGCCGGCATTCCCGAAGTGCGCGAATGCCATATGCTGAACGGCGAGATCGACTTCATCCTGAAGATCGTCGCGTCCGACCTGAAGAGCTTCCAGGAAATCCTGACCACGCACCTGACACCCGCGCCCAATGTGGCGAGCGTCAAGACGTCGCTGACCATCCGTACCGCCAAGCAGGTGTCGGGGATTCCGATCGAGGCCGACTGAGCGATCGGCGTTGGTGAGAATGCGAAAGGGCCGGTCCTCCTGGATGGAGGGCCGGCCCTTTTTGCTATGGTGGAGCGTGGCCTTCGACTTCGCTCAGGCTGAACGGGGTTTGGGGGGCTAGGCCAGGACCAACAGCCGTTCAGCCTGAGCGAAGTCGAAGGCCACGCCCACACCTCACCCGATAACGCCCCCGCACCGTTGCAGGTGCGGGGGCATCGCCAGATCAAGCCTGGGTATCGAGATAGGTCTTCCAGAACCCGGCCAGTTCGGCACGCGGCGAACCCTGGACGGCGTCGAACGCCGCATTGGCCCCGGCCTTGTCGCCCTGTGCGGCCAGCGCGATGCCGAGGCGGGTGTTCACCTCATTGGCGTCAATGCCGCCCTTCTGCAGCGCCAGACGGTACAGCTCGGCCGCCTTGGCGTAGTTGCCCTGGCCATAATAGGCCTCACCGGTCAGCGCGGCGAGCTTGCCGTCGCCGGCCGACTTGGCGCGCGCTTCGGTCGGGGCGAGCGAGCCTTCCTGCTTGTTCTTGGCGTCCGCCGCCGCCAGCATCGCCTTGGCGGTCGCATTGCCGGCCGGGATCTTGCCGGTCGCCATGCCTTCCTTCAGCACGGTCGCGGCTTCAGCCGGCAGACCCTTGTCGGTCGCGTACTGCGCATATTCCATATAGTCATTCTGGTCGGCCAGCGACTTCGAAGCGCGCATCAGGCGGAAGAGGTCGAGGCGCTGGTTCTTGTCCAGCGTCGCCAGCGAGCCCGGCTGCAGGCCATAGATGACCAGCGCGTTGCGCCAGTTCTGCGCGGTCGGATAGGCCGCGATCCACTTGCGCATCCAGCTCAGCGTCTCGGGCACCATCTTGCTCTTGTTGGCGCGACCGATGGCGTACTTGTAATAGTCCTCCGGCGCCTTCTGGCCCGAGGCGTTCATCTGGTCGATGGCGGCGGCGAGGTCGGCATTGGCGCCGGCGACGTCACCCATCTCCATCTTCGCCTTGACGATCAGCATCGGCAGGTTGGGGTCGTTATAGCCCAGCTGCTTGGCCTGCTCGAAATATTTCAGCGCGACCGGATACTGCTTGCCGTTGAATGCCAGCGCGCCGCGACGATAGACGTAACGCGGCTTGTCGGCCGCCGGGGTCGACGGGCTGGCGATCAGCGCGTCGAGCGGCTTGGCGAGCGGCGCCTCGTCGATCGGGGCGTTCGGATTGGCCTGCTGGGCCGCGAACAGCTTGCCCGATTCGAGTTCGTAGCGCAGCGCGGCCGCGATATACTTGTCGTCCTCGGTCTTGGCGGCGGTCTCGACCGCCTGGATCAGCGGCTCGGCCGCCGCATAATTCTTCTGCTGCAGCACGGGCTGCGCGGCCTGTGCCGCCTTCAGCGCCTCGGGGCTCAGCTTCAGGCCGCCGGCCTCTTCCTTCTTCTTCTGCGCGGCGGCCGGAACGGTCAGCGCGACCCCGCTCACGCTCGTCGCCAGCACCGCTGCAAGCGCGAGCTTCGGAATGATCTTCATGCGAATTCTCTCCAAGAATAAAGCCTGTCGGGTCGGGAACCGTCGATGGCGGGTTGATAGGGGCAGCGGCCGCCCCGTTCAAGCAACGCGATGATCCGTGCCCTCCTATCCACCAGCCGCTGAACGCGGATTGAACGCGAACGCTCCCGGCGCTAGCGGGCGGGCTATCATGATCGCCGTCATTTCCCCCGCCAAGACGCTGGACTATAAAAGTCCGCTCCCCCCCCTCGCCCCGACCCGCCCCCATTTCGCCAGCGAGGCCAATACGCTGGCCGCCGCCGCCGCCGGACTGGGCGAAGAGAAGCTCGCCGCGCTGATGCGGATCTCGCCCGCGCTGGCCAAGCTCAATGCCGACCGCTTCCGCGATTTCGCCGACGGGCCGGAGCGACCGGCGCTCTTCGCCTTTGCCGGTGACGTCTATACCGGGCTGGAGGCCAAGACGCTGGACGAGCCGGCGGTATTGTTCGCGCAAGACCATCTGCGCATGCTCTCTGGGCTGTACGGCCTGCTCCGCCCGCTCGACGCGATGCGCCCCTATCGGCTGGAAATGGGCACGCGCTGGGCGCCCCATCGGGGTGGATCGGGCGGCGACAAGCTGACCGACTGGTGGGGCGATCGCATCGCCGCGCGCCTGGCGGAGGAGGTCGAGGCCGAAGGATCGGGCGCGATTTTGAACCTGGCCAGCCAGGAATATTGGCACGCGGTCGACGGCAAGCTGCCGCCCGCGATCCGCATCATCGCGGTCGATTTCCGCGAGGGCGACCGCTTCATCAGCTTCCATGCCAAGAAGGCCCGCGGCGCCATGGCGCGCTGGATGATCGAGCACGGGATCACCGATACCGACGCGATGCGCGGTTTCGATAGCGACGGTTATGCGTTCGACGCCGAGGCGAGCACGCCGACGCAGTGGAGATTTGTGCGATGAGCGAATGGAAGCGGGCGATCGTCATCGGCGCATCGGGCGGGATCGGCGGCGCGATCGCCGATGCGCTGGAGGAGGAAGGGGCATCCGTCACCCGCCTTGCCCGCGCTATGTCCGGTGACGCGCATATCGACCTGGAGGACGAAGCCAGCATCGCCGCCGCCGCCAAGCGGATCGCCGACGGCCCCGCCCCCGATCTGGTGATCGTCGCGACCGGCCTGCTGCACGATGGCGAACATGGCCCGGAAAAGGCGATCGATCAGCTGTCGCCTGAATGGCTGGCGCGCAACTTCGCCGTCAACGCGACCGGTCCGGCGCTGATCGCCAAGCATTTCCTTCCGCTGATGCCGCGCACCGGCAAGACGATCTTCGCGGCGCTGTCGGCGCGGGTCGGATCGATCTCCGACAATCGCATGGGCGGCTGGTACGGCTATCGCGCGTCCAAGGCCGCGCTCAACCAGTTTATCCGGACGCTCGCGATCGAGTATAAGCGGCGCAACGATCGCTCGATCGTCGTCGCGCTGCATCCCGGCACCGTCGACACCGCGCTGTCCAAGCCGTTCCAGGGCAATGTCCGCCCCGGCGGCCTGTTCGCGCCCGACCGCGCGGCAGTGCAGTTGCTCGACGTGCTGGACGGATTGAAGGCGCCGGATAGCGGCAAGCTCTTCGATTGGGAGGGTAAGGAGGTTCAGCCCTAGGCGGAGGGCCGACCCAACCCCATCATCCGTTCGCGCTGAGCGAAGTCGAAGCGCACGCCCGGACATCGCGGCGTGGCCGCCGTCATCCCTTGGCCTTCGACTTCGCTCAGGCTGAACGGAGGTCAGGACAGGCTCGCCCAGCTCAAGAGTGGCCGACCGCAATTTATCATTCAGATTACAACATCGTAACATTTGCGACATCCGGCCGAAACCGGCTGGCCGGCATAAGAGCGGGGCTGGTCGCCTTTACTCCCGCTGGCGACCAGCGCCTCGAAAGTCCCGCGATCTTGCTGCCGAGGGGGGAGCACATTCCGTCGGGCCCGCCCCCGCCACCCCGTTTTCCGCGCCCGCCGTTCCTCCCAAACGGCCCCACGCGAATGGGTTGCGCGGGGGTGGTCAGGCGGCTCACGCTCGGCTAGTACCTCTGGTTCCCATCTGACCATCAAGCCGGAAAGCAACAGACTTTGGCCGACGAGACGACCCTCGCGGAACCTTCCGATATTTCGACGATCTCCATCGTCGACGAGATGAAGTCGAGCTATCTCGACTATGCGATGAGCGTGATCGTGGCGCGTGCGCTGCCCGATGTCCGTGACGGCCTGAAGCCCGTCCATCGCCGTATCCTGTATTCCGCCGCCGAAAGCGGCTTCGTCGCGGGCAAGCCGTATCGCAAGTCGGCGCGCATCGTCGGTGACGTGATGGGTAAATACCACCCGCACGGCGACAGCGCGATCTATGACGCGCTGGCCCGCATGGCGCAGGACTGGTCGATGCGCGTGCCGCTGATCGACGGTCAGGGCAATTTCGGCTCGATGGACCCCGATCCGCCTGCCGCGATGCGTTACACCGAAGCGCGTCTGGCCAAGGTCGCCAACTCGCTGCTCGACGATCTCGACAAGGACACGGTCGACTTCCAGCCCAACTATGACGGCTCGGAACGCGAACCCTCGGTCCTGCCCGCCCAGTACCCGAACCTGCTGGTCAACGGCGCAGGCGGCATCGCGGTCGGCATGGCGACCAACATCCCGCCGCATAATCTGGGCGAGGTGGTCAATGCCTGTCTCGCCTATATGGAAAATGGCGCGATCACGGTCGAGGAACTGAACGAGATCGTCCCCGCCCCCGACTTCCCCACCGGCGCGCTGATCCTCGGCCGCTCGGGCGCACGCTCGGCGTACCAGACCGGGCGCGGTTCGATCATCGTGCGTTCGCGCCACGAGATCGAGGAGATGCGCGGCGACCGCCGGGCCATCGTCCTCACCGAAATCCCCTATCAGCAGGGCAAGAACGCGCTCGTTGAAAAGATCGCCGAGGCCGCCAAGGAAAAGCGGATCGAGGGGATCAGCGACATTCGCGACGAATCGAACCGCGAAGGCGTTCGCATCGTCATCGACCTGAAGCGCGACGCGACCCCGGAGGTCGTGCTGAACCAGCTATGGCGGCACACCCCCGCCCAGACCAGCTTCCCGGCCAACATGCTCGCCATTCGCGGCGGGCGGCCCGAGCTGCTGAACCTGCGCGACATCATCCAGGCGTTCGTTCAGTTCCGCGAGCAGGTCATCACCCGCCGCTCGAAGTTCGAACTCGCCAAGGCGCGTGAGCGGGCGCACATCTTGCTGGGCCTCGTCATAGCGGTGACGAACCTGGACGAGGTGGTCCGGATCATCCGCGGCTCGGCTTCGCCCGTCGCCGCACGTGAGGCGCTGCTCGCCCGCGAATGGCCGATCGCCGAGATCGCGCCCTATATCCGTCTGGTCGAAGCGGTCGAAAGCGAAGGCTTTGGCGACACCTATCGCCTGTCGGAGACGCAGGTCCGCGCGATCCTCGACCTGCGCCTCCATCGCCTGACCGCGCTCGGCCGCGACGAGATCGGCGACGAGCTGAAGGGTCTGGCGGACTCGATCACCGAGCTGCTCGAAATCCTCGCCAACCGCGTGAAGCTGTACGAGGTCATGCGCGGCGAGTTGGTGGCGATCCGCGACCAGTTCGCCACCCCGCGCCGCTCGGAAATCGCCGCCGCCGCCGACGGCATCGACGACGAGGATCTGATCGAGCGCGAGGACATGGTCGTCACCGTGACCATGCAGGGCTATATCAAGCGCACCCCGCTCGATGCCTTCCGCGCCCAGAACCGGGGCGGCAAGGGCCGCTCTGGCATGGCGACCAAGGATGAGGACGTCGTCACCGAGCTGTTCGTGACCAGCACGCACACGCCGGTCCTGTTCTTCTCGAACCATGGCAAGGTCTATCGCTACAAGGTCTGGCGCCTGCCCGAGGGCGGCCCCGCCACGCGCGGGCGGCCGATGGTCAACCTGTTGCCGCTGGCACCGGGCGAAGTCATCTCGACCGTCCTCCCGTTGCCGGAGGACGAGGCGGAGTGGGGCAAGCTCCACGTCATGTTCGCCACCGCCAAGGGGGCCGTGCGCCGCAACTCGATGGATGCGTTCACCAATGTGCCCTCGAACGGCAAGATCGCGATGCGCTTCGACGACGAGAGCGAGGACCGTCTGATCGGCGTCGCGCTGCTCGGGGCCGAGGACGATGTGCTGCTCGCCACGCGGTGCGGCCGGGCGATCCGTTTCGCCGCCGACGATGTGCGCGAGTTCCAGAGCCGCACCTCGACCGGCGTGCGCGGCATCGCGCTGAAGGGCGAGGACGAGGTCATCTCGCTCTCGGTCCTGCACCGCGTCGGCACCACCCAGGAGGAGCGCGAGGCGTACCTCCGCTTCGCCCCCTGGAAGGGCGAGAAGGAAGGCGAGCCCGAGCTGTCGGTCGAAAGGTATGAGGAGCTGCGCAACTGCGAGCAATTCATCCTGACCGTCTGCGCCAATGGCTATGGCAAGTTGTCCTCGGCCTATGAGTATCGCCGCACCGGTCGCGGTGGTCAGGGCATCACCAATATCGACAATATCGCCCGCAACGGCGATGTGGTCGCCAGCTTCCCGGCGTCCAAGGGGCATCAGCTGATGCTGGTGACCGATCAGGCCAAGCTGATCCGCATGTCGCTGGCGAGCCTGCGTGTCATCGGGCGCGGCTCAGCGGGGCTGCGGCTCTTCAACGTGGCACCGGGCGAGCATGTCGTCTCGGCCGCGCGCATCGAGGAGACCGAGGAGGATGCCGAGATGAACCTGGCCGAGGGCACCGCCGAGATCGCGCCCGAGCCGGATGCGATCGTCGGTGAGAACCTGGCTGCCGGGCCGGAGGATGGCGAGTGAGTCACCCGACCACCGCCTATAAGGTGCTGACCGCCGATCAGATGGCGGTGTTGGAGCATGAGGGCGTCTTCACGGGCGCCCCGGTGGATCTGGCCGATGGCTATATCCACCTGTCCACCGCCGCCCAGCTGACCGAGACGGTCGACAAGCATTTCGCCGGACAGAGCGACCTGCACATCGCGGCGGTCGATCTGGAAGCGATGGGCGAGGCGGTGAAGTGGGAGGAGAGCCGGGGCGGCGAGCTCTTCCCGCATCTTTATGCCGATCTGCCGCTGACGGCGGTGATCGCCTATGGCCCGATGAAGCGCGACGATGACGGGACGGTGCGGCTGCCCATCGCGGGATAGGTCGCAAAACTTCTGTCGTCACCGAAACGTCATAAATCCCTAACGCCGCATTTACGGTTGCGGCGTTAGGGATTGGTTATGAAACCGCCCCACTTCTCCACATGGTCCGCCCCCGGCGGCGGCGATCCGGTGATCGACCATGCGGCGTCGTTGACCGAGGCGGTCGGCCTGTTCCGGCACTATCCCGACATGCGCCTCCTGCCGGTGCTCGATGCCGAGCGGCGGCCGATCGGTGCGATCCTGGAACGCGATGTGAAGGGATTGCTCTACAATCCCTTTGGCCATGCGCTGCTGCAAAATCCCGATTTCGGGGCCAGCCTGACATCCTATGTCCGCGCGCATCCCTGTTGCGAGGTCACGGCCAGCGTCGCCGAGCGGCTGGCGCTTCATGCCGACTGGGGCGCACCCGACGCGCTGATCCTGACCGAAAACGGTGTGTTTGCCGGCACGCTCGACGCCGCCACCATCGCGCGGCAGGCCGCCGATGCGCAGACCGCCCTGGCGCGCGAACGGATGGTGCGGGCCCGCCAGATCGACAGCGCGGCGCGCGGCTTCATGGCCGACATCGCGATATTATGCGACATGCTGGGCCATGCGAGCGGTGATATGGGCCGTGTCGCCGGCGACCTTGCGCGCTACGCCGGGCAAACTCAGGACGGCGCGGCGCGGATGACCGAGGCAGTGGCGCAAAGCCGGTCGGCATTGGGCGACACCGCCACGCGCGGACGCGGCCTCGCCAGCGCTTTCGCCACGATCACCCGCGACATGGACGAAGCGCGCGACATACGTGGCAGGGTCAGCGACCGTATCGCCAGGGCCGGCCACCGCACCGCCGCGCTGGCCGACAGCGCCACCGCGATCGACGCGTTGCTCGCGCTGATCGAGACGGTGTCGGCGCGCACCAACCTGCTCGCGCTGAACGCCGCGATCGAGGCCGCCCGCGCCGGCGACGCCGGACGCGGCTTCGCCGTCGTCGCGCATGAGGTGAAGGCGCTCGCCAGCCAGACCCGCGACGCTGCGCAAGGTGCCGCCCGCAACATCGCCGAGGTGAAGACCAACCTCCACGCGCTCGTCACCGAACAGGGGCAGCTGGGCGAGGCCGTTTCCGCGATCGGTGCGATCTCGCAGTCGATCGACGTCGCGGTCGCGGCCCAAGCCGTCGCGACCACCGCCATCGCCGCCAATGTCGAACAGTCGGTGACGGCGGCGCATCAGATCGGCCGGCAGGTGACGCAGATCGAGCGCGACGCTACCCGGATCGACCGCGATGCCGGATCGCTCGACACGCTGTCACAGGCGCTCGGCGACACGATCGAATCCTTGCGCGAACGGACCGCGCGCTTCGTCGAACTGGTCGCCGTCTGACCTGTCAGACGTAGAGATCAACCACGTCCACCCCCTGCCCCACCGCTTCCAACAACAGGGTGCGGTGGCAATGACAGGGATCGCGCTCATAGCAGAGCAGCGCGCTGGGCTTCTCACCCGCCAGATCGAGCATCCGCGCGGCCGCCGCCTGCGCCTCGGGCAGGGCAAGTTGGTCATCATAGACCTCGCGCAGCGTGCCGACATCGCCCTTCTTCGCGGCATCGCGCCCGCGCTTGGGCGTGCCCAGGTCCTTCAGATGGACATAGTCGATCCCGACCTCCTTCAACGCGGCGGCAAGCGGCGATTTGGAGAAACCCGGTCGCCGCGACAGAGGCAACGCGCGGACGTCGATCAGCTGCTCGACCCCGGCCGTTTTCAGCGTCGCAAGGAAGCCGTCGACGCTCGCGCCTTCGTAACCGATGGTGAAGATGGTCGTCATATCACCGACTTGGGGAGCCGTGCCTCACGCGCCAAGTCCTTCCAACCGGGGCCGTCCGGGTTTAAGGCGTCGCGATGACCTATGACATTCATGTGATCGGCGGCGGGCTGGCGGGCTCGGAAGCCGCGTGGCAGCTCGCCGAGGCGGGGCTGAAGGTGCGCCTGTCCGAAATGCGCGGCGGCGCGGACACCACGCCCGCCCATCATGGCGGCGACCTGGCGGAGCTCGTCTGCTCCAACTCCTTCCGTTCTGACGACGCGACCTCCAACGCGGTCGGGCTGCTGCATCAGGAGATGCGCGCGCTCGGCTCGATCATCATGGCCAAGGGTGACACCCATGCGGTGCCCGCCGGGTCAGCACTGGCGGTCGACCGCGACGGCTTTTCGGGCGGCGTGACGGCGACACTGGCGGCGCATCCCAACATCACCATCGTCCGCGAGCGGATCGACGCGCTACCCGACGGGCCTGCGATCATCGCCACCGGCCCGCTGACCGCCCCGTCGCTGGCTGGCGGGATCGGTGAGGCGACCGGTGCGGAGGCGCTAGCGTTCTTCGATGCGATCGCGCCGATCGTCCACCGCGAGTCGATCGACATGGACGTCGCCTGGTTCCAGAGCCGCTGGAACAAGGGCACGGGCAAGGATTACATCAACTGCCCGATGGACAAGGAGCAATATTACGCCTTCCATCAGGCCCTGCTCGACGGCGAGAAAACGGAATTCCGTGAGTGGGAAAAGGACACGCCTTATTTCGACGGCTGTATGCCCGTCGAGGTGATGGCCGAGCGCGGGGTCGAGACGCTGCGTTTCGGGCCGATGAAGGGCGTCGGCTTGGACGACCCGCGTACCGGGCGCTGGCCCTATGCCGTCGTCCAGCTGCGGCAGGACAATGCTGCGGGGACGCTCTGGAACATCGTCGGTTTCCAGACCAAGCTGAAATATGCCGAGCAAATCCGCATCTTCCGCACCATTCCCGGTTTGGAAAAGGCCGAGTTCGCGCGGCTCGGTGGTCTGCACCGCAACACCTTCATCCGCTCGCCCGAGCTGCTGGACGCGACGCTGCGGCTGAAGTCGCGGCCGAACCTGCGCTTCGCGGGCCAGATCACGGGGTGCGAGGGCTATATCGAAAGCGCGGCCATCGGCCTGCTCGCCGGGCGTTTCGCGGCAGCCGAGCTGACCGGTAAAACCATCGCCCCGCCGCCTGTCGAGACGGCTTTGGGTGCGCTGCTGGGTCACATCACTGGCCTCGCCGAGGCGGAGACCTATCAGCCGATGAACGTCAATTTCGGCCTGTTCCCGCCCATTCCCGGCCGGACCAAGAAGGCCGACCGCAAGCGGATGTACACCGACCGCGCGCGGGAAGCGCTGCCAGGGTGGCTCAACTCTCTTCCGCCGGGGCCGCCTCCGGTGCCTCAGCCGGTGCCGTTCGTGCCGGAGGACAGTTCGCCCGCGCAGCCGGTCGACGCTTGACGGCGGTGGTGGCGAACTCGGCCGCGTCCATCGTGCCCGACTTATCCCGGTCGGCGGTGGCGAATTTGGTCGTGGCCTTGATCGCCCATTCGTCGAACGACAGCTTGCCATCGCCGTCGCGGTCGAGCTTGGCGTAAGCCTTGCGCCGCGCGGCGAGGTATTCCTCGCGCGTGATCGTGCCGTCGCGGTCCTTGTCGTAGCGGTCGAAGCGCTTCTGCTCGCGGGTGCGGGCGGAGGCTTCGGGGAGTGGCGTGTCGTCGCTTTCGGCGGATTGCGGAGCAGTCGCCGCACTCGCGGCGGGGAGTGGCGACGGCGTGTCGGGGCGACTGCCCCATAGGAACAACCCTGCCCCCACCAGCACGAGCGTGCCCAACCCTCCGGCCAGATAGCGCCACATCGGTCCCGTCTCCCCCCGTTCGACGGACCTATGGTTAACCGGGGTTGAGGATGAGCGGCAAGGGGATTCCCTTGGCCTTCGACTTCGCTCAGGCTGAACGGGGGGTCGACAGGGGCGGCTCTACCCTCAGGCGTACCCTGGCGAAGGCCGGGGTCCAGTTCCTAATCGGCCAGTGGCGCGCCAGCGACGAGCGAAAGGGGCAAATGTCCCGTACGCTCGGCGACCCGGTGCAACCAGCCTTCGCCGGGGTACGGCTTCACCTTGAAGTGCAGTAGGTCAGCGCCCGGTCAGGCCGTGCCATGCCAGTCTTGCCGCACGTAGAGGATGGCCGGGCAAGCGATCCGGATGGCGCAGGCTCTCGCGGGCCAGAACCGCGAGACCGCTCAAACCGCGAGCCGGCTTCGGCGATTTTATCGCCAGAACCCCGTCCAATTCCGACAAGGCCACCCCAGCGATTCGAGCGCGAACGGCATGATCGGATACATGCTGCGCCAGATCGGCCTTGGCCCAGGCCGTCCCCAGCGGCACCATCCCCGCCTGCCCCAGCAGTTGCCCAACGGATGCGAACAACACCCCGCCCCGAGCCTCGGCATGGCGCGCGATGCGTTCGTCATCCAGCGGCTCGCCATCATCGAGCAGCGCCTCCCACCCCTCGATCATCGGGGCGAGGTCTGCCCCCCGCACACTACCGGGCAGCACAGACGACGCCAGCCGCTGCAACACCGGATGCGCAGGGGCAGGCTCGCGGTCGAGCTTTTCCAGCGCCTCGAACCACCAGGTCAGCCGCATCTGGCCGATCATCGGCTCGGTCGTGCTTTGCAGGATCGACGCGAGCTGGTGGTCCAGATCGAGCAGCGCCGCAAACCCGTCCCGCGCCGACGCGGGCGCATAGCCGACCGCCAGCGCCTGTTCGCGCATCACTGCCTCGATGGCGGGCGGAGGTGTAGGGGCGGCAGGAGCATCGGTCATCCCCTGCCCTTCGCACAGGTGGCGGCCATGAAAAAGGGCCTCCCGGTCTCCCGGAAGGCCCCTTTCATACCAACAGGTTACCCCACGGCTTAGCCGCGATAGGTCACCTTCTTGACCGCCGCGACAACCTTGTTCGCGTCGACCAGCGCCAGCTTTTCGAGGTTGGCGGCGTACGGCAGCGGCACGTCCTCGTTGGTCACGCGCAGGACCGGCGCGTCGAGGTCGTCGAACCCTTCTTCCATCACGACGGCGGTGATCTCCGACGCGATCGAGCAGGTCGGCCAGCCTTCCTCGACCACGACCAGGCGGTTGGTCTTGGCGAGCGACTTCAGCACCGTCTTGGTGTCGAGCGGACGCAGCGTGCGCAGGTCGATGACCTCCGCATCGATGCCCTCCGCGGCCAGCTTCTCGGCGGCTTCGAGCGCGACGCCCACGCCGATCGAGTAGGACACGAGCGTCACGTCCTTACCCTCGCGCATGATCCGCGCCTTGCCGATCGGCAGGACGAAATCGTCGAGCTTGGGCACGTCGAACGAACGACCGTACATCAGCTCGTTCTCGAGGAACACGACCGGATCTTCCGAGCGGATCGCGGCCTTCAGCAGGCCCTTGGCATCGGCCGCGTCATAGGGTGCGATCACGATCAGGCCGGGGACGCTGGCGTACCACGGACCGTAATTCTGCGAGTGCTGCGCGCCGACGCGGCTGGCGGCACCGTTGGGACCACGGAACACGATCGGGCAACGCATCTGGCCGCCGGACATATAGTTGGTCTTGGCGGCCGAGTTGATGATGTGGTCGATCGCCTGCATGGCGAAGTTGAACGTCATGAACTCGATGACCGGACGCAGGCCGCCCATGGCGGCACCCGTGCCGACACCGGCAAAGCCATATTCGGTGATCGGCGTGTCGATCACGCGACGGTCGCCGAACTCGTCCAGCAAGCCCTGAGTGACCTTGTACGCGCCCTGATACTGGGCGACTTCCTCGCCCATCACGAAGACGCGGTCGTCGGCGCGCATTTCCTCGGCCATCGCGTCGCGCAGCGCTTCGCGGACGGTCAGCTTCACCATCTCGGTGCCTTCCGGGATTTCCGGCGAGGCGGGCGCTTCCTGCTCGGCGGCGGCGACCAGCTTCTGCGTGCCGCTTTCCTGCTCGGCCGCAGCCGCGCCTTCGGGCATCGGCGGCGCGTTATGGTCGGTCGGCTCGTTCTTCGGCGCGGCATTGGCCGCATCGCCCGAACGCGAACCCGACGCGGCAGCGGTCGAGACGTCCTCGCCCTCTTCGGCCAGCAGCGCGATCGCGGTGCCGACCTTCACATTGTCGGTGCCCTCGGCGACGATGATCTTGGCGATCACGCCCTCATCGACGGCTTCGAATTCCATCGTCGCCTTGTCGGTCTCGATCTCGGCCATGATGTCGCCGGACTTGACCGTATCGCCTTCCTTCACGAGCCACTTGGCGAGCGTGCCCTCTTCCATCGTCGGCGAAAGGGCCGGCATCTTGATCTCGATCGCCATCTTAGTAACGCTCCACCAGCACTTCAGTGTAGAGTTCAGCCACATCGGGCTCGGGGGTCTGTTCGGCGAAGTCAGCCGCCTCGTTGACCGTCTTGCGGATGTCCTGCTCCAGGCCCTTCAGATCGGCCTCGGTGACGCCCTGCTCCTCGAGCAGACGCTTCACATGGTCGATCGGATCGGACTTGTCGCGCACGCCCTGCACTTCCTCGCGGCTGCGATACTTGGCGGGGTCGGACATGGAGTGACCGCGATAGCGATAGGTCTTCATCTCCAGGATAACCGGACCCTTGCCCGCGCGGACCCAGGCCAGCGCCTCTTCGGCCGCGCCACGGCACGCCAGCACGTCCATGCCGTCGACCTGGATGCCGGGGATGCGGAAGCTCTCGCCACGGCGATACAGCTGGTCCTCGGACGAGGCGCGGTTTACGGCCGTGCCCATGGCGTACTGGTTGTTCTCGATCACGAAGATGATCGGGAGCTTCCACAGCTCGGCCATGTTGAAGCTCTCGTACACCTGGCCCTGATTGGCAGCACCATCGCCGAAATAGGCGAGGCAGACGCCGCCGTCATTGCTGTACTTGTGCCCGAAAGCCAGGCCGGTGCCCAGCGACACCTGCGCGCCCACGATGCCGTGGCCGCCATAGAACTTATGCTCGGTCGAGAACATGTGCATCGACCCGCCCTTGCCCTTGGAGATGCCGGCGGCACGCCCCGTGAGCTCGGCCATGATGACCTTGGGATCGATGCCATAGGCCAGCATGTGACCATGGTCGCGATAGCCGGTGATGACCGAATCCTTGTCGCCGTCGAGCGCCGACTGCAGACCCACCGCCACGGCTTCCTGGCCGATATACAGGTGGCAGAAACCGCCGATCAGGCCGAGGCCGTAGAGCTGGCCCGCCTTCTCTTCGAAGCGGCGGATCAGGAGCATCTGCTTGTAGAAATCCAGCAACTGTTCCTTGGTAGCCTGGAACGGTTGCGGTTCGGCGGGACGCTCCCGATTGGGAATGGGGGGCTCGCTGGTACGGCTTGGAGCTTTTGCCACAGTCGGGAACACCTTTGTTTCCGTTAGGGAAGGATCGACGCCTATTGGCGCGGTTCTGCGCGAAACTCAATTCCCCGTTACAAAACATCACGGGACAGCTGGATTTTGCCGGGTGATAGCTCAGCCTCGGTTGCCTTGCGGTCAAGCCGGAGCCTACAACGCACGCCGACCATGGATAGACCCCTGCACCCTTTCCGCATCGCCAATTTCCGCAGTTACTGGCTGTCCCGTTTCAGCGGCACGATCGCGGTATCGGCGATGTCGATCGTCATCGGGTGGCAGGTCTATAATCTGGCGCGCGAGACGATGGACGTGCGCCAGGCCGCCTTCATGCTGGGCATGATCGGTTTCGCGCAGTTCGTGCCGCTGTTCCTGCTGACCCCGATCACCGGTCTGGTCGCCGACAGCGTCGACCGGCGCTGGATCGTGCGGGCGACGACGACGCTGCTCGTGCTGACCGCCGCCAGCCTGTGGCTTCTGACCTGGTCGGGGCATCTGACGCTAGGCGCGCTGTTCACCGCCGCCGTCGCCTTCGGCATCGCGCGCGCCTTTTCCGGGCCGGCCTATTCGGCGCTCGCGCCCAATCTGGTGCCACGCGAAAGCCTGCCCACCGCCATCGCGGTCAGCTCGATCGCGTGGCAGGTCGGCACGATCGCGGGGCCCAGCGTCGGCGGGCTGCTCTACGCGGTCCATCCCGAATTCGCCTACGGCGTCGCGACCTTGTTGTTCGCGGTCGCACTGTTCTGCATCTTCCTGATCGGCCCGGTGCCGCAACCGCCCGCGCAGACCGATCGCCGGCCGCTGACCCGGATCATCGAGGGGTTCAGCTATGTCCGGCGCAACCGGCTGGTCCAGGCGGCGATCACGCTCGACCTGTTCGCGGTGCTGTTGGCGGGTGCGACCTCGCTGCTGCCGGTCTATGCCCGCGACATCCTGCATGTCGGGTCGCAGGGGCTGGGGTTGCTGGCCGCCGGCATGGGCATCGGTGCGGCGACCACCGCCATCTGGTTCTCGGTCCGGCCGATGAAGTCCAATGTCGGGGTGAAGATGCTCGCCGCCGTGGTCGTCTTCGGCCTCGCCATCCTGACCTTCGGCATCGCCAGCCATATCACCGGCGCGCTCGGACTGGATAGCGGCACCGTCCAGCTGGGTGGGGCCAGCCTCTTCGTCCACCCCGCCTTCCTGCTCAGCCTCGTCGCGCTGATCGTGGCGGGCGGCGCGGACATGGTGTCGGTCTATGTCCGCCAGTCGCTGATCCAGCTCCACACCCCCGACGTGATGCGCGGCCGGGTGAGCGCGGTGTCGCAGCTGACCATCTCCGCCTCCAACGAGTTGGGCGAGTTCGAGAGCGGCGTGATGGCCTCGATCCTCGGTCCCGTCGGCGCCGTCGTGTTCGGCGGGGTGGGCGCGATCGGCGTCACATTGCTCTGGTCGCGGCTGTTTCCGGAACTCCGGCGCGCGCGAACCTTTGATCCGCCTGAAATCCTCAGCACCGAACCAACCCACGGAGAAGCCAAGCCATGAAGGCCAACACCATCCTGGAAACGATCGGCAACACGCCGCACATCAAGATCCAGCGGCTGTTCCCCGGATCGGAAGTCTGGATCAAGTCGGAGCGTTCCAATCCCGGCGGCTCGATCAAGGACCGTATCGCGCTCGCCATGATCGAGGCGGCGGAGGCCAAGGGCGAGCTGAAGCCCGGCGGCACCATCGTCGAGCCGACCAGCGGCAACACCGGCGTCGGCCTGGCGATGGTCGCGGCGGTGAAGGGTTACAAGCTGATCCTGGTCATGCCCGAATCCATGTCGATCGAGCGTCGCCGCCTGATGCTGGCTTACGGCGCGACCTTCGACCTGACGCCGCGTGAAAAGGGCATGAAGGGCGCGATCGAGCGCGCGCTGGAGATCGTGCGTGACACGCCCGGCGCCTGGATGCCGCAGCAGTTCGAGAACCCCGCGAATATCGACGTGCATGTCCGCACGACCGCGCAGGAGATCCTGAACGACTTCCGCGATTCGCCGATCGACGTCATCATCACCGGCGTCGGCACCGGCGGCCATATCACCGGCGTTGCCGAGACGCTGAAGAAGGAATGGCCCGAACTGAAGGTCTATGCGGTCGAACCCGCCGCCTCGCCGGTCATTTCGGGCGGCCAGCCCGGCCCGCACCCGATCCAGGGCATCGGCGCAGGCTTCGTCCCCGCCAATCTCCACACCCAGGCGATCGACGGCGTGATCGAGGTCGATGCCAATGTCGCCAAGGACATGGCACGCCGCTCGGCGACCGAGGAAGGGCTGCTGGTCGGCATCTCGTCGGGCGCGACGCTGGCGGCGATCCTGCAGAAGCTGCCCGACCTGCCCGAGGGTGTCCGCGTGCTCGGCTTCAACTATGACACGGGCGAGCGCTATCTGTCGGTGCCGGACTTCCTGCCCGAACAGTGAGCACGCCAGATCGGCCGCGCGGCGGCATCCGCGCGGCCTTGTTCGTCATCGCCGGTACGGCCAGCGCCGTACCGGCTTTGCTCGTGGCGAACGCCCCCGCCATCCCGCATCAGGCCCGTGCCCGGCCGCAAGGTCCGGCGCGGGCGGGTCGCGTCGTGCCCCCGGCCGAAGTGCCGGCGGTCGAGCCGGTCGCCTTTGTCGACATGACCCCCGACGAAGCGCGCGCCTATAACGCCAGCGTCCCCTTTTCGAACGATCCCAATCCGGCGGCGCGTCCCTTCGCCTTTCGCGGTACGGCGGAGGACAAGGCGCGGGCGATCGACTGTCTGGCGGCGGGCGTGCTCTACGAGGCGGGCGACGATGCCAAGGGCGAACAGGCGGTGGCGCAGGTCGTGCTCAACCGGCTGCGCCATCCCGCCTTTCCCAAGACGGTGTGTGGCGTGGTGTTCGAGGGGCAGGAGCGCAGCACCGGCTGCCAGTTCACCTTCAGCTGCGATGGCGCGCTAACCAAGTGGCAGCCGCCCGAGGCCGCCTGGACCCGCGCGCGAGACATCGCCGGCATGGCGCTGAATGGCAAGGTGTTCCGTGCCGTGGGCCATGCGACCCATTATCACACCGACTGGGTCGTCCCCTATTGGCAGGCCAGCCTCGACAAGGTCGCGGCGGTCGGCAGCCATTTGTTCTTCCGTTGGTCGGGATGGTGGGGAACGCCGCCTGCGTTCAACCGACATCTGGTGGCGGGCGAACCTGTCATCGCGTCGCTGGCACCCTTCTCGCCCGCGCACCGGGCCGGGGTGGACGGCACCGCCGAGGCGGGCGCCGCGCTGGCCGAGGGGGCGGCTGCCACCGGCGCGGCCACACCGCTGGCCAATGAGCCCGACACCTTCCTGGTGTCGCTGCCCGGTGGCCTGGCGGCGGAAGGCTTCCCGGCTTATGCGCTCAAGCTGTGCGGCGACCGTGCGCATTGCACCGTCATGGCATGGCGCGAAACCGCCGCCACGCCGCAGGCGGTGCCGCTGACCCCGCTGCAGATGGAGACGATGGCGTTCAGCTATTACCGCGACACCGGGATCGGCATCGAGCGAACGCTTTGGAACTGCACCGTCTATACCGCGATGAAGGGGCCGCGCTGCATGAAGCGGCAGAGCCTGACGGCGATGCCCATCACGCCGAGCCAGACATTGCAGGTCAGTGCACCGGCACCCGCCCCTACCACCGCGCCCGGCGAACTGCCCGGCGTCCGTCGCGCCAGCGCCGCACCGGCGGAGGCGAAGCCCCAACCCTGACCTGCTCAGTCGCGATGGGCGTTCAACAGGTCGACGAACTCGGTCAGCTCGGCGATGGCGGCATCGATGTCCTGCTTCTGGGCCTGGAGCGCATCGATCTTGGCGGCGCAGCGCGCGACGGTGACCTCGCGCTGCTGCCGCCGGCCGTCGCCCAGGTCGTAGAGATCGATCATCTCGCGGATTTCGGCCAGGCTGAACCCCACCCGCTTGCCGCGCAAGATCCAGGCGAGCCGGGCACGGTCGCGCTGCGAATAGATGCGCTGCGTGCCCCGCCGCTCTGGCGCGATCAGCCCTTCATCCTCATAGAAGCGCAGCGCGCGGGCCGTGACGCCGAACTCACCGCATAGCTCGGTGATCGTGTAATCGTCCCGATCGCCCCGAGGGGGAATGGCGGCATAGGCGGCGACCCTGGTCATGGTCGCGACGCTAAATACCCTTTACGTCAACGTCAATCGGCGCAAAGCGCGGTCCCGTTGGGGCCGCGCAGGGTGCGCGCTTCCGCCACCGAAGCGCTGACCCGCTCGACCGCCAGCGCCGACAATGTGGCGCGGCCGGTGCACAGGCCGTTGCAAGTCGCTGGCAAGGCGGCGGGAAACTGGATGCTGTCGCCATCGAGCCGGGCGGAAAACCGGCATGCGCCCAGCACGATCGTCAGGTCCCGGCCGGAACGGGACAGGGTGCCCCGCGCGGTACAGCCCTGTCCTTCGCCATAATCGAGCAGCACGCCGATGTGGCGGGGCGCATCATCCTCACCCCCCGAGGCGGGCATGATGCACATCCGGTCCGAATCGCGCGCCCAGATGCCATCGAGCGGAATGGTCGCCGGGTCAGCGACGAGGCCGGTCGCGATGCTGGCCACCTCCAACCGCTCGCCCGCCGCATTGTCCGCCGTCTCGCCCGATGACGTGCAGGCGGCGATCAACAGGCAAAATGTGAGGCCAAGGCGACGCGCGATCACGCCACCGGCGCCAGCCCGTCCCCCTCGACCCGGCGGAAGAAACAGCTGCGCGCCCCGGTGTGACAGGCGGGCCCGGCGGGGTCGCAGATCAGCCACAGCGCGTCCTGATCGCAGTCGATCCGGATTTCGGCGACGTTCAGCACGTTGTTCGAACTTTCGCCCTTCTTCCACAGCCGCTGGCGACTGCGCGACCAGAAATGCGCCTGTCCGGTCGCCCGGGTCGCCGCCAGCGCCTCGGCATTCATATGCGCGACCATCAGCAATTCACCACTGACACGATCGGTAATGATCGCGGTCAGCAAGCCCTGGGCATCGAATTTGGGGTCGAGCGTCAGCCCGGTGTCGCGTTGGTCGGCCATGATCGCGATCTAGCCGCAACCCCGGCCTCTTCCAAGCTATCCGTGGTTGCGAATCGCCTCGATCAGGTCGGCCTTCTTCATCTTGGACCGCCCTTCGATGCCGATCTTGCGCGCCTCCTGCATCAGATCGTCCTTCGTCCGATCCTCCAAATGGGTCGCGTTATGCTTTAGGCTGCCGTTCGCCTTGGCATTGGCGATGCGCGCGGCTTTTTCCTTGGATTGGCCCTGCTTGCGCAGTTCCTCGTACAGCCCATCATCCTTGATCTGGGCGCCGTGATCGCGGGCCATATGGCATCTCCTGCTTTCGGGTCCGAAACGCGGACCTGTCGAAAATGATCCCATCAACCATGACAAACAGGCGACAAACGCCGATCACATTCCTATATGCGCCCCGTCTGCCCCTTAGTTGCGAACGTTGCGAGCGCCTCTCCCATGCTGACCACCAACCCCTTCGACGACGACAAACTCCGCGAGGAATGCGGTATCTTCGGCGTGTCCGGCGCCACCGGCGCGGCCGCGCTGACCGCGCTGGGGCTCCACGCCCTGCAGCATCGCGGACAGGAAGCCGCCGGCATCACCAGCTTCGACGGCACGCTGTTTCACACCCACCGCGCGATGGGCCATGTCGCGGGCAATTTCGACCGCGACGACGTGATCCGGGGCCTGCCCGGCGAGGTCGCCTGCGGCCATGTCCGCTATTCGACCACGGGCGAGACCGCGCTGCGCAACGTCCAGCCGCTTTATGCCGACCTGTCGACCGGCGGCTTCGCCGTCGCGCATAACGGCAACATCTCGAACGCGATGAAGCTGCGTCGCGAACTGGTGCGTCGCGGCTCGATCTTCCAGTCGACCAGCGATACCGAGACGATCATCCACCTCGTCGCGACGTCCAACTACCGCACGCTGCTCGACCGCTTCATCGACGCGCTCAAGCAGGTCGAGGGCGCCTATTCGCTGATCGTGATGACGCCCGAGGGCATGATCGCCTGCCGCGATCCGCTCGGCATCCGGCCGCTGGTCATGGGCCGCCTCGACGGCGCAGTGATCTTCGCTTCGGAGACCGTGGCGCTCGACGTGTGCGGTGCGACCTTCGAACGCGCGGTCGAACCGGGCGAGCTGGTCATCGTCCAGGGCACCGAGATCCGCTCGATCCATCCTTTCCAGGCGGTCAGCCCCCGCCCCTGCATCTTCGAATGGGTGTATTTCAGCCGCCCCGATTCGATCGCGGGCGACCAGTCGGTCTATTCGGTGCGCAAGGAAATCGGCGCGCAGCTGGCGATCGAAGCGCCCGTCGATGCCGACCTCGTCATCCCGGTTCCCGATTCGGGCGTCCCCGCCGCGATCGGCTATGCCCAGCAATCGGGCATCCCGTTCGAGCTGGGCATCATCCGATCGCACTATGTCGGCCGCACCTTCATCCAGCCGGGCGACAAGGTCCGCCACCTCGGCGTCAAGCTGAAGCATAATGCCAATCGCGCGCTGATCCAGGGCAAGAAGGTCGTGCTGATCGACGATTCGATCGTACGCGGGACCACGTCGCTGAAGATCGTGCAGATGATGCGCGAGGCCGGCGCGGCCGAGGTGCATATGCGGATCGCGTCTCCGCCCACCCGCCATTCCTGCTTCTACGGCGTCGACACGCCCGAGCGTGCCAAGCTGCTGGCGGCCAAGCTCGATCTGGGCGGCATGACCGACTTCATTCATGCCGACAGCCTGTCCTTCGTGTCGATCGAGGGCCTCTACAAGGCGCTGAACGCCGCGCGGGACGGCAAGCCCAGCTATTGCGATGCCTGCTTTACCGGCGACTATCCGACGACGCTGACCGACCATGACGAAACCGCCACGGTCGACCAGTTCGCGATGCTGGCCGAGCGGGTCGCCTGATGGCCGGCGCGCTCGACGGCAAGCTGGCGCTGGTCACCGGGGCCAGCCGGGGGATCGGTGCCGCCACCGCCATCGCACTGGCGGCACAGGGCGCGCATGTCATCCTGACCGCGCGGACGCCCAAGGGGTTGGAGGAGGTCGAGGAGACCATCTTCAACGCCGGCGGGGCCGCGACCATCGCCCCGCTCGACCTGACCGAGAACGAATCGATCGGTCGGCTGGCGGGCGCGATCGGCGAGCGCTGGCAGGCGCTGGACGTGATGGTGCTGAACGCCGGGATGCTCGGCTCGCTCGCCGCCGTGCCGGCGATCGACGCCAAGGAATTCGCCCGCGTCCTGACCCTGAACGTCAGCGCGCAGGCCGCGCTGATCGCCGCGTTCGACCCGATGCTGCGTCGGTCGAAAGGGGCGCGGGTCATCGGCGTGACCTCCTCGGTCGGGCGCAAGCCGCGCGCCTATTGGGGCGCTTACGGCGCGTCCAAGGCGGCGTTCGAGACGCTGCTGGGCGCTTATGGCGACGAGACGTCCGAGATCAGCGCCATCCGCACCGCTATCGTCGATCCGGGCGCGACCCGGACGCAGATGCGCGCCAAGGCCTATCCGGGGGAAGACCCCGCGTCGGTAAAGGCGCCCGAGGTGGTGGCGGACCGGATCGCCGCGCTGGCGATCGAAGGCTTTGCGCCGGGGCACTTCGAACGCGTGGGTCTATAACGTCTGCTAGGCTGGCGGTGGGGCGTGGCCTTCGACTTCGCTCAGGCTGAGCGGGGTTAAGGAAATAAAGTCCGCCTCACCACAGCCGTTCAGGCTGAGCGAAGTCGAAGCCCACGCCCGCCCCTCGCCCGGAACCCCTCACCGCAACGTCGCGATGATCCCCGCCATCTCGAACACCGTCCCCTGCGCATCCAGCGAAAGCCCCCGCGCCGCGCCGGCCAAATCCTGCGCCGCCGCATAGGCATCCAGCGCCACCTTCAACCGCGCGCCGGAACGCCCCCGCGCCTGCGTAGCGATGAAGGCCGGCACCCGGTCGAGAAACGCCTCGTACCGCGCCTGCGCCGCCTTGCCCGCCAGCGACTTGGCCAGCTTCACCCGCTCGGCATTGCCGGGGTCGCCGCTCTCGGCGATGCGCGCGATCGCCGCGTCCATGCCCGCGATGTCCAGACCGGCAAAGCGCAAGGCCCGGCCCGGCGCGCCCTCGGCGGCGGCGACCAGCGCGCCGATCTCGCCCTCGTCCGCCTCGGGCAGTTGCTGGCGCAGCACGCGCGCGACATCGCTGTCGGACAGCCGCTCGAAGCGCAGGAGCCGGCACCGCGAGCGGATCGTCGGCAGCAGCCGCCCCGGGGCATGGCTGACCAGCAGGAACACCGTCCCCGCCGGCGGCTCTTCCAAATTCTTGAGGAGCGCGTTCGCGCCGCCCCGTTCCAGATCGTCGATCGCATCGATCAGCACGACCCGCGCCGGCCCCATTGCGGGTGCGGTGGCGAACATGGGTTGAAGCGTGCGGACCTGCGCGATCGTGATCGACCGCGCCAAATCCTGATCGGGCTTTTCCGCATCCTTGGGCAGGCGCGCGAGGATGCGGAAGTCGGGATGCGACCCCGCCTCGATCAGCTTGGCGGTCGGGTGCTGCTCCGGCACGGCGAGGCCGGGGGGCAGGTCACCCTGCCCGCTCGCGCGTGCCAGCAGCCGCGTCGCCCCCGCGCGCGCGAAGCTGGCCTTGCCCACACCCTCCGGCCCGGCGATCAGCCAGGCATGGTGGAGCTTGGCGCCTCCCAGCGCGGCGGCGAAAGCGGCCTGGCCTGCATCATTGCCGACCGGCAGGGTCATCCGATCAGCCGAAGAACGAGGTCAGCCCGGACCAGGCACGGCCGAAGAAGCCCGCTTCGCTCACATCCTTTTCCGCGACCAGCGGCAGGCGCTGCGCGGGCATGTCAGGCGAGCTGACGACCAGATCGGCAATATGCTGGCCGGCCTTGATCGGCGCCTTGATCGGCCCCTGATAGACGACCTTGGCGCTCAGTTGCGGGTCTAGCCCGGCGGGCAGCGTGACGGTCAGCTGGCGCGGCGCGACCAGGCCGACGCTGCTCGACGATCCCATCTGGACCTCGGCATCGGCGACCTTCTTGCCCTGCGACACGACGGGCTTGGCCTGCCATGCGCGGAAGCCCCAGTTCATGAACTTGACCGATTCCTCGGCCCGCGCGCCCGAGCTGTTCAGCCCGGCCATGACCATCACCAGACGGCGGCCATTCTGTTCGGCCGAGCCGGTGAAACCATAGCCGGCCTCTTCGGTGTGGCCGGTCTTCAGGCCGTCGGCGCCGGCGACGCGGCCGAGCAGCGGATCGCGATTGGCCTGGGTGATGGCGTTGCCGCCCATCGTCTTGCCCCACGAGAAATCGCGGCGCGAATAGAATTGCTTGTAGAGCTGCGGAAAGTCCTGGATCGTGTGCTCGGCCAGGTCGGCCAGGTCACGCGCGGTGACATAGGTCACGCCGCCGTCCGGCCAGCCGTTCGACGTGCCGAAATGGCTGTTGTTCAGCCCGATCTGCTTGGCGGTGCGGTTCATCCGCTCGGTAAAATTCTGCTCGGTGCCCGCGATATGCTCGGCCAGCACGACGCAGGCGTCGTTGCCCGACAGCGTGACGATGCCGTACAGCAGATTGGCGACGCTGACCTGCTCGTTCGGCGACAGGAACATGGTCGATCCGGCCTGGGGCCCGTGCCACTTCTTCCACGTCTCGGGCTGGACGGTGACCATGTCGTTGAGCTTCAACTGGCCCTTCTTGACCAGATCGAAGGCGACGTAGACGGTCATCATCTTGGCCATCGAGGCCGGCGGCATGCGGCGATCGGCATCGCGCTGGAACAGGATCGCGCCCGAGGACAGATCCTTCATGAACGCGACCGGGGCGGGCGTGTCGAACTGCGGCGCGGCCGCGATCGAGGGATGGGCCAGCGCGACGAGAGCGAGCGGGGCGGCGAGCGATGCGAACAACGTCTTCATGGGTGTTCCGTGACCAAAGGGCGGGAGGAGGTCAATCCTGATGCAGGACGCGGGCGTCGTCATAACCGGCCTGCGCGGCCGCGTCACGCAGCGCTTTCGCCGAATTTGCATCGAGCGCGCCGCGCTCGACGCGCCAGACGCGGCCGACATGCTGGGTACCGGCGTCGAACCGGCGGGCGAGCGCCTGGGCGCGGGCCTGGCTGGTGAAGCTGGCGATCTGGACGCGGTAGGTGCCGGCGGCATCCAGCTTGATGGGCCGGGCGACGGGCAGCGCGGCGCTCGCCCCGGCCAGGATCAGGCCGGGATTGTCGGAGCCGGCTTTCAGCGCACGCAGCCGGATATTGGCGACGGCGCGGCGATTGGTGCCCAGCAGGCGCGCCGCGCCGAGCGACAGGTCGGCCACCCGGTCCGCACGGCCCGGCCCGCGATCGCCGACGCGTGCGACGATGGTGCGGCCGGTATCGACATCGGTCACCTCGACCATCGAATCGAGCGGGAGCGAGCGGTGCGCGATCATCACATCGTCGGGATTGAAACGCCGGCCGGTCGCGGTGCGCCGCCCGGCCAATTCATGCCCGTACCAGCTGGCGCGGCCCGTCGCCTGATAGCTGCCATAACGCGCCGCCGGCGCATCGTCCGGTGCCGCCGCCGTCGCGGGCACCGCCAGCATCGCGGCCAGCGCCGCGATGGCGAGGCGCTCAACCCGCGATCGCATCGGCCAGCAATCCCACCGACAGCGCATAGAAATTGGAACAGTTGTAATCCAGGATGACCCGGTAGTTGCCGGTCAGCAGATAGGCGGTCGCCCCCTGCCCGTCCGGCTCCATCAAGGTTGCCAGCACCCGGTCGTCGGGCCAGGCCGCACCCTGCGGCACGATGCCCAGCGCACGCCATTCGGCGATGGTGCGCCAGCCGCTATGCCGTTCGAACACGCGGGGGCAGCGCGGGCTGACCAGCTGGTTGCGCACCATCGACCGGTCGAACCCGGCGGGCACGCTGACCGCGAAGCCCCAGGGCTGGCCCGCGCGCCAGCCGGCATTGACGAAATAATTGCCGATCGAGGCCAGCGTGTCCGCCTCGCTGTTCCAGATGTCGGCGCGGCCATCGCCATCGCCGTCGCGTGCCAGGCGGAGATAGATGGAGGGCAGGAATTGCGGATTGCCCGTCGCGCCCGCCCAGCTGCCCTTCAACTGCTCGCGGCTGACGCCCCGGTCCATCATCTTCATCGCGGCGATGAACTCGCCCTCGAACAGCGGCCGGCGGCGACCTTCATAGGCCAGGCTCGCCAGCGACCGGATCAGGTCGAAATTGCCGGTATAGGACCCGTAATTGGTCTCATGGCCCCAGATCGCGACCATGATCGATTCGGGCACGCCCGTCTCGCGCTCGATCCGCGACAGGCGCGGGCGCTGCGCCAGATATTTGCTGCGCCCCCGGCTGATCCGCGCGGCATCGACATGCGCGGCCTTATAGGGGGCGAAGGGGCTGAAACCGCTATTGGCGGGGCCACCGGGTTGGCGCCGGTCGAGTTCGATCACCCGCTCGTTGAGCGTCAGCGTCGGCAGCACCGCGTCCAGCGTCGCGCGGCTGACGCCCTGCGCCAGCGCGGTGCCGCGAACCTGCTGCAGATAGCTCTGAAACCCAGCCTCGTCCTGCGCCAGCGCGGGCGCGCTACTCATCAGCGTCGCCAGGACCGAAAAAATGCCGAGGCGCATCCCGCGCCGGGTAATGTTCCCCCACATGAGGCGTTCTTTGCCATAGCGGCCCCGCATCCGGAACCTCACGTCACCGCAGGCAAGGCACGATCAGCCGCTGTCGGGGGAATGGCACATGGGGTGCGCCGATGGCGGGTGGAGTGGGATTCGAACCCACGGAACGGTTACCCGTTCGCCAGTTTTCAAGACTGGAGCCTTAAACCACTCGGCCATCCACCCGTCTTTGCCGCGCCCCCATGCGCAAGAAACGGCGCGTCTTCAAGTCCCCCCAGTCAAGGCGGGACCCCGGTCTGCACGGCTTCTGCACAAAAGCCTCGCGAGATTCGCAACGGGTGCCATGATCCCGCTCCATGTCCGCCCGGCATCAGCAAGGCCTGCTAAGGAGACCGGCATGACCGTCATCGGATCACCGCGATATTCTTTCCTGGCCAAGCTGTTCGGCGCCGCCGCGCTGATCGGTCTGGCGGACCTGTTCTTCTACGATCACGAGCCGGGCTGGACGCTGGGCGGCTTCGCGCTCGCCTGGGCCCTGGTGCTGGCCGTCACCCGCCCCGATGTGCGGCACGATCGCGCGGCACGGGTGGCGCTCGTCGTTGCGCTCCTGTTCGGCGTGATGCTGGTCGACGATCCCAGGCCGCTCGACTGGTGCCTGTTCGGGCTGGCGCTGATGTCCGCCAGCCTCTTGCCGCTGCGCCGGTTCGACGACGCGATACGCTGGGACCTGCGGATCGCCCTGAATGGCATATTCGGCCTGGCCACGCCTTTTCGCGACGCGCGGCGTCTCGTCCGACGATGCCCGTCGCGCGCGCTGGTCACCGTTTCGGGGCTGCTGATCCTGCCCGTCCTGGGCGGTGCGCTGTTCCTGTATCTGTTCGCCCAGGCCAACCCGCTGATCGCCGGTGCCTTTGCCGCGATCCGTTTCCCGGACCTGTCGGCGATGATCTTTCACGCCGTCTTCTGGCTTATCATCCTGCTGGCCGTCTGGCCGGCGCTGCGGCCGCACCGCGCGGTGCTGCGGTTCGACTTTGGCGGTGTGGCGGATACGGCCCGTGCCCGGCATCTGCCGGTCACCGCCTTGATCCTGTCGCTGGTCACCTTCAACGCGATCTTCGCCGTCCAGAACGCGCTGGACCTCGCCTTCCTCTGGAGCGGTGCGGCCCTGCCCGCCGGGGTGACGCCCGCCGAATATGCCCATCGCGGCGCCTATCCGCTGATCGTTACCGCGCTGCTCGCCGGCGCCTTCGTACTGCTGGCGGCTCGGCCCGACAGCGACGGCGCGCGCAGCCCGCTCGTCCGCCGGCTGATCCTGTTGTGGGTGGCGCAGAACCTCCTGCTCGTCGCGTCCAGCATGCTGCGCACGCTCGACTACATCGCGGCCTCGATGCTGACGGGCTGGCGGATCGCGGCGCTGTTGTGGATGGGGCTGGTCGCGACCGGGCTGATCCTGATCACCTGGCGGATGGTGACGGGCCGGTCGGTAGCCTGGCTGATCAATGCCAATGCGCTCGCCGCCGGGCTGGTGCTGGCGGGCGTCTGCGCGGTCGATCTGGGGGCGATCGCCGCCGATTGGAATGTCCGCCATGCCCGGCGCGGCGACGCGCTCGACCTCTGCTATCTCGAAGGGCTGGGCCCCTCGGCGCTGTTGCCGCTGATCGATCTGGAGCGGCGCGCGAGCGGGCCGGTGCTGCGGGGGCGCGTCCATTACCTGATCGACGAGGCGATGGGCCGGCTGGAGCGGGACCAGCGGGATTGGCATAGCTGGACCTGGCGCGGCGCACGACGGCTGGCGGCGGCCGAGGCGCGGGTCCGCCCGCATGCCGCGCCGCCGCCGCTGACCGACGGCTGGATCATGGGTTGTGGCGGCCTGCGTATCCGGATCGTCGACGATGCCCCGCCTCCGGCGCCTGCCCCGTTGACGAAGTCGCCCCGGCCATGATCCTGTGCCCCATGCCCCGCACCATCCTGATCGCCGATGACGACCCCAATATCCGCCAGTTGCTCGTCTTCGCGCTGGGCAAGGCGGGGCTGGACACGATCGAGGCGGCGGATGGCGAGGCGGCGCTCACCGCCGCGCTGACCCATGCGCCCGATCTGGTGGTGCTGGACATCAACATGCCGCGCATGGACGGGCTGGAAGTGTGCCGCCGCCTCAGGGCCGAAGGCGATTGCCCGATCCTGTTCCTGTCCTCGCGCGACGACGAGATCGACCGCGTGCTGGGGATCGAGCTGGGCGCGGACGATTATGTCGTCAAACCCTTTTCCCCGCGTGAGGTGGTGGCGCGGGTGATGGCGATCCTGCGCCGCACCCATGCCCATCCACCGAGCGTCCAGCAGATAGGCGCGACCATCCAGCATGCGCGACTGACCCTGGATGTCGAGGGGTGGCAGGCGCGCTGGAACGGGGCGGAGGTGCCGCTGACCGTCACCGAATTCTCGATCCTGCGCACGCTCGCGGTGATGCCGGGCAAGGTGTTCGGCCGCGATGCGATCATCGACCGGCTGCACGGGCCGGGCTTCGCCGTCACCGACCGGACGGTGGACAGCCATATCCGCAACCTGCGCGCCAAGTTCGCCGCCGTGGGCGGCACCGATCTGGTCGAGACGCGGCCCGGCATCGGCTATCGCTTGGGGGCCTGCACCGGCGCGGGCACGTGATCGGCGAGGTCAAGGGCTGGGCCAAGCGGCACTGGCCGCGCCTGAGCCTGCGCACCTATCTGTTCGCCAGCTTCTTCCTGGTCGCCGCGCTGCCCGGCGTCGGTGCGGTGGCGCTGCGTGTCTATGAGAATACGCTGGTCCGCCAGACCGAAGCGGAACTCGCCGCGCAAGGCGCCGCGCTGGCGGCGAGCGCGGCGGTCCTCTGGCCCGAGGCGCCACCGGGGCGATCCGTCACGCCGGCGTCTGCCCGATATGGCGAAGGCGACAGTACGGTCGACCTCAGCGCGACGCCGATCCTGCCCGAACGCCCCGCGCCTTCGGCAGCACCTGCACCCTTGGCCGATGCGCGGGCGGCCGCGATCCGGCTTGCCCCCGTCCTGGCCGCGACGCGGGGCGCGACCCTGGCCTCGATCATCCTGCTCGACCGCGACGGGCGGATCGCCGGCGGGACGGGGCGACGCGGCAGCTATGCCGGACTGGCCGAAGTCGCCTCGGCGCTTCAGGGCCAGCCGCGCACCGAACTGCGCCGCAACGCGAGCTATCACGCCGTCTATCGCTTCGACTGGCTGACCCGCGCGGCGGCGACGCGGGTCCATCATGCGCGGCCCGTGCTGGTCGATGGTCGCGTGGTCGGCGTGCTGCTGTTGTCGCGCTCGGCCAGGTCGCTGTTCGTCGGGCTGTATGAGGACTGGGGCAAGATCGTCATCGGCATCCTCGCCATCCTCGCGCTGTTGATCCTGTTGTCCGGTCTGTTGTCGCGCGGGATCGCCCGGCCGATCGAGCAATTGCAGGAGGCGACCCGAAGCGTTGCGGCCGGGCGGGGCGGCGTGCCCGCCATTCCGCCGACCGCCGCGATCGAGATACAGGACCTGTACCGCGACTTCGCCGCCATGGCCGAGGCGATAGAGGCGCGATCGCATTATCTCCGCAACTTCGCCCATGCGGTCAGCCATGAGTTCAAGACGCCGCTGACCGGCATACGCGGCGCGATCGAGCTGCTGCAGGATCATGCCGACAGCATGGCGGCGGCGGACCGCGCCCGTTTCCTGGCCAATGCCGATGCGGACGCCACCCGCCTGACGCTTCTGGTGTCGCGCCTGCTCGACCTGGCGCGTGCCGACATGATGGTTGCAGGCCCCGAAGGCAGCGCCGATGTCGTGGCGGCCGCGCACAAGGTGGCCGATGCGCTGCGCAAGACCGGCGTGACCATCCTCGTCGAGGCCGCGTCCTCTGCCCTGTTCGCCGCCGTTCCCGCCTCGACGCTGGAGGCCGTGCTGACGACGCTGATCGAGAATGCCATCCAGGCCGACGCCGACCGGATCGTCATCGCCATCACCGCCGGCGAGCCTATTCGCCTGGCGGTCCGCGACAATGGCGGCGGCATCCCCGCCGCCGATCGGGCGCGCATCTTCGAGCCGTTCTTCACCTCGCGCCGGGTCAGCGGCGGCACGGGGTTGGGTCTGCCGATCGCCCGGTCGCTGCTCCATGCTTCGGGCGGCGAACTGCACCTGCTCGACGAGGGTCCGGGCACGACGATGCGGATTAGCCTGCGCCCGGCCGTCCATCCGCTGGATCAGCGATAGCGGCCCATCGTCACCTTCAGCACCACCGGGCGGTCGATGATGTTGATGCCGTAGTCGGTCTGGTCGCCGTTCCACACCCGGTCCATGACCCATTGGCCATCGGCGAAATGCCCTTCCTCGACCCGCACGACCATCGCGCGGGGGTCGGGCGTTGCCGGCTCGAACCGCATCCGCACATGATCGCCGATCATCAGAAATTCGTCCGCCGACAGGTGCAACACCGCCACCCCGCCGATCGGCTCTTTCGCCCAAGGCGCGGGTTCGGACTTGAGCCAGCTCCAGCTCTTCTCCCCGAACTGCCATTCGCCGAAGCTGGCGCGGATGGACCAGTCGCCCATGACCGTCTGGCGATCCGATCCGTCGTCGGGCCGCGCCGTCCCCCAGCTGTCATGCGCGAAGGACAGTCGCGCCCAGTCGCGCATCACCCCCGCCATCGCCCGATACGGCTTGGCAAAGGCGTCCAGCGTCGCCTCGTCCAGTGCCTTGGCGCCGAGCGGATAGTTGAAGAAGCCCGTGTCATCCATGCCGAACGGCGCGAAGCCGATCGCGCCGCGCCCCAGCGCCTCGTAGAAATAGCGCGCGAAGTCGCGGGCGTTACCGATCTCGGGCACCAACAGCGGGTTGTCGGGCCACGCATAGGCCTTCAGATACAAGGCGACATTGGCGCTGGCCCGGTCGTAGAGATCGGGCGCGGCGGCATCGATCGCAGGCGCAGCGACCTTCCAGATGTCGAGCACGTCCTGCTGCGGCCCGCCGCTCGCCACCCCGTCCGGGTCGGGGACGTTGGACGGCCCGGCCAGCGCCGCATTGACATAGATGGGGAGCGGCTTGACCGCCTTGCCGGCGGCGGCGATCTCGTCGACGAAGCGGGCGGTGTACCAGGTGTTGAACGCGCGGTCCGCCTGCGCGCCGAAGACGGTGGACCAGGTGCCGGGCGCCTTGCCGAGCTTACGGGTGAGCGCCGCCGGCACCGGTCCGGCGAACAGCGCCTGCGCCGCCGCGCCGAAATCGCGCGAGTTGCGATAGCTGCCGACCTCATTCTCCGCCTGCACCATGATGACGGTGTTCTGCGGATCATGCGCCTTCAGATAGGCCATCAACCGGACGAAGGCGCGCTTGTCCGCCTCCAGAGTCGCGCGGAACATCGGCGACAGGACATAATGATCCTTGCCGTCGCGGGTCTTCATCCGGGGGAAGCGGCGATTGTCGAGCTTGACCCAATCGGGCGTATAGCCGGGCGACGTGTTCTTCCAGGTTCCGAACCAGAGCAGCACGACCCGCTTGTCATGCGCGCGGGCCTGGTCGAGCAGCGTCTGGACGAAGGAGAAGTCGAACTGCCCCTCGCGCGGCTCGATCTGCTGCCAGGCGACGGGAATCTCGATCGTGTTGGCATGCAGCCGGTCGAGCATCGGCCACACCTGCGGCAGCGCGCTGGCATAGTTGCTGGAATTGTTGACCTGCGCGCCCAGCATCAGGAAGGGCTGGCCATCGACGATCAGCGCGTGGCGGCCGGCGCGCGTGACGATATGTGGCACCGGGGTCGTCTGTGCCCAGCAGGACCCCGCGATCGCCAGCGCGCCCAGCGCCCCCATGAATGCCCGTCGCAAAGCCCTACCCTCCCCCGATGCGGCATGCGCGATGCCTCGGTCGCTTCTGTGCACGCGCGGGTGCGACCGATCAACCGCATGTCCGGGGATCACGTGCTCAGGCGGCGAGATCGCGCTTCGTGACGATCCGCGGCAGCGCCGCCAGCCGATAGGTCGCCGCGATCCGCGCGATCTCGAACGGCGTGTAAACCGCATCGAACGGATAATCCCGCGCGGCCTCCTCTCGCCAGCCGTCGACGTCATCCATCCGCACCGGCTGCCCCATCATCAGCCCAATCCAATGCGCCAGCAGCACGTCCAGTTCGCGAAAGCTGTTGGAGGTAACGCGCGCACGGACCGCATGGTGCAGCGATGTCGGCAGCGGACGATCGGCGGCCCAGAGCGGCGCGATACGATCCTCCAGCGCGCCGATCCCATCCATCAGCGCGCGGTGCGTCCGCATCCGTTCCTGCGCACTCACCATGGGCGCGCGGCGGCGGACAAGCGCCCTCGTCGATACCGATCGAAAGACGTCATGCTGATGCTCCGGCCAACAAGCGGGAGCACATGGGTCTCTCAGTCGCCAGCGCTTGCGGTCGTCAAACCGGCGATGCGGCGGGGTTAGCACAGGGTGACGGGTGCGTCGCCGCCTTTCTCCCCCAACCCCCTTCCGCCTGACGGAATTTTGCGTTTGTTCCACACCGCTTGACACCAAATTCGCGGGCGGGCGTTATCATACCGAACAACGCCAGACCCCTTGGTGCCCATGTCCCCAGGGCGGGACGCTTGATGGTGACGGGTGAACGGTAGGACCAAGGGAGAGACGCAACGTGGCGGACGAGACTTCAGGCGCTTGTAATATTTCATTTTCCCGGCGCGGAGTGATGGTTGGCGGCGCGGCCACGGCCATGGCCGCCTCCACCCCGTCGGACGCCCAGACCAAGAGGACCACCATGCCGCCCGATCCCGCCGCGATGCCCGTGACCATGCCCGTCACTCTGAAGGTGAATGGCAAGGATCGGCCGCTGTCGCTCGACCCGCGCACGACGCTCCTCGACGCGCTGCGCGAGCATCTGCACCTGAGCGGCACGAAGAAGGGCTGCGACCATGGCCAGTGCGGCGCCTGCACCGTCCTGGTCAACGGCCAACGGATCAACAGCTGCCTCAGCCTGGCGCTCCAGCATGACGGCGACGCGATCACTACGATCGAGGGGCTGGGCACGCCCGACAAGCTCCACCCGATGCAGGCGGCCTTCGTCCGTCACGACGGTTATCAATGCGGCTATTGCACGCCGGGCCAGATCTGCTCGGCGGTCGCGGTCCTCGAAGAGATTCGCGCCGGCGTGCCCAGCCACGTCCAGGCCGACCTGATGGCCCGCCCCCAGGCCAGCAATATCGAGATGCGCGAGCGGATGAGCGGCAATATCTGCCGCTGCGGCGCCTATTCCAACATCGCCGACGCCATGGCAGATGTCGCGGGAGCCAAGGCATGAAGGCCTTCACCTATGAGCGCGCCAAGGACCCCGTCGCGGCGGCGCGTGCCGCGACCCGGCCGGGCGCGAAGTTCCTGGCGGGCGGCACCAACCTGCTCGACCTGATGAAGATCGAGGTCGAGACGCCGACCCATCTGATCGACGTGCAGGACCTGAAGCTCGACCGGATCGAAAAGACCGAGGATGGCGGCCTGCGCATCGGTGCGCTCGTCACCAACACTGCGCTGTCGACGGACGAACGGGTGCGCCGCGATTACGGCGTCCTGTCGCGCGCGATCGCGGCGGGTGCGAGCGGGCAGTTGCGCAACAAGGCGACGACGGCGGGCAACCTGCTCCAGCGGACCCGCTGCCCCTATTTCTACGACACCAACATGGCCTGCAACAAGCGCAAGCCGGGCTCGGGATGCAGCGCCATCGGCGGCTATTCGCGTCAGCTTGCGGTCGTCGGGACGAGCGGCCAGTGCATCGCCACCAACCCGAGCGACATGAACGTCGCGATGCGGGTGCTGGACGCGGTGGTCGAGACGGTGAACCCGCAAGGGCAGACCCGCGCCATCCCCATCGCCGACCTCCACCGCCTGCCCGGCGACACGCCGCATATCGAAACCGTGTTGCAGCCCGGCGAACTGATCACCTCGGTCACCCTGCCCCGCCCGCTTGGCGGCACGCACATCTATGAAAAGGTACGCGACCGCGCCTCCTATGCCTTTGCGCTGATCTCGGTCGCGGCGGTCGTCCAGAAGGATGGCAGCGGCCGCGTCGCGGTGGGCGGCGTCGCGCACAAGCCGTGGCGGGTCGAGGCGGCCGATGCCCAGCTGCCCGGCGGGGCCAAGGCGGTGACGGCCAGGCTGCTCGCCGACGCCAGGCCGACCGAGCATAATGCCTTCAAGGTGCCGCTCGTCGAACGGACGATCGCCGCCGTCATCAGCCAGGCGAGGACCGCATGAAATTCACCGAGCCGGCAGGCACCAATCCCATCGATCGCATGACCGTGGTCGGCCGCGCGCAGGACCGGATCGATGGACCGCGCAAGACCACGGGCACCGCGCCCTATGCCTATGAACGCCATGCCGATGCCCCCGATGCCGCCTATGGCTGGATCATCGGTGCCGCGATCGCCAAGGGGCGTATCCGCAGCATCGATCTGGACGATGCACGCGGCGCGCCCGGCGTGCTGGGCATCGTCACCGCCGGCAATGCCGGTCCGCTGGCCAAGGGCAATTTCAACACTGCCAAGCTGCTCGGCGGCCCGGAGGTCGACCATTATCATCAGGCGATCGCGATCGTGGTCGCCAAGACCTTCGAACAGGCGCGTGCGGCGGCTGGCCTCGTCCGTGTCGATTATGAGCGCGCGTCGGGCAGCTTCGACCTCGACAGCGCGCTCAAGACCGCGCCGCTGGTGGGTGGTGACAGCAACGAGGGGAACAAGGCGCCCGCCGCCGACCGGGTCGGCGATTTCGAGAAGGCCTTTGCCGCCGCGCCGGTAACGCTCGATGCGGCGTATACGACGCCCGATCATAGCCATGCGATGATGGAGCCCTTCGCTTCCACCGCACTGTGGAAGGGCGATGAGCTGCACATCTGGACGTCTAACCAGATGATCGACTGGGGGCGCGGCGATCTGGCCAAGACGCTGGGCATCGCCAAGGACAAGATCCGTTTCATGTCGCCCTATGTCGGCGGCGGTTTCGGCGGCAAGCTGTTCCTGCGCGCCGATGCGATCATGGCGGCTCTGGCCGCGCGCGAGGTCGGGCGGGCGGTCAAGGTCGCGATGCAGCGGCCCCTGATGGCCAACAACTCCACCCATCGCCCCGCGACCCGCCAGCGTATCCGTATCGGTGCGGCCAAGGACGGCACGATCCAGGCGATCGCGCATGAGAGCGGATCGGGCGACCTGCCCGGCGGTGGCCCGGAGACGGCGGTCAACCAGACCCAGCTGCTCTATGCCGGCCCCAACCGCCTGACCGCGATGCGTCTGGCCGTGCTCAACCTGCCCGAGGGCAATTCGATGCGCGCGCCGGGCGAGGCACCGGGCATGATGGCGCTCGAAATCGCCATGGATGAGATGGCCGAGAAGCTGGGCATGGACCCGGTCGCCTTTCGCGTAAAGAACGACACCCAGGTCGATCCGCAAAAGCCCGATCGCCGCTTCTCGCAGCGCCAGCTGGTCCGCTGCCTCGAGGAAGGCGCGCAGCGTTTCGGCTGGTCGCGGCGCCATGCCAAGCCGGGGCAGGTGCGCGACGGGCGCTGGCTGGTCGGCATGGGCATGGCGGCGGCGTTCCGCAACCATATCAACCGCCGCTCCGGCGCGCGCGTCACGTTGCAATCCGATGGTCGGGTGCTGGTCGAAACCGACATGACCGACATCGGCACGGGCAGCTATACGATCATCGCCCAGACCGCCGCCGAGATGATGGGCGTAGGGCTGGATCGGGTCGAGGTCCGTCTGGGCGATTCCGCCTATCCGGTGTCGGCGGGGTCGGGCGGCCAGTTCGGCGCGGCCAATGCGACCGCCGGCGTCTATGCCGCCTGCGTCAAGTTGCGCGAGGCGGTGGCGCAGACGCTGGGCTTCAACTCGGCCGACATCGCCTTTGCCGGCGGACAGGTCTCGGGCGGCAACCGGTCGGTGCCTTTGCGCGACGCGGCGAAATCGGCGCCGCTGACCGCCGAGGACAAGATCGAGTTCGGCGATCTCGGCAAGACCTATCAGCTGTCGACCTTCGGCTCGCATTTCGTCGAGGTCGGCGTCGATGCTTATACCGGCGTGGTCCGTCTGCGCCGGATGCTGGCCGTCTGCGCCGCCGGGCGCATCCTGAACCCTAAGGCGGCGCGCAGCCAGGTGATCGGCGCGATGACGATGGGCGTCGGCTCGGCGCTGATGGAGGAACTGGCCGTCGACACGCGCTTCGGCTTCTTCGTCAATCACGATCTCGCCGGCTATGAGGTGCCGGTCCATGCCGACATCCCGCACCAGGAGGTGATCTTCCTCGAGGAGGCCGATGACAAGGCGAACCCGATGAAGGCCAAGGGCGTCGGCGAACTCGGCCTGTGCGGGGTCGGTGCGGCGGTGGCCAATGCGGTGTATAACGCCACCGGGGTTCGCGTGCGCGACTATCCGCTGACGCTGGAAAAGCATCTCGATCGCCTGCCGGAGATCGCCTGACCTCAAGGATAGGCTGCGGACCGCCTGACACGCGGTCCGCGGCCATGTCCCATCGTTTCCGCCCCGCAGGTCGCCGGCGTGGTCACCGGCCGATCGCGTGATGACGGCCGCTTTCCCTCTTGTCGCCCCAAAAATCCCCCGGCAAACAAGGGGGATAAGAGGGGAAGGCGGTGGTGCGTCCATCGCCGGCCCGCCGCGTCGAGGCGCGGTCGGGCGGAGGGGAATTGGCGATGCTTCACAATGCGTTGGATAGTTTCTGGCGAACCGCCACGACGATCCTGTCACCGCACGGCCCGGCGAGCACCGGCGCCGCCACCACCTATGCGCCGGGCGACTATAGCATCCATTTCTTCCTGCAACTGGCGGTGATCCTGTTCGCTTGTCGTCTGGTCGGCTGGCTGGGGCAGAAGTTCCTCGCTCAGCCGCCGGTCGTGGGCGAGATGATCGCGGGCGTCGTGCTCGGCCCCTCGCTGCTGGGATTGGTCTGGCCCGAATTGCAGGGCGCGATCTTTCCGAAGGAGACGCGCAACGTCCTCTATGCGGGCGCGCAGCTCGGCGTCGCGCTCTATATGTTCCTGGTCGGGCTGACGCTGCGCCTCGACCATTTCGAATCCAAGGCGCGCAGCGCGATGGCGGTGTCCGCCTCGGGGGTGGTGGTGCCCTTCCTGATCGCGATGCTGATCACCCCCTGGCTGATGACCGTGCCCGGGCTGTTCGCGCCGGGGATCAGCCAGGCCAATGCCTCGCTGTTCATGGGTGCCTGCATTGCGCTCACCGCGTTCCCGATGCTGGCGCGCATCATCAACGAACGGGGACTGGCGGACAGCCCACTCGGCACGCTGTCACTCGCGGCGGGGGCGTTCGACGATGCCGCATCCTGGTGCGTGCTGGCGGTGGTGCTGGCGACCTTTGGCGGCGGCAGCGGCGTTGCGATCCTCGCGATCGGCGGGGCGATCCTGTATGTGGGCTTCCTCCTGCTGTTCGGCCGCCGCATCCTCGCCCCGCTGGGCCGCGCGGTCGAGGCGCGTGGCGAGATGTCGACCAATATACTGGCGATCACGCTGATGGCTTTCTGCGTGTCGGCGTTCATCATGGACGCGATCGGCGTGCATGGCATCTTCGGCGGCTTCATCCTGGGCGTCTTCATGCCGCGCGGGCTGTTCGTCACCGAACTCAAGAAGAAGGTCGAGCCGCTGGCGGTCGTCCTGCTGCTGCCGATGTTCTTCACCTATTCGGGGCTGAACACGCGGATGGACATGGTCAATTCCGCGCCCCTGCTGCTGATCGCCTTCGCCATCCTCCTCGCCTCGATCGCGGCGAAGTTCGGCGCCTGCTACCTCGCCGCACGCGTTTGCGGCGAGGATAACCGGACCGCGCTCGGCATCGGTGCGCTGATGAACTCGCGCGGGCTGATGGAGCTGATCATCATCAATATCGGCCTGCAAAAGGGTATCATCGGGCCGACGCTGTTCTCGATGCTCGTGCTGATGGCGATCGTGACCACGATGATGGCCAGCCCGCTGTTCGAGTTCGTCTATGGCCGCAAGGCCCGCGTGATGGGCGAAATGGAGGCGCTACGCTCCGCCGCCGCCTGACCGGAGAGGGGCGCCTGCCCCTCTCCACCGGCCGGCGCACATATCCGGTTGGTTTGCCCCCTGCCCCGGCTGCGCCATGCCGTCGAGCGGCGGCCCACCCCATCACCTGCGACAGGCACAAAAAAAGGCGGCCTAGGCCGCCTTTTCTCGAAACGGCACCAGCCCCATGGCCGGTGCCGTTATGAAAGCCCGTCAGGCCGTCTTCTTGCGACGACGGCGCGAAGCGGCGATCAGGCCGCCGATGCCGGCACCGAAAAGGGTCAGCGTCGCCGGCTCCGGCACCGCGGTCGGGTTCTTGTTGAAGAAGGCGACATTGTCGAGCTCGAACGCGGTGTCCGTCGACAGGAACTGCAAGCCACCGATGCGCGCGCCGGTCAGGCTGTCCAGCGTGTAGGTGACATACTGGTTGTACTTCGGGTTGTTGTAATCGCCGAACGAGTTGTTCGCGCCCGGGAACGCAATTTCCGTGCCGGTGATCGTCTTGATGACGCGACTGGCGGTGTCGAGGATGTTCAGCGTGTTGAAGGTGTCGATCGACCCCCAATACAGGCTGACGCTGTCATAGCCGGCGGCGTTGTTCGACTTGAGCGTCGCGCTGCTCTTGTTGACCAGCAGATACTGGGTCGTGTCGCCCAGCGGCGTGCTGTAGCCATTGGCCGAACCGGTGACGAGCTGGCCACCCGACAGCGAGAAGCCGGTCGGCAGGTCGGTCATGCCCGGCGTGCCGTTGCTGTTGAAGTCGACCAGGGTCGCGCCCGCCGGTGCCGGCTGGTCATAGGCGACGCTCGTCACGCCGGCCACCGCCGCCGTCGACACCATCGCACCGGCCAGCATGCCTGCCACCGCCATCATCGTCTTCACGCCAGCCATCATCTTTCTCCCTGTTGTCCTTGACCAAAGCAACAAGCCGGATACCGGCTTCCGATCTTCTCTGTATCCGCGCGGCGGGCGATGCCAGCGCTGCGGACCGTTCCGTATCAGGCGGCCTGACGGCGGCGGCGACGCGCCACCCCGACCAGACCCGCCAGCCCCGCGCCGAACAGCGCGATCGATGCCGGTTCCGGCACCGCCGCGGGCGAAGCGTTGCTGAATGCGATATCGTCTACCTCGAACGACCAGCCATTGCTGTTCGGCGAGGTGAAGCGCAGGCCACCGATCTGCTGACCGCTATTGGGATCGAGCGAATAGGTGACGTAGCGGTTGGTGCTGAAGTCGAGCAGCGAACGGTTCGACAGCAGGTTCGAACCGGTGATCGAGGTGATCACATTGCCGAAGATGTCGAGCACATCGAGGATGTTCGACGTGTCGATCGAACCCCAGTTCAGCCCGACGCTGCCATAGCCGAAGCGCTTGTCGGCGGTCAGCGTGGTCGATGCGTTGGGCAGCGTCACCAGGAAATTAGTCGAGTCACCCGACGGCGCGACATATTTCCAGTTGCCCACGCTCGGGTCCCAGACCGAACCCGTGCCGATCGTGCCGCCCTGCAGCGAGAAGCCGTTGGGAAGCTGCGGCGTGTCGAACGTCACCACGGTCGAACCCGCCGGCACGTTCCTCTGCGCGGAATAATAATCGTTGGCGGTGCTGGTCACGGTGCCCGGCGCGGCCTGCACCGAGGTCGCGGCGAGCGCGGCGGCGGCGACCGAAATCAGGGCGGTGGTGAATTTGCGCATCGACAACACTCCGAACGTCAATCAATTGGCGACTCGGCGCCTCGAACTTGAAGGCCGGTATATCGCGGACGTCATCGCTATCGCACCCGGTAAAATTCCGGACAATAACGTTGTGGTGCAGGGACTTGGTCGAATCTGTTTCAAGATAAGACATGGATTTTCCGGTGCTTTGCCCCTTTTACGTTATGGCAAGGCGAATCGCACGATAGGCTGACGCCACAATGAGCAGGGATCGATCAATGAAACGGGGCAAAATCTTCGTCATCGCGGGCATCGTGCTCGTCCTGGCCATCCTGGCCTTCATCGCGGTGGCGCTGCTGCGACGTCCTGCGGACACCAAGCCCGTGGTGACGCCGGTCTTCATCGAGCGCCCCACCCCCGCCGCCGATCCGACCGCCGCCAAGGCCGCCGCCAACAAGGCGCCGGGCGACGCCGCCGCGCAGAAGCAGTTGGGCGACGCCCTGCTCGCCAAGCGTCAATTCGCGGAGGCCGCCACCGCCTATCGCGCCTCGCTGGCGATCGATCCGAACCAGTCCACCGCCTGGTCGGCGCTGGGCGAGACGTTGATGCAGACGACCAAGTCGAACGACGTCAACCTGCCGCCCCAGGCCGCCGAGGCGTTCCGCAAGGCGCTGGCCATCGATCCGCGCGACGCCCGCGCTCGCTTTTACTTCGCGATGGAAAAGGACTTCAAGGGCCAGCATGACGAGGCGATCGGCGAGTGGCTGCAGTTGCTGCGCGAAGTGCCCGCCGGCTCGGATGCCGATGAGGCGATCCGCTCCACGCTGGCTGCGTCGATCAAGCGCAATATCCAGCTGATCCGCCAGGCCGCCGACGAAGCCGGCCGCGCCCAGCCGCGCTACAAATCCAAGCCCTGATCGCAATCCGCACGTTCCAGAGGGGCGCGGGTGGCCATACCATCCGCGCCCCTTTTTCATGCCCCGTCGATGTAAAGCCCAAAGCCATGTGAGCGTTATTCTGATGTGAATGCTGGCCGGCAAACCTTGCCCGACCGTCAAGCTGCGCGATCATGCTGATCTGAAGCAAGACGCTATTTTTCCGTTGTTTAATCCGAGCGCTTCGCTCAAATTGCCCCGCAACGGAGGCGGCAATCGCCCCGTATTTGCGGACGGTCAGGTACCGGGCACCCTGCCCGTTTCACGCCTTATCCATCCGCAAAAATGATAGCGCTATCGCGCGATAGGAGGGGTAATGCTGAAACTGATAGGGTTCACCTTGTTGACCTCGGCCAGCTTGTTGGCCAGCGCCCATGCTCTTGCCCAAACGCTCGCGGTGACACCGGCCGAAACGTTGGAGACCCAGGGGCTGACCGTGATGGTCGACCAGAACCAGTTCAGCCCGATCTTCTTCGACGAGAAGAATGCCGGCATCCAGATCGTGCTGCATGGCGAGCGGATCGCCACCGATGGCGCGGTCCGGCTTAATCGCACGCCCGAACAATGGGACCCCGTCCCCGCCTTTCTCGGCCGCACGCGCGGAACCGAGGCCAATCAGATCGTAGTCCGCTCCGCCTATAAGGATGTCGACCTGACCTATAAGGTGAAGGTCACCGCCGAGGGCGACGGCTTTTGCATCGCGGTCGACCTCGACCAGCCGCTGCCCGCCAGCCTGGCGGGCAAGGCGGGGTTCAATCTCGATTTCCTGCCGACCAGCTATTTCGGCAAGACCTATCTGATGGACGCCGCGCCAGGCCTGTTCCCGCGCCACGCGACGGGGCCGATGGCCAAGGACGGCTCGGGCGATCCGATGCCGCTGGCGGCGGGCGGCAAGTCGATCACGCTCGCCCCCGAAGACCCGCTGACCCGCGTCACCATCACCTCGGACGCGGGTGCGCTCGAACTCTATGACGCGCGCAATCGGGCGCAGAATGGCTGGTTCGTGGTGCGCTCGCCGATCGCGGTCGGGGCGAAGGAGAATGCCGTCGTCTGGCATGTCCGCCCCAATGTCGTGAAGAACTGGGTGCGCCCGCCGGTCGTGTCGTTCAACCAAGCGGGCTATACCCCTGGCCGGTCGAAGGTCGCCCTGATCGAGACCGACCCGCATGGCCCCGCGCCGGTCGAGGCCGAACTGGTCAAGCTGGCCGCCGACGGCACCCGCCAGCCGGTGCTGCGCGCCGCCGTCACGTCGCGCGGGCGCTGGATGCGGTACAATTACGCCGCCTTCGACTTCTCCAGCGTGCGCGAGCCGGGCGTCTATGCCATCGCCTATGGCGGGCAGGTCACCAATCCCTTCCGCATCGCCGCCGATGCCTATGACCGCATCTGGCAGACCTCGCTCGACACCTTCATCGCCGAGCAAATGGATCATGTCGGCATTCGCGAGCAGTACCGCGTCTGGTCAGCCCCCTCGCATCTCGACGATGCGCGACAGGCGCCGCCCAATCACGTCCATTTCGACGGATACAAGATGGGGCCGAACCTCGACTCCCCCTTCAAGCCCGGCGAGCATATCCCCGGCCTGAACATCGGCGGGTTCCAGGACGCGGGCGATTATGACATCCAGACGCCGCAGAACGCCGCCGTGGTTCGCGATCTGGTCTGGGGGCGTGAACTCTATGGCCTCGACTGGGACGAGACGAGCGTCGATGAAGCCGCACGCGCGGTCGAGATCCGCAAGCCCGATGGCAAGCCGGACGCGGTCCAGCAGATCCGCCACGGCGTCCTGCAACTGCTCGCCCAATACAAGGTGTTCGGCCATGCGATCGTCGGCATCATCGATCCGGCGCAGCGCCAATATGCCCATCTCGGTGATGCCGGGTCGCAGACCGACAATCTGACCTATGACGCCGCGCTGGGCACGACCGAGCGCAAGGGCGGCGCCTCGGGCGCGCAGGACGATCGCTGGGCCTTCACCACCGACCTGCCCGCCAACAATCTGGCGGTGGCGGGCGCGCTGGCCGCCGCTTCGCGTGCGCTGGCCGACAGCGATCCCGCCATGGCCGCCGAGGCGCTCGACGCCGCCAAGGTCCTCTGGACGCGCCAGCAAAAGGGCAAGATCAAGGCCGGCGACGGCCGCGACGACTCCGGCTCGCCCTGGTCGGCGGACGGCGCGAATGTCGGCGCGACGGTCGAGCTGCTGATCACCAGCAAGGGCGAGAAGCTCTATGCCGATCGCCTGCGCGGCCTGATGCCGGTGATCGCCAAGAGCTTCGCCTGGGTCGGTGCCTCGGCGATCCGCGCCATCCCCTATATGGACGCCCAGTATCGTGCCGCGCTGGTGCCCATGGTGCGTGCGGCCAAGGCCAAACGCGATGCCGAAATCGGCAAGAACCCGTTCGGCGTGCCGATCAGCGAGGGCAATTGGGCGGGGTCGCATCAGGTGGTCGAGTTCGGATCGACCATGTACCTGATGCACAAGGCGTTCCCGGAGATCATCGGCACCGACTATACGCTGAACGCGATCGACTATGTGCTCGGGCGGCACCCGGCGAACAATTTGTCGCTGGTTTCGACGGTCGGCACCGCCTCCAAGCTGATCGGCTATGGCCATAACCGCGCCGATTACGGCTTCATCCCCGGCGGGCTGGTGCCGGGCGTGCTGATCGTGAAGCCGGACTTCCCCGAGCTGAAGACCGACTGGCCGTTCCTGTGGTTCGAGAATGAGTACACGGTCGCGACGACCTCGGCCTATATCCTGGCCGCCAATGCCGCGATCGAGGCGACGAAGGAAGATCAGTGATGGTATACGGGGCGGGACATTGAAGTCCCGCCCCGTTCACCCGCCTCAATAATCGAAACGCAGCGTCGCCATCACGCTGCGCGGTGCGGCGTAGAAGGCCTGGCCGTATTTCAGCGTGCCGAGATATTTCGCATTGGTCACGTTGCGCACATTCACGCTCGCGCGGACATGGTCGATCACCCGGATGCTGCCCAGCAGGTCGAGCGTGGCATAGGCATCCTGCACCACCGGCACCGCCTGCCCGGCCGCATTGACCGCGCCGTTGGTGTTGCTGATCCGGCTCTGATAGCGGAACTGACCGCCCAGCTTCAGGTCGTTCAGCTGCTCGATGCTGTAGGTCGCGGCCAGCTTGAACGTGTCGCGCGGGATGAAGCTGCGCGCGCGGATGCCGTCGCCATCCTCGATCTGGAGATGGGTGAAGCCGCCTGACACCAGCCAGCGATCGGTCATCCGCCCCGCCACCTCGACTTCGAAGCCCTTCGAGATCGAGTCCTGCCCGGTGTAATAGCTGAAACCCTCAGGCCCATTGGTCCCGTTGAACTGCCCCGCGAACAGCGCCAGCCCCTTCTGCTCGGCGCGGAACACCGCCGCCGAGCCATAGAGGCGACCGCCCATCCACTCGCCCTTCAGCCCCGCCTCGATGCTGGTGCCGCTGGCGGGGTCGAGGCGGCGGTTGGTGATGTCGACCTCGCGTTGCGGATTGAAGATGTTGGTGTAGCTCGCATAGGCGGTCAGGTGGCTGGTCAGGTCATAGAGCAGGCCGGCATAGGGACTGACCCGGCTGTTGTTACGCGCCTGATCGGTGCCGTAGGACAGGCCCGAGCTCTTCAGCCAGATCGCGGTCGCGCCGACCACGCCCTTCAGCCGGTCGGTCAGGTTCAGATGCATCGCGCCGTACGCGCGGGTCAGCAGGTCGCGCGTGTCCGCCTGTTGCGCCATCGGACTGTAGCCGATCTGCGGCGCGCGGAAATTGGCGAGGTCGCGAACATCGCCATAGTCGACGAACGCCAGGCCGTTGCCGGCATATTGCTCACCGTCCGAACGTCCGTTCGACACACCGAAGGCCAGCTGGTGATCGCGCCCAAACAGCGACACGCTGCCCGAGGCATAGCCGTCGAACAGAAGCTGGTCGTAGTTGGAGTCGTACCGCCCGGTCTGCCCCTGCATGCCCCGCCCGGTCGTCCGTTCGGGCAGGCCAAAGGCATAGAGCAGCCGCGCGCTTTCCTCGAACCGGCGATAGGTGACGACACCGCGCACCGCCCAGTCGCCGCCCGGCTTCCACGCCAGCTCGCCAAAGGCGGTCTGGTCGATGGTATTCCAATAGGTCCAGTCGGCCGAGGTCGAAGCCGAGCGGGCATAATCGATCCGCGTCCCGTCCGAATAGGTCAGCGGTAGCGCGCCCCACAGTACCCCGCGCGAACGATTGTCCTGTCGCGAATAGCCGAGCGTCGCGGTCAGCGCCGGGGTCACGTCCCAGGCGAGCAACCCCGCCATGACGTCGCGATTGACGTGGTTATAGTCGAGATAGCTGTCGCGCTCCTCATGCGCGCCGATCACCCGCGCCCGCAGCGCGCCGTTCGTCGTCAACGGCCCCGAGACATCGCCTTCCAGCCGCCACATGTTGAACGAGCCGAGATAGGCCGAGCCATTGGCCTGGAAGCCGGTCGTCGGGCGCTTGCGCAGGAAGTTGATCGTCGCGGACGGATTGCCGACGCCCGTCATGATCGCGTTCGCCCCGCGTACCGCCTCGACCCGGTCGAACAGCACGGTGTCGAGGTCGCTGGTCTGGATGCTGTAGAACAGCGGCAGGCCGATGCCGTCGAACTGGAAATTGGTGATGTCGAACCCGCGCGAGTTGAACTCGGTCCGGTCGGTCTCGGTCCGCTCGACATTGATGCCGACCGTTTGGGTCAACAGGTCCTGGACATTGGTCAGCGCAAAATCCTCGATCCGCTGACGGTCGATCACCGTCACCGACTGCGGCGTTTCGCGCAGCGACAGCGACAGGCCGGTCGGCGAAGCGCTTTGCTGATCCCCCGCCTGCGCGACGCGGGCGCCGGTGACGATGATGTCGTTGTCGCGTTGCGGATCATTGGCCGGAGCCGTCTCCGCCGCCAGTGCCGGTGCACCAATCACGGCCGATGCGACACCGGCCAGCAGGCCTGCCAACAGGCTGCGCTTCATACTTCCTCCGCTGCTGTCTCTCACCCGTTCGGGGGTTCGGCAGCGGCTTTAGGGATACCACTAATGATAATCAATCGCATATTTACGTTGCCATGTCGGCGACGCTACCCGGCGCGCCAGGCGCGGCCAAGCCGCCCGGAGCGCCGGGTGATCCGCCCTACCCCATCGTGATGGCCGGTTCCCCCGCCGCGACGGTCGCGGTGGCGAGCGTCACCACCGGCGCATCGGGTGTCGAGACGCTGCGCACCGCGTGGAAGCGCGTCTGCCAGGCATCGCGGCGCACCTCGCAGATCGAATAGCCGCGCCGGTCGGCGGTGTATTTCAGATAGGGGTTGTTCGCCATGATCCGGTCATTGCCCTTGCGGACATCGGCCCCGTCTCCGCCCGAGGAGATGGAGGTGGTGACGAACTCCACCGCCTTGGCCGCGCCGTTGCCGCCTTGCGTCCGCAATTCGCCGGCGAAGGTCTGATGCTCGTCGCCGGTCAGGACCACGGCGTTGCGACCGCCCAGCATCGCCAGCAGCCGCTCGCGTGGGCCGTCATAGCCGCCCCAGCTGTCCATGTTGCGGATCGCCGCCGGCGCATCGTCGGTACGGCGGTCGAGCGGCATGACCATCACCTGCTGCGCGATGGCGTTCCACCGCGCCTCACCTTTGGCGAGATTGGCCGCCAGCCATTTTTCCTGCGCATCGCCCATAACCTGCGCCGCCGGGTCACGCACCCCGGCACAGACCGGCTTGAAGCCATCGTCGCAGGGCTGATCGCTACGGAAGCTGCGGGTATCGAGCAGATGCAGGTCGAGCAGATTGCCGATCCGTGCGCGGCGATAGGCGGTCACCCCCGACGGCGTCGGCATCGCGGCACGCCGGACCGGCATATGCTCATACCAGGCTTGGAGCGCCATCGCGCGACGCAGCGCGAAATCCTCGGGCGGCGTGCCCTCCTGATCGATCAGGCCGACCCAGTTATTCTCGACCTCATGATCGTCGAAGGTCGGGAACCATGCGGCGGCGGCGTGCGCGGCCTGAAGGTCGGTATCCAGCTTGTACTGGGCGTAGCGCCGGCGGTAATCGGCGAGATCGAACAGCTTCTGCCCGACATGCTCGCGCACGAACCGGCGCGGCTGTCCGTCATAGCCGAACGCGAGCGGGGAATCGCGGCCCTCATAGATATAGTCGCCATAATGTAAGACGAAGTCGGGCGCTTCCTCGGCCATGTGGCGATAGGCGGTGTACAGCCCGTCCTCATAGGCCTGGCACCCGACGACCGCAAAGCGGACCCGGTCCAGCGGCGCACCGGCAGGCGGCAAGGTCCGCGCCATGCCCCGCGCCGACCGTTCGCCGCCGATCTGGAAGCGATACCAATAGGGTCGCGCCGGCTCCAGGCCCGTCACCTCGACATGGACCGAATGGGCCAGTTCGGGCCGGGCCAGCGCCGTGCCCTTCGCGACGACATCGCGCATCCCCTCGTCGCGCGCCACCTGCCAGTCGACCGCGACCGGCGCCATCGGCATGCCGCCATGCTCGGCGAGCGGATCGGGGGCGAGCCGCGTCCAGATCACGAAGCCGTCCGCCGCCGGATCACCCGCCGCGATCCCCAGCCGAAACGGATAGGCGGCGAATAGCTGCTGCGCGCGCAGGACGGCCGGCGCGGCCCCGAGCAGTATCGCACCGCCAAGCACATGACGTCGGGTGAACAGGGTCATGCCGTGGCTCCGAACAGGCGACGATGACGAGCGCTGGGAGGGCGCATGAGGGGATACTCCAACCAAAAGCTGAGCAAATACAGGATATGATGTTACACGCGCATGACAGACCGCGTTCACGTCATGACAAATGCGTCATCCTGCCATGGGATATTGACTGCCTAGGCAATCATTGCCAAGGCAGCGATATGGTGACGCAGCAACCCGACTCCTATGACCCCGAACGCTCGGTCGGCTATCTGACCAAGCGTGTGTTCCAGCTCGCCCGGATCGGCATGGAGCCGATCTTCGAGCATGAGGAAGTCACGCACGTCCAATGGACCGCGCTGATGGCGCTTCTCTACGATCTGGCGGGGACGGCGGCGGAATTGTCGCGTCATCTGTGTCACGACACTGGTGCCACCACCCGGATCGTCGACACGCTGGAGGAGCACGGCCTGATCGAGCGGAGCCGCTGCACCGAGGATCGCCGCGTCGTGCGGCTGAGCCTGACCGACGAAGGGCGCTCGGTCGCGCATCGCTGCAAGGAGAAGGTCGTGGCGCAATGGGATGTGTGGCTGTCCGACTGGGCACCCGAGGACGTCGAGCAGATGGTCGATTATCTTCTGCGACTGCGTAACAAGCTGGAGACGGTGGCATGAAGTGCTTCGCCCTCGCCATCGGCCTGTTGCTGGCCGGCTGTTCCGCGCCACAGACGCACCCCGCCGTCGCACCGATCGCCCCGGATCGGCTGGGCTTGGGCCTGGGCGACGCGCAGGCGCCGCTCGTCGCGGCCGACTGGTGGCGTGGCCTGGGCGATGCGCAGCTCGACCGGATCATGGCCGACGCGCTGGCGGGCAACCCCTCGCTCGACATCGCGCTCGCCCGCTTGCGGCAGGCGGAGTCGGTGCTGGCCAGCCGCCGTGCGGACAATGGCCCCGACGTCTCGCTGAACGCGCAGGAGCAATATAGCCGGATCTCGGGCCGCTACACGATCCCGCCACCCTTTGCCGGCACGACCCAGTGGCTGGGCCAGGCGCAGGCCAATCTGAACTGGACGATCGACCTGTTCGGGCGACAGGCCGCCGCCATCGACGCCGCGCGCGCCTCGACCCGTGCCGCCGCGCTCGACGTGACGGCGGCGCGGCTCGCCATCGCCAGCGCGGTGGCGCAGACCTATGTCGAACTGGCCCGCGCCGAGCAGCAGGCGGCCATCGCGCGCAGTACCATCGCGACGCGCAGCAATTCGCTGACGCTGATCCAGGCGCGAATCCGCAACAATCTGGCCAGCCAGCTCGACGCCACCGGCGCCCGGACGCTGCTCGCCCAGGCGCAGGTCGCGCTGGCGCGGGCGGAGGCGCAGACGGCCCTGTCGCGCAATGCATTGGCGGCACTGGCGGGACGCGGGCTGGACTATCCCGCCACCATCACGCCGACGCGGCTGGGCTTCGATACCGCGCTGCCCATGCCGGCGGCCGTGCCCGCCGATCTCCTCTCGCGCCGGCCCGACATCGCCGCCGCGCTCGCCCGGATCGAGGCGGCGAGCAAGGGCCAGGAGGTGGCGCGCAAGGCCTTCCTGCCCAACGTCAATTTGATGGCGCTGGCCGGCTTCCAGGCGGTGGGGCTCGGCAATCTGTTCACCACCGATGCCGCCACGGCGGGCGTCGGGCCGGCCATCCATCTGCCGATCTTCGACAGCGGACGGCTGCGCGCCGGCCTTGCCGGGGCGACCGCCGCGCTCGACTTGGCGACCGCCGACTATAACAACCGCGTCGTCGGCGCGGTGCGCGAGGCCGCCGATGCGGTGACGCGCAGCCGGACCATCGCCACCGAGCGGACACGACAGCGCGAGGTGGTACGCGGGTTGGCCGAGACCCGCCGCCTGAACGCCATTCGCGTGTCGAGCGGGCTGCAATCGCAGCTCGGGCTGATCGATCCCGACATCCGCCAGCTCGAAGCGCAGCAGGCCGACATCAATCTCGCCGCCGACGCGGTCCAGGCACGCATCGCGCTGGCCGTCGCGCTGGGCGGCGGTTTCTCCTCTTCCTCGCAAGGTATCACGCAATGAGCGACACCGAAGCCGCCCCCTCCCCCGCACCGGCCGCCCCCACGACCCAGGCCCCGACCGGCGGCAAGCCCAAGGCGCGCCGCCTGGGCCTGACCATCCTGATCGTCGTCGTGGTCCTCGTCGCGATCGTGTGGGCGGTGTTCCACTTCCTGCTCGCCAAGCCCGAGGAAGAGACGGACGACGCCTATGTCGCGGGCGACGTGGTGTCGATCACCGCGCGCGATCCGGGTACGGTGCTGGCCATCCATGCCGACAATACCCAGACGGTGAAGGCCGGTGCGCCGCTGATCGACCTCGATCCGGCCACCGCCGATGTCGGGCTGGCCTCGGCCGCCGCACAGCTGGCGCAGGCGGTGCGCGCGACCCGCGCCGACTTCACCAAGGTCAACCAGAGCGGCGCGGCGATCGTGCAGGCGCAGGCCGAGCTGGCCCGCGCCCAGTCCGACTATGCCCGCCGCCGGGGTGCCGCCGCCGAGGGCGCGGTATCGGGCGAGGAGCTGTCGCACGCCGCCGATGCGGTGAAGGTCGCCACCGCCAATCTGAACCTCGCCCGTGCGCAGGCCGCCCAGGCCAGGACCGCCGTGCAGGGGACCCAGGTCGGCACCAACCCCGCCGTGATGGCCGCCATCGCCGCCTATCGCCGCGCCGCGATCACCCGCAACCATATGCACATCATCGCGCCCATCGACGGCGTCGTCGCACAGCGCACCGTGCAGGTCGGCCAGCAGGTCGCCGCCGGAACCCCGCTGATGGCGGTGGTGCCGCTTGACCGGCTGTGGGTCGACGCCAATTTCCGCGAGACGCAGCTGAAGGACCTGCGCATCGGCCAGCCCGCGACCATCGTCGCCGACATGTATGGCGGCAAGATCGTCTATCATGGCAAGGTCATCGGCCTGGGCGCGGGCAGCGGCAACGCCTTCGCGCTGCTGCCCCCGCAGAACGCCAGCGGCAACTGGATCAAGATCGTCCAGCGCGTGCCGGTACGCATCGGCCTGAACGCCAATGAACTGCGCCAGAACCCGCTGCGCGTCGGCCTGTCCGCGACCGTCACGGTCGACACCGCCGACCAGCGCGGCCCACGTATCGGCACGGCGGCGACCCAGGCCTATCGTACCCCCGCCACCGATGCGAACGACCCGGCGGTCGAGGCCCGGATCGCGCAGATCATCGCGGCCAATCGCTGATGGCCGGCGCCCCTTCCCAGGGCGCGGGGGCGGGCCCGGCGCCGCTGACAGGCCCAGCGCTGGCGCTCGTCGCCTTCGCGCTGGCGCTGGGCACCTTCATGCAGGTGCTCGATTCGACCATCGCCAACGTCTCGCTGCCGACCATCGCGGGCAATCTGGGCGTCAGTTCGGACAATTCGACCTGGGTCGTCACCGCCTTCGCCGTCGCCAACGGCGTGGCGGTGCCTCTGACCGGCTGGCTGATGGGCAAGTTCGGCGTGGTGCGCACCTTCTGCGTCTCGGTCCTGCTGTTCACCATCGCCTCCTTCCTGTGCGGCATCGCGTGGAACCTGTCCTCGCTGATCGGCTTTCGCGTGCTGCAGGGTGCAGTGTCGGGGCCGATGATCCCGGGCAGCCAGGCACTGCTGATCTCGATCTTCCCGCCGCAGAAGCGATCGACCGCGCTCGGCATCTGGTCGATGACCACGCTCGTCGCGCCGATCATGGGGCCGATCCTGGGCGGCTACATCTCCGACAATTATCACTGGAGCTGGATCTTCCTGATCAACGTGCCGGTCGGCCTGTTCTGCGCGGGCGTGTGCTGGCGCGGGCTGTCCGCTCGCGAAACGCCGACCCGCAACCTGCCGATCGACAAGGTCGGCCTCATCATGCTGGTCGTCTGGGTCGGTGCGCTGCAGATGATGCTCGACCTCGGCAAGAATGACGACTGGTTCCATTCGACCCGTATCGTCGTCATGACGATCATCGCGGTCGTCGGCTTCATCGCTTGGCTGATCTGGGAGCTGACCGACGCCAATCCGGCGGTCGACCTGTCGCTGTTCAAAGGGCGGAATTTCGCCATCGGCACCCTCGCCTTTTGTCTCGGCTATGCGGTGTTTTTCGCCAACACGCTGCTTCTGCCGCTCTGGCTCCAGACGCAGCTGGGCTATACGGCGACCTGGGCGGGGCTTGTCGCCGCGCCCAGCGGCGCGGTCGCGGTGGTGCTGACGCCCTTCGTCGCGCGGCTGTCGGGCAAGGTCGATGCGCGGATCATGGCGACGATCGCCTTCGCCGCGTTCGGCGTGTCCTATTGGATGCGCTCGGGCCTCAATACCCAGGCGAGCTTCGGCGACTTCGTCCTGCCGCTGATGGTGCAGGGTATCGCGATGAGCACTTTCTTCCTGGCGATGCTGACCATCGCGCTGGACGGTGTGCCGCAGGCGCGTATCCCCTCGGCGACCGGTATCTCGAACTTCGCGCGGATCACGGCGGGCAGCTTCGCCGCCTCGCTGACCACGACCATGTGGGACCGGCGCGAGGCGCTGCACCAGGCGCATCTGGCCGAGGCGATCGGGCAGAACCCGGTCTGGCACATGGCGCGGATGGGGCTGAACCATCTCGGGCTGACCGATACCCAGGCCGCCGCCGCCGTCACGCGCCAGATGGTGGGCCAGGCCTATCTGCTCGCCTCGACCGACATCTTCTATGTCTCGGCCTGGCTGTGCATCGTGCTGGCGGCACTGACATGGTTCACCCGGCGACCCAAGCCGCATGACGGCCCGATCGCGGCGGACTAGATTATTCCTCCCCTGCAAGGGGAGGTGGCAGTCCGCAGGACTGACGGAGGGGTGTCACCGCTGCTGGGGACACCCCTCCACCATGCTCCGCATGGTCCCCATCCCCTTGCAGGGGAGGAATGCATTGCCCTTAGCCGTCAGCTTGCTACGCTCTCCCAAAAGGGAGACGGATGATGCTGAAAACGCTGATGATGATCGCGCTGGTCGCGGCGGTACAGGCACCCTCCGACCCGCATCTGCCCACAAAGGTCGTCGACACTGTCGCCCCCACCCTGCCCGCCGGCATCGCGCGCGGCGTGCTGATCGTCTCCAAGACCAATGGCTGGCGGCATTTCGAGCATATCCCGCATTCCAACGCGGTCCTGGCCGACATCGCCAAGCGGCTGGGCCGCGCGAGCTACACCACCGAAAACGCGGCGGTTTTCAACGACAATCAGCTGCGTCATTTCTCGGTGGTAGTGCTGAACAGTGCCAGCGGCGACTTTCTGACGCCCGAACAGCAGGCCGCCTTCGCGCGCTTCGTCGCACGCGGCGGCGGTGTCGTGGCGCTCCATGCCGCCGGGGACGATAGCCACAAGACGCCGTGGTACGCCGATACGATCATCGGTACGACCTTCATCGGCCACCCCAACGGCCCCGACCATATCCAGACCGCACAGGTGACCGCGACGCAACCGCGCCATCCGATCCTGGCGGGCGTCACCTTGCCCTGGGTCGCACGCGACGAATGGTACAGCTTCGACCGCAACCCCGCCGCGCAAGGCATGACCGTGCTCGCCCAGGTGGACGAGAACAGCTATCGCCCCGGCGAAAAGCTCCGCATGGGCGCGCACCACCCGGTCATGTGGATCAATCCGCGCACCAGGGGGCGAGTCTTCTACTCCGCACTGGGGCATGAGCCGCAGCTGTACGACGATCCGTCCTATCGCCGCATCCTGACCAACGCGATCCGCTGGGCGGCGCGCTGATCGGCGGGATCAGCATTCGACGACGTTCACCGCCAGACCGCCCAGACTGGTTTCCTTATACTGCGACTTCATGTCCTCGCCGGTCTGGCGCATCGTCTCGATCACCTGATCGAGGCTGACGATGTGCCGGCCGTCGCCGTGCAGCGCCAGATAGGCGGCGTTGATGGCCTTGATCGCGCCCATCGTGTTGCGCTCGATACAGGGAATCTGCACCAAGCCGCCGATCGGGTCGCAGGTCAGGCCCAGATTATGCTCCATGCCGATCTCGGCCGCATTCTCGACCTGTGCCGGACTGCCGCCCAGCGCTGCCGCCAGCCCGGCCGCCGCCATCGAGCAGGCCACGCCGACCTCGCCCTGACAGCCCATTTCCGCCGCCGAGATCGATGCGCGCTTCTTGTAGAGCATCCCCACCGCCGCCGCCGTCAGCAGCAGCGTGCGCGTCCCGTCGCGCGTCGCGCCGTGGACGAAGGCCTCATAATAGCGCAGCACCGCCGGGATCACGCCCGCCGCCCCGTTGGTCGGCGCGGTGACGACGCGGCCGCCCGCCGCATTCTCCTCATTGACCGCCAGCGCCCACAGGCTGACCCATTCGAACACCAGGCTGGGGTCGGTACGTGGCCCGCGGTCGAGCAGCTTCTGCTTGATCGCCTGCGCGCGCCGTTGGACCTTCAGCCCGCCGGGCAGGATACCCGAGGCGGCACAGCCACGCTCGATCGAGGCGCACATCGCATCGCGCACCCGGTCGAGAAAGGCATCGGTCTCGCCATCCTCCCGCCACGCCGCCTCGTTCGCCCGCACGATCTGCGCGATCGACAGTCCCGTCTCCGCCGTACGTTCGAGCAGCTCGGCACCCGAGGCGAAGGGATGCGCCAACCGCCTGTTGGTCTTCATCGGCTCGGCGCCCTCCATGCGGATCGCGCCGCCCCCGATCGAATAGAAGCGCCGGACGACGGCGCTGCCATCGGACAGGAAGGCGGTGAAGACCATGCCGTTCGGATGCGCCGGCAGGAAGCCGGGGCGGAACAGCAGATCCTCCTCGCAATCGAACGCCAGCGCATGCCGCCCGTCGAGCATGATTTGGTTCGTGTCGCGGATGGTGGCGAGCATCGTCTCGATCGCATCGGGATCGATCGCCTCGGGCGTCTCGCCCGCCAGCCCCAGCAGGACCGCGCGGTCGCTATGGTGTCCCCGCCCCGTCAACGATAGCGAACCGAACAATTCGGCCTGCACCCGGTCCGGCACCAGCCCGGTGTCGAGCATCTCGGTCGCAAAGGCCTTGGCCGCGCGCATCGGTCCGACCGTGTGCGAACTCGACGGCCCGATGCCGATGGTGAACAGCTCCGTCACGCTGACCGCGGCGACGCTGTCCTCGGCTCGTGATGGCGTGGCGGCGGGAATGGCGGGCAGGGTCAAGATCGTTCCAATTGTTACGAGTTGGCCCGACATAACCCATGCCCATCCGACTGGCCACCCGTTACCGCCTGCCCGGCGGTTCAGGCGAGCGGTGCGAGGATCGCGAAGGATTCCTTGTCGAGCGGCTCATGGAACTGGCACCCCGCCGCGAAGTCGGTCGCCCAGACGACTCGGGCGATCACCTGCCCGATCTTGGGCAGACGCAGGCCGATCGTCATACCGCATTGCAGCTCGGTATAGGTTTCGAGCCGTGCGCCATGGGCGGAAATGTCCAGCACCTTGCACAGCGCGCGCGCCATGCCGTCGCTTTCATATTCGGTCTCGACCGCCACCGCCGCACGCTTCGACCGGCGGCGGCTTGGAGGTTGCAAGGGTTCGAATTCAGCGGCGAACATGGCTCGAAGCTAAAGCAGGCTGGTTAACACATCGCAAAGGAATTTTGCCGCCACAGCGTCTTACGCAAAAAAAGCCCGGCGCTCCGCGAGGAAGCACCGGGCCTTTGTCCAGCGACGCCGAATGGCGTGCGGGCGATTACTTGCGGAGCGTGAGACCGCCACCGAAACGCTTGTTGAAGCGCGCGACCTGACCGCCGGTGTCGAGCATCTGGCCACGGCCACCGGTCCAGGCCGGGTGCGCCAGCGGATCGATGTCGAGCTGCATCGTGTCGCCTTCCTTGCCCCAGGTGGAGCGGGTTTCGAACACGGTGCCGTCGGTCATCTGCACCTTGATCATGTGATAGTCGGGATGCGTGTCGGTCTTCATGATATTGCTCCGGAAATGGCTGGTTCCGACCAGCCTGAAAGCGGGAAGCGCGGCCCATAGCGGACCGCGCTCCGTTAGTCAAAACCGCGACCGCTTACGCCTCGGCGGGCGGGTCGGCGATCATCGCGGTGAAATGGGCTTCCGCCACGACCACGCCGTCGATCTTGGCGACGCCGGCGAACTTGCAGACGCGGGTTCGCTTCGACACGAACTCGACCTCCAGATGGAGGAGGACGCCGGGTTCGACGGGCTTGCGGAACTTCACGCCGTCGATCGACATGAAGTAGACGAGCTTACCCGAGTTCGCGAGGCCCAGGCTTTCCACGCCCAGGACGCCGGCGGCCTGCGCCAGCGCCTCGACGATCAACACGCCCGGCATGATCGGACGGCCGGGATAATGGCCCTGGAAAAAGGCCTCGTTGATCGTCACGGCCTTCACCGCGCGGATCGACGTGTCGAGGATCAGCTCCTCGACACGATCGACCAGCAGCATCGGGTAACGATGCGGGATGGCCGCCATGACCCGGGTAACATCCATCGGGCCGATGACGGTCTTCGCCCCGTCGGTCGTCGGGTCAGTCATTGGGTCAGTCATCGACCGAAATTACCGGCCGCTGTTCTGACGGCGCGCCGGGGCCGCTGCGGGTGCGGCGGCGGGGGCCGGTGCGTTGGCCGGGGTCGCGGCCTGCTGGCCACCCTGGCCCGGCTGCCAGTTGGCGGGCGGCGTGATGCTGACGGTCGGGACCAGCTTGTCCAGCTCGGCGGTCACGGCCGTGGTGATGTCGGCGGTCGGCTGCATGAACAGCACGGCCTGCGGGCTGACCAGCAGGCTGACATTCTTGGCGCGCACGGCGTTCTGCACCGCTTCGCCCAGACGCGCCTGGAGCTGCTCGACCGCATAGGTTTGCGCACGGACCGCCGGCTGGGTCAGGCGCTGCAGTTCCTGGTTCGCCGCCTGCTGGCGGGTCTCGATCTGCTCGGCCTGGGTGCGCAGCGCGGCCTGGTTGGCGTTGGGCTGCGAACGCGCGGTCTGGAACGCCTGGACCAGCGGCTCCAGCTCGCGGGTCAGCGCGGTGCGGCGCGTCTCGGCCTGGTCGAGCTGGGTCTTGTAGGTGGTCTCGATCTGCTGGCGGGCGGCGGCCCAGGCGCGCGAACCGGCGATCGCGCCCTGCGGATCGGCGACGGCGACACCGTTGACCTGCGCCTGCGCGCTGGTCGCGACGGTGGCGGCCGGGGCCACCAGGGCCGCCGCGAGGAGGAGCTTGGAAATCGTCTTCATCAGAACTGCGTCCCTACGTTGAAAGTGATGAGCTTGGGGTCGTCGCCCGGCTGCGTGACCAATGCCTTGGCCAGGTCGATGCGCAGCGGTCCAAATGGTGAATTCCAGTTCACGCCGATACCGATCGACACGCGCGGCTTCCACGTGCCGCCGTAGAATTCCTCGAGGGTGTAATTGGTGTTCTGGACCGCGGTGTTGACCGACGTGCCGGTGCAGGCACCACCCAGGGTCGACGAGAACCCGACCGGGCAGGTCGTCTGCAGGCCGGCGTTCGGATCGGTCGTTCCCGCTGCGGGTGTGGGCACCTGATACAGCGGCCGCCCCTGCTGATCGGTCGCCGCGATCGGCGCCAGAGTGGGCGAACCATCCTTGTTGAACAGCAGCTTGCCATTCGCATCCTTCGCCTGCGGGAAGCCCAGCGAGGGGAGCGGACGGGTGATGCCCCACAGGCTGCCCGCCTGGACATAGATGCTGGGCCGCAGACCCATTTCACGGGCGCCCGAACCGAGCGGCAGTTCCAGTTCGGCACGCGCCAGATAATAAGCGCGGCCGCCCAGTGCGTCATCGAAGAACCGCTGGCGATCCGTCTCGCGCGTCTGCGTGCCGTCTGCCGCCACATTGTACGGGATACGCAGCACGCGCGGGCCGACGCCACGGATGTCGAAACCGCGGAACTGTGGCTCGCCCAGATAGAAACGGTCGACGATACGGACCGGATCGATACCGGGACCACGGCTCTTTTCCAGCGAGTGGATATAGCCGCCCTCGCCCAGCACCGAGAACACGAAGCCCTTGCCCAGGCCCATAAACTTGGCGCCCTCGGCGCGCGTGCGGATATATTTCACGTCGCCGCCCAGACCGGCGAAGTCCTGGCTCAGCGAGAAGCGATGACCGGCGGTCGGACGCAGGCGGCTGTTCAGGCTGTCGAAGATCAGCGAATAGCCGATCGACGAGGTCCAGCGGTTGCCGACCGAGTCGCAGAAATAGCGGCCCACCTGCTGGAAGTTACAGCTGCCATCGGCATTGAAGAAATCGCGCGCCAGGCCGACCTCGTCATAGCTGAGGCCATAGCGGCCCGACAGCGACCAATATTCGGTCAACGGCACGCCGGCACGGACCTGGAAGCCGGTCGAGACCTGGGTGTAGGTCGTCTGACGCGACCCCAGGTTGAAGTTGAACGAGTTGAAGTCGCGGCGGAACACGTCGACGCCCAGCGCGATATTCTTGTCGAACACATAAGGCTCGGTGAAGCCCAGTTCGATCGACTTCTGATAGGCCGAATAATTCACGCCGGCGCGCAGTTCCTGCCCCTTGCCGCGGAAGTTGCGCTGGGTGATGTTCGCCTGGACGATGAAGCGCTCGAGCGACGAGTAACCGGCCGACAACTGGAGCGAGCCGGTCGACTGTTCCTCGACATTGGTTTCGAGGACAATGCGGTCGGGCGTCGAGCCGGGGTTCTGCTTGATCTCCAGCTTTTCCTGGAAATAGCCGAGCGAGTTGATGCGGTCCTGGCTGCGGCGGACCTGGAAGCTGTTGAAGGCGTCGCCCTCGGCCACGCGGATTTCGCGGCGGACGACCTTGTCCTGCGTCTGCGTGTTGCCGTTGATGTCGATGCGCTCAATATAGGTCCGCTTCGCCTCGGCGATGTTGAACGTGATCGACATGGTCAGCGTGTCCTTGTCACGCTGGAAGTCGGGGTTCACATCGGTGAAGGCATAGCCGAACAGGCCAGCGGTCTGGCTGAGGCTGTCGATCGAGTCCTCGACCAGCTTGGCGTTGTACCAGTCGCCCTTCTTCATCGGCAGCGACGCGGCGAGCTTGGTATTGTCGAAGTCGCGGATCTGGCTGTCGACCTTCACATCGCCGAACTTATAGCGCGGACCTTCCTCGACCACATAGGTGATGATGAAGTCGCGCTTGTCGGGCGTCAGCTCGGCGACCGCGCTGGTCACGCGGAAATCGGCATAGCCGTTGGTCAGATAGAATTGGCGCAGCTTCTGCTGGTCGGCCGCGAGGCGATCCTGATCATAGCTGGTCGCCGAGGACAGGAAACGGAACCAGCGCGACTGCTTGGTGAACATCGCGCCGCGCAGTTCGTCGTCCGAGAATTTCTCGTTGCCGATGATGTTGATCTGGCGGACCTTGGACTTCGGCCCCTCGCTGATCTCGAACACGATGTCGACCCGGTTCTGGTCGAGATTGACCATCTTCGGCTCGACCACCGCGCCGAACCGGCCCTGGCGGCGATACAGCTCGACGATGCGCGCCACGTCCTGGCGGACGGCGGTGCGGGTGAAGATCTGCCGCGGCGCGAGCTTGATCTCCTTCTTGATCTTGTCGTCCTTCAGGCGCTTGTTGCCCTCCAGGATCACCCGGTTGATGATCGGGTTTTCGCGGACGCGCAGGACGATGTCGCCGGTCTCGACGCCCGAGATCGAATAGTCGGCGAACAGCTCCGACGCCTGCAGATCCTTCAGTGCTTGGTCGAGCGTTTCAGGCGTATAGGGAATGCCCTGTCGCAGCTTGGTGTAGGAGAGCACCGTCTCCGGCTCGATACGCTGCGCGCCTTCGACCCGCAGCGTCTTGATCACTCGCTGCGGCGCCGGTGCGGCCACCTGGGTCGCGGTCGTCTGCGGCGCGGCACCGGCCGGCGCGACCTGCGCCATGACGGGAACACCCGACAGCATCGTGCCCGCCAGCAGCATGGCGCCTGCGCGCACAGTCTTCATACCCGTCATTGCTGTCACCAAACCCACCCCAGAAAAGTCGAACCGACCCCTGTCGTACTCGCGCCCTGCCCCATCGGCGTCACCCGATCAAGCCGGCGATATTCTTCCAAAGCCCCAAATTGCCCAGATCGTTGAACGTCACGAACAGCATCAGAGCCAGGATCGCGATCAAACCGCCGCGAAACGCCCATTCCTGAGCCGCCGGCTCCAGGGGGCGTCGCCGCACGGCTTCGATCGCATAAAAGAAAAGATGGCCGCCATCCAGCATCGGCACTGGCAACAGGTTGATGAACCCCAGATTGATGGACACCAGGGCCACGAAGAAAACAAAGGCGTCGAGGCCCAGTGACATCTGCTCGCCCGACACCTTGGCGATCGAGACGGGGCCGCCCAGTTCCTTGACCGATCGGCGGCCGGAAATCACCTGCCCCAGCGTCTCGACCATCATGCGGACGATCTCACCAGTCCGCTTCACCGCCACGACCGGCGCGCGCAGCAGGCCGACCGGCTGGACGTCGATCGTGCCAGCGCCGCGCAGGCCCAGTCGGCCGACGCGATATTCGTTGCCGAAGCGGTCGCGCTGCTGATCGGTGCCGATGGTCGTCGACGTGGTGAAGGGCGTGCCGTTCCGCGTCGCGGCGATCGTCACGCGCTCGCCGGCGCGAATCTGCACATAGCGTGCGATGTCGGCGAAGTCGGTGACCTCCCGGCCGTCGATCGCGGTGACCCGGTCGCCCGGCTTCAGTCCGGTCGCGGCCGCCGCGCTGCCCGGCATCACCTGTCCGACGACCGGCGGGATCACCACTTCGCCATAGGCATAGGCGAAGCCCGCGAGGATCAGGATGGCGGCGAAGAAGTTGATCGCCGGCCCCGCCGCGACGATGATCGCGCGCTCCCATACCGGCTTGGCCTGGAAGGTGCGCGCGCGCTCCTCGGGGGGCAGCGACAGCCAGGCCGCGTCCGCCTGGCTGGCCGGGTTCATGTCGCCGGCGAATTTCACATAGCCGCCCAGCGGCAGCCAGCCGATCTTCCACCGCGTGCCGCGCTTATCGGTGAACCCGGCGATCTCGCGACCGAAGCCGATCGCGAACGTCTCGGCCTTCACGCCGAACCAGCGGCCGGCAAGATAATGCCCCATCTCGTGAACGAACACGAGCGGACCGAGCGCGCAAACAAAGGCCAGGATGGTCAGCAACAGGCCGGGGGTTTCGATCAAACGATGCAATCCTCTACGCGCTCGCCCGCCAAGACCCTCGCCTCCGCATCGATCGCGATCACCGCGTCGAGCGTTTCCGGCGGGGCCGGGTTGTAGCGATGGAGAACATCCTCGACGATTGCGGCAATTTCGAGGAAGCCGATGCGCTTGCCGAGAAAAGCCGCCACCGCGATTTCGTTGGCGGCGTTCAGAATGGCCGGTGCCGCCCCGCCCGCTTCCAGCGCGGCACGCGCAAGCCGCAGCGCGGGGAAGCGTACCGGATCGGGCGCGGCGAAGTCCATCCGCCCCAACGCGATCAGGTCGAGCGGCGCCATCGGCGTCGGCATCCGGTCGGGCCAGGCCAGGCAATGCGCGATCGGTACGCGCATGTCCGACGGCCCCAGCTGCGCCAGCATCGAGCCGTCGATATAATCGACCGCCGAATGGATCACCGATTGCGGGTGCAGCACGATCTCGATCCGGTCGGAGGGGACCGGGAACAGGCGGGCGGCCTCGATCAGTTCCAGCCCCTTGTTCATCATCGTCGCCGAGTCGACCGAGATCTTGGCGCCCATCGACCAGTTGGGATGCGCCACCGCCTGTTCGGGGGTGACACGGCGCATGTCCTCGGTCGTCCAGGTGCGGAACGGTCCGCCGCTGGCCGTCAGGACGATCCGGCGCACCCGTTCGGGGCGGTCGAAGTCGAAGCACTGATAGATGGCGTTGTGCTCGCTGTCGGCCGGGAGCAGCGTCGCCCCCGCCTTGGCCGCCGCCGCCAACACCACCTCGCCCGCCGAGACCAAAGGCTCCTTGTTGGCCAGCACCACCGTACCGCCATTGGCGATGGCGGCCATGGCCGGCTCGAGCCCGGCGCAGCCCACGATCGCGCCCATGGTCCAGTCGGCATGCAGCGCCGCCGCCTCGATCACCGCCGTACGCCCCCCCGCCACGCGGGTCTCAGTGCCGGCCAGCGCGTCGCGCAGATCGGGCAGACAGCTTTCGTCCGCCACGACCGCCAGCTCGGCATGGGTCCGCCGGGCTGCGGCGGCCAGCTTGGCCACGTCGCAATTGGCGGTCAGCGCGCGGACACGGTAACGGTCCGGCTCACGCTCGATCAGGTCGAGGGTCGAGGTGCCGACCGATCCGGTCGCCCCCAAAATGGTTACGCTGCGCATCAGAACAGGTCCGGCAGGAAGATCAGAAGAGCCGCGATCGGCGCGACCGGCACGATACCGTCCAGCCGGTCCATCACGCCGCCATGGCCGGGCAGCACATTGCCGCTATCCTTGACCCCGGCCCGCCGCTTGAGCGCGCTTTCGAACAGGTCGCCGCCCTGCGCCAGCACCGCCAGGACGGGGGTCGCGATGACGAGATGCAGCGGCAAACCATGCGCCCAGCGCATGACGGCCGCGAGCAGCGTCGCCGCCGCCACGCCGCCGATCAGGCCGGACCAGGTCTTGGCGGGGCTGATCTTGGGCGCGAGCTTCGGCCCGCCGAACTGCCGCCCGACGAAGAAAGCGCCGCTGTCGCAGGCCCAGACCAAGGCCATCGCCCAGAGCGACAGCGCGAGCCCATCGACATGCAGCCGAATGGCGAGCAGCGACAGGACCGGCAGACCGACATAGAGCGCGCCCGCGCCATATTCGGGCCGTCGCGAAATGATCGTCAGGAAGAAGAAGGCGGCCGCGATCAGCCCGAGTGCGAAAAAGCCCGGTCCGGCGGCCAGCCCCGGCGCCATGATCGCCAGCGGCACCGACAAGGTGAACTGCGCCAGCCGCTTGCGCGCTCGGTCCACCTTCAACAGGTCGGACCACTCGGCCATCATGAACAGCCCGACGACGACGGCGAGCAGCCAGAAGGCCAGCCCGCCCAGCGCCAGACAGAGGCTGGCCACCGCGATCATCACGATGCTGGCCAACACCCGCTTGGTCAGGTTGGACATGCCGGCAGCCGGCGGCGTTGCCGGCCCTTCGACCGGCGTCGCGGCGGGATCGATCTGGGGATCGGTCACAGGCCGCCGAAACGCCTGTGTCGCCGTCCGAACTCGGCGACCGCATCGGCCAGCGCGGTTTCGTCGAAATCGGGCCAGAGCGTGTCGACGAACAACAACTCGGCATAGGCCGCCTGCCACAGCAGGAAGTTGGACAGGCGCTGTTCGCCAGAGGTGCGGATCACCAGATCGAGCGGCGGCAGGCCGTTGGTCTGCAACTCGCCCTCGATCGCCTCCGGCGTGATCGCATCGGCCGTCATCTCACCCGCCGCGACCTTGCTGGCCAGCCGCCGTGCGGCCTCGACCAGTTCGGCCTGCGCACCGTAATTCAGCGCGATGGCCAGGATCGGGCCGCTATTGCCCGCCGTGCGCACGATCGCATCGTCGATCATCGCGACCAGATCGGCGGGGAAGCGGCGATAATCGCCGATCACCCGCAGCCGGACATTGTCCGACACCAGCTCGGCCAGATCCTTGCGCAGGAAGATGCGCAGCAGACCCATCAGGTCGCTGATCTCGGTCTCGGGCCGCCGCCAATTCTCCGACGAGAAGGCGTAGAGCGTCAGCGCCTCGATCCCCATCGCCCGCGCCGCACGCGCGATGCGGCGCACGGCATCGACCCCGGCCTTGTGACCGGCGAAGCGGGGCAGCAGACGGCGTTTGGCCCAGCGGCCATTGCCGTCCATAATGATCGCGACGTGACGCGGGACCGCACCCGTATCGGGCACGGCCACCAGCGACCCCAGAGCCGTCTGGGCCGAGGCGGCCGGAGGACTCACTTGCCCAGGATTTCCTTTTCCTTGGCCGCCGCCGCCGCATCCAGCTCGGCGATGGTGGCGTCGGTCAGCTTCTGCACCTCGGTCTCGTGGCGCTTGCGCTCGTCCTCGCCGAAGACGCCCTTCTTCTCGTCGACCTTCAGGCTGTCCATGCCGTCGCGACGCACGTTGCGCACGGCGATGCGCGCGCCCTCTGCGTACTTGCCGGCCAGCTTGGCGAGGTCCTTGCGGCGCTCCTCGGTCAGGTCGGGGATCGGCAGGCGCAGCGTCTGACCGTCATTGATCGGGTTCAGGCCCAGACCCGCCGAGCGGATCGCCTTTTCGACCGACGACACGTTCGAGCGGTCCCAGACCTGCACCGACAGCATGCGCGGCTCGGGGGCGGAAACGGTCGCGACCTGGTTCAGCGGCATGTGGCTGCCATACACCTCGACCGTCACCGGATCGAGCAGCGCGGTCGAGGCGCGGCCGGTGCGCAGACCGTTCAGGTCGTGCTTTAACGACTCCACCGCGCCCTGCATGCGGCGTTCGAGATCGGACTTGTCATAAGCGGCCATGGTTTACGCTCCTTGGTTCTGGACGATCGTCGACACGCCTTCGCCGGCAAGCACGGCACCGAAATTGCCATGCTGGCGGATGTTGAAGACGACGATCGGGATATTGTTGTCGCGGCACAGCGCGATGGCCGAGGCGTCCATGACCTTCAGGTCATCGGACAGAACCTTGGAATAGCTGACCGTTTCATACCGGGTCGCGGTTGGCACCTTCTTCGGGTCCGCATCATAGACGCCGTCTACGCTGGTGCCCTTGAATAGCGCGTCGCACTTCATCTCGGCGGCCCGCAACGCGGCACCGCTGTCGGTGGTGAAGAAGGGCGAGCCGACACCGGCGGCGAAGATCACCACGCGGCCCTTTTCCAGATGCCGCTCGGCGCGGCGACGGATGAAGGGTTCGCACACGCTCGCCATCGGGATGGCCGACTGGACGCGGGTGTCGACGCCGATCTGCTCCAGCGCGTTCTGGACGGCCAGCGCGTTCATCACGGTCGCCAGCATGCCCATATAATCGGCGGTCGCCCGCTCGATGCCCTTGGCCGCCGCCGACAGACCGCGGAAGATATTGCCGCCACCGACGACGACGCACAGCTCATAGCCCTTGGCCCGCACATCGGCGATCTCCTGCGCGACACGCGCGGTGATCTCCGGCGAGATGGCCAGGCCCCCCTCGCCCATCAGGACCTCGCCCGACAATTTGAGGAGAATGCGTTTAAAGGGCGGGGTGGTCATCGTTTCTCGGATCTTGGTCATGAAAGTGGCGCGGACCTTAGGCGGCGTCAGGGCGGCGGGCAACCGTGGAGCGGCGGGTTGCGGGGATTTTCGTGGGACGCACGCAAGCGACCCCGGCCCATGACCCCACCCCCGTTCAGGCTGAGCGAAGTCGAAGCCCATGCGGCTCCGTTCATCGCGTGCCCTTCGACTTCGCTCAGGGCGAACGGAGGTTGGAAATTCCATTCCTCCCCAAGCTCGCTTGGGGAGGGGGACCGCGCCCGCAGGGCGTGGTGGAGGGGCATGACCCGCCCGTCATGGCCCCTCCACCATCGCTAACGCGATGGTCCCCCTCCCCGAGCGTAGCTCAGGGAGGATTTGAAAAAGCCCCCAAACGCAAAGAGAGCGGCCACCTTGCGGCAGCCGCTCCCCTTGAACCGTCACCGTCCCATCAAGGGACGGCGCGAAGGATTACGCCTTCTGCGGAACGCCCGAAGCCGCCGCCACTTCAGCCGCGAAGTCCGACGCTTCCTTCTCGATGCCCTCGCCCAGCTGGAAGCGGACATAGTCCACCAGCTTGATCTCGGCACCGGCGTCCTTGCCGGCCTTCGCCACGACGTCGCTGATCTTGGTCTTGCCGTCGATCACGAACAGCTGGCTGACCAGCGCGTGCTCCTTGCGGTACTTGGCGATCGAGCCTTCGACCATCTTGGCGATGATGTCGGCGGGCTTGCCCGATTCGGCGGCCTTTTCGGTCGCGATCGCGCGCTCACGCTCGATCTCGGCCTCGTCCAGGTCTTCCTCGTTCAGCGCCTTCGGGAAAGCAGCGGCGATGTGCATCGCCAGCTGACGGCCCAGCGACTGCAGCACGTCGTCGGCGGCTTCCGACTCCAGCGCGACCAGCACGCCGATCTTGCCCAGGCCCGGCGCCTGCTGGTTGTGAACGTAGGACACGACCGCGCCCTTCGACACTTCGAGGCGCTTGGCGCGACGCAGCGACTGGTTCTCACCGATGGTCGCGACATTGTTGGTCAGCACTTCGGCGACGGTGCCGCCCTGCGGCATCGCTTCGTTCTTCAGCGCCTCGATGTCGTCGCTGGTCTTCAGCGCGATCGCGGTCACGTCCTTCACGAACGCCTGGAACTGGTCGTTCTTGGCGACGAAGTCGGTTTCCGAGTTCACTTCGACGGCGGCGCCGACGGTGCCGTTGGTGGCGACGCCGACCAGACCCTCGGCGGCGGTACGGCTCGACTTCTTCTGCGCGGCCGCCAGGCCCTTCGTGCGCAGCCAGTCCAGCGCGGCGTCCATGTCGCCATTCGCCTCGGCCAGCGCCTTCTTGCAGTCCATCATGCCCGCGCCGCTCTTTTCGCGCAGGTCCTTGACCATCGCTGCGGTGATATCGGCCATTGTCTCAATCCTCTGTCTGAAAAGGGGGATGCGGGTAGGGCCGCCCCATCGGAGGCGGCCCTTAGCACGGCTTGCATGTCAAGCCGATGTCACCGACGGCGGGTTGCCCCCATCCGGTCGATGATCGCCCCGCCCGCACCGCGGGGCTTTGTCACGCGATTAGGCGTCGATCTGGCGCTCGGCCTCGACCGCCTGCTCGGCGGTTTCGGTCGGGGCAACGGTCAGCGCTTCCTCGACGGGCGGCTCGGCCATCGCGCCGAAGTCCGCACCACCACGGCGCTGCTGCTCGTGACCGCCACGGGTCGCGGCGATGGCAACGGCTTCGCAGTACAGGCGGATCGCGCGGCTGGCGTCGTCATTCGCCGGAACCGGGAAGGCGATGCCGTCGGGCGAGACGTTCGAGTCGAGGATCGCAACGACGGGGATGCCGAGCGTGTTGGCTTCCTTGATCGCCAGCTCTTCCTTGTTGGCGTCGATCACGAACATCACGTCCGGGATGCCGCCCATGTCGCGGATGCCGCCCAGCGACAGCTCGAGCTTGTCGCGCTCGCGGGTCAGGTTCAGCACTTCCTTCTTGGTCAGGCCGTGCGTGTCGCCCGACAGCTGCTCCTCAAGGGTCTTGAGGCGCTTGATCGAGTTCGAGATCGTCTTCCAGTTGGTGAGCATGCCGCCCAGCCAGCGGTGGTTGACGAAGTGCTGGCCAGCGCGGCGGGCGGCCTCGGCGACCGGCTCCTGCGCCTGGCGCTTGGTGCCGACGAACAGGACCTTGCCACCGCCGGCGACGGTCGAGCTGATGAACTCCAGGGCGCGCGCGAAGAGCGGCACGGTCTGCGACAGGTCGAGGATGTGGACGCCGTTGCGGTCGCCAAAGATGTAGGGCTTCATCTTCGGGTTCCAGCGGTGGGTCTGGTGGCCGAAGTGCGCGCCGGTCTCGACCAGCTGCTGCATGGTGACGACGGGTGCCGCCATAATCTAATTCCTTCCGGTTATGCCTCTGGGAAGCGGATGACGCGGCGGGCAAAGCCCATGCGCACCGAAATATGATGCTTCCCATGCGGTGTTGAGGAGCGCGCCCTTAGCGAACGGGACGCGCCATGGCAAGCGCGTTCCGCCGTTCGCTTTTGTTCCAAACGCCGTTGACTCGGGAACAGTGGCGGAACATAAGATGACCGCAAGAGGGAACACGGCTTGATTGCAGTTAATCGCAAACGCAACGTCGTTGATTTGGCACGGCTCGTCCTGTTGTCGCGATTATGACAACGGAACTGATCAAAATTTCCAATGGTTACGGTTCGGTTAATATGCCGGACCCCATGGTAAGGCAGGAGGCAGACATCATGATGATCGTGGTGAGTGTTCTGGTTTTCACGGGCGCCCTGGTCGCCGCCATCGCCACCATCGCGATGATGATCGCGCCCCAGTGGCGGCGTATCCTTCACCTCGCCACGGGCCACACCGAACCTGCCTTCACGCCGCTGGCCACTTTGGTGGTGGCCGAGCGGCGGATCGCGGTCAGGCGCTGGGCGGCGGGCTCGCCGGTCCCCGCGATGGCGTCGCGCCGCCGCGTTGCCGCCTGACCCGGGCATAGGCGATCATGCTGAACGGGATGCTGCCCAAATAAGCGAGACAGAGCGCGGTCAGGGCATGCCAGGGGGCCGACAGCAGCGCCGCTCCCACCAGAACGATGATCGCCAGTACCTCGAAGCGCACATTGCGGCGTAGCCGGAACGAGGTCCATGAGAAGGTCGCGACACTCGATACCATCAGTAGCGCGATCAGCGTGACCCAAGGGGCGACCAGCAACGGCGATGCGAAGAGCGGCTCGCCGGTCCAGAACCAGAGATAGAGCGGCAGCATCGACAGGCCGGCCCCTGCGGGTGCGGGGATGCCGGTGAAATAGCCCGCCGTCTTGCGCGGCTGATCGACGACATCGAGCTGCGAGTTGAAACGCGCGAGGCGAAGCGCGCAGAATACGGCGAGCAGCAGCGCCGCGATCCAACCGATACGCGGCAGCGTCCAGAGCGACCAGAGATAGAGGATCAGCGCGGGCGCGACGCCGAAGGAAATGGCATCGGACAGCGAGTCCAGCTCCGCACCGAACCGGCTTTCCCCGCGCAGCAGTCGGGCGATCCGTCCATCCAGTCCGTCGAGCACCGCCGCCACCATGATCATGGTGACCGCCGCCTCCCAGGACTGGGCAATCGCGAACTTCACGCCCGTCAGACCGGAGCACAGCGCGAGCGCGGTGACCGCATTGGGGGCGATCGCCCGGAGCGGCAGGCCACGCGGCGGACCGCGACGGGCGAAACGGGGGGAAATGGCCATGGGTTACTGCGCGATGCCGGTCATCGGCTTGCCGCCGACGCGGCCCAGCACCGTCTCGCCCGCGACCGAACGCTGGCCCAGGCAGACCTGCGGGGTAACGTCATCGGGCAGATAGACGTCGACGCGGCTGCCGAAACGGATCAGGCCGACGCGCTGACCGGCGGCGACCATGTCCCCGGGCTTCACGAAGCCGACGATGCGACGCGCGACCAAACCCGCGATCTGGGTGAAACCGATCTTGCGGCCGTCACGGCCTTCGACCACGAAATGCTGGCGCTCATTCTCGTCCGACGCCTTGTCGAGATCGGCGTTCAGGAACTTGCCCGAAATATAGACGACCTGGCGGATGACACCCGCCACCGGCGTGCGGTTGATATGCACGTCGAACACCGACATGAAGATCGACACGCGGACCAGCGGCGCCTCGCCCAACTCGCCGACCAGCTCACGCGGGATCGGCACGCGCTGGATCATCGTGACCAGGCCGTCGGCGGGCGCGACGATCAGGTCGTCGCCCTGCGGCGTGGTGCGAACCGGATCGCGAAAGAACGCCGCGATCCAGATGCACAGACCGACGAACGGCCAGAACAGGATCTTGGTGATCAGCGTGGCGATCAGGGTCAGGCCCGCCCCGATCAGCACATATTTGCGCCCTTCGGGATGGACGGCGGGGAAGCGCCACTTGACGGTGGTGGTCGCGACGGGGGGCTTTTCAAGCGAAGGCATCGGGCCTGTCTACCTGTCCACCGGCCATCGCACAATCTTTTCGGTTCGCCCCGGCCCTTTCGCTATCATCCGGCACCGCCCAAGGGGTGGTTGATCCGCCGCGCCCCCTCCCCTAGACGCGTGCAAAACCCGCCTAATCTGAAGGATGCGCATATGGCGAAGATCAAGGTAAACACCCCCGTCGTGGAGATCGACGGCGACGAAATGACCCGGATCATCTGGGAATGGATTCGCGAACGCCTGATCAAGCCGTATCTCGACATCGAGCTGGCCTATTTCGACCTCTCGGTCCAGAATCGCGACGCGACCGCCGACCAGGTGACGATCGACAGCGCCCACGCGACGCAGAAGTACGGCGTGGCGATCAAGTGCGCGACCATTACCCCCGACGAGCAGCGCGTCGAGGAATTCGGCCTGAAGAAGATGTGGAAGTCGCCCAACGGCACGATCCGCAACATCCTGGGCGGCGTGGTGTTCCGCGAGCCGATCGTCATCAAGAACGTTCCCCGCCTGGTTCCGGGCTGGACCCACCCGATCGTCGTCGGCCGTCACGCATTTGGCGACCAGTATAAGGCGACCGATTTCAAGGTTCCCGGCAAGGGCAAGCTGACCCTGAAGTGGGAAGGCGAGAATGGCGAGTCGATCGAGGAGGAGGTGTTCAACTTCCCCGCCGCCGGCGTCGCCATGGGCATGTACAATCTCGACGAGTCGATCCGCGACTTCGCGCGCGCCTCGATGAACTATGGCCTGAATCGCGGCTGGCCGGTCTATCTGTCGACCAAGAACACCATCCTGAAGGCCTATGACGGCCGCTTCAAGGACATCTTCCAGGAGGTGTTCGACACCGAGTTCGCCGACCAGTTCAAGGCGGCGGGCATCGAATATCAGCACCGCCTGATCGACGACATGGTCGCCTCGGCGCTGAAGTGGCACGGCGAATTCGTCTGGGCCTGCAAGAACTATGACGGTGACGTGCAGTCGGACACCGTGGCGCAGGGCTTCGGTTCGCTCGGCCTGATGACCTCGGTCCTGATGACCCCGGACGGCAAGACGATCGAGGCGGAAGCGGCGCACGGCACCGTGACCCGTCACTATCGCCAGCACCAGCAGGGCAAGGCGACCTCGACCAACCCGATCGCGTCGATCTTCGCCTGGACCGGCGGCCTGAAATATCGCGGCAAGTTCGACAACACCCCCGACGTCGTCCGCTTCGCCGAGACGCTGGAAAAGGTCTGCGTCCAGACCGTCGAGAAAGGCCAGATGACCAAGGACCTCGCGATCCTGATCGGCCCGGACCAGCCCTGGATGACCACCGAGCAGTTCTTCGAGGCGATCCGCGTCAACCTCGAAACCGAAATGGCCAACTGGCAGTAATTCTGCCGAGAGGTTGTGAAGAAGGGGCTCGGAGGCATTGTCTCCGGGCTCTTTTTTATGCCCCCGCCCCACCTCCGTTCAGCCTGAGCGAAGTCGAAGGCCAAGGGAAGCCCTCTGCAAAACGGACGTTGGAGAGGTTCCGGCGTAGCCTTCGACTTCGCTCAGGCTGAACGGACGTTGGGGGTTGATGTTGGGATTAGGGCGGCCCCTGCCCCCCAAAGCCGTTCACGCTGAGCGAAGTCGAAGCGCACGCCCCGCCCTCTCCGCTCAAGCAAAGCTTTATTCCCGCCCCTCGCGCTCCAGATACGCGATCACATCCGCCCGCGCGAGCGGGTCGGACAGGCCGGCAAAGGTCATCCTCGTGCCCGGCGCGAAGCGTTGCGGCGAGGTCAGCCAGCGGTCCATCGTCGGACGATCCCAGACCCCGCCGACCGTCTTCAAAGCCCCCGTATAGCCGAAGCGATCGCTACCGCCCGCCACCGGCTTGCCCATGATCCCGTGCAGATTCGGCCCGGCGCGATCCAGCTCGCCCTTGCCGATGGTGTGACAGGCGAGACATTGGCCGAAGGTCCGCGCCCCGGCATCGGCATCGGCCACGCGCATCAGCGCGTCCAGCGACGGGTTCGGCCCCGCCGCCTTCAGCCGCGCCGCCCGGTCGCCGTCACCGCATCCGGCCAGCATAAGCATCGAAAGAACGGGCGCACAGGCGATACGGAACGGGCGGGTCATCGCCGCGCCCTAGCGCCGCCATCGGCCATACGGCAGTGGACCGATTGCCCCATGACCGTTTCGCGGGATTAACGACCTGACAAGCGTGGCAAAGCCGGGTTAGTCTGTCGGCATGGCATTACGGCTCGACAATCAAGGCTTCTCCGACGCGCTCGTCATCCTCGGATCGGCGGGGATCGTCATTCCCGCCTTCGCCCGGTTCCGCGTCAGCCCGGTGATCGGCTTCATTCTGGTCGGGCTTCTGGTCGGCCCGGCCGGGCTGGGTTCGCTCGTGCCCCATGCGCCGTGGCTCTATTATCTAACCATATCCAACCCGGAATCGATCGAGCCATTCGCTGAGTTCGGCATAATATTATTGCTGTTTTCCATAGGGTTGGAGCTGTCCTTTCGCAGGCTATGGGCGATGCGGCGGCTTGTGTTCGGCACCGGTGCGGCGGAGTTGCTCGGCTCGGCGGTGCTGATCGGCACGGCGCTGCATCTGATGGGCCAGGGCTGGGCCGGGGCGATCGGTTTGGGACTGGCGCTGACCCTGTCGTCGACGGCATTGGTGTTGCCGCTGGTCGGCACGACCAGCCCAGTGGGGCGCGGCGCGTTCGCGATGCTGCTGTTCGAGGATCTGGCACTCGTCCCGATCATCTTCGCACTAGGTGCGATGGCGCCGACTGCGAGCGACGAGGGCTGGGTCGGTATCGCCGGTGTCGCGCTTCGCGGCGGGCTGACCGTCGTCGCCATGTATCTCGGCGGCAAATTCGTGCTGCCCCGCCTGTTCGCCCAGGCCGCGCGGACCAAGAGCCCGGAGCTGTTCCTCGCCGCCTCGCTGCTCGTCGTCATCGTCGCCAGCGTCGCTACGACTGCCGCCGGGCTGTCGCCGATCGTCGGTGCGCTGCTCGCCGGCCTGCTGATCGCCGAAACCGAATATCATTCGGAGGTCGAGGTGATGACCGCGCCGTTCAAGGGCCTCGCGCTCGGCGTGTTCCTGATCACGGTGGGCATGAGCCTGGACCTGCGGCTGATCGCCAAGAACTGGGACATGCTGCTGCTGGCGGTGGTGGGCGTGGTCGCGGTCAAGGCGATCGTCACCTATCTGCTACTGCGCGTGGCGCATGCCCGGCGCGGCGTCGCGGCGGAGACGGGGCTGTTGATGGGCAGTCCGTCCGAAACCACGCTGATCGTGCTGGGCACGGCGGCGCAGGCGCAGTTGATCCTGCCCTCGACCGCCGCCTTCTGGCAGACGGTGACCGCGATCGGGCTGACCATCACGCCGCTGCTCGCCAAGGCCGGCCGGGTGATCTCCCGCCGGATCGAGGCGCGCAGCACCGAACCCGCGACGCCCGAGCTGGAGGATGATGCGGGCCGGACCGTCATCATCGGCTTTGGTCGCGTCGGCAAGATGATCGCCGACATGCTGACCGTGCACGGCCAGCCCTATGTCGCGGTCGAGGCCGACATCGATTCGGTCAGCGACGCACGGCGCGCGGGCTATCCGGTGCTGTTCGGCGATGTCGCGCGGGCCGAGCTGGTCGACCGGTTGAACCTGCCCGCCGCCCGCGCGCTGATCCTGACCATGGACGATCCGGTGCTGACCGTGCGGCTGGCGCGGCGCATCCGCGAGGCCGCGCCCGACCTGCCGATCATCGCGCGCGCCCGCGACATGGCGCATGCGACCGAACTCTACCGCGCGGGGGTCAGCGAGGCGGTGCCCGAGACGCTGGAAAGCTCGCTGCAATTGTCGGAGGCAGTGTTGGTCGATCTGGGCGTCGCGATGGGGCCGGTGATCGCGTCGATCCATGAAAAGCGCGACGAACTGCGCCAGGTCATCCGGCGCGAGGCGCAGCTCCAGCGCGAGCCGCGTATCCGGCGGCTCCGGCGGTTGGGAGAGCAGGGGTAAATCTCATTCCTCCCCAAGCTATGATTGGGGAGGGGAACCGCGCACGTCAGGGGGAGTGGAGGGGCATGGCCCCTCACCCCTCCACCATCGCTTCGCGATGGTCCCCCTCCCCATCTGACGATGGGGAGGATTTGAGGGTTAGCCCAGACGGCCCAGAGCCGCGTGCAAGCGCGCGGCTTCGGCCATCTTGTCGGCGTGGTCGGCCTTCGCCTTCTCCACCGCTTCAGGCTTGGCGCGTTCGACGAAGCTGGCGTTGCTCAGCCGCCCGCCCAGCGCATCGCGTTCCTTTTCGACGGCCGCGATCGCCTTGCTCAGGCGCTGGCGCTCGGCGTCGAGGTCGATCACGCCTTCCAGCGGCAGGACGAAGGTCGCCTCGTCCACCACCACCTGCGCCGCGCCGCCGCTCGCCTCACCCTCGGCCGCATCGACCCGCGCCAGACGCGCCAAGGCCGAGGCCTGACGGGTCAGCCGCGCCGTGGTGCCCTCATTCGCATCACGGACATGCATCGGCAGACGCGCGCCCGGCGGCACATTGAGTTCGGTGCGCGCGGCGCGGATTTCGCTGACCAGACGGATCAGCCAGTCGATCTCGCGCTCCGCTTCGGGATCGAGCGCACGGGCGTCGGCCATCGGCCACTGCGCCACGATCAGGTCGTGATCGCGCGCACCCATGGCGTGCCACAGCTCTTCGGTGATGAAGGGCATGAACGGGTGGAGCAGGACCAGGATCTGGTCCAGCACCCAGCCCGCGACGGCACGGGTTTCGTCACCGCCCTCTTCGCCACCCTGCAGCACTGGCTTGATGAGTTCGAGATACCAGTCGCAGAAGCGGCTCCAGACGAACTGGTAAATGGCGTTCGCCGCGCCGTCGAAGCGGTAATCGGCCAGCGCCAGATCGACCGCCTGAACCGTCTTCACCGTCTCGGCGATGATCCACTTGTTGACCGCGAGGCTGGCGTTCGGCGCCTCCAGCGTGGTCGATGCGCCGATACCGTTGGCCTGGGCGAAGCGCGCCGCGTTCCACAGCTTGGTCGCGAAGTTGCGATAGCCCTCGACCCGGCGCTCATCCATCTTGATGTCGCGACCCTGGCTCTCCATCGCCGCCATGAAGAAGCGCAGCGCGTCGGCGCCATATTGGTCGATCAGGCCCAGCGGATCGACCGTGTTGCCCTTCGACTTCGACATTTTCGAGCCGTCGGCTGCGCGAACAAGACCGTGGAGATACAGCGTCTTGAAGGGCACATCGCCCATGAAGTGCAACCCCTGCATCATCATCCGTGCATCCCAGAAGAACAGGATGTCGAAGCCGGAGATCAGCACGTCGTTCGGGTAGCGCCCCGCCAGCGTCTTGTCGCCATTGTCGGGCCAGCCCAGCGTCGCGAAGGGCCAGAGCGCGGATGAGAACCAGGTATCCAACACGTCTGAATCGCGCCAGATACCGAAGCTGCTCTTGCTGTCGAATAAATCGTATGCCTCTTCACGGCTTGAGACGATTTGAACATCGAGGTGCCCCGGCAGATCGGTGGAAAATCCGGCCGATGCGTAACGGGCGCGGGCAATAGCAAGGGCTTGTTCTTCTGTTTCCGCGACGAAGACTTCGTCAGCATGTGCCCGCGAAATCTCTTGGGCATTTCCAGTAGCGGGCGCTAAAACTGACTCCTCCCCCGGCGTGATGCGAGGTCCAAACCACGCCGGGATCTGGTGGCCCCACCAGAGCTGGCGGCTGACGCACCAGGGCTGGATATTCTCCATCCAGTTGAAGAAGGTCTTCTCCCACGCCTGCGGCACGATCTTGATCTTGCCCGATCGCACCGCCTGGATCGCGGGCTGGGCCAGCGTCTTGGCGTCGACATACCATTGGTCGGTCAGCCACGGCTCGATCACCACGCCGGAGCGGTCGCCGTACGGCGTCTGGATCGTACGCGGCTCGGCGTCATGCTCCTCGCCGTCCTTGTCGATGTGCGGGATGAGGACGCCTTCGTCCTTCAACCGCGCGACCACAGCCTTGCGCGCGTCGGCGGTCGACAGGCCCAGGAATGCGTCGGGAATCAGACCGTCCGAGGTCTGGCAGATATGAGCCTTGGCATCGAGCATGTTGAGCATGTCGCGTGCCTCGATCCCGGCACGACGGCCGACCTCGAAGTCGTTGAAATCGTGGCCCGGCGTGATCTTGACAGCGCCCGATCCCAGCTCGGGGTCGGCATGTTCGTCGGCGACGATCGGGATCAGGCGGCCGGTGATCGGCAGGCGGACCTGCTTGCCGATCAGCGCGGTGTAGCGCGCATCGTCCGGGTGGACCGCGACCGCCATGTCGGCGAGCATCGTCTCGGGCCGCGTCGTCGCGACCTCGATAAAGCCCGATCCATCGGCGAGCGGATAGCGCAGGCGCCAGAAGCTGCCCTTCACTTCGCGCGTCTCGACTTCCAGGTCGCTGATCGCGGTGCCCAGCCCGGCGTCCCAATTGACCAGCCGCTTGTCGCGGTAAAGGAGGCCCTGACGGTACAGGTCGACAAAGACCTTCAGCACCGCCTTGCTGAAGCCCTCGTCCATCGTGAACCGCTCATTGGCCCAGTCCATCGAGCAGCCCAGACGGCGCAGCTGGCCAGTGATCTGGCCGCCACTCTCCGCCTTCCACGTCCAGACCTTTTCTAGGAACTGGTCACGGGTGAAGTCGGTGCGCTTCTCACCGCGCGCATTCATCTGGCGCTCGACGACCATCTGGGTCGCGATGCCGGCATGATCGGTGCCGACCACCCACAGCGCGTCCTTGCCCTTCAGACGGGCGTGGCGGACGAGAATGTCCTGCAACGTATTGTCGAGCGCATGGCCGATATGCAGGTTGCCAGTGACATTGGGCGGCGGATTGACGATCGTCCACGGCTCGGCATTCGGGCGATCGGGGCGGAACAGGCCCTTTTCCTCCCAATGGCCATACCAGCGGGCTTCGATTGCGGCGGGGTCGAACGTCTTGGGCAGCTCAGTCATGCCGCTGCCTTAATGACCCTGACGCTGGGACGCCAGATGCTATCCGGTGCGGGCCATATCGAGCCGCCCCATCCCTTCCATTCCTCCCCTGCAAGGGGAGGGGAACCATGCGAAGCATGGTGGAGGGGTGTCCCCCTCTCGATAGGGTGACACCCCTCCGTCAGGCCTGCGGCCTGCCACCTCCCCTTACAGGGGAGGAATCATTGCAGGAGGAACGACGCTAGGTACGCGCGCCCGGCCGGTCGAGCACGGCGCGAATGCGCTCGTTCAATTCGCTCCGGCGATAGGGCTTGCGGATCAGTTCATAGGAGCGCGCGCCCTCGTCGATCGCCTCGTCGGCGAAACCGGTGGTCAGCAGCACCGCCAGGCGCGGATAATCGCGCCGCACCACCTGCGCCAGCGCCACGCCGTTCATGCCGCCGGGCATCAGGATGTCGGTGAAGAGCAGCTGGAAATCGCTGTCCTGCGCCAGATGGTCGAGCGCCTCGCGCGCGCTGCGGGTGAGGACGACGTCATAGCCCAGATCCTCGAGCATCGACCGGCCAAGATCGCCGACATCCTCCTGATCCTCGACCATCAGGACGCGCTCGGCACCGCCCTTTCGCGCCGGCTGGACCGCGCTGGGCCGGCGTTCGGTCACGCCCGCCGCTCGCGGGAAGTGGAGCGACAGCGCCGCGCCGCCTTCGGCATCGGGCTCGACCGTCGCCAGGCCGCCCGACTGGCGCATGAAGCCATAGACCATCGCCAAGCCCAGCCCGGCACCCTTGCCCATCTCCTTGGTGGTGAAGAACGGGTCGAACACCTTGTCGGCGATCGTCGGATCGATGCCGGGGCCGTCATCGGCGATCCGGACGACGACATATTCGCCCGGCTCCAGATTGGCCGGGCCTTCGGGCTGGTCGGCGGACTGAATCATATTGCGGGTCGAAATGCTGATCGCGCCGCCCGTCCCCTGTCGCGCGATCGCCTCGCGCGCATTGGTGACGATGTTGAGCAGCGCCATCTCGGCCTGGACCGGGTCGATTCGGCAATTCCAGAGATTTTCCTCCAGCCGCTGGCGCAGGATGATCCCCTCGCCGGCCGTGCGGTTGAGGATGGGGCGGAAATCCTCGATCAGCTGGTTGAAGTTGAGCAGACGGTCGCGCAATTCCTGCTTGCGCGCGAAGGCGAGCAACTGCTGGGTCAGCGTCGCGCCGCGTGCGGCGGCCGCGCCGATCGCCTCGACCGCGCGACGTCCGCTGCGATCGGCATTATCGATCCGCGCTTCCAATATGTCGGAATAGCCGATGATGACCTGAAGCAGATTGTTGAAGTCGTGCGCGATGCCGCCGGTCAGCTTGCCGACCGCTTCCATCTTCTGTGCCTCGTGCAGCGCATCCTCGGCCTCGCGGCGGCGCGAGATGTCGAGCTGGCTGCTGAAGAAATAGACGAGTTCGCCCGCATCGTCATACACCGGCGAGATGAACAGCGCGTTCCAGAAGGTCGAGCCGTTCTTGCGATAGTTCAGCAGCTCGACCGCAATCTCGTCACGCCGCTCGACTGCCGCGCGGACCTGCGCCACCACGTCGCGATCGGTTTCCGGCCCTTGCAGAAACCGGCAGTTCGTGCCGAGGATTTCCTCCTCGGAATAGCCGGTCATGAAGCTGAAGGCTTCGTTGCAGAAGACGATCGGGTTGTCGGGTTGCCGGGGATCGGTGACGATCATCGGCATCCGCGTCGTCTTCACGGCGGCGAAGAAGATGTCCGACTGGCCCGAATGCGGCTGGCGCGCATCGGCGATAGGCGGCGAGGATACCGGCGACCGGGTCGCCTTTTCCGTGTCAGCGGGCCTGTCGGTTGCACTCATACCGAACGAACCCGGCCAAGTGACGCCGGTTCCCCCACCGGCACCATAGTGGACGGATTCGTCGCGGTCGGCATCAGCGCCCTTCGCGGGTGATCCGGGCGATTTCCTTGGCGACCATCGCCTCGACCATCTCGGGCAGGTTCGCGTCCAGCCATTCGCGCAGCATCGGGCGGAGCATGTCGCGGACGAGTCCTTCCAGGGTGCCGTCGCTGGTGGGTTCGGGCTTGACCATCATGCGGCTCAGGGACTCCAAAGCGCCACGGCTCGCCTCGGCGGCGCGCGGCGATACGATCGCCTCTTCCTGGTCCGGGGCGTGGACGGGTTCGACCGGGGTCGCCGCGACCGGTGCCGGTGCGGCTGCCGGAGCCACCGGTTCGGGGGCGGCCGGCGCCGGCGCCGGCTCGGGTACGGCGCGCATGGCCGATTCGGCGGCACGCGCGGCGGCGGCCTCCACCTTCATGCGCAGCGGCATGGGATCGCTGAGTTCGAGGATCTCGGGGCCATCGTCATCGGCGACCGGCGACGGCACCGGGCGCGGCTGGCGACGCTGGCGCGCCGGCACCTCGCCCTCTTCGGCGATGATCCTTTTGATCGAGGAAAGGATTTCCTCCATCGACGGTTCGGCGCTGATCTCACCCATGACCGCAATCCCCATTGAAGCCCCCCAGGCCCCCATAGCCCTTGTGGCCGGCGTTATTGCCGGCTCGGTGCCGATGCACCTGTGGTTAATGCGGGGCTTCTGTCAACAGGGGCGTTCACATCCGCGTCAAGCGGACGGGTGATCGCCGCCGTCTGCGCCGGGGTGCCGGCGGTGGTGCTGGCGACCGGCGCGGGCTCGCCATCGCCGTCCCAGTCGTTGATGCGGTTGCGCACGCGCTTGTAGTTGGTGACCGGATCGTAGAGCGACCCGCCGTCCAGCCCCAGGTCGCGCGCCTCGGCATTGCCCATCGCCGCAATCAGCGCGAAGCCCGCGACATAGGCGTCGCGCCGCGCGGTCACGAGCGTGACCTGACTGTTCAGCAATTCCTGCTCGGCGTTGAGGATGTCGAGCACGGTGCGGGTGCCAACGCTGTTTTCGGCGCGTACGCCCTCCAGCGACAGTGAGTTGGCGCGCACCGCCGATTCGGCCGAGGCGATCACCTCCTGCGAGGATTGCCAGACGGCGTAGGCGGAGCGGACCTGCGCCACCACCTGCCGTTCGGTGGCGGTGGCGTTCTCCAGCGCCTGACCACGCAACGCCTCGGCCTGACGGACCTGCGCCGCCGGGCGACCGCCCTGGAACAGCGGCATGGTCAACTGCGCGCCGACCGTGGCATTGACGCCGGAGGTCGGCACATTGCCTGCGCTGGGCGGCGGATTGATCGAGCCGAGATAGTTGAAATAATTGCCGCTCGACACCGCCGCTACCCGTGGCAGCCGGTTGGCGCGCGCGACGTTGATGTCATAGCGGGTGGCATCGGCGTTGCGCCGTGCCGCGATCAGCTGCGGATTCTGGTCCAGCGCTACCGCGACCGCCGCATTGGGTGAAGCCGGCAGCGCCGGGAGCGCGGGCGGCTGCTCCAGCCCGACCGGCGCGATGCCGACGATGTTGATATAATTCTCGCGGCTGGAGATCAGATTGGCCTGTGCCGACTGGAGCTGCGCGCGCGCCTGCGCCAGACGCGCCTGCGACTGCGCCACGTCGGTACGGGTCAGATCGCCGACCTGGAACCGGTCGCTCGACGCGCGCAGGTTCGTCTCCAGCACGTTGACGTTCCGGGTGTTGAGGTTGACGATCGCCTCGTCCCGGATGACGTTCATATAGGCCGCCACCACATTGGTGAACAAATTGGCCTCGACCCCGCGCAGCTGCGCCCGCCCCGCATCGACCCGCGTCTCGGCCGCGCGCACCGCGTTCTTGACCGCGCCGCCCTGATAGAGCGGCACCGACAATTGCAGCGCACCGGTCGCGACGCGTTCGGGATTGAGGAAGTTGTTATTCGCAACGACGATATTGTCGGTGAACTGCGCCTGCGATTGAAGCGAGGGCAGGCCGTTCGACCGTGCGATCGGCACATTCTCGTCGGTCGCGCGCTGGGCGGCGCGCTGACCGGTGATCGTCGGGTTCGTCTGATACGCCCGCACCATGGCCTCGCGCAGCGTTTCCGCCGAAGCGGACCCGGCCAGCAGCAGCGCCGAACCGATCAGGACGCCAGAGGTCAGGGACGGACGCATCGGCATCAGAACTGGAACGCGCGCGGGCGGGCGAAGCCCGGCAGGATGGCGCATTCGGCGTCGGCGAAGGGACGCACGCCATGACCGCCTTCGGTCCGGCGACCGCTGGCGAGACGGGTCACGCCCTTGTCGACCAGCCCGGTGACGATCCGGCCGTCGATGCGGACCTGATCGATCAGGGCGGCGGGAATTTCCTCGACCGCGCCGTCGATCACCAGCACGTCATAGGGCGCATCGCCCGGGTTGCCGGCAGTCAAGGGCGCGTCGACCAGCTTGACCTTGGCTTCACCCGACAGCGCGGTACGCGCGGCGGCCAGCAGATCGGCATTGTCCTCGATCGCCACGACCTCGGCAACGATCCCGGCGAGCAGCGCGGCGGTATAGCCGGTGCCGGCGCCGATCAGCAGCACGCGGTCGTTCGCCTCCAAATAGGCCTCGGTCAGCAGACGGCCGGTCGCCATCGGCAGGTTGACCGCGCGCCCCTGCCCCAGGTCGATCGTGCCGTCGCGATAGGCGACCTCGCGCAGCGCCTCGGGCACGAACGCCTCACGCGGAACGCGCGCCATCTGCGCCACGACGCGCTGGTCGCTGACGGCGGTGGTGCGCAGCTGGCTCGCCACCATCGCGTGGCGCATCGCGTCGAAATTGGAGAATTCGTTGCTGGTCGTCATCATGGCCCATCCCTGTCGCACAGCCGTTTTAGTTGTGCAATACACTAATTTGGTTCCCGCCGCTTCTATCGCGCCCGCTCGGTTCCGCCAAGCGGAGGGATGGCGCCTGATGCCTCCGGACGGGATCGACTTTACGACAAAATGTAACGGCAGGAGCCAATCGCTTAGCCCCCCGTTTCACCGACATTCCGAAGCGCCCCGCCGCTTGGCCCATCCTGGAGTAGCCCCATGAAACGCAGCACAGGCTTTCTCGGCGTCGGCATCATCGGTGCCGCCGTCCTGGGCGGATCGATCACCGCCGGCTATCTGGAGCAGAAGCTGAACGCGCAACCCGCCGCCGCGACGTTCGGGCGCGGCGTGTCCGAGGCGCAGGAACTCGAACGGCGGCGCGGCAAGGCGGCGGCGGTTGCCGTGGCGGAGACGGCGGTGAAGTAAGTCTGCCAGTACCGGGCTCCGCCGGCTCGCCGAAATCGGATCGGGGCAATTTTTTGGGCCGACCACGGCCTCCCCTGTTGACGCCGCGCGAAAAACCGCACACATGCCCGCCTCCCACGCATCGAGGCGCGATGGCGGAGTGGTGACGCAGAGGACTGCAAATCCTTGCACCCGGGTTCGATTCCCGGTCGCGCCTCCAGATTTCCAGAGCGGATCGCCGGAAATCTGATCTTCACGGCAAGGCCGACAGGGTCTTGCGATCGTCCGAAAAGCGATGGACCCCACCCCTTCCCACGGCGTAAGCCCGGCGCTTCGATGGCGATTGAGAGGGATGCGGATGCGGATGCGCGGCGTGATGATGACGGCGGTTGTGGCTCTGTCGAGCACCAGCCCGGCTATCGCATGGAGTCAGACGACGGCCGCGCCGCAGATGCAGGCGCCCCAGCCGCAGGCACCGCAAATGCAGGCTCAGGCGGCACCCGTCGAATATGACATCGCCTTCCCCCGCCCCGACCATCACGAGGCGCAGGTCAGCGTCACCTATCGCGGGTTGCCGGCCGGGCCGGTGCGCTTCCAGATGGCGCGCTCTTCCCCCGGACGCTACGCGCTCCACGAATTCGCCAAGAACGTCTATTCGGTCTCCGCCACCGATGGCGTGGGGCGGCCGATCGCGGTGACGCGCCGCGATCCCTATGGCTGGGGCGTGGAGCGCCATGACGGTACGGTCACCATCCGCTACACGCTGTTCGGCGATCGCGGCGACGGCACCTATGCGCAGATCGATCCGACGCACGCGCATCTGAACACGCCGGCCACCTTCCTCTGGGCGGTTGGACAGGATCAGCGGCCGGTGCAGGTCCGCTTCCACCCCCTGCCCGGCTGGAAGATCGCGACGCAGCTGGCGCCGACGAGCGATCCGAACGTCTTCACCGCCCGCGACCTGCAATATTTCATGGACAGCCCCGTCGAGCTGTCGGCACATGACGTGCGCAGCTGGACCGTCGCGGACGGGGCCAAGCGCTACACGATCCGGCTGGCGGCGCATCATGACGGCAGTTCGGCCGATCTCGATCGCTTCGCCGCGATGGCGCAGAAGGTCGTCGCGCAGGAGATCGCGGTGTTCGGCGCGCCGCCGCCGTTCGACCATGGCACCTACACCTTCCTGGCCGACTATATCCCCCAGATCAGCGGCGACGGGATGGAGCATCGCAATTCGACCGTGATCAGCATGCCCAAGTCGCTCGCCGATGCGCAGTTCCAGCAGATCCAGACGCTGGCGCACGAGTTCTTCCACGCCTGGAATGTCGAGCGTATCCGTCCCGCCGAACTGGAGCCGTTCGACTTCACCCGCGCCAATGCGACGCCGTCGCTCTGGCTGGCCGAGGGCTTCACCCAATATTACGGGCCGCTATCGGTGGTTCGCGCCGGTGAGATGTCGCGCGACGACTATATCCGGCAATTGTCGGGGACGCTGAACAACCTGCTCAACACCCCCGCGCGGGCCTATGGCACGCCGCAGGAGATGAGCCTGCGCGCGCCCTTCGTCGACGCGGCGCAGTCGATCGATCCGACCAACCCCAATATCTACGTATCCTATTACCCTTATGGCGCGATCATCGCGCTGGCGCTCGACCTGGAGCTGCGGCAGCGTTTCCCCGCGCTGACGCTCGATAGCTATATGCGCCAGCTCTGGCGCGATTACGGCCAGCCCGAGCGTGCCTACCGCCCCGATGATCTGCGGCAGAGCTTGGCCACGCTGACCGGCGACCAGCGCTTCGCCGACGCCTTCTTCGCGCGCAGCGTGACGGCGAGTGGACTGCCCGACTTCGCGCCGCTGCTGGCGCAGGCGGGGTTCACCCTGCGCCTGGCGCATCCCGACGCCGCCTGGGCCGGTGCGGTCCCGACCGCGAAGGACGGCGTCCTGACGCTTGCCGCGCCGAGCCGTCCGGGAACCGCGCTCTATGCGGCCGGTCTCGACAAGGATGACGTGATCCTCAGCCTGGATGGCCAGCCCGTGACCACTTCGGAGGGCTGGGCCGCGACGCTCGCCCGCCACGCGCCGGGCGACCGGCTGCCGATCACGTGGCGCAACCGCGCGGGCGAGCGCCAGGCCGAGCTGACCCTGAGCGCCGATCCGACCATGGAGATCGTCGCCGACGAGACGCTGGGCCAGCCCCTGACCGCCGCGCAGCGCCGCTTCCGCGACGGCTGGCTGGGCAGCAAGGGGCCGGCCGCCCCCTCATCATCCTAATCGGCACGGGAACGTCACGACCCCTTTACGTGTTGATATAGGTGAGACATTTGGGGGCAGACGGCTCGGTCCGCACTTGCGGCGCAGGGGGAGCCATGCGAATGCGCGTCGAGGAGCCAGTTTTTCGTGGACGATCATGCTATTCCGGCCCATCTGGCCGCGTATCTGGACAAGTCGCCGATCGCCCTGGCGCTGGCCGACGCGCGTGACGACAACCCGCTGATCTTCATCAATCACGGCTTTCGTGAGCTGACCGGCTATACCAGCGAGGATATGATCGGGCATAATTGCCGGATGCTGCAACGCGACGCCGAAAATGAAGAGGCGCGCGACCGTATCCGCGAGTTCCTGGCCAATGATCGCCAGTTGACCGTCCGCACCACGCTGATCAACTTCCGCAAGGACGGCTCCCCCTTCGTCAACCTGCTCTACATGTCGAAGCTGCGGCAGCTGGGGGGCGACATGCCCTATATCTTCGCCTCGCAATTCGACGTCAGCCGCTCGCAGCCCGACCGGCTGTCCGCCTATGACGCCGAACTGGGCCGGACTCTGGGCAAGCTGACCCCGATCTTGGCGGAAAGCGGCATGGTGCTGGAGGGATCGCTGACCGCGATCGCCAACACGGCCGCAACCATCGCCCAGGCCAAGCTGACGCTGTCCGACCTCGACAGAGCCGCTTTTCCGTGATCGCGACACCGCTGTCGCACAGCCTCTCCTTCCGGGATCTGACCGCATGAGCGATGGTAACGGCGGCACTGCCTCGGTTCCGGTGGTCGGCATCGGCGCGTCCGCCGGCGGGCTGGAGGCGCTGCGCGAGATGCTGACGCCCGCGCGCGCACCGACCGGCCTCGCCTTCGTCGTCGTTCAGCATCTCGACCCCAATCATGAGAGCATGCTGGCCCAGCTGCTCGACCGTCACACCAACCTCGAAGTGCGCCAGTGCGAGGGGTCGGAGCGGATCGAGGCCGACCGCGTCTACATCATCCCGCCGGGCCGGGGCCTGGCCATTCGTGGCGGCGTGCTGGAGCTGACCGATTTCGCCCAGCCGCGCGGGCTTCGCCGGCCGATCGACGACTTCTTCCTGTCGCTCGCCAGCGACCAGCAGGCCAACGCCGCCTGCGTCATCCTGTCGGGCACGGGGGCGGACGGCACCACCGGCCTGCGCGCGATCAAGGAGAATGGCGGGGTCAGCGTGGTGCAGCGTCCCGAAAGCGCGCGCTATGACGGCATGCCGCTGTCCGCCGTGGGCACCGGCCTCGTCGATTTCGTCAAGCCGGCCGGCGACATCGTCGATTGCCTCCAGGCCTTTTTCGCGCGCCGCACGGGTGAGCCGAAGCATCAAGAGGCCGAGGTCGTCGCCGATCATATCGACGATCTCTGCCGCGTCCTGCGCAACGCGGTCGGCCATGACTTTTCGGGCTATAAGCGCACCACGCTGGTCCGCCGGGTCGAGCGGCGGATGCACGTACTCGGCATCCCGACCGGCTCGGCCTATCTGGCGCGGGTCAAGAGCGACTCGGACGAGTGCGAGGCGCTGTTCCGCGACCTGCTGATCAACGTCACCCGCTTCTTCCGCGACACCGAATTGTTCGAGACGCTGCGGACCAAGGCGATCCAGCCGCTGATCCGCGCGCGCGACCCGGACGAGGACATCCGCATCTGGGTGCCCGGCTGCTCCAGCGGCGAGGAGGCCTATAGCATCGCGATGCTGTTCGCCGAGGCGATGCGCGAGGCCGGGCAGCCGCTGGCGGTGCAGATTTTCGCGACCGACATCGACGAGCAGATGCTGCAGATCGCGCGCGAGGGCAGCTATCCGGCCGCCGCGCTGGGCGACATCCCGGCGGCGATGCGCGAGCGGTACACGATGCCGCATGCCGAGCGGTTTACGATCTCGGCGCAGATCCGCGACATGATCCGCTTTTCGAACCACAGCCTGGTCAAGGACCCGCCCTTTTCGCGGATCGACCTGGTGTCGTGTCGCAACCTGCTGATCTATTTCGACGATCGGTTGCAGCAGTCGGTGTTGCCGCTGCTCCACTACGCGTTGCGGCCCGGCGGGTATCTGTTCCTGGGCCCGTCCGAAAGCGTCGGACGGTTCGACCATCTCTTTCCCGCGATCGACGGCCATGCCCGCCTGTTCGAGCGGTCGCCGGGTTCGCCCTCCTATCCCATCGACCTGCCCGGCGCGCGCAGCCGCAGCCCCCGCCGGCGCGGCGAACGTGGCGAGCGCGAGGACGGGCCGTCGCTGGGCGATGAAAGTCTGGCGATGCGCCGCATCGTCGATCGCTATGCCCCGCCCAGCATGATCGTCGACCAGGACGGCGGCATCCTGGCCGCGTTCGGCAAGCTCAGCCGCTATTTCAACTTCCCCGTCACCCGCGCCGGCGGGTCCAGCGCGATGACGCTGGCGCGCAGCGGCCTGCGTGAGGTGATGGGGCCGATGCTTCGGCAGGCCCGCGACGCGCGCAAGCGGATCGCGGCGCGCGACGTGTCGGTCACCACCGAATATGGCGTGCAGCCGATCGAGGTCATCTGCGACCCGCTGACCGACGGCTCGCTGCTGTTCCTGTTCCGCGACTCCGCGCCGTTCAGCCCGGTCGAACAGAGCGATCTGGCCGATCTGGAGCCGGGCGACGATCATATCGAGGCGCTGGAGGACGAGCTGCGGCTGACTCGCCACCGCCTGCGCTCGACGGTCGAGGAGTTGGAGACCGCGAACGAGGAGCTGAAGAGCTCCAACGAAGAAATGATGTCGATGAACGAGGAGCTTCAATCGACCAATGAGGAGCTGTCGACGGTCAATGACGAGCTGAAGACCAAGGTCGATCAGCTGACCGTCGCCAATGCCGATCTGCGCAACTTCTTCGAATCGACCGATCTGGCGGTCGTCGTGCTCGACAGCGACCTGCGGGTGCGCAGCTATACCGAGGCGGCACGGTCGATCTTCCCGCTCCAGCCGAGCGATCGCGGGCGGCTGCTCGCCGATGTATCGACGCGGCTGGCGAACACCGACTATCTCGACGGCGCGGCCTCGGTCGCGGCGGGCGGCGCGCCGATGCAGCAGCGGGTGACGACCCGCGATGGCGAGCGGACGCTGTCGCTACGCATCCTGCCCTATCGCACGCAGGGCGACGGCATCGACGGCGCGACCCTGGTGCTGACCGACATCACCGACGCGCTGAGCATGGAACGTGCGCTGGCCGCCGAGCGCGAGCGGCTCGACCTCGCCATCAAGGCCGGCGGGATCGGCGTGTGGGAGTATCACGCGGACACCGGCGAATCGATCCTCGATGAAATCTGTCGCGAGCTGTTCGGCTTCAAGACCGAGGACGATGCGCATTCCCGCCTGTTGTTCGACCGTATCGCCGCCGAGGACCGCCCCACGGTCGAACTGGCGCTGGCCGAGGCGATCGCGGCACGCGGCGATTTCGAGACGACGTTCCGGGTCAACGCTGATGGTCAGGAGCGTTGGATCAAGGGGTTCGGCCGCGTCATCACCGAAGCGCCGCCGCATCGCATGGTCGGCGTATCGATCGACGTAACCGCCGAATATGCGGTCGCCGAAACCCGCGAGCTGATGCTGCGCGAGATGAACCACCGGGTGAAGAACCTGTTCGCGATCATCTCGGGCATCGTCTCCGCCGCCTCGCGCTCGCATGACGATGTCCGCGAAATGGCCGAGGATGTGCGCGAACGCATCGCGACGCTGGGCCGCGCCCATTCGCTGGCCTCCCCCGCGGGCGAGCAGCAGTCGATCGAGTTGCGCGCCCTCGTCGAGGCGACCATCGCGCCGTATAAGGGGCAGTCCTCGATCACCATCGACGGCCCGCGCCTGCTGGTCGATCGGCGCTGCCTGTCGCCGCTGGCGCTGATCCTGCACGAATGGGCGACCAACTCGGTCAAATATGGCGCGCTGGCGACCGCACACGGTGCGCTGTCGGTCACCTGGCTGCTCGAGGACGGCCAGCTTCGGCTGGAATGGACCGAGACCGGCGGCGAAACCGCCGATACCGAGTCCGCCAAGGGCTTCGGGACGCTGCTGGTCCAGACATCTTCGCGACAATTGGGGGCGACGCTGGAGCGGGACGCCACCGACGGGCGTTATCGCCTTCGCCTCCTTCTGCCGGACACGGTGCTATCGCATGACTAAAAAGATATTGCTGGTCGAAGACGAGTTTTTCGTGGCGCTCGACCTTCAAACGATCATCGAGGATGGCGGCTATACGGTCGACGGGCCGTATGTCAGCGTACAGGAGGTGCTCGATCATCTGGACGGCGAGCATCCCGATCTGGCCTGCGCGATCCTGGACGTCCGGCTGCGCGACGGCGAGGTTTTTCCGGCGGCCGAGCGGCTGCACGAAGCGGGTGTCCCGCTAATCTTCCATTCGGGCCATGCCGACGAACGCGCGCTGCAATCGCGCTATCCGGGCGCAGCGGTGTGCGGCAAGCCCTGCTCGCCCGCGCTGCTGCGTCGCACCCTGTCGATGGCGGTCGCAGGGCCTGACGAAGGCGATCGCGCCGCCAGCTGACGCCGTGATCCCAAAAGCTAACAGCGCGACGCCCCTTTACTTGTAGGACATTATCGCGGAGACTTCCCCCGAAAATGGATCGGGGGAGGCGGCGATGATCGCTCGCGAATATATGTATGGCGCAAGCCGGCGAGGCATGGGGTGGATGTTATCTGCCGCCCTATTAGGATTGACCGGGGTCACGGCATCGACGAGCAGTCCGACAATTGCCCAGCCCGTGGCGGCCGGTGTCACCCAGCGCGTGGCGGATGCGCTGCGCCGGCTTCCTACCCTCAACGCGCCGCTCCGGGGCAGCATCACCCTGCCGGACACCGCCGCCGATCTGCGCGAACTTGGCGGCGCACCCGAAAACGTTTTCATACGCTGGCGATCTTCGAACGCCTCGATCCTGTCCGATACCGATCGGGGCACGGGTGAGGACATCGTGCGCAAGGGCGCGGTCCGGCGCGATGGAGTCGATCGGCGGGTCAGGCTGACCGCCACGATCACCGCGCCGGGCGCGGCTCCCGCGACGACGAGCTTCGATCTCCGCGTCCCCGCCAAGGTCAAGCCCGACCCGAAACAGGCCTATCTGTTCGTCTATTTCACCGCCGACACGGTCGATGGCGAGAAGCTGCGCTTCGCGGTGTCGGAGGGCACCAACGCGCTGCAATGGAAGCCGCTGAACGACGCGCAACCGATCCTGGAGTCGACGATGGGCACGCGGGGCCTGCGCGATCCCTTCATCCTGCGATCGCCCGAGGGGGATCGCTTCTTCCTGCTGGCGACCGATCTGTCGGCGGGGCGGACCGGCTGGGGCGGTGCGACCGATCAGGGCAGCCGCTATCTGGAAATCTGGGATTCGACCGACCTGATCCATTGGGGCGAGCAGCGGCACGTCAAGGTCAGCGCCGACGCCGCCGGCATGACCTGGGCGCCCGAAGCGCATTATGATCCCAGCATCGACGCCTATGTCGTCTATTGGACCTCCACCCTGTTCCGCGACGCCGCGCACCAGCAGAATGACGGCAATGGTCCGCAGATCCTGATCTCGACCACCCGCGACTTCCGCCACTTCACCACCCCCCGCCCCTGGTTCAAGGCCGCCGACCTGCCTTTCCTGGTCAAGGACAAGGGGATGATCGACGCGACGGTGCTGAAGGACGGCGACTATTATTATCGCTTTACCAAGGTGTCGGAGGCGTCGGGATGCCCCTCCGCCGACATCATGGCGCAGCGTTCGCGGTCGTTGCGCGCGACGACCGCATCGGGGGCTTGGGAGACGATCGACCGCTGCATCGGCCGCCGCGCCGGCACGCCCGAGGTCGAGGGGCCAAGCGTGTTCGCGGCCAATCCGGGCGACACCAGCGGCTTCCGCTATTATCTGTGGGTCGATAATTATGGCGGGATCGGCTATATTCCGCTCGCAACCAATTCGCTGACGCCGCCGATCAAATGGACCTATCCTAAAGACTTCCGTCTGCCCAAATCCCCGCGCCACGGATCGGTGCTGTCGATCACGACCAGGGAGCGCGACGCCCTGATCGCGCGCTGGGGCCAGGCCTCGCCAAACATGGCGGGGACGCCCCGATGAGCCGGCATCATCGCCTGATCCCCGCGCTCGCCCTGGCGATCGGCGTGATACCCGGCGCGGTGGCCAGCACGACCATCGCGGCCGCACAAGGGGGTACGCCAGTTCCCCCCGCCGGGGGCTGGGTCGTACCGCCGGTCCTCGCCTCCGGCACGCGGCTGCCCGCGCCGCCGGGGATACCGATCCGGTGGTCGGCGCCGGGATCGATGATACAGGGCGACCGTCTGATCAATCCCGGCGATGCGCCGATCATGGTCGCGCTGACCGGTCGGCAAACCGTCCCGAACGGCCGCCCGGTCATCAAGCGCTTCACCGTCACGCTGCTCGGCCGCGAGGCCCCCCGCCTGCGTGCTTATACCCGCACGCCGACCACCGCGCATGACGCGAACCAGCCGATCATCGCCCGCGCCGTCCATCTGGCGATGGCGAACGGCACCGATGTCGCCAGGCCGCTCAACGGCGATTACGGCATCGTCTTTCCGATCGGCGAATATGTCGGCATCGACCGCGTCGAGCATCGTGGCCTGTCGCGGCCCGCATTGTTCCACTTCGCCGATGGCAGTCTGGGCATCATCGCGACGCGGGTCGCGCTGGATGGCAAGCCCGATGATACGCAGGCGTCGAGCGCCCTGGTCTTCAAGAGCGATCCGGCCAGCCCCGCCGATTTCATCGAACTCGGGCTGATCGACCTGCGCACGACGGGCGGCGTCGTCGCCCCGCGTGCCGTATGGGACGGCGCCGCGCGGCGCTACCTGATCGCCTGGACGGACAATGTCGGCAAGCCGCAATGGACGGTCGTGCAGGATCTGGCGCGGACCGAGCGGGTCGCGACTCCCTTCTATCCCGAACAGGGCGGCCGCCGCTCGCGGATCGTGTCGCGGGGCAATGTCGGCGTTCCCCAGGGCGGCACGCCGGTCGGCCTGATCGACGACGTGGCGATCGACGCCCGCACCGCCGCCGCGCTGGCCACCCGCTATGGCCGCATCACCAACATCGCCAGCCGGGTCGCCCCCCAGCGCATGACGGCGGGCGGCGACCTACCACCGGTGCGGGCGGAACTATCCTATTCGGACGGATCGACGGCAACGCGCGCGGTCGACTGGGACGCCGCCGATCTGGCGCGGCTGCGCACGAAAGGTCCCGGAACTTATCAGGTCCATGGCGCCATCCGGCAGCGCCGCTATCCGACGATCTTCGCCTATAATCGCGCCGACCCGGTAATCCACCGCTACACGCAGGGCGGCCGCACCCGCTATCTGTTCATCGCCACCGACGATACCGACAACAACAATGTCGGCTCGCCCCATCTGCCGATCCGCGTCGCCGACAGCATCGCCGCGCTGAGCGACGATCAGGGCGGCCGGGCGCACGAGGTCGATCTGCTGAACCGCCTCACCCGGCGCGACCAGACCGCCGAGGGGCGGGTCATCGCCGGCTGCTACTGGGCGCCCGAACTGCACGAGATCGGCGGCCGGCTTTCCATCCTGTTCGCGCCGTGCTTCAACCCCAAGGATGACCGGTCGAATGTCGACGGGGCCTGGCATACGGTCACCTCGCACATCATGCAGCTTCGCCCCGGCGGCGACCCGGCCAACCCCGCCGACTGGTCACGCCCCGCCGCCATCCGGAAACAGGACGGCACACCGCTGGGCCGCGAGGGCTTTGCCCGCAACATCAGCCTCGACATGTCCTATTACGAGTCCGGGGGGCAGGCCTATTACACCTGGTCGCAGCGTTACCTGACCGATAGCGGCCCGATCGGCGATCCGCTGACCTGGAGCGCGCGCGTCGATCCGGCGCACCCGACGCGGCTGATGTCGTCGCCCCGGCCGATCATCGCACCGACCCGGTCGTTCGAGGAAAACCTGTCCGAAGGTGCGTTCGCCGTCCATCATGACGGCCGCATCCACCTGATCTATTCCAGCTCGGGGGTCAGCCCGACCTATGTCGTCGGCGGCGCCTGGGCGCGCGAGGGCAGCGACCTGACCGACATCGACAGCTGGCGCAAATGGACCGCCCCCCTCCAGCATAGCAAGCCGATGCCGCCGGGGGTGACCGACTATCGCCGGTACGAACAGGGCATCGGCCACGGCGCGTTCACGACGGACGAGGACGGCAACCTCCTCTATGTCTATCACAGCTGGGGCGACGGCGTCGGCGGCAACGGGCGGGACACGCGGCTGCGCCGGGTGCACTGGGCCGTGGATGGCCACCCCGTGCTCGACATGACCGAGGATGAGGAGGTCGCCCCCGCCCATCGCCGGGTGACGATGCAGGTGACGGTCCGGCGGCGTTAGCCCCGCCGGACGATCACCGTGCCGGCGATGACGAGCGCCACACCGAGCAGCTTGCCCGCCGTCACCGGCTCGACCCGGACGCCGAACAGGCCAAAATGGTCGACGATCAGCGCCGCGACCAGCTGGCTGGCGATCGCCGCCGTCAGCGCAACCGAAATGCCGAGGCGCGGCGCGGCATAGGCCAGCACCGCGACGAACCCGGCCCCGTAAAAGCCGCCCAGCCATGCCCAGCCCGGCGCCCCCTTCAGCGCCGTCGGACTGGTCCGGTCGATCGTCGCCCAGGCGATGGCAAGGACCACGGTGCCTATCAGGAACGACGTCAACGCCGCCAGCACCACCGATCCCGACGCCTTGGCCAGCGCGGCATTGGTCGGCGGCTGGATCGCGAGGCCGAGGCCCGCGATCAGGACGAGGATGAGCGGAAAGATGGCAGCCATATCGGCGGACCCAACGCTGGGAGCGCTACTTCGTTCAGCCCGAGCGCAGCAGCGCCACCCCGGCATCCCGCTCGAATAGATAGAGCGCGGTTCGTGCCGCCTGTCCGCGCGGCGCTTCCAGCCCGCCATCACGGTCGATCAGCAGCCGGGCATCGTCCTGCGCACATTGCATCAGGTCGGCCATGTTTTCGGGCGTCGCCAGCCGGAACGCCATCTCCCCCGATTGCCGCGTGCCGAGCAGTTCGCCCGCCCCGCGCAATCGCAAATCCTCCTCGGCGATGCGGAAACCGTCATTGGTTTCGCGCATCAGGGCAAGGCGTGCCCGCGAGGTCTCCGACAGGTGCGAGCCCCGCAGCAACAGGCAACGTGACAGCCCCCCGCCCCGCCCGACCCGCCCGCGCAACTGGTGCAGCTGCGCCAGGCCGAAACGGTCGGCATGTTCGATCACGATCAGCGTGGCGTTGGGCACGTCGACCCCTACCTCGATCACCGTCGTCGCGACCAGCACGCCCAGCCGCCCGCCTGCGAACGCCTCCATCACGGCGTCCTTCTCGGCAGGCTTCATCTTGCCATGGACAAGACCCACCCGCTCGCCGAACCGCGCGCGAAGGGTTTCGGCGCGCATTTCGGCGGCAGCGAGGTCGGACTTCTCGCTTTCCTCGACCAACGGGCAGACCCAATAAGCCTGCCCCCCATCCAACAAATGGCGACCGAGCGCATTGACCACCTCGTCCAGCCGATCCTCGGAGACGACGCGCGTCTCGATCGGCTGGCGTCCCGGCGGCATCTCGTCCAACCGGCTGACATCCATCTCGCCGTAATTGGCCAGCGTCAGCGTGCGCGGGATCGGCGTCGCGGTCATCGCCAGCAGATGCGGCGGGGCCTTGCCCTTGGCGGACAGCATCATCCGCTGCGCCACGCCGAAGCGATGCTGCTCGTCCACCACCACCAAAGCAAGGTCGCGGTACGTCACGGTGTCCTGAAAGATCGCATGGGTGCCGACGAGAATGTCGATCTCTCCGGCCGCGAGCGCCATCAGCGTGGCCTCGCGCGCCTTACCCTTGTCGCGGCCGGTCAGCACCGCGATCTCCAGCGGCAAGCCGGCCAGCGTCTTGCGCAGCGTCTCATAATGCTGGCGCGCGAGGATTTCGGTCGGCGCCAGCATCGCCGCCTGCGCGCCCGCCTCCACCGCGATCAGCATCGCCATCGCCGCGACCAGCGTCTTGCCCGCGCCCACGTCACCCTGGAGCAGCCGCAGCATCGGCGCATCCTGCGCCAGATCGCCCTCGATCTCACGCACCGTCCGGCTCTGCGCGCCGGTCAGCGTGTAGGGCAGCTTGAGCATGTCGCGCAGGCGCCCGTCGCCGTTCAGCGCCCGCCCCCGCCGCTTGCGGGTATCGGCCCGCACCAGCGTCATCGCCAACTGGTTGGCGAACACCTCGTCATAACCCAGCCGCTCGCGCGCCTTGGCGTCCGCCGGATCGGCATGGATGCGCGCCAGAGCGTCCTTCCAGTCGGGCCAGCCGCGCTGCGCCTTCAATCCCGGCTCGATCCATTCGGGCAGTTCGGGCGAACGCTCGACCGCCTGCGCGGCCAGCGCGCCCAGCCGCCGCGACGTAATCCCCTCGGAGAGCGGATAGATCGCCTCCCGCTCGCGGAAATCCTCGGCACTGTCGCCCAGGTCGGGATGGACGATCTGCAAATCCTGGCCGTACAGGTCGAGCCGGCCCGAGACGACCTTGGTTTCGCCGATCGGAAGCAGCTTCTTTACCCAGCCCGAATTGCCGCCGAAATAGACCAGCGCCACGCTGTTGCCCGCCGCATCCTCGGCCCGCACCCGTGTCGGCCCGCGCGGGGAGGACGAGGCGCGGTGCTCCTTCACGGTCAGCGGGATCGAAATCACCCGCCCCGCATCCGCCACCATCAGCTCGTCGCGCGGGAAACGGTCGATATGCCCGGTCGGCAGATGAAAGGCGACATCGACCACGCGGGCGATGCGCAGGCGTTCGAGCGGCTTGGCAAGGCCGGGCCCGACGCCTTTCAGCGACGTGACCTCGGCGAACAGCGGATTGAGGATATCGGGACGCATGACTAGATGGGTCTGTATAGCCTTTGCTTCGCACGCCGCCAGAGCGCGCGGAGCCTATTCTCGTTCGATCGGAGCCTCATGGACCACGAAACCCGTATCAAGCGCCTTCGCTTCCGCGCATGGCATCGCGGCACCAAGGAAGCCGACCTGATGATCGGCGGCTTTTTCGACGCGCATCACGAGACGCTTTCGCTTGAGGAACTCGACTGGTTCGAGGCGCTGCTGGAGGAACAGGATGTCGACATCATGGCCTGGGCGATCGGCACCCAGCCGTGCCCGCCTGAGTGGGACGGCCCGGTGATGCAGCGGATGCGCGCCCTGAATTTCGTGCCGATCGCCCGGTAACTTATTTACGTTCGGCCGTTCAGATCGAATGACATTTCCACCGTCATTGCGAGCGTAGCGAAGCAATCCAGGGCCACGCGCCCGGACGCTCTGGATTGCTTCGCTACGCTCGCAATGACGGCACCCAGCTTCGGAACCCCATGCCCGACATCAAGACGATCCTGACCGCCAAGAGCCCGCTGACCCTGTCGGGCGTTCCGGCGGGGTTCCTGCCCGTGCTGCTCGCCGATCTTGCCCGCGCCGCGACGACGCGCGCGGTCTTCATCTGCGCCGACGAGGCGCAGATGCGCGAACTCGCCTCGACCGCGACCTATTTCGCGCCCGAGCTGGAGGTGGTGCAGATCCCCGCCTGGGACTGTCTGCCCTATGACCGCGCTTCGCCGACCTTGCGCATCATGGCGGAGCGGATCGCGGGGCTGCACCGGCTCCAGGCCAAGCCCAAGACGGCGCAGCTCGTCCTGACCACCGCCAATGCCGCGACCCAGCGCGTGCTGACCCCGTTCCGCATCCGCCAACTGGTCGCCCGCCTCGCGCCCGGCGAGCGGATCGGGCTGGAGAAGCTGTCGGCGCTGCTCCAGGCGAACGGCTATGTGCGGACCGAGACGGTGCACGATCAGGGCGAGTTCGCGGTGCGCGGCGGGCTGGTCGACCTGTTCCCCAGCGGCGAGGAACAGGCGCTGCGCCTCGACTTCTTCGGTGACGAGATCGAGAGCGTCCGCACCTTCGATCCCGGCGACCAGCGCACCACGGGGCGGATCGAGGGCTTTACGCTGCTGCCCGCGTCCGAGGCTTTGCTCGACGAGGAATCGATCAAGCGCTTTCGCACCCGCTACCGCGAGACCTTCGGCGCGACCGCGACCGGCGACCCGCTCTATCAGGCGGTGTCGGAGGGGCGGCGCATGGCGGGCATGGAGCATTGGCTGCCGCTGTTCGAGGACAAGCTGTCGACGCTGTTCGACCATCTCGGTGACGGCGCGGTCGTGGTGCGCGACAATGGCGTCGCGGCGGCGGCGACCGGCCGCTTCGACGCGATCGCCGACTATTATGAGAACCGCAAGCGTGCCGAGGCCGCGCAACCGGGCAGCTTCCGGCCGCTGCCTGCCAAGGCGCTCTATCTGACCGACAAGGAGTGGGACGCGGGGCTGGAGGCGACGACCGCGCACCTCGTCACCCCCTTCCACGAACCCGAAAGCAAGACCGTCCTCGACTTCGAGGTCGACGGCGCGCGCGACTTCGCCCCCGAACGCGCGGCGCATGCCAATGTCTATGAGGCGGTGGTCGATCACCTGGAGGCCCTGCGCAAGGAGGGCCGCAAGCCCGTCCTCGCCAGCTATTCCAACGGCGCGCGGGAGCGGCTCGGCAGCCTGCTGAAGGATCATGGGCTGAAGGGCGCGAAGGCCGCCGACACCTGGCAGGAGGCGCTCGGGATCGCGGATACGTCGAAGAGCTTCGGCGTCGCGCTCGTCGTCCTGCCGCTCGACCATGGCTTCACCGCACCGGGCATCGCTGTGCTGACCGAACAGGACATGCTGGGCGACCGGCTGGTCCGGCGTCAGAAGCGGCGCAAGTCGGCCGACGCCTTCCTGGCCGAACTGGCGACGCTCTCGCCCGGCGATCTGGTCGTCCACTCGGACCACGGCATTGGCCGCTATGAGGGGCTGACCTCAATCCCCGTGGGCAAGAGCCCGCATGATTGCGTCGCTCTGTCCTATGCGGGCGGCGACAAGCTGTATGTGCCGGTCGAAAATCTTGAGGTCCTGACCCGCTACGGCTCGGGCGAGGACGGCGCGACGCTCGACCGTCTGGGCGGCGAGGCGTGGCAGCGTCGCAAGTCCAAGATGAAGGAGCGCATCCGCGAGATCGCGGGTGAGCTGATCGCGGTCGCCGCCGAACGCGCGCTGCGCCCCGGCGAAGTCGCCGAGCCCGACAGCGCGGGCTACCCCGCCTTCGTCGATCGTTTTCCTTACGAGGAAACCGACGATCAGGACCGCGCGATCGACGATGTGCTGGGCGACCTGACCGCCGGCAAGCCGATGGACCGGTTGATCGTCGGCGATGTCGGCTTCGGCAAGACCGAGGTGGCCTTACGCGCCGCCTTCGTCGCGGCGATGGCGGGGATGCAGGTGGCGGTGGTGTGCCCGACCACGCTGCTCGCGCGCCAGCATTACAACAACTTCGTGGCGCGGTTCGAGGGCTTCCCGATCAAGATCGGCCGCCTTTCCCGCCTCGTCACCGCGACCGAGGCGAAGAAGGTCAAGGACGGCGCGGCCTCGGGCGATATCGACATCGTCGTCGGCACCCATGCGCTGCTGGCCAAGAGCGTCGAGTTCAAGCGGCTCGGCCTCGTCATTGTCGACGAGGAGCAGCGGTTCGGTGTGACCCACAAGGAACGGCTGAAGGCGCTGAAGGCCGATGTCCATATGCTGACGCTGACCGCCACGCCGATCCCGCGCACGCTGCAGATGGCGATGTCGGGCCTGCGCGAGCTGTCGGTGATCCAGACGCCGCCGGTCGACCGGCTTGCGGTGCGGACCTATGTCATGCCCTGGGACCCGGTCGTGCTGCGCGAGGCGCTGCTGCGCGAACATTATCGCGGCGGGCAGAGCTTCCTCGTCACCCCGCGCGTCGCCGATCTTCCGGACATCGAGGAGTATCTGCGGAAAGAGGTGCCCGAAGTCCGCTATGTCGTCGCGCATGGTCAGATGTCGCCTACGGAAGTCGAGGAGCGTATGTCCGCCTTCTACGACCGCAAGTTCGAGGTGCTGGTGTCGACCACCATCATCGAAAGCGGCATCGACATCCCCTCGGCCAACACGATGATCGTCAACCGCGCCGACCGCTTCGGCCTGGCCCAGCTCTACCAGTTGCGTGGGCGTGTCGGCCGGTCGAAGACGCGCGCCTATGCCTATTTCGTCACCCCGCCCGAGCGGCAGATGACCGAAGCGGCGGAAAAGCGGCTGAAGGTGCTGTCCGACCTCGACTCGCTGGGTGCGGGCTTCCAGCTCGCCAGCCACGATCTCGACATTCGCGGCGCCGGCAATCTGCTCGGCGACGAACAGTCGGGGCATATCAAGGAGGTCGGCTACGAACTCTACCAATCGATGCTGGAAGAGGCGATCCTGGAAGCCAAGTCCGGCGGCGCGTTCGAGCCGAAGCGCGACTTCAGCCCGCAGATCACCGTCGACGCCCCCATCCTGATCCCCGACGATTACGTCCCCGATCTCGACCTGCGCATGGGGTTGTATCGTCGTCTCAACGACCTCGAGAAGAACCAGGAGGTCGAGGCCTTTGCCGCCGAGATGATCGACCGTTTCGGCCCGCTGCCCGAGCCGACCGACAATCTGATCCAGGTCATCAAGATCAAGCTGAACGCGAAGAAGGCCTGCATCGCCAAAATGGATGTCGGCCCGCGCGGCGTTCTGGTCAGCTTCCACGACAACCGGCCCGCCAATGTCGACGGGCTGTTCGCCTATGTCGAGCGGCTGGGCGAACTCGCCAAGCTGCGCCCCGATGGCAGGCTGGTGCTCAACCGCGCCTGGCCCGATGCCAAGGCGCGGCTGCACGGGGCGCTGCAATTGTCGAAGGGGCTGGCGAAGGCGGCCGGGTAAACGCAAATCCTCCCCATAGGATATGGGGAGGGGGACCGCGCCCAAAGGGGCGTGGTGGAGGGGCAAGGGGCTGGGTACGAGCGTCACCGCCCTACCCCTCCACCACCGCTTCGCGGCGGTCCCCCTCCCCAAGCATGGCTTGGGGAGGAATTGGGCGTCAGCTGCTGTGGTCGGTCAGGATCTTCCAGCCATCGGCTCGACGCTCGAAAACCAGCGTCGTCATCCCGCTTTCCTCCTCCGCGCCGCCCGAGAGGACCCAGCGCGCGAACAGGATGCGCCGTTCGCCGATCGGCTTGAGCCCGAGAAACTCGAAGCGCAGCTGGCCGCGACGATTGCTGCCGGCGACGAAGCTGGGCCGGTAATTCTCGGCGATCGCCGCGCGGCCCCGGATCAGCCCCTTCTTGCCGACGAAGATCGCATCCGGCGCATAGATGGCGGTGAAGCGCTCCAGGTCGCCGCTATTCCAGGCGGCGGCACTCGCCAGCATCGCCGCGCGAATACCCGCCTCCGCCGGATCGGCGGCCTGGACTGCGGGGGCCGCCACGCAGGCCAGTGCGATCATCGCCATCGTCACGCCGCGCATTGCATCTCCTCCTCGACCATCGCGATCAGCGCATCTTCTTCCAGGCCGCCGGCGCGCAGGAAACCCTGATAGGTCTCGCAACCCAATTGGCCGAGCAATTTGGCCTGTTCGGAGGTTTCGACCCCTTCGGCGACGAGGCCCAGGCCCAGCTGGCTGGCGATCTGGATGATCCCGCGCACGACGATCCGGTCACGGTCCGCCCCGTCGACATGCGACACCAGCGCACGGTCGATCTTGATGTAGTCGATCGGCAGGCTGGTCAGATAGGCGAGGCTGGAATAGCCGGTGCCGAAATCGTCGATCGCCACCTTCACCCCCGCCTGCCGCAACTGGTCGAGGACGGTCGCGGCGCGGTCGAGTTCGGAGATCAGCCCCGTCTCGGTGATCTCGACGGTCAGCCGTTCGACGGGAAAGCCGCTGCCCGCCACCCGGTCGAGGAATAGCCGCGCGAAGCCGGCGCGCGCGACATCGGCGGCGGTGACGTTGATCGACAGGCGCAGATGCGACAGGCCGGCGGGCCAGCGGGCGGCGCGTTGCAGCGCGATCTGCTGGATATGATCGGACAGTGCGAGCCCCAGATCGGCGCGCTCGGCCGCCGCGAACAGCGGATCGGCGCCCAGCGGCCCCAGCGTCGGATGCCGCCAGCGGGCCAGCGCCTCCACCCCGGTGATCCGCCCCGCCTTGATCGCCACCTGCGGCTGAAAGACGATGTCGATCTCGCCGCGTTCGATGGCGTGGTGCAGGTCCGCACCCAACAGGTCGAGCGGCGCGACATTGCCGGGATGGGCGAAACGCAGCATCGCGCCGTCGCTCGCTCGCGCCGCCCCCAGCGCCTCGCCGGCGCGCGCCAGCAGCGCCGCCGGTCCCTCGCCCGGCTGATGCACCGCCAGGCCCAACCGCACGCCCAGCCGGATCGGCACCGCGCCCGCCTGGAACGGGGTGGCCAGCAGCGCCTCCAGCGTCTCGGCGATGACGCGCGCGCGTTCGGGATCGGCGACGCCGGCCATGACGAACTCGGCCCCGCCCGCGCGCGCGACGATCGCGACATCGCCGAACGCCTCAGCGGCGGCGGCCTGCATCCGCGCCTCGACCCCGCGCAGCAGCATGTTGCCCGCGGGCCGGCCATGCGCGGCGTTGATCAGGTCCAGCCGCGACAGCGCGACGATGATCGCGACGCATGGCTTGCCCTGGTCGACGACATCGGCGACCCAGCGATGGATTTCGCCGACCTCGCCATCCGCATGGGTCCGCCGCCGCCGGACATCGAGCGTGCGGCGGGCATGACGCTCGGCCAGCTTGATCGAGGCATGGACCATCGCCGCATCCGCCTCGACCGGCAGGACATGGGTGGCGCCTGCCGACACGAAGGCGCGCAGCGTTTCGGGCGCGGCGTCGGGCAAGGCAACGAGCATCGCCGCACCGGTGGCGGCGATCACCGCGCCCAGCGCCTGTGCGGCGCGCAGCGCCGGCTCGGCGGCCTCTCGCGCGTCGATCAGGGCGACCCGCGCCTCGCTCGCCAGGAAAGACGCGACCAGCGCATCGCCCGACGGCGGCTCGCCATCACGCGGCGCCATCGACCAGATCGCCCAGCCCGCCCGCATGACCGCTTCGTCCAACATCGCAGGATGTCGGAACGAAAGCGTAAACACCGCCGTTCCGCCATGGTGGGCGTTAAATCCGAATTCATCCTGCGTCATGCACGCACCCTATCCATCGGCATGAGGATCACCAATGCCAATCGGCCTTGCTGGCGTCCCGTCATGGGGCTACCCTCATGACGATGGTCAGTGCCGATAACTCGACCGAACGGTCGCTGATCGACCAGCATGGCCGCACCATCCGATATCTGCGGATTTCGGTGACCGACCGCTGCGATCTGCGTTGCCGATATTGCATGGCGGAACAGATGACGTTCCTGCCGCGCGCGAAGCTGCTCAGCCTCGACGAAATCGCGATCATCGCCGAACGCTTCATCGCGCGCGGCGTCACGCGCATCCGCCTGTCGGGCGGCGAGCCGCTGGTCCGGCGTGACGTGGCCGATCTGGTCCGGCGCCTTGGCAGCCATGTCGGGCACGGGCTGGACGAACTGACCATGACCACCAACGGCACCCGGCTGGCCGAGCATGCCGATGCGCTGGTCGATGCGGGCATCCGCCGGATCAATGTCAGCCTGGACAGCCGCGATCCGGAGCGTTTCCGCTATATCACCCGGCATGGCGATGTCCGACAGGTGATCCATGGCATCCTTTCCGCGCGCGACACCGGCCTTATGATCAAGATCAACATGGTCGCGCTCAAGGGGCTGAACGAAGACGAAATCGCTTCGATGCTTTCATGGTGCATTTCGGAGCGATTGGACCTGTCCCTGATTGAGACAATGCCGCTCGGCGCGATCGACGAGGATCGGGTCGATCGGTTCCTGCCGCTGACCACCGTGTTCGACCGGCTGTCGACGGAATTCCCCCTCGTCCGCGCCGGTCATCGCACCGGCGGCCCGGCGCGTTACTGGCAGGTGGAGGGCGCGACCACCCGGCTCGGCCTGATCTCGCCGCTCACCGCCAATTTTTGCGACGGGTGCAACCGGGTGAGGCTGACGACCGAGGGCAAGCTGTATATGTGCCTGGGCCATGAGGATCAGGTGGATTTGAAGGCGGCGCTCCGTGACGGCGGTATCGCCGGGCTGGACGCGGCGATCGATCGCGGGCTGGCCGCCAAGCCGGCGCGGCACGACTTCCGCATCGAGGCCGGGGCCGCGCCGGCCGTCGGCCGTCATATGAGCGTCACCGGCGGATGAGCGCGCCCATACGGCGTGCGCTCGTCGCCTCGCCCACCGCGCAGGCCCAGACGGCGGCCGAGCAACTCGTCAACAGCGCCGACTGGGTCGATTTCGACGACGCCGATTACGTCATCGCGCTGGGTGGCGACGGCTTCATGCTGCAGACGCTGCACCGGATGCTGGAACGGCGGCGCGGCCCCGTGCCGGTGTTCGGCATGAACCTGGGCACGGTCGGCTTCCTGATGAACGAGTGGCGCGGCTATGGCCTGGAAGACCGGTTGGCGCGCGCCAAACCGTTCCGGGTCACGCCGTTGCAGATGACCGCGACCGGCATCGATGGCCGCGTGCAGACGCTGCCCGCCATCAACGAGGTGTCGCTGCTCCGCGAAACCCGCCAGACCGCCAAGCTGGAGGTCATGGTCAACGAGCGCGTCGTCCTGCCCGAACTGGCGTGCGACGGCATCCTGGCCGCCACCCCGGCGGGGTCGACCGCCTATAATTTCTCGGCGCAAGGACCCATCCTGCCGCTCGGCTCGGCACTGATCGCGCTGACCCCGATCAGCCCGTTCCGCCCCCGCCGCTGGCGCGGCGCGATCCTGCCCGACAAGGCACGTATCTCGATCCGCGTGCTCGACCCCGGCAAGCGCCCCGTCTCCGCCGTTGCCGACCAGCGCGAGGTGCGCGACGTGGCGCAGGTCGACATCTGCATGGACCGCTCGCGCGAGCTGACGCTGATGTTCGATCCCGAACACGCGCTCGACGACCGGATCACGATGGAGCAATTTGTCGCCTGACAGCGACGGGGGAGCCGTTCGCCACCTGACTGCAACGGTTATCCACAGATTTGGCGGTCCGGCTTACGCAAAACCGTCAAAAAAGGGGTTGCGGCATTTTTCGAGCCGTTTATAGGACCCCTCCACAGCGCCGGAACATTCCCTGATAGCTCAGCGGTAGAGCTCTCGACTGTTAATCGAGCGGCCGTAGGTTCGAATCCTACTCAGGGAGCCACCGGCGCTGTAGAATCCAAGATCACGGCTTGAGCAAAAGCTCGCCGGCGACCCCCTTCCAAAAATCCATCTGATCAGCATATCGACCGGGCAGAGACCGCTCATGGTGCGTTATCTATACCTGCCGGCCCACGCCGTTTGTCATGCGCATTGGCGCTGACGTCATAACGTCTGGGTGCCTACTCGCCCCATATTCCTCCCCTGCAAGGGGAGGTGGCAGGCCGAAGGCCTGACGGAGGGGTGCCCCGGCCCGAGAGGTCGGTCGACCTCACAACCGACAACACCCCCATTAGATCGTTCCGAAATTGGCGTTTCCCCGCTCTTCACCCCATCCCGCGACAGCCGGGATAGTATGGAAGAGTTTTGCAGCGATCCCCCGTTGGGGGCCGCCTAGGCCCGATCGTCATTCAGCCCGCCTCACCTTCTTTCCTCTCGCGCTGGGGGGAACCATCCGAAGGGTGGTGGAAGGGTGTCTCCGATCGTGGCTGCGGCCCACCTCTCAGACCGGGACACCCCTCCGTCAGGTCTTTCGGCCTGCCACCTCCCCTTGCAGGGGGGGAATGCGATGACTGTCGATCAGACTTGAACGATACGCCTCAGAAGGCCGACCAATCGTCCGCCGCGACCGCGCTGCCGTTCGCGACCAGCCGAACCGGCGATCCCGTCCGTCCGCCGGCCGGGGCGGTGGCGCGCGGCGTGATCGGGGCGGTTGCGGCTGCGGCTGCGGCGGCCCGAACCCGGAAGCGCGCGACATGGCCGTTCAGATCATCGGCCTTTTCCGACAGTTCGCGCGCGGCGGCGGTGGTTTCCTCGACCATTGCGGCATTGCGCTGGGTGACGCCGTCCATCTCGTCCACCGCGACGTTGACCTGACCCAGCCCGGTCGCCTGCTGCTCGGCCGAGGACGCCAGGTTTCGGACCAGCGCGCTGATCTCCGCCACCCGCTCGATAATCTGTTCCAGCGCCCGTCCGGTCTGGGCGACGAGTTCCACCCCCGCCTCGATCTGCTCGTTGCTGCTGGTGATGCGCGCCTTCACGTCCTTGGCCGCATCCGCCGAGCGCTGGGCGAGTGCGCGGACTTCGCTGGCGACGACCGCGAAACCCTTGCCCGCGTCCCCCGCACGCGCCGCCTCGACGCCCGCGTTCAGCGCCAGCAAATTGGTCTGGAAGGCGATGCCGTCGATCACGCTGATGATCTCCGAAATCTCCTGGCTGGAGCGTTCGATACCGTTCATCGCGGCCACCGCATCGCGGACCACCTGGCCCCCACCCTGCGCCGCGCTGGTCGCGTCGGCGACCGCGACATCGGCGCGCTTGGCGTCGGCGGCGGACTGGGCGACCACGGTGGTGATCTGATGCATCGAGGCGGCGGTTTCCTCCAGGCTGGCCGCCTGCTGCTCGGTCCGCTGCGACAGGTCCTCGGAGGCGGAGCGGATTTCGCCCGACGCGGCGCGAAGCCCCGCCGATACGCCGCTGACCGCCTGCATTGCCTGTTCCATCCTCGCCATCGCTTCGTTGAAGTCGGTGGCCAGCCGCGCGAAAGGCTCCTCCAGCCGGGCGTCGATACGCGCGGTCAGATCACCGGCCGACAGCGCCTGCAACCCGGTGCCGACGGTCGAGACGATCAGCGCCGCCTGCTCGTCCTTCTGCCGGTCCGCGCGGGCCAGCTGATCGCGCAGGGCGGCGGCGGCACGCATCATGTCGCCGATCTCGTCCCGCGCGCTGTTCGCCGCGATCGTGACCGAGCGCTCCCCCGCCGCAAGCTGCGACAAGGTGCCGCTCATCGCGCCGACCGGCCGCGCGATCACGCGCACCAGCGTCAGCAGCATCGCCACCGTCAGCAGCGCGACCAGCAGGACGGTGCCGATCATGATCATCCGGCTGATCGAATAGGTGCTCTGCGCCTCCCCGACCAGATCGTCGATCGCCCGCGACTGCTTCTGGCGAAGCGTATCGGCCGCCTTGTTCGCGACGATGAAATAGGGTGCCGCCGCCCGGAACAGCGCGATGGCATTGTCCGCCCCGGCCGTCGCCGCGCGCGAGGTTTCCTCGGCATGGCTGCGATACTCGTTCCACGCGCCGACAAAGGCGTCGAGCGCCGCGCGGGTATCGTCGTCCGCCAGACGCGGGCGCAGCCAGGCGGAGCGCTCCGCCACCTGATCCCGCAGTTCGTTGATCCGCCGCTGCGCCGTTTCGCGCGCGTCGGGCGTGACGGCGAGCAGATGCTGCCCGACCGTGGCGCGATAGGTCGCGGTCGCGGCATTGATGACGGCGATCGCCTCGAGCTGCGAGCGTTGTTCACCGCCCAGGTTGACAGCGACGTCGCGCATCTCGCTCAGCCGGACGACGGCCAGCGTCGCCAAACCCAGCAGCGCGATCAGCAGCACGGAAAAACAGGCGATCAGTTTCCCTGGAATGCGCATGTTCTGCACGGAGGCTGTTCCTTTTTAAACCAACTACGCCCCCCGGCGCTGGTCGCCTCCCTGCCGCCGCGACATTAAACTTTCGTCATAAATCTGCGTTAACCCGCCTTAACGAAGCGACGTTTCGCGTCAGCCATCAATGACGTGCGGCACGAAACGCGCCGTATTCGACGTGATCAGCCCGCCTTCGCGAATCCCCATGCCGGCCGCCGCGCCGTCGACGATCCAGCTGCCGATCACCGGAAAGCATCCCGGCGCCATTTCGGGCAGGCGGTAGAGCGACTGATAGACATAGCCCTCGTCACCATAGTTCCCCGCCGTTTCGGCAATGATGGTATCGGCACGGCGGATCGAGACATTAGCCCCCTCGCGCGACAGGAGCGGCTTGGCGACCGCATCGCCGCTCGGGACAGTGAAGCTGGCGGGCAGCAGATTGGGATGGCCGGGAAACAGGTTCCACAGGACCGGAAGGATCGCCTTGTTGGACCAGACCATCTTCCAGATCGGCTCGATCCACAGCAAGTCGCCGCGCGCGAGATTGTCGAGCAGGTGCGACGCGAACCCCTCATGCACCAGCCATTCCCACGGATAGAGCTTGAACAGGGCCTCGATCCGGATGTCGCGCCCGTCGACGAAGCAATGATCGTCGTGGTTCCACCCGATCTCCTCCATCAGCAGTGGCAGGGTGGCGATGCCCGCCGCCTCGGCCGTGTCGCGCAGATAGGCGGCGGTGATCGCATCCTCGCCCGACAGATCGTCGACATGCGCGACATGCAGCGTGGCGGGCAGCATGGGGGCCAGTTCGCGCCACCGCGCCACCAGCGCCTCGTGCAGGCCGTTGAACTGGTCGAGCGCCGGAAAACATTCGCTCTTCCAGTCCCATTGCACCACGGCCGCCTCCAGCAGGGAGGTGGGCGTATCACAGTTGAACTCGAACAGCCTGGGCGCATCCTGCCCGTCGAAACCCAGATCGAAGCGACCGAAATTCAGCGCGGGCGGTTCCGCCTCCCATGCCTCGCGCACCGGATCGTGAAAGGCGGGCGGGATGCCGAATCGCGTGAGCAAGGCCGGATCGCTGACCACCGCCTCCCCCGCCGCCAGGAACAGCCGGTACAGCTCGGTCGTGGCCGTCTCGATCCGGTCGATCTCTTGCGCGGTGAAGCGATAACAGGCGCTTTCATCCCAATAGGGGCGCTCCGCCCCCGCATGCCAGACCAGCCCCAGCGCCTCGACCTTGGCCTGCCAGTCGGGACGCGGGGTCAGCGTGTCGCGGATCACGAGCGGGCGCCCCCGAAATGACGCGCCGACGATCCGAAGCCACCCCGGCTGATCGCCGCCGACCGGGTCATCGCGGTGCTGGCGGGCGCGGTCTGATAGCGCATGCCGCCGGTCGCACGGAAGCTGCCGCCCCGCGCGCGTTCGCCGACAAAGGGAATGATCCCCCCACGCCGCAGGAAATACCAGTGCGCCATGCCGCCACCGACCCGGTGCTGACGGCATCGATCGTCGGGCAGGCGCTTACCTTGCGCGTCGGTGCAGATCGCGGTGTCGGTATCGGCGGTCCAGCCGTCATCCGCCGAGGCGCGGTTGCATCCCCCCGCGAGCAGCGCAGCCGCCAGCGCGGTCGTCCATTTCAAATCAAAGGCCATGAAAAACTCTCCCCGCGCCATCATGGCGCAGGTCGATCCCGCTTGGCCAGTCCCGGATGCTTCACATAGACGAAGGGCGTCGATCCTCGTCGGACCGACGCCCCGCGACCATGACCGCGATCAGCGGCAGCGGACCTTGCCGCGATCGATCGAGCGGCCCAGTAACGCGCCACCACCCGCGCCCAGCAGCGTACCCAGCGTCCCGCCGCCGATCACATTGCCCAGGACACCGCCGCCCAGCGCACCGACGACCAGACCGGTCGTGCCGTCGTTGCGCTTGCAATAGGTGCGGCCGTCGCGTCCCCGGAAAACCTGGTCGTTGCGGCCCAGGCGGCGCTCGCGATAATTGCCCCGGCGATAGTCGCGCGACGGTTCCCAGTCATTGCGGTCGCCATGCCAGCGATAGTCGCGATTCTGCGCCATGACGGGCGTGGCAGCGATCGGCGCGGCGACGGTCATCACGGCCAGCGCGGCGAGCAGAGGGGCTTTCATCGGAACTCTCCTTTTCAGACGGCTGCTCAACGCGTTGGCGATGCGGCCGTTCAATTACGGCCGAAGCGATGGCATCATCCGGCCGGCTGGCGCATTGAGCATCCATGCAACAGGCTACCACCATCCTATCCGTCGACACTCATGGTCAGGGGCTGACCGAGATCACCCGCGATGTCGCCGCCTGGGTCCGCGCGCAGGGCATGACAGAGGGGCTGCTGACCCTGTTCTGCCGCCACACCTCGGCCTCCCTGATCATCCAGGAAAATGCCGCGCCCGAGGTGAAGACCGACATCCTCGCCTATTTCGCGCGGATCGCGCCGGAGGATCGGCGGGCCTATGCGCATGACGATGAGGGGCCGGACGACATGCCCGCGCATCTGCGCGCGATCCTGACGGGCGTGCACCTGTCGATCCCGCTGATCGACGGGCGGCTGGCGTTGGGGACATGGCAGGGCATCTATCTGTTCGAGCATCGCCGCGCGCCGCATCGCCGGTCGATCGCGCTCCACATGATGGGCGAATGAGCAACATTTCATCGCGGGAGCAAAACTGTTCATCGCCCGTTCTGCGGTGATGGGATAAGGTTTTCACGCTCTCGGTCCGTCCGGGCAGCAGGAAAGGAAATGATGACCATGCAATTCGGTCGAAAGGTCGCTCTTGCCCTGGTGGGCGCCAGCACCCTGATGGTCGCTGGCTGCGCGACCGAAACCACCTATCGTCCGGCCACGGGATCGGGCTTCTACCGGACCGGCTATTCCGATCAGCAGTTGGAGCCCGGCCGCTTCATCGTCAGCTTCGCCGGCAACACCGTTACCTCGCGCGACACGGTCGAGCGCTATCTGCTGTTCCGCGCGGCCGAACTGACGCTGGCCAATGGCTATGACTATTTCGTGATGGCCGACCGCGATACGCAGTTGCGTTCGCGCACCTATTCCACGCCGGGTGCCTTCGGGCCGGGCTTCGGTGGCTGGGGCGGCGGCTGGTGGGGCCCGTCATGGCGCTATTATGGCCGCGGCTTCGGCTGGCGCAGCTGGGACCCGTTCTGGGGCGATCCCTTCTTCGGCAACAACATGGATATCAATACCATCGACCGCTACGAAGCGACCGCCGAGGTGGTGATGCGCAAGGGCCCGATCCCGCACGACAACCTCCGCGCCTTCGACGCCCGCGCGATCGTCAACACGATCGGGCCGACGGTGGTTCTGCCGAAGTAATTCCGCACACGGATCGAGCGATTGGGGCGGTCACTTTCCGGGGTGACCGCCCTTTTCTATTAGATCGGGTGTTTGCGGCGGGCCATCGACCAAGCTCCAGTACACGCCCGCCATTCGCGCTCCCCGGAGAGGGAACGCGCGCCCTGACGAAGCGTCCAAGCGTGGCGATGGTCGACTGGGCTATCGGCTGGGCCAGTATCGCGTGATGCTTCACGGTCGGTCTCCTATCAGCAAGGGGACCATTCGCCACGGCTGCTCTTCGAGTTCTTCGTTCCTGTGATCTGGGACAGGGAAGATGGAGCGCGGTGTCCGGCATGTGAGGGGACGGACTCGATCAAGCGGGGATGGAAGTCGAGCCATCCCCGGCTGCGAGGCAAGGCCGACCTCCCGGAGGGGGACGCGCTCTGGCTGGCCTATAGCCTGCTTTCTCGCCTGGTGGGGGAGTGACAGCACGCGGTACGGCCCCGGAGCGGTGTCGCTACGGGGCTGTGGCTGCGTGTATGGGTATGGTTGCGGGGGCAGGATTTGAACCTGCGGCCTTCAGGTTATGAGCCTGACGAGCTACCGGGCTGCTCCACCCCGCGTTAGCTGAGCCGCACGGCGGCACGCTTCACGCGTGGTGTCGTGGGGCTTAGCGCTCCGGGCTGAGACGCCCGAGGAGACGATGTGAATGGGTTTTGTGTGTTCGCGGACTGTAATGCCTGGCGACGCCCTACTCTTCCACTGCTTGAGCAGTAGTACCATTGGCGCAGTCGGGTTTCACGGCCGAGTTCGGGATGGGATCGGGTGGGACACCGACGCTATGGCCACCAGGCAATAGAGTCCGCGAATACTGATCCCCATCAGGTGGTACCTGGTGGGGAAATGGGGGTTAAAATCGATGCGTGCACTGGCTGGATTTGCTGACCAGACCCTCAGTCTATCAGCCCAGGGCTGATGGTGGGGGTGTGGAGCTCTCAAGCGCGAATAGGACAATTAGTATCGGTTAGCTCCATGCGTTACCGCACTTCCACATCCGATCTATCGAGGTCGTGGTCTTCGACCGTCCTGAGAAATCTTATCTTGAGGGAGGCTTCCCGCTTAGATGCTTTCAGCGGTTATCCCGTCCGTACATAGCTACCCTGCTGCGCCGTTGGCACGACGACAGGTACACCAGAGGTACGTTCAACCCGGTCCTCTCGTACTAGGGTCAACTCCTCTCAAATTTCGACGCCCACGGCAGATAGGGACCAAACTGTCTCGCGACGTTCTGAACCCAGCTCACGTACCACTTTAATTGGCGAACAGCCAAACCCTTGGGACCTGCTCCAGCCCCAGGATGTGATGAGCCGACATCGAGGTGCCAAACAACCCCGTCGATATGAGCTCTTGGGGGTTATCAGCCTGTTATCCCCGGCGTACCTTTTATCCGTTGAGCGATGGCCCTTCCACGAGGGACCACCGGATCACTATGACCGACTTTCGTCTCTGCTCGACTTGTCAGTCTCGCAGTCAGGCTGGCTTATGCCATTGCACTCTAACAGACGGTTTCCAACCGTCCTGAGCCAACCTTCGCGCGCCTCCGTTACTCTTTAGGAGGCGACCGCCCCAGTCAAACTACCCGCCACAGAGGGTCCCTGTACCGGTTTCACGGTACGAGGTTAGACATTAAACAACAACAGGGTGGTATTTCACCTATGGCTCCACATCGGCTGGCGCCAATGCTTCAAAGCCTCCCACCTATGCTACACAGTTCTTGTCCAATGCCACTCTGAAGCTGCAGTAAAGGTGCACGGGGTCTTTCCGTCTAACCGCGGGTACTCCGCATCTTCACGGAGAATTCAATTTCGCTGAGCATGTCCTGGAGACAGTGGGGAAGTCGTTACGCCATTCGTGCAGGTCGGAACTTACCCGACAAGGAATTTCGCTACCTTAGGACCGTTATAGTTACGGCCGCCGTTTACCTGGGCTTCATTTCAGAGCTTGCACTCCTCCACTTAACCTTCAGGCACCGGGCAGGCGTCAGGCCCTATACGTCGTCTTGAAGCCGACTTAGCAGAGCCCTGTGTTTTTGCTAAACAGTCGCTACCCCCTGGCCTGTGCCCCCCATAAGTGCTTGCGCATATATGGGGCCTCCTTCTTCCGAAGGTACGGAGGCAATTTGCCGAGTTCCTTCAGGACACTTCTCTCAAGCGCCTTGGTATACTCTACCTGACCACCTGTGTCGGTTTCGGGTACGGTCTATACGGTGGGGCTATTTCCCGGGACCTCTTCGAGGCACGTCCAATCCGATAAGGACGTACAACACACGAGATCCGTCACACACCACCAGGCCCACGAATATTAACGTGGTTCCCATCGACTACCCCCTTCGGGCTCGTCTTAGGGGCCGGCTCACCCTGCGCGGATTAGCCTTGCGCAGGAACCCTTGGTCTTTCGGCGAGAGGGCATCTCACCCTCTTTATCGCTACTCATGTCTGCATTCGCACTTCCGATACCTCCACGACCCATTACCAGATCGCTTCGCAGGCTTA
>NZ_CP189888.1:2030000-3531535 GCF_052056765.1 Sphingomonas pseudosanguinis
TAGGTTGCGCGCAGCGAGAACTGCTCGACGGGCGTGAACTTCATGCCGACCTTGGGCGAGAAGTGGCCATAGCCCTGCGAGTAGTGATCGTAGCGGCCCGACACGTTCAGGTCGAACTCGCGCAGGAACGGCATGTCGACTTCGAAGAAGCCTGCGGTCACCGTCTGGCGCCCTTGCGCCGAGGAGGTGTTCAGCCCGTAATAGCTGAGGTCCGCATTCTGGTTGCGGTTCATCAACGTCTCGCGGCGAAGCTGGAAGCCTGCGCCGACATTGAGATCGCCACCTGGCAGTTCCATCAGCGACTTCAGCAGCGAGCCGCCGATGGTCGCGACCGTCGAATAGGACGGGGTGGTGCGGATCGGCGAGACCTGCGCACGCACCGCCGCGCTATTCTGCTCGGGATTCACGAAGTTATAGGCGCCCGTGTTGATCGCGCTCAGCAGTCCCTGGATGTTGATCGCGCCAAACTGAGTCACGCTCAGATAATCGCGGGCATAGACGCCGTTCAGACGGAATTTGAAGCCGCCGCCCAGATCGCCCGAAATACCCGCCGTGGTGCGGAACACGTCGACATAGCGGTGGCTGCCCGCGGGGATGTCACCGAACAGATAGTAGATGCGCGCCGCACCCTGTCCCGGATTGTTCGCAAAGGCCGCGGCATAGGGGTTGTTCGGGTTGAGCCGGCGGTCCGCCGCATTGGCGCAGTTGATGCCGGTCGCGCAGACATAGACCGGCAGGACGATGCCCGGGCTGGTGGATGCCAGCGCGGCCGAGCCGCCGAAGGGCTGGGTCTGCCGAATACCCGCCGGAGTACCCCGGATGTCGACCTCGGAATGCGAGAAGCTGGCGCTGGCGAACGCTTCCCAGCCTTCCGCCAGGCGGACGTTCAGGCGCGCGGTGGTCGAGTAACGCTGCTGACGCGGCTGGATGATCGAATATTCGGCGGGCAGGTTATGCGCGCAGCCGGTGCCCTGCGCCGCGCCCGAGGTCACCGTGAAGGTGCCGAACGGGCAGGCATTGGGGTTGAGCAGCTGATACTGGTTGGTCGGGGGCGCCCCGACCTGACCGGCGAGCGGATTGTTGAGGTCGCTCTGGCTTACGCGGGTGACGACGGCCTGCGGGTTGGCCGCCAGCAGCGAGTCATCGTTGCGGTTACGGTCCGACAGTCCGCTCGGGCGCAGGTCCAGCGTGTTGAACGGATAGCCGCGCGAGTTATTGGTGATGAACCCGTCATAGGTATATTCACCGTTCACATAGAAGTTGAAGCCCTGCTCGCGATAGTCGCCGATGCCGGCGGTCAGCGTCGCGCGGTAGCGTGCGCCGTCCGCCTTTTCGGTCGTGCCGCCCTGGACCGATCCCTCGATGCCCTGGACGTTCTTGCGGCTGATCAGGTTGACCACGCCGCCGATCGCGTCGGCGCCGTAGGTGGAGGAGGCGCCGTCCTTCAGCACTTCGATGCGGTCGATGGTGCTGAACGGGATCGAGTTCAGATCGACATAGGCGTTGTGGCCGTCATCGTTCAGCGGGAAGTTCGCCGAGCGTAGGCCGTCGATCAGTACCACGGTCGACGACACGCCCAGACCGCGCAGCGACACCGCCGCGCCGCCGGCCGAGAAGCCGTTGCGGAAACCGGTCGAGATCGACCCGGCGCTGTCGGCCGAGACCGAGCGGATCGCGTCCTGCGCGGTCGTGATGTTGGCGCGCAGCAGCGTCTGCGAGGTCAGGACGGTGACCGGCGAGATCGAGCTGGCGTTCGAATCGCGGAACAGCGTGCCGGTGACGACGACCGTCCCGGCCTGCCCGGCGTCGGGGGCGACCGGCGCCTTCTTGATCTGGACATTCTGGTCTGCCGGCGTGTCCGGCGTCGCGCTCTGGTCGGTGGCCTCCGTCGCCGGTGCCGTCGTCGCCGTCTCCTGCGCATAGGCCGGGGTGGCCATCGCGATCAGCAAGGCGGCCGTCGAAATCCCGACGCGCAGCGCCGAAGATGCGGAATTCGTCACATTCACGAAATCATTCCCCCCATGAGTGCAGCGGCACGAGCCGACGCTGCGAGGGGGCGCTTATCCCTGACACTCTTACCGGATTGTTAAAATGTTACCGCTATGACGACAGCGACGATTGTAAAAGGTCTGTGGCTTCGAAAGTCACGACTGACATGGCGGCCAGTGGAAACTCGCAGACGGCAAGTACTTCAAAATCCGATCTTTACGCCAAGGCGCGCATTGACGGGGCGGAGCGGCGTCGTCTGATCGCGAGCGCTCAAGATCAGCGGGTTGCCGGAGGCGAAGCGATTGCCGCTATCGTTGAGGGCGTTGTCCACCGACAGGGTCACGGTCGATCGGCCCTGCGTCCACCAGGCCGACGCATCCGCCACGCCGTAGCGGCCTTGGGTAACATCGAACAGATCGCCCGCGCCGAGCACGGAACGGCCGACATAGGAGGCGCCTGCCGCGACGCCCAGCCGGCTTCGCGCCCCGGCCGCCCATTCGTAACGCAGCGCTCCGCTGACGGCGATCGGTGGGGTATCGGGCAGGCGGCGATTGTCGCGCAGCGACGTATCCGCCAGCGCGCCGCGCACCCGGTTGCCGGTATAGAGGAAGGACAGGGTCGCGTCGAACCCGGCGAACGGCACCCAGTCCGCCATGCCCTCGACCGCGCCGATCCGGGCGTCGCCGATATTGGCGGTATAGGGCAGGCCGCGCCGCGTCACCAGATCGGCCTGGATGTCGCGCCACCGCGCCTGCGACAGGGTGGCGGTGAAGGCGACGCCGGTTGGCCCCTGGCGCAAGCGGCGCAGGCCCAGCTCAGCCAGGATGATCGCATCGGGCCGGAAATCGGCGACACGGCCGATCAGGCGCGCCACCGCCAGGCCGCCGGTGCGAAAGCCGGTCTGCACCCGCCCAAACATCGCCAGCTCAGGGGCCAGCTTCCACGAGAAGGCCACGGTCGGATCGACACGCCGGGTCAACTGGCCGGCGATGAAATTCTGCGATCGCGGGCGAAAGGACGGGTCGCCATCGGTCCGCGCCTGGGTGGCGCGCAGGCCCAGCGTCAGCGTGACGTCGGGCCGCACCGCGATGCTCGCCTCCCCGAACAGCGAGGCGCTGCGCGTGCGGTTGGTGACGCCGATGATCTCCATCGGGGTCGCGGCAAAACCAAAGGCGCGGTTCTGGCTGTCGCGATTGTCGAGCAGGCTCAGCCCGACGACCCAGGAGCTGCCATCCGCGCCATGTCGCGACAGCCGCATCTCATGGCTGAGCAACCGCTTGGTCCGCTGGGTCTGATAGATGATCGGCGCCCCTGCCCCCGCCTGCCGGCGCGACGCCTCGAACAGATCATCGGCCGATACGGCCGCCAGTCCGGTGGCGGACACGAGCTCCAGCCCGCTGTCGAACCGGCGCGTGACGCCGATACTGCCCAGCAGGATGTCGTTGTCATAGGGCTGGGCCAGTCCCGATCGCCGGGCCAGATCGCCGACCTGGCGCTCGGCATAGCCCGCATCGGCGGCGCGGATCGACTGGTACAGCCCGCCCAGATCGACGGTCCACCCGGCCCCCGGCACGACCCGCAGCGCCAGCCGTCCCCCTTGCGTATCCACCCGATTCACGTCGCGCGCGCCGCGATAGGCATCATCGATATAGCCGCCGTCCCGCACCCGATAGAGGGTGCCGCGAACCCCTGCGACATCGGCGATCAGCGGCAGGTTGAGCGTCGTGGCCAGATCGGCACCGCCCGCGCCGCCGCGCGTCGCCGTGACGCCCGCCGTCATGCTGCCGCCGGCATGGCGCAGATCGACCGGATTGGGCATCAGGTGGATGACGCCACCGATCGCGCCCGCGCCATAGAGCGTGCCCTGCGGCCCCTCCAGCACCTCCACCCCGGCCATGTCGTACAGACGGATCGCGGGATCGGCGCCGGAAAAGCCCAGCTGGACATCGCCGAAATAGACGCTGGCGGTCGACTGGGTCGCGCCGATGAAGCTGCTGTCGGCGATGCCGCGGATAAACACCTTGTCACGGCCGGGACCGAAGCCGGTCGTCTGGAGAATGGGCGAGACGCGGGCCAGCGTGCCCAGATCCGGGGCCGGCGCGCCGGGCGGCATGGCATGACCGGCCGTCGACAGGCTGCCGGGATAGCGCAGCAGCGACACGCGCTGCTTGCTGGCGGTGACGATGATGTCGGCGCTGGTGGTGACGGGCGGCGGTATGTCGGCGCGCGGAACGGGCGCGCCGCGTCGTTCGGGCTGGGCTCGACGGAGGGGTGCCGTGTCGCGCACCACGCGAAAGCTGCGCGCGTCGATCCGCTCGGCACGATAGCCCGACCCCCGCAGCAATCGGCCGAGCGCCGCCGCCGCCGAGACCGCCCCCGTCACCGCCGGCGTCCGCACCCGCGCCAGGCCGGGATCGAGGCTGACAATATCCACACCCGCCTGCCGACCGAGCATCGTCAAGGCGCGGTCGAGCGTCGTCGCGGGAATGGCAAGGCGCGGCGCGGGCTGCGCGGCGGCGGGCGTGGCGAGGCCGGCGACGATCGCGGCCAGGATCAGCGCGTGCGGCCTAGCGGGACGAACCGCCCGGCGCCTCGATGATCCAGTCCTCGCCATTGCGTCGCCAGTCCGCCCCGATCAGCGCCGCCACATGAGGCACGTCGCGCTCCGCCTTCCCCGTTAGCGCGACCATGCCGGTAAACGGGCGCTGCGCCAATGCCCCCGTCAGGTTCAGGCGCGTCCCATAGAGACGTCGCCACGCCGACGCCAGATCGCCCAGCGTCGCGCCCGTCAGCGCGATCCGGCCCTGTCGCCAGCCGCCGACATCCGCCGGGGCGACGGTGCCCCGCACGGCATGGCCACTGGCCTCGTCGGTCAGCAGCGTCTGTCCGGGGGTCAGGGTGATGCGGTCGCGATCGGGCTGGACCATGACCGAACCCGAGGCGACCTGCACCGCCAGGCGAGGGCCGTCGCGCGCGACGTCGAACACCGTGCCCAGATCGCGCACCGCCACGCCCCCCGCCGTGAGAGTAAAGGGGTGCGCGGCATCGTGCCGGACGGTGAACAGCGCCTGCCCGCGATCGAGCGCGGCGACCCGGTCGTCATGATGGTCGAGCGTCAGGCGGGTGCTACCGCTCATCTCGATCCGGGTGCCATCGCCCAGCGCGACGACGCGCCGCTCGCCCGCCGCCGTCTCGACGCTGTAGGGGTCGGGGCGCTGCGCTAGCATTACCGGGGCCAGCAGCGCCGCCGCGACGGCCGCCGCCACCGATCCACCGATCACGCCGCGCCAGCGCCGGACCGGCGCCGCATCGTCATTCGCGGCCTCCAGCGGGGCCGGAGCCGGGGCCGGCGGGATCGCGCGGTCGACCATCGCCACCCGGTCGAAGGCGGCGGCATGCGCCGGGTCCGCCTCCAGCCAGGCGACGAACGCCATCCAGTCGTCGGCGGTCATCTCCGGCTGGCGCAGATGCCAGTCGATCGCCGTGTCGATGATCGTCGCGTCAGTGGTCACCGCCCGCCCCTTCCTTCATCATCAACCCGTCCCTTCATCATCAAGACGACGCCGATCGCCCCGATCCGCACCATCGTCCCCGGCCGCCTCGACCAAGCGCCGGAAACCCCGGCGCAGCAGCTTTTCGACCCCGCTGACGCTGATCCCCAGCGTCTCGGCGATCCGGCGCTGCGGCTGCTGCTCGAAGCGGGATAGGCGCAGCGCGGTACGCATCCGCTCGGGCATGTCGGCCATCGCGCCCTCGACCCGGGCCAGCTGGTCGCGTGCGATCAGTTGGCGCTCGGTGTCGGGCCATTCCTCCGCCCCCGGCTGGACCGCGTGCCAGGCGCTGTCGCGCGCGGTGCGGCGCTGCATCGCGATCCGCCGATCGGTCGCCAGATTGGCGGCAACCCGGAACAGAAAGGCGGCGGGCTGGTCGATCGGCCGGTCGACCATGGTGTCGATGCGCAGCCACATGTCCTGCAGCACATCTTCCGCCTCGGCATGGCTGCCCAGACGCGCGACGAGCAGCCGGAGCAGCGCCGGCCGCTGTTCGAGGATCAACGCCTGAAGACCGCCGCTCATCGTCAGGGCTGATGCGGCATTCAGGTGGGAAAGGTCAAACCCCGATCCGTCGCGAGCTGTGCCAGCGGCAGACGGCGCAGCGCCTCGGCCTCGACCGGACGCGCCGCCGCGATCGCATCGCCCGCCCGCTCACCCGCGCCCGGATGGCACATCACTAGATGCGCCTCCCCCGGCCGGCGGAGAAAGGCGGGGAACAGTGCGGCATAGTCGCCGCGAAAGTCGTAATGGCCGGCAAAGCCCTGATTGCAGGCCAGCCCCCGCCGCGCCGCCGCCGCGCGGAAGCCGCGCGAGTGCCAGGCGCTGGCCAATGCCTTGCCCCGGAACGGACGTGCCAGCAGGGCCGGCAACGCATCCTCATTGGTGCGCAGCCATGCGCCCGGCGCACGACGCGCGGCGATGTCGAGCACCACCTCGCGGATTTGCGGCAGCGCATGGCTGTGCTGGTGTCCGTCGACGAACGCCGGCGCGCGGCCCATTGCCTGCTCGAACCGGTCGAACTGCGCCTCCACCTCGGCGGCGATCTCGGCGAGCGGCAGGTCGGCTTTGGTCGCCTGTCGCTCGAGCGTCTGGATGGTCGGCAACGTGCCCGATGGCGCCAGTCCCGCCATGGTGGTCACGGGGTGCTCCTCGGTCAGGACGAGGTGAAGCCCGATCGCGACCTGCGGCGACAGCCCCTGCAACAACGCGCTGTCCGCCGCCCAATTGGGCATCAGCGTCATGCAGCTCGTGGCGTTCAGCCGCCCCTCGCCCGCCAGCTCGGCGATGGTCGCGCTCACGGCCGGCGAGAAGGCGAAGTCGTCGGCGCACAAGATCAATCGCGACATCGATGCGACCTCAGGCGAGCGCCGGCTGGGCGGCGGCCAGCACCGGCGGCGCCACGGGTTCGGCCGTCTGATGAACCTGTTCGCGGATGCTGCTGCTCATCAACCGCCGCCGGGCCAGACGCGGGCCGAGGAAGCGATAGAAGAACCAGTCCCCCGCACGCGGCGCGCAGGCGCTATAGGCCAGCCGCTCGAACAGCGTCCACCGGATCGACACGCGGTCGCGCTTGCGGGGCGAAGGCGCGCACCACAGGTCCATCGCATAGCGCATCGTGCCGTACCGCATCATGCGGTGGACGATCTCGTGATCCTCCAGCACATAGCCCCAGATGGCGGGATCGAAGCCGCCAGCGGCGACCAACACCTCGGTACGGAAGCACTCGCCCGCGCCCCCGGTATGGCATTGATGCGGCAGCGCGCGCGCCTGGGTGAGGATCAAGCGCCCCGGCCCCATTCGTGCGGCGGCATCGGAGTCCGCCGCCGCCCAATAGGCCCCGGCGACGACACACCCGTCCTGGCGCAACAGCGTTTCGGCGGCTTCCAGATAGTTGGCGGGATAATAGGTGTCGGCGTCGCAGGTCGCGACATAGGGGGTGTGGACCCAGACCAGCCCGGTCTGCAACGCCTGGACCTTGCCCGGCCGCCGCTCGGTCAGCAACAGATGGTCGAGGCCCAGCCGCTCGCAGGTCGCCCGTGCCGTCGCGGCGCTGGCATCGGTCGAGCCATTGTCGATCAGGATCAGTCGCGCCGTGCGGGTCTGTGCGGCCAGGCTTTCGATCGTGGCGGCCAGATAATCCTCTTCGTTGAAGAAGGGGATCAGGATGGTCCAGTCGTGCGACCCGTGGACGATGGCCGGCTTGGCCATGGCAAGGGCGTCGGAACATTGAGTGACGTCGAGCAGCATCGTTCGCGATCCATGAGCTTCCCGGTCGATCACCTTGGGGCGCGGGACACGGGCGGGCATCGCCCCTCCCTTCCCACGTCAGTCGAATGCCCCCCGGCAACCTCCCTCCAAGGGCATGACGACGCCGATCACGACGATCCGCACCACCCTCGTGAAAAATTGTTGAATCGATTTTCAGGGCGGTCGGCCGTAGAGATCGGGGTGCCGATCGCATCTGCGCAGGCCCTTCTTCATCCCGTTCGAGACATGATGCGAACCCTATCCGCCGTCGCCCGGTCGCCCCTGCCCTCGGCCCTGTTGCTCCTGCTGGTCGCGGTGCTGCTACGCGCGCACGACTTCGGAAACCCGGTCATCCATGTCGACGAGCAATATTATCTGCTGGTCGGCGACCGGATGCTGCACGGGGCCTGGCCCTATCTCGACCTGTGGGATCGCAAGCCGGTCGGGCTGTTCGCGCTGTTCGCGGCGATGCGGATGCTGCCCGGCGACCCCATTCTGGGCTATCAGCTGACCGCGACCCTGTTCGCCACCGGGACCGCCTTCCTGATTGCGCGCGGCGCGGTTCGGCTGGGCGCGACGGCGGGACCTGCGCTGGCGGGGGGCGTCGCCTATCTCATCTGGCTGTCGCTGTTCAGCGGCGGTGGTGGCCAGTCGCCGGTCTTCTACAATCTGTTCACCGTCGGGGCCGCGCTGTTGACGCTGCATCTGCCGCAATGGGCGGCGCGGCGCGACACGCGCGCGATCCTGTTGAGCGGTGCGGCGGCCTGTTTCCTGTCGGGGCTGGCGATCCAGACCAAATATACGCCCGTGGTCGAGGGCGCGTGGTTCGGGCTGGCCCATTGCTGGTATGCGCGGCGGGCGGGTGTCTCGTGGGGGGTGCTGATCCTCGCCGCGCTGACCTGGATCATCCTGGCCCTGCTGCCGACGCTGGCCGTCATGGCGGTTTATTGGCAGCGCGGGCCGGCGGTGTTCGAGGCCTTCTGGTTCGCCAATTTCGCGTCCGTCACCCTGCGCAAGGGCTATCCCGCCGCCAAGATCGCCGGGCGGCTGGCGGGCAGCTGGTCGCAGCTGTCGCCCTTCGTCCTGTGCGCGGTGCTGGCGCTCCGCACCCGGCCGTGGCGGGCGGAACTTGGCCTGGCCTTTGGCTGGCTGGCCGCCGCGTTGATCGCCTATGCGATGATCGGCGCGTTCTTCGACCATTATGCCCTGCCCGTCCTCGCACCCCTGACGATGATCGCCGCGACGATGCTCGGTCGGCGGCGCTGGGCGATCCCGCTGTTGCTGGCGACCGGGCTGACCCTGTTCGCGACCCGCGTCCTGACGGTGCCGAGCGATGCCGCCGGCGCGCGACTGGTCGGCCGGGTCGTCGGCGTGAACAGCGGCGGCGAATGTCCCTATGTCTTTGCCGGCGATTCCGTCACCTATCTGCTGGCGGGCACCTGCATCCCGACCGCGCGCGCCTTCCCCTCGACCCTCGCCTATGAGCCGGAGCGCGGGGCGAGCGGCGTGGACGAGGTGGCCGAGGTCCGCCGCATCCTGGCGACCCGCTCGCCGGTGATCGTGACGCTCGACCAGCCCTTCGCGACATGGAACCGCGCGACGCACGCTCTGGTCGAACAGGCCATCGCCCGCGACTATCGGCTAGTGCTGCGCGTATCGCGGGAAGAGGGGCATAGCCTGGTCTATCTGCGGCGCGACCGGCCATTCATACGATAGGCCCCTGACCGGGAACGCCACCAAGCTGATTGAGATTTAGTTGCAAGAGCGGCATAGTCGCAGGCGAGGGCGTTCAGAATACAGGGTAAAGATGCCGACCGCACATTGCGTCTCCACGATCGACGGCATCATCCTCGCCGCCGACCAGGCCTTTCTCGAACTGGTCGGCCGGCCCGAAGACGAGGTGATCGGCGCCACCTATCAAAGCATCACCCATCCCGACGACATAGGCCGTAGCGCCGACATGCTGGTCTCGCTGGTCAAGCGCGCCGCGCCTATCCGGTTGCAGAAGCGCTATCTCCGCCCCGATGGCATCACGATCGCGGCCAATCTGTACGTCACCCGGTTCGACAATCCCGACCGGCTAGTCAGCACCCTGTTCTGGAACGAGCAGGGTCGCGATCTGCCCCCGGCCCAGCTGTGGGATATGGCGCTGCGCGTCAAGCGGCTGCGCGAGGTACGCAAGGCCGAGCTGGGTGTCGAACTCGCGACCGATCCGGTGGGGTCCGTGCTGAACTGCGTCTATCTCGCCGAGGCCGAGGGCCGCATCGTCGGGCTGGCGGACATCTCCACCGAATGCGACATCCCGCCAAGCCTGACCGCACGCTGGGTCGATGTCCTGAGCAAGCGCGGCATCTTAGAAACCTGCTCGACGCCCGAGCGCAACGTGCAGTTCACCCATGCGGGCATCGTGAAGGTCGAGCGTATCCTGGCGTCGGCCTTCAACGTGCCGGTCTCTGACTGAGGCCGCCCCCACCAGACCTGTACATCCGGCAACGCCAAGAGCTGCGCGCGGATCGTCGATACCGCACCGCACCCTGCAATCGATGACAGTGATCGGGTTATCCCGTTTTGCAGGCCGCCCCCGCATTTCTAATCGGCCCCGGCACGATAACCGAAAGCCAAAGGGGCCTTATGCCGATTGCACCCATTTCCCTGTTCGCCATGGCGGCCGCGCTCGCCGGCGCGCCGCAGCAGGTCGACGGACCCAAGCCCAACAAGCCCGCCACTGCCGCCAAGACCGTGACGCAGGACCCGCCCGCACCGGTCGTCGCCCGCCCCGGCGGCATGACCAACCGCGACTGGTGGCCCAGCCGGCTCGACCTGACGGCGCTGCGTCAGCATGAGGCGACGCGCGCCAACCCCTACGGCGCCGACTATGACTATGTGAAGGAATTCAACAGCCTGGACCTGGACGCGGTCAAGGCCGACATCCGCAAGGTTCTTCACACGTCGCAGCCCTGGTGGCCGTCCGACTATGGCAATTACGGCCCCTTCTTCATCCGCATGGCCTGGCACAGCGCCGGCACGTACCGCGCCGGTGACGGGCGTGGCGGCTCGGACGGTGGCGAGCAGCGCTTCGATCCGCTCAACAGCTGGCCCGACAATGTCAGCCTGGACAAGGCCCGCCGCCTGGTCTGGCCGATCAAGCAGAAATATGGCCGCAAGCTTAGCTGGGGCGACCTGATGGTGCTCAGCGGCAATGTCGCGCTGGAGGATATGGGCTTCAAGACGGTCGGCTTCGCGGGTGGGCGCGTCGATGCATGGCAACCGGACGTCGTCTTCTGGGGGCCCGAGACCAAGATGATGGGCAGCGAGCGCACCAATGCGGACGGCTCGCTGAAGCGCCCGCTGGCGGCGACCACCATGGGCCTCATCTACGTCAACCCGGAAGGGCCGAACGGCAATCACGATCCGATCGGCGCCGCCGCCGACATCCGCCGCGCTTTCGGCAACATGGCGATGAACGATGAGGAGACGCTGGCGCTGATCGCGGGTGGCCACACCTTCGGCAAGGCGCATGGCGCGCATGCCCAGAAGCCGTGCCTGGGCGTCGAGCCGACCGCCGGCGCGATCGAGCAGCAGGGCCTGGGCTGGGCCAACAAATGTGGCAAGGGCCATTCCGAGGATACGATCACCTCCGGCCTGGAAGGCGCTTGGTCGGCCGCCCCCACCCAGTTCACCACCCAATATATCGACAATCTGCTGAACTATGACTGGGTGAAGACCAAGAGCCCGGCCGGCGCGACCCAGTGGATTCCGACCGATCCGGCGGCGGCGCAGTTGGTGCCCGACGCGCATCTGCCGAACGTCCGCCATGCGCCGATCATGTTCACCACCGACATCGCGCTGAAGGACGATCCCGCCTTTCGCAAGATCCTGGAAAGCTGGCAGAAGAACCCGGAGCTGTTCAGCAAGGCCTTCGCCCGCGCCTGGTTCAAGCTGACCCACCGCGATCTCGGCCCCCGCGCCCGCTATCTGGGCAAGGACGTGCCGAGCGAGACCTATGTCTGGCAGGACCCCCTGCCCGCCGCCAGCTTCGCCCCCATCGGTGCGGAGGATCAGGCGAAGCTGAAGGCGATGGTGCTGGCCTCGGGCCTGTCGGGCCCGGCGCTGATCCGTACCGCCTGGGCCTCGGCCTCGACCTTCCGCAGCACCGACATGCGCGGCGGGGCGAACGGCGCGCGGCTGCGGCTCGACCCGCAACAGGGTTGGGCGGTCAACGATCCCGCCGAGCTGAAGACGGTGCTGGCCAAGCTGACCGCGATCCAAAAGGATTTCGCGCGCGGCGGACGGCAGGTATCGCTGGCCGACCTGATCGTGCTGGGCGGCAATGCGGCGGTCGAGCAGGCCGCACGGGCCGGCGGCATGACGGTCAGTGTTCCCTTCACCCCCGGACGCGTCGACGCCACCCAGGCGCAGACCGACGTCGCCTCCTTCGCCCATCTGGAACCGGTCGCCGATGGCTTCCGCAACTATTACGGCCCCAAGGCGGAGGTGAGCGCGCCCGAGGCGCTGGTCGACAAGGCAGACTCGCTCGACCTGACGGTGCCGGAAATGACGGTGCTGGTCGGCGGCATGCGGGCGATGGGTGCCAATAGCGGCGGGTCGAAAAACGGCGTGCTGACGACCCGTCCGGGGACGCTGAGCAACGATGTCTTCGTCAACCTGCTCAGCATGGACACGGTCTGGACCAAGTCGGCGACGCCGGGCCTGTATGAGGGCAAGGACCGGGCGACGGGGGCGGCCCGCTGGACCGCGACGCCGGTCGACCTGATCTTCGGATCGAACTCCGAACTGCGCGCCGTGGCGGAGGCCTATGCCGCCGACGACGCCAAGGAGACGTTCGTCACCGACTTCGTCGCGGCGTGGACCAAGGTCATGAACGCGGACCGCTTCTAATCACGAAAGGGTCCGGCAGGCTTTCGCTTGCCGGACCCCTTCTCTCCTTCGCGGGACCGCCTTAGTCCTCGATACGGCGGCGGAAGGTCTCCGGCAGGAACACGATGCCGATGGCCAGCGTGATCGCCGCCAGCACGACTGGATACCAGAGGCCGTAATAGATGTCGCCGGTCGCCGCGACCATGGCGAAGGCGGTGGTGGGCAGGAACCCGCCGAACCAGCCATTGCCGATATGATAGGGCAGCGACATCGAGGTGTAGCGGATACGGCTGGGGAAGAGTTCGACCAGCAGCGCCGCGATCGGGCCATAGACCATGGTCACCAGGATCACCATGAACCACAGGATCAGGACGACCTTGGCCTTATTCATCCCCTCCGCCTTGGTCGGATAGCCCGCCGCCGTGATCGCGGTCTTCAGCTGGTCCTGATAGGCGGTGATGGCGGCGGCACGATCGGCCCCGGTCACCTTCGACGGATCGGGCGCGGTGAAGCTCTGCCCGCCGATCCGCACCGAGGCGATGGTGCCCGCCGGTGCCTCGACATTGTCATAGTTGATGCCGTTCTTTGCCAGGAAGGACTTGGCGATGTCGCACGACCGCGCATCGAACTTGTTCTTGCCCACGGGGTCGAACTGGAACGAGCAGTCGCCGTCATGGCTGACCACCGTGACCGGCGATGCCGCCTGCGCGCGGGCCAGCGTGGGATTGGCGGCATTGGTCAGCGCACCGAACAGCGGGAAATAGGTCAGGCACGCCAGCGCACAGCCCGCCATGATGATCGGCTTGCGCCCGATCCGGTCCGACAGCCAGCCGAAGAAGACGAAGAAGGGCGTACCGAACAGCAGCGCGACCGCCATCAGGACGTTGGTCGTCGCGCCATCGACCTTCAGCATCTTCTCGAGGAAGAACAGCGCGTAGAATTGCCCGGTATACCAGACGACACCCTGCCCCATTGCCGCGCCGAACAGCGCGATCAGGACGATCTTCAGGTTCGACCAGCGACCGAACGCTTCGGTCAGCGGCGCCTTGGAGACGGTGCCCTCGTCCTTCATCTTCTGGAAGACCGGGCTTTCCGACAGTTGCAGGCGAATCCACATCGACACGCCGAGCAGGATGATCGACACGAGGAAGGGCAGGCGCCAGCCCAGATCGCCGAAGAACTCCTCGCCCAGCGCGGTGCGGAAGCCGATGACGACCAGCAGCGCGGCGAACAGGCCCATCGTCGCGGTCGTCTGGATGAAGCTGGTATAAAGGCCACGGCGGCCGGCGGGCGCATGTTCGGCGACATAGGTCGCCGCCCCGCCATATTCGCCGCCCAGCGCGAGGCCCTGGAGGATGCGAAGAAGGACGAGGATGATCGGTGCGGCCACCCCGATCGTGCCATAGGAGGGCAGCAGGCCGACCGCGAAGGTCGACAGGCCCATGATGCCCATGGTGACCAGAAAGGTGTTCTTGCGCCCGACCATGTCGCCGATCCGGCCGAACACGATCGCCCCGAACGGCCGCACCGCGAAGCCCGCCGCGAACGCGCCGAGCGCCAGGATGAAGCCCGTCGTCTCGTTCACGCCCGAGAAGAAGTGCCGCGAGATATAGGTCGCCAGCAGGCCGTAGAGATAGAAGTCGTACCACTCGAACACGGTGCCCAGCGACGAGGCGCCGATCACCAGCTTGTCATTCTGCTTTACGGCGGAGCCATGCGCCCCGCCGCTGTCATAGGTCGTCGCCATGCGATCGCTCCTCCGCTTAGAAACCATATTTGAAGGCGAATTCAATGCGATCCAGCGCACCCCGGTCACCCGAGGTCAACTCGCGGATCGCGTGTCGATATTCGACGCCGATGTCGAAACCCTTGCCCGGCGACCAGAACAGGTTAGCCGCCCCGCTATACGCCTTGGCATTGGCCAGGCCCGTCAGCACGAAGCCGTCCGGGTAGCGCGTGTCCTGATAGCTGCCCATGAAGGTCGAGCGGATCGTCGGCGTCCAACCCAGCTTCACCGCGGCGAAGGCGGCGAAATTGCCGATGGTGCGCAGCCGGTTGCCGACCGCCCCGCCATAGATAGCGTCGGGCACATAGCCGAGGCCCAGATAGCGGCCGATGCCGTCGCCGTACGTGACCATGAAACGCAGGTCGCTCAGCTTGCCGAGCGGCACCTTGCCCGATCCCGACAGGCCCCAGCCGAACGCGGTATCGCCGATGCCCAGCGTCTCGGTGCGCAATTGCCGCGCGATGCCGGCCAGCGCGAAGTCGCCGAAGCCCGGCTTCCAGTTCAGACGGGCGACGACATCGGGGACATTGTCGTCATCGGTATCGACCAGCGCGGGATTGGTGGGCAGCGCGGTCTGCGTCTCCGGGTTCTCCAGCGCGACCTGGAGCGTGACCTGCTTCGACAACGGGGTCGAATAGCGGATCAGCGCCTGGCGATTGAACACGGTGCCGTCGAGCGGGCCGACGAAATCGGTCGTCTCGGGCAACACGCCGATATTCTGGAAGGTCGACCATTCCTGCCCGACCAGCAGCCCGCCATATTCGATGAAGCCGCGCCGGAAGGTCGGGACATAGGGATTGGTCGCCCGCTGCGCACCGACGGGGGCGGTGGCCAGCGCGAAGTCGAACTCGATCAGCGTCTTGGCCTCGATCCCGTTCACCGGCGTCGCGGTGCTGACCGACAGGCGCGTCTGCCGCGCCGAGAAGAGCAGGTCCTGGCTGGAGAAGCCGCCGCCGACCGGGATCTGCTGCGGCAGGAAGAATTCCTTGCCCAGTCCGCCGACCGCGACCTCACCGTCATTATAGCGGCTGCCGATGACGTTCAAACGGACGAAGCCGCCGATCTTGACCGTGGTGTTGCCGACGCGGAACCCGTCGGTCGGTGCGGCGGCCAGCGCCCCGACGCTGCTTTCGGAGCGGCGGCCCGCTGGCGGCGGCCCCGTCCGCGCGACGACGGTGGGCGTGGCGGTGGAGGTGCCCGGTTCGGTGACGCCGGGCGCGGTCTGCGTGATCGCCACCGGGCCGGTCGGTGCGGGCGGTGGGCGGTTGCGCAATTCGGCGCGCAGGTCCTGCACCGCCTGTTCCAACAGCTTCAGCCGAGCCTCCAGCTCGGCCTCGCGCGCGGTCTGGGCCATGGCGGGCACCGGCAGGCCGGCCATCAGCCCGACCCCCGTCCACCACATGACGCGACGCGCCCGCAATGCACCTCTCTGCATGCGATCCCCTCCTCAGGCGATGCGGCCGGCCCTGATTGTCGGGTCTCGGCTCGTTCCCCACAGCGTGGGGCAGTGCCGGTCGGCCGTAAATGCGACCAAAGTCGTAGGCGTCCGGACCCCTGAGCAACTTGACCCACGCCCCCACGTTGCGAAAGGTTCAACGGCAAGGAGAGAATCATGCCCGACGTCCGCCCCGCCCCGACCGCCCCGGCCGGCAGCATCGATCGCCAGGAGTATGACCGCCGCTATCAGGCGGCCGCCGCCGATCCGGAGGGCTATTGGCGCGAACAGGCCAAGCGCCTTGACTGGATGGCCCCGTTCGAGCGCGTCAAGGACGTGTCGTTCGACGAGGCCGACTTCCGCATCCGCTGGTTCGACGGCGGCGAACTCAACGTATCGGCCAATTGCCTCGACCGGCATCTGGCGACACGCGGCGACCAGCCGGCGATCGTCTGGGAAGGCGACGAGCCGGGCGAGACCAAGACGCTGACCTATCGCGAACTCCACGCGCTGACCTGTCGCTTCGCCAATGTCCTGAAGGACAATGGCGTCGCCAAGGGCGACCGCGTGACCCTCTATCTGCCGATGGTCGCCGAGGCGGCTGCCGCGATGCTCGCCTGTACCCGGATCGGCGCGATCCACTCGATCGTGTTCGGCGGCTTTTCGCCCGACAGCCTCGCCAACCGCATCCAGGATTGCGACTCTAAGCTGGTCATCACCGCCGACGAAGGCTGTCGCGGCGGCAAGCGCATCCCGCTTAAGGCCAATGTCGACGCCGCGCTGGAGAAATGCCCCGGCGTCGAGCGCGTGCTGGTGCTGCGCCGCACGCACAAGGACATCCCGATGGTGGAAGGCCGCGACCTCTGGCTGGACGATGCGCTCGCCGCCGCCTCGCCCGACTGCGCGCCCGAGCCGATGGCGGCCGAGGACCCGCTGTTCATCCTCTATACCAGCGGGTCGACCGGCAAGCCCAAGGGTGTGCTGCATACCACCGCCGGCTATCTGCTCTGGGTGACGCAGACCTTCCGCGACGTGTTCGACTATCGCGACGGGGAAGTGTTCTGGTGCACCGCCGACATCGGCTGGGTCACCGGGCATAGTTATGTCGTCTATGGTCCGCTCGCCAATGGCGCGACGACGGTGATGTTCGACGGCGTGCCCAGCTATCCCGACCATGGCCGGCTGTGGGAGACGGTCGATCGGCTCGGCGTCAACATCCTCTACACCGCTCCTACCGCAATCCGCGCGCTGATGCGCGAGGGCGACGACTGGGTCACCCGCCATTCGCGCCAAAGCCTGCGCCTGCTCGGCACGGTCGGCGAGCCGATCAATCCGGAGGCGTGGGAATGGTATTGGCGCGTCGCGGGCAATGGGCGCTGCCCCGTCGTCGATACCTGGTGGCAGACCGAGACCGGCGGCATCCTGATCGCCCCCCTGCCCTATGCCACCGACCTGAAACCCGGATCGGCGACCAAGCCGCTGCCCGGCGTGCTGCCCCAGATCGTCGATGCCGAGGGCAAGGTGCTGGACGGCGCGGTCAAGGGCAATCTGGTCATCGCCGACAGCTGGCCGGGGCAGATGCGCACCGTCTGGGGCGATCATGATCGTTTCTTCCAGACCTATTTCACCACCTATCCGGGGAAATATTTCACCGGCGACGGATGCCGCCGCGACGCGGACGGCTATTACTGGATCACCGGCCGGGTCGACGACGTCATCAACGTGTCGGGCCACCGCATGGGTACGGCCGAGGTCGAGTCCGCGTTGGTCGCCCACACCAAGGTCGCCGAGGCGGCGGTCGTCGGCATGCCGCACGACGTGAAGGGCCAGGGCATCTATGCCTTCGTCACGCTCAACAGCGGCGAGGAACCCGGAGACGCGCTGCGCGACGAACTGCGCCAATGGGTGCGGCGCGAGATCGGGCCGATCGCCAGTCCCGACGCGCTGCAATTCGCGCCGGGCCTGCCGAAGACCCGCTCGGGCAAGATCATGCGCCGCATCCTGCGCAAGATCGCCGAGAACGACACCGGCAATCTGGGCGATACCTCGACGCTGGCCGATCCGTCGGTGGTGGAGACATTGGTCGCGGAGCGGGTGCACTGACGCGAAAGATCCTGATCGCCGACGACCACCCGCTGTTCCGCCAGGCGCTGGGCCTGGCGGTCGCGCGGATTGCCCCGGACGCGCAGGTGGTCGAGGCCGGGACGCTCGACCGGGCCACCATGGTGGTGCGTGAGGCGGGCGAGGCGCTGGCGCTGATCCTGCTCGACCTCAACATGCCGGGCGCGGTCGGCTATTCGGCGGTCGCGCTGCTGCATGCCGAGGTGCCGGCGGTGCCGATCCTGGTGATCTCCAGCGCCGACCTCGCCGCCGCCCGGCCGCAAGTGGCGCGGTTCGGCGCGGTCGGTTTCCTGGGCAAGGACGAAAGCCTCCAGACGATCGAAACCGCGATAGGCGCGGCGTTGGCCGGTAAGCGGATGGCGATCGACACCGGCGACGCCGATCACGACATGGCCGAGCGGGTCGCCGCGCTGACCCCGACCCAGTTGCGCGTGCTGATCGGCGTGCTGAACGGGCGGCTCAACAAACAGATCGCCTTCGACCTCGGCATCAGCGAGGCGACGGTGAAGACCCATATGACCGCGGTCCTCCGCAAGCTGAACGTCGGCAACCGCACCCAGGCCGCGCTGGCCGCGCGGACGCTGGGGCTGGAGACGGCGGGACACGGGGTTTAGCGCGGGGTGGTTTGGGGAGAAATCACCCCTCCCCTTCAGGGGAGGGGACGGGGGTGGGGCGTTTCCCCAAAGCTTACGCTCGCGGATAAGCCCCACCCCAACCCCTCCCCTAAAGGGGAGGGGCTCGATTGGCCTTAGCGGCGGGCGATCCCGGACAGCCACTCCTCCAGCAGGTCCGTATCGACCGGCTTCAGCAACACGGCGATCCCGGATGCCTTCGCCCGTTCGGCCAGCGACGGGCTGCCATCGGCGGTGATCAGGATGACCGGTAGCGAAGGCCGGTCGCGGCGCAGTTCGGCGATCAGCGCAAGGCCGTCATCGTCCCCCAGATCATAATCGACCAGTGCGGCGTCGATCCCGTGGACAAGGCCCAGCGCGCCGGTGCGGTCGGATGCGGTTCGCACCCTATGCCCCGACCGGCCGAGCAAGGCATCCATCCCGGCGCGGACAGCCGGATCGTCATCGACGACCAGCAGCGTCAGGCCCCTCACCGGCCGCGCTCGCGCATGCGGAATGGTGTCGGATGGCCTCGGAACGGCATCCGCTGCGCTCTCCCATACGACCGGCAGCGTGAGGGTGAAACGACTCCCCCGCCCGACGACGCTGTCGAGGTCCAGCGAGAGGCCGAGCAACCGCACCGTCCGCTCGACGATCGCCAGCCCCAGTCCGACACCGGCATCCTCGCCCGTGTCCAGCCGTTCGAACTCGCGAAAGATGACGCCGCGCCGGTCCTCCGGGATACCCGGCCCGGTATCGATCACCTCGATCCGGACGTCGCTCCCGCGCCGCCGCACGGCGACGACGATCCCGCCCGCCATCGTGTAGCGCACCGCATTGCCGATCAGGTTCTGGATGATCTGGCGCAGCAGCACCCGGTCGGTCCGAACCGTCACGTCGCCGCCCATGACCCGCAGCCGCAGCCCCTTGGCCGCCGCCTGCCCGGCGAAGCCCGCGACCAGATCCTCGAGCAGCGCACGCAGGCCGAACACGGCCGGCTTGGGCACGATCCCCCCGGCATCCAGCTTGGAGATGTCGAGGAGCGCACGCAGCAACTGCTCGGCCGCGACGATCGAGCGGTCGATCCGCTCGACCAACGGGTCCTCGCGCTCGCGGGCGAGCGCCGCCGCGAACAACCGCGCGGCGTGCAGCGGCTGAAGCAGGTCATGGCTGGCCGCCGCCAGGAAGCGGGTCTTGTCGCGGGTCGCGGCGGCGAGCGCGCTGTTGGCCTGCGACAGCGCGGCGGTGCGTTCGCGGACCCGGCTTTCCAGCGCGTCGCGCGCCGCCTCCGCCGCCGCCAGCGCCCTGGCCTCGGCGGTGGTGTCGGTGAAGCTCATGACATAGCCGCCGCCGGGCATCGGGCCGCCGACCGTCTTGAGCACGCGGCCATCGGGACGGACGCGAACAAAGCTGTGCGGCGTGCCGCGTCGCATATGCGCCAGCCGCCGCTCGACATGATCGCGTACCTCGCCCGGCCCGCATTCGCCGGCCAGCGCATTGAAGGCGATCGCATCGGCGATCGGCGCGCCGACCCGGATCAGCCCTGGCGGAAAGTCGAACAGCTCCAGATAGCGGCCGTTCCACGCGATCAGGTTCAGGTCAGCATCGACCACGCTGACGCCGGAATCGATATTCTCCAGCGTCGCCGCCAGCAGCCCCTTGGAGAATTGCAGGCTCTGCCCGCTCTCGTCGAGCATCCGGGTCACGTCGTCGACCGACATCGCCGCACCCGACAAGGCCGAGGCGACGAGGACACGGGCGGAAGGCGCGCCCACCACCTCGGCGATCAGCCGCTCGGCGCGGCGGGCGGTCTGCTGGTCGATGCGCTCACCCTCGCCCAGCACCGCCGTGGCGCGCTCCATGCCGACGAACCGGCCGGCCAGCCGGATCAGCTCGGCGCGGTCACGGATGGTGGCGATCCGGTCGTCACGGTGAAAGACGAGGCGCGGCGTGCGGATGCGGCGCGCCAGTACCGCGCCATGGACGAGCAGATTGACCAGCAGGCTGGCCACCGCACCCTCCGACACCAGGTCGAGCCCGGCGAACCCCGGATGCGGCAGGATCGGGCGGCCGATGATCGTCGGCACGAACAACGTGATCGCCCACATCACCAGCCCGGCGGTCAGCCCCGCCTTGGCCGATACCGGATCATGGCCGCGTGCACACACCGCCAGGATCAGCGCGGGCGCGAACTGTGCCATCGCGGCGAAGGCGACCAAGCCGATGGCGGCCAGTCGCTGTCCGGGCGGGATGACCAGCGCATAGGCCAACGCCACCGCCATCAGCAGCAGCATGACCGCACGGCGCACCCAAAGCAGCGCGCCGCCGATGTCGCGTGCCTTGGCGAGACTGGGCAAGCGGAGCAGGATCGGGCCGACCAGATCGTTCGACACCATGGTCGCCAGCGCGATCGTCTCGACCAGCACCATGCCGGTCGCGGCGGAAAAGCCACCCAGGAAAACCAGCAGCGCCAGCCAGGATTCGCCGCGCGCCAGCGGCATGTCGATCACCAGCAGGTCGGGATCGGCGACCGCCGCCGTGCCGAGAAAACCCGCCAAGGCTATCGGCACCACGAGCAGCGCGATAACCGCCAGATAGGTGATCAACGGCCAGCGCGCCGCCACCGGATCGCCGGGCGAGGTCGCCGCGACCACCGCCACGAAGAACTGGCGCGGCAGGCAGATGATCGCCGCCGCCGCGAGCAGGGTGATGACGACGAAATTGGCATCAAGCGCACCCGGCGCGAACCGCCCGGCCAGCGCGGCCACCGCGATGCTCCGGTCGGCGGGTGCGGCCTGTGCGATCAGCAGCAGCGAGAACAGCCCGATCGCGACGAAGGCCGCGAACTTGACCACGGACTCGATCGATACCGCGACCAGTACGCCGTCATTGCCCCCGGCGCGCTCCAGCCGACGGTTACCGAACAGCATCGCGAACCCCGCCAGCACGATCGCGGTGACGACGATCGGTCCGCCGCTATTGGCGCTGCCGGTCAGGTCGGCATAGGTCGTGCCGACCGAGCGCAATTGCAGCGCCAGATAGGGCACGGTGCCGAACAGGGCCAGGATCGTGACGAGCGCCGCCACCCCCCGGCTCTTGCCGAACCGCGCGCCGATGAAGTCGGCGATCGACGTCGCCCCCTCCTCCTGCGCCGCCTTGACCAGCCGCGCGAGAAAGCCCGGCATCAGCAGGAAGACGAGGATCGGTCCCAGATAGATGGGCAGATAGGCCCAGCCCGTCGCCACCGCGCTGCCGACCGCGCCATGGAAGGTCCAGCTGGTGCAATAGACCGCAAGGCCCAGCGTATAGACGATCCGCCGCCGCGCACCACGCAGCCGCGCCCGCTCACTGAGGAAGGCCACGCCGGTCAACAGCCCGGCATAGCCCACCGCGATCAGGAACAAGGCCAGGCCGCTCAGTCCGTTATCCTCTCTGGAACACGCTTACCATGTCGTTACCAAAACGCGCCCCTCCCCTGGAGGGGAGGGGCGATTCTGTCCCTCCCTCTAATCCAGATCGCCATAGCCATGACCGACGGTCAGCTTCGCACCCGTGTCCGCGCCGCTCGCGCTGCCATTCTCCCACCAATAAGGCATGCGCTTGCGCGATCCGGTCGCGACCTCGTTGAGCGTCGCGGCGTCGTAGAGCCGGCCGCCCAGCATCACCTGCGCCACCTTGTCGCTGTTGCGGATGTCGGTGGTCGGGTCGGCGTTCAGCACCACCAGGTCGGCCAGCTTGCCCGGTTCCAGCGAGCCGACATCCTTCTGATAGCCCAGCGACGTCGCCGCCGCGATCGTGCCGGCGCGCAGCGCCTCGACCGGGGTCATGCCGCCGCGCACGAAGCTCCACAGCTCCCAATGCGCGCCCAGCCCCGATTGCTGGCCATGCGCGCCGATCGCCACCGGCACGCCGCGATCGGCCAGCTTCTTGGCCTCGCGCGCGGTGACGCCGTCGACATAATCTTCCTCGGGCGCGATCGACCGGCGGGCATTCTGCGCGGCAAGGAGCGCCGGCGGCGCATGGCGGCTAAGCAGCGGATGGCGCCAGACATCGGTATGCGCCCGCCAATAGGGATCGCCCGCCAGGCCGCCATAGGCGACGACCAGTGTCGGCGTGTAGCCGACCGTCGTCTGCGACCACAGGTTCAGCACGTCATTATAGAAATGCTCGAGCGGGACATTGTGCTCGACGGTCGAATTGCCGTCCTGCACCAGCGACATGTCGAGCGTGTAGAGCGAGCCGCCCTCGGGCACGACCTCCATCCCCTCGGCCTGCGCGGCGGCGACCACCATCTGGCGCTGTTCGCGGCGCGGCTGGTTGTAGTTCTTGACGCTGCGCGCCCCTTGCGCCTTCAGGCGGCGGACGATCGACAGGGCGTCCTCATAGCTGTCGATCTGCGCATAGACGTCGGGGCTCTTCGCGCCATAGATCACCTCGCCGGTCGAGAAGGTCCGGGGGCTGAGGATCAGGCCGGCCTGCTGCATCTCCGCCGCCGGGAAGATTTCGGCCGAGCGCGACGACGGGTCGTGAACGGTGGTGGTGCCCAGCGCCAGATTGGCCATGGCCGACCAGTTCTGCTGCGGCACCAGCTCGTCCTCGCCCTGCGAGCCATGGGCATGCGCATCGACGAAGCCGGGGACGATCGTCTTGCCGGTCACATCGACCAGCGTCGCGCCCGCCGGGATCGCGACCGAGGCGCGCGGCCCGACCGCGACGATACGGTCGCCGCGGATCAGCACCACCGCGTCATCGATGATCCCGCCGTCCTTGGCCGCCATGGTGACGACCCGTGCACCGGTCAGCGCGACGGTCGCGGTCGGCTTGGCGGCGGCGACGTCCATCGACAGCGAGACGCCGCTGGTCGGCGCGGCGAACTTCGCGGCATCCTCGCCGGCGGGCGCGGGGCGGAACAGCGCGGCGGTATCGGCCGAATAGAGGGTCGGGCCGGTGCTCCAGTGGATGCGCTTGCCGCCCTCCGACCAGTTGATGAAGTCCGCACCATCCGCGCTGACCCGCGTGACCGGCAGCGCGCCGGACTTGGCATCGACCTCGACCGCCTGCTTGCCGGGCATCAGCGGCATGACGAAGGCTTCGTAATTCTGGCGGAACGCGACATAGTCGCCGCCAGGCGATACCTGGAAGTCGTTGACCAGTTCACCGCGCGCGTGAACGCGGCGATTCTCGCCCGACAGATCGGTGCTGATCAACTCGCGCTTATCGCCTTCATTGGCGATCATGAACAGCCGGTCGTTGCCCAAGCCGAATTGCGGGCCGGCGGCGTCCTTGGCGATACGGACGGGTGCGCCGCCGCTCGCCGCGACGCGATAGACGCCGGTCCCGGCATGGCCGCGCGGCGCGGTCAGATTACCCCCCTCGCCCTGTTCGAACACGATCGTCTTGCCATCGGGCGAGAAGCGCGCGCGGGCATAGTGACCCGGCACGCTCGTCACCGTCCTGACAGCGCCGCCGCCGGCCGCGACGGTGCGGATCTGGCCCAGCCCGGCATCGGTCCAGCCGGTGAAGACGATCGTCCGGCCATCGCGCGACCAGCTCGGCCACAGCTCGAACCCGTCGTCGCCGCGCGTCAGCCGCTTCGGCGCGCCGCCCGCCATCGGCTTGACCCACAGCTTCCCCAGCGTCTCGAACACCACCTGTCGGCCATCGGGCGAGACGCTGGCCCAGCGCGTCGCCCTGGTCATGAAGCGATCAGGCGCTACCGCAATCTGGGGATGGATCGCCTCGACGACGATGCGGGTGTCGTCAACGCGGAACGGGATCACCGCCGCCGTGCCATCGGCGACATTCACCCGGCGCAGCTTGCCGCCCGACCACAGGACGATGCCCATATCGTCGGGTGTCCAGCTCATATTCGGATAGACGCCGGTCACCGCCCAGGTTTCCTGCACGTCGCGGTCGAGCGGGCCATAGACGATCCGCTCGACACCGGTGGCCAGGTCCTTGACCCATAGCTTGCTGATATTGTTATCGCGGCGGACGAAGGCGATCCGCTTGCCGTCGCGCGACGGGGTCGGGCGCACCGATCCGCCCACCCCGCTGACCGCCGTCGTCACCTCGCCGGTGTCGATGTCGTAGCGTTCGATGTCGAACAGGTCGGTGCGCGAGTTCTGCGCATATTCGAAGATCGGCCCCGACGACACGTTGCGGGTGTAGAAGATGCTTTTGCCATCGGGCGCATAGATCGGTTCGCCCAGTTCCTTCTGTAAAACCTCGCTGGCGCGCTTGACGAGCTGTACCCCGCCGCCGCCCGAGACGTGATAGAGCCACACCTCGCCGGTGCCGAGCGAACGGCCGGTGGTGAAATGCTTCTTGGCCGCGATGAAGCGCCCGTCCGGGCTCCATGTCGGCTGGTTGAGCAGGCGGAAATCCTCCTTCGTCACCTGCCGCTTGTCGCTACCATCGACGTTCATGACCCAAATATTGTCGCCGCCGCCCCGGTCGGAGGTGAAGGCGATGCGCCGGCCATCGGGCGAGAAGCGCGGTTGATGCTCGAAGGCCAGCCCCTCGGCGATCCGCGTCGGCGTGCCGCCGGCGATCGGCATGGTGTAGATGTCGCCCAGCAGGTCGAAGGCGATCGTCCGGCCGTCGGGCGCGACATCGACATTCATCCAGCTGCCCTCGTCGACCGTCATCCGCACCGGCTTGGTGCGCAGGCCGCGCGGCGCGTTGACGTCCCATTTGGCCGGCTTGTCGGCCTTGGCCGTCGCATCGCCCTTGGCCGGCGCGGGCGGGGGCAGCGCGGTCGCGGGGGCCAGTATGGGGGCGGTCGCCTCGTTTTCCGGGGCCTGGGTCTGTTCGACGGGCTTGTCGGTTGGCGGGGTCACTTGCGCCGCGAGCGGTGCGGCGAGCAGGCACAGGGCGACGGCGGTCATGGCGCGGTGGTTCACGAAGCGGATTTTCCCCTAATCTATAAGGCATCCTAACCGCTTCGCGGCGCGCGTCACGCGCGAAAAATGTCATCTTTGTCATCACCCTGGCGGGCGGCCCCGGCAATGCCCATCATGGGCGGATGACGATATTCTCCCGCACGCCGCGATCCCGGCGCGTCGCCCTGTCGCTGGCGCTCGGCCTGATGGTGGCCGCCTGCTCGCCGCTCAAGACCTTCGATGCGCTGGTGCCCAAGGACAGCGAGGGCCAGCGCGTGGCGAGCGGCGTGGCCTATGGCGGGGACGCGCGCCAGACGCTCGACATCTACGCCCCGCGCCAGGTGGTGGCGGGGCCGAAGCCAGTGGTCGTCTTCTTCTATGGCGGCAGCTGGAACAGCGGGACGCGCGCCGGCTATGCCTTTGTCGGTCGCGCGCTCGCGGCGCAGGGCTTCGTCACCGTCATCCCCGATTACCGTCTGGTCCCCGGCGTCCGCTATCCCGCCTTCGTCGAGGACGGCGCGGCGGCGGTACGCTGGACGAAGGGGCATATCGGCCAGTTCGGCGGCGATCCCCGCCGCCTCGTCCTGATGGGCCATTCGGCGGGGGCCTATATCGCCGCGATGCTGGCGGTCGACGATCGCTGGCTGGGGGCCGACCGGTCGGCGGTGCGGGGCTTGGTCGGGCTGGCAGGGCCTTACGACTTCGCGCCCTTCGACGTCGATGTCAGCCGCGCGGCGTTCGGTGCCTGGCCGCGCCCCGAAGAGACGCAGCCCGTCCATTGGGCGGGCACCGGCGATCCGCCCGCGCTGCTGCTGGTCGGGGGCGACGACAAGACGGTCCTGCCGCGCAACAGCGAGGCGCTCGCCGCGAAACTCCGGGCGGGTGGCGTGCCGGTAACGCTACGCTCCTACCCCAAGCTGGGGCATGTCGGCCTGATCCTGGCGGTGTCGCGCCCCTTCCGGGGACGCGCGCCGGTCGTCACCGATGTCGCAAACTTCGTCCGGCAGGTCACCCGCTGACGATCCTCACCAGCCCATGCTGCCGGGCGCGCCTTTGAACGGCCCGGCGAGGTCCGCGGTGATCCAGCCGCCGTAGAAGCCGCCCGGCTGGGGCCTTACCACCTCGCCGTCCACCGTGCACTGGTCGAAGGGGGCGGCATAAAAGGCCAGGTGATCGCGCAGACAGGCGAAGGCGGGGGTCGGGCGCGGATAGCTCCATGCGACGTCGCGCAGCATCTGCCCATCCACCTCGACATGCCAATAGACCGCCTCACCCTTCCATTCGCAGAAGGAGCGCCGGTCGGAGCAGTGGAGCAGCCGCTGGGTCACATCGTTGGGTGGGATGTACCAGCTGGGCGGATGGCTGGTCTCCAGCGTGCGGACCGGCGCGCGGCTCTCCGCGATCAGGACGCCGTGATGCACGATGCGGACATGCCGATCGCTCGGCTCGGCGATGGCGGGGCGCGGATAGTCCCAGACGCTTTCCTGTCCGGGGCCGATCGGATCTGGCTTGGGCCGCATCATCCATTCTCCTGAATTTGCCCGGCATAGGGCGAGAGATCGGGTTCCTTCGCATCCCCGCCGCTAAATATCCTGCCCGCCGTCGCGGTGATGGCCGGCCGGCTCGCCAGCGCCAGAACCGCATGGAGCAGCCTGATACCGGCACGGCTATGCGGATTGGCCAGCCGGGGCACGAAGCCCGGTATCCCTTGCGCCTTGTCGACCATCGGCCGCATCGCCCGCTCATAGGCCGCCAGCGCCGTCGCCGGATCGGCCGACCGCGACAACTCGCCCGCCAGCACCCGCGCGCCAGTGACCGCCAGCGTCGCCCCGATGCCGCCCAGCGGCGTCACGCACCACGCCGCATCGCCGCACAGCGCCACGCGGCCATTCGACCAGCGCGTCATCCGCACCTGACGCAGCACGTCGAAATAGAAGTCGGAGGTCTCGGCCATGCCCGCCAGCACACGCGACGCCTGCCACCCGGCATCGACGAAGGTCTCGCGTAGCCACGCCTTTTGCCGGTCGCGGCCCCAGTCCTGTTCGCCCTCGGGCGGCTTCTGCACGCCCAGCATCACGCGGGTCGTGCCGTGCCGGTCGGGTCGCAACGAGATGCTGCGCCCGCCCGGCGCGTGATACCAGCGCCACAGCCGATCATCGTCCGCGACACGCGGGATAGTGAAATAGGCCATGGTCATGTTCATCCAGCGCGGCCGGTTCTCGCCCGGAAAGATCAGCTCGCGCGTGGCCGCCCCCACCCCCTCGGCGATCAGCACCAGGTCGAACCGCTCGGATGCGCCGCTCGCGAAGGTGACATACGCCCCCTCGCCTTTCTGGTCGATCGCGATGACGTGATCGCCATAGCGATAGGTCGCATGGCCCTTCGCCGCGTCATGGAGCAGCCGGGCGAGATCGCCGCGCAGGATTTCCATTTCGGCGGTCGGGCCGTCCTTGCCCAACTCGGCGGTCAGGAACTGCGCCGCGATTCGGCCGCGCGCATCGACCCAGGCGGTCCCCTCCTCACCGGTTCCGGCCGCCAGCGCTGCCTCCTCCAGCCCCATTTCACGCAGCACCTGTCGCCCGACGCCGCGCACATCGACATTCTGGCCGCCATCGCGAAAGGCCGGCGCGCGTTCGACCACGGTTACGTCCCAGCCGGCACGGCCCAGCCACCAGGCCAGCGTATTGCCGGCGATGCTCGCCCCGGTGATCAGAACCTTGCCCGCCATCCGCGCGTCTCCTTCGCCCGCGACAACGTCGCAGGGCCCGCAACGGCACAGCGCCCATGCTATTCCGCCAGCAAGCGCTCGGCGCAGCTCTGGACATGGCCGGCGATCAGCTTGAACGCCGCGCTCATCGGCGATTGCCGGCGCCAGGCGATGGCGATCGACCGGTGCACCCGCCAGCCCTCGACCGGCAATATCTTCAGCCCCGCCATACCGCCGGCGGAGCGCAGATACAGGCTGGGCAGCAGCGCCAGGCCCAACCCGCTCGCCACCATCTGGTGCAGGCTCTCCAGGCTGGTGCCATAGTAATCGGGCGCGATGGTCATGCCGTGCCGCTCGGCGATCTCGGCCGCCTGCCGCGCCAGATGGTGGCGCGGGTCCAGCGTCAGCAGCGGACTGCCCGTCAGCGCATCGCGCGTCATCGCGCCCCCTGCATCGATCGGATGATCCAGAGCGGCGACCAGATGCAGCGGCTCGCGGAATAGCGGTTCGATGGCCAGATCGTCCCCGGCCATGGGCAGCGGCCCGAGCATCACATCGATATTGCCACGCGACAGTTCGAGCAGCTGTTCGTCGGGTATCCCCTCCCGCACATGCAGACGCAGTTGCGGCGCCATGCGGTGCAGCTCGGCGATGATCGGCGACAATAGATAGGGCCCCAGCGTCGGCGTCGTGCCCAGCTTCAACGTGCCGGTCAGCCGGTCCGACGCACCCGCCGCCAGCGCGACGATGTCGCTGGCATCGCTCAGCATGCGCCGCGCGGTCACCACGATGCTGCGCCCGACCGGTGTCAGCATCGCGCCGGTCGCGCTACGCTCCAACAGCGTTGTGCCCAGCCGCTGCTCCAGGGTGCGGATCTGCTGGCTGAGGGTCGGTTGCGACACGTTGGCGACGCGGGCGGCCAGCGCGAACGATCCCGTATCCGCGATCGTGACCAGATATTCGAGCTGACGCAGCGTGGGCATGTCCCATTATAGCCAATCTCTATAGCCTCGGCATCCCAATTCCGATTGGCCAAGTCGATGATATGTCGTTACCTTGGCATCACATGGATTAAGCCGCGACGAACCTTTTTTAAACGTCCAGCAAAGATTCAGCAAAGATTCGCCGCTAACGGCTCGCGCGAGATGCGAAAAGGGGGACTGTTTTGGCAGCGGAACGACTGGGATTTCGGGACGCGATAAGCTGGCTGTCACAGATCATAGGGCCCGATTCGGCCTATGTCCGGCTTGGCATCGTCTATACCATCGCGATCAGCCTGTTGGCGCTGGCCACCCCCATTTCGGTACAGCTGCTGATCAACAGCGTCGCCAACACCGCGATGCCCGCGCCCCTGTGGGCGTTGTCGGGGGTACTACTGCTGCTGCTGCTGCTGGTCGCGGGGCTGAGCGCGCTGCGTGTCTGGATCATGGCGGCGTTCGAGCGCCGGCTGTTCTCGCGCATCGTCGCCGAGGTCACGGTGCGAGCGGTCCATGCGCAGGACCCCTTCTTCGCCGACGGTAATCGCAGCGATCTGTTCAACCGCTATTTCGATCTGGTCGTCGTCCAGAAATCGGTGCCCAGCCTGGTGATCGGCGCCTTCACCATCGTGTTGCAGGCGGTCATCGGCCTGACGATCACCAGCTTCTATCACCCCGTCTTCCTCGCCTTCAACGTCGTGCTGGTGGCCGCGGTGCTGCTCGTCTGGCTGCTGTGGCGGCGCGGCGCGATCAGCGGGGCGGTGGCGCTGAGCCACGCCAAGCATAACGCCGCGCGTTGGCTGGAAAGCGTCGGCGGGTCGAACGGCTTCTACAAGTCGCTGCGCCATCTCGACTTCGCCATGACCCGGTCGGAGGCGATGACCGCCAATTACGTCAACACGCACCGCCGCTATTTCCGCTATCAGTTCGCACAGACGATCGCGTTCCTGCTCATCTACGCCTTTGCCAGCGCAGGCCTGTTGCTGCTGGGCGGCATGTTGATCCTGCGCGGGCAGTTGTCGCTGGGCCAGCTGGTCGCCGCCGAGCTGATCCTGTCGGGCGTCTTCTACGGCATCTCGCAGTTCGGCTGGTATCTCGACACCTTCTACGATCTCGTCGCCAGCTCCGAGGAGCTGTCGCTGCTGTTCGCCATTCCGCAGGAGCCGACGGTGCGCGGCGACAACGGGCCGCGCGACGGATCGGTGAAGCTGACCGACGTCGTGTTCGACGAGGCGCAGTACGACCTGACCCTGGCCGCCGGCGAACAGCTCGTCACCGTCACCGAACCGGGAGCGGAGCGGCGTCTGGCGATGCTCCTGAAACGCCATGCCTTGCCCGAACGCGGGCTGGTGCGGATCGGCGGCACCGATCTCGGCTCGTTCGACATGTATCATCTGCGCTCCGACGTCACGGTGCTGGACCGCTCGACCATCGTCGAGGTCACGATCCGCGAGTATCTCCGCCTCGCCTCGGGCGAACTGGCCGAGGAGGCGATGGAGGCGCTCGCCATTGTCGGGCTGGAGCGCCGCCTTGCCAGCCTGCCACAGGGGCTGGACACGCCGCTCGGCTCGACCGGCTATCCGCTGAGCGTCGGCGAGACAATGGCGCTGAAGCTGGCCAATGCGCTGATCGTCCGGCCCAAGCTGCTGCTGCTCGGGCAACTCTACGACCTGTTGCCGCCCCGGCGGCTGCTCGCGGCGCTGCGCCTGCTGAAGGCGCATGGCACGACCGTGTTGCTGTGCACCGGCCGACCGGAGGATCTGACGCTGGACGGCTATCTCTATCTGGGCATGACCCGGCAGGATCGTTTCGATGATCTGGCCGCGCTGCAGGCCGCTTCCAACCGGGAGGGTGGCGATGTCGCATCTGCCTGAACATCTCGCGCATTTCCGCACCCTGTCCTCGCTGCGCCCGCCGCGCGTGACCGTCGCGATCGCGTGGATGCTGATGGTGGGCATCGCCGCGGCGGCGTTCATCCTGTTCTGCGTCCCCTGGCTGCAGACCGCACAGGGGCGCGGCCAGGTCGTCTCGCTCGATCCGACCGACCGCGCGCAAGACGTGACCGCGCTGGTGCCCGGCCGGGTCGAGCGCTGGTATGTGCAGGACGGCCAGCATGTGAACCGGGGCGATCCGATCGCGCGCATCGTCGACCTCGATCCCAACCTGCTGTCCCGCCTGGCCGCCGAACGCGCGCAGGTGGAGGCCGAGATCGCCTCGGTCCGCCAGTCGCAGGCGGTCGCGCAGATCGACGTCAACCGCACCCGCCAGCTCTATTCGGAGGGTCTCGCCTCGCGCCGCGACTATGAACAGGCGCAGATCAAGGTTGCGGACTCGGGCGCCAAGCTGGCGGAGTCGCGCGCCAAGCTGAACCGCATCGACGTCCAGTTGAACCGCCAGTCGGCGCAGCTGGTCCGCGCGCCACGCGCCGGCCGTATCCAGAATCTGAACGCCGCCGCCGGTGGCGCCTATGTGTCGGCCGGCACCGCGCTGGCCGTGGTCGCGCCCGAACAGGTCGAGCGCGCCGTCGAACTGCTGATCGACGGCCGCGACGTGCCGCTGCTCAAGCCTGGCCGGCGGGTGCGGCTGGAGTTCGAAGGCTGGCCCGCCATCCAGTTCAGCGGCTGGCCCTCGATCGCCTATGGCTTTTTCGACGGGCGCATCCGTAGCATCGATCCCAATGCCAATGTCCAGGGACTGTTCCGCATCCTGGTCGAACCGATGCCCGGCAAGCCCGCCTGGCCCGAGCGCAACTTCGTGCGGCTGGGCGGCAAGGTCCATGGCTGGGTCCAGGGCGAGACCGTCACGGTCGGCTATGAACTCTGGCGCCAGCTCAACGACTTCCCGATGGAGTTCGGCAAGACCGCGACCGACAAGGACGGGGGTCTGGACGCCGAGAAGGAAGATACCCGCAAGATCGCGGCCAAGGCGGGCAAGCCGAAATGATCCGCTCGCTCCTCCTCGCCTCCGCGCTGATCGCCGCGCCCGCGCTGCTCTTGCCCGCCGATGCGCAGCGTATCCGGCCCAACCCCGCGCCCGTCGCGCAGCCGAGCACGGCTCCGCTAACCCTGGACGAGGTGCTGCGCTCCTCCGCGCGCGCCGCGCCCCAGATCGTCGAGGCGCTGGCCAAGGTCCGCGCGGCCGAGGGACGCGCGATCACCGCCGCCGGGGCGTTCGACACCGTGTTCGAGGCGGAGGGTCGCTCGCGCGCGCTGGGCTATTATGACGGCACCGTCGCCTCGGCGGGGGTGACCCGGCCGCTCAATGACAATGGCGGTTATCTCTACGGCGACTATCGCGTCAGCCGGGGCGACTTCCCGGTCTATGAGGACAAAAACTATACCAACCGCCTCGGCGAGGTAAAGGTCGGCGCGCTCTATGCCCTGTTGCGCGACCGGCTGATCGACGAGCGCCGCACCAAGCGGACGCTGGCGGCGGGCGACATCGACATCGCCCAGTTCGAGCGCGAGGCGGTGGCGATCGGCGTCCAGCGGCGGGCGATCGACGCCTATCAGAACTGGGTCGCCGCCGGCCTTCGCCTGCGCGCCTATCGCGATCTGCTGGAACTGTCGGAAAGTCGGCGCGGCGGGCTGGCGCGACAGGTCGAACTGGGCGCACGGCCCGACATATTGCTGACCGAGAACGACCAGAACCTCGTGCGCCGCCGCGCGCTGGTGGTCCGGGCCGAGGGCGATTTCCAGGCGGCGGCCAATGCCCTGTCGCTCTATTATCGCGACATGGCGGGCCAGCCGGTGCTGGTCGGCGCGGAGCGGCTACCCGGCAATGGCGAGGCGCTGGCCGGCGTCGCCGCCGTCGCGCGCGCCAATTTCGAGCAGAAGCGGCCCGACCTGCAGATGCTGCTGGCGCGGATCGACCAGGGATCGGCGCGGCTGGCGCTGGCGCAGAACGACCTGAAGCCCCGGCTGGACCTGCGCGGCGAGATGGCCAAGGACATCGGCCCGGTGGGTCTGGGCGGCCCCAATCGCACGCCGCTGGAGGCCGCCGTCGGCTTCCGCTTCTCGCTGCCGCTCCAGAACCGCGCAGCGAAAGGCCGGGTCGTCGAGGCGCGCGCCGAGATGGACGCGCTGGAGGCGCGCAGCCGCTTCCTGCGTGACCAGATCACGGTCGAGGTCGAGGGGATCAGCATCGGCGTCGGTGCCGCCGAACAGCTGGCGACCATCGCCGAACAGGAACGCCAGCTTGCCGAACGGCTGGCGGCGGCCGAGCGGCGACGCTTCGAGCTGGGGTCGAGCGACTTCTTCCTCGTCAACCAGCGCGAGGAAACCGCCAATGACGCGCGAGTCCGGGTGATCGACGCGCAAGCCCGGATCGCCGCCGCCCGCGCCGAACTCGCCGCCGCCACCGCCGACCGCGTCGCGCTGGGCCTGGAGCCCTAGGCGGGAGGACATTCCTCCCCTGTAAGGGGAGGTGGCAGGCCGCAGGCCTGACGGAGGGGTGTCGCGCCCGGCAAGTGAAGCCTGCCCTCGCCACCGGTGACACCCCTCCACCATGCTTCGCATGGTCTCCCTCCCCTTACAGGGGAGGAATGAAGGGGGCTTGACCTGAATGTCGATACGACAGGATCAGGCCGCCACCCCCTGCCCCGACAGGATCAGCGCCACGCCGATCGGATGGCGTGCGCCCGCCGGCAGCGTGACCTCCAGCGCGCTACCCGTCCGACGAAAGGCCAGCGGCGCCGCATCACCCGGCAGGGTCACACGCGCGACCTGCCCCCGCAGCGTCGGATTGTCGCGCCCGAGCAGCGTCAGGCGGACGATATTATCCTCGGGCCAACCCAGCACCAGCGCGTGGAGATTCCCGTCCCGGGTCACATAGCGGATGTCCCTGGCCGTATAGCGCGACGTCGGCCCGTCCTCGGAGAACAGCCCGGCATTGCCGCGCGTCGGCCCCTCGCCATGCAGTCGCCAGGGGCGCGTTCCGTAAATGGCCTCGCCAAAGCGCCTCATCCAGCCGGCAAGCTCTTCCAGGATGCGTTCTTCCTTGTCGTCGATCGTACCGTCGCCGCGCATGGGCACGGACAGCATCAGATTGCCGTTCTTCGACACGACATCGCACAGCGTATGGATTACCGTCGCCGCCGACTTGTAGCCGTCACGGGCATAGAGATCGGCGTCGTAATGCCAGTTGCCGAGACAGGTGTCCGTCTGCCACGGAAAGCGCTCGATGTAATTCTTGCCGCCGCGCTCGACATCGTCGACGATCCCCATGCGCCGCTGCGGCGGAGTGGTCTTGGCGGTCACCACCGCCTCCAGCCGCCCGCCATGCCATTGCATCGACTGGTTGTAATACCAGGCCGCGAACTCCAGCCCATGCTGTTCGAGCGGCAGATCGAAATTGTCGAAATAGACCATGTCCGGCCGGTGCTGTTCGATCAGATCCTGACAGCGCAGCAGCCAGTTGCGGGCGAAGTCGGTGCCCGCCGGAACACCCTCGGTCCACAGCCGGTCGGTCGCCTCATGCCAGGCATTGGCTTCGTCGACGGTGCGGATGCCGTCGGGCATGGGCATGTGGCGACCGGTATAGAGTTGCTGAGGATCGAGGCCCTGCCACCATTTCCCCGCCCCTTTTGCGGCGGTCAGCGTGAACGCGTCATAACGCTGGCCAGCGCGCGACCCTTCGGGATCATAGCCATAGGCCGGCTGGTTCCAGTGCCAGGCATGGGCCGAGTGGTTGGACACGGCGAAGCGCAGGTTCCGCTCGCGCGCCAGCTTCGCCCATGTGCCGATAATGTCCTTGCGCGGGCCGACGCGGGTCGTGTTCCAGGGGTGATGGCGCGAGGCATAGGTGTCGAGATTGTCGTGGTGATTGGCCAGCGCCATGAAGTAGCGCGCGCCGGCCCGCTTATAGAGGTCGAGCTGCCGCGCGGGGTCCCAGCGTTCGGCCTTCCACAGATTCTGGATTTCCATGAAGCCGACATCGGCCGGATGGCCGTAATGTTCGAGGTGATGCTTATAGGCGCGGCTGCCCGGCAGATACATCTCGCGGGCATACCAGTCGCCCGCCTCCGGCACGCATTGCGCGGTCCAATGCGCCCAGATGCCGAACTTGGCGTCGCGGAACCAGTCGGGGACGCTATAGCCGGCGGTCAGCGAGGCCCAATCGGGGGTGAAGCGCGCGGGCGGCGGCACCTTCAGCGCGCGTCCGGCGCCGGTCGGCGTCGGGGCGGTCGTCACGGCGGACACCGCGGCGGGTGCCAGCGCGGCGGCGGCGACGCCCCCGCCGATCATCGCGCGTCGTGTCGTCTTCATGCCCGTCTCTCCCGCTACAGCCGGGACGCTCGCTCAGGCGCCCTGTCACTTTTGCAGGTGGCAGCATGTTTTCATATATAAGGCGTGTCAACGACCGATCGCGCGATGGCGGGGATGCTTCACCTCAATGACTGGACCAGCCGATCGTCAATCGCATGCCCAGCACCAGCGCATCGTCGACGGTGGAATCCGCCGATGGGTTCATGACATATTGGATGTCGGGCTGAACCGAGATGCCCTTCACGATCTCGTCGCTATAGGTCAGCTCGAAGATCGTCTCGCTGCCGCCAAGTGCGGGAAGCTCGCTGGGATTGCCGATGCGGTAATAGCGCGACAGGGCCCCATTGCCCGCCCCGAAGGACAGCGCGCTCTCCGGGCGCGCGTCGAACGGCCGTTCCCACAGCACGCCGCTCTGCCAGCCGCCGCGAAACGGCGTCGTCCGCCCGTCCGACAGGCCCAGGCGCAGGAAGCCGACGACATGCGTGTCGTCGCCATCGGCCGTCCCGATCAGGTCCTGCTCCGCCAGCAGATAGACGCCGTGCGAGAAGTGCGTTTCGTCGGTCTGGGTGATGCCCGGCGGGACGACGCCGGGCTGCCTGCGGGTATAACGCCACGCACCGACCGCCAGCTTGCCACGCCCGGTCCAGCCCGCCTCGGCGATCAGCAGCGCGCCCGCGCGCCCCGACAGATCGACCCCGTCCTCGTCACCGATCGTCCCCGCCTTGGCATTCACCACCGCGACCGCGCCATACATCGTCTCGGTCGTGGCCCTTAGTCGCACGGCCAGCGCGGTCGAGGGAAAGATCGCCGGCCCGTTCGTCCCCGTCGCCGCCAGTTCCGACCCCACGCCGAACATCGGCGAGATCAGCAACCCGGCGGCATCATTCTGATAGAATTCGCTGTTGACGTCATAGAGGCCCGTCTTGACCGTCACATGCTCGCCCAGCCCCTGCTCCAGCCACGCCTCGTAGATTTTCAGCCGCCGATCGGCGACCTCGATATTGTCGATGCCCTGGATCGACCCGGCCAGATCATTGGGCTTACCACCCAGATTGTTAAGCAGCGACAGATGCGCCGTCGCACGCTTCCACCGGAGCGCGGCATCCAGATCGGCGTCGGCGATCACATCGATATTGTCGAGGAAACGCGCCCCCCGCGCGATCCCGCCATCCGCCACGCCCATCACATCGGCCTTGTATAGGGCCTTGATCGTAAAGGGATTCCCAGTCGGCTCGGTGTCTTGCGCAAGCGCCGGCGCCGCGAATATCGCCCCCGCCATCGACAGCATAGCCGCCTTGCGCATCATGTTCGTCATGGCCCCGTTCGCTTGCAAAACAAATGATGAAGATGGCTTCATAGCGCAAAACCCTGCAGTCCGGGTTCAGAGAATTGGTAAACACGGCCGATCTATTTGGTCGCACCGGACGATCGCCGGCAAAGCCACCGACACGCCTTCCTATACTTGCGAATGACATTCATTCACGCCGATCCCGGTAACCCAATATTAGAGCATCCGCCGCTATGACATCAGGCTCTTTTACAGGGGCAGAGGGATCGAATGCACTCGATCAACAAGATGGTCACCGTCGCGATCGCCGCCATCGTCATGCTGGTGCTGGTGTCGGGTGCGGGCAATGTCTGGTCCAATCGCAAACAGGCGGCGGCGCGCGACGGGATCACCCGGGGGTCGGTGCTGCTGCGCAATCACATGACCGCCGACATGATGCACGATTCGGTTCGCGGCGATGTGCTGTCGATCCTTCGCGCCGCCAATATCGGCGACCTCGATCTGGCGCACAGCCGCGAGGGGCTGTCGGACGACGCCGCGCTGCTGCGCAAATCGGTGCTCGCCGATGCGAACTATGGCGCCGCGCCCGAGGTCGCCGCCCAGGCCCGGCGTATCCAGCCGCTGGTCGACCAGTATATCGCCACCGCCGACCAGATCGCGCAGGTCGCGACCACGGACAAGGCGCGCGCCTCCGCCCTGCTGCCCCGCTTCCTCACCGCGTTCGAGAAACTGGAGGGCGGGATGAGCGACCTGTCCGACCGGATCGAGGCGCATCTGGTCGCCGTCCGGGACGAGGCGGCACGGGTGGCGATGTTGGCCAATATCCTGCTGGCGGTGACGACCTTCGCGACGCTGGCGCTGGTGCTCGCCATCGGCTTCGCCACGCGCCGCCATGTCGTCGCTCCCCTCCTGCTGCTGATCGACGCGCTGAAGGGCATGACCTCGGGCCGGATGGACATGGCCATTCCCTCAGGCACGCGCCGCGACGAGCTGGGCCAGCTGGCCGGCGCGACGGGCGCGCTTCGCGACCAGCTCGTCGCGGCCGAGCGCGCCAAGGACGAACAGACCCGGCTGATCTGCGACAGCTTCGGCACGGCGCTGTCCCAGCTGGCGCAGGGCGATCTGGTGGCACGCGTCGATGCCGACCTGACCGGGCCGTTCAACCAGATCAAGCAGGACTTCAACGCCGCCGTATCGTCGCTCCAGCGCACGCTCGGCAGCGTGGTGACGGCCGCGACCAGCATCAACAACGGCGCCGGCGACATCCGTCAGGCCTCGGACGACCTGTCGCAGCGCACCGAGCAACAGGCCGCCTCGCTCGAAGAGACCGCCGCCGCGATGGACGAAATCACGACGACGGTACGCGAAACCGCCGCCGGTGCGACCCAAGCCAACCGTATCGTCGGCGAAGCACGCGAAGAGGCGCGCGAATCGGGCGAGATCGTACGCCGTGCGGTGGAGGCCATGGGCGGCATCGAGCGCGCCTCGACCGAAATCGGCGAGATCATCGCGGTCATCGACGGCATCTCGTTCCAGACCAACCTGCTCGCGCTGAACGCCGGTGTCGAGGCGGCGCGCGCGGGCGACGCCGGCAAGGGCTTCGCCGTCGTCGCCAGCGAGGTGCGCGCCCTCGCCCAGCGCTCCGCCGACGCCGCCAAGGACGTCAAGACGCGGATCACCGCCTCGGCGGATCAGGTGGAGGAAGGCGTGCGCCTGGTCGGCGAGACGGGCGAGGCACTGAACCGCATCATCCAGCGGATCGCCGACATCGACGGGTTGGTCGCCAGCATCGCCAATTCGGCCGACCGTCAGGCGACCGGCCTGCAACAGGTGAACACCGCCGTCGCCGAGATGGACGGCATGACCCAGCAGAATGCCGCGATGGTCGAACAGACCACAGCGGCGGCCCGCAGCCTGGCCTCCGAGGCCGATGGCATGACCCGCCAGATCGCCAGCTTCCGCATCGGCAGCATGGCGGCACCCCCCGCCCCGAAGCCCGCCCCCGCCGAACCGCCCCCTCGCCGCACCGCAGCGCCGCGGGCGCGCGTCGTGGGAAATACGGCGCTGGCGATCGACGAGGATGACTGGTCGTCATTCTAACGAAAGGACGGGCTCGAGCTGACACGCGAAAGCGCCAGTCTACCTTCTGCCCCCCTTACGACTGCGACGCGCGCCAGCCCAGGCCCAGCGCCTTTTGCAATGCCACATAGTCGTTGGTCAGCCCGGCGACCGCCTGCGACAGCGACTGTTGCGCCGACACGCGCTGGCGCTCCGCGTCGAGCGTGTCGATCAGCGTCGCGGCCCCGGCGCGGTAACGTTGTTGCATCAACGCCGCCGAACGGTCGGCCGAGGCCTTGGCCCGCGCCAGCGTCGCGACCGTGTTGCGCCGCGCGCGGAACCGGGAAAGCGAATCCTCGGCATCGCGCAGCGCCGACAGAATGGCTCCGCGATACTGCGCCTCGGCCTCGTCGCGCGCGCCCTCGGCCTGGCCGACACGAGCGTTGGCGCGGCCGAAGTTCAGCACGTTCCATTGCAGCATCGGCGCGCCGACCGTCACCAAATTGTCGAGATCGGTCAGCGCGTCGAGCGAGGTGCCGCCGATGCCGATGATCCCCATCAGGTTGAGGCGCGGGAATTTGGCGGCCTCCGCGACGCCGATGCGCGCGGTCTGCGCCGCCAGGTTGCGCTCGGCGGCCCGGATGTCCGGGCGGCGCTGGAGCAGCGCGGTCGGATCGCCGACCGCGACCTGCGCGGGCGGCAACGGCACCGGCGCCGCCTGACCCAGCCGCTGGTCGAGCGTGCCCGGCGCCTCGCCGATCAGGATGGCGAGTGCGTTCAGATAGGTCTCGACCGAGGCCGACAGCGGTAGGATCTGCGCATCGGTGCTCTCCACCTGATTGCGCAGCCGTTCGACCTCGAGCTGCGAGGCGGTGCCGTTGCGGAAGCGCTGCTCGGTCAGGTTCAGCGTGTCGCGCTGCATCCGCGACGCTTCGCGCGCCAGGATCAGCCGCTGCTGTGCGTCGCGCAGACCCACATAGGCCTGGGCGACATCGGCGCTGAGCGAGACCTGCGCGTCGGCAACATTGGCCTCCGCCGCCGCCGCATTCGCGCGCGCCGCCTCGACCGTGCGGCGGCGACCGCCGAACAGGTCGATCTCCCAACTGGCGTCGAAGCCCAGGTTGAAGAAGTTCAGGCTCTGGCCACCCGAATTGCCGTCGCTCGCCGCGCCGCCATTGGCACCCCCCTGCCCCTCGCCCGACTGGCCGCCCAGATTAAGGCCGGGCAGATCGGCGTGGAGATAGGTCGCGCTGGCATTGGCGTTGGGCGCCTGATTGGCGCGCTCCAGTCGTAGGGCGGAGCGCGCCTGCTTCAGCCGCGCTTGCGCCACCGCGACATTGGGATTGGACGCCAGCGCCCGCTCCTCCAGCCAGGTGAGCATCGGGTCGTTCAGCGTCGTCCACCAGTCGGCGACCGCCGGTGCGGTGGTCGCCAGCGTATTGTCGGCGCGCACGAAGCCGGCGGGCGGCGTCGCGGCCGAGCCCACGCCTTGCGGCGGGCCGGCATAGTTCGGCCCGACAGTGCAGGCCCCCAGCAGGAGAAGCGGGATCAGGGAAAGCTGCTTGCGCATCATGGGTCTCAATGCATCGCCACGGGGCCGCCCTGGGGCAGCGGGCGGAGGAAGAGGACGAGCGGCATCACCATCACGATGCCGACGCACAGGATGAAGAACAGGTCGTTATAGGTCATCACCAGCGCCTGTTGGCGGATGGTGTTGCCGATCATGCGATAGGCCGCCTCGGTGCTGCCGAATTGCTGCGACAGCCCGCCGATCCAGTCCTGCACCGACTGGGCATTGGCCGACAGCGATTCCTCCAGCCGGCGCTCATGCAGGAAGCTGCGCTGGTCCTGCACGGTCGCGATGCCGGCCAGCGCGAACGAGCCGCCCAGGTTGCGCGCCGCGCTGAACAAACCGGCGGCGTCGCCCGCCTGCTCGGGCGGCACCGAGGAGATCGCCGCCTGGTTCAGGAACAACATGCCCAGGATCGTGCCGACGCCGCGCAGGAGCTGCGAGTCGGTGAACGAACTACCGGTCGAATCGGCGGTCAACACCGTGTCGATCCCGGCGCTCAGCGCCATGATGCCCAGGCCCAGCCCCACCGCGATACGGATGTCGACCTTCTTGATTAGGATCGGGGTGAAGGGCATCATGATCAGGCTGGGAATGCCGCTGAGCAGCACGACCTTGCCCGCCTGGAACGCGTTATAGCCGGCGATAGAGGCCAGGAACTGCGGGATCACATAGGAGGTGCCGTAGAGCACCATGCCCAAGACGATGCCCATGATCACCACGCTGCCGAACTGGCGGTCGAGCAGCAGCTTCAACCGGATGACCGGGCGTGACGCCACGAACTGACCGGCGAAGAGCAGGCCGAAGCCGATGAGGGACAAGATCGTCAGCTCGATGATCTCACGCGACTCGAACCATTGCTCGCGCTGCCCTTCCTCCAGCACGACGGTCAGGCCGCCCAGGCCGAGCGCCAGGCCGGCGATGCCCAGCCAGTCGGCCTTCATCAGCTCGGACAGATGCGGCTTCTGGTGCGGCAGGCCGACAAGCAGCAGCGTGACCAGCACCGCGCCGACCGGCACGTTGAGGAAGAAGGCGTAATGCCAGCTGATATTCTCGGTCAGCCAGCCGCCGATCAGCGGCCCCATGACGGGGCCCAGAATGGCGGTGACGCCGAAAAAGGCGGTGCCGATCGGTTGCTGCTCGCGCGGCAGGCGCGTGGCGATGATGGTCAGCGCGGTCGGGATCAGCGCGCCGCCGGTGATGCCCTGCCCCGCGCGCCCGACGATCATCATCGTCAAATTGGTCGACAGGCCGCACAGCACCGAAAAGGCGGTGAACAGGATCGAAGCGATCAGCAGGAAGGTGCGAAGGCCGAGCAGCCGCTCGAGCCAAGCGGACAAAGGGATGATGATGATCTCGGCGACCAGATAGGAGGTCGCGATCCATGTCCCCTCCGTGCCGCTCGCGCCGATCTCGCCCTGGATGGTGGGGAGCGCGGAATTGACGATCGAGATGTCGAGCGTCGCCATCAGCGCGCCGATGCTGCCCGCCGCGACGGCGAGCCAGGCGGTCAGGTCGGCCTTGGCCGGGGCACCGCCGCTCGCGCGGGCGGGTGCCTTGGCCGGGCCGCCCCGGGCGGGGGCCGCAGCGGCGCTCACCGGCCCTGCGCCCCCTCCCGCGCTTCGTTATGCTGGTCCTGCTGTTCGGCGATGCGCTTCAGCGCGCCCTTGGCCGAACGGGTGTCGACGACCACTTCGACCGACATGCCGGGCACGAGCAGGCTGCGCGTCTGCGGATCGGCGTCGACGGCGATGCGCACGGGAATACGCTGAACGATCTTGGTGAAGTTGCCGGTCGCGTTCTGCGGCGGCAGCAGCGAGAATTGCGCGCCGGTACCCGGTGCCACGCTTTCGACATGGCCCTTGATCTCGACACCTTCCAGCGCGTCGACCTCGATCTTCACCGGCTGGCCGGGGCGCATCAGGCCCAGTTGCGTTTCCTTGAAGTTCGCCTCGATATACAGCTGGCTGACCGGCACGATCGACATGGTGCGGGTGCCGGCCTGGACGAACTGGCCGACGCGTACCGTCTTGTTGCCGACCCGGCCGGCGATCGCGGCGCGGATCGTGGTCGAGACGAGATTGACCTCGGCGGCGTCCAACTGCGCCCTTGCGGCCTGCCCCTGCGAACGGGCCTGCTGGACCTGCGCGTTCAGCGTACCGATGCGGCGACGCGACGCGGCCAGCGCGGCATTGGCCGCCGCGACCTTGGCATTGGCCTGACGCGCCTGGTTCTGCAGCTGCGACAGGCGCTCGCGGCTTTCGGCCCCCGACGCGGCGAGCGGGGTGTAGCGCGCGACCTCGGTCTGGGCGAAGGCGGCATCGCTCTGCGCGGCGCGCAGATCGGCCTCGGCACGGTCGATCGCCGCCTGTTGTTCCTTGATCTGGGCCTGGACGCCCTCGGCATTGGCGCGGGCGACGCCGATCTGCGCCTCGATCTGCGCGGTCTGCGCGCGGTAATCGCGGGTGTCGATTTGGAGCAGCGGCTGACCGGCCTGAACGGCCTGGTTCTCACCGACGAACACCTTGTCGACATAGCCCGACACCTTGGGCGCGACGGTGACCGCGTCGGCCTGGATGAAGGCGTCGTTGGTCGACTGCATATACTGGCCGACGCTCTTGTAGCGCGCATACCAGAACACGCCGCCGATGATCGCGACGGCGGCAACGATGATCAGGATCAGGCGGATGCGCCGCTTCTTCTGCGGCGACGCGGTTTCCACCGGGCTTTCCTGGGACTCGTCGGTCGCGGCGGTTTCCTGGCCGTCATTCACTTGGTTAGCGTCGGCCATGCCGGCCTCCCTGTCGATGGAATCAATAGAACTTGACCGTGCATTTGCTCGCGCTTGCACAATAAGGCAAGACCATTTATTGAGTTACCTCACATTATGGCTGACCTCGAACCCCTGCTTGTGCGCTACGGGCGCTTGTATATGCGCCTCCATCGGCTGCTCGACCGGCGCATGGCGGCGCAGGGCGCCTCGCTCGCGCGGGCCAAGATGCTGATGTTCATGAACAAGCATGCGCCGGTCCGCGCCGCCGACATCGCCGACTGCTTCAGCCTGGCGCCGCGCACCGTCACCCAGGCGATCGATACGATGGAGCGCGACGGGTTGGTGCGGCGCGTGCCCGATCCGGTCGACCGCCGGGCCAAGCGGCTGGACATCACCGAAACCGGCCGACAGGTGCTGGAACAGACCGAGCCGTTGCGGCGCGCGGTCGTCGATCTGGCGTTCGGCACGCTGACGGCGGAGGAAGCCGCGCAGCTCGACCATATCCTGGCCAAGCTGGAAGATGCGATCGCCGCCGAGGTCGAGGATCTGCCCGGTTCCTGGGCCACCGGTCGCTAAGTCCCGCCCTGTTCCTGGCATAGCCCCTTCCCCCTCGATCGTTGACGTCGGTCGCGGCCCCTATTGCTCGCTATAGAGGCGCAGCGCGGCGGGCGTGTCGCCGGGTCGGCCCCCTTGCGCGATGACATAGGCGGCATGGACCGCCGCCCCCAGCGTGCCCGCACGGAACGGCTTCGATATGCAGCCGATGACCAGCGGGTGCCCGCCTTGGTGGGGGCAATTGCCGCTGAGGAAAACGCATGGGATGCCGCGATCGGCGATCAGTTGCGCAGCCGTGATCCCGCTGTCACCGTCCGCCAGCTTGACGTCGCATAGAACCAGATCGGGGCGATCGGCCTCGACCAGATCGATCGCGGCGGCGACGGTATCGGCGATGCCGGTGACGTGGTGGCCGTGGAGGGTCAGCGCATCCTCAACGAGCATGGCCACGAGCGCCTCGTCCTCGACGATCAGCAGCTTGAGCGCGTCGCTGCCGAAACGGTTTTCGTCAGTCCGGGACGCGGTGCCGATGTTCGCCGCCATCATGCGGCATGACCAAAATCAGGCACCCACTTCCCTCGCTCGTCAGCGTCGCACGCAATTGATGGCAGAGCCGCGAAATGAGACGATCCGTCCCGACCAGATCGACGCCACGCTCCCATCCAACGCCGTCAAACGCGATGCGCAATATTTCGTTCCCGCCGTCGCGACACATCGTCATGACGATGCGCGGCACGGCGGTCGGCCCCGTCAACAGCGTGTCGAGCAGCAGCGCGGCGGCCACCGCGCGCTCGATCGGGACCGCAACCGGTTCGGGCACGATGATCTCGGGCGTGGCCTCGTCGCCGCGCAACTGCCCGATCACGTCGCCGAAGAGCGCGGCCAGATCGACCAGTCCGGGTTCGGCGGTCGCGTAGAGCGGGCGATGCGCGCTGGCCAGCACCTGCAACCGCTCCGCCGCGCGCGCCAGTGCGGCACGGGTGACCGGATCGGCGGCGCTTCGCACCTCGTTCGACACCAGCCCGATCGCAACCTGCAGCGCGTTGCGCACGCGGTGGTTCAACTCGGCCAGCAACCGCGTCTGCGTCTCGATCCCCTCGCGCAGCGCCTGCTCGATCCGCAGGCGATGCTTGGCCAGCGCGACATAATGGCACAGCAGCGACATCAGCCGCTGCTCCTCATCGGTGAAAGGCGCAGCCGCGCGCCGCCCGAAGCTGAGCGTGCCGAGCAGTTGTTCACCATAGAAGAGCGGCATGCACAGATAGACGTCGATGCCCACCGAGCGGACAAAGGCGGCGGCGGGGTCATCGGATCGCTGGATACCCACAAGATGCAGCACCCGCCGCTCACGCATCGCCCGGCCGCATAGCGAGCCCCCGACGTCGAGCCCCATGACGGCGCGCTGCTGGGCCGGGGTCAGCCCGCCACAGGCCTCCAGCTGAACGACATCGCCGTCGCGACGGAAATTGAAGAACAGGTCCAGCCGCAGCTCGTCGCGGATCAGCTCGAACAGCGCCTCGATCATCAGCGCGGGGTCGTCGGCCCCCATCAGGCGATCGGTCGCCGCCGCGATCAGCGTCAGATAGCGTCGCGTGGCATCGGGATCGCCCGCGACCGGCGCGATCACGTCGTCGACGAACGGCAACGGCGCCAGGGTGAAGGTGGTGGAAGGGGCCACATGCGAACGATAACGACTGCCGCGTCCCGCTCCAAGGGGCGATGGGCGAATTGCGATGAATCGTCGTTTCCGGATTACCGGCTCGGGCGGCACGCCATCGCATGCCGCCCGGTCCCACGCGTCACATCAGCGCGCCGTCACCGCCGACTGGTCGACCGGCACCACCGGCATCCACACCCGGCTGGCATTCGCCCCGCCGCGCTCCAGCGTGATCGTCGCCTTGCGATAGTCACCGGGCTTGGCGGTGAAGATGTTGGGCACGAAGGTCTGCGGGTTGCGGTCATAGAGCGGGAACAGGCTCGACTGGACCTGGATCATGATCCGGTGCCCCGGCTGGAACACATGGTTCACCGTCGGCAGGCGGAACTTATATTCCTGCACCCTGCCCGCGGGGATCGCGCTGGGGTTGGCGAAGCTCTGCCGATAGCGGCCGCGGAATATGTCGAGGCTGATCGGCAGTTCATAGCCCCCCATCTTGGGGTCGTTGGCATTCTCCGCCGGATAGACGTCGATGATCTTCACCACGAAGTCGCCATCGGTACCCGTCGTCCGCGCGAACAGGTCGGCGATCGGCGCGCCCGAGACACGCACCGCCTGGGTCAGGACGGGCGTGCTGTAGGTGACGACATCGGTGCGGCCATCGACGTGACGCTGATCGCTGACCAGCCAGTCACCCCAGCGGCCATCGTTGAAGTTCACCGGCCGCGACAGATGCGGCACCGGATTGGCAGGGTCGGAGACATAGCTGTCCTGCCCCGCACCCGGCATCTGGAAGCTCAGCCCCTTGTCCGCTGAGAGATAGAGCGGGGTCAGCGGCGCGGCGCACCCGCTCTGGCAGGCGAGCGGCCATTGGCTGAGCTTGTCCCAGTGATTTTCACCGGTGTTGTAGATCGCGGCCGCCGGCAGGTTCGCGGCAGGCCCGTCCTTCAGATACTGGTTGAACAGCGGCAGGACCATGTCCTCGCGGAACTGCCTGGCGGTGTCGCCATTCCACTGGAACGGGCCCAGGCTGGAGCCGGTGCGGTTGATCTGGCTGTGCCGCCACGGCCCCATGACCAGATGGTTGTTGCCGATCTTGCCCTTGGCCTTCAGCGCTTCCCAGGCCGTGATCGCGCCGTACATGTCCTCCTGATCCCACAGCCCCTGTTCCCAGAGCGTCGGCACGTTGGAGGGATTGGCTGCCAGCAGCTTGTCGAGCGCCTGTCCCTGCCAGTAATAGTCGTAGGACGGATGCTGGACGATGCGCTGCCAGAAGGGCAGCTGGTCGTAACCCGACTTCCGGGCCCAATCATTCGCCGAGCCGTAACGGAAATTCTCGTAATCGTCATAGCCGCCGCTCGACGGTGCGGTCCCCTCGCCCTTATATCCGGTCTGCGACCCGATCCAGGCGATGTTGGCGAGGCGGAAGGCACCGTAATGGAACCAATCATCGCCCATCCAGCCGTCGATCATCGGGCTTTCGGGCGCCGCGACCTTCAGCGCGGGGTGCGGGTTGAGCAGCGCCATGACGACGGTGAAGCCCTCGTAGGACGACCCGATCATGCCGACGCGGCCGTTCGATTCCGGCAGGTTCGCCTTGTTCACCAGCCAGTCGATCGTGTCATAGGCGTCGGTGACATGATCGACCTTGGTCGCGTTCAGCGGGCCGATGACGGGGCGGGTGACGACATAATCGCCCTCCGAGCCGTATTTGCCGCGAATGTCCTGATAGACGCGGATATAGCCCGCCTTCACGAATTCCTCATCGGCCAGCGGCAACGCCTCGATCATGCGGGTGCTGTCCGAACGCTTGGCGCGGCCCGCCGCGTTATAGGGCGTGCGCGTCAGGACGATCGGGGCGTTGACCGCCCCCTTGGGCACGACGATGACGGTGTAGAGCTTCGTCCCGTCGCGCATCGGCACCATCACCACGCGCTTGTCGTAATCGCGCTCGGCGACATTGGTCGGCGGGGTGAAGTTGGGCGGGATGTCGCTGACCGTCGAGTCCGTGACGACCTTCACCGGCGCGGCGGCGGGCGCGGGGCGCTGCTGCGCCGTCGCGGGGGTCAGGATGGCGAGCGCGCTCGCGGCAAGCAGGCAGGTGCGGAGAGTCATGGACGAACGGAACCCCTCAAGAACCGGTGGATAGGCCATCGTGCCGCGCGCGTGACGGCACGGCAACCGGCAAGATGCTCGAACGATACATTGTTACATTTGCCGTGCAAGTCACGGCGATCGCGTCAGCCCGCTTTCCTTTGCCGCCCCTCGCCCATAGAAGGGTCGATCAAGGCATGACATTGCCATCGGTATCACGGGAGGATGCGGCCGAGTGACGATAGTGAAACGACGCGGTCCCGCCCATAGCGCGCTGGCCCGCGACATCGGTATCGCGATCGTCACCGGGCGGATCGCGCCGGGATCGACCCTGCCGGGCGAGGTCGAGATCGCCGAGCAGCGCGGCATGTCCCGCTCCGTGGTGCGCGAGGCGCTGCGCATGCTGTCGGCCAAGGGACTGGTGGTCAGCAAGCCCAAGGCGGGCACCCGCGTGCGCGAGCGGCTGGAGTGGAATCTCCTCGACCCCGATCTGCTCGCCTGGATGTTCGAGGGCGAGCCGCCCGCCGGCTTCGTCAACAGCCTGTTCCAGCTGCGCCTGATCGTCGAGCCGGCCGCCGCCGAGCTCGCCGCGCTCAGCCGCAACACGCGCCAGCTGTCACGCATGGGTGCCGCGCTGGAGGCGATGGGCGAACATGGCCTCCACACCGAACAGGGCCGCGCCGCCGACCAGCTGTTCCACAACATCATCCTGGAGGCGACCGGCAACGAGCTGCTGATCAGCCTGTCGGGCAGCATCGGCGCAGCGGTCCGCTGGACCACGCTCTACAAGCATCGCGGCAGCCGGATGCCCCGCGACTCGATGCCCGAGCACCGCCAGCTCTTCGCCGCCATCGCCGAAGGCGACGCCACCGCCGCGCGTGCCGCGACGATCGTGCTGGTCGACCAAGCCCGAGAGGACACCGAACGCGCGCTGGCCAGCTAAGCTGGCAAATTCCTTCCTTGCTGGGGAAGAAATTTAGAGGGTGATGACATTGTACTGATTCAACGCGAGCCCCTCCCCTTCAGGGGAGGGGTTGGGGTGGGACCTCTCCTCTTGGCGCGGGGCTTGCGGAAGCGCCCCACCCCCGGCCCCTCCCCTGAAGGGGAGGGGTGTGTCCATGTCATACCATTCCGCTCTAACGGATCACCCCAACGGCCAGAGCGTCTTCAACGGCCGCGTCGCGTCGGCCAGCGCATGCTCCGCCACGACCGCGCCCCCGGCGACCAGCGCCTTGCCCTGCACGAAGTCGCGCATCGCGTTGACGCAGTCGAGCGCGATCACCTTGCCGCCGCGCAGATAGACGACCGAGAAGCTCCGCGTCGCCGGATCGCCGCGCAGGATGGCGCGGTCATGCCCGATCGACAGCCCGACCGTCTGCAGCTTCAGATCATATTGGTTGGACCAGAACCAGGGCACCGCATGATAGGCCGCCTCACGCCCGGCGATCGTCCGCGCCGCTGTCGTCGCCTGATCATTGGCGTTCTGCACTGACTCCAGCCGGATCACCGCCCCGCCGGCAAAGTCGTTGGCGTGCGCGGCGCAGTCGCCGACCGCGAAGACGTGCGGCAGGCTGGTCCGCCCCTGCGCATCGACGGTCACGCCATTGTCGCCGACAGCCCCTGCGGCAAGCAGCGGCGCGACCGCCGGCACGATACCGATCCCGACGATCGCCATTTGCGCAGGCAGCACCATGCCATCCGCCAGCCGGACGCCGGTGACCACCCCCTCGCCCTCGATACAGATCACGCTTTCGTTCAATCGCGCGGTCACGCCATGCGCGCGGTGCTCGGCCTCGTAGAAGCGCGACAGCGCCTCACCCGCGACGCGCGCCAATACGCGATCCTGTGCTTCGACGATCGTCACCTGCTTGCCGAACTTGGTCAGCACGGCCGCCGCCTCCAGCCCGATATAGCCGCCACCGACGACCACGATATGCTCGACGCCAGGCAGTTCGGCGATCAGCCTGTCGACATCGGCACGCGTACGGACGCCGTGGACGCCCGCCAGATCATGGCCCGTGCAGCTCAGCCGCCGGGCATGGCCGCCCGCCGCCCAGATCAGATGCTCATAGCCGATCACCGCGCCGGCGGCGGTCGTGACACACCGCGCGTCGGCATCCACCGCCGTGACTTCCTCGCCCAGACGCAAGGTGACGCCGCGTTCCTCCCAGAAGCGCTCGGGCCGGATCATGATCCGCTCGAACGGCTTGTCGCCCGCCAGATACTCCTTGGACAGCGGCGGGCGTTCATAGGGGGGATAGGCCTCCTCGCCGATCATCGTGATCGTGCCGGCAAAGCCCTCCTGGCGCAGTGCGATCGCCGCCTGCGCGCCGGCATGGCCGGTACCGACGATCAGGACGTCATAGGAGGCGGGCGGGTTCGGGCTGTGCGTCATGCCCGTTACCTAGGATGGAACCGGCCCGGCTGTCACCGGGCATGACAAAGCGTTGCGAGCGCGAAAGAGCATCTTCAATCGCGGGCTGCTTGCCGCTAGGGAGCGGGCAATTCTTCAGGAGACATCATGAGCAAGCTGCATCTCGTCTTCGGTGGCCGCGTCAGCGACCCGCAGACCCTGGACTTCGTCGATCCCGCCGCGCTGGAAGTGGTGGGCGTGTTCCCCGATTATGCCAGCGCCGAAAAGGCCTGGCGCGCCGCCGCGCAGCGGACGGTCGACGATGCGGAGATGAAGTTCGTGGTCGTCCACCTGCACCGCCTGCTGGAGCCCACGCTCGACTGATCCTGGTTTTGGGCGAAGTTGAGGGCGTGGCCTTCGACTTCGCTCAGGCTGAACGGCGTTTGGGATTAGAAACCCGACCCATACACCGCATCGCGCTCGTGCCGAGCGCCTGTTTGAGCCGCCCCCCTCCGCTCGCACTGAGCGAAGTCGAAGTGCACGGGAAAACGGTGGTCGCTGGGCGAGGTTGGGTCGTAGCCTTCGACTGCGCTCAGGCTGAACGGCCGTTTGCGCTAAGCCCCAGCTCCGTTCGCACTGAGCGAAGTCGAAGTGCATGGGAAAACGGTGGCCATTGTCGAGTCCGGGTCGTGGCCCGAAACTTCGCCGTGACCGAACAGCGCGGACGATAAAATCCCATCCGCCTTAAGCGTTACGATAACGCCACAACAGCAACGGCTTGGCGAAGACCAGCCCAGCCACGAACCCGCCGATATGCGCGGCGACCGCGATCGCGCCCATGCCCATCCCGGCATAGCCGATCAAGAGCTGGATACCGATCCAGCCCGCCGCCAGCCACAGCACATGCGTCAGCTCCGCCGACAGGCCGGCGATGCCGCGCGTCGTACGCCGTTGCCCGAAGAGCAGCGCATAGGCCCCGACGATCGCCGAGATCGCCCCGCTCGCGCCGATCATCGGCATGGGGGAGTTGGGATCGGGAAAATATTGCGCGATCGCGGCGGCATAGGCGCCCACGACATAGAGGATCGCGATCCCGCGCGGCCCCAGCGCGCGTTCGGCCTGCGCACCGCAATAGACCAGCATGATCAGGTTGAACGCGATATGCGCGAACCCGCCATGGATCAGCGTGGCGGTCAGCGGCGTCAGGATGATCGGCACCGCGAAGCCGAAATCGGGGGGCAGCGCCGCCCCTTCGAAACGCAACGGGATGAACCCCGCGCCGACCGCCGCATCCGGCACCAGGCCGGTCAGGATCAGGAACAGCGACACGATCGCCGTGACGGCCGCGATGGCCGTCGTCGCCCGTGCCGCTGTCCAGTTCATCGGATCAGATGAATTCGATCTTGCTGACGAGATAATAGCGGTCGCCCGACGGCACCGTCACCTCGACCTCTTCGTCCAGCTTGCGCCCGATCAGCGCGCGGCCGAGCGGCGAGTTGTAGCTGATCCGGCCGGTCTTGGCGTCCGCCTCGGTCTGGCCGACGATCTGATACTTGACCGGCTTGTCGTCCTCGTCGAGCAGCGTGACGGTCGCGCCGAACACGATCTTGTCGCCCGACAGATCCTTTGGGTCGATGATCTGCGCACGGCTCAGCTTGTCCTCGATGTCGGCGATCGTCGCCTCCACCTGCCCCTGGCGTTCCTTGGCCGCATGATATTCGGCGTTTTCGGACAGGTCGCCGTGTGCACGCGCTTCCTCGATCGCGTCGACGATCAGCGGCCGCTCTTCTTTCAGACGCCGCAGGTCCTGGGTGAGCTTGTCATAGCCCTCCTGGAGCATCGGCATCTTTTCGACGGTCGCCATATTCCTAGTCCCCAATTCTTACGCATTCCCGGTACGGACCGCCCTCCCCAAGGGGACGAGCGGCCCGCCAGCACATCATGTTCTCATGTCGGGATCAGTTGTGCGAACGCGAATAGTAGGATTGCAGGGGACGTACTTCAAGACCACGGGTGCCGGACGCCGCAATCGCCTTGGCCGCCTCGATGCTCGCGGGCGCCGTGGTGAAGTACGGAATCTTCTGCCCCAACGCGGCTTCGCGGATCGGCTTGGAGTCCTTCAGGCTCTGCCACCCCTCGGTCGTGTTGAAGATCAGGGTGATGCCGCCGTCCTTGATCCGGTCGACGATATGCGGACGCCCTTGCGCCACCTTGTTGATCTTCTCGACCGTGACCCCGGCGCGATCGAGATAATCGGCGGTGCCGCCGGTCGCGACGATCGCGAAGCCGGCTTCCGCCAGCATCCGGGCGGCGGGAACGATCTGTTCCTTGTCGCCGTCCTTCACACTGATGAAGACCGCGCCTTCGGTCGGCAGGACAGTGCCCGCCCCCAGCTGCGACTTGGCGAAGGCGGTGGTGAAGTCGGGGTCGATGCCCATGACCTCGCCCGTCGACTTCATCTCCGGCGACAGCACCGGATCGACGCCGGGGAAGCGCGCGAAGGGGAAGACCGCTTCCTTGACCGCATAATAATCGATGTGGCGATCGATCTGCGGCAGGTCGGCCAGCTTCTCGCCTGCCATGACGCGCGCGGCGATCTTGGCGATGGGGGTGCCGATCGCCTTGGCGACGAAGGGCACGGTGCGGCTGGCGCGCGGATTGACCTCGATGAGGTAGACCTGGCCATCCTTCACCGCGAACTGGATGTTCATCAGGCCACGCACGTTCAGGCCACGCGCCAGCGCCTCGGCCTGGCGTTCGATCTCGGCGATGATTTCGGCCGACAGGCTGTAGGGCGGCAGCGAGCAAGCCGAGTCGCCCGAATGGACGCCCGCTTCCTCGATATGCTGGAGTACGCCCGCCACGACGACCTGATCGCCGTCGCAGATCGCGTCCACGTCCACCTCGATCGCATCGCGCAAATACTGGTCGATCAGCACCGGCGCGTCGCCCGACACCTGCACCGCCGTCTGGATATAATCCTCCAGCTGCTGCGGGCCGTCGACGATCTCCATGGCGCGGCCGCCCAGCACGAAGCTGGGGCGCATCAGCACCGGATAGCCAACGCGATCGGCGACGATCAGCGCTTCCTCGCGGCTGCGCGCGATGCCGTTCTTGGGCTGGAGAAGCTTGAGGCTGTCGACAAGTGCGGCGAACTGCTCACGGTCCTCGGCCAGGTCGATGGCGTCGGGGCTGGTGCCCAGGATCGGGATACCGGCCGATTCCAGAGCGCGGGCGAGGTTCAGCGGGGTCTGGCCGCCGAACTGCACGATCACGCCGACCAGCTCGCCCTTCGACTTCTCGACGTCCAGGATCGCGAGCACGTCCTCGGCGGTCAGCGGCTCGAAATACAGCCGGTCCGAGGTGTCATAGTCGGTGCTGACCGTTTCCGGGTTGCAGTTGACCATGATCGTCTCATAGCCCGCATCCGCCAGCGCGAAGCAGGCGTGGCAGCAGCAATAGTCGAACTCGATCCCCTGCCCGATCCGGTTCGGACCGCCGCCCAGGATCACGATCTTCTTGCGATCGCTGGGGACGGCTTCGTCCTCGGGCTCGCCGAAGGTCGGGGCTTCATAGGTCGAGTACATATACGGCGTCTTGGCGTCGAACTCGGCCGCGCAGGTGTCGATCCGCTTGAAGACCGGACGCACGCCCAGCTTCTGGCGATGCTCGCGCACCTCCTGCTCGGTCACGCCGCCGGTCATCATCTTGACGACCTCGTGGATGAGCCCTGAGCCGCGCGCGATGCCGCGATCCATGCCGCGCAGGTTCGCAGACTGCAGCGCCAGATAGGCCAGCCGCTTGTCGGAGAAGCCCATCGCCTTCAGGCGGCGCATACCGGCCGCGTCCTGCGGCAGGCCGTTCTGCATGACCTCGGCCTCGGCCGCGACGATCTCGGCGATCCGCTCCAGGAACCAGGGATCATACTTCGCGATCGCATGGACCTCGGCGACGGTGAAGCCTTCGCGCAGCGCCTGCGCCGCGACCAGCAGACGGTCGGGGGTCGCCTTGGCCAGCGCCGCCTCGATCTCGGCACGCGGCGCACCGACCAGATGCTCGACATCGTTGAAGCCGCTCAGACCCGTTTCCAGGCCGCGCAGCGCCTTCTGCATCGATTCATGGATGTTGCGGCCGATCGCCATCACTTCGCCGACCGACTTCATCGCGGTCGACAGGACGGGTTCGGAGCCCTTGAATTTCTCGAAGGCGAAGCGCGGGATCTTGGTGACGACATAGTCGATCGTCGGCTCGAACGAGGCCGGGGTCGCGCCGGTGATGTCGTTCTCGATCTCGTCCAGCGTATAGCCGACCGCGAGCTTGGCCGCGACCTTGGCGATCGGGAAGCCGGTGGCCTTCGACGCCAGCGCCGACGAACGCGACACGCGCGGGTTCATCTCGATGACGATCAGGCGGCCGTCCTTCGGGTTGACCGCGAACTGCACGTTCGAGCCGCCCGTCTCCACGCCGATCTCACGCAGTACCGCCAGGCTGGCGTTGCGCATGATCTGATATTCCTTGTCGGTCAGGGTCAGCGCGGGCGCGACGGTGATCGAGTCGCCGGTGTGGACGCCCATCGGATCGATATTCTCGATCGAGCAGATGATGATGGAATTGTCGTTGCGATCGCGCACGACCTCCATCTCATATTCCTTCCAACCGAGGAGCGACTCCTCGATCAGCACCTCGGTCGTCGGCGAGGCGTCGAGCCCGGCGCGGACGATCGCGATGAACTCCTCGCGATTGTATGCGACGCCACCGCCGGTGCCGCCCAGCGTGAAGCTGGGGCGGATGATGGCGGGCAGGCCGACCTTCTCCAGGCCCTCCAGCGCTTCCTTCTCGGAATGCGCGATCGCCGAGCGGGCCGATTCCAGCCCGATCTTCTCCATCGCGACCTTGAACTTCTGACGGTCCTCGGCCTTGTCGATCGCCTCGGCATCGGCGCCGATCATCTGGACGCCGAACTTCTCCAGCGTGCCGTCATGGAACAGGGCCAGCGCGGTGTTCAGCGCGGTCTGGCCGCCCATGGTCGGCAGGACCGCGTCGGGGCGTTCCTTCTCGATGATCTTGGCGACGACCGCGGGCGTGATCGGCTCGACATAGGTCGCATCGGCCAGCTCGGGATCGGTCATGATCGTCGCCGGGTTCGAATTGACCAGGACGATGCGATAGCCCTCTTCCTTCAGGGCCTTGATCGCCTGCGTGCCCGAATAGTCGAACTCGCACGCCTGACCGATGACGATCGGACCAGCGCCGATGACGAGGATGGAGGAGATGTCGGTGCGTTTTGGCATTAGCTCGCCTGAAAAAGTTCGCTCACAATTGCCCCTAAAAGGGCGTTTGCCAGAGCGACAAGGGTTGGACTTTTATAGCGCTTGATAAACTCGCCCAAAGCTCGAACGAGAGTTTCATACAGTAAATAAGAGCGAAACGTTCCCGCTCTAATCAATTCGCGACCGGCTTTCACTTCACCCAGCAACCTTTCGCGTAGGCCTGGTTGATCAGGATCGCCATTATCATCATGCAGAGCCGATACAAATTCTTCTATCGGCCGATCTATTCGCAGAATTTGGTTGTGACCAATATTCACCAAGCGATCCGAAGCAGGCACCGGAATGCCTGCTAAGGGGTCACCTTCGACACGAGCAGTGAAAAACTTGTTCTGCTCAATCAGTTTTTCCGCCTCACGCAATCCAGAGGCCGTCAAACTGATCGGTTGCTCATCAGCCCCCCCAAGCAGCAATGGTCCGTCGATCCAAGACATCGCCACAAAATGCGAAAGGGCGCGATCCAACCATCTGCGATTAGGTTCGATCGCAAATTGCTGACACACCTCTCTGAAGCTCACTTCATCCCGATCAAGGATGTTTGAGGTATAATAAGCAGCAACGAGGAACTGCTCCTCGAAAGTCGTATAACTCCCGAGAATAATTGTCACCGAAGCGACCCCACGAACCGCTCGAACAGATAGAAGCTGTCCTGCGGCCCCGGCGAGGCTTCGGGGTGGTACTGGACCGAGAAGGCCGGGCGGTCGGTCAGTTCGAGCCCCGCATTCGACCCGTCGAACAGCGACACGTGAGTCTCGCGCGCGTTGGCGGGCAGCGTCTCGCGCTCGACCGCGAAGCCGTGGTTCATGCTGGTGATCTCGACCAGCCCGTCGGACAGGCGCTTGACCGGGTGGTTCGCGCCGCGGTGGCCCTGGTGCATCTTGGTGGTCTTGGCACCGACCGCCAGACCCAGAAGCTGGTGGCCCAGGCAGATGCCGAACAGCGGCTTGCCGGTGTCGAGCAGCTGGCGGATCACCGGCACCGCATATTCGCCCGTCGCCGCCGGATCGCCGGGACCGTTGGACAGGAAGATGCCGTCCGGGTTCAGCGCCATTACATCCTCAAACGAGGCAGTGGCAGGGACCACCGACACCTTCGCGCCCGCCTGCACCAGGTTGCGGAAGATGTTGTGCTTGCTGCCATAATCGATCGCGACGACGTGCGGGCGATCTTCGCCCTCGGAGCCCGCATAGCCGAAGCCCAGCCGCCACAGCCCGCCTTCGCGCGTCTCGCCCCAGCCATAATGCAGCTCGGTCGACACGTCCTTGGCCAGGTCCATGCCCTCCAGGCCGGGCCAGGCGCGCGCTTTCTCCAGCAGTGCGGCGATGTCGAACTCGCCAGACGCCGAATGCGCGATCACGCCGTCGGGCGCGCCAGCCGCCCGGATACGGCGGGTCAGCGCGCGGGTGTCGATGCCCGCCAGGCCGATGCGGTTGTGCCGCGCCATCCAACCGGCGAGGTTCTCCATCGCGCGGAAGTTGGACGGGGCGGTCGGGTCCTCACGGACGATCATGCCCAGCGCGTGCGGCGCGTCCGCCTCGATATCGTCGGGGTTCGCGCCGACATTGCCGATATGCGGGAAGGTGAAGGTGATGATCTGGCCCGCGAAGGACGGGTCGGTCATGATCTCCTGATAGCCGGTCATCGCGGTGTGGAAGCACACCTCTCCGACGGCATCACCCTCGACGCCGAAACCGCGCCCCCATAACACGTCTCCGTTCGCCAGAACGAGAACGCCCGTGGCGCCTTCAGGCTTTTCGGGCATGGCGAATGGCTTGGCGTCGGCCATGATCGGCGGGCACTCCTGCTAAAAATGTCTGCAATGTCGCTAAGTGGCGTCCGCTAGGGCCATCGGGCGTTCGCGTCAACCGGTTCACGGAATTGGTTCCATCGGCTATCGTCCCCGCCTTTCAGACAAGACGGAAAAATCATGATTCGCGACGACATCAAGGCCGCGCAGGTGGCCGCCATGAAAGCGGGCGACAAGGAAAGCCGCGCGGCGATCAGCCTGATCCAGGCCGCCATCAAGAACCGCGACATCGAACTCCGCACCGGGACCACGCCCGCCGATGACGACATGGTCGTGATCGAAGTACTGCAGAAGATGGTCAAGCAGCGCCGCGAATCGATCGCCATGTACGAACAGGGCGGCCGCCAGGAACTGGCCGATGCGGAAAAGGCCGAGGTCGCGGTGATCGAACGCTTCCTGCCGCAGACGCTGACCGAGGACGAGACCAAGGCCGCCATCGAGGCGATCAAGGCGGAGATCGGAGCGAGCGGCATGAAGGACATGGGACGCGTCATGGCCGAGCTGAAGGCGCGGCATGTGGCGGTGCTGGACATGAGCAAGGCGAGCGGGTTGGTGAAGGCTTCGCTGGCGTGATGTGGGTGTGGGGAGATGGATCGGTTTGATAGCAAGCGTGGTCCCCTCCCCCAGCCCCTCCCGCCTGCGGGAGGGGAGCCTGTTGCGCTTCGTGGAGAGGAATGCCCTCCACCAATAGCGCATCCCCTCCCGCAGGCGGGAGGGGACCGAGGGGAGGGCTCCCGGCCTTTCCGCGAAAACCGCCCTACGAGAAAAGCGCGGGAACTGCGCCTCAATCCGACGGATGCGGAACGCAGATTGTGGCGGGCCCTGTCCAGACGCCAAGTCGCGGGCGTCCGCTTCAACAGACAGGTCCCGGTCGGCCCGTACATCGCCGACTTCGCCGCCCGATCGGAAAAGTTGATCGTCGAGGTCGATGGCGGCCAGCATGACGAACGCGCCGCCTATGACGAAGCCCGCACCCGCCACATCAAAGCCCAAGGCTGGCGCGTCATCCGCTTCTGGAACAACGACGTTCTGGGCAATCTGGAGGGCGTCGTCGCGACCATTGCGCGTGCGCTAGCGGAAAAGCCCTCCCCTCAATCCCCTCCCGCCTGCGGGAGGGGAAGCGCACGGGGCAAGGGCGATTCCCAATAACTCCCCTCCCGCAGGCGGGAGGGGTTGGGGGAGGGCAATCCCGGACCATCCGCACCACCCAAACCCTTGCCAAAACACCCCCGTCCCGCTACACATTATAATCGCGCGGACGCCATGAGCCTGACCCCGCAATTCCTTGACGAGCTACGCGCTCGGACCAGTCTGTCGGCGCTGATCGGCAAGACGGTGAAGCTGCAAAAGGCGGGCCGGGAATATAAGGGCTGCTGTCCTTTCCATAACGAAAAGACGCCCAGCTTCTACGTCAACGACGACAAGGGCTTTTACCACTGTTTCGGCTGCTCGGCGCATGGCGATGCCATTCGTTGGATGACCGATCAGCGTGGCCTGCCCTTTATCGACGCGGTCAAGGAACTGGCGCAGGCGGCGGGGCTCGAAGTGCCCGCGCAGGACCGCCGCGCCGCTCAGAAGGCGGAGCGCGCCAAGGGCCTGCACGATGCGATGGCCGATGCCGCCGCCTGGTTTTCCGAACAACTGGGCGGCCTGTCCGGCGGCGACGCGCGGGAACTCCTGACCCGCCGCCGAGTCACGCCCGACACCGCTCGCGCTTTCGGCCTGGGCTTCGCGCCCGACAGCCGGGGCAAGCTGAAGGCCGCCCTCAAGGACTATGGCGACCCGGCACTGATCGAGTGCGGGCTGCTGATCAAGGTCGACGGCAAGGACCCGTATGATCGGTTCCGCGGCCGGTTGATGATCCCGATCCGCGACGCACGCGGCCGCGTGATCGCGTTCGGCGGCCGGATCATCGGCGAGGGCGAGCCGAAGTACCTCAACTCGCCCGACACGCCGCTCTTCGACAAGGGGCGTACGCTCTACAATCTCGACCGCGCCGCACCTGCGGTGCGCAAGTCCGGCCGCGTGCTGGTGGTCGAGGGCTATATGGACGTGATCGCCCTCGCCCAGGCCGGGATCGAGGAAGCCGTCGCGCCGCTCGGCACCGCGCTGACCGAGCATCAGCTGGAACGGCTGTGGCGCATGGTCGATGTGCCCACGCTGTGCTTCGACGGCGATGCGGCGGGGCAGAAGGCCGCGATCCGCGCCGCCCACCGTGCGCTGCCGCTGCTCCAGCCGGGCAAGAGCCTGTCCTTCGTCACTTTGCCGCAAGGCCAGGACCCCGACGATCTGGTCCAGGAAAAAGGCGCGGCCGGGTTCGAGGCGGTGCTTACCCGCGCCACGCCGCTCAGCGACCTGCTCTGGCAGTCGGAGATTGCGCAGGCCCAGACCGACACGCCCGAGGGCCGCGCCGCGCTGAAACAGCGGCTGGAGGAACTGGCGCAGCAGATCCCGCACAAGGATCTGGCCTACGAGTATAAGCGCGCGATGATGTCGCGCTATTTCGACATCTTCGGCATCCGGCGGGTCAATGCGGCGGCCGTGCATCAGGCGGTGGCCGAGGCCAATCGCCATGTCGGGCGCGGCGTCGAATACAGCCTGAAGCGTGCGGTGCTGCTCGGCCTGATGCGCTATCCGCATGTGCTGTGCCGCTACATGGACGAGATCAGCCGGTTGGACATGGGCGACCGCTATCTCAACGACTGGCGGCATCACCTGCTCGACGCGGCGGTCAACGACCCGCATCTGTCGCGGAAAGACGCGGCCGAGGCGGAAAGCCTGATCGAACAGATCATGGCGACCACCGACGTCCACCCGATCGACGCGCGCGACTATACCCGCGACCTGGCGTTCAGCTTCTTCAGCAAGGCCAGCGATCCCGCCATCGCGGTTCGCGATCTGGAAAAGATCATCGAGGTCATGCTGGAAGAAAGCGAGACGCGTGCGAACCGCGAACGCGCGGTGCAGGCGTTCCAGACGGACATGACCGAGGATCGCTTCGCCGAGCAGACGCGGTGCCATGCGGCGCACGCGCAATCGATGGACCAGCTCTACAGTTGGCTAGAGGCGGCCCGCGATCTGGCCGAGAAGCAAGCCGGGGAGGCCGCTTGATACAGGCAACCCCGCGCCCCATATCCGGGGCATATTGGGCGACCTACGCCCACACTGGAAAATTACGCATGGCCCCCTCACCCGCTTGCCAAACCGGCGGCGTGCGTGAAAGAGGCCGGGCATTGAGACCCGAGGGCATTTGATGGCGAAGGCGAATATGGCGGCGGATACGACCGATACCACGGAAACGGGCGATGCGCCGCTGATCGACCTGAACGAGGCGTCGATCAAGAAGCTGATCGCGCGCGCCAAGAAGCGCGGCTACATCACCTATGACCAGCTGAACGAAGCGCTGCCGCAGGACCAGATGTCCTCCGACCAGCTCGAGGATATCATGGCCGCCCTCAACGAGATGGGCGTCAATATCGTCGAGAATGAGGAGCAGGGCGAGGACGGCGAGTCCGAGGAAGAGGCCGACGACGCCGAGGCCACGGACACCGACGGCGATTCTGGCCCTCAGCCCGAGGCGAAGAAAAAGGAAACCGTCGATCGCACAGACGATCCGGTCCGGATGTACCTGCGCGAGATGGGCGCGGTCGAACTGCTCAGCCGTGAGGGCGAAATCGCCATCGCCAAGCGGATCGAGGCGGGTCGCGACACGATGATCCTGGGGCTGTGCGAAAGCCCGATCACCTTCAACGCGATCATCGACTGGTCGACCGCGCTGAACGAAGGCACGATGCAGCTGCGCGAGATCCTCGATCTCGACGCCATGCTGTCCAAGGACGCCGGCCCGGAAAATCTGGGTGAGGAGGACGAGGACGACAATGGCGAGATCAGCGCCAAGAACGCCGGTCCCCAGTTCAAGGAAGAAGAAGAGCCCGAGGAACCCTCGATCGATGACGAGGATGGCGAGGGCGGCGAGCGTCGTGGTCCGCGCGCCGAGGACGAGGAAGAGGACAATACCCTCAGCCTCGCCCAGATGGAGGAAACGCTCAAGCCGCAGGCGCTGGAGAAGTTCGCCAACATCACCGCGATCTACAAGAAATTCTCGAAGATCCAGCAGCAGCGTCTGGAGTCGATGGCGCTGGGCGGCGAGCTGTCGTCGGCGGACGAGCGTAAGTATCACAAGCTGCGCGAAGAGCTGACCGCCGAGGTCGAGAGCGTCCAGTTCCACAACGCCAAGATCGAATTCCTGGTCGACCAGCTCTATGCCTATAACCGGCGCCTGACCGCGCTGGGCGGCCAGATGCTGCGCTTGGCCGAACGGCACAAGGTCAACCGCAAGGACTTCCTCGACCGCTACCTCGGCCATGAGCTGGACGAGAACTGGCTCGATACGGTGCGCGGGCTCGACAAGAAGTGGGGCAATTTCGCGAGCAACGAAGCCGCCACCGTCGATCGCATCCGCAGCGAGATCGCCGAGATTTCGCAGCAGACCGGCATGGCGCTTACCGAATTCCGCCGCATCGTGAACATGGTGCAGAAGGGCGAGCGCGAGGCGCGCATCGCCAAGAAGGAAATGGTCGAGGCCAATCTGCGCCTCGTCATCTCCATCGCCAAGAAATACACCAATCGTGGCCTGCAATTCCTGGACCTGATCCAGGAGGGCAATATCGGCCTGATGAAGGCGGTCGATAAGTTCGAATATCGCCGTGGTTACAAATTCTCGACCTATGCCACCTGGTGGATTCGTCAGGCGATCACCCGCTCTATCGCGGACCAGGCGCGGACCATCCGTATCCCGGTCCATATGATCGAGACGATCAACAAGCTGGTCCGCACCAGCCGCCAGTTCCTGCACGAGCAGGGGCGCGAGCCGACCCCGGAGGAGATGGCCGAACGCCTCTCCATGCCGCTGGAGAAGGTGCGCAAGGTGATGAAGATCGCCAAGGAGCCGATCTCCCTCGAAACGCCGATCGGCGACGAGGAGGATTCGCATCTCGGCGACTTCATCGAGGACAAGAACGCGGTCATCCCGGTAGACGCGGCGATCCAGGCGAACCTGAAGGAAACGGTCACCCGCGTCCTCGCCTCGCTCACCCCGCGCGAAGAGCGCGTGCTGCGCATGCGCTTCGGCATCGGCATGAACACCGACCACACGCTGGAAGAGGTCGGGCAGCAGTTCTCGGTCACCCGCGAACGCATCCGCCAGATCGAGGCCAAGGCGCTCCGCAAGCTGAAGCACCCCAGCCGCAGCCGCAAGATGCGCAGCTTCCTCGACCAGTAAGGTCTGACGCCACGGAAACGGAAAAGCCGTCGACCACCTGGTCGGCGGCTTTTTTGTGGGCCATCGCCTGTCGCCCCCATGCGAACCGCGATAGACTGGCCCGTCACCAGCCATCTCGCACGCCGGACCCAAGCGACTGACATGGATATTCGCCGCGACGATCCGACCGCGCCGCATGCCGCCGGTCTGCTCGCCTATAACCTGCGCAACATGCGCGGTGAGGCGGAAGAATTTTCCTTCGCGCTCGACGCCTCCACGCTGGCCGATCCCTGCATTTCCTTCTGGACAATCGGGGAACGGCTCCACGCTCGCCGGTTTCGCCGCGCTGAGGCAACTGGACACCCGGCATGACGAGGTGAAATTCATGCGAGTCGCGCCCGGCTTTCTAGGCCGGGGTATCGGCCGTACGCTGCTCAACCATGTCATCGCGGAGGCGCAGCGCCGCGATTATCATCGGATCAGCCTGGAAACGGGAACCACGTCGCCATACCGGCCTGCCGTCGCGCTCTATCGTAGCGCGGGCTTCCGATCGTGCGACGCCTTTGCCGATTACCGGCCGAGCCCGCACAATCCGTTCCTCACGCGCGATCTGACCGCCTGATCGGTGCCGTCACTCGGCGCATCCGATGGCTTTGGGCTCCACAATTACACCCAGGGGCGATAATCCCCGCCGGATGAAACGCCTGCTCCCGCTGCTCGCCCTGCTGACCGCCGCTGCACCAGCGAACCAGAACGTCCCTCGCCCCGGCTATGTTCGGGTGCAGCTCAATACCTCGGAAGGTCCCATCGTCGTCGCGCTTGACGCACGCCGTGCGCCGGCGACCACGAAGAACTTCCTGGCCTATGTCGATGACGGGCGGTTCGACGGGACGGTGTTCTACCGCGCCGCGCGCGACAAGCGGAATCCCAAGGAGGGGTTCGTCCAGGGCGGTATCCGCACCGATGCCCGCCGCATCCTGCCGCCCTTCCCGCTCGAGACAACCGCCAAGACCGGGATCAAGCATCTGGACGGCACCATCTCGATGGCGCGCGGGCAGTCGGCCAGTTCGGCGGGCGGCAATTTCTTCATCACCGTGGGGCCGACGCCGGGCATGGACGCGCGGCCGGGCTATGACGGCTATGCCGCCTTCGGGCGTGTGGTGGCGGGAATGGACACGGTGAAGAAAATCCTCGCCAAGCCCTCGGGCGGTGGCCTGGACGCCATGAAGGGGCAGATGATCCTGAAGCCCGTCGCGATCCGCTCCGCCAAGCGGCTCGACGGCACGCCCAAGCCGACCGGTGAGCCGAAGATGTGGCTGTATAATTTCGGGGGCTAAGCGCCCCCACCTCCGTTCAGCCTGAGCGAAGCCGAAGGCCACGCCGCACCATGACCATGCGCCATGCAGACGCTCGTGGCGAATGGCGTCCCTTGGCCTTCGACTTCGCTCAGGCTGAACGGAGCGCGGTCAAAGAAAAAGGGCGGCGACACCGCTTGGTGCCACCGCCCCTTCCTGTCGAACCGCTGACGGTCCGCGCCCCCGATTACTCGGCGGCTGCGGTGCCCTTGGCCGGACGCGTGTCGCGACGCTCGGCAATACGCGCCGACTTACCGGTGCGGCCACGCAGATAGTACAGCTTGGCACGACGCACGGCGCCCTTGCGGACGACATCGATCGAGTCGACGTTCGGCGAGTAGAGCGGGAAAACACGCTCCACGCCCTCACCGAAGGAGATCTTGCGGACGGTGAACGACGAGCCCATGCCCTTGTTCGAGCGGGCGATGCAGACGCCCTCATAGAACTGGACGCGGGTGCGCTCGCCTTCGACGACCTTCACACCGACCTTCAGCGTGTCGCCGGGGCGGAATTCCGGGATCTTCTTCGTCTCGTTGAACTTGGCGATCTGCTCAGCTTCGATCTGCTGGATCACGTTCATGACTATATTCCTCAATCGTCGCCGCGCGCCAGAGGGCGACCGACCCGAACGCCCTCATGACGTTCCCAAAGGTCCGGCCGCCTTGACCGTGTATCCTCGCAAGCCCTGGCATGACGCCATTTTGCGATTTTCGCATGATCCCCCGATCGCAGCACTTCAGGGATCGTGCGCCCTTCCCACTCCGCAGGTCGGGTATATTGCGGATATTCGAGAAGGCCGCTTTCGAAGCTTTCCTCGACTCCGCTTGAAGCCGCGCCCATTACGCCGGGAAGCAGCCGAACGCAAGCGTCGAGGAGCACCAGCGCCCCCATCTCGCCACCCGACAGGATATAGTCGCCGATCGACACCTGTTCGATGCCCCGCGCCTCGAACAAACGCTCGTCGAAGCCCTCGAACCGGCCGCACAGCACGGTGACGCCCGGTCCCGCCGCCAGTTGGCGAACGCGCGGCTGGGTCAGCGGGTGCCCACGCGGCGTCATCGCCAGCACCGGCCGGTCGTCGGCGACCGAGTCCACCGCCGCCGCCAACACATCGGCGCGCAACACCATGCCCGCGCCGCCGCCTGCGGGCGTGTCGTCGACCGAGCGATGCTTGTCGGTCGCGAAGTCGCGAATCTGCACCGTCTCCAGCGCCCAGCGATCCTCGCGCAGCGCCCGCCCCGCCAGCGAATGGCCCAGGGGTCCGGGAAACATCTCGGGGTAGAGCGTCAATATTGTCGCGCGGAAGGTCACAGCGTCCAGTTCTCGATAGTCAGGCCGGGGATGTCGGCGAAATCGGCTTCGTTGTTGGTGATGAGCGTCAGGCCCGTCGCCAAAGCATGGGCACCGATCAGGCGATCGAACCGTCCTCGCCGGAACGGGATCTCCGCATAAGCGGATGCCGCCCTTTGGTCGAACGGCAATATCGGCACACGGTCAAAAAAGCGGTCGAACGCCGCCACGGCTTCGGTGCCGTGATGCCCCAGCCCACGCATGATCTCCGCATAGGTGATCGCGGAGGCCATGACGCTGCCCGGTTCGCACGTCGCGAGCCGCTGCGCCGCGCGACCGCTGGCATCGCGAAGGACATAGATGCAAATATTCGAGTCGAGCAGATAGCGCGGTTCAATCACGGCCGAGCAGCTTTCCGTCCCAATCCAGTTCGCGCGGCTCCATGTCGAAGTCTTCCCGCTCGATCGGCTTCAGCCACGGCATCGAGCCCGCGATGCCGGTCAGGTCGATCGTCTTGCGCGGCGCCTGGACGGGTTCGAACACATAGCGGCCCTGCTCCTCGCGCAACGTCATCTCGGTGCCCTCGGCCAGCCCCAGTGCGGCGGGCAGGCGCAGCGCAAGCGAGTTGCCCGAGCGGAAGACCTTCGCTTGATAGTCCTTACCCATATCGCCTCCGTATATACGCTATGTATATACATGATCCTCGGTCAAAGGCCAAGGAACGTTGCGCCGCCTGACGCTTTGCCCCCGCCATGGACGATTGCATCATCATCGGGGCGGGCCCCGCCGGGTTGACGGCGGCGATCTATCTCGCGCGCTATCACCTGCGCATCCATATGTTCGACAGCGGATCGAGCCGCGCGGCGATGATCCCCTGCACCCACAATCATGCCGGCTTCCCCGAGGGGATCAGCGGCAAGGCGCTGCTGGCCCGGATGCATGACCAGGCACGTCGTTACGGTGCGCATTGCACGCCGCACCGGGTCACCGCGATCCGGCCCGAAGGAGATCATTTCCGCGTCATCACCGATGATGCCGAATACCAAACCCGCACGGTCCTGTTGGCCACGGGCGTGGTCAATCACCGCCCCAAGCATCTTCTGCCCGATGTGCACGACCCGGCGCTGGAGCGCGGATTGATCCGCTATTGCCCGGTCTGTGATGGCTATGAGGTCACCGACAAGCGGGTCGGCGTGATCGGCACCAGCGACCATGGCATGCGCGAGGCGCTTTTCCTGCGCGGCTTCACCCGCGACGTGACGTTGATTGCGCCCGATGCCGCGCATGACCTCGATCCCGAATGCGCCCGGGCGCTGGACGATGCGGGCGTGCAGCGCGTGGACGGCCCCTGTGGCGGCTGGGCGATCGAGGGGGACCAGATCGCGCTCGACACCGCCAGCGGCCGGATGGCGTTCGACAGCGTCTATCCCGCGATGGGGTCACGCATTCGGTCGGAACTGGCGGTATCGGCGGGCGCAAAGGCGGACCCGAGCGGATGCCTGGAGGTCGACGACCATCAGCGGACCTCGGTTCCCGGCCTGTTTGCCGCCGGAGATGTGGTGAAGGGGCTGGATCAGATCAGCCACGCCATGGGCGAGGCCGGCGTCGCCGCAACGACGATCCGCAATCTGCTGAACGAGCAACGCCCGATCAGGCGATGAAGGCGCGCTCCACGATCAGGCGATCCTGATCCCATTCGAGCACCGCCTGCGCGTTCATCGGCACCATGAAACGGCGGCCATCGGGCCGTTCGATTTCCAGCACGTCGCCCGCACCGAAATTCTCGATCAGCGCGACATGGCCCAGTTCCTCGCCATCGCTGGCGATCGCCGACAGGCCGATGATGTCGGCGTGATAATATTCGCCCTCCTCCAAAGGAGGCAGGGCAGAGCGCGCCACCGTCAGTTCGGTCCCGCGCAGCGCCTCGGCGGCATTGCGATCGGTCACCTCGGCAAAGCGCGCGATAACGCCGTTCGAGCCATCCCGCGCCGACTTGAGGGTCAACGCGCCGTCGTTGAACGAGCGATAGTCCGACAGATCGTCGGCAAAGACCTTCAGCCGAACTTCGCCCGTAATGCCGTGTGCGCCGATGATCACCGCCAGCGTGACGCGCGGCTCACCCGTTGGGCGAACCGGCATTGCCGTCGGGGGTGTCGTCGTCGCCTTCGGCGGGCTCTGGCGCGGAGACGCCTTGGTTGGTCGCGTCGTCATGATCGTCGGGTGCGGTCCGGGGGTCGGGTTCGGTCGGCGGGGTCATGCGTCATCCTCTTCAAGCCATGGGCTTTCAGAAACGCACGGCCCCGCATTCCGATGCCATGGGCGGGCTCGATCGTGACCGACCGTGGCCCACCCAGGACCAAGACAAATTAGGCCTCGGCGGTTTCGGCCGGCGCGTTGGCGGCTTCCTCGGCGGCCTTCAGCTTCTCGGCACGCTCCTCGGCGCGCTCCTTGGCCTTCTCGCCCGGCTCGGCCTTCTTCGGGTTGTTGCGCGCGGCGCGCTCACGGACGCCGGCGGCATCCAGGAAGCGGGCGACGCGGTCGGTCGGCTGCGCGCCATTGGCGAGCCAGTGCTTCGCGCGCTCGGTGTCGAGCTGCACGCGCTGCTCATTGTCCTTGGCGAGGAGCGGGTTGTAATTGCCGATCTTCTCGATGAACTTGCCGTCGCGCGGCGCACGGGCGTCGGCCACCACAATGCGGTAGTAAGGGCGCTTCTTCGAGCCACCACGCGACAGACGAATGCTGAGAGCCATATTTCAGTCCTTGGAGTAAAAAGTTCAAATTACCGGCAATTCCGTCCGGCGCGGGGGTTATTTCTTCTTCAGAAGATTTTCGAAACCGGGGGGCAGCTTGGGCATCCCGTCGGGCAGCTTGCCGCCGCCCATCCCGCCGAGACCGCCACCGGGCAGACCGTTCGAGCCCGCCTTGTTGAGCATCTCGCCCATCTGCGGACCGCCCAGCGCATTGCCCAGGCCGCCAAGGCCGCCCTTGCCGAGCATCGACATCATGCCCTTGATGCCGCCCATCTTCTTGATCTTCTTCATCGCCGTGGACATTTCCTGATGCATTTTCAGGAGCTTGTTCACGTCCTGCACCGTGGTGCCGGACCCCTTGGCGATACGGATCTTGCGCTTGGCGTTGACCAACTCGGGCTTGGCGCGCTCCTTGACGGTCATCGAGGTGATGATCGCGTCCATGCGGAGCAGGATCTTGTCGCCACCGGCATCATTGAGCGCGTTCTGCGCCTTCTTCATGCCCGGCATCATGCCCGCCAGCGCGCCCAGGCCACCCATGCGACGCATCTGGGCCAGCTGGCCGCGCAGGTCGTTCAAATCGAACTGCCCCTTGGCCATTTTCATGGCCATGCGCTCGGCATCTTCCTGCTGGATCGTCTCGGCGGCGCGCTCGACCAGCGACACCACGTCGCCCATGCCGAGGATGCGCCCTGCGACACGCTCCGGATGGAAGGCTTCCAGCGCATCCATCTTTTCGCCGACACCGGCAAACTTGATGGGCTTGCCGGTGACCGCGCGCATCGACAGCGCCGCACCACCGCGCGCGTCGCCGTCCATACGGGTCAGCACCACGCCGGTCAGCGGCACCTGTTCGGAGAAGCTGGTTGCGACGTTGACCGCATCCTGGCCGGTCAGCGAGTCGACGACGAGCAGGATTTCCTGAGGCTGGGCGATCTCCGCCACGGCCTTCATCTCGTCCATCAGCGCCTGGTCGACGTGCAGGCGCCCTGCGGTGTCGAGCATCAGGACGTCATAGCCCTGCAGCTTGGCGGCCTGGAGCGCGCGACGCGCGATCTCGACCGGCTGCTGCCCGGCGATGATCGGCAGGGTCGATACCTCGACCTGGGTGCCCAGCGTCGCCAGCTGCTCCTGCGCGGCCGGGCGATTGACGTCGAGCGACGCCATCAACACCTTCTTGCGCTCGCGGCCCATCGCACCGCTCGACAGCCGCTTGGCGATCTTGGCGGTGGTAGTGGTCTTACCCGAACCCTGAAGGCCGACCATCATCACGACGGCGGGCGGCGTAACATCGAGCAGCAGCTCGCTGGCATCCGCGCCCAACATCGCGACCAGCGCGTCATGGACGATCTTGACGACCTGCTGGCCCGGCGTGATCGAACGCAGGACGTTCTGGCCGATCGCCTGTTCGGTGACCTTGTCGACGAAATCGCGCGCGACGGGCAGCGCGACGTCGGCTTCCAGCAGCGCCACGCGCACTTCGCGCATCGCGGTGCGGACATCCGCCTCGGTCAGCGCGCCACGGCCACGGAGGCGGTCGAATACGCCGCCAAGCCGATCGCTCAAGCTGTCGAACATCGCCTCACCTCGTCAAACCCGAGCCGGAGAGTCCGGCTCAAAAACCCGTGTCGCACCGCCAAACGCAAAAGCGCCGGCGGGCGAAACCTCGCCGGCCAGCGTGCACCCTTGGGCGCTTCACTTTCACATTCCGAAACGGAACTTGGGGGCGCTCTTACGGCAGATTGCGGCCCGGCGCAAGTCGAGGGCGGCGGGGCGCACAATTAACCTCTTGTACATAACTGACATGGCACCACTTTCTGCCATGCAAGGGCCGCCCGCCACCCCCATTCCAACGCCCGTTCCGGCACGCCTGTTCGCGCTGGGACTCGTTGGCGGCGCGCTCATGGTGGCGGTCGCGATCCTGTTGATCCAGTTGGGCCTCGATCTACCCGCGAAGACCATTTTGTTCCTGACCGCCGCCGGCCTGACCTTCCTCTACTGGCGGATGCCGCCGGCGCATCGGCACGAGGCCGATCGCCTGGATCAGGCCGACGCGCTGACCGGATTGACCAACCGCCCGCATTTCCAGCGCGCCGGGCAGGCGATGATCGATACCGCCTTCGGCCGCAAGCGTGGCGTCACGCTGTTGCTGCTCGATATCGATCGGTTCCGCGCCATCGCCGGGTCGTTCGGGCATGAGGCCGGCGACGCGCTGCTCCAGCATGTCGCCAAGACCCTGCGCAGCGAGGCCTCGTCCGATGCCATCGTCGCCCGGTTCGAGGGCGATTGCTTCGGATGCCTGATCCCGGTCGACGCGCGCGGACGCGACCGCGTCAACCGACTCGCCGAGCGGCTGGCGATCCGCATCGCGCAGCCGATCCGACTGGCCGATCAGGATTTCGCGCCCCGCGCGGCCATCGCGCTCGCGCATGTCGAGGGGCCGACCGCGACGATCGACCAGCTGGTCCGCCGTGCCGACCTGGCCTTGATCGCCGCCAAGGCGCGCGGCGACGGGCGCCCCTTGTGGTTCGACCCCGCGATGGAAACCGCCATGGCCGAACGCAACATGATCGTCAGCGATCTGCGCGCCGCTTTGGCGCAGGGCGACATCCAGCCGCGCTTCGTGCCGCAGATCGATCTGGGCAATGCCCGGCTGACCGGGTTCGAGGTGCTGGCGCATTGGGACCATCCGACCTTGGGCGCGATGGCGGCCGATCGGTTCATGCCGGTGGCCGAGGCGTCGGGCCTGTCGGGCGACGTCTCGCTGGCGCTGATGCGACAGGCGATGGCCGCCGCGCGCGACTGGGACCCGTCGCTGACCCTGTCCTTCCCGCTCAGTACCGCGCAGTTTCACGACGCCTGGCTGGCGCAGAAGGTCATCAAGACGCTGACCGAGAGCGGCTTCCCCGCGCACCGGCTGGAGGTCGAGATCACCGAAAATGCGCTGTTCGCCAATCTGGCGCTGGCGCAGTCGATCGTCGTCAGCCTTAAGAATCAGGGCATCGCGCTCGCGCTCGACGAATTCGGCAGCGGCTATTCCAGCCTGGCGCATCTGCGCGCGCTGCCGTTCGACCGGGTGCGGATCGACCCGAACTTCATCGGCGACATGGCCGCCGACCCGGAACTGATGAAGATCGTGACCGCCATCGTCCAGCTGGGCGACACGCTGAACCTCCCGATCGCCGCCAAGGGGCTGCGCGACGCCGAGACGCAGGACCGATTGCGCCTGATCGGCTGCGCCCAGGGTCAGGGACCCTTTTACGGTCCGCCGATGGACCTGGGACAAGTCCGTCAATTCCTGGCCGAACGGCGGTTGCTGGCGGGCAGCACCGCGCCGCCCTTCCCTACCATCCCGCGTCTGGCCGGCTGAGATAATCCTGTTCTTCGGGCGTCGAGGCACGACCCAGCACGGCGTTGCGGCTGGGGTAGCGGCCATAGCGCCGGATGACCTCGCGATGGTCACGCGCGAACGACAGATTCTCCTCACGCCCCAATTCGGTGAACTTGGCGACGCTCAGATCCTGCATCGCGCGCGATTCCGCGTGCATCAGCGGCATATAGACAAAGGCCAGCCGCTCCGGGGGATAGCGGTCCTCCCACCCCGCGTCGATCGCGGTCAGGCACAGCTCCAGCGCCAGCGGATCGGCGGCATAGCCCTGCGCCGATTCCCGATACAGGTTGCGCGAAAACTGGTCGAGCAGCAGGATCGCCGCCAACAGCGTATCGGGCTCCTCGCGCCAGCCGATCGCGTCGGTCGCCAGCACCTGATCGCGTACCGCCCCGAACCGATCGGCGATCTCCCGGTCCAGCGCATCGTCCTTCGCGAAATGCTTTTCGGGCGGCAGCGCGAACCAGAAGTCGATCACGGCACGCGCGGTCCCGTGGACTTGTGCGGCATCCATCCCTAGATCGGCGGTCATGTCGTCCCTTTCTGGCCCTGAAATTGCTGGTCCTGAGATCATCAGTCTGGGCTGCCGCCTCAACATCGCCGAGAGCGAAACGATCCGCGCGCTGGTCGCAGGTCGGGCCGACATGGTCGTCGTCAACAGCTGCGCCGTCACCAACGAGGCGGTCAAGCAGACCCGCGCCGCGATCCGCCGCGCCGCCAAGGCCCGGCCCGACGCGCAGATCGTGGTGACGGGATGCGCGGCGCAGATCGACCCGGCCAGCTTTGCCGCCATGCCCGAGGTTGCGCGCGTGCTGGGCAATGCCGACAAGCTGCGCCCCGAAAGCTGGGCCTCCGCCGAGCCGATGCTGGTCACCGACCTGTCGCGCGTGGTCGAGACCGCGCCGCATCTCGCCGCCGCCTTTACCGGCCATGCGCGGGCGTTCGTCGAGGTTCAGAATGGCTGCGACCATAGCTGCACCTTCTGCATCATCCCGACCGGCCGGGGACCCAGCCGATCGGTCCCCGCCGGGCTGGTCATCGACCGCATTTCCCGCGCGGTCGAGCTGGGCCATAGGGAAGTGGTGCTGACCGGCGTCGACCTGACGAGCTATGGCCACGACCTGCCCGGCCAGCCCAGCCTGGGCCTGCTGGTCGAGCGCATCCTGACCCATGTTCCCGCCCTGCCCCGGCTGCGGCTGTCCTCGCTCGACTCGATCGAGATCGACGACCGGCTATTCGAGCTGGTGACGGGCGAGGCACGGGTGATGCCGCATCTCCATCTGTCGCTCCAGGCGGGCAACGACCTGATCCTCAAGCGGATGAAGCGCCGGCACAGCCGCGCCCAATCGGTGGCGATCGTCGAGCGCCTGCTGACCGCGCGGCCGGAGATCGCGATCGGCGCCGACCTGATCGCGGGCTTCCCGACCGAGGACGAGGCGATGGCGGCGGACACGCTGGCGTTGATCGACGACGCCCATATCGTCCACGCGCACATCTTCCCCTATTCGGCGCGTGACGGCACACCCGCCGCCCGGATGCCGCAGGTGCCGCACCCGCTCCGTCGCGAACGCGCCGCGGCCTTGCGCGAAGCCGCCGCACGCCGCCGCCGCGACTGGCTGGCGACCCAGCTCGGCCACACCCGCGACGTGCTGGTCGAGCGGCCGGGCACACGCGGCCACGCGCCCGACTTCGCCGACATCCACTTTTCTCCCGCCGCCGAACCGGGCAGCATCGCCCGCGTTCGGGTCACGGCGGCGACCGAAACCCATCTGATCGGACAATTGGCATGAGTTCTTCCTCCTCCTGGCACGAAAAGCTGCTCGGCGGTTTCCGTCGCACCTCAGACCGGCTGGTCGGCAATCTCGCCGGCCTGGGCACCGCGCGGCTCGACGAGGACACGCTCGACGAGATCGAGGAAGCGCTGATCGCCTCCGACCTCGGCCCCGAAACGGCGGGGCATATCCGCACCCGGCTGGCCGAGGGCAGCTTCGAGCGGAATATGGAGGACCTCGGCATCCGCCTGGTCGTCGCCGAAGAGGTGGAGAAGGCGCTGGCCAAGGTCGCCACCCCGCTAGAGATCGACGCCTTTCCCCGGCCGCAGGTGATCCTGGTCATCGGCGTCAACGGATCGGGCAAGACGACGACCATCGCCAAGCTGGCGCATCTGTTCATGGAGCAGGATTACGGCGTGATGCTGGCGGCGGGCGACACCTTCCGCGCCGCCGCGATCGGCCAGCTCGCCACCTGGGCCGAACGGGTCGGCGTGCCGATCGTCTCGGGCAAGGAAGGCGGCGACGCGGCGGGCATCGTCTATGAGGCGGTGAAGCAGGCGACCGCGACCGGCATCGACGTGCTGATCGTCGACACCGCCGGGCGCCTCCAGAACAAGCGCGAACTGATGGACGAGCTGTCCAAGATCCGCCGTGTACTCGGCCGCCTGAACCCCGAGGCACCGCACGACATCCTGCTGGTGCTCGACGCGACGACGGGCCAGAACGCACTCAATCAGATCGAGGTGTTCAAGGATGTCGCGGGCGTCACCGGCCTGGTCATGACCAAGCTGGACGGCACCGCGCGCGGCGGCGTGCTGGTCGCGGCGGCCGAGAAATACGGCCTGCCCATCCACGCCATCGGCGTCGGCGAGGGCATGACCGACTTGCGCCCCTTCGACGCCAATGAGGTCAGCCGCATCATCGCAGGCATCGAGGGAGGCCGCAAATGAGCGCGTCCGAGAAGGAAGCCAGCCCCGTCCTGAAGGCCGGCATCGAATATGGTCCGCTGATCCTGTTCTTCCTGGTCAATTTCCTGGCGCCGCTGGGACCGCTGACCCGCGTGCTGGTCGCGACCGGCGTCTTCATGGCGGCGACCGTGGTGTCGATGGTCGTCAGCAAGGTAAAGCTGGGCCGCATCTCGCCGATGCTCTGGCTGTCGGGCGCGCTGGTCGTCGTGTTCGGCGGGCTGACCCTGTATTTCCACGACGAGCGCTTCATCAAGATGAAGCCGACCATCGTCTATGCCATGTTCTCGGCAATGCTGTTCTTCGGCCTCGTCACCGGGCGGCCGCTGATCCAGATGGTGCTGGGCAGCGTCTATTCGGGCCTGACGCCCGAGGGCTGGCGCAAGCTGACCCGCAACTGGGCGCTGTTCTTCGCCTTCATGGCGGTGCTGAACGAGGCGGTATGGCGCAATTCGACCTGGGATTTCTGGGTCGGGTTCAAGCTGTGGGGCGCGATGCCGCTGACCATCGGCTTTGCCATCGCCAACATCCCGATGCTGTTGAAGCATGGCCTGGACGCGGAAGCGGCAAAGGTCGACGAACCGCCGGTGGAGTGACGCGCTCCACCGGGCCCGCTCGGCTCTGAAGGCTATAGCGCGCCGCTCAGCGCCAGCGCCTTTTCCTTGTCCTTCGCGGTCATCCGCGCCTCGACAGCCGCCATCGCCGGGGCGGCTTCCTGCTTGCCCTTCGCCGCCGCGACCTTCAGCCACGCCCAGGCGCGGGGCAGGTCGCGCTCGCCACCCCGACCATTGGCCAGAAGCGCGGCATAGTTGAACATGCCGTCGGGATCGCCCTGCTGCGACGCCAGTTCGAACCAGCGGCGCGCAGCGGCCTCGTCGCGCGGGACGAAGGTGCCGGTACGAAAATAGTCACCGATCGCCACGCGCGCCTCGGTCGATCCCTTGAGCGCCGCCTGACGGTAGAGGCCGAACGCCACCTCGCGGTCGACGGGAACCCCCTTGCCGCTTTCATAGGCCGTCGCCAGCGCATAGGCGGCATCCGGATCGTCATGCTTCAACGCCTCGCGATACCAGGCGATCGCGCGCGGCAGATCGACAGCGATACCGTCATCGCCATCATGCAGCATGTCGCCCACCGCCACCTGCGCGGCAGCCAGATGCCGCTTGGCGCCGCGCTCGTAATTGGCGAAGGCTGCCTTGGGATCGCGGGGCACGCCCAGTCCGAAATATTGGATGTCACCCAACATCTTGTACGCCGCGACATGGCCGACAAAGGCCGCGCGTCGGTACCAGCGGCACGCTTCCCCCATATCGACCTGGGTGCCGTACAGCCCCTGCCGATAGATGGCGCCCAGCATCATCGCGGCTTCGCCGGATGCAGTGTTCAATTCGGGATTGGCCGGATCGAAGACCGGCCGATGGAAACGTTCGACATATCGGGTCAGCGCCGCGCGCTTCAGGGCCTCGATAGCGCGCTTATTTTCATCACCCTTGCCGAATCCGGCCAGCAACAGCTTCGCGACGAACAGCGCGGCTTCGTCGCCACCGTTCAGGTTGCTCAGATTCCTGGCCGCCTTCTCGAAATAGGGCAGCGCTTCGGCATAGCGCCCCTGGTCGAACAAGGCGAAGCCCATGGGCAGGTCGGTATCGCGCATCGCATATTCGGCAGCAGCGACCTCCACGCTGCGGCTGGTCGCCGACATGTGGGGCACCTGTGTCAGTTCGTTCGGCCCACCGAGAAGCCGGACGCAGTTCGCCGCCGCCGCGCTGTCCGCCGACAAGGCTCCCAGACCATAGGCCTGTGCGCGTTGCAGCGAGGTCGCGCCCGATCCCGGCCCACCCGCTTCGAAACCACCGGGCAGCGCCCCCGCCTCGGCCGCGATCGACGCATCGGCACCGGGCAGCGCGATGTCGCCACCCGCCGTCATGCCGAAACGGGTCTTGCCCAATTGGGGAAGCGGGGAGCCGACCGGAACCTTGGGGCGCGCGGTGTAATCCGGATTGCGCGGCATACGCGTCGGCTGGATGATCGGCGGCAGCGCGTCGGGATTTTGCCGCAGGATCAAGTTGTAAGCCGGCAAACGGCTGATCACCGAACAGATCGCCCATTTGGGCGCCTCCGCCGCAGGCAGACGCTTCCCCCGCACGAAGATCGTCTTGTCCGCGCCCATCTCGACCGGGCCCTGTTCGTTCGCCGCCGGCTTTTTCGCCGCAGCGTTCTTGGGGGCGGATGATGTCGCGACATCGGGCGACGATACGCCCACCCGCGCGAAGACCGGCCCCGCCGCCGAGAAGCATATGCCCATGGCCGCGACACTTCCCAGGAACTCGCCAAGTACCCGATACTTGGATCGCATCACCGCCTCCTTCTCCTCCGACGCGCCGAGCCTTATCAAAGACTCTTCAGACAAGCCTATACATGATTTTCGGCCTAACGAGAAATACGCGGACGACTTCGAATAAATAAACCATCGTCGCTTAATACAGGCGCAGCGGAAGGATTGGCGATCACCGCGCGATTACAAAGACTTTGGCGCAAAGTAAGGCACAAAACGAAAAAGGGCGGCCCCATCGGCGCCGCCCTTTCCTTATCCGAAACGGATAGTCGTGACTTTACGCGACCGCCGCCTCGTACCGGCGACCGGCCTCGTCCCAGTTCACCACGTCCCACCAGGCCTTCAGATAGCCCGGACGGTCGTTCATATAGGTCAGGTAATAGGCGTGCTCCCACACGTCGTTACCCAGGATCGGCGTGCCCTTGGTCTCGACGACGTCCATCAGGGGGTTGTCCTGGTTCGGGGTCGAGGTGACCTTCAGCTTGCCCTCGGCGTCCGCGATCACCCAGGCCCAGCCCGAACCGAACTGGCCCGCGCCCTTGGTGTTGAATTCTTCCTTCAGCTTGTCGAGACCGCCGAACGCCTCGATCGCCTCGGCCAGCTTGCCCGAGGGCTGGGTCGTGCCGGGCTTGGTCATGATCTTCCAGAAAAAGTCATGGTTCCAGAAACCGCCGCCATTGTTGCGGACGGCGGCCGGGGCCGACGAGATGTTGGCCAGGATGTCCTCGATCGACTTGCCCTGCAGCGACGTGTCGGCCGCGACCGCCTCGTTCAGCTTGTTGGTGTAGGCAGCGTGATGCTTGTCGTGGTGGAAGGTCATCGTCTCCTTGGAGATGACCGGCTCCAGCGCGTCATAGTCGTACGGAAGGGGCGGCAGTTCGAAAGCCATCGTAAATGCTCCTTTGGGGTTTGCCTGTGGCAACGCCGGGCGCCTCAAATGGCTCCCCGAGCGCGGTTACGCAACCGTTCCGATCAGATCGTGGCGACGAAGCGCATGGCGAAGCTGGTCATAGGACAGGCCCAGCGCCTCGGCGGTGGTGCGCTGGTTGAAGCGGTTCTCGGCCAGCGCACGGGTCAGCAACTCGCGCTCGAAGCGGGCGACACGCGACTTGAAGTCGGACGGACCGACATCGCACGCCGCCACCTCATCGCCGTCGCTGACCGGCTCGGCGGCGGCGGGTGCGCTCCCCTGCTCGCTCTTCGCGGCGGCGGGCGACTGCCCCTGCGGGCGATAGGGCGAGCGGAAGGGATCGATCTCGATCGCATCGACCGGCCCTTCGCGGTCCCAGCGATAGACCGCACGCTCGACGACATTGCGCAGTTCGCGGACATTGCCGGGCCAGCGATGCTCCATCAGCGCATCGGTCGCCGCCGCGCCGAAACCGGGCCAGTCGTCCCAACCCACCTCCGCCGCCATGCGCCGGCCGAAATGATTGGCCAGCACCATGATGTCGCTTTTGCGCGCGCGTAAGGGAGGCAGGGTCACCACCTCGAAACACAGCCGGTCGAGCAGGTCGGCACGGAACTGGTGCGCGGCGACCTTGTCGGGCAGATGCTCGTTGGTCGCCGCGACGATACGCACATCGACGCGCAAAGGACGTGACGAACCGATCCGCGTCACCTCGCCATATTCCACCGCGCGCAGCAGCCGGTCCTGTGCCGCCATCGACAAGGTGCCGAGTTCGTCGAGGAACAGCGTGCCGCCATTGGCCTCCTCGAACCGCCCGGCCCGCGCCTTGGTGGCGCCGGTGAACGCGCCCGCCTCATGTCCAAATAATTCGGCCTCGATCAGCGTTTCGGGCAGCGCGGCGCAGTTCATGACGACCAAGGGCTGGTCCCATCGCCCGCTCAGGCGGTGGAGACGTTCGGCGACCAGTTCCTTGCCCGTGCCACGCTCGCCGATGACCAGCACCGGACGGTCGAGCGCGGCGGCGCGGCTGGCCCGTTCCAGTGCATCCAGAAAGGCCCCCGATTGGCCGATGACCTGACTCGTCCGATCCATTCCCAACAGGTGGCGGATTTTCCCAACGCTTGGCAAGCGCACAATCGTTGTCAGATCGCAACTATTTTTAAAACCCGCGGATTTCCGCCATTTTTTTAAATTGGCACGGCTCCTGCAATGCTTCTGACATCCCGCCGATGAGCGGACCGAAACAAAAAGATCAGGGAGTTTCCACCATGTTCGCCACCACCTTCACCCGCCAGATCGCCGCCATCGCCTGCACCGTCGTGATGAGCGCCACCTGCCTGATGGGCGCCCTCGCCCCCGCGCATGTCGCCACCGCACAGAACCAGACTCCGGTTGCAGCGATCGAGGCGCCGATCGCATAACCAAGCCATTCGCCATCAAGGAGTATCCGATGGGCATTTTCTCCCGCACCCGCGACATCGTCGCTGCCAATTTCGCCGACCTGCTGGACAAGGCGGAAGACCCCGCGAAGATGATCCGCATGATCATCCTCGAAATGGAGGAGACGCTTGTCGAGGTGCGCGCCTCTGCCGCCCGCACGATCGCCGACCAGAAGGAAATCCGCCGCCATATCATGAAGCTGGACCAGCTTCAGGACAGCTGGACCGAAAAGGCCGAGCTGGCGCTGTCGAAGGACCGCGAGGACTTGGCCAAGGCCGCGCTGATCGAGCGCCAGAAGGCCGCCGACATGGCCGACCAGCTGAAGGCCGAGGTCCAGGTGCTCGACGATGCGCTGCGCGCGTCGGAAGAGGACATCGCCAAGCTGCAGAACAAGCTGCGCGAGGCGCGGACCAAGCAGAATGCGGTCCAGACCCGTCTGGAAAGCGCCAACAACCGCTATCGCCTGCGCGAGATGTGGAACGGGCCCAAGACGCATGACGCGTTCAGCCGCTTCGACATTCTGGAGCGCAAGGTGGACGAGGCCGAGGGTCGCGCCGAGGCGCTGGGCCTGGGGTCGAACCCCAAGACGCTCGAGGACGAGATCGCCGAACTGCGCGCCTCCGACCGGGTCGATGCCGAACTCGCCGCGCTCAAGGCGCGCCTGAACAAGGGGGAGTGAGATGGAGGACATCATCACCCCCGGCATCGCGATGCTCACGCTGTTCATCGCGCTGCCCTGGCTGATCCTGCACTATGTCACCAAGTGGAAGCAGGCGCCCAAGATCACCCATGAGGACGAGCAGCTGCTCGACGAGCTTCACATGCTCGCACGGCGGCTCGAGGACCGGGTGAACACCGTCGAACGGATCGTCGCCGCCGACAATCCCAACTTCAAGCCCAGCCTGTCGCAGTCCGAATGGCGCCCCGAACCGCGCCTAGGCCAACAGGACTACAGCCTCGACCGGAGGAACTGACATGACCGCCAGCCGCACCAACTTCTACCTCGACAAGCAGAATGCCAAGTTCAAGGGCGTGTGTTCGGGGATCGCCGACTATACCGGCGTCGATGTGATGTGGGTCCGCGTCGCCGCGGTCCTGCTGACCATCACCGGGGTCGGCATGCCCTGGGTCCCGCTCGCCTATCTGCTGATCGCCTGGATGGCGACCGCCAAGCCGCTGGGCCTGTACCAGTCGGACGAGGACGCCAAGTTCTGGCAGGGCGTACGCAGCAACCCGCGCCGCTCGACCGCCGAGGTCCGCTCGAAGTTCCGCGATCTCGACCGTCGCCTGGCCGATATCGAACTTCACTATACCAGCCGCAACCGCCAGCTGGCCGACGAGATCGACCGCCTGCGCTGAAGACCGCGCTGATACATCAACTATCCTATGGGAGTATGGATTATGTCTTGGGGAGGACCGGGTTTCGTCTTGGCGATCATCGCAATGTCGACGATCGGTTGGGTCGTGACCACCTGGATACGTGCCAAGCACGGCTACAGCCTGGAAAATGATTGGGGCGGGATGACGCACAAGAGCGACATCGCCGATGGTCGCAAGGTCGAATTGCTGACCGCCGAGAACCAGAAGCTGGTCGGCCAGGTCTCTCGACTGGAAGAGCGGATCGCGGTGCTGGAACGGATCGCCACCGACCCCGCCGAGCGGACCGCACGCGAAATCGACGCGCTGCGCGATCGCTGAGGGGGAGATAGGCGATGGAAAATCTGGTCCCCGTCCTCGGCATCCTTATCCCGATCCTGGGCATCAGCTGCGGCCTGGTCGCGATCATCGGCGGTGTCTTTATGAAGCCCTGGTTCGCCCTTCGCGAAAAGCAGCTGGCCACCGAAGCCTCGATGGTCGCGGAAAAGGCGGCGCAATATGCCGCCCAGACCGAGCGGCTCGAACAACGTGTCCGGGTGCTGGAACGGATCATCACCGATCGCGGCCTGGCGCTCAGCGACGAGATCGATGCCCTGCGCATCGGCGGCGAAGCGCCCGCCCGCATCGAACACTGACATAAGATTTTAGAGGGGAGTTACCGCTATGTCCGGCGGACAGTTCATGGTTGTTCTGATCGTCGCGATCGTCATGGTCGCCAGCATCTTCAAGGCGAAGCATCGCCGCTCGCCCGGTCTCGACATGGTCGAACATCTGCGCGGCGAAGGGAACCGCGATACCCAGGCGCTCCGCGGCGAAATCCAGCAGCTGAAGGAGCGCATCCAGGTGCTGGAGCGCGTCATCACCGACGAACGCAAGAGCATCGATCTCGACCGTGAGATCGAGCGGCTGCGCGATCGCTGATCCACCCATTGATACGGACAGGGAGCCCGGATCATGACCGACACCAATCTCTACATCGTGCTCGCGACCGCAGGCCTGGCGGGGCTGGCGATGATCGTCACCGCCGGACTGGCCGGCTGGCGCGGCTGGTTGCAGCTGAAGAGCCGCGAATTCGAGCGTAACCACGACATGCCCTACCCGCCCGCCGCCTCGGCCGCGTCGCGGATCGAGATGGCGGATTTGAAGGAGCGCATCCGCAAGCTCGAAGCCATCGCCGCCGGCGTCGACCTCTGATCATGGTCCGCTTCGCCGCCATCCGTCGCTGGACCGCCCGGACCCTGTGCGGCGGGGCGGTGATCGTCGCGGGGATCGTCCACGTCCCCGCCGCGCTCGCCTTTCCCTATCGCGCCGATTTCGGCACCACGACGGTGCTGGCGGAGCGGCCGATCGACCGGGCCGCGATGGGCCGGGTGCTGGCACGGGCCGACCGGCTGCTGGCCGCCAGCCCGCTCGACCGGCCGGGGCTGGCGCGGCAGGTGGTGCTGACCGATGGCGGCTGGCGGTGGCGGATGCTGGCGATCGGGGCGAGCGACGCGATCGCCTTTCGCCGCCCTTTCGCCCACGCGCTGATCTTCAACCGTCATTCGGTCGCGGCCGACCGGGTGACCAACGGCGCTCCCCTTGGCGGCGTCCGGACACTGTCGGGTACGATCGCGCATGAGATGACCCACCGGCTGGTCGCCGACCATATCGGCGAATGGGCCGCGCTGCGCCTGCCCGCCTGGAAGCGCGAGGGCTATCCCGACTATGTCGCGCGGGAAACCAGCATCCGCCCCCAGGACGAGGCACTGATCCGCGCGCGCGATCCCAATGCGCGGGTGCTGGCCTATTATGAAGGGCGTCGCCGCGTGGCGGCCGAACTGGCGCGCAATGGCGGTTCGGTGGACGCCCTGCTCGCGCCCTGAACGCTTAGCCAGCAACGGTTGTCGCGGCGCGCCGTTCGCGGTAGCGCGGCGTCATGTCCGATCTTGCCGAAATCCGCGACGAATATGAATTCCTCGACGCCGACGATCGCTATCGCCTGTTGATCGACCTCGGCCGCGCGCTGGAGCCGATGCCCGAGGCGCTGAAGACCGACGCCACGCTGGTGCGCGGGTGTTCGGCCTCGGTCTGGGTCTATCCGATGAAGGGGGACGCCGCGGGGCTGCACTTCCTGGCGGACTCCAATGCAGCGATCACCAAGGGGATCATCGCGCTGGTGCTGAAAACGGTGCAGGACAGGACGCCGGCGGAGATACTGGCGACCGACATCGAGGGCGAGCTGGCGCCATTCGATCTGAAGAACCAGTTGAGTTCGAACCGGACCCAGGGAATTCCGAACATGATCGCACTGATTCGGGAGACGGCTGGGCGGTATTGAGGTTTCGGGGTGTGGGCTCGGTGAGACACCCGGCCCTCCCCCATCCCCTCCCGCTTGCGGGAGGGGAGCGGCCAGAGGCCCAAGTGGCACGCGGTCTTTAACTGTCGAAAACCGGGTTAGGTTTGTCGAAATAGCCTGACGCCAACCGCTTGGCACGCCCCTCCCGCAGGCGGGAGGGGATGGGGGAGGGAAATAGGTCTCACCGAGACCGACCTATGAAACACCCCGGAAGCATCCAATCCCCGTGGCCTTCGACTGCGCTCAGGCTGAACGGAGGTTGGCAAAAGGTACGAGCCCCTCGCTACGCTCAGCCTGAGCGAAGTCGAAGGCCACGCCCGAACGCCCGCCCGTCAACCACCCCGCCCCAGCCGCGCCGCGATCGCCTCGACATCCTCGTCCGGCGTCACCACCAGCCATTCCCCCGGCCGACGCCCATCGACCAACGTCACCGCATGTTTCGGGCACAGCCCCAGGCACTTGGTCTCGACCACCCCGATCGAGGCCTTGCGCCCCTTGCCGAATATCCGCTTGAGCGCCTTGGCGAGCGACGTCTTGCCCTTCGGCCCGAACCCGCCGCCGACCTTTTTCGAGCATTTGCCGCAGACAAGGACCGTCGCTTCCCATTCCGACTTGGCGCGACGGATCATTCGGGCTTCCAACTGCGCCGTTCCTCGGCGGCGCGCAGGACTTCATAGGCCGCCTGCACTTGCTGGAACTTCGTCGCCGCCTCCGGATCATTGGGGCGGATGTCGGGATGGTTCGCCTTGGCAAGCCCGCGCCACGTCGCGCGGATCAAGTCGAACTCGGCGTCCGGCTCCAGCCCCAGCGCGTCGAGTGCGCGCATCTCGTCGCGCGAGCGGGTGCCGTCGCCCGGCCCCGCCCAGGCCTGGTGCTTGGACTGGGCGTAGCCGGCACTCGTCCGCCGCTCCGACGCTTCGCGCGCGGCGGCTTCCTCGGCGCTCAGCCCCTGAAAATAGTCCCAGCCGCGATTATACTCGGCGGCATGCGCCTCGCAAAAATACCAGCGGTCGGGGCTGTTGGGGGATTTGGGCGCGGGACAGTTGCCCGGCTGGTCGCAGCCATGCCGGTCGCAGATACGCACGGGCTTGGCCTCGCGCGACGCGCCATAGCTGCGCCAGCGAGGAAAGCCCCAGTCATTGGATCGGGTAGAAGATCGCGCCACCGAGCCGATTTAGGCGACTTGCGCGCCGGTGCAAGCATCAAGCGATGCGCTTTGTGAGACAGCGCCGGCCGCCCCCTACTGAATCGCTTGACCGCCAATGGTTCCCTCGTACATGAAATATAAGTCATCATATAGTCATGTCCGTACCGGACATATGCGGACGCCCAGCTGTATCAGGAGCCGCCGTGGCCCAAAGTCGTTCCTTTCTGGCCACCGCAAGGGCGGATGTGCCGGCGTCGATCGTGGTGGCGCTCGTCGCGCTGCCACTCTGTCTGGGCATCGCGGTCGCCTCCGGCGCGCCGCCCTTCGCCGGGATGATCGCCGGCATCGTCGGCGGCCTGGTCGTCGGCTTCCTGTCCAAATCGCCTCTATCCGTCTCCGGCCCCGCCGCCGGCCTGACCGTAATCGTGTTCGAGGCGATCGAGCGGCTGCCCAGTTTCCAGGTCTTCCTGCTGGCGGTGATGCTGGCGGGCGTGTTGCAGCTCGCCTTTTCCTTCACCCGCGCCGGCGTGCTGGCCGAGTTCGTGCCCTCGGCCGTCATCACCGGCATGCTCGCCGCGATCGGCTTGATCCTGATCCTGAAGCAGGTGCCCCACGCCATCGGCTATGACGGCGATTTCGAGGGCAGCTTCGAATATGCCAGCCGCGCCGGCGGCAACACCTTCACCGATCTGTGGACCAGCGTCAGCCAGGACATCGCACCCGGCGCGGTGCTGATCGGCGCGGTGTCGCTGGCCTTCCTGTTCTGGTGGGATCACGCCAAGCCCAAGCAGGGTCCGCTGCGGCTGCTGCCCGGGCCGCTGGTCGTCGTCGTCATCGGCGTGGTCGGCAACATGCTGCTGGGCGCGTTCCAGCCCGCATGGCAATTGACCGGCAGCCATCTGGTCCGCGTGCCCGTCGCCGGCGGCGCGTCGGAGTTTCTCGGCCAGTTCCAGCTGCCCGACTTCTCGGCGATCGGCACCGGCGCGGTGTGGACCACCGCGATCACGCTGGCGATCGTCGCCAGCCTGGAGTCGCTGCTGAGCGTGAAGGCGGTCGACGAACTCGATCCGCGCCGCCGCACCACCGACAAGAATTGGGAATTGATGGCGCAGGGCGGCGGCAACATCGTCTCCGGTCTGCTCGGCGGCCTGCCCGTCACCTCGGTGATCGTCCGCTCCTCGGCCAATGTCGATGCCGGGGCCGAGAGCAAGATGTCGGCGATGCTGCACGCGACCTGGCTGCTGCTATCGGTCGCGCTGATCCCGGTCCTGCTCAACCAGATCCCGCTGGCCGCACTCGCCGCCGTGCTGATCGCCACCGGCTACAAGCTGTGCAAGCCCAAGCTGTTCACCGATCGGTTCAAGCAGGGGTGGAGCCAGTTCATCCCCTTCATCGTCACCATCCTGGCGATCCTGCGCACCGATCTGCTGATCGGCATCCTGGTCGGGCTGGTCGTCGGCTTCGTCTTCGTCGTGGCGCGCAACTTCCGTCCGGCGCTGACCTATGCCTATGACGATGGCGACTGCCTGATCCGGGCGCGGCGCAACCTGTACTTCATCCACAAGTACGAATTGCAGAAGTCGCTGGCCAAGGTGCCGGACGGCGCCAACCTGCTGATCGACCTGTCCTCGACCTCCTATGTCGATCTCGACAATGTCGACATCATCAACGCCTTCATCAAGGGCGCCGACTATCGCGGGATCAGCGTCATCGTGCGCGGCGACATCGCCGAGCGGACCGCCCCGTTGATCAATGCCCCATCGACGGGAGTGCGCTACGCATGAGGGAATATAAGCAGCTGCTGCTCGCCAATAAGGCTTGGGCGACCGAACTCCTCGAGGAGAAGACCGACTTCTTCCAGCGCCAGACGGTGGGGCAGAAACCCGACTTTCTGTGGATCGGCTGTTCGGACAGCCGGGTGACCCCCGAGCAGATGACCATGACGCCGCCGGGCGGCATGTTCCTCCACCGCAACATCGCCAATCTGGTCCATGACGACGACCTGAACCTGTTGTCGGTCGTGCAATATGCGGTCGATGTGCTGAGGGTCCGCCACGTCATCCTGTGCGGCCATCATGGCTGCGGCGGCGTGCTCGCCACGCTGAACGGCGGGACGGAGGGGCCGGTCGACCGGTGGCTGGGCAATGCCCGCGACGTGCTTCACCGCCACCAGGACGAGATCGCGGCGCAGCCCGACGAGGGTGCCAAGGTCAATCGCCTGGTCGAGGTGAACGTGATGGAACAGCTGCGCCACCTCGCGCGGCTGGACACGATCCAGAAGGCCTTCGCCGAGGGTCGCGAGCTATGGCTGCATGGCTGGGTCTACGACATCCGCGACGGGCATATCAAAACCCTGCTGGAGATCGACGCGACCACCGATCTCGACGGGATCGAGCGGCCGGGCAAGGTGCTGGTCTGATCGGACAGGCCGGGCCGCCCGATCGCGGCCCGGCCATCGCCGCCGGTCTCAGCCCGGCAGCTGGAAGCGCACGCCGGTGACGCTCGCGCCGCAGCCCAGCCCGCCATCGGGACGATAGCTTTTGTCGAAGCGGGCACCCTGCATCATCTTTTCCGACGCGGTCGAGAAGATGAAGGGCGGATAGCTGACGAGGGTGCGGACATTCTGCGCGCGGCCGGCGGCGTCGATGTCATACTGGTTCCTCACCCAACCCTCGAACCCCCAGCGCAGCGCCTCCTGCGGGAAGGAGGACGAACCGTTGTTCAGGAACACCGGCTTGGGCTGGGCATCGAGCGTGGCGCATTGCGAGGCGGCAAGCCCCGTCTTCTCGAAGGTCTGGCGCGCCAGTTCGCTGTTGCCGCGCCGCTGCGCGATCGAGGCCAGCCGGATCAGCGCGCCGACCTTGAGCGGATCGCGCGCCGGCAGCGCGGCGTCGTCCACCACCTGCTGCAGATAGGGATCGCTGTCCTTCCACGGGATGGCGTCGGCGATGATCAGGCGCAGCGCATTGCGCGCCTGAACGTCATCGACATAGGGCTTTTCGCTCAGCATCGGCGATACGACCGTCGCATAACGTCGGTCGCGCCAGAATTCGCGTCCCTGCAAGGTGCGCGTGACAATGGCGAACCGCAGCCTGGCCATGGCGGGCATATCCGACTGCGCCGCCGCCAGCGCATCCGCCTTGGCCACCAGTGCCTGCCGTTCCTCGGCACCGAGCACCGGATTGCGCATCAGCGTGTCGCTCGCCGCCAGAATGGCGGGCGCCTGCCCCGAGCTTTCCGCACTCTTGAGCGCGGCGCGTTGCGTCTCCAGTGCCGCCCCGCCGCCCCGCGCGCCGACATCCGACCCGGCGCGCGCCATGCCCTTTGTCTTCAGCCAATCGCCAAAGGCGCTGTCGAAATCCTGCCAGATCGACGGCCGGGCGAACGATGTCGAACAGCGCATTTCCAACCGCACGCTATAGCGGAAGAAGGGCGGCAGCGTCTTCAAATCCTCGGGCGTCCATACCCATCCGCGAACGGCGCGCGCGAAGGCCAAGGCCTTCTGCCCCCCGCCCGAGGAATACATGGGTTCGACGTTGAAGGTGGTACCGTCGTCTCCGACACCGAATTGCACGACGGCCACATCGTCGGGCTTCAGATCGGCGTCACCGCCACAGGCCGGCGGCTCCATCAGATTGGCCGCGACGAAATTGCCCTTCGTCGACCGCCCGGCCCCGGTGTAAGCCATATATTCGCGCGCGGTGTCGGCATCGTGAGCCAGGAGCGCGGCGATCGCCGCATCGGACCGCGCGGCAACGTCGCGCAGATCGACCTTGTTCAGGGTCAGCCCGCCCAGCAGATTGACGACGCGCGGCCCCATCCTGTTCGCCTCGGTGAAACGACCGGTGTTGAGGAGCAGCCGTAGCCGCGCCTGGGCCAGCGCCGCCTGGTCCGTCTTGCCCAGATTCATCCGGGCGGCGATGGCGTCGGCCCGGTCGAGCGCCCCTTGCGCGGCGGCGGGATCGGTGAAGACCTGCATCCGCGCACCGGCCAGCATCGCGCCGACCCGGGTCGCGTCATCGGTCGCCGCCGCTTCGGCCTTGCCATATTCGGCGGTCGCATCGGCATAGTCGAGCGAGTCCGCCGCGATCTTGCCCAGCATCATGTGCGCGTTGAAGCGATCCTCGGCCAGCGTCGCATCCGTGGCGGGCAGCGCGGCCAGACCGGTACGGATGGTCTTGGCCGCCTCGTCCAGCCGTGCCAGCCGGTATAGCGCGCCGCCCTTTCGCACCGTGCCGATTGCCCAGGTCCGCGTCCCCGGCTCGAACCGCGCGGCAAAGGCCGTCCAGGCGGCCAGCGCGGCATTGGCGTCGGTGCCTTGGTCCAGCGCGGTGGCGGCGTCATATTGCTGCTGCGCGCTGGGCTTCGCGGCGGGCGGCGTCGCCTGCTGCGCAATGGCGGCCGTACCCGTGGCGACGACCAGTCCGACCAGACCGGCGCGCGCGAAAATCGTCGATGTCATGATTCCCCAAAGCCCTCCCAAGCTCTCGCGGCAAGGAAGCTGCCCTATTTCGGGGCGGAAAGCCAGAGGGCCTGTAAGCCGGGTTCTGTCCACCGGCCGAGGCCGGATGGGCGACCATTCTTCTAGGACGATGCTTGCACATCGCCTCAAGCAACCAACCCGGATAGCGGGCGGGAACGCGCCCCGACGCCTTGCGGCGCCATGCCATCCCTATTCGGTCTTGCTCCCGGTGGGGTTTGCCATGCCGTTTCCGTTACCGGACCCGCGGTGCGCTTTTACCGCACCCTTTCACCCTGACCTGGCCGAAGCCGTGGCCGTCTGCTCTCTGTGGCACTGTCCCTGGGGTCGCCCCCGCCGGGCGTTACCCGGCACCGTTGTTCCGCGGAGCCCGGACTTTCCTCGCCCCCGGTTTCCCGAGGCCGCGGCCGCCCGGCCCTCTGACTGCGGGCGGCTGTAGCGGGAATGGGGCGCAGGGCAAGGGGTTTGTGGTCGGCAGGCTCGCGCGGGCTTCGACTTCGCTCAGCCTGAACGGCTGTTGGGGTGAAGGCTGAGCGGCTGTTCGGGTAACCCCCTTCCCCGCCCCGTTCAGCCTGAGCGAAGTCGAAGGCCAAGGGAATCGTTCTCGGTAATCCCCGTGAGTGCGCGGCAGCAACAGCGCCGACGGGATCAATTGACCCTCCCCACCCATGACCGGGACCGTGCCCAAGATGAGGGACTTGCAATGCCGGTTCCGCGTGGGCTTCGATTGCGCTCAGCCTGAACGGAGGGTGGAATGGGGCCTTACCCCAACAGCCGTTCAGGCTGAGCGCAATCGAAGCCCACGCCCCGCCCCCCTCAATCATCCCCCTGCGGACGCGGCAGAAGCAGCGCCAGGAGGATCATCCGGCATTCCGCGTCGATCTCGCCATCGATCAGTTCGGGGCGAAAGCGCCGCTGGAACGCCATGATCGCCGCCATCCGGTCGGTCACGTCATAGCCGAACCGCTCCAGCGCCAGGCAGAAGCCCGCCTCGGTCCACATCGGGTCCATCAGGTTCTTGGTCGGACGCGGCAGCGCCAGCCGCCGCCGGGCGAGCGTCCCCCAGGGGAACAGCTCGCCCGGATCGCGCTTGCGCGCCGGCGCGATGTCGGAATGGCCGACGATATTGCCGCGCGTGATGCCGTGGCGCTTCTGGATGTCGGCGACCAGTTCCATGACGGCGGCGATCTGTTCGTCGGGGAACGGGCGATAGCCCCAGTCATGGCCGGGATTGACGATCTCGATGCCGATACTGGCCGAATTGACGTCCTCGATCGCGCGCCAGTGCGACTTGCCCGCGTGCCAGGCGCGGTTCTCCTCGGCGACCATGCGCAGCACGGTGCCATCCTCCGCGACCAGATAATGACAGGACACCTTGGCCTCCGGATCACGCAGCCGCGCGATCGCCGATTCCGCATCCTGCATGCCCGTATAGTGCAGGACGATCATCGATATGGGCAAACTCCGCTCGTCGAAATTGGGCGACGGCGTGTCGACGATCGTCATGCAACCTCCTGAACGGCCCCGGTCCGCTTGGGTCCCGTCTAGCGGCATCGATCGCCGATGGATATGCCGATCATGCCGGGCGCGGCACGGTGTCCCCATCGATCTTTTCGTATAGCCCACGCCCGCCGGGGTTCAGCCGGAACAGGTCGGTCTGCCCGATCACCGTCTCGCCCGCGCCCAGGATCAGCCCGCCGGAAGGCCGCATTGCCGAGGCCAGGGTCTGGAAGGCGCGCTGCTTGGGGTCTGCCGCGAAATAGAGCATGACGTTGCGGCACAGTACCAGGTCGAAGCCGCCGCCGGGCGGCGGGTCGGACACCAGGTTCATCTGGCGAAAGGCGATGTGGCGCAGCAGTTCGGGCCGGACGATCCATTCATTGTCCGCGCGCCCCTCGAACCAGCGGACCAGATGGCGGATGGGCAGCCCGCGCTGCACCTCGAACTGGGTGTAGCTGCCCGCCCGCGCCCGGGCCAGCGCGGCCTCGGACACGTCGGTCGCCACGATCTCGGGGATGGGCGTGCCGATGCGTTCGTGCCGTTCGGCAAAGGCCATGGCGATCGACAGCGGTTCCTGCCCCGTCGAACAGCCGACGCTCCAGATGCGGGCGCGGCGGCCCGTCTTTTCGACGGCGGCGATCGTCTCGACGATCGTATCGAAGACATGCGGATCGCGGAAGAAGGAGGTCTCGCAATTGACGAGCGCATCGACCACCCGCCCCGCCAGCGACGGATCGCTGCCGTCGAGGATTGCGATGACGAGCTGGTCGAGCGTGTCCAGCCGCCGCTCGCGCATCAGCGGCAACAGGACGGTGTCGACGCGAGTCGAGCGATGGCGGACGATCTGTTGCCCGGTCCGCGCCTCCAGCAGGGCGGCGAGCACATTGAGCGCCTGGATCGATGCCATGGGCGGGGCCGGCGGGGCGATCGCCTTGGGCGGGACCGATCGCAGGCCGGACGCCATCACTGCTGCACCGCCTGCGCCAGCATCGCGCCGATGGCTTCGGGCGGCAGCACCATGTCGGCCAGGTCATGGCCGACGATCACGCCCGGCATGCCCCAGACGACCGAACTCGCCTCGTCCTGTGCGATGATCGTCCCCCCTGCCGCCTTCAGCGTCTCCGCCCCCTCCAGCCCGTCGCGGCCCATGCCGGTCAGCACGATGCCGAGCGCGCGCCGGCCCCAGACGCGCGCCATGGCGGCGAACATCGGATCGACCGAGGGCAGGCATCCGCTGCGCGCGCGTCCGCATTGCAGGCGGATCGCCGCACCGCCATCGGGCAAGGCGGCGAAGGTCATGTGCGCGTCGCCGGGGGCCACGACGATGCGCCCGGGACGCAGCCGCTGGCGATCCTGGGCGACGTCGCAGGGCCGGCGCGCGACCGCGGCCAACTGCGCGGCGAAATAGGACATGAACGACGCGGGCAGATGCTGGGTCACGACGATCGGCACCGTCATCGTCGCTGGCAAGGGCGCGAGCAGCTTGGCGAGCGCATGGATGCCGCCCGTCGACGCGCCGATCCCGATGATGTCGGGCAAGGCGCCGCGCGTCGCCGGCAGGGGCGCGACGGGTGCGCGGGCAAGGGTCGTCACGCCGTTCGGCACCGCCAGCGCGTCGAGCTTCTGGCGCAGGGCCTCGCCGAATTCGGACAGCCCTTTCGGCTGGGGCTTCACCAGCGTGTCGGCCGCGCCGTGCGCCAGTGCCTGGACCGTCGCCGCGCCACCATCGGGGGTCGAGGACGAGACGATGATGATCCGCGCGCCCCGCCCGGCGGCGAGCAGCCTGGGCAGCGCGGTGATGCCGTCGATGCCGGGCATCGCGACGTCGAGCAGGATGATGTCGACGTCATGCTCCGCCAGAAAGGCCAGCGCGGCATCGACATGGGTGACCGCGCCGACGACCGCGAAGCGCGCCAGGGGTTCGATCTGTCGCGCAATCAGCGCGCGCGCCACCGCCGAATCGTCGACGATCAGGATGCGGGTGCCGGCATCCGGCATCGCGGGTCTGGGATAGGGGGAAGAGGCCATGCGAGGGCGGCTCCGCGCAAAAGTCCGGGCGTCGACGTCAGATCATGCCGACGAGCTGAAGCTTGCTTTCCAGCGTCTCGCGGTCGAACGGCTTCATGATATATTCGTCCGCGCCCGCATCGATCGCCGCGCGGATATGCGCCATGCCGTTTTCGGTGGTGCAGAAGACGATGCGCGGACGCGGCTCGATCCGGGCCTCGCGCAGCGCCCGCAGGAAATCCATCCCGCTCATCACCGGCATGTTCCAGTCGAGCAGAACCACGTCGGGCACCGATTCGAGACAGGCCTCCAGCGCCTCGCGACCGTCCCCCGCCTCGCGGACCTCCAGGTCGAGCGTCTCGAGGATATGGCGCGCGACTTTCCGGATCACCTTGGAATCGTCCACGACCAGACAGGTTTTCATGCGGCACGCCTTCTACTGCAACCGATCCCGCCGGGACCTTGCGGCATTTTAGCCGGGCGAAAGTAAGGACCGGGTTAATCGGTCAGCACACCAGCGCGCTTCCCTGCGGCACCAGTCGCGCCAGATCGAGGATCAGCAAGGGCTCGCCGTCGCGCACCACGATGCCATCAGCCGCCCGGCCCCAGCGGCCATGCGCGGGTGGCGTGTGCGGCATCGGGCTGGTCTCGAAGGTTTCGATATCGTCGAGTTCGTCCACCAGCATCGCGTAATAATGACCGTCTTGCCGGGTGATGACCGCGCGCCGGACATGATCCGCCACCGGCTCCAGCCCCAGCGCCAGCCGGGTGTCGACCACCGTCACCACCCGGCTGCGCAGCGCCGCCAGGCCCCGGATCGACGGATCGGCGCGCGGCACGTCGACCACCTCGCCGATATCGACCACGGCGTCGACCTGATCGGCGTCGAACACCACACCCTGCCCGGCGATGCGGGCGATCAGGAACAAGGGCATCAGCGGCCTCCCCGGCGGGCATGGCCGGCCAAGGCGGCGATCAGCGCGGACCGGTCATAGCGATAGATGCTGTCGGGATCGGCCGGCCCGTCACGGTCACGTCGCAACCGGACGACCGGCGCGCTGACCAGCGTCGTGGTGGAGGCGTCGTCGTCCATGACCAGCCGGACATCGGCCGCCTCGCCATCGGGCAGACGCAACGCGCAGCGATAGCCATGTGCCTCCAGCGCGGGACGCAGGAACCGGTCCATCCACTCGGCACCCGCCCCGTCGAGCAGGCAGAGCGGCGCCGCGCCTTCGGACTGGGCCGGCGTGGTGGCCATGAACAGCGCCAGCGGATCGATGATCTCGATCGCCTGCCCCTCCCACACGGTCACGCCCAGGATCGCACCGCCACCGGCGGCGGGCGCGACATCGGCGGGCAGCGGAATGATCTCGATCGCGCCGGCCATCGCATAGGCGCATTCGGCCTCGCCATCGGTCAGGCGCAACACCTCGACGGTCGCGTCCCCGGCCGCGCTCGCCAGCGCCTCGTGGCTGACGGCGTGGAGCGGCATCGTCGTCTCGCCGACAATCAGGCGGAGCTGCCCGCCCGACCGGTGGATGGCGCCGGGTGCGACCTTCTCGACCCGGTCGATCGCTCCCAGCGGAATGGCCCGGCGCGATCCGTCGAGATCGTCGAACAGCAGGGCCGGGGTCGCCCGCTGGACCTCCGCCGCCGCCGCGACATCCGCGCCGCGATCGAAGCGCAGCCCCGCCGCCTGGGCAAGTCCGCTGCCGTCCAGCAGCAGCATCGGCAGCCCGCTGTCGGGCAAAGTCTGTCCGGCATAAAGGCCGGTCGCCATCACCGCCGGCGCGGCGGGCTTGACCACCACCTCCTCGGTATCCAGCACATCGTCGACGCCCAGCGCATAGTCGCCGTCGCGGGTCGCGACGATGACCAGCGTCGTGGGCGCGTCGTCCCCCATGCGCAGGAAGGTCCCCAGCGGCAGCATGGGCAGCCGCCGCCCGCGCACGGTCGCGATCTGGACCGGGCCGACGGGATCGATCCGCACCTGGTCGCCGCGCACGCGGACGATCTCCTCGATCGACTGGCGAGCCAGCGCGAAACGTTGCCGACCGACCGCGACGACGATGGTCGACATGATCGACAGGGTCAGCGGCACCTGGATGGTGATGGCCAGCCCGCGCCCCGGCCGGTTGTCCAGCGCGATGCGGCCGCCGACATGCTCGATATTGGCGCGCACCACGTCCATGCCGACGCCGCGTCCCGACAGGGTGGACACGGTGTCGCGGCTCGACAGGCCAGGCGCGAACACCAGGTTCAGCCGGTCCGCCGCGCTCATCGCGGCGACCTGGCCGGCGCTGTGCAGATCGCTCGCCACCGCCTTGGCGGCGATGCGGCCGACGTCGATGCCGGCGCCGTCATCCTCGATCTCGATCAGGATCTGGTTGCCCGACTGGCGCGCCGTCACGCAGATCTGGCCGGTGGGCGGCTTGCCGCACCGCCGGCGCTCGGCGGGTGACTCGATCCCGTGGTCGATCGCGTTGCGGATGATGTGGACCAGCGGGTCGCGCATCATCTCGATCATCTCGCGGTCCAGATCGACGTCCGACCCCTCGATGCGCAGATTGACCGCCTTGCCCAGCTCCGCCGCCGTGTCGCGCACCATGCGGGGAAGCGCGGCGAACAGCGCGTCGACCTTCTGCATCCGGGTGCGCGTCACCGTATCGCGCATATCGGCGACGGTCAGCGACAGCCGGTCGAGCGCCGCCTCGACACGTGGGTCGAGCACGTCGTCGCGCAACCGCCGGGCCAGTTCGTTGCGCGCCAACACCATGTCGGACATGCCGCTCATCATCCGGTCGAGCAGATCGACGTTCAGGCGGATGCTGCGCGGCGCGGCGCGGGCCGCCGTCATCACCCGGCGCGGGCTGGGCGCGGCGATCGGCATCTCGACCTGCGAAAGGGCGGCGATCAGCGCCTCGTCGTCCGAATCATCGAGCGGCACCCCCGCCGCGATCGCCTCGACCACCGCGCCGATCCGGTCGACGATCGCCAGCACGCCGTTGACCAGCGCCGTGTCGGGCACTCGGCCGCCGTCGCGCACCGCCGCCAGCGCATCCTCGGCGGCATGGCTGAGCCGCGAAAGGCGCGGCAGGTCGAGAAAGCCGCAGCTGCCCTTCACCGTATGGACGAAGCGGAAGATCGCATCGAGCCGCCCGCGATCGGCAGGGTCCGCTTCCCACGCGACGATCTCGCCGGACAGCGCGTCCAGCGTCTCGCGGGTTTCGGCAATGAATTCCTGCAGCAGGTCGTCCATATTTCCCCGGGACACCGAGATTTCGGACCCCGTCTTGCCGCCACAAGATTAAAAGGGCGTTTACCCAGCCCGGATCGCGGCCCCCAGGATCATGGTATTGGGCGCGGGCTCGGTGACCAGGGTCATGCCGCCATGCTCGACCGTCAGCGTGTGGATCAGGAAGGCGGGTGCGGTGCGCGAGCCGAGCGGCTCGATCCCCTGCCCCTCCATCAGGGTGCGGCGGATTTCGGGGTCGAGCAGGATGCGCGGCCCCTCCAGCCGGATCGCGATCTCGATCGCCTCGCGCCCCGCCTCGGCACCGATGTCGATCGTGCCGCCGCGCGCCAGCGCCTCGACCGCGATCAACGCCAGATTGACCAGGATGCGCACCGCCGGCTTGGGCAGCGACGGCGCCTCGACCAGCCAGCCCAGCGTGGTGCGGCGATTGTCGACCAGCAGCCCCTCGATCGCCGCCTTCGCCTCGGCCATGTCGACCCGCTCGCTGAAGCCGCCGCCAGCGCCAAAGGCCAGGCGGAAGAATTTCAGCTTGTTGGCTGATGCGCGCGCGCTGTCGGCCAGCAATTCCATGCACCGCGCGCGCATCGCCGGATCGGTTTCGTCGGCGAGCAATTCCAGCCCGTTGTTGAGCGCCCCCACCGGCGACAGAAGATCGTGGCACAGTCGCGAACAGAGCAGGCTCGCGAAATCCACCGGGCTGACGGTCATGCAAAATCCCTTGACGAAGTTTCCCTTTTTGACGTGGGCGGGCCGTCGGCGCAAGCAAGCGTGAGCGGATCGAACCGGCCATGGCGTCGGCCCGCCGCGACGGCACGCCAGGCGGTGACCGCCCCGCCGCCGATGATCAGCCAGATCGTGCCATCGGGGGCGGCATCGGCGGCGTCGTGCGGCGACGGCGCGGCGAGCCCGTTCGGGTGCGAATGATAGTGGCCGATCACCGCCGGTCCGCCGCCGCGCGCGGACCGGTGCGCGGCGATCAGCGCGGCCGGATCGATCTCGAACCGGTGCCAGGGTTCGGGCGAAACATTAGCGCAGGGCACGACCGCGACGATGCGGTTCTCCTCACCCAGCAACAGCCCGCACACCTCGCGGTCGGGCGACGCGGCGGCGGTTATCAACAGGAAGTCGAGCGCCTCGCTTGAAATCGTTACGGTCATGCCCAATTTACTAAGCCATGGACCGGGGGGTTTCCATCATCGATGCGCGGATCGCGCCCACAGCGGATGGCTGGCGGTTGGACCGTGCGCTGGCCGATGCGGTGCCGACGTTATCGCGCGAGCGGCTGAAGGTGTTGATCGCCAGCGGCGCGGTGACGCGCGACGGCGTGATGGCGCGCGACCCCGCCAAGCGCGCGGCGGCGGGCGATCTGTTCCAGGTCGCGGTCCCCGCCCCGACACCGGCGCATAACGAGGCGCAGGATATTCCGCTCGTCATCGCCTATGAAGACGAGCATCTGATCGTGATCAACAAGCCCGCCGGGCTGGTCGTGCATCCCGCCGCGGGCAATCTGGACGGCACGCTGGTCAATGCGTTGCTGCATCATTGCGGCGGATCGCTGTCGGGTATCGGCGGCGTCGCGCGGCCCGGCATCGTCCACCGGATCGACAAGGATACCTCCGGCCTGATGGTCGCGGCCAAGACCGACCGCACGCATGAGGGGCTGGCCAAGCAGTTCGCGGCGCACTCGATCGACCGCCGCTACCGCGCGATCACCGGGGGCATCCCCCGTCCCGCCGATGGCTCGGTCGATGCCCCCCTCGCGCGCAGTCCGCAGAACCGCAAGAAAGTGGCGATCGTGCAGGGCGGCAAGCGCGCCGTGACGCATTACCGCACCATCGAAAAGCTGAACAACGCCGCGCTGGTCGAATGCCGGCTGGAGACGGGCCGCACGCATCAGGTGCGCGTCCATATGCAGTCGCTGGGTCACGCCTTGCTGGGCGATCCCGTCTATGGTAGAACAAAGGGTGCTCAAAAAGCCCTGCTCGATGAACTCGATTTCCGGCGCCAAGCCCTGCACGCGGCGCATCTGGGCTTTATTCATCCCATAAGTGGTAACGCTTTGGCGTTTGAGAGCCCAATGCCGCCCGACATGCAGGAACTGTTCAGCCGGCTTCACGTATAGCAGAAGACCGCCTCGCGCCCGGCGACGGGACGGACGGAATGACGCTCCAGAAAGGGAGATAAGGATCATGGCAAAAGGCAGCAACGTCCCGGCGACGATTCCTGCACTGGGCGGGGAGCAGTCGCTCAACCGCTATCTCGCCGAGATCAAGAAATTCCCGATCCTTGCCCCGGAGCAGGAATATATGCTCGCCAAGCGCTTTCAGGAGCATGGCGACCCGGAGGCGGCGGCGCAGCTCGTCACCTCGCACCTGCGTCTCGTGGCGAAGATCGCGATGGGTTATCGCGGCTATGGCCTGCCCACCTCCGAACTGATCTCAGAGGGCAATATCGGCCTGATGCAGGGCGTGAAGAAGTTCGAGCCCGATCGCGGCTTCCGCCTCGCCACCTATGCGATGTGGTGGATCAGGGCCTCGATCCAGGAATATATCCTGCGCTCGTGGAGCCTGGTGAAGATGGGCACCACCGCGGCGCAGAAGAAGCTGTTCTTCAACCTGCGCCGGATGAAGTCGAAGCTCGACGCGTTCGAGGATGGCGACCTGCGCCCCGAGGACGTGACCAAGATCGCCACCGATCTGGGCGTCAACGAGGACGAGGTCATCAGCATGAACCGCCGCATGGCGATGGGGGGCGATACGTCGCTCAACGTCTCGATGCGCGAGGATGGCGAGGGCCAGTGGCAGGACTGGCTGGCCGATGACGCGCCCTTGCAGGACTCGGTCGTGGCCGAGCAGCAGGAGGCGGATGTCCGCCACGACATGCTGGTCAGCGCGATGGACGACCTGAACGACCGCGAGAAGCACATACTGACCGAACGTCGCCTGACCGACGATCCCAAGACCCTCGAGGAGCTGAGCCAGGTCTATGGCGTCAGCCGCGAGCGCGTCCGCCAGATCGAGGTCCGCGCGTTCGAGAAGCTGCAAAAGGCGATGATGCGCATCGCCGGTGAAAAGCGGCTGCTGGCGGCCGCTTGAGCATGATCGGCCGTACCGTCGTCATCGGCGGCGGCGCGGCCGGAATCGCGGCGGCGCGGACGCTGCACGATGCGGGGCGCGAGGTCCTGCTGATCGAGGCAGCGGACCGGCTGGGCGGGCGGGCGCATAGCGTCCGCTTGCCGACCGGCCATGTCGTCGATCATGGTTGTGGCTGGCTCCATTCGGCTGGGCGCAACCCTTGGACCGCCATTGCCGAACAGGCGGGCTTCACGGTCGATCGCCGCTCGCCCAACTGGCAGGTCCAGTGGAACGACCTGGGCTTTTCCCCTGACGAAAAGCGCGCCTCGGGCGAGGCCTATGCCCGGTTCGAGGAGGCCGCGATGGCCGCGCTCGACGGGCCGGATCGGCCGCTGTCGGACTTTGTCGACAGGCACGATCCGTGGCGGCCGATGATCGACGCGATCTCGGGCTATGCCAATGGCGCGTCGCTGGCCGAAGTGTCGCTGCACGACTGGGCAGCCTATGAGAATGCCGCCACCGACGATAATTGGGCGGTGGTCGAGGGCTATGGCACCGTCGTCACGCATCACGCCGCCGGGCTGTCCATCCGTACCGGCGTCACCGCGACGCGCATCGACCATCGCGGCCGGACGATCCGCATCGACACCTCGGTAGGTACGATCGAGGCGGATCACGTCATCGTCGCCGTCCCCACCACGGTGCTAGCGGAGGGCAAACTGACCTTCGACCCACCACTCCCCGCCAAGCAGGACGCCGCCGCCAACCTGCCGCTGGGCATCGCCGACAAGGTCTTCCTGTCGGTCGAGGGACCCCTGCCCTGGCCCGCTCATGCGCATCTGACCGGCAATCCGCATAGCGCCTGCACCGCCAGCCACCGCCTCTCCCCCTTCGACTGGCCGATCGTCGAAAGCTTCTTCGGCGGCCCCTGCGCCGAAATGCTGGAGGAAGACGGCGCGGCGGCGGCCTTCGCCATCAACGAACTGGTGGCGTTGCTGGGGAGCGACTGGCGGCGGCGGTTCACCCCGCTGGACGCGACCCGCTGGCGGCATGTGCCGCTGATCGGCGGCAGCTACAGTCACGCGACGGTCGGCCACGCTGGCGCCCGCCAGACATTAGCCGAGCCCGTCGAAAATCGAATCCTGTTCGCGGGCGAGGCCTGCTCGCGCGAGGATTTTTCGACCGCGCATGGGGCTCATGCGACGGGCGTGGCGGCGGCGAACCAGATCGTTCGCTCCGCCTTGTGAGTTCGGTCCATCCCTCTATCTTGCCCATGACAGCCATGGGGGTGAGCAGATGCGGACGATAGGATTGATAGGCGGGATGAGCTGGGAAAGCTCAGCCGAATATTATCGCCTCATCAATCAGGGGGTTCGCGAACGGCTGAGTCCCACGGCATCGGCATCGTGCCTTCTCTGGTCCTTCAACTTCGCCGACATCGAAGCGCTTCAGCACAAGGGCGACTGGGCCAGCCTGACCGCCCGCATGACCGACGCCGGGCAAAAACTGGAGGCCGCTGGCGCGGATTTCTTGGTGATCTGCACCAATACCATGCACCGAACCGCCCCCGCCGTGGAGGCGACGACGGGCATCCCATTGCTGCACATCGCCGATCCGACGGCAGAACGGATCAAGGCGGCGGGCCTGCGCACGGTGGGGCTGCTGGGCACGGCCTTCACGATGGAACAGGACTTCTACAAGGGGCGACTGGCAGATCGCCATGGGCTGAACGTCGTGATTCCCGATGCCGTCGACCGCGCGACGGTGCATCAGGTGATCTATGACGAGTTGGTCGCGGGCCAGGTGCTGGCGTCGTCCCGCGACGCCTATCGCGCTATCATCCGGCGCCTAGTCGAAGAGGGTGCCGAAGCAATCATCCTGGGGTGCACCGAGATCATGCTGCTCATCGGTCCCGACGACAGCCCGGTGCCAATTTTCGATACGACCGCGCTACATGCCCAGGCAGCCATCGATATGGCATTGGCCGACTGATCGCCCCACATAAAAAAGGCCCCGGTTTTCACCGAGGCCCTTTTCCATTCCGCAAGCCGATCAACTCACCGGATCGGCGAGTTCGGGTCCAGTCGCATGTCCAGATAGCGGTCCACCGATCCCATCAGCTCGGGCATTTCATGCTCGAAGAAGTGGTTGGCCTTCGGAATCGTATCGTGATGGATGGTGATGTGCTTCTGAGTGCGCAGCTTGTCGACCAGCTTCTGGGTCGCCGCCGGGGTCGCGACCTCATCGGCCTCGCCCTGGATGATGATGCCCGAGGAGGGGCACGGCGCCAGGAAGGTGAAGTCATACATGTTGGCGGGCGGCGCGACCGAGATGAAGCCGCGGATTTCGGGGCGGCGCATCAGCAACTGCATGCCGATCCAAGCGCCGAAGCTGACGCCCGCGATCCAGGTGGTCGAGGCTTCGGGGTGGAAGCTCTGCACCCAGTCGAGCGCCGAGGCGGCGTCGGACAGTTCACCGATGCCGTTGTCGAACACGCCCTGGCTCTTGCCCACGCCGCGGAAGTTGAAGCGCAGGGTCGCGAAGCCGCGCCGCTGGAAGGTCTTGTAGAGTTCCTGCACGATCCGGTTGTTCATCGTGCCGCCCGCATTGGGGTGCGGATGCAGGATCATGGCGACGGGCGCACGCGTACGCGGAGCGGGAGCGAAACGGCCTTCGAGGCGGCCTTCGGGGCCGGGGAAAATGACTTCGGGCATCAAAACTCGCCGATCTGGATGCGCGCTGGTGGAGCGCCGGGAACGTTGCGCTATATAGGCCGACACGCCATTTTCGCAATTGTTCGATCATTTCAAAGACGGAACAAGCCCTGCCTCGCCTATATCTCGACCATGCCGCCACCACCCCGATGACCGAGGCGGCGCGTGCCGCGCTGGCGGAGGGGTGCGCGATCTGGGCCAACCCCTCCTCCCCCCATGCCGAGGGGCGCGCCGCCAAGCGCGCGCTGGAGGATGCCCGCGCCGCCGTCGCCCGCGCGCTGGGCTGGAAGCACGAGATATTGTTCACCAGTGGTGCGAGCGAATCGCTGTCGATCGCATTGACCCGAGCCATGGCGGAGCAGCGCTTCGTCGGGGCGATCGACCATGATGCGGTGTTGCGTGCCGCGCCGGAGGCGATCGTCATGCCGGTCGGGCCCGACGGCGTGCTGCGCCTCCCCGACCTGAGCGGCCCGCGCGCGGTCGTGACGGTGCAATGGGCCAATAGCGAGACGGGCGTGCGTCAGCCGATCGCGCAACTGGCCGAGGCGATCCATGCCGCCGGCCATATCCTGCTGCTCGACGCCGCGCAGATGCCCCCCGGCGCGGACCCGGAGGTGATCGAGCATGCCGACCTCGTCGCGTTGTCGGCGCACAAGCGCGGCGGCCCGCCGGGGATCGGCGCATTGCTGGTCCGCGACCTGGCGTTGCTGGCACCGACCGGCGGGCAGGAGCGCGGTTATCGCCCCGGCACCGAGAATATGCCGGGCGTGCTGGGCTATGCCGCCGCGCTGGCGGAAGCGGAGCCGGACCATGCGGAACTTCGCGCGCATCTGGACGATGCGATCCGTCGCTCCGGCGGGATCGTCGTCGCGGACGCCAGCCGCCGTCATCCGGCCATCGCCAGCTATCACATGCCCGGCAAGCCATCGGCGGCGCAGTTGATCCAGTTCGACCTCGCGCAAATCTCGGTCTCGGCGGGCAGCGCCTGCGCCAGCGGCAGCCTGAAACCGAGTCATGTCCTCGCCGCGCTCGGCTGGGATGTGGACGCGGGGCGCGAGGTCGTGCGGGTCAGCTTCGGCCGCACGACGACGCGCGAGGATGTCGACCGCTTCGTCAGCGCCTGGCGCGCGATCGCACGGGGGAAGCGCGTCCTGTGATCTATCTCGACTATCAGGCGACGACCCCGCTCGCGCCCGAAGCGCTGAAGGCGATGCTCCCCTGGCTGGAGCAGGGCCATGCCAATCCGCACTCACCCCACCGCGCCGGGCGACAGGCGCGTGCCGCCGTGGAAGTTGCGCGCGATCAGGTCGCGGCGCTGCTGCCCCCGGGGGGGCGGCTGGTGTTCACCAGCGGCGCGACCGAGGCGCTGAACTGGGCGATCAAGGGCGCAAATGGCGGGATCGTCACCACCGCGATCGAACATGCTGCCGTGCTCGATAGTGCCGCCGCGACGGGGCGGCCGCTGACCGTCTTGCCGGTCGACGGCAAGGGGCTGGTCGCAACAGGCTCCGATTACATCGACTCGGATCAGCGCGAGCCCCTCCCCTTCAGGGGAGGGGTTGGGGTGGGGCCTCACCACGGGCCATACGCCGGTGGAAGCGCCCCACCCCCGACCCAGTGGCACGTAAACGATGCCCCGCATCGTTTAGGTCATGCCGGGGGTATGACCGACCTGCCACTCCTGAAGGGAAGGGGTGATTCTGGTTCGCATCCTGCTACGCAGGCCCTGCCCCACGGCACCGGCCTGGTCGCCGCGATGCTGGTCAACAACGAGATCGGTACCGTCCAGCCGATCGACGCGGTGGCCGAGCAAGCCCATCAAGCAGGCGCGCTGATGCTGTGCGACGCGGTACAGGGCTATGGCCGGATCGCCATTCCCACGTCAGTCGACATGGTCGCGATCTCCGCTCACAAGATCCACGGTCCCAAGGGGATCGGCGCGCTCTGGATACGCGACGGCATTACCCTCCCCCCGCTGCTGCACGGCGGCGATCAGGAGGGCGGCCGCTCGGGCACCCTCAGCCCTGCGCTTTGTGCCGGGTTCGGCGCGGCGGCACGGCTGATGGCGATGCGGACCGAAGAGGATGCCACCCATGTCGAGCGGCTCTGGACACTGGCGGTCGAGCGGCTGGGTACAGGCTGGACGATCAACGGATCGGTGGCGCAGCGCTATCACGGCAATCTCAATGTCCGCCGCGACGGGCTGGATGTCGCACGGCTGATGTCCGATTGCCGCGACATCGCCTTTTCGGCCGGCAGCGCCTGTGCCAGCGGATCGGGGCGGACCAGCCATGTGCTGACCGCACTCGGCCTGTCGGTGCCCCAGGCGAAATCATCGATCCGCATCGGCTTCGGCCGCTACACCAGCGAGGAGGAATTGATCCAGGCCATCGACCAACTGGTCACCGCCGCCAGGGCGCAGCGGCCATGATCGCGCTGACCTTCATCGCCCGCGACGGTCACGCCATCCCCGCCGAGGCCATGCCCGGCGAAACCCTGCTCCGCGCCGGCCAGCGTGCGGGGCAACCGCTGGAGGGCACATGCGGCGGGCAGATGGCCTGTGCGACCTGCCATGTCCTGATCGACCCCGCCTATCTCGACCGTTTGCCCGCCCCCGCCGCCGAGGAGGAAGACATGCTCGACCTGGTGCCCGACGCCACCCGCACCAGCCGGCTGGCCTGCCAGATCATACTGACGCCCGACATGGCGGGGTGTAGCGTCCGCATTCCCTGAACCTGGGATAACGAACTGGTTCAGCACGCAATCATCGCCGATTCGCCATTCTCTCCCCATGCTCGCTGACAGGCGAGACGACCGGGAGTAAAGCGTTATGAAACTTCTTGCTGTATTGGGTGCCGGCCTGATCGCCGTCACGGGTATCGCCGCCGCGCCGGCCGACGCCGCGCCGCATGACCGCTGGGGCCGCGGGCCGGGTTGGGATCGCGGTCCCGGCTGGCATCATCGCGGACCGGGCTGGGATCGTGGCCCCGGCTGGCATCGGGGCCCCCGCTGGGATCGCGGACCGGGCTGGAACCGTGGCCCGCGCTGGCATCGCGGTGGCTATAGCCGCCCGCGCGTCGTGTGCCGCTGGGAGCGGACCTGGAACGGTCCGGTGCGCCGCTGCTTCAACACCTATCGCTAAGGCGTAAATCTTCGTCGCGCGCGGGGCCGTGGGATAAGGACTTGATCCCCCGGCCCCGTTTCGCCATATGCGCGACCGGGAGTCGGGCGGACGTAGTCGTCGCCAACCCGGTCAGGTCCTGACGGAAGCAGCCGTAACGATTTCGCTGCGGGTCGTCCCGGCTCCCACCCTCCGCACATTGTAAACGCCATGCCCGATCGACCATCGGCGTATCCGTTGATGACGCCGCGCGCCCGAGCGCCTATGTTGGTCGGCGATGATTTCCCTCACCCCGACTTGTCCGACCCGTCATGGCTGATTCGTTCGACCTGGGCGAACCGCCCCAGCCTGCCAAGGCCGAGGCTTACCGCGTCCTCGCGCGCAAATACCGGCCGCAGACCTTTGACGCGCTGATCGGGCAGGATGCCATGGTCCAGACGCTGGGCAATGCGATCAAGCGCGACCGGCTGGCCCATGCGTTCCTGATGACCGGCGTGCGCGGGGTCGGCAAGACCTCGACCGCGCGGCTGATCGCCAAGGCGCTCAACTGCGTCGGCCCGGACGGTAACGGCGGCCCGACAATCCAGCCCTGCGGCCAATGCGAGCCCTGCCGCGCCATCGCAGAGGGTCGCCATATCGACGTGATCGAGATGGACGCCGCCAGCCATACCGGCGTCGACGACGTGCGCGAGATCATCGAGGCGTCGCGCTATGCCGCCGTCTCGGCGCGCTTCAAGATCTATATCGTCGACGAAGTCCACATGCTCTCCAAGAACGCCTTCAACGCGCTGTTGAAGACGCTGGAGGAGCCGCCCGCGCATGTGAAGTTCCTGTTCGCCACTACGGAAGTGAACAAGGTTCCGATCACCGTCCTGTCGCGCTGCCAACGTTTCGACCTGCGGCGCATCACGGCGGACAAGCTGGCCGCGCATTTCGCCGACATCTGCGTCAAGGAAGGCGTGGCGGCCGAGGACGAGGCGCTGATGCTGGTGGCGCGCGCGGCGGAAGGCTCGGCGCGCGATGGCCTGTCGATCCTGGACCAGGCGATCGCCCATGCCGATCTGGAGGGCGGAGGCGTGACCGCAACGGCGGTTCGCGAGATGCTGGGCCTGTCGGATCGTGGCGCGGTTCGCGACCTGCTCGGGTTGGTGCTGAATGGCGACGGCGCAGGCGCACTCGCCTCACTGCGGCGGCAATATGATTATGGCGTCGATCCGCAATCGGTGCTGCGTTCGCTGCTGGAGACGGTGCATGGCATCACCCTGACCAAGGTCGGCACGCCGCCCGACGCCGCGCAACCGCTGGAAGAGCGCGCCGCGCGTGAGGAATGGGCGGGCGCCCTCAGCTTTCCCGCGCTGCACCGGCTGTGGCAGCTGTTCCTGAAGGGGCATGACGAAGTCGCGCGCGCCGCTTTGCCCATCGAGGCCGCGGAGATGGCGCTGCTACGGGCGATCCATGCCTCGACGCTCCCCGATCCGGGCGAGCTGGCGCGGCAGATCCGTGACGGTGGCGTCGCGGCATCGAGCGCGCCGGCGGTGACGCAACAGACGGCGCCCGCCGCCGCACCGGTCGCGCTCGCCCCACCCCCGCCACCCGCCGAACCCGAACCGCCCAAGCTGCCCGACAGCTTCGTCGCGATGATCGACCGGCTGGACGATATGGGGCAGCTGGCGCTGGCGGCGCGTTTGCGTCACGGCGCGCGTCTCGTGCGTTACACCCCACCGGAGATGGTGTTCAGCGGATCGCGCCCGATCGCGGCCGATACGCTGAGCGAGCTGATCGCGGCGCTGAAGACGGCGACGGGCCAGAACTGGCGCGTCACGCTGGAGGACGTCCCCGGCCAGCCGACCCTGCACGAGCAGCAGGTCGCCGCCGAGGAAGCGATCAAGACCGCCGCGTGGGAATCGGACATGGTCCGCGCCGCGCGAGAGGCTTTCCCCGAGGCCGAATTGATGGAATGGCCCGGCAAACGCAGTGTGAACGGAGCATGATGTGAAGAATCTCGACGAAATCCTGGCGATGGCCCAGAACGTCCAGAACGAGTTGGAAAAGGCGCAGGCCAATCTCGACAATATCGAGGTCGAAGGCGTCTCCGGCGGCGGTCTGGTGAAGGTCAAGGCGTCGGCCAAGGGCCGGATCATCGGCATCACCATCGACGACTCGCTGATGCAGCCGTCGGAAAAGGGCATGCTGGAGGACCTGCTCGCCGCCGCGATCAACGATGCGCGGGCCAAGGCGGATGCCGCCTCGGGCAGCGAGATGTCGAAGATGACCAGCGGCCTGCCGCTGCCGCCGGGCTTCAAGCTGCCCTTCTGATCCGGTCCCGTCGTTTCGGGAACGACATGGCAGCCATGGCGTTGCTCTCCCCATCAATAAAGGAGGGAATGTCATGGCCGATGAACGCGTTACCGAAACCTATGGCAATCAGCAGCCGCACACCACGGTGATCGAGCGTCGCAGCGGCGGCGGTGGCGGCATGGCGATCGCCATCGTCCTGCTGATCGCGGTGCTGGTGGGCGGCTTCTACCTGTTCAGCCGGGGCGGCGCGGAAAACCGCCGTGACGCAGCCGTGACCTCCGCTGCCAAGAGCGTCGGGGATACCGCCAAGAAGGCCGGTGACGCGATTTCCGGCGACGCGAAATAAGGTGACTTGCCACCGGCCGGGCTGATCTGCGTCCGGCTGGTGGTGATGGCGGGGGGATTGGCCGCTGCGTCGGGGTCGATCAGCGGTGGTGGGGTTTTTCGGCCGAACGTCAGCGGATCGCGCCCGGCTCCGTAACTGATGCGCCAGTTTCGTCAAAAGCATAGAACTATGGATGGCCTGAATGCCGCACGGTTGTTTACTGCCCGAAATGTGACTGCCGCGCAGGTTGTGCCCGCCCCTCCCAGTTTGCGCGGGTGAGGCAGGCGACAACGCGGGGGCGATATACGAAAATCACCGCACGGGTCTGGGAGTAGTTCGATTGTGGTGCGATGTGGGGTCAAGCGAGAAGCCTCGCAGCGCGTGGCAACCGCCCTCCCCCATCCCCTCCCGCCTGCGGGAGGGGCGTGTTCCTGTCAGATGACAAGCGCCATTCGATACGTTTTAAGACCACCAGATCGCACCAGGCACGCCCCTCCCGCAGGCGGGAGGGGATGGGGGAGGGAACGGTGTCTCACCGAGCCCCCACCCTACCGAATACAACTATCCAACCCCTGCCGCCGAACGACCCCGACATAGCGCGCAATGACATTGCCATGCCGCCGGACGAACCCGGTCGGCGCCACCGCCTCGCGCTTCTTGGGCAGCGGCAGCACCGCCGCGATCCGCGCCGCTTCGGTGGGCGACAGTCGGGAGGCGTCATGCCCGAAATAGCGCATCGCCCCGGCATTGGCGCCATAGGTGCCGATCCCCGTCTCGGCGATGTTGAGATAGACCTCCATGATCCGCCGCTTGCCCCACAGCGTCTCGATCAGGAATGTGAACCAGGCCTCGAAGGCTTTGCGGACATAGCCGCCATTCTGGAACAGGAAGGCGTTCTTCGCGGTCTGCTGGCTGATCGTCGAACCACCGCGAATCCGGCCGCCCTTGGCGTTGCGATAGGCGGCGCTGGCCATCGCCTGGAAATCGAATCCATTATGCGAGCAGAAACGCGCATCCTCGCCGGCGATGGCGGCGCGCGCCATGTCGGGGTCCATCTCGGACAGCGGCATCCAGTCCTTGGTCACGCCATGCCCGCCGATCACATCGCCCAGCATGGTGAAGGTAATGGGCGGCGGCACGAAGCGATAGATGCCGACCCACACGACACTGAAAATGACAAAGGCGAGCACGGCCTTCATGGCCCAGCGAGCGATGCGGAACATGCGCGGGGCTTTAGCGGGGTTTGTGGTGGAGGTCACGGACCGCAAAATTCCCTGTTCCCCGGCGAAGGCCGGGGTCCAGTTGCTATGTGGTGGGTAGGAGAATCGGCACGGCGTCGAAGCCTCCTGGCACGCAACATCTGCCTCCGACAAATCGCGCACCCCGAACGACAAAGGAACTGGGCCCCGGCCTTCGCCGGGGAACGGAACCTAAAAGGACGGAACGCTACAACGTCCAGATCAGCACATTGCCGACCAGCACGACCGCCATCACCAGCATCAGCACACCCTTGCGCCGATCCCCGCGCCGGATCGTCGCCACGCCACCCGCGACGCAGGCGAAGGCCGCCAGCATCGCGATCCCCGGCGCGGCCTGGGCGATCGCCTCCATCAGCCCGCCAGCACGCGCGCATAGGCGGCGCGGTCGACATTGCCGCCCGACAGCAGCACGAGCATGCCGTCCTCCGCCGCGACCTTGCCCGCCAGCAACGCGGCCAGCGCCACCGCGCCGCCGGGTTCGACCACCAGCCGCAGCCGATCGGCGGCGAAACGCTGCGCCGTCGCAACCTCGGCCTCGCTGACCGCGACGCCCTCCGCCCCGCGCCGCGCCAGCACCTCGAAGGTCAGCGGCGACACGCGCGTCGTCTGGAGAGAATCGCAGGCGGTCGGTGGCGGATTGTCGCCCACCGGCTCGATCCACCCCGCCTCCAGCGAGCGACGCATATCGTCCCAGCCTTCGGGCTCGACCACGGTGATCCGCGCATCGGGCAGCGCCAGCGTCAGCCCCGCCGCCAGGCCGCCGCCACCGCACGGCGTCACCACATGGCCCGGTGCCGGCAGGCCGAGCGCGGCCATCTGCGCCGCCGCCTCGATCCCCGCCGATCCCTGTCCCTCGATCACCCAGGGGTCGTCGAAGCTGGGTACCAGCGTCGCGCCCCGTGCTTCGGCGAGTTGCCGTGCGATCAACTCGCGGCTCTGCGTCGCGCGGTCATAATCGACGATCTCCGCCCCCAGTGCGAGCGTGCCTTCGCGTTTGGAGGGCGGCGCGTCGGCCGGCATGACGATGGTCGCGGCGATACCCAGTCGGCGTGCGGCCCAGGCGATTCCCTGCGCATGATTGCCCGAGGAGAAGGCGACGACGCCTCGCGCCCGCGAAACCTCGTCCAACGCGGTTAATCGGTGCCATGCCCCGCGCAATTTGAAGGCCCCGACCGGCTGCAGGTTCTCGGCCTTGAAAACCACCCTCTTCCCCTTGATCGACAAGGGAAATATCGGGCTCGGCGGCAGGATGCGGGCGATCTTTTCGGCGGCGTCGCGGACCCCCGCTTTTGTCGGCTGTCTTAAGATTGTCACTTTTTATCTCCGACGCCCCTTCTACCGCTTTACAATCGAAAAAGCGGACCCTATTTCGCGCCTCCGCTGCCCCATGGGACTTCCAACCGCAAGGCAGCTTTTTGTCACCGTATGCCGTCAGGCAATTGGAGGTCCCTTGAGTTGCACCAGAATCATCGCGCGCTGGGGCTAGCTGCCCACTCGACCGCCGTCCCCTCCAATCTGGAGCGCGGCATCGACATCGCCAAGCGTCGTCCGGCTGATCCGGTCACGCTGCTTCGCCCGCACGCCGCTGCGCGCGCCGCCCGATTCTTCGTCGAGAAGTTTCCGGGCCGGCCGATGTATGCGGTGAAGGCGAATCCGTCTGCGGATCTGATCCAGATCCTGTGGGACAATGGCATCACCCATTTCGACACCGCTTCGATCGCGGAAGTTCGTCTGGTGAAGTCGGTCGCCCCGCAGGCCGTCTGCTGCTTCATGCATCCGGTGAAGTCGGAAGAGGCGATCGCCGAGGCCTATTTCACGCACGGCGTCCGCACCTTTTCGCTCGACTGCCTGGAAGAGCTGGAGAAGATCGTCCGCGCCACGAACGGCGCGACCGACCTGACCCTGTGCGTCCGCATGCGCGTGTCGTCGGAATATGCCAAGCTGAGCCTGGGATCGAAGTTCGGCGTCAGCTTGGAAGAGTCGAAGGACCTGCTGATCGCGACCCGCCAGGTCGCCGATGCGCTCGGCATCTGCTTCCATGTCGGCAGCCAGACCATGACCCCCGACGCCTATTCGGCGGCGATGGAGCGGGTGCGTGCGGCGATCGTCGCGGCGGCGGTCACGGTCGACGTGATCGATGTCGGCGGCGGCTTCCCTTCGGCCTATCCGGGCATGACCCCGCCGCCGCTGGAGCGTTTCTTCGAGACGATCCACCGCGCGTTCGAGAGCCTGCCGGTGTCCTATTCGGCCGAACTCTGGGCCGAGCCGGGTCGGGCGCTGTGTGCCGAATATTCATCGGTCGTGGTGCGCGTCGAGCGTCGCCGCGGCAACGAGCTGTACATCAACGACGGCGCATACGGCGCGCTGTTCGATGCGGCGCATATCGGGTGGAAGTATCCGGTCCAGCTGCTGCGTGAGCCGGATTCCGACGCGCGCGACATGGACTTCAGCTTCTGGGGCCCGACCTGCGACGATCTCGATTTCATGCAGGGTCCGTTCCCGCTGCCCGCGGACACGAATACCGGCGATTATTTCGAGATCGGGATGCTGGGCGCGTACGGCCAGGCGATGCGGACGCAGTTCAACGGCTTTTCCTGTCACGAGTTCGTCGTGACCGACGATGAGCCGATGCTGTCGGTCTACCGCGACGAGGCCGAGCAGGTCCGCACCGCGAACGTCGTCAAGCTGTAACCCAGCGTCACTAGCAATCTTCATAACCCTCCCGCTCCGGCGGGAGGGGAATGGGGTGGCATTGCGGTTTCGACCGCGATAAGGCCCCTTCCCATACCCGTTCCCGCGCTTGGCCGCAGGACCGGGCCAGCCGGGTTACCGCGTCCCCAATAACGACGACGGCTTCTCGATGATGATGGAACCATCATGACCGACACGATCAACGACAACCGCAAGGCCGAGCTGCTCTCCAGCGTGGTCGAGCATATCGACATCACCAAGTTCGACGCCCGCCCGATCATCGATTCGATGGGCAAGATGAGCTTCACCAGCCGCGACCTGGCGCGCGCGACCGGCATCTATAACCAGATGCTGGCCGACAAGGACTGCTCGATCTTCCTCGTCATCGCGGGTTCGACCTCGGCCGGCGGCTGCATGGACCTCTATGCCGAACTGCTGCGCTCGAACATGATCGACGGCGTCGTCGCGACCGGCGCGTCGATCGTCGACATGGATTTCTTCGAAGGCCTGGGTCACAAGCATTACCAGGCGCTGGAAGTGCCGGACGACAACACGCTGCGTTCGCTCTACATCGACCGCATCTACGACACCTATATCGACGAAGAGCAGTTGCAGGACTGCGACCACACGATCGGCAAGATCGCGGACTCGCTGGAGCCCAAGGCCTATTCGAGCCGCGCCTTCATCCGCGAGATGGGCAAGTATCTCGCCGAGCACGGCAAGAAGGAAAACAGCCTCGTCAAGCTCGCCTATGAGCATGACGTGCCGATCTTCTGCCCGGCGTTCGTCGACTCGTCGGCCGGCTTCGGTCTGGTCAAGCATCAGGTCGAGCGCGCCAAGGAAGGCAAGCCTTACATGGTGCTCGATGCCATTGCCGACTTCCGCGAACTGACCGACATCAAGATCAAGGCGGGCACCACCGGCCTTCTGATGATCGGCGGCGGCGTGCCGAAGAATTTCATCCAGGACACGGTTGTCTGTGCCGAGATCCTGGGCCATGACGACGTCGAAATGCACAAATACGCGGTGCAGATCACGGTGGCCGATGTTCGTGACGGTGCCTGCTCGTCCTCGACGCTCAAGGAAGCGGCGAGCTGGGGCAAGGTCGATACCGCGCTCGAGCAGATGGTGTTCGCGGAAGCGGGTTCGGTGATGCCGCTGCTCGCCTCGGACGCCTATCATCGCGGCCACTGGCGGGAGCGCGTGAAGCGTCGTTGGGGAGCGATTTTCGACTAATGCTGGAATTTCTTGAACGCGAACAGCTGGCCTATGTGATCATCGGCTTCGTCCTGGTTGCCGGGCTGGCCTTCGCAATCCCGTATAGCCGTCGCCGCAAGCGCGAGAAGCTGCGTCGACGTGGGATCAAGAAATACGGCCATTGAGATCGGGGGCGGAACCGCAAGGTTTCCGCCCCTTTTCTTTTTGCTTGCTCCCCCTCTCCCGCCCCGGCAGTTTCGTGGGGGATGAGCGCTCCCATGCGCTGAGGAGAGGGATGCCATGATCGATCGACGCACGTTGCTGGGGGCGATGGCCACCGTGCCGCTCACCGCCCATGCGACGGCCAAGGCCGCCGGGCAGGCGACGCCCGCCGCCATGACGCCCTGGCCGCCCGCCGAGCATTTTCCGCTCTGGCCCGGCCGTCCGCCGGGTGCGCGCGCCAAGCTGCCCACGCCGAACCCGTCGATGAACGGCCCCGCAGGACGCCAGGAATTGTGGCTGCGTGGCACCGCCAATCCGATCGTCGCGGTCTTCCGCCCCGAACGTCCCGATGGCCGAGCGGTGCTGACCATTCCCGGCGGCGGCTATGGGTTCGTGTCGATCCAGAATGAGGGGATCGACGTCGCCAGGACGCTCAACCCGCACGGGATCACCGTCTTCGCGCTCTCCTATCGCCTGCCCTCCGAAGGCTGGGACCGGCAGGCGGACGTCCCGCTCCAGGATGCGCAGCGCGCAATGCGGCTGATCCGCGCCAATGCCGGCCGCTATGGTATCGATCCTGCAAATCTGGGCATTGTCGGCTTCTCGGCCGGCGGTCACCTCGCCGCTTCGCTGACCGTGGGATATGAAGACGCGGTCTATACGCCCGTCGACGCCGCCGACCGACAATCGGCCAAGCCACGCTTCTCAGGGCTGGTCTATCCCGTCGCCAGCCTGTCGACGCCGAGCACCCATTCGGGATCGCGCGACAATCTGCTCGGCCCCAATCCGGACGCGGCGACGAAGGCACGCTACGACACGCCACGCCGGATCGGCGCGAGCACGCCGCCGCTATTCCTGGTCCATGCCGTAGATGACGGGCTGGTCCCGCTCGACCAGTCGATCGACGTCCTGACCCAGGCGCGTGCGGCCAAGGTGCCGGTCGAGGCGCATTTCTTCGAGCGCGGCGGCCACGGCTTCGGCGCAATGAGCGCGCCCGAAGGATCGCCGGCACGACTGTGGCCCGACCTGTTCGACCGCTGGATCGCGCAGACGTTGAAGGGGTGATCGCCGGGGCGCGGCGGCGGCTTCGCTTTGCTCGGCTTACGCCAGACGGCATGACACGGCGTGCGCTTCGACTTCGCTCAGCGTGAACGGAGGTTGGGGAGTAAGCGTTGCTCGCGCGTCGAGAACATCCGCCTCTACCCGTGCCCCCTCCACCGCTCCGTTCAGCCTGAGCGTAGTCGAAGGCCACGCGAGACGGCCACCACAGGGCATACGCTTCGACTTCACTCAGCGCGAACGGAGGCCGGGGAATGAGCATTGCTCGCACATGGAGAACATCCGCCCCCGCCAGCACCACACTCCCTCGCCCCGTTCAGCCTGAGCGCAGTCGAAGGCCACGCGAGACGGCCACCGCAGGGCCTACGCTTCGACTTCGCTCAGTGCGAACGAGGGTCGAGGGCAGCGCGGCCGGCCACGACCTCAAAACAGCCGCTTCAAACTCCGCTCCAGCATCAGCATCTGCCACAGCGTTCGGCCGTGATCCGCCCGCCCGGCGCGGTGGTCCGCGGCTAAACGGCCCAATTCGGCCAGCTCGAACCAGCCCGTCTCGCGCAGCAGTCCCGATTGCGACAGGCTTGCGGCCTCATCCGCCAAAGCCCCCCGGAACCACGCGCTGATCGGTGTGACGAACCCCATTTTCGGCCGGTACAGGATGTCGCGCGGCAGATAGGGCTCGAGCGCCTTCTTCATCAGCCATTTGCCCTGCCCGCCCCGCACCCGCATCGCGGCGGGCAGGCGCGCGGCATATTGTACCAGCCGATGGTCGAGCAGCGGCTCGCGCGCCTCCAGCCCTACCGCCATCGAGGTGCGGTCGGTCTTGGTCAGGATGTCGCCGGGCAGCCAGATCTTCAGATCGGCATATTGCGCACGGTCGATGGCATCGCGCGCGGGCGCGTCCCGCATGGCGGCGACATAGCGATCCTCCGCCCGGTGCCCGCCCAGCGCCGAGCGCGCCTCGGCCGAGAACAGTCGCGCGCGCCATTCCGGGCTGGTGACGCCGACCGCGCGGGCATAGGCCTCCGCCCCGTCCATCCCCAGCGCCAGCAGGGTCGTCTTCGCGCGCAAGGGACGCGGCGCCCAGTCGGCCTTGGGGTAATAGCGCCCCAGCGTGCCGAACAGACGACCACGCAGCTCTGCCGGGAACAGCCCCCGCACCCGCTCCTCGCCCGCATGGAAGACATGACGGCGATAGCCCGCCAACGCCTCGTCCGCGCCGTCACCCGACAGCGCCACGGCGACATGCTCGCGCGCCAGCTGGCACAGCCGATAGGTGGCGAGTGCCGAGGCATCGGCAAAGGGCTCGTCGAACTGGCCGACCAGCGTGTCGATCAGCGCGAAATCGTCGGCGCGGACGACCCGCTCGACATGATCGGTGGCGAAACGCTGCGCGATGGTGCGGGCATAGCCGCGCTCGTCATGCCCCGCCTCTTCGAAGCCGATGGTGCAGGTCCGCACGGCGCGCGGGGACGCCTCCGCCATCAGCGCGACGACGCCCGAACTATCGACCCCGCCCGACAGGAACGCGCCCAGCGGCACGTCGGCGACCATGCGGCTGGTGACGCCCGCGCGCATATGGGCGAGCAGCCCCTCGCCCAGCGTCGCCGCCGAACCGCTCTCGCGCTCGGAGAAATCAACGTCCCACCATTGCCGGGGCCGGGGGATCGACCGACCCCGCTCGATCAGCAGGAAATGCCCGGCGGGCAGCTTGTGCACGCCCGCGACGATGCTGGCGTCGTCGGGGACATAGCCCAGCGCCAGATAATCCTCGACCGCGCGAATATCGGGCCGCCGCCGGAACAGCGGATGGGCGAGGATACCCTTCATCTCGGACGCGAAGGCGATCGCGCCATCGGGCAGTTCGGCCCAGTGAAGCGGCTTCACCCCCAGCCGGTCACGCGCCAGGAACAGCTTGCCCGCCCTGGCATCATGCACGGCGAAGGCGAACATGCCGACCAGCCGGTCGAGCATCGCCGGCCCCCAATGGCGCCAGCCGTGCAGCAGCACCTCGGTATCGCCATCGGTGTGGAAGACCGCGCCGCGCTCGCGCAATTCGTCGCGCAGGGCACGGTAATTATAGATCTCGCCGTTGAAGCAGACCGCGACCTCGCCATCGACCATCGGCTGGGGCGATCCGGCGACATCGATGATCGACAGCCGGGCATGGGCGAAGCCGACACCCGGCGCGGTCCACACCCCCTGCCCGTCGGGTCCGCGATGCGCCTGTACGCCGATCATCGCGCGCAGCCGGGCGGGATCGACCGGCTTGGGCGTGGCGGGATGGAACAGGCCGGCGATGCCGCACATACGGCGTCAGCGCCGCCCGGTCAGGCGGTCGGCGAAGCGATCGATCGGCCCCAGCGCGCGGACGAAGGCCTCGATCGCCTGCGGGTCGTCGCCCTCGCTCGACACATGCACCGCGACCGCCATCTGGCGCTGGCCCAGCAACCGGGCCTTCATCGTCTCGATCTTCACCTGTCGCATATTGGGCGTCAGGCTATCGCCGATCCGATACCAGGTCGCAACATCGCGCTGCATCGACTGGCCGAGCGGTCCGGTCGTGATCATCCGCATCGCGCCGCCCCCGGCGATCGGCCCGAGATCGGCGACGCGTATCCACCGATCATCCTCCTGCAACACGCCCGTGCCGAACGCGCCAAGCTTGCCGCCCTCGCGCTGGCGGGAGAAGACGGCGACCGCCAGATCGACCTGATGCCCCTGCCCGTCCGTATAGGTGCGCAGCATGGTCGCATCGGCACCCGGATAATGCGGCGCCCAGTTGCTGCGCTGCTGCGCCGGGGTCCAGCCGGGCACGTCGGGCAGCGCCATCTGCGCGGGCAGCAACGCCGCGCGGCTGCCGGCATAGCCGCTCCAGCTCGGGAAGACGGCGGTGATCGCGAGCGCGAGTACAGCCGCCAACAGCGGGTCGATGCGATGCCCGGGCGTGGCCGACAATTTGGCGGGGTCGAAGGCGGGATCATCGGGCGAACGATCGAAAAACTGCCAGCCGATCGCCAGCACCGCCGCCATCACTAACGCGAAGAACACCCAGCCGAAGATGATATGGTCGACGCCCCCCGCCACCTCGATCGAGGTCAGGTCGGCGGCGAAGATCGTGCCCCAGGCGCGGACGCCATTGGCGAGGATCGGCACGATCACCGACACGATCATGAAGATCGCGCGCCGCCAGGGCGACCGGAAGCAGAGATTGGCGACGAGCGCGGCAAAGGCGATCATCGCGAGCACGAACTTCGACCCCGAACAGGCCTCCGCCACCTCGAACCAATAGCGGCCGGCATGGATCAGGACGCCGTCCGCCGACGCCGGGATGCCGCTCCAGTCGAGCAGCGGCATGACGATGGCGACGGTGATCTGCTGCAACGGCTTTTCCAGCTCCGCCCCGAACGGCACCAGGAACCAGGCATAGACCAGCGGGAAGAGCAGCCCGCGCGCGACCATCGGCCCCAGCAGCGTGACGACCAGCCCCTCCAGCGTCGCGACCAGCCCCATCTGCCGGACGAGCGCCACGGTCGCGGACTCGCCCAACAGCCACAGGAACCCGCCGGCCGCGACCAGGATCAGTCCGGGCCACCAGGCGGCGGGCGTCAGCTTCGACAGTTCGGGCCGCCGCTGCCACACCAGCCAGCCGACGACCGGGCCGATGAACAGGCAATGGCCATAGGTCGTGCTGGTCCACCAAATCTCGACCAGATGGGTGACGTCGCGCCAGAACAGGGCGAGGATCAGCGCCGCCGCCGTGCCAAGCAGCGCCAGATGATAGGGCCAGCGTCCCGGCCGCATCCGATCCCCCACAGTCACGCAATATCCTTCAACAGCTGGTCGAGCGGTGCCAGTCTCGCGTTCCAGTCATAGCGGTCAAGCACTTGCGCACGCGCCGCCGGATTGGCGGCGGGGCCGGACAGCGCGGCGATGACCTTGTCGGCGAAATCGTGGTCGCCGTCCGCGACCGCGATGGTGCCGCCATGATCAATCCCCTCGGCCGCCGCGCGCGAGGCGACGATCGGCCGCGCCATGGCCATCGCCTCCAACACCTTGTTCTGGATACCACGCGCCAGCATCAGCGGGGCGACGCAGACGGCGGCGGCGGCCAGCCATATCCGCGTGTCGGGCACCTCGCCGGTGACGATCACCGCCTCACCCGCCAACCGGCGCACAGCCGGCATCGGCGCGCGGCCGACGATCGCGAAGCGCGTGGCGGGATGCGCCTCGCGGACCAGCGGCAATATGGCTTTGGCGAAATGCGTCACCGCGTCGATATTGGGCTGATAATCCATCTGCCCGGTGAAGACGATCAGCGGCCCCGCCTTGGCGACGGGGGTGACGAGGGCAGGGTCATGGACGGCGGCATCGATACCGTTCTCGACCGCGACGATCCGACCTTCGCCGCCACCGGCGCGGAACAGGGCGGCCTCCGCCTCGCTGACGAACAGGGTCGCGGCCATGCCGGCCGCCACGCGACGCTCGAAACCGCCGAGCAGCCGCGCTTCGCGGGCCAGCATGATTCGCTTGGGGCCAGCGGCACGCTCGGCGAGCGCGGCGAACTTGGCGGAGTCGACATCGACCATGTCCATGATCGTCGGTTCCTCGCCGGCATATTGCGCCATCTGACCGGAAAAGATGTAGGCCGCCGCCACACCCTGCCGTCGCACGGTCCGCACGGCTTTCGTCATGGCGGGATGGGCGAAGGCGGTAAGCGATACGGGGGCGCCCGTCGCCAGCGCCTGAAGCGCGGCGACCGGGGTCGATTTGGACCGGCGGATGATATGGCAACCGGCCAGCAGATCGGTGAAGGCGGCGGGCGGATCGAGGTCCGCCTCGCTCTCGCCAAAGGTGCACAGGTGCACGCTCCAGTCGCGGCTGAGATGGCGGAGGATGTGGTAGCTGCGAATCTTGTCGCCACGATCGGGCGGGAACGGCACGCGGTGCGCCAGGAACAGCAGGTCCCTCACCCCAGGCCCCGTGCGATCGGTGGCCCGGCCAGCTTCGCCGCCCAGACCGGCAGGCGTTTCCACACCGCGATCATCAGCGCATATTTGGGGTTCAGCGGGTTGATCGCGCGCGGTCCGTGCACGCTGCGGCTGGCATAGGCCAGCGGCTGCCCCTCGAACCCCCAATTCTTCTTGAACGCGGCCGCGCCGGTGCCGACCTTGGACCGGCCGAAATCGAAACTGCGGCAACCGCGCGCACGGGCATGGCGCATCAGCGCGAAGTACATCAGGTCGTTGGCGCGCAGGCCCCGTGCGGCCTGGGTGCCGCCGCCCCAATAGGGATAGACGGTGCCAGCGTGATAGAGGCTCAACACGCTCGCCACCTCCCGGCCCTGATGCCGCACGGTCAGCACATCGGCGTCGAGCCGCGCCACCGCCTCGCGAAACAGCCTGGCCGGAAAGACCGGGGTGCCCAGGTTGCGGACGGACTCGGCATAGATGCGGTAATGCTCGGTGAGCATCGCGTCGCTCGATCCGGTCTCGACGGTCAGCTCGTTGGCGAGCGCCTTGCGCACCTCGGCGCGTTGCTTGCGCGGGATCGCCTTCAGTTCAGCTTCGTCATCGCTCGCGATCGGGCGGACGAAGCCCAGATAGCTGTCGGTATCGACCGCCCAGCCGCCTGGGGCCGGACCGCCGCGCAACTCGACCGACTCGATCCCGCGCGCGCGCGCCGACTGCCAAGCGACTTCCGCCAGCAGGTCCGCGCCCTCGCCCAGCACGCCGCCATCGACGCCGAACCCGGTCGAAACCATCGCCGCGCCGAACAAAGGCGAGCGGATTTCGCTCAGCGGCAGGACCCCGGCGATCGTCCCGTCCAGCCGCTCGGCGACGAGATAATGCGCCTTCTGCCCGCATCCCGCCGCGCCCGCCAACAGCCAGCCGGTCAGATGAAAGGGCGTGCCCGCCTCGGCCGACCGGACGAAGGCATCGATCCGCACGCGCTCATCCCCGCGCCCCAGATCGGCGACGCGGACGGCCAAGTCCGGTGCGGTCATGCGAGCCGCGCCGCTTCCTCGGCCGCGACCGCATCCACCCGGCCCCAGTCATGCCGGCCGAGCAGCCCGCGCAGCTTGCCCGCCATCGCCCCCAGCCGGCTGTAATGCCGGAGCTTGGAGCGCAGCGGCGCATCGGCGACGCGCGGCTGGTCTGGATCGACCTCCCAGGGGTGGAAATAGAAGATCGCGCCGTGCCGGTCGCGATTGACCTGCCCGACCGCGACATCGGTCAGCTTGGCGGGCAGCATGCGGAAAAAGCCGCCGCCGGTCGCCAGCCGTCGCTTGCCCCACTCAGCCACCGTCACCGGCAATTCGATCAGATCGGCATCGGCGAGCGGCCGCCAGGCGTAACGCGGCGATTCCGCCCAGCCATAATGGTCGTGCCGCAACGGCGCGACGCTGGACGAATAGCGATAGCCCGCCTCGGCCAGCACCGGATGCGCCCAGGGCGTGCGCTTGTCGATCGAGAAGCTGGGCGCGCGATAACCGGTCACTGCCTGCCCGCCGGCATCCTCGATCGCCGCCTTGGCGCGGGCGAGGTCGGCGCGGAACTGGTCGGCGGTCATGGTGAAGACGCGCTGATGGTCCCAGCCATGGCTGGCCATCTCATGCCCGGCCGCGACGATGCGCCGGATCAGGCCGGGATGGCGATGCGCGACCCAACCGAGCGTGAAGAAGGTCGCGCGCGTGCCCGTCTCGGCGAACAGCGACAGCACCGCATCGGTATTGGCCTCGACCCGGCTGTCCAGCCGGTCCCAATCCGCCTTGTCGATCGTCTTCTCGAACGCGCCGACCTGGAACCACTCCTCGACATCGACCGACATGCCGTTCAGGGGCGCGGCCGCCTTTGGCTCAGGCGGCATGGCCCCACGCTCCTGCCGGGCGGATGGTCGCGCCTTCCTGCTTGGCCTCGCCACGATCGTCCTGGTCGGTCCAGTCGACCAGCAGGGTCAGGACACGGCGCAGCGCCGCCTCCTGCTGCTCCAGACGGGCTTCGAGCCGGGCGACGCGGTCCTCCAAGGCGGCGGTCGCGCTCGGCTGAGCCGGTTCGGCGGGCTTGGCCGGTTCGACCTGTTCGGGTGCGGACGGCGCCATCGGACGCAGCGAGACGGGTTCGGGCGCGGGCGGTGGGGCCACGACGCGGTGCGCCCCGCGTTCGGTGTCCATGCCGGCCGCGCGGACGATCGGCTCGGGCGCGGCATGGCCATTGGCATACAGGCCGGAGCGAAGCGTGCCCGCCGTCGCGGCGATACCCGCCGCCGTGCCGTTCAGCGCGCCCAGCGTGCCGGCACCAAAGACCGGCGGGTCATAGGAGGCCGGGGCGGCGATCGGCGCGACGCGGGTGATGATCGGATCGGCCTGCGATTCGGGTTGCGACGAGGTGATCCGGTCCGCCCCCATATCGGCGGCCATGTCGGCGGCGACGCTGCGCACCGTATCCTGCCCGATCAGCTCGACACCCTCGATCGCCGCCTGGAGCAGCACGCGGCCGGCCAGCACGTTCAGCCGACGCGGCACACCGCCCGAGGCATCGTAGAGCGCATCGAACGCGTCGGCGGCGAAGTCGGGACGCCCCGTCCAGCCCGCTACCGCCAGGCGGTGCGCGATGTAATCGGGGACTTCCTCCGGGTCCATCGGGTCGAGGTGATGGATGGCGATGACCCGCTGGCGCAGCTGCTCGACCGCGCCCGAGCCCAGCAGGCGGTCGCGAAACTCGGGCTGGCCGACCAGCAGGATTTGAAGCAGCGCATGGCCGCCCGCCTGGAAATTGGAGAGCATGCGCAGCTCTTCGAGCGAGGCGAGCGGCAGCGCCTGCGCCTCGTCGACGATCAGCAGCACACGGCGGCCCTCGCGCGCGACGCCGTTCAGCGCGCGCTCGGTTGCGGCCAGCAGCGCGGCCTTGGACAGGCCCTGCGCATCGACGCCCAGCTGCCCGGCGACCACGCGCAGCAGGTCATCCGGATCGATCGCGGTCGACACGATGTGGAGCACGCGGACGCGGCGCGTGTCGAGCGTCTCGACCAGATGGCCGACCAGCGTCGTCTTGCCCGCGCCGACATCGCCGGTGATGACGATGAAGCCCTCACCCTGCGCCAGGCCATAGCCCAGATAGGCCATTGCCTTGCCATGCGTCGCCGTCTCGAACCAGAAACGCGGGTCCGGGGTCAGCTGAAACGGGCGTTCGCCCAGACCGAAATGGGTCTCGTACATTATCGTGCCTTTCGGCCGGTCAGAATTGATACCGTGCGGCGATCAGGGCCTGCGCCGACAGGGCGTTGGTCAGGTCCCCGACCGAGAAGTGGTACAATCCAACCGACGCGGTTGTTCCCAGCCGACCGAAGTTGTGGAAATAGCTGGCCGTCGTGCCAACCGATACCACGTCCTCGGCGCCCGCCAACCTACTGGCATAATAGTTAACGAAGCCATTCACGTTAAGCCCCGAGTCACGACTTAACGACCGTCCGAAGAAAATCTGCGCGTACCAGCTTTCGTCATCGGCCCCACCGACGATCAGCCCCGGCGCGGCGTCGGGCGCGAACAGCCGGCGGTTGCTATAGCCCAGTCCGAAGCCCAGCGTGGAGCGGCCCCGCGCCATGGTCAGCGTCGCATCCACGCCGCGCGCCCGGTAAACGGCGGTCTGCACCGATTGCAGCACGTCGTTCAGGCACCCGCCCGGCGTCGCCCCGCTGGTCGAGAAGACGCAGCCGTTGAACTGCTGCGAAAAGGCGTCGCGCGTCTCGACGAACTGGGTGGGCAGCCCCGACAGGCCGTTGCGCATCTGCCGGCCGAACGTCTGGATACCGTCATAGACCGAGGCGCGAAAGAAGACGCCGCGCGCCGCCTCATATTGCGCGGTGCCGGTGATGCTGAGCGAGCCGTAGCGTTCGCCGATATGCCCCTCGACCGAAGTGCGGCGATTGGGCCGCCAGATGACGCCCGCGTCGTAATAGACGCCGTCGGTGCGATAGGCGATGCGGCGTGGGCTGTCGGGCGCGATCACGAAGCGGCCGCTGCTGTCGACCAGCGGGCGTCCCGCCGCATCGACCGCCGCATCGCGCTGGCTGCTCTCGATCCGTTCATAACCGACACCGGCGGTCAGCGCGACGTACGGCGAGACGGGATAGAGCACGTCGCCGCGCGCGAACCAGCCCTCGTAACGCTGCGCCAACTGGCGGGCGTCGTCGCGCTCGTAGAGGCCGCTGGCGCTCAGGCCGACGGGCAGGATGGTGCCGGGACGCGTCGAGGCGTTGACCGTCGCCATGTGGTTCCAGCTGTCGCTGAAATAGTCGAGCCGGGGCTGATCCGGGGCGAGCCCACCCAGCCCCGGCGTCTCCGCGCGGGTATAGCCCAGCCGGTAATTGGCCAGCAGCTGCACCGGCCCGGCACGGGTGCGCAGGACGGGGCCGACATAAGCGGAGTAGAGCTGCGAGATATTGCCCGGATTGCCGACCAGCACGCCCGGTGCGGCCCCGCGAATATCGGATCGCGTCCGCGTCGCCAGCGCGCCGCCGTCGATGCTCAGTTCGGGCGTGATGCGATACAGCCCGCGCGCCAGGCCGCTATGCACGTCGCCGCCGCCATAGCCGTCATTCCACGCGATGCGATGTTCGTAGCGATAGCTGACCTGCCCCTGCGCCCGCGCGGTGTCGACCTGCGCGTTGACGCCCGCCGCCAGCGTGGTGAAGGTCACCGAGTCGCCGCCGTTCAGATCGGCGCTGAACAGCTGACCCACCTCGATATAGGGCGACACGCGCGCACGGGGTCGGTCGGGGCCATCGGCGGCCGGCGCGGGTGCCGAACCGGCGGGCGGCGCATTGCCCGCACCGGGTGCAACGCCCGACGGCGGCGGCAGGTCCTGCGTTTGGGCAAAGGCCGCGGCCGGCAGCATCGCCAGCCCCAGACAGCCCGTCAGGATCGGCCGCGCCACCATGCTCAGCCGACATCCTTACCATAATAGCCGAAGCGCCGGCTGCCCGGCACGAAGGCGACGCTGTTGAGCACCAGCTGGATATGCTCGCACGCGTCGAGCAGGTTGATCGCGGCGGTCACCTCGCTTTCGGGCGTCTTGTCGGCGCGTACGACCATCATCACCTGCCCCGCCAGCATCGCCAGTACCGAGGCGGGCGACGCCGCCAGCGCGGGCGGCGAGTCGAAGATGACCAGCCGGCGCGGATTGGCCGACAACAGCCGCTGCAGGACTGTGCGGGTGCGTGCCGAGGCGAGCAGTTCGGTATCGCTCGCCTTGCGCGTGCCGCAGGCCAGCACCGACAGATGCGGCACATCGGTGCGGATCACCAGATCCTCGACATCGATATTGCTGTCGTCGAGCGCGTCGAGCAGCCCCGGCCCCTCGGCCAGGCCAAGCCGGGCGAGCACGTCGGGCTTGGCGACATCGGCATCGACCAGCAGCACCTCGGTATCGCGCTCCGCCGCCAACGACAAAGCGAGATTGACCGAGCAGAAGGTCTTGCCGTCCTGCGGCCGCGCCGAGCAGATCAGGACGGTGCGCGCCTTGTCGGCGTCGCCCGTCTCGATCAGCCGCTGGCTGGTGATGATCAGCTGGCGCTTGACCAGCCGGAACTCCTCGGCGAGCGGGCCGATTGGCGCGCCGGGCACGATCATGCCGTTTTCCGCGAGCAGCGCGCGGTCGACGGTCGCGACATCGCTGAACCCCGGATTATATTCGCTGGCGAGAAAATCATCGTCGCCCGGCTGCGCCAGGAACTCCGCCGGAATGCCCGCCAGCGCGGGTTCGGCCACCGCCGGCGCGGCGGCGTCGTCCTCTTCGATCAAGCCCGGCGGGGTCCAGGCCGGCTCGGACATCGCAGGCGCGACGAAGGGGGCCACGGCCTCGGGCGGCGCGATGGGAGCGGGTTGCTCGACCGGAGCCGTCGCGACGGGCGGCGGCGCGGCGGGTGCGGCGACCGGTTCGGCAATCGGCGCGGCCTGTTCGACCGGCGCCGGGCGCGGTTCCTCGACGGGCGCGGGCGCACGGACATAGGCCTGGAAGTCGTACACATTGGCCGCCCGTTCGAGCAGCGACGGTTCCCGGCGGGGTCTGGGAGGTTTCACGCTGTTGCTCACGCCGCCATACCCCGTTGCAATAGCTCGATACCCAGGACCATCCCATAGGCCGCGGCAAGCGCCGCCGTCCCACCCAGGAACAGTTTCAGCCGGCTCGCGCGCACCTCGGCCTGCGCACGGGTGACGACTTCGCCGATCGATCCGATCACCGGCATCCCCATCGTCCGCTGGAGCGACTGGGCGGTGGTGAAGGTCTGGCGCAGCTTGGACAGGGCGAAAGCGCTGCCCACGCCCAGCCCCAGCCCGGCGAGAAACACGCCGGTCAGCAACAGGATGCGGTTGGGCGCGGTCGGCGCGCGCGGATAGGTCGGCGGATCGATGACCGAGAAGCGCATCGAGTCCGTCTGGTTCTGCGCCTGTCCGCGCAGCGCCACCTGCTCGCGCTGGCGCAGCAACTGGTCATAGCTGTCCTTCAGCACCTGATAGTCGCGGTCGATCGCACCCTGCTGCGCCGCCGTCTCCGGGTTGGTCGACAGGCTCGCGTTCAGCCGGTCGAGGTCGCCCTGCAACTGCGCCTTGCGCACCTTCAGACTGGCGAGCTGCGCCTGCTTTTCCGCCGCCATCGACTGTAGCGACATATAGAGCGGATTGGGCTGTCCGCCCGCGCCGCCGCCGGAGCCTTCCGCCCTGGCCGCCGCCTGCGCCGCGCCCAGCTGGCTCTTGAGGGCGATCACATCGGGGTGATTGTCGGTGAAGCCCCGCGCACGCGCATCGGCCAGTTGCCCCTGCAGCGTCGCCAGTCGGGCGCGGGCTGGACCGACGCTGCCGCCGCCCTCCGCCACGGTGCGCGGCGTCGCCGCCAGCTGTCCCTGCACCGCCGCCACGCTCGACTGGGCGGCGGCGAGGTCGCTGTCCACCTGCGCCATCTGCGAGCGCGCCAGCCCGATGCGGTCCGCGACCGAACCGCTGCCCGGCAGGCCGCCCATGAACTGGTTCTGATATTGCGCGCGCTTGGCCTCCGCCGCCTGCAACTGCTTCTGCCGCTCGTCGAGCTGGCGGTCGAGGAAGCTCAGGCTCTGGCTGGTGGTGTTGCGATCGCCGACCAGATTGGATTCGACGAAGATGTCGATTAGCTTCTGCGCCACCTGCTGCGCCAGCTTGGGGCTCCCTTGCGTGACGGTCAGCTTGAAGATCGTGTCCTGCTGGTTCTCGATCTTGATCGACTGGGCCAGCCCGGCGACGCGCGCGGCGACATCGGCATCGGTCGATACCGTGGCGGCCAGATCAGTGCCGCGCACCACCTTTTGCAGGTTGATCGCCGAGATCAGCGTCTGGCGGACCTGATCGACCGATTGCATCTGGGCATTGGGGCCGCTGCCCATGCCGTCGGGCAAAAGCTGCGAGGTCTGCACCGCGATGCGCGCGGTCGATTCGTATCGGCTGGGGATCTGCGACACGAACAGCCAGCCCAGGATGCACACGGCCCAGGCGACCGCCAGCGCCAGCCAGCGCCGGGTCCAGATCGCATGGATCGCAATGCGGATTTCGTCCTGAATGGCGGACACGCGCGCCGACCCCCCTTAGAACATCGACTCGGGGATGATGATGACGTCACCGGGTTCCAGCCGGACATTCGCCTTCGAATCGCCCTTGCGCAGCAGGTCGTTGATCTGGAGCGCATATTCGCGCTGCTTGCCGGTGTCGCGCTCGGTGCGGACCAGCTTGGCCTTGTTGCCCGCCGCATATTGGTTCAACCCGCCGACCGCGATCATCGCGTCGAGCAGCGTCATATTGGCGCGATAGGGGATCGAGGCGGGCCGCTCGGTCGCGCCGACGATGCGCACCTGCTGGCTGTAGGTGCCGGCAAAATTCTCGACGATCACCGACACAATCGGGTTGGAGACATATTCCGACAGCGCCTTCTTCATGTCGTCGGCCAGCATCGCGGGCGTCTTGCCCACCGCCGGCATGTCGTTGACCAGGGGCGTGGTGATACGGCCATCGGGGCGCACCTGCACCTTGGCCGACAGGTCGGGATTGCGCCAGACGAAGATGTTCAGCTGGTCGAGCGGGCCGATGACATATTCTTCACCCGGCACGTCCTTCTTGGCGACATAGCCCGCCGGCGGCAGTTCGGGGCCGCTTTTCGCGGTCGAACAGGCGGTCAGCGTCGAGGCGGCGAGCCCTGCGATCAAGAGGGGGCGGGCGAAGGATGCCATGCGAACGTTACTCCTGAACCCTGCACCCCGGCCGGGGCGACAAGGCAAATTGCGCAGCGTCGCTATGCCGTCCAAGAGGTGAACATAGGGTTATGCCCCGGTAGACGCTGCCGATATTTCATCGGGCCAGCACTTCGTCGGCCGGCCCGTGCCCCAGAAACGCCGCAGGGCTGGCACTGGCTCCATAGGCTCCCGCCAGAAAGATCGCGACGATGTCGCCCATATCGGGACGGGGCAGCGCGATGCGGTCGCCCAGCCGGTCGAGGGGGGTGCAGAGCGGGCCGACGACCGACAGCGTCTGGTCCGCCGCCGCACCCATCGCATGCGCCAGCGCCAGCGGATAGTTGCGCCGCACGACCGTGCCGAAATTACCGCTGGCCGCCAGCTGGTGGTTGAGCCCGCCGTCGAGGATCGCGAACCGCTCGCCGCCGCTGTCCTTGATGTCGACGACATGCGCCAGATAGACGCCCGCCTCCGCCACCAGCCAGCGGCCAAGTTCGATCGCGAAGCGCGTGTCGCGCAAGATCGCGGCTCGCGCATCCAGCGCCTCGGTCAGCGCCGCCCCGACCCGCTCGATGTCGAGGGCTGTGTCGCCGGCGAAATAGGGAATGCCGAAGCCGCCACCCAGATTGACCAGCGGCGGCGCCTGCCCCGCCGCCTCGGCAAGGCGCGCGGCGAGCGCGATGGTGGCGGCTTGCGTATCGATGATCGCCTGCGGATCGAGCGCCTGGCTGCCGGCATAGATATGAAAGCCGCGCCAGTCCGCGCCGGCCGCGATCAGGTCGCGGACCAGTGCCGGCACCCGCTCGGCATCGATGCCGAAGGGCGATGGCCGGCCGCCCATCTTCATCCCCGACCCGCGCAACTCCACATCCGGGTTGACCCGCACCGCCAGGCGCGGTGTCCGCCCCAGCCGATCGGCGATGGCCAGCGCGCGCCTCGCTTCGCCCTCCGACTCCAGGTTCAGCGTGATCCCCGCCGTGATCGCGGCGGTCAGTTCGGCATCGCGCTTGCCCGGCCCGGCGAAGCTGACCGGCCGGCCGAGGTCCGCCACCTTCGCCAGCTCGCCCGCCGATGCGACATCGAAGCCGTCGACCATCGCCGCCATCGCAGCGAGCAACGGCGGAAAGGGATTGGCCTTGATCGCATAATGAAGGTCGATCGTCGGAAAGGCCGCCCGAAACCGCGCTACCCGCGCCGCGACGATGGCGGGATCATAGACGAACAACGGCCCGTCGCGCCCCTTCATCCAGTCAGTGGCGCTCCGCCCGCCGATGACCAGCGCACCCTGCTGCGCGGCGAATTCGGGGGGGATGGGGCCCATCGGCTTCATGCCGTCATATCCTTATCCAGAACCGTACGGCGCAGGCCGCTGCGGTCCAGCTTGCCATTGGCGTTGCGCGGCAGTTCGTCGTGCCAAACGATCCGCGCGGGCTGCATGAAATTGGGAAGCTCGGCCTTCAGGCGCATGCGCAGCGCCGGCTCCGATGCGGCATCGCCCGCCAGCACCAGCACGATCGTCTGCCCCTGCACCGGGTCGGGCACGCCGATCGCCACCGCCTCGCGCGCTTCGCCGCCCGACAATGCGGCTTCCTCGATCTCCTGTGGACTGATCCGGTTGCCGGCGACCTTGATCATCTCGTCATCGCGCCCGACGAAGCGGAGCAGTCCGTCCGCGCCCAGCACGACTTTGTCCCCCGACCATACCGCCCGGTCATGCCCCGGCGCGGGGCGAAAGCGCTGCGCGGTCCGATCGGCATCGCGCCAATAACCCTGCGCGACCAGCGGCCCGGCATGGACCAGCTCCCCCGGCTCGCCCGCAACCGCCGGGCTGCCATCGGGGCGCAGCACCATGATCTCGGCAAAGGGAATGGCGCCACCGATCGCGTCAGGATTGGCGTCGATCAGCGCAGGATCGAGATAGGTCGAACGAAACGCCTCGGTCAGCCCATACATGGCGTAGAGATCGGCCGCGGGGAAACGCGTGCGCAGGCCCCGGACCAGCGAGGGGGTCAGCGCGCCGCCCGAATTGGTCAGCCGTCGGATCGGCGCGACCGCCTCTTCGGGCCAGCCCGTGGCCAGCAGCTGCGTCCAGAGCGGCGGCACGCCGGCCAGCGTCGTCGCGCCGTGCCGCGCGACCGCCTTCACCACGTCACGCGGCGTCAGATAGTCGAGCGGCGCGACCGCGCCCCCGGCGACCCAGGTCGAGAAAAGCTGGTTCTGGCCATAATCGAAGCTGAAGGGCAGCACGCCCAGCACCCGGTCATCCAGAGTCAGCCGCAGATAATGCGCCACCGACACCGCCCCGAGCCACAGATTGGCGTGGCTGAGCATCACCCCCTTGGGCCGTCCCGTCGACCCCGAGGTATAAAGGATCGCCGCCAGCGTATCGGGATCGGCCTGCGACCGGGGCAACGCATCGCCCTCCCCTGCCTCGACCTCCAGCCGCATGTCCGCCGGCACGTCGCCCGGCTCCAGCGTGGCGGCACGGGGGGCGTGGGTCAACAGCATCACCGCGCCGCTATCGGCCAGGATATGCGCCACCTGCGCGCGCTTCAGCAGCGGATTGATCGGCACATGGACCAGCCCCGCGCGCGGTGCCGCCAGCGGCATCAGCGCGGCGATCCGCGTCTTGGGCAGCCAGCTCGCCACCCGCGCGCCGGGTTCGAACCCCTGTCCGGCCAGCCACCCCGCCAGCCGCGCGACCCGTTCCTCGGCCTCGGCGAAGCTCAGCCCGCCGTCGCGGTCCAGCAGCGCCGGCGCATCGGGGGCACCGCGTAAGGCATGGTCGATGGGCAGGGCGACGGGTTCGGGGGACATAGCGATCATCTACAGCCGGGGGTTGTAGAAAGTCGAGCCGAGGGAATGGGACATACGGGGTCCGCATGCGGCCAAGCCCTCCCCCAACCCCCCTCCCGCCTGCGGGAGGGGGCTTTGCAGAGCCGAGACGCGCGCCCTTCTACTCCCCTCCCGCAGGCGGGACGGGCTGGGGGAGGGCTTGGGACTCCTGACTGCAGGAATGCCACAAGCCCCCAAATCCTACCCAACCTTATCCTGGGCACAGCAACATAGCGCGTCCCCTCCCCCAACCCCCTCCCGCCTGCGGGAGGGGGCTTTGCTGAGCTGAAACGCGTCCCCTTCTACCCCCCTCCCGCAGGCGGGAGGGGCTGGGGGAGGGCTTGGGACTCCTGACCGCAGGAATGCCACAAGCCCCCAAATCCTGCCCAACCTTATCCTGGGCACAGCAACATAGCGCGTCCCCTCCCCCAACCCCCTCCCGCCTGCGGGAGGGGGCTTTGCTGAGCTGAAACGCGTCCCCTTCTACTCCCCTCCCGCAAGCGGGAGGGGCTGGGGGAGGGCTTGGGACTCCGGAACCTGTCGAAATGCCCCGAGGCCCTAAATCCTTCCCAGGCCTTTTGCTGGACATGCTAACGTAGCGTGTCCCGTCCCCGCCCCCCGGTTGCCCAACGCGGTCCGCCGCTCTAACGCAGTCGCAACGACACGAACAGCAAGGCGACAGGGTTTGGAACTCCAGGCGGGCAGTGAGGTGGAAGCAACGGTGCGCGGCGTGCTCGCCGATGTGCTGGGGCTGTCGCAGGAGCGTGTGGCGGGGTTCGACGCCGAGACGCCGCTGTTCGGCGCGCTGCCCGAACTGGACTCGATGGCGGTCGCAGGGGTCCTGACCGAGCTGGAGGACCGCCTGGGCATCCTGATCGAGGATGACGAGGTCGATGGCGAGATGCTGGAGACCTTCGGCCAGCTGGTCGCCTTCGCCAACGCCAAGGCGCAAGGTTGATCGATTTCTACGACGGCCCCGGCGGGCGCGAGGCGATGCTATGCCTCGGGCCCGCGCAGGGACCGGTCGTGCTGGTCGCGCTGCCCTTCTGGGAGGAGGCGAACCGGACGCGCGTGGTGGCGGTCGCCATGCTGCGCGCGCTCGCCCGACACGGTATCGGCGGCGTGCTGCCCGACTGGCCGGGCACGGGCGAAAGCCTGGTCGAAACCGAAAAGGCCAGCTTCGCGCAGTGGCGTCTGGCGCACCGATCGGTCGCCGAGATGCTCGCCGCCCGGCGCTGCTACGGCGTGTCGATGCGCGGCGGGACGCTGGTCGATGGCCTGGCCGATCTGGCGGGGCGCTGGCACCTTGCGCCGATGACGGGCGAGGCGGTGCTGCGCGACGTCATCCGCCTGCGCGCCGCGGCGGGCTTGCGCGGTGACGAACATGGCGTGTTCGGCGCGGAGTCGCCGGTGCGTGTCGCCGGCAACCGGGTGTCGCCGCACTTCTTGGCCGAGCTGGCCGGGGCCACGCCGCTCGCCCCCGAAGCCATACCCTATCGCGTCGTCCGGCTGGGCCATGACCGTGCGCCCGCCGACCGGACGATCGATGCCGTGCCCCCCTGGCGCCGCGCCGAACCGCAGGAAGACCCCGAACTCGCCGCCACCCTGGCCGAGGACATCGCGCAATGGATCGCCACATGCGAAGGCTGATCTCCTTTCCGTGCGAGGGCGCGACGCTGATCGGCACGCTGGACGAGGCGCCGTCCGATACCGGCCTGCTGATCGTCTCTGGCGGCAACGAGCCGCGCATGGGCGCGCATCGCGGGCAGGCCATTCTGGCGGCGCGGATCGCGGCGCGCGGCTATCCCGTGTTCCGTTTCGACCGGCGCGGCGTCGGCGATAGCGAGGGTGTGAATGGCGGCTGGGAATCGAGCGGCCCCGACATCGCGGCGGCGGTCGACGCCTTCGCCCATAGCGCCCATCTCCGCCGCGTCATCGGCTTCGGCAATTGCGATGCGGCCACCGCCGTCGCGATGTTCGGCGCGGAGGCGCAACTGAGCGCGATGCTGCTGTCCAATCCCTGGCTGTCGGACGAACCCGACGCCTTGCCCCCCGCCGCCGCGATCCGCCGTCATTATGCGCGCAAGCTCGCCAGTCCGGGCGAATGGTGGCGGCTGGCGCGCGGCGCGGTCGACCTGGGCAAGCTGCGCCAGGGCCTCGGCAAGATCGCCGCCCCGCCCGCTCCGCTGGGGGACGCCGCCGCGCCGTTGCTCGAGGCGATCCATGCCTGGGGCGAGGATGCCACGGTCATCGTCGCACGCGGCGATGCCACCGGGGTGGCCTTTCGCGCCGCCGCGCGCGGGCATGACTTCGCGATGGAGACGATCGCGACGGACTCGCACAGCTATGCCGATGCGATGGATGCCTTGGAACGTACCATCCTGAACGGCCTGGCATGCGCCGCATCGGACGAAGCGAGCCTGTCGCACGACGACGTATCGGAACTCAAAAATACCGATTAATACGTTTTAAGATAACGCTTTTTTGCCGGAACGCCTGCCTCGCCCTGCCCATTGAGGCCGCGAGGAGAGACGGTCCATGAACGAACGCCCCACCCCACCACAACCCGAACAGCAGCAGGACATGCCCGGTCAGACCGAGGCGATGGACCCGCGCCCCGATCATGGCGAGCACAGCTATGTCGGCCATGGCAAGCTGACCGACAAGAAGGCGATCATCACCGGCGCCGATAGCGGCATCGGTCGCGCGGTCGCCATCGCCTTCGCCCGCGAGGGTGCCGATGTCGTCATATCCTATCTGTCCGAGGACGAGGATGCCGCCGAGACCCAGCGGCTGGTCGAACAGGCCGGCCGCAAGGCGTTGCTGATCCCCGGCGATGTCAGCGACCCGACGCATTGCCGCACCATCGTCGAGCGCGCGGTGCAGACCTTCGGCCGGGTCGACATATTGGTCAACAACGCCGCGCATCAGGCGACCTTCCAGGCGGTCGAGGACATTCCCGACGAGGAATGGGACATCACCTTCGCCACCAACATCCATGCGATGTTCTATCTGGTGAAAGCCGCGCTGCCGCACATGGGCGAAGGCGCGTCGATCATCAACACGACTTCGATCAACGCCGACAAGCCGAGCGAACAGCTGCTCGCCTATGCGACGACCAAGGGCGCGATCCACAATTTCACCGCCGGCTTGGCGCAGATGCTCGCCGAGCGGAACATCCGCGTGAACGCGGTTGCGCCGGGGCCGGTCTGGACCCCGCTGATTCCGTCGACGATGCCGCCCGAAGCGGTCAAGACCTTCGGCCAGCAGACGCCGATGGGTCGCGCCGCACAGCCCGCCGAGCTCGCCCCGCCCTATGTGATGCTGGCCAGCGACGAGGCCAGCTACATTACCGGTGCGACCATTCCGGTTACGGGCGGCACCCCCTTCCTTTGATCCAAACTACAGGAGTGATGCCCATGGCTTCCCTGCCCCAAGATGTCATCCTGTCGGTGTTCGTCACCGGCCTGAAGAATGCCCATGCCGTCGAGCATCAGGCGCTGGCGCTGATCGACCGGCAACTCGACCACCTGGCCAACTACCCCGACGTCGCCGACCGCCTGCGGCTGCATCGCGGCGAGACCGAGCAACAGATCGAGCGGCTGGAGGAAATCCTCGATGGCTTCAACGAAAGCCGATCGATGCTGAAGGACGCCGCGCTGACCTTCTCGGGCAATATGGCGGCGCTGGGCCATGTCTTCGCGCCCGATGAGATACTCAAAAACAGCTTCGCCAACTTCGCCTTCGAGAATTTCGAGGCGGCCAGCTACAAATCGCTGATCACCATCGCCGATGCCGGCAACCTCAGTAGCGCGACACCGCTCCTCACCCGCTCGCTGGACGAAGAGCTCGCGATGGCGGCCTGGGTCGACGAGAATAATGCCGCGCTGACCCGCCGCTATCTCGAACGCCGCGCCGCGGGCGAAACCGCCAGCCACTGATCCCGACAGCCAGCCAGCGAGACCGATCATGTATTATCACGACAAACGCCTGCAATATCCCGTCCGCTGCGAGAATCCCGACCCCCTATTCGCGCGCATGCTGCAACAGGCGATCGGCGGCGTGGAGGGCGAGATCCGCGTCTGCATGCAATATTTCTTCCAGGCCTGGGGCAATCGCGCACCGACGCCGAAGTACCGCGACATGCTGCTCCACACCGCCACCGAGGAGATCGGGCATATCGAGATGCTGGCGACCGCCGTCGCGCTCAATCTCGACAAGGCCCCCGCCTCGCTTCAGGAAGAGGGTGCGGCGGACGGTATCGTCGGCGCGGTGATAGGTGGCGGCAATGCCCGCCACGCGATCGAGGGGACGCTGCACAAGCACATCCTGTCGACCGGCCTTGCCGCACAGCCCGTGGACTCGGACGGCGTGCCGTTCAACATGAGCCATATCTATGCCAGCGGGAACGTCGCCGCCGACATGTATTGCAACGTCGCCGCCGAGAGCACCGGCCGGGTGCTGGCGACGCGGCTCTACAACGCCGCGCATGATCAGGGCATGAAGGACATGCTCCACTTCATGATCGCACGCGACACCATGCATCAGGAGCAATGGCTCGCGGTGATCGAGGAACTGGGCGCCGAGGGTTCGCTCCCCATCCCCAACTCCTTCCCGCAGGCCAATGAGCATCCCGAGCATAATTACGACTTCTTCGTCACCTCGGTCGACGGCACCTATCCCGAAGGGCGCTGGACACAAGGGCCGAGCGTCGACGGCAAGGGCGCGTTCACCGTGTTCCGCAACGAGCCGATGGGCGAGGAACCGATCCTCGGCCCGGCACGCCCGGACAGCGGCGCGCAGGCCGAGCAGATCGGGGAAAAGCCGGTGGTGTAACGAGGAACATTCCTCCCCTGTAAGGGGAGGTGGCAGGCCGAAGGCCTGACGGAGGGGTGTCACGGGCGGTTATGAGGTACTCCCTCGCCACGCGTGACACCCCTCCACCAGCTTCGCTGGTCCCCCTCCCCTTGCAGGGGAGGATTTGGTGCCCCGAACCGTCAGGCTCGGGGCATCGTCTTATCAGGCCCCCAGTGGAAGGGTCTTGCCGGTCGACTGGTCCAACGACCGCGCGACGATCAGGTCCAGCGCCGTCGCCACCGCGACGAAGCCGATCGCGCCCCACACCGCCTTGCGCTGCGACGACCGGCGCGCCGCGACCGCCAGCGTGCCTAGATCGAGCATGTCCCCCACCACCCGGTTCCACACCCGCGCCGAATGCGCCGGTGCCTGGACCAGGCCGACCCCGGCGACAACCTCGCGCATGCCATAGGCCTTGACGGTCGTCGCACCGCCGGGGACCGACAGGCGATCGGCGATATGGCGCGCGGCGAACAACTCGGCCGCCCCGAGCGCGAGCGAAAACAGGCCGAGGCCCCAGCTGGCGGATTTGGCGTTCATGATGATCCTCCGATGTGATGGATCACCGATCAACGCCATGGCCCGCCGGCCGGTCCACAAATCGATCTAAATCAGGGTGTTAAGCAACATCCTTTGCCGCAAACCTCTCCCCTCCTCTTCAGGGGAGGGGCCGGGGGTGGGGCGGTTCGGCAAGCGCAACGCCGGTGGATAGGCCCCACCCCAACCCCTCCCCTGAAGGAGAGGGGCTTTAAAAAACGAACGGATCATTCCGCCGCCTTGGCCATGTCCTCGAACTCGGCCGCCGCCAGGAACCGCTCGGCGTCGAGTGCGGCCATGCAGCCGGTGCCCGCCGCCGTCACCGCCTGGCGATAGACCTTGTCCGCCACGTCGCCGCACGCGAAGACGCCGGGCACGCTGGTCCGGGTCGATCCCGTCTCGACCGCGATATAGCCGTCCGAGTCCAGCTCCAGATGGCCCCGGAACAGCTCGGTCGCCGGGTGATGGCCGATCGCGACGAAGCCGCCCTCGACATCCAGGCGGCTATGCTCGCCGGTCACCGTATCGACCAGATCGAGCGCGACCAGGCCCGCATTGCCGCCGCCGTCGACGAACTCGCGCACTTCCTTGTTCCACAGCACCTTGACGTTGGGGTGCGCGAACAGCCGCTCCTGCAGGATGCGCTCGGCACGCAAGCTGTCACGGCGGTGGATCAGCGTCACGTCGTCCGAATGGTTGGTCAGGTACAGCGCTTCCTCGACCGCGGTGTTGCCGCCGCCGATCACCGCGACCTTCTTGCCGCGATAGAAGAAGCCGTCGCAGGTCGCGCAGGCCGACACGCCCTTGCCCTTCATCGCGTCCTCGCTGTCCAGGCCCAGCCACTTGGCCTGCGCACCCGTCGCGATGACCAGCACCTCGCCCTCATACACATCACCGCCGTCACCGATCAGGCGGAACGGACGGCTGGTCAGGTCGACCTGGGTAATCGTGTCCCACATCATCCGCGCGCCGACATGCTCGGCCTGTTTCTGCATCTGCTCCATCAGCCAGGGGCCCTGGATGACGTCGGCGAAGCCGGGATAATTCTCGACATCCGTCGTCGTGGTCAGCTGACCGCCGGGCTGAATCCCCTGCACCACGATCGGCTGCATCCCCGCGCGCGCGCCATAGATGGCGGCCGACAGCCCCGCCGGGCCGGAACCGAGGATGAGCATACGGGTGGAATGGGTGGTCATGTCGTCGTCCTGTGAAACGCTGTTTGGCCTCTAGATAGTCGCAGCGGCGACAAAAATGAACCGCTTCTCATGCGGCCAATCCGCGCCTGCTTCGTTAGCCGTTCAAGGTGGAGGTTTGCCCGATGCGTGACGAAGACGATGTGAAGATCACCGATTATACGGCACCGGCCGGCGGCTGGGGTTCGATGAAGGGCATGGCCAAGGTCCTTCCCAAGGAGGGACTGGGGCCGGATACGCTCGACACGCTGCGGCGCCAGAACAAGCCCGGCGGCGTCATGTGCGTCAGCTGCGCCTGGGGCAAACCGGCCAAGCCACATATTGCCGAATTCTGCGAAAACGGCGCCAAGGCGACCGCCTGGGAACTCAGCAGCCTCCGCGTCACGCCGGACTTCTTCGCCAAGCATAGCGTCACCGAACTGGAGGCATGGCCCGACCATGACCTGGAACAGGCGGGTCGCCTGACCCATCCAATGCGCTATGACCGCGCGACCGACCGCTATGTCGCGGTCAGCTGGGACGAGGCGTTCGCCGCGATCGGCGCCAAGCTGAAGAGCTGCGACCCGACCAAGGTGGTGCTCTACGCCTCGGGTCGCGCGTCCCTCGAAACCTCGTTCATGTATTCGCTGTTCGCGCGGCTCTGGGGGCAGCAGAACCTGCCCGACAGCTCGAACATGTGCCACGAGACGACCTCGGTCGGCCTGAAGTCCGCCATCGGATCGCCCGTCGCGACGATCCAGATGGAGGATTACGACAAGTGCGACGCGATCTTCTCCTTCGGGCAGAATGTCGCGACCAACGCGCCGCGCATGCTCCACAACCTCCAGGCGTGCGCCAAGCGCGGGGTGGAGATCGTGACCTTCAACCCGCTGCGCGAGCGCGGCTGGGAGCGGTTCGCCTCGCCGCAGAATCCGGTGCAGATGCTGACCGGCAGTTCGACCGACATCTCCAGCCAATATCATCAGGTCAAGGCGGGCGGCGACATCGCCGCGCTGACCGGCATCTGCAAGCTGGTGATCGAGGAGGATGATCGTGCGGTGGCCAAGGGCACTGGCCGCATCCTCGACCATCATTTCATCGAGCAGCACACGACGCGGTTCGAGGATTTCGCCAATTACTGCCGCAATGCCGCATGGAGCGAGATCATTCGCGATTCGGGGCTGACCCGCGACGCGATCGAGCAGGCGGCACGCGTCTATATGAAGTCCGAACGCGTCATCGCGGTGTACGGCATGGGCATCACCCAGCACCGCTATGGCATCGATGCGCTGCACATGATCGTCAACCTGCTGTTGCTGCGCGGCAATATCGGGCGCGAGGGCGCGGGGCCGGGGCCGGTACGCGGGCACAGCAACGTGCAGGGCCAGCGCACCGTCGGCATCACCGAAAAGACCGAACTCGCCCCCGTCGAGCGGCTGAAGGAATTGTTCGAGTTCGAGCCGCCGACCGAGGACGGCTGGGACACGGTCGAGGCGTGCCGCCAAATCATCGCCGGGACGGCACAGGGCTTCGTCCAGCTCGGCGGCAACTTCCTGCGCGCCACGCCCGAACATGCCAAGATGAAGGCCGCCTGGGCGAAACTGCCCATCACCGTCCATATCGCGACCAAGCTCAACAAGAGCCATCTGGTGCCCGGCGAAGAGAGCTATATCCTCCCCTGCCTCGGCCGGTTGGAAACGGACATGCAGGCGGGCGGCCGTCAGGCGGTGTCGATGGAGGATTCGTTCAGCCATATCTATGGCTCGGTCGGCAAGGCGACGCCCGCCGCCGACACCCTGCTGTCAGAACCCGCGATCGTTGCCGGCATCGCCAAGGCGGTGCTGGAGCCGAACCCCAATGTGCCGTGGGACGAATGGGTCGGCGATTACGGCCTGGTCCGCACCGCGATCGAGAATGTCTATCCGGATAAGTTCGCCAACTTCAACGAACGGCTGTTCGAGCCGGGCGGCTTCTGGAAGGGCAACCCCGCCGCGCACCGCCAATGGGAGACAGAGAGCGGCAAGGCCGAGTTCAACGTGCCGCGCGCCATGGATGCCTCGGGCATCGAACCGGCCGAAGGGCGGATGCGCCTGATCACGCTGCGCTCGAACGACCAGTTCAACACGACCATCTATGGCTATGACGATCGCTTCCGGGGGATCAGCGGCACGCGGATGGTGGCGATGATGAACAAGGCCGACATCGCCAGGCTGGGCCTCACCGACGGCCAGACGATCGCGCTGGAAAGCGATGCGGGCGATGGCGAGGAGCGCGTGGTCGAGGACTTGCGCGTCGTCGAATACAACATCCCCGAAGGCTGCATCGGCGGCTATTATCCCGAGCTCAATTACCTGATCCCGCTGGAGCATCATGCGCTGGAAAGCCATGTGCCGGCGGGCAAGTCGGTGCCGGTGAAGGTGCGCGTTCCGGCATGAGCATATTGGGTGCCGTATTGACCGGGGGGCGATCCTCCCGGTTCGGGTCGAACAAGGCCTTTGCGATGCTGGCCGGGGACAGCCTGGCATCGCATGCGCGCGCCGCGATCCGCCCCTATTGCGCGGAGGTGATCCAGGTCGGCGGCGCGGACGGTATCCCCGATCAGCCCGAACCCGGTCTGGGCCCGTTGGGCGGGATCGCCGGCGCGCTGGACTATGCCGCCGCGCATGGTTTCCGCTGCGTGCTGACCATCGGGTGCGACATGCCCCGGCTGCCCGACGGATTGATCGAGGCGCTGATGCGACGCGAACCCAGCTATTGCGCGGATGCGCCCGTGCTGGGCCTGTGGCCCGCCGCACTGGGCGCGCATCTGATGGCGCATCTGTCGCTCGGCCATGACCGGTCGATGCGCGGCTGGGCGCGCGCGATCGGGGCCATTCCCATCGCCTCTCCGCATCCGATCGCCAATGTGAACACCCCCGCCGATCTTGCCGCCCTGTGAGCCTGTCGTGAGCGTCTCGCACGCGCCGGCGCGGCTGCTGACGCTCGGCCGCCTGACGCCGGATGGTGGGCGGAGCGAGATCGAGCGCATGGTCGCGGTCGAATGTCCGGTCGCGATCGAGGTGGACGGGTTCGGCTATGCCGTCATGATGATGACGCCCGAACGGCTGGAGGATTTCGCCACCGGCTTCCTGCTGACCGAACGGCTGATCGACCGGGCGGACGACATCATCGACATCGAACCCTTCGCGGCCGAGGCGGGATGGATCGTCCGCATCGTCTTGGCTCAGCGGGTGCGCGGTCGTATCCGCGACCGGGTACGCCACCGGACCAGCGACACCAGCTGCGGACTATGCGGCCTGTCGGGCCTGGAGCAGATCGACCGCCCTGTCGCCGCCCGCCCCCCGGCGCCCCGCGCCACGGCCGAAACCCTGTTCGCGGTGCTGCGGGACCTGCGCGCGCATCAGCCGCTCAATGCTGAAACCGGGGCGGTCCATGCCGCCGTCGCCTGTGCCCCGAGCGGCGACATCGTGGCCAGCGCCGAGGATGTCGGCCGGCACAATGCACTCGACAAGCTGGTCGGCATGCTGGCGCGCCGGCCGGACATGGCGGTGGACTTCATCCTCGTCACCTCGCGGATCAGCTATGAGATGGTCGACAAGGCGCTGGTGGCCGGGGTCGGACTGCTGGTGGGCATCTCCGCGCCGACGAGTCTGGCGATCGACCACGCCCGCGCGCATGGTCTGACCCTGATCGCACTCGCACGCCCCGACGCAATGCTGGTCGCGCATGACCCGCATGGACGTTTTGCCTGACGCGTTCCCTCGTCGCGAAAGGCGGCGTCAGGCCGCGCGCGTCAACGGTTGTCGGTGGAGCGCATCGTCACGGTCGCTGCAGGAACGATCACGCCCATCCTGTTTTGCCCGATAAGCCAGTGTATCCGCTCGCCCCAGCAGCGCATCCAGCGTCTCCCCCGGCACGTAACGCGCGATGCCGCTGCTGACCGTAACGGCCGGCAGGCCATGGTCGGCGACGCTCTGCAAGGCCTGACGGATCGCCTCAGCCAGATGCGACACAGTGTCCTGCGCTTTCGTGTCGTCCCCTACCTCGAGCGGCAGGAGCAAGGCGAACTCCTCGCCCCCCATGCGGACCGCAAGCGTGTCCGCCGGCACCAGCCGCCGCAGCACATCGGCAAATGCCATCAGCACCCGGTCGCCCGTGGCATGGCCCCATGTGTCGTTGATCCGTTTGAAGTGATCGAGATCGAGGACCATCGCAAAGAGCGGCCGACCGGTGGTGGCGGCCTGCGCCAATAGCCGTGGGCCCACCCGCGACAATGCAAGACGATTGGCGAGCCGGGTCAGGGTGTCGGTCTGCGCATCGACGATCGTCTCCTCAAGCGCCTTCTCGATCACCAGCAGCAGCAGGAACAGCCCCGCCGCGACCAGCAGCACCCCGGTCGAGATGGAGGACACGAGTATATAGGTGTGAACGGCATCCTGCACGCGCGCGACGAGCGACACGACGAGAAATGGCTTGGCAGCGAAATGCACGCAGATGAGGGCAAAAATTCCCAGGAGGAGCGAAGCGATCGGCCCCCGCCGATCGAGATGCCGCACCGCGATCGCCGACCGCCCCGCCATGAACGCGAAGGGCAGTTGAAAGAGCAGTTCGTAAACCAGGCTTCGCGGCGTCCCGGCCAGCAGGCCAAGACGCAACACCATGCCCAGGCCCCATATCACCAGCGCGTGCCGATGAGGCGACGCGCGGCCGGCCATGACCTTGATCCCGCCCCAGATCGCGATGACGGTTCCCAAAAACGCGCCATAGCCGGTCAGCGCGACGAGGCTGGAAGGAACGTTCAGCTGGTTCACCAACTGACAAATCGTCGTCACGAAACACAGGGCGTAGCCGAGCAGAAACCATCGGGGCGCCCGTTCCCGAACCTGCGACACCGACACCGCAGCATAGGCAATGATGAACAGCATCGCCATGCAGGCATCGAGGGCAAGGGCATAGACAGCAACGCTCACAAGTCGAACCTTGCCTCCAATGGCCCTTCGAAGGATAGCCTACGATGGGATCGCAAACGAAGCGTTAAAGTCCTGATGGCCATTTCGACGACCAAAATCGTATTTTATACTATTTGTTCCGATCATATGGCATGAAGTTCGCTGCTTTGGGCCGCGATCGCACAACTACTCATTCGTCGGCGACATGCTATCAATTCAGGATGCCGTGATCATCAGAGGCAAGCCTTGCAAGCGATGATTGGGAAGCAGCCGTTCTGATGAGGCCAAGGTACATCGACATCATGAACGGACGCGCGGGACATCTTATCCGTATCGAGCCGTCTCTATCGATTTCAGAGAAAATACACCGGGTGGTAGCGAAGGAGGGACTTGAACCCCCGACACGCGGATTATGATTCCGCTGCTCTAACCAGCTGAGCTACTTCGCCATGCCGTGGCGTTCCACCCGGTGGAGGCGCGCCTATAGACAGGGGTTTTTCGGGCGTCAAGCGAACAAATGACGAGAAATCATTTCCCAGGGTCCGCCGCGATACCACCAGGCGCCCAGGCCGATCAGTTCGACCGGACGCGCCCGAAAATCCCGCTCCATCTGCTGGAGCAGCAGCTTGGCGGTGGCGGGGGTCACCTTGTTCTGGATGGTGACATGCGGCCGCCAGCCGCCCGCGTCCTGCGGGGTGAGCATGCCGGCAAAGGCGTCGACCAGTTCGCGTCGGATCGCGACGAGCCCCGGCGATTCGATCCGGATGGCCACGCCCCGGCCCAGCGACATCAGCCCGGCCGCCTTTGTCTCCGGCGCACGCACGCCGCGCGTCATGCCGTTCAGCCGGTGCTTCAACTCCGCCTCTACGCTGGGCGGCAGGTGATGGAACAGCGTGCAATGCGCGTCGAGCACATTGCGCTCGGGCGGAAAATGCTGGCGACGCAGGCCATCGAACCAACCCTGATCGGCGCGGCCGAACAGGGCGGTGACGATGATCGGGGCCGGCATGGGGGCGATTGGCGCGGTCAGATTTCCACCTGACTGCCCAACTCGACCACACGGTTGGTCGGCAGGCGGAAGAACTCCATCGCGCTTTCGGCGTTGCGCAGCATCCAGGAGAACAGCTTTTCCCGCCATAGCGACATGCCGGGCCGCTCGGCCGCGAGCAGCGTCTGGCGCGACAGGAAGAAGCTGGTGTCCATCATCTTGAACGCGCCGCCGTCCATCTCGACCCGCTTGAGCGCCGCCGGGACGTCCGCCTCCTCCATGAAGCCGAAGCGCAGGATCAGGCGGTGGAAGCCATGGCCCAGATCGTCGAGCTTGGCGCGCTCCGCATCGGGCCAATAGGGCTGGCTCATGATCTTGACGGTCAGCAGGATGATCCGCTCGTGCAGCACCTTGTTGTGCTTGAGGTTGTGGAGCAGCGCATGCGGCACGCCATCGGGCGAGGAGGTCATGAAGATCGCCGTGCCCGACACGCGGCTGGCGGTATTGGAGGCCGATTCGATGAAGATGTGGATCGGCATCGTTCCCTCGCGCAGCCGCTGGATCATCAGCTTGCGCCCCGTCGACCAGGTGGTGAGGAAGGTGAAGATGATGAACCCGACCAGCAGCGGGAACCAGCCGCCGGCCGGCACCTTGGTCAGATTGGCGAGGAAATAGGCCCCGTCGACCAGGAAGAAGAGCCCCAGCAGCGGCACGGCGGCGAAGGTCGGCCACTTCCACAAACGGGTCAGCGCCACGCCGAGCAGACAGGTGTCGATCAGCATCGCCCCCGTCACCGCGATCCCGTATGCCGAGGTCAGGTTGGACGAGGAGCGGAAGAACAGCACCAGCAGGATCACCATCACCATCAGCATCCAGTTGATGAGCGGGATGTAGATTTGTCCGGCGGTCGCCGCCGAGGTATGCTCGATCCGCAGGCGCGGCATGAAGCCCAGCTGGATCGCCTGTTGCGTGACCGAGAAGGCACCGGTGATGACCGCCTGGCTGGCGATGACCGCCGCCGCCGTCGCCAGGATGACGAGCGGCAGCTGCAACCCCTCGGGCGCCAGCATATAGAAGGGGCTTTCGAGCGCGGCGGCCCCTTCGCGGAACAGCAGCGCCCCCTGCCCCATATAGTTGAGCATCAACGCTGGCAGCACGAAGCACAGCCAGGACAACCCGATCGGCCGCCGCCCGAAATGCCCCATATCGGCGTAGAGCGCCTCCGCCCCTGTCACCGCCAGCACCACCGAGCCGAGCGCCAGGAAGCCGCGTACCGGATCGATGAAGAAGAACTGGACCGCATAATGCGGCGACAGCGCGCGCAGGATGCCCGGCGTCTCGACGAAGCTGATGACGCCCAAGACCGCGATGGTCCCGAAATACAGGAGCATGATCGGACCGAACAGCAACCCGACGCGCTCGGTGCCCGATCGCTGGATCTTGAACAGGATGATCAGGATCGTGATCGCGATCGGCAGCACGAAACTGCCAAAGGCGGGCGCCGCGACGGCCAGCCCCTCCACCGCGCTGAGCACGGTGACGGCGGGCGTGATCATGCTGTCGCCGTAGAAGAGCGCGGTGGCGAACACGCCCAGCAGGATGATGCCGCGCGACCAGCGCCGCGTCTTGGTCTGCCCCGACACCAGCGCCAGCAGGGCCAGGCTGCCCCCCTCGCCCTTATTGTCGGCGCGCATGATGATCGCGACATATTTGACCGACACCACGATCATCATCGACCAGAAGATCAGGCTGACGACGCCCAGGATATGCGCGGTGTCGAGCGGCAGGGGATGGTGCGGATTGGCGAAGGTTTCGCGAAAGGCGTAGATCGGACTGGTGCCGATATCGCCGAACACGACCCCGATCGCCCCCAGCGCGAGCCGGGCGATACCGTTCTGATGATGTTGCTGATGCTGGTCCTCGGAGGCGGTCGTCGCGATTCCGGTGGGTGCGACGCTCATCGCGACGTGGCCGGGCTGACGATTGGCGGGAACATCGGCACTGTCCGTGGCAACCCTTCGATCATCGCCGCCCCCTAGCATGGCCCTGAAAGGCCAGCAACGCGGACGCATTGCGCTTGTTTCGCGGCAAGGAGATTTGGTGGCCGGGGCGATGCGATGTTGCAACAGTCGGTCGGCGGCTGGAGGCACCAAGCGCCCGCCGCAAGCACGCCCCTCCCGCAGGCGGGAGGGGATGGGGGAGGGAAAGCCACGGGCGATGGTCTCGGTGAGACTCCCTGCCCTCCCCCGGCCCCTCCCGCCTGCGGGAGGGGAGAAGATGCACGGCTCTAGCATTATACTCTTTCCGAAACGGTTCACCTCCGCCCCCCGATCGGCTAGGGCTGCGTGATGGTCAGTCGTTCCGCCCAAGAGGCCGCTCCGGTAACCCCGTCCGCCGCACCCGTGCAGGCCGCGCCCATCGTCACGATCGACGATGTCCGCGCCGCGCATGCCCGGATTTCGGACCGGATCGTCCGCACGCCGACGATGATCAGCCGCACCCTGTCGCAACTGACCGGCGCCACCGTCTACCTCAAGTTCGAAAATCTTCAGTTCACCGCCGCCTACAAGGAACGCGGCGCGCTCAACACGCTGCTGCAACTGTCCGACGAGGCGCGCGCCAAGGGCGTGATCGCCGCCTCGGCCGGCAATCATGCGCAGGGGCTGGCCTATCACGCCAACCGGCTGGGCGTGCCCGCGACCATCGTGATGCCACGCACCACGCCGATCGTGAAGGTCGTCCAGACCGAGGGCCACGGCGCCACCGTGGTGTTGGAAGGCGATACCTTCGACGCGGCCTATGCCCATGCCCGCGAGCTGGAGGCGGAGCGCGGCTATACCTTCGTCCATCCCTTCGACGATGCGCGCGTCATCGCCGGTCAGGGGACGGTGGCGCTCGAGATGCTGGAGGATGCGCCCGACATCGACACGCTGATCGTGCCGATCGGCGGCGGCGGCCTGATCTCGGGCATGGCCACGGTCGCGGCGGCCGCCACCCCGCCGGTCGAGGTGGTCGGCGTCCAGGCCGAGCTGTTCCCGTCGATGTACAACAAGCTGAACGGCACCGACCTGCCCTGCGCCGGCGATACGCTGGCCGAGGGTATCGCGGTCAAGGTGCCGGGCGGCCTCACGTCGCAGTTGGTGGCGCAGCTGGTGCGCGAGATCGTGCTGGTCGACGAACGCCATCTGGAAGAATCGGTCAGCGCGCTGCTCCAGATCGAGAAGACCGTGGTCGAGGGCGCGGGCGCGGCGGGTCTCGCCGCGCTGATGTCGCATCCCGAACGCTTTCGCGGCAAGACGGTCGGCATCGTGCTGTGCGGCGGCAATATCGACACGCGGCTGCTTGCCAATGTCCTGCTGCGCGATCTGGCGCGTTCGGGCCGGCTCGCCCGCCTGCGCATCCGCTTGCAGGACCAGCCGGGGGCGCTGTTCAACGTCGCGCGCATCTTCGATCGCGAGCGGGTGAACATCATCGAGGTCTATCACCAGCGCGTCTTCACCACCCTGCCCGCCAAGGGCCTGATCACCGACATCGAGTGCGAGACACGCGACGCGCTGCACCTGCACCGCCTGATCGAGGCGCTGCGCGCCGCCGGTTACGAGACCACGCAGGTGGAACTGGCCTGAGGACCGGCGGGGGCGGCGTCCCATGCCCGCCCCCGACCACGGCTCTCGACAATCGTCCCGTTTCCGAACAGCTTCTGACCATCCCCTTGGCGGGGAAATTCGTTAAGAAACTCCTGTTCCCGAATCCTTGAAGGAAGTTCCCGGCGGTGACCGCGCCTTTCCGTTTTCCGCGCTTTTTCGTCACCAGCCCCGCCCCCTGCCCCTATCTGGCGGGACGTGAGGAGCGCAAGGTGTTCACCGAACTCAATGGCGAGCATGCCGGCGAGCTGAACGAGGCGCTGAGCCGTATCGGTTTCCGCCGCAGCCAGGGGGTCGCCTATCGCCCCTCCTGCGCGGGCTGCACCGCCTGCGTTTCGGTGCGCGTCGTGGCCGACGGCTTCCGCGCCAACGGCACCCAGCGCAAGCTGCTGCGCCGTCATGCCGATCTGGAGGTCACCGCCTGCCAGCCCTGGGCGACCGCCGAACAGTTCGAGCTGCTGCGCCGCTATCTCGGCCGCCGCCACCCCGGCGGCGGCATGGCGGCGATGGACGAGAGCGATTATGCCGACATGGTCGAGCTGTCCCCCGTCCAGTCGGTCGTGGTCGAATATCGCGCGCCGACCGGCCCGGATGGCGAGCGCGGGCGGCTGCTCGGCGCGTGCCTGACCGATCGGCAAGGCGACGGGTTGTCGATGATCTACAGCTTCTTCGATACCGAGGATGAGAGCCGCCCGGGGCTGGGCAATTTCATCATCATGGATCACATCCTGCGCGCGCGCGCGGCGGGTCTGCCCTATGTCTATCTCGGCTATTGGGTGAAGGGGTCGCCGCGCATGGCGTACAAGACCCGGTATCAGCCGCTGGAGGCGCTCGGGCCGCGCGGCTGGTCGCTGCTGTCGCCCGACAATCTCGACATCGGCGGCCCGCCCGCCGTCGAAACCGCGATCGAGGCGGGCGAGGAATAGCCGAGGGGATGGGGCCTCTTCCCAACCCCTTCCGTCAAAGCGCGATGACGATGCATATTCAAACCAGCCCCTCCCCTTCAGGGGAGGGGACGGGGGTGGGGCGTATCCCCAAGCGCTCCGCCTATTGAGACGCCCCACCCCAACCCCTCCCCTGAAGGGGAGGGGCTTGTGCGCTTTATTGGGTTTCGGCCGTCAAGGGCACCAGATCCCCCCAAGCCTCGCCCGCGACCGGTGCGGCGCCGGCGGCGTCCAGTGCGGCGGCGACCCGGACATGCGTGTCGGTCGGAGACAGGCCGATTACCGGATCGAAGCCGACCCAGCCGATCTCCGCGACATAGGCCTCCGCCCAGCAATGCGGTCGCGCGTCATGCTCCCCGGCGACGAAGCCCGACACGAACCGCGCCGGCAGACCGAGCGACCGCGCACCGGTGCAGAACAGATGCGCGAGATCGCACGGCCCCGCTTCCTCCGTACCAAGCAGCGCCGCCGCCGCTTTGCCGTCGTCCGCGAAGCGGCGATGGATCGCGGCGTTCAGGCCGTGGAGCATCGCCAGGGGGCCATCACAGTCCCGGACCGCCTCCGCGGCAAAGGCGGTGACCGCCTCGCTCGCCGGCGTGGCGGCGGTGCCGCGCAAGTAGAGCGCGGGCGGCAGCGTCTCGTTGCTGCCACGAACGATGCCATGCGCGTCGCTGGTCAGCACGTCGCCGGTGGCGGTGATCGTCACCGTCTCGACCGGCTCCTCGATATAGAGCATCGTCACTGCATTGCCAAACCCGTCGCGGCCCGATCGCATCCGTGCGTCGCAATCGACGTCGATCCGCCAATGCGCGACCGTCTGGTCGTCGCTATTGTCGGGCGTCAGCCGCAGCATCTGGACCACGGCCTTGCCGCGCAGCGTCGGGCGGTGGACGATCTGGTGCTCGATGGCGATACGCATCAGGCGAACTTGAACTGGCGGCCGATCGCGCCGTGCAGCTGGGCATTCTCCAGGATGAAGGCTTCGAGATATTGGTGGAGCCCGCCCGCGATCACATCGCCCGAGCGGGTCTTGCTCATCCGGTTCGCACGCACTCTCGCCATTCGATCCGCCTCCCCATGCTGCCCCGTCCGCCGGGCGAGCTGCCCCAGCACGTCCACCGTTTCCTCCACCGACGCCGCCAGGCTGCGCGGCAGTTCGGCGCGTGCGATCAGCAGGTCGATGACGTTCGAGGGCTTGAGCCCGTCCGAATAGAGCCAGCGATAGGCGGTGACGGCGGACACGGTCTGAAGGATCGTCGTCCACTGGTCACGATCGACGACGCCGCCGATCCGCTCGCCCGCCGGCAGCAGGATGTGATATTTCACGTCGAGCAGCCGCGCGGTATTGTCCGCGCGCTCGACCGCCTGGCCCAGCCGGATGAACCAGGTCGTTTGGTTGCGCAGCATGCGGTGGACCGCACCCTCGAAGCCGCGCGTCTCGTTCTTCACCGCCTCGACCAGGCTGAGGACGGCGGTCGGGTCCTCGGCGCCGGGTCGGGCTTCGAAATGCAGCCAGGCGCGGTTGATCGCGCTCCACGCCTCACGGGTCAGCGCGGTGCGCACCGCACGCGCATTGGTGCGCGCCATGTCGATGCAGCGGACGATCGAGCCGGGGTGACAGGTCTCGACGGTCAGGAAGCGGGCGACCTCACGCCGCCGCAACTCGCGCCCGCCCTCGGCAAAGGCGCTGGCGGTATCGGTCACGGCCAGCGCCGATCCCCAGGCGGCCAGCCCGGCCGATCGCGGCGACAGGACATCCAGCCGCACCGTCGCCTCGACCAGCCGGGCGATGAAGTCGGCCCGTTCGAAATAGCGCCCCAGCCAGTAGAGCGAGGACGCGGTCCGCGACAGCATCAGCGGTCCCCCTGCATCTGGATCTGCGACATCTGGGTCTGGGTCTGCACCCAATTATCGGGCTCGGGCGGCATCAGGACGAAACTGTCCTTGGTACCCCCGCCCTGGCTGGAATTGACGACCAGCGAGCCCTCGCGCAGCGCGACCCGGGTCAGCCCGCCCGGCGTCACCTCTACCCCGTTGCGGCCGGTGAGGACGAAGGGGCGGAAATCGACATGGCGCGGCGCGACCCCGCTTTCGACCAATGTCGGCACGGTCGACAGCGCCAGCGTCGGCTGCGCGATGTAGCGATGCGGCTCGGCGATCAGCGCGGCGCGGAAATGCTCGATCTGCGCCCTGGTCGCGGTGGGGCCGACCAGCATGCCATAGCCGCCCGACCCGTCGACCAGCTTGACCACCAGCTCGCTCAGATGGTCGAGGACATAAGCCAGCGATTCCGGCTCGCGACAGCGCCAGGTGTCGACATTCTTCAGCTTGGGCTCGGCACCCGAATAATAGCGGACGATGTCGGGCATATAGCTGTAGATCGCCTTGTCGTCGGCGATGCCGTTGCCCGGTGCGTTGAGAATGGCGACATTGCCCGCCGCATAGGCCGCGATCAGCCCCGGCACGCCCAGCATCGAGTCCGGGCGGAAGACCAGCGGATCGAGGAAGTCGTCATCGACGCGGCGATAGATGACGTCGACCTTCACCCGCCCCGCGATGGTGCGCATCCAGACGATGTCGTCATCGACCACCAGATCGGCCGCCTCGACCAGCTCGACCCCCATCGAATCCGCCAGGAAGCTGTGTTCGTAATAGGCCGAGTTGTAATGACCCGGGGTCAGCACGACGCAGGTCGGCTCGCCGACGCCGTGCGGCGCGACCGACTTCATCGTGGCGAGCAGACGGTCGGGATAGCTGTCCACCGCCGCCACCCGGAACTGGCGGAACAGCTCGGGGCACAGCCGCAGCATCGCCTCGCGATTCTCCAGCATATAGCTGACGCCCGAGGGGGTGCGGGCATTGTCCTCCAGCACGAAGAAATCGTCCGGCCCGGTGCGGACCAAGTCGATGCCGCAGATATGCGCCCAGACGCCGTGCGGCGGGCGCATCCCTGCGATCTCGGGGCGGAACTGCGGATTGCCGAAGATCAGGTCGGGCGGCAGGATGCCGTCGCGCAGGATCTTCCGCTCGCCGTAAATGTCGTCGAGAAAGGCGTTGATCGCCTCGACCCGCTGTACCAGCCCCTCGGACAGGCGCGCCCATTCGTCGTGCAGGAAGACGCGCGGCACGATGTCGAACGGGATGATCCGCTCGGCCGCGTCGCTCTCGCCATAGACCGCGAAGGTGATGCCCAGCTGGCGGAAGGTCGCCTCGGCCGATTGCTGGCGGCGGCGAAGTTCGGTGTCGGGTGTGTGATCGAGCCAGCGTTGCAAGGCGGCCAGTTCGGGGCGCGGCGCCGCAGCATCCAGCCCCCCCATGATTTCGTCGAACGCGGCGATAGTCCCCATCCGGTTGTTACGCTCCCCCTGTCGGCCGGGTTCCATGCTGCACCGCATGATGGGGGTACACAAGGGGGCGGCAAAGAATTCCTCCCCTGGAAGGGGAGGTGGCAGGCCGTCAGGCCTGACGGAGGGGTGTCCCGCTATCGAGAGGGCGACACCCCTCCGTCGCGCTCCGCGCGCCACCTCCCCTTCCAGGGGAGGAATTACAGAGACTTACGCCCCCAGCTTCTCCAGCATCGACGGCGTCAGCACCTGGGGCAGCACCTGCGGCTCTTTCGCGCCCGGTGCGTAATAGAGGTATAGCGGCACCCCCGCCCGGTTATGCCGCTCGATAAACCGTCCCAGCACGGGATCGCCATCGGTCCAGTCGCCGACCAGCACCGCCACCTTGTTGCGGGCGAACGCGTCGCGGACCGAGGAGCGCTCGATCGCGGCGGCTTCGTTGACCTTGCAGCTGAGGCACCAGTCGGCGGTGAAATAGGCGAAGACCGGCCGCCCCTCCTTGCGCAGCGAGTCCAGCTTGGCCTCGGTAAAGGCGGTGTCGGCCGCCGACTTGGCGACGGCGGCGGCGGGCTTGACCGTCACGACGATCGCGACCGCCAACACCAGCATGACGAGCGCCGGCCAGAAGGCGCGCGCCTTGCCGCCATGCTGCCGCAACCCCGTCCACCAGAAACCCAGCGAGGCGAGTAGCGTGGCGGCCAGCCCTAGCGTCATGCCGGTCACCCCCGCCTCCTGCCCCAATATCCAGGCCAGCGCGAGCGCGGTCAGGAACATCGGCACCGACAGGATATGGCGCAGCCGCACCATCCATATCCCCGGCTTGGGCAGCCGCCGCCGCAGCGCGGGGATAAAGCCGATCGCCAGGAAGGGCAGCGCGATGCCGATCCCCAGCCCGGCGAACACCGCCAGCGCGGCGGCGGCGGGCAGGACCAGCGCCGCGCCCAGCGCACCGGCCATGAACGGCCCCGAACAGGGCGTCGCGACGAACGCCGCCAGCGCGCCGGTCGCAAACGATCCCATCGCGCCCGAACGCCCGGCAAAGGCGGGGGTCGGCAGTTCGAACAGCCCCGCCAGATTGAAGGCGATGCCCGCGACCAGCAGCAGCAGCACGCCGATCACGCGCGGGTCCTGCAACTGGAACGCCCAACCCGCGCTCTGGCCGCCGGCGCGCAGGGCCAGCAGGATGACGCCCAGCCCGACACAGACCAGCACCACGCCCGCCGTATAAGCCAGCGCCTCAGTCCGGGCATGGCGTTCGTCGCCCCCGCCGCGCGCCAGACTCAGCGCCTTCAGGCTTAGGATCGGGAAGACGCAGGGCATGATGTTGAGCAGCAACCCGCCCAGCACCGCTCCCAGAAAGGCCAGCACGATCGCGCCGACCCCCCTGCTCGTATCGCTGGCACCCGCGATCGTCCCCGGCTTGGCGGTGAAGGCCAGCCCCTTGCCCTCGCCGATTGACAGCACGCCTGACACCGGTCCCGGCGTCGGCACGGCGGCGGCCGGGATGGTCAGGATCGCCTGATCACCCTGCCGCGCCAGCGCCTGATCGGCGGCATGGTCGATGATGCCGCTCCGATCGGGGAAGAAATAGACGTCCTTGACCGCCACCGCGGCGGGGAGCGGCACGGCGATGCGCACCGTCTTGCCCCGTGTCTCGATCACGCCCTCGCCGCCCAGCGGCTTGGGCAAGGCCGCGCGCCAGCGGTCGAACTCGGCGCGCACCGACGGGTCGATCGCCCCGTCGCCGATGGTCAGCCGGGTCGACAGGGTCTGGCTCTCGGGCACGCAGATCGTGTCGGTGCACACGAGATAGTCGAGCTTGACCGACACGGGCAGCGCGGTGCCGGCCGTCAGCCCGGCGGGCACGGACAAGTCGACGAGTAGCGCGAAGGGCCGCTCATAGACATAGTTCATCAGGCCCGCGATCTTCAGCCGTCCCGGCACCGGATAGCGCAAGCCCCCCGCCGTGACGCCTGTGGGCAAGGTCCAATGCGCCTCGGTCGGCAGGCCGGCATCGCCGCCATTCTTCCAATAGCCATGCCAGCCTTTGTCGGGCGTGGCGGCGATGGCGAGCGTGACCGTCGATCCGGCACGCGGCGCAGCACTTTCGGGGACCAGCCGCATCGGCAGATGGATCGCGCCGGGCGCCGGCGGCGGCGCGCTGTCGGCCATGACGGGCGCGGTGGCGACCATCATGAACAGCGCCGTCATCAGGATGTAAAACCAACCGCGCATCGACCTTGCCCTATACCCGTTTGGCGTTCCATAGCGCCGCCGTTCCCGCTTTGCATCAAGGATGCCCATGACGCCGCTCCCCGTCGCGCTTCGCACCGCACTCCTCGCCTCGGCCGCGATGCTCGCCGCCTCCGCCCCGGCCATTGCCCAGCAGGCCAGCCCGGAGCCCGGCCCCGCACCCGCCAGCCTGACCAACCGTCCGGCGACGACGCCGCTGCCCCCCTTCCCCACGACTCCGCCCAAGCTGATCGTGGCCATCTCGGTCGACCAGTTCTCAGCCGATCTGTTCGCACAGTATCGCAACCGCTTCACCGGCGGCATGGCGCGGCTGCTGACCGGCGCGGTCTTTCCCTCAGGCTATCAGAGCCATGCCGCGACCGAGACGTGCCCGGGCCACTCGACCATCCTGACCGGCTATCGCCCCGCGCATACCGGCATCATCGCCAACAACTGGGTCGACCAGTCGGTGAACCGCGCCGACAAGATCGTCTATTGCTCGGAGGACGAAAGCGTCGCGGGCAACGACCACAACAACTACACCGTCTCCGACAAGCATCTGAAGGTGCCGACGCTGGGCGAGCGGATGAAGACCGCCGACAGCCGCGTGCGCACCGTCTCGGTCGCGGGCAAGGACCGCGCCGCGGTGATGATGGGCGGCCACAAGATGGACGAGATCTGGTGGTGGGACGGCAAGACCTATGTCTCCTATGCCGGCCGCACGGTGCCCCCGGTGGTCGAGCGCACGCGCAAGGCGGTCGCCGATCTGGTCGCCCGCCCGCAGGACGCGCTGCCGCTGCCCGGTTTCTGCAAGCCGCTCGACCGGCCGATCACCGTCGGCGGCCAGACGATCGGCACCGGCCGTTTCCAGCGCGCGGCGGGCGATCTGAAGGCGTTCCGCGTCTCGCCCGCCGCCGATGCGGCGGTGCTGGCGATGGCGGCGGGCTTCGTGCAGGACATGCAGCTCGGCAAGGGGCCGGCGACCGACATCCTGTCGGTGGGCCTGTCGGCGACCGACTATATCGGCCATGCGCTGGGCACCCAGGGCACCGAGATGTGCATCCAGATGGCCGAACTCGACCGTTCGCTGGCGGGCTTCTTCGAGGTGCTCGACCAGACCGGCGTCGATTATGAGGTGATGCTGACCGCCGACCACGGCGCGCACGACATGACCGAGCGGCAGCAGATCCGCGCCATGCCGATGGAAAGCCATGTCGCGCCCGAGGCCAAGACCAAGGCGATGGCCGCCGCGATCGCGCGCGACCTGGGCCTGTCCAACACGCCGCCGATCATGATGAGCGCGGAAGGCGACATCTATATCAACCGCGACCTGCCCGCCGCGACGCGCGCCAAGGTGCTGGCCGAGGCGAAGCGCCGGTTCGAGGCATTGCCGCAGGTCGCCGCCGCGCTGACCCGCGACGAGATCGCCGCGACGCCCTGGCCGACCACGCCGCCCGAGACCTGGACGTTGAAAGAAAAGGCGCGCTCCTCCTATGATCCCACGCGCTCGGGCGATCTGCTGATCCTGCTCAACCCGCGCGTGACGACGATCGAGGAGCCGACGCCGGGCTATGTCGAGACACATGGCTCGCCCTGGGACTATGACCGCCGCGTGCCGATCCTGTTCTGGCGCAAGGGGATGGCCGGCTTCGAACAGCCGCTGTCGGTCGAGACGGTCGACATCGCGCCCACGCTGGCCGCGACGATCGGTCTGCCGATGACGGGCGTCGACGGGCGCTGCCTGGACCTCGACCCAGGTGTCGCGGATACATGTAAGCGGTAAGCCGCTATTCCTCCCCTGTAAGGGAAGGACGACCGCCGCGAAGCGGTGGTGGAGGGGTGTCCCCGCCGGTGGTGACACCCCTCCGTCAGTCCTGCGGACTGCCACCTCCCCTTACAGGGGAGGAATATCCGACGCCCGGTCCACCCGGTACTGGATCGGCTTGAACGATCCGCCATTCGACGCCGGCGCCGAACAGGCGGTCAGCCCGATCACCAGATCCATCTGCGCGACGAAGCGGATATAGTCCCCCGGCCCGCTCAGCGGCGGTAGGACTTCCAGCTTGCCGGTCTCGCCATGGACCGGCACGTTCATGAAGCAGTTGAACGCCACCGGTATCCGGTCGGGCACGACCCCGTAAGGCGCGAGCGCGGCGGCGAGATTGCCGAAGCACCCCCGATGGCGCGGCAGATCAGGATAGAAATGGTCGAACGTATCGACCGAGCAGGGCGTCAGCAGGAAGTCGTGCATGCCGACCGTGTCCTCGACGATCTCCAGCATCACCCGCGATCGGTTGGAATAGAGCTTGTGCCCCGTGGTCAGCCGGATCGTCTCGGCATAATCGAGCGTCCGGCCCGACGAGATGACCTCGTCCAGATCATCGGCATTGAACGCCAGCAGATCGGCGACCTGCCGCCCGCGCGGGTCGATGACGGTCAGGCTGTCGCCCCTCGCCATGCGGAACGCGTCACCGCTGCGCGGCGGGATTTCGACGGGCTGGGCGATGCTCATGACTCCACCCCGCCCTGCTGCCCGGCATAATGAAAGGGACAGCGCCATCCCGCCTCGACCACGCGGCCGCTATACTGGCGCGCCTCGCTGACCTCGCCGTGGCGCGCGAGCATCGGGTTGCGCGACCCCGCCAGGGCTTCATCGCGCACCATGATCTTTTCGCGCATCGTCTCGTACTTCCCCTGCGCGCGCAGCGTCTCGAATTGGTCGTGCAGGTTGAAGATCATCGCGGGCCGCGGAAAACGGCGCGCCGGGCGGCTGGCATGCGGATGCAGCCCGACGACGAAGAACGCCTCGCCGCCAAAGGACAGCGAGAAATGCGGGTCCTCCGGATTGGGGCTGACGCGCGGGTCCCAATCCTGGCCCAGCCAGACATCCTTGTCCGACAGCGACTGGATGCGCGCCCAGACCGCGCGCTCGAACGCCGCTTCGTCCAGTTCGGTCGGGCCGGCAAAGACCACCGCCAGACTGCGGAACAGTTGCGGCGCGGCGCGATACTGTTCGGCGAAACGGCGAAGCGTGTCGTGGATGCGCAGGTCGTCCCAGGCGCTGGCGATGTCGCGCGCACCCAGGATTTCCATCGTGCCGCGCGCCATCGCCGACTTCGCGCCGACGCATGGAAAGTCCGCCGCCGCGATATGGGCGCGCATAAGATCGGCCGATTCCCCCTCGCTGGGGTCATGCGCGGGAAAGAGACTGCTGACGGTATCTGACATGGGATGCCCCAACGCCGCCTCGACGATGGTCGTTCCTAAAACCAACATCGATCAATCAGTTATAGCATATTTTGACGATAGTTGATGAAGATCAATGTCGCCATTGTGCGGGTGTTTGCCGCTGATCGTAGTCGGGCAGACGTGGCAGGGGTCGGGTGATCCCGCTGCGGATCAGACCGGGCTCGCCATGGAAATAACCCTGCTGCCATATCGCGCCGCTGACATAGGCCAGGTCCGCCATCCCGGCCGTCTCGACGCCTTCGACGATCACCGTACCGCCCAGCGCGTGGACCAGGCCGACGATATGGGGAAGCGCATAACAGGGATCGATCGGGCAGATCGCCCGCTTCACGAACGACCCGTCCGTTTTCACGAAGGCGGGCATCAGCTCCATGAGATGCCGGATCGATAGATAGCCCGTCCCGAAATCGTCGAGGGCCAGCGTCACGCCGCAATCGCGCAGGCGTCGTGCGAAGATCACCGCGTCGGCGACATGGGTCAGCGGTTCGGTCTCGGTGATCTCGACGACCAGCCGCTGCGCCAGTCCCGGACGGGCGCGCAGATCCTCGATCACGCTGCCCCACCAGCCATGCAGATGCGCGGAATGGGCCGAGATGTTCACGCCCAGCGTCACCCCCGGATGGGCCTCCAGCTCCCCGATGACATGGGACACCATCAGCCAGTCGAAGGTCGAGGCAAGACCGGTCCGCTCCAGCGCCAGAAAGACGACGCCCGGCGACAGCGCTTCGTTGGGCTCGCTGAACCGCAACAGCGCTTCGTGATAGAGGACCTGCCCGGGATCGCGATAGTCGCGGACGGCCTGCCAGTGCGGGGCGAGCCGCCCCTCCTTCATGCAGCGAAAGAGATAGGCGACGATCTGCATGTCGCTCTTGTAGATCGCGAACCAGCGTTCCTGGTGATCGACCTGGATGTCACGCGGAGAGCGATAGCGCGGCAGATTGTCGCATTGCCATGATATGACGGCATGCAGCGCCGCCGCCCTTTCATTGGTGGCGCGTTCGATCGAGATGGGTTCGGCAGACAGGCGATAGGGCAGATCGGCCAGATGCTGGTGATCGACGAAACCCGGCCTGCGCATGTTGCAGACGATCCGGAAACGCCCGCGCGCGTCGTCCTGCGCGACCCGCAGCCCGGCATGGTGGAGCCGCATCTGGACATGGTCGATCACCTGATCCGCGACGGCCGCCCCCCAGCAAGCCTCGATCAACGCGAGATTGCTGATCTCGACGTCGTAATAGCCCTCCGGCACTTTCCCCCGACCCCTGTAAGAGGCAGAACACCAAGCCCCAACGCCCCAGTGAACGCATGTGTTAGGACACCGGCGTAATTACCACGGGCTTGATAGGCTATAAAGATGGGGCAGGATCGTTAACCTTCTTTTTGAGACCGATTCCTAATGTCGATTGCAACTTATTTTATATATGAAGATCAATCTCGTGGTTGGGATAGTCCCGTGATCAGTCGAGATTGGGTCGCAACCAGCGCGTCGCCTGCGGCATGTCGACGCCCCGTCGGGTCGCATAATCCGCCACCTGATCCTCGCCGATTCGCGCGACGCCGAAATACTCCGCCTGGGCATGGCCGAAGTAGAAGCCGCTGACCGCCGCCGTGGGCAGCATCGCGAAGCTGTCGGTGAGTTCCAGCCCGACCGCCTCTTCCGCGCCCAGCAGGTCGAACAGCGTGCGCTTGATGCTGTGCTCGGGGCAGGCGGGATAGCCGGGCGCGGGGCGGATGCCGCGATATTGCTCGCGGATCAGCGCGTCGTTGGTCAGCTGCTCCCCCGCCGCATAGCCCCACAGGTCGGTGCGGACATGCGCGTGCAGCCGCTCGGCGAACGCCTCCGCCAGACGATCGGCCAGCGCTTTAAGCAGAATGTCGTTGTAATCGTCGTGATTGCTACGGAAGCGTTCGATATGCGCGTCGATGCCGTGGATGCCGACCGCGAAGCCGCCGATCCAGTCGCCGGCCGGATCGATGAAGTCGGCCAGACACATGTTCGCGCGCCCCTCGCGCTTGGCGATCTGCTGGCGCAGGAACGGGATGCGGGTCTCTTCGCCGTCCGCCGTCAGCACCACGTCGTCACCGTCGCGGCGACAGGGCCAGAGCGCGGCGACACCGCGCGCGGTCAGCCACTTCTCGGCGATCATCGTGTCGAGCATCGCCTGCGCATCGGCGTACAGCCCGCTCGCACTCTCGCCGACCACTTCGTCGGTCAGGATGGCGGGGAAATTGCCCGCCAGTTCCCAGGCGCGGAAGAAGGGCGTCCAGTCGATATAGTCGCGCAGGTCGGACAGGTCCCAATCCTGATAGACATGGACGCCCGGCTGCTTCGGATCGCCCGCCTTCAACGCCATGTCCGCAACGAACCCACGCGCGCGCGCTTCCTCCAGCGGCAGGAGGGCATTGGCCCCCTTGCCCTCGCGCGCCTTACGGACGGCTTCGTAATCGGCGGCGACCTGCGCGACATATGGATCGCGCTGGGTGTCGGACACGAGCGTCGTCGCGACGCCGACCGCGCGGGATGCGTCGAGGACATGCACCACCGGCCCCGAATAAGCGGGCGCAATGCGCAGCGCGGTGTGGACCTTGGAGGTCGTCGCGCCGCCGATCAGCAGCGGCATGGTCATGCCCGCCCGCTGCATCTCCTCGCCCACCGTCACCATCTCGTCGAGCGAGGGGGTGATGAGGCCCGACAGACCGATCATGTCGGCGTCATTCTCGTTCGCCGCTTCGATGATCTTCGCCCAGGGGACCATGACGCCCAGGTCGACCACCTCGAAACCGTTGCACTGGAGCACGACGCCGACGATGTTCTTGCCGATATCGTGGACGTCACCCTTCACGGTCGCGAGCACGATCTTGCCCTTGCCCTTCGCGCCCGGCTCCTTCGCCGCCTCGATGAAGGGCAGCAGGTGCGCGACGGCCTTCTTCATGACGCGGGCGGACTTCACCACCTGCGGCAGGAACATCTTGCCGGAGCCAAACAGGTCGCCGACGACGTTCATGCCGTCCATCAGCGGCCCTTCGATCACCTCGATCGGGCGATCCATCGCCTGGCGCATTTCCTCGGTATCCTCGACGACATGCGCGTCGATGCCCTTGACCAGCGCATATTCCAGCCGCTTGCGCACATCGAAGCCGCGCCATTCGGCCGCCTGCTTCTCCGCCACCGCATCGGTGCCCCGGAACCGCTCGGCCAGCGCCACCAGCCGCTCGCCCGCGTCCGGATCGCGATTGAGGACGACATCCTCGCAGGCCGTGCGCAGTTCGGGATCGATCGTGTCATACACGTCGAGCTGCCCCGCATTGACGATCGCCATGTCCATCCCCGCCGGGATGGCGTGGTAGAGGAACACGGAGTGCATCGCACGGCGCACCGGCTCGTTGCCGCGGAAGCTGAACGACAGGTTCGACAGGCCGCCCGAGATATGGACGTGCGGGCAGCGCGCCTTGATCTCGCGGCACGCCTCGATGAAGTCGACGCCGTAATTGTTATGCTCTTCGATGCCGGTCGCGACCGCGAAGACATTGGGGTCGAAGATGATGTCCTCGGGCGGGAAGCCGATTCCCATCAGCAGGTCATAGGCGCGCGCGCAGATTTCGACCTTGCGGTCCTTGGTATCCGCCTGCCCGACCTCGTCGAACGCCATGACGACGACCGCCGCGCCGTAAGCCATGCAGCGGCGGGCACAATGAAGGAACGCCTCCTCGCCTTCCTTCATGCTGATCGAATTGACGATCGGCTTGCCCGAGACGCACTTCAGGCCCGCCTCGATCACGCTCCATTTCGAGCTGTCGATCATGATCGGCACGCGCGCGATATCGGGCTCGGCGGCGATCAGCTTGAGGAAGGTGGTCATGGCGTATTCGGCGTCGAGCAGCCCTTCGTCCATGTTGACGTCGACCACCTGCGCGCCATTCTCGACCTGGCTGCGGGCCACCTCCACCGCGCGGGTGTAATCGCCCGCCAGGATCATCTTCTTGAACGCCGCCGAGCCGGTGACGTTGGTCCGCTCGCCGACATTGACGAAATTGGTGGAAGAGGCGGTCTGGGTCATTTTTCGATCTCTATTCCTCCCCTTGCAGGGGAGGTGGCAGGGCGAAGCCCTGACGGAGGGGTGTCACGCTATCGAGGGGGGACACCCCTCCACCATGCTTCGCATGGTCCCCCTCCCCTTACAGGGGAGGAATTACGAAGTTACGCCGCCATGGTGAACGGCTCCAGCCCGGCGAGGCGGGTGACGACCGGCGGGGTCGGGATGGCGCGGGGTTTCATGCCCTTCACCTTGTCGGCGATCGCCTTGATATGCGCAGGCGTCGAGCCGCAGCAGCCGCCCAGCACATTGACCTGCCCCTCGACCGCCCATTCGCCGACCAGCCCGGCGGTTGTGACGGGCGCCTCGTCATAAGCGCCCAGTTCGTTGGGCAGCCCGGCATTGGGATAGATCATGATGAGCGTGTCGCAGATTTCGGAGAGCGTCTTCACATGCGGACGCAGCTGCTCCGCGCCGAACGAGCAGTTCAGCCCGATGGTCAGCGGCTTGGCATGACGCACCGCGTGCCAGAAGGCCTCGACCGTATGGCCCGACAGGTTGCGGCCCGACAGGTCGGTCAGCGTCATCGACAGCATGATCGGGATGTCGCGACCCAATGCTTCGCCCGCCTCGATCGTGGCCATGATCCCGGCCTTGGCGTTCAGCGTGTCGAATACCGTCTCGATCAGGATGAAGTCCGCCCCGCCCTCGACCAGTGCGTCGATCTGTTCGCGGTACACGTCCTTCAGATAATCGAAGTCGATCTCGCGATAGCCAGGATCGTTGACGTCCGGCGACAGCGACAGCGTCTTATTGGTCGGCCCGATCGCGCCCGCGACGAAGCGGGGGCGGCCATCCTTCGCCTGATATTCGTCGGCCAGGCGGCGGGCGAGCTTGGCACTCTCGACATTGATCTCGCGCACCAGATGTTCGGCGCCGTAATCGGCCTGGCTGATCCGGTTGGCGGAGAAGGTATTGGTCTCGGCAATGTCCGCCCCCGCCTCGAAATAGGCGCGGTGGATGGACTCGGGCACCTCGGGCTTGGTGAGCGCCAGGATGTCGTTATTGCCCTTCTGGTCGTGGCTCAGGCCCAGCGTTCCCGCATAGGCCGCCTCGTCCAGCTTCCAATTCTGGATCTCGGTCCCGAACGCGCCGTCGGTGATCAGGATGCGCTTGGCCGCTTCGGCGAGGAATGTGTCGCGGGTCGTCATCGTCTTGCTCCTGCTCTGGCGAGCGGTTGTCCTGTTCGGGATCCGGCCAACCGCAGACGTGATCGCCCGTGGCTTGCCCTCCCCCATCCCCTCCCGTTTACGGGAGGGGCGTGCTTGGGTCGTCGGTCCTGCGCTTTCGCCACCCCCGACCTCCATTTCATCTCTCCCCTCCCGCAGGCGGGAGGGGCCGGGGGAGGGAAAGCTACAGGCGACACAGCCTGCCGAACCGCCCTCCCCCAACCCCCTCCCGCTTGCGAGAGGGGGCTAACCGTCACGCCGCCGCGACCGCCTCAGCCTTCTTGCCGCGCACGCCCAGCAGATGGCTGATCGCATAGGCCAGCTCGGCACGGTTGAGCGTGTAGAAGTGGAAGCCCTTCACCCCACCCGCATAGAGCCGACGGCACATCTCGGCGGCGATGGTCGCGGCGACCAGCTGGCGCGCGCCGGGATGGTCGTCCAGCCCCTCGAACAGACGGTCCATCCAGTCGGGAATACGCGCTCCGCACATGGCGGCGAATTTGCGGGTCTGCGCGACGTTCGACACCGGAAGGATGCCCGGCACAATCTCCGCCGTAATCCCCGCCGCAGCGGCGGCATCGCGGAAGCGGAAATAGGCTTCCGGCGAGAAGAAGAACTGCGTGATCGCCCGGTTCGCCCCGGCGTCGATCTTGCGCTTGAGGTTATCGATGTCGGCCTGTTGATCGGCCGAGTCCGGATGGCATTCGGGATAGGCCGCGACCGAAATCTCGAAGGGGTGCAGCTTCTTCAGGCCAGCGACCAGATCGGCGGCGTTCTCATAGCCGCCCGGATGGCTGACGAAGCGTGCGCCCTCGGCGGGGGGATCCCCGCGCAGTGCCACGACATGCCGCACGCCCGCCGCCCAATATTCCTGTGCGACCTGGTCGATCTCCTCGCGCGTCGCCTCGACGCAGGTCAGGTGCGCGGCGGCGTCCATCGTCGTCTCGCGCTGGATGCGCGCGACGGTCGCATGGGTCCGCTCACGGGTCGAGCCGCCCGCGCCGTAGGTCACCGACACGAAACGCGGGTCGAGCGGCTCCAGCGTGCGGATCGCATCCCAGAGCTGCGCGTCCATCTTCTCCGTCTTGGGCGGGAAGAATTCGAAGCTGACCGCGATATCGCCGCCGACATCGGCGAACAGCGGTTCCTCATGCGCCAGCGCGGCCTCGGCCCGCGTCAGGATCGTGTTCGTCATGCCGCCCTCACCCTATTCGTCTCGACGGGCCGAAGCCCCTTCTTCACACCCAGCCAGAGTTTGACGGTCAGTTCGCCACCCTCCAGCGTCTTTGTCTCGGCCAGCGTCAGCCCGGCGGGGCCGAACCAGCTGGCCATCTGCTCATCGGCAAAGCCCAGACGGCTATGCGCCGCCTTTTGCCGCAATTCCTCGCGATCATGCGGCGCGAAGTCGGCGATCAACAGCCGTCCGCCCGGCCCCAGCACCCGCGCCGCCTCGGCAATCGCCGCCCCCGGCTGCTGCGCGAAGTGCAGGACATGGTGCAGGATCGCGATGTCCGCCGCGCCGTCGCCCATGGGCAGCGCATAGAGGTCGGCCTGCCGCAACTCGGTGTTGGCGCGTCCATGCAGTTTTGCGCGCGCCAGCCGCAGCATCTCCGACGAACGATCGATGCCCAGCGCGCTTTCCGCCCGGTCGCCGAACAGCTCCAGCATCCGCCCGGTGCCCGTACCGATGTCGATCAGCGCGCCCAGATCGCCCTCGCCGATCAGGCCCGCCATCGCCTCCTCGATCTCGCTGTCCGCGACATGAAGCGAGCGGATCGCGTCCCACTCGCCCGCATGATCCTCGAACCAGGCGGCCGCACTCGCTGCCCGGTCGGCGCGCACCGCCGCCAGCCGCGCCACGTCGGCCACGACCCAGGGGTCGGGCGTCTCGGCGGTCCAGCGATCCAGCGCCGCCGTCATCGGCTCGACCGCCTCACGGTCACCCAGCGCGACGAAGACCCAGCTGCCTTCCTTGCGCCGTTCGGCCAGTTCGGCGTCGACCAGGATCTTTACATGGCGGCTGACGCGCGGCTGGCTCTGGCCCAGCACCTGCGCCAGTTCGCCCACCGACAGCTCCATCGAGCGCAGTAGCGCCAGGATGCGCAGCCGCGTCGGATCGCCCAGAGCGCGAAAGATTTCGAGCGCGTTCGCCATGGATCACGATATAAAGATATCTTTATATGCGGTCAACGGAGCGAACAGATTTCGGCCGGCACGGACCCGAAACGGATAATCTGCGTTGGCACGCCGATCATATGTTTGAAACGGGAGTGTTTGCCATGAAGAAGGCCCTGATCCTCGCCCTGACCGGTGCCGCCGCGCTGTCGCTGGCCGCGTGCAGCGAGAATGCCCAGCAGCAGACCGAGCAGGCCGCCGACGCCATCGGCTCGGACGTGAAGGCGACGACGCAGAATGCCGCCGACGATGTCCAGGCCGCGACCGCGCGCGCGCTGAACTCCGCCGAGAACACCATGGACCGCGCCGGCGACAAACTGGACCGCGCAGGCGACCGCGCCGCCGCCCAGGCCGACCGCGCCGGCGACAATCTCGACCGTAATCTCGACCGTGCGGGCGACAAGATCGAGCAGGGCGCCGACAATGCCCGTCAGGCGACCGGCAACGCCCTGGTCCGCGCGGGCGAAGACGTCCGCCGCTGATCGCGACGCCAAAGTAGAAAGGGCCGGCCGTGGCGTATCACGGCCGGCCCTTTTTTATGCCCGCGATCGGCGCTTACAGCGCCAGATCGGGATGCCGGTTGGGGCTGACCCGCGTCGCCTCGGGGCGCGGCGCCTCGGTGGTGGCGGGCGACGAGACCGGCGGCGGCGCCATCGTCAGCTGCAAGGTTTCCGCCGTCGCCTGCCATTCATGCGCCAGCAGGTCGCGATCCTCGTTCAGCGCCGTGCCATAGCTCGGCACGATCTCGCGAATCTTCGCCTGCCAGGCCGGCGTCGCCAACCGGTCGGGAAAGACCTTCTTGATCAGGTTCAGCATGATCGACGGCGCGGTCGATGCGCCCGGCGACGCGCCCAGCAGCGCGGCGATCGATCCGTCCTTCGACGCGACGATCTCGGTGCCCAGCTTCAGCACGCCGCCCTTGTCCGGATCGCGCTTGATGATCTGGACGCGCTGCCCCGCCTGCCACAGCCGCCAGTCGCCGTCCTTGGCGTTGGGGAAATATTCCCGCAGCGCGTTCATCCGGTCTTCCTGGCTCATCATCAGCTGGCCGGCGAGATATTCGACCAGCTGAAACTCGTTCCACCCGACCGACAGCATCGGCCGGAAATTGTCGAGCGTCACCGACTTGGGCAGGTCGAAGTACGAGCCTTCCTTCAGGAACTTCGTCGAGAAGGTGGCGAACGGCCCGAACAGCAGCACCTGTTTGCCGTTCAGATAGCGGGTGTCGAGATGCGGCACCGACATGGGCGGCGATCCGGTCGCGGCCTTGCCATAGACCTTGGCGAGATGACGCCGCGCGATGGCGGGGTTCTCGGTCACCAGGAACGAGCCGCCGACCGGGAAGCCGGCATAGTCGTCCCCTTCGGGGATACCCGATTTCTGCAGGATGGGCAGCGCACCGCCACCCGCCCCGCCGAAGACGAAGCGCGCGGTGATGATCCGCTTGTCGCCCGTCTTCATGTCGCGCGCGGTCACCCGCCAGGTGCCGTCCGCATTGCGTTCCAGCGAGCGGACCTCATGCCCCGTGGTCAGCGTCACGCCGGGCTGGCCCTGGAGCGAACGGATATATTGGCGCGTCACCTCGCCCCATTCGCAATCGGTGCCCAGCGTCGAGCGGGTCGCAGCCAGCTTCTGCCCGCCCTTGCGTCCTTCCATCATCAGCGGCACCCACTGCGCGATCTGGCGCGGGTCGGTGGTGAACTCCATGCCGGAGAAGAGCGGGCTGGCGAGCAGCGCGGCGTGACGCCTTTGCAGGAAGGCGACATTCTCATCGCCCCACACCAGGTTCATGTGCGGGGTGGAATTGATGAAGCTGCGCGGGTTCTTGAGCACGCCGGTGCGCAGCTGATGGCTCATGAACTGGCGCGTGACCTGGAACTGCTCGTTGATCTCGATCGCCTTCTTGATCTCGACCCGCCCGTCGGCCTCGTTGACCGGGGTATAGTTCAGCTCGCACAGCGCCGAGTGACCGGTGCCGGCATTGTTCCAGCCATTGGAGCTTTCCTCGGCCACCTTGTCCAGCCGCTCGACCATCTCGATCGTCCAGCCCGGTTCCAGTTCGCGCAGCAGCACGCCCAGCGTCGCGCTCATGATGCCGCCACCGATCAGCAACACGTCGACCTTGTGCTCGGATGCCGCGGCCTCGGCGACGAACGGCGCGACCGACGCGGTGCCCGCCGCCAGCGCGGAGCCCATCATGGCCCGCCGGGTGATCCCGCCCTGGCCGATAGCTTCGGGAGCACGCGCGCGGCCCCGCTGGTTTCGATCGTCATTCCGCATGTTCGACGCCTTCTCGGTTGAGGTCATCCGCGCTGTCGGCAACCATGGTCGCGACGAACGGCATGACCGCGATGTCCAAAAACGGGGGCAGCCCTTCCACCAGCCGCAATCGCGCGCGGAAAAGCGGCCACAACCGGCCTTCCGATCCTCACCCTAAAATTCGACTTCCTATACCTGCCACCCGCATACCCGACTCCTGCCGCCGGTCCATGCTGGCCAAATGCGCTGTTCGACGGCTTTGCCGGGACAGTCAACAGGAGTGCCATGACCCATCTATGCCCGCCTATCGATAACGCATCGCAATATACACGATGCTGTCGACCTTGTGCAATTTTCCGCTCATCGCTTGGCACGATCGGGGGACGGTTGGTCGGCAAACCGCTCAAAAAGCCGCCCGTACCCGGCTTGCATGGCCAAATTTATTGTCCTACAAATCACCTATAAAAATTTCAGGAGAGGCCGTGCCCGCCGTGCCATCAGACGTTACGCCCGCCTATCTTGCGATCGACTGGGGTACGACCAACCGCCGAATCTATGTGATCGCCGACGACGGTACGATGCTCGACACCGTGCGCGACGATCGCGGCGTGCTCGCGATGGCGGCGGGGGATTACCCGGCGGAGATCGCCGCGATCCGCGATCGGCTGGGCGACCTGCCCATTATCGCGGCGGGCATGGTCGGCTCGACGCGCGGCTGGCACGAGGCGGCCTATGTCCCCGCCCCCGCCGATCTCGCGACGCTGGCGGGCGCCGCCACCCATATCGCCGAGCAGCGCGTCACCATCGTCCCCGGCGTCTCGCTGCTGACCGACACCCGCGCCGATGTGATGCGCGGCGAAGAGGTGCAGGTGCTGGGCGCGATCGCCGCAGGCCTCGCCCCGGCCGACGCGCTGTTCGCGCAGCCGGGCACGCACAACAAATGGGTCCATAGCCGGGACGGCCGCATCACCGACTTCGCCACGACCATGACGGGCGAGCTGTTCGCGCTGGTCAAGGGGCATGGCATCCTGGCCGGCATGCTCGACGGCCCGGTGGCGGACGGCGCGGCCTTTCGCGACGGCCTGACGCGCGGGTTCGGCGCATGCGACCTGACGGCGGCGCTGTTCGGCGTGCGCGCCTCAGTCCTGCTCGGGCGGATCGCGCCGCATGACGCCGCCGCCTATGCCAGCGGGCTGCTGATCGGCAACGACATCGGCGCGGTGCCCGATATGGCGGGGCGGACCGTCCATCTCCTGTCCGGCGGCCTGCTCGCCGACCTCTACACCGTCGGGATCGAGGCACGCGGCGGCCGCGTCGTCGCGCTCGACAGCCATGCCGGCTTCCTCGCCGGTCTTCACGCCATTCGGGAGCATTTGTCATGACCGACCCCGCCCAGAGTTTCGCCAAGGCCTTCGCCGCCTGCCCCCTCGTCGCCATCCTGCGCGGCCTGACCCCCGCCGAGGCGATCCCCGTCGCCGATGCGCTGGTCGAGGCAGGCTTCACCCTGATCGAGGTGCCGCTCAACTCACCCGATCCCTATGACAGCATCGCCGCGATCACCGCCCATGTCGGCGACAAGGCGATCGTCGGTGCGGGCACCGTCCTGACCACTGAACAGGTCGACCGGGTGAAGGCGGCGGGCGGCCGCCTGATCGTCTCGCCCAACACCGATACGGACGTCATCGCGCACAGCGTGGCGCAAGGCCTGATCTCGCTGCCCGGCTATTTCACCCCGTCCGAGGCGTTCGCCGCACTGAAGGCCGGCGCGCATGGCCTGAAGCTGTTCCCGGCCGAGGGCGCCTCGCCCACCTTCCTCAAGGCGCAGCGCGCGGTCCTGCCGCGCGACGTCCCGGTGCTGGCGGTCGGCGGGGTCACCCCCGACAACATGGCCGAGTGGCGCGCGCACGGCGCGGACGGCTTTGGCCTGGGCTCCAATCTCTATCGCGCGGGCAAGCCGGCGGCGGATGTCGCCGTGTCGGCGCGCGCTTATGTCGAAAAGGCACGCTGATACCGATGACCGACACGATCCGTCTCGCGCTGGTCGGCATGGGCAAGATCGCCCATGACCAGCATGTCCCCGCCATTGCGGGGAACCCGGCCTTCGAGCTGGTCGCGACCGTCAGCCGCTCGCCGGGCGGGGTCGAGGGCGTGCCGCACTTCCACGACATTGACGAACTGGCCAAGAGCGACATCGCCGTCGATGCGGTGGCGCTGTGCACCCCGCCGCAGGTCCGCCACGCCATCGCCGCGGCCGCGCTGGAGAATAACTGGCACGTCTTCCTCGAAAAGCCGCCCGGCGCGACGCTGGCCGAAGTGGCGGTGCTGGAGGAACTGGCGGCCAAGGCGAACGTCACCCTCTTCGCCAGCTGGCACTCGCGTTACGCGCTGGGCGTCGAGCCGGCGCGTGAATGGCTGTCGGCCCGCAAGGTCACGTCCGCCGCGATCACCTGGCGCGAGGATGTGCGCCAATGGCATCCGGGCCAGGCCTGGATCTGGGAAGCGGGCGGCTTCGGTGTGTTCGATCCCGGCATCAACGCGCTGTCGATCGCGACGCATATCATGCCGCAGCCCTTCTTCATCGAGCAGGCGACGCTCGACTTCCCCGCCAATCGCGACGCGCCGATCGCTGCCGATGTCGCCTTCCGCACGACGGACGGCACGCCGGTGACGCTCGACCTCGACTGGCGACAGGAAGGCCATCAGAGTTGGGACATCGTCGTCGAGACGACCGACGGCACGCTGAAGCTGGCCGAGGGCGGCGCGGTGCTGACCCTGCCAGATGGCTCGACACCGCATCATGAGGAAGGGCTGCACGGCGAGTATCCCGGCCTCTATGCGCGCTTCGCCGAACTGGTGCAGGGCGGCCGCTCAGACGTCGACATCGCGCCGCTGCGCCACGTCGCCGACGCCTTCATGCGCGGCAAGCGGCGTGAGGTCGAAGACTTCGTGGAGTAATTCCCTGGGCCTTCGACTTCGCTCAGGCTGAACGGATTTGGGAATGGTACCAGCCTCCGTTCGCACTGAGCGAAGTCGAAGTGCACGCCAACCCCAGCGAAAAAGAAGGCCGGTTGTCCAACAGGACGACCGGCCTTTTCGCATAGGAAACGGGACACCGAAGCGCCCCGCTCCTATCGTTAGAAGTTGATCGTCGTCCCGATCGCGATCTGGCGGCCCAGCGCGTCGTAACGCTGCGGCGCGGTGTTGCTGCGCGACAGGGCGACCTGATACGAGTTCGGGATGATCGGCGGCGTCTTGTCGAACACGTTGTTCGCGATGATCCGGAAGGCGAACTGGCGTGCGACATTCCAGGTCAGCGCCAGGTCGAAGAAGCTCTGCGGCGCGATGCGGGCGAACGTGTTCTGGAACCGCTCGGGCGTGCCGCCGATATCGGCATTGCCCGAATTGTTCGCGGTGGTCAGCGAGCCGGTATAGCGCCAGTTGAACGACGCGTTGAACGTCCGATCGGGCGTGGTCCAGGTGGTGCGCAGGGTGTGCGCCCATTTCGGGACCAGCTGACCGCACGAGATGCCATTCGAGAAGTAACCCGCGCAGTTATACTGGCTGCGCAGCGGCGAGTCCTGGCCACCGGCCAGCGTCGACAGCGAACCGTTGAAGCTCCAGTCGAAGCGCCCCGCCTTGTTCAGGTCGAGCGAATACTGCCCCTGGAAGTCCCAGCCATAGGCCAGCGTGCGGTAATAGTTGGTCGTCCCCTGACGCACGAAGCCCGACGACGGATTGCCCGCCGGCGCATTGCCGATCGACCCGGTGGTCGGATCGCGGACGATGCCGTTGCAGAAGAACGGGTCGCCGTTCGACGCCAGACAGCCCTGCAGATAATAGTCCGCGCCGTTATAGCCCAGCGAGTTGACGATCCGCACCTGATAGCGGTCGGCCGAGAAGACCAGCCCCGGAATGAAGCTGGGCTTCACCACCAGGCCATAGGTCAGCGTATAGGCGGTTTCCGGATCGGCGGTGAAGCCGCCCGAACGCACGGTGCAGCCCTCGGTCGGGCACAGCAGCGAGGCGCTGCCGTACAGATTGTCGGCCAGCCCCGTCTTCGAACACAGCTCGCGCGAGCCGATCGGCGCGGTGGTGACCGTGCCGTCCGCCTGGGTGCGCGAAACCGGCGCGCAGAAGTCGGTCAGCGTCGTGTTGCGACCGAAATTGACCTGCGTCGCCTGCCGGATCTCGATCACCGTCGGCGCGCGCTGCGCCTTGTTGTACGAGGCGCGGAAGGTCAGGTCGGCGACCGGCGCGTACAGACCCTCGATCTTCCAGGTCGAGAAGGTCTTGGGGTTCGAACTGTACTTCGACACGCGGAAGCCGCCATTGGTCTGCAGCAGATGCGCGAACGGCTTGTTCTGGATCAGCGGCGCCTGGAGCTCGATATTCGATTCCCAGACGTCCTGGCTCAGCCGCGCGTCCTGCTCGCCGAACTGGTCGACGAAGCCGGCATCGGCGGTCGAGATCAGGCGGTCCTTGCGATACTCGGTGCCCAGCGACACGGCCAGACCGTCATCCGCCCAAGGGGTCTTGATGCCATAGCTGGTCAGGTCGCCATTGACGACCGCGATGGCGTCGAACAGTTGGGTGACCGTGCGGCGCTGCCCGGTCGCGCCGTCCGAGAACAGATAGTTGGTCAGCGCGGTGCTGCCCGATCCGGCGCGGAACGCGTCGAAGGGGACGCAGGACGGATCGGTGCCGTTCACGACCGAGCGGCAGGTGGCCACGCCGTTGACGTTGACGACATCGAGCGCGCGGTTGACGCGGTCGTTCTGCGACGTCGGCCCGAGATACCAGTCCTGCTGGTTGCGGGCGTACACGCCGCCGACATCATAGGACCAGGCCTCGCCGATCTTGCCGCGCACGCCGCCGGTAGCCCGGAAGCCCATATTGACGAAGCGGTCGGCCTGCGACGGCTGTCCGTCGAAGCGATAGCGGACGTCGAGCGGCACATAGCCAGTGGTGCCGGTGCAGCCCAGCGCACCCGCCTGTCCAGCCGACAGGAAGGGATTGTCGCAATTCACCTGATAGGGCGTCGTGCCCGCAACGGTGTAGGAATAGACGCGACGGGGCGTCGGGTTCTCGGAGGTGTCGCGGAACCAGATACCGTCGCCGTAAATCTCGGCCTCGGGCGCGATCTTGAAGTTGACGAAGCCGCCCGCCGTGTAGCGCTCATTGGCGCGCTGGAACGACACGTCGTCATAGGGGTTGGCGGCCAGACCCGGCCCCGGACCGAAGGGCACGAAGCTGCGCGTGCCATCGGGATTGTTGACATATTGTGCGTTGGCGTTCGGCCCCGACGTGGGCGAGACGAAGCCGCTGCGCGAATAGGTCGACAGCGGCGAGCAGGACAGCGCCGAGTCCTTCGACAACTGCGCGATCGGGCAGGCGGCGTAAGAGCGCGCGCCGTTGCGCACGAGATCGGCCTGGCGATAGTTGAAGAAGCCCGAGATGTTCAGCCGGTCGTCGAGCAGCTTCTTGCCCGCCGTCACGGTGATGTCCGAACGACCGCCGTCATTGGTCAGGCCGCGCGGGCTGCTGAACCCGGCGGCGTTGGCGATCGGCGTGACCAGGTTGCCGGTGTTGTTGTGGTTGTAGAAATTGTAATTGCCGTCGACGCGCAGGCCCTCGAAATCCTTGCGCAGGACGAAGTTGACCACGCCCGAAATGGCGTCCGAGCCATAGACCGACGACGCGCCGCCCGACAGCACGTCGACACGCTCGAGCAGGCTGGCGGGGATGATGCCGGTATCCTGGCCGTTCTGGGTGCCCAGACGCTTGCCGTCGACCAGCACCAGCGTGCGCTCGAAGCCCAGGCTGCGCAGCTTGATCCGCTGGCGGCCATCGGAATCGGCATAGTTGGACTGGGCGTCGGGGGCGACCTGCGGCAGGCGGTTCAGCACCTCCTCGACGTTCAGCGGCGCCTGCGCCTGGATGTCCTGGCGCGTGACCGAGGTGATCGGCGCGGCGGAGGCCAGATTGGGGCGGCTGATCCGGGTGCCGGTCACGATGACCTCGCCGCCGCTGGAGGCCTGCGGCGTGCCGGTGATCGCGGCGGAGCGGGTGGCGGCGGCGTTCGCGCTGATCGACGCGTCGCGATCCTGATCGGTGCCACCTTGCGCGGCGGCGTCCTGGGTATCCGTCGGGCCGACCTGCTGCGCGAAGGCGGGTGCCGCGAACATCATGGTCGCGGCCGAAAGCGCCAACCAGGATGCGGATTGATGGATCTTCATAAATCTCCCCTTTGCCCCGAATGATCTCGTGTCGGGCTTGGGGAAAAAGACAAATCAGTTACGTTAATAGGTCAATACCTAAACCATACCTATTTGCGGCCAAGGCATACATTGCCGACCGACGTGACCAAAAAGCCACATCAGCAAACGATTTCAATATCTTGGGTCATAATAGCGATCGCCAGCGGAGACCACCCAGCGCAAAGAGCGCCGGTCAGCGACGAACGGCAAATCGGATTGGTTCGCAATCGGTCTATGCCCCGCTTGCGCTTGGCCCAGCGTGGCCGCACTATCGGCGTCGAACAGCAATATCGCAGTCGGGACATGACAGGATGATGAACGGGACGAAGGATGGGCGGCGGGCATTCCTGCGCGGGGCGGGTATCGTGGCGGGGCTGGCGGCGGCGCCGGGCCGCATCTTCGCACAGGCCGCCGCCCCACGCGCGACGATCCTGTCGACCTGGGACTTCGGCGCGCCGGCCAACGACGCCGCCTTCGCCGCCGGCCGCGCGGGCGGCTCGCTGATCGACATGGTGGAGGCGGGCGTGAAGGTGCCCGAGGCCGATCCGAACAACCACTCGGTCGGCTATAGCGGCTATCCCGACCGCGACGGGCATGTGACGCTCGATGCCGTGATCATGGACGATGCCGGCGGCGTCGGCGCGGTCGCCGCGCTGGAGGATACGGTTCACGCCATCTCGGTCGCGCGCGCGGTGATGGAACATACACCGCACACCTTCCTGGTCGGCGAGGGCGCGACGCGCTTCGCCCGCGACCGGGGCTTTCCCCGCGTCAACCTGCTGACACCCGAGGCGGAAAAGGCGTGGCGCGAGTGGATGAAGGCGCAGAATTATCGGCCGGTCGCCAATAGCGAGACGGGCACCTATGGCGCGGGTCGCCCCGGCACGCCCGGCGGCGCGCTCGACCATGACACGATCGGCATGCTGGCGCGCGATGCCAAGGGGCGGATGGCGGGTGCCTGCACGACCTCCGGTATGGCGTTCAAGATGCGCGGACGGGTCGGCGACTCGCCGCAGGTCGGCTCGGGGCTCTATGTCGAGCGGGGGGTCGGCGGCGCGACCTCGACCGGGCTGGGCGAGGAGGTGACGCGTATATGCGGCACGGCGCGCGTCGTCGCCTCGATGCGTGGTGGGATGGCCCCGCAAGCGGCGTGCGAGGAGGCGGCCAGGCACATCGCCGCCCTGCGTGGCGACGCGATCAAGGGGGTGCAGGTCGGCTTCCTGGCGATGGACCCGGCCGGGCGGATCGGGGCCTTCTGCCTGTTGCCCGGCTTCACCTATGCGGTGACCGATGCCGCCGGGCGCACGCGGGTGGAAAAGGCGCCGTCGCTGTTCAAGGCGTAATCAACTTATTCCTCCCCTTGAAGGGGAGGTGGCAGGCCGAAGGCCTGACGGAGGGGTGTCCCGCTATCGAGAGGTCGACACCCCTCCACCATGCTACGCATGGTTCCCCTCCCCTTACAGGGGAGGAATTCAAGAAGGCTCACCCCCATCGGCGATCAGCGCGTTCAGGTCGCGCAGCGCCTTGACCAGCCCCAGCCCCCCGGGCCCGGCGATGTAGCGCGGCGCCCATTCCGGCTGGAACTTCTCCTTATAAGCGCGCAGACCGCGAAAGCCGTAAAAGCGCTCGCCATGCCGGAATACCAGCGCCGCGATCTTGGCCCAGGTGGGGGCCATCCGCCGCCCGCCGACGCCCGACAGCGGCGCCAGCCCGAGGGCGAAGCGGGCATAGCCCTGCGCCTGCCCCCACAGCATCAGCTCGACGAACAGATAATCCATGACGCCGCCGGGCGCGTCCTCGACATGGCGCATCAGGTCGACCGACAGCTCGCGCCGCTCGCCGGCCTTCCACAGATTGGCGAAGGCGACGATCCGCTCTTCGACGCGCACCACCGCACAATCGGTCAGCACCAGATAGTCGGGATCGAAGCGGCCGAGGCTGAACCCCTTCTCGCCATGCCCCTTGGCCAGCAGCCAGTCGTCGGACACCGCCTGCAATTCGGGCAGGATCGCCGGCACCTCGGCGGCGGGAAGAATCGCGAAACTCGCATTCTCGCGCGTGCGGAACCGGTTGAGCGTCTGGCGAAGCCCGCGCATGCGCCCGCCCTCCAGTGCGAAGCGGCTGAGGTCGATCAAAGCCTCCTCGCCATATTTGATGATCTGCAGCCCCATCTCGATCGCGATTTCGAGGCAATCGGGGGTGATCTGATACAGCATCAGCCGCCCTTGCGCGGCGTCGGCCAGCGAGCGGAGCTGCCAGAGCAGATCGGCCCAGGCCGGGCGCAGGCCGACCGGATCGCCCATCGCGATCCAGCTGCTGCCCCGCACCTGATACATGACGAAGGCGTCGCCCTCCGGCGAGAACAGGAACCGCTTGTCGCCCAGCAACGCCAGTGACGCGTCGGTCCGCTCGGCCTGTTCGACCACGCCCAGCACCTGCGCGATCGGGGGATGGTCGGCCTCGCCCTGCGGTGCGGCGAGGAACAGCCGCCACAGCCCGGCCCCGGCCAGCATCACCGCCACGCCCAGCCCCGCACGCAGGAAGCGCGAGGCATCGTCGGACAGCGCGAACCGCCACCACAGCGATTCCTGATAGTCGACATGCTTATAGGCGAAGAAGCCGATCCATCCGGTGCCGACGATCACCACCGCCACGCTGAACAGCCAAGTGGGCGACAGCGGGCGCGCGACGAGCGAAGTGCGCCGGTAAAAGCCCTTGCGGCTCGCCTGGAGCAGCAGCGCGATCGTCAGGCAGACCGCCGCTTCCTCATAATCAATGCCCTTGGCGAGCGAGAAGACCGCGCCCGCCACCAGCAGCGCGCGCGCCGCCAGGCTGGCCCCGTCGAGCCGGCGGTATAGGCCCGGCGCGAGCAGCAAGAGGCCGGTGCCGACCAGGCTGGCGGCGAAATGCGACGCCTCGATAAAGGGCAGCGGGACGATATGGACCAGCTGATGCACGCGCTGCGGAATGGCGGGCAGCGAGCCCGACAGCAGCAGGATCGCACCGCCCCCGAAACAGGCCGCCGCCAGGATCGTCGGCGCGATGCCCAGCAGCACGCGACGAATGTCGCGCAAAGCCTTGATCGGCCGCCGCCGCGCCTCGTCCCAGGCCAGCAAGCCGATGCCGAGCGCCAGCGGCATCAGATAATAGAGGACGCGATAGGCGATCAGCGCGGCGAACAACGCGGTCCGGTCCACCGGCACGGTGGCGAGGACCACCGCCTCGAACACGCCGATGCCGCCGGGCACATGGCTGATCAACGCCACGATGATCGCGAGCGCATAAGCGAGCACGAAGGCGGGCAGCAGCGCGGGCGAGGCGCCGGGCAGCAGGACGAACAGCGCGGCACTGGCGCAGGCGAGGTCGAGCGTGGCGATGCCGATCTGCGCCATTGCCTGCCTCGGCGTCGGCAAGGGTACGCTCCAGGCGCGCCAGCCGATCCGCTTGCCGGGCCGCAGCGCGCACAACAGGATCAGCAGCAGCGCGCCCGCGACCACCGCCGCCCCCAGCACGCGCACGACATCCTGGCCAAGGACCAGCGCGTCGAGCGTGACCGCACCGTCATGCAGGACCAGCCCGATGCCGGTCACGGTGAACACCCCGAACCAGAAGGTCGCGCTGGCGATCGCGACCACTCGCGCGATGTCCGGCCCGTCCAGCCCGGCGGCGGCATAGACACGGTAACGCGCCGACCCGCCGGTCAGCAGCGCCAGCCCCAGATTATGGCTGAGCGTATAGCTGGTGAAGGACGCCATCGCCGCCGTCCGCCAGCGCAGCGGCCGCCCGATGACGCGCAGCGCGATGACGTCATAGAAGGTCAGCGCGATATAGCTGGCGACGGTCAGCAGGACCGACAGCGCGATCTGGCGCGGATCGATCGCGTAGAAGGCGGCCCGGACATCGGCCAGCCGCACCTGCCGCGTCAGATGGTGCAGCGCCGACAGGCCCAGCGCGACCAGCAGGACGACCGCCCCGACCGCCAGATAGCCGCGACGGGCCTGCGCATAGGCGACGATCCGCGCCATCCAGCCCGTGCGAGCGGCCTGCTCAACCATGCGACACGCCCGCCATCATAGGGCGGGTCGCTGTCCATGATCCTGCCGGTATTCCGACCGCTGCCAACCCCGTCATCGCCACGCCTCTCACCCGCTTCGCCACCCCCCGGCAAAGCCATGCGCCCGGCCATAGGACCGCCACGGCGGTCGAGGCATTTCGGCCGCATGACAAGTTCGTCATCCGCCATGGACCGACCATGATGACAGAAGCGTCATGCATCGCCCACGCTTCGCTCAGGTGACGTCGGGTACAACCATCAGTGTGAAAGGATGGATGATGCCCGCCGTGACCGCCAAGCGATCGTCGCACCGCGCCGCCCGCCCGCTGCGCCCGTGAAGGGACTGCGGCTCGTCGGCTGGAGCGCGGGCAGCGCGGCGCTGCTCGGCGGGGCGGCCATCGCGATGCTGGTCGGGCATATGCCGCTCCACGCCGGTGGCCGGCAGAAGCCGACCCTATATGGTGCGACCTTCGCACCCCTGGGCGGCGACCGGCCGGGGCTGGTCGTGACCAGCCTGCGCAGCCATGCCGAGGATGCGCCCGCGGCCTTCGCAGAGCCGCCGCTCCGGGTCGGCGACACCGTCCTGGCGATCGACGACCAACCCGCCATGTCCTTCGGCCAGCTGCGGGACGAGGCCGCCCGCCACGCCAATTCTCCCGTTCGCCTGCGCGTCGCGCGTGACCATGGCCTGGTCACGATCACGCTGCTAAGGACCGGTCCGGGAGGACTTCGTGGCCAACAGGATCTTATTGATTGAGGATGATCGCTCGACGGCGGATTACATCGCCAACGGGCTGCGGGAAGAAGGTTTCCTCGTCGATCATGCCGCCAACGGCCGTGACGGCCTGTTCCATGCGACCGATGGCAGTTACGACTGCATCATCCTCGACCGGATGCTGCCCGGCATGGACGGCATGGCGGCGCTGGCCGCGATCCGTGCCGCCGGGATCACCTCGCCGGTCCTGATCCTGTCCGCCCTCTCCTCGCCCGAGGACCGGGTCGCGGGGCTGACATCCGGGTCGGACGATTATCTGACCAAGCCCTTCGTCTTCGCCGAACTGCTCGCCCGGGTCCGCCTGCTGATCCGGCGGGGTGGCGTGACCACCAACGCGCCGCAGACCAAGCTGGTGTGCGACGATCTGGAGATGGACCTGCTCGCCCACCGCGTGCGCCGCGCGGGCAAGGCGATCGATCTGCAACCGCGCGAATACCGGCTACTGGAATTCCTGCTCCAGCATGTCGACCAGGTCGTGACGCGCACCATGTTGCTGGAGGGCGTGTGGGATTTCCATTTCGATCCCAACACCAACGTCACCGACGTGCATATCAGCCGGCTGCGCAAGAAGATCGACGAGGGCTTCGCCCGGCCGCTGCTCCATACGGTGCGCGGCTCGGGCTATAAGCTGGGGATCGAGAAATAGCGCCCGGCGTCCTCCGCTCGACCACGCTGCGCTTCGCGCTGCTGGTCTTCGCGCTGCAACTGGTCGGTGCAGGCGCGATGGTGGCGACCGTCCGCCATCTGACGCGCAGCGAGATCGCCGACCAGGCCGAGGACGCGGCCAGCGACCTGCGCGACGAACTGTCGGGCGTCTGGCTGGCCGGCGGACGCGAGGCGGTGCGCCAGGCGGTCGTGCGGCGGCTGACCACCGACCGGGTTCCGCTGTCGGTGATCCTGCTGACCGATCCGCAAGGCCGCTTTGTCACCGGCAATATCGCCGAGTGGCCGCCCAACGTGCCGCTGCCCGGTGCCGCGACGATCGAGATCTTCCGCATCGGCCATTCGCAGCCCGAACGCATGCGCGTGCTGTCGGTGCGCCTGCCCGATGGATCGCGGATGCTGGCGGGCCATGTCGTCGAGAGCGAATTGCGCGTCGCGCGCGCGATGGAAGAGGCAATGGCGGTCGGCATGGCGGCGGCGATCATTCTCGCCGCGCTCGCCGCCTGGATCGCGGCACGGATGATCGAACGCCGGCTGGAGGATACGGTCGCGACCGCGCATGCGGTGGCGGCGGGCGACCTGTCGCGCCGGGTCATTCCCAAAGGCGGCGATGACGCCTTCGACGCGCTGGCGCAGGCGGTCAATGCGATGCTCGACCGGATCGCGCTGCTGATGACCGAACTCAAGATCGCGACCGACGGGCTGGCGCATGACCTGCGCTCTCCCCTCACCCGCCTGCGCGCCACGCTGGAGCGTGCGCTGGCCGATTGCCCGGACGAGACGGCACGGGCCGGCGTCGTCCGCGCGCTGGACGAGGGCGACCGGCTGCTGGCGATGCTCGACACCGCGCTGCGCATCAGCCGCGCCGAGGCGGGGCTGGGCCGCGACGCCTTTGTCGAGGCCGATCTGGCGGCGATGGCGCGTGATGTGGCCGACATGTTCGAGCCGCTGGCCGAGGATCGCGGCATGACCATCCGCGCGGAGGCGCCCGAGACGCTGGTCGCGCTGGTCCACCGCGAGCTGCTGGGTCAGGCGATTGCCAATCTGGTCGACAATGCGCTGAAATATGGGTCGGGCGCGGTGACGATCCGGGTCGAGGCGGGGCCGGTGCTGAGCGTCGCCGATGACGGCCCCGGCATCCCGCCCGACCGCCGCGAGGAGGCGCTCAAGCGCTTCGGGCGGCTGGACGCGGCGCGGACGGAGAGCGGTGCGGGGCTGGGCCTGTCGCTCGCCAGCGCGGTGGCGCATCTGCATGGCGGCACGCTGTCGCTGGAGGATCATGCGCCGGGGTTGGTGGTGCGGTTGGACTTAGGGGGGCGGGGCTGAGGGGTGCCCCCGCTGGCAGCGACACCCCTCCGTCAGGGCTTTGCCCTGCCACCTCCCCTTACAGGGGGAGTGTTCACTTTGAACTCTGCAAGCGTTTTCTGGCGAGGAAGATGTCGAGGGTGACCTCGAGTATGTGCTGGGTCTTGGAGGCGCGTTTGGTTCGTCGGTTGAAGCGGGCCAGCATGTCGCGGAACGAGGCGTTGGATGATTCGATTAGATGCGTCTGCGCCTTGGTTTGCTGGTGAGGTTCGGGCGCGCCGATCCGCTTGAAGGCGAGGTGGTAGCAGGAGTTGGCGTCGGTGAAGATGGCGCTGATCTGGCCGACGGCGGCCTTGGCCAGGGTGTAGATGGCGGTCGCGCTTCTGACACCGGCATCACCCACATGATAGGCGATGACGCGCCGGTGCCGGCGGCTGTACGCCGTCCAGATCACCGCTCGCTGCCGTTTTTTTGAATGTAGGTGTAGATCTCGTCCATCTCGATCACGTCGGCCGCCCCGGTGTCGAGCGGGGCGGCATCCGCAAGCTTGTCCTGCAGCACCGCATGCTCCTTGGCGATCCACTTGAGCACCGCCGCTGGCGATGCACCCAGCACACGGCCGATCGCCCGGATGCCCATGCTGTTCATGTACATCTCGATCGCCATCGCCTTGGTCTGGGCACTGAACTTGGGCTGGCTGTCGGTGCAGTATCGACCACAGGCCCGGCACACATAGCGCTGATGGCCCGACTTCCATCCCCGCTTGATCAGGTCCGTTCCCTCACACACCGGACATCGCATGCTATCCTCCTTGTCCCAAATCACCAGAACGAAGAAGAACCCGAAAAGCAGCCATGGTGAACAGTCCCCCTGCAAGGGGAGGAAACATGTCCCTCCTCCGTTCCGCCTGAGCGAAGTCGAAGGCCAAGCCCCGACATTCGCCCCGGATCACGCCGCGACGTTGCCCGTCCGCTCCAGCTTGCCCCAGCCGACGATCCACCCGCCGATCGCCGAGGCGATGGCGCGGATCACGACCCAGTACATGATCTGGCGATAGACCAGCCGCTGCGCGACCAGCAGATGCGCGGGATAGCGGACGCGGTTGCCGTCCAGCCGGTAGGCCAGCCACCCACACAGCACGTCGACCGAGGTGAAGATCAGCCAATAGGCCGCCATCTGCCATACATCGGTGCTGGTCTGTGCCCAGCCATGCTGGCTGACACGCACCGCCGTGCCGACTACCGACAGGATCAGCGACAGGTCGATCAGCGGCGAGATCGCGGCGAACAGGATCTGGAACAGCCATGCCTGGGGCAGGCCGATCCGCGCCAGGCCGGCGGGCTTACCGGTGCGGATCACCGCGCGGTGCTTCCACAGGCATTGCAGCGTCCCGAACGCCCAGCGGTAACGCTGCTTGGCGAGCGCCTTGAAGCTCTCGGGCGCTTCGGTCCAGGCGACCGCGCGCGGATCGTAGGTGACGCGCCAGCCGGCCCGCTGGATGGCAATGGTCAGGTCCTGATCCTCGGCCAGCGTATCCTCGGGATAGCCGCCTACCGCATCCAGCGCGGCGCGCCGCCATGCGCCGACCGCGCCGGGCACCACCGTCATCGCATCGAACCCGGCCAATGCGCGGCGTTCGAGATTCTGCGCCGTGATATATTCGACCGCCTGCCAGCGGGTAACCAGATTGACCCGGTTGCCCACCCGCGCATCGCCCGCCACCGCGCCCAGCTTCGGATCGGCGAACCAGCGGGCGAGCTTAGCGATCGTCTCCGGCTCGAACTGGGTATCGGCGTCGAGCGCGATCAGCACCTCGCCGGTCGCGTCCTTCAGCGCGCGGTTCAGCGCCGCCGCCTTGCCGCCATTGATCAGGGTCAGCAACTGCACGCGCGGATCGCCCGCGAAGGTGTCGCGCACCACCGCGCTCGTTCCGTCCTTCGACCCGTCATCGACGACGATGACCTGCAATCCCGGATAGTCGCTGGCGAGCACGCGGGCCACCGACTGGGCGATCACCCGCTCCTCGTTGAAGGCGGGGATGATGACCGAGACGCTGGGGGTATATTCGGGCGGCACGGGCTTGGACTTGCGGCCCTGGAACCAGGCCAGCGCCGCCATCACCACCGCGCGCGCGATGCCCAGCGCGATCGCCAGATAGAAGATCCAGGCCAGCGCCTTGGACAGGAAGGCGAGCGCCACGAAGATCGCGACATCGGTCCGCACCGCCAGCAGGTCGCGGCCCTTGACCAGCGGCATCGCCTGATCGCGGCTGACCCCGACCAGTTGCGAGGCGGGAACGAAGCGATAGCCCTCGGCGCGCAGCGTCTCGATGATGCGCGGCAACGCGTCGACGGTCTGCTGCCGGTCGCCGCCGCCATCGTGGAGCAGGACGACATTGGCCGAATTGTCGGACGTCGCGCCGTGCACCTGGTCGATCACCTGCTGGACGATCTCGTCGGTGCCCGGCCGCTGCCAGTCATTGGGATCGACGTGGAGGCCGACGACCGTATAGCCCAGATTCTGCGCGAGCAGCGCCGGGCCGATCTCGTCGCCCGTCGTCGGCTCGGCATCGCCGAAATAGGGCGCGCGGAACAGCGTCGTCGAGCGGCCGGTATAGGCCTGGATCAGCCGCTGGGTCGCGTTCAGTTCCAGCTTGGTCGTACGCTCGCCCGTGGTCGCCAGATTGGGGTGGGTATAGCTGTGATTGCCCAGCTCGCTGCCATCGGCGACGATCCGGCGCAGCAATTGCGGATGCTCCAGCGCATTCTCGCCGATAACGAAGAAGGTCGCGGGCACATGCTCGCGCTCCAGCACGTCGAGGATCTTGGGCGTCCACACCGCGTCGGGGCCATCGTCGAAGGTCAGCGCCAGCGTCTTGGGGACGGCGCCCGCGCGCTGCACGACATAGGGCGTCGGATAGGCCTGATAGACCTCGTTCCGGATCACCGCATCCTTGTCATATTGCAGCGCGCGGCGGCCATCGGTCGGCTGTGCGGTGATGCGCAGGATTTCGCCCGGCCCCTCGACATCGACGTTCAGCGGCTGCGCGATGGTGTTCAGCCGGGGGATGACGCCGGGCTTCGTGCTGCGAAAGGCGGCGAAGTCGTTCCACAGGCCGGGGTCCTCGGTGCCCAGCCGCCAGAAGGCGATGTCGTCGATCCCCAGCCGCTTGAGCGCCTGCAACTGGTTCCAGCTGGTGGCGGCGTCGAGCATCCAGACGGCATGATGCTCGCCATTCTCGTCATAGGCGAAACCGGCATTGCCGCTGGCCGGGTCGAAGCTGATCTTCGCCTGGCTGTCGTGCGCGATCAGCCACGCCTCTTCGATCGACAGCGCGTCGGCGCCCTGCCCGTGCCAGTCATAGGCATAGCTGCCCAGCGCGACGATCAGGCGGTCGCGGCCGACCCGGCGGATGGCGTCCTCGACCGCGTGGAGGAACCAGGGTTGCGAGGCGATCGGCCCCGCGCTGCCGGTTTCCCAATGCTCGTCATAGGCCATCAGCATGACCCGGTCGACGACCTTGGCCAGCCGGCCGAGCTGCCAGCTCTCGTCATCGGCGGGCACCGTCACCGACAGTTCGGCGCCCTTGGGCAGGTGCGCCTTGATCCGCTGGAGCAGCCGGGGATAGCCCGCCATGGCGCTGGCCGGCAGGTTCTCGAAGTCGATGACCAGACCCGATTGCCGGTTGGCGGTGACCGACTCGCCAAGCTGCGTCGCCAGCCGTTCGGACGCGGCCGGATTGGCGATGATCCGCGCGATCGCGTCGCCATCCCAGTGATCCTCGGCCAGGTTCTGCACCATCGGCAGCAGACGGGGCGGCTTGGCGACGCCCGACAACAGGCTGGCCAGCTTGGGGTCGTTGTTGACCTGCAACTGCCCCTTCGGCCCCGTCACGTTCATCAACGCGGGCACCAGCCAGTCGATCTGGCGCATATGCGCGTGGAGCGAGGCGAGGCCCGCCTCGTCGCCGGGCTGATAGAAGGCGACGGTCAGCGGAGTGTGCGACGGCGCCGCCGCCTTGCGCGGCAGCCAGTCGCCGCGCCGCCCCTTCAACTGCGCGGTCGGCTCCAGCGTCATCGCCTGTCGCCGCGCGAAGGGCAGCGGCAACAGGCCCGAACGCGGCACCGCGACCAGCGTCGTGGCGAAGGCGATCGCCGCGATCACCACCGCCAGGATCATGACCGCGACGGACCGCCGCGCCCAGGCGCCCCGCCGTCCGGTCGGGTCGAAGAAGATCGGGTTGGTCACAGTCATAATCCCCGGAAGTAACAACGCTGCACAGGCGGGCCGCTGGCGTGCCCCGGCTCCACCATCCCCCGATGGCAGAGGCCGCGCGACGGGCGCGTGTGCGCCGCATTACAGATTTTTCATGAGGAGTTCGTGAATCGAACGGCCGGGACGTGGCAGACAGGCCGTCCCCTCTTCCAGGATTGGCCATGGCCGTTCTCTTCTCGCATCTTCGCCGCCGTCGCCGCCGCATCCTGGCGGGACTGATCGGTATCCTGATATTGGCGCCCGCCATCCTGCTGTTCTCGGGCAGCTATTTCGCGCGCGATCCCGTAACCCGATTCCCGGCGCAGGGGCGGCCGCAACCGATCCTCGTCCTGTCCTTCTCGGGGGATATGGGTCTGCACTATGGCACCGGCGGCGTGATCGCGCGGGCGCTGAGCGCGTCGGGCATCGCCGTCACCGGCATCAACTCGCCGGTGCTGTTCCGGGTCGGCCGGACCCGTGCCGAGATCGACGCGATCGTCGCCGACTTCGTCCGTCGCGCCGCGACCGAGGCGGGCGACCGGCGGCTGGTCCTGCTCGGCCAGTCCTACGGCGCGGACATTCTCCAGACCGGGCTGGCGCATCTGCCCGCCGATCTGCGCGCGCGGGTGTCCGCCATCGTGCTGGTCGTGCCGGGCGAGACGGTGTTCTTCCGCTCCGACCCCAGCGGCCTGGCCTATCTGGGCAGGCCCGACAGCATGGGGATCACGACCGCCAGGACGATCGACTGGGCGCCCCTCACCTGCATCTACGGCATCGCGGAGAAGGACAGCCTGTGCCCGCTGCTGAAGGGCGGCCCGGCACGCGTCATCGGCCTGCCGGGCGGGCATTATCTGAACCATGACGATGCCACGCTGGTCTCACAGGTCGAGGCGGCGGTGCGGAGCGATTCCTTCCCCGTCCCGCCAGCGCGGGGGACGGGGAAAGCGCCGGCGGTCAGGCGCTGACGACCGGGGCGATCGGCGCCCGCACGCCGACCTCGGTCCGCCAGGTGGCGGCGCAGGCCTGATCATAGGGTTTGGCGAGCACGGTCGAGACGGTCATGAACCGTGCGGTCGCCGCCTCGCGGGTCAGAGTCAGGTGCAGATAGCCCTTGGCATCCTGATCGCAGAAACGGACGACCTTGGGATTGGCCGCCGCGATCTCGCGCCCGATGCCGGGCATCAGGTCGCCCCAGGACGGGCTGGTGATCGCGGTGCCGCCGAACTCGGCGGCGACCAGATTGCCCTTGGCATCGTACAGGTCGTTGGCCCAGGCGGCATGGCTGTCGCCCGACACCACCACCGGATGGCTGCCCGCCCGCGCAAAGGCCGCGTAGAGCCGCTCGCGCTCGGCCGGATAGCCATCCCAGCTGTCGAAGTTCAGCGGCAGGCCGGCCCGATAGCCCGCCTGCGCTTCTCGCAGATGCGCGCGTTCGCCGTCGCTCAGATTCCGGGTCAGCGTAGCAAAGCCGGCCGGGCCCATCTGTTTTTCGAGGTCGGGGCCGTCGATCCGCGCCATGACCACCTGGCTGCCGATCACCTGCCACGGCCGCCCCGCCTTGACCGAGCCGGTCAGCGTCCGCTCGACCCAGTCCATCTGGCCGGGACCGAGCAGCACACGATCGGGCCGCGCGCGCTCGGCCATCATCGCGGCATATTCGGACGGCTCGGCCGTCTCGCCCTTGGCATGCACCTGTTGCGAGCGGGCGAGCAGCCGCGATTCCAGCATGACGATCGTCGCCAGATCGCCGAAATCGAAGCTGCGATTGATCGCCGCCCAAGGCTGGCCGGGCTTGGGATCGCGGATCGGCATCCATTCGAAATAGGCCTGCATCGCCGCCGCCTTGCGCTTGCCCCAGTCGCCTTCCTGCGCCGGCTGATGATTTTCCGCGCCGCCCACCCAGCCGTCATTGGCGACCTCATGGTCGTCCCAAACGCAGATGAAGGCGGCGCGGGCGTGCGCGGCCTGCATGTCGGGGTCGCGCTTCACCTGGGCATGGCGCTGGCGGTAATCGGCCAGCGAGACGATCTCATGCGCCGGCTCGGGCAGGCGGCCGAGCTGATGGCCGGTCTTGGTGCCATAGCCATCGGCGCCATATTCATAGATGTAATCGCCCAGGTGCAGCACGGCATCCAGCCGCTCGCTCTTCGCGATCGCGTCATATGCATTGTAGAGCCCGCCGGGATAAAGCTGGCAGGAGACGACGGCCAGCACCAAATCCTCGATGCGCCCGCGCGGCAGGGTACGGAACCGGCCCTCGGGCGAGCGTTCGCCAGCCGCCGTCTCGAACCAATAGCGATATTCGCGCCCCGGTCGCAGGCCGGTCACATCGACCTTAGCGGTGAAGTCGCGCGCGGCCCGCGCGGTCACGCGGCCGGTGCGCAGCCCGATCGCATCGCCGCCATCCAGCGCCGCGACATGCCAGGTCAGTGCGATGTCCTGGGCGGCATCGGTCTCGGCCGGGGTCGCGCGGGTCCACAGAATCGCGCCATCGGCGGCGGGATCGCCGCTCGCCACGCCATGCGCGAAGCGGACGGGCGACGGCGCCGCCGCCTCGGCCAGGCCGGCGGGCATGGCCAGCGCCGCCCCGCTTCCCATCAGGGTCATGGCGCGGCGTCGGTTGATCATGGTCATTCTATCGGGTCCTTTCGTCGGCGCGCAGCGCTATCCCCGACCCACGACAGGGCGATGGCGGGTCCATGACGGTTCCGCGACACTTTTCCGCCTATCGTCATCAAGGCGAAACATTCAGGACGCCAATCGGTAATGGCTTCTGCTTAAGCGGCGCCGACACACGGATAATTTCGGGGGGAAATCCATGATCACCACGCTGCGCCGCCTGACGGTGGCCACGCTGCTGGCCGGCCTGTCGCAGGCCGCCATCATCCAGTCGGCCCATGCCCAGGCCATGATCCAGCCGCAGGACGGCCCGCGCGACGCCGATGACACGGCCGAGGTCATCGTCACCGCGCAGAAGCGCGAGCAGCGGATCGCGGACGTGCCGCTGACCGTCTCGGCCGTCACCGGCGCGCGCATGGCCAATCTGGGCGTCAACTCGCTGGCCGAAGTGGCGCAATATATTCCCGGCCTTCAGATCCAAGAACAGAGCGCGAATAACCCCGGCTTCGTGATCCGTGGCATCACCTCGGACTCCGGCTCGGCGCAGCAGGGCGCGCGCGTCACCCTCTATTACAACGGCATCGACATCAGCCGGACGCGCGGCGCCTATCAGGACCTGTTCGACATAGAGCGGATCGAAGTGGCCAAGGGGCCGCAGGCGACGCTGTTCGGTACCGCCGCGGCGGTCGGCGCGATCAGCATCATCTCGGCCCGCCCCCAACCCGGCACCGATGCCGGGATCGTCGCCTCCTATGGCAATTTCAACCGGACCCAGGTGTCGGGCTATCTGAACGCCGGCAACGAGACGCTCGCCGGCCGATTGGCGTTCGCATACAAATATCGCGACGGCTATGTCAGCAACATCGCGGGCGATCCCGATGTCGCCAACCAGAATCAGGGGCGCGTCGACCAGGACGATCTGAACGGCCAGGACCAGCGCGGCCTGCGCGGATCGCTGCGCTGGCGGCCCAACGGTTCGGTCACCGCCGATCTGGTGCTGACCTATGACGGACAGCGCAACCCCGGCACCGCGTTCAAGAGCCGCGCCTTCGCCCCCACCGGCGGGCAGACCGGCGATTTCGGCTATGCCGAGCTGTCGGGCTCACCCTTCTCCGCCGAGATACTGGGCGCGCGCAAGCTGGGGCTGCACCGCGACGTCTATGATGCCAATCTGACGGTCGCGGTCGATGTCGCGCCGGGCATCACCTTCACCACGGTCAACGGCTATCGCCGGTTCGATTCGCGCGAAGTGTTCGACGCCGATGGCGGCCCCGCCTGGTATCTGGAGTTCGGCGAGGATGCCAAGGGCGACCAGTGGAGCCATGAGAGCCGCTTCGCCTTCGATGGCCCGAAGTACCGCGCCTCGTTCGGCTGGAACGCCTTTTTCGAAAATGGCCAGCAGCGCGTGCCCTTCTCCACCGAGGAAGGCACCTATCTCGCCTGCTCGGTCACGCCCGACTTCGCCGCCGTCCGCCAGTTGCTGAATTCGGTCGGCATCCCGACCGGCACCGCCTGCGTCGCCGCCAACGGCACGATCCCCGCGACCCGCGCCACCGCCATCCTGTCGCGCGGTGCGCTGGCCAGCCTGCCCTACAGCGCCAGCTTCGCCAATTACGGCAATAACGACACCTATTCGGTCTTCGGCGACGCCACCTGGATTCCGACGCCCGCGCTGGAGCTGACCGCCGGCGCACGCGTCCTGATCGAGGATCGCCAGTCGGGTTACAGCTCGGTCATGCCCGACAGCCGGTTGCTGGCGGGCGCGGGCATCTTCACCAGCCTGCTGGGGGCCGCCAATACCAAGGGGCAGAAGTTCGAGGCGCAGCGCAGCTATGCCGCCTTCCTGCCGCGCTTCAACGCGCTCTACCGGGTCAGCGACGCGGTCAATCTCTATGCCACGGTCAGCAAGGGCCGCCGCTCGCCCGTCGTCCAGCTGGAGGGCCGCCGGATCGTGCCGCTCAGCGTCGCCAATTCGGGCGCCATCCCCCGGCTACAGATCGTGCCGGAAGAAAATGTCTGGAATTACGAGGGCGGCATCAAGGGGCGGGTCGGTCCGTTCACCGGCGCGGCGTCGGTGTTCTATCAGCGGTACAAGGGCTTCCAGGTGTCAGTGATCGAAAATGGTGCGACCGTCACGCGCAGCGCCGGCTCGGCCAATAATCTGGGGGTCGAGCTGGAGGGCAATCTGGTGGTCCATCGCTGGCTCAGCCTGTTCGCGACTTTCGCCTATATCGATGGCGGCATCGCCGACGATCCCGCCAATGGCGTTTTCGCGGGCAACCGCTTCCGCCTGCAACCCGACACCACCGCCTCGGGCGGCGTGACGCTGCGCGTGCCGGTGGGATCGTCGGCAACCTTCTATGCGACGCCAAGCGTCACCTATCGCTCCAAGGTGTTCTTCGAACTGCCCAACCGCGATGCGATTTCGCAAGGCGGCTATACGCTGGTGAACCTGCGTGCCGGCATGGAGTTCGGCGACCAGGGCCGCTTCCATATCGGCGGCTTCGCGCGCAACCTGACCAATGCGCGCTATCTGATCGATGCGGGCAATACCGGGGGCAGCTTCGGCGCGCCGACCTATATCGCGGGCGAGCCGCGCTTCTACGGCGTGGAACTGGGCGCGCGATTCTGATCCGGTCATCGTTGCCGCTTCCGTGACTTAACGGCTTCCTAACCCTGCCCCCGTAGGACCACGGCATCGGTCACGGGGGCAGGACTCGGATATAGTGTGGCGTTGGTGGATGTTGGTGGCGACGCTCGCGATCGCGACATCGTGCACGCCCGTGCACCGGGCGCCGCCGCATGTGACGCTCGACATCCCGCCGCCGACACCGCGCACACTGCTGCGCCAGCTGGCGCTCGACGTTCCCGACGATGTCGTGCCCGGTCGCCCGGTCGCCGACACACGGATTGAAATGGCCGCCGCGCCGGCCTTCAACGGCATCGCCCGCTCGGCGCGTGACGCCGCCCGCGCCGCCGAATGCCTGACCGCCGCCATTTATTACGAGGCCCGGTCCGAACCCGTCGACGGCCAGCGCGCGGTGGCGCAGGTCGTGCTGAACCGCGTCCGCGACCGCGCCTTTCCCAAGAGCATCTGCGGCGTCGTCTATCAGGGGTCGGAGCGCTCCACCGGCTGCCAGTTCAGCTTCACCTGTGACGGATCGATGCTGCACCCGCGCGACCCCGCCGCCTGGGCGCGCGCCGCCGCCGTGGCGCAGGGCGCGCTGGCCGGGCTGGTCTATGCGCCGGTGGGGGCGGCGACCTTCTATCACGCCAATTACGTGCTGCCCTGGTGGGCCTCCAGCCTCAACCGGATCGGGTCGGTCGGCAGCCACATCTTCTACCGCTGGCGCGGTGCGCTGGAACGCGGGCTGTCGTTCCGGCAGGATTATGCGGGGGTGGAGCCGGCGGTTCCGACGCGGATCGCGGCGAGTACCGACATGGCCGTGCCCGAAGCGCTGCACGGCGTGACGATCCATCGCGGCGAACAGGAACGTGCTGCCGCCGCTGCCGCGCCGGTGACGATGGCGGGCGTGCGTATCCACCGCAATGGCGCCGCGCATGATCCGGCCGAGGCGGTGCAGGACGTGATCGTCGGCGAGGAAAGCGACCCGAGCTGATTTCTCCCCCTCCCGTATGTGGGGAAGGAGTATGGCACGTTGCGGGGGCATCGCCCGCGGCCTTTCCCTCCCCCATCCCCTCCCGCCTGCGGGAGGGGCGTGCTTGGGGTGAGGGCGGGGCTTAACGTTCGGTCGTGTCGATCAAGGCGGGCCGGTCGCCCAACCTCACGAGACAACGGAAGCGAGAATGGTCGGCGAGGACCATCTTCTCCCCTCCCGCAGGCGGGAGGGGCCGGGGGAGGGCAAGGTGCCTCGCAGAGACCATCGCCCGTAGATCGCCCTCCCGCTGCGGGACGGACGTGCACGGGGCGATGGCGGAACTCACCCCCCGATTGTGTCGATCCATCCCGGCAGGTCGCCCAGTCTCGCCAAACGGCGGAAGCGGGGATGGTCCATCGGTTCCTCCCCCGCCTCATGGCTCCAGGCGAGTGGTTGCGGGATATAGGCCGCCCACGCCCCCGCCTTCAGTGCCGGCAGCACGTCCGACCGCATCGAATCCCCGGCCATCACCGCCGCCTCGGGCGCGACGCCGTGGCGGTCGAAGATGCGCGCGAATGTGTCGGGCGTCTTGTCGCTGACGATCGCCACATCGGCGAAATGCGCGCCCAGTCCGGACGCGGCCAGCTTGGCCTCCTGATGCAGCAGGTCACCCTTGGTCACCAGCACCAGCCGGCCCCGCTCGGCCAGCGCCGCCATGGTATCGCCGATCCCGTCGAGCAGTTCGACCGGATGCGCCAGCAACTGCCGCCCCGCCTCCAGCAGCCGCGCGATCAGATCGGTGGGCAGCGTCGGCCCGGCCAGTTCCACCGCCGTCTCGATCATCGACAGGGTGAAGCCCTTGGCGCCGTAGCCATAGAGGCGCAGGTTACGCGCCTCGCACGCCTCCAGCGTCGCACGCGCCACCCGCGCCTCGGCAAAGGGGGCGAGCAGGCCGACCAGCGCTTCCTCGGTTTCGACGAAGTGGCGCATATTGTGCCAGAGCGTGTCATCGGCATCGAGACAGATCAGTTCGATCGCCATGGTCCTTCTCCCTATTGATGCACCACCGCCATCATAATTCGCGGATCAGACGCAAGCCCAGACGCGGCCGGAACGGCTCGCCGCGTGCCCGCTCGGCGCCGATGCCGCCCTGCAGGCTCAGCTTGCCGAAGCTGCGATGCGCCTGCGGCATCAGCAGCCAATAGGCGCCGTCGCCATTCTGCCGATTGACCTCCAGCCCCAGCACCGTGTCGCGGTTCAGGTCGTAGAAGGTCGAATGGTTGACCACGAAGCCGGTCTGGTTGCCCTCGCGCAAAGTGACGTCGCCGATACCCAGCATCGTCATGGTGCTCCACCGCTCGCCGAAGCGGTTGCCCAGCAGCCAGACCAGGGTCGATTGCCATTGGCCGCTCTCACGGTCGTACAGCCCCAGATACTGGACGCCGTGAATGCCGCGCCCGCCGCGAAAGGTGCCGAGCTTGCCCTGAAGCCCCATCTTACACTGCACCACGCGCGTATCGATCAGCGGCAGTTCCAGCTCGACCGCGAAGCCGTCCGCCACCGCCACCTCGATCTCGGGGGCCCATTCCACCTCGCCACGCGGGCCGGAAAGATCGCGCTGGACCAGGGCGTTGACCTCCACCTCGCCGCGTTTGGCGGTCAGGGGGCGGATCATGTCGAACACCATCGGCTCGGGGATGTCCGGCCCATCCTGTGTCGGGGCGGCCTCCGCGATGGCAGGCATCAGCATCAGGGCCATGGCGATCGTCCATGCGCCGGCCAGTCGATGTCGCAGTTTCAAAACTCTCGCACTCCGGTCGTTTCACCTCATGCGATGCCGGGCCGCCGGCGCGAGCGCCCCCGCGCTATCGCCCGCGCGGATGGCCCAGGGCCGCCTGGACCCCCGTGACCAGCGCGTCCACCGTGAACGGCTTGGTGAGCAACTGCATGCCCGGCGCCAGATGGCCGCTGTTCAGCACCGCGCTTTCCGCATAGCCGGTAACGAACATGACATTCAATTCATGTCTGACCTCGCGCGCCGCCTCGGCCAGCTGGCGACCGTTCATCCCGCCCGGCAGGCCGACATCGGTGATCAGCAGGTCGATGCGCCGGTCCGAACGCAGCAGCGGCAGCGCGGCGGCGCTGTCCGCCGCCTCGATCACCCGGTGGCCCATGTCGCGCAGGACGTCGGCGATCATCAGCCGGACAGTCGATTCGTCGTCGACCACCAGCACCGTCTCCCCCGATCCGCCGGCCCCATCGGGCAGGGCGGCGCGCGCCGGTTCCTCCGGCTCGGCCGGACCGTCATGGCGCGGCAGATAGAGCGAGACGGTCGTCCCCTTCCCCACGGTCGAGGCGATGCGGACCTGCCCGTCCGACTGGCGGGCAAAGCCGTAGATCATGCTGAGGCCCAGCCCCGTCCCCTGCCCCAGCGGCTTGGTGGTGAAGAAGGGGTCGAACGCCTTTTCGATGACGTCGGGGGTCATGCCGGTGCCGGTATCGGTGACGCTGAGCACCAGATACTCGCCCTTGGGGATGTCATGGTGCAGGTCGTCGCGGCAGCCGGACGGGCGATTGCGGATGGCGATGGTGATCCGCCCGCCATCGGGCATGGCGTCGCGCGCGTTGATGCACAGGTTGAGCAGCGCGTTTTCCAGCTGCGGCGCATCGACCAGCACCGTCCACCAGTCATCGGGTGCCGGCGTCTCGACGGTGATGCCCGGGCCCACGGTGCGCTGGATCAGGTCGCTCATTCCGGCGACCAGCGCGACGATGTCGGTCGGGCGCGGCGCCAGCGTCTGCCGCCGCGAAAAGGCGAGCAGCCGGTGGGTCAGTGCCGCCGCGCGCCGCGTCGCCCCCTGCGCCGCATCCATGTAACGATCGATCTCGCCCGCACGCCCCTGCGACAGGCGCAGCGCCATCAGCTCCAGCGATCCCGAAATGCCCGCGAGCAGATTGTTGAAGTCATGCGCCAGTCCGCCGGTCAACTGGCCGACCGCCTCCATCTTCTGCGACTGGCGCAGCGCCTCCTCGGCGCGCATCAGCTCGGCCGTGCGGTCGGCGACGCGCTGTTCGAGCTGGTCGGTCAGCGCGCGCAGCTCGGCGATGGCGCTGTCGCGCTCGGCCTCCAGCGCGCGGCGGACGCCGACATCGATCAGCACGCCCGGGAAGTAGAGCGGCGTACCGTCGGGCGCATGCTCGACCCGGCCATTGGCCTCCAGCCAGTGATAGCAGCCGTCATGCCGGCGCACGCGATATTGATGCGCATAGGCCCCGCCCGAGGCGATGACGGCCTCGATCGCCTGCGCCAAGCCGGCCTGGTCGTCGGGGTGGACCGTCTCCACCACCTGCGCCAGGCTCAGCCCCTCATGGCCGAGCGCCGGGTCCAGCCCGAATGTGCGCGCAAACGGCTCGTCGACGGTGAAGCGGTCGGTGGGCAGGTCCCAGAACCAGGTGCCGATGATCGCGCCGGCCTCCAGCGCCAGCTGCACCCGCTCGGCGTTCAGGCGCGCGCGCGCCTCGCTCTCGCGCAGCTGCTGCTCGATGCGGACGCGCTCGGTGATGTCGAAGCTGACGCCGGGGAAGCGGACGCAGCGCCCGGTCTCGTCGGGGATACAGCGCCCTTGCGCCGATACCCAGTGTACCGTGCCGTCCGCCTGGACCAGCCGGTATTCGGAGACGAAGCGATGCGGCGCGCCGCCCGCCGCGACCTGCGCCATCGCGACCTGGATCTCACCATTGACCCGCTCGCGATCATCGGGGTGGATACCGCGAAAAAAGTCGCCGATCGGCATCCCCGCCTCGGCCGCTGTCGGATCGACGCCATACATGGCGGCGAAGCGCGCGTCCGAGCGGACCGAGTCGTTCAGCACGTCCCAGTCCCATAGCCCGACATGCGCGCCCGAGCTGAGCGCCAGTTCCAGCCGCTCGTCCGACGCCCGCTGGCGCCGCTCGGCCAGCACGCGGTCGGTCGTCTCGCCGGTCACGCAGATCATGCCGGCGATGTCGCCCCGATCGTCGAAGACGGGCGAGTAGGAAAAGGTCCAGTAGCTTTCCTCGGGCTGGCCGGTGCGCGCCAGGTCCAGCCGCATGTCGGTGACCTTGGCAACCTGTCCCGACAAAGCCGTGGCGACCAGCGGTTCGATCTCGTCCCAGATGCTGCCCCACAACACCTTGAACGGCGTGCCCATCGCGGTGTCGGCGCGGTAGCCCAATATGGGGCGATAGGCGTCGTTGTAGAAGGACACGAGGTCGGGGCCCCAGACCATGTACATCGGCGCCGGGCAGGCCAGCATCGTCGCCAGCTGGCTGCGCAGCGCGACCGGCCAGCCATCGGGCGAGCCCAGCGACGTCGCGGCCCAGTCCAGCGCGACGATCTCGTCCACCACCCGTCCCGATACGCCGCGCAGGAAATCGAAAGACTTGGAAATCGCCATGGACGTGTTGTGCATCAGGCGCGTCGCGATAGCCAGCGGCGGACGCGCTGTCCTATTACCATGATAAGGGGATTGGATTTTCTGATCATCCCCAAACCTGACCTGTGCGAGTGACAAGCCCCGCCGCACGGTCTAGGTCGGGCGGCGTGACGGCCATCCGCAGCCTTATCGCGCAACGCCATCTGGCCGCGCTGCTGTGCGTGGCGGCGCTGCTGCTCAAGCTCGTCATCCCGTCCGGCTATATGATCGGCGAGGCGCAGGGGCATATGGCGATCGTCCTTTGCCCCGGCACGATGCCGGTGGCGGACGCCATGTCGCACGCGCCCTCCGGTGACATGACGACGATGCATGGCATGCCCCATGGCGTCATGGCCGATCACGACCGGAGCGATCATCGCGACGGGCAGCACAGCCGCCCGGAGATGCCCTGCGCCTTTGCCGGCCTGTCGGCGCCCGCGCTGGCGGCGGTCGATCCGATCCAGCTGGTCGCGCTGCTGGCCTTCGTCCTCGCCACCGGCTTCGTGGCGGTCACAGCGAACGTCCGGCCCGCGCCAACTTATCTGCGGCCGCCTTTGCGGGGACCACCGGCGCTTTCCTGACCAAGTCATCCGGCGCGCGGCCTTTGGTCGCGGCCGTTCTGATCCTCGGCCCCGCCTTCCCGCGGGGCCGGTCGAAAGCGCATTTCCATGTTCATGCCACCCGCCCTGCCGGACACGATGCTGTCCCGGCCAGCACCCCCCGACGACCAGAACCAGCCATCCGCGACCGTCATCGTCCAGGGCGCACGAACGCCCGCCGCCCTCGACGCGCCCACCGGCGCGGGCAGCCGCCTGCCGCTGACCATCCGCGAAACTCCCGCCACGCTGGAGGTCCTGACCCAGGACGAGCTGCAACGTCGCGGCCTGCGCACCGCGCGTGAGGCGTTCGACGGCGTCGTCGGTGCGATCGCGGGCAATGTGCCGGGCAATCCGGCGGTCGTGTCGCTGCGCGGCTTTGCCGGCAGCGCGGTGTCGATCCTGCAGGACGGCGTGCGCGTGTCCACCTCGACTGTCGTCCAGCGCGACACGAACCTGTGGCATTACGACCGGATCGAGGTGCTGAAAGGCCCGGCCTCGGTCCTTTATGGCGAGGGTGCGCTGGCCGGCGTCATCAACAAAGTGACGCGCAAGCCCGTGCTGGGCGAACGCGCCGTCGATCTGATGATCTCGGGCGGCAGCTTCGGCACCGTTTACGGCGCGGGCGGGGTCAATCTGCCCGTCTCGGCCGCAATCGCGATCCGCGCCGATGCCAGCTATCGGCGCTCGGACAGCCTGTACGATGTCGATCGCAACGCGACCCGATCGGCGGGACTGACCGCCAGCGCGCTCATCAAACCCAGCGACCGGCTGTCGCTGCTGATCGCGATCGATCATTTCGAGGATCGCTATGATTCCAGCTATCAGGGCCTGCCGCTGATCTCGGCGCGCTATGCGCTGGACCCCAGCGATGCGGTGCGCAGCGCCAGCGGGCTGGTCGCCGACCGATCGCTGCGCCGGCGGAACTACAACCCGCGCGGCGCATGGTCGGGCGCGGACGAGACCACGATCCGCTCCCGGCTGGACTGGACGATCGGCGATGGCTGGACCGCCGCGCTCGACCTGACCGGCTATACCGCCGACCGCGCCTTCCTGCTCGCCGATACGCAGAGCTTCGTGGCACCCGGCGCGGGCTTCCCCAATGGCAGCATCCGGCAAAGCTATCAGGACTTCCGCCACGACCAGCATTTTTGGAACACGCGCGGGCAAGTCGCGCGCGACGGGCGGATCGCGGGGATGCGGCACCGGATGACGCTGGGCGCGGAGCATAACGGCACGCATTTCGTCTCGCTCCGCCGTCAGGCACCGCTCGGCACCCTGCCTGCGCTCGATCTGCGCGATCCGGGCGTCATCGCGGCCCCGACCTCGCCGGCTGTCTTCACCAGCGGCGACGTGACGTTCGATTCGCGACTGAAGCAGACTGCGCTGTTCGCCGAGGATGCGGTCAATCTGACGCCGCGCTGGCTGTTGGTCGGCGGTATCCGCTGGGACCATATCGCGCTCGATCGGGTGACGATCCAGAACCGGAGCGGCACGCGCGACGGCCATGCGCCGCGCTTCGATCCGGTCTCGTGGCGCGCGGGGACCAGCTGGGCGGCCACGCCAGGAATCACGCTCTATGCGCAATATACGACGGCGGTGTCGCCGGTGTCGTCGATCCTGCTCGCCTCGATCGCCAACAGCCGCTTCCGCCTGACCCATGGCCGCGCGGTCGAGGCGGGGTTCAAGGCCAGCGGCTGGGGTGGTCGTGCCACCGTGACGGGGGCGGCCTATCATATCGTCCAGTCCGACATCCTGACCCGCGATCCGACGAACCCCAGCCTCAGTGTCCAGGGTGGGCAGCAATCGTCGCGCGGGCTGGAGCTGTCGGCCGATGTCACCCCCTTCCCCGCGCTGCGATTGACGGCGGGCGGGTCGTACACCGATGCGCGCTATGACCGGCTGTCCGAGCTGATCGGCGGCACAACGGTCAATCGCAGCGGCAACCGGCCGATCAACGTGCCCGACACCACCCTGTTCGCCTCCGCGCTCTACACCATCGCGCATAAGGTGACGCTGGGCGGCTATCTGCGCCATGCCGGTGGTTTCTTCACCGATACGGCCAACAGCATCCGGGTCGCCGGCCATGCACTGGTCGATGCCAGCCTGTCGGTGCCGGTGGGCGAGCATGCGACGCTGACCCTTCGCGGACGCAACCTGACCGACCGCTTCTACGGCGAATATTCGGGCTATCCGACGACCAATGTCTATATCGGCGCACCGCGATCCTTCGACATCGCGCTGTCGGCCCGGCTGTGAGGAGACGGGCCATGACATCCATGCCGCATGACCGGGTCACCTTTCACCGCACCATCTGGCGCTGGCATTTCTGGGCCGGTTTGCTGGTCCTGCCGATCCTGCTGATGCTCAGCCTGACCGGCGCGATCTATCTGTTCAATGACGAGCTGAACGACGCGATCTATCCGGAACAGCGGCTGGTCGTGCCGCGGGCCGGCCATGTGCCCGTCTCGCGGATGATCCAGGCCGCGCTGGTCGCCTATCCGGGCACGGCGTCGCGCGTCGACATGCCGGGCCGGGCGGATCGGTCGGCGGTGGTCTTCGTCAATCCCGACCAAGGGCCGCCACGCCGCGTCGCGGTCGATCCGGGAACGGGCCGCGTGCTGGGCAGCGTCGTCTATGACCGGACGCTGGTCGGCTGGGCGGACGCCATGCACCGCTCGATGCTGATGGGCGTATTCGGCGAACGGCTGGTCGAACTGGCCGCCTGCTGGGCGCTAGTCCTGCTGGCGACGGGCGTGATCCTGTGGTGGCCGCGCGGCGGCTGGCGCGCGAGCGGCACCCTGTGGCCGCGCCTGTCGGGGAGGGGGCGGCGCTTCTGGCGCGACCTACATGGCCCGGTGGGGCTGTGGACCGGCGGAGTGATCGGTTTTCTGGTGCTGACCGGCCTCCCTTGGGCGGGGGTGACCGGGCCGCTGCTCCACCGGGTCAGCGGTGCGCTCGGCGTCGGCTATCCGACCTCCTACCGCCAGTACAACATCCCGCACAGCCTGCCCGCCAAGGTCGCGCTGGGCAGCGCGCCCTGGACGCTGGAGGACGCGCCCCTCCCCCAATCCCGCAGGCCCGGATCGGACATGGCGGCGCACGGCCACGCCGCGATGCCGCCCGACGAGCATGCCGAGCACCGCGCGCACGGCCCCGGATCGCCGGGTGCGACGCGCGATCCGGCGGTCATTCGCGGCACCGATCAGGTCGACCGGATCACCGCCGGGCTGGGGTGGACGAACGGTTATCGCCTGTTCCTGCCCGGCGGCCCGACCGGGGTCTACACCGCCTTCACCTATCCCGATCGCCCGCAGGGTCAGCGGACCATCTATGTCGATCGCTACACGCTGCGCCCGATCGGTCGCGAGGTCCGCTTCGCCGATTATGGCGCGGTCGGCCGTGCGGTCGAATGGGGCGTGCAGGTGCATATGGGCAATTATTTCGGCCGCGCGAACCAGGTGCTGATGCTGTTCGCCTGTATCGGCGTCTGGGTGCTGGCGATCAGCGGGGTCGCCATGTGGTGGAAGCGACGCCCGGCCGGCCGCGTGGGCGCACCACCGCCGCTGTCGGGCGCGCGGGTCGGCGGGCTGATCGTCGCGCTGGCGATCCTGGCTCTACTGCTGCCGTTGTTCGGCGCCTCGCTGCTGGTCGTGGCGGCGCTCGACCGGGGGCTCGCGATGGCGACGCGGCGGCGCGCCATGGCGTGATGGAAACCTTGCGCGGCGGCGGTCCGTTGTGTCCGCAACATGGAATGTCAGGCGTAAGGATGAGACGGGCGATGGACGAGAAGCGAAACGGCATGTCGCCCTGGGTCGCGGGCGGGATCGCCGCCGGCGTGCTGGGCCTCAGCGCGCTGGTCGGCCGGCGCAACGCACCCGACCCCTCGCATCCCGGCATCCGCCACTGGTATCGCCGGCTCGACAAGCCCGGCTTCACCCCACCCGACAAGGTCTTCGGCGCGGTGTGGCCGGTGCTGGAGAGCCTGGCGGCCTTTGGCGGGTATCGCATCCTGCGCCAGCCCGCCTCGCCCCGCCGCAACGCCGCCATCGCCTTGTGGCTGGGCAACAGCGCGATGATCGGCGGCTGGACCGAGCTGTTCTTCCGCGAGCATCGCCCCGATACCGGCACCGTGGCGGCGGCGGCGATGACCGGCGGCACGGTCGCGCTGGCGGCGACCGCCTGGCCGATCGACCGGCCGGCGGCGATCAGCGTGATCCCACTCGCCGGCTGGCTGGGTTTCGCCACCGTGCTGGCGGGTGAGGTCTGGCGGCGTAACGGATCGGCCCCGCCTGCCGCAGAATAATTATCCGAAGTTATAATTTAGATGACGGCAACGTGAACCGTTTCGCGACCGAAGCGTTCGGGCGGAATGAGGGGGAAGCACGTCGCCATCGCCGTCCTGCCGGCATGCCTGTTATCGGCATGCAACCGGCATCAATCGACCCTGGCGCCGTTCGGGGCCGATGCCGTCGACATTCGCCACCTGTTCATCATCATGCTGGTCGGCGCGGTGATCATCGCCGGTGCGGTCGCGCTGCTGATGCGGCACGCCGTGCGCGCGCCCGAAGGGGCGATCAGCCATCAGAAGGGGATGCGTATCGTCCTCTGGCTGGGCGGGATCATTCCCACGGTCGTGCTGATGGGGCTGCTCGCCTATTCGCTGCCCTATATGCGCCCGCGCCCCGTCGCGCCCGCCGACCTGCAGATCGCGGTCGATGGCGAGCAATTCTGGTGGCGCGTCACCTATCGCCCCGCCGGCGCGACACCGGTCGATAGCGCCAACGAAATCCGCATCCCCACGGGGCGCACGGTCGCCTTCCGCCTGAGCGCAAGCGATGTGGTGCACAGCTTCTGGATACCCGGGCTGGCGGGCAAGATGGACATGATCCCCGGCCGCACCAACGATCTGATCGTCCGCGCCGACAAGCCCGGCCGCTATCGCGGGCAATGCGCCGAATTCTGCGGCCTCAGCCATGCGCTGATGGCGTTCGACGTCATCGCCATGCCGCCCGCCGCCTTCGACGCCTGGCTGGCCGGACAGCGACGGCCGGTACAAGCCGGCGATGGCGAAGGCGCTCGCCTGTTCGCCGCCAATGGCTGCAACGGCTGCCACGCCATTGCCGGGGTGACCGCCCCGACACGGATCGGCCCCGACCTCACCCATTTCGGATCGCGACGCACGCTGGCCGCCGGCATCCTGCCGATGACGGAAGGCCATGTCGCCGCCTTCATCCGCCACCCCGAAAAGACCAAGCCGGGCGTGCGCATGCCGTCCTTTCCCCAATTGTCGGATGACCAGGCCTTGGCCCTCGCCCGCTATCTGCAAGGCCTGAAATGAGCCTCCACGCCCAGGACGATCCCGCCCTTCGCGCCGCGCAGGAGGACAGGCTGCGCGAAGTGTGGAAGCCGCCCAGCGGCCTGTTCCTGCGCTGGACCGATACCAACAACAACCGCGTCGGCGTGTGGTACACGCTGACCGCGTTCGGCTTCATGCTGTTCGCCGGTGTGCTGGCGCTGATCATGCGCACCCAGCTGGCGGTGCCCGACAACGACCTCGTCTCGGCGAACACCTTCAACCAGCTGTTCACGCTGCACGGCTCGGTGATGATGTTCCTGTTCGCCGTGCCGATGTTCGAGGCGGTGTCGATCATCCTCCTGCCCCAGCTGCTGGGCGCGCGCGACCTGCCCTTCCCGCGCCTGTCGGCGTTCGGGTATTGGAGCTTCCTGATCGGCGGCGTCTTCGTCGCGGGCTCGATCTTCTTCAACGCCGCGCCCGATGGCGGCTGGTTCATGTATCCGCCGCTGACCACCCGCACCGACCTCAGCGGGCTGGGTGCAGACATCTGGATGCTGGGCCTGTCCTTCATCGAGGTGTCGTCGGTCGCCGCCGCCGTCGAGCTGATCGTCGGCGTGCTGAAGTGCCGCCCGCCGGGTATGCGGCTGAACCTGATGCCGCTCTACGCCTGGTATATCCTGGTCGTGGCGGTGATGATCCTGTTCGCCTTCCCACCGCTGATCGCGGGCGACCTGTTGTTCGAGATGGAACGGCTGCTGAACTGGCCGTTCTTTGATGTCGCGCGCGGGGGCGATCCGCTTTTGTGGCAGCACCTGTTCTGGATCTTCGGCCACCCGGAAGTCTATATCGTCTTCCTCCCCTCCATCGCGCTGTTCGCGATGATGATCCCCACCTTCGCTCAAAGGCACCTGCTGGGCTATCCCTGGATCGTGCTGGCGGCGGTCGGCACCGCTTTCCTCTCGTTCGGGCTGTGGGTCCACCACATGTTCGCGACCGGTTTGCCCAAGATCAGCCTTGCCTTCTTCTCCGCCGCGTCCGAGGCGGTCGCTATCCCGACCGGCGTGCAGATTTTCGCCTTCATCGCCACGCTCTGGGCGGGCAAGGTGAAATGGTCGACGCCATTGCTCTATGCGAGCGGCAGTCTCGCGGTGTTCGTCATCGGCGGGCTGACCGGCGTGATGGTGGCGATCGCGCCGTTCGACTGGCAGGCGCACGACACCTATTTCGTCGTCGCGCATCTTCATTACGTGCTGATCGGCGGCACGCTGCTGCCGCTGTTCGGCGGGCTGTATTATTACTGGCCGCTGATCACCGGCAAGAAGCTGTCCGACCGGCTGGGGCGTATCGCCTTCTGGATCATGTTCGTCGGCATCAACCTCACCTTCTTCCCGATGCACCTTTCGGGGCTGGAGGGCATGCCGCGCCGCGTATTCACCTATCCGGCCGAGCTCAATATCGGCTGGCTGAACCTCGCCTCGACCGCCGGTTCCTATCTGTTCGCTGCCGGCGTGCTGGTATTGGTCGTCGATCTGGCGCTATCGCCCACCCGCGCCAAGGCGCCGCGCAATCCGTGGAACGCCGGCACGCTGGAATGGCTGGCGCTGCCCGATGACGAGGATTGGGGCATCCGCTCGGTCCCGCTGATCGAAAGCCGCTATCCGATCTGGGACCAGAAGGATTTCGTCGCCAAGGTCGACGAAGGCCGCTTCTTCCTGCCCGATGCCGAGGAGGGCCGGCGCGAGACGATCGTGACCTCGGTCCTGGATGCCAAGCCCGTCTCGGTGATCCGACTGGGCGGTCCCAGCGTCAAGCCGATGATCACCGCCGTCGCGCTCGGTTCGGTGTTCATCCTGACCACCTATCACCTCTATCTGCTCGCGGCGCTGGGCGGGGTGGCGACGCTCGCCTGCGTGCTGTGGTGGCTGTGGGACACCGCCGAAATCCCCGAAAAGCCCGAAAAGCCGATCGGGCACGGCATGCACCTGTCGCTCTATCGCTCGGGGCCAGCGGCACCCGGCTGGTGGGCGATGTTCATCACGATGATGGCCGATGCCACCGCCTATTCGGGGCTCGTCTTCGGCTATTATTTCTACTGGACCGTCCATCCCGATTTCGGCGAGGGCTTTACCGGGCCGGGGATCGCCGCGCCGATGATCGCGCTGGCCCCCTCGCTGGCCAGCTGGGCGCTGACGCTGATCGCACGCGAGGTCCATGCGCGCGGGCGCGTGATGCTCGCCCGCCTGCTGCTGATCGGCGGCGCGGCGATGGCGGTCGCGGGACTGTTCGCCGGCCTGCGGTGCCTCGACGGCCTCGATCCGCAGGCCAATGTCTATCCCGCCATCATCTGGGTGCTGGTGATCTGGACGGTCGCGCACGCCGCCGTCGCGGTCGTCATGCAGCTTTACACGCTGGTACGCAGCCTGGCCGGAAAGATGGACCCCACCCATGATGCCGATCTGCGCAACATCACCGTCTATATGCACTTCTTCGCGCTGACCGCGATCGTCACCTATATGACCATCGGCTGGTTCCCGGAGACGGGGCTGTGAAGCGCTGGCTGCAACGCGCCAGCCGGCTGCGCGTCACGCTGTGGACGCTGATCGTGCCGCCGACCGTCTGGGCGGTGCATTTCCTGTTCTCCTATCTCTGGGCGGCCATCAGTTGCGAGAAGATCGGGGAGTGGGCGCTGTTCCCCACCGCCTTCGCCATCGGCACGGTCATCGCGCTGGTCCTGATCGTCGCATCGGGCGTGATCGCCTGGCAGCAGTCGCGCACGCCCGGCGATCCGCCGCCGCATCAGGAGGGTACCGACATCGACCGGCTGCGCTTCCTGGCCTATTCGACGATGCTGCTGGCGGGCCTCAGCTTCGTCGCGGTGCTCTTCACCGCGTTGCCGGTGATCATGCTGGGCGATTGCCGGTGAGGCGCGCCAGCCTGATCGCGGGCCTGGCCCTGCTCCCCCTCGGCTGGTCGCTCAGCCGCTGGGGCATGACGGGGCATATGGCGGCGCACATGATCGCGGTCGCGGTCGCCGCCCCCTTGCTGGCGCTGGCGATACAGGGGCATCGGTTCGACCCGGCCGAACGGTGGCCGCGTTTCGCCTCGCCACTGGTTGCCGCCATGGTCGAGGCGGTGATCGTCTGGGGATGGCATGTGCCCGCTCTCCGGCGACTGGCCGATCATCAGCCGCTGTGGCTGGTCGCTGAACAGGCGAGCTTCCTGGCCGCCGGCCTGCTGCTCTGGTCCGCCGTGCTGGCGCCGCGTCACCGCGCGGCGGGCGTGATGGCGCTGCTCGTCACCTCGATGCACATGACCCTGCTCGGCGCGCTGATCGGCCTGGCCCCCCGGCCGCTCTACAGTCATCACGGCGCGGGCGCGCTGGAGGATCAGCAGATGGCGGGCGTGGTGATGCTGCTGGTCGGCGGCATCGCCTATCTCGTCGGCGGGCTGGCGATGCTCGGCCGGCTGCTCCAGACCCGTCAGGAGGCGCACGCATGACGATCCGTATCACCTGGAAACGCGTGATCGTCACGCTGATCGGCCTGTTCGCGCTGGGCATGGCCTTTGCCTGGTCGGGCGTGATGAACCTGGCCGCGTCGAGCGGACACTGGGCGATCACCGACTGGTTCCTGCACTGGGCGATGCGCAATTCGGTGAAGACCCATGCCGCCTTCACCGCACCTGACGACCCCAGCGACGCGACCGGACTGGTCAGCGCGGCGGGCCATTTCGCCAATAGCTGCGCGGTGTGCCACGGCGCGCCGGGGCAGAAGCCGGCCCCTGTCATGCAGGCCGCCACCCCGCCCGCACCCGATCTGGCGGTCAATGCGCGCGAATGGACCGACAAGCAGCTGTTCTGGATTCTCCAGCACGGCGTCAAATATACCGGCATGCCCGCCTGGGCGGTGCAGGACCGTAAGGACGAGGTCCGCCGCATGGTCGCCTTCGTCCGCCGCCTGCCCGACATGACCCCGGCCCAGTATCGCGCACTGGTCGCCGAGGGCTCGCCCGCGACCGATCCCGACAATTGCACCGGATGCCATGGCACCGACGGGCGTGGGCGCGGGTCACCCGACATTCCCGTGCTAGGCGGCCAGAACCCCGCCTATCTGCTCGCCGCGCTACAGGGCTATGCGAACGGCACCCGATCGAGCGCGGTGATGCAGCAGGTCGCGATGCGGATGGAGCCCGCCGAAATGGCCGCCGCCGCACGCCGCTTCGCCGCCATGCCGGGCCTGGGTGCACGGCCCAGCGGCAGCGCCGAAGCCGCCCGCATCGTCGAGCGCGGTCTGCCCGAAAAGCAGCTGCCCGCCTGTGTCAGCTGCCACGCCCCCGGCAAGCCCTATCCGGTCCTCGCCGGCCAACGCGCGACCTATATCGCCGAGCGGCTGCGCCATTGGCAGGGCGACAAGAATGTCGTCGATGCACGCAAGAGCCATGCGACGATGCCGGTCATCGCGCGCCGCATCCCGAAGGACATGATCGACCCCATCGCTCGCTATCTGGCGGGGAACGGGGCGGCCCCGCCGCGTTCCTAACCGAAGTCTTCGCTTGCAACCCGCTCCATTTGCCTGACTAATAGGCACAAAGACATGCGGGAGCGGATGAATGACGGACAAGGGGATCAACCGGCGCCAGGCGCTGGCCGGGGCGGCATGGACGGGCACGGCGATGCTGGCGGCTGGAGGAGCGGCGGCGCAGGTCACGCCCGCCACCCCCGGCCTGCTCGCGCCGCGCCCGCCGATGGGCTGGAACAGCTGGAACAGCTTTGCCACCACCATCACCGAAGCACAGGCGCGCGAGACCGCCGCGATCATGCGCGAGAAGCTGCTGCCCTTCGGCTATGACATCTTCACCGTCGACATCCAATGGTATGAACCCAATGCCAGCAGCTATGAATATAGCGCCAAGCCGATGCCGGCGATGGACGGTTATGGCCGGCTGATCCCCGCGCCCAATCGTTTCCCGTCAAGTGCCGATGGTTCGGGCTTCACCAAGCTGGCGACCGATGTCCATGCGATGGGGATGAAGTTCGGCATCCACCTGATGCGCGGCATCCCCCGCCTGGCGGTGGAGCGTAACCTGCCGATCCTGGGCACCCGCTATCATGCCTCCGACATCGCCGATACGTCGAGCATCTGTTCGTGGAACCCGGACATGTATGGCGTCGACATGACCAAACCCGGCGCGCAGGCCTATTATGACAGCGTGTTCCGGCTCTATGCCTCCTGGGGCGTCGACTTCATCAAGATGGACGACATGAGCCGCCCCTATGATGCGCATGCGCCCGAGATCGAGGCGGCGCACCGCGCCATCCAGAATAGCGGCCGGCCGATGATGCTCAGCCTGTCGCCGGGCGAGACACCGGTCATTCGCGGCGACCATGTTCGCCGTCATGCGCAGATGTGGCGCATCTCCGACGATTTCTGGGACGAATGGTCAATGCTGGCGGCGCAGTTCACGCGGCTGGAGAATTGGAACCCGTGGCGTCGCCCAGGGGCGTGGCCCGATGCCGACATGCTGCCGCTCGGCCGGCTGGCGCTGGGCAAGCGCGATACCAAGTTCACGCCCGACGAGCAGCGTACGCTGATGACTCTGTGGTCGATCGCGCGCTCACCGCTGATCATGGGCGGTGACCTACGCCATCTCGACACGCCGACGCTCGCGCTGCTGACCAACCGCGCGGTGATCGCAGTGAACCAGGCCTCGACCGACAACCAGCCACATTTCGTCGAGGACGGCGCGCGCATCTGGTCCGCCAAGCCCGACGGCGTGCCGAACGATCGCTATCTGGCGCTGTTCAACACCGGCGACAAGGCGAAGGAGGTGGGGCTGTCGCTCCGTTATCTGGGCCTGACGGGTACGGTCGCGGTAAGCGACCTGTGGGAAAGCCGCGACCTGGGCCGCGCGACCGGCCGCATCGCCGCCACTCTGCCGCCGCACGGCGCGGCACTCTACCGTCTGCGGGCATGACTATTCCTCCCCTGCAAGGGGGAGGTGGACGGGGGGTGTCACGGCCGGCGAGAAGGGTCTGCATTGCCCAAACAAGCCCCTCCCCTTCAGGAGATCGTTGCAAAAGACCTGCGCAGGTGATTCATTATCGCGAGGTGGGGGGGCGTTTGCGATGGATCAGGGTTGCTTGGTGGATGGCCTGGTGTCGCCGCGTCTGGGTCGCAATGTCCGGCTGGAGCGGTTGGCGCGGGAAGTGGACTGGGCGGATCTGGGGTCGCTGTTGTCGCCGCTGCGTGCCGAGCGGGGCGGTCGCCCGCTCTTTGATGCGCTGCTGATGGTCAAGGCGCTGGTGTTGCAGCGTATCTATGCGCTGTCGGACCATGGGCTGGAGGAAGCGCTGGACGACCGGGTGTCGTTTCGCCGCTTTGTCGGGCTGTCGCTGGAGGATGCGCCGCCCGACCACAGCACCATCTGCCGGTTCCGCAACCGGCTTTTGGAGGCGGACCTGGGCGAGGCGTTGTTCGTCGCCTTCGAGCGGCAACTGGCGGCGCGCGGACTGATCCTGAGACAGGGCACGATAGTCGACGCCTCGCTGGTGGCGACACCGTTTCGCCCGGGGTCGCGCGATGGTCGCCGGGCACCGGTCGACGGCGATGAGGCCAATACCGCCCGCAAGGGCAGGCCGGGCGGGCATTTCGGCTACAAGCTGCATATCGGGGTGGATCATGGCAGTCGGCTGATCCGCCGGCTGGTGCTGACCCCGGCCAATGTCAACGACACCGTGCCCGCCGACGATCTGGTTTGCGGCGACGAAAGGGCGGTCTATGCCGACAAGGCCTATGCCAAACGCGCCCGCCGCCAGTGGCTGGGCGCGCAGGGCATCAAGCCGCGGATCATGCACAAGAGCTGGGGTGGCGGCCCGCCGCTGACCCGGCGGCAACAACGACACAATGCCCTGATCGCGCCGATCCGCGCCCAGGTCGAGGGCGTCTTTGCCACCCTCAAGCGATGGCGGGGCTTCGACTGCGTACGCTACAAGGGGCTGGCCAGGAACCGCAACGACAGCTTTCTGCTTGCCCTGGCGTACAACATGACCACCGTGCTGCGTCTCACCTGAACCCGATCCGCCCCTCGAACCTGCTCACCAGGGCTCGACTACCCCGCCATCCACCGCCCGCTGACCGCCAGCCAATCCGAAATACCCGCCCGGTTCACCCCAATCGGGTTTTGCAATGATCCCCTTCAGGGGAGGGGTTGGGGTGGGGCTTCTCCCCCTGGCGCAGGGCTTGTGGAAGCGCCCCACCCCCGTCCCCTCCCCTGAAGGGGAGGGGTGATTGTGTTTTGAATCATCGCGTTGCCGGTCAGCCCGGCATGGGGAGGGTGCCTTCGCTGGCGGTGACACCCCTCCGTCAGCCCTGCGGGCTGCCGCCTCCCCTTACAGAGGAGGAAGGGACAATATTTACTGCGCCTCGCGCTTGTTGGTGATGTTGCCCCAGATCGGAGCGGTAACCGTGGACACGCGGACCTTGTCGTCCCCGGTCAGGTCGAAGAAGCGGATCTTGTTCACCCCCGTCTGCAACCACGGCGCCGGCGTGAACAGCGTGTGCACCGGCCCGATCGACCAGAAGCGGCCCAGATTATGCTCGCCCAGCCACAACTGCCCCTTATGCGCCCCGCGCATGTCGAGATAGGTGTCGCCCGGCCGGTCGACCGTCATCTCGACCTCGTAGAAGCACGGCCCCGAGCAGGGCTCGGCGGTCATCGGCAGCTTGGCGACATCGTCCATCGGCAGACGGTACATCCGCCAGTCGCGCAGCACGCGGCCGTCCAGCGTCACCGCGCCGGTCAAACCGGTCTGCTCGGTGCGGATGGCATGCGAATAGTTCACGCGGCCGGTATTCTCGACGAGGATGTCGATCGTCGCCGGCTTGTCCTGCGGCGTGATGTCGACCCGCTCCTGCCCCAGCCGCCGGTCGATCGTGCCGATCAGCTTCTGATCGACATAGACCTGCGCATAGCTGTGCATGTTCTTCAGGACGAGCGCTCCGCCTTTCCCCGCCGGCAGCGCCACGCGGTAGAGGACATAGCCGTAATTCTGGTCGAGTTCCTCGAACGTCATGGGCAGGTCGGCGCGCACCGGCTGCGGCAGGTTGCGCCAGAGCGAGGCGCTGCGCCGCACGGGCGAGACGGGGAAGCTCACCGCCTTGGTCGCGGCGGGCGTCGGTGCGGCGGGCTTGCCCGTCACCTCGGCGATCACCGAGGCGAGCAGGCCGTATTTATAGCGCGGATTGCCCGCCTCATCGAGCGGGGCGTTATAGTCATAGCTGGTCGTGTCGGGATGATAGTCGGTGCCGGTGTGCGAATCCGCGCCATTCATCCAGCCGAAGGTGGTGCCGCCATGGAACATGTAGAGTGACACCGAATAGCCGCGCTTGAGCATGAAGCCGAGTTCCTCGGCCTCTTTCTGGCCATCGGTTTCGTGATGGTCCTCGCCCCATTTGTCGAACCAGCCCGCCCAATATTCGCCGACCATGCGCAGGCCCTCGGGGCGGAATGCCTCCAGCTTGGCGACCGCGTTCTGCGCCCCGCCCGAACCGAAATTGACGACCGACGGCACGTCGGGCAGCGAGCCCTTGGCCAGATCGCCTGCCTGATTGGAGGTGAACAGCACGCCATCGGCGAGGCCGGCACGCTGATAGCTGGCCTTCAACCCCTCCAGATACGCCTTGTCGCTGCCGAACGCGCCATATTCATTCTCCAGCTGGATCGCGACGATCGGCCCGCCATTGCGCAGCAGCAGCGGCTTCACCTCCTGCCCCAACCGCGCCAGCCAGCGGTCGACGGCGGCAGTGTATTTCGGATCGGTCGAGCGCAGCAGCAGCGAGCGATCCTTCAGCAGCCAGGACGGATAGCCGCCCAATTCCCATTCCGCACAGACATAGGGGCCGGGGCGCAGGATGACGTCGAGCCCCTCGGCCTGCGCATCGCGGATGAAGGCGGCGATGTCGTTCTGCCCGCTGAAATCATAGGTGCCGGGGCGCGGCTCATGCGCGTTCCAGAAGGAATAGGTGGTGATGGTGTTCAGCCCCATCGCCTTGGCCTTGCGCAACCGGTCGCGCCAATAGGCGCGCGGGATGCGGGTATAGTGCATCTCGGCGGAGATGACCTGATAGGGCTTGCCGTCCTTCAGAAAGCCGTTGCCCTGGACGGCGAAGCTGTGTGCCGGCGTCGTCCCTTGCGCCGAGGCGATCGCCGGCACCAATGCCGATGCCGCCACCATCATTCCCAAAGCCGATCGCATTACCCGCTTCACGCGCCTCTCCTGCCCTTTGCCCCCGCCGCCCCCTTGGCCGGGGTCGCGCGATGATGTCGTCGTTCGGCGGCAAGGTGACAGGCGGAAGCGCGCGCGTCAATTTGTCAGACCTAAAAAGTCGACGAGCACATCCTCCCCGATACAAGGAGGTGGCAGGCCGTCAGGCCTGACGGAGGGGGGCTTCAGCACAGGACACCCTTTGCGGCCCCCCCCTCCACCATGCTTAGCATGGTCCCCCTCCCCGCGCCGGGGAGGATTTTTAGAAGGTCACTGTTCGTTCGTCGGAGCCTCTTCGGGCGCCGCTTCGTCCGACGACGCACGACCGCGCGTCACGCGCGACGTCATGCCGGTGGCCGAGGCGTCGTCGAGCACCTGCTGGTCGACCGTCCGCTCGGGCGGCGGGGGCGGCAGGGTTTCCTCGACAGCGTTCATGTCCGCGACCGGTGCGGCCTGGTTCTCCATCGCCGGCATCACGTCTTCGGGCTTCGTCTCGATCACGCCCGTGTCGTTTTCGGTCATCGCGGCCGGCTGTTCCTCCGGCTCGGAGCGCGAGCAACCGGCCAGCGCCGGCAGCAGCAGCCCCGCCGCGACAAGCGCCAGGCCGTGGCGGCGATAGGTCTTGATGGTCATGGCTTTACCCCTCTTTTCTATTACTTGGTCGACTGCGCGCGCTCGGCCGAGCGTGCCTCGATCTTGCTCGCCAGCTGGCTGTCCCAGCCATAGGGATCTTCGCGGAACCCGACCTGCCCGTCATTATTGGCGAAGGCCGTCCAGTAGAGCAGATAGACCGCCACCGGCTCGGCCATGCTGGCACGTACCGTTTTGCCCGACGCCAGCGTCGCATCGACCGCCGCCGGCTGCCATTCGGGCGTGGTCTTCAGCACCCAGTCGGCCAGTTCGGCGGGCTTTTCCAGCCGGACGCAGCCATGGCTGGCCAGCCGGTCGAACTTCGAAAAGCCCGACTGCGCCGGCGTATCGTGCAGATACACGGCGAAGTCGTTTGGGAAGTCGAACTTGAACCGCCCCAGCGCACTCTTTTCCGAGGATTGCTGGAGGCGCTTGGAGCCGTCGCCATTGTCGATGATGCGGAAGCCCGCGCGCTTCAGATAGCCGGGATTGGCGCGCTCCTTGGGCCATAATTCCTTGTTCGCGATCGAACTGGGCACGTTCCACGGCGGATTGAGCACGACACTGTGGATCGAGGACACCAGCATCGGCGTCTCGTTGCCCGGCCGCCCCGTCACCGCCTTCATCGACATGACGGGATTGTCGCCCTCGAACACGGTCAGCACGGCGGCGGCGATGTTCACCTGCACCCGCTTGGCCTCCAGCTGCTGGGGCAGCCAGCGCCAGCGCTCCATATTCGCCATGATCTGGCGGATGCGCTGCGACACGGGCACGTTCAGCGCGGCGATCGTCTGCGCCCCCACCGTGCCGACGGGGTTCAGGCCGTAACGACGCTGGGCACGGCGCACCGCCGCCAGCAGCGGTTCGTCGAAGGTCGCGCCGGTCGCGCTGACCGTCGGGTCCTCCATCGCGAGGCGCTTGCGCAGTTGGGCGACCAGCGGCCCGCTCGACTGATAGGGGATGGTGGCGTTGGCCGGCAGCGCGGTCCAGCCGCCCGCCTCCGCCATCGCGCGATAGCGGGCGAGCCCGGCGACCAGCGTGTCGTAACCGGCATAGGGCGGCGGCAGCGATGCGATCCAGTCGGCGATCCGGTCCTGTTGCACCGCGTCGGCAAAGCCGGGCAGCGGGTCGTAGGATTGCGGCCGGATACCCCAGTCCTTGGTGAAGTCGGCGGTGTCGAGCCGCCCGACATGCACGGCATGCGCGTAATCGAGGGCGATACGCGCGATCGCGTCCGGGGCCATGCCCGACAGGTCGCGCGGCGCGCCCTGTCGCAGGCCGTTGGCCACCTCCCCCTTGGCGATCAGCGTCGCGAGCTGGCGCGCCTGCGCCTCGCTGAGCGTCGGCATCGCCACCGGGGCTGCGATCTGGGTCGGGGTGGCGATCCGGGGCGTGGTGGCCGGCGCTTGGGCCGCGGGCGGCATGGTCGCCTGCGGTGTCGCGGCGGGTACGGGCACGGGTGGCGGCGACACCTGCGCCATCAGCGGCGTCGCGACGAGCGATCCGCTCGCCAGCGCGCCGATCCAACGGGTAACCGAACGGCCAGAAACAGGGAAAGGCGATGCGGTCATAATATCAGGATTGCCCCTTCTCGACATGGTGCCCCTCGGCAAACGCGGCCTATTGCACCATCCTATCCTACGCCAAGCTGAACCGATCGGTCCCGCCCCCGATTAATTTTTTTACCGGCCGGCCCCTGCCGGATCGCCTTCGATCCGCTTCCCAAGCGACGGACATAATGGGCGTTAACCAACTGAATCAGTTCCGATTGCGGACAGGTAGCATCTCAGGCGCGGCCGACCCGGTTAGCATGCCAGCAATGGGAGGAGGTCGTGCGCCCGCACGGCATGACACGGGTTCACGGCCCTTCTCCCGCCGACGCCGACGCGTCGGTCCAGTGACATGCGAAAAGGGAGGATCACGCCATGCAGACCGAGATCATCGCAAAGGCAACCGGCACCACCACGACCACCACCGCCAATGTCATCGATCTCACCACGCCCAGCGTCGTCCGCCTCGATCTGAACCGCGATCGGGTGGCGAGCATGGAGCGGGACGGCAATGATCTGGTCATTCGCCTGACCGACGGTCGGACCATTCGCATCGACAATTTCTATGCCGACCAGCGCGGCGTGGGCAGCGACCTGGTGCTGCGCGAGGATAATGGTGGCCAATGGCTGGCCAACCCGAACGCCAGCGGTGCGGGCCGGTTCACGACGCTGACCAATCTCGACGATCTGCTGGCGGCGCAGGCCGCGCAGGGCGGCGGCTCGTCTTTCGTGCTGCCCGCGATCCTGGGTCTGGCGGGGGCCGGCGGCCTGATCGCGGCGGTGGCGAGCGGCGGCGATGACGACAATGATTCGCAGACGCCGACCACCCCGCCCGACACCAGCGCCCCGGCGCGCCCGACCGCGCTGTTCGGCTCGAACGGTGGCGTCGTCACCGGCACCGGCGAGGCGGGCGCGACCGTGCGCGTCATCGGCGGCAACGGCACCGTGCTGGGCACCGGCACGGTCGGGTCGGACGGCAATTACAGCATCCCGCTCAACCCGCCCCAGACCAACGGCCAGCAGCTGACGGTGACGCAGACCGACGCGGCCGGCAACGTCTCGCCCACCACCCCGGTCACCGCGCCCGACCTGACCGCACCGAACGTCCCCACCGCCGCGATCAACGGCCAGGGCACGACCATCACCGGCACCGGTGAGCCGGGTGCGACCGTCACCGTGCGCAACGCCGCCGGTCAGGTGCTGGGCACCGCCACGGTCGATGCGCAGGGCAATTACAGCCTGACGCTGACCACCGCGCAGGCCAATGGCGGCACCCTGACCGTCACCCAGAGCGATGCCGCCGGCAATGTCTCCCCCGCCGCCAGCGTCACCGCGCCCGATCTCACCCCGCCCGCCGCGCCGACCGCCTCGATCGACGATGAAGGTGCGATCATCGCCGGCACCGGCGAACCCGGCGCGGTCGTCGCGGTGCGCGACGCCGCCGGCGTCGTGCTGGGGTCCACCACCGTCGATGCGCAGGGCAATTACAGCCTGACGCTCGACGTGCCGCAGGCCAATGGCGAGGCGCTGACCGTCACGCAGAGCGACGCGGCGGGCAATCCCTCGCCGACCGTGCCGCTGACCGCGCCCGACATCACGCCGCCGGCCGCGCCCACGGTCACGATCGCGGCGGACGGCGTGTCCGTCAGCGGCACCGGCGAGCCGGGCACCACCCTGACCATCCGTGACGGATCGGGTGCGGTGTTGGGCACGGCGGTCGTCGATGCACAAGGGGCCTATAGCCTGACGCTCGCCACTCCGCCGGCGAACGGCACGATGCTGATGGCGACGCTGACCGATGCGGCGGGCAATGTCTCGCCCGATGCGACCGTCATCATCTCGGACCTGGAGTCCCCCACCGCGCCGACCGCGACGATCAACGGCGATGGCACCAGCGTGACCGGTGCCGGCGAGCCCGGCGCGACCGTCAATGTGCGCGACGCGGCGGGCCAGGTGCTGGGCAGCGCCGTGGTGGCGGCGGACGGCAGCTACACTCTCACCCTCTCCCCCGCCCAGGCCAATGGCGAGACGCTGAGCGTGTCGCAGACCAATACGCAGGGCCTGTCCTCCCCCGCCATCGACCTGCTCGCGCCCGACATCACCGCCCCCGCGACCCCGGTCGCAACGCTGGCCGGTGACGGCGCGACCGTGACCGGTACGGGCGAACCCGGTGCGACGGTGCGGGTCGTCGGCGCGAACGGCCAGGTGATCGGCACCGTCACTGTGGGCAGCGATGGCAGCTTCACCGTGCCGCTCAGCCCCGCACTGACCAATGGCGAGACGTTGAGCGTCGATCAGGTCGATGGCGCGGGCAACACCTCGCCCGCCGCGACGCTGACCGCCGCCGACACGACCGCGCCGACCGCGCCGACCGCCGCGATCGATGGGCAAGGCACCGCCGTCACCGGCACCGGCGAGCCGGGCGCGACAGTGACGGTGCGCGACCCCGCCGGCCAGGTCATCGGCACGGCCACCGTCGATGCACAGGGCAATTACACCCTGCCGCTGACCACGCCGCAAACGGCGGGTGGCACCCTGACCGTCACGCAGAGCGATGCCGCCGGCAACGCCTCCCCCGCCACCAGCATCACCGCCCCCGACACGTCCATTCCCGACACGACGCCGCCGGCCGCCCCGGTGGTGACGGTCAGCGCGGATGGCACCACCCTGACCGGCACCGGCGAGCCCGGCGCAACCGTGCAGGTCACAGACGCCGCCGGCCAGCCGATCGGCACTGCCACGGTCGGCACGGATGGCAGCTTCACTATCACCCTGCCCGCCGGCACCGCCACCGGCCAGTCGCTGACGGTCACGCAGGCCGACGCCGCCGGCAATGTCTCGCCTCCGACCAGCGCCGTTACCCCCGACTTGGCCGCGCCGGCCGCCCCCAGCGCGACGCTCGGTACCGATGGCGTCACCCTCACCGGCACCGGTGAGCCGGGTGCGACCGTTCAGGTCCGCGCCGCCGATGGCACCATCCTCGGCACCGCGACCGTGGCCGCCGATGGCAGCTATAGCACCACGCTGAGCAGTCCGCAGACCAATGGCGAGACGCTGACCGTGGGCCAGACGGACGCCGCCGGGAACGCCTCACCCGCGACGACCCTCACCGCTGCCGACACCACCGCGCCAGCCGCACCGGCCGCAACGGTCAGCGCGGACGGCGCCACCCTGACGGGCACCGGCGAGCCCGGTGCCACGGTGCAGGTCACCGATGCCGCCGGCCAGCCAGTCGGCACCGCCACGGTGGCGGCCGATGGCAGCTTTACCATTACCCTGCCCGCCGGCACCGCCGATGGCCAGTCGCTGAGCGTCACCCAGGCCGATGCGGCCGGCAACGTCTCGCCCGCCACCAGCGCAGCTACTCCTGACCTTGTCGCCCCCGGCGCTCCCACGGCCGCGCTCAGCGCCGATGGCACGGTCGTCACCGGCACCGGTGAGATCGGAGCGACCGTTCAGGTCACCAATGCCGATGGCCAGCCGGTCGGCACCGCCGTCGTCGGCGCAGACGGTCGCTATAGCGCCGCGCTGCCTGCGGGTACGGCGGATGGCCGTCCGCTGACCGTCACCCAGACCGATGCGGCGGGCAATGTCTCACCCCCGACCACGGCCGTCACCAACGACACCACCGCCCCCGATGCACCCGTGGCGACCGTCAGCGCCGACGGCACCACCCTGACCGGCACCGGTGAGGCCGGTGCGACCATCCGCGTGACCGACGCCAATGGCCAGCCGGTCGCCACCACGACGGCAGGCCCCGATGGCAGCTTCAGCGTCGCGTTGCCCGCAGGCACCGCTTCCGGCCAGTCGCTGAGCGTCACCCAGACCGACGCCGCCGGCAACGTCTCGCCCGCGACCAGCGCGGCGACGCCCGATCTCGTCGCTCCCGGCGCGCCGACCGCCACGCTCAACGCCGATGGCTCGATTCTGACCGGCACCGGCGAGCCGGGCGCGACCGTTCAGGTCACCGATGCCAATGGCCAGCCGATCGGCACCGCCACGGTGGCCGCCGATGGCAGCTACACCATCGCGCTGCCCGCCGGCACTGCCACCGGCCAATCGCTGAGCGTCACCCAGGCCGACGCCGCCGGCAACGTCTCGCCCGCGACCGATGCGGTCACCCCCGACCTCGCCGCACCCGGTGCGCCGACGGCGACGCTGGGTGCCGATGGCATCACTGTCTCCGGTACCGGCGAACCCGGTGCCACGCTCGAAATCCGTGCGGCCGATGGCACGCTGCTCGGCACGACGACGGTGGCGGGCGACGGCAACTACAGCGCGACGCTGAGCGGTGCGCAGGCCAATGGCGAGACGCTGACCGTCACCCAGACCGATGCGGGCGGCAACGCCTCGCCCGCCACGACCGTCACCGCCCCCGATACGACCGCGCCTGCCGCTCCGGTGGCGACGGTCAGCGCGGACGGGACCACCCTGACCGGCACCGGCGAGCCCGGCGCGACCGTTCAGGTCAATGACGCCAATGGCCAGCCGATCGGCACCGCCACGGTGGCGGCCGATGGCAGCTATAGCGTCGCGCTACCCGCCGGTACGGCCGATGGCCAGCCGCTGAGCGTGACCCAGACCGATGCCGCTGGCAACACATCCCCCGCGACCAGCGCGGCGACGCCCGACCTCATCGCACCCGGCGCACCGACGCTGACCGTCGCGACCGACGGCACGAGCGTATCGGGCACGGGCGAGGCCGGCGCGACGGTCGAGATCCGTGCGGCCGACGGCACCCTGCTCGGCTCGGCGGTCGTCGCGGCGGATGGCAGTTATAGCGCGACGCTGACCCCCGCACAGGCCAATGGCGAGGCGCTGACCGCGACGCAGACCGACGCGGCCGGAAACATCTCGCCGGTCGCGACTGCCACCGCGCCCGACATCACCGCCCCCGCCGCGCCGATCGTGACGCTGGCGGCCGATGGCGCCTCGGTGTTCGGCAATGGCGAACCCGGCGCGACCGTCCGGATCGTCGATGCCAATGGCACGCTGCTCGGCACCGGCGTGGTCGGTGCCGACAGCAGCTTCACCCTGACGCTGACCCCGCCCCAGGTGAACGGCCAGACGCTAAGCGCGACGCAGACCGATGCGGCGGGCAATATCTCGCCCGTGAGCACGGTCGGCGCGCCCGACGTGATCGCCCCCGACGCGCCGGTCGCGACCGTCTCGGTCGACGGCACGGCCATCACCGGCACCGGCGAGCCCTTCGCCACCGTCACCATCCGCGCCGCCGACGGCACGGTGCTGGGCACCGCCGTGGTCGCGGCGGACGGCAGCTTCTCCGCGACGCTGACCCCGGCGCAGGCGGATGGCGAGACGCTGTCGATCGATCAGACCGATCGCGGCGGCAACACCTCGCCCGAAGCGACGCTGACCGCCCCCGACATCACCGCCCCCACCGGGCTGATCGCGGCGATCAGCGGCGATGGCAGCATCGTGACCGGCACCGGCGAGGCGGGTGCGACCGTGACCGTCCGCGATGCGAACGGCGCGACCTTGGGCACGGGGGTGGTCGCCGCCAACGGCACCTATAGCGTCACTCTGACGCCGCCGCAGATCGACTCCGAACCGCTGAGCGTCGTGCAGGCCGATGTGGCCGGCAATGTCTCGACCCCCGTGGCGCTGACGGCGCCCGACCTGACCGCCCCGCTCGCCCCCACCGGATCGGTGATCGACGGCGGCGCGACGCTGGCGGGCACGGGTGAGGCGGGTGCCACCGTCACGGTGCGCAGCCCCGACGGTACGGTGCTGGGCACCGCCATCGTCGCGGCGGACGGCAGCTTCGCCGTGCCGCTGATCCCGGCGCAGGCCAATGGCGAGACGGTGCAGTTCAGCCAGGCCGACGCGGCGGGCAATGTCTCGCCGAACGTCACGCTCGTCGCCCCCGATGTCACCGCCCCGACCGGGCTGACCGCCGGGATCAGCGGCGATGGCAGCATGGTGACCGGCACCGGCGAGGAGGGTGCGATCGTCACCGTCCGCGATGCCAATGGCGCGACGCTGGGCACCGCGACCGTCGATGCCAATGGCGTCTACATGGTCACGCTGACCCCGCCGCAGATCGATGCAGAGGCGTTGAGCGTCGTCCAGGCCGATGCCGCGGGCAATGTCTCGGCCCCCGTGCCGCTGACCGCGCCGGACCTGACTGCGCCGCCGGCCCCGACCGGGATCGTGGTGGATGCCGGCGCGACGCTGACCGGCACGGGTGAGGCCGGCGCGACCGTGACCGTGCGTGCCGCCGATGGCACCATCCTGGGCACCGCGATCGTCGCCGCCGATGGCAGCTTCTCGGTACCGCTCGCGACGCCGCAGGCCAATGGCGAGACGCTGACGCTGGTGCAGACCGACGCGGCGGGCAATACGTCGCCCATCGTCGCGGTCGTCGCGGCCGACATCACCGCGCCCACCGGGCTAACCGCGACGGTCAGCGTCGACGGCGCCGTCATGACCGGCACCGGCGAGGCGGGTGCGGCCGTCACGATCCGCGACCCGGCGGGCAACGTCATCGGCACCGCGACCGTGGCGGGCGACGGCAGCTATGCCGCCATCCTGACCCCGGCGCAGCTGAACGGCGAGGTCCTGCAGGTGATCCAGGCCGATGCGGCCGGCAACGCCTCCACCCCGGTCAGCCCGATCGCCCCCGACCTGACGGCACCGACCGCACCGCTCGCCGCGCTGGCGGCGGGCGGGGCCAGCGTCACCGGCACCGGTGAGGCAGGCGCGACCGTCACCGTACGCGCCGCCGATGGCAGCGTGCTGGGCACCGCGACGGTCGCCGCCGATGGCAGCTTCACCGTTCCGCTGGCCACCGCGCAGGTCAATGGCGAGACCCTGACCGTCGAGCAGACCGATGCGGCGGGCAATATCTCGCCCCAGCTCGGCCTGACCGCACCGGACATCACCCTGCCCACCGCGCCGACCGCCAGCATCGACGGCACCGGCACGGTCGTCAGCGGCCAGGCGGAGGCGGGCGCGACCGTCATCGTGCGCGATCCCACCGGCGCCGTCATCGGCACCGTCACGGCGGGTGCCAATGGCGACTATGCGGTGGCGATCAACCCGCCCCAGGCCAATGGCGAAGCGCTGACCGTCACGCAGAGCGACGCGGCGGGCAATGCCTCGCTCCCGGCATCGGTCACCGCGCCGGACATCACCGCGCCCAACGCGCCGCTGTTCACCGTCAACGGCACCGGCACCGAGGTCAGCGGCAGCGGCGAGGCGGGCACTACCGTCACCATCCGCGATCCCGCCGGCACCGTGCTCGGCACCGCCGTGGTCGCAGGCGACGGCAGCTTCACCGTCCCGCTCAACCCGGCCCAGGCCAATGGCGGTACGCTCAGCGCGACGCTGACTGATGGGGGCGGCAACGACTCGCCCGTGTCGACTGCGCCCGCACCCGACATCATCGCGCCTGGCGCACCCGTCGCCGCGCTCGACGTGACCGGGACCATCGTGTCCGGCACCGGTGAGGCCGGCGCGACGATCACCGTGCGCGCAGGCGACGGCACGGTGCTGGGCACCGCGCTGGTGGCGGCCAACGGCACCTATGCGGCGGTCCTGTCGACGCCGCAGCTCGACAGCCAGGTTCTGTCGGTGAGCCAGGCGGATGCGGCGGGCAACCTCTCGCCCACCATCACCGTCACCGCGCTCGACCAGACCGCACCGGCCGCCCCGGTGGCGACCATCTCGGGCGATGGCGTGACCCTGACCGGCACGGGCGAGGTCGGCGCGACGGTGACGATCGCCGATCCGGTCGGCGTCGTCATCGCCACCGTGCCGGTCGGTGCGGACGGCAGCTTCACGGTTACCCTCACCCCACCGCTGGTCAACGGCCAGCTGCTGACCCTGACCCAGGCGGATGCGGCCGGCAACGTCTCGCTGCCCGGCACCACCGCCGCACCCGATCTCGTCCCCAACGACACCCCGGGTGCGCCGACCGCGACGGTGGCGCTCGATGGCGCCAGCGTGACCGGCACCGGTCTGGCGGGCACGACCATCACCGTCCGCGATGCGACCGGCGCCATCATCGGCACCACCACGGTCGCGGGTGACGGCAGCTATACCGCGACCCTGACCACCCCGCTGATCAACGGCGAGACGGTGCGTGTGACCCAGACGGATGCCGAGGGCGATGTCTCGCCGCCCGCCACCGCGCTGGCACCCGATCTGACTCCACCCGCCCTTCCGACCGCCGCGATCGACGCGACCGGCACGGTGGTGACGGGCACCGGCGAGGCGGGCGCGACGCTGACCGTCACCGACGCCGGCGGCGCGGTGATCGGCACCACCACCGTGCTGGCCAATGGCAGCTATGCCGTCGTCCTCAACCCCGCCCAGATCGACGGGCAGGCGCTGACCGTCACCCAGACGGACGGTGCGGGCAATCCGTCGCCGAGCGCGGGCGTCACCGCACCCGACCTGACCGCGCCGCTGGCCCCGGCGGGCATCGTGTCGCTCGACGGCACGACGCTGACCGGTACGGGTGAGGCCGGCGCGACCGTCACCATCCGCGATGTCACCGGCACCGCGATCGGCACCGCCGTGGTCGCCGCCGATGGCAGCTTCATCGCGACCCTGACCCCGGCGCAGGCCAATGGCGAACTGCTGACGCTGGCCCAAGCGGATGCGGCGGGCAATGTCTCGCCGATCGCGCAGGTGACCGCGCCCGACATCACCGCGCCGGTCGGCCTGACCGCCGCGATCAACGGCGCGGGTACGCTGGTCACCGGCACCGGTGAGGCCGGGGCGATCGTTACCATCCGCGATGCCGGCGGCACCATCCTGGGCACCGCGATCGTGGCGGATACCGGCACCTATGCCGCACTCCTGACCCCGGCGCAGCTCAATGGCGAAATCCTGAGTGCCACCCAGGTCGATGCGGCCGGCAATGCCGGGGTCCCGGCGGCCGTCACCGCACCCGACCTGACCGCGCCGCTGGCCCCGGCGGGCACCGTGTCGCTCGACGGCACGACCCTGACCGGTACGGGCGAAGCGGGGGCCACCGTCACCATTCGCGGTGTCGATGGCACGATCCTGGGCACCGCCGTGGTCGCCGGCGACAGCAGCTTCACCGCCACGCTGACCCCGGCACAGGGCAATGGCCAGCTGCTGTCGCTGACCCAAGCCGATGCCGCCGGCAATGTCTCGGGCGTGGCGCAGGCCCTCGCACCCGACTTCACCATCCCGGTCGGGCTGACCGCCACGATCAACGGCGCGGGCACGCTCGTCACCGGCACCGGTGAGGCGGGCGCGACCGTCACCATCCGCGATGCCGGCGGCACGGTGCTGGGCACGGCGGTGGTCGCGGCGAACGGCACCTATGCCGCCGTCCTGAATACGCCGCAGATCGCCGGTCAGGCGCTGACCGCGACCCAGGCCGACCCGGCGGGCAATGCCGGGGCCCCCGCCCCGATCACCGCGCCGGACCTGACTGCACCGCTGGCCCCCGTCGGCGCCATCTCGACCGATGGCACGACGATCACGGGCACGGGCGAAGCCGGGGCCACCGTCACCATTCGCGGTGTCGACGGCGCGGTACTGGGCACCGCCGTGGTCGCTGGCGACGGCAGCTTCACCGCCCCGCTGACGCCGGCACAGGCCAACGGCCAGCTCGTTTCGCTGACCCAGACCGATGCGGCGGGCAATGTCTCGGGCGTGGCGCAGGCGCTCGCACCCGACATCACCGCCCCGATCGGACTGACCGCCGCCATCAACGGCGCAGGTACGCTGATCACCGGCACCGGTGAAGCGGGCGCGACCGTGACCATCCGCGATGCGGCCGGCACGGTGCTGGGCACGACGGTGGTCGCCGCGAACGGCACCTATGCCGCCGCGCTGACCACGCCGCAGATCAACGGTCAGGCCTTGACCGCGACGCAAGCGGACGGGGCGGGCAATGCCGGGGTTCCGGCCCCGGTCACCGCACCCGATCTGATCGCGCCGCTGGCCCCGGTCGGCACGATCGTCGCCAACGGCACCACCCTGACCGGCACTGGCGAGCCGGGCGCGACCGTCACCATCCGCAGCGCGGGCGGCACGGTTCTGGGCACCGCCCTGGTCGCAGGCGATGGCAGCTTCACCGCCACCCTTACCCCGGCGCAGGCGAACGGCCAGATCGTCTCGCTGACCCAGACCGATGCGGCGGGCAACGTCTCGGGCGTGGCGCAGGCGACCGCGCCGGACATTACCGCACCGATCGGGCTGACCGCCGCGATCAACCCGGCCGGCACGCTCGTGACGGGTGCGGGCGAAGCGGGCGCGACCGTCACTATCCGCGATGCGGGCGGTGCGATCGTCGGCACGACGGTGGTCGCGGCCAACGGTACCTATGCCGCGATCCTGACCACGCCGCAGCTGAACAGCCAGACGCTGACCGTGACCCAGGCGGATGCGACGGGCAATGTCTCTGCCCCCGCCACGGTCGTCGCCCCCGATCTCACCGCGCCGCTGGCACCGGTCGGGATCGTGGCGACCAACGGCACCTCGATCACCGGCACCGGTGAGGCGGGCGCGACGGTCACCATCCGCGCCGCCGACGGCACGGTGCTGGGCACGGCGGTGGTCGCGGCGAACGGCACGTTCACCGCGCCGCTCAGCCCGGCCCAGGCCAATGGCCAGATCGTCTCGCTGACCCAGGCCGATGTCGCGGGCAATGTCTCGCCGATCGGACAGGCGACCGCGCCCGACATCACCGCGCCGGTCGGCCTGACCTCGACGATCAACGGGCTCGGCACGGTGGTGACCGGCACCGGCGAAGCGGGGGCGACCGTCACGGTCCGCGATCCGCTGGGCAATGTGATCGGCACCACGGTCGTCGCCGCCAATGGCAGCTACACCGCGACGCTGACCACGCCGCAGGCCAATGGCCAGTCGCTGCAGGTGACGCAGGCGGATGCCGCCGGCAACGCGTCGCTGCCCAATGCGGTGCGCGCGCCCGACATCACCCCGCCGGCGGCGCCGATCGGCTTCGTCAACGGCACCGGCACGGTCGTGACCGGCACCGGCGAGGCGGGCGCCACGGTGCGCATCCTCGACCCGCTGGGCCAGCTGGTCGGCACGGCGGTGGTCGCCGCCAATGGCAGCTTCAGCGCGACGCTGACCACGCCGCAGGCAAACGGCCAGGTCCTGACGCTCAGCCAGACCGATGCGGCGGGCAATGCCTCGGGCACGGTCGCGGTCAATGCGCCGGACATCACCCCGCCGGCGGCCCCGACCGCCGTCATCGATCCGACCGGCTCGGTCATCACCGGCAGCGGTGAGCCGGGCGCGCGGATCGAGGTGCGCAACGCGGCGGGGACGCTGATCGGCACCGGCACGGTGACGGCGGGCGGCCTCTATGCCGTCACGCTGACCAGCCCGCAGGTGGCGGGTCAGGCACTGGGCGTCGGCGCACGCGACGCGGCGGGCAATCTGTCGCCCTCGACGGCGGTCACCGCGCCGTTCGACATCAGCGCCTTCGACAATACGGCGATCGCGCTGGTCGATCTGAACCCGGTCCAGACCAATCAGAATGTCGGCAGCGCCAACTATACCGCTTTGGTCTCGCTGGGGCTGATCAACCTCAACGCCCAGGTGCTGGCCGTTCCCAACGTCCAGTTCACCGTCCAGCCGGGCCATACGCTGGCAACGACCTTCACCTATGACGCGACGGCGAATGTCGGCGTGGCCAGCGGTTACTCGGTCGTCATCCAGCGGTTCAACGGCACCAGCTGGGTGGCGGTCAATGGTGGCGGCAACAGCTCGCTGTTGCAGGTCGGGCTGCTCAACGGCGACCTGGTCGCCACGGCGGACCTGGGACCGGGCCAGTACCGCGCCTTTGTCAGCTTCGACAATACGGCGGGTGTCGGCCTGCTCGGCAGCCTGAACGTCCGGGGCGTCGACTCCGACTTCACCGATGTCGCCTCGGCCGTGCCCGCCCCGGTCAGCGGCAACGTGATCACCGATCCCGGCCCCACCGGCCAGATCGACGTGGTCAGCCCGCAGACCCGGGTCGAAAGCGTGACGCTGAACGGCGTGACGACGCAGGTGACCGTCGACGACACGGTGGTCACCGGACAATGGGGGACGCTGATCATCGATCGCGATGGCAGCTACACCTACACCCCCAATGCCAATGCGGCATCGATCGGCAAGGTCGACAGCTTCACCTACACGCTGCTCGACGCCAGCGATAACGAGCGTGAGAGCGCGCGCCTGACCATCTCGATCGGCAGCCCGGACATCACCGGCGCCCCGATCGCGGTGAACGACACCGCTATCGCAACCGCCAACTTCACCAATGTCGTGGTCAACCGGCCGGCGGTGGTGGACTCGTTCTTCTCCACCCCGGCGGTGCCGCTGCTCGGGTCGGCGCAGACGACCCGCGTCAATGATAGCTTCACCGTCGACGCCAATTCCAGCTCGACCGTCACGCTGTCGGCGGTCACCACATCGGCGCTGGCGGTCCTGCCCAGCTACACCATCACCGTCACCAATTCGGCGGGCACGGTGGTCGGCACCGCGTCGGGCACCGCCGTCGCCGGGGTCGGCGGGCTGATCGGCAGCGGGATCAGCGTCACGCTGAACAACCTGGCCTCGGGCACCTACAACTATACGGTCACCGGCACGAACGGCGCGCCGCTCCAGCTCAACACCAATGTCTATGTCGCCGAGACGGTGACCCGGCTGAACGAGTATAACCCGCCGGTCACCACACCGGTCAGCGGCCAGTTGACCGCGAACGACACGCTGGGCAGCCCGTTCATCGGCATCAAGGTGCTGACCGCCGCCGGCTTCCAGGAGGTCGGGGAGACGCCGATCACCCTGACCGGCGCGCATGGCCAGCTGGTCGTCAACGAAACCGGGGGGTACACCTATACCCCGATCGGCGTGACCTATTCGGCGACCGATCCGATCGACAGCTTCACCTATCAGCTGATCCAGCCCGACGGCCAGTTCTCGACCGCGCGACTGGATGTGGCGGTGAACATCAACAACGGCGTGGCACCGGTCTTCCCGACCGCCACGGTCACCGCGCTGTCGGCCGACGCCTCGCTGACGCTCGATGCCGATGTCGTGCCGCTGTCGCTGGCGGCGGACCACACGACCCAGGCGGACGCACCAACGCTCGATCAGGGGGATGCCCGCCTCGCCTTCTCGCTGATGGAAGGACAGGGCGACAGCATCGAGGATGTGCTGGGCCGTTATCTCGACAACCAGGAAACCGTAACGGAATCAGCAACAGCAAATGACAATACGGACTTCACCCATGCCGCTACCGATACCAGCATAAGTGCCCCGATTATGGACGACCCCCTGTCGTACCTGACCGTTTCGGTCGATCCCGATCAGGAGAAGTTGAGCACCATGCATATTATGTGACCATCACCGTCATTGGTCCGGAAACGGACTTGATTATGGGTGCCGAAACCGCTCCGTTTCGGCACCTATTTTGTTGAAATAAAACGGCTTAGCCGAATGTAGCGGCCAAGCGGATTAACGGGGCGATCGATGACGGGACGGCGGCAGGGACGCTACCAGGATCGAGGGAAACGGGTTTGGCGAACCGCCGGCGCCCTTTTCGTCATGGCGTCGATCGCCACCCCGGTTAGCGGTAATTCGGCCCCCGTCACCATGGAACGCGCGATGCAGGAGGTGCTGTCCTGGCACCCCACGGTCGTGCAGGCCGCCTCCACGCTCGATGCGCGCGGCGAGGATGTGACGGTGGCGCGCGCGGGCTACCTCCCCCGCATCAGCGCCGGGGTCGGCAGCGGCTATGACAGCCGGCTGGGCAATATCTGGCGTCCCCGGCCGCAGGTCTCGGCCTCGCAGATGCTCTTCGATTTCGGCAAGGTCGCCAGCGCGGTCGACTATGCCCGTGCCGGCACGCGGCTGGGCCGCGCCGACATGCTGCTGGCGATCGACGGGCTGATCCGCGAGACGGGCTATGCGATCGTCGAGGTGCAGCGCAACGCCGCGCTGCGTGCCGTCGCGCTCGAGCAATTGTCGCGCATCCAGGAGATCAGCGCGCTGGTCGAAAAACGTTTCGGCAAGGGTGCGACCACCCGCTCCGACACGCTTCAGGCGCAGTCGCGCGTCGCCGCCGCGCAAGCCTCGCTGACCCGGATCGAGGCGGAGCAGCGCCGCTGGACCACCAGCCTCGCCTTCCTGCTGGGTCGCGATACCGCGCCCATCGTCGATCCCGACGTACCCGACTGGCTGATGCGCAGCTGTCGCCAGGCGGCCCAGGTCGACTGGGCCGACATCCCCGTCATCATGCGCGCCAAGGCGCAATATGAACAGGCCACCGCCGAACAGCGCCGCGCGCGCGCCAACCGCCTGCCGACGGTGGCGCTGGCGGGCGATGCGGCGGCGGACATATCCTCGCCCTTTTCCGACCGCAGCATCTATAATTTCGGGCTGAACGTCAGCAGCGACGTGTTCGGGGGCAGCGCGGTGCGCGCCCGCGTGCGCGGCGCCGATTATGCCCTGCGCGCCGCCGAAGCCGCCGAGCGGCAGGCGCGCGTCGAGATCGGCCAGCGCTTGGCCGAGGCGCAGCAGCAGATCGCCGGGCTGACCGAGCTGCTCGGCACTCTGTCCGAGCGGCAGGAGAATATGATCGAGACGGGCAAACTCTACCGTCTGCAATATCTCGACATGGGCACGCGCACGCTGGTCGACCTGCTCAACGCCGAGCAGGAGTTGCAGCAGGCGCGCTTCGACGGCGTCAACACGACGCACGACCTGCGCCGGCTGGAGATCGACTGCCTCTATTATTCGGGGCGCGCGCGCGACGATTTCAAGCTGACCGGCACGACCATTCGCGGGGTGACGCTGTGAACCCCGCCACCCTGTCCGCCGCCCCGCCGACCGATCCCTTCGCCTGGATCGACATGCTCGGCCAGGTCGCGCGTCATTTCCGCATGCCTTTCGCCGAGCAGCGCGCCCGCCTGACCACGCTTTGGCAGGGTGGCGGCGACGAGGAGACGCGGGTCCGCGCGCTCGCCCGCGCCTCCGGCCTGTCGGTCCGCTTCGTCGCGCCCAGCGCGATCCGGCTGACGAGCTGGCGGCTGCCGGTGATCGCCTGCCTGACCGATGGCGAGCTGGCGCTGATCACCGCGATCGATGCCGATGGCGAGGCGATCTTCTCGGTCGCGGGCGAAGGCGGATCGCCGGTGCAGCGCCCGCTATCCGCACTGGTCGAACAGACCCGGCTGTTCGTCGTCCCCCGTCCCGCCCGCTCGGCGACCGACATCCGCGTCGACAGCTATATCCGCCCCTTCGAGCAGCATTGGCTGCGCACCCTGCTGTTGCAGGATGCCAAGGGTTATGGCCATGTCGCCATCGCCTCGGTCGTCACCAACTGCCTGGGGCTGGCGGGCGTGCTGTTCTCGATGCAGGTGTATGACCGGGTGGTTCCCGCCCAGTCGATGCCGACGCTCTACATTCTGTTCCTGGGCGTGATCCTGGCGACGGGGTTCGACTTCGTGCTACGGCGGTTGCGGGTCAGCATAACCGACATCCTTGGCAAGCGGGCCGACCTGCGGCTGTCGGACCGGGTCTTCGGCCATGCGCTGCGCGTTCGCAACCGGGCGCGGCCGACCTCGACGGGGACCTTCATCGCGCAGCTCCGCGATCTGGACCAGGTGCGCGATATGCTGACCTCGACCACGGTCGCGGCGATCGCCGACCTGCCCTTCTTCATCCTGTTCCTGGTCATCCTGGCCTTCATCGGCGGCGCGCTGGCGCTGGTGCCGGTGGTCGCGCTCGTCGCCCTGCTGCTGCCCAGCCTGCTCGCCCAGCGCCGGTTGCGCGCGCATGCCACGGAGTCGATGCGCGAAACCTCGCTGCGCAACGCCCTGCTGGTCGAGGCGGTGCAGGGGATCGAGGATATCAAGACGCTGCAGGCCGAGGAACGCTTCCAGCGCCAGTGGAACCATTGCAACGCGGTGGCGGGCGAGGCGCAGCTGCGGCTGCGCGGCCTGACCGCCAGCCTGTCGACCTGGGCGCAGAGCGTGCAGAATGCGGTCTATGCCACCGTGATCTTCGTCGGCGCGCCGATGGTGATCGCCGGCGACATCACGACCGGCGCGCTGGTCGCCACCTCGATGCTGGCCAGCCGGATGATGGCGCCGATGGGCCAGGTGTCGCACCTGCTCGGCCGCTATCAGCATGCCAAGGTCGCGGCGGGCAGCCTGGACCAGATCATGGGCCTGCCGGTCGACAACCCCGATGCCGAGCATCGCATCCCCCTGCCCTCGGTCAGCGGCCGCTTCGCGCTTCGCTCGGCGGTGTTCGGCTATGCCGATCCCAACGCCCCGCCCGCGCTGACCGTGCCGCAACTGGAGATCGCGGCGGGCGAGAAGGTCGCGCTGCTGGGCCGCAACGGCGCGGGCAAGTCGACGCTGCTCCAGGGCCTGTCGGGGATGCTCCAGCCGCTGGCGGGCGAGGTGCTGCTCGACGACCTGACGCTGCATCAGATCGACCCCGCCGATGTCCGCCGCGACGTCGCCCTGCTGACCCAGAACAGCCGGCTGTTCCACGGCACCTTGCGCGAGAACCTGACCATGGGCGCGCCGATGGCCTCCAATGAGGAGATCATCCGCGCGCTCGACATGGTGGGAGCGATCGACTTCGTCCGCCGGCTGCGCGACGGGCTGGAGCATGTCGTGCTGGAGGGCGGGCTGGGCCTGTCCGGTGGCCAGCAACAGGCGCTGCTGCTCGCCCGGCTGCTGATCCGCCAGCCCCAGGTCATGCTGCTCGACGAGCCGACGGCGGCGATGGACGAAACCTCCGAGCGGCTGTTCATCGACCGTTTCCGAGACTGGAGCCGTGATCGCACCATCGTCGTCGCCACCCATCGGATGCGCGTCCTCGATCTGGTCGACCGGATCATCGTCATCGACAACGGCCAGATCCTGCTCGACAAATCCAAGGCTGCAGCGCTCGAGACGCTACGCGGTGGTGGACGGAGCCAGGCGGCATGAGCGCGCTGACCACCCCCGCCGATCTGCCCTTCGCCGATGAGGGCGGCGCGCCGCTGCTGGCGGCCAAGCGGATGACCTGGGTGCTGACCGCGCTGTTCGTCGTCGCGCTCGGCTGGGCCTGGTTCGCGACGCTCGACGAGGTCGCGACGGGCAGCGGCAAGGTGGTGCCGACCAGCCGCGAACAGGTGCTGCAATCGCTGGAGGGCGGCATCCTGGCCAAGATGCTGGTGCGGCAGGACGATATCGTGAAACCGGGCCAGATCCTCGCCCAGCTCGACCCGACCCAGGCCGGATCGACCGTCGAGGAAAGCGCCGCCAAATACCGTGCCGCGCTGGCCGCACAGGCGCGGTTGCAGGCCGAGGTGAACGGTACGCCCCTCACCTTCTCCCCCGAACTCGCCGCCTTCCCCGATCTGAAGGCCGAGCAACAGCGGCTCTACAATGCCCGGCGCAGCAGCCTGTCCAGCTCGATCGGGCTGATCGACGAATCGCTGGCGCTGATCGGGCGTGAGGTCGGCATCGGCGAGTCGCTGATCCAGGTCGGGGCCGCCAGCAATGTCGAGGTGCTACGCCTGAAGCGCCAGCGCGCCGAGCTGGACCTGAAGAAATCCGACCTGCGCTCGCAATATATCGTCGAGGCGCGGCAGGATCTGGCCAAGGTCAGCGAGGAAGTCGAGGCGCTGGCGCCCGTGGTGCGCGGCCGGTCTGATACGCTCAGCCGCCTGACCCTGCGCTCGCCGGTGCGCGGCGTGGTCAAGAATATCGAGGTGTCGACGATCGGCGGCGTCATCCCGCCCAATGGCAAGATCATGGAGATCGTGCCGCTCGACGAACGCCTGCTGGTCGAGGCGCGGATGTCGCCGCGCGACATCGCCTTCATCCGCCCCGGCCAGCGCGCCAGCGTCAAGATCACCGCATACGACTATGCGATCTATGGCGGGCTGGAGGGGCAGGTCAGCAGCATCTCGCCCGACACCATCCGCGATGAGGTCAATCCGGACGTCTATTATTACCGCGTCTTCATCCGCACCCGGTCGGACTCGCTGGTCAACAAGGCGGGCAAGCGCTTCCCGATCGTGCCCGGCATGATCGCCACCGCCGACATCCACACCGGCAGCAAGACCGTGCTGCAATATCTCCTGAAACCGCTCAACCGCGCACGCGAAGCGATGCGCGAGCGATGAGAATGTCTTTCACCCACTCCCACGCCGCTCCCATCCCACGCCACATCCCGGGATTTCCCCCGGCATCAGCACAGGATCATGCCCATGCCCAAGAGTAGCGCCATCCGCTATTTCCCCCCGGCCTCGACACGGAGTTACAGCGCGCAACCGGCCGCGCGGGACAACAAGCCCACCTTGCTCGACCTCGCGCGCCAGACCCAGGCGATGCGCGCCAATGTCGCGCAATTCTTTCCCCGCGACGTGTTCCGCGATTCCGCCTGGGACATGATGCTGGAGCTGTTCATCGCCGAGCAGCAGGCAAAGCCACTCTGCGTCAAGGAACTGATCCTGGTATCGGGCGAAAGCTCGACCAGCGCGCTGCGGCGGATCGACCGGCTGGAGGAATCCAACCTCCTCCGCCGCCGCACCGACCCGACCGACCACCGCCGCCTGATCGTCAGCCTGACCCAGCGCGGCACCGACGCGATGACCGCGATGCTGCGCCACCTCTATCTGACGATGAGCGACGAACCCATCGGCGGACAGCGGACCGGCAAGCCGGATTGAAAGCGACACTCCCCTCCCCTTCAGGGGAGGGGCTGGGGGTGGGGCACCTCGGCAGGCGCAGGGTCAGTGGAGAGGCCCCACCCCAACCCCTCCCCTGAAGGGGAGGGGCTGAATGCGATGTAGCCTCGCGACAAGCTTACGCCGCCAATGCCAACAGGGCGAAGGTGGCGAGCCAATGCTCGCCCATATAGTTGTCGCCGATATGCGGCAGGCTGGCGGCAAGGTGATCGGCCGCCGCCGTTTCGGCGCGGGGCGCGACGGGATGGTCCGGCCCCAGCTTGGCCGCGATCGTCCGCCAGCACCAGGCGCGGCTGAGGTTCAGTCCGTCGAGATGCGCGATCTTGCCGTCGTTGCGGTCGGAGACGATCGCGGGGGTGAACAGCGTGACCGGCTCGCCCTGCCCGACGCGCGGAAGGAAGCCGTCGAACCACGCGCGAAACGCCGCGTCGTCGAGCACCCGGCTCATCACCAGCGCTTCGGTCAGCGCGGGCGACAGGAACTCGTCGCCACCCGGCTCCCACGCCTGGCAATCGCAGTCCTTTGCAAACCAGCCGGGCACGACATCGGCGATCAGCGCGCGTAGTTCCTCGTCACGCCCCTCGGCCCAGTCCCACGCCAGCGTCAGCGCGAAGCTCGTGTTGAAATGCGTCCCCACCCGCAGCGGATAGGTCAGGCGCGGCAGGAAGCCGCGGAACCGCGCCGCCAGAAACCTTGCCAAGGGTTCCAGCGCGTCGGCCCAGCCCGCGTCATGCCGGCTCGCCTCGTCATGCAGCGCGAGCAGCCAGGCCCAGCCATAGGGCCGCTCGAACCCGCCGGCGCTGGGGCGTTCGAAATAGGCGATCTCGGCGGCAATCTTGTCCGGCACCAGCATCGCATCGGCCCGCGCGCGCACTTCGGCGACGACGGGCATGTCGGGATAGAGGCGGATCAGGCGAAGGAGCTGCCACCAGCCATGGACGCAGCTATGCCAGTCGAAGCTGCCGTAGAAGACGGGATGCAGCTCGGCGGGTGTCCGCGCGTCCTCCGGCCCGTCCAGCGCGTGGCTGAGATGATTGGGATATTCGCGCCCGACATGCCCCAGCGTCATGGTGGCGAACATCTGCGCAGTGGCTTGGTCCAGTCGGGTCACGCGATCATTCCGTAGAGCAGGAGGATGTTGAAGACGAGCAGCAGGAGCGCGGTCGGCGCCTGCGCGCGGATGACGCCATATTTGTCCTTCAACCCCAGGAGCGCGGCGGGCAGCAGGTTGAAGTTGGCGGCCATCGGGGTCAGCAGCGTCCCGCAAAAGCCCGCCAGCATCCCTACCGCCGCGACGATCGCCGGATCGCCACCGGCCCGCTGGATCAGCAGCGGCACGCCCACCGCCGCCGTCATCACGGGAAAGGCGGCAAAGGCATTGCCCATGACGATGGTGAACAGCGCCATGCCCAGCGCATAGGCCAGGACCGCGCCGATCACGCTGCCCGCCGGGATGATCGTGCCGATCAACATGCCGACCACCTGCCCCACCCCGGCCAGCGCGAAGACCGCGCCCAGGCTGGCGAGCAGCTGCGGCATCACCGCCACCCAACCGATATCGTCGATCAGGCCGCGTCCGGCGACGAACGGCTCGGCCGGCTTCGCCTGGAGCAGCGTCCGGCACAGGATCAGCGCGATGATCGTCCCGAAGGTCAGCGCGACCAGCGTCGCCTGTTTGGGGTCGACTAGTGCGGGCACCTGCTTGAACGCCAGCGTGCCGAGCAGCGCGACCGCCGGCACGATCAACGCGGGCACGAAGACCTTCGCGCCGTGGCGATCCCTTGCCGGCTCCACCGGCTCGGCACGGCGCATCCGCCCCGACGCGGCGATCGCCACCAGTGCCAGGACGAGCACACCATTGCCGACATCGCCCAGCCAGTCGCCGGCCAGGAACGACAGCGCAATCAGCCCATGAAACGCGCCATTGGCCCAGCGCCGGTCGCGCAGGCCGAGCCCGGCAAAGATCGCGAACAGGATGCCGACGACGCCGTAAACCAGGTTCAGCCCGATCACCGGCCCGCTCCCCGTTCCCCGGCGCGCCGTGCCAGCCGCCGGTCGAGCAACAACAATCGCGCGCCATGAATGACGAACGCCGCGATCGCGGTCGGTATCGCCCAGACGGAGAGCTGGAACGGCTCCAGATGGATGCCATAGCCGTCGAGCACGCCCTTCATCAGCAGGATCGATCCGATCGCGATGAAGATGTCCTCGCCAAAGAACAGACCCACCGTATCGGTCGCCGCCGCCATCGCCTTGACCTTTTCGGCAGTCTCGGCGCTGCCGTCGCCCTGGCGTTCGGCAGCGGCTTCGGCCATCGGCGCGACCAGCGGACGCACCGTCTGCGCCGGCCCCGCGACCGAGGTGAGGCCGAGCGCCGCCATCACCTGGCGGAAGAGCAGATAGCCGATCAGCAGCCGCCCGGTCGTCGCACCGCGAAGGCCCGCGACCAGCGCCCGCGCGCGTTCCTGCAACCCCCGCCGTTCCAAGAGCGCGATGACCGGCAGGATCATATAGACGGCGGTGACATAGCGCGTCTCGTTGAAGGCATGGCCGAAGGTCGCCAGCACCCGCACCGGATCGAGCCCCGCCGCAAGCCCCGTGACCGCCGCCGACACGATGATGACCAGCAGCGGATGCGCGCGCAGCAGAAAGCCGCCGGCGATGACGACGATCCCCGCGAGCACCCACATCAGCGGCTGCCCTCGCCATAACCGCCGCCGCCCGGCGTCTCGATCACCAGCACGTCGTCCACGCCCATGTCGATCCGCGCGGTGGAAGCGAGCGGTTCGATGCCGCCATCCGCCCGCTCGACGCGGTTGACACCCACCCGTCCGTCCGCGCCACCGGCCAGTCCGAAGGGCGCAACGATCCGCCGGTTGCTGAGAATACCGGCGCGCAAGGGCCGCAGGAAACGCAGGCGGCGGACCGTCCCGTCGCCGCCGCTTTGTGCCCCCGCCCCGCCCGATCCGCGCCGGATCGCGAATTGTTCGAGCAGCACCGGATACCGCGTCTCGAGTATCTCGGGATCGGTCAACCGGCTGTTGGTCATATGCGTCTGGATCGCATCGGCTCCGTCATGCCCCGACCCCGCGCCCGCACCGCCGGCGATCGTCTCATAATATTGATAGCTGTCGTCGCCGAAGGTCAGGTTGTTCATCGTCCCCTGGCTGGCCGCCATCGCCCCCAGCGCGCCGAGCAGCGCGTCGGTGACGACCTGGCTGACCTCGACATTGCCCGCGACCACGGCGGCGGGGGAACGCGGATGGAGCATCGATCCTTCGGGCACGATGATCCGGACGGGGCGCAGAAAGCCCTCGTTCAGCGGCACCGCCTCGTCGACCAGCAGGCGCAGGACATAGAGGACGGCGGCGCGGGTCACCGCCAGCGGCGCGTTGAAGTTGCTCGGCCGCTGTTCGCTCGTCCCGGTGAAGTCGATCACCGCGCTGCCCTCGGCCCGGTTCACCCGCACCGCCACCTCGACCGCCGCACCGTCGTCCAGCTTATAGCGGAAATGCCCGTCGGACAGCGTCGCGATCATCCGCCGCGCCATCGCCTCGGCATGCGCCTGGACATGCGCCATGTAGCGGGTGACGACGCCTTGCCCCTGCTGCTTTGCCAGCTGGCGAAGCCCCTCCGCGCCGCGTGCGCAGGCGGCGACCTGCGCGGCGAGATCGGCGATATTCTGGTCGATATTGCGCGCCGGATGGGGACCGCCGGCCAGCAGCTCGCGGATCGGCGCTTCGCGCAGCACCCCGTCCTCGACGATCAGCATGTCGTCGAACACCACGCCTTCGTCGGCCAGCGTCCGGCTGTCGGGCGGCATCGAGCCGGGCGTAGTGCCGCCGACATCGGCATGATGGCCGCGCGCCGCGACGAAATAGGCGGGCGTCCCGCCGCCGGCGAAAACCGGCATGATAACGGTGATGTCGGGCAGATGGGTGCCGCCGCGATAGGGATCGTTCAGCGCATAGACCTGCCCCTCGCGCATCGTGCCCGCGCGATTGGCGATGACGGTGCGGATGCTCTCACCCATCGATCCCAGATGCACCGGAATATGTGGCGCGTTGGCGACCAGCCCGCCCTCCGCGTCGAACAGCGCGCACGAGAAATCCAGCCGCTCGCGGATATTGACCGAGGCGGCGCTGCGTTGCAGCGCGGCCCCCATCTCCTCGGCGATCCCCATGAACAGGCCCGCGAAAATCTCCAGCCGCACCGGATCGACCGCATCGTCCGCCGCCCGTTCGGCGCGGGCCTCGGTCCGTTCGAGCAGCAATGTGCCGTCCGCCAGCACCCGCGCGCGCCAGCCGGGTTCGACGATCACGGTCGACACCGGATCGAGGATCAGCGCGGGGCCCGCGACGATGCCGTCCATCGCCAGCCCCTCGCGGGTATGAACCGGTGCCTCGCGCATCGCACCGGCCAGATACATGGGCACGCATGCCACCGGCGCGGCGGACTGCGCGGGCAAATCCGGCGCGGGCAGGTCCTGCCCGTCCTGCTCGGCGCTCGCCTCGACCCGCAACAGCTCGACGACCAGTGCATCGTCGCCGACAAAGCCGAAACGCTGGCGATGGGCATCCGCGAACGCCTCGGCCATCGCGTCCGGCGATCCCCAGGGAACCGCGATCGTCTGGTCGTTGCGCGCATAGCGGAGCTGCGCCAGCGTCTCGGTACGGATCGCATCGCCGGCCACGCCCTGTGCGGCCAGCGCGGAGGTCGCGGCATCGCGCAAGTCAGCCAGCGCCGCGTTCAGCCCGCCATCGGCCAGCGGCAGCGCCACCGTCGCCTCACGCACCACGCTGCGCGCCGCCAATCCGATGCCGACCGCCGACAAGACGCCGGCCAGCGGGTGGATCAGCACTTGCTCCATGCCCAGCGCATCGGCGACCAGGCAGGCATGCTGCCCGCCCGCTCCGCCGAAACAGGCAAGCGCGTACGAGGCCGGGTCCTCGCCCCGTGCCACCGATACGGCGCGGATCGCACGCGCCATATTGGCGACCGCGATCGCGACCATCCCCTCGGCCGCCGCGAACCGGTCGAGCCGTTCGCCGGTCGTCGCCGCCACTTGGTCGAGCAGCGCGTCCAGCGCCGCCTCGGCCGCCTGCCGATCGGGTGGCAGGTCGCGGTTCGGCCCGAACAGCGCGGGGAAATAATCGGGTTGCAGCTTGCCCAGCACCATGTTGCAGTCGGTCACGGTCAGCGGCCCGCCGCGCCGGTAACAGGCCGGCCCCGGATCGGCCCCCGCCGAAGCCGGGCCGACCAGCAGCCGCCCGCCATCGAAATGACAGATCGACCCGCCGCCCGCCGCGACCGTATCGATCCGCATCATCGGCACCGCGACGCGCACCCCCGCCAGCACCGCATCCGATCGCCGGTCATAGCTGCCCGCATAGAGCGACACGTCGGTCGAGGTGCCGCCCATGTCGAACCCGATGACCCGGTCGAACCCGGCTCCGCGCGCGGTGCGCGCCATGCCGACAATCCCGCCCGCCGGCCCGGATAGCAGCGCGTCTTTGCCGCCGAACCGGTCGGCCGCGACCAGCCCGCCGCTCGACTGCATGAACAACAACCCCCCGGCGGCGGCCTCGCCCAGCGACGTCTCCAGCCCCTGCACATAGCGGCGCAGTACGGGCGACAGATAGGCGTCGACCAATGTCGTATCGCCGCGCGCGACCAGCCGGATCAGCGGCGCGGTGCGGTGGCTGACCGAAATCTGGGTGAAGCCCGCCGCCTGCGCGAGATCGGCCAGCTTCGCCTCATGCGCCTGATGCCGCCAGCCATGGACCAATATGATCGCGACCGACCGGAGGCCCGCCGCATAGGCCCTGGCAAAGGCCGCTGCCGCCCCCTCTTCATCGAGCGGGGTCAGCACCGTACCGTTCTCCGCCACCCGCTCGTCGATCTCGACGACATCGGCAAACAGGGGCACGGCGCGGCGGATGTCGCGCGCGAAAATGTCGGGGCGATCCTGATAGCCGATGGTCAGCGCATCGCCGAAACCCCGCGTGATCGCGAGCAGCACCGGCGCGCCTTCGCGCTCCAGCAGCGCATTGGTCGCGATGGTCGTGCCGATCCGGATGGTGCAGGGCTGAAGCGGGCCGTCGCCCGCCCCCGTCAACTGGCGGATCGCCGCCTCGGCCGCGTCATAGCGGCGCTCCGGGTCTTCGGAGAGCAGCTTGGCGGTGACGAGCGTGCCGTCGGGCCGCCGGGCCACCACATCCGTGAACGTTCCCCCGCGATCGATCCAGAACTGCCATTCTTTCATGGGTGCAAGGCATGTCATCGATTCCGACCGGTCGCTAGAGGGTATTTTTTATTCGATTTTGCCGCGTGGGTCGCTCGTGCCCTGTTTGACCTTCGGCAGAGGGCCGGCCATCATCCGGAGATGGATCGCTTTTTCTCCCGTCGCGAAACCCTGGCCGGGTTCGCCGCCGTCACCGCCTCGACCGCCATCCCCGCCGCCGCCCAGAATGCCGCGCCGCCGCTGCTCGACCGTATCGCGTGGCAATTGCTGGACCTCCTGCCCGAACGCGCCACCTCACTGGGCGTCGATACCGGCGCGCATGCCGATCTGCGGCGGCGGCTTGAGGATCGCTCGCCGGCGGGCATCGCGGTCCGGCAGCGCGTCCTGACCAAGGCGCTGGCCAACCTGGCGCGAGTGCCGCGCGCCGGGCTCGATCCCTCGACCGCGACCAGCATCGCGGTCGTCGAAAGCGCATTCCGCACCGCGTTGGACGGCATGGCGCTGCCCTACGGCGTGGCGACGATCGGCGACTGGCGCAACACGCCCTATGCCGTCGTCCAGAATGTCGGGTCCTGGCTCGACGTGCCGCAGCTGCTCGATGGCGATCAGCCGGTGCGCGACAAGGCGGATGCCGAGGCCTATCTCGCCCGCCTCGCCACGATGCCCGCGCAGCTGGACGGCGAAACCACGCGCATCGCCCAGGCGCGCGGCATGGGCGTCGTCCCGCCCGCCTTCCTGCTCGACAAGACGATCGCAGGGATGACCCGCACCATCGCCGAGGCGGCGAACACCGATGGCCCGCTGGTCGGCCCGCTGGCGCGCAAGGGGGCGAGCGTCCCCGGCGACTGGAGCGCCCGGGCGGCGCGGATCGTCCGTACCGCGATCATCCCCGCGCTGGAGCGGCAGCTGGCCGAATTACGCGCCGAGCGGGCGGTGGCGACCGATGCGGCGGGTCTCCTCACCCGTCCGCATGGTCCCGAATGGTATGCCTGGGGCCTGCGCGCCGGCACGACGACTCGCCGCAGCGCCGCCGACCTGCACGCCATGGGCCGCGCCCGGCTGACAGATCTTCAGGCGCAAATGGACGTGATCTTGCGCGGTGCCGGGCTGACCCAGGGCAGCGTCGCCGAGCGGACCATCGCCTTTCAGAAGCGCCCCGGCATCGGCTTTCCCGATGGCGACGAAGGGCGGCGCCAGATCGTCGCCTATATGCAGGGGCGCATCGACGCGATCCGCCCCAAATTGCCGCAGGCCTTTCGACGGCTGGCGCGCGGCAATCTGGAAATCCGGCGCATGCCGCTGGCGCAGGAGCCGGGCGCGCCCGCCGCTTATGGCGGACCGGGCACGATCGACGGCAGCGTGCCGGGCAAGGTCTGGGTCAATCTGGGCGATCCGTCGATCCACAACCGCGTGACCATCCCCGACCTCGTCTATCATGAGGGGATACCCGGGCATGTCTGGCAGGGGGAATATGCGCAGAAGCTGCCGCTGATCCGATCGATCCTGGCGTTCAACGCCTATTCGGAGGGCTGGGCGCTCTATGCCGAGCAGCTGGCCGACGAGCTGGGCCTGTATCATGGCGATCCAGCCGGGCGGCTCGGCTATCTGATGGGGCTGGCCTGGCGGGCGGTGCGGCTGATCGTCGACACCGGCATCCATGCGATGGGCTGGTCGCGCGACAAGGCGCTGGCCGAGTTCATCGCCGCCACCGGCCTGCCGCGCAGTAATGCCGAGAGTGAGGTCGATCGCTATTGCGCCTGGCCGGGCCAGGCCTGTGGCTATGAGGTCGGTCGCGCCGAGATCGTCGCGCAGCGCAGCCGCGCCAAGGCGGCGCTGGGTCCGCGCTACGACCTGCGCGATTTTGACCAGGCGGTGGTCGATGGCGGCAACGTGCCGCTCGACGTGCTGGCGGGCAATGTCTCGCGCTATATCGCGGGGGCGTAGCGGCCCGGGAACGCCGCCCCCTTCCCCTGGCGAGGCTTTCCGGCCTATCCATGGCGCAAAGCCATGAAAACATGCCGTTTCCGGGATAGGACGGCACGCGGGGGAGACGATGCGATGCGAATGATGCTGACCGTGGCGATGGCCGCGATCCTGCCCTTGAGCGCGTCTGCCATCGCGCAAGGGCCCGCGCCGATCGCCCAGACCGATCGGGGCGCGGTGCGCGGCGGCGTCGAGGACGGCGTGGCCAGCTGGAAGGGCATCCCCTTCGCCGCGCCGCCGGTCGGCGCGCTGCGCTGGCGCGCGCCACAGCCCGTGACAGCCTGGACCGGCGTGCGTGACGCGACCGCCTATGCCCCCGACTGCATGCAGGTCCCCTTCCCCAGCGACGCCGCGCCGCTGGGCACCAAGCCCGCCGAGGACTGCCTTTACGCAAATGTCTGGAAACCGGTGGTGGCCAAGGGCAAGCTGCCGGTGGTGGTATGGATCTATGGCGGCGGCTTCGTGAATGGCGGGGCGTCGCCACCGACCTATTCGGGTGCCGACCTCGCCAGACAGGGCGTGGTCTTCGTCAGCTTCAACTACCGCGTCGGCCGGTTCGGCACCTTCGCGCTGCCGCAGCTGACCAGGGCGAATGCCGATGGCGGGCGTCTGGGCAATTACGGGATCATGGACCAGATCGCGGCGCTGCAATGGGTCCGGCGCAACGCGGCGGCCTTTGGCGGCGACCCGGCCAATGTCACGATCATCGGCGAGAGCGCGGGCGGCATGTCGGTGCACATGCTCAACACCTCGCCGCTGGCCAGGGGGCTGTTCCACAAGGCCTTCATCATGTCGGGCGGCAATGGCCAGTCGGATAAGCGCACGCTGGCCGATGTCGAGGCGATCGGTGCCAATTTCGCACGGTCGAAGCACATCGACCTCGCCGCCCCCGACGCGCTCGAACGCCTGCGCGCCCTGAGCGCCGAGGAGGTCACCGATGGCCTCAACATGATGGCGCTGTTCCGGCCGCAAGCCGGGCCGCCCACCAATACGGGCCCGTTCGTCGACGGCAAGGTGGTGGTCGATATGGGGGCGGCCTATGCCGATGACCGGTTCGCGCGCGTGTCCGTGATCGTCGGCGCGACCAGTGCCGACATGGGCGGCAAGACCGGCTTCATGATCGCCGGCGCACGTCAGGTCGCCGGCGTGCTGGCGGACAGGCGCGTGCCGGTGTGGCATTATCGCTTTTCCTATGTCGCGGACTCGGTCGGCCAGCCCGGCGCGCAGCATGCGACCGACATCCCGTTCTTCTTCGATACCGTCAGGGTCAAATATGGCGACAAGACCACCGAGCGCGACCGGGCGATGGGACAGGTCATGAGCGCTTATGTCGTCCGCTTTGCCAAGACCGGCAATCCCAACGGCCCCGGCCTGCCCTCATGGCCGGGTTATACCCGCTCAAGCGACCCGCTGATGGACTTCACCCCGCAAGGGCGGGCCGTCGCCCGGCCCGATCCCTGGGGCGCGGAGATCGATGCGGCGGCGCCGCGACCTGCATCTCCGTCGCAATAAGGGACACCCCCGTCGCGCAGACCCGATTGCCGTCACCGCCGTGCCGCGATACGCGGTGCCCCCTAGGGGTTCTTGGATAGACAGGTCGGCATCAGCGCGACTGCGGGGGCACGTCGGCAAATGGGGGCCGCGAGAGTGGCATCGAACATCAGAGCGCTGGTGCTCGCTATGCTTATGCTGTTGGCAGGGTTGATCCCGGCGACGGTATCGGCGGCGACCATCGGCTTGCGGCAATCGGCCTGCGTCGCCACCCTGCGCGATTCCGCGCAGCCCGCGGATGTCGTCACGGCGCGCTATGACTGCGGACCCGATGCGCCGAGCCGTGGCCCCGACTGGACCTGGCTGAAGCTGGATGCCACGCGGCTGGGCGCGCTGCCTGCGCATTGGAGCCTGCTGGTCGATCAGACGCGGTTCGACCGGATTGCGGTGATCGTCGTCGGCCGTGCGGGCACGACCCGACTGGACCGCTCCGCCCATGACCTGCGCGGCCATTGGGCGCCCGGCGGCCTGTTGAAATTCAATATCGCCCAGCCGGGACGTGACATTCAGGGCCTGTATCTGGGCTATCGCCACATCGACGACCTGTCGCTGATGCGCAAGGTCGTGGCCCAGCCGGGCTCGGTCATGACGAACACCGACATCGCGTGGCTGGTGCTGATGGGCCTGTTCGCGGGCACGCTGCTGTCCGCGCTGCTCTACAATCTCGTCATCCATACCGGGCAGCGATACGCCTTTCAGCGCTGGTATCTGCTGTGGGTCGGAGTCGCGCTGGTCTATGGGCTGACCTGGTCCAATGTCGCGGCGTTGCTGATCCCCGATCTGGTCGGACCGGTGGCGGTGCGGCTGGACTTCGCGCTGGTCGGGCTGATGGTCGCGGCCTGCAACATGTTCTTCTTCGCGGTGGTCGAGGATGGTGTCCTGCCGCGCGGACTGGCGCGGGTGGGGCGATTGCTGGCGGCGGCGGGCGTCGTCACCGGCGTCACGGCGGCGGCCGATACGTGGTTCCCCCCGGTCCTCACCGACCGGCTGCTCAACTATGTGATCGCGGCGATGGTCGCCGTCGTCGCGCTGTCCTGCGTCATCGCGGTCCGGCGCGGCAGCCGGGTGATCTGGTTCTACATGCTCGGCTGGGGGCCGGTGATCGGGTTGTTCCTGGCCCGGCTGGCGCGCAATTTCGGCTTCGCGCCGCAGAATGACGCGATCGACATGGGCACCTTCGCCGCGCTCGCCTTCGAGGCGTTGGTCCTGTCGCTGGCCATCGCCGACCGGTTCCGCCTGATCCGCCAGGAAATGGAGCGCGTCCGACAGCGCCGCGAGATCGATCTGGCCGAAACCAAAGCCCTGCGGCTGGCCGCGCATACCGATTTCCTGACCGGCTTGGGCAATCGCGCCGCCTTTCAGGAACGGGCACAGAGCCTGATCGACGCGGACACGCCGTTCAGCCTGTTCCTGATCGATGTCGACTATCTGAAGACCGTCAACGACCGGCTGGGCCATGGCTATGGCGACATGCTGCTGCGCCATGTCGGATCGGCGCTGGCGCGCACGAGCCGGATCTGCCCGGACGGCTATATCGCGCGGATCGGCGGCGACGAGTTCGCGATCCTCTGCCCCGGCGATCTGCCCGCCGAGAACCGGCTGACCGACGCGCTCGACGGCTTGCAGGGCGAGGTCTGGCATCCCGGCGATCGCAACCGCACCGTATCGTTCAGCGTCGGCTCGGCGCGGTTTCCCAACGATGCCGATGCGCTGGAGCTGCTCTATCAGAATGCCGATCTGGCGCTCTACACCGCCAAGCGGCTCGGCCGTGGCCGCTATGTCCGCTACGATCCGCTGCAGCGCAGCCTGCGCGACCTGCAGTTGACCTTCACCGACGATGCCGAGGTCGCGATCGAACGCGGCGAGTTCACGCTGTTCCTGCAACCCATCGTCTCGCTGACCACGGAGACGGTGTGCGGGCATGAAGCGCTGCTGCGCTGGAACCACCCGCTGCATGGCCAGATGACGCCCGACCGCTTCGCCGATGTGCTGGTGGCCGAGCGGATCGGTCCGTTGATCCAGGACCATGTCCTCGAACTGGCGCTGACCCTGTTGCGGGACGAGGGCGAGCGGCTGGGCGTGCTGAGCGTCAATTTCACCTCCGCCCAGCTTGCCGGGCCGCGATCGGCGCAGGCAGTGATCGACCGGCTGGCGCATCACGGCATTTCACCCAAAAGACTGTGCGTCGAGGTGACCGAGGGCGTGATGCTCGACCGTGCGGCGGACAGCATCCTGGGCAATCTGCGCACGCTGCACAATGCCGGGGTGGCGATCGCGCTCGACGATTTCGGCACCGGCTATGCCTCGCTGGTCCATCTCCGCCGCCTGCCGGTCGACCGGATCAAGATCGACCTGTCCTTCGTCGCGGGCATCGACCAGCCCGATGGCGGCGGTACCCTGGCCATCGTCCATGCGATCGTCGGCCTGGGCATGGGGCTGGGCAAGGTCGTCATCGCCGAAGGGATCGAGAACGAGGCGCAGGCGCTGCGCCTGCGTCAGCTGGGGTGCCAGATGGGCCAGGGCTTCCTCTACGGGCGCCCCGCCCCGATCGGCCGCACCCCGGAGCCGGCGGCGCTGCCCGCACCGGCCCGCTGCCTGACGCCGCCGCTCCACGGATAAGCGCCGCCCTCGCCATCCCGTCCACCATGGCGGGCCACCGATAAATGCTTGGGGTCGCGACATTTCCTGCAAACGTCGCGGCAAGTTTGCAGCCCCTATTTTCGGCCTGCGGCATGGTGCCGCATTCCGAAGGTAGACATGATGACGATCCACGATCCCCAATTCGCGGCCGGACTGCGCAACGCCCGTCCCGACCGGACGGCGCGCACCCCCGTCAGCGCCAAAGCGTCCAGATCGCCCTTCCAATACGGGCAGCTCGATGCGCGTCACGATCCCGACACACAGACTTTGTGGACCGACATGCGCCCGCGCACCCGGCCCAGCTTCAACCCCGATCTGCTGGTCGACTTCGTGCACTGGCAGGCCGACATCGTCGATGCGGTCGATACCGGCGCGATGCCGATCCGCTATCTCGTGCTCGGCTCGCGCTTTCCCGGCGTCTTCTCGCTGGGTGGCGACCTCGACCTGTTCGCGCATGCCATCCGCACCCGCGACCATGGCGCGCTGTCGCGTTACGGGCGCACCTGCGTCCAGATCCTCCATCGCAACATGTGCGGGCTGGACCGGCCGATCATCACCATCGGCCTGGTCGAGGGCGATGCGCTGGGCGGCGGGTTCGAGGCGCTCTTGTCCTTCCATGTCGTCATCGCCGAGCGCGGGACCAGCTTCGGCCTGCCCGAGACGCTGTTCGGGCTGTTCCCCGGCATGGGGGCGCATTGCTTCCTGTCGCGGCGGCTGGGCGCGGCGCGGGCCGAGCGCATGATCCTGAGCGGCCGGACCTACAGCGCCGACGAACTCTATGAGATGGGGCTGATTCATGGGCTGGCCGAGCCGGGCGAAGGGCGGCGCATGGTCGCCGACTATATCCGCCAGAACGACCGGCGGCACAGCGCGCATTGTGCGATCTATGAAGCATCGCGCGCGGTCAATCCGCTACCGCTCAAGGAACTGGAGGCGGTGGTCGACCTCTGGGCCGAGGCCGCGCTGCGGCTGACCGAGGGGGATCTGAAACGCATGGAGCGGCTGGTCGCGGCGCAGACCCGGCTGCTCGACAAGGCCGCCGACTGATCAAGCGGCCCCGGGCAGCGCGGGCTGTCCGGGGCTTGATCGGAAGGCGGCCTGCTCGGCGAACAGGCCGATCACCTCCGACGCCGGCATCGGCCGGGCTAGTAGGAAGCCCTGCACCGCATCGCACCGCGTCCGACGCAGCTGATCGAGTTGCGCGGGCGTCTCCACCCCCTCCGCCACGGTGCGCATGCCCAGCTTGGCGGCGAGATCGACGATGGTCTGGACGATCGCAACCGAGGCGGGGTTATGCTCCAGGTCGATGACGAAGGAGCGATCGATCTTCAGCGTCTGGAACGGGAACTGGGTCAGATAGCTGAGCGAGGAATAGCCCGTCCCGAAATCGTCGAGCGTGGTGCACACATGGATGCGGTTCAGCGCGCTCAACGCCGCCAGCGACCGCTCCACATCGTCGAGCAGCACCGACTCGGTCACCTCCAGCGTCAGCCGCTCCGGGGGCAGCCCGCTCGCGCTCAGCGCCGCCAGCACCGCATGGGTCAGGTCGGGCGCGCGGAGCTGCACGGGCGACAGGTTGACCGCGATCGTCACATCGGCCGGCCAGTCCGCCGCCGTCCGGCACGCCTGGCGCAGTACCCAGTCACCGATCATGACGATCAGCGTATTGTCCTCGGCGATCGGGATGAACTCGGCGGGCGATATGCTGCCGAATTGCGGGCTGTTCCAGCGCAGCAGCGTCTCGCACGACGTGATACGCCCCTTCGCCAGATCGAAGATCGGTTGATAGACCAGCTCGAACTCGTTCCGCTCCAGCGCGCCGTCCATCGCGAGCGCGATCTGGCGCCGCCGTTCGATCTTCTCGTCCATCAGCGGCTCGTAGAAGAAGAAGCGGCCCCGCCCCTTCTCCTTGGCGCGGTACAACGCGAGGTCGGCATTCTTCAGCAGCGTGTCGGCATCCCGGCCATTGTCCGGCGCGATGGCGATGCCGATCGAGGCGGTGGTGCGCAGGTCGTGGCCATTGAACCCGACCGGCTGGCGCACCGCCTCCAGCATGGCGCTGCCGATGCAGCCCGCCGCGCGCGCATCGGCGACGCCGCACAGGATGGCGAACTCGTCCCCGCCCAGCCGCGCGACGATGCCCCGTTCGCCCAGCACCTGCTCCAGCCGGCGGGCGACCGCCACCAGCAGCGCATTGCCCGCCAGATGCCCGAAAAAGTCGTTCACCTCCTTGAACCGGTCGAGATCGAGCCAGAGCAGCGCCAGATGCTCGCCCGATGCCGTCAGGTTGCGCAGCCGCTCCTCGAAATGTTCGCGAAAGGCGGTGCGGTTGGCCATGCCGGTCAGATCGTCGCGGCGCGCCATGCCCGCGTGATGCTCGGCCAGCGCGGCCATTTCCTCCGACGCGGTGGTCGCGCGCAGGATGACGGCATAGGTCTGCTGCGTGATGTCGCTCATCGCCAGCACGAACAGCAGGATGACCGCCGCCAGCAGCGCCTTCAGCGGGTCGAGCGGCAGGAGCAGCCCGAACACCAGCGGCAGCGAAGCGAAGCAGAGTTGCGACAGTGCGATCAGGGGCCGGCCGGCATTGCGCCCGGCGATCCCCGCCGCATAGCCGATGGCGGTGGTGACCGAGAGCAGGTCGAGCACGCCGCTGTCCGTCCGGGTGAGGGTCAGCAGGCCGAATACGCCGAGCAGCCCGGCATAGGCGAGCGCCCCGGCGCGATAACCGCGCTCCTGCTGGCGCACCGTCGCCGAGCCGCGCATCCGCAACGCATCGACGATGCGGACCGCCCCGACCAGCCCGATCAGCACCGCGCAGCCGATCAGCCACTCGTCGTCGCTGGCCGCCGCGACGACGGCCGCGATAGCGCTGCTGGTCAGCGCGCCGATGATCAGCGAGCGCGGCGAGGCGTAGAGCGATTCCACCAGCACCGCGCGGACGCGGGCCGAAATCTGATCGTCGGAGTGTCGAAGATGCGTCATCCGGCGGATTAAACGTTTCATATCAACCTCCTGAACGAACACCTATCCGATCCGTCCGGAGTGCCCAAAGGCCTTTTGCTAAGCCTGGGTTGGGTTGGGATGGCACGTCTCCCAGCCCTGGATCGCGGCCCCGGATGCCGCCGTCATGGCAAGGCCGCTAGCGATAACAACGTCTTACAGGGTGGCACCTGGTGATGAACCGACATCGGTAAAACCGTGACGACTGACCAGTGGTGCCGGAATATGTCAGCTTGGGTCCGATTCCGGACTATTTCGCCCATCGGCGTCCGGCATGGACCGTTCCCATCGATGTTCCTTGTCCAGCGCCAGCACGTCGCGCCCCGCCGTCAGGACGGCCTGCTCCCGACCGTCCTCGGCGAAGGAGACGGCGAAATCCCGGTCCGCGACATCGCCGTCGGTCCTGCGATCGTCGGGTGCGCCGACATGGCCGACATAGCGCAGGCTGAGATCGTAATGGCCCGACCAGAAGAAGGGCACTTCCTGATACGCGCCCTCCGCCTTGCCCAGCAGATGTCGCGCGAGCCATTGTCCCATGCGCTGCGCCACGACCCAATGCTCGACGCGGATGGGATGGCCCAGACGGGGGTCGGGCGCGCTGGCGATGTCACCGATCGCATGGATGGCGGGGTCCGAGGTACGGAGCATCGCATCGACCTGCACCCCGCCGCCGGCCGCCTTGTCCGCCAGCGTCAGGCCCGCCGCCTCGGCCAGTTCGACGCGCGGCTGCACGCCGATACCGGCGACGACAAGGTCACCTTCGACGCGAGTGCCGTCGTCCAGCATCGCCGCCTTGCCGTCCCAACGCGCGATATGGCGGCCGAGATGGAATGTGGCGCCCTTGGACTCGTGCAGATCGCGGATCATCGCCCCGACCTCCGGCCCGGCGGTCTTTTCCAGCGGCAGCGCATCGCCCGACACCACCGCGACCTCCATCCCGCGCGCGATCAGCGAGGCGGCGACCTCCAGCCCGATATAGCTCGACCCCAGCACGATGGCGCGGCCCGCATCGGCGGTGGCGGCGATCAGGCGATCGGCATCGGCAAGACCACGCACGACATGAACGTCGTTGCGATCGGCACCGTAAAAGTCCGGTCGGATCGCGGCGGCCCCGGTGGCGAGGACCAGCGTGCGGTAGGGAATGCGTGTGCCGTCGCGCAAGGTGACGACCTTGGCCTCGCGATCGATCCCGGCCACGGCAACGCCCGATCGGACGTCGACGCCCTCCAGCGCCGGCAACGCCGCATCGTCGCGGTCCGCCTTGCCGGCCAGATATTGTTTGGAGCAGAAGGTGCGGTCATAGGGCGCATCGCCCTCTTCCTCGATCACCGTGACCGCCCGCCCCGCGCCGTGCCGCGCCAGCATCTCGGCACAGGCATGGCCCGCCCCGCCGGCGCCGATGATGACGACGGTACCGACGATGCCCGTGTCGTCCGAAATGGGCTTCTCGACAGGATCGGCGGGTCCGTCGATGCGGACCTGTCCGTCCTCCTCGACCACTATGAACCGGTCGAGCGGCGTGAAGGCGGGCGCGCCCACGGCTTCACCCGTTTCCACATCGAAGCGGGCGTGATGCCAGGGACAGCGCAGCGTGCCGTCGGCGACGATCCCGTCGGCGAGCGGCGCCTTCAGATGCGTACATGTCCCCGACAGCGCGCAGACCCGGCCGCGATGGCGGACGAGCACGATGTCCTGTCCGTCGAGAGTGGCCGGGACGATCCGCCCCTCCGCCAATTCGGTCGAGGCGATGCCGTTCGCCAGATCACGCTCCGCCATCGCCTCGTCCTCTCCCGTCGCTCAGATCGTTCAGTCGGCGCGCTGCAGCGCGGTGGCGGCGAGATGCTCGCCGATGAACCAGACCTGCGGTTCGTTGGAGCGGATGATGTCGCTGACCAGCAGATCGTTGGTACCGTCATCGCCCGACTCGTCGGCGGTCTTGGCGCCCTCATGCGCCTGTTCGAGTACGATCTGGTGCGCCTCCAGCAGACGCGCCAGCATCGTCGGCACATCCTCACGCCCGCGCGGCGGACGCGGGATACGGGTCATCTCGGCCACGTCATGCGGCGTCGCGATGCTGATCCCGCCTAGCGACTGGATACGCTCGGCGACCATATCGACCAGTTCGGCCTGCTTTTCATAATGTGTGTCGAGCAAAAGATGCAGCTGATAGAAGGTCGCGCCCGACATCTGCCAGTGATGCTTCTTGTACAGGTCGCGCAGCATCATCGTGTCGGCAAGAACCTGATTGAGGATCGACACGCTCTGCTTGCGGGCATTGTCGGACAGACCCAGTGGCAGGTCTTTCAGCGTACCGAACGCCTGGATTTCGCGATATTCGATCTTGTATTGCGGCTGTGCTTCATCGGTCTTGGCCACGATTTCACTCCGGGCAGGGACAGGGATGATGGCGAAGCGCATGCCCGCCGCCACGGTTCCATGAAATTTTGGACTGGCCGAACCGACCGAGCATTTTCCGGCCATGATCCAAATTAATTTTTGATCTGGGCGATGAACGCGGAACGCTACCGCCGCTGCGACGTCCAGCAGGGGCTTTTTGTTCGCGAGGCCGCATGACCCAACCCTCCCTGGTTTTCCTTCACGCTTTGGGTGCCAGCCACCGCGAATGGGACGGCGTGCGCACGGACCTGTCCGACATCGATGGCATCGCGCTCGACCTGCCGGGGTTCGGCGAGCGCGCGGGCGAAGGCTATGCCGATGTCGCGGCGATGGCCGATGATCTGGCGGACGAAATCCGGCGTCGGCGGCTGACCGCGTGCATCCTGGTCGGGCACAGCATGGGCGGCAAGATCGCCACCATCGTCGCGGCGCGCGCCGCGGCGGGCGAGGCCGGACTGGCCGGCGTCGTCGGCGTGGTACTGGTCGCCGCCTCCCCGCCCTGCCCAGAGCCGATGGACGAGGATCGCCGCCAGCAGATGATCGGCTGGGTCGCGGATGGCGCGATCGGCCGTGCGGATGCCGAAACCTTCGTCGATGCCAACACCGCCACGCCGCTGCCCGAGCCGTTGCGGGAGAAGGCGATCGCCGATGTCCGCCGGTCGAGCCGTGAGGCCTGGCTCGGCTGGCTGGAGCGCGGCAGCCTGGAGGATTGGCGCGGGCGGGTCGGCCGTGTCTCGATCCCCGTGCTGATCGTCGCAGGAGCCGAGGACGGCGATCTGGGCGAGACGGCGCAGCGGGCGCATAATCTGCCGCATTATCTCCACGCCGAGGTCCGGTCGGTCGAGGGTGCGGCTCACCTCATCCCCTATGAACAGCCGCAAGCGCTCGCGCAGTTGATCCGCGCGCATGTCGCGGCGGTCGCGTCGTCGATCCTGCCGGCGGCGTTCGTCGCCATTCTTGGCTCCGACCGGGTGAGCCGCCGGACACGCACCGCGATGCTGGAGCGCACCCGCCCGGTGGCTGACGCGCCCGCCGGCTGGACGACGGCGGAGCGGGCGATCGCGGCGCAACTGGTGGCGCATATTCTGCCCGAGGTCGAAGACATGGACGGCCTGGCGGCACGAGTGGAACGGGCGGTGAACCAGGGTCAGGGCGATGGCTGGCGCTTCGCCGAACTGCCCGCCGATGCCGAGGCCTGGACGCGCGGGCTGGCGACGTTGGACGCGGTGAGTGGCGGCTTCGTCACGCTCGACCATGACGCGCAGGCGAACTGGCTGGAGCGGATCGCCGAGGGACAGGGCGGCGTCGCGGACGACGAACGCCATTTGTCGCCCGCGCAGATGGTCTTGTGGTTTCAGGATGTCCGCGCCGAGATCGTCCGCCAATGGGTGGCGCTGCCCGCGACCATGGCGGCGATCGGCTATGACGGCTTCGCGGTCGGCGGCGATGGTCCACGCAAACAGGGCTATTCGCGCACGGCGGCGAATGACGTCGAGACATGGCAGCAGGTGCGGGAGACGATGGCATGAGCCGCGCGCCCTATTCCCATCAGGAGGTGGTCGATGCCGTGGTCATCGGCACCGGGGCGGGCGGTGCCCCGCTGACCGCGCGGCTGGCGAAGGCCGGGCTGTCGGTCGTCGCGCTGGAGGCGGGCCGCTCCTTCGCACCCAATGATCACGTCGCCGATGAACTGGCCGCCGACATCTATTGGATGGAAGAGCGGTTGAGCGGCGGGGCCGATCCCACCGCCTTCGGTTCGAACAATTCGGGCATGGGCGTGGGCGGATCGACGCTGCACTGGGGCGCCTTCTGCCCGCGCCCGGATGCCCGCGACCTGCAACTAAAGTCGTTGACCGGGCAAGGCGCCGACTGGCCGATCCCGCATGCCGAGCTGATCGCCTATGTCGAGGAGGTCGAGGCGTTCACCGGCGTGTCCGGGCCGGCCGACTATCCCTGGGACGCCAGCCGCCGCTATGCCTATCCGCCGGTGCCGCGCAACGCCTCGGCCGATGCGATGGCGCGTGGGTGTGAGGCCATGGGCATCACCGCCACCGACGCGCCCGCCGCGCTCGTCTCGCGCGACCGCGATCAGCCCTATTGGGGCCAGCGACAGGCCTGTGTGAATTGCGGCACCTGTCACCAGGGTTGCCGCAACGCCGCCAAGACCAGCATGGATACCAGCTACCTGCCCTTCGCCGTCGCGCATGGCGCGGAGGTGCGCTCCCAGGCCCGCGTCCTGTCGTTCGATCTCGACCATGAAGGGCAAATCACCGGCGTCGTCTATCATCAGGGCGGCGAGGAACGCCGCCAGCGCTGTCGCGCGGTCTTCCTGTGCGCGGGCGGCGTGGAAAGCCCGCGCCTGCTCCTGAACCTGGGGCTCGCCAATTCGAGCGGGCAGGTCGGCCACAACTTCATGGCGCATGTCGCGACCCAGGTTTGGGGCCGTTTCGACGACGAGATGCGGATGAACCGGGGCTATCCCTCCTCGCTGATCACCGAGGACATGATGCGCCCGGCCGAGGCGGGGTGCGCGGGCGGCTATCTGATCCAGAGCCTGGGCGTGTTGCCGGTCAATCTGGCGACCCAGCTGGCGCGCGGCGCGGGCATGTGGGGCACGCGGCTCCAGTCCCTGCTGCGCCAGTATAACCACATGGCCGGGATCGGCATCAACGGCGAGTGCCTGCCGCATCCCGACAACCGCCTGACCCTGTCGGACGAGACCGACGCCTTCGGCCATCGCAAGGCGAGGATCGATTTCAGCTATCACGAAAACGAGCGGGCGATCGACCGCCATTCTCGTCAGGTCATGACCGCGATCTGGGAAGCGGCAGGCGCCCAGGACATCTTCGCCATCGACCGTTCGGCACATACCATCGGCACCTGCCGCATGGGCGAGAATGGCGACGAAGCCGTCGTCGACGCCGACGGGCGCAGCTTCGACATCGCCAATTTGTGGATTTGCGACAATTCGATCTTCCCCAGCGCGCTGGCGGCCAATCCGGCGCTGACCATCATGGCGCTGTCGCTACGCACCGCCGACCGTTTCCTGGCCCTGTCGAAGGCGCGTGCCGCATGAACGAGACCGACCTGAAGCATCTCCACCGCTGCGTAGAACTGGCGACCGAGGCGGTGGAGGCCGGTGACGCACCGTTCGGCTCGCTGCTCGTCTCGCGCGATGGCGAGGTGCTGTTCGAGGACCGCAACCGGATCGGCGGCGGCGATCCCACGCGGCATCCCGAATTCGCCATCGTTCGCTGGGCGGTGGAACATCTTTCGCCTGACGAACGTCGCGCCGCGACCGTCTACACCTCGGGCGAGCATTGCGCGATGTGCGCCGCCGCCCATGGCCTCGCCGGGATGGGTCGGATCGTCTATGCCAGCTCGACCGAGCAACTGACCCGCTGGACTGCCGAGCTTGGGAAGCCGCCGCTGGGCATCGCGCCGCTGCGGATACCCGAAGTCATCGACGGTGCACAGGTCGAGGGACCCGCCCTCGCCTTTGCCGAGACCATCCGCGATCTCCACGCACGATCACAGGCCTGACGGCGGCTCAGACCGCCAGATCGTTCGCCTCGACATGCTCGGCGATCTGGCCCGCGGTCGTCCACCAGATGCGCGGATCGTCGGCCTGCCGCAATTCCTCCAGCACACGTGCCAGCGGTGGCACCCGGTGCGCCTGCCCCATGATATAGGGATGCAGCGCGATACCCAGCACCAGCGGCCGGCGGTCCGCCTCGCTCAGCAACTGGGTCACCGCATCGCGGATCATGGTGGCGAAACCCGTCGCCTCCTGCCGCCGCTGAACGATGGCGGGTATGTCGTTGATCTCCTGCGAATAGGGCACCGACAGCAGATCACCGGCCCGCGTCGCGAGGCGCGTCGGCTGATCGTCATGCGCCCAGTCCATGACGTAGCGATAGCCCGCCGCCTTCAGCAGATCGGGCGTCGCCTTGCTCTCGGAAATCCACGGCCCCAGCCAGCCGGTGGGCCGGACGCCCAGCGCCGACAGCCGCGTCGTCACATCGTCGATCATCGCCCGCTCATCATCGACCGACAGTTCGCCCTGCGCCTTGGCATTGCTGCGGCCATGCGCGGCGATCTCGTCGCCCCGGTCGCGGCATGCCTCGGCCAGGCCGGGGCAGCGATCGAGCACCTCGGCGTTGAGGAGCGCGGTCGTCTTGAGCTCCAGCCGGTCGAACAGATCGAACAAGCGCCACGCGCCGACCCGATTGCCATAGTCGCGCCAGGCATAGTTCATGACGTCGGGCTGGGTCTGCGACGGGGCCAGCTCGGCCCCAAGGCCGCCGCCAAAGTCGAAGACCTCGTAATTGATGCCGAAATAGATGGCGAGCCGGCGCCCGCCCGGCCAGTCATAGACGGGGCGGTCGATAATGGGGCTATAGGGGTATCGGTGATGGTCGGACTGGCTCATGCCATCCCAACGAAGCCGCGCGTCGATGGATGCCCGACGATCCGACGCGTCAGTCAGCTTTTCGCGGTCACCGGCACCGATGGCCGCGATGCGGGACGCGGCTCGGGTGTCTCGAGCGCTGGCGAGCCCGGTCCGCCATGCCGGGTGGCGTAGAGATGGCGCAGGATCAGCGCCAAATCCTGCTCGCCCAATTGCGACTCGCGATCGATCAGCGCGTCTTCGGGCAGCGATTCGACCCAGGCCGCCAGCCGGTTGCAGGCCGCGCCGAGTTCGGGATCGGCACTATCGTCGAAAGCCGCCATCACTTCATCTCCCACATTCCCGCGCCGTCGACCTTATTACAAGGCGATGCCGCGCCGCGCCATTTCCACCGAGGCCATATCGCCGAGCGGCGTTGCCACCCCGCCCGAGAAAATGTCCGCCAGATCAAGCAGATCGTCATCGCTCAGCGCGACGATCGACGCCTCGATCCGCGCGACTGTCCGAGCTGCCGCCGCATGATCGTTCGCGATCCGCTTGTTTCGTATCTTCAACATGGCGCCTCTATCGCATCTTTCCGGTCGAGGAGAGAAGCCGCTCCAGCGTCACGGGCGCAAATTCATGGACATCGACGCCGACATCGAACTGGCGGGGCATCGGCTTCAGCCGGCCATGGCTATGCCCATGCAGGTTCAAGGCACCCTTATGTTGCCCGTTCCAGCTTCGGAACGGGTAATGGCACAGCACGAGCGCGCGGCCATCCACCATGATCTCGGCATAATCGCCCGTGCTGGCCCAGCCGGCGGCGGTCAGCGTCGCATCGGGATCGTTATTGCCGCGCAGGAGATGCTTGGTCCCGTGCAACTGGTCGAGCAACGCCGGGACATCGGCGGGCCGCCGGGCGACATCGCCCAGATGCCAGACGACATCCCCTGGCCCGACCACGGCGTTCCAACGTTCGATCAAAGCGGCGTCCATCTCCGCGACGCTCGCGAAGGGGCGCTTCTGGATATTGATGGTGCGGTGGTCGCCGAAATGCGTGTCGGCGGTGAAGAAGATCGTCATGTCCAATAGAGGATACGCGCGAACGGCAGCGTGGATGCGATCCGCTTCTCGAAAAAGCGGCGCAATTCGCGCATCGTCTCGGCGTCATAAACCTGTTTCTCGGTGCCGAACTTGGTCCGTTTGGTGCTGCGATTGGCCTCCCCCATGTCGAGCGCCGAGCCGGGATACCAGCTGTCGAGCACCGCCTTCGACCCACTGGTGAAGCGGTGGGTGATCAGCTCGATGGTCAGGTCCAGCCCCGGCACATCGGCCAGCGCCGCGCCCGCATCGACCAGCAATTCGCCATAGGCTTCTCGCCACCCCGCCGCCGCGATGATCGGCGCGATGGTCAGCCCGACCGGATAGCCCGCCAGCGCCATCCGGCGCAGCGCGGCCAACCGATCGGCGACGGGCGCGGTGCCGCCCTCGAACCGCGCGAACAGGCGCGGATTGATCGAGGCGCGCATCCGCGTCCGCTGCCGATGATCGATGTCCAGCAGCGGCGAGACGTCGGCGAACTTGGTCGTGAAGCGCAGTTGCGCGGGCACGTCCCACCGCCCGAACCAGCCGATCATGTGCGACAGCGATCCGGTGATCGGCTCCAGCGCGAGCGGGTCGGTGTAGCAGGACGCCTCGAACGTCGTGCCCTCCTGCGCGCGGTCACGACTGCGCGAGGTGATGGTCCCCTGCCCCAGATAGGCGGGCAGCCCGTCCAGTATCTCGTCGAGATTGGCATAGGCACGCGTGATCGGCGGCCCCTTCAGCGAGCCGGCCAGATAGCAATAGCTGCAATGCGCCGGACACCCTTCGGCCAGATCGACCCGCCAGTCGGCGCTCGGCGCGATGGGTTGCAATTTGCGCTTGGAAGGCGGCGCGACGACGACTGCCAGCGTCAACTTGGCGGCGGCATAGGCGCGGCGCGGATCGTCGGGCAGACCGAGATTGAGCCGATCGCTCGCCAGTTCGACGATCTCCACGCCAAGACCGGCCGCACGCTCGACCATCGCCCGGCCATGTGCGAAGGTCATGGCGGACCTTGTGATCAACAGACGGCGCGGACGCCATGCCGCACGGTCGGATGGGACGGATGTCGCGGCAGTGGCCATCCGCGCTCAACGCCCCGCGCCGCCGGACGGTCCAAATTTTCCATTGCGATAAACGGCTTATTCCTGACCGACGGACCAAGCCGCCAGGGCACGCGTTAAGCCCCCTCACCATAAAAGGGCAAAGCGTGCCACATTTTCTGATCGCCCAAAGCGAATTGCCCGAGGAGCGCGAGGCGCGCCGCAAACGCGCCGGCCAGAGTTCGGGCGAGACCTATGCCGCGACGCTGGCGCAGATGCAGCCGGGGATCGACACGACCATAGCCTCCCCCGCCGACGCCGATACGCCGGTCTTTTCCGCCGAGCGGCTCGCATCCTTCGAAGCCGTGTTCCTCACCGGCTCGCCCATGCATGTCTATGACGATGGGCCGGAGGTTGACCGCCAGCTCGATTTCATGCGCGCGGTCTTTGCCGCCGGGGTTCCGTCTTTCGGTTCCTGCGCCGGCCTGCAGATCGCGGTCGCGGCGGCCGGCGGACGGGTGCGCAAGATGCCCGAGCGGATGGAGGCCGGCATCGCCCGACGGATCAGCGCCACCGAGGCGGGGCGCGACCATCCCCTGCTCGCCGGCCGCCCGCCCAGCTGGGACGCGCCGGCCATTCATGGCGACGAGGTTCTGGAACTTCCCCCCGGCGCGACCCTGCTCGCCAGCAATGCGGTCACCCGCGTCCAGGCCGCCGAGATTCGATATGATCGCGGGATTTTCTGGGGCGTCCAATATCACCCCGAACTCGCCTTGCGCGAAATCGCCATCGCGCTCGCCGCACAGGCCGATGACCTGGTCGAGGCCGGACTGGCCGATCGCAAACGCGACGTCACCACCCGCGCCGCCGACATCGACGCGCTGCACGACACGCCCGACAGCCGCGCGCTTCACTGGAAACTGGGCATCGACGGAGAATTCGCCGAAGAACGTCTGCGCCGCCGCGAGATCAGCAACTTCCTAACCAACCTGTCCGCCCTGCGGAATGGTTAGGGGATTTTGTCCAGTGATGTGAAGTAAGTGGCGGAGAGGGAGGGATTCGAACCCTCGGTACCGTTGCCGGCACGCCGCATTTCGAGTGCGGTGCATTCGACCACTCTGCCACCTCTCCGCGAGGATGATCCGGGCGGTGGGAAACCGCCGGGGCCAGTCGATTGGAGGCGCGCTCCTAGATCAGCTTTTTCGGCAATGCAAGCACCTAAACTTGTGCAACGCCACAAACGCATTAAATCTGTGCATATGGACTTCATCGACATGCCGCCCCTCACCTCGCGCTTCGACGTGGAAGCGCCCATCGTCGCGAGCGCCCGGTTCGCGATCGGCGATGTCGTGCGGCACCGGATGTTCGACATTCGTGGCGTGATCTTCGACGTCGACCCCGTCTTCGCCAATAGCGACGAATGGTATGACGCGATTCCCGAACAGATTCGCCCGGCCAAGGACCAGCCGTTCTACCATCTGCTCGCCGAGAACGCCGAATCGAGCTATGTCGCCTATGTCAGCCAGCAGAACCTGCTGCCCGACGACAGCGACGAGCCGGTCGATCATCCGGCGCTGGCGGGGCTGTTCACGGGGTATGAGCATGGGCGCTATCTGTTGAAGCGCGAACACCGCCACTGACGGAGACGGCCGGGCCCTTGAACCCGGCCGCCCGGAACGCTTAGAAGTTGACCGAGGCCCGCGCATAGAGGAACCGGCCGTTGAAGCCGAAGGGCGACAGGCTGGAATAAGGCAGGAAATAATTGTTGACCCCGAACGTGCCGCCGACCGGCGCGCGGGTGGGATAGATGTCGAACAGATTGTCCGCCCCGATCGCCAGTTCCAGCGCCTCGATCGGCTTCACCCGAACCTCGGCGTCGGTGATCCATTTGGGTGCCAGCGTGAAGTCGCCTGCCCCCGCCCCCGGGGCGATCGACAGATCGGTCGCCGTTCCCGCCGAGAAGACGGTGCCATAACGGTTGGTGCGGATCGTCGCCGAAACGCGGCCCAGTTCGTAATCGGCGCCCAGATTGATCTTGCTGTTGGGCTGTCCCTTGGTCAGCCGGTAGCTTTCCGCACGACCGAACACCAGCAGGCCGGGCAGCGAGGGCAGCGATTCGCGCCCCGTGATCGTCTGTTCGTTATAATTGAATCCGGCGGTCAGGCTGACCCGGCCATAGCCGAAATCGGGCACGCGATAGGTGGCGATCACGTCCACGCCCTGCGTCTTGGTATCGACGCCGTTGACGAAGAAGCGCGCCGAATTGACGCCCGCAAAACCCTGCGCCTGGAGCAGGGCATTGACGGCGGCGCCTTGCAGGTTTTCGCTGAGCACGATCCGGTCGCGGATGCGGATCTGGTAGTAATCGGCCGTCACGTTAAAGCCGGGGATCGGGTCGAAGGTCAGGCCACCACCGAAATTGGTCGCCTTTTCCGGCTGTAGCGGCTTGGCCCCCAGCGCGATCGCCAGCGGGCTCGACACCGGCACGGTCAGGATTTCCAGCAGCGTGCCGGCGACATTGTTGGTCGAGGAGGTGCTGAAATATTGCTGCGCCAGGCTGGGCGCGCGAAAGCCGGTCGAGATCGAGCCACGGATCGCGACCCCAGGGAAAAGCTGCAACCGGCCCGCCAGCTTGCCGTTCACCGTGTCACCGAAATCCGAATAATGCTCATACCGTCCCGCCGCCTGGACGGACAGCGCCTCGCTTACCTCCGCATCGAGCTCGACATATCCCGCAAAGCTGTTGCGCGAGACATTGGTCACGTTGGACGGACGGAAGCCGGGGAAGACCTGCGCCCCGCCCGGTGCTCCATTGGGCACGAACGGGCCATTGACATAGCTGGCCGGATTGCCTGCGCGAATCTGGAAATTCTCACGGCGGAATTCGCCGCCTGCGGCAAAGCCCAGCGACTGGAGGAAGCCGACGTCGAAGCGATGGCTCAGGTCGAGATTGGCGACGATCTGGCCGAAACGGATGCCGCCCGCATAGAAGTTGCGCGGGCTGTTCGCGCCGCCCAGCGAGGTGTTGAAGCTGTTCTCGACCGAGTAATCGAGCGAATTGGCCCCATAGACGACCGACAGATCGGCATTCCATCCATCGGCGATCTCCCCCTTCACCCCGACCGCACCCGAATAATCGGCAATCTCGGACCGGATGAAGGGCAGGAAACCGTTGGCGTAGAAGGGCACGAAGGTCGTGGTCGAGGCCGACCAGTCGCGGTTGCGCGAGTCATTGGGTCGCCGGAAGAAGCCCGCGCCCAGCCCGTCGCGAATGCCGTAGGAACCAAAGGTATAGAGGTCGAACTGCCCGGCGATCTGGGTGCCCGCATTCACGAACAGGTTCATGTCGCGCGTCTTGCCGTCGCCATAGGCGTGGTTGAAGCGGTTGGCGGTCAGCTCCCGCGCATCGCCCGCGACATATTGGCGGCGGGGATCGGCGGCGGCGCGCTGGGTCGGATCGCGGTCTCGGAACTGGCTGGAAAAGACGAAGTAACCGCCCTCCCCCATTGGCAGGCCGATCGACGAGGCGAGGGTCAGCGTATCGCCGTCATGACGCACCCGGTCATCCTGCGCGTAATTGAGGCCCAATATGTCGTTGGCGCGGTTGGTGCCGCCCGATACCGCGATCACGGGATTGCCCGCGGCATCTGTCTGGACGCCGAGCAGATCCTTCACGCCGTCCATGCTGGTGCGATATTGGCCATAGGTGACCGAACCGCGCACGCCCTTGCGCTTGGAAAGCTGGATATTGATGACGCCCGCGATCGCGTCCGATCCATAGAGCGAGGAGGCGCCGTCGCGCAGGATCTCGATCCGGTCGATGGCAATGGGAATGATCTCGTTCAGATCAACCGCCCCCGACCCGCGCCCGACCGACCCGTTCAGGTTGAGCAGCGCCGCCTGATGCCGCCGCTTGCCGTTGACCAGCACCAGCGTCTGATCGGGCGCCAACCCGCGCAGCGTCGCCGGGCGCAGCGAGTCGGTGCCGTCGGTGATCGACGGCTGCGGGAAGTTGAACGAGGGCACCAGCTGGTTCAGCAGCTTGTTGGTTTCGGTATAGCCCGCATTGGTCAACTGCTCGCCGCCGATGACGTCGACCGGCACCGGACTGTCGGCGAGCGTGCGGCCGGGAATCCGGCTGCCGGTGACGACGACCATGTCCTGCGACTCGCCGTCCTGTTGAGCGGCTGGAGAGGCGGGCGTCGCGGTCTGGGCCGTGGCGGGCAGGGCGAGGCCGAGGCTCGACACGGAGGCGAGCAGGATCGTGGCGTGAAGCGAACGCATCAAATTCCCCATTTTTGATACAGGACGGTCATCGCGCCGCCCCCCGACGATCACAATATGTCGAGCTTAGCGGCCAGCAATTGCCATTTCGAACATTTCATAATTTTGTCATTCGATTGTTGCTGCAGCGCAACATCGCCAGATTAGTACCAATGTGGCCAAACCGCGCGATCGCGTCGCCTGACATGCCGTCAGGCGTGTGCGACCGGCGAAAACATGCAATCCTTGGTTGACAATCCGGCCACCTTTGCCTAGCTGACCCTTCTTTCCCGACGGGCATTCCCGCGCGGGAGCCATGCATTTGGGAAGTGATAAGAGCCATGTTCGCAGTCGTGCGCACGGGCGGCAAGCAGTATCGCGTCGCCGCCGGAGATAAGATCGTCGTCGAGAAGATCGAGGGCGAAGCCGGCGCGTCGGTGACGCTGGGTGACGTTCTGCTGGCGGGCGAAGGCTCGGAGCTGAAGGCCGTCGACGGCATCACCGTTGCCGCCGAAATCATCGCTCAGGCGAAGGCCGACAAGGTCATCGTCTTCAAGAAGCGTCGCCGCCACAACTATCGCCGTCGCAACGGCCACCGTCAGCAGCACACGATCCTGAAGATCGTGTCGGTCGGCGCCTGATTTTTCAGACGCGCCTCCCAACGAAATCCAGGAGTAGTTCGCAATGGCACATAAGAAAGCAGGCGGTTCGTCGCGTAACGGTCGTGATTCGGCCGGCCGTCGCCTTGGCGTGAAGAAGTTCGGTGGCCAGGAAGCCATCGCCGGCAACATCCTCGTGCGTCAGCGCGGGACGAAGTTCTATCCGGGTCGCAACGTGGGCATGGGCAAGGACCATACCCTGTTCGCGCTCGTCGATGGCCGCGTCTCGTTCCACGAGGGCAAGCTGGGCCGTAAATTCTGCTCGGTCGAACTGGCCGCAGCGGCCGAATAATCGGGCAACCGCGCCGGGTTGCCCACCAGGGTGACCCGGGTTCCGCGCAGGAACCAGCAAAAAAGGGAGACGGGTCACCCCGGCTCCCTTTTTTCGTGCTCCCTCCACCGCTTCCGGGCTTCTGTCGCCGTCCCGTCATCCAGACGTGGCAGGGGCGGGCCCGACGCGACGAGGAGTTGTCGAGTGATGTTCGCGCGGACCGAAAGATTGTTGTTACGGCCGGCCTGGCCGGAGGATGCCAATGCCCTGGCGGAGGCCATCGGCCATGAGTCGATCGCCCGCATGGCGGCGCGGGTCCCCTACCCGTATCACCCCGAAGACGCCGAGCGCTGGCTGGCCCAGCCCTGCGCCGCGACCGAGCCGCGCTTCCTGATCACCGCGCTGGATCGCGGCGGCGCGCCCGAGCTGATCGGCGGCATCGCGATCATCGCGGGGGATACCGGGCACGAGCTCGGCTATTGGCTGACTCCGTCGGCTTGGGGTCGCGGCTATGCGACCGAGGCGGGTCGCGCGGTCGTCGCCACGGCGCGCAACGCCCTGCCCATCGCCCGGCTGAACGCCTGGCACTTCGCCGACAACCCCGCCTCGGGCCATGTCCTGGCCAAGCTGGGCTTCCGCCCCACGGGGCAGCGGATGGCGCGCGCCTCGGCCGGGCGGGACACGCTGTCGCCCAGCATCCATTATGCGCTGGACCTGGAGGACGAGCGCAATCGCGCGATGCCGTTGGCGGCGTGAGGGTTTTTGATAGGGGGTGTTCCGGATCGCGGGCGCGGGTCGGCGTCGCGATCCGGGATGCTGGTCGTCCGGGTGAGCGTGGCCTTCGACTGCGCTCAGGCTGAACGGAGGGTGGAACACGGGGCTTGGCACAACGACCGTTCAGCCTGAGCGCAGTCGAAGGCCACGCCATGCCCCCCTCAGACCCGGTGCGCCAAGGCCACGCCCCGCCGCCGATCACCCGTGCGATACACGGCCGGGCTGGTCAGTCGTCGCGGTCAGCGGTAAGGGCGGGCCATGCATTTCCTTGACCAGGCCAAGATTTTCGTCCGCTCCGGCGCGGGCGGCCCCGGCGCCGTTTCCTTCCGGCGCGAGAAGTATATCGAATATGGCGGCCCCGACGGCGGTAACGGCGGCAAGGGCGGCGACATCATCTTCGAGGCGGTCGCCGGCCTGAACACGCTGATCGACTTCCGCTACACCCAGCATTTCCGCGCGCCGCGCGGGCATGGCGGATCGGGTTCGAACCGCACCGGCGGCGGCGGCGACGATCTGGTCATCAAGGTGCCGGTCGGGACCCAGGTCCTGTCCGAGGACAAGGAAGAGGTGCTGCTGGACTTCACCAAGGTCGGCCAGCGCGAGGTGTTCCTGCGCGGCGGCGATGGCGGTCGCGGCAATGCCAGCTACAAGACCTCGACCAACCGCGCGCCGCGCCAGCACGGCACCGGCTGGCCGTCCGAGGAGGCGTGGGTCTGGCTGCGGCTGAAGCTGCTGGCGGACGCAGGCCTTGTCGGCCTGCCCAATGCGGGCAAGTCGACTTTCATCAACGCGGTGACCAACGCCCAGGCCAAGGTCGGCGCCTATGCCTTCACCACCACCCGCCCGCAGCTGGGCGTGGTGCGGCATCACAATCGCGAGTTCGTGGTCGCCGACATTCCCGGCCTGATCGAGGGCGCGGCGGACGGCGCCGGCATCGGCGACCGCTTCCTGGGGCATATCGAGCGGTGCCGCGTGCTGCTCCATCTGGTCGACGCCAATGACGAGGATGTCGCCGAAAGCTACCGCATCGTTCGCGACGAGCTGGAAGCCTATGGCGGCGGCCTGATCGACAAGCCGCATATCATCGCGCTGAACAAGATCGACACGCTCGACGACGAGCTGATCGAGGCGCTGTCGGCCGAACTGGCGGAGGCGAGCGGCGCGGACGTAATCCCGCTGTCGGGCGCGGCGGGGACCGGCGTCGACTGGGTACTCGACAAGCTGCTCGAACAGATCGGGCCGGGGCCGGATTCGGTGCCGGACAATGACGAGGGCGAGGACGAGATCACGTGGTCGCCGCTGGGCTGATTCGTCGGGTGGCGGGCTCGGTGAGACACCCTGCCCTCCCCCAGCCTCTCCCGCTTGCGGGAGGGGAGCGATACTTGACGGGCCGCTCGCCCCAAACACGCCCCTCCCGCAAGCGGGAGGGGATGGGGGAGGGCCGCACGCGGCTGGACCCAACCCTGCAATGATCTTCCCCCCCACCACCTGCCAGCGGCTGATCGTCAAGGTCGGCTCGGCCCTCTTGGTCACACCCGAGGGCGAGGTCCGTCGCGAATGGCTGACCGGTCTCGTCGCCGACATCGCCGCGCGCGTGCGGGACGGCCAGCAGATCGCGATCGTCTCCTCGGGCGCGATCGCACTCGGCGCGCGTCGCCTGGGCCTGCCAAAGGGCGGCCGCGCCAGCCTGGAGGATGCGCAGGCCGCCGCCGCGACCGGGCAGATCGCGCTGAGCCAGGCCTGGGCCGAACTGCTCCACGCCGAAAACCTGACCGCCGCGCAGATGCTGGTGACGCTCGACGATCTGGAGGATCGCCGCCGTTACCTGAACGCCGCCGCGACGCTCGGGCGGCTGCTGGGCCTGGGCGTGGTGCCGGTCATCAACGAGAATGACAGCGTGGCCACGGAAGAAATCCGCTTCGGCGACAATGACCGACTCGCCGCGCGCGTGGGTCAGGCGGCAGGCGCCAACGGCGTGCTGCTGCTATCCGACGTCGATGGCCTGTACGACAGCAACCCCCATACCAACCCCGATGCGCGCCATATCGAGCGGGTCGAGCGAATCGATGCGGTCAGCGGCATGGCCGATGGCGGCTCCGCTTCCGGCATGGGATCGGGCGGCATGGTGTCGAAGATCGCCGCAGCGCGCATCGCGGTAAGCGCTGGCGCGCATCTCGCCATCGCGTCGGGGCGGATCGACCATCCGCTGTCGACCCCGGCCCGCCACACCCTGTTCGTCGCTGAAAAGAGCGCGCCTGCCCGCAAGGCATGGCTGGCGGGCGGCCTGACCGCGCGCGGCGCGATTCACGTCGATGCAGGCGCGGCCAAGGCGCTAGCCGAGGGCAACAGCCTGCTCGCGGCCGGCGCGACCGCCGTGCAGGGCCATTTCGCACGCGGCGATCTCGTCACCGTCGAGGGGCCGAACGGCACCATCGCGCGGGGCCTCAGCGAATATGATTCGACCGAGGCGCGCGCTTTGATCGGCACGCGATCGGACCAGCAGGCCGACATATTGGGTCACGCGCCGCGCGCTGCGCTGATCCACCGCAACCATCTGGCCCTGCTATGATCGTCGCGGTGACGGGGGCGACCGGGTTCGTCGGTCGCGCGGTGGTGGACCGTGCCGCCGGTGCGGGGCTGTCCTTGCGCGCGCTCACCCGCCGCGCCCAGCCGTCGCGCGCCGGCATCACCTGGATCGCGGGTGCGCTCGACAAGCCCGACAGCCTCGCCACGCTGGTCGAAGGGGCCGACGCGGTGCTGCACATTGCGGGCGTGGTGAACGCGCCCGACCGCGACGGCTTCGTCGCGGGCAATATCGACGGCACCCGCGCGATGGTCGCGGCGGCCAAGGCGGCGGGTATCCGACGCTTCGTCCATGTCTCCTCGCTGTCGGCGCGCGAGCCGGAGCTGTCCGTCTATGGCTGGTCCAAACGCCAGGCCGAGGATGTCGTGGCGCAAAGCGGCCTCGACTGGACCATCGTCCGCCCTAGCGGCATCTACGGCCCGCATGACACCGAATGGCTCGACGTGTTCCGCACCGCCAAGCTCGGCCTCGCCTTCATGCCGCCTCCGGGCAAGCTATCACTGATCGCTGTCGAGGATTTCGCGCGATTGCTGACGACGCTCGTCGCGACCGATGGCCCCCGCGCCGTGCTGGAGGTCGATGACGGGCAGGTGCTGACCCATGCCGAACTCGCCGCCGCCATGGGTGCAGCGGTGGGTCGGCGGGTGATGACGCTGCATCTGCCTAAAGCTCTGCTGAGTCTGGGCGCGAAGATCGATCGCAAGTTGCGGGGCAAGGGTGCCAAGCTGACCCCCGACCGGGTCGGCTATCTCTGTCACCCCGACTGGACCGCCGACCCCGCTTTGCGCCCCGACCCCGCGCTATGGGAGCCCGCCATTCCGCTCGCCAAGGGATTGGCCGACACGGCACGGTGGTATCGCGCCAACGGCTTGCTATAGCAGCGAACATATCGCGGCCGAAAAGCCGCCGCATTTGGGTGCCACTGGGCCCCCGACTGAAAGGATCATCATGAGCGACCGCCAAGCCATTTTCGACATCGTCGCGGCCCAGATCGCGCCCTTCAACAAAAAGGGTGTGGAACTGACCGAGGCGACCACCTTCCAGGGCGACCTGGAGTGGGACAGCCTGACCGTGATGGATTTCGTCGCCGCGATCGAGGACGAGTTCGACATCATCATCACGATGAACATGCAGGCCGAGATCGAGAATGTCGGCCAGCTGGTCGACGCGGTCGAAAAGCTGAAGCAAGCCTGATCCCGAAGCGCCCGAGACGGACCCTGCCATGACCGAAGCCGCCGCCCAGCCCCATGCCCTGCCCGCCGATGCGCCGGAAACCGCGCCCGAGCGCGACCTGCTGTCCAAGTTCGACGGCCTGATCGCCGAGCGACAGAAGCTGCTCGATTCAGGCGTCACCGATCCCTTCGCGATCGTGATGGAACAGGTGAAGTCGCCCACCGAAGCCGTGATCCGCGGCAAGGACACGATCCTGCTCGGCACCTACAACTATATGGGCATGACCTTCGACGCGGACGTCATCGCGGCGGGCAAGGACGCGCTGGAGAAGTTCGGCTCGGGCACCAATGGCAGCCGGATGCTCAACGGCACCTTCCATGACCATATGGAAGTCGAACAGGCGCTGCGCGACTTCTACGGCATGACCGGCGCGATCGTGTTCTCGACCGGTTACATGGCGAACCTGGGCATCATCTCGACGCTGGCGGGCAAGGGCGAGTACGTCATCCTCGACGCCGACAGCCATGCGTCGATCTATGACGGTTGCCAGCAGGGCAATGCCGAGATCGTCCGCTTCCGCCACAATTCGGTCGAGGATCTCGACAAGCGGCTGGGCCGCCTGCCGAAGGAACCCGCCAAGCTGGTCGTGCTGGAGGGCGTCTATTCGATGCTGGGCGATATCGCCCCGCTGAAGGAGATGGTCGCCGTCGCCAAGAAGCACGGCGCGATGGTGCTGGTCGACGAGGCGCATTCGATGGGCTTTTTCGGCCCCAACGGGCGCGGCGTGTACGAGGCGCAGGGGCTGGAAGGCCAGGTCGATTTCATCGTCGGCACCTTTTCCAAGTCGGTCGGCACGGTCGGCGGCTTCGTCGTCTCCAACCATCCGAAGTTTGAGGCGGTGCGCCTCGCCTGCCGTCCCTATATCTTCACCGCCTCGCTGCCGCCGTCGGTCGTCGCCACCGCGACCACCTCGATCCGCAAGCTGATGACCGCGCATGACAAGCGCGAGCGGCTGTGGTCGAACGCCCGCGCGCTGCACAGCGGGCTGACGGCGCTGGGCTTCAAGCTGGGGACCGAGCATTGCGACAGCGCGATCGTCGCGGTCATCCTGGAGGATCAGGAGCAGGCGGTCATCATGTGGCAGGCGCTGCTGGACGGTGGTCTGTACGTCAACATGGCGCGCCCCCCGGCGACCCCGGCGGGCACCTATCTGCTGCGCTGTTCGATCTGCGCCGAGCATACGCCCGAACAGATCCGGACGGTGCTGGGCATGTTCCAGGCGGCGGGCAAGGCGGTCGGCGTCATCGGATAAGTCGAAGCCTGCGGCTTTGCATTGTCCGATCGTTGCGATAGCGTCGCGGGCGTGATCGAGCAGCAGGATCTGGGAGGGGTCGGCCGTTGGCGGACCTTCGCACTGATCGCGATGGCGGTGGCCGGCGCGGCGACCCTCGTCCTGCTCATCGTCACGCTGGGCCACGCCAATCACGAACGCGACCGCGCCCTCGAACTGCAAAGCCGCAGCTATGACGTGATGATCCTGGCGCGGACGCTGGCCGGCACGATCGCCCGATCGGAGGCGTCGCTCGGCCGCTACGTCATTTCCGGCGACCGCAAGCTGGGCCAGCTCTATTCGGAGGAATGGTCGCTGGCCGGCGCGCAGCTCGACCGGCTGGACCAGCTGATCGAAAATCCGCGTCAGCAGGCTTTTGTCGACCGCCTCCGTACCGCCTATGATGCGCGGGGCGACGAACTGTCCAGCATCGCGCTATCGACCACCTATCACCGCGACCGTCAGGCCTATTCGCTGTATTATGCGGCGCGGCAGGCCGACGCACTCCTCCAGATCAACCAGACGCTCAACGCGCTGATCGGCGGCGAGCGTACCTTGCTCGAACAGCGCAGCGCGGATGCCAGCGCCACGGTGGAGCGGTCCAACCGACTGGCCGGCGGGCTGGCGCTGTTCGGCGTCGCGCTGGCGATCGGCGGCATCGTCCTTGCCTGGATGATCATCCGCGCCGAAGGCGAGCGCGCCGAAGCCCGTGCCGAGGCGCACGCCGAACGTGCCCGCGCCGAGGAACTGGCCAGCGCGGTCGAGGCCGCGACCGAGGAACTGAAGGTTCAGGAAGCCAAGCTGCGCCAGGTCCAGAAGATGGACGCACTCGGCCAGCTGACCGGCGGCATCGCGCATGACTTCAACAACATGCTGGCGGTTGTGCTCGGCGGGCTCGAACTGGCGAAGCGGGCGCAGGCGCGGGAGGACACCCATCGTCATCTCGACAGCGCGACCGAGGGCGCGCATCGCGCCGCCGCGCTGACCCGCCGCCTGCTGATGTTCAGCCGCGAAGAGGCGCTGACCCCTGAAGCGCTGCATCCCCGCCAGCTGGTGACGGGCATGCGCGACCTGCTCGACCGGACGCTGGGTGACGGGGTGAAGGTGACGGTCGAGGACCGGACCAGCGACTGGACGATCTTCGGCGATCGCACCCAGATGGAAAATGCCATCCTGAACCTCGCGGTCAACGCGCGCGACGCGATGGACGGGCGCGGCGAGCTGACCATCCGTACCGCCGAGGCGCGAGTGACGCCCAACGAACTGCCCCGTGCGGGCGCGGGCGACTATGTCGTGATCTCGGTCGCCGACACCGGCGCGGGCATGACGTCGGAGGTGGCCGAGCGCGTGTTCGAGCCGTTCTTCACCACCAAGCCCGCCGGCAAGGGCACCGGCCTGGGGCTCAGCCAGATTTTTGGGCTGGTCGGCCAGATGGGCGGCGACGTCACCATCCGCACCGCGCCGGGCGCGGGCACGACCGTCCATCTCTATTTCCCGCGCCATGTCGCGACGATGCCCGCCCCCGCCCCCGTCGAGGCGGCCGCGCCCGAGGCGGTGCCGGAGGATGCGGGCGGCCTGCGCATCCTGCTGGTCGAGGATGATCCGCGCGTGCTCGCGGCGACCATGGGGGCTTTGCAGGAGCTGGGGCATGATCCCGTGCCCTGCAACGATCCGCGCGAGGCCGAGGGGCTGCTGGCGCGCCATCCCGGCATACGCCTGATCGTATCGGACGTGCTGATGCCGCACCAGACCGGCCCCGAGCTGATCGCCAGCCTGCGTCCGCGCTATCCGGATGTCGCGGTGCTGTTCGTCACGGGCTTTGCCGGCGACGCGCAGGCGACAGGGTTCGAGGGGCATGAGGTGTTGCGCAAGCCCTTCACGCTGATGGCGCTGGAACGCGCGGTCGCGGCGGCATTGAAGCGAGCCGAAGGGCCGGTTTGCGCGGCGGCTTGAGGTGTGGGCGTGGCCTTCGACCTCGCTCAGGCTGGACGGCTGTTGTATTGAAGGCCTGTGCCCAAACCTCCGTTCAGCCTGAGCGAAGTCGAAGGCCAAGGGAATCCTTCGCAAACAAGGGGTGACGCGCCCTGCCCCGCCTCGTATAGCCATGGCCGTTTTATCGCGCGAGTGATGTCCCCCGCATGAAATCCATCGATCGCTACATGGCCAGGCTGATCGCGTTGCCGCTGTTCGCGACGCTGATCATCGCCGCCATGCTGCTGGTGCTCGACCGCATCCGCCGCCTGTTCGAATTCGTCGCGACCGAGGGCGGACCGATCAGCGTGGTGTGGCGGATGCTCGCCAACCTGCTGCCCGAATATCTGGGTCTCGGCATCCCGATCGGTCTGATGCTGGGCATCCTGCTCGCCTTCCGCCGGCTGGCCACCTCGTCCGAGCTGGACGTGATGCGCGGCGTCGGCATGAGCTATACGCGGCTGCTGCGCGTCCCCTACATGTACGCGATCGTGCTCGCCGCGCTGAATCTGGCGATCGTCGGCTATGTCCAGCCGGTCGCGCGCTATTATTACGAAGGGCTGCGCTACGAGCTGCGCACCGGTGCGCTGGGCGCGTCGATCAAGGTCGGCGAGTTCACGCATCTGGGCGACCGCATGACGCTGCGTATCGAGGAAAGCCGCGACAATGGCCGTGACCTGTCAGGCATCTTCGTCCATGCCAATACGTCGAAGGGCGACTGGATCGGCGTGACGGCCGAGCGCGGGCGCTTCCTGGCGACCGACGATCCCAACGTCATCATCTTCCGCCTGACCAACGGCACGCTGATCCACAATCGGCCCGAATTCCGCGCGCCGCGCGTGCTGACCTTCTCCAGTCATGACCTGCCGATCGACCTGCCCAAGTTCGACAATTTCCGACAGCGCGGCGGCCGTGACCTGGAGTTCACGCTCCCCGAGCTCGCCCGCCACGGGCAGGAGGCGCAAAGCGCGGAGGCGCGCGCCGGCAGCCGGGCCGAATTCCACTTCCGCCTGGTCGAGGTGGTGACGATGTTCCTGCTGCCGCTGCTGGCGGTATCGCTGGGCATACCGCCCAAGCGATCGACCTCGGCGCTGGGCGTGTTCCTGTCGATCGTGATGCTGGTCACCTATCACAAGGTGAACCAATATGCCGCCGACATCGGCGCGCTCGGCCGGGTCGATCCGCTGATCGCGCTATGGGTGCCGTTCGCGATCTTCGCCGGACTGGTATTCTGGATGTATTATGTCACCGCCTATGTGCCCGGTGGCCAGCCGATCGGCGTGCTGGAGCGCGGCTTCGCCAAGCTGGCCAAGCTGATCGGTCGCCTGCTGCCCGGCCGCCGCCGCAAGAAGGCCTATACCGCATGAGCCTGTCGAGCATCTTCCCGTCGCGGACCATCGCCATCTACATGGCCAAGATGTTCCTGCTGCGCACCTTCGCGATCCTGTTCGCGCTGGTCATCGTGTTGCAGGCGCTCGACATCCTGAGCGAGTCCGGATCGATCCTGGCGGCGCCTGGCAATGGCGAGGCGCAGGTGTGGCGCTATGTCTCGCTCCGCGCGCCGCAGATCATCGCCTTCATCCTCCCCTTCTCGGTGCTGCTCGGCACTATCCTGACCTTCTTCACGATGAACCAGAATTCGGAGGTCATCGCGCTGAAGGCCGCCGGTCTCTCGGCGCATCAGGTGCTGGCGCCGCTGCTCGTGGCCAGCGCGGGCGTGGCGGTGCTGAGCTTCGCCTTCAACGATCGGATCGTGCCGCGCGCCACCGCGACGCTGAGCGCGTGGCAAAAGGTCGAATATGGCCCCATCCCGATCGACAGCGGCGACCGCTCCAACGTGTGGGTGCGCGACGGCGACGATCTGATTTCGGTCAATCTCGTGCAGGGGCGCGGCGGCAACACCCAGCTGGGCGGCGTGACGCTGTACGATCGCAAGGGCAGCGGCAGCCTGCAGGCGATCATCCGCGCGCCGCGCGGTCGCCGCTCGGGCGATGGCTGGCAGATCGGCCCCGCCACCCGGTTCGAGGTCGCCTCGGGCAAGCTGACATCGGTTCCGTCGATCATCATCGGGCGCGGCGTGACGCCCGAACAGCTGACGCTCGCCAGCGTCAATGCCGACGGCCTGTCGTTCAAGGGGCTGTCGAACGCGATCGACGACCTGCGCGAGGCGGGGCGGCCGACCAAGACGCTGGAGGGATCGCTTTGGCACAAATTGTCCGCGCCCATGTCGGCGGTGCTGATGCCGCTCTTGGGCGCGGTCGCCGCGTTCGGCATCGCACGCTCGGGCAAGCTGTTCGTCCGCGCCGTGATCGGCATGGCGCTGGGCTTCGCCTTTTTCGTGGCGGACAATTTCTCGATGGCGATGGGCGATCTGGGTGCGTACCCGCCCTTCCTCGCCGCCTGGGCGCCGATCTTGCTGTTCCTGCTGATCGGTGAAGCGGTGCTGTTCCGGACGGAGGAGTGAGGGGGTAAGCCCCGCACGCTGTTTAGCCTGAGCGTCGTCGAAGGCCATCAGGGTGATGCCGGCCTAGCCGCTAGAGCGGGATGACGTCAGTTTGACCCAATCCGTCATTGCGAGCGTAGCGAAGCAATCCAGTGTCCGGGCGAGACGCTCTGGATTGCTTCGCTACGCTCGCAATGACGGATTCATCTCATGTCATCCTTCTCTAGGTTCGCCCGTGCACTTCGACTTCGCTCAGTGTGAACGGGGCGTAGGGTGCTTGGCTAACGCCAAGCCTCGCCCCGAACACCACCCTCCGTTCGCACTGAGCGAAGTCGAAGTGCACGCCCCGGACATCACCTCTTGGCGGCCCGAGTCCCGTGGCCTTCGACTGCGCTCAGGCTGAACGAAGGTGGCTCACTTCCCCCGACGGATCGTGCTCAGGCCGATCTTGGCGACCAGCCCCGGCAGGCCCTTGTAGCTGGCCTTGTGATAGGGCGATTCCGGCGTCACCGCCGCGCTGATCCGGCGATGCGCCTCGCCCAGCGCATGATAGGGCAGCGACGGCAGCAGATGGTGGAGCGCATGATAGCGCAGGCCCACCGGCGCCCACAGGCCCGGTAGCAGCGAGGGCGGCGGGACGTTGACCGAGTCCAGATACTGCGCGGTCACCGTCATCGGCTCGCCGTCATTCTCCCAGAGATGCGCGACCAGCGTGCGAACCTGGTTCAGTACCGCGACGGCCGACCCGATCGCGAAGCCGATCGCAAAACCGCGCAGCGGGATGACGCCGGTCGCGACCATCGCCACCAATGCCATCGCCCAGATCGAGGCGGCCGCATCGGTGCGGTTGAACAGCGTCAGTGCCTCGCCCTCGGGCATGCGGCGACGGAATTGCGGATTGATCGCCAGCGCCGAATAGCGCTCGACCACGATCTTGCGCAGACCCGGTACCACCCAGGACAAGGGCGACAGGATCGCGAACCGGATCAGCAGACCGAGCGGCGCCAGCGCCGACACCAGGATGAACACCGGCAACGTCCATGGCTTCATCAGCGCCAGCGGCAGATATTCGGGATCGTCGGCGGTGCCGTAGCGCGTCTTGGCATGGTGCAGGTTGTGCACGCCCTCATACATGAAGGCCGGGGTCAGCAGCGGCACGCCGACCAGCGCGTTCCAGCCGGTGCGGAAGCCCGGCAGCGCCGAATGCTTCATATGGCTGATCTCATGGATGAACAGCAGCGCGCGGTACAGCGCCAGCACCGACACGACCGACGCCGCGACGATCACGCCCGTAGCCCCCACCGTCACCGCGACGCCGAGCGCGGCATAGCCGAGCAGCGCGCTGCCCACCATGTCCGCCCAATAGAGGCGCGGGCGCGGCGCGATCAGGTCGCGCGTCATCTCGGCGGCGGCACGCAACATCGCCTTGTCGTCCGCAATCGGGACGCGCGCCGCCGGGGCCGCATGGCCCGCCGTCGGGCCGGTTCGGAAAGAAAGCGTCGATTCCATAGGGCTATCCTTTGCTCCCACATAGTGGCGACACGGTGGCATTCCCACGGCCGGGGATGACGGAATCCTCACTCGCTATGATCGACCAAGCCGGTTAGGACGGGGCCATACATCTTTCCCGGACGCGATCACCCATGGCCCTTTCCATTCGCCCCGTCGCCGGCAAGCGCGACCGCAAGACCTTCGTCGACTTCCCCTTCTCGCTCTATGCCGATGATCCGCACTGGGTCCCGCCGCTGAAGGGCGAAGCGCTGGGCCTGATCACGCCGGAGAAGAATGGCTGGTACAGCCATGCCAAGGCGCAGCTGTTCCTGGCGGAGGAGAATGGCACGGTCGTCGGGCGCATTTCGGCGCATCTCGATACGCTGGCGCTGGAAATGGACCCGTCCAAGGGCTTCGGTCCGGGGACCGGCTTTTGGGGCCTGATGGACGCCACGCGCGAGGATGTGTTCCGCGCGCTGCTCGCCAAGGCCGAGGGCTGGCTGCGCGAACAGGGCATGACCCGCGCGATCGGTCCGGTCTCGCAATCGGTGTGGGAAGAGCCCGGCCTGCTGGTCCAGGGCTTCGATCAGGACCCGACGATCATGATGGGCCATGCGCGCCCCGAATATCAGGGCTGGATCGAGGCGGCCGGCTATTCGACGATCAAGCAGCTCTTCACCTATGAGCTGGACATCACGCAGGAATTCCCGCCGATCGTCCAGCGCATCATCAAGTCGGGGGAGAAGAACGAGCGCATCCGCGTGCGCGAGGTGAACAAGGCCAAGTTCGAGGAAGAGGCCGCGATCATCCTGAGCATCCTGAACGATGCCTGGTCCGATAACTGGGGCTTCATCCCGCTGACCCCGCCCGAGATCAAGGATGTTGGCGTCAAGCTGAAGCCGATCGTGTTCAACGACCTGATCCGCATCGCCGAACTGGACGGCAAGCCGGTCGCCTTCATGATCACCCTTCCCGACCTGAACGAGGCGATCAAGCCGTTAAAGGGCAGCCTGCTACCCTTCGGCTGGGCCAAGCTGCTGCTCTGGCTGCGCGCGCCCAAGGTGCGGACGATGCGCGTGCCGCTGATGGGCGTGGTCAAGGAATTGCAGTCGTCGCGCATGGCCAGCCAGCTGGCCTTCATGATGATCGAATATATCCGCCGCGCCTCGGTCACCAAATATGGCGCATCGCGCGGAGAAATCGGCTGGATTCTCGACGACAATCAGGGAATGCGCTCGATTGCCGAGACGATCAACAGCCGGGTCAACAAGACCTACAACGTCTATGCGCGCGATCTGACCTGATGACCCTCACGGGCGGGGCCGCCATGGCGCGGCCCCTGCCCTGTCGGCCCTCACTTCTTCTTCTGGTTGAGATAGTCGAGCGGATCGATATTGCGCCACAGCCACTGGGCGCGCGTCCGGCAGACCTTGCCGCGCAGAATGTGGTCCTCCTCGACATCGTTGAAGCAATAGCGGACCGGCTTGGTCTTGGCTGGGGCGACCGTCGCGACCGCCGCCGTCATGGTGGCGGGCTTGGCCTCGCCGTCGCGGGGCAGAGCGACCGGCTGGCTGAGGGCGGCGAGCATGGCGATGAACATCATGGCGTGTCTCCTGTCCTGCGGCTCAGTTGCGCTTGATCTTTCCGGTCGGCACCGCGCCATCACGCGCGATCCATTCGTCGGCGGTGTGGCAGACCTTCACCGGGATACGCGAACCGGTCAGCCGGTCGACGACGCACAGCCGCGTGGCGGGCGGCAGGCTGGCGATGACGCTGGCGGCATCGACGAAGCGGCCGGCCTGGGGCTGCGGCGCCACCGGTGCGGCGGCCGTCGCCGGGTCCGGCGCGGCGGAGGAAAGGGTCGAGGCGATCAGCAGCGAAATCAGCATGGTGGTAACTCCCTTTTGCGTCGGAGCCTGTCCGACAGGTGCGTTACTGCATTAGTCATGCCATACAGTTAGGACGCTGTATTTGCGTGATTTTCGCTTTTTAGAGGGTGGTGAGATCACCCAATCATTGGGTTGTTGCGCCAATGATGGGCGGATGACCCGAACGGCCGGGCTACCAACGACGGCATTTTTCAATGCCGTGGAGGTTTCAGACCTGAGGTCGGATATTGGATCGGCGCTTCAAAGCCCCTCTCCTTCAGGGGAGGGGTTGGGGTGGGGCCTCACCATAAGCCACAAGCTGGTGGAAGCGCCCCACCCCCGGCCCCTCCCCTAAAGGGGAGGGATGAGTACACGCCTAAGCCCCTCAGGCGTCGCGCAATTTCACCCAGGTCGGTGCATGGTCGCTGGCCTTTTCCCGCCCGCGATAGCTTTTGTCGACACCGGTATCGACCAGCTTGTCCGCCGCCTGCGGGCTGAGCAGCAGGTGATCGATCCGGAACCCGGCATCACGCTGCCAGGAGCCCGCCTGATAGTCCCAGAAGGTCCACACCCCGCCCTTGGGCGCGCGGGTGCGCAGCGAGTCGGTCCACCCCTGCGCCAGCAGCCGGCGATAAGCCTGACGGCTCTCGGGCTGCATCAGCGCATCGCTGGCCATGGCGGGCACCGAGAAGGTGTCGTCGTCATGGGGAATGACGTTATAATCGCCCGCCAGCACCGCCGGCACTTCCTCCGCCAGCAATTCGCGTGCCCGCGCCGCCAGCCGTTCCATCCAGCGCAGCTTGTAATCGAACTTCGGGCCGGGACAGGGATTGCCATTGGGCAGATAGAGCGAGGCCACGACCAGGCCGTTGACCTCACATTCGAGATAGCGGCTATGCTCGTCCTCGATCTCGCCGGCGAGACCGCGCTGCCGCTCGACTGGCTGGGTGCCGCGCGCCAATACGGCGACGCCGTTCCAACTCTTCTGGCCGTGCCAGACGACGCCGTATCCCGCCGCCTCGATGTCCGCCGCCGGGAAGGTCTCGTCGCTGGTCTTCAGTTCCTGAAGACAGACGATATCGGCATCCGCCTCTGCCAGATATTCGAGCAGGCGCGGCAGACGGGCCTTGATCCCGTTGATGTTGTAGGTGGTGATCTTCACGTCAGACCGCGAAGCTGGTGCCGCAACCGCAGCCCGAAGCCGCGTTGGGATTGGTCACGCGGAAGGCAGCGCCGCCCAGCGATTCGACATAATCGACCTGCGCGCCGCGAACGAGGTCCAGGCTGATGCTGTCGACGACCAGCCGGACGCCATCGGTCTCGGCGATCATGTCGTCATCGGCGGGCGTGTCGGCCAGCCCGAATTTATATTGAAAGCCCGAACAGCCGCCGCCTTCGACCGAGAGACGCAGGATGGCGGGCTTGTTCTGCCGCTCGGCAATCGCCGCGACGCGAGCCGCAGCGGCCGGGGTCAGCGCGATTTCGGAAATGCTGGTGGCCATATGGCTCAGATAGGCGCGGGCGCGGCGGGCGGCAATCCCATGCGCCAGCCTGGACTGGTGCCGCGATCAGTCCTGCGCGGCGGGGCCGTCGGTCGAGACCGGGATCTGGTGGATGCTGTGGTCCTGCGACGCCATCAGATAGTCGCCGGTGGTCAGGAACGGCACGGGATTGACGGCATGGCCGTCCATGCGGACCTCATAATGGAGGTGCGAGCCAGTCGAACGGCCGGTCGAGCCCATCAGCGCGATCAACTGTCCGCGCGTCACCTTGGCGCCATCGGCCACCAGCAGCTTCGACAGATGGCCATAGCGGGTCGCGATGCCCTTGCCATGGTTGATCTCGACCAGGTTGCCATAGCCGCCCTGCCAGCCCGAATGGCTGACGATGCCGTCGGCGGTGGCGTAGATGGGGGTGCCGATGGGGCCGGGAATGTCGACGCCGGCATGCATCGCGGCGGTGCCGCGGAACGGGTCGGAGCGGATGCCGAAATTGCTGGTGAACTGGAGCTTGTCGACCGGCTGGACCGAGGGAATGGCGATCACGCCCTTCTGGACCCCGTCCATCTTCTTCCAACTTTGGAACAGCGTGCGGAACTGCTGGTCGGCGCGGAAGTCGGCGGATGCCTCGGTGCTGCTGGCGGGGATGAACTCGCCGCCGACCGCTGCCGAGCCCTGATGCGGCGCCTTGGGGGCCGGTGCGGGCGAGGAGGCCGCGAATGCGCCCTGCGTGCCCAGGCCGATAATGGCAGTGGTGAAACAGAGAGTCCGAAGACGCGAGGCAATCGATTTACCCGAAATCACAAGCTGCTTCATCGAACCCCGACACCTTGCTGCCGAGCGCCCCCACAGTCGGGATTGCCGGCTTTCGTCCATCCAATCCTGTTTCGCAGCCCCACCGCGTTACAGACGGTCAGCTTGTGCCTGTTCGGGTTCCATGTCGGCAAGAGGCGCATAGAAGTCTCGCGTCAAACCGGCTGTCGCGCGCGCCGAGTCGTTGAACGGTGGCTTAACGACGCCCCGGAAATGGCGGCGGACCAGCATCCGCCACTGTTCCGCCGGGTCGATGTCCTGCCCGGCGGCCAGATAGCCGAACCATTTCGCGCCGAATCCGACATGGCGAATCTCGTCGGTATAGATGCGGTGGAGGATGCGCGCCGAGGCTTCGTCGCCCCCCGCCTTGAAGCGGGCCACCGTTTCGGGCGTCACGTCCAGCCCGCGCGCCTCCAAGACCATCGGCACGACGGCCAGCCGCGCCATGGCGTCATGCGCGGTTTCCTCCGCCGCTTCCCACAGGCCGGCATGGGCGGGCAACTCGCCATAACCCGACCCCAGCGTGCGCAGCCGCCGGTGGAGCACGGCGAAATGCATCGCCTCATCGGCGCCGACCGAAATCCAGTCGTCAACGAAGGTGCGCGGGAATTGCGCGCCGAATCGCCCGGCGGCATCGAAGGCCAGGTCGATCGCGGCGAACTCGATATGCGCCAGCGCATGGAGGAGCGCGATCCGTCCCTTTTCCGATCCCCCGCGTCCGCGCTTGGGCATGCGGTTGGGGGGCAGCAATTCGGGACGCGCGGGCCGTCCCGGCGCATCGGGCATGGCCGTGTCGAATTCATGCGCCAGCGTGCCACGCCGCCAGGCGCGCGCGACCGCCCGCGCCCGCCGGACCTTGGTCAGCGGATCGCTCTCGCGCAGAACGTCCGCGCAGGCCTGGGCGATCGTCGTCAAAGCGTGCGCGCCGCCTCCAGCACGGCTTGCGCATGGCCGGGCACCTTCACCTTGCGCCAGCTGGTCGCCAACCGGCCTTCGCGATCGAACAGGAAGGTCGCGCGCTCGATGCCCATATAGGTCTTGCCGTACAGCTTCTTCTCGCCCCAGACGCCGAACGCCTCGCACGCCGCACCATCCTCGTCGCTGGCGAGCTCGACCGTCAGGTCATATTTCGCCGCGAACTTCTGATGCTTGGCGGGGCTGTCCTTGGAAATGCCGATGACCCGCACGCCCGCCGCGCGGAAATCCCCCGCCAGCGCGGTGAAGTCCTGCGCCTCGCGCGTGCAGCCGCTGGTGTCGTCCTTGGGGTAGAAATAGACGACGAGCGGCCCCGCCAGATCGCCGAGTGCCAGCGCGCCGCCATCCGGGGTCGTCACCGTCACCGCCGGGATCGCATCACCCTGTTCCATCGCTCACTCTCCTTGCCAGACCCGCGTCACCTCCTGTCGCGTCGCTTCCAGCGTTTCAACCACCGCGTCCCAGTCGGCCACGCCCATGGCGCGTGCGATCAGCGGGCGGGTGGCCGGTGCCGGCTCCTGCCCATCGGGGATCAGCAGGCGGAAGGCGACGAGCGCGCGAGTCAGCACGTCATGCGCCTGCGCCATGCCAGCGGGCATCAGCCCTCGCTCGACCAGCAGCGCGATGGCACGTCCCAGATCGGGGTCGAACCCGGTCCGCGCGATCAGTTGGGTCCGGTGCACCGCGAACTCCAGATCGACCAGACCACCGGGCAGCAGCTTGACGTCGAGCGGCCCCTGCGGCGGCTTGTGCCGCGCCATCTCGGCCCGCATCTCGCCCGCTTCGGTCGCGATGTCGCGGGGCGGGCGGGCGCCGTCCAGCACCTCGGCGATGATCGCGGCGACCGAGGCCCGCGCCCGTTCCGACCCGAAGACCGGCCGTGCGCGGGTGAGTGCCATATGCTCCCAAGTCCAGGCGTCTTCGCGTTGATAACGTGCGAAACTCTCGATCGACACGACCAGCGGACCTTGCGTGCCCGAGGGCCGCAGTCGGGTGTCGACCGGATAGAGCGGCCCCGCCTGGGTCGGCACCGACAGCGCCGCCGTCACCCGCTGCGCCAGACGATTGTAATAAAGCGTCGCGCCGAGCGGCTTGGGGCCATCGGACTCGGCCGCAAAATCGCCAGTGAACAGATAGACGAGGTCGAGGTCGGAGGCGTGGGTCAGCGCCGCGCCGCCCATCCGGCCGAGCGCCAGGATGATCAGCTCGCTGTTGGGCACCCGGCCATGCGCGGCGGTGAATTCCTCGACCGTCGCCTGCGCCAGCACGCCGATCGCCGCCTCCGCCACCCGCGCATAGCCGCCCGCCACCTCCAGCGGATCGGCGCGCCCCGCCACGATCTGTGCGCCCAGCGCGAAGCGGAGCTCGCCGACCACCCGGCGGACATGGTCGAGCCGGTCCTGATAATCCTGCCCCGCCTCGCCACCGCGCATCGCCCGATCGAGGAAGCGGACCGCCGGCAAGGGCTCGAAAGCGGAGGCGTCGATCAACCCGTCAAGCAACGCGGGACGCCGCGCCAGTTCGGCGGCGAGTGGCGCGGCGTGGCTGAGGATCGCGACCGTCAGATGCGCCAGCGCGGGCCGCGCTTCCAGCAGGCGGAAGATGTTGATCGCACTCGTGATCCGCTCGAACAGCGAATCGAGCTTCAGCAGCGCGGCATCGGGATCGGGGGCCTCCCCCAACGCCTCGACCAGGGTCGGCAGGACGGCATCCAGCGCCTCGCGCGCCGCCGCGCTGCGCAGCGCGGGGTAATCGCCGCCACGCCAGGCCGCGATCCGCCGCGCCGCCGCCTCGATGTCTCGCAGCCCCGCCGCCTCCAGTCGCGCGTGGAGCAACACCGGATCATGCGGCAGGCGCGGCCGCTCATCGGCGTCGAGCGCGTCATAGAGCCGACCGACCTGCTCGGTCACCGGTGCCAGCATCGCCACCAACGCCGCGCCGTCCGCCATCCCGTGCAGATGCGCAACCCGGTCCAGCCCGTCGCCCTTGGGCAGCTGGTGAGTCTGGCGATCGTCGATCATCTGCACCCGGTGCTCGATGGTGCGCAGCGTCTCATAGGCCGCGCAGAGCGCCGCCGCATCGCCCGCATCGATCCGCCCGGCCTCGGCCAGCCGGGTCAGCGCGTCGCGCGTCGCCGGCACCCGTAGCGCCGGGTCACGGCCGCCATGGATCAGCTGGTGGATCTGCGCGAAGAACTCGATCTCGCGAATGCCGCCGCGCCCGCGCTTCAGGTCATAGCCCGGCCCCAGCGCCTGGCCCTGTGCATGATGGTCGCGGATGCGCCGGGTCAGGTCGCGGATTTCGCCGACCGCGCCGAAGTCGAGCGCACGTCGCCAGACGAAAGGCCGGATCGCATCGAGGAACCGCTGCCCGAGCGCCATATCCCCCGCCGCCGCGCGCGCCTTGATGAAGGCCGCGCGCTCCCAGGTCAGCGCCTGGCTCTCATAATAGGCGATCGCGCCTTCGACGGGAATCGCGATCGGCGTCGCCTCGGGCGAGGGCCGCAGTCGCAAGTCGACGCGCAGCACATAGCCCTCGCCGTCACGCGCCTGGAGCAGTTCGACCACCCGCTTGCCGATCCGCACCGCTGCGTCCTCGGGCTCCTCGCGCGGACGGCGCGGCAAGGTCAGCGGATCGAAGATCAGGATGGGATCGATGTCCGAGGAATAATTGAGCTCGCGACTGCCCTGCTTGCCCAGTGCGATCGCGGCGAAACCGACCGGCTCGGCATCGGGCGTGCGCTCCAGGATCGCGGCGCGGATCGCCCGGTCGAGCGCGGCATCGGCGAAGTCGGTCAGCCGCCGCGTCACCGCCGTCAGGTCATAGACCCTCGACAAATCCCCCAGCGCCACCGTCAACGCCAAGGCCCGCCGTTCGCGCCGCAGGGCCACGCCCGTCGGCAGATCGGGGTCGAGCAGCGGCGGATCGGGCAAGCGCCCCTCCCGCGCCGCCGCCTCGATCCCCGGCTCCCGGTCGAGCAGCATCCCCAGGAAAGGCGAATAGGCGCGCGCGCGGGTGACGGCGTCGATCAGGGCGGTAGGGGGCGTGGCGATCATTGCCCATTCCTAATCGGCCGACGCGCGCAGGACAAAGGCTTTAGAAAGGCTTAATACCACCGCTTCATAATTTTAGAAACTTGTCAATCCCTCACCCGTTATAGAAACATGATGAGCACCGAACACGGCAACAGCGACGTCCATATCGTCCGCGCGCCACAGCGCACGGACAATATCGGCTGCGCGCTGCGTTCGGCGTTCTCGCGCCCGCTGCGCCTGCCCGATCAATGGGTAAAGTTGCTGGCGCGACTGGATCGGCGGTCGCGGCCTTCCTGACGTCAGCTTTGCCTAGGATTGGGCGGAGCAGGACCCCGAATGGGTATCCATCATCGCGATATAGCTCGCCAGGGGTGGCAGCCCTACCTCCGCCCGCCGCAGATCGACCGATCCGCTATCTTCAAGGGGTTGGGGGGTGCGCTTGCCCTTGGCACACATCGCCTGTGTCCCATAACGCTGCTTGCCCGTGATCTTCAGCATGATGCGATCGTACAGATACGCGTACTTATCCTTCGCCACCTCGCCACTCGCCAGCAGCGGTTCCATCGCGCGCAACACGCGTAGCTGGAGCGCCGGATCGGCATCGGCATGTTGGGCCAGCAGCCAGGCCGCAGCCGCTCCGGCCTCGCCGACCTCGGACTGCTTCGGCCACCCCTTCTCGGCGATCAGCGATTTGAGCCATTCGCCATTCCGATAATCCTCCACGGCCGCGATGATCGAGATGCGTGACAGGATCACGGCACGGACATCGTCGGAAACCCGTGGAGCGTCGGCCATATCGGCGTCACCCCAAGTCATGGCATAACGCAGCATCTGTTCCGCCACCGGGCGCGCCGCCAGCAGATCATGCAAGGCGGACGTGCGCGACGCGCTCGATGCCTTCGCGGTGTTCACCGCCAGCAAATAGGTATCGGCGAGCGGCGCTGCCTTTTCGACCGAACGCTGGAACGCGTCGAACGTCCGCCAGTACGTGACATCCGGTGCCGACGTGACCTGAGCACATAACGGATTGCGAATGGTCGTATTGTTCAGCTCGGGATCGGTGATGCCCAGCGCGCGAAGTTCGGCACGTATTTCGGCCAGGTCGGACGCGTAACACGCCATAATCCATGCTTGAATCGCGGCAGCTTGCGCCTTCTCCTCGGGCGACGCGTCTGCAAACCGCCCCTTCATCCATCCGTAATCGCCCGGTTCGAAGCGATCGCCCTTGATATAGGGTTTCAAAACGTCCGGCACCGGCGGCGTTGCCGCCATCGTCAGGAAGGCCGCAAGGGTGAGGGTCAATATCCGCATGGCGCGATCGGGCAGGATCTCGCGCCACCTGTCAACGCGCATCCGGCCATGACAAAACAGCCGCCCCGATCGATACCGGGGCGGCCGCTGGAGAAGATCAATAATGACGGGAGACTGTTAGCGCCCGCCGCTCAACTGGTCGACATCGCCCATGATGCTGTCCAGCGCGGTCTTGCTGCTGTCCGTTTCATGCAGACGGCGCGAGGGCAGCGACCCTTCGGTCAGAATCGCCTCCAGCGCGACGCGGCCGCGTGCGACGCGGCTCTTGATCGTACCGACCGCGACGTTGCAGATTTCGGCGGCTTCCTCATAGGCGAAGCCGCCCGCGCCGACGAGGATCAGCGCCTCGCGCTGTGGCTGGGGCAGATGCATCAGCGCACGCTGCATATCGCCGAGCTCGACATGGCGGTCCTGGCTGGCGGGCGCCGCGAGGATGCGGTCGGCGACCAGATCGTCCCACTCGCCCTTGAAGCGCGCGCGGCGCATCTGCGAGAGATAGAGGTTGCGCAGGATGATGAAGGTCCAGGCGCGCATGTTGGTGCCCGCCTGGAAGCGCTTGCGCGCTGCCCAGGCCTTCAGCAGCGTCTCCTGAACCAGATCGTCGGCCAGATCGCGGCTGCCCGACAGCGAGCGGCCAAAGGCGCGAAGATGGGGAATGACACGCGCCAGCTCGGACTTGAACTCGGAATCGGGCAGGGCGACGTGCTCGACGGGTGCGTCGGCCTCGATTTCGTCCCGCGTCAGTGGCTGCGTCATGAAAATCCGATCGTCGGAGTCGACCGTCCCGGCGGTCGGCTCAAAATGTAAGACGGCTGAATGGCATTGGCCAGCCAAGCCCGAGATTTATTCAAGGCTCCCTGCGTCAGCGCAGCACCAGATAGGCAAAGATCACGATCACCAGCACCAACGATATGGGCAGGATGTACCGCGTGACGTGCGGCGTCGATCCTGCCCGGGCGTCCTGCTTGCTGACATGGATGGGTTTCTGGGGATCAACCATGTCAGCCTAACGCCTCCAAACCGTTTTGGGTCCGTAACCGAAATTCTTTTGCCCGTGCTTACTCCGCCGGGACCGTGCTCTGATCGAAGAACAGCGCCTGGCTGATCGCCGCCTTCACCGTCGACCGCTGGAACGGCTTGGTGATCAGGAAGGTCGGCTCGGGCCGCTCGCCGGTCAGCAGACGCTCGGGGAAGGCGGTGATGAAGATCACCGGCACCTCGAACTCGGCCAGGATGTCCTTGACCGCATCGATGCCCGAGCTGTCGTCGGCCAGCTGGATGTCGGCGAGCACCAGGCCCGGACGATCCTCCATCGCCAGCGCGACCGCCTCGTCGCGGGTCACGGCGACGCCGGTCACTTCATGGCCCAGGTCGCGCACGATCGTCTCGATATCCATCGCGATGATCGGCTCGTCCTCGATGATCAGCACGCGCGCACGGGTCTGCTTCTCGATCTCGGCCAGCGCCTCGGAGACGAGGTTCTCGACCTCGCTCGGCTCGACGTCGATCAGATAGGCCGCGTCCTCGGGGGTGAAGCCTTCCATCGCGGTCAGCAGCAGCGCTTGGCGCGACAGCGGCGTCATCCGGGCCAGACGCGCGCGTGCCACGCCCTCGTTGCCGTCGGCATCGACGCCGTCATTGTCCAGCTCGTCATAATTGGCCGACGACCAGATGCCCTGGAACATGCGGTACAGGCCAAGACGCGGATCGACGTCGCGCGGGAACTGGTCCGGTGCCGCGACGATCGCCTCCAGCGTCGCGCGAACATATTTGTCGCCGTGCATCTGGCTGCCGGTCAGGGCCCGGCCATAGCGCCGCAGAAAGGGAAGATGGGGCGCAAGCTGCTGTCCAAGCGACATGGGTAATAATCACTCCCTGAGGTGTTCGCGGGTACTCATGTGCTGGGCCCCGCAGCCGTTTTCAATGCCGTTACCGGAAATCCCGAATGCGGCGCCGTGAGCGATCACACCCATATGGAATTTTCGTATCTCTGCGGGAACCAACAAGATCGAATTTGGTTTCATCGGCACATCAACTATGGCTTTGGCGTTTCGCCGACGGCGGCGCCCGGGCCTGCCATTGCGTCGGTTGCCCCGCTAGTGGGTCATGCAGGGGGATATTTTGAGTTTGGGCAACAAGACGAAGAAGACGCCTTCCCCGACGCCGCAAAAGGGTGTGGAGAAAGATGCGGGCTCGGCCCTGCGCCAAGCGTATCAGAAGACCGTCGACGAACAAATCCCAGACGAGATGCTTGACCTTCTCAGCAAGCTGGACTGACGTCCGGCTGCATGGACAGCACGCCTCCCCAATCCGCTGATGTCGAACCGACCGAGCGCGTCCGCCCCCCCTCCCCGCGGCTGACCACCGGCGCCCGATTGGTGCTGGTTCTCGGCAGCACCCTGTTTGTGCTGGCCGCGATCGCGGTTTTCGCCACCTTGCAGACGACCCGTCTCGCCGACAGCGAGGCGAGCGGTCGACTGCGCATCGCCGCCAACGAAGACGCGCGCGCCATCGCCACCGAGCTGATGGGTGACATGACCGCGCTGCGCGTCGCGGTCCGCGCGCTCGGGCAGGACCCGCTCGACGCCCCCAGCTGTGCACGCGCGCAGGGCGTCTTCGCCCAGCAGTCGATGACCGGCGCGCGCTTCCTGATCACCGACCGCGCCGGACGCACGCTGTGCGGCGATCCGCTGCCCGCCGCGCTGCCGACGCCTGTCGACGGGTCGCCGATCGGCGCGGACCTGTTGCCCGGCCAGGGGCTCGTCCTCTCGGTCGCCAGCCATGACGGCCGTGCGCAGGCGCGCGCCTTCTTCCCGCTGGCCTTCCTCCGCTCGCTGGTCGACCAGAACAGCCACAGCACGCCGATCGAAAGCGTGATGGAGCTGGACGGCGAATCACTCTCGATCGAAAGGCTCGCAAGCCAGGGTCCGCTGGAGCGGATGAAGACGATGCGCACCGAACTCGGCGTCGCCGGGCTGGTGTTGCGCACCTCGGCACCCAGCGCCCCGATCACCTCCTCGCTGATCGTCGCGCTCGCGCTGCCGCTGCTGATGTGGCTGGCCGCCGTGCTGATCGGCTGGATCGTCGTCGATCGCCTGCTGATCCGCCCCTTGCGTCAGCTGCGCGGCATCGTCGCCGCCTATCAGCCGGGCGAGACGCTCGACATCTCGCAGGTCGAGGCCGCGCCCGCGCAGGAAATCCGCGATCTCGCCGAAACCTTCGAAGCGATCACCCAGACCGTCGCCACGCACGAGGCCGGGCTGGCCGACGGCCTGGTCCGCCAGACCAAGCTGACGCGCGAAGTCCATCACCGCGTGAAGAACAATCTTCAGGTCATCTCCAGCCTGATCAACTTCCACGCGCGCGGCGCGACCGGTCCCGAGGCGATGGCCGCCTATTCCTCGATCCAGCGGCGCGTCGATGCGCTGGCGGTCGTCCACCGCCATCATTTCGCCGAGCTTGAGGACAATCGCGGGCTGAACCTGCGGACGATGATCGGCGAACTGGCCGCCAATATCCGCGCCACCGCGCCCGAGGGCGCCTCGGGCATCGGCATCTCGCTCGACGTCGCGCCGCTGCTCGTCAACCAGGACGTCGCGGTCGCGGTCGCCTTCCTGGTCACCGAGACGCTGGAGCTGGCGATGAACTGCGATCCCGCCGCACAGATCCGCGTCGCGATCAAGCCGGCCGAGGATGAAGGCCGCGCGGTCGTTCGCGTCGTATCGCGCGCACTGGTCGAAACCGATCGACTGCGCGAGCTGATCGGCAAGCGCTATGGCCGCGTGATGGAAGGATTGGCCCGCCAGCTGCGCGCGCCGCTGCATCACGATCCGCTGACCGGCGCCTATGAGATCGCGATTTCGATCGTCGGACGCGATTGACCGCCTGGGGCGGATCGACACTCGGGCCGCCCCTCTTATCTTTCCTTCCCCGTAAGGGGGTTATCGGAAGGCGTGTGAGAGGTATCCCCCTCGTGAGTGCGGCCGATCTCTTAAACGCCCCCGTCAGACCTGTCGGCCTGCCACCTCCCCTTGCCTGGGGCGAAACGGGTGAACGTCAGCCCTATCTGCCTCCACGAAAAAGATTCGCAGTTGCGCAAATTCGCTGGAACCCATGCCCGCGCAGTGGGTTTTGATCTTCGGATAGCGAACTTATGCCCCCCCGCTCTCGCTGTCCAAGACATAGGCCTGGAAGCATCCACCCTCCCCCCCCCGGTGATGCTTCCAGGCCTTAATCATTTCTCCCCACATCGCCGCACTTGTCCGTGACACAGCCGGAACGAAACCGTTTGCCGTGCATTCGGCAGGGACGAGTTTTGTCAAAAGGAGACACGGAATGCGCAAGCTCATGGGTCTGGCCATCGTCGCCGGCGCGCTGCTGGTCAGCGCTTGCAACACGGTCGAGGGCGTTGGCCGCGACGTCAGCTCGGCTGGCAACACGGTCGCCAAGACGGCCAACGACGCCAAGTAAGCCCGTCACCCGGCTGAATGCGTTTCAAAGGCTCCGGCAGTTTCCGCCGGGGCCTTTTTCGCGTCTTGGCATGCGGGGATTCCCTTGGCCTTCGACTTCGCTCAGGTTGAACGGCGGTGGGGGATCGAGGCCAACTACAATGCCCGTCCAGGCTGATCAGCGGTGGAGGATCGGGGCCAGCTACACGCCCATTCAGGCTGAACGGCGGTGGAGGATCGGGGCCAGCTACACGCCCATTCAGGCTGAACGGCGGTGGAGGATCGGGGCCAGCTCCAACGTCCGTTCAGCCTGAGCGAAGTCGAAGGCCACGCCCCGCCCCAACGAAAAAGGGCCCCGGCTTTCGCCGAGGCCCCTTCAACCCAACCCACAAACCCGATCACGCGACCGCGTCAGCGTCCGCCTCTTCCGTGTCGACCTGCTTCGCCCGACTGCGTTCGGTAAACCAGATGCCGATGATCGCCAGTTCGTAGAGGATGATCAGCGGCACCGCGAGCAGCACCTGCGACATCAGGTCGGGCGGGGTCAGCACCGCCGCGATCGCGGTCGCCGCCACGATCGCATAGCGCCGTGCGCCGATCAGCTGCTTGCGGGTGACGATCCCGGCCCGCTCCAGCAGCATCAGCAGCACCGGCAGCAGGAAGGCCAGACCGAAGGCGAACAGGAACTGCATCACGAAGGACAGGTAGTTGCCGATCGCCGGCAGCGCCTCGCGCTTCACGCCGCCGACCATGCCGTCAAAGCCCAGCAGGAAGTGCAGCGCCATCGGGATGGCGATATAATAGGCCATCGCCGCGCCCATCAGGAACAGCACCGGCGTCGCCAACAGGAAGGGCAGCAGCGCCTTCTTTTCCTTGCGGTACAGCCCCGGCGCCACGAACTGCCAGAGCTGATTGGCGATCACCGGAAAGGCGATCATCATCGCGGCGAAGAAGGCGACCTTCACCTGAACGAAGAACGCCTCGAAAATCTCGGTATAAATGACGGTGCCCTGCCCCGCCGCCAATAGCGGCTTGGCCAGGAAGCCGAAAATCGCCTCCGAGAAGTACATCGACACGCCAAAGGCGATGCCGATCGCGACGATGCAATAGAGCAGCCGCCGACGCAGCTCGATCAGATGTTCGAGCAAAGGCGCGCGGCTGGCGTCGATTTCGTCATGCTCGCTCACGATGCGGCGCCCTCATTGGGGCGGGGCGTGTGAGGATCGACCGGCGCGGGGCCGACGACGGGCTTTTCGACCATCATCGGTCGGTCGCTCTGATCGTCATGCTGCGTAGCGGTCGCCGAGCCATGGTCCGGCGAATGATCGACCAAAGCCGGCGAGGTCGGGGTCGGGGTCGGGGTCGGGGCCGGCGCCGGATCGTTCACCGCCGGGGGCGCATCGGCGGCATGCTCGCGCATGATCCGCTCATTCTCCGCCGCCCAGCGCTTCTCCATCTCCTCCAGTTCGGCCTCGCGCACCATATTGTCGAAGCCCTGGCGGAACTGGCGCGAGACGCCACGCGCCTTGCCCACCCAGTAACCGACGACGCGCATCGCCTTGGGCAGGTCCTTGGGACCGATGACGACGAGCGCCACGATGGCGACGAGCAGGAACTCGCTCGAGTCGATGTTGAACATGGAAATCCGGTGCTAGCTGGGAAACCGGATCAGCGATCGTCGCGCACGCGCTCGCCATCGCGGTCGAAGGCGGGCTCGGCCGACTTCTGCGCCTCGATACGGGCGGAGGGCTTGGCAGGCTTTTCGTCTTCCTCGGCCATGCCCTTCTTGAAGTTCTTCACGCCCTTGGCGACATCGCCCATCAGGTTCGAGAAGCGGCCGCCGCCGAGCAGCAGGATGGCGACGATGGCGAGGACAAGAAGGTGGATCGGGCTGAAGCTGCCCATGGCACGTCTCCTGGGAATCTATGGTCTATCTAGGCCTTGGCATCGCCAGCGGCAATGGTCGAGCGATGCGGACGAGCCCCGATCAGGGATGCGGAGCCGTGCCTGCGCATTGTGACGTAGCGGTGACGCAAAGGAAAGCTCATTCGCCGTCCGACGCCGCCGATGCCGCGTTATCCGCCTCGTCATCCAGTTTTTCGAGAGCGAGGTCGACCGGATCGAGCAGCCCGGCGGCGCGCAGGTCTTCCAGCCCCGGCAGGTCGCGGCGGCTGGTCAGCCCGAAATGCTGGAGGAAGGCGGGCGTCGTCGCATAGATCAGCGGCCGCCCCGGCACCTCGCGGCGGCCGGCGGGGCGGACCCATCCCGCCTCCATCAACACGTCGAGCGTGCCCTTGGAGATGGCGACGCCGCGGATCGCCTCGATCTCGGCGCGGCTGACGGGTTCGTGATAGGCGATGATCGCCAGCGTCTCGATCCCGGCGCGCGACAGGCGGCGCGCTTCTTCGCGATCACGGCGCAGCAGATGCGCCAGATCGGGCGCGGTCTGGAAATGCCAGCGATCGCCGCGCCGGACGAGCGCGATGCCCCGGCCGCGATACTGCGCCTCCAACATGTCGAGTGCGGCGCGGATGGCGGCATTGTCGGTATCCGCGACATAGGCGCGGATCGAATCGATCCCCATCGGCTCGGTCGAGGCGAACAGCACGGCCTCGACCGCGCGGACTATCGGGTCGATCTCGCTCATGCCGGCTGACGCACGAACAGCGGCGCGAAGGGTTCGGCCTGTCGCAGTTCGACCTTGCCCTGCCGCGCCAGTTCCAGCACCGCCAGGAAACTGGAGGCGAGCGCCGAGCGCCGCAGCCGCTCGCTGCCATCGGGCAGGAAGGTCTCGATCGCCGACCAGTCGACGCGGGCTCCCACCAGCATCGACACCCGCTCCAGCGCGGCCTCCAGCGTCATCACCTGTCGATCGGCGACGACATGCATGACCGGGCGGGTGCGTGCGTTGATCCGGCCATAAGCGGAGATCAGGTCATAGAGTTCGGCCTGCCACAGCGCCTTGCGCTGCACGGCCAGCCCCTCGGGCGCGCCGCGTGCGAAGACATCGCGACCCAGCCGATCTCGCGCCATCAGCCGCGCGCCCGCCTCGCGCATCGCCGCCAGCCGTTCGAGCCGGAGTTGCAGGCGCAGCGCCAGTTCCTCGGGGTCGGGCTCCTCCTCGGGCTGACGCGGCAGCAGCAGCGCGGATTTGAGATAGGCGAGCCATGCCGCCATCACGAGATAATCGGCCGCCAGCTCCAGCTGCATCCGCCCCGCGCGGTCGACGAAGCGGAGATATTGCTCGACCAGCGCGAGGATCGAAATCTGGCGCAGATCGACCTTTTGCGACCGGGCCAGCGACAGCAGAAGATCGAGCGGCCCCTCCCACCCGTCCAGATCAAGCGTCAGCTGTTCCCCCGTCATCGCCGCGCAGCTTAGCGACGATCGGTTCCGAAGGCGAGACGCGCCGGCCCGCCCGACCGACGACGACCTTTTAAATCATCGCTGGTTGATTTATCCGCGCGTGCCATGACGACCATGATCACCCGCCGCACCCGAGGGCGTCCGCGTAAAGAGGAAGGTCCCGATCCCCGTCAGATCCTTGACGCGGCCGTTGCCGCCTTTGCCCAGCATGGTTGGGAGGGGACCCATTTGCGTCAGGTCGCGGAGGCGGCCGGGGTCGACGCCGCGCTGATCGCCCGGCGCTATGACGGCAAGATGGGGCTGTGGCAGGCGATCGTCGACGATGTCTCGCGCCGGCTGGAGGACATGTTCGCGAATGTCGCGCAAGGCCCCGACGCACCGGCGCGGGACCGGCTGGCCGGTGCGGTCGAGGCGTTTGTGCGGCTGAACCTGGAGCTGCCCGATCTGGGCCGGTTCTTCATCGACCAGATTTCCCGGCCGGGCGTGCGACGCGACTATGTGATCGCGCGGATGTGGGAGGTGTACCGTGCAGCCATGCTGCCGATCGTGGCAGAGGCGCACGGTCCCGCCCGGCCGGGACGTGATCCGGCGGTATACGTCAGCCTGCTCCTGGGGGCGGTCGCGATGCCGCTGATGATGCGGTCGATGACGATGACGGATTGGGACGACCCGGTGGTGCGGGAAAATTTCGTGCAGAATGTGCTACGGCTGTTCGTCGAGCAATGACCCTTATTCCTCCCCTGTAAGGGGAGGGGGACCATGCGGAGCATGGTGGAGGGGGATCGCCACTTGGGATGTCCTATGGGGAAGCCCCCCCTCCGTCAGGGCTACGCCCTGCCACCTCCCCGTGCCGGGGAGGATTTGGGATTCAATCCGCCAGTGCGAGGAGCGCGTCGCGCCGGGCGATCAGGTCGGCGAAGTCGCCCTCCACTGCTCCGACACTGGCCATGGCCCGATCGAGCCGTACCCGCGCCGCCTCGGTGATTGCAGGCACGCGGCCCGCGATCTCGACCATCTCGTCCATCCGCGCCCAACAATCGAGCACGAGGTCGCACCCCGCCGCCAGCGCACCTGCCGCCTTCTCGCCGGCAGTGCCGCTCAGCGCCTTCATGTCGATGTCGTCGGTCATCAACAGACCATCGAAGCCGATCCGCCGGCGGATGATGTCCTCGATCACGACCGGCGACAGCGTGGCGGGGCGCTCGGCGTCCCACGCCTCGAAGACGATATGGCTGGTCATGCCCATCGGTGCGGCGGCCAGCGTGCGGAAGGGTTCGAGGTCGACCACCAGCTCCGCCTCGCTCGCGGTAACGGTGGGGAGCAGATGGTGCGAGTCGACCAGCGCCCGACCATGGCCGGGCATGTGCTTGACCACGCCGACGACACCCGCCGCCGCCAGCCCCTCCAGCATCGCGCGCCCGAGCGCCGCGACCTGCATCGGCTCCGCGCCGTAAGCCCGGCATGCGATCGCCTCGGTGGTGTCGGCCTGCGCGACATCGAGCAGCGGCGCGCAATCGACGGTGATGCCGACCTCGCGCAGCATCAGGCCCAGCGCCTGGCCATTGGCGCGCATCGCCTGGATGGCCGACATCGGCGCGATGGCATAGAGTTCGGCGAAGGCGGGCCCGGCGGGGAAGGCCGGCCATTCGGGCGGCCCCATGCGGGCGACACGGCCCCCTTCCTGATCGATCAGGATCGCCAGATCGTCACGCCCCGCCAGCGCGCGAAGGTCGTCGGTCAGCGCGCGCAGCTGCGCCCGATCGACGATGTTGCGCTTGAACAGGATATAGCCCGCCGGTTCGACCGAGGCGAAGAACGCCCGTTCCTCGGGGGTGAGCACCGGGCCCGACAGGCCGAAAATGACGGGGATCATGGCAGGCTCCGGCCCCCGGCGCGCCAGCACCGGGGGTGTGATCGATCAGCTGGCGACGAAGCAGGCCTCGCCCGCGACGCGCAGGCGGCCGCAAATATCGGCGGCCTGGTTGGCGCTGCCGGTGTTGACGCGCAGGCGGTAGAGCGTCTTGCCGTTCGACGCGACCGGCTGGACCACTTTGCCCAGCGCCGCGACATAGGAGAAGCGCTTCGAAAAACGATCCCAGGCCGCATTGGCCGAGGCCTCGCTGGGATAGGCGCCCAACTGGACCATCGAACCGCTGCCCGAAGGGGCGGCCGGCGCGGGCCGTGCGGCGGTCACCGGGGCGGGCGCGACCAGCTTGCCGCCAGATTCGGGCACTTGTGCCACGGCGTTGCGGCCGCCATTGGGTTCGCTCGGCTTCTGGACGACGCGGGTGCCGTTCATCGGCGCTTCGGGCACGGCGCGCAGATCGATCGCGCCGGTGCCGCCGGTCTTGCCCGCACTGGTAGCGATGGCGGTATCGCCCTCGCCCTTGACCTTCAGCCCGCCGGGATCGGCCGGACGCACCTTGTAATCGCCCTCGGGCGCGGCGATCAGCGCACCGTCACCGTCACCGTCGCTTGCGGCGCGGCTCGCCTGCCATTTGTAGAAGCCGAAGCCGATCGCGGCCAGGATCGCCAGGCCGATGATGACCAGCGCCACGACCTTGCCGATGCCGACGCCCTCAGGTTCGTCGGGCTCGACCGTCTCCAGCCAGGGAAGGCGATCCTCCTCGGGCCGGTCATATCCGCGCAGGTCCATCTCGTCCGCCATCACTTCATCTCCGACACAGCCTCGACGCCCATTAGCGCCAGACCGTTACGAATGATTTGCCCGATCCCATCGGCCAGGAAAAGACGCGCGGTGGTGACGGCGGCGTCTTCGGCGATCAGGAAGCGGCGATCGGGGCGATCATTGCCGACATTCCAGGCGGCATGGAAGGCCGCCGCCAGGTCGTAGAGATAGAATGCGATACGATGGGGTTCGCGCGCGGCGGCCGCCGTCTCGACGATGCGCGGGAACTGTGCGGCCAGCTTCACCAGCGCCAGATCCTCGGCGTCGAGCAGCGCCAGATCGGCCGCGCCGCCCGCAATCCCCGCCTCGGCGGCGCGACGCTTGAGCGAGGCGATGCGGGCATGGGCGTACTGCACGTAGAAGACAGGATTGTCCTTCGATGCCTCGACCACCTTGGCGAAGTCGAAATCCATCTGCGCGTCCGACCGCCGCGTCAGCATGGTAAAGCGCACGACGTCCTTGCCGACCTCGCGCACGACATCGGCCAGCGTCACGAAATTGCCCGCGCGCTTCGACATCTTCACCGGCTCGCCGCCGCGCAGCAGGCGGACCATCTGGACGAGCTTCACGTCGAACTTGGTCTTGCCACCGGTCAGCGCCTCGACCGCCGCGACGATGCGCTTGACGGTGCCGGCATGGTCGGCGCCCCAGATGTCGATTAGCTGATCGGCACTCTGCGCCTTCTGATAGTGATAGGCCAGGTCGGCGCCGAAATAGGTCCAGGCGCCGTTCGACTTCTTGATCGGCCGATCCTGGTCGTCGCCGAACTGGCTGGAGCGGAACAGCGGCAGTTCAACCGGCTCCCAGTCCTCGGGCGTCTCGCCCTTGGGGGCCTCCAGCACGCCGTCATAGACCAGGCCGCGCGAGCGCAGCTCGGCCTCGGCCGCCTCGGGCTTGCCCGCCGCCTGCAACTCGGCTTCGGAGGAGAAGAGGTCGTGATGGATGCCGAGCAGCGCCAGATCCTCGCGGATCATCGCCATCATCGCCTCGACCGCGCGGGTGCGGAACAGGATCAGCCATTCGCTCTCGGGCGCATCAACGTACTTGTCGCCATATTCGGCGGCGAGTTCGGCACCGATCGGCTTCAGATACTCGCCCGGATACAGGCCTTCGGGAATTTCGATCGTCGCGCCCAGCGCCTCGCGGTAGCGCAGGTGCGCCGAGCGGGCGAGCACATCGACCTGGCCGCCGGCGTCGTTGACATAATATTCGCGGATGACCTTATGGCCCGCGAACTCCAACAGCGTGGCGAGCGCGTCGCCCACCACCGCGCCGCGGCAATGGCCCATATGCATCGGCCCCGTCGGATTGGCCGAGACATATTCGATATTGACGGTCACACCCTGCCCACGCGCCGAACGGCCATAATCGCCGCCCGCCTGCGGGATCGCGGCCAGTTCGTCACGCCACGCCGCCTCGGTCAGCCGCATGTTGAGGAAGCCCGGCCCCGCGACCGAGACGCTCTCCACTTCGTCCAGCTTGCCCAGCTCGGCGGCGATCGCCTCGGCCAGCGCGCGCGGATTGGTGCCGGCGGGCTTGGCCAGCACCATCGCGGCGTTGGTGGCGAGGTCGCCATGGCTGGCGTCGCGCGGCGGCTCGACCGTGACGTTGCGGCGATCCAGCCCGCCGGGCAGCGTGCCGGCGGCGACCAGCGTGTCCAGCGCCGCATCGATATGCGCGGCAAAGCGGGTGTAGAGGGTCATCACATCGTCCGATCGGGGTAGCAAAGCGTTGCGCTTTAGCGACATCGGCGCGCCGCTTCAAATCATGCTTGGCCCCTGTTCGAGACGGACGACGGGGACGGATGCGCCCACTGCAATCGCGGCACAGGCCTTTGCAGTTGCCGGCCATGCTGCACCGCAATAAATTGTCGGACGAAAGTTGAAAGCGCGGGCAAACGCGCGAGAGGACCTGATCCGGCTCAACGCACAATGCGGGAGTTTCGATCATGCGCAAGACCATTCTGATCCTGGCCGCCACCGTCGTCGCCGCCATTCCGACCTTCGGTGCCGTCGCCGCCGAGGGCGAGCAGCGCTTCGTTCACGAAGGCAGCACCTATGTCTACACCCGGTCGGTCGACAACGGCCACCCGGTCATCGAAGGCCATCGCTATCCCGGCGGCGAGGCGTTCCGCTTCGTCGTGAAGGGCCACCGCGTGACCGGCTTCACCGGCAACGGCCCGGTGTCGTTCAGCACCTACGAAGCCAAGGGCGCGACCGGCGCCGGCATCGAGACCAGCGCCCGCTGATACGCGGCACCGGTTCCGAACGGCATGAGGCGGCTCGCCCCCCACGGGGCGGGCCGCTTTCTTTTTGCGGGAAAGACCGCATCCCGTACTCGAAACCCCGATTGGCATGGCACCATTACGCATCCGTATTGGTTATGCGGCGCGAGGGATCGGGACACAGGGACATGCAGACAGAACAGGGAATCTTACGCCTCTCCATCGCGGTGACGTTCCTGATGGCCGTGCTCGGCGCGGTGATCGGCCTGATCGCGGGGTCGTCGGCGATCATGTTCGACGGTGTGTACGGCCTGATCGATGCGGTGATGACCGGGCTGGCGCTGATGGTCGCGCGGCTGATCGCGGCGTCGAATGCGGCCGACGCGATGGGCCAGAGCTATAGCAAGCGCTTCACCATGGGCTTCTGGCATCTCGAGCCGATCGTGCTGGGGGTGAACGGCATGCTCCTGACCGGCGCGGCGCTCTATGCGATGCTGGATGCGACCCGCATCATCCTGGGCGGCGGCCATGCGCCCTCGTTCGGCGCGGTTCTGATCTATACGGGGATCAGCCTGATCATCGACCTGGGGATGGCGTTCTACGTACGCCGGGCCAACCGGTCGATCGGGTCGGAGTTCGTGGCGATGGACGCGCGCTCCTGGGGCATGACGGCGGCGCTCAGCGGATCGCTGTTCGCCTCTTTCGTCGTCGGCCATGCGATCGACGGCGGCCGCTGGGCGTGGATGACCCCCTATATCGATCCGGTCGCGCTGCTGATCATCTGTATCGTCATCATCCCCGTGCCGATCGCCAGCGTGCGCAAAGCGCTGTCCGAAATCCTGCTCGTCACCCCCTATGACCTGCGGGTGCAGGTCGAGGATGTGGCGGACAGGATCGATGCCGCACACGGCTTTCTGGGCCATCGCGCCTTCGTCGCGCGGGTCGGGCGCGGCATCCAGATCGAGCTGAACTTCATCGTGCCGCGCCACTGGCCGGCACGCCGCCTGGAGGAATGGGACGCGCTGCGCGACGAGATCGGCCAGGCGCTGGGCCATGACAGCCCGGACTTGTGGCTGACCATCGTCTTCACCACCGACCCCGAATGGGTCCATTGACGCGCAAGGCCGAGGCGACCTGCCCTCGTCGAAGTGTGACGACCATGTCTCGGCCGAAGCAAGCCCCTCCCCTTAAGGGAAGGGGTTGGGGTGGGGCCTCTCCACCGGCGCAACGTCTTGGGGAGGTGCCCCACCCCCGTCCCCTCCGCTTAAGGGGAGGGTTTTTTTGGCAGATTGTCGCGCGTCAGAACCCCTCGGGCAGGTCGATCGGGCCGACGATCTGCTGATAGCTGCGCACGGCGTAGCGATCGGTCATGCCAGCGATGAAGTCGGCGATATGCCGGCTGCGCTCGGGTTCCCCCTCGGGCAGACGTTCGCGCCATTCCTCGGGCAACAGCGCCGGGTCGGCACGATAGGCGGCGAACAGCCCCTTGACGATGCCATGCGCCGCATCCGCCGCCGCCAGCTGGCGCGGGTGGTGATAGAGATTGGCGTACATGAAGCGCTTCAGGTCGCGCTCCTCGACCCGCATCGCGTCCGAAAAGCCGACCAGCGCGCGGCCGGCGGCGCGGACATCGGCGACGTCCCCTACCCCGCTCTCGACGATCCGCCGCCGCGTCTCGGCGACCAGATCGTTGACCATCACCCCGATCTGCGAGCGGATCAGTTCGCTCGCCAGCCGCTTGGGGGCGACATCGGGAAATTTCGCCCGCGCCACGTCCCAGCCACGCGCGACCAGCGGCACCGCCAGCATCTGGTCGAGCGTCAACAGCCCGGCACGCAGGCCATCGTCGATGTCGTGATTGTCATAGGCGATGTCGTCGGCCAGCGCCGCGACCTGCGCCTCCAGCGAGGCATGGCTCTCCAGATCGAGCGGGAAGTCGGCATCCGCCTCACGCAGCGCCCAGCCGGGATGGCGCACCGGCCCGTTATGCTTGGCCAGCCCCTCCAGCGTCTCCCAAGTCAGGTTCAACCCGTCCCAGCGCGGATAAGGCCGCTCGATCGTCGTCAGCGTGCGCAGCGTATGGCCGTTGTGATCGAACCCGCCCTGATCGGTCAGCGCCGCCTTCAGCGCATCCTCGCCGGCATGGCCGAAGGGCGGATGGCCGATGTCATGCGCCAGGCATAGCGCCTCGGTCAGGTCCTCATTCAGTCCCAGCGTGCGCGCGATCGTCCGGCCGATCTGCGCGACCTCCAGGCTATGGGTCAGGCGGACACGAAAATGGTCGCCATCGGGGGCCATGAAGACCTGCGTCTTGTGACGCAGCCGGCGGAAGCTGATCGAATGGATGATCCGGTCGCGATCGCGCTGGAACGCGTCACGCGGGCCACGCTCCAGCCCCTTGGTCTCGTCATGGCCGCGTCCCCGGCTCTGCTCGGGAAACGACGCCCAGGGCGCGAAGCGGGTCATCGCGTTACTTCGCGTCGAGCCGCGTGACCGCCTGCCCCGCCTCGCTGCTGACCGGGAAGGCCGACACGCCCTTCTTGGCCAGCTTGTTGATGAACGCCCGAGCCTCGTCATCGGTCTTGAACGGGCCGGTCAGCACGCGGTGCGTCGCGCGCAGCGGCGTCTTGTAACCCTGATGCCCGGCGAAGAGTTCGGGCGCCTTGGCCTTGGTCGCAGCCCAGGCCTTGGGCAGGTCGCTCTCGTTCGCGCCGCCCGCGACCTGAACCCAGATGCGCGACGGGTTGGCGCGCGCCTTGCGCTTCTCCTCGGCGGCTTCCTTGTCGGCGAGCGCCTTCTTCTCGGCCTCGGCCTTTTTGAGCGCCAGCGCCTTCTTGTCGGCGGCGGCCTTGGCGAGCTTGGCCTTGCGCTCGGCGGCAATCGCCTTGGGATCGCGGACGGGCGGCTCGACGACTTCGGCCGCCTTTTCGCGCGCGGCCTCATCCCGCTCGGCCTTGGCCTTCGCCTCGGCCAGGACGCGCTGCGAGCCGCTGCTCATCGGCGTATTGGCGGCGATCACGGCGGGGCGGTCCGGCCCCTCGACGCCGAGTTCGGAGGCGGGGATCGACAAATTGGCGACGATCCTCGCCAGCACCGAATCCTCACGCACCGCCCGTGCCGCCGCCAGCGAGGTGCGGCGCGGTGCCGAAGCCACGGGGTTCGGCGCCGGTGCGGGTTCCTCGGTCCGGGGTGGCAGCGGCTGGATCATCGCGGTGGCCACCGCCGTCGGGGTCGGTGCGGTCGTCGCGGTCTGTGCCATCTCGACCGGCGGCGTGACGGGCGTGGCTTGCGCGACCGATGTCGCGGGCGTCGGCAGCGGTTGCACGGTCGCGGCCTGCGCGACCTGGGTCGGCGGTGTCGTCGCCGGCAGCGGTTGGATCATGGGCCGCGCCGGCTCGGTCGCCGTGACGCTGGTGGCGGGCGCTGAGGATGTTGCCGCCGGCAGGGACGAGGTGAAACCGGGCAGCGGCTGAACCATGCGCATGGGCGCGGCGGCGGGCGTGACGCGCTGCTCGGTCGGTGTACGCACCGGCGTGGCCGATGCCATCTGGACCGGCGCGGGCGACGGCGTCGTGCTGGGAACGCTGGACGCCAGCGCCACACCGCGATTGCCGCGCGCCGTGGTGCGGCCCGCACGACGCGGATCGGTCCGCGTCGCGACGGGGGCTGCGACCGGGGTCGTCGTCGCCATCTGTACCGGCGCGGTGGTCGGCGTCAGCGCGGGGAGAACCGGTGCCAGCCGCGCATCGGCCAGTCGCTCGGGCGTGGCGCGCGTCTCGCCGAAATGCACGGCAAAAGCGCGATCGACCGCCGGCAGGGTCGGCAGACGCTGGAAAAAGGGTTGCAGCCCCTGCGCCAGTTGCGGCGGCATCATCGTCGCGGCGATGCGCGTCGCCTCGGGCATGTCGCCGGTCATCGCCAGGATGAAGGCGCGCGCGCGCCAGGCGGCGCGGTCGGTCTTGCGCAGCAGCGGGTCGAGCTGTTCGAGCGCCTGCTCGCGCTGCCCCGAAATGCCGAGCGACAGCGCATAGCGGCGGATGATCTCGTCGGTCGGCGCGCTGGCGATCGCGGTGCGATATTCGCGCTGCGCCCGGGGCTGATCGCCGACCAGGTCATAGGCAAAGCCGCGATCGGCCGCGAACTGCGCGCTCGGCAGTCCCGCCGCCTCGGCCTGCGCGAAGTAACGCAGCGCCTCGCCCGGCCGCTCGGAGCGGACGAGGATCGACCCCATGCCCGCCTTGATCCGGGGATCGCGCGGATCGACCTTTTCGGCACGCGCCAGCAGCGAGGCCGCGCCCGACAGGTCGTCGAGATGGATGGACAGCTGTGCCGCTTCGATCAGCGCATTCACGTCGCGCGGGTTCTGCGCCACGCGGCGCATCACGTCCCCCAGCCGATCGGCATCGGTCGTACCGGGAAGCGCCTGGACCATCGCCTGGGCCAAAAGCGGAAACGGAGCGGTCGCCAGCATCAGGGCGAGCGCCAACGAAGCGCGGGAAAGGAAGGTCGGCGTCATGGGACTGGGTCCCATAAAGCGCGTTTCGCGCTGCCGGGCAATGGGGATCGCACGCGCCGCGCGCCCGGTTGTTCCACACGGTCGACCAAAAGGCCGGGGCGAGCTGGGGATCAGCGCGGATGGCGGGTTAAGAGCGCAGCCGAGCCCTGTCAGGCCATCAACGCTTGGATCGGACGGGGCGCTGCTCCTTGGACCGAATCCTTCCGAGGTCTTCAAGGGCGTCGGCAGATCGAAGAACGGCATATCCCGGAGAGGGGGACAGACGGCCATTCCCGTCCCCTATGCCTTCACGATCACAGGGATGGTAGATGGCGCCAGGCAAGTCCCTCCCCTTCAGGGGAGGGGTTGGGGTGGGGCCTCACCCATCACGAAGCGCTCGGGGAAGCGCCTCTCCCCCGCCCCTCCGTCGCAGGAAATCATGCAAAATTCTGCACACCACCCCGGCGCAGGCCGGGGTCCAGCGAGGCAAGCGCCAATAAGCGATGGAAAGCGTTCAGCATCTGGACCCCGGCCTTCGCCAGGGTGGTGCGTGAGGAGCCAAGAAACGCCAATTCCACGACGCCCCCCCTAAAAGGGAGGCCGGCTTCTCCACATACGACGTGCTCGCGGATAGGCCCCACCCCCGTCCCCTCCCCTGAAGGGGAGGGGTGATTTCGTTTCGGGCTTCCCGGCTCCGATCGGGATCATTACCGCAGATAGAGCCGCATCCGCCACTCGCACCCGACGCCTGCGCAGCAACAAAAAGGCCCACCCGATCGCTCGGGCAGGCCCTTTTGCAACGTCTTCGCCAGTCGGACCAGCGAAAGCGGCTTACTGGTTGTTCTGACGGTGCAGGAAGCGGGGGATGTCGAGCGACGAGTCGCCCGATCCTTGCGCATTGTCGTCACGCTGCGCACCGCGCGCCGCGTTCGACATGCGCTCGAACAACGTACCACCCAGCTTCACGCGCGGTGCGGGCTGGGCCGGCACCTCGCCGGCCTCGCTGCCGGGGGCCAGCCAGCGGCGGCGGGCTTCTTCCGAACCGGGCGCCGGCTCGACCGAAGCGCTGTGGGTCGGGGCCTGGGGCTGCGCCGGTGCGGCGGGGACCATCGTGTCGGCACCCAGGACCAGTTCGTCCTCCGGCGCCGGCTGCGGCGCGGCGGGGGCCGCGACCGGCGCCGGCGGCGGCGTCACCACCGGTGCGGCCGGGGTCACGCTGGGCGACGGTGCGGGCTGCGACACCACGGGGGCAGGCGTTGGGGCCGGGGTGGCGACCTGCGACGCAGGGGTGGCGGCGGTCGGCTCGCTCGGGCGATAGCTGGGCGTGTCGTCGGTCTTGCGCGCCATGCCGCCCATGCTGAAGCTGCTGCGCTGCGCCTCGACCGGCGCGGCGGCACCCGGCTTCACATCGGCGTCGATGCCGGTGGCGACCACCGACACGCGGATGCGGCCTTCCAGTTCGGGATTGAACGCCGAACCCCAGATGATGTTGGCTTCGGGATCGACCAGCTCGCGAATGTGATTCGCCGCCTCGTCCACTTCGAGCAGGCGCATGTCGTCGCCGCCAGTGATCGAGATGATGACGCCCTTGGCGCCCTGCATCGACACGCCGTCGAGCAGCGGGTTGGCGATCGCCTTCTGCGCTGCTTCGATCGCGCGATTGTCGCCGGTGGCCTCACCGGTGCCCATCATCGCCTTGCCCATCTCCTGCATCACCGAACGGACGTCGGCGAAGTCGAGGTTGATGAGGCCCGGCATGACCATCAGGTCGGTGATGCCGCGCACGCCCTGCTGCAGCACCTCGTCCGCCATCGCGAACGCTTCCTTGAAGGTGGTGTTGGCGTTGGCGATCAGGAACAGGTTCTGGTTCGGGATGACGATCAGCGTATCGACGTACTTCTGCAGTTCCTCGATGCCGCCATCGGCCGACTTGGCGCGACGATTGCCCTCGAACGCGAACGGCTTGGTCACGACGCCGACGGTCAGGATGCCCATGTCACGCGCCGCCTTGGCGATGACCGGGGCCGCACCGGTGCCGGTGCCGCCGCCCATGCCGGCGGCGATGAAGCACATGTGGCTGCCCTCGAGCATCTTGGAGAGATCCTCGATCGTCTCCTCGGCGGCGGCGCGGCCGATTTCCGGACGGCTGCCGGCGCCCAGCCCCTGCGTGATCTTGGCACCCAGCTGGACGCGACGCGGCGCGATCGACTGCTTCAGCGCCTGCGCGTCGGTATTGGCGACGAGGAAATCCACGCCCTGCACCTCGGCGCGCATCATGTTCGCGATCGCGTTGCCGCCGGCACCGCCGACACCGATCACCGCGATACGCGGCGTCAGTTCGTCGACCTCGGGTGCGATGAATTCGATGCTCATCCCAATTCTACTCCGCCGTTCCCGGTCGATACGCTAAGACCGGGCCCCTGAATAACTGTTAGTGCACCAGCGACCCGCCCGGTGCCAACCCAAAACTGCCCAGCATCGGGCCAATTTGCTTAATAATTCGCCTTCGCCGCCTGAATCAGCCGCCGGAACAGCCCCATGCCGCTCGGCCGGTGAACCGTCTGGTTCGTCGGCGCGATGCTGCGCAGGTCGATCGGGTCGGTCGCGGCATAGAAAGCCAGACCCGCGAGCGTCGCGAAAGCCGGCCCGCCATGCGCATCGGGCAGACCGGCCAGCCCGCGCGGCCGGCCGATGCGGACCGAGCGGCCCAGCGCCTGCTGCGCATAGTCGGCAATGCCCTTCAGCTCCGCGCCGCCACCGGTCAGCACGACCTGACGCCCGACCGGCCCCTCGAACTTCAGATGCTGGAGCGCCTTGCGAATCTCACCCATCTGATGCTCCAGCCGCTGGCGGATCACGCCGATCAGCTGTGCCTTGGTGATCTGCATCGTGTCGCCGCCGTCTTCGGCCGAGATCGGCGTCACTTGGAGCATGTCGTGATTGTCGCGCGGGGAGGCGTTGGCTGAGCCGTGGAAGCACTTCATCCGCTCCGCCATCTGCCGACGTGTGCCGAAGGCGGAAGCGACGTCGTCGGTGATGTCCGCCGCGCCCATCGGCAGCGAACAGAGACCGACCAGCATGCCGCCAGCGAACAGCGAGACATTGGTGATCCCCGCCCCCATCTCGACCAGTGCGACGCCCAGTTCGCGTTCTTCGTCGGACAGGCAGGCCAGACCCGTCGCGACGGGTGCCGCAATGATTGACTTCACCTCCAGATGCGCCGAGCGGACGCACAGATCGAGGTTGCGCACCGGCGAGCCGTCGGCGGCGACGACATGGATGTGCACGCCCAGCCGGTCGGCATGGAGGCCCAGCGGCTTCTTCACCCCCGTCAGCCCGTCGAGCGTGTAGAGCGCGGGCTGCGCGTGTAGTACCATGCGACCTTGCGGGTCGATCGAGTTGCGCCCGGCCGCCAGCAGCGCGTCGATATCGCCCTGTTCGACCTGATGGCCGCCTAGCTCGAACTCGACCTCGGCGACGTCGGACACCAGGCCGCCGGCCGAGAAGCCGACCCAGACATTCTCGATATTCAGCCCCGCGATCCGCTCGGCCTGTTCGACCGCCTCGCGCACCGCCGCCTCGGTCGCGCCCATATCGGCGATATAGCCGCGCTTGACGCCCCGGCTCTCGCGCTGGCCGGTGCCCAGCACGATCAGTTCACCGCCATCGCCCTTGCGCGCGATCAGCGCGGACACTTTGGACGACCCGATGTCCAGCGCGGTGATCAACCCTTCGGGTGCAATCTTTGCCATGACCTTGCTACCCCTGTGATGCCCCTTCGGCCGCTGCCGCCTCCGCGCCATTCCCGGGTGCGACATCGGCGGCACCGCCCCCGGCCTTTGCCGGATCAGCGAGCGCATGATTCTGATTCAAACCGGGCTTGCGCGCAACCAGCTTTGCGGGATCGCGCATATCGAAGCGCAGCCAGCCACGCCCGAGCAGCGGTCGCGAGCCGTCCATCGCGGCGAACTTCATCAGCGCCGCGCCCGCGCCCTCCTCGGGTAGCGCCAGCGTCTCGCCGCTGTCGAAGGTCAGATCCCAGCGACGATTGCCGATCCAGGTCGCCGCCTTCACACGCGGTTTAAGAGCCGGCGCGGCGGACAGGAGTGCCTGATAGGCGGGCTCCTGCAGATTGGCGCCCGGGCCGATGATCAGCGGCAGGTCGGGCATCGCTTCGGCCCGCACCGGTTCCAGAAGCACGCCGCTCGCATCGATCAGGGTCAGCTGGCCATTATCCTGCCACACCGCCGCCGGGCTGCGTTCGTCGATATCGACCAGCAGCGTATCGGGCAGCCGCCTGGAGACATGCGCGTCCTTGATCCAGCCGTAGCGCAGCAGCTTGGCGCGGACATCCTCCAGATTGACGAGCGGCATCGCCCGGCTCTGTTGATCGAGTGCGACGGCATAGACGGTCATCCGGTCCATGCGCTTCAGGCCGGTCACCTCGATCTGCTGGACGCGAAAACCGGCATGGCCCGCCTGTTCGGCGATCGCGGTGCCGATCATGCCGGGCACGCCGACATAGGTCGCGACCGCCAGCACCGCCGCACCCGCGCCGCCGAGGATCGTCCAGGTGACGGCCTTCTTGATCGTCTCCTCGCTGACCGGCACCTTGGCGAGCAACCGCTCGCTCAGCGTCGCGCGCTTGACCGGCTGGCGACGGCGCGGTGCCGGGCGGCGCGGCGGCGGGCCGCGCTTGATCGTGCGGCTCATCCCGCCTGATCCTTGTACCAGGCGACGGCCTCGTCGACGATCGCCTGGACCAGCGTGTCGTAATCCATGCCGACATGGCGGCCCTGCTCGGGCACGAGGCTGAGCGGGGTCATGCCGGGCTGAGTGTTGACCTCCAGCAGGAACAGCCCGTCGACGCCGCGCTCATCATCCCAGCGGAAGTCGGAGCGCGAGGCACCGCGACAGCCCAGGATACGATGCGCCTCGAGCGCGAGCGACTTGCAGGCCTCGGCGATTTCGTCGGAAATCTGTGCGGGGCAGACATGCTCGGTCAGGCCGTCCGTGTATTTCGCGTCGAAATCGTACCAGCCGTTCTTGGGCTTCAACTCGGTCACGCCCAGCGCGCGGCCGCCTAGAACGGCGGTCGTCAGTTCGCGGCCGCGGATATAAGGTTCGGCCAGCAATTCCTCGAACTCGGCCCAGGGGCCGCTCGCATCGCGGGCAATCGGGTTGCCATGATTGCTGGTGTCGGTGACGATCGCCACGCCGACCGAGGAGCCTTCATTCACCGGCTTGAGCACATAGGGGCGTGGCAACGGATCACCGGCGAACAGATCCTCCGACTTCACGATGCGACCGCCGGGCATGGGGATGCCATGCGGGACCAGCGCCTGCTTGGTCAGCACCTTGTCGATCGCGATGACCGAGGTGGCGAGGCCCGAATGGGTGTACGGAATGCCCATCAGGTCGAGCATCCCCTGCACCGTGCCATCCTCGCCGGGCGAGCCGTGCAGCGCGTTGAAGACGAGGTCGGGCTGGGCCTCGACCAGCTTGGCCGCGAGATCGCGGTCCATGTCGATCCGGGTGACGCGGTGACCGTTCCGCTCCAGCGCATCGGCGACGCCCGCCCCCGACATCAGCGACACCGGCCGCTCCGCCGACCAGCCGCCCATCAGTACGACGATATGCATCACGCGATCCTTGTTGTTTGCGTGGAGTCTTCTTCAATCCTCCCCAAGCTATGCTTGGGGAGGGGGACCAGCCGCAAGCTGGTGGAGGGGCAAGCCCCTCGCCCCTCCACCACCGCTTCGCGGCGGTCCCCCTCCCCATCGGAGATGGGGAGGAATGGGGATGCCGTCTTCACTTCGCCACCCCAACGCGCTGGATTTCCCATTCGAGCGTCACGCCCGACTGAGCCTTCACCTTGGTCCGGACCTCTTCGCCCAGCGCCTCGATCTCCGCCGCGGTGGCGTTGCCGAGGTTGAGCAGGAAATTGCAATGCTTCTCCGACACCTGCGCATCGCCCAGCGTCAGCCCGCGACAGCCCGCCGCATCGACCAGCGCCCAGGCCTTGTGGCCATCCGGGTTCTTGAAAGTCGACCCTCCGGTCTTGGAGCGTAGCGGCTGCGATGCCTCGCGCGCGGCGGCGATGCGGTCCATCTCTGCTTGGATGTCGGCGGGTTCGGCGGCGTAGCCCCGGAAGGTCGCCTCGACCACCACCGTGCCGTCGGTCAGGTTGGAGTGGCGATAGGTGTATTCGAGATCGGCGACGCCCAGCGTCTCGACTGTACCATCGCGGCGAACGACGGTGGCGGAGGCCAATACGTCCGCCACTTCGCGACCGTAAGCACCGCCATTCATCCGCACGAAGCCGCCGACCGTGCCGGGGATCGAGCGCAGAAACTCCAGCCCGCCGATACCCGCGTCGCGCGCGTTGGACGAGACGAGAATGCCCGAGGTGCCGCCGCCACAGGTGATAAGGTGCCCCTCCCCTGCCCGCGCATAGCTGAACGGCTTGCCCAGACGGATCACCACGCCCGGCACGCCGCCGTCGCGCACGATCAGGTTGGAGCCTAGGCCCAACGCCATGACCGGCACCTCGCCCCCGAGCTTCTTCAGGAACGCCGACAGGTCATCAACGTCCTTGGGCTCCAGCAGATATTCGGCCGGTCCGCCCGCCTTGAACCACACCAGCGGCGCCAGCGGCGCTGCCGGGGTCAGTCGGCCAGCGGTGTCGGGCAGGTTCATCGGCGCGCCTCGATCGCGCTCGCCAGACCAGCCGCCCACTTCGTGATGTCGCCCGCGCCCAGGCAGACGATCATGTCGTCCGCGCGGATCGATCCCGCCAGTTCCTCGGCCAGCGCGTCGGCGTCGGCCACGGTCGCGGTCGAACGATGCCCGCGCCGCTTCAGCCCCTCGACCAGCGCGGAGGCGTCGACGCCCTCGATCGGCTGCTCGCCCGCCGCATAGACCGGGGTCACCAGCACGCGGTCGGCGTCGTTGAAGGCGGTCTGGAATTCCTCCATCAGATTGCCGAGACGGGTGAAGCGATGCGGCTGCACCACCGCGATCACGCGACCGCGCGCGCCTTCGCGGGCGGCGGCCAGCACCGCGCGGATTTCGACCGGATGATGGCCGTAATCGTCGATGACGGTCGCCGTGCCGCCGTCCACCGCGATCTCGCCGACCTTGGTGAAGCGCCGCTTGACCCCGCCGAACTGACCGAAGCCCTGCTGGATGGTCGCGTCGTCGATGCCCAGCTCCAGCGCGACGCCGATCGCGGCCAGCGCATTCTGGACATTGTGGCGGCCAGGCATGGGCAGCTCGATCCCCTCGATCGACCGGCTGGAGCCGTCGCGGTGGCGGATGATCGCCTCGAACCGGTTGCCGCCGGGGATCGGCGTGACGTTGACGCCGCGCACGTCCGCCTGCGCCGAGAAGCCATAGGTCACGACGCGCCGGTCGCGCACGCGCGGCAGGATGTTCTGCACCTCCGGGTGGTCGAGGCACAGCAGCGCCGCGCCGTAGAAGGGCACATTCTCGACAAACTCTACGAACGCGTCCTTCACCCGGTCGAACGAGCCATAATGGTCGAGATGCTCGGGATCGATATTGGTCACGACCGCGATCGTACCGTCCAGGCGCAGGAAGCTGCCGTCGCTCTCGTCCGCCTCGACCACCATCCAGTCGGAGGCGCCCAGACGGGCATTCGAGCCATAGCTGTTGATGATGCCGCCATTGATGACGGTCGGGTCGACGCCCCCGGCATCGAGCAGCGCCGCGACCATCGAGGTGGTCGTCGTCTTGCCATGCGTGCCCGCCACCGCAACGGTGGACTTCAACCGCATCAACTCGGCCAGCATCTCGGCACGGCGTACCACGGGGATGCGGCGTTCGAGCGCGGCTTCGACTTCGGGGTTGGAGCGGGTGATCGCGGTCGAGGTCACGACCACCGCCGCATCGCCCAGATTGTCCGCCGCATGGCCGATGGCAACCGGGATACCCTTGTCCCGCAGGCCCTGCACGACATAGCCCTCGGCCACGTCCGAGCCCTGCACCCGGTAGCCGAGATTCTTCATCACCTCGGCGATGCCCGACATGCCGATACCGCCGATCCCGACGAAGTGGATCGTGCCGATATCCGTGGCGACGCCCTTCATGCGCCTGCTCCCGCCAAATTCCGTGTCCCTTGTGATTTGCCCACCGGCAAGACCATGCGCGGCGCGTCGAGGCTTTCGACCAGATCGGCGAGATCGCTCGCCGCCTCGGGCCGGCCGCAGGCGCGGGCACGGCCCGCCGCATTCTCCAGCGCCGCCGGGTCGAGGCCCAGCTTCTGCATCTGTTTGGCCAGTTCGACCGGCGTGAAGTCCTTTTGCGCGATCGTCCGCGCGCCGCCCGCCCTGGTCATCTCGCGCGCGTTCGCCGTCTGGTGATCGTCGGTCGCGCTGGGTAGCGGCACCAGGATCGCCGGGCGACCCGCGACCGTCAGCTCGGCCAGCGTCGAAGCCCCGGCCCGCGCGATCACCAGATGCGCCCAGGCGAGCTGTTCGGGCAGGTCGGGCAGATAGGTGGCGAGTTCGGCCGGGATCTCATGCTCGGCGTATTTGGCGCGCACCGCGTCGATGTCTTCGATCCGCGCCTGATGCGTCACCTGCAACCGCCGCCGGAAGGTGACCGGCAGCATGGCGAGCCCATCGGGCACGACCTGGCTGAGGATGCTCGCCCCCTGGCTGCCGCCAGTGACGAGGACGCGGAAGATACCGTCCTCCTCCAGGAGCGGATAGGGGCGCGACCGAAGCGCCAGCACCTGGTCGCGCACCGGATTGCCGATCAACCGCGTCTTGGCCGCATGCTTGGCATTCAACCGCTGCGTATCCTCATAGGACAAGGCGATCGCATCGACCTTGCCCGCGACCAGCCGGTTGACCCGGCCCAGCACCGCGTTCTGCTCGTGGATCGCGGTCGGGATGCCTTCCGCGAACGCCGCCAGCAGCGCGGGCATCGCCGGATAGCCACCGAACCCGATTACCGCCGCCGGGCGGAAGGTCTTGTAGAGTTCGCGCGCCATCGCCCGGCCGCGCCACATCTCGCGCAGCGCCTTGGCCCAGCCGACCGGCCCGCCCGCAAAGCGCCCGGCGGGCAGGACATGCGTCTGGATATCCTCGAACAGCCCCGGAAAGCGTACCCCACGTGCGTCCGACACCAGCGCCACGCGGTGCCCGCGCCGGGTCAGCTCGGCCGCCAGCGCGGCGGCGGGGACCATATGGCCGCCGGTACCCCCGGCGGCGAGGACGAAGTGACGGCTCATTGCCCGCTCCACCTGACTACATAGGGGCTGCGCGTCAGGAACGGGTTGCGCCGGGTGAATGCCAGCAACAACCCCATCCCGATCGACAGCGCGATCATCGACGAGCCGCCATAGCTGATGAACGGCAGGGTCATCCCCTTGGACGGAGCGAGCCCCGTATTCACCGCCATCGAGATCAGCGCCTGCGCGCCGAACTGCACCGCCAGCCCGGAGGCGGCGTAGAGCTTGAACTCGTCCTGTTCGTCAAGCAGCTTCACGAATACGCGAACCACGATCGCCAGAAAGACGAGCGCGATGATGGCGCAGGCGATCAGCCCGAATTCCTCGCCGATCACCGAATAGATATAGTCGGTATGTGCCTCCGGCAGGCCGAACTTGGCCGCACCGCCGCCCGGCCCGGTACCGGTCCAGCCCCCGGCGGTCAGCGTGTTGTGCGCGGCATTGACCTGGAAATGGTCGGCCGCACCCTCGCCATCGACGTCGGGGAACAGGAAGGCGTTGATGCGGCTGCGCGCCACGCCATAGAACATATAGGCCATGACCAGCCCGATCGGCGCCAGCGACCCGATCGCCAGCATCACGCGCATCGGCGTGCCCGAGATCATCAGCAGCGCGATCCAGACCAGACAGAAGACGATCGTCTGCCCGAAATCGGGTTGCAGCATCAGCAGCCCCGCGACCAGCCCGGTCATCCCCATGGTGATCAGCGTGGCAGGCAGATCGCGTTCCTTGGCCTTCAGCGACAACAGCCAGGCGGTCGTCACGATGAACATCGGTTTCAGGAACTCGGACGGCTGGAACTGCGCGATGCCCACCCCGATCCAGCGCCGCGCGCCGTTGATCTCTACCCCGATAAAGGGCGTGACCGCCAGGATCGCGATCAGCACGCCGGTGCCCAGCACCGCCATGCGCCGCGCGGTGACGACCGGCAGCATCGACACGCCGAACAGCACGGGTAGCGAGACGCCGACCCACATCACCTGTCGCCAGAAATAATAGAGCGGCGTGAACTTCCGATGCTCGCCCGAATAGCGCATCGCGGTCGCGGGGCTGGCGGCAGCGACCGCGATCAGCCCGATCGCGATCAGGAATAGGGTGAGCAGCAGCAGCACCCGGTCGATGTCCCAGAACCAGGTGCCGAGCGGCGAGCGGTCGCCGCGCCCACCGCGTCCCTTCATCGATCCGATCAGGCCGGGACGCGGTGCCTTGGGCGTGCGGTCGGTCATGCCAGCGCCTCCACGGCGGCGCGGAAGGCATCGCCGCGCCCTTCGTAATCGCGAAACTGGTCGAAGCTGGCGCAGGCCGGCGACAGGAGGACCGTGTCCCCCGGCCGCGCGGCGGCGGCGGCATGCGCGACGGCTGCCTCCAGCGTGCCCGACTGCTCGACCACCGGGACCTTGTCCTTCAACAGGTCGAAGAACAACGGCGCGGCCTCGCCGATCGTATAAGCCGCGACGACATGATCCAGATGCGCGGCGCAGGCGTCGAGGTCGTCGCCCTTGCGCTTGCCGCCGACGATCCAGTGGACGCGGGGGAAGGCCGCCAGGGCAGGCGCGGTGGACTCGGGATTGGTCGCCTTGGAGTCGTTGACGAAGGCCACGCCATGCCGGGTGGCGACATGCTGCATCCGGTGCGGCAGGCTGGCATAGCTGGCCAGTCCGGCCTCGATCGCGGCCGCGTCGATCCCCAGCGCCCGCGCCACCGCGATGGCGGCCTGCGCGTTCTGGGCATTGTGCGGCCCTTGCAGCGCCGGCCAGCGGCGCTGGTCGATCACCATGTCCGGCGCGATCGTCACGAGGTCGTCGGTGCGGCCCGCCAGCCCTTGCGCGATATTGGCCGAGGCCTCGTCGCCGGTGCCGACCACCGCGACATGGCCCGCCGACTGCATCGCGAACAGGCGCGCTTTGGAGGCGGCATAGCCCGCAAAGCCGTCATAGCGATCGAGATGATCGGGCGTGATGTTCAATAGCACCGCCACGTCGCAATCAAGGCTGGACGTCAGGTCGATCTGATAGCTGGACAGCTCCAGCACATAGACCCCACCTCGGGGCAGAGGCTCCTGCCCCAGGATCGGCAGGCCGATATTGCCGCCCATCAGGGTCGGGACGCCCGCCGTCTTCAGGATGTGATGGACCAGCGCGGTCGTGGTCGACTTGCCGTTGGTGCCGGTGATGCCAACGACCTTGTGCGGCGGCAGGTCTTTTCGCGCTTGGGCGAAGAGTTCGATGTCGCCGATGACGGGCACTCCCGCCGCGCGCGCGGCGGCCGCCAGCGGATGAATGTTGAGCGGAACACCCGGCGAGACGATCAGTGCGTCAATCTCTGGATCTATCCAGTCGGAAAAATCGTCGATGAACAGCCGCTCGCCGCTCAAATGCCCCCATTGCGCGAACACGGCCTCGCGCCTTGCCGCATCGTCATCCCAAGCCAGTACGTCCGCCCCGCTGGCCAACAACGCAGAAACGGTCGCGGCGCCGGAGCGCGCCAGCCCCAGCACCGCGAAAGTCTTGCCCGCCCAGTCGCTTGCGACGATCATCGCAGCTTCAACGTCGACAGGCCCGCCAGCATCAGCACCAGCGCGATGATCCAGAAGCGGATCACCACCGTCGGCTCCGACCAGCCGAGCTGTTCGAAATGATGGTGGATCGGTGCCATGCGGAACACGCGCTTGCCGGTCCGCTTGTAGAAGAAGACCTGGATGATCACCGACAGCGCCTCGACGACGAACAGGCCGCCGATGATGCCCAGCACGATCTCGTGATGCGCGACGACCGCGATGGTGCCGAGCGCGCCGCCCAGTGCCAGGCTGCCCGTATCGCCCATGAACACCGCCGCCGGGGGCGCGTTGAACCAGAGGAAGGCGAGACCCGCGCCGATCACCGCACCGCAGAAGATGGCGAGCTCACCGGCACGCGGGACATGCGGGATGCCGAGGTAATCGGCGAACTTCACGTTGCCGACCAGATAGACGATGACCAAGAACGCCACGCTGGCGATGATGACCGGCATGGTCGCAAGGCCATCGAGGCCGTCGGTCAGGTTCACCGCATTGCCGAACGCCACGATCGTGAAGGCGGCGAAGACAGGGTAGAAAATGCCCAGATCGATGTACATGCGCGTGGTGAAGGGCAGATAGAGCGGCGTACCGTTCTGCCCCATGATGATCCACGCCGCGATGCCCGCGATCAGGAACTCCAGCAACAGCCGCGTCCGCCCCGATACGCCGGCGGTCGAGGCTTTGCGGACCTTGTCATAATCGTCGAGGAACCCGATCGCGCCGAAGCCCAGCGTCACGAAAAGGCACGCCCAGACGAAGGGATTGCTCAAGTCCATCCACAGCAGGATCGACATCGCCATGCTGGTCAGGATCATCAGCCCGCCCATAGTCGGCGTACCGCGCTTGGCGAGGTGCGTCTGCGGCCCGTCGGCGCGGATCGGCTGCCCCTTGCCCTGGCGGACGCGCAGCCAGCCGATAAAGCGTGGACCTATGATCAGGCCGATGAGCAGCGCGGTCGCGATCGCCGCGCCCGAACGGAAGGACAGATAGCGGATGAGGTTGAGAAGGCCCGGAAACCCGAGATGCTCCGCGATCCAGTACAACATTATCCTTGCGCCCCGCCCCGTCGAGATTCCTGGCCCAGAGCGGCGACGACGCGCGCCAGCCCGACTCCGTTGGACCCCTTGATCAGCACCACGTCATCGGGCGCGATGATCGAGGCCAGCGCGGCGTGCGCGGCCTTTGCGTCGGTCACATGGACGAAATCGACCCGCCCCTCAAGCGCGGCGGCCAGCGGCGCCATCGATTCGCCGACGAGCAGCGCCTTTTCGACGCGGGCGGCGAGGATCGGTTCGGCGAGACCGGCGTGATAGTCGGCCGAGTCGTCGCCCAGTTCGCGCATCTCGCCGAGCACGGCGACATGCCGCCCCGGCTCCTCGGCCAGCACCGCCAGCGTGGCGCGCATCGAGGCGGGGTTCGCGTTATAGCTTTCGTCGATGATCAGCGCGCCGTTGCCGGCCCGGAACCGCGCGCCGCGCCCAGCGAGCCCGCCCAGTTCGGCCAGTGCCAGACCCGCCAAGCCCAGATCGCCGCCCGCCGCGTCGACTGCCGCCAGCACCGCCAGCGCATTGGACACCCAATGCCGCCCCGGCTGCGACAGAGTGAAGTTCAACTCGCGCTCGCCGATCCGGGCGGTGACGAAGCTGCCGCCATTGGGGCCGCGCATCGCCTCCATCGCATGGACGTCGGCTGCGGGATCGAAGCCGAAAGTCACGATCCGCGCGGCATAGGGCCGGGCGGCGGCGATCAGCCGGTCGCGATGCGGGCTGTCATAGGGGATGATCGCGGTGCCGCCCGGCTCCAGCCCCCGGAAGATCTCGCCCTTGGCGTCGGCGATGGCGGATTCGTCGGCGAAGAATTCGGTATGCGCGGGCGCGATGGCGGTGACGATCGCGATGTGCGGGCGCACCATCCCGGTCAGCGCGGACAGTTCGCCCGCATGGTTCATCCCCATCTCGAACACGCCCGCGCGAACGTCACGCAGCATCCGCGCCAGACTGAGCGGCACGCCCGTATGGTTGTTGTAGCTCTTGACCGAGCGGTGCACCCGCCCCTGCCAGCCACGTTCGAGCGCGGCGTAGAGCGCTTCCTTGGCGCTGGTCTTGCCGACCGATCCGGTGACGCCGATGATCGTCGCCTCGGTCCGCGCCCGCGAGGCACGGCCCAGATCCTCCAGCGCGCGAAAGCTGTCGGCGACTTGGACGTGCGGGTGGGCGGTATCGGCGCTGACCAGCGCACCCGCCGCGCCCTGTGCAAAGGCCTGATCGAGGAAGCGGTGGCCATCGGTCGCCTCGCCCAGCATCGCGACGAACAGATCGCCCGGTCCGACCTCGCGGCTGTCGAAGGCGACGCCCGTGACCGCGAACGCGCCCGACGCCTGTCCCCCGGTCGCGGCGGCGATCTCGTCGGCGGTCCACAGGCTCATGGCTTTTCTCCGGGGCGCGCGCCGTAATGCAGCGACAATTTGCGACGAGGCCGCTCGACGGGCTTGGCGGCGATCGGCGCGGGCACGGGCGTGGCGTCGTTCGCCACCGCGACGGGGGGTTCGACCGGCTCGGCGGCGGGTACGTTGGCGGCGGTCGTCATACCGCGCACTCGCGCGCCACCGCGACATCGTCGAAGGGCAGGACGAGATCGCCGACGATCTGGCCCTGCTCATGCCCCTTGCCCGCGATCAGGACGATGTCCTGCTCGCCCGCCTCGGCGATGGCGGCGGCGATGGCCTCGCGGCGGTCGCCGATCTCGATCGCCCCGGTCGCGCCGCGCATGACCTGCGCACGGATCGCGGCGGGGTCCTCGGTACGCGGATTGTCGTCGGTGACGATCACCCGGTCCGCCTGCATCGAGGCGACCTGCCCCATCGCCTCGCGCTTGCCGGGATCGCGGTCGCCGCCCGCGCCGAACACCACGATCAGTCGACCGCCGGCATGGGGTTTCAGCGCCGCGATGGCGGCCTCCAACGCATCGGGCGTATGGGCGTAATCGACATAGACCGGCGCACCGCTGCGCGCGATGGCAGCCCGTTCCAGCCGGCCACGCACCGGCTGCAACCGGGCAAGATTGGCCAGCGTCGTCGCGACATCGCCGCCGGTCGCCAGCACGAGGCCGGCCGACACCAGTGCATTGGCCGCCTGATAGGCGCCGATCAGCGGCAGCTGGACCTTGTGGGTCGCGCCATGCTCGTCTTCGATCACCAGGCCCTGGCCAAGCAGCGTCGGATGCCGCTCGACCAACTTCAGCGTCGATCCGCGCGTGCCGACTGTGATCAGATTGTTGCCGCGTGCGCGCGCCAGATCGATCACCCGGCCGCTCTGGACGTCATCGGCCCAGACGACCGCTGTCCCGGTGGGCGAGAGCACCTCGGAGAACAGCCGCATCTTGGCCGCCAGATAAGCGCCCATATCGCCATGGTAGTCGAGGTGATCGCGCGACAAATTGGTGAAGGCCGCCGCCGACACCTCCAGCCCCTCGGTGCGATACTGGGTCAGGCCATGACTCGACGCCTCGAACGCCAGATGGGTCACCCCTTCGCGCGCGAGGCCAGCGACGTTGGACAGGAAGGTGACGACATCGGGCGTGGTCAGCCCGGTATAGGTCCGCTCGTCGGCGGTGGTCACGCCCAGCGTGCCGATCGAGGCGGCGTGATGCCCGGCCATGCGCCAGAGCTGGCGCGTCATCTCGACGGTCGAGGTCTTGCCGTTGGTGCCCGTCACCGCCACCGCCGTGGCCGGGAACGGCGCGAAGAAGGCGGCGGCCAATTGTGCGAAGGCGGCGCGGGGTTCGTCCGACGCGATATGCACCGCGCCCTCGACGGTCACGCCGGGCCGCGCGACGACCGCGATCGCGCCGCTGCGCACCGCATCGGCGATGAAGTCCTCGCCATTCACCCGTGCGCCCTGAAAAGCGCCGAAGATGGTGCCGGGGGCGACCTTGCGATGGTCGATCGCGAAACCGGTGACGAGGGCGTCGCCGCCCTCGCCCGAAATGCCGTGGTCCAATTGGTTCAGTTTCATGCCATCGCCCTTATCGGCCATCGATCGGCGGCCGGGTCGGGTCCTGCCACAGGGTGGGTAGAATGTCGGACACGTCGATGTCCTTGTTCGCATCCGGCACCACGCCCAGCATCGCGCCGACCCGCGTGATGGTGCGGCCGACGACGGGCGCGGCGTTCCAGGCTGCGGTCTTCCACCCGAACGTCTCCTTCGTACCCTGTGGCGAGTCGAGCATCGCCACGACGACATAACGCGGCGCATCCATCGGGAAAGCCGCGGCGAAGGTGGCGACGTTGCGCGACCGGTCATAGCCGCCCGCCACCGCCGCCTCGGCCGTGCCCGTCTTGCCGCCGACGCGGTAGCCCGGCGCATCGCCCTTGCGACCCGTGCCGCGCATCACGATCAGACGCAACATCTGGCGCATCTTGAAGCTGGTCGCCTCGCTGATCACGCGGCGGCCCTGCGGCGCGTGACCGGGCGCGACCTTCATCAGCGTGGCCGGGCGCCAGATGCCGCCATTGACCAGCGTCGCATAGGCCGAGGCGAGATGCAGCGGCGTCACCGCGATGCCATGGCCATAGGCGGTCGTCATCGTCGTCGTCCGCGCCCAATAGGTCGGCAGCAGCGGCCGGCCCTTTTCGCGCAGCTCGATATCGGGCTTGGTGTCGAAGCCCAGCTTCTTGAACATCGCCTGCATCCGCTGCGGCCCGATCTCGTCGGCGACGCGCGCGGTGGCGATGTTGGACGAATAGATCAGCGTCTCGGCCATGTTCAGCCAGCGCTTGGGGTCGCCCGCCTCGTCATGGATGGTATAGCCGCCGACCTTGAGCGGATGGGTCGCGTCGAAGCGGCGCTGCATGGAGGTGACGACGCCATTCTCGATCGCGGTCGCCATGGTGATCGGCTTGAAGGTCGAACCCAGCTCGAACACGCTCTGCGTCGTGATGTTGCGCAGTTCCTCGGTGCCCGCCATGCCGACCCGGTTGGGATTGAAGGTCGGCATCGATACCATCGCCACGACCTCACCGGTATGGACGTCGAGCACGATGCCGCCACCGGCGCGCGCGCGGAAGGTGTTCATGGCGCGGCCCAGCTCGCTCTCCATCGCCGCCTGGACGCGGGTGTCGATGGACAGCGCGACGGGCTGGCCCGCGCGGGCGGGGTTCAGCAGCCGCTCGTCGAGCACGCGCTCCATGCCGCTCATGCCGTGGCCATCGGTCGACAAAAAGCCCAGCGCATGCGCGGCCAGCGTCGATTGCGGATAGAGGCGCTGCGTCTCGCGGTCGAAGACGATGCCCGGCTCGCCGATCGCGTTGACCTGCTCGACCAGCGTCGGGCTGGCGCGGCGTTGCAGATAGACGAAATTGGCCTTGCGGGTGATCTGGTTATAGAACCAGGCCTGGTCGCCGCGATCGGGCATCAGCGCGGCGAGGCGCGCGGCGATCTCCATCGGATCGCCGATCAGCTTCTTGGGGTGGACCGCGATCGTCCAGCTGTCGATCGTGCGGGCCAGCGGCGATCCGTTGCGGTCGACGATATCACCCCGCGCGGCTAGCGTCGCGGTGCGCTGCGCCCCATCGGCGGGCCCGGCGAAGATGGCGAGCAGGGTCAGCCGCCCGATCACGACCAGCACGGCCGCGCCGAACAGCATCATCAGCATCATCAGCCGCATATGCGTCGTCGCGACCAGCGCATGGCGCTGGCCGGCGGTACGTTGGCTGGTGGAGGGACGCGCGACGAGAACGCTCAACGCTGCCGCCGCGATTCGGACTTGGCCCCCTTCAGGATGTCACCCAGCGTCGTGTCGGACAGCAGCTGACGGTCGAGCATCGCCACCGCCTGCGGCCGCACCTTGGCGACGGCGGCGGCGGTGCGCACCTGCGCGATCGGCGCGGGCTTGCCGACCTTGGCGGTCACGATCCGCTCGGACACGGCCTTGACCACCTGCGGCTTGGGCAGGTCGACCTTGGCCAGCTTGACGACGGGGGCGGGCGCGATCGTCTGGATGTTGGGCTGGGCGGCGGGAACGGGCAGCGGCTCGACCGGCTGCGGCTGCGAGGGGACGAGAAGGGCGGCGGTCTGGATCGCGCCGCCGGCCGGCCCGCGCGTCACGTCGAGCGAGGCGAGCTGCGTCTCGTCCCCGACGAACTGGCCCGCGATCGGCGCGGTCAGGGCCAGCGTGTCGCCGTTCCACTTCTCGAGCTGCGCCAGGTTCGCGCGCGTGTCGAACTCGGTCTCCAGCGCGCGGATGTCGCGCTCGGCGGTGCGGATGCGCGTGTTGACGTCGTCGAGCTTCTTGCGCTCCGCCGCGACCTGGAGCGAGACCAGGTAGAAGCCCAGGACGACCGCCACGCAGCTCCCGAACCACCCTATCCCCTTCAACCGATACGCCGCCGTCATACGCCCAACTCCTGAGTCAACTCGCCCCCCGGCGCCCACCCTTGCCCCGCCGACCAGGCGGGGGATTCCGTTCGCGTCGCGAAACGCAGCGTGGCCGAACGCGCGCGCGGGTTGCGCGCCAGCTCGGCGGCGCCTGCCCGCACGGCCTTGCCGACCGCGGTAAACGTCGGTGCCCGCGCCGCCGCCTGCTGCGGCAGATGGCGCGAGCCGCCCGGCAACTGACCGGCCCGCTCCCGGAGGAAGCGCTTCACCATCCGGTCTTCCAGACTGTGGAAGGTCACAATCGCCAATCGGCCACCCGGCTTCAACGCGCGCTCGGCCGCCGCCAGCCCCTCGGCCAGTTCGTCCAGCTCGCGGTTCACATGGATGCGGATCGCCTGGAAGGTCCGCGTCGCCGGGTCCTTCTTGTCATGCGGGCGATAACCGAGCGCACGGCGGACCACGGCGGCCAGCTCGCCGGTGCGGGTCAGCGGGCGGGCCGTGACGATCGCCTGTGCCACGCGGCGCGAACGCGGCTCCTCGCCATAATGATAGAGGACATCGGCGATCGCGGCTTCGTCGGCAGTGTTGAGGAAGTCGGCCGCCGACTCGCCCGCCTGCGCCATGCGCATGTCGAGCGGCCCATCGCCCTGGAAGGAAAAGCCGCGCTCCGCCTGGTCGAGCTGCATCGACGACACGCCAATGTCGAGCACGACACCGTCGACCGGTGCCGGCAGCGCCTGGTCCAGCCCGGAGAACTCGCGGTGGACCAGAGTCAGCCCCGGCTCGGCCTGGACCAGCGCCTGGCCATTGGCGATGGCATCGGGATCGCGATCGAAGGCGATGACCTTCGCCCCCCGGCCCAGCATCGCACGGGTATAGCCGCCTGCCCCGAACGTGCCGTCGACATGCGTCTCGCCGGGCGTGATGGCGAGCGCATCGAGCACTTCGTCGAGCAGGACGGGGATGTGCGGGGCGTCGTTGACGGTGGGGCTCACAGCGCGATCCCCTTTTCGTGGCAGTGGAAGCGCGCGGCGGAGATCATCTTGGCCGGCAGGCCCGGCGTCTCGACCAGCGTCTTGGGGTCCCAGATTTCGATATAGTCGAACGTGCCCCAGAAAAAGGCGTGCGCGGTGATGCCGGCATGGAAGCGGGGAAAGCCCGGCATGATGAAACGGCCCGAACCGTCGAAGGGCACGGCTTCGCCATTCGCCAGATCGCGCTTGATATTGTAATCGATCCGGCCATCGGGACCACGCGACATCTCGGTCCGTGCGTCCAATTCCTTTTTCAGCACCGCGACATAACCCGGGTCATAAGCGATCAGACAGCGCTCGGTTTCGTGAACGGCGATGATGATCGTTCCGCCGTCTTTTCCATCGGGGCGCGGCGCGTTCTGAGCCAGGGTGGAGCGAAGGGCGTTAGGGATGGCAACACGACCCTTGTCGTCGACAAGGCCAATGCCACTTCCCTGATACAAACCCCGTTCGGACACGCCAACCTCGCACATGGCGCGCACGGCCTCACTGCCCCGAACCACGACCCTCGCCGCGATCCGACCATCTTACGACAACAGTGAGCCTGCCCCTCTGTTGGAATAAGATTTACCTATAGCAACAGCGGGAGGCAACGGGATTTTTGGGGATAAGCGGGGAAATCACCCCGAATATGGGACTTATGCGATGAACCGCCGGGCGCATGACGGGAAACGCGCCCAAGCCCATTAACCACAAAGCCCGGAAATCCGGGCTTATGGTGCCCTTTCCCCGATTTTCCCAGGCGATTTGCGGCGGTCGTTCGGCGCGACACGCGGGCCCGAAATTTTACGATCGAGCCGGCATCTCCGGGTCCGGAATCGGCATGTTCCCGATTCGGTCCGGAATGGACGGACCTGGGCTGAATCGGCGCTCGCCTTACTCCTGACCTGGAAGGAGTGATGGCAGGCCGAAAGCCTGACGGATGGGTGTCGCCGATGGTGAGGTCAGAGCTTCGTTCGCCGCCAGTTACGCCCCTCCACCATGCTGCGCATGCCCCTCCCCTTGCAGGGGCGGAATAGAGAGGGAGGATCAGGGTTGCGCCGACTCCGCCGGTGCCTGGCTGTTGACCGGGGCGGGCGCGACGCCGAGTTCGGCCAGCGGCTCGTTGGTCGGCGCGGTGGTGTTGGTCGCGGCCATATCGGCGACCATGTTGGTTTGGGCCGCCCCCGCGACCGCCGCCGGCGGTTCGTCGCGGTTCAGCGAGCCGAGGATCGTGCTGGCGAGCGCGATCAGCAATATCACGGCGGCCAGGCCGATCATGCCGACTTTGACACGCTGCATGATATGATGGTGGTCGTGTGACTTCATGGAATTCTGTATCACTATCGTGCGCCTGCGCTTCTGTCGACCGCCGGACGCAAACGGTTCCGGCGCTTACAGTCCCTTCTCGGCCCGCCACGCCGGGTCATGGAGCGTGGAGAGGTAGCGAAACCCCGTATCGCACAAAATGGTTGCGATCCGCTTATTCGGCCCCAGCGAACGCGCCAGCGCCACCGCACCCGCGACGTTGATGCCCGAGGACAGGCCCAGGCACAGCCCCTCCTCGCTCAACAGCCGCTGCACCCAGTACCAGCCATCGGCGTCGGAGATGCGGAACTGCGCATCGACCGGCGCGCCGTCGAGATTGGCGGTGATCCGCCCCTGACCGATGCCCTCGGCCACCGACGACCCTTCGGACTTCAACTCGCCACAGGCATAATAATTGTAGAGCGCCGCGCCATGCGGGTCGCTGAGCGCGATGACGACATTCTCGTCATGCGCCTTCAGCCCCATGCCGACCCCGGCAAAGGTGCCGCCGGTCCCCGCCGCGCAGGTGAAGCCATCGACCCGCCCGTGCATCTGGTTCCAGATCTCCTCGGCGGTGCCGACGATATGCGCACGGCGATTGGCGATATTGTCGAACTGGTTGGCCCAGATCGCATTCTCCGTCTCCTCGGCGATCCGGCGCGAGGTGTGGACGAAGTGACAGGGGCTGGAATAGGGCGCGGCCGGCACCAGGACCAGCTCGGCCCCCAACGCGCGCAGCGTGTCCATCTTCTCGCGGCTCTGCGTCTCGGGCATCACGATGATCGTACGATAGCCCTTGGCGTTGGCGACCAGCGCCAGCCCGATGCCGGTATTGCCCGCCGTGCCCTCGACGATCGTGCCGCCGGGGCGCAGCGCCCCGCGCGCCTCGGCATCCTCGACGATGAACAGCGCGGCGCGGTCCTTCACGCTCGCCCCCGGATTGGCGAATTCGCACTTGCCGAAAATATCGCATCCGGTGGCCTCGCTCGGCCCTTTCAACCGGACGAGCGGGGTGTTGCCGATCAGGGCCAGGGTATCGGGGGTCGCATCCATGATCGCTAGATGGCCCCTGCCCCGGGCCACGGCAAGCAAAGCCTTGCTTGCCCACCCCAAAGCCCCATCATCGACCGGATCGCGACGTCCGCTTGCACCATTCCGGTGAACGCTACGGCATCTATCGACTTGACGCATGGTTGCTGCATTTGCGAAGCACCGCCCCGCTATGAAGAGCCTCCTCCCCCTCATCGTCGCCGCACCGCTGTTCGCCCTGGCAGCGTGCAATTCGCAGCCCAGCCAGCCCGAGGTCGTCGACACCAATCCCGACCCCATGGCCAACATCCTCGCCAATCGCGCGCCGGTGGAACTGCCGCCCGCGATCAAGGCCGACAAGACCTTCCGCTGCAAGGACCAGAGCCTGGCCTTCGTCACCTTCTTCCAGGGTGACAAGCAGGCCAATGTCCGCCTGAAGCAGGGCGACACCCCGGTGAAGCTGACCGCGCCGGCCGCCGGCGAGCCGCTGACCGCCGAGGGCGGCTGGAAGATGACGGGTGACGAGAAGAACATCACCCTGACCACCCCGAAGAAGGCCGCGCAGACCTGCCACGTCTGAGGCCATGAAAGCCTTCGCGTTCGAATATCGGACGATAGGGACTTGATCGAAAACCGGCCGGCGGAGATACCTCCGCTGGCCTTTTTCTTGTGAGGTACAGCCGGGAGGTCGAAGAACCGCGTGGCCGCGATCGCGATTTACAGTCTGAAGGGGGGCGTGGGAAAGACCAGCATGGCGGTCAATCTCGCCTGGTGTGCCGCAAGTCTTTGTGCGCGCCGGACTTTGCTATGGGACCTCGACCCCCAGGCCGCCTCGACCTGGCTGCTCGGCGGCCCGGCGCGCGGGGATCAGGCACAGGCCATCTTCTCCCGCGACATCGCCGTCGACCGGCTGGTGCGCGAAACCGACATCTCCCGCCTGTCGCTGATCGGGGCCGATGATTCGCTGCGCGGCCTGGATTTCCTGTTCCACGCGCTCGACAAGAAGAAGCGGCTCGACAAGCTGATCGACGGGCTGGACGATTATGACCGCATCGTCCTCGACTGCCCGCCCGGCCTGACCGAGACGACCGAACAGGTGCTGCGCGCCGCCGATCTGATCGTGGTGCCGGTCGTCCCCTCCGCGCTCGCCACCCGCGCGCTGGAGGTGGTCGATACGCATGTCCGTGGCCGGGTGCCGCTATTGCCCGTCCATGTCATGGTCGACCGCCGCCGCAAGCTCCATGCCGAGGCCGTCGCCGCCCAGCCCGACTGGCCCGTCATCCCGATGGCGAGCGTGGTCGAGGCGATGGGCGAGCACCGCGCCCCCGTCGGCGCCTTCGCCCCCCGCAGCGCGGCGGCGCAGGCCTATAGCGAGTTGTGGCGCACCGTCGAACGGCGGCTGACCAGCAGATGAGCACCGGGGCCATCGAACGCCTGACCCCGCACCTCGTCCTGGGGGCCTATGCGGTCGGTGTGTTCCCGATGGCCGATACGCGCGATACCGATCACGTCTATTGGGTGGAGCCGCGCAAGCGCGCCGTCCTGCCGCTCGGCGGGTTTCATCTGTCACGCTCGCTGCGCAAGACGGTCGCTGCCGACCGGTTCCGAGTGACCGCCGACACCGCGTTCGAATCGATCATCCGGCTATGCGCCGAAAGCGTCGCCGACCGGCCAGAGACCTGGATCAACTACGCCATCGAGCGGGTGTTCATCGACCTGTTCGACATGGGCTTTGCCCATTCGATCGAATGCTGGGACGGCGACGAGCTGGTCGGCGGACTCTACGGCCTGAGCCTGGGCCGCGCCTTTTTCGGCGAATCGATGGTCAGCCGGCGGACCGATGCGTCCAAGGTCGCGCTGGTCTGGCTGGTCGCACGGCTGCGCGCGGGCGGCTATAATCTGCTCGACTGCCAGTTCCAGACGCCGCACCTCGCCACCATGGGCGCGGTCGAGATCGGGCGCGACGATTATGTCGCGCTATTGTCCGATGCGTTGGCGGGCGTGGTCGGCCCCGGTGCGTCCGCCGCCGGTGCCTCGGCCCCCGGCGATTTCGGCGCGCTCGACCGCCTGGGTGCAGGCCCCGGCGCTGCGGCCGGCACCGTGTCGGGACCGGTTTCGGGCCAGGACATCGTGCAGTTCTTGGCCCAGACGTCATAGACCGGATGCTGGACGACGTTCAGCGCCGGCCGTTCCTTGAACACCCAGCCCGAAAAGACACGCCGCCACTTCTGATCCGCGCCATGCACGTCCAGCTGGACGAAGGCTCCGGTCAGTTGCTCGGTTTCCCAGGACGCTGTCTTTTCGCAGGCGCGCAGGCGGACGATCGCGTCGCCGACACGCACCGCCTGGCCGGGCTTGAGCGTCAGCTCGCGCGATACGCCGTTCCGCTTGTTGAGCAGGCCGACCACCGCGACCCGCTCCGCCATCGGCGTGCCGCCGGTCGGCAGGCCGGCCTGGCCCGCATCAACCGATTCGATGCCCGACGCGCCGCCGGGGCGATCGGGCAGGATCTGGCTGACGGCCGATTCGTCGCCACGCGCCGCGCGATCATCGGTCAGCGCCTGATAGCCGAACCAGCCACCGGCCCCGAGCGCGGCGGCCAGCACCGCGCCGGCCAGCCAGCGGGTCTTGTTCACCCCTCGGGCGTCCAGGCTTCATAATCGCCGGTCGCGGCGGCACGCTGGCCACCCTTTTCCAGCGCGCCCGACGGACGATAGGCGAGCGCGGTGCCCGTCATGTTGGGGATGGCCGGCTTCTGCCAGGCGCGACGCGGCGGCAGCGAACGGTCGGGCACGTCCTCGACCTGATGATGCAGCCAGCTGAACCATTCCGCCGGCACGCGGCTGGCATCGTTCGAGCCCTTGTAGATGACCCAGCGGCGCGGACGCCCGGCGGTGTCGCTGCCGCCCTCGTAATAGACGTTGCCGTGCGCGTCCTCGCCCACCTGCGCCTTGCCGCGCAGACCGAACCAGGTGCCAATGGTGGCGCCGTTCCACCAGGTGAAGGGATTGAGGTTGATGCCCATGACGCGCCGTGTAGCCCGGCTCTCGCCAGCCTTCAACCGCGTTCCGCGTCGCGCGGCCAGGAGACGGTGTCCCCTTCCGAAATGCCGAGCTCGGCCGAACGTCCGCCGACCAGCTCCAGCACGGCCGCGACCGGCTCGCCCGAGGGGACCGGCGCCTCGCTGAACGGCACGGTGTTCTCCGCGATGCGCGCGATCGTGCCATCGGCGCGGATGAAGAGGATGTCGAGCGCGGTCGGCGTGTTCTTCATCCAGAAGGACGCCTCGCGCGGTGCGGTGCCATCGGGCGGATAGGGCGCGAACAACATGCCGCCATCGGGCGTCAGGTCGGTGCGGTACATCAGCCCCTGCGCCTGCTCGCCCGTGGTCCTGGCCCGCTCCACCTGGAAGACATGCGCGCCTTGCGCGGTGCGGATCGTCACCGGAATGGTCGCGGCCTTGCGCGCCTCGGTGCTCCCGGCCTCCTGCGTGGCGGCGCCGGAGCATCCCGCCAGCGCGATCGCGATGGCCAGCGCCGCGCATGCGCCGGGGCGAATCATGCCGCCCCCCGCGCCGTCACCGCCACCGCCAGCGGCCCCTTCGGCCCGTCGACGATCCGCGCCGCCAGCGGCTGGCCGGGTTCGACCTCGACGATGCCGCCGCGCCGCAGCGTTTCCATGTGCACGAAGATGTCCGCCCCGTCGCTGTCGCGCAGCAGGAAGCCATAGCCCTTCAGCCGGTTGAACCATTTGACCGCGACACCCTCGGCCTCGCCCGCCTGGTCGACCAGCGCGGTGGGATCGATACGATCGGGCGAGCGTGGGCGCTTGGGCTGTTCGGGCACGGCATGGGTCAGGTCGATCGAGACGACTTCGCGCGCCTGATAGCCGCGCCCGCGTTCGACCGCGATCATCTCCACCCGCGCGCCCTCGGGCAGGCTGCGCCGGCCATGCGCCTGCAGCGTGGTGAAGTGCAGCAGCACATCCCCATAGGTCAGGTCGTCCGCGACCGCGAAGCCGAAGCCCCGCGTCACATCGAACCATTTGACGACCCCCGCCAGCCTTACGGCGTTGTCCGCCGTCTCGCCTTCGAAGCCGCCTCCTTCATTCGGCGTATCTTCCAGCATCTCATGCACCCTTGAAGGCTATTGCTAGCATCATTGCTCGCAGTCGCAACGTAAGGCGGCGCATTTTTCCTGGTCCGATCTGGGACCGATACCAAAAATTCGTTTGTTTTTCCGTCAGCCCTCGTCGTCGTCCAGCATTTCGCCCGGGGCCGCCGACACGATGCGGCGCGCCAGAGCCATGTCGTGGCCCGCCCGCATCATCGCCGCGAACTGCTTTTCCCGCACGACGCGGTCGGTCTCGCCATCCCCGAACGGCCCGATTCGCCGCCGCCGGGCAAAGGCCAGCGCGGCATCGCGCGCCGCCTCGGCGACCTGGGGCGCGACCGCCTCGCTATCCTCTTCCCCGATCCGCGCCGCGTGCAGCGCCTGACGCACCCGGCGCGCGCCCAGCCCCCGCCGGGCCAGCGCGGCGACCTTCGCCTCGGCATAGGCGCGGTCGTCGATATAGCGCAGTTCCACCATCTTCGCCGCCAGCCCTTGCGGGTCGGGTGCGCCCTCGCCCGCCCAGCCGCGTTCGCGCAGCTTGCGGCGCAGATAGTCGATCAGCTTGCCCTCGGTGGTCGCGAACCGTTCGACATAGCGCAGCGCCAGCCGCTCCATCAGGGCGGGATCAAGGGGCTTGGGCGGGCGACGTTCGGCGGACACGCCTTGTTTGTGCCACAGTGACCACGGATTTAGAACGCGGGAAGCCGCTATTGTCGGCGAATACGGAATCGCTCGTCCCCGCCGGTCGGTGGTACGAGGCGCAAAAGCATAAGGAACGAAGGCAAGGCCATGACGATCGAGCACCATCAGGACGACGCGCGCGCCATCATCGCGACGCCGACCGAAGATGCGCTGCCGCGCCGCTTCGCCGACTTCGCGACGTTGGGCGAGGCGCTGGACTATGCTGCCGCCGGCTCGCGCGGGCTGAACTTCCATGACGCGCGCGGCACCCTGACCCGCCCCTATCCCTTCCGCGAACTGCGCGAGGACGCGCTGGCCTGCGCCCGCCGCCTGATCGCCAGCGGCGTACAGCCCGAGGAGCGCATCGCGCTGGTCGCCGAGACGGGGCCGGAATTCGCCGCTTTGTTCTTCGGCGTCGTCTATGCCGGCGCCTGGCCGGTGCCGCTGCCGCTGCCGACCTCGTTCGGCGGGCGCGACTCCTACATCGAACAGCTTCGCGTCCAGCTCGCCAGCTGCGATCCCAAGATGCTGATCTTCCCTCCCGAACTGGCCCAGATGGCGGGCGCCGCCGCCGAGGCCGCGGGCGTCGAGGGGATCGACTGGGACAGCTTCGCCAAGCGCGAAGCCCCCGAAGCGACGCTGCCCGAGGCGAAGTCGGACGCGATCGCCTATCTGCAATATTCCAGCGGCTCGACCCGCTTTCCGCATGGCGTGGCGATCACCCATCATGCGCTCCTGAACAACCTGGCCGCGCACAGCCATGGCATGAAGATTCAGGAGAGCGACCGCTGCATCTCCTGGCTGCCCTGGTATCATGACATGGGTCTGGTCGGCTGCTTCCTGTCGCCGATCGCCAACCAGGTCTCGACCGATTATCTCAAGACCGAGGATTTCGCGCGCCGTCCGCTCGCTTGGCTCGACATGATCAGCCGCAATCCGGGCACCTCGGTCAGCTATTCGCCGACCTTCGGCTATGACATCTGCGCGCGCCGCATCTCGTCGCAGACCAAGGCGTCGGACCGCTTCGACCTGTCGCGCTGGCGGATCGCGGGCAATGGCGCGGACATGATCCGCCCGGACGTGATGCAGAGCTTCGTCGATGCCTTTGCCGATGCAGGCTTCCCCGCCACCGCCTTCCTGCCCTCCTATGGTCTCGCCGAGGCGACGCTGGCCGTGTCGATCATGCCGCCGGGCGAGGGCATCCGCGTCGAACTGGTCGAGGAAACCCAGTTGTCGGGCGGCGCGCAGGGCACCGATCGCCCGCAGCGTTTCCGCGCCATCGTCAATTGCGGCAAGCCCGCGCGCGACATGGTGATCGAAATCCGCGAGGAGGACGGCACTCCCCTGCCCGACGGCGCGATCGGCAAGGTCTGGTGCAAGGGCCCGTCGGTCATGGTCGGATACTTCCGCGACCAGGCCGCGACCGATGCCTGTCTGGTCGATGGCTGGCTCGACACCGGCGACATGGGCTATATGTCCAAGGGCTATATCTACATCGTCGGCCGGGCCAAGGACATGATCATCGTCAACGGCCGCAACCACTGGCCGCAGGACATCGAATGGGCGGTCGAGCAGCTGCCGGGCTTCAAGGCGGGCGACATCGCCGCCTTCGCCATCACCACGCCGGGCGGCGAGGAAACCCCCGCCGTGCTGGTCCAGTGCCGCAGCTCGGACGATGAGGAGCGCCTGCGCCTGCGCGACGAGATCCGCGAGCGCGTACGTGCGGTGACCGGCATGAACTGCGTGATCGAACTGATCCCGCCGCGCACCCTGCCCCGCACCAGCTCGGGCAAGCTGAGCCGCGCCAAGGCCCGCAACCTGTATCTGGCGGGCGAGATCAAGCCGTACGACGTCGCGGCCTGATTTCGGCCTGACGGTTTGGAAAGGGGCTCGGTCGAAAGGCCGGGCCCTTTTCTGTTTCCCACCCTCCGTTCAGCCTGAGCGAAGCCGAAGGCCAAGGGCCACACTCTCCAATCCGCCACCCCGGCGAAAGCCGCGGTCCAGTTGGGGTGAACGATCGAGCGCGCCACGGGCTAGGGGGTTACTGGGTCACGGCCTTCGTCGGGGTGGTATTTATATTGGGGTAACCCTTCGCCCGTGGCCTTCGACTTCGCTCAGGCTGAACGGAGCGTGGGGAATGCCGGATGAGGCCCGCCTCAATCCTTCAACGGATCATGCCCCCAATTCATCAGCGAGTAGCGCCACGGCGAATGCTCGACATCCTTGTCCGGCCCGCCCTGCTTCAGATGGCGGTGCACATAGCCGACGACCTTCTTCATATGCGCATAGTCATCGTCGGTCAGATCGGCCTTTTTCTTGTGCTTGATCGCGACGATCTTGCGGCCTGAATCATGCCCGACGCTCTCGTCGGAGCCGCTCTTCTTCTGGCCGACCTCTTTCGATTCGTCGGTGTCGAGGAACTTCTCCAGCTCGGCGGGGGCCATGTTCACGGCCTCCTTGAAATCGGCGTAAATCTGCTCGTGGTCGTCGGCCATCAGCGGTTCCTTTCGGGGCGATCAACGCCGTCCGGCCGATTTCGGGTTCAGCCCAGCATCCCCTGATAGCTTTGCGGCGGCACGGGCAGCGTCGCGCGCGTCGCGATGCCGACGACCAGGATCAGGCCAAGCACCACCGCCGTCGCCATGACGATCCGCCGATCCCCCCGCCATGGCCGCGCCAGTACCAGCCCCAGCGCGCAGGCGATAATCGCCCAGAGATGATAGCGGAAATCGGACGCCACGCTGATGACGAGGAAGCTCGCCTCCTGCCCCAACGTCGAGGCGAACAGCGCCCCCGCCAGCCCCGCCCCACGCGTGACCGCCAGCCCCCCGGCGGCGAGCACCAACCAGACGATGGGCCACATGATCGGCAGGTCGACCCAGGCCCCCGCCATCGTCTGCCACGCCAGCGCCACCCGCCCCGGCTCCCCCAGGCCGATCGCGTTGGGTTCGGTCGACTGTGGCGGGTCGGCGTTGATCCAGCGCGCCGGCACCGCCCATCGCCAGGTCGAGTTGAGGTGCGACAGACGCTGAGCGGCGTAAGCGATGGGATGATGCACAATGGCGGGGGCGAGCCGCGCATAAAGCGGCCCCGGCGCCATCGCCTGGAACCGGGCGAGCAGCGTGCCGCACCGGTCCGGCTCCCCCAGCGGGTCCCAGAAGAACGGCCGGACACAGGCCTTGGCCCACAGCCCGTCCACCTCCGCCGGCGTGAAGCCCAGACGCGGGTCGTACGGCACGCGCACCGCGATCCCCGCCAGATCGTAGAGCGCCTGGGCGCGCGCCACCCCGCTCGCCTGCGCGCCGAGCAACCGGTGGTTGACGACCGGCGCCAAGGCGAGCGTCGCCAGCGTCAGCGCGATGGTGAGCGCGATCCGCCGCCCCCAGCGCTCGGCGAGCAGGAACGCGACCAGCGGCGCGATCGCGAAGATGGCATTGGCGCGGACCAGCGCGGCATAGACCAGCAGGAGCCCGACCGGCAGCCAGGCCCAGCCCGGCACCGCCCGTCCGCGCAGCCGCCACCAGCCGACCAGCCCGACCGCCGCCAGCGTCGCAGCCGTCATCTGCGCATCCTTCAGTACCGAGACCTGCCAGCCCAGCCAGGGCGGCACCAGCCCGATCGCCAACACCGCCAGCGCCGCGCGCGGTCGCCGATCGACGATCCCCGCCGCGATGCCGCCCAGCCCGAGCCACCACCCCGCCAGCTGAAGCACCAGCATCGGCCCCGCCCCGTGCCGTCCGAACAAGGACCAAAACCGCGCCATGATCGGCGGATGCCAGTCGTCGTAACGCCCGCTCAGCACCTGATCATATTGGGTGACGCTGTCATATTGCGCATAGCCCGGCGCGAAAACGAGGACGCTCAGCCCAAACAGGATCAGGGTCGCGATCACGATGCGCAGGCGATGGGAATGGGCTTGGGTCATGGCGCGCCGATCAACTGGGTCGATAGCTCCGATGCGGCTAAATCCCCTCGTTTCGCAAGCGGAATGCGGCTGAATGGATGCGATCGGGCGGTGGGGACCGGGATTGATCCGGGGCTGTCTTCGATTCGATGACGCTACTTGAGGAAGGCGTCTTGCGTGGCCTTCGACTTCGCTCAGGCTGAACGGAGTGAGGGAATGGCATCACTTCCTAACCCGTTCAGCCTGAGCGAAGTCGAAGGCCAAGGGAATCCCCCAACGAAAAAGGGGCCCGCCGCAGCGAGCCCCCTTCTCATAACCGATGCCGCAAAAATCAGATGTGCAGCGCGCGCCCGTAAGCGGCGAGCACCGACTCGTGCATCGATTCCGAGATGGTCGGATGCGCGAACACCGTTTCCATCAGCTCGGCCTCGGTCGTCTCCAGCTGGCGGGCGACGACATAGCCCTGGATCATCTCGGTCACTTCCGCGCCGACCATGTGTGCGCCGAGCAGCTCGCCGGTCTTGGCGTCGAACACGGTCTTTACGAAGCCCTCGGCCTCGCCCAGCGCGATCGCCTTGCCGTTGCCGATGAAGGGGAACTTGCCGACCTTCACCTGATAGCCGGCTTCCTTTGCCTTCGCCTCGGTGAGACCCACCGACGCGACCTGCGGACGCGAATAGGTGCAGCCCGGGATGTTGCCCTTGTCCATCGCGTGTGGGTGGACATCCTTGTTGCCCAAAGCCTGCGCGATGGCCTCGGCGGCGATCACGCCCTCATGGCTCGCCTTGTGTGCCAGCCACGGCGCGCCGGTCACGTCGCCGATCGCCCAGATGCCGTCGACATTGGTGCGACCATAGCCATCGGTCTTGATGTGACCGCGATCGGTTTCGATGCCCAGCTTCTCCAGACCGATATTCTCGGTGTTGGGGACGATGCCGATGGCGACGATGGCGTGGCTGAACTCGGCCGTCTCGACCTTGCCGTCCGGGCCCTTCATCGCGGCCTTCACACCGGACGCGGTGGCTTCCAGCTTTTCCAGACCGGTCTTGGTCTTGATCGTCATGCCGAACTTGGTCAGCTGCTTGGTCATGAACTCGCTGACTTCGGCGTCCTCGACGGGCATGATCCGGTCGAGCATCTCGACGATGGTCACTTCCGCGCCCATGTCGTTGTAGAAGCTGGCGAACTCGACGCCGATCGCGCCCGATCCGATGACCAGCAGCTTGGTCGGCATGGCGGGCGGCACCATCGCATGGCGATAGGTCCAGATGCGCTCGCCATCCGCCTTGGCGAAGGGCAGGTCGCGGGCGCGCGCGCCGGTGGCGACGATGATATGCTTGGCGGTCAGCTCGGTGGTCTTGTCGCCTTGGACGACCGACAGCTTGCCCTTTCCAGTGATCGTGCCGACGCCCTCATGGACGGCGACCTTGTTCTTCTTCATCAGGCCCTTAACGCCCGCATTCAGCTGGCCCGCGACCTTGCGGCTGCGATCGACCACCTTGTCGAGGCTGAACGAGGGCTTCTCGACCGACAGGCCGTACTGGGCGGCATGGGTCATGTAATGATAGACCTCGGCCGAGCGCAGCAGCGCCTTGGTCGGGATACAGCCCCAGTTGAGGCAGATGCCGCCCAGCCGCTCGCGCTCGACGATCGCGACCTTCAGGCCGAGCTGGCTCGCGCGGATCGCCGCGACATAGCCGCCGGGGCCGGAGCCGAGGACGATAAGGTCGTAAGTGTCAGCCATAACGCATCCTTGTCACGAAAAACCCAGTGAAGGCGCCGTAGGGCACTGCATACGCCGCCGTAGTGAAACCGGGCGGCATGAAGAAACTGAGCGGGACGATTGCCCCCGCCAAAGCTCCAACCATGCCACCAAAAATACTATTCCCAATCAGGGATCGTCCAAGGTACCGCGACGCGACGAAGGCCAGCGGGAACCCCACGATCAGCATGAAAGGGCCGCTGACAATCGCCGCCGCACATGACGATATGATTGCCAGCATCACAAACCCAAAAACTTCCCAGAGGCTCGGCCACCCCCATGGCACCGATTCATAGATCGCAACCATTCCGAACGTCATGGGGAGCGCCGTGAACGAGCCACATATCCACGCCCTTCCACAAGCCGCGAAGACACTGGGACCATCCACTGCCTCCGCATCGTCCATGGACCTTACCCCGCCATCGGCGGAACGGTACGCGGCTTGCGGTCCCGGTCGGTCGCGACGAACACGAAGCGCGCCTGCGTTACCTTGGTCGCATCCTCGACATGGCGGGCGCGGCGCCAGGCCTCGACCTCGATCGTCATCGATGTGGTGCCGACGCGGACGAGCTGGGCATAGACCGAGACTTCGTCGCCGACGAGGACGGGGGCGTGGAACTTCATCCCCTCGACCGCGATCGTAACCGCACGGCCGCCCGAATGGCGCGACGCCACCGAGCCGGCCGCGAGGTCCATCTGGCCCATCAGCCAACCGCCGAAGATGTCGCCATACGGATTGGCGTCGCCGGGCATCGCGGTGACGCGGATGACGGGGACGAGATCGGGCAGCGTGCTCATTGTTCGGAATGCCGGCGGGCCATGCGGTCGGCGATGCGCGCACGGTGGAGCGGGCCGATGCCCATCACCACCGTCGCGACCATCGCCGCCGCCCCGCACCACCAGATTTCGGCGCGGGCCAGGGGATAGGCCCAGGCGGCGGCGCGGGTCATGATCACCGCCGCCACCAGCCCGAGGACGATGTAGAACAGCTCGATCCGAACCCGCATGGCTCCCGCCCCCGGTCTATCAGGCCAGCATCGCCAGCGGACGCTCGACCAGCTCCTTGAACACCTTCATCAGCTCGGCGCCGTCGGCCCCGTCGATCGCACGGTGGTCGAAGCTGCCGGTCGCCGACATGACGGTCGCCACGCCCAGCTGGTCGTCGACGATATAGGGGCGCTTCTCGCCCGCGCCGATCGCCAGGATCATGCCCTGCGGCGGGTTGATGACCGCCTCGAACTGCTTGATGCCGAACATGCCCATGTTCGAGATCGAGGCCGTACCACCCTGGAATTCATGCGGCTGCAGCTTGTTGTCGCGGGCGCGGGTGGCCAGGTCCTTCATCGTGGTCGAGATGGACGACAGCGAGCGCGTATCCGCCTCCGACACGATCGGGGTGATCAGGCCAGCCGGGGTCGACACCGCGACCGAGATGTCGGCACGCTTGAAGCTGATCAGCTGGTCCGGCGTGAACATGACGTTGCACTTGGGCACCGCCATCAGCGCGACACCCAGCGCCTTGATGAGCATGTCGTTGACCGACAGCTTCACACCGCGCGATTCGAGACCGGCGTTCAGCTCGCCACGCAGCTTCAGCAGCGCGTCGAGGCGCACGTCCACCGTCAGATAGATGTGCGGAACCTGCTGCTTCGACTCGGTCAGGCGGCGCGCGATCGTCTTGCGCATGTTGGACAGCTTCGACGCTTCGTGCGGGATGTCCGGCACCTGCGCGGGCTTGGGCGCGGCGGCCGGGGCGGCAGCGGCTTCCGACGACGAAGCGCTAGCAGCGGGAGCGGCGGCCTTGGCCTGACCCGGCTGCGCATTCTCGACGTCGGCCTTCACGATACGGCCGTTCGGACCCGAGCCGGTCAGCGCCGACAGGTCGAGGCCCTTTTGCGAGGCGATGCGACGCGCCAGCGGGCTGGCGATCGCGCGGCCATTGCCGGCGCTCGATTCGCCCTGCTTGCCCGAATCGACGGGCTTGCCGTGATCCTCGGCCTGGGTCAGCGTGCGCTCGGCGGGCTTGGCTTCGCTGCCGGTCTTGTTGGGATCGGTCGGGTCGGTCGGCATGGGGTTGGCCGGGGCCGGGGTTTCCGACTTGGTGGGGGCCTGGACCGACGACGCATCCTCGCCCTCTTCGGCCAGGATCGCGATGACGGTGCCGACCTTCACATTGTCGGTGCCCTCGGCGACGAGGATCTTGGCGATGACGCCTTCATCCACCGCCTCGAATTCCATCGTGGCCTTGTCGGTTTCGATCTCGGCCATGATGTCGCCGGACTTCACCGTGTCCCCTTCCTTCACCAGCCATTTGGCCAGCGTGCCTTCCTCCATGGTCGGCGACAGCGCGGGCATCTTAATCTCGATCGACATGGAGGTCCTCTCGGGGGAAAACGAATTCCGTAGCGGCCCGTCTCTTGCGCCCGAATTGCGCTCGGTCAAGTCATGGCCTTGCATGAAATACTATGTAACGGCATCCGTTGGAGACAATTAGGGGGCCGCGATGCGTATCTATCTGGTCGTGATCGACGACAGTCCGGAATCCAGGATCGCCCTGCGCTTCGCCGCCAGGCGTGCGGTGAAGACCGGCGGCGGCGTCGAAATCCTGACGATCCTGCCGCCGCAGGAGTTCATCGCGTTCGGCGGCGTGCAGGCAACGATCGAGGACGAGGCGCGCCAGCAGGCCGAGGCGCTGGTCGCCAGCGCGGCGGGCGCGATCCTCGACGAATCGGGGCTGCGTCCCGCCATCACGGTGCGCGAGGGGGACGGGCCGAAGGTGATCCGCGAACTGATCGCCGCCAATCCGGAGATCGCGGCGCTGGTGCTGGGGGCTGCTGCCAGTGGTGCACCGGGAACGCTGGTCAGCCATTTCTCGGGCACCGATGCGGGCGCCCTGCCCGTGCCGATCATGATCGTGCCGGGGTCGCTGACGCCGGAGGCGATCGATCGGTTGAGTTGAGGGCGTTTTCGCGTGGCCTTCGACTTCGGCGCTAGGCGCCGAAGTTTATCCTGAGCGGCTGGCTGGCAAGCCAGCCGCTCAGGCTGAACGGGATTCGGAGAATACCGGCCGAGTTCGGGGGGTAGCCCAAACCTCCGTTCAGCCTGAGCGAAGTCGAAGGCCACGCCCGACGCTCCGCCCCAAACCCCGTTCACGCCGAGCGAAGCCGAAGCGCACGTATAACGCGGGCCGATCAACCACTTGCCACCCCCGCCCCGCTCGGCCAGTCTCGCCCGCATGATCCTCCCCCTGCTTCTCGCCGCCGCCTCGACACCGGCCGCCGCCCCCTCCCCCGCCCGGCTGAAGGCCGATGTCGAAGCGTTGGTCGGGTTCGGCACGCGCCATACCGCCTCGACCACCACCGATCCCAAGCGCGGCATCGGCGCGGCGCGCGACTGGGCGGCGCGGCAGTTCGAGACGATCGGGCAAGGCTGTAACGGTTGCATCACCGTCGAGCGGATCAACCGTCGCTTCACCGGCCCGCGCGCACCGAACGGCGTGATGGTCGAGGACGTGCTGGGCATCCAGCGCGGGCGCGATCCGTCGCGCGTCGTCATCGTCGGCGCGCATATCGACAGCCGGGTGACCGACGTGATGGACGCGACCTCCGACGCGCCGGGCGCCAATGACGACGCCTCGGGCGTGGCGCTGGTGCTGGAGGCGGCGCGCCATCTGTCCAAGCAGCAGTTCGACGCGACCATCGTCTATGCCGTCTTTTCGGGTGAGGAGCAGGGCCTGTGGGGCGCGACCCTGCTCGCCGATACCGTCAAGGCCCGGAACTGGCGGGTGTCGGCGATGCTCAACAACGACATCGTCGGCAACACGATCGGCCAGGGCGGCGTGCGCGAGGCACGCTGGGTGCGGGTCTTTTCGGAGGGCATCCGCGCGTCCGAAGACCTGCCCCAGCAGATGCAGCGGCGCGGAAACGGCGGCGAGGATGACGGCCCAAGCCGCGCGCTGGCCAAGGCGATCGACGGCGTCGCCGACAAGCTCGGCGGGCTGGACGTGTTCCTCGACCGCCGGCCGGACCGCTTCGGCCGGGGCGGCGATCACGAGCCGTTCCTGAAGCTGGGCTATCCCGCCATCCGCTTCTCGGTCGCCAACGAGGATTGGGACGCGCAGCATCAGGACCTGCGCAAGGAAGGCAATGTCGCGTTCGGCGACACGATCGACAAGATGGACTTTCCCTATCTGGCGAAGGTGACGGCGATCAACATCGCCACGCTCGCCCGGCTGGCCGCCGCACCCGCCGCGCCCGACAAGGTGACGATCAGCGGTGCCTTGTCGCGCGATACGAAGGTCGAATGGGCGGCCGTGCCGGGAGCGGTCCGCTACCGCGTCCATTGGCGGCGCAACGATGGTCAGGAGTGGACCCAGTCACGCGACGTGACCGAGCCGGGCACCGTGCTGACCCAAGTGCCGGTCGATGATCACTTCATCGGCGTGTCGGCAATCGCGGCGGATGGCGCCGAAAGCCTGGTTACCTTCGGCGGACGCTGATCGGGGCGGAGGGTAAAAGGATGCCGCTCCGTGGGAGTTGGTCGGAGCGGCATCCCATATTTCGACCCGGCGTCTCCTCGGGTCGAACTCCCCCCTGGGGAAGGCGTCAGCGACGAACCAACTTGCTCCGGGTGCGTATGCGGCGCGGGGCCGTGCGCACAACTTCGGTCGTGGTGGTGGTCGTCGTCACCGGCGGACCCTGTACGACGACCGTGGTCACCGTGGGGGCCGGATAATAATAGCCGCCTTCATAATAGCCTGGCCGGCCTGACGCAAGCGTACCGACGGTCGTCGTCGTCGTGACGGTGCTGCCGTCGCGCGTGACCCAGCGTCGTCCGGTCGCGGGCGGCGGCGGCGGTGGAGCATAGTCGTCCCGATAGCCGTAATCGGGCTGACCATAATCGTCATAGCCCGGCGCCATCCGCGTCCGCCGATCCTCGGCCCGGTCGATCGCATAGCCCGCCGCCGCGCCGACGCCCGCCCCGATCAGCGTACCGCCCAGTCGATCGTCACGCCCGACAATGACGTTGCCGGCGATGCCGCCCGCCACCGCCCCGATCGCCGCGCCGCCCAGGCCCCGGTCACGCCGGACCGGCGGTGGCGGCGGATAGCCGGCCCCCGCATAATCGGGCGCGCCCGCCCCGTCCCAGTCGAGGCCGGCCATGCTGTCATAGACCCCGCCGCGCGGATCAATCAGCACCGCATCGTCATAATAGCGCGACCAGCGATAGCCCGCCGGCGGCTGCGGCAGGCGATAGACCGCCCAGTCGTCGATCGCGAAGCGCGGGCTGGTCCAATAGCCGGGCAGGACGGTGCCGCGCACCGGTCGGCGATAGGCGGGCCAGCCGCCCGGCGCGTTCGCCCCGCCCCACCAGCGACCACCGACCAGGCTGCCCCAGCGGTCGCGGCGCACCGGCCCGGTACCCACGGTGCGCGTCGTCACCTCGGGCCGGACCATGGTCGGCGATGCGGTGTCGATGTTGGGCCGGGGATAGCTGGCACCGGCGCGCAGCGGGGCACGCTCCTGCGCCACCACCGGTGCGCTCACCATGGTGGCGAGGGATAGGCTGATCAGATGCGACAAGGTCCGCATGGCGTGGCAAATTTCCCCTGTTTCAAGGCTTGGACGTCCCCCCAAACGCCCGGGCCGCAACAAAGGTTTGTTACCAGCGCGGCCCTTTTGCCGATAGCGCCGCGCATCGTCCCGAATCGGGTCAGACGGGTCGGATCGCCTTGCCCGCGAGCCGGGGGGCGAGCAACGTCATCAGTGCTTCGCAGCCCGCCTGATCCTCGGCATCGAAACGGTCGGGCACCGGGCTGTCGAGATCGAGCACACCGAGCACCTGGCCGTCATGGACGATCGGCACCACCAGTTCGGACCGGCTGGCGGCGTCGCAGGCGATATGGCCCGGAAAGGCGTGGACATCGGCCACGCGCTGCGTCTCGCCGGTGGCGACGGCCGCGCCGCACACGCCCTTGCCGACGGGTATGCGGATGCATGCCGCCTTGCCTTGAAACGGCCCCAACACCAGCTCGCCCGCCACCATGCGGTAGAAGCCCGACCAGTTGAGATCGGGCAGATACTGCCCGATCAGCGCGGCGGCATTGGCCATGTTGGCGATCGCGTCCGCCTCTCCGGCGGTCAGCGCGTCGAGTGCGGCGTGGAGGTCATGATAAAGCTCCGCCTTCGATCCGGCGGCGATGTCGAACTGATACATGGCGTGAATGTAGTCTGCCGGGGGCGCTGCGTCATCCCCCGGCCGGCCCGATCGCGATCAGCTCGCCAGCGCCAGCCTGGGACCGGACCGCCGCATCTCGACCATGGCGTGATGGCCGCCCCGCTGGGCCGCGTCATGGCCCAGCCGGAACTGCGCGACTTCGCGGGCCAGCACATCGGCCTCGGCCGCCAGTTGGCGCGCCGCGGCGGTCGCCTGTTCGACCATCGCCGCATTCTGCTGGGTCGTACCGTCCATCTCGGCGACGGCGGTGTTCACCTGCTGCAGCCCCGTCGCCTGCTGCTCGGCGGAGGCGGCGATGTCGGAGACGAGCGTGCTGATCTCGGCGATTCGCTTGAAAATCGTCTCCAGCGAGCGCCCCGTCTCGCTGACCAGATCGACACCCATGCCGACCTGGGTCGTCGAGGCCTGGATACGGTCCTTCACGTCCTTGGCCGCATCGGCCGAGCGCTGCGCCAGCGCGCGGACCTCACTGGCGACGACCGCAAAGCCCTTGCCCGCGTCACCGGCGCGCGCGGCTTCGACGCCGGCGTTGAGCGCCAGGAGGTTGGTCTGGAAGGCGATGCCGTCGATGACGCCGATGATCTCCGAAATCTCGCTCGACGACCGTTCGATCGCGCCCATCGCGTCGACCGCGCGGCGCACGACGTCGCCCGACTGCTCGGTGTCCTTGCGCGCCGCCGCGACGATCGCATTGGCACGGTTGGCCCCGCCGGCGGTGGCGCGAACGCCGGTCGTGATCTCGTTCATCGCGGCGGCGGTTTCCTCCAGGCTGGCCGCCTGCTGCTCGGTCCGCTGCGACAGGTCGTCGGAGGCCGATCGCACCTCGCCCGCCCCGGTCTTCACATGCCCCGCCGACTGGGCGACCCGCGCCAGCGTCTGCGCCAGCCGGTCCATGCTGGCGTTGAACGAGCGCGCCAGCCCCTGATATTCGATCGGCAGCGTGTCGCCGACCCGGTGGGCGATATTGCCATGACCCAGTTCGTCCAGCGCCGCCGCCAGTTCGCGGACGACCAATTCCTGCTTTTCGACATTGGCGACCTGCGCCAGCGCCGCGCCGCGAAACACCTCGACCGCCGAGACCATGGTGCCGATCTCGTCGGCCCGCCCGCCCCCGTCGAGCGTCAGCGTCAGGTCGCCATCGGCCATGCGACGCATCGCATCCGCCGTGCCGCCGACCGGCCCCAGCACCCGGCGAAGGATATAGAAAATTCCCCCCGCCATCATCGCCGCCAGGATCAGGCCCAGCATGGCCAGGATCGCCAGCGTGCCATGCAGCTTCGACAGGCTGAACGCCGCCACCCGGTCCTTGGCGGTCGCGACGTCCTCGACCAGCGCGTCGATCGCCTGACGGTGCGCGGTGTAGAGCGCGGTCAGCCGCGCATAGCTGGCCTGCATCGCGGGGCGATCGCCACGCCGGATCGCCGGCAAGGTCACCTGGTCCAGCTCCTGCCAGAAGGCATCGGCCGGACCGCCGGCGCGGTCGACCAATTGCCCCTTCAGCCCCTGCTCGATCCCGGCGGCCTTCCACCGGGCGAGGCTGGCGCGGAAATCGGTTTCCAACCGCTTCAGGCGCGGACCACGATCCGCCAGCGATGCCGGGTTCTGGACCAGCAGCGTCGCTTCCAGATAAGGTTCGATGATATAGGCCGGGGGCGGCAGGATGTCGGCCTGAAGGTCGCTGATTGCTTGATTGGCCTCATCCACCGGGCCGCCGATCCGGATCGTGTCGATCTCGAATCCGGTCACCGCTCCACCGAGCAGCAAAACACCCAACGCCACGACGCCGCCCGTGCGGCACTTACTCTTGATACTCAAAGAACAACTCCTGGTTGCCCCGGAGATGCGTCGTCACTTACTAAAGATAGGTTATTTACGAGTGGGAAATATTTGTTTCATGATTGCAAACGCTTGATCGAATATTTCAAATTGTATTGGCTTTGCGTACAGTAATTTATGACATGATCTTCATGAAAACTTTGGAGAATTGAGCATGTCGGGCCGGTCTGGCCGAATCAATCGAAGCGGACCTTGCCCCGTCCCGCCTTGACCGCGCTACGCCCCTTCTTGGCATCGACACGACGGGTCTGGGACGCCTTGGTGGGCTTGGTCGGACGGCGCTTCTTGGGCACCAGCGTCGCTTCACGGATCAGGGCGATCAGCCGTTCGCGCACCTCGCGCCGGTTCATCTCCTGCGATCGGCTGGCATCGGCGCGCAAGGTGAGGACGCCGTCACGGCTCAGCCGCGTGCCCGCCAGCACCGCCAGCCGCATCTTCACCGCCTCGGGCAGGCTGGGCGAGTTGGCGACGTCGAACCGCAGCAGCACCGCGCTGTCGGTGGTGTTGACATGCTGTCCACCCGGCCCGGAGGCGCGGGTGAAGCTCTCGCCGATCTCGCGCTCGTCGATCGCGATGGCGCGGGTCACCGGGATCAGCGCCATCGCCTGCGCCCTATTCGGTGAACGCGCCGAAGCGTTCGGGAAGCGGGGCCTCCGCTATGATCGGGTCCTTGGCCTCGCCACGCGGAACGGTCAGGCTGGCGGCGTGGAGCAGCATCCCCCCGGCCTCGCCCGCGCCGTACACCAGATCGCCGACGACGGGCGCGCCGAGCGCGGTCGCGGCATGGACACGGATCTGATGCGTGCGCCCGGTCTGGGGCCGGAACTCGACCAGCGTACGTCCGCCCTCATGGCGCAGCGCACGCCAGCCGGTCCGCGCCGCCTTGCCCGCCGGGTCGGCGACGATCCGCCAGCCGTCCTCGATGGTCGACACCTTCGCGAGCGCCAAGTCAATCATCCCCTCGCCCTCGACCACGCCGTTCAGCACCGCCAGATAGCGCTTTTCGACCAGGCCGCCCTCGAACGCCTGCTGGAAACGGGCATGCGCCTTGGGATTGCGCGACAGCAAGAGGCAGCCGCTGGTGTCGCGGTCCAGCCGGTGGACCGGCACCGGCCAGCGCTTGAACCCGAATTTGAGCGACTCGAGGTGGTTTTCGAGGCTGATCGACCCGTTGCGGGGCCGATCGACGGGCAGGCCCGCCGGCTTGTCGATCACCAGCGCCTCGCCGTCGATGAATAGTACGCGATCTCCGTGCATGCCGCTCCCTTGCCACCGCGCGCGCCGACATGCCAGAGGCGCGCGCGTCATGCCCCCGCTTCCCGCCGCTTTCCTGCGCGCCGCCGCGCTTACGTGCTTCGCCGCAGCGCCCAGCCTTGCCCAGGCCCAGTCCTGCGACGGGGTGCTGCCCTCGCCCGGCCCCGATGGCCGTCTGGCGGGACACTTCCCCTATGGCGATGCGCCGTCCTACCAACTGGTCGAGGCGCCGGCGGGCTTCGCCATCGGCCAGCCCTGCTATGTCCGGCGCGAGATGCTACCCGATCTGGAGCGGCTACTCGCCGCCGCGCGCGGTGACCCGGCGGTGGCGGGGCAGTTGCGCGCGCTGTCCTGCCACCGTGCGATCGCACGGCAGAACCGCGTCTTCTGCCGCGACCGGGAAAGCAGCGCGGCGGAGCGCGCCGTATCGGTGGCACCGGCGGGGCATAGCGAACATGCCACCGGCTATGCGATCGACTTCGCCGTCCGCCCTGCCAATGGCTGCCCGGATGCCGAAGCCTGCATGGCCGCGACGCCCGCCGCCCGCTGGCTGTTCGCGAACGGGCCGCGCTTCGGCTTCGAGATGAGCTTTCCGGCGGGTAATAGCCAGCAGGTGAAATGGGAGCCGTGGCACTGGCGCTGGGTCGGCACCAGCCCGACCGCGCCCGGCGCGGCGCAAGCGCGGGCGGTATTCGCCAAGGCGCGCGCGCAGTTTCCCGCCAATCCGGGGGTGCGCGATCCGTTGCGGGTGGAGGTGACCGGTCCGCCGCCGGTGCCGGTGGTGGCGGCTCCGCCCGTTCCGGTGAAGAAGGGGAAACGGCGATAGGGTTTCGCGTGGCCTTCGACTTCGCTCAGGCTGAACGGAGGGTTGGGATTAGAGCTGCCTTCGCCGATCACCCCGACCGCCGTTCGCACTGAGCGGAGGGTTGGGATCAGAGCCGCCTTGGCCGATCGCCCCGACCTCCGTTCGCACTGAGCGGAGGGGTGGGATCAGAGCCGCCTTTGTCGATTACCCCAACCTCCGTTCGCACTGAGCGAAGTCGAAGTGCACGTCCGGCGGTAGCCAGGAGGACGAGGAAGCGGTGATCGCGATTCCCGTGGCCTTCGACTGCGCTCAGGCTGAACGGGGTTTGGGAATTGCGATGGTCCTATACGGCCGTTCAGCCTGAGCGCAATCGAAGGCCACGCTTCAACGCCGGCCGCTTCGTAACCAAAAAAACGGGGGCGCCCATCGGCACCCCCGTCCTTCACATCACCCGAACAGCTTGGCGGCCGTCTCGGCGATGCGCTTGCCCTGATAGCGGGCACCGTCCAGATCGACCTGGCTCGGCTGGCGGCTGCCGTCGCCGTCCGCCAGCGTCGACGCGCCGTAGGGCGTGCCGCCATGGACTTCCTTGACGCCCATCTGGCCCTGGAAGCCGTAATCCAGCCCAACGATGGTCATGCCGTGGTGGATCAGGTTGGTCAGGACCGAGAACAACGTCGTCTCCTGCCCGCCATGCTGGCTGGCGGTCGAGGTGAAGGCGCCGCCGACCTTGCCGACCAGGCCGCCCTTCATCCACACGCCGCCGGTCGTGTCCCAGAACGCCGCCATCTGGCTCGCCATGCGACCATAGCGGGTCGGCGTGCCAACGATGATCGCGTCATAGTTGGTCAGCGCGTCGGGGCCCTCGATCTCGGGGTGCGCGGTGTCGGTCTTGAAGTGCGCGGCGGCGACGACCTCGGGCGGCGCGGTTTCGGCGACGCGGCGGATGTCTACCTCGGCCCCGCCGGCGCGCGCGCCCTCGGCGATGGCGTCGGCCATCTGCTCGATGTGACCATAGGACGAATAATAAAGGACCAGAACCTTGGCCATGTGATGATACTCCCTTCCTGAAAGCGTGAAATTATTCGGAATCGACCAGAACGATCTCGGCATCCTCAACCGCCGTGATCGTCACCGTGCGACCACCCGACAGCGCCGCGCCATCCCGCGCTGCGAACGGCACACCGTCGATTTCGATCCGTCCCGTCGCCGGCACCAGATAGGCGTGACGTCCCGCGCCGACCGTATGTTCGATGCTCTCGCCGGCACGCAGGGTGGCGGCCAGAACACGGGCTTCGGCGCGGATGCGCAGCGCCTCGCCATCCTCCTCGAACCCGCTGGCGAGCGTCACGAACCGCCCTGAGCGTTCGCCCTTGGGAAACGGCTTGGCGCCCCAGCTGGGCTGGCCGCCCCGCGTGCGCGGTTCGATCCAGATCTGGAAGAGCGTCGTCGGCTCGGCCTCCAGATTATATTCGGCGTGACGCACGCCCGACCCGGCGCTCATCACCTGGACATCGCCCGCAGCCGTGCGGCCGACATTGCCCATCGAATCCTGGTGCGTGATCGCGCCGGTGCGGACATAGGTGATAATCTCCATGTCGGCATGGGGATGCGGCGGGAAACCGGCATTGGGAGCGATGACGTCGTCGTTCCAGACCCGGATCGCGCCCCAACCCATGCGGGCCGGATCATAGTAGTTGGCGAACGAGAAATGATGCCGCGCATCCAGCCAGCCATGATTGGCGTGGCCCAGGCTTTCGAAGCTGCGACGGTCGATACCCTTCTCGGCGGTGATAGCAGTCATGGAATTTCTCCCTTGGTTGCCCTCAAGATAGGGCCGATTATGATCGCGTAAACGGAAACGCTGGAAACCGATCGTTTCCACGTTCATTGTAGCGGCGCGGCCCGGTCATGGACCGCCTTGGGGGATAGAGGGTCGAGGATGCGTCTGCCGGATCTGGAAGCCTGGGCGATCTTCGCCGCCGTGGTCGAGCATCGCTCGTTCAGCGCCGCCGCCGATGCGATCGGCCTGTCCAAGGCCACTGTGTCCAAGGCGATCACCCGGCTGGAGGCGCAGCTCAACCAGTCGCTGTTCCACCGCACCTCGCGCCGGCTGGCGCTGACCGAGGCGGGCAAGCCGCTGGCCGATCACGCCGCGCGCATCCTGGCCGAGGCCCGCGCCGCCGAGGAGGCCGCGCGCGACGCCGCCAGCGCGCCCGCCGGCCGTATCCGCCTCGCCGCGCCGATGTCCTTCGGGGTCAGCAACATCGCGCCCGTCATCGCCGATTTCCTGGCCGCGCATCCCGGTATCGAGATCGAGCTCAGCCTGTCCGACGCACGGGTCGACATCGTGGCGGAGGGCTATGACATCGCGCTGCGCATTGCCGACCTGCCCGACAGCTCGCTGCGCGCGCGGCGGCTGTGCGGTATCTCGACGCATATCGTCGCCTCGCCCGGCTATCTGGCCGCACATGGCGAGCCGCGCCATCCCAACGAATTGGGCGAGCATCGCCTGCTCAGCTATTCCAACATCACCGGCCCCTGGCGCTTCCGCCATCCCAACGGCGCGGAGGTGTCGGTGCGGCCGCAGGGGCCGCTGACCGCCAATAGCGGCGACGCGCTGGTCCCCGCCGTCGTCGCGGGCCTGGGCATCGCGCGCCTGCCCGGCTTCATCATCGGCCCGCATCTCGCCAGCGGCGGTGCCGTCGAGATCCTGACCGAATGGACGCCGCCGCCGATCGGGCTGCATCTGCTCACCCCGCCCAGCCCGCTCAGGCCCGCCCGTGTCGAGGCGCTGATCACCTGGCTGGCCGACCGGGTGCGCGATCCCTGCACCGCGCATAAGCCGGGAGCCCCGGCATGAACCGGCTGCGCCCCGATGCGGACGATGCGCGTTTCATTCGCCGGATCGTCCTGATCCTGCTGATCCTGGGCATCACCGCCGCGCTGTTCCGTGCGGGCGACCTGCTGATCCTCGCCTTCGGATCGATTTTGGGCGCGATCGTCATCCATGCCATCGCGGACCTCTATGCCGATCACCTGCCGCTGGGACCCAAGCGATCGCTGACCCTGTCGATCGTCACCGTGCTGGCGGTGCTGGGTTTTCTGGCGTGGCTGTTCGGCGTCGCCTTTCGCCAGCAATTGAACACGCTGGTCACCCAATTGCCGATCCTGCTCGACCAGCTGGCCAACTGGGCATCGCAGTCGCCCGTCGGCGAAAAGATCGTCGATGCGGTGCGTGCCGCCTATGCTGGCAGCCGGGTGGCGCAGGACATCAGCGGCATCGTGTCGGGCGCGGGTGAGTTCGTCCTGAACTGCCTGTTGCTGCTGGTCGGCGCGCTGTTTTTCGCCGCCGATCCCAAGGTCTATGAGCGCGGCTTCCTGCTGCTCATCCCCCGCTCGATGCGGCCCGCGCTGGAGGATGCGCTGTTCGACACGGGCTCGACCTTGCGCCTGTGGCTGCGTGCGCAGCTCATCCAGATGACGACGATGGGCGTGCTGGTCGGCATCGGTCTGGGCATCGCCGGCGTACCGTCGGCCGCCGCGCTCGGCCTGCTGACCGGGCTCAGCGAGTTCGTGCCCTATGTCGGCCCGATCGCGGCGATGCTGCCGGCGCTTGGCCTTGCCGCGCAGGGCGGCAATGGCGCGGTGATCGGCACGCTCGTCACCTTCGCGGTCGTCCGGCTCATCCAGACCAACGCCATCACCCCCTTCGTCACCAGCCGCGTCGTCGCTATCCCGCCGGCGATCACGCTGTTCGCGATCATCGGCATCGGCACCATTTTCGGGTTGTTCGGGCTGTTCTTCTCGGCCGCCTTGCTGGTCGTCGCCTTCACCCTGATCCGCAGCCTGTATCTGCGCGAGGTGCTGGGCGAGAATATTCCCCGATCCGAACACAAGACGCTGCTCGGCCCGAACGCATCTTTGAAAAAGGATGCGTCGAGTCCCGATTAGGAGCGAATTAACCTTTTGCGTTCATATCCGCGTTGGTTAATGAATGGAATTTCAGATCGCCGGGGGCCTCACGGAGGGCGATCATCGCGAATGGGGACTGCCGATGCGCGTATTGTTGATCGAGGACGAACCGACGACCGCCAAGGCGATCGAGCTGATGCTCGGCAGCGAAGGCTTCAACGTCTATACCACCGACCTGGGCGAAGAGGGCCTGGATCTGGGCAAGCTGTATGATTACGACATCATCCTGCTCGACCTGAACCTGCCCGACATGCATGGTTACGACGTGCTGAAGCGTCTGCGCGTGGCGCGCGTGTCGACGCCGGTCCTGATCCTGTCGGGCATCAACGAGATGGACTCGAAGGTGCGCAGCTTCGGCTTCGGTGCCGATGATTACGTCACCAAGCCCTTCCACCGCGAAGAGCTGATCGCGCGCATCCACGCCGTCGTCCGCCGCTCCAAGGGCCATTCGCAGTCGATCATCCGCACCGGCAAGCTGGCGGTCAATCTCGATGCCAAGACGGTCGAGGTCGACAATGCCCGCGTCCATCTGACCGGCAAGGAATATGCCATGCTGGAGCTGCTGTCGCTCCGCAAGGGCACCACGCTGACCAAGGAGATGTTCCTGAACCATCTCTATGGCGGCATGGACGAACCGGAGCTGAAGATCATCGACGTCTTCATCTGCAAGCTGCGCAAGAAGCTGAGCCTAGCCTGCGACGGCGAGAATTATATCGAGACGGTCTGGGGCCGCGGCTATGTGCTGCGCGAACCCGATGAGATCGGACAGGCCGAACAAGCCGTCGCCTGATCGGGCGGTTTGTCGGGGAGATACGGGCCGGTTCGCGGGGGCGCGGGCCGGCCCTTTTCTATGGGCGAGATCCCGTGGCCTTCGACTTCGCTCAGGCTGAACGGAGCGAGGGCACAAGACCCGACCGCAAATGCCGTTCAGCCTGTACAAACACGTCGTTCAGCCTGAGCGAAGTCGAAGGCCACGCCCCACCCTATCCATCAGGCGATGACGCGCCGCCGCCGCAGCGCCAGGACCAGCAACGCCAATCCCCCCGCCATCAACCCCATCGTGGCCGGTTCCGGCACCGGGGTCGGCGGACCCCCACCGCTGCTACCCGGCGTGACCGGCACGTTCGGCGTGGTGGGCACATAGGTGCCGATATAGGTACCCAGATGGAATTCCCCATTCTGGGTCAGGCTGCCGAACACCGCCGAACCTTCGATATAATTGCCGGTCGCCGCCGCCGCCTTGGGCGCGAGGACCGAGCCCTTCCAGGCGGTGGTCAGCTCCAGGCTGGTCGCGGTCGGGAAGTTCCAGATGACATGCTCACCGAGGCCCGTCGCATCGCCCAGGAAATTATCGTCCAGCCGCACCGCGCTGCCCGCGACATTGACGATGACCGTGTCCGCGCCGTTGCGGTTAAAGGCGATCTCGCCGAAGCGGGACAGGTCGGCGGCGTTCAGGTTGAACACCGCGACGCCGTTGGCCCCCGGCACCGCGTTGAAGGTCGCGCGGTTGCCGACGATGCTGACCGCGCCGGTCGCTGCCAATGCTGCATAGCCGTTGGACAGATCGGTCATGCTGCTGGCGAGCAGCGTCTTCTGCTGGTTGAGCCCCGCGACGAAGCCGGGATCGCTCGCGCCCAGCCCGGCCTGCACGATATTCTGGTTGATGTTGGTGTTGGACAGCGTACCGCCGACCTTCACCGTCTGCACCCCGCCATTCAGGTTGAACCCGCCGACGACATTGCCGCCGATCAGCGCGCCCGAGCCGTTGTTGAGGTTCTTCGTACCGCCCAGCACGTCGCCGACCACGGTCAGGCCGGGCAGCGCATAGTTGGACGGCGCCGGGGTGCGGATCTGATAATTGGACGAATTGCCGCTCAGATTGCCGCCGACGAAGGTCCGCCCCTCCACCTCGGAACTGGAGGTCAGATCGCCGAGCACGATCAGATTCCATTCCTTCAGCGCGTCGATACCGACGACCGGTCCGGCCATGGCGATGGAGGGCAAGGCGGCGGCGATCAGCGCGACGAAAGAAAGACGGTATTTCATGGGGATCGGCCTAACCCAAAAGCCTTGCCGATCCCTTATGGATGTCGTCCCGTTTCGGGATCAGCGGCGCTCCCACACCTTTTGCCCGCCGATCCACGTCTCCTCGACCTTGGTCGCGCGCAGCTCGGTCGGGTTGGCGTCGAGCGGGTTGCGGTCGACGATGACGAAGTCCGCCTGCTGGCCATGGCCCAGCCGGCCGAACAGCTCCTCGGCGAACCCGGCATAGGCGCCGTCCATGGTGAAGGCGCGCCACGCCTGTTCGCGGGTCACGATCTCCTGCGGCTGCCACCCGCCATAGGGCTGGCCGTCCGGCCCCTGCCGCGTGATCGCGGCGGCCCAGCCGGCGAAGGGATCGGGGCTTTCCACAGGATAGTCCGATCCGAAGACGAGCGGCGCGCCGTTCTTCAGCATCGTGTTCCAGGCATAGGCCCCCGCGAGCCGCGCCGGCCCCAGCCGCGCCTCCGCCATGGTGCGATCGCTGGTCTCGTGCACCGGCTGCATCGAGGCGATGATGCCATGCTTGCCGAAACGCGGCAGATCGGCAGGATCGACGATCTGGGCATGTTCGATCCGCCAGCGCCGATCGCCCTTATAGGTCTCCGCCAGCTCGTCGATCGCGTCGAGCACCTGCGCATTGGCGCGGTCGCCGATCGCGTGGACGGCAACCTGATATTTGTCCATCGCCGCGCGGCTCATCAGGTTGCGGATCACATCGTCCGACATGAAGCCCAGACCCGTCTGGCCCGGCGCATCGGCATAGGGCTGCTTCAACCACGCGCCGCGCGACCCGAGAGCGCCGTCGCCATAGAGCTTGACGCCGACCAGCCGCAGCTTGTTGTTGTACAGCCACTGGGTCGGCCCGGTGCCGCCAATGCGCACGCTGTCCTCGACGCCGCCGCCATAGCTCATGATACGGACGCGCAGGTTCCCGGCATCGCCCATCCGGCGATAGGTCAGCCATTCGTCCAGCGTCGTGCCCATATCGGCCGTCGCGGTAATGCCGTGGCTGAGCAATTCGTTCTGCGCCTTCAGGAACGCGGTGTTGCGATCCTTGGCCAGCGGTTGCGGCACCGCCTTCTGGATCAGCGCCATCGCGGCGTCGACGAACACGCCCGAGGGCTGGCCGCCGATCTTCTCGATCCGGCCGCCGGCGGGCGAGACGGTCTTTGCGGTGATTCCAGCCGCCTTCATCGCCGCGCTGTTCGCCCAGAGCGCGTGGCCATCGGCACGCTCCATCACCACCGGCCGATCCGACACGATGGCGTCGAGATCAGCGGCAGTCGGAAAACGACCCAGCGCCCAGCTTTCCTGGTTCCAGCCGCCGCCCAGCACCCATTTGCGCTCGGGGTTCGCCGAGGCATAGGCCGCGATCCGCGCCTTCGCCTCGTCGAGCGACTTGGTCGGCGCCAGGTCGAGTTCGAGCAGGCGGAAGCCCAACCCCATCACATGGCCATGCGAATCGACGAATCCGGGGATCAGCACCCGCCCCTTCATATCCGCGCGCCAGTCCAGCTTGTCGGGGCGCTTGTCCTTGGCCGACAGCAACCGCGAGACCTTGCCGTCCGGGGTGAGCAGCAGGCCGGTGAAGCGTACGACCTTGCCATCCTTGTCCAGCGTCATGCCCGTGACATTATCGATCAGCGCATCGGCCAAGGCCGCGACGGGGGTGAGCGCGGTCGCCAGCGTCGCGGCGAGCAGGATGCGAAGGGGGCGGAAGGAGGAAGCCGACTGGAGCATGATCCGTTCCCTATCGGGTGATGAAGCGGGTGGGAAGCACGGTTCGCTTCATCGTCATTGCGAGCGCAGCGAAGCAATCCAGGGTCACGGGCAAGGCGCCCTGGATTGCTTCGCTGCGCTCGCAATGACGGAGGTCGGGCCGTAATGCCCCTTCAGAACCGCCGCACCACCTCGCGAATCACGAAGTGCGAGGCCAGCCGCGTCACCCCCGGCAATCGCGCCAGCGTCTCGCGGTGGATACGCTCGTAACTGTCGTCGCGGCGCACCTCGACCTGGATCATATAATCCGCCTCGCCGCTCATCAGAAAACATTCGACGATCTCGGGGCAGCGCAGGATTTCGCGCTCGAACGCCGCCATCGTTTCCTGCCGTTGGTCCTTGAGCGTCACATTGACCATCACGATTGATGGCCGCCCGCGCGCTTCATGGCTCAGGATCGCGCGATAGCCTGCGATGACCCCCGCCTCACGCAACTGCGCCACGCGGCGATGCGCGGCGCTAGCCGACAGCCCCACCTTCTCCCCCAACGCGGCGCTGGTCAGGTCGGAATCGCTGGCCAATTGGGCCAATATGCGGCGGTCGATTGCGTCGGACATTTCATCCCGATAATAACATCGATCACACAAGAAAATCCTGAAATAGATACCCAGGCAGGATCGCTTTGCAAACTTCTCCTGCACGATCGGCGCTATTATCGGCCTATCATTCAGGAGAGTTCGCCATGCGCGTCGGTGTGCCCAAGGAAATCAAGAACCACGAATATCGCGTCGGCCTGACCCCGCCGTCGGTGGCCGAGCTGGTCGCGGCCGGCCATGAGGTCATCGTCGAGACCAAGGCCGGCGGCGGCATCGATTTCGAGGATCAGGACTATATCGACGCTGGCGCGCGCATCGTCACGACCGCTTCGGAAGTGTTCGACCAGGCCGAGATGATCGTGAAGGTGAAGGAGCCGCAGCCGCAGGAAGTGGCGATGCTGCGCCCGCATCACCTGCTGTTCACCTATCTCCATCTCGCCGCCGACAAGCCGCAGGCCGAAGGGCTGATGGCGTCGGGCGCGACCTGCATCGCCTATGAGACGGTCACCAGCCCGCGTGGCGGTCTGCCGCTGCTCAAGCCGATGTCGGAAGTCGCGGGCCGCATGGCGGTGCAGGTCGGCGCGCATTATCTGGAGAAGGAACAGGGCGGTCGTGGTGTGCTGCTGGGCGGCGTGCCCGGCGTGGCACCGGCCAAGGTCGCGATCCTGGGCGGCGGCGTCTCGGGCGTGAACGCGGCGCAGATGGCGGTCGGCCTGCGCGCCGACGTCACCATCTACGACATCAACAATGACCGTCTGGCCGAGCTGGACATGTTCTTCTCCAGCCAGATCAAGACCGCCTATGCCTCCAAGGCGGCGATCGCGGCGGCGGTGAAGAACGCGCACCTCGTCATCGGCGCGGTTCTGGTCCCCGGCGCGGCGGCGCCCAAGCTCGTCACCCGCGACATGCTGAAGACCATGAAGCGCGGTTCGGTGCTGGTCGACATCGCCATCGACCAGGGCGGCTGCTTCGAGACCAGCCATGCCACCACCCATGAGGACCCGGTGTTCGAGATCGACGGCGTGATCCATTATTGCGTCGCCAACATGCCGGGCGCGGTGGCGCGCACCTCGGCCTTCGCGCTGAACAACGCCACCCTGCCCTTCGCCATCCGCCTGGCGAACATGGGCGCCGAGGCCGCGATGAAGGCCGATGCGCATCTCGCCAACGGCCTGAACGTGTCGGGCGGCAAGATCCGCCACGCCGCCGTCGCCGAAGCGCTCGACCTGCCGTTCGAGGCCTGGGCGGGTTAAGTACGTTCCGGCTGCCGTTCGGTCTGGGTTTTGTCGAGGGTGCTTCGCGTGGCCTTCGACTTCGCTCAGGCTGAACGGCGGTTTGGGACATCTTCCCAATCAGGCCCGACCCATCCCCGCCCTCCGTTCACGCTGAGCAAGGTCGAAGCGCACGCCCCGCCCTGTGCCACGAGGGTAATCCCGTAGCCTTCGACGGCGCTCAGGCTGAACGGCGGTTTGGGGAATCTTCTCAATCAGGCCCGCTCCATCCCCAAACTCCGCTCGCGCTGAGCGAAGTCGAAGCGCACGCCCCGCCCTCCGCCACGAGGGTAATCCCTTGGCCTTCGACTGTGCTCAGGCCGAACGGCGGTTCGGAAAACTTTCCCAATCAGGCCCGCCCCATCCCGACCCTCCGCTCACGCTGAGCGAAGTCGAAGCGCACGCCCCACCCTCCGCCACGAGGGTGATCCCGTCGCCTTCGACCGCACTCCGGCTAAACGGCTTGAAGGATTCTGGTTCGCGCGGAGACGCGGAGGCGCGGAGATGATCGCTCCAGCCGCCAAGGCTGGTCGCCGATCGATACGGCGCGGCAAATCCCGCTGCTGAACTGACACCAGAGGGCCAGCCCATCCCGGCCCTCTCCGCGCCTCCGCGCGAACCAAAATCTTCGCGTCCTCGCGCCTTCGCGTGAACAGAAATAGAACGTCCGCGTTGGTGCCGGCGAAAGGATGCCGTGATGACCGACAACCCCAAATCCGAACCCTTCTCCAATGCCGAGAAGGACCCCGATGACTGGACCACCGGCGATGAAGCGATGACCGGTGCGCAGGCCAGCTATCTGAAGACCCTGTCCGAAGAAGCCGGCGAGCCGTTCGACGACGGCCTGACCAAGGCGGAAGCGTCGAAACGGATCGACGCGTTGCAGGAAAAGACCGGCCGGGGCCAGTAAGCCCTTACGGCTCCATCAGCGCCATCGCCCGGTCGAGCAGCATCACCCGCTGCGCAATGGCCGGGCGATAGGGCGCATCGGCGGGCGTCTTTTGCAGGGCCAGCCGCCATAGCGTCCGCGCCTTGGCAAACTCGCCCGCGCGCATTTGCGCCAGCCCCTCGAAGAAGAACGGCACCGGATCGTTCGGCCCCAGCACCCGCGCGCGGCGGAAGGCGAATTGCGCGGCGGGCGACATCTGATAGCCGTCATGCGCGAACAGGACATTGCCCAGCTCGGTCCAATAGGCGACGCTGCGGGGCTTGCCGCCCACCGCGCCCAGCATGATCTGCACCGCCGTGCGCTTGTTGCCAGACCGTGCGAGTGCGTCGGCGGCGGTGAACATCGTCGCCTCCTCGCCGAACCGCCCCATCAATTGCCCGCGCAGTTCGATCAGCTCGTCGCTGTCCAGACGGGGATCGGGCCGCGCCGAAGGTGGGCTGGCGGACAGGCTCGGTCGCCCCTGCCATGCATAGCCGACGCCGCCCAGCGCCAATGCCGCGCCCAACATGGTCCAAAGCGGCCGCGGAAAGCCGCGCCACAGCGCCAGGCCGATCGCGGCCCCGGCGATCAGGATCAGGACCAGCCACCCCATCATCGCCGCTTCCGAAAGCTGGAACGCGCGATCCAGGCGCCGATGCCCAGCAACAGGATCGGCGTCGCCCACAGGAGCGCGGTCGCCCCCGACACGGGCGGATCATAGCTGACATAATCGCCATAGCGTTCGATCAGCCAGTCGCGAATCTGCGACGGGTCTTCCCCGCGTGCGATCCGCTGCCGCACCAGCGCACGCATATCGGCGGCCATGTCGGCATCGCTGTCGGCGATCGACTGACCCTGACAGACGACGCAGCGCAGCTCGCCCATCAAGGCGCGCGCCTGCGCCTCGGCATGGGGATCGGGCAGCTGCGTATTGCCGAGGTCGGGCGCGGCCGATGCGGCCGCCAGCGCAAGGGCCAGGACCAGGCTCATCGCGCCGCCGCCACGTCGCGGACGATCTGGTCGACCTGATCGGCACGAATGTCGCCGATATATTGCCGCACGATCCGCCCGCGTCCATCGATCAGGAAGGTCTCCGGCACGCCCGATGAGCCGAGCGACAATTGCACCCGGCTGCGGCTGTCATCGCCGATCCGGTCATAGGGATCGCCATTGCGGCGCAGGAAGGCGACGACCGCCGGCCCCTTGTCATGGATCGCGATGGCGTCGATCGGAATGCCGCGCGCCTTCAGCCGCATCAGCTGCGGCGCCTCGGCGATGCAGGGGATGCACCAGCTGGCGAAGACGTTGAGCAGGCGCGGAGTGCCACGCCCGAAATCGGTGCTGGCCAGCCCCGACTTGCCCGGTACCATCGGCTCCAGCTCGAAGCTCGGCAGCGGCTTGTCGACCAGCGTCGAATGCACCGCCGTATCGGCCGGGCGCATCAGTCCGGCCGCAACGACCGCGAACAGCGCGCCGAACACGGCCAGCGGCGCCCAGATCAACCAACGCTTCATCCCCAAAGGGCCTCCCGCCGTCGCTGCTGCCATGCCTTCCACCAGCGCCCGACCAGCGCCAGCGCGCCGCCCAGCGCGACCAGGATGCCGCCGAACCAGATCAGCGTCACGAACGGCTTCCACCACAGCCGCAGCTGCCAGCGGCCGGTCGCGGCATCCTGCTGCCCCAGTACGGTGTAGAGCTGTCCGTCCCAACCGGTCGCAATCGCGCTCTCGCTGGTCGTCGTCGGCGGATCGGTGAAGAATCGCTGCTGCGGGCGCAAGACGGTGCCCACGCCGTCGCGGGTCGCGGTCAACCGCGCCTCCAGCGCCGACCAGTTCGGCCCGACATTGGGATAGATGCGGTTCAGCTCGACTCGCCACGGCCCGACGATGGTGGCCTGCCCCGGATAGAGCGCGACCAGCCGCTCGGCGGTGAAGGCGCTGTCACAGGCCATGCCGATCAGGCTGACGCCGATACCCGCATGCGCGACGACCATGCCCCAGATGGGCAGCGGGGTGCGCCGCCAGTTGCGCTGCGTGATCGGCAGGACGCTGGCGACGATCAGCCCGACACCGAAGGACAGGCCCAAGAGTGGCAGCACGCCCATGCCACCGCTCAGCGTCAGAACGAGCGCGAAACTGCCCGCCGCCGCGACCATCGGCCATAACATACGGATCAGCACCGCCTCGGCCTGATCCCGCCGCCAGCGCAGCATCGGCCCGACCGCCATCACCGCGACCAGCACCAGCGCGATCGGTCCGGCGGCGGCGTGGAAGAAGGGCGGGCCGACCGACAGCCGCACGCCGAACCCGGCCGCGATCAGCGGATAGAGCGTGCCGATCAGAACGATCCCCAGGATCACCGACAGCAGCAGATTGTTGACGACCAGCCCGCCCTCACGGCTGACAAAGGTGAAGCTGCGACCCGCGCGCACCTGCCCGATCCGCGCGCCGAACAGCGCCAGCGCACCACCGATATAGAGCGCCAGCAACGCCAGGATGAACGCCCCGCGCCGGGGATCGACCGCAAAGGCATGGACGCTGGTCAGGATGCCCGACCGGACCAGGAAGGTGCCGATCATCGACATCGAAAAGGCGACCACGGCCAGCATCACCGTCCAAGCGCGCAGGCCATCGCGCGCCGCCAGCACGTTGACCGAGTGGAGAAGCGCGGTCGCCGCCAGCCAGGGCATCAGCGACGCATTCTCGACCGGGTCCCAGAACCACCAGCCGCCCCAACCCAGCTCATAATAAGCCCAATAGGACCCCGCCGTGATGCCGATGGTCAGCAGCACCCAGGCGCCCAGCACCCAGGGCCGCATCGCACGGGCGAAAGCCGGCCCCACCTGCCCCGTCACCAGCGCGCCGACCGCGAAGGAGAAGGCCACCGACAGGCCGACATAGCCGGCGTAGAGCGTCGGCGGGTGGAAGGCGAGGCCGGGGTCCTGCAACAACGGGTTCAACCCCTGCCCCTCAATTGGTGCCGGGTTCAACCGCGCGAACGGGTTGGAGGCGAAGAGCAGGAAACCGTAGAATCCGAGCGCGATCGCGCCCTGCGCCGCCAGCGTCGCGACATGGGTCGGCCGGTCGAGCGCCCGCTCCTTCCACGCGACCAGCGCCCCGCCCGCGCCCAGGATCGTGACCCAGAGCAGCATCGAGCCTTCATGATTGCCCCAGGCGCCGGCGAATTTGTAGATCCAGGGTTTGGCCGAATGGCTGTTCTCGGCGACCAGCGCGACCGACAGATCGGTGGCCAGGAACACCGCGATCAGCGCGCCCATCGCGATGGCGACCAGCGCGCCCTGCACGATCGCGACCGGGCCGATCGCCGCCATAGCCTGTTCGCCCGCCGCGTCCTTGCGACGCAGGGCCAGCACGCCGAGCAACAGCTGCAACCCCGCCAACGTCGCGGCGAACCATAGCGCGGCCAAGCCCCCTTCCGCGATCACGGCTTGAGGCTCCGGCTCTCGTGCATATTGCCCGCCATTTCGGGAGGCATGTACTTCTCGTCATGCTTGGCGAGCAGGTTGGTCGCGACGAAACGGCCATCGGGCTGGAACTGCCCCTCGGCCACCACGCCCGATTTCTCGCGGAACAGGTCCGGCGTGATCCCGGCGAAGGTGACGGGCGTCGTCGCCTTGCCATCGGTCACCACGAAGCGCACCGTCACGCCGTCGGGGGCGCGGTGCACCGACCCCGCCTCGACCATACCGCCCAGCCGCACCGCGCGGCCCAGCGGCAACCCTTGTGCCTTCGCGTCGGAGGGGGTGTAGAAGAACGCCGCCTGATCCTTCATCGCCGACATGGCGAGCAGCACCGCCGCGACGATCGCGGCCAGCGCCAGCAGCACCAGCGTGAGACGTTGCGATTTGGGCGTCATTTCTCGGCGCGCTTCATCGCCAGATAGCTGATCGCCAGCAGCAGCCCAGTGCCGCCCAGCATGACGGCGTAGGCGGCCGCGACGAAGCTCCACTGGCTCATGCGCGCGCCATCCGCCGCATCCGCGCCTCGGCCTTGGCCAGGGCGAGCAGGGTGCGCATCCGCATCAGCACGATGGCGGCAAAAAGCAGGGTGAAGCCCGACAGCATGATCGGCAGCGGCCAGAGCAGCGAACCCGCGATGCTCGATCCCGTCAGCCCGATCGACTGGCCCTGATGCAGCGTGTTCCACCACACCACCGAATAGCGGATGACCGGCAGCAGCGCGGTGCCCGCCAATCCGTACAGCGCCGGAATCCGGCCATCGCCGCCGCGATCGGCATCGGCACGGGCGAGCGCGATATAACCCAGATAGACGAACAGCAGCAGCAGCATCGAGGTCAGCCGCCCGTCCCATTGCCACCACGTCCCCCAGGTCGGCCGCCCCCAGATCGATCCCGTCGCCAGACAGAGACCGGCAAAGACCGCCCCCGGCCAGGCGATGGCGCGGCCCGCGACCTGCGCCAGCGGATGGCGCCAGACGATCAGCGACAGGCTGGCCGCCGCGATCCCGCTCCACCCCGCCATGCCCAGCCAGGCGGCGGGCACATGGATATAGAGGATACGCACCGTCTCGCCCTGCAGATAATCGGGCGGCGTCTGGCTCAACCCCGCCCAGGCGCCGATGGCGACCAGCACCAGCCCCAGACCCAGGCATATCCCGGTCAGCGGACGAGCGATCTTTAGAAAACGCGCAGGATTCGCAAGGGTGTGCAGGGTGGCCACGATGACGTGACTGTAAGGGGGTTTTTCGGCGACGTCATCCGCCTTCTCCCTCCTTCTTTAAGCCCCTCCCGTACACGGGAGGGGTTTGGGGAGGGCATGGTGTCTCATAGAAAGCATCGCTCATGGCCTACCCTCCCCCATCCCCTTCCGCCTGCGGGAGGGGCGTGAGACTCATGGAGGGCGGAGGCTGTTACCGCCTTGGTTCTTCCTATCGCTATGGCTCTCGATCAGGAGGCTCCAAAGGGACCATCGCCGGATCATCTGGAGGGGGTTTGGGGAGGGCACGGTCTCTCACCGAGATCGTCGCCTGCGGCCTGCCCTCCCCCATCCCCTCCCGCCTGCGGGAGGGGCGTGAGACTCATCGGCGAATGGACCCGTTGATGCCTTGATTCGTCTTATCGTCACGACCCTCGATCAGGGGGCTCCAAAGGGGACCATCACCACATCATGCCCGCATCCCACCGCCTGCCGCTGCTCGCCATCGCGCTCGTCACACCCACCGCCCTGTCCGCCCAGGTCGGCGAACCCCAATCCGCCACCATCACCGTCACCGGACGCGGCCTTGCCGACCGACCCGGCGAGCGCGCGCTCGACGTCGTGACGATCGACCGCGACCGTATCACGCAGAACGCCTCGCAACGGCTGGAGAACGTCCTCGCCGACGTCGCCGGGCTTCAGCAATTCCGCCGCTCGGACAGCCGCTCGGCGCATCCGACCTCGCAGGGGATCACGCTGCGGGGCTTGGGCGGCAATGCGTCGAGCCGCGCGCTGCTGGTACTGGACGGCGTGCCGCAGGCCGACCCCTTTGGCGGCTGGGTGGTCTTCCCCGCCTATGCCACCGGGCGGCTGGGCCGCATCCGCGTGACGCGCGGTGGCGGGTCGGGCTTTTGGGGGCCGGGCGCGCTGGCGGGCACGATCGAGATGGACAGCGCCACCCCCGACCAACTCTCCCCGCTCGATCTGGCGGTCGCCTATGGCAGCCGCCAGTCGGTCGATGCGCAAGGGTCGGCTTCACTGGTGCGGGACGGCGGCTTCCTGACCGTATCGGGGGCCTATGCGCGCGGCGACGGCTTCATTCCGATCGTCGCGGGCCAGCGCGGCCCCGTCGACCGCCCCGCGCCTTACGAGCAATATTCGGGCGCAGCGCGCGGTGTCGTCGGGATCGCGCCGTCGACCGAGTTGCAGATGACGCTCGCCGCTTTCCACGATGCGCGCGAGCGGGGGACGGATTTCACCGACAATCGCTCGGACGGGGCCGATGCCAGCATCCGCCTGGTCGGGCGCGGCGCATGGGGCTGGTCGGCGCTGGGTTATATCCAGACGCGGCAATTCGCCTCGCGCTATGCCAGCGTCAACGCCGCGCGGACGGCGGCGACGCTGACGCTCGACCAGTATAATGTCCCCGCCACCGGGCTGGGCGCGCGGGTCGAGGTGTCGCCGCCGCTTGGTGACTCGGTGACGCTGCGGCTGGGTGGCGACATTCGCGACACCAGCGGACGGACGCAGGAACTGTACACCTATGTCAACGGCCTGCCGACCCGCCGGCGCGAGGCGGGCGGTGCGACGCGGACCATGGGGCTGTTCGCGGATGGCAGCGCGGCGTTCGGCATCGCGACGCTGACGGCGGCGGCGCGGGTCGATGACTGGCGCATCCGCAACGGACGGCTGGACGAAGCCGCGCTGGCGAGCGGCGCGGTGCTGACCGACACGGATTTTCCGGACCGGTCGGGGCAGGAATTTACGGGCCGCATCGGACTGGCCGTCCGTCCGGTCGCGCCGCTCTCGCTGCGCGCCGCCGCCTATCGCGGTTGGCGGCTGCCGACGCTCAACGAGCTGTATCGGCCCTTCCGTGCGGGTGCCGATGCGACCGCCGCCAATGCCGGGCTGAACCCGGAACGCATCGAGGGGGTCGAGGGCGGCTTCGACCTGACGCCGGCGACGGGGCTGCGCCTGTCGGGCACCTATTTCGTCAACCGGCTGACCGATGCCATCGCCAATGTGACGCTCGGGCGGGGCCCGGGGACCTTCCCCGGCGTCGGCTTCGTCGCCGCCAATGGCGTGTACCGGATGCGGCGCAATCTGGATGCGATCCGCGCCGAGGGGTTCGAATTGGACGCGAACTGGACGCTGGGGCCGATCCAAGCGCGCGGCTCCTGGTCGCGGACGAATGCGCGGGTCCGTGCCTCAGGGGCCGCCGCCGCACTCGCGGGCCTGCGCCCGGCCCAGACGCCGCGTGATCAGTTGTCCGCGACGCTCGGCATCGAACAGCGCGGCGCAGCGCTCAGCGGCACGGTGCGGCATATCGGTCGCCAGTTCGAAGATGACCAGAACAGCCGCACGCTGGCGCCCGCGACGACCTTCGACGCCTATGCGGCGGTGCCGATCCTGACCGGCTGGCTGATCGAGGCACGGGCGGAGAACCTCGCCAATGCGCGGGTCGAGGCGGCGTATAGCGGGGCGGGGCTGATCGAGCGGGCGACGCCGCGGACCTTGTGGATCGGGGTTCGGACGCGGTTGTGAGCGATGGGGCGTGCACTTCGACTTCGCTCAGTGCGAACGGGGTTTGGTACTGAACCTCAACCTCCGTTCAGCCTGAGCGTAGTCGAAGGCCACGCCCCAACCTTGCCCCCTACCCCCGCCTCTTCACCAAAGCCGTCCGCAGACACCGGCACACCACCTCACCCCGCTGGTTCAGCGCCTCGTGCCGGAACGTCACCAACCCCGCCCCCGGCCGCGACTTGCTTGTCCGCAAGGCCGTCACCTCACTCGTCGCGCGCAGCGTGTCGCCCAGAAAGACCGGCGCGGGCATGACCAGTTCGTCATAGCCTAGGTTCGCCACCAGCGTCCCCAGCGTCGTCTCCCCGACCGACAGCCCGATCATCAGCGAGAAGGTGAAGGTGCCGTTGACGAGGATCTGCCCAAACTCGCTGGCCTTCGCCGCCTCCGCATCGATGTGCAGCGGCTGCGGATTATGGGTCATCGTCGAGAAGAGCAGGTTGTCCGTCTCGGTCACGGTACGGCGTATGGGGTGGTCGATCCGGTCGCCGATCGTCCAGTCGTCGAAGAAGCGCCTGCTCATGCCGCGTCCTCCGCGACGATGCGGACCAGCGCGATCCCCTCCGCCACCTGCCCACCGGTCTCGGCCTTCAGGTCGGCGACGACGCCGTCGAAGGGCGCGGTCAGGACATGCTCCATCTTCATCGCCTCCAGCGTGACGAGCGGCTGGCCTGCGCTGACCGCCTGTCCCTCGGTCACGGCGACCGCGATGATCCGGCCGGGCATGGGCGACAGGATCGCGCCATCCCCCGCCCCGCCCGCCGCCAGCCCATCGGCGCGCCAGCGGGTGAAGGACCAACTCTGCCCACCCTCCGAGATCAGCACCGCGTCGGTCGGCGACGGGGGCACATCGCCCGCGTGCGCAAAATCGACGGTGATCGGTTGCCCGTTGAGCAGGAAGCGCGCGCTCCGCCGGGGCGCTGCGTTCAGGCGGAAGCCCGACAACCCGTCCTGCCCGATCAGCGCGGCGGCGGCCTCGGCCAGCGCCTCTTCGGACGGCTCGGTCGGCGGCATCAGCGCCTCACCCTCGCGTGCGATCAGGCCGGTATCGACCCGGCCGCTGGCGAAATCGGGATGGTCGAGCGCCTCGACCAGAAAGCCCGCATTGGTGCGCACCGGCCAGATCACCGCCTCGTCCAGCGCATCGGCCAAGGCCTCGCGCGCCGCCTCGCGCGTGTCGCCATGGGCGATGACCTTGGCGATCATCGGGTCGTACCAAGGGGTGATCTCCGCGCCCTCCTCGACGCCGGTGTCGATGCGGATCGCGGGATCGTCGCCGAGGTCGAACACCTCCAGCGTGCCAATCGCGGGCAGGAAGCCCTTGGCCGGGTCCTCGGCATAGAGGCGTGCCTCGATGGCGTGGCCTTGGATGGACAGCTCGCCTTGCGCCATCGGCAAAGGCTCGCCCGCCGCGACGCGTAGCTGCCATTCGACCAGATCGACGCCGGTGATCGCCTCGGTGACGGGATGCTCGACCTGGAGCCGGGTGTTCATCTCCATGAACCACACCCGATCGGCACGTAAGCCTTCGGAGGCGTCGGCAATGAACTCGATGGTGCCCGCACCGACATAGTCCACCGCCTGCGCCGCGCGGACGGCGGCACCGCAGACGGCGTCGCGCGTGGCATCATCCATGCCCGGTGCGGGGGCTTCCTCGATCACCTTCTGGTGGCGGCGTTGCAGCGAACAGTCCCGCTCGAACAGATGCACCACCTGCCCATGGCGATCGCCGAAGACCTGCACCTCGATATGGCGGGGCGAGAGGATGTATTTCTCGATCAGCACCCGGTCGTCACCGAACGAGGACGCCGCCTCACGACGGCAGGAGGCCAGCGCCTCGGCGAAGGCGGCGGGATCGTCGACACGGCGCATCCCCTTGCCGCCACCGCCCGCGACTGCCTTGATCAGCACGGGATAGCCGACCGCATCTGCCTCGGCGGCTAAGCGGTCGGGCGACTGGTCCTCGCCCAGATAGCCGGGCGTGACGGGCACACCGGCGGCGATCATCCGTGCCTTGGCCGCATCCTTCAGGCCCATGGCACGGATGCTGTCGGGATTGGGGCCGACCCAGATCAGCCCGGCGGCGATCACGCTTTCGGCGAACTCGGCATTTTCCGACAGGAAGCCATAGCCGGGATGGATCGCCTCCGCCCCGATTTCGCGCGCGGCGTCCAAGATATGCGCCGCGTCGAGGTAGCTTTCACGCGCCGGGGCCGGGCCGATCAGGATCGCCTCATCGGCCATGCGGACGTGGAGCGCACGCGCATCGGCCTCGGAATAGACCGCGATGGTGCGCAGGCCCATCTCGCGCGCGGTGCGGATGATGCGGCAGGCGATCTCGCCGCGATTGGCGATGAGGAGGGAATCAAACATGGGTTTCAACCTCATTCCTCCCCAAGCTATGCTTGGGGAGGGGAACCATGCGGAGCATGGTGGAGGGGCAATGGGGATACCGACGAAACCGGGCAGGACGGTGCAACGCGCAAGGGGATTGCGTCGTGCATTGACTCTGCCCGAGGTGGTTCTTTGGGGCATCCTTCGCGAACGACCCGAGGGGTTGCGGTTTCGGCGGCAGCATCCGGCGGGGGCGTATGTGCTGGACTTTTACTGCCCGGCGGCTCGGTTGGCGGTGGAAGTGGATGGCGAGGTTCATGGGCGCGGGGATCGGCCCGAGCGCGATGCGCGGCGCGATGCCTTTTTGGCGGAGCATGGTGTCGCGGTAGTGCGAATCCCTGCCCGCGACGTGCTTCGCGATCTGGACAATGTCGTCCGTTACATCGTTGCGCAGGCTCGCGACCGTGTGCCCCTCCACCGTCCTTCGGACGGTCCCCCTCCCCAAGTGAAACTTGGGGAGGAATAAGCAGGGTTCTTGAATCCTCCCCAAGCTATGCTTGGGGAGGGGGACCGCCGCGAAGCGGTGGTGGAGGGGCGTCCTCCCGCCCATCACATCCGGAACACCCCGAACCGGGGCGCCTCCGCGATCGGCGCATTCAGACACGCATCCAGCGCCAGCCCCAGCACATCCCGCGTCTGCGCCGGATCGACGATACCGTCATCCCACAGCCGCGCGGTGGCATACCAGGGATTGCCCTCATCCTCGTAACGCTGCCGGATCGGCGCCTTGAACGCCTCGGCCTCGTCCGGCGTCCAGTTGTCGGCGTCGCGGTGGACGGTCGCCAGCACGCTCGCCGCCTGTTCGCCGCCCATCACGCTGATCCGCGCATTGGGCCAGGTGAACAGGAAGCGCGGCGAATAGGCACGCCCGCACATGCCGTAATTGCCCGCCCCGAAGCTGCCGCCGATCAGCACGGTGATCTTGGGCACCTGCGCCGTCGCCACCGCCGTCACCAGCTTGGCACCATGCTTGGCGATCCCCTCGGCCTCATAGCGGCCACCGACCATGAAACCGGAGATATTTTGCAGGAACAGCAAGGGGATACGCCGCTGGCAGGCCAGTTCGATGAAGTGCGCGCCCTTCTGCGCGCTTTCCGAGAACAGCACGCCGTTATTCGCTAGGATCGCGACCGGCTTGCCATGGATATGGGCGAAACCGCAGACCAGCGACGCGCCATACAGCGCCTTGAATTCGTGGAAGCGCGAGCCATCCACCAGCCGGGCGATGACCTCGTGCACATCGTAGGGCGCACGCACGTCCTGCGGGATCAGGCCGTAGAGTTCCTCGGCCGGGTAGAGCGGTTCGTCCGCCTCGGCGAGGTTCACGTCGGGCATGGCCTGCGGCGGCAGCATCTCGACGATGTCGCGGACGATCGACAGCGCATGATCGTCATTCTCGGCGACATGATCGACCACGCCCGACTTGCGGCCATGCGTGTCCGCGCCGCCCAGCTCCTCAGCCGAGATGACCTCGCCTGTCGCGGCCTTCACCAGCGGTGGGCCGGCCAGGAAGATCGTCCCCTGCCCGCGCACGATCACCGTCTCGTCCGACATGGCGGGGACGTAGGCGCCGCCCGCCGTGCAGCTGCCCATGACGCAGGCGATCTGCGGAATACCCGCCGCCGACATTTGCGCCTGGTTGAAGAAGATGCGGCCGAAATGATCGCGGTCGGGAAAGACCTCCGCCTGATGCGGCAGGTTCGCGCCGCCGCTGTCGACCAGATAGATGCAAGGGAGACGGTTCTCGAGCGCGATCTCCTGCGCGCGCAGGTGCTTCTTGACGGTCAGCGGGTAATAGGTGCCGCCCTTCACCGTCGCGTCGTTGGCGACGATCATCACCTGCCGGCCATGCACCCGGCCGATCCCGGCGATCATGCCCGCGCCGGGTACCGCGTCGTCGTAGAGGCCGTTGGCGGCAAGCTGGCCGATTTCGAGGAAGGGTGAGCCGGCATCGAGCAACTGCTCCACCCGGTCGCGGGGCAGCAGCTTGCCGCGCGACACATGACGGTCGCGCGAGGCTTCGCTGCCGCCCAGCCCCGCCTTCGCCACGTCGCTGCGGAGGCGTTCGGCCAGCGCGCGGTTGTGGTGGGCATTGGCATGGAACACCGCATCGTCACGCGAGATGCGTGAGGAAATCACCGTACCCATCAAATCCTCCCCATCTCTGATGGGGAGGGGGACCGCCGCGAAGCGGTGGTGGAGGGGCGAGGGGCTTGCCCCTCCACCACGCTCTGCGAGCGCGGTCCCCCTCCCCAAGCAAGCTTGGGGAGGAATGGGTCGGCCGTCATTGCGCCACCTTTTCAATCTTGCCGATCAACTCGCGGCCGATCAGCATCCGGCGAATTTCGTTGGTGCCCGCGCCGATGTCGAGCAGCTTGGCATCGCGCGCGAAGCGTTCGACCGGCCAGTCCTTGGTATAGCCCGCCCCGCCCAGCGCCTGGATCGCCTCCAGCGAGACCTTCACCGCATTCTCGCTGGCCAGCAGGATCGCGCCCGCCGCGTCGAAGCGCGTCGTCCGTCCCGCATCGCAGCTGCGCGCGACCGCATAGACATAGGCGCGCGCCGAATTGAGCGCGACATACATGTCGGCGATCTTGGCCTGGATCAGCTGGAACTCGCCGATCGCGCGCCCGAACTGGCGACGCTCGCGGACATAGGGCACGACCACGTCGAGGCAGGCCTGCATGATGCCCAGCTGAATCCCCGCCAGCACCGCGCGTTCATAGTCCAGCCCGCTCATCAGCACGCCGACGCCGCCATTGACCGGCCCCATCACCTGGGCATCGCCGACGAAACAGTCGTTGAAGACCAGCTCGGCGGTCGGGCTGCCGCGCATGCCCATCTTGTCGATCTTCTGGCCGATCGCGAAGCCCGCCATGTCCTTCTCGATCAGGAAGGCGGTGATGCCACGGCTGCCTTCGCCCGTCTTGGCATAGACGACCAGCGTCTCGGCATAGGCCGCGTTGGTGATCCAGAACTTCGTGCCGTTCAGCTTCCAGCCGCCCTCGACCTTCGTGGCGCGCAGCTTCATCGAGACGACGTCGGAGCCGGCCGACACCTCCGACATGGCGAGGCTGCCGACATGCTCGCCCGAGATCAGGCCGGGCAGATATTTCGCCTTCTGCTCGGCATTGCCCCAGCGGCTGATCTGGTTGACGCACAGATTGGAGTGCGCGCCGTAAGATAGGCCCAGCGAGGCCGAGGCCCGCGACACTTCCTCGATCGCGACGACATGCTCCAGATAACCCAGGCCCAGCCCGCCATCGGCCTCAGCGACCGTGATGCCGTGCAGGCCCAGCGCGCCCATGTCGGGCCATATCTCACGGGGAAACCAGTCTTCCGCATCCATCCGCGCGGCGAGCGGTGCGATGCGGTCGGTCGCGAAACGGCGGGTCGCTTCACGGATCATGTCCGCGCTTTCGCCCAGCGCGAAATCGAAATCGTCGATCATGTCCTCTCCAACACGGCTCTTTGAGTCCGTTGCTTGGCCTTAACCGGATATTACCCGACTGCGCAATCTTTGTTCCTGCCCGGGGCCATTCATCCCATTTCTGGATTTATCCCTTGATCTCGATCATTTGCATGTCCCCAGGAAACCCGGCATGTGGCGTAGGTGAGGAAAGTCCGACCCTGATGGCCACGCGCCTCGTCGAGACCGATCCGGGCCAGGATATCACGGCCTGCGATCGGGAACCCATTCATATACCCGGCGCGATCCAGCCGCATGGGCTGTTGCTGGTGGTCGAGGGACAGCCCTTGACCGTCATCGCCGGCGCCGGCGCGATCGAGGAGCGGCTGGCCAGCGACTGGCTCAACGCCCCGCTCGCCGCGCTGCTGGGTGCCGAAGTCGCCGACATGCTCTCGGCGATGCCGGCGGGCCCGGGATCGATGACTGCGACTCGCCCGGTCCGGGGCAGTACCGAATCGTTCGCGGTGACCGCGCATCGTCTGGACGGCGAACGGCTGCTCGTCGAGTTGGAGCCAGCGCTGACCGACGCGCCCTGGGGGGCGGGCAGTCCGCTCAGCTGGCTCGATGCCGCGGCGACCAGTTTCGAGCGCACCGGCGACCTGCAGAATCTCTACGAGCGCGCCGCGACCACCTTTCGCACGCTGACCGGGTTCGACCGGGTCATGCTGTACCGCTTCCTGGACGATGATTCGGGGCGGGTCGTGGCCGAGGCGAAGGCGCCGGGGCTTCATTCCTTCCTCCATCATCATTTCCCCGCCTCCGACATTCCGAAACAGGCGCGCGCGCTCTATATCCGCAACCGCACGCGCAGCATCCCCGATGCGGGCTATGTCCCCGCCCCCCTGCGGCCCGAAGGGTTCGAGACGATCGACCTCAGCGATGTCGGTCTGCGCAGCGTGTCGCCGGTCCATGTCCGCTATCTGCGCAACATGGGGGTCGAGGCGTCGGCATCCATCTCGATCGTCAAGGACGGGCTGCTCTGGGGGATGATCGCCTGTCACCACCGGACGCCGCATCGCCTGTCGCCCGAACTGCGCGCCGCCGCCGCCACGCTGGCGAGCGGGCTGGCCCGTCAGATCCGCGCGAAGGAAGAGGCCGAGCTCTACCGCGAACGCTTCCGCCTGCGCGCCGCCGAGGATGCGATCCTGCCGCGCCTCGCCGGCCAGGGTGAGGTCGTCCCCGCCATCCGGCATCTGTTGCCCGACCTGATGGGGATGATGAACGCGACCGGCTTCGCGCTGATCGATGGCGGCCGGGTCTATGCCCATGGCCATTGTCCGCCGACGCTGGCGCTGCTGGAAATCGCGCAATGGGCGCTGCTGCGGGGCGGTGGCGAGCTTTACTGCACGCACGAGCTGGGCGCGGTGATGCCCGATGCCGAGGCGCTGGCAGCGACCGCCAGCGGCGTGCTGTCGCTGCCGCTGATCGATGGCAGCCTCAGCCTGCTGTGGTTCCGCGCCGAACAGATCGAAGAGGTGGAATGGGCGGGCAATCCGCACAAGTCGGTCGCCTTGCGCCCCGACGAAACGCTCAGCCCGCGCGCCTCGTTCGAAAGCTGGCGTGAGACGGTGCGCGGCCGTTCGCGGCGCTGGACCCTGGAAGAGGTGGAGGCGGCGCACCGGCTGCGCCGCGCGCTGCACGACAGTTTCCAGAACAACCGCCTGCGCGGCCTGAACGCCGCGCTGCAACGGACGCTCGACGACAAGGACCTGCTGCTCCAGCAGAAGGACGTGTTGATGAAGGAGGTGGACCACCGCGTCCAGAACAGCCTCCAGCTCGTCTCGTCCTTCCTGGCGCTCCAGGCCAAGGCGGCGAGCGATCCGGGCGTGCGCGAACAGCTGACCGAGGCGCAGGCGCGCCTGTCCGCGGTCGCGCTCGTCCATCGCCGGCTCTACCGCGACGACCAGATTCAGACGGTCGATCTGGCGCGGTATCTGGAGGAGCTGGTCGGCGACATGAAGCAGTCGCTCGGTGCCGACTGGGGCTCGCAGATGCGGCTCGATCTGGCGCCCGTGCTGATGCCGACCGATCGTGCGATCAATCTGGGGCTGGTTACGACCGAGCTGATCATCAACGCCACCAAATACGCCTATGACGGCGCGGCCGGGCCGGTGACGATCACGCTGGAGCAATATGGCAACCGCCTGCGCCTGGTCGTGGCCGACGAAGGACGCGGCCGGACCGACGAGCCGATCGGCGACGGAAGCGGCTTTGGCAGCCGGATGATGGCGGCGATGATGCAACGTCTGTCCGGCTCGATCGAATATGACGACAACCAGCCTGGGCTGAGGGCCATCGTGATCGCGCCGATCGCGGATTGAGGGGGCGGGCGGGATTCGTTGTCCGTCCCCCTTAACGCCCCCAAACGCTCGTTCAGCCTGAGCGAAGTCGAAGGCCACGGGACGGGCCCTTAGCCGCCCTCACCCTTCCCACCCGCTAACGCGGGTGGGCCCCTTCCTTCTCCCGGCGGGAGAGGGAGGCGCGGAGCGGCGGAAGGGTGAGGGTGTTGAGGTCAGTCCCTTGGCCTTCGACTTCGCTCAGGCTGAACGGGGGCGGGTTTAAGCGGCTTGTTTATAGAGCGCGAAGACCCGTTCGGCCGCCGCCACCGCGCGGTCGATCCACGCCGCGTCATCGGCCGCGGCGTCCAGCGCTTGCCGGAAATCACGCCACTCGCCGGGGCCGAAGGCCGATTCAAGATAGGCCCTGGGCAATCCCTCGCCCACCTGCCGGGCCAGCATCACGCCGCCCAGTCGCGACCCTTCGATCACGTACAGCGCGCCCCAACGCGCCGCCTGGTCATCGGCGATCGCGAAGGGCAAAGGTTCGGGCATGTCGCAACCCAGAGCGGCCAGATCCGCCGCCAGCGCGTCCCGGCGCGGCCGCCACGCAAAGCCGATCGACCGATCCGAGAGCCATGCCTCGACCGCCGGCAAGGCGCGCGCATGGGCGATCAGGAACGCCGTGTAGCTTTCCCGATCGTCCAGCCGATACGCGCCATAAGCCGCATCTACCGCCTCGTGCGCCGGTCCGGTGCGGGCGCGTAAGGCAGCGGAGGCGTTCGAGCTTACTTCTTCAGGCAGGCGACGATCCCCGCGATGACCGCCAGCGTCTCTTCCGGGTCGCGCACGCGCACCGTGTCGAGGCCCAGTTCCTTGGCCGGATAGTCGTTGCCGCCGGGGAAGATGGCGTCGCCGATGAACATCATCGCATCGAGTTCGATGCCACTGGCGTCACGCAGCTTCTTCAGGCCGTACGCCTTGTCGACGCCCTCCCGGGTGATGTCGATCGAGGTCGCGCCGCCCATGTTGATCGACAGGCCCGGCAGGCGCTGCTTCAGATCGGCCTGGATGACCTTGCGCTTTTCGAACTTGGGGTCCCAATGTTCCTTGGCATCGATCGGCGCCTGCTGGCCGAGTGCGGAGAAGGTGATCTGGCTGCCGCGATCCTCGATCCGCTCGCCCCAGGTCTGTTCGGGCACGAAGCCGGTCGCCTCCAGCGAGGCGTCGAACGCCTCCAGAATCTTGGCCTTGGTCGCATCGTCGAACAGCTCGGCATAGACCGGGGTCCAGCTACCGTCCTTGTACGTGTAGAGCTTGGTGCCGGTGGTCGGCATCAGCCACAGCTTGGTACGGTCGGCGCGTTCGGGCAGGCGGCTTGCCACCTGCTTGTCGAACTGCGGCCAGTCCCCGCCCGAGATCACCGCGACATGCGCGACGTCGAGCAGGTCGGCCAGCGCCTCCCCCATCGGTTCGCCCAGGGGCTGTTTGCTTTCGGCCAGCGTACCGTCGAGGTCGAACGCAACCAGTTGCTTCATGAAGGCACTCCGATTCTGGGCATGATAAAGGTATCGATGGCATAGGCCACGCCATCGTCCGCGTTGGAACGGGTGTGTACCGATATCTGTTCCCTAACCGCATCGGGGGCATTTGCCATCACGATCGGTAGGCCCGCGCGTCTCAACATGGGAAGATCATTGGCCTGGTCGCCCAGCACCGCGACCTCCTCCAGCGAGACGCCGAACGCCTTGGCCAAGGTCGCCACGCCATCGCCCTTGTTCGCTTCCAACGCGGTCACGTCGAGATAATAGGTCTGCGACTGGGCGATGGTCGCGGCCTCGCCATGCGCGTCATTGGCACGGTCGTGCAGACCGCGCAGCAGTTCGGCATCGTCGCTGACGAGCGTGATCTTGTCGATCTTGTCGACCAGCGCGGTGAAATCCTGCGTTATCACCGGCTCCTGCGCGGAGGCCTTGCGCTCATGCTCGACATGGGTGCCCTCTGCGCTGCTGGCGTACCAGCGGTCGTTGGCGAAGACCCAGATGGCGACGGGGCTGTCCGCCGCCATCGCCAGCACGTCATTGACCACCGCGACCGGTACCCGGAACCGCGCGTCGACCGAGCCGTCGCGGCGGAACACGGTGCCGCCGTTGAACGCCCCGATCGGCGCGTCGATCGCCAGTTCGTCCGCCAGCCAGCCCAAACCCGAACGCGGTCGGGCGCTGATGATGGTGAAGCCGACGCCCGCCGCCTCCAGCCGCCTGACGGCGGCGATGGTGGCGGCGCGCAGCGTCTTGTCGGGGTCGACGAGCGTGCCGTCGACGTCCGACACGACAAGCCGGATGGGTTTCGTCATTGCGGGATTTCGGTGTGGCCGCCAAAGCCGAAGCGCATCGCCGACAGCACCTTGTCGCCATAGGTGTGGTCCACCCGGCTGCGATAGCGTGCGAACAGCGAGGCGGTCAGGACGTTGGCCGGGACCTTCTCCTCCATCGCCGCGTCGATCGTCCACTGGCCCTCGCCCGAATCGGCGACATGGCCCGAGAACTGTTCCAGCATCTCATCCTTGGCCAGCGCGATCGCGGTCAGGTCGAGCAGCCAGGACGAGATCACGCTGCCGCGACGCCACACCTCGGCGATGTCGGTCAGGTTCAGGTCGAAGCGCTCGTCCTCGGGCAGCTTGTCGCTGTTCTTCGACTTGAGGATGTCGAAGCCCTCGGCATAGGCCTGCATCAGGCCGTACTCGATGCCATTGTGGATCATCTTGACAAAGTGGCCCGCGCCCGCCGGCCCCGCATGGATATAGCCCTTCTCGGCGCGCGCATCGACCTTGTCGGCGATGCGGCCCGGCGTGCGGACGATGTCGCCCAGGCCGGGTGCCAGCGCGTCGAAGATCGGGTCGAGGTGATCGACCGTTTCCTTGTCGCCGCCGATCATCATGCAATAGCCGCGCTCCAGGCCCCAGACGCCGCCCGAGGTGCCGACATCGACATAATGAATGCCCTGTTCGGCCAGCATCTTGGCGCGGCGGATGTCGTCCTTGTAGAAGCTGTTGCCGCCGTCGATGACGACGTCGCCGTCCTTGGCCAGCTTGGCGATCTCCGCGATCGTGTCTTCGGTCGGGGCGCCGGCGGGCAGCATCACCCACCAGATCGCCTTGTCCGCGAGCTTGGCGGCCATGTCCTCCAGCCCGGTGGCGGCTTCCGCGCCGTCCTTGGCGAGCATCTGCACCGCCTCGTCGCTGCGATCCCAGGCCACCACCTGATGCCCAGCCTGCATCAGGCGGCGTGCGATATTGCCTCCCATGCGGCCGAGGCCGACCAGACCGATCTTCATGCGGGAACTCCGTTACTGTCGTGAAAAAGAGAAAGGCCCCCTCCCCGTGTCTGGGGAGGGGGCCTGCCGGGGCGTCAGGCCGCCGGCTGCTTCTGGCCGATGGCGCCGAGCAGATCGTCGAACGCCTTGACGAAGGAGGCGACCCCCTCGGCGACCAGCGTGTCGGTCACGCCGTTCAGGTCCAGGCCCAACCGCTCGGCTTCGGCCAGCACTTGGCGAGCCTCGTCGATGTCGGCGGTCAGCGTCTCGGCCACCGTGCCATGGTCGCGGAAGGCGTCCATGGTCTTGGGCGGCATGGTGTTGACCGTGTCCGGCCCGATCAGCGTGTCGATATAGAGCGTGTCGGGGAAGGACGGGTCCTTGGTCCCCGTCGACGCCCAGAGCAGCCGCTGCGGCTGTGCGCCCTTGGCGGCCAGCGCCTGCCAGCGGTCGGACTTCAGAAAGTCCAGATACCACTGATAGGCCATCTTGGCGTTGGCGATGGCGACCTTGCCACGCACGGCCTTCAGCGCATCCGACTCCGCATCCCCGGCGGCGACGCGCTCGTCGATCTTCTTGTCGATCGCCGAGTCGATACGGCTGATGAAGAAGCTGGCGACGCTGGCGATCCGGTCGATCGGCTGGCCGGCCTTCACCCGCTCCTCCAGGCCGGTCGCATAGGCTTCGGCCACCTTGATATAGGCGTCGACCGAGAAGAGCAGCGTCACGTTGACGTTGATCCCCTTGGCGATGGTCGCCGAGATCGCCGGCGCGCCCGCATCGGTGCCCGGGATCTTGATCATCAGATTGGGGCGGTCGACCGCGTGCCACAGCTTCTCGGCCTCGGCGATGGTCGCGTCGGTATCGTCGGCGATGTAAGGCGACACCTCCAGGCTGACATAGCCGTCCTTGGCGTCCAGCTTGTCATAGACGGGCTTCAGCGTTTCCGCCGCCGCCTTGATGTCCTGGATCGCCAGATGCTCGTAACGGTCGATGGTCGCCGCGCCGGGATTTTCCTTGTCGAAGGCGGCGAGCGTGGCGTCATAGGCGTCGCCATGCCCCATCGCCTTTTCGAAGATCGACGGGTTGGAGGTCACGCCGGTCAGCCCGTCCTCGGCGACGAGCTTTTCCAAGCCCTTCGCCTCGAGGAACTTGCGATCGACGAAATCGAGCCAGGGGGCGCAGCCCTTGGCGCCCAGTTCCGACAGCTTGCTCATCACTTGGTCTCCACCAATTCGCGGGCCACCTTCACGACATTGTCGAGGGTGAAGCCGAACTTGTCCTGCAGCTTGGATATGGGGGCCGAGGCACCGAACGTCGACATGGTGATCGTGCGGCCCTCGAACCCGACATAGCGGTCCCAGCCGATCGACCCGGCCTGCTCGACCGCCAGACGCGCGGTGACGGCGCGCGGCAGGACGCTTTCCTTATACGCGGCGTCCTGCATCTCGAAGCGATACCAGCTGGGCAGCGAGACGACGCGCGCCTTGATCCCGTCGGCACTCAGCTTCTCATAGGCGTCGGTCACCAGCGACAGCTCCGAGCCGGTGGCGATCAGGATGACGTCCGGCGTGCCCTCGCAATCGGCGAGGACGTAGCCGCCCTTCTTCAGGCCCGAAGCCGGTGCATACTTGCCGCGATCCAGCGTCGGCAGCGCCTGACGCGAGAAGATCAGCGCGGTCGGGTGGCTGGCCGACTCGGCGGCGCAGCGCCACGCCTCGGCGACTTCGTTGGCATCACCGGGGCGGATGGTGTCGAGGCCGGGGATCGCACGCAGCGTCGCCAGATGCTCGATCGGCTGGTGGGTCGGACCGTCCTCGCCCACGCCGATCGAGTCGTGCGTGAAGACGAACACCGCGCCCAGCTCCATGATCGCGGCCAGACGGATCGGCGCGCGCATATAGTCGGAGAAGACCAGGAAGGTCGCGCCGTAGGAGCGCAGATGCGACAGCGCCATGCCGTCGACGATCGCGCCCATCGAATGCTCGCGCACGCCGAAGTGCAGGTTGCGGCCGTCATAGCTGCCCGCCTGGAACGACCCGCCATCCTTGATCAGCGTCTTGGTCGAGGGCGCGAGGTCGGCCGAACCGCCGACGAGCCACGGCACCTTGGCGGCGATGGCGTTCTGTACCTTGCCGCCCGAATCGCGGCTGGCGACGCCCTTGGCATCCGCCTCGAACACCGGGATGTCTGCATCCCAGCCGTCCGGGAGCTTGTCAGCGAGCATCGCGTCGAGTTGGGCGGCGAGTTCGGGATATTCGGCGCGATACTTGTCGACCATCGCGACCCATTCGTCTCGGAGCGGCTTGCCGCGCTGCTCGATCGCGCCCTGGAAGGCTTCGCGCACGCCTTCGGGAACCAGGAACTTGGCGTCCTCGGGCCAGCCATAGGCCTTCTTGGTCGCGCGGATCGCGTCCTCGCCCAGCGGCTCGCCATGCGCCTTTTCGCTACCCGCCTTGGGGCTGCCATAGCCGATCACCGACTTCACGACGATGAAGGTCGGCTTGTCCTGGGTCGCCTTGAAATTGTCGAGCGCGGCGGTCAGCGCGCCGACGTCGTTGGCGTCGTCGACATGGATGACGTTCCAGCCATAGGCCTCGAACCGCTTGCCCACATCCTCGTCGAACGCCAGGTCGGTGCCGCCCTCGATCGAAATCTGGTTCGAGTCGTAGATCCAGCAGAGGTTCGACAGCTTGAGGTGCCCGGCGGTCGAGGCCGCCTCGGACGCCACACCCTCCATCATGTCGCCGTCGCCGCACACGACATAGACGTCATGGTCGAAGATAGGGAAACCCTCGCGGTTGAAATGCGCGGCCAGCCAGCGCTCGGCGATCGCCATGCCGACCGAATTGCCACAGCCCGCGCCCAGCGGGCCGGTCGTCGTCTCGACGCCCGTCGTGTGGCGATATTCGGGGTGGCCCGGCGTCTTGGAATTGAGCTGGCGGAAGCCCTTCAGGTCCTCCAGGCTCAGCGCGGGCTTGCCCGACTTCTGGCCGTCCGCGTCGATCTCCTCGATGCCCGCGAGATGGATCAGCGAGTAGAGTAGCATCGAGGCGTGGCCGACCGACAGCACGAAGCGGTCGCGATTGGGCCAGTCGGCATGGGCGGGATCGTAGCGGAGGAATTTCGACCAGATGGTGTGACCGACCGGGGCCAGCGCCATCGGCGTACCGGGGTGGCCCGAATTGGCCTGCTGCACCGCATCCATCGACAGGGTGCGGATGGTGTCGATGGTCAGGCGCTCGATCGACCCGTCCTCGTGGAGATGGCTGTCGGCCACGGCGGTATTGGTGGCATCGGTCATGAAACTGGCCTCATCCTCTAATGTACGATCGAACGCCTCCGCGCTCGCTCTGGTTACCATGCGCGTCCGGCCTTAGCGCGGGTTCCGTTCCCGTTCCAGCCGGGTAACGATGCCGTTGTCGGCAATATAGGCGGCGTCGATCTCCGTCAGGAAAAGCCCGTGCCCGACCACCCCCGGGATCGCCATCAATGCCGATGCCAGCGCCTCCGGTGCGCTATCGTCCCAGCCATATCCGTCGACAACGATATGGCCGTTGTCGGTGCGATAGTCCGGCCGTTCCTCGCAATGCGCGAACCACGGTGCAAGCCGGTCGATCACGAAACGCCTGGCGAACGGCAATATCTCGATCGGCAGCTTGGCCGTCCCGAGACGCTCGACCCGTTTCGATCCGTCCGCGATGACGATCATCCGGTCGGCGGCGGTGGCCACCACCTTCTCCCGCAGCATCGCGCCACCCGCGCCCTTGACCGCCCGCAAAGCGCCGTCGATGGCATCCGCGCCGTCGATCGCGACATCGACCCGCGCGACATCGGCGAAATCGCGCACGATCAGGCCCAGCGACCGCGCCAGCGCCGCGCTCGCGTCCGAAGTGGCGACCGTCTCGATCCGCAACCGCCGCTCGGCCAGTGCGGCGATGGCGTGGGCCGCCGTCGAGCCGGTGCCCAGCCCCACGAGCATATCGTCGCAAATTTCGCGCACGGCGGCATCGGCGGCAAGGCGCTTATCGGCATCCCGATCGGTCATGTCCCTTGAAAATGCTTCAGAACCTCAAAGGGTCCCCGCGCCAGCGCTTTTGCCGCACCGCGACAAATTGCGACAATTAAGGCGGAGGATTTAGGCCATGATCGCTTGCCTTTTCGCGCTCCCATCGTGCACTTTGTCACAGGTCAGCAACGTTTCGCGGGTTCATGCATTGACGCGCGGGTCGCCTTGCGCGGCACAAATCTCAGGCAGGTGAACGAATTGAACTTTCCAGGCTTTCGCGGGCGCCCGATGCTCGCCGGTACGGCCATGGCCCTCGCCCTGGCGACCCTGTCGGGATGCGGCGGAGACAAGGGCGGCGCGGCCAAGGGACGCGGCGCCGGACAGCAGCAGACGCCGACCGTCGGCTTCGTCACCGTCCAGCCGACCAATGCCCCGATCGTCACCGAACTGGCGGCGCGCACCACCGCCTTTGAAAGCTCCGACGTCCGCCCGCAGGTGACCGGGGTCATCCGCCGCCGCTTCTTCACCGAGGGCACGCTGGTGAAGCGCGGCCAGCCGCTCTACGAGATCGACCCGCGCCTCTATCGCGCTTCGGTCAACCAAGCCGCCGCCAACCTGCAAAGCGCACAGGCCAATGCCGAGGCGACGCGCACGCTCGCCGAACGCTATCGCCCGCTAGCGCAGATCGAAGCTATTTCGAAGCAGGATTACACCAACGCGCAGGCCAGCGCGCGCCAGGCCGCCGCGCAGGTCGCACAGACCCGCGCCGCGCTGGAGACCGCGCGCGTGAACCTGCAATTCACCACCGTCCCCGCCCCGATCACGGGCCGAATCGGTCGCTCGCTGTTCACCGTCGGCGCACTCGTCAGCGCGGGGCAGACCGATCCACTGGCGCAGATCCAGCGGCTCGACCCGATCTTCGTCGACATTCAGCAATCCGCGACCGACCTGTTGTCGCTTCGCCGCAGCCTAGCGGCACGCGACGGCCTGATCCCCGCCAGCGCGCGTGTGACGCTGCGGCTGGAAGATGGCAGCGATTACGGCCAGACCGGCACGGTCGAGTTCGCCGAGGCTGTGGTCGATCCGCAGACGGGCACGGTGACGCTGCGCGCGCGCTTCCCCAATCCGCAGGGGCTGCTGCTGCCCGGTATGTTCGTGCGCGCGCGCTTTGCCCAGGCGATCGACACCAGCGCCTATATGGTCCCGCAACAGGCGGTCTCGCGCGATCCCAAGGGCAATGCGACGCTCTTCGTCGTCGGCGCGAACGACAAGGTGGAGGAACGAAAGGTCCGTGCTGAGCGGACGCAAGGCGCTTTCTGGGTCGTCACCGACGGCCTGAAGGCCGGCGACAGGATCGTGACCCAGGGCCTCAACAATCTACGCCCCGGCCAGAGCGTGCGCGCGGTGCCCGCCGACAGCCCGCAAAAGGTCCAGCCCCCCTCGCCCGAACAGTTGAAGAAGATGCAGGGCGCCAAGGGCAAGGCGGGCTGACCGGACCATGCTCAGCCGCGTCTTCATCGATCGTCCCATCTTCGCCTGGGTCCTTGCCATCATCGTGATGCTGGCGGGCGTCGGCGCGATCATGGGCCTGCCCATCGCGCAATATCCCGACGTCGCCCCGCCCCAGGTGTCGATCCGCGCCACCTTTCCCGGCGCCTCGGCGCAGACGCTGCAGAACTCGGTCACGCAGGTCATCGAACAGCAGCTGACCGGCATCGACGGGCTGCTCTATTTCCAGTCCTCCTCCTCCAGCCGCGGCTCGGTGACGATCACCGCCACCTTCGCCAAGGGCACCGACCCCGACATCGCGCAGGTGCAGGTTCAGAACCAGGTCCAGCAATCGGTCGCGCGCCTGCCGCAACAGGTGCAGCAACAGGGCCTGGTCGTCCGCAAGTCGAACCCCGACTTCCTCCTGATCGCCGGCGTCTATGACGAGACGAACCGGATGACGAACCAGGACGTCGCCGATTACCTCGTCTCCAATCTCCAGGACCCGCTGGGCCGTATCCAGGGCGTGGGCGACACCAACGTCTTCGGTTCGCAATATGCGATGCGGATCTGGCTGAACCCGGAAAAGCTGGCCTCCTACCAGCTGATGCCGTCCGACGTGACGACCGCGATCCAGAACCAGAATACCGAGGTCGCGGCGGGCGAGGTCGGGGGCACGCCATCGGCCCAGACCCAGATGCTGAACGCGACCGTGACCTCGCAGTCGCGGCTCCAGACGCCCGAGCAGTTCCGCGAGATCATCGTCAAGACGCTGAACAACGGCGCGACCGTCAAATTGTCCGACGTGGCCCGCATCGAGCTGGGCGCGGAAAGCTATGCCGCGGTCAGCCGGATCAACCAGCATCCCGGTGCCGGTATCGCCGTCCTGATGGCGCCGGGCGCCGACGCGCTGAAGACCGCCGAACTGGTCAAGGCCGAGATCACCCGCGTCGCCAAGGGCTTTCCGCAAGGGTTGAAGGTCGCCTACGCCAACGACACGACCGCCTTCATCAAGCTGTCGATCGACGAGGTGGTCAAGACGCTGATCGAGGCGATCATCCTCGTCGTCATCGTCATGTTCGTCTTCCTGCAAAGCTGGCGCGCGACGCTGATCCCGACGATCGCGGTGCCGGTCGTGCTGCTCGGCACCTTCGCCATTTTCTATCTGGCGGGCTTCTCGATCAACACGCTGACCCTGTTCGGGCTGGTGCTGGCGATCGGCCTGCTGGTCGACGACGCGATCGTGGTCGTGGAGAATGTCGAGCGCCTGCTCGAGGAAAATCCCGACATGACCCCACGCGAGGCGACCATCGAGTCGATGAAGGAGATCACCGTCGCGCTGATCGCCATCGCGCTGGTCCTGTCGGCGGTGTTCCTGCCGATGGCGTTCTTCGGCGGGTCGACCGGCGTCATCTATCGCCAGTTCTCGATCACCATCGTCTCGGCGATGATCCTGTCGGTCGCGGTCGCGATCATCCTGAGCCCCGCGCTGACCGCCACGCTGCTCAAGCAGAAGGCGAAGGAGGGCGAAGAGGGCGCCTGGCTCGACCGGAAATTCCCGCGCGTGGCGCATGGGCTTCAGCGCGCGAAGGACGGGTTCAACCGCCGCTTCGACTGGACGGTCGACAAATATGTCTCGGGCGTGCGCACGGTCGTCGACCGCAAATGGCTTTTCTTGCTGATCTATGCGGGCGTCGTGGCGCTGCTGGCCGTCCTGTTCCTGCGCCTGCCGACCGGCTTCCTGCCGACCGAGGACCAGGGGTCGGCGATCGTCCAGTTCCGCCTGCCCGCCGGTGCGACGCAAGCGCGCACCATGGAAATCCAGCGCCGGGTCGAGCAGTATTTCGCCCAGCATGAGGGCAAGAACGTCAAGGTCCTCTTCTCCGTCGCCGGCGGCGGCGGGGGCGGCACCAGCGGCCAGAATACCGGCCAGGGCTTCATCAACTTCGTCGACTGGGCCGATCGCAAGGGCAAGGAGAACAGCGCCGACGCCATCACCGGCCGCGCCTCCGCCGCGTTCCGGGGCTTGCGCGACGCGCAGGTCTTCGCGCTGGTGCCGCCGGCCATTCGCGGCCTGGGCCAATCGGACGGTTTCACCATGGAATTGCAGAACATCTCCGGCATGCCGCTGGAGAAGTTCGAGGCGGTACGTGACCAGCTGCTCGCCAAGGCCAATGCCGACCCCATGCTCGCCTCGGTCCGCCTGACCGAACTACCCGACATCGCCACGCTGCGCGTCGACCTCGACCAGCAGAAATTGTCGGCGCTGGGCCTGACGCAGCAGCAGGTGAACTCGACCCTGTCGACCGCCTGGGGTGGTCAGTACGTCAACGACTTCATCGATCGCGGCCGCGTGAAGCGCGTCTTCGTGCAGGGCGATGCCCCCTATCGCTCCGAGCCGGAGGACCTGAAACAATGGTTCGTGCGCGGATCGAGCGGGCAGATGGCGCCCTTCTCGTCCTTCTCGACGATCAACTGGGGCGTCGCGCCGACCACCCTGTCGCGGTTCAACGGCATCCCGTCCTATGAATTTCAGGGATCGGCCGCGTCCGGCTACAGCTCGGGCGACGCGATGCAGCGCATGACCGAGCTGGCCGCCGAAATCCCCGGCACCGCGATCGCCTGGGCGGGCCTGTCCTATCAGGAACGGCTGTCGGGCGGGCAGGCGCCGATCCTCTATGGCCTGTCGATCCTGGTCGTCTTCCTGTGTCTGGCGGCGCTCTATGAAAGCTGGTCGATCCCGTTCGCGGTGCTGCTGATCATCCCGCTGGGCCTGATCGGCGCGGTCGCCTTCGTGACGCTGCGCGGGTTGACCAACGACGTCTATCTCCAGATCGGTCTGCTGACGACGATGGGGTTGGCGGCGAAGAACGCGATCCTGATGATCGAGTTCGCCGAACAGGCCGAGAAACAGGGCAAACGCGTCATCGATGCAGCCCTTGAGGCCGCCAAGATCCGTCTGCGCCCGATCCTGATGACCAGCTTCGCCTTCATCTTCGGCGTGCTGCCGCTCGCCATCTCGACCGGGGCGGGGGCCAACAGCCGGATCGCGATCGGCACCGCCGTGATCGGCGGCATGCTGACAGCCACCGTGCTGGCGATCTTCTACATTCCGCTATTCTTCGTGCTGGTGCGCCGGTCGGTGCGCAACGGGCTGGCGCGTCTGCGTGGGCGTCCGATGAGCGAGCATGGCGCGGGGCACAAGCCCGCCCCCGAAGGTGGAGCGGAGAAGGCCTGATGCGTATCCTGTCCCCCTTCCCCGCCCTGTTGCTGACCGCGACCGCATTGTCGGCCTGCTCGATGGCCCCGAAATATGAGCGGCCAGCGACGCCAGTGCCGCCGTCCTGGCCGGTGGGCGACGCCTATCTGCGCCAGTCGGAGGCGGCGCTGCCGACCGTCCGCTACACCGACATCTTCCGCGACGTCCGGTTGCAGCGGCTGATCGAACAGGCGCTGGTCAACAACCGCGACCTGCGCGTGGCCGCCGCGAACATCGCCGCGACCCGTGCGCAATATCGCATCCAGCGCGCCAGCCTGTTGCCGAATGTCAGCGCCAATGGCCGCTACAGCTATACCGACCGGGGATCGGGCGGTGCGGCCTCCAACGCCATCGGTGGCGGTGGCACCGGTATCGGCAATGGCGGGACCGGCACGGGTAATGGCGGCACCGGAAACGGGGGTGTCGGCAATGGCGGCATCGATAATGGCGGCGCCGGCGGCGTCGTCACGGGTGCCAATGGCAGCGGCAGCGCCTGGTCGGTCAATCTGGGCGTCAACGCCTTCGAACTCGACCTGTTCGGCCGCATCCGCTCGCTGACCGGTGCCGCGCTCGACCGCTATTTCGCGACCGAGGCGGCGGCGCGCGCCACCCGGCTGACGCTGGTCGGCGACATCGCCGAGGCGTGGCTGAACTATGGCGCGGATCAGAGCCTGCTGACCATCGCGCGCGATACCGCCGCCAGTGCGCAGCGCAGCGTGACGCTGACCCGCGCCCGGCTGGAGGGCGGTATCTCGCCGCGCACCGACCTGCGCCAGGCCGAACAGGTGCTGGCGACCGCGCAGGCCGATCTGGCACAGCAGACGACGGCGGTGGCGCAGGACGTCAACGCGCTGCAACTGCTGGTCGGCGCGCCGATCGACACCACGCTGCTCCCGAAGTCGATCGACGAGGCCAGCCCGACCATCGCCACCCTTCCCGCCGGGCTGGATTCGGGCATCCTGCTGCGCCGGCCCGACGTCGTGCAGGCCGAATATGAACTGCGCGCCGCCAATGCCCAGATCGGCGCGGCGCGTGCGGCGCTGTTCCCGCGCATCTCGCTGACCGGGCTGGTCGGCTTTGCCAGCACCGCGCTGTCGTCGCTGTTCTCGGGGGGCAGCTTCAACTATTCGGTCGCGCCCTCGGTCAGCTATCCCATCTTCCAGGCGGGGGCGGGCATCGCCAATGTCCGCTATTCGGAGGCGCAGCGCGACGCCCTGCTCGCGACCTATGAAAAAGCGATCCAGAGCGCGTTTCAGGAAACCGCCGATGCGCTGGCGCGACAGGGCACGATCGCGGATCAGCTGGGCGCCAATCGCCGCTTCCTGACCGCTGCCGCCGATACCTATCGCCTGACCGAGGCCAGCTATCGCGGCGGGATCACGCCGTTCCTCAATACGCTGGATGCGCAGCGGTCGCTCTATTCGGCGCAGCGGACGCTGATCGCGACGCAGCTGGCCGCGGCGAACAATCGGGTGACGCTCTATCGTGTGCTGGGCGGCGATTCGCTGCTCGATGTGACCGCCAATGGGCCGGTGCCGGCCGGGGCGACGCCAGCGCCCTGACGATCATGCCCCGCCCGGCCACCTGATGCGCCGGGCGGGGATGACCGATTATTTCTCGCCGCGCGCGGTGCCGACGGCGTCACGACCGAACTGGACGATCATCTCGCCGATCTCGCGAACCTGCGACATCGATCGGTTGCCCTGTTCGCGGATGAAATCGGACTGGATGCGCATCACGTCCGACAGATCGCGGGCGGAGGCGGCCTGACGCATCGCGGCGAACGCCTCGCGCGTGTTGGTCTCGGCCTGTTCCAGCATCTTGAGCGTCACCGCCGAGCCGCCCTCGGCCATTTTCTGTCCCGAAGCCTGCATCGCCTCGCCCGCGCCCTTCAACCGGTCGGAAAAGGCGCCCGCGCCCATATCGCCACCGATCGCGCCCGCGCCGCCACCATTGCCCATATCCTCGGCCATCGTCTCCGTCTCCTCACCCATGGTCGTGTCTGGAATGAACCCTTGGCCGCGCCGGGAGTTGCACCGACCCCGCCGGTGATCAGAAGTCCGCGAAATAGCGCTCCAGCAGCGCACGGCCGGTCTGCCCCAGGCGCAGCCCCGCATCCTCGCGGACCAGCCATCCGCGATCGATCAGCAGCGCGACCCAGCGCGGCCCGGTCTGCGCCCGCCCCGACAGGCCGATCATATCGAACAACGCGGTGTCGGATTGGGGCGTATCCGACTGGAATATGGCCAGAAGCATCTCCCAGGCGGGATCGCCCAGCATGTCGGCATGATCCCCCGCCATCCGCCGCAGGTCGAGCCGTCGCCGCAGGATGACGCGGGCGCATTCCTGCGCCGTGGGTATGCGCGGCAGGCGCGGCACCGGAACGCCGCCGGCATCGCCCGAAATGGCCTGGATGCGGCTGCGCACCTCGGTCATCGTCTCGGTGAAACGCTCCAGGCTGGCGCGGTCCTCGGCCGGCCAGTCGAGCATATAGAGTTCAGGTGCCATCGCGCGCGCCCCGCCATGGCAGGGACCAGTCCGGATCATGGCCATATCGCGCCACGCGCATCCGGTGCCGCAGCACGCCGGCGGCCAACAGTCCGATCATCGGATAGGCCAGCTTGCCCCCCGCTGCGGCATACATCCACGGCACCAGCGCGGTATCGAACCCGCGCACGCCGTGAATACCGATCGCCAGCAGATGGAGCGCCGCCAGCCATAACGGCCAGAAGCGATTGGCAAGCAGCGCCACCGTCACCAGCCCGGCCATCAGCGACAAATCGATGAGCAGTTCCAGCTTCTCCACCGTCCGGAAACTGGTCGACGGATCGAATGGCAGAAGCAGCGTGGCGACCGAGGCGAAGAACAGCATGATCGCCGTCCACCGCTCCGGCCGGCCGCCACAGATCATCGCGTACAGACAGACCAGCGTCTGCAGCGCGAGAAAGACATAGACATGCGTCACGACGCGCTCCGTTGCGGCCAGGCCATGCGGGACACGTCGCTACGCCGCAATCAGGCGGCGACGCGAAGCGGCATCGGCGCGACGCTGCCGGTCACTTCGGGCGGCTTGGGACGGGTATCGCCATAATCGTCGGCGTCGAAACCGATCGTCTTGCCGACCTTTTCGAGGATGCGGTGGCTCTGCACGGTATGGCCGCGCGCGGTGCCGATGGCGAGCATCGCCTGGCCGATCTGCTCGAAGGCATGCTGGCCAACCACTGCCGACAGCCGGGCCTCGGCGCGCGCACGTGGCAGCGCCATCGCCAGCTCGCCGACCGTCGAGAAGGCGGCATCGAGTTCGTTTTCCAACTTCCACAGCAGCTGGGTCACCTGAAGCGCTGCGTCCTGTTCCGTGATCATCGCCTGTTCCCCCGAACTCATTGCCCGAACCTGGAGCCCCGTGCCGACCGGCGCGGGGAAGATGGTGTCATCCGGCAAGGTGCGACAGACGCCCGATCACGCGGGTCATGACGTCCAATCCCGTCGCCAGCATGCCAAAGCCGATGGCGAGTGCGATCGCGATCGTGGGAACCCAGAACAGCCTTTCGGCGATGTTCATGTCGTTGCGGGTCTGACCTTGCCGCCGGAGGGGAAGAGACAAGCGGGGCGATGCGTGGACATGGCCGTCCTGCACCGCCCCGCCGACCGTACTCCCATCCGGTGCCGATGGAGGTGCCACGGCCGGCGCCGGTTCGACCAGCCCCGCAGAATCGGGTATAACTTTATTGGGGGTTGGTTCTTCTTCGATTTCAATGACTTGGTCGTTTTCGCCAGCCTCATATTCGGCCAGCGCCAGGGCGGCATCGCGGCGATTGCGCGCGCCCAGCAGACGCACCGCCTCGGCCAGATAGCTGTCGACCGTCGATTTCCCGAGCCCGAGTTCGGCGGCGATCTCCTTCGATCCCTTCAACGCCTTCACGCCACGCAGGCATTCTCGATGGCGTCGGGTAAGCAGGGCAAAGCGTTCGGGAGTCATCTCTCTTTCCGACCGCGCCGGACGAAAAGCCGGCGACACGGATCGCCCTAGCCGGGGAGGTGCACCCGCGCCAAGTCGTTCAGCGTCCGAAGCGGTGCCGATCCGGTTTTTTCGGATGGGCGCGGACCCCGCGCACCGGGTCTCAACTTGACTTGCCGGGCACCCCGATGGCCTCGATCGAGTCGAGCGCGTGCAGCAGATCGTCGAAGGCGGTGTCCTCGCGCACGGGGAACGACCGGCGGAAGCCAGTGCCCAGGACGTCCAAATCGCGTTGCGTGAGCAGACCGACCGCGACGATCGGATCGGGACGGCCCGTCCGCCCCGGTATGTCGCGGGTCATCGCCGCCACCGATTGCGACGGATGCCACGCGAACCGTTCGCGGCCACCATTGCCATATGGCCATAGCGAAACCCGCCATGCGACATGACATATGAGGTAACCACCGCGCCGTGCATTGTCCTGACTCCGTCCATCGGGCTTAAACCAGCCATTCGACCTTGGTGTTCCACGCCTTTTTCCACGGCTGCGACGAGCGGCCGCGATGGTCGACGGATTGCCGCGCGATTTGGCGGTCGACACCCTTTCCACTGGGCTTCCCCATTGCTAAGGCCGCGCGTGTCAACCGGATTTATCCCCGGCGCGCCTGCTCGCGGCTGCATGCTGCCGTGTCCCCCTGGCGCGTTCGGCTCGACCAAGAAGGGACGCCCATGACTGCGATAGGCCAGGACAGCCTGAACACCCGCTCGACGCTCGACGTCGACGGCAAGACCTATGACTATTACAGCCTCGCCAAGGCTTCCGAGCAGCTCGGCGACATCAGCCGCCTGCCCTTCTCGATGAAGGTGCTGCTGGAGAACCTGCTGCGCTTCGAGGACGGCAAGACCGTCACGCGCGAGGATATCCAGGCGATCGTCGACTGGCAGAAGACCCAGCGTTCGGACCGCGAGATCCAGTATCGCCCGGCCCGCGTGCTGATGCAGGACTTCACCGGCGTTCCTTGCGTGGTCGACCTCGCCGCGATGCGTGACGCGATCACCAAGCTGGGCGGCGACGCGGCCAAGATCAATCCGCAGGTCCCCGTCCACCTCGTCATCGACCACTCGGTCATGGTCGACGAGTTCGGCACGCCGCAGGCGTTCGAGGATAACGTCGACCTCGAATATCAGCGCAACATGGAACGCTATGAGTTCCTGAAGTGGGGATCGAAGGCGCTCGACAATTTCTCGGTCGTTCCGCCGGGCACCGGCATCTGCCACCAGGTGAACCTGGAATATATCGGTCAGGCCATCTGGTCCTCGACCGAGAGCGGCGAGCACGCCAAGGGCGGCGCGACCATCGCGTACCCGGACACGCTGGTCGGCACCGACAGCCACACCACGATGATCAACGGCCTGGGCGTGCTCGGCTGGGGCGTCGGCGGCATCGAGGCGGAAGCCGCGATGCTGGGCCAGCCCGTGTCGATGCTGATCCCCGAAGTCGTCGGCTTCAAGCTGACCGGCAAGCTCCAGGAAGGCATCACCGCCACCGATCTGGTGCTGACCATCACCCAGATGCTGCGCGCCAAGGGCGTGGTCGGCCGCTTCGTCGAGTTCTACGGCCCCGGCCTGTCGTCGATGACGCTCGCCGACCGCGCGACGATCGCCAACATGGCGCCGGAATATGGCGCGACCTGCGGCTTCTTCCCGATCGACGACAAGACGCTCGACTATATGCGCCTCACCGCGCGTTCGGACGAGAATGTCGCCCTGGTCGAGGCCTATGCCAAGGCGAACGGCTTCTGGCGTCATGACGATGCCGCCGACCCCGTCTTCACCGACACGCTGGAGCTCGACATGTCGACGGTCGTCCCGTCGCTCGCCGGTCCCAAGCGTCCGCAGGACAAGGTCGTCCTCACCGAAGTCGACGACGTGTTCAACGCCGACCTTGCCAAGGTGTACAAGAAGGACGCCCCCGCGCGTGTCGCGGTCGACGACCGTGGCCATGACATCGGCGACGGCGACGTCGTGATCGCCGCGATCACCAGCTGCACCAACACCTCGAACCCGTCGGTGCTGGTCGCAGCCGGTCTGGTCGCCCGCAAGGCGAACGCGCTGGGTCTGAAGCCCAAGCCCTGGGTCAAGACCTCGCTCGCCCCCGGCAGCCAGGTCGTCACCGATTATCTCGACAAGGCGGGCCTGACCGCCGATCTCGATGCGATCGGCTTCAACCTGGTCGGCTATGGCTGCACCACCTGCATCGGCAATTCGGGTCCGCTCGCCGAGCCGATCTCGAAGGCGATCAACGGCAACGACATCGTCGCCGCCTCGGTCCTGTCGGGCAACCGCAACTTCGAGGGCCGCGTGTCGCCCGACGTGCGCGCCAACTTCCTCGCCTCGCCGCCGCTGGTGGTCGCCTATGCGCTGAAGGGCACCGTCACGCAGGACATGCGTGAGACGCCGATCGGTCAGGGCAAGGACGGCCAGGACGTGTACCTGAAGGACATCTGGCCCTCGAACGAGGAAGTCCGTTCGCTGATGGATGCGAACATCGACGACGAGATGTTCCGCTCGCGCTACGGCAACGTCTATGCGGGCGATGCCAAGTGGTCGGCGATCGAAGTCACCGGCTCCGACACCTATGCCTGGCCCGCCGCGTCGACCTATGTCGCCAACCCGCCCTATTTCGAGGGCATGGAGATGACGCCGAAGCCCGTCACCGACATCATCGAGGCCAAGCCGCTCGCCATCCTGGGCGACTCGATCACGACCGACCACATCAGCCCGGCCGGTTCGATCAAGGCCGACAGCCCGGCAGGCACCTTCCTGCAGGAGCATCAGGTCGCCAAGAAGGACTTCAACTCCTATGGCGCGCGTCGCGGCAACCATGACGTGATGATGCGCGGCACCTTCGCCAACATCCGCATCAAGAACGAGATGGTGCCCGGCGTCGAAGGCGGCATGACCCAGTATGACGGCGAAGTGATGCCGATCTATGACGCCGCCATGCGTCACAAGGCCGACGGCACGCCGCTCGTCATCGTTGCGGGCAAGGAATATGGCACCGGTTCGTCGCGCGACTGGGCGGCGAAGGGCACCAACCTGCTCGGCGTGCGTGCGGTCATCACCGAAAGCTTCGAGCGTATCCACCGTTCGAACCTGGTCGGCATGGGCGTCCTGCCGCTTCAGTTCGCCGAGGGCGTGACCCGCGAGACGCTGAAGCTGGACGGCACCGAGACATTCACCATCCAAGGCGTGGCGAACCTTCGCCCGCGTCAGGATGTCGAAGTGATCCTGGCCCGCAAGGACGGCTCGACCGAGACCTTCCTGACGAAGTGCCGCATCGATACCGTCAACGAGCTGGAATATTTCCTGAACGGCGGCATCCTGCAGTACGTGCTGCGCAACCTGGCGGCGTAAAGGCCGGCGGCGGAGGCACCGAAGCGTTCGGAGCCTCCGCCTTCCCTTTCCTCCCCTGCAAGGGGAGGGGAACCAGCGAAGCTGGTGGAGGGGTGTCGCCCTCTCGATAGTGGGACACCCCTCCGTCAGGGCTTCGCCCTGCCACCTCCCCTTACAGGGGAGGAAGGGTTGACTTGAAAAGGGCGGCGGGATTTCAGTCCCGCCGCCCTTTTTCATGTCATGTCGGCACAGTCGCCGCCACGCCGTGGCTTACGCGCTGCGGACGAACCGCCTAGCCTTCACCATGGGGCTGAGGGGCGACAGGGCATGACATCGGGGGTGGAGCGGCACAGGCTGGCGGGGATCGAGGCGTTGCGCGGTGTCGCCGCGATCGCGGTCCTGCTGTGCCACGCCGCCACCCATGTCGATCTCGCCTTTGGGACGCCGACCTTGCGCGCGCTGATGCGGCCCGGACATAATGGCGTCGACCTGTTCTTCGTGCTCAGCGGCTTCCTGCTCCTGTTCATCCATCGCCGCGATGTGGGGCAGCCAGCCACTATGCCACGCTATGCGCGGCGGCGGGTCATGCGCATCTATCCCGTCTATTGGCTGGCGTTGGCCGCGACGATCGCCATCGCGTTGGCGGGCGGGCATGGCTGGCCCGCGCCGGGGCGGGTCCTGCTGTCGATCCTGCTGTGGCCCAGCACCACCGTGCCGCTGCATCCGCTCGCCTGGACGTTGCAATATGAGGTGATGTTCTATCTGATCTTCGCGTTGCTGCTGCTCCACCGCTTGGCGGGTCTGGCGGCAATGGCGCTGTGGCTGCTCGCGATCGTGACGGCGCAAATCGTGCCGATCGGCGGGGGCCTAGCGACGAACATCTTCGCGATCGAGTTCTTCTTCGGCATGGCGGCCGCGCAGATGCTATACGTCCGCCCTCCCCCAGCCCGCGTCGCCGCCGGGATCGCGGCGGTCGGCGCGATCGTCTTCCTCGGCGGCTGGGCGATGGAAGCGGCGGGATGGCTTTATGGCTATGGCGTGGCCGCGCGGCTGGTCTACGGCCTGTCCGCCGCCGCGATGATCGGCGGGGCGGCGGGAAGCGAGGCGCGGCTGCGCTGGCCGCAATCGCTGATCGGCATCGGCCGGGCCTCCTATGCCATTTACCTGTTCCACCTGATCGGGATCGGTGTCGCGTGGCAGATCGGCACGCGGCTGGGCGTCGCGTTGCCGCCCGTCCCGTGGTTCATCCTGCTGGTGCTGGCCGGTGGGCTGTTGGGCGTTGCGGTCCATGTCACGGTCGAGCGCCCGCTGCTGCGGTGGATGCGGCGCGGCGGCTAAAGGCTCAGTCGGGCCGCTTCATCTTGCGGCGCGCGGCGTCGCGCTCCAGCCGGTCGAGCAGCGACTCGATCGAATCATTCTGCGGGTCGGGCGGGGGCAGTTTCGCGCCTTTCTCCTCGACATCGGGCTCGTGCATCGGCGCGATCGGCATCGGCTCGCGGGGCACGGCACGCATCGAGTCGGGGTCGAAGGCGGCGAGTGGCTGGTCGAGATCGGCGGGCAGCGTCCGCTCCTCTTCGTCGTCCTCGCTCGCCGGCGGGGGCGGCGCGCCCAGCTCGGCGGCGAGCAGCGGGCGACGCGGCGGCGCGTCAGGGTGGCGGTCCGAACGGCGGACGGCGGGCACATAATCCGCGTCCGCCTCGTCCCGCACCGCTGGCGTCCGCCGGGCGAGCAGCCCACCCGGCCCCCAAAGCAGATAGGCGGCGGCCCACACCACCGCCCCCGCGCCGGCGCCCGCTCCGAAGGCGAGCAGCAGCCGCGCCTTGGTTCCCAGGGGCGGCCGCGCGGCGGATAGGATGTCGGCCAGTCCCAATTGGGTGACCAGCATCTCCAGCCGCCAGACGGGCGCGATCAGGAAGAGAAAGGCAATCAACACGCCGGCCGCCCCGCCGATCAGGGCGGGGAGGAAGCGATGCGAAGAGGGCGTAGCGGTGAAGGTCATGAGCGTCTCGTCGCAGCCTTTGCTACCAAGCGCTGGTAAACAGGTTCGTAACGCCGGATATTTGCGGCCCAATCGCGTTCGGTTTCCACGAACTGTCGGCCCGCCGCGCGCCGCTCGTCCCAAAGCGCCCGGTCCGCCAGCAATGCCGCCAGCGCATCCGCCAGTGCGGCGGGATCGTCGGGCGGGAACAGCGTACCGGTGACGCCGTCGCGGATCAGTTCGCGGTGTCCGCCGACATCCGACGCCGCGACCAGCCGGCGCTGCGCCATCGCCTCCAGTGGCTTCAGCGGGGTGACCAGATCGGTCAGCCGCATCTTCTTGCGCGGATAGGCCAGCACATCGACCAGCCCGTAATAACGCTCGACCTCCTGATGCGGCACGCGGCCGATGAAGCGTATCGCATCCGCCACCGGCGAGGCATCGGCCTGCGCGCGCAATGCCGCCTCCATCGGGCCGCCGCCGACCAGCAACAGCCGCGCCGCCGGCCGCACCGCCACCAGGCGCGGCATGGCGGCGATCAGGTCGTCCAACCCCTCATAATCATAGAAACTGCCGATGAAGCCGATCACCTCGGCCCCCTCCAGCTCCAGTTCGCGCGCTAGAATATCATCGCGCGCCGGCGGCTGGCCGAACAGGGTCAGGTCGACGCCGTTGGGCGAGACGATGATCTTGTCGGCGGCGATCCCCCGATCGATCAGGTCGCCGCGCAAACCTTCGCAAATCACCGCGACCGCATCGGCACGCGCACAGGCCCAGCTTTCGAGCGCACGCGTGGCACGGTAGCGGGCGCTCCCCTCCGTACCCGTGCCGTTGCCGACCGCCGCATCCTCCCAAAAGGCGCGAATCTCATAGACCAGCGGCAGCCCACGCCGCCGCGCCACCGTCCAGGCGGCCAGCGCGTTCAGGACGGGCGAATGGGCGTGGAGGATGTCGGGCCGGAACGCCTCGACCGCCGCCGTGATCGCGCGGACATGCGCCGCCAGCCCCCGCGCCTCGCCTATCAACCCCTGCGGCATCGCGGCGGGGGTGCGGTGGAAGGTCAGCCCGTCGATCGTCTCGCAAGCATCGGGTGATGGCCCCTGACGCGGCCCGGTGACGGCGGCCACCGCGTGCCCCGTCGCCTGCTGTGCCTTCAGGATGGCGCGCGTGCGGAACGTGTATCCGCTTTGCAGCGGCAGGCCATGGTCGAGGATATGCAGGATACGCATGGATTTCGCCTGTCATGACAGGCCTTAACGCCGCGTCAACCGACGGTTTATAAGCGGGATCGTGCCACTTGCGGAAAAGAGGGAGGGGCAGATGATCGACGGCTTCGTCCTGCTCCTGACCCACGGCCTGATGCTGATCGCCGCCTGGCGGCTGCTCGGGCGGCGCGATCTGGACAACGAGGCACCCGATCCGCATGCCGGACACAAGGGGCGGCGCCCCGATGCGTGACCTGTTCCTGATCGGATTCCTGTTCAGCCTGTTCGCCATGGGGCTGCGGCGGCCGTTCCTGCTGGTGCTCGCCTATATCTATATCGACATCGTCTCGCCCCAGCGGCTGACCTATTATCTGCTCAACGCCGTGCCCATCTCGCTGATCGCGGTGGTGTCGGCAGTCATGGCCTGGGTGCTGGTCGACGACAAGCGCGACAGCCGCTTCACGGTGCGGCAGGGCGCGATCCTGATGCTGCTGATCTATTGCGGCCTAACCACCTTTTTCGGCGCGGACTTTCCGACCGAGGCGCTGCAGAAATGGGACTGGGTGTGGAAGGCGCTGGCCTTCGCCGTGTTCCTGCCGCTGACGCTGCGCACCCGGCTGCGGATCGAGGCGCTGCTGCTGTTCATGATCCTGTCGCTCGCCTCGATCGTCATCGTCGGCGGGATCAAGACGCTATTCTCGGGCGGGGGCTATGGCGAGCTGAACCTGATGGTGACCAACAATACCGGTCTCTATGAGGGCAGCATCATCTCCGCCGTCGCCATCTCGGCGATCCCGGTCATCCTGTGGCTGGCATCGCACGGCACCATCTTTCCGCCCGACTGGCGGGTGCGGGTGTTTTCCTATGCGCTGGTCTTTGCCTGCCTGCTGATCCCGATCGGCACCTCGGCGCGCACCGGCCTGCTGTGCATCGGGCTGCTCGGCATCCTGATGCTGCGCGATGTGAAGCGGCGGTTCCTGTATATCGGCATGGTGGCGGTGGCGGGGCTGATCGCCGTTCCGCTCCTCCCCTCCTCCTATACCCAGCGGATGGACACGATCCGCACCTATCAGGGCGACGAATCCGCCTCGACCCGGCTGGCGGTGTGGAAATGGACGCTCGACTATGTCGGCTCCCACCCCTTTGGCGGGGGGTTCAACGCCTATCTGCAGAACTCGCTCAGCTTCGAGCTGACCTCGGTCGAGGGCAGCGCGCATGATTCGACGATCGAGCGGCGCAAGGCGACCGATCGGGGCCGTGCCTATCACTCCAGCTATTTCGAGATGCTCGGCGAGCAGGGCTGGCCCGGGTTGATCCTATGGCTGGGGATCAATCTGGCGGGGTTGTTGCGGATGGAGGCGCTGCGCCGTCGCTACCGCGCGGTCGATGATCCGCTGCACTGGGGCGGCACGCTGGCGGGCGCGTTGCAACATGCGCAGCTCATCTATCTGCTAGGGGGTGCGTTCGTCGGGATCGCGTTCAATCCCTTCCTCTTCCAGCTGATGGCCGCGCAGATCGGCCTCGACACCTATCTCTCGCGTCGCACGCGTGAGGCGCGGACCAGACAGATGCAGCGCCGCGCCGACCTGCCGCGCGGGGCGAAGGCGGTGTGAAACAATTCCTCCCCTGCAAGGGGAGGGGGACCATGCGCAGCATGGTGGAGGGGTGTCGCCGGTCGTGATGAAGTCCCGCCCTCGCAGCCGGTGACACCCCTCCGTCAGGGCTGCGCCCTGCCACCTCCCCTTACAGGGGAGGAATTGGGAGACCGGCCGACCGCTTACACTTACATCCAGCGCCGTGCGGTGGGGGTGATACCCGCTCCCAGGATATTGCCCCGCAGGACGATCGGCTCGCCCGACCAATTGCCGACGAACACCGGCTTGAAGTCCGCCCCCGGCGCCAATCGCGCGCGGTTATTCTCGACCACCAGCCCGGACGAGTCGTTCTTCGCCCCTTCCGGCGCGACGGTGATCAGGGTCGAGTGATTGTCCTTGTCTCGGCCGACCACGAACTCATTGCCCGCGATCCGGCCCTTCGCGCCGTTGGACAGGTCGATCATATAGTTCGACATGTGCGCATGGCTGTCGTCGAAGCTGCTGTCGAGCACCTCGACCATCGGCGCGCGGCTCTTGACGTAATGGCCGCCCTGCCCGCGCTCGAACCGGCAGGCGGTGACGCGCAGCGACCGATAGCGGCCCATATAGATGCCATGCGCGCCCGTGCCGGTCGGGTCGTGGCCCAGCCCCGAAAAGGTCGAATGGTCGACGCTGACCGTGCCACTCGGATCGTCGGCGGACAGGATGCCCGACTGGCTGTCGAGGAACATCGCGTTGCTGACGCTCAGCGGCCCCTTCTCGATACGGATGCCCGCGCCATTGCCGTCGCCGACCTCGATATGGCTGAAGACGATGCCCTCCACCTGCGCGCCGCGTCCGCGCAGGACGAGTGCGGCCTTCCCCTCGCAGGCGATGCGGGTGAAGATCGTCTTGCCCGGTTCGACCGCGACATAGTGGATGCGGCCGGCGGCCTGCACCGCGCATTCGCGGTAGGTGCCCGGCGCGATGCGGATGTCCCCCTCCCCATCGCCGATCGCATTGACCGCATCCTGCAAGCTGGCGAACCCGCGCGCGCCGACCATGAAGGGCTGCGCACCCCCTTGCGCCAGCGCGACGCCGGAGGTCAGACCGAGAAGCAACAGCGGAACCAGACGCATGGCATCATCCTGAAAGCAAGCGGGCGCCGCATCCTGCCACGCACGGTGGCCGGATGCGACGCCCGTCAGTGTCCCGTGGCGGGATCAGGCCTCTTCGGTCTCTTCCTCGTCGGCCAGTTCCTCTTCCAGCGCGGTCAGGATCGCCTTGTTGAAGGCGGGGATGTCGTCGGGCTTGCGGCTGGTGATCAGGTTGCCGTCGACCACGACCTCCTCGTCCACCACGTCCGCGCCCGCATTGGACAGGTCGGTGCGGATCGAGGGATAGCTGGTCAGGCGGCGGCCATCGATCACGTCCGCCTCGGCCAGCAGCCAGGGGCCGTGGCAGATGGCGGCGACGATCTTGTCATCCTCCATGAACTCGGTGACGATCTCGACCGCGCGCTCGTTTAGGCGCAGCTTGTCGGGGTTGCAGGTGCCGCCGGGGATGACCAGCGCGTCGTAATCATCGGTATCGACCTCGTCGACGGTCAGGTCGGGGGTCGCCGTCTCGGCCTTGTTGATGTCGCCTTCCATGCCCTGGATCGGGTCGGACTTGAGCGAGGCGAGCTGCACCTTGGCGCCGGCGGCTTCCAGCGCCTTGCGCGGTTCGAACAGTTCGACGGTCTCGAAGCCGTCGGCGGCGAGCATCAGGACGCGTGCCTGGGAAAGATCGGCCATGATGGAAAACTCCTGTCGGGGGATGCCTCGGGGGATAGGCTAGACGAGAACCCGCGACCGCATCGGCCGTTCCGGAACGAAGCGACCAGCGACGCATTTGCAAAGGTGACCCGAGGGAGTGCGATGGCGACCCGTTTAGTCTTTTGCGATGACAGCAAGCCCGGCATCACGCGCACGAAGGTGCGCGGCAAATGGGCCTATTGGACCGCCAAGGGCGAGCGGATCACCGACGCAGACGAAATCGACCGGCTGAACCGCATCGGCCTGCCCCCCGCCTATAAGGACGCCTGGTTCTGCCCGCGCGCCAACGGCCATATCCAGGCGGTCGGTTGGGACGAGAAGGGTCGCAAGCAATATCGCTATCACGCCGATTTCCGCGAGGCGCAGGAGGCGGCGAAATATGAACGCTGCGCCGCGTTCGGCCACGCCCTGCCCGCGCTGCGCAAGCGGGTGGAGGCCGATTTGAAGAAGCGCGGCCTGTGCAAGGAGCGCGCGGTCGCCGCCGTGGTCCGGCTGCTCGACAATGGCCATTTGCGCGTCGGTAACGAGGCCTATGCCGCCACTAACAAGAGTTTCGGCGCGACGACGCTGCGCAAGCGCCACGGCCAGGTGAAGGGCACGACGCTGCGCCTGCGCTATCGCGGCAAGTCGGGCAAGATGCGCGACCTGACGCTGACCGACCGCTCGCTCGCCAGCTTCGTGAAGCGGTGCCAGGATCTGGACGAACAGCATCTCTTCGCCTGGGTCGATGAGGATGGCGAGGCGAACCCCGTCTCCTCCTCCGACGTCAACGCCTATATCCGCGAGGCGACGGGGTGCGACTTCACCGCCAAGCATTTCCGCACCTGGGCCGCCAGCGTCGCGGCATTCGAGGCGCTGGCACTCGCCGAGGCGGATTTGAGCCTGAAGGCGATGCTGGAGCCGGTCGTCGAGAAGCTGGGCAATACGCCCGCGATCGCGCGCAAGTCCTATGTCCACCCGTCGCTGATCGCGCTCGTCAAGGATGGCCAGGCGGCGTTTCGCAAGACCCTGCGCCTGCCCCGTGCCCGCGCCGGACTGTCCCGCATCGAATGCGGGCTGATCGCATTTCTGGAGGCCGGAACCCCGGCCAGTAAGGCGGCCTGACCGCGCCGTTCCTCCCCAATTGCCCCGACTTAAAGGAGTCCCCATGGCGAAATCCTCGCCCAAGGCGCCGATCTTCGACGGCTCGCACATCCCCGATCAGGTCGAGGGGGTCGTCGATGCCACCTATGACTGGGTCCAGGTCTATTGGCTGAAGGTGCTGATCGCGATCGGTGCCGGCGCGGTCATCGTGCTGGCGCTGCTCTGGGTGCGCAGACTGGGCGACCGGCTGTGCCGCAAGCCCGGTTTCGCGGGCGGCTGGGGTGTGATCCTGGGCCATGCCATTGCCCGGACGAACCTGTTCTTCATCGTCACCCTCGCCGCGCAGCTGGTGTCCGGCTATGCCGGCGCGCCGGGCGAGGTCGCCAAGACGATCAGCTTCCTGTTCACCGTCGCCAGCGTGTTCCAGGCGGCGATCTGGGCGCGCGAACTGATCCTCGGCACGATCGAGCATCGCACCCGCTCCGAACATTATTCGGGCGAGGCGCTGCTCTCGGCCATGGGGTTGATCCGGTTGCTGGTGACGGTGGTGCTGTTCGCCATCGCGCTCGTCGTGGTGCTCGACAATCTGGGCGTCAACGTCACCGGCTTGGTCGCGGGTCTGGGCGTCGGCGGCATCGCCATCGGTCTGGCCGCGCAGGGCATTTTCGGCGATCTGTTCGCCGCGCTCGCCATCATCTTCGACCGGCCGTTCCGCCGCGGCGACAAGATCGCCTATGACAATACGACCGGCATCATCGAGGCGATCGGCCTGAAATCGACCCGTATCCGCGCCTTTACCGGGGAGTTGCGGATCATCTCGAACCGCAACCTCCTCGACAAGGAAATCCAGAATCAGACGGTGCGCCAGCATGTGCGCATCTCGCTGATGATCGGCGTGGCCTATGAAACCCCGCCCGAAACGCTGGCCCGACTGCCCCAGTTGCTGACCGAGATCGTCGAGGGCGAAGGCGGTAAGGTCGCCCGCGCCGGCTTCGAAAGCTTCGGCGCGTCGAGCCTGGATTTCGCCCTCCAGTTCGACGTGCCCGGCGACGACTGGGCCACCGCGCACGATACCCGCAACCGGGTGCTGGTGAGCCTGATGAAACGGTTCGCCGCCGAGGGCATCTCCATCCCCTACCCCACCCAGACGACCTACACCGCAGCGCCGGACGGGACGCTGGTGATGCCCTATCCGCAGGTCCAGCCGGTGGAGGTGCATCAGGCAAACTAATCCTCCCCTTTAAGGGGAGGTGGCAGTCCGAAGGACTGACGGAGGGGTGTCACGGCCAGCAGGGACACCCCTCCACCATGCTTCGCATGGTCCCCCTCCCCTTACAGGGGAGGAATAGCGTGGATCAAATCCCCCCTTCGTCCAGCGACAACAGCGTGGCGTTGCCGCCCGCCGAGGTCGTGTCGACCGACACCGCCCGCTCCGCGCAGAAGCGATAGAGGTAATGCGGGCCGCCCGCCTTCGGGCCCGTGCCCGACAGGCCTTCGCCGCCGAAAGGCTGGCTGCCGACGACCGCGCCGATCATCGAGCGGTTGATATAGAGGTTGCCGACCGCCGCCTCGCTCTCGGCGACTTCGCTGGCGCGGGCGATGCGGCTGTGCAGGCCCATGGTCAGGCCGTAACCCTTGGCGTTCACCTTCGCGATCGTCTCGGACAGGGTGCCCGCTTCCCAGGTCGCGACGTGCAGGATCGGGCCGAACCATTCCTGGGTCAGGTCCTCGACACGATCGAGCCGGATCAGCGTCGGCGGCACGAACAGGCCGTCGGCGGGCGCGTCGAGCGTCTTGATCGTCTGCGTCACCATCGACGCGCGGTACGCCATCAGCTTGTCATAGGCGGCCTGGTCGATCACCGGGCCGACATCGGTCGCCGGATTGCCGGTCGGGCCCAGGACCAGCGTCTCCATCGCGCCCTTCAGCATTTCGATGACATTGTCGGCGACATCGGCCTGCACCAGCAGAAGCCGCAGCGCCGAGCAGCGCTGCCCCGCCGAGCGGAAGGACGAGGTGATGACGTCCGCCACCACCTGCTCGGGCAGCGCGGTCGAGTCGACGATCATCGCGTTGATGCCGCCGGTCTCGGCGATCAGCGGCACGATCGGGCGGTCGTCATCCGCCACCAGCGTCCGCGCGATCCGCTTGGCGGTGGCGGTCGAGCCGGTGAAGGCCACGCCCGCGATCCGGTGATCCTCGGTCAGTGTCTGGCCCACATCCGGCCCGCCGACCGCAAGCAGCAACGCATCACGCGGTACGCCCGCGCGGTAGGCCAGCTCGACCGCCGCCGCCGCGATGGCGGGCGTCTGCGGCGCGGGCTTGGCGACGACGGTGTTGCCGGTCACGAGCGCCGCGACCGTCTGACCGAGGAAGATCGCCAGCGGGAAGTTCCACGGCGCGACCGTCGCCCAGACGCCGCGCCCTTCGAGGTGCAGCGTGTTGCGCTCGCCCGTCGGTCCCGGCAGTTCGACCGAGCCCAGCCGGGCGCGGGCCTGCTGCGCATAGTAACGGCAGAAATCGGCGGCCTCGCGCACCTCGCCGATCGCGTCGGGGATGGTCTTGAACGCCTCCTGCACCAGGATCGCCATCAGCCGCTCGCGATCCTGCTCCAGCAGATCGGCGAGCTTTTCCAGCACACTCGCGCGCGTGTCGAGCGGCGTCGCGTTCCAGGCCGGAAAGGCCGCATGAGCGCGCGCGACCAGCGACGCGACATCGGCGGTGGCGGCGGCCGGCTTCACGGCGGGGGCGTTGACCGCCTTCACCGTCGCGTCGAGCGTCGCGATGTCGCTCAGGTCGATCCCGGTCGAGTTGCGATGGCCCGGCGCGAACAGGTCGATGGGCAGTGGGATGCTGGGGTGACGTGCACCACCCACGGCGGCGATCTTGGCGACCGGATCGGCGAGGATTTCCGCCTCAGTCAGCCGCGCATCGGCGAGCTGGTGCACGAAGCTGGAGTTCGCGCCATTCTCCAGCAGACGGCGGACCAGATAGGCCAGCAGGTCGCGGTGACCACCGACCGGCGCATAGATACGGCACTTATGGCCATGCTCGCGCACCAGCCGCTCGTACAGGCCGTCGCCCATGCCGTGCAGCCGCTGGAATTCGAAGTCGTGGCTGTTGCCCGCCCATTCCAAAATGGTCGCGACGGTCAGCGCATTGTGGCTGGCAAAGGCGGGGCGGATATTCTCGGCCGCCAGCATGTCCTTGGCCACCGCCAGATAGGACACATCGGTCGCCGCCTTGCGCGTGAACAGCGGATAGTCGCCCAGCCCCTCGACCTGGGTGCGCTTGATCTCGCTGTCCCAGTACGCGCCCTTGACCAGACGGACGTTCATGATCCGGTCGAGGCCATTGGCCCAAGCAATGACCGCGCGGGCGCGCTTGCCATAGGCCTGCACCGCCATACCGAAGCCGTCCCATCCCTTCAGCGCCGGGAGCGCCGCGACGCCGCCGATGATGTCGAGGCTCATCTCCAGCCGCTCGGACTCCTCGGCATCGACGGTCAGCGCGATGCCCTTGTCCGCCGCCTGCCGCGCCAGCTGCGCCAGCATGTCGGTGAGCGCAGGCACGCACTCATAGGCGCGCGGCAGTTCGTAGCGCGGGTGGAGCGCCGACAGCTTGACCGACACCGAATGCCCCGCCGCCGGGTCGGAGCCGACCGCGTCGATCGCCTTCACATAGGCCTGGAAATAGCGCTCGGCATCCTCATGCGTGCGCGCCGCCTCGCCCAGCATATCGAAGCTGGCGGTGAAGCCCTTGTTCTCGGGCTTCTTCATGCGGCGCATCGCCTCTTCGATGGTGCGGCCCATCACGAAAATCTCGCCCATCATCCGCATCGCGGCACCGACCGCCTGACGGACGAACGGCTCGCCCGCGCGCGACAGCAGCCGCTTGAGCGGCCCCGCCTCGCCCTCACCGACCAGCGCCCGGCCGACGACCAGACCCCAGGTGGCCGAGTTGACCAGCTTGGACGCCGAGCGCCCGGTGTGCGCGCGCCAGTCGGCCTCGCCCAGCTTGTCGGCGATGAGGAGGTCGGCCGTCTCGGGATCGGGCACGCGCAGGAACGCCTCGGCGAGACTCAGCAGCGCAACGCCCTCGGACGAATTGAGGCGATATTCCTGCAGGAACTGGTTCACCCAGCCGCGATTCTGTGCCGCGCGCAGGTCGGCGAGCAGCCCCGAGGCATGGCCCATGATCCGCTCGCGCGCTTCCGGAGTCGCGGCGGCGCGGTCGAGCAGCGGCTTCAGGACATCGGGTTCGGGCGCGCGATACAGCGATTTCATGGTCTTGCGTGCGTCGGCGGTAACGGCAGAGGTCATAGGTCGTCAGGTCCGGTCGGGCGACCCGGCACGCGGTAGGGCGCTGGCGGGTCGCATGGCTATGCTGTGATGGACCAGCGCTTAGCGGGAAATGCGGGGATTGGGTATCGTTTGATACGATGTGGGGTGTTGCCTTTATGAACTGGAATTCGGCCGACCACAGAGTATAAAAATTGCGGCGACGGACATCCGCCATTCCTATGCACCTGACCGTTGCAGCGGTCTCGGTTCATAGCCCTGGGACTCGGGCGGCTACCCGAGTCCCAGCAGGCAATTCACTGCCGAGTCATTTCGACGATTTGGAGGATCAAATCCGCAAATCGAAGCAGAATGCTCAGAAATTGCACGATCATGCTGGTCGTCATTGAGAGGTACCTTTTGCAATAACGCAACGTCCAAGCCGCGCTCACCTCTTCTGACCAAGCTCCTGATCTGGTTATAGGCCCTGCTCTTGTAGAAAGCCTTTCTACAAGAGCGCGGAAGCGCGCAACCATCCCCGCCCCCGCATCGTTCTCCCGTCAAACCCCTGAAAGGAGAGCCGTGATGGCCGATGACAGCCCCCAGGAAATCGCCGCCAAGTTCCTCGACAAGCTGAAGAGCAGCCCGTTCGTCATGATCGGCCTGAACGACGGCCAGCATTCCGAACCGATGACCGCGCAGATCGATGACGATCAGCCCAACACGCTGTTCTTCTTCGCCGGCCGCGACAACCGGATCGCGAGCGGTGGTCAGGCGATGGCGCAGTTCGTCGGCAAGGGGCATGACTTCTTCGCTTGCCTGGCGGGCCATGTGTCGAAGGACAATGATCCGGCACAGATCGACAAGCTGTGGAATAATCAGGTCGAGGCCTGGTTCCCAGAAGGCAAGTCGGACCCGAACCTGACGCTGCTGCGCTTCGACATCAATTCGGCCGAACTTTGGGAAACCGACATCTCGCTGTCGGGTCGGGTCAAGATGCTGTTCGGCGGTACGATCCGCCCGGACGAGTCGTCCAGCCATGCGGTGGTCGGCTCGGTCGCGTAATTCGCGATCGCCGGAATGCGAAACGCCCGGAGGCCATGGCTTCCGGGCTTTTCTCTATGCCTCAAACTCCGTTCAGCCTGAGCGTAGTCGAAGGCAAAGGGAAAGCGGCCCTCCCGTCATTGCGAGCGCAGCGAAGCAATCCAGAGCGTGTCGCCCGGACACTGGATTGCTTCGCTGCGCTCGCAATGACGGGAAGGACTGGTCTTCAATCGCCCTCAGGCTGAACGGAGGGTGGGAGGAAGTCCCCTCACCCGTTCGCCTTGATCCATTCCTCGACCACCGGGGCGATACGGTTGCGCCATTTGGAGCCGTTGAAGATGCCGTAATGGCCGACATTCTCGGCCATATAATAACGCTTCTTCTCCTCCGGCAGGTTGGTCGCCAGCGTCAGCGCCGCGCGCGTCTGGCCCAGGCCGGAGATGTCGTCGCGCTCTCCCTCGATCGCCAGGATGCCGATGTCGGTGATCGCGCCCGGGTCGACGCGCTTGCCATGGTGGAGCATCTCGCCCTTGGGCAGCGCATGGCGCTGGAACACCAGTTCGACGGTCTGGAGATAGAATTCCGACGTCATATCGCACACCGCGCGATATTCGTCGTAGAAGCGCTTGGTCGCCTCGGCCCCCTCGTCATCGCCCTGGACCAGATGCTTGAACATCTCCCAGTGCGAAATCATGTGGTTGCCCAGGTTCATCGACATGAAGCCGGCGAGTTGCAGAAAGCCCGGATAGACCCGCCGCCCCGCGCCCGGATAGGTCATCGGCACGGTGGCGATCGCATTCTGCTCGAACCAGGCATGCGGCCGCTCTGTCGCCAGCAGGTTGACGGCGGTCGGCGCCTCGCGCGTATCGACCGGGCCGCCCATCAGCGTCAGCGTGCGCGGGGTGCAGGGATGCTTGTCCGCGCTCATCACGCAGGCCGCGACATAGCAGGGCACCGAGGGCTGACACACCGCCAGCATGTGCGCGCCCGGCCCCACCTCGCTCAGGAAGTCGATAATGTAATCGACATAATCGTCGAAATCGAAGCGTCCGTCGGACAGCGGCACCAGCTTCGCATCGCGCCAGTCGGTGATATAGACTTCGCAAGTCGGCAGCATCCGCTCGACCGTGCCGCGCAGCAGCGTGGCGTAATGGCCCGACATCGGCGCGACGATCAGCAGGCGGGGGCTATCCTTGACGCCCTCGCGGCGGAAGCGCTTGAGCTGACCGAAGGGCTTGCGCGCCACGATCTCTTCGTGAACCACCACCTCGCGCCCGTCGACGACCGTCTTGGTCAGGCCGAAAGCGGGCTTGCCGCGCGGGGCCGAGGCATGGGCGAACACCTCCAGCGCCGATCCCATGATCGCGCCGCCGCCGAAATAGGCAAAGGGATTGGCCGGGTTCTGGAGCAGACCCGCACCGAAATTGGCCAGCGCACTCGCGCCCGCCAGCATCGAGCGTTGCATTTCATAGGCGTCGTACAGCATCGTCGATTCCCTCGCGCTCCACGATCGGGAGCCATGATCGACCCCCGTTTATCACGAAACCGTTTGCGCAAGATGACCATAATATGGCCATCGCGTCATATTGCCCGTGATCCGTCGCTGGGCGTAACGCCCGAAAGCGCCGGAACGATGCGCGATCGCCGTCGCCGGCGTTGAGCCTGCCCCGCAGCGCTGCTAGGCCGCGTGCCATCATGGCCAAATCCGCCGCTGCCCCCAAGCCCGCCGTTCCGCCCAGCCGTCGTCTGAGCAATCTCAAAATGGTCTGGCGCTTCACGCTGCGCTACCCCGCGCATCTGGCGGCGGCCGCGCTGTCGCTGCTGGTCGCGGCCAGCGCGACGTTGTTCATCCCGCGCACCTTTCAGAAGGTGATCGATCACGGCTTCGGCCGGATGAGCGATACCGGCAATATCGCGCCCTATTTCCAGGGGTTGCTGGCGGTGGTGCTGGTGCTGGCGGTGGCGACGGCATTCCGCTTCTACTTCGTATCCTGGCTGGGCGAGCGGACGGTTGCCGACATCCGCGTCGCGGTGCAGGCCAATCTGCTGCGCCTGGCACCGCGCTATTTCGAGGAGAACCGCCCCTCGGAGATCGCCAGCCGGCTGACCGCCGACACCGCGATCATCGAACAGGTGGTCGGCTCGACCGTCTCGATCGCGCTGCGCAACGTCGTGATCGGTATCGGCGGCACCATCTACCTCTTCGCGCTGTCGCCCAAGCTGACGCTGTCGCTGCTGATCTGCATTCCGCTGATCGTGCTGCCGATCGTGTTGCTCGGCAAAAAGGTGCGCAGCTATTCGCGTGACAGCCAGGACCGGCTGGCCGACATCGGCGCGATCGCGGTCGAGACCTTGGGCGCGATGAAGGTCGTGCAGGCGTTCGGACAGGAACGCCGTGAGGCCGAGCGGTTCGAGCTGGCGGTCAGCAACGGCTTTGCCACCTCGCGCAAGCGCTTCCTGTTGCGTGCGGTGATGACCGCGATGGTGATCGGGCTGTTCTTCGGCGGGTTGACGCTGCTGTTGTGGGAAGCCGTCGCCGATGTCGCCAGCGGGCGGCTGTCAGGCGGATCGCTTACCGCCTTCGTGGTCACGGGCATGCTGGTCGCGGGCTCGTTCCAGGCGCTGACCGAGGTGTGGGGCGACATCTTGCGCGCCTCGGGCGCGGCGCAGCGGCTGGCCGAGCTGCTGGCCGAGCAGCCCGAGATCGCACCGCCCCCCGCCCCCGCCGTGCTGCCGGTCGTGCCGATGGGTGCGCTACGCTTCGAGCAGGTCGTGTTCCATTATCCGACCCGGCCCGAGGTCGCGGCGCTGAACGACTTCTCGCTCGACATCCGCCCCGGCGAGACGGTCGCGGTGGTCGGCCCCTCGGGTGCGGGCAAGTCGACCCTGTTCCAGCTGGCCGAGCGTTTCTACGATCCGCAAAGCGGGAACATCTCGCTCGACGGGGTCTCTTTGCGCGATGCCGATCCGGGGGCGATCCGTGCGCGCATCGCGATGGTGCCGCAGGAGACGGTGATCTTCGGCGCCTCGGCGCGCGACAATCTCCGCTATGGCCGGTGGGAGGCGAGCGACGACGAACTCTGGGCCGCCGCCGAGGCCGCCAACGCCGCCGACTTCCTGCATGGCCTGCCGCAGGGGCTGGACACCTTCCTCGGCGAAGGCGGTGCGCGGCTGTCGGGTGGCCAGCGGCAGCGGATCACCATCGCCCGCGCGCTGTTGCGGGACGCGCCGATCCTGCTGCTCGACGAGGCGACCAGTGCGCTGGATGCCGAGAGCGAGCAACTGGTCCAGCAGGCGCTGGAGCGGTTGATGGCGAACCGCACGACGTTGGTGATCGCGCACCGGCTGGCGACCGTGCGCGCCGCCGAGCGGATCGTGGTGATGGATGGCGGGCGGATCGTCGAACAGGGCCGTCATTCCGAGCTGATCGCCGGCGGCGGGCTATATGCGCGGCTAGCAAGCCTTCAGTTCCACGACTGATATATCCGGTTTAGTACCATTTTATTGCGGGCGATGGCTTCCCGTGGCCTTCGACTACGCTCAGGCTGAACGGATGTTGGCACGCAAACCAATCCCTCGCTCCGTTCAACCTGAGCGAAGTTGAAGGCCACGTTCCAACCTCACCCGCAACCCCCTGAAATACCGTCCGCAATCGCGCTTGCAGCCCGCCCCCCTCTCCCCTAGGCTCCGACAATACCAGTTAAATACCGGAGATTGAGGATGGCGCGGGTGGCAAACAGATGGACGGGCGGCGCGCTGGCGGCGATCACCCTTGCGCTTCTCACCCCGGCGGCACAGGCCAGCCCTGTCACCCTTCCCGCCATCTTCCCGACGCCCGTGTCGATGACGCTGGGGGACGGCGCCTTCCCGCTGGGCCGCGCCGCCACGTTAATCGTCGCACCGGGCACCGAGCCGGAGACCGCCGCGCTGGTCCGCACCCTGCTGGTCCAGGCGGGCATCACGGAGGTTCAGACCGCCACCCGCCTCCCCGTGACGCCCGACCGTCCGACGATCGTGATCGGCCCCGACAGCGCCGCGCTGGTCCGCGACGCGCTGAACCGCAGCCAGGCGCGCGCCGAGGACAAGGCGGAGGGCTATACGCTCGCCACCCGCGCGATCGGTGCCGGCCTGATCACGCTGGCCGGGCATGACGCGGACGGGCTGTTCCACGCCGCGCAGAGCTTCCGCCAGTTGCTGACGCGCAAGATCATCCCCGCGCTGACCATCCGCGACCATCCCGCCATGCCGATCCGCGGCACGATCGAGGGCTTTTACGGCAAGCCCTGGTCGATGGCGGACCGCACCAAGCATCTGAACTTCCTGGGCCAGATGAAGGCCAATACCTATGTCTACAGCCCCAAGGACGATCCCTTTGCGCGCGACAAGTGGCGCGAGGCCTATCCGGCGGAGACGCTGAAGGCGCTGGGCACGCTGGTCGCGACCGCGCGCGCCAACCATGTCGATTTCGTCTATGCGATCTCGCCCGGCCCCTCCATCTGCTTCTCCAACCCGGCCGACGAGCAGACGCTGCTGCGCAAATTCGCCGCGCTGCGCGGGATCGGCGTGCACAGCTTCTATGTCGCGCTCGACGACATCGAATATCAGAAGTGGAATTGCGAAGCGGACAAGGCCGCCTTCGGCCCCTCGGGCGCGCAAGCCGCCGGGGTCGCCCAGTCCAAGCTGCTGAACGCGGTGCAGGCCGACCTGCTGAAACAGGACCCCGCCGCGCGGCCGCTGATCATGGTGCCGACCGAATATTATGACGCCAAGGAAAGCCCCTACAAGGCGGCGCTGCGCGCGAACCTGAACCCGCGCATCGTCGTGCAGTGGACCGGCACCGATGTCGTGCCGCCCGCCATCTCGGTCCCCGATGCCAAGGCCGCGACCAAGGCGTTCGGGCGCAAGACGCTGCTCTGGGACAATTATCCGGTCAACGACTATGCCAGCTCGGCCGGCCGCCTGCTGCTCGCGCCCTATGCCAAGCGCGAGGCCGGGTTATCGACCGAGCTGACCGGGATTCTCTCCAACCCGATGAACCAGGAAGCGCCCAGCCGTGTGGCGGTGACCGGGGTCCTCGCCTTTGGCTGGAACGACAAGGGCTATGACGCCGACCGCACCTGGCATTTCGCCGCGCGCGATCTGGCGGGCGATGACGCCCATGCGACGGCCGCGCTGCTGGAACTGTTCGACACCCAGCATCTCGCCCCCACCTTCGGCAGCCAGCCTTGGCAGGAACAGGCCCCCAGGCTGAAGGCGCTGCTCGACCATGTCCGCGAAGCGCTAGCCAATGGCGACGAGGGCGAACGCCGTGCCGCCCTGGCTATGCTACGTGCCAAGGCTGATGCGATCACCGATGCGCCCGACACGATCCGCGCCGGCGTGGTCGACCCCGGCTTTGCCGAACAGGCGCGTCCCTGGCTGGAGGCGATGCAGCTTTGGGGCCGGTCGCTGCAACTGACCGCCGCCGGGCTTGCCGCCGCCGATCAGGGAAGCGCCACCGCCACCCGCTATTTCGCCGATGCCGGGCGGATCGCCGCACAGGCCGCCGCGGTGCAGAGCATCCCCGGCGCGGTCCGCTTCGACGGGCCGATCAAGATCGCCGACGGCGTGCTCGACACGTTCATCGCCGACGCGCCGAGCCTGATCGCGGTCAGTGCCGGATGACATGAAATGAACCCAGCCCCTCCCCTTTAGGAGTAGGGCCCTTCCACAAGCGAGCAGTTCGCGGCGATGCCCCACCCCAACCCCTCCCCTGAAGGGGAGGGGTTGGGGTTCCTTTGATGCAATGTCGTCACGCTCTAGGGCGAAACCGTAATCGTCCGGCTGGCGCGGCGGCCATCGGGGGTGCGGGTGCGAAGCTCGACCGCCTCCGCCACCGCCACCGGCCCATCATAGCGTGTCCAGGCGGTGTTGCCGGTGCGATACTCGATCGGCGTTCCGGCGAACTCGGCGTTCGCCTCCAGCCTGCCGTTCACGATCCGCGCGCCCGGCGGGGCGAGGCGATAGATCACGCCCGCCCGGTCGAGCAGCCGCATCTGAACACCCATCCGTCCGGAGAAATCCCGCCATCCGGCAAGCAGCTTGGTCCGATCGACGCGCTGGTCATTCGGCTGATAGCCGGTCCCTGCGACATAGGCCGGTTCCCACTCCGGCTTGCTCCACGCCCGCTCGGCCAGCGCGAGCAGACGCGGGAAGAGCATATAGTCGACTTGGCTGTCGCGGCGCACCGTCTCGCTCCACAATTGCGCCTGTAGCCCGGCGATGCCGCGACCGGAATGAAGCGGCACGGTGTCGGCAATGGCCTTGGGCTGGGCGAGGATATTGGGGATCAGCGCGGCATTGGCGGCGAGATTGCCCGGCATGAAACCGAACACCTGGAACGAGTCCACCCCACGCGACGCCCAGTCATAGCCCGTCTCGTTCGGATCGGCGGCATAGGGCATGTCGAAATAGCCGAGATCGGGAATGGACAGCACCGTCTTCCACCCGCGATTGGCCTGGCCATGCGCCTCGGCCACCCCGCCGCCATGCAGGTTGCTCCAGATATTGGTCTGGACGCTTGCGGGCATCTTGGCGGGATCGGTATGGCCCAGCCCGTCGCTCCACCCCGCGACCGCGATGCCGCGCTTGGCGAGGTCGGCGGAAATCCGCTCGATGAAGTACGCGCCCAATTGCTTGGGCTGCATGCCGGTCTTGCCCATCATCACCTTGCAGGCGGGCGACTGGACCCAGGCGCCCGCCGTCTCGTCCGCGCCGATATGATAGGTGGTCAGCGGCACGCCCGCCGCCTTGTGGAGCGCGGCGATGTCGTCGATCACCGTGTCGATGAAGCGATAGGTGCTGTCGATACAGACGTTCAGCGTATTATCGTCATAATGCTGGACACTGGAATAGCGGGTGGTGTCGCCCGGCTCGACCAGCCGGAAACGCTCGGCCGCCTTGTCGCCCTTCGCCAGCAACCGCTGATAGCGTACCTCCATCGACCGGATCGCCGCGCGCGAATGGCCGGGCATGTCGAAGGACGGGATGACGGCGATCTGCCGCGCCTTCGCGGCGCGCAGTATGTCGGAATAATCGGCGGCGGTCAGATAGCCGTTGGTCGGGGCATCCTTGGCGGGGTCGGCACCGAGTTGCGGTTGCAGGCACGTCTTTTCGCTCAGGTCGGCGCAGCGATAGGCCCCCACCTCGGTCAGTTCGGGCAGGCTCGCGATCTGCAAGCGCCAGCCCTCGTCATCGCCCAGATGGAGATGGAGTGTGTTGAGCTTGTAGGCCGCCATCTGCTCGATCAGCTTCAGGATCTCGGCCTTGCTATGGAAGTTGCGCGCCAGATCGATGTGCAGCCCGCGAAAGCCATAGCGCGGCGCGTCCTCGACGATCAGCGGGCGGAGCGTCGTCCCCTCCGCTGCCATCTGCTGCGCCAGCGAGCGTAGGCCATAGGAGGCCCCCGCCGCGTCCGCCGCCGTTACGGTCACGCCGCCCTGCCCGATGGCCAAACGATAGCCTTCAGGTACGATCCCCGCCTGCTTGCGGATGGTCAGCGGCACTGTGCCCATCGGCAATCCGGCCAGCGCGGGCGCGATGACGGCGCGGGTGAATCCTTGCGTCGTGATGCGCAGACCCTTGGACAGGTCGACCGGCGCACCGGCCGGGCGCGTGACCTTCATCGGCTTTGGCAGGATCGCTACATCGACCGGCGTGGCCGCGCCGCGCTCGGCATAAAGCGCAAAGGCCCTCTCGGGCGTCCGCCACACGGTCTGGTCGTCGGGCGCACTGCGGGCGAGCGCGGCTTCGTCGGTCATCGGCGCGACGAAGGGCAAGGTCTCCAGCCCCGTCTCGGCATCGGTCCCCGTCCGGGTCGCGGCGATCACGCGCGGGGTGAGGCCCGCCACGGCCAGCGTTGCATTCGGCATCATGTGGTTGCGCGAGAAGAACGCGCCCAAGCCGGTCAGCTTCACATGATAGGTCTGGCCCGGCTCCAACGACTGGCCGGGCTTCAGCGTAAGGACGTTGAGGTCGCCGTTGATCGTTCGGTTGTCGAACACGTCGCTGTCGATCTTCAGCACCGGATTGACCAGGCTGTAGCGGATTTCGACCGGCAGACTGGGCGCGCCTTCGGGCACGGCGATGGCGATGTCCGCCTCGAAACAGCGCGGGGTGCCGGTCGGACAGGATGCGGGACGGTTGGTCAGGATCGTGTAGCGATAGCCCAGCGTCGCGGCCAGCCGGTCCAGATCGGCCTGTGCGCTCGGCGCCGCCGCCAGGATCGCGGCCGAAGCCCATAAAGTCATCATCGTCTGCCCGTCCCGCTACGCCATACTGGTATTACATTGGATCATGACGCCACCATTCCTCCCCTGCAAGGGGGGTGGCAGGCCAAAGGCCTGACGGAGGGGTGTCCCGATTTGTGAGGCGGGTCATCCTCTCCAAGGGTGACACCCCTCCACCAGCTTCGCTGGTCCCCCTCCCCTTGCAGGGGAGGAATGGACGTCCGGGGGTGACGTCGACCGCCCTACCCCCTATCTCCACTCCATGAAAAAACCCCAGCCGGGTCTGCCGACCCGTGAGCAAATCCTCGCCTTCATCGAACAGTCGGACCAGCCCGCTGGCAAGCGCGAGATCGCACGCGCCTTTGGCCTGTCCGCGCAGGAGAAGATCGGGCTGAAGGCGCTGCTCAAGGACATGGCCGATGAAGGGCTGATCGACAGTGCCCCCGGCCGCGCCTTTCACAAGATGGGCGGGCTGCCCAAGGTGACGGTGCTGCGGGTCGTCGATGTCGATGACGGCGGCAATGTCTGGGGCCAGCCGGAGCGTTGGGAAGCGGACGGCATCCCCATCCCCCGTCTGCGCATCCGTGAGCGCAAGCGTGGGTCGCTGGGCATCGGCCAGCGGGTGCTGGCGCGGACCGAGGAAGCGGGCGGCGGCTGGATCGCGCATGTCATGAAGACGATCGCGCCCGCCTCCGAACAGGTGCTGGGCGTGCTGCGCGAGGAGGCGGGGCGCTTCTGGCTGACCAGCGTCGACAAGAAGGACCGGCGCGAGATGATGGTGTCGGACACCGGCGGCGCGGAAGCGGGCGACCTGGTGCTCGCCGAAAGGGCGGGCCGTCCGCCGCGCATCACCGCCAAGGTGGTCGAGCGGCTGGGCGATCCCTTCGCCCCGCGCAGCTTCTCGCTGATCGCGATCCACAAGTTCGAAATCCCCGACCGTTTCCAGCCCGAAACGCTGGAGGAGGCCGAACGGGTCGCGCGCCAGCCATTGGGCGACGATCGCGAGGATTTGCGTGACCTGCCGATCGTCGCGATCGATCCGGTCGATGCGCGCGACCATGACGATGCGGTCTGGGCCGCCCCCGACGACGATCCCGCCAATCCCGAGGGTTGGCGCGCCATCGTCGCGATCGCCGATGTCAGCTTCTATGTCCGCCCCGGCTCGGCGATCGACAAGGACGCCCGGAGGCGCGGCAACTCGGTCTATTTCCCCGACCGGGTCGTGCCGATGCTGCCCGAGATCCTGTCGGCGGATGTCTGTTCGCTGAAGGAGGGTGAGGACCGCGCCGCGCTCGCCTGTCATCTTCAAGTGACGAAGGACGGCAAGCTCAAGAGCTTCCGCTTCACCCGCGCGGTCGTGCGGCTGGCGGCGAACATCGCCTATGAAGACGCGCAGGCCGCGATCGACGGCGAACTGTCGCACCCGCTGACCGAGACGGCGCTGCGGCCGCTCTGGGACTGCTGGGCGGCGCTCGCCAAGGCGCGCGACGATCGCGAGCCGCTCGACCTCGACCTGCCCGAACGGCGGGTGGTGCTCGATCAGAATGGCCGCATCCTGTCGGTCGCGCCACGCGCACGGCTGGATGCCCACCGGCTGATCGAGGATTACATGATCGCCGCCAATGTCGCCGCCGCCAAGGCGCTGGAGGCCAAGAAGGCTCCGGTCATGTACCGCGTCCATGAAGTGCCCAGCCGCACCAAGCTGGTGGCGCTGAAAGAGTATCTGGAAACCTTCGACATCCCCTTCGCCATGGGCCAGGTGATCCGCCCGGCGACCTTCAACCGGATCATCGACAAGATCGGCGACGCGGATTTCAAGCCGCAGGTCATGGAGCAGATCCTGCGCTCGCAGACCCAGGCCTATTATGCGCCGGTCAATCAAGGGCATTTCGGCCTATCGCTCGGCTTCTACGCGCATTTCACCTCGCCGATCCGGCGCTATGCCGATCTGGTCGTCCACCGTGCGCTGGTGGGGGCGTACAAGCTGGGTGACGGCGGTCTGCTGCCCGAGGGCGAGGAGATGGAGCGGCTGGGCACCTCGATCAGCCAATATGAGCGCCGCGCGATGGAGGCGGAGCGCGAGACGATCGACCGCTATGTCGCGGCCTATCTGTCCGAGCATGTCGGCCAAGTGGTCGAGACGCGGATCACCGGCGTCACCAATTTCGGCTTCTTCGCGACCGTCGACGGGGTGGGCGGCGATGGGTTGATGCCGATCCGCGACCTGGGCGGCGACTATTTCCATTATGACGAGGGCTCGCAGCAATTGCTCGGCGAGAAGACGCGCGAAATCTACAAGCTGGGCCAGCGCCTGCCGCTGCGTCTGGCCGAGGCGAACCCGGTGTCGGGGGCGCTGCGCTTCGAACTGCCCGACGGCAAGGGTGCCGCGCCCGAACCGCGCCGAGTGCTGAAACGGCGCGGACGGCCCGCCAACATCCGCCACAACGGCAAGCGGCGCTAATCCTCCCCGGCACGGGGAGGGGGACCAGCGAAGCTGGTGGAGGGGGATCTCCACATAGGACACCCTATGAGGAAGCCCCCCTCCGTCAGGCCTTCGGCCTGCCACCTCCCCGTGCCGGGGAGGATCTTTGGGATCGCTCCTCTCCCCCATGCGTACCCTCCATCAAAGGAGACACACGCATGGGCAATATGGTGGACGGCGTCTGGCACGCCGATGGTCTGTTCAAGTCGGACGAAAAGGGCAGCTTCAAGCGTCCCGATTCCGGTTTCCGCGACTGGGTGACGGCGGATGGCGGCCCTGGTCCCGACGGCCAGACCGGCCACCGCGCCGAGGCGGGGCGTTATCACCTGTACGTCTCCTATGCCTGCCCCTGGGCGCATCGCACGCTGATCGTCCGCGCGCTCAAGGGTCTGGAGGACCTGATCGATGTGTCGGTGGTCGATCCGCTGATGCGCGAGCATGGCTGGACCTTTGCCACCGAGCGGGGTGGGACCGGCGACACCCTGCACGGCTCGGAATATCTATGGCAGCTCTATGCCCGCGCGCGGAACGGCTATAGCGGCAAGGTCACGGTGCCGGTCCTATGGGACAAACAGCGCGACACGATCGTCAGCAACGAGTCGGCCGAGATCATCCGTATGTTCAATACCGCCTTTGACGGGCTGGGCGCGCGGGCGGGGGATTTCTACCCCGCCGCCCTTCGCGACGAGATCGATGCGGTCAACGATCCCGTCTATGACCGGGTGAATAACGGCGTGTACAAATGTGGCTTCGCCAAGACGCAAGAGGCGTATGACGAAGCGGTCGGGCCGCTATTCGCAGAGCTGGATTCGCTGGAGGAACGATTGACGGGCCGCGATTGGCTGGTCGGCGACCGGATGACTGAGGCCGACATCCGGCTGTTCACCACGCTCGTACGCTTCGACGCGGTTTATCACGGGCATTTCAAATGCAATGTCCGGCGGGTGCAGGATTATCCGGCGCTGGAGGGCCTGCTGGAGCGGATGCTGGCGATCCCGGAGATCGCGGAGACGGTGCACCTCGATCACATCAAGACGCATTATTATGCCAGCCATTTGGAGCTGAACCCGACCGGGATCGTGCCGGCAGGGTCGGATTTGCCGTGGGCGGGGTTGGTGAGCGGTTAGACCCTCTTCTTAAGCCCCTCCCGCAGGCGGGAGGGGTTTGGGGAGGGCAAGGAGTCTCACCGAGGCCATCGCCCGTGGCGTTCCCTCCCCCCAGCCCCCTCCCGCCTGCGGGAGGGGGAGTCTATTATCAATACGCTCGCCCGATCAGGACCCGCTCCACCGCCTCGCGGCCGGTGAAGATGCAGGGGCCGTCGTCGCAGCCGGTCTGGCCCATCGGCGCATTGCGGATGGTCAGCTTCAGACCCTTCAGCTTCTCGACCACCCGCTCCAGTTCGGCGCCCGTGGGCTTGGCCCAGCGGACATCGACCCAGCCGGGGTTCTTAACGCCATCGGCGAAATGCGCCTCAACGCCCGCCCAGTCATCGACGGGCACGATCTGCGCCTTCAACCGCTCGGCCGACTGGCGGTGGAGTTCGCCCTGGATGTCCGCCAGCAAGTCGGCGACACCCGACACGAAGTCCCCGCGCAGCTGCACGACCGAGTCCAGCTTGCCGTCCTCGCGGTAGAGACGGTCGCGACGGATTACCGAGACGTTGCCGCCCGCCATGTCGCGACCGCCGACCTCGATGATGACCGGCGCGCCCTTCTTGACCCAGCCCCAGCGCTTGTTGGCGGCCTTTTGCGCGCGGCCATCGACCATCGCGCGGATCGGCTCGCCGAGCGCCGACTGGCCGACCAGTTCCTTCTGCAGGTCGCGGCAATAGCTAAGCAGCGCCTCGTCCTCGGGCTGGTCGCGCAGCATCGGGACGATCACCACCTGCCACGGTGCGACCTTGGGCGGCACGCGCATGCCGTCATCGTCGCCGTGGACCATGATCATGCCGCCGATCATCCGGGTCGACACGCCCCAGCTGGTCGTCTGCGCGAAGTCCAGCCCGCCCTCGGCATTCTGGAAGCGGATATTCTGCGCCTTGGCAAAATTGTCGCCCAGGAAGTGGCTGGTCCCGGCCTGCAACGCCTTGCCGTCCTGCATCATCGCCTCGATCGAATAGGTTTCGACCGCGCCGGGGAAGCGTTCATTCTCCGGCTTCTCGCCCGCGATGACGTGCATGGCGAGGCAATCCTCGGCAAAGCTGCGATAGACTTCCAGCATCTGGAGCGTCTCGGCGCGCGCCTCGTCGACCGTGGCGTGGGCGGTATGGCCCTCCTGCCACAGGAATTCGGCGGTGCGCAGGAACATGCGGGTGCGCATTTCCCAGCGGACGACATTGGCCCACTGGTTGATGAGCACCGGCAGGTCGCGCCACGACTGGACCCAGCGGGCAAAGGCGGTGCCGATCACCGTCTCCGAGGTCGGGCGCACGACCAGCGGCTCTTCCAGCTTCGCCTCAGGGTCGGGGACCAGTCCGCCCTTGCCGTCCGCGATCAGCCGGTGATGGGTGACGACCGCCATTTCCTTGGCGAAGCCGTCGACATGCTCGGCTTCCTTTTCGAAATAGGACAGCGGGATGAACAGCGGGAAATAGCAATTCTCATGCCCCGTCGCCTTGATCCGGTCATCAAGCAGGCGCTGGATACGCTCCCAGATGCCATAGCCCCAGGGGCGGATGACCATGCAGCCACGGACACCCGATTCCTCGGCCAGATCGCCTTCGGCGATGACGGACTGATACCAGGCGGAGAAATCCGCGTCGCGGGTGACGGACAGAGCGTGCTTCATGCCCGCCCGATAGCGGCAAAGACCCGGTCTCGCCAAGAGGGCGGGCGCATGCGGCCTTTCGCCACCGCGCCGCACGGGCTAGGAGCGCCCCATGTCCGATGACCGCGTGCTCAAAGGCATCGGCCTGCGCCTGATCGCCATCTTCTTCCTGTCGACCATGTCGGCCTTCGTGAAGCTGGCCGAGTCGCGCGGGGCGACGCTTTCCGAGACCATGTTCTTTCGCCAGCTCTGCGCGCTGCCGGTCGTGCTAGCCTTCGTCCTGGCGGGGCCGGGGCTGGCGTCGTTGCGCACGCAGCGGCTGAAAGGCCATGCCAAGCGCGCGATGGTCGGGCTGGTCGGTATGGTCTTCACCTTCGGCGCGGTGATGCTGTTGCCCCTGGCCGAGGCGACGACGTTCCAGTTCACCGTGCCGATCTTCGCGACATTGCTGGGCGCGCTGGTGCTGGGCGAGAAGACGGGATGGCAGCGCTGGAGCGCGGTGCTGGTCGGCTTTGTGGGCGTGCTGCTGGTCGTGCGGCCTGGGGCGAACGACATGTCGCTATTCGGGGCGTTCGTGGGCCTAATGGCGGCGATGTTCGTCGCGATCGTGGCCATCGTCCTGCGCCAGCTGCGGGACGAGCCAGCGACGACGACCGTCTTCTATTTCACCGTCCTGACCCTGCCCTTCATCGCGGTGCCCTATGCCTTCCATTTGAAGATGCACGATCCGCTGACCTGGGTGGTGCTCGTCTCGATCGGGCTGGCGGGCGGCCTGGGCCAGCTGGCCCTGACCGGCGCATCGCGGCTGGCGCCGGTCGCGGCGGTGGTGCCGATGGACTATTCGGGGCTGATCTGGGCGACCGTCTATGGCTGGCTGATCTTCGGGGTGCTGCCCACGGCGGGGACTTGGGCGGGTGCGCCGGTGATCATCGCCAGCGGGCTGTTCATCGTCTGGCGCGAACAGAGACTGGGCAAGCAGCAGACGAGTTCGGCAGCGGCGGAAGATTGATCCTCCCCGGCACGGGGAGGGGGACCATGCGCAGCATGGTGGAGGGGGCGTGCGGCAGGGGACGTCCCGTGCGGACGGCCCCCTCCGTCAGGCCTTCGGCCTGCCACCTCCCCGTGCCGGGGAGGATTTTCAGCGCACCTCCCACCGCGTGGGCGCATTTTCCTGCCACCCGGCCCGGTGCAACAGCGGGGTATCGTCGTCCCATTCGGCATGGCCGAGGCAGAGATAGGCGGTGAAGGCCCAGTCCTTCGGCACCGCAAAGATCCGCTCCATCACGGCGGGGTCGAGGATCGAGACCATCCCCATCCCCAAATTGGCCGCGCGTGCCGCCAGCCACAGCGTGTGGATCGCCATCGCGGTCGACTGGCGTAGCGTTTCCGGCATGGTGCGGCGGCCAAGGCCATGGCCCGCCGCCGGGTCGATATGGGTGAAGACCGCCAATTGCACCGGTGCCGCGTCCAGCCCGGCGAGCTTGAGCGCGCGGTAGGCGGCGGCCTGTTCGTCGGCATAGTCCGCCGCCGCCGCCTCGTCGCAGCGTTGGAAATCGGCGCGGACGGCGGCGCGTAAGCCAGGGTCCTCGACCCGGATCACCCGCCAGGGCCGTGCATTGCCGACCGAGGGCGCGAGCGCCATCGTCTTGGCCAGTCGGGCCAGCACCGCTTCGTCCACAGGGTCGCTGCGGAAATGCCGGACATCGCGCCGCCAGCGCAGGATCGATTCCAGTGTCCCGGCTTGGCTTTCGTCAAAGCGCATGGCGTTCCCCTTGCCGGTCCGGAACATCCCGCTTCGTTCGTGCGTCCGCTTGCGTGAGGTTCAATCGATTTACCAAAAGGGGATCAACCACCTGTGAGCGAACGGAAATTGATGCTGCTCGGCTGGATCGCCACCGCGACCGCCGTGGCAATGTACCTGTCCTATATCGACCAGATCCAGCTCAATCTGGCGGGACAGAAGGGTTCGGTGATTCAGCCGCTGGCGACGATGGTGAACTGTTCGCTCTGGGTCGCGTACGGGTTTTTGCGCGAGAAGCGGGACTGGCCGATCGTATTCGCTAATGCGCCGGGGGTGATTTTGGGCGGGATTTGTTTGTTCACGGCGCTTTGAACGGACAACTACCCTCACCCTTCCCACCCGCGATGCGGGCGGGCCCCTTCCCTCTCCCATTGGGAGAGGGAGGGAGGCGCATAGCGCCGGAAGGGTGAGGGTAGCTATGCGATCAGGCCGCCTTGTCCTTCCACACCAGCACGGGCTTGCGCGCGGCGAGCGTCTCGTCGAGGCGCGCGCGCGGCGCGAAGTGCGGCGCGGTCTTGAGCGAGGCGTCGCCCGCCTTGGCCCGCTCCGCCACCGAGCGCAGCGCGCCGATGAACTGATCGAGCGCGGCCTTGGATTCGGTTTCGGTCGGCTCGACGAGCATCGCACCGTGGACGACCAACGGGAAATACATGGTCATCGGATGGAACCCCTCGTCGATCAGCGCCTTGGCGACGTCGATCGTCGAGAAGCCCTCGGCCAGACCTTCGTCCGAGAAGATGGCTTCGTGCATGCACGGGCCGCTCTTGGCGAAGGGAGCGTCGAGCGTGTTTTCCAGCGAACGCAGGACATAGTTGGCGTTGAGCACCGCATCCTCGGCGACCTGGCGCAGCCCGTCCGCGCCGTGGCTGAGGATATAGGTCAGCGCGCGGGTGAACATGCCCATCTGGCCGTGGAAGGCGACCATGCGGCCGAAGCTGTCGGCATGATGGTCATCGGCATTCTCTTCCTCGACCAGGCGGAAGCCCTCGTCCGTCTTCTCGACGAACGGCAAAGGTGCGAACGGCGTCAGCGCCTCGGAGAACACCACCGGCCCCGAACCCGGCCCGCCGCCGCCATGCGGGGTCGAGAAGGTCTTGTGCAGGTTGATGTGCATCGCATCGACGCCCAGATCGCCCGGACGCACGCGCCCGACGATCGCGTTGAAGTTCGCGCCGTCGCAATAGACATAGCCACCGGCGGCATGGACCGCGTCGGAAATGTCCTTCAGGTCCCGCTCGAACAGGCCGCAGGTGTTCGGGTTGGTGATCATCACGCCCGCCACGTCCGGCCCCAGCCGCGCCTTCAGCGCCGCCGTGTCGACACGGCCATCGGCGGTCGCGGGAATGTCTTCGACCGAGAAGCCCGCGAACGCCGCCGTCGCCGGATTGGTGCCGTGCGCCGATTCCGGCACCAGGATCACCTTGCGATGGCCCTCGCCGCGCTTCTCCAGCGCCGCCTTGATCGCCAGGATGCCGCAAAGCTCGCCATGCGCGCCCGCCTTGGGGCTCATCGCGACCGAGGTCATGCCGGTCAGCGTGACCAGCCAGTGCGCCAGCTGGTGAATGACCTCCAGCGCGCCCTGCACTGTGTCGACGGGCTGGAGCGGGTGAACGTCGCTGAACCCCGGCAGGCGGGCCATCTTTTCGTTCAGGCGCGGATTGTGCTTCATCGTGCACGACCCCAGCGGGAACAGGCCCAGATCGATCGCGTAATTTTGACGCGACAGACGGGTATAGTGACGCACCGTCTCCGGCTCCGACAAGCCGGGCAGGCCGATCGGGTCCTTGCGGCTCAGCGCGCCCAGACGCGAACCCGCAACATCGCCCTCGGCGAAATCGACGCCGGTGGTCTTGTCATCGCCGATCTCGAAGATCAGCGCCTCTTCCAGCATCAGCGCGCGATTGCCGGTGAAGGTCGCAGGCGCGCCGCCTTCGTTCGCTTCGGGGCTCGTGGGCTTCCAGCCGCTCTGGTTGATCGTCATGCCAGCACCTCCTCAAGCGCTTGGGCAAGCGTCTCGATATCCTCCGCCGTCACCGTTTCGGTGACCGCCACCACCAGTCCGTTCGCGAGTGCGTCCTCGCCCGGATAGAGCCGTCCGAGCGACACGCCCGCCAGCACGCCGCGCTCGGCGAGCGTCCGCACGATCGGGCGCGCCTCGCGGCCCAGGTCCAGCGTAAACTCGTTGAAGAACACGTCGTTGACCAGCTTCACGCCGGGCACCTTCGACAGGCGATCCGCCGCACGGCAGGCATTGGCATGGTTGATCCCCGCCATCCGGCGCAGACCCGCCTCGCCCAGCAGCGTCATGTGGATCGAGAAGGCGAGCGCACACAGCCCCGAATTGGTGCAGATGTTCGACGTCGCCTTTTCGCGGCGGATATGCTGCTCGCGGGTCGACAGCGTCAGCACGAAGCCGCGCTTGCCGTCCGCGTCCACCGTCTCGCCGCAGAAGCGGCCCGGCATCTGGCGGATATACTTATCCTTGCAGCCCATCAGGCCGACATAGGGCCCACCGAACTGGAGCCCGACGCCCAGCGACTGGCCTTCGCCGACCACGATGTCGGCATCCATCTCACCCGGGCTACGGATCGCCCCCAGCGCGACCGGCTCGGTCACGACGGCGATCAGCAGCGCCTTCTTGGCATGGCAGGCCTCGGCCAGCGGGGTCAGGTCGGCGATGCGGCCAAGAATATCCGGATACTGGACGACGACGCAGGACGTGTCGCCGTCGATCGCCGCGATCATCTGGTCGATGTCGGTCTCGGCGGTCAGGACGGGCGTGCCGGTCTCCAGCGTGTCGCCGGTATATTTCGCCATCGTCTTGGCGACCGAGACATAATGCGGGTGCAGGCCCGACGACAGGATCGCCTTGGACTTCTTGGTGATGCGCCGCGCCATGCCGATCGCTTCCCAGCACGCGGTCGAGCCGTCATACATCGAGGCGTTGGCGACATCGGTGCCGAGCAGACGCGCCACCTGCGTCTGGAACTCGAACAGCATCTGCAGGGTGCCCTGCGCGATTTCCGGCTGATAGGGCGTATAGGCGGTCAGGAACTCGCCGCGCTGGATCAGGTGATCGACGCTGGCGGGGACATGATGGCGATACGCGCCGCAGCCCAGGAAGAAGGGCACGTCGCCCGCCACGGTGTTCTTGCGGGCGAGCGCGGTCATGTGCCGCTCGACCGCCAGTTCGGAGGCGTGGTTGGGCAGCCCCTCGATGGGGCCGGACAGGCGGGCGGATTCGGGCACGTCGACGAACAGGTCGTCGACCGATCCGGCACCGATGACCGAGAGCATCTCGGCCCGGTCGGAAGAGGTAAGGGGCAGGTAGCGCATGCGTTCCATTTCTCCGCCCCTCACCCCGAAAACCTCGCGGATCGAGGGGTCATCGCCCGTCCCCTTCTTCTCCCCTCCCGCAGGCGGGAGGGGTCGGGGGAGGGCAGTCGGCTTCAACGAGCCTGATAGTCGGGGGAGAGCGAGTCCCCTCCCCCAGCCCCTCCCGCCTGCGGGAGGGGAGTAAGAAGATCAGAGTTTCGCGACGAACGCGGCGTAGGCGGTTTCGTCCATCAGGCCGTCCAGCTCGGACGCGTCCGACAGCGTGATCTTGAAGAACCAGCCCTCGCCCTCGGGGTCGCTGTTGACCAGCGCGGGCTCGTCGGCCAGCTGGGCATTGCCCTCGACCACGGTGCCCGAGACCGGCGCATAGACGTCCGACGCGGCCTTGACCGACTCGACCACGGCGGCCTCGTCGCCCTTGGACAGCGCACGGCCTTCCTCGGGGACATCGACGAACACGATGTCGCCGAGAGCACCCTGCGCATAATCGGAGATGCCGACCGTGCCGACATCACCGTCGACGTCGATCCACTCATGATCTTCGGTGAAATAGCGGCTCATGGTCACTTGGCTCCTGAACGAACGTAACGATGGGGGACGAACGGCATCGCCGTGACGGTGGCGTCATGGGTCTTGCCGCGTTGAAGCAATTTGAGGGTCGTGCCGGGCGTCGCCAGCTCGGTGGGAACATAGGCCATGGCGATCGGCGCACCCATCGACGGGGCGAAGCCGCCGCTGGTGACGCGGCCGATGACCGAACCGTCCTCGGCGACCACCGACGCGCCTTCGCGCACCGGCTGGCGACCCGCGACGGTCAGGCCGACACGCTTGACGGCGGGGCCGTTCTCGCGCTCGGCGAGGATACGCCCGGCACCCAGGAAGTCGGCCGCCTCGCGACGCTTCTTGGCGAGCGCGAAGCCGAGATCGGCCATCACCGGCGTCGTCTCGGGGTCGAGGTCATGGCCGTAGAGCGGCAACCCCGCCTCCAGACGCAGCGAGTCGCGCGCGCCCAGACCGATCGGCTTCACTTCCGCCTGTTCGCATAGCAGGTCGGCGAAGGCGGCGGCATGTTCGGCGGGGATCGAAATCTCGTAACCGTCCTCGCCGGTATAGCCCGAACGGCTGATCCACAGCGGCACGTCGTTCCACACGAAGTCGGCGGCGGTCATGAACACCAGCGCCTCGACGCCCGGCACGATCCGCGAGAGCGCATCGACCGCCTTCGGCCCCTGGAGCGCCAGCAGCGCCTGCTCGTCGAGCAGGTTCAGCGTTGCATCGTCGGGAATGAAGTCGAGCAGATAGGCGATGTCGTCATACTTCGTCGCGCCGTTGACGACCATGTAGAGTTCCTCGGCGCCGTCCAGGGTGCGCTTGGTCACCATCAGGTCGTCGAGGATGCCGCCCTCTTCGTTGAGCAACAGCGAATAACGATTCTTCCGATCGCCGAGCCCTGCGATGTCGCCCGGCAGGACCTTTTCCAACGCGGTGATGACCGGGGCCAGCCCGTTCTCGCCGGTGAAGACCACCTGGCCCATATGGCTGACGTCGAATAGCCCGGCCGACTCGCGGGTCCACAGATGCTCGGCCATGATGCCTTCATACTGGACCGGCATTTCATAGCCCGCGAACGGGACCATCCGCCCGCCGCGCGCACGATGCCATGCGTCCAGCGGCAGCGTCTGGATGATCTCCTGACCCTCGGGGGCGTCTTCTACGTTCAGGTCGGTTGCGTCGCTCACGGGGCCGGTCTCCGTCAAAAGGGTGTCGGCTAGGGACGCAAATGTCCTTACCCGATCCGATCCCCCTCTGTCACGGAACCTGAGAGCTTTCGCCGGAAATTCCGGCTTACCCCTTCGGTGGCACGACGGCCCGAGGCCGAGGCGCGCTTTCCAGAGTGTCGATGGCGATCGCGCGGTCCCATTTGCCTGAGAGATTCCGGGGTGGTTGCTCCTTCGGCGGCCGGGTTGTCGTCACCTGAAAGATGAACCCGGCGCTCTCCCGCGCGCGCCTATGTCGGACATGTCCGACATCGACGCCGCGCCCTCTGCCGGGCGGGTTGCGTCAAGTCAATCGGGAACGGCGGCGGGTGCGATCAATGTTGTGGATTGTGGGATTGGTCGGGAGAAACCCCTCCACCACTCGCTTCGCGAGCGGTCCCCCTCCCCATCAGAGATGGGGAGGATTTGCAGACGACACTCATTCCTCCCCAAGCTCGCTTGGGGAGGGGGACCGCGCCCGCAGGGCGTGGTCGAGGGGCGGCTGGGTCACCGAGTCGCGTTGTACTTCAGCTGCGCCTCGGTCAGCTGGAACCCGACCAGCGCCTCGAAGCTGGCGCTGGCCACCGCCTGGCGTATCTCGGGCTGGCTCAGCGGATCGACCGCCGCATCCTCGTCACCGGCCTTGCGACGGCGGGTCAGCTTCTCGCGGACATCGTCGGGCAGCGTCGCCGCCGACCGCGCGATGGTGGTCGAGGCCTCGCCCGCCACCTGCCCGCGCGCCTGGCCGGCGTCGAAATGGACGCTCACCTGCGCCACCCGCTTGGCGACGACATTGGTGCCGCCGCGCACGATCGCGACATAGTAAGGCAGCGTCACGTCGCGCGCCGCCGCCGTGTCAGTCCGCCGCGCCTCGACATTGAAGGTCACGGTGGTGACGATATCCGAGCCCGCATCGGCGCAGGTCGAGCGGACATTGGTCATGTTCGCGACTAGATCGATCGCACCCTCGTCGGTCGCGCCCGGCGTCTTGAACAGCGTGATGTCGCCGGTGCCCGCCGCCACGCCGACGACCGGGCAGGCCGAGCGGACGGCGGTGATCCCGCCCGAGGCGTCGATCTCGCCGGTACGGGCGCAGCCCCCCAGAACGAGCGCAAGGGCGACGGGAGCGAGAAACGATGCTTTCACAGGTCGAAACGCCTATTCTGGATGCCGAAGCAGGATGCCGGTTTGGTCGCCAGCATAGGAACCGGGTTGGACGCGCGCAAGCAATGGCGTAGAGCCGCATCCATGACCGATGCTCCGAAGCCGCCGCTCGACCTGTTGATCGCCGCCCCGCGCGGTTTCTGCGCCGGCGTCGACCGCGCCATCCGCATCGTCGAGCTGGCGCTCGAAAAGCATGGCGCGCCCGTCTATGTCCGGCATGAGATCGTCCACAACAAGTTCGTCGTCGACAGCCTGAAGGCCAAGGGCGCGATCTTCGTCGAGGAACTGGACGAGGTGCCGGCCAACGCGCACGTCGTCTTCTCCGCGCACGGCGTGCCGAAGTCGGTGCCCGCCGATGCCGAGAGCCGGGGCCTCGAATATTTCGACGCCACCTGCCCGCTCGTGTCGAAGGTCCATCGCCAGGCCGAACGGCTGGTCGAGATGGGCCGCCACATCGTCTTCATCGGCCATGCGGGCCACCCGGAAGTCATCGGCACCTTCGGCCAAGTGCCGCAGGGGTCCATGTCGCTGGTCGAGACCGTCGCCGATGTCGAGGCGTTCACGCCCGCCGACCCCGACAACCTCGCCTTCCTGACCCAGACCACCCTGTCGGTCGACGACACCGCCGCCACCATCGCGGCGTTGCAGAGCCGGTTCCCCACGATCCAGGGGCCGCGTGGCGAGGACATCTGCTACGCCACTTCGAACCGTCAGGCGGCCGTCAAGGCGATCGCCGCCGAGTGCGACGCGGTGCTGGTGATCGGCGCGCCCAACTCCTCCAACTCGCTGCGGCTGGTCGAAGTGGCCGAGCGGGCGGGCAAGCGCGCGCAGCTGATCCAGCGCGCCGCCGAGCTCGACTGGGCCTTCCTCGACGGCGTGAAGACCCTGGGCCTGACCGCCGGGGCCTCCGCGCCCGAGCTGCTGGTGCGTGAACTGGTCGATCGCCTGTCGGAACGCTTCACCGTCACCGAGCGCGAGGAAGAGACGACGCGCGAGACCATCGCCTTCAAGCTGCCGCGCGGGCTGGAAGCGGCCGCCTGACCCATGGCCGTCTATACGCAGGTTTCGGCCGAGGCGCTGTCCGCGTTTCTGGCACGCTATGACGCTGGCCAACTGATCTCCGCCAAGGGGATCGCCGAAGGCGTTGAGAACAGCAACTATCTGGTCGACACCACGACCGCGCGCTTCATCCTGACGCTGTACGAAAAGCGCGTGGCGGCGGGCGACCTGCCCTTCTTCCTCGCACTGCTCGACCATCTGGCGGCCAAGGGCCTGCCCGTGCCGCCCGCGATCAAGGACCGTGAGGGCGTCGAGATTCAGGAACTGGCGGGCCGCCCCGCCTGCCTGATCCAGTTCCTGACCGGCGTATCGCTGTCCCACCCTACCCCGGCGCAGGCGCTGGCGGCGGCGGATGCGATGGGCGCGATGCACCGGGCGGTCGCCGACTTCCCGCAGCGCCGAGAGAACTCGATGGGCCATGCCAGCTGGCGGCCGCTGTTCGCGCAATGCGGGCGCGACCTCGACCGGATCGCGCCGGGCCTGCATGACGCGATGGGCGAGGCGCTGGACGCGGTGCTCGACGGCTGGGACGATCAGGCGCTCGACACCTGCGTCATCCATGCCGACCTGTTCCCCGACAATGTGCTGGTGCTGGGTGACACGGTCACGGGGCTGATCGACTTTTACTTCGCCTGCACCGATTACCGGGTCTACGATCTCGCCGTCATGCACTCGGCCTGGAGCTTCGACGCCAGCGGCGAGACCTATGCGCCCGAGATCGGCGGGGCGCTGATCGAGGGGTATGAACGCCACTTCCCGCTGACCGACACCGAGCGCGCGGCCTTCGCCAAGCTGGCCATGGGGGCATGCCTGCGTTTCGCCCTGTCGCGGGCGTGGGACTGGCTGAACACCCCTGCCGACGCGCTGGTGATGCGCAAGGACCCGCTGGCCTATTGGCGGCGCTATATCGCCTATCGCGACGGAAAGGCCGGACTGTGACCCCGGTCGAGATCGCCACCGACGGCGCGTGCAAGGGCAATCCCGGCCCCGGCGGCTGGGGCGCGCTGATCCGATCGGGCGTGCATGAAAAGGAATTGTCGGGCGGCGAGGCGCTGACGACCAACAACCGCATGGAGCTGATGGCGGCGATCGAGGCGCTGAACGCCCTGAAGCGTCCTTGCGCCGTCACGCTGTCGACCGACAGCCGATACGTGATGGACGGCCTGACCAAATGGATTCACGGCTGGAAGCGCAACGGCTGGCGCACGGCGGACAAGAAGCCGGTCAAGAACGCCGAACTTTGGCAGGCGCTGCTCGCGGCGGCGGAGCGCCACCAGATCGAATGGAAATGGGTGAAGGGCCATGCCGGCCACCCGGACAACGAGCGCGCCGACAAGCTGGCGAGCGATGCGGCGGAGACGTTTCGGAAGTAGGACGGACTCCGCCGTGTCGACAAAGGGCGAAATGGGTGGGTGGCGGACATTCCGTTTTATGAAGACGCCGCTCCCATAGCCGACGCTATGCCATCCCTTCTTTCCCAAAAAGGATCGAAAAACGGGAATCTATCCTGCGCGATCAGCTTCGGATACGAACTGCTAAAAGCGATCGGGGAATACGGCATGGGTGGTAAGTGGGGGTTCGGTGCAGCTTTGATCGTGGTCGCCGTGGCTGCATCTGCAAGCAGTCCACAGGCCGTTGAGGTTCGCACTTCCGATGTGACCAACTTCTATCAGCTGTACGATGCCGCCAACGGCAAACTTTCCGCCAGCACACTTCAAGAAGATTACATAGATAAGGGAACAGACGGCGTGCGCCAGTTCGTGCCTTATCGCATCATATCGGGCGAAGCGCTTGCCAAGGAAATTGGCAAGGAAGAGCTTATATATCGGCAAGCTCGATCATGCATGGAAGTCCTTCCGGCCGTAAAGGCCAAGCTACGCGGCTCCTTCCACCGATTGGCCACCCTTGACCCGCAAGCGACATTTCCACCAGTCACCATACTCATTGGTCGCAATAACAGTGGCGGCACTACAGGAAAGTCTGGGGTTCTGATCGGATTGGAAGTAGTATGCCGATCCTCATGGCTGCAACCGAATCTAACAGAGCGGCTTTATCATCTTATCGCTCACGAGTACGGCCACGTCGAGCAATCACCAGAGCTAGACGCGGATAGCGACAACACCACGGTTTTGAAGGCATCCCTCATTGAGGGTGTTGCCGAATTGGTAGCTCAGCTTACCTCAGGACAGGTAAGCAATGTTCATCTACAAAGGTGGACGGCAGGTCACGTCAAGGAAATCGATCAACGGTTCCTTGACGACGCCAACAAGAAAGATATCTCGGCTTGGCTATACAACGGCGTTGGTACGCCGGAAAAGCCCGGCGATTTGGGGTACTGGGTGGGCTATAGGATCGCAAAGGCGTACTATGACAAAGCTCCGAACAAGCGTGTTGCTCTCAGAACTTTGCTCGATCTGAAAGACCCGGTAGCGATCCTCACCGAAAGTGGTTGGAAACCGGGCGTGTAGAACTCCCGGCGATACCTGATAGCCGTTCCCGATTGGGAACCCGTTGTGGAGAATGCTGCCCTGGCGATCGCACCGTATGATGTCCGAAGCGTCCACTTTCCCAGAATATGTTCCCAATTGCGTCTTCCCGAAACTAACCCTTGAAGATGGCGAAATGGGAATGATCGCGCTGCACGAAGGGCCGCTTTCGGCCAGATAGATTGCCCGCCGAAGCGTCCGGGTTTGGGCGGTAGCCGTCAAATGCAACGCTAGCCCAAAAACCGCCCCGCGCCATAGCGTGCCGCGTCCACCCCCGCAGGCACATCCTTCTCCCCCAACAGCAATCCCGCCGCCAACGCCGCCGCCGCCGGCGCGGTCTGGATGCCGAAGCCCCCTTGCCCTGCGCACCAGAAAAAGCCCGGCGTCTTCGGGTCGAACCCATAGACCGGCGCGCGGTCGGGGGCGAAGCTGCGCAGGCCGGCCCAGCGACGCTCGACCGCTTCGACGTGCCAGTCGACGGTTTTTTCCAGCCGATCGATCGCCACCGCGACATCCCATTCCTCGGGCGCGATGTCGCAAGGGACGCTGGGCGTCTCGTCATGCGGGGTCAGCCAGAGCCGGCCGCCGGCCTCGGGCTTGAAATAGAATTGGCCATTGATGTCGATGACGTGCGGCAGGCCGGCGGGCGCGGTCGGGTCGGTGCGCAGCTGCATCATCGTGCGGCGATAGGGGATGATACCGATCGGCGCGGCGCCCGCGATGCCGGCGACCGTGTCGGCCCAGGCGCCCGCCGCATTGACCAGCAGCCGCGCCCGCACCGGGCCGGCCTTGGTCTCCAGCCGCCATGTGCCATCGCGCCGCTCCGCCGTCAGCAGCGCGGCATCGGTCATCAGCGCAGCACCCGCCGCCTTTGCCGCCGCCAGATAATCGGCATGCAGCGCGGCGACATCGATATAGGCGCAGCTCGGCTCCCACACGCCGTGCACCCATTCGGGGCGAAGGCCTGGCACACGCGCGGCGGGATCGACGCGCTGCAACTCGACACCGCTGCCCTCGAAATCGGCGAGCAGTCGGTCGATCCGGCCCGCATCCTCGCGCCGCCCGATATGCAGCGACCCCAAGGGCGTCAGATAACCGCCATCGCGCAAGGCGGGGCCGGAGGCGGTGGTCAGCGGCTGCACCGCCGGGCCGCCATAGGTTTCTGACCAGAAGGCCGCCGACCGGCCCGTCGCATGACGGCCGGGCAGATCCTCCGCCTCGATCAGGACGACGCGCGCACGGGGACCGATGGCGGCGGCCAGGCTCGCCCCGGCCATGCCCGCACCGATGATCGCGATGTCCCAGGTCACCGCGCGATCTCGTTCAGAAAGGCATCGATCGCCGCCAACGCGCGCAGACGCACCGGGTCCGCCTCGCGCAGCAGCTCGTGCGCCGCCTCGGGTCCGAAGCGGACGAGCCGTGCGCCGATCCGCGCGGCCGTCCGCGCGGCGGCATCCGGGTCGACCAGCCGGTCGGCATCGGCCAGCAGCATCAGCGTCGGCACCGTCATCGCGTCGAGCCGCGTGTCGTCGATCAATCCCCGGATCGAGCGCAGCGCGGCCGCCACCCATCCCCAGCTTGGCGGCCCCAGCGCCAGTTCGGGATGCCGCGCATACCAGAAGGCCTCGTCCTCATAGCGGCCGACATCATGCGTCAGATTGCGTTGCCGCGTGTGCATGCCCGCCGATTCGCCCGCGCGCCAGATGCCGCGCGTGGGGCATGTGCTGTCCATGCAGCCGATGATCGCCGCGCTCAGGCCGGGCCCGAACGGCAGGCGCAGGCCCAGCATCGGCGCGACCAGGATCAGCGCATCCGGCACGACCGCGCCTTCGACCATGGCCCGCAGCGCCAGATGCCCGCCCATCGAGTGGCCGAGCAGCACGGCCGGGCCGTCCGCCTCGCCCCGCCATTCGGCCCAGAAGGCGCGCAGGTCGTCGACCAGCACCGCAAAGTCCGGGCCATGCCCGACATGCGGGTCCGGGCTCAGCCGCCCCGATCCCCCCTGCCCGCGCCAGTCGAAGGCGGTGACGCTCCAGCCGCGTTCGACCAGATGGGCGAAGACCTCCAGATATTTCTCGATGACGTCGGCGCGCCCGGTCTGGAACAGCAACCGCCCGACGGGCCGCGCCGCCGCCCAGTCGAACCGCCGATGCGACCAGCCATCGGGCGCGGTCCAGCGCGACAGGCGCGCCGATGCGGGAAAGCGGCGGCGAAGGGCAAGGGCGGAAGCGGGCGCATCGGTCATTCGATCCCCGGTTACGGTTTGGAAAGCCCCGCCGTCTAGGAGCTTTTGCCCTATGGACTGGTCCGTCATCCGTATCGCCCTGCTCTGCGCGCTCGGCCTGCTGCTGTTGTCCGCCGGGATCGAGGATGCGCGCACCCGCGAGATCGCCGATCGCAAGAATATCGCGATCGCCTTGATCGCACCCTTGTGGTGGTGGGCGTCGGGCCTGCCGCTCTGGCCCGATGCGCTGGTCCAGATCGGCGGGGCGGTCGGCATGTTCCTGCTCTTCGCGCTGGCCTTTCGCGTCGGGATGATGGGGGGCGGCGACGTGAAGATGATCGCGGCGCTCGCTTTGTGGCTGCCGCTGGGCGTGCTGCTGCGGATGCTGGTGCTGATGTCGCTGCTCGGGGGAGTCGTGACGCTGGCGATGCTGATCGACCATCGGCTGCGGCGTGCGCGCGGCGGCGATGTGATCGAGGTTCCTTACGGCGTGGCCATCGCGATGGCCGGGCTGCTGATCCTGCAGGAACCGATATTTAACCCCTTTTCGCATAGCTGATACGCCAAACTTATCGGGCGGAATGCCCGGCACGAAAGCCGAAGAACGCAGGATGGACAGTCGCAAGATCTTACTGCTGGTGGGCGCCCTGCTGGTCGCGGGGATGACCGCCGTGTTCGCGCGCACGCTGACCGCGGGCAGCGCCGCGCCGCAGGCGGGTGCCGCCGTCATCGTCACGCCGCCGCCCGAACCCGGCCCCGAAATCCTGGTCGCGACGCGCGCGCTGCCGGTCGGGACCATTATCGATTCCGCATCCCTGAAGTTCCAGCCCTGGCCCAAGGAGCTGGTCGGCGGCGCCTATTTCCTGAAGGGTCAGACCGATATGTCCAAGCTGCTGGGCACGGTGGTCCGCTTCGCGATCACCGCCGGCCAGCCGCTGACGCAAGGCGCGGTCGTCAAATCGGGCGATCGCGGTTTCCTGGCCGCCGCGCTGACCCCGGGAATGCGCGCGGTGACGGTGCCGGTGTCGGCGCAGACGGGGGTGGCGGGATTCGTGTTTCCCGGCGACCATATCGACATCGTCCTGACCCAGGATGTGGCGGGCGGCGGTGACGGCCCGCCGCTGAAGGTGTCGGAGACGATCCTGCGCAACGTCCGCGTGCTCGCCACCGACCAGCGCACCGATGGCCAGTCGGGCAATGACGGCAAGACGCCCATCCAGACCTTCACCACGGTCACGGTCGAGGCGACGCCCAAGATCGCCGAGCAGCTGGCGGTCGCGCAGACGGTCGGCACGCTGTCGCTGTCGCTGCGTGCGCTGGCCGACCGGCCCGAGGATCTGCAGAATCCGGGTGGCGGTGCCGCGGCACCGGTGGCGGACCGTGCCTCCTATGTCACCGGCGGCGACATCTCACGCTACCAGCGACGGACCGTCCCGGGTCGCCAGCGCGAAGGTAGTGCCTCGGCGGCGCCCGGCGCCGCCACCACGGGCCCGGCCGCTACAGGCCCCGCCGCCACAGGTCCCGTCACCACCGAAGGCTTCGGCGTGCGCGTCGCGCGGGGCTCGGGCGGCGGGCCCAAGGCGGACGCCGCACCGGCCAGCCCGACCAATAGCGGCGCGGGGGATCAGTAAGGATCATGACGAAGCACCTGCCCTGGGCGGCCCTGGGCCGCACCGCCGCTATCTCACTGATGCTGGCACCGTTGATCCTCGCGCCCGCCCCCGTGCGCGCCGCTCCGCAGGGCGAGGACACCGGTGGCCGCATGCTGGAGATCAACACGGGTCGCGCACGGCTGATCACCCTGCCGCGCCCGATGACCGACCTGTTCGTCGCCGATGACAGCATCGCCGATGTCCAGGTCCGCTCGCCGACGCAGCTCTATATCTTCGGCAAGAAGCCCGGCGAAACGACCGTGTCGGCGACGGCGCGCGGCGGCGCGGTCGTCTATGCGACCACCGTCCGCGTCGGCAACAATTTCGATTCGATCGGCCGGATGCTGCGGCTCGCCATGCCCGAGGCGCAGATCGCGGCGACGCCGATGAACGGCCTGATCCTGCTGACCGGAACGGTCGCCGCGCCCGACGACGTCGCCGAGGCCGAACGACTGGTCCAGGCCTTTGTCGGCAAGGATACCAAGGTCATCAGCCGCCTGAAGACCGCGACGCCGTTGCAGGTCAATCTTCAGGTCCGCATCGCCGAGGTCAATCGCAGCTTCGTCAAGTCGATCGGCGTCAACCTGCTGAACCGCGACCGCAATTCCAGCGGCTTCGTCTTCGGCGTCGGGTCGGGCCGCAATGCGGGAACGATCACCGATCTGACCAACGCGGCCGGGACGACGATCGGCACCCAATATGGCTTCAACCAGGGTCCGCTGCGCACGACCCTGGGCCTGGGCGGCCGGGTGCTGGGCATGGACCTGCTGGGGGCGATGGACCTGGGCGAGACGCTGGGACAGGTCTCGACGCTCGCCAATCCCAACCTGACCGCGCTGTCAGGGGAGACCGCGACCTTCCTGGCCGGCGGCGAAATCCCCATTCCGATGTCCGCGTCGCTGGGCACGGTGTCGGTCGACTATAAGCAATATGGCGTCAGCCTGTCCTATACGCCGACCGTGCTGGCCGATGGCCGCATCTCGCTGCGGGTCCGGCCCGAGGTGTCGGAGATTTCCTCCGCCGGCGCGGTGACGCTGGACAAGTTCACCATCCCGGCCCTGACCACCCGCCGCGCGGAGACGACGCTGGAGCTGGGATCGGGGCAGAGCATGATGATCGCCGGCCTGTTGTCCAACACCCGCGACAATTCGATCGAAAAAGCGCCTTGGCTGGGCGACCTGCCGCTGATCGGCGCGCTGTTCCGCTCCAACGCGTTCAAGCGCAAGGAGACCGAACTCGTCATCATCATCACCCCTTATCTGGTGAAGCCGGTCAATTCGCCGTCCGAGATCGCGTTGCCCACCGATGGCGAACGCGCGCCGAACGACGCCGAGCGGGTGCTGCTCGGCCGTATCTCGGCGGGGTCCAGCCAGCCTCGCCCCGTGCCGACGATGGCCGCGCCCGTTCAGGGGCGCCCGATGACGGGCGCGCAAAGCCCCGCGCCGCTGACCTCCATGCCCCGTGCGCGCAAGGGCACCCCCGCCCCCGGCTTTTCCGAATGATCGCCCGTTCAAGGATGCCCCGTTCCATGCGTCTGCCCCTCGCCCTTTCGGGTTCGATCACCCTGCTCGCGCTGACCGCCGGGTGCAGCGGCACCGGCCAGCCGGGCCTGGAAAGTGCGCATCAGCCGGTCGTGTCGCAGGCCGACTATGTTCTCGACCTCGCCGTGTCGGGCAACTGGCTGGCGGGCGACGAGGCGCAGCGGCTGGCGGGCTGGGCTGATAATCTGCGGCTGGGTTATGGCGACCGGGTGACGATCGAGGACCCGGCCGGCGATGCGCCCATCGCCTATCGCCAGATCGCCGACATCATCGGCCGCCACGGCCTGCTGGTCGGACCGGCGGGTTCGATCGCCCGCACCCCGCTTGCCCCCGCGATGATCCGCGTCGTCGTCACCCGCGCGCGCGCCAGCGTTCCGGGCTGTCCGGACCGGACGAGCGATGTCGGCCCCGACTGGACCGCGGAAACCTCGTCCAACCATGGCTGCGCGGTCAATCGCAACCTGGCCGCGATGGTCGCCAATCCCAATGACCTCATCCGCGGCGTCGAAGGGCCGGCCAGCGCCGATCCCGCAGTGACGACCCGCGCGATCGATACCTTCCGAAAGGCGCTACCGACCGGCCATGGCGGGACGGTGGTGCGCTCCCCCAATGCCACCCAGGGCGGCGCCCCTAGCGGAATGGCTGGCATGGGAGGACAGTGATGAACGCCCCCTGGAAGCCCCATGGCCTGATCGGGCGCGATCCCATCCAGGCCTTTGTCTGCGACGACTGGACGGCCGAGGCGGTGCGCCCGATGCTCGCCGAACAGGGCTGGTCGACCGAAAAGGTGACCAAAGGCGGCCTGCGCGGCGCGATCCAGGCGCTGTCGGTGTCCGCCAGCCCGCAGATCCTGATCGTCGACCTCAGCGACACCTCCGACCCGGTCGGGGAGATCGGCAATCTGGCCGAGGTGTGCGAACCCGGCACGATCGTGATCGCGGTCGGCCAGGTCAACGATGTCCGCCTGTACCGCGCGCTGCTGGCCAATGGGCTGCACGACTATCTGCTCAAGCCGATCAATCCCGATCAGTTGCGCGAGACCGTCGGCCAGGCGCGCGCGATGCTGCACACCCCGCGCGCTATGGACATGGCGCCCGAAAAGGCGCCGTGCAGCGTGACGGTGATCGGCGCGCGCGGCGGGGTCGGCGCGTCGACCGTCGCCGCTTCGCTCGGCTGGCTGATGGCCGAGCGGCTGGGCCGGACCACCGGCCTGCTCGACCTCGACGTGCATTTCGGTACGTCCGCGCTCTCGCTTGATCTGGAGCCGGGGCGCGGGCTGGTCGATGCGATCGACAATCCCAGCCGCATCGACGGGCTGTTCCTGGAACGCGCGATGGTCAAGGCGCTGGAGAAGCTGTCCGTCCTGTCGGCGGAAGCGCCGATCGCCGCGCCGATTTTGACCGACGGCGTCGCCTTCACCCAGTTGCAGGACGAGATGCGCGCCAATTTCGAGACGACGATCGTCGATCTGCCGCGCGACATGCTGATCCAGCAGCCCGTGCTGGCGACCAGCGCGCAGACGATCGTGCTGGTCACCGAATTCACCCTGGCCGCCGCGCGCGACACGATCCGCCTGCTCTCCTGGTTCAAGACCCATGCCCCGCAGGCCCAGGTGCTGACCGTCGCCAACCGCGTCCACCCGGCCGCGCAGACCGAGATCGCGCAGAGCGATTTCGAGGGGTCGATCGAGCGCCCGGTCGATTTCCTGATCCCCTACGACCAGAAGCTGGTCGTCCAGGCGGCGAAGGCCGGCAAGCCGATCGCCGAACTGGGCAAGACGTCGCGCACCATCGCCCCGCTGATCGCGCTGTCGGAGCGTATCTGCGCGGCGGGGCAGGCATCGGATCGGGCGCGCGGCAAGCGCCGCCTGCTCGAAAAGCTCGACATCAAGGCGTTCCTGCCCAAGCGGGCGCGGGCGAACTGACCCGATGAGCATGATGGCGACCCTGATCCTGGCGGGCGGCGTGTTCCTGACGCTGGTGCTGGTGATGGCCGCGCTGTCCGCGCCCAAGACCTCGCGCAGCCAGTCGCGGCAGCTCGCGGGATTGCGCGGCCGCGTCGCATTCGATCTCGACAAGCCGGTGTCGCCGATGGTCGCGGCGTCGCGCGGCATCGCGCTGGCCAGCGACACGCGGGTCGACCAGATGTTCGGGCGGCTGCTGCCCAATCCCGAAAAGCTGGCCAAGCGGCTCGACCGGACCGGGCGCGACTGGACGCTGGGGCAATATGGCATCGCGTGCGGCGTGGTGGCGCTGGGCATGACGATCCTGCTGGCGATGCTGCATTTGTCGCTGCTGCTCGCCTTGCCGATGGGCGTCGGCCTGGGGCTGCTCCTACCGCATATGGTGGTCAGCAAGACGATCAGCCGCCGGACGAACCGGTTCATCACCCGCTTTCCCGATGCGATCGAGCTGCTGGTGCGCGGCCTGCGCTCGGGCCTGCCGATCAGTGAGACGATGTCGGTCGTGGGGCAGGAAGTGCCCGGCCCGGTCGGCGAGGAATTCCGCGCCGTGTCGGACCGGATGCGCATCGGCCGGACGATGGACAATGCGCTTCAGGAAACCGCCGACCGGCTGGAGACGCCCGAGTTCCAGTTCTTCGTGATCGCCATCGCCATCCAGCGCGAGACCGGCGGCAATCTGGCCGAGACCCTGTCCAACCTGGCCGAGGTGCTGCGCAAGCGCGCACAGATGAAGCTGAAGATCAAGGCGATGTCGTCCGAATCCAAGGCGTCGGCCTATATCATCGGCGCGCTGCCCTTCATCGTCTTCGGCCTGATCTGGATGATCAACCCGCCTTACATGGCGAAGTTCTTCGTCGATCCCCGACTGATGATCATCGGCGGCGGCGGGCTTTTGTGGATGGGGCTGGGCGTCTTCATCATGTCGCGCATGATCAATTTCGAGATCTGAATGACCGCCTCACCCCAGATTCTCGGCCTAGACGCCGGATCGGCCGCCGCCATGCTGTGGGGCGTGTGCGTCCTCTGCCTGCTCGTCGCCGGCTATGTCCTGATCGGCGCGCGCGATCCGATGCGCAGGCGGGTGCAGGCGCTCAACGAACGGCGCGAGCAGCTCAAGGCCGGGATCGATCCCACCCCGAAGCGGCGCGCCCAGTTCATCGAACGCACCGACATGCTCGAGCGGATGCGCCGGATGCTCAGCGCGCTCAAGATGCTGCAGGAGGATCAGGTCAAGGCCGTCCAGCTCAAGCTGCTCCAGGCCGGCATCCGATCGAAGGAGCTGGCGGTGGCGGTCATCTTCGGCCGCCTGGCGCTGCCGATCGTGCTGGGCGGCGGCACCGCGCTCTGGGTCTATGGCACCGAGGATTTCGCCGATTGGAGCGGGTTCAGCCGCTACATGATGGTCGCAGGGACGCTGGTGCTGAGCTACAAGGCGCCGGATCTGGCGCTGAAGAACCGGATCGACAAGCGCACCGCCGCGATCCGCAAGGGCCTGCCCGATGCGCTCGACCTGATGGTCATCTGCGCCGAGGCCGGGCTGACCGTCGATGCCGCCTTCGCCCGCGTCGCGCGCGAACTGCGTCGCGCCTATCCCGAACTGGGCGACGAGTTCCAGCTGACCTCGGTCGAGCTGGGCTTCCTGACCGACCGCCGCCAGGCGCTCGAGAATCTGTCGACCCGGGTCAATCTGGACGCGCTGCGCGGGGTGGTGACGACCATGATCCAGACCGAGAAATACGGCACCCCGCTCGCCAGCTCGCTGCGCGTGCTGTCGGCGGAGTTCCGTAACGAGCGCATGATGCGCGCCGAGGAAAAGGCCGCGCGCCTGCCCGCGATCATGACCGTGCCGCTGATCCTGTTCATCCTGCCGACGCTGTTCGTCGTCATCCTGGGGCCGGCCGGCTGCTCGATCAACGATACGCTGATGACCTCGATGGGCGGGAAGTAACACCCACACCCCGGCGAAATCCGGCGGCATCGCAACCACTCCGCCCGATCGGTCGTTGACCTGACGTAACAGACAGGGATCGACGCGATGCTGTTCACTTCGACGACTCAGTTCGCCGTGCTGGGGCTGGTCCTCATCGCGGGTTGGCTATTCGGGCTGGCGAGCCATCCGGGCGGCCGCAAATGGCGCACCCGCTATTCCACCGAGCGCGATGCGCACGCCGCGCACCAGAAGGAAACCGAGGCGAAGTTGGCGGCGGCGCGAGACCGCATCGCCGAGCTGGAGCGCGAGAACCAGCGGCTGGCGACGGCGCAGCCGGTTGCGGCGGCGCCGGTGGCGGAGCGGGCACCTTACCGCTCGGTCGCCGCGAGCGCCGCGCGTCCGGCCTATCCGGCGGGGGAGCGTCGTGGGTGGTTCGATTTCGGGAACCGGGTGACGACGCACGGGTGATGGTGTCGTGGGGTCGGGGCTCGGTGAGACACCGGCCCTCCCCCATCCCCTCCCGCTTGCGGGAGGGGAGCGTTTCTAGGCAGCGGCTACGCTTCTTTCGAAACGGTAGGCTGGTTGAAGCGCTGGACGCCTCCGCTTGGCACGCCCCTCCCGCAAGCGGGAGGGGATGGGGGAGGGAAGGTTCCAGGCGATAAACCCGCCGAAACCTCCCCCCAAGATCACCGCGCCTTCAACGCCGCCTGCGCCGCCGCCAGCCGCGCGATCGGCACGCGGTACGGGCTGGCCGAGACATAATCCAACCCGACCTGCTCGCAAAAGGCGATCGACGCCGGGTCCCCACCATGCTCGCCGCAGATACCGAGCTTGATTCCGGCCCGCGTCGCGCGGCCGCGCTCGGCGGCCAGGCTGACCAGCTCGCCCACACCCTCGACATCCAGGCTGACGAAGGGGTCCTTGGCGTAGATGCCCTTCTCGACATAGGCGCTCAGGAAACGCGCCGCGTCGTCGCGGCTGACGCCCAGCGTCGTCTGGGTCAGGTCGTTGGTGCCGAAGGAGAAGAATTCACCCACCTCGGCGATTTCCCCCGCCTTCAGCGCGGCGCGCGGCAGTTCGATCATGGTGCCGACCAGATACTCGACCGTCTTGCCGCGCTCGGCGAACACCGCCTGCGCCGCCTTGTCGACCACCGCCTTCATCAGTTCCAGCTCGCGACGCGTGGCGACCAGCGGGATCATGACCTCGGGGATCGGCGCTTCGCCCGACTTTTCCGCGACGTCCAGCGCCGCCTCGAAGATCGCGCGCGCCTGGATTTCGTAGATTTCCGGATAGGTCACGCCCAGGCGGCAACCGCGATGGCCGAGCATCGGGTTGAACTCGTGCAGTTCATTGGCCCGGCGCTTGAGCGTATCGACATCGACGCCCGCCGCGGTCGCGACTTCGGCGAACTCGGCCTCCTGCTGCGGCAGGAACTCGTGCAGCGGCGGGTCGAGCAGGCGAACCGTTACCGGCAGGCCCGCCATCACCTCGAAGATCGCGGTGAAGTCGGCGCGCTGTTCGGGCAGCAGCTTGGCGAGCGCGGCACGGCGGCCCGCTTCGTCCGAGGCCAGGATCATCTGGCGCACCGCCGTGATCCGCGCGGCGTCGAAGAACATATGCTCGGTGCGGCAGAGACCCACGCCCTCCGCACCGAAATCGCGCGCGGTCTGGCAGTCGAGCGGGGTTTCGGCATTGGCGCGGACCTTCAGGCGGCGGACCTGATCGGCCCATTCCATCAGCGTGCCGAAGTCACCCGCCAGCTCGGGCTGCACGGTCGCGACCGCGCCGACCATCACCTCGCCGGTCGACCCGTCGAGCGTCAGGATGTCGCCCTCGCGCACCTCGCGCGAACCCACGCGCAGCAGCTTGGCCTTGTTGTCGATCGACAGGCTACCCGCGCCCGAGACGCAAGGACGACCCATGCCGCGCGCCACGACCGCCGCATGGCTGGTCATGCCACCGCGCGCGGTCAGGATGCCCTTGGCCGCGTGCATGCCGTGAATGTCTTCCGGCGAGGTTTCGACACGGACGAGGATCACCGCCTCGCCCGCCGCCGCCGCGCGCTCGGCGGCATCGGCGTCGAACACCACCTTGCCCGACGCCGCACCCGGCGAGGCGGGAAGGCCCTTGGTCAGCACGTCACGCTTGGCATCGGGGTCGAGCGTCGGGTGGAGCAGCTGGTCGAGCGCCGCCGGATCGACCCGCGCGATCGCCTCCTCGCGGGTGATGAGGCCTTCATTCGCCATGTCGACTGCGATCTTGAGCGCGGCCTTGGCGGTGCGCTTGCCCGAGCGCGTCTGGAGCATCCAGAGCTTGGCCTGTTCGACCGTGAACTCGATGTCCTGCATGTCACGGTAATGCGTCTCGAGCTGGTCGAAGACGGCGGCCAGCTCGGCATAGACCTCCGGCATCGCCTCTTCCATCGAGGCGGGCTTGGCATTCGCTTCCTCGCGCGCGGCCTTGGTCAGGTACTGCGGCGTGCGGATGCCCGCGACCACATCCTCGCCCTGCGCGTTGATCAGGAACTCGCCATAATAGGCGCGGTCGCCCTTGGAGGGATCGCGCGTGAAGGCCACGCCCGTCGCCGAGGTATCGCCCATATTGCCGAAGACCATCGCCTGCACGTTGACGGCGGTGCCCCAGTCGGCGGGAATGTCGTTCAGACGGCGATAGACCTTCGCACGCTCCGACTGCCACGATCCGAACACCGCGCCGACCGCGCCCCAGAGCTGGTCGTGCACATCCTGCGGGAAGGGCTTGCCCCACTGCTCCTCGACCAGGCCCTTATAGGTCGTGACCAGCGCCTTCCAGTCCTCGGCCGACATCTCGGTATCGAGGGTGAAGCCATTGTCTTCCTTCGCGATCTCCAGCGCTTCCTCGAACGCGCCGTGATCCAGCTCCAGGACGACATCGGCATACATCTGGATGAAGCGGCGATAGCTGTCCCAGGCGAAACGCTCGTCGCCCGCCTTCTTGGCCAGCCCCTCGACGGTTTCGTCGTTGAGGCCGAGGTTCAGCACCGTGTCCATCATGCCCGGCATCGACACCCGCGCGCCCGAGCGGACCGAGACCAGCAGCGGGTTTTCCGGATCGCCGAAGCGCTTCTCGGTGACCGACTCAATATGCGCGATACCGTCGGCGACCTCGTCGCGCAGTTCCTGCGGGAACTGCTCGCCATCCTCATAATAGCGGGTGCACATTGCGGTCGAGATGGTGAAGCCCGGCGGCACCGGCAGCCCGATCGAGGCCATCTCGGCCAGATTCGCGCCCTTGCCGCCAAGCAGATTCTTGTCCCCCTTGCCGCCGTCCGAAACGCCGCCGCCGAAGCGGTACACATAGGTCATCGGTTCGATCCTTTACTGGTCGTCACGTCCGACGCCCTGGGGACACAGGCGTCGGTGTACATAAGGCGATATTGCCGGAGGGGAAGACAGGAACGTATCGCCCCGCCTCCCGATCCGGCTCAGCTCATCCTTCGATCCGCGAGAAGTCCGCCACCGTGTGAACGGCCGCCCGGACACGGGCGAGCAGCGCGAGGCGCGCGGTCCGCTTGTCCTTGTCGGCGTCGTTGACGGTCACATCGTCGAAGAAGCGGTCGATCGGCGCGCGCAGCGAGGCGAGCGCGGCCATGGCGGTCTCGAAATCCTCGGCCTGCACCGCTTGGGCCGCCTTGGGTTCGGCCGCATCGAGCGCGGCGATCAGATCGGCCTCGGCGGGTTCGAGCGTATAGGTCGGCGCGGTCCAGGCTTGGTCGGCCTCGACGCCCTCCTTTTTCAGGATGTTCGCGGCGCGCTTGTACCCGGCGAGCAGGTTGGCGCCGTCGTCGGTGGTGACGAAGGCTTGCAACGCACGGACGCGGGCGAGCAGGCGGACGAGATCGTCCTCGCCGCCTAGCGCGAACACCGCGTCGATCAGGTCGTGACGGACGCCTGCTTCTCGCTGCTGGACCTTGAGGCGGTCGGCGAAGAAAGAGGAGAAGGCCTTTTGAAATTCACTGTAGCGAACAAATTCCAAGACGCAATTATCACCCAGATCGTGATCTAGAATTTCGCGAGTATCGTCATATCCGTAGTACTCGATCAACGTCAGATATTTGTAATCAGGATCGGCGAACAAGTCTGAGCGCTCAGAAATTGGCTGCGGAGAGATTAGCCAACCAGAGTCGCCCTCCCCATAGTCATATGGCTGTTTTCCGTCCGAGAGACATGCAAACGCCTCTCTGCTTCGCCAGTCTGCGATGAGCTGACGGTAGGCGCCATCGATGAAGCGATCGAATGGAAGGCGTAGCCCATTTTCGCCAATTATCGCCAACACGCCAAGCGCCGCACGCCGGAGAGCAAAAGGATCTTTTGACCCCGTGGGCGAAAGTCCAGCCATGAAAAACTGTGCAATCGTATCCAGCTTGTCCGCCAGCGCCACAGCCACCGTCACCGGCGCGGTGGGGACGTCATCCCCCTGCCCAACCGGCTTGTAGTGATCGCGAACCGCCTCAGCCACGCGCGGGTCTTCACCCTGCGCGGCGGCGTAGTAACCGCCCATCAGGCCCTGGAGTTCGGGGAACTCGCCGACCATGCCGGTGACGAGATCGGCCTTCGCCAGATACGCGGCGCGCTCCGCCAGATCGGCAAGCTCGCCCCCTCCGCTTGCGGGGGGGGATGGGGGGGGGACGGTTCCACCAGCGACGTCGCTCGTGGCACTGCCCTCCCCTAGCCCCTCCCGCCTGCGGGAGGGGGATTCAGCGATTACGCCCTCTTCGACCAGCCAACGGGCCAGCTTGGCCACCCGCTCGACCTTGTCGGCGACGGTGCCGAGCTTTTCGTGGAAGACGATCTTTTCCAGCTTGGGCCGCAGATCGTCGAGCTTCGTCTTCAGGTCCGTCTCGTAGAAGAAACGCGCGTCGGACAGGCGGGCGGCGAGCACCTTGCCATTGCCCTCGACGATCTTCGCGCCGCCATCGGTCGCCTCGATATTGGCGGTGCAGACGAACGCATTCGCCAGCTTGCCGTCGGTCGAGCGGCAGACAAAGTACTTCTGGTTCACCCGCGCGGTCAGCTGGATGACCTCGGGCGGCACGTCGAGATAGGCTTCGTCGAAGCGCCCGAGCAGCGGCACCGGCCATTCGGTCAGCCCGGCATTCTCAGCGACCAGCCCTTCATCCTCGACGAGCGCCAGCCCGGCCTCGGCGGCGAGCGCCGACGCGCGCGCACGGATGATAGAGGCGCGCTCGTCCTGATCGACCAACACCTTGGCCGCGCGCAGCTGCTCGACATAAGCGTCCGCGCCGGTCAGCACGATCTCGGCGGGCGCGTGGAAGCGGTGACCGCGCGTGACGTTGCCGCTAGTGATCCCGGCGATTTCGAAGGGCACGACCTCGCCGCCGAACAGCGCGACGATGGCGTGCAGCGGACGGACCCAGCGCATCGACTCGGTCGAGGCGGACTCCGCGCCCCAGCGCATCGACTTGGGCCAGGGGAAGGCGCGGACGATCGCGGGGATCGCCTCGGCCAGGACCTCGGCGGTCGCGCGGCCGGGCTTTTCGGTGATCGCAAAGAGCACGCCGTCGCGCTCGGTCAGTTGTTCGCGGGTCAGCCCGGTCTTGCGCAGGAAGCCCTCCAGCGCCTGCGGCGGGGCGGACGCACGCGGCCCCTTCACCTCTTCGGACACGGCCTCGGTCGCGGCGGGCAAGCCCTTGGCGATCAGCGCCAGGCGACGCGGGCCCGCATAGGTGACGATCTCACCCGCGGACAGCCCGGCCTTGGCGAGTTCGGCGGCGAACAGCTTGGCGAGATTCTCCCGCGCGCCCGCCTGCATCCGGGCAGGGATTTCTTCGGAGCGGAGTTCGAGCAGAAAATCGGTCATCACGCGGCCCAGCCGTTCTTGTCCATCCAGGCGCCGCACGCGCCCTTCGCCAGATCGCGGACGCGGCCCATATAGGCCTGGCGCTCCGCCACCGAGATCACGCCGCGCGCCTGCAGCAGGTTGAAGGTGTGGCTGGCCTTGATCGCCTGTTCATAGGCGGGGATGGGCAGCTTGGCTTCCAGGCAACGCTCGCACTCGGCCGCCGCCTTCTTAAAGGCGTCGAACAGCGTGTCGGTGTCGGCGATCTCGAAGTTCCAGGTCGACATCTGCTTCTCGTTTTCGAGAAACACGTCGCCGTAAGATACGCCCGCGTCGTTGAAGCGCAGGTCGTACACATTGTCGACGTCCTGGATATACATGGCCAGACGCTCGAGCCCGTAGGTCAGCTCGCCCGCGACCGGCTTCATGTCGTATCCGCCCATCTGCTGGAAATAGGTGAACTGCGTCACCTCCATCCCATCGCACCAGACTTCCCAGCCCAGCCCCCAGGCGCCCAAAGTCGGGCTTTCCCAGTCATCCTCGACGAAGCGGATGTCATGCTTGGTCATGTCCACGCCGATCGCCGTCAGGCTGCCCAGATACAGGTCCTGCAAGTCGGCGGGCGAGGGCTTCAGGATCACCTGATACTGGTAATAATGCTGGAGCCGGTTGGGATTCTCGCCATAGCGGCCATCCGTCGGGCGACGGCACGGCTGGACGAAGGCGGCGTTCCACGAGTCCGGCCCCAGCGCGCGCAGCGTGGTCGCGGGGTGAAAGGTGCCCGCCCCCATCTCCATGTCATAGGGTTGCAGGATCACGCATCCCCGCTCGCTCCAATAGTCATGGAGGGTGAGGATCATGCGCTGGAAGGAAAGTGGGCCTTCCGGGGAGCCGTTTCGGGTCTGCATAATGGGCGCAGGCTTTGGCGGATGGCCTTCACGCGGTCAAGGCGAGCGGGCCGGTACATTACCCGTCATTGCGAGCGTAGCGAAGCAATCCAGAGCGTCGCGCCCGGGCACTGGATTGCCGCGCTGCGCTCGCAATGGCGGGAGCCAAGTCAGCCACGCATGATATTTTGTCAGGTCTTGTTGACAATGTCGCGGCTCACTGTCACTTTGTCATGGTCACCTGACATTACGTCACGCACGGGTGACAAAGGGAGGCTAGCCATGCAAGAGGAGGTCGACATGAAAAATCGCCTCAAGGTGCTGCGCGCCGAACGCAACTGGAGCCAGGCGGAACTAGCCGGGCGGCTGGATGTATCGCGCCAGGCCGTCAACGCCATCGAAACGGGGAAATACGACCCCTCGCTGCCGCTCGCCTTCCGTATCGGACGGTTGTTCGAACTGCCCATCGAGGAGATTTTCGATGACGAGCATCATGGTGAGTGAGGGCGCCGACTGGGGCGCGAGCCGCGAGGCGGCGCGTGTGTTGCGCAAAAAGCGGCGGCGTAGAGACTTTCTGATCTTCACAATGCTGGGCTTGGTGAGTGCTCCGTTGCTCATCGAAGCCGCGAATAGAAACTTGCCGCTTTCTTCCCCCGTGACACCTTGGCTCTTTGGCCAAATTGTCGCTCTCGCAATCCTGGTTTTTGGAAGCCTTGTGGTGTGGCGTAACTGGCGCGAGACCGACGAGATGCAGCGGCAGCTGGCGATTGAGACCTGGGCCTTGATCGGGTTGGCGAACTTCATCCTGCACCCGGTACTGACCATAATCGGCGCGCAGTTGCACAAGACCGATTTCGAAGGCCATAGCTGGGGCATCGCGATCCTGATCGGCTTGACCTTCTACGCCATCCGACGGGTGCGGTCATGAGCCGCCGCCGGACCCGCGCGGTCATCGGTACCGGTATCGCGCTGTCGCTGCTCGGCTGGGGTGTTGGACGGGTGGGCGAGATCACGTTGGATACGCTTCGCCCCAATATCCGGGCCGCCACCGCAGTCCATGGTGCGCGAATACCCCAATTCTCCGTCCATCTGTCCATGGAGGTGCGACCATGACCGACCTATCCAAGCGCGACACCCGTGGTCCGAGCGAGCGCACCAATCATCGACTGCTGGTCATGTCGGGTGCGTTGGGCGGCTTGATCGGATTCACGATGGTGATCGTGCCGCTGCTCCACCTGCCCCCGGGCACCAAGCCGGGTCCGTTCGATATGTTGACCGCGCCGCTACCACTATGGTTCGCCATTCTGGTGGCACTGTTGTGGGGTGTCTTCCTGCCCATCATATCCTTTCGCTGGCACCGGGTCGTCGACGAGCATGAAAGCCGCGCCTATCGCGACGGTGCGCTGGCCGGCTACTATGTCGTGGGCCTCGGCGCCCCCGTCTGGTGGTTCCTGTGGCGTGGCGGCGTGCTGCCAGCCCTTCAGGCCGAATGGATGTACCTCGCGATGATGGCGACCTGCGGCATCGTCTGGATGTGGCGCAAATACGCCTGATCTTGCTCCCTCCATCTCTCATACGGCCCCTTCCTTTTCCGAAAGTCCGATCCCATGAAGACGATCATGAAAGCCGCCCTCACCTCGCTCGCGCTGATGCTGGCGCTGCCCGCCTGTGCGGAGAGCAAGCCCGCGCAGAACCCCAATGATGCGGACCCCGCCCTGTGGGTGGTCAAGGATGCCGACACCACCATCTATCTGTTCGGCACCATCCATGTGCTGAAGCCCGGCCTGACCTGGTTCGATGAAGCGGTGAAGTCCGCCTTCGACAAGTCCGACCAGCTGGTCCTGGAAATGGTGCAGCCCGATCCGGCGACGATGCAGCAGATCGTGCTGAAGAACGGCATCGTCACCACCGGCCCGACCCTGACCGAGCAGCTGCCCGCCGACAAGCGCGGCGCCTATCTGAAGGCGATGACCGATGCGGGCCTGCCCGCACCCGCGTTCGACAAGATGAAGCCGTGGCTGGCGGCGGTCACCCTGTCGCTCGCGCCGATCCAGAAGCTGGGCTACGACCCGAAGAACGGCCCCGAAACCGTGCTGGCCGATGCGGCCAAGGCGGCGAACAAGCCCGTCGCCGGGCTGGAAACCGCCGAGCAGCAGATCGGCTATTTCAATGGTCTGTCGCAACAGGCGCAGATCCAGTTCCTGACCTCGACCGTCGACGAACTGCCCAAGGCGGGCGAGGAAATGGCCAAGATGGTCGACGAATGGGCGCATGGCGACCCCGACGCGCTGGCCCGCGACATGAATGAGAGCCTGAAGGACTCGCCCGAGGTCGCCAAGACGCTACTCACCGACCGCAACGCGCGCTGGGCGACGTGGATCAAGGAACGGATGGCCAAGCCCGGCACCGTCTTCATGGCGGTGGGCGCGGGCCATCTGGCCGGTGCCGACAGCGTCCAGGCGCAGCTTGCCAAGCAGGGCATCACGGCGCAGCGCATCCAATACTGACCCCAGCATCGTGACGCCGCCTGCCCTTATGGAAGGGCGGGCGGCGTTGCCGCGTCATCACGGTGACGCACATATGCGGCTTGCTCATCGCCTGGTGTTTCCGAAGGGATGGGCGATGCGGCGTTACTGGTTCGTCACCAATGCGCGATCGGGGTCGACCGCCGAGACGGTCGCGGCGGATATTCGCGACACGCTGTCCGCCATGGGCCATGATATGGCCGGCCGAACCGGCTTTCCCGACGATGACCTGCCCTCCTCCGATCTCCTGACGCGCGCCGGCGTGGCATGGATGGTCGTCTATGCGGGCGATGGGACGGTGAATGCCGTGCTGACCGCGCTCGACGCATGGGACGGCGCGATCCTGATCCTGCCCGGCGGCACGATGAACCTGCTCGCCAGGACGCTGCATGGCGAGCGCGATGCTCTAGCGATCCTACGCCGGCTGGCCGATCAGCCGCCACGCCACGTCTCGCTTCCCTTTGTCGAGGCCGATGGCCACCACGCCTATGCCGGCCTAATCCTCGGCCCCGCCACCCGATGGGCCGCCGCGCGGGAGGCGGTGCGCGACGGGCAGGTCGGGCGGCTGATCCGAACGGTCCGGCTGGCATGGCGACGCAGCTTCGGCGCGGGCCTCAGGGTGGCGGGCGTGCCCGAACTGGATCGCCGCTATCAGGCGGTGTTCGCCACGCCTTGCGAAGGCCATATCGATCTGGCGGCGGTCGACGCCCGGACATGGCGAAAGCTGTTCGATCTCGGTCGGATGGCGCTGACCGACGACTGGACGAATGCACAGGGCGTGACCCGCGCGTTCAGCACGAGCTTTCGCATCACCGGACGTGGCGGCACTTCGGCCTTGTTCGACGGCGAACCCCATCGGCTGCCGGCGGGGGCCGAAATTGCCCTTCGCCACGGCCCCGCCAACATCATCGCGACGTTCCTTGCTCAAGCACCCTGGTCGGCATCGGGATGGAGGTCGTCGTCGGACGGCGCATAGCCCAATATGTCCCCAGGCTCGCAGTCCAGATAGCGGCAGATGGCGGCCAGTGTGGAGAAGCGTACCCCCTTCACCTTGCCCGACTTCAGGAGCGAGAGATTCGACTCGGTGATCCCGATCGCACGGGCGAGTTCGTTCGACTTCACCTTGCGGCGCACGAGCATCAGGTCGAGATTGACGGTTACGGGCATCAGACGATCTCGGCCAGATCGCCCCGCGCGCGCAATCCCGCCGCCAACGCCCAGATCGCGGCCCAGGCCGCGCCGGCGAACAGCAGGTGATTCGCGATCTCGGTAAGTTCGATCGTGTAGGAAAATGCCCCGGTGTCCGTCACGGCCGCAAGGAATACGGCATCGCACAAAATTTGCGCCAGGGGAGCGGACAACGCCAGTACGACACCCGCCCCCGCCGCCCGTTGAAGCCAGGCGATACCGTTCCAGTCGCGATGCTCCTGCCTGTCGCTGAAACGCCACAACGCCATGCCGACCGAGAAGAACAGAAACACGAAGGGCAAGGCATCCAACATCTTGATGCCGAACAACCGCCACCGCCAATAGGGTTCGGCCATCGCGGCGACCATTCGCTCCTGGGCGCGGGGTACGCTGGCGACGATGTGGCGAACCTCAGGGGACAATTGGTCGAGCGGCGCGGGCTTGGGGCGACAGCCATCCTCACAATCGATGTAGAAGGACAACCACTTCGGACTCACCATCGTCATCGGCAGCGTCCCGACGCCAAACCCCGCCAGAAGGAAGCACATTACCGCGAAAGCTCGCACCGCCCGCGCCCGGTTACGGCTCATGAAATAACTGTCTGACACGATCATCTTTCTGTTTTACAGAAAATCATAATCATCATACATCAAACCTCATAGGGAATCGATGGGGAGCCCTATGATCGACCAAAGGACGTTTCCAATGCGCATCCTGCTTGCCGCCACGCTGTTGACCTGCCTGCCCGCCACGGCATTTGCGCAGGAAAAGCCCGCCTTTTCTGGCGTCTATGCGGGCCCGGAGGCCGGCGTCCTGATCCATGGCTTTCGCCTGGGTGATGAGAATAGCAGCCGTAAATATGTCGGGGCCGGGGTGGCCGGCGGCGGCTTCGCGGGCGTCATGCTGCCCGCGACCGAACGCCTGCGCCTGGGCGGCGAGGTGGCGGTACAGGCCGGGGGCGGCACCGTCCGCAGCCAGGAGTTGTTCGCCTTTTACGAACAAAAGGCGCGCTGGGGCTATAGCGTGACCGCACGGGCCGGCTATGTGCTTGGCGATCGCACCATGGTCTTCGCCGAGGCGGGCTATGGCGGCTATCGATACGACGTGCGGCTGGCCAACGTCATCGATGATGACGGCGACGGCCCCGGCGGGCTGGTCGGCGGCATCGGCATCGAACGTCAGATCAGCCGCAATGTCGGAGTTCGCCTGCGCGCCCAGGCCGGGCGCGAGCATGGCCGTATCCTGCTGGGCCTGCCGATCCGCTTCTGACGGCGACGTGCCGGCGCATGGCTTGTATTTCACGCCCTTTGCCGCTATGCGCCGCCGCTTCCGGTCATGGTCATCCCTGGAGGCGTGGTCGGAAGCCTATATCCATTTTGTTTCGGAGTTACTGGAATGAGCGACACCCTTACGCTCGCCGCCGAGACGCGCGATCAGGTTGGCAAGGGAGCCTCCCGTTCGCTGCGTCGTGAAGGCCGCGTCCCCGCCGTGATCTATGGCCGCAACCAGGCCGCCGCGTCGATCCATCTCGAAGAGAAGGCCCTCGTCAAGGCGCTGATGACCGGTCATTTCTTCACCTCGGTCATCATGGTGGACGGCCAGCGCACGCTGGCGAAGGACGTCGCGTTCCATCCGGTCACCGACCGCCCGCTGCACGTCGACTTCCTGCGCATCGGCGAGCATGAGACCGTCACGGTCGCCGTACCCGTCGTGTTCACTGACGAGGACGAGAGCGGCATCAAGCAGGGCGGCGTCCTGAACGTCACCCGCCACGAGATCGAGCTGGTCGTCGACGCCGCGAACATCCCGACCGAAATCAGCATCTCGCTGAAGGGCCTGGCCGTGGGCGACTCGATCCACATCTCGGACGTGAAGCTGCCCAAGGGCGCCGAGCCCGCCATCGACGACCGCGACTTCGCGATCGCCACCATCGTTCCGCCGACGGTCCCGACCGCCGAGGACGAGGCGGCCGACGCCGAGGCGCAGGCCGAAGGTTCGGAAGAGGCCTGATCCGGCCTCGCTTTCCCTGTCGGGTCAGCGAACGAAAAGAAGGGCAGGTGGCGGCGACGCCCCTGCCCTTTTTCGTGGGCCGCGTCCGGCCGCACTCTATTATGCCGGTGCGATCGTCTGTGGAGGCCGCCATGCCGAAGCCCATCGTCCATGTGCTGTTTACGCCGTCGGGGGCCGGGACACTGCGTCAAGTCCTGCAACAGGCGGGGATGCGGCAGAAAGTCCTGTGCCCCTTCGACGATTTCAGCTTCGGGCCGATCGGCCGCAGCGATGCCGAACGGATTTGCTGGATCGAAGAGGAACTGGGAATCACTGACTGGGCTTCGAGCGTCGCGGACACACCAGAATTTTTGCGCGAGTCATGCTCGGCCGACGTCATGCCTATCGTTTGGACCTCCCGCCGTGATGCTCGGAGCCAAGCCGGTTTCCACTGGTGGTTATCCCATCTGGTCGATGAGCCATGCAAGGTGATCGACGTCACGCACTTTAAGACCACTACAGATTGTACATCGACCCCGGCGACCAGTCCGGCCAGCCTGTTACCCGACGAAATGGCCCGACTGCTGGGCAGCGAAGTCGACCTTTCGCTGGGCGAACGCGAGACCTGTCAGAATCGCTGGCGGCAACTGGTCGATGAAAACGCCCCTTTCCGCGTGGTGAAGCCGGAGGGTTGGCTGGTCTCCGCCCCGGTCAACTGGTTCGACCCGTTGCTGCTGTCCTGTGCCACGAGCAAATGGGCGCATCCTGCATGGGTCGTGGGTCGCGCACTCGACGTGATGTCGAAGGATTGTCACCAGATCAGTGACCTGGCGCTCTTCGCACGACTCGATGCACTGATGGAGAATGGCCAGTTGGAATGGCGCGAAAGCGCCGAGGCAATGCGCGGTTACGAGTTGCGATTGCCGCCGCCCGCATAAGCAAAGGGTCGCCGGACCCGATGGTCCGGCGACCCCGCTTATCCCCGCTCAGGGATTGTTCGGAACGGAGGGACGTTCCTTTTGGCCGATCAGCCCTGACCTTGGCTCAGAAAGCCGGTCAGCTCGGTCTTTGACACCTTCTTGCTCTTGTCAGTGTCGGCCTGGGCGAAGGCGGTGCCGACCCACTTCTTGGTGGCAGGCGACTCGGCCTTGGTCGACGGGTCGGTCTGCGACTTCAACGCGACCATCCACTGGGTGAATTCGGCCTTGCTGAGCTGTCCGTCGCCGTCCTTGTCATAGGTCGGGAACTGGGTGTCGACGACCTGCGCGATCTGGCTGCCGGTCGCCTGCACCTGGCCTTCGGCGGGGGCCGCCTGGGTCGGTGCGGCGGGGTCTGCCGCCGGTGTCGCGGCTTGCGCCGGGTCAGCCGTGGTTGCGGGCGCGGATTGCGGTGCCGCCGGTGTGGTCTGGGCGGGCGCGGTCGTCGTCTGCGCAAGTACCGGCGCAGACACCATCATGACACCGGCAAGAAAAGCATATTTCATCATCTCGTCTCTCCCTTACTCTGGTCGAACGATGACTATGAAGACCAGGGACGCGATCTTCGTCGTTAGAGATACGTTCCCAATCTGCATTTTACCATATAGGAAAAGGCGGGTCGGGTTTGAAGGCTCGGCTCGTCCCTGCTAACGGCACGATACACCGCGATTCCGAGAGGAAGACGGCGGTGAGCCGTGCCGTTTCCACGACCTAAAAAGGTGTTCTCGATGATCCCGCGCTACTCCCGTGCCCCCATGACCCGGATCTGGGACCCGCAGACCCGTTTCCGCATCTGGTTCGAGATCGAGGCGCACGCCACCGACGCGCTCGCCGAGCTGGGCGTGGTGCCGAAGGAAGCCGCCGCGCGCATCTGGGAAGCCGACAAGGCCGCCGGCGACTTCGACATCGACCGGATCGATTCGATCGAGGCGGAGACCAAGCACGACGTCATCGCCTTCCTGACCCATGTCGCCGAGCGTACGGGGCCCGAAGCGCGCTTCCTGCACCAGGGCATGACCTCGTCCGACGTGCTCGACACCTGTCTGGCGGTGCAGCTGGCGCGCGCCTCGGACATCCTGATCGAGGATCTCGACGCGCTGCTCGCCGTGATCAAGCGCCGCGCCTATGAGCACAAGCTGACCCCGACCATCGGCCGCAGCCATGGCATTCATGCCGAGCCGGTCACCTTCGGCCTGAAGCTGGCCCAGGCCTATGCCGAGTTCGACCGCAACCGCGCCCGCCTGGTCGCGGCGCGCGCCGACATCGCCACCTGCGCCATTTCGGGCGCGGTCGGCACCTTCGCCAATATCAATCCCAGCGTGGAGGCCCATGTCGCCGAGAAGATGGGGCTGAGCGTCGAGCCCGTCTCGACGCAGGTCATCCCGCGCGATCGCCATGCGATGTTCTTCGCCACGCTGGGCGTCATCGCCAGCTCGATCGAGCGTCTCGCGACCGAGGTCCGCCACCTGCAGCGCACCGAGGTTCTGGAAGCCGAGGAATATTTCTCGCCCGGCCAGAAGGGCTCGTCGGCGATGCCGCACAAGCGCAACCCGGTGCTGACCGAGAACCTGACCGGCCTCGCCCGCATGGTGCGTGGTTACGTCACCCCGGCGCTGGAGAATGTCGCGCTGTGGCATGAGCGTGACATCAGCCACTCCTCGGTCGAGCGCTATATCGGCCCCGACGCGACCATCACCCTGGACTTCGCGCTCGCCCGCCTGACCGGCGTGATCGACAAGCTGGTCGTCTATCCGGCGCGGATGGAGAAGAACCTCAACAAGATGGGCGGCCTGGTCCATTCGCAGCGCGTGCTGCTGGCGCTGACCCAGGCGGGCGTGAGCCGCGAGGACAGCTATCGCCTGGTCCAGCGCAACGCGATGAAGGTCTGGGAGTCGGACGGCGAGCTGTCGCTGATGGAATTGCTCAAGGCCGATGCGGATGTGACGGCGGCGCTGTCTCCGCAAGAGATCGAGGCGCGCTTCGACCTCGATTATCATTACAAGAATGTCGACACGATCTTCGCGCGCGTGTTCGGCGAGTAATTGTCGGAGGAGTCCCATCGGCGTGATATCGTGCCGATAGGGACTCCCCTCCCCCAGCCCAGTTTCAGGTAAACGATGCCCCGCATCGTTTAGGTCATGCCGGGGGCATCACCGACCTGAAACTCGCCTGCGGGAGGGGCGCTATGCGGGGAAACGGTTGCCCCTAACCTCTCCCCTCCCGCAAGCGGGAGGGGCTGGGGGAGGGAAAGCCAGTCGTTATCCGAGCGACCGGCTAGTGGGTCTCAAATCAGCCCACCCATCCCGCCAACCAATCGGCCACCGCCTGCGGCGTCATCGCCCGCGCATCGGCCAGCGCCGTCTCACGCCCCGCATTGACCAGCGTGTTGGTCTTCGGATCGACGATCAGCACGGCGGGCACCCCGGCCAGTCGCCCCTTGATCCCGTAGGACGCCGGAATATCCATATTCTGGTCGAAGCGGCCGACATCCACCGTCACCACCTCGAAATGCTTGGCGACGAAGCCGCGCATCTGCGGCGTTTCCATCACCCCCGCCAGCAACCGGCAGTCCAGGCACCAATTGCCGCCCAGATCGATCAGCACCCGCTTGTGCGCCTTGACCGCACGCGCCCGTGCCGCCGCGATCTGCGCCTTGGCGTCACCGGCATGATAGGGCAGCGGCAATGGCTTGGGCAGCGCCTCGAAACTGGCGATCCCGACGCGCGGTGCAGATACCGGCGCGGCGGCGGGGAGCGTCAGCGACGCCGTCAGCAGGGATAGGGCAAGCAGGCGCGGGATCATGCTGGGTGTTCCTTCCATCAATTGTGCCAATGGAACCCGAAAATCCGCGTCACGCAAGCAAGCGATCGTGCCGCCATCGACAAGTTCCGCTACCGCGCTTGCCAACCCTGCTACCGCGCGTGTTCAATGCGGCATTGCTGCAGGGAGAGGTGTATGATGCGGACGGCTTGGATCGCGGCACTGGGGTGGCTGACGGTGGCGGTGGGCCCCGCGCTGGCGCAGACGCCAAGTCTCGAGGACAACCGGGAAATCGCCGCGATGTTCGAGGCGGATCAGGCTATTCGAAACGCGATCGATCCCGCCAAGCTGCCGGACATGACGGTTATTCGACGCATGATCGCCGAAGATGCCGCGCGCCGGACCAGAGCCGAGGCTATGTTGCGCGAGGGCAGCTTGAACACCGCCGAGGATTATTACCGCGCCGCCTTCATCTTCCAGCACGGATCGAAATCGGCGGACTATCTACTGGCGCATTCGCTCGCCATGGCGGCGGTTGCCCGCGGCAAGACCGAGGCGAACTGGATCGCCGCCGCCACGCTCGATCGTTATCTGATGCAGATTGGTCAGCCACAAATTTATGGCACGCAATATAGCCGGTCCAGGGAAGCCGGCCCGACGATGGACCCGTATGACCGCAGCCTGATCCCCGATAGCGTGCGCACTGCGCTGGGCGTGCCGGTGCAGGCCGAACAATTTAAGAAACTCGACGCCATGAAGGCGAGCGTCCCGAAACCCTGACACGGGCGATCCGGTTCACCACAACGGTAAAGGGGAGAGCGATCGCCTCGCCCTCCCCTCCATCAACCGTCACAGATAATTAGCGCGTCACTCCCCCGCGAACACGCTCTTCAACTTGGCAAAGAAGCCCTGGCTCTCAGGGCATTCGTCGCCCGTCTCGGTTTCGCGGAACAGTTCGAGCAGTTCGCGCTGGCGGGTCGACAGCTTGGTCGGCGTTTCGACCTCGATCTGCACGACTAGGTCGCCGGTGCCGCGCCCTTGCAGCACGGGCATGCCGGCGCCGCGCTGGCGAAGCTGCTTGCCCGACTGGATGCCCGCCGGAATCTTGATGTCGTGCGTCCGCCCGTCGAGGCCGGGGATCGAGAGCGATCCGCCCAGCGCCGCCGTTGTGAAGCTGATCGGCGCGCGCGCGAACAGGGTCGTGCCCTCGCGCTCGAAGATGGCGTGCCGCTTCACATGGAGGAAGATGTACAGGTCGCCGGCGGGTGCGCCGCGCGCGCCCGCCTCGCCCTCGCCGGTCAGGCGGATACGCGTGCCCTCGTCGACGCCTGCGGGCACGTTGACCGCCAGCGTCTTGGTCTTCTCGACCCGGCCGTCGCCGCGACAGTCGCCGCACGGATCGGCGATGATTTGCCCTGCGCCCTGGCAGACCGGGCAGGTCCGCTCGACCACGAAGAAGCCCTGCTGCGCGCGCACCTTGCCGTGGCCGCCGCACTGCTGGCAGGTCTTGGCGCTGGTGCCGGGCTTGGCGCCCGTGCCGTCGCAGGTGTCGCACGCGGCCGAGACATCGACCGTGATCTCGGTCTGCTTGCCGTGGAACGCTTCCTCGAGCGAGATTTCCATGTCGTAGCGCAGGTCCGCACCGCGCCGGGGCTGCTGCCGCCCGCCGCCGCGTCCGCCGCCCATGAACTCGCCGAAGACGCTTTCGAAAATGTCGGAGAAGGCGCCGAAATCCTGGCCGCCATGGCCACCGCCGCCGCCCATGCCCTGCTGGAACGCGGCATGGCCATAACGGTCATAGGCCGCGCGCTTCTGCGGGTCCTTCAGACAGTCATAGGCTTCGCTGATCGCCTTGAACTTGGCCTCGGAGTCCTTGCAGCCCGCATTGCGGTCCGGGTGGTACTGCATCGCCAGCTTGCGGTAACGCGACTTGATCGTTGCATCGTCCGCCGTGCGCTCGCATTCGAGCAGTTCATAATAGTCGATCGTCGTGCTCATGCCCGGTCTCGCCCCTGCGCGTGTGGAAGGTGCACCCACCGACCGTGCCGTCAGGCCGGACGGAGCGACACCGCCAAGCGCCTCGCCACTTCATGCCCCGACATCTCGCCGGGGCGGTATTCAAAACCTCAAAGCCATGGCCCGGCCCATCCGAGGATGGGCCGGGCCGACGGCCTTACTTGGTGTCGTCGACTTCCGAGAATTCGGCGTCGACCACATCGTCCTGCTTGGTCGCACCGGCATCGGCGGCGGGCGAAGCCTCGGCCTGCTGCTGCTTCTCGTAGATGGCCTGACCCATCTTCATCGCGACCTGAGCGAGGGCCTGCGCCTTCTCGTTCATCGTGTCGGGGTTGCCACCCTCGACCGCCGTCTTGGCCTCGGCGATCGCCGCCTCGATCTCCGACTTCAGCGACGCGTCGACCTTGTCGCCATTGTCGGCGAGCTGACGCTCGGTGGTGTGGATCAGCGACTCGGCGTTGTTCTTGGCCTCGGCCTCGGCACGACGCTTCTTATCCTCTTCGGCGAACTTTTCCGCATCACGGACCATCTGGTCGATGTCGTTGTCCGACAGACCACCGCTAGCCTGGATGCGGATCTGCTGCTCCTTGCCCGTGCCCTTGTCCTTAGCCGAGACGTTGACGATGCCGTTGGCGTCGATGTCGAACGTGACCTCGATCTGCGGCACGCCACGCGGCGCCGGCGGGATGCCGACCAAGTCGAACTGACCCAGCAGCTTGTTGTCCTGCGCCATCTCGCGCTCGCCCTGGAAGACCCGGATCGTCACCGCATTCTGGTTGTCGTCGGCGGTCGAATAGACCTGGCTCTTCTTGGTCGGGATCGTCGTGTTGCGGTCGATCATCTTGGTCATGATGCCGCCCAGCGTCTCGATACCCAGCGACAGCGGGGTCACGTCGAGCAGCAGCACGTCCTTCACGTCGCCCTGCAGCACGCCCGCCTGGATCGCGGCACCCATGGCGACCACTTCGTCGGGGTTCACGCCGGTGTGCGGGTCCTTGCCGAAGAAGTTCTTCACCACCTCACGGACGCGCGGCATGCGGGTCATGCCGCCCACCAGCACCACGTCGGCGATCTCGTCGGCCTTCATGCCCGCATCGGCCAACGCCTTCTTGCAGGGCTCCAGCGTGCGCTGGATCAGGTCCTCGACCAGACGCTCCAGATCGGCGCGGGTGATCGTCTTGACCAGATGCTTCGGGCCGTTCTGGTCGGCGGTGATGAAGGGCAGGTTGACCTCGGTCGACTGGGCCGAGGACAGCTCGATCTTCGCCTTTTCGGCCGCTTCCTTCAGACGCTGGAGCGCCAGCTTGTCCTTGGTGAGGTCGATGCCCTCATCCTTCTGGAAGCCAGACGCCAGGAAATCGACGATCTTGTTGTCGAAGTCTTCACCGCCCAGGAAGGTGTCGCCGTTGGTCGCCTTCACCTCGAACACGCCGTCGCCGATCTCGAGGATCGAGATGTCGAACGTGCCGCCGCCAAGGTCATAGACCGCGATCGTCTTGCCGTCCTGCTTCTCCAGGCCATAGGCCAGAGCAGCCGCGGTCGGCTCGTTGATGATGCGCAGCACTTCGAGGCCAGCGATCTGGCCGGCGTCCTTGGTCGCCTGGCGCTGCGCGTCGTTGAAGTACGCCGGAACCGTGATGACCGCCTGGGTCACCGTCTCGCCGAGATAGGATTCGGCGGTTTCCTTCATCTTCTGCAGCGTGAAGGCCGAAATCTGCGACGGGCTGTAATCCTTGCCGCCCGCATTGACCCACGCGTCGCCATTGGGCCCACGCGCGATCGTGTACGGAACCAGCTCGGTGTCCTTCTTGGTGACGGGGTCGTCGAAACGACGGCCGATCAGGCGCTTCACCGCGAAGATGGTGTTGTCGGGATTGGTCACCGCCTGGCGCTTGGCCGGCTGGCCGATCAGGCGCTCGCCATCCTTGGCGAAGGCGACGATCGACGGCGTGGTACGCGCGCCTTCCGCATTCTCGATCACCTTGGGCTTACCGCCCTCCATGACAGCGACGCAGCTGTTGGTGGTGCCGAGGTCGATGCCGATCACTTTTGCCATAAGTCTCTAAATGCCCCTCAAGAACATAGTCTGGAAGTCAGATGCCGGGGTCGTCCGGTCCCGAAAGCGGCAACCCGAAAACCCCGTTCACGAGGCGGATATAGGTGGGCGTTTTGTTGCCGCAAGATTGGATGGAACCTAGGATGGGTTCAGGATTTGCCGAAACGGGAGGGTATGTCATGCGGCGCGCTATTTTTCTGGGGTTCTGCGCCCTGGCCTTGGGCGTCCCGCTGGGCGGGTGCAGCGAGAAGGCGGAACTGTTCGCCGAGGAGGGCTGGGTCCGCCTGGCCGCCGTGCCCGGCCGGCCGGCCGCCGCCTATTTCATCGTCCATGGCGGCCCCAGGCCGGTCGACCTGATCTCGGTCAGCAGCGATGTCGCGATCACCAGCGAAATGCACGAGGGCGGCATGGCGATGAAGAAGGTCGACCGCGTCCCCATCCCCGCCGGCGCGACCGTGCCCTTCGCGCCGGGCGGTCGGCATGTGATGCTCTACGACATGAACCCGGGCGTGAAGCCGGGGCGCATCCTGTCGCTGCTGCTGACCTTTTCCGACGGCACCCGCCTGCGTCAGGGGGCGCGCGTGATCGCGGCGGGCGATCCGGCGCCGCAATGACGGGTCCACGGGGCGAATGACCGAAAAATGACGGATGCCTGGAATATTTTTCAGGCTCCGACCCAAATCGGTAATCAATCGGTCCCTTATGTGTCAAACTAGCCCCATAAAGGCCGCCCGACTTTGCTCGACCGAGCAAAATTGGGGGATTTTTGACCATGTCCGATACGAACGACACCCGTTTCAGCCTGCGGCGGATCGCCGACCGGCGCGCATTGCTGCGCAGCGCGGCCGGCCTGTCGATGCTGCCGCTGACCGGTGCGCTGACGGCGTGCGACGATGACACGCGACTGAACAGCGATCCCACGCCGACCGCCAGCGCATCGACGGCCAGCGCGGTGGGCACGACCAGCTTCACGATCGCGGTGCTGCCCGACACGCAATTCTATTCGCGCTATGCGACCGCCGACGAGAACCGCCAGTTCCAGCGTAAATATGGCTCGGAGCCGTTCGCCGCGCAGACCCAGTGGATCGTCGACAACGCCAAGGCCTATTCGATCCCCTTCGTCATCCATCTGGGCGACGTGGTCGATCAGGTGCGCAAGCCCGCGCAATGGGCGGTGGCCGATGCCGCGATGAAGCGGCTGGAGACCGCGCGAATCCCCTATTCGATCCTGGCGGGCAATCACGACGTGCTGTCGGACCTGGACTATCGCGTCCCTGCCGACCAGCAGGCGGGCACCGATAGTCAGCGCACCCTGTCGGCCGAGCCCTATCTCACTTGGTTCCCGGCCACGCGTGCGCAGAACCAGTCGACCTTCCGCGAGCGCGACCGCACCGGCTTCCACGAATATCACATCTTCGAGATGTACGGCGTGAAGTTCATGGTGCTGTCGCTGTCGTGGCGCATCTCGGACGCCGGCATCCTGTGGGCGCGCGATGTGATCCGTCGCAACCCGACGCTGCCGGTAATCCTGGCCAACCACCAGCTGCTGAACATCGACAAGGACGGCAAGAGCCCGCTGGAGACCGATTACGGTCTGATGCTGTGGAACAATCTGATCCGCGACAACGACCAGATCTTCATGACGCTGAACGGCCATCATCACGGCGCCGCGCTGCTGACCAAGACCAACGACTTCGGCAATCCGGTCCATGAGATGGTCGTCGATTACCAGATGGCCTATCAGGGCGGCAACGCGCTGATGCGGCTGTACGAGATCGATTTCTCGGCCAACAAGATCGACGTGATGAGCTTCTCGCCCTGGGTCGTGCAGAAGCCCAAGGCGACGCTCAACCAGTTCGACCGCGCGGTGCTGGACGATGCCAACAACCGCTTCACCATCGCCATGGACTTCAAGAAGCGTTTCGCCCGCTTCCTGCCCGGCTTCGCCTATACCGAGATGACGGCCGGCACGCCGATCCTGCCGCGCGTCCGCACCGCGCTGCTGTCAGGCTATACCGAGCCGGCCGCGCCGGCCGAGGTGCTGCCGCGCGATGCCGACGATTATCCCAAGATCGCCGAGACCGCCGCGCACTGGCGTGTGGCGAGCGGCATCGTCGATGGCCGGATCGTCCAGGTCGGCGAGACGCTGCCCGACGTCACGGGCCGCAACCCGATGACGCGCGTGCCGCTGTCGGGGCCGGCGATGGTCGAGGACGTGGTCTGGTCGACCGATCGCCACCGCCTGTCCTCGGCGCCGGGCAGCGTCCGCTTCCGCAACACCGACAAGGTGACCGCGCGCAGCAGCGCCTTCGCCACCGCCACCAACGCGCCGATCAACGCGGCGACCTTCGGCGCGGGCTATACGGTCGAGGCGTTCATCAAGATCGACGCCAACTGGACGGTGACCAACCACCGCTGGGGCAACATCCTGACCCGCAACGGCAATCGCGGCAAGTTGCCGGGCTTTGCCGGCGGCGACAAGGAAGCGCCGCCGATCCTGTTCGCCATCTCGTCGCTGCGCGAAATCCAGTGGGAGGTCGTGCCCGCCTCCAACACCGCCTATCCGCAGGCCAACTGGTCAGGCGAAGTGATGGTCGACACCTGGTATCACATCGCGATCGTCAACGATCCGGTGGCCAACGAGACCATCCTCTATGTCGACGGCGCGCCGGTGCTGCGCAACAGCGCCGGCCAGGTCGGCATCGCGGCGCTCGCCGCCGACATGCCCTGGGTCCTGGGTGCCGCCTGGTGGGACGGCGCGCGCAAGGACGGCTATTTCGGCAATATCGGCGAGGTCCGCGTCGTCGCCAAGCCGCTGGCCAGCAACCAGTGGCTGACCGCGCGGCGCAGCTGACGCCGATCGGGCGGGCGACGCCGTGTCGCCCGCCCTCAGGGCCGCCAAACCACTGACCATCCGGGAAAAACCCGGATAGCCGATCATGGTTAAATCGCGTCAACCATCCCGTTCGCGCGTGGGGATCACTCCGCGCTCGTCACGGGATGGGAGTTACCATGACGGTCATCAATACCAATGGCGCCGCGCTTCGTGCGATGGCGGCCACGCAACGCGCCAATACCGATCTGGCGCAGTCGATGGCGAAGCTGTCCTCGGGACAGCGGATCAATTCGGCCAAGGACGACGCCGCCGGCCTTGCCATCAGCAGCTCGATGACCGCGCAGATTCGCGGCATGACGCAAGGGATGCGCAACGCGATGGACGGCGTCTCGCTGATCCAGACGGCGGACGGTGTGCTGACCGAAGTGTCCAACATGCTGCAACGGGTGCGCGAACTCGCGGTGCAGGCCGGGTCGGGAACGTACAGCATGACCGACCGCACGGCGTTGCAGAAGGAGGTCACCGCGCTCGCCACGCAAGTCGATCAGACGATCCGATCGGCATCGTTTAACGGTGTCGCCCTGTTCAACGCCAATGCGCCGATTTACGACGCCGACAACAATCTGGTCGATGCCAGCGTCAAGCTGAACGTGCAGGCCGGACCGAACATCGCCGATACGATCCCGGTGTCGATCGATCCGGTGCCGATCGCGTTCACCCGCGACAATGTCGATGGCTATTGGGCCTGGGGCTATCAAGGTCGGCTGACCGACCCCAAATTCCGTGATCAGAGCCAATCGCATCTGGTGACGTTCGACGATTACATGGCACGCGGCAAGATCGGCGGGACGACGGTCACACGACAGGACATCGGCCGGATCGTGTACCAGAGCGATGGTGATCAATGGTACGATCCCAATGGGACGACCTATGATCGAGATGACAATTATGACGCGTATCTGGTGCGTCGCCAGTTCTCGCTGGTCGACGAACTCAACGTCATGAATCGCTATCGCACCGATCACACCATGAGTCGGGTCGATGCCCTGCTATCGACCGTGGCGAGCGTCCAGGGTCAGCTCGGCGCGACCGGCAACCGGCTGGAGTCCGCAATCGCCACGCTGACCAGCGGCACGACCAATTTGTCGGAGGCGCGCTCGCGGATCGCCGACACCGACTATTCGGACGAGTCGGTCAAGCTCGCCCGCGCTCAAATCCTGGCGCAGGCCTCCACCGCGATGCTGGCGCAGGCCAATCAGAGCCAGAAGGACGTGCTGAAACTGCTCGGCCAGTAAACCCGACGATACACGCCCCCGTCATTGCGAGCGCAGCGAAGCAATCCGGCGCGTCGTGATTTAACACTGGATTGCTTCGCTGCGCTCGCAATGACGAGGGGGCAGAATTCCACGAAAAAGGGCGGACCTCTCGGCCCGCCCTTCCGTCACTTCACTGAGACCAGATCACTCCGGCTTCTTGGCCACCGCCACCAGCGCGGGGCGCAGCAGGCGGTCCTTGATCATATAACCCGACTGCATTTCCTGCACGATCGTGCCCGGCTCTTGGTCGGAGGGCATTTCGATCATCGCCTGATGCTTGTTGGGGTCGAGCGCCTGGCCCATCGCCTCGATCTTGGTGATGCCGTGGCGGCCCAGCACGCTCTCCATCTCGCGACCCGTGGCGTCGAGGCCGGTCACTAGCCCCTTCCACTTGTCGTCGGTGCGCAGGTCGGCCGGGATCGCGGCCAGCGCGCGCTGGAGATTGTCGGCCACCGACAGCACGTCGCGCGCGAACGACGTCGCGGCATAGTTGCGCGCATCGGCCGCGTCCTTTTCCGCACGACGGCGGACATTCTGGATTTCGGCCTGGGCATAGAGATATTGCTGCTTGGCCTCGGCCAGCTGGTTCTCCAACTCGGCCAGACGGTCCTGCCCCGCCACTTCGGGCGCGGCCTCGGCCGTCTCTTCGCGCAGGTCGGTCTGGGGTGCGTTGGTCGTATTGTCGCTCATCATAATCCCTGTTCAGCCCATCATTCGGGCGAGCGTTGCCGCCGTGAAATCCACCATGGGCACGACGCGGGCATAGTTCAACCGCGTCGGCCCGATTACCCCGACGACACCCACCACCTGTCCGTCGAGATTCCGGAACGGCCGCGCAATGACCGAAGATCCCGACAGCGCGAACAATTTGTTCTCCGCGCCGATGAAGATGCGGGTCGAGTCGCCGGCGCGTGCGGAATCGAGCAGGCTGGCAATCTCCTGCTTGCCCTCCAGATCGTCGAGCAGGTCGCGCACCCGTTCCAGATCGGCGGCGGCGGCGGCATCGATCAGCCGCCCCTGCCCGCGCACGATCAGGATCGGACGCCGGTCGCCATCCTCGCTCCACACCGCCAGTCCCTGTTCGACCAGCGCCCGCGCCGCGCCGTCCAGCGCCGCGCGCCCCGCCGCCAGTTCGCGCTCCAGCCGCTCGCGCGCCTGACCCAGCGTCAGGCCGGCGAGCGTCGCGGAGAGATAATTCCCCGCCTCGATCAACGCCGACGGCGTCATGCCCAGCGGCAGTTCGAGCACGCGGTTCTCGACCGCGCCGTCCTCCGCCACCAGCACCGCCAGCGCCTGCGTCGCGGACAGCGGCACGAAACCGATCGAGCGCAGCTTCATCTCACGCTTTGGCACCATGACGAGGCCCGCACAGGCCGACAGGCCCGACAGCACCGCGGTGGTCGCCGCCAGCGCCTCCTCGACCGGGCCGGAGCGGGCAGCCCTTGCCTCGATCGCGGCGCGCTCCTCGACGCTCGGCTCCATCGCGTGCATCATGCCGTCGACGAACAGCCGCAGCCCCATATCGGTCGGCATCCGCCCCGCGCTGGTATGCGGCGCGGCAAGCAGCCCGCGTTCCTCCAGTTCCTGGAGCACATTGCGGATCGAGGCGGGCGACAGGTTGATCCCCGACAGCGCGATCGTCTTCGACCCCACCGGCTGGCCGCTGGTCAGATAGCTGTCGACCACCACCCGAAAAATATCGCGCGCCCGGTCGGTCAACTCGGTGATCGGAAGTGTGACCATGACGGAAATGTAGGCATTAGCCCCACACCACTCAACCGCGATCGGAAGACCCTCCCCTTCTTCTCCGCGCCCTCTGCGCCTCTGCGCGAAATTTTTTCATGCGGAGACGCGGAGACGCGGAGATTGTTCGGCTCTTCCTCCGCGTCTCCGCGCCTCCGCGTGAACCATCCTTCTTTTTTGCGCGCAGAAGCGCAGAGGACGCAGAGAGAAGAGGAGTGTCTTCCGATCGCCACCGTCTTGTCTGGCGCATCGCGCGGGGGCCGGTTAGGGCTGTCGGCAAGGAACAAGGAGAAGACTATGCGCCCGTCCGGCCGGATGCCCGACCAGATGCGTCCCATCACGATCGAGCCGAATTTCACCCGCCACGCCGAAGGTTCGGTGCTGATCGGGTTCGGCGATACCAAGGTACTCGTCACCGCCAGCGTCGAAGAGCGCGTGCCCCCCTTCCTGCGCGGCAAGGGTGAAGGCTGGGTGACGGCCGAGTACGGCATGCTCCCCCGCGCCACCCATACGCGCGGCAGCCGTGAGGCGGCCAAGGGCAAGCAGTCGGGCCGTACCCAGGAAATCCAGCGGCTGATCGGCCGTAGCTTGCGCGCCGTCTGCGACCTGAAGGCGCTGGGCGAGCGGCAGATCACCCTCGACTGCGACGTGATCCAGGCCGATGGCGGCACCCGCACCGCCGCGATCTCCGGCGCATGGGTCGCGCTGCGCATGGCGGTCAACAAGCTCATGGCCGAGGGCAAGCTGGCCAGCGACCCGATCCGCCACAAGGTCGCCGCCGTATCCTGCGGCATCCATCAGGGCACGCCGGTCCTCGACCTCGACTATATCGAGGATTCGAACGCCGATGCCGACGCCAATTTCGTGCTGATCGAAAACGGCCATATCGCCGAGGTGCAGGCGACCGCCGAGCACGCCACCTATGACGAAGAGGCGCTGCTGCGTCTGCTGCGTCTCGCGCGCATGGGCTGCACCGAGATTTTCGCCGCGCAGGACCGGGCGATCCGCGCATGAGCGGCGAAGGAAACGGCCGCCAGGCGATCCGCAAGCTAAGCCCAGGCAAGCTGGTGCTAGCCAGCCACAACAAGGGCAAGATCGTCGAATTCCGCGAACTGCTCGCGCCCTATGGCATGGAGGTGATCGCGGCGGGCGATCTCGACCTGCCCGAGCCCGAGGAGACCGGCACCACCTTCGTCGCCAATGCCGAGCTGAAGGCGCTGGCCGCCGCCGACCTGTCGGGGCTGCCCGCCTTGTCGGACGATAGCGGCCTGTGCGTCGAGGCACTGGGCGGCGATCCGGGGCTGTTCTCGGCCCGCTGGGCGGGGCCGGAAAAGGACTTCGGCATGGCGATGCGCGCGGTCGAGGATCGGCTGAACGAGGAACCCGACATGAGCCGCGCCGCGCATTTCGTGTGCGCGCTCGCGATCGGCTGGCCCGATGGGCATGTCGAATGGTTCGAGGGCCGCGTCGACGGCACCATCGTCTGGCCGCCGCGCGGCGACAAGGGCCATGGCTATGACCCGATCTTCCAGCCGATCGGCGGCACCGAGACCTTCGCCGAGATGGACCAGGACGAAAAGAACCGCATCAGCCACCGCGCGGATGCGTTCGGCCAGCTGGTGAAGGCGGTGTTCTGAACCGCTATTCCTCCCCTGTAAGGGGAGGGGGACCATCCGAAGGATGGTGGAGGGGTGTCACCCTATCGAGAGGGTGACACCCCTCCGACGCGCTACGCGCGCCACCTCCCCTTACAGGGGAGGAACAAGGCTAACCCTTCGCCAGCCGCTTCTGGTTCGCCGTCACCACACGGTGCACCGGCGTCATGGCCTGCAGCGGCATCGATGCGCCGATCAGCATCGCGCGGGCCATCGCTTCCCACGCATCCAGCATGCCGCCGCGCGGGTCGTGCCGTGACAGGCGCGACAGCGCCGCCTGGTCGCGCTTCCAAACCTTGGCCGACTGGTCGAACGCCTTCACCTTCTCGCTGACCATCAGGGTCATCTCGGCGGGCGAGGAGGTGCCCGTCGCCATTGCCCCCATGCGGGTCGCGATCACGCTCTGCGCGCTCAGCATCGCCTCGCCCGCCATCACCGCGAAGCGGGCGGGTGCGGTCCAGAAACCGATCCACGCCATCGGATCATAGGGATTGGCCATAAGCGCTTTCCTTTGCGACGCCCGCCGGGTCAAAAGGCCCGTTCGCCAAAGACGTTGCCGGTCGGACTATAGCGGCAAACGAGGAAGTCGTCGCGCGCATTGCCCGCCATCGCGCAACCGACCGCCGTGGAACGCGCCCAGACGATCTGGGTATAGTGGCCGACATCGCCGAACCGCCCCGTTCGGCTGGCATTGGGGATCGGCAGGTTCACGAAATGGCGCTGCTCGGCGCGCCAATGACCCATCATCTCATCATAGCGATAGGCGCCGCGCGTGCCGGTCCACAGATTCTCGCCCTGCCGCGCCGGCCCCTGCACCTGCTCGGCATGCTGGAAACGCCCGGTCCGCGCCAGGTCCTGCGCATAGGCGAGCGCGCTGGCCGCCAGCGAGTCGCTCCAGGCGAGCGGCGGCAATCCCACCTCGGCCCGGGCCGCCCGGTGGCCGTTCAGCATCGCCTGTCGCAACAGCCCCGCCCCGCGCGGCGCGGGCGAGTCGGACAAACGCTGTTCGACGACCCTGGCCGGCCGCGCCTCCCCCGACAGCGGTGTCGCGGGAACGACGGGACCGCAGCTCGACAGAAAGAGAGTCAGCAACGGCAACGATAAGAGATGGCGAAGCGCGAACATCGCCGCCATATCGGGGCGCATCATGTCCTCCGCAATATCGCCGTCCCCCTCGCCGTTGGCGCTGTATGTCCATTGGCCCTTCTGCGTCTCCAAATGCCCCTATTGCGACTTCAACAGCCATGTCCGCGAGTCGGTGGACCAGGCCGCCTGGGCCGAGGCGCTGCTGGCCGATCTGGCGCATGAAGCGGCCATGCTGCCGGGGCGGCGGCTGACCTCGATCTTCTTCGGCGGCGGCACGCCTTCGCTGATGCCGCCCGCCACCGTCGCCGCGATCCTGAACGCCGCCGAGCGCCATTGGGGCTTTGCCAAGGGGATAGAGATCACGCTGGAGGCCAACCCTTCGTCGGTCGAGGCGGCGCGCTTCGCCGACCTCGCCGCCGCCGGGGTCAATCGCGCTTCGCTGGGCGTACAGGCGCTGGACGATCGGGCATTGCACTTCCTTGGCCGCGCGCATGGGGTCGATGAGGCGTTGCGCGCGCTCCAGACGGCGCAGGAGCAGTTCGGCCGGGTCAGCTTCGACCTGATCTATGCCCGCCCCGGCCAGCCGCTGGCGGATTGGGAGGCCGAGCTGACCCGCGCGATCGGCTATGGCACCGAGCATCTGTCGCTCTATCAGCTGACCATCGAACCGGGCACGCGCTTCGCCACCGAGGCGGCGGCCGGGCGGCTGACGATTCCAGACGGCGACGCCGCCGCCGATCTGTTCGAGACGACGCGCGCGATCACCGCCGCCGCCGGGCTGCCCGCCTATGAGACGTCCAACCATGCGCGGCTGGGGGCCGAGAGCCGCCACAACCTGACCTATTGGCGCTATGGCGATTATGCCGGGATCGGCCCCGGCGCGCATGGTCGCCGCGAAGGCGTCGCCACCGCGCGGCGCAAGAAGCCGGAGAACTGGATGGCAGCGGTCGCGCGCAACGGCCATGGCATCGAGCTGGAGGAAAACCTCGCCCCCGTCACCCGTGCGACCGAGGCGCTGGTCATGGGGCTGCGCCTGACCGAGGGTGTCGATCTGGGCCATGTCGCCGCGTTGGCGGAAGGGCGTAAGATGGTAGACGACCGCGCCGCCGAGAGGATGACGGCCCAGGGGCTGCTCCGACGCGATGGCAACCGCTTGATCATCACCGAAGCCGGGTCATTACTGCTCGACGCCATCCTGCGCGACTTGGTGATGTGACCCGACGTCTGAGATGAGCAACAGCCCGGCCGCAAAAAGTGATCGATCGGCCGGTCAATATCACCAAATGGTGCTTACAAACCTTGCAGGATTGCAAAACTGGTTCGAAACGCCAATGCGACTCAGTATGAAACCGAGAGTTTCATTGGTCTTTTGATGCGGAGCTGAGTAAAAATTTAACAGAGGCCACCATCTCACCTGGCCACTCCGATTAGGCCGACATAATAATTCTTGACTCATGATTTCCGGAAAATACTCTGTCGTGGCCGGAGTCGGCTCAACGGGAGAATTTTCAAATGCGTAAGCATATATGTAAAGCACGTACCTACGTTGCTGCGTCTGCTGCAATCATCAGCTTTGCATCGGGTCCCGTCGCTGCACAGCATGACATTCGGTGGGCACAACGTGTGTGGTATTCGGACGCTTCGAAGACTACGGCCGTGGGATACATGGATTACTATTGCGAGAGCGATCCCGTCAGCCATGGCACGCAAACCATCCACTATACGATGGCGTATTTTGCAACGTGCCCATAAGATATAAAGGCTACCGGGGTTTGCCGCACGCTTTGTCAAAGTGCGGCAAACGCCGTGGTAATGGAACGAGAAAATCCAGCGAGTTTGTGTATAGATCCGCCGGATAAGAAACCAAATGAGTCACTTTTCAAGTGACCTGGAAATATCAATCCCCGAACCCGGTCGGCGCCGGCGACACCGTGACCGAGGTTCCGTCGCGGATTTCCTGCACCTCCAGCGCGCGCTGCGCCACGCCATCGCGGCCGAAGCGGAACGCGCCGTCGATGCCGGCGAAACCGTCCGATGCGCGTAGACGCGATTCGGGGAACGGCGCGTTCATCTTCCAGTCGCGCGCGATCCGCACCGTCAGCAGCACCGCGTCATAGCCCAGGCTCGACAGGCGATACGGCGCGCTGCGATAGCGGGCGCGGTATTTGGTCGCATATTGGCGGTAGAAATTGTTCGACACGCTGGCGAACCAGGCACCGTTCAGCGTCGGGCGCGCCGCGATGTTCGATTCGGAATTCCACAATTCGGTGCCGAGCAGCCGGGTGTTCGCCCCCGATCCGCGCTTGATGACCGGGGCCGCCGTGGCCGCCGCCGCGCCGCCATCGGCGATCAACACCGCGTCATAAGGCGCCTTGGCATTCAGCCGCTGCGCCGCGCCCGCGATGCCGCCCGCGACCCGGCCATAGGGCTGGAGCGAAACGACCTGCCCCCCCGCCCCTTCCACCGCGCGCAGGAACGCGGTCGAGGCGCGCTCGCCATAAAGGCCATTGGGCACCAACCCGGCAAAGGTCGTCACCCCGCGCCCGCGCGCATAATCGACCACCCGCTCGATCGACTGCGCGGGGGTATAGCCCATCAGATAGGTGCCGCCGCCGGCCACGCCGGCATCGTTGGAAAAGCTGATGACCGGCACCTTGGCGGCGCGCGCGACCGGCGCGACGGCGCGCACATCCTCGGACAATAGCGGCCCCAGGATCAGCTGCGCGCCCTCGGCGATCGCCTTCTGCGCCGCCGCCGCCGCACCGGTCGCGGTGTCATAATTGGTGATGCGCACCGTGTCGGCCTGGCTGTCGAGCAGCGCCATCATCGTCGCATTGGCGATCGACTGGCCGACACCGGCATTGCTGCCCGACAACGGCACCAGCAGCGCGACACGGTGGCGCGCTGTGTCGCGTGGCAGGCCGGGTTCGACCTCGGTGGTGGGGCGCGGCGCGGTGGTTTCGGGGCGCGGCGGCGGGGCCTCGGTCGGCCCGCGCGGGACCAGGGTCTGGCACGCCCCCAGGAACAGCGTCGCCGCCAGCGCCAGCGTGCGGTTCAGCCGCTTGCCACCCCATATGCGAAGCGCCGGATGTGCGGCCCCCGGTTGTACGAACAGCCCTGCCTCTGTCATGACACTCCCCGTGACCCAATCCGAACATAAACTCGAACCCGGCCTCTACATCGTCGCGACCCCCATCGGCAATCTCGGCGATCTGTCCCCGCGCGCGGCCAACATATTGACAAACGCCGATGTCATCGCGGTCGAGGACAGCCGCGTGACCGCCGGGCTGCTCCGCCATATCGGGGCCAAGCGGCCGATGCAGCCCTATCACGACCATAACGCCGAACATGTCCGCCCCGGCCTGATCGCGCGTATGGCGACCGAGGCCGTCGCGCTCGTCTCCGACGCCGGCACGCCGCTGATTTCCGATCCGGGCTACAAGCTGGTGCGCGATGCCCGCGCCGCCGGCCATGCGGTGGTGACGATCCCAGGGCCCTGCGCCGCGATCGCCGCGCTGACGCTGGCGGGGCTGCCGACCGACCGGTTCCTGTTCGCCGGCTTCCTGCCCCCCAAGGAAAAGGCGCGCGCCGACGCCATCGCCGAGATCGCCGGCATCCGCGCGACCCTGGTCTTCTACGAATCAGGACCGCGCCTGTCGGCGACGCTGACCGCCTTGGCGCACGGGCTGGGCGACCGCGAGGCGGCGGTGACGCGCGAGATCACCAAGAAGTTCGAGGAGGCGGTGACCGGCACCCTCTCCACCCTCGCCGCACGCTATGCCGAGGGCGGGCCGAAGGGCGAGATCGCGATCGTCGTCGCCCCGCCGGGCGAAGCGCCCCCCGCCAGCGAGCAGGATGCCGACGCCGCGCTGGCCGAGGCGCTGACCCGCCTGCCGGTCGGTCGCGCGGCGAGCGAGGTTGCCAAGGCGCTGGGGCTGGACCGCAAGGCGCTCTACGCCCGGGCGCTGGCTATGAAGGGCGACAAATCAGAGGATTAGGTCGCGTACGTTAGCGATTCGGCAACGGTCCCCCGGCCATGATCGCGTCGGGGAGCCGACCATGTACGCCTATGACTTTCGCCACGATCTGAACCTGCTCGACATACGCTGGACGGGGCTGTTCACGCCCGAGATCGCGACGCGCTATGCCCGCGAACTGGTCGACGCGTTCCGGCGCAGCGGCTTTCGCCCCGGTTACCGCCTGCGCATCGACATGAGCGACATCGCCGTCCAGCCGCGCGAGGCGATCATGACCGTGCACGAGTGCCTGCGCGACTTTCCCCGCGCCAGCCGCATCGCGATGATCAACCGCAGCGCGATCGGGCGACAGCAGATCGCACGGCTGATGACCCAGCCCTACTTACGCGTCTTCGATCGCGCGGAGGACAGTCTGGATTGGCTGACCGCGCCGGAAGAGGTGGCGGCCTGATCCAGGGGCGCAATCGCGCTGGCATGCCGCCCACACTCTTGGTCCAGCCGTCTTGTGGCATTTGGGAGTCGATGCCAGTGTCCCGGTCATGCTTGCCGCCGCTGATGTCGCACATCGATTTCTATCGGTCGTCTGGGCAGACGAAGTCCCTGACATCGAAACGCTTGCTCGGGCGATCGATTGCCTGTTAGCGCAGTCTTACGATGTAGTTTCCGGTGATTGCACCGAGGAAGACGCGGACCCACCCCCGATTGATGGCAATCTCTTATACCAGGATGTGGCAAATCGTTTTCCGTATCTTGGTCTCTACCCCCTTGCCGATCCGCTCGCCTCGATTGATGCAGCCAGAATGATGGGAGATGGCGTCGACGATCTTGCTGACATCACACACGATTTACGTGAAGTCGTGTGGTGGAGTGAGAATTACGGGCTGGGTGACGCGGCGTTCTGCTTTCGACTGTTGTTTCCACATTGGGGCCGACATACGCGAGGTCTTTCCATGTATCTGCATGCCCGGATGTGGGGCTGAATATGATTGGTTCGACAAGAAACACGGAGCAGAGGCGGAGGGCGGAGACCGCAGGTCGTCGCGGGGAGCGGCTCGCGGCATGGTGGCTGCGGCTGAAGGGCTGGACGATCCTCGACCGGCGCGTGCGCACGCCAGCCGGCGAGGTCGACCTGATCGCACGGCGCGGGGCGCTGGTCGCCTTTGTCGAGGTGAAGACGCGCAAGACCGCCGCCGAACTCGATTTCGCGATCGACGAGCGGCGTCTCGCCAGGGTCGCGGCGGCGGCGGAAATGCTGATGCCGACCTATGCCGGGCCGGGTGACGATATTCGCATCGACGTCATCCTGCTCGCACCGGGCACGCGGCCGCGTCACATCGAAAACGCATGGTGCGGGTGACAGGACGCGGGCGAAACATTACCTCCCCTGCCGAAAACCCGTCCGAACAAAGGAACGCCCCATGACCCAGCCGCTGACCGTCGCCGTCCAGATGGACCCGATGGACCAGATCAACATCGCGGGCGATTCGACCTTCGCGCTGATGCTGTCGGCGCAAGACCGCGGGCATAGGCTGTTCCACTATGACGCGGGCGACCTCAACTGGTCCGACGGGCGGTTGTGGACCAAGGCGCATCCCGTGACCGTGCAGCGCGTCGCGGGCGACCATTACCGCTTCGGCGAGCCGGTGAAGCTGGACCTCGGCGACGAGGCCGATGTCGTGCTGATGCGGCAGGACCCGCCCTTCGACTTAGGGTATATCACCGCCACGCATCTGCTGGAGCGGGTCGCCGAGAAGACGCTGGTCGTCAACAATCCGCGCAGCGTGCGCAACGCGCCGGAAAAGGTCTTCGTCCTCGACTATCCGCAGTTCATGCCGCCGACCCTGGTCACCCGCTCGCTGGACGAGGCGCGCGCCTTTCTGGCCGAGCATGGCGAGATCGTCATCAAGCCGCTGCACGGCAATGGCGGCAAGGCGATCTTCAAGGTCGGCCGCGACGGCGCGAACCTGTCGGCGCTGATCGAGGTGTTCAATACCGCGTACCGCGAGCCGCATATGGTGCAGGCCTTCCTGCCCGCCGTCGCCAAGGGCGACAAGCGGATCGTGCTGATCGACGGCGAGGTCGCGGGCGCGATCAACCGCCTGCCGGGCGAGGGCGAGATCCGCTCCAACCTGGCGGTCGGCGGCTCGGCGGAGAAGACCGAGCTGACGGCGCGCGAACGCGAGATCTGCGAAGTCCTCGGCCCCGAGCTGAAGCGGCGCGGCCTGTTGTTCGTCGGGATCGACGTGATCGGCGGCGAGTGGCTGACCGAGATCAACGTCACCTCCCCGACCGGCATCGTCGCCATCGAAAAGTTCGACGGCACCGATGTCGCCGCGATGATCTGGACCGCGATCGAGGGCAAGGTCGCCGCCCGCGCCTGATCCCACAGGCGGAACTCCTGTCCTTCTCCGGACTTCTCCCTTCGCGAGAAAGAAAGGGTATGTTCGCGATGGGTGCAACGACGATTGGTGCGATGGTGGGTGCCGCAATCGATGGCATGTCGGGTGACGATGGCGTCGCCGACGGCGCGATCATCGGCGCGGTGACCGCCAATGTCCTGAAGATCGTGCTGCCGATGGCGATCACCTATGCCGTGGGCTGGGCGGTGCTGCGTGGCGCCGGCGAGCTCAAGGACCGCGTTTTTGGAGAAGCACAATGATCGGACGCATCATCGGCGCGCTTGTCGGGCGCGAAGTCAGCCGTCGTGACGGCAATAACGGCCTGAAGGGCGCGGCGCTCGGCGCGCTGGCGGTCGGCGGCATGCGTCGCCTGGGCCCGCTCGGCCTGTTGCTCGGCGGTGGTTATGCGGCCAAGAAGGCCTATGACCGTCGCAAGGCCGGCAAGGTCACCGGCCACTACTGATCCCACGACCGAACGGTCGATCTGCCGCAGCGCGTCAAGCATGTCTTGACGCGCTGCAACTGCGTGCGTCAAAGGCAGGCATGCCCAACTCGCCCGCCCATTCCGACGATCCCCACAAGCTGAAGCGCCGCGGCATGTTGTTCGTGCTGTCCTCGCCATCGGGCGCGGGCAAGTCGACGATCGCGCGTAAGTTGCTGGCGGATGATCCCGGCCTGCAAATGTCGGTGTCGGCGACGACGCGCGGGATTCGCCCCGGCGAGGTCGAGGGCAAGGATTACCACTTCGTCGATCTCGAGGAATTTCGCCGCATGGTGGCGAATGACGAGTTCCTGGAATGGGCGCACGTCTTCGACAATCGCTACGGCACGCCGCGCGCGCAGGTCGAGGCGATGCTGGCCGCCGGCAAGGACGTGCTGTTCGACATCGACTGGCAGGGCGCGCAGCAGCTGTTCCAGATCGCGGGCGGCGACGTGGTGCGCGTCTTCATCTTCCCGCCGTCGATGGAGGAACTGCGCCAGCGACTCGAGCGCCGCGCGACTGACTCGATCGAGGTGATCGACGCCCGCATGGCGCGCGCCACCAATGAGGTCAGCCATTGGGACGGGTACGACTATGTCCTGGTCAATGACGATGTCGAGCAATGCTTCCAGGGGGTGAAGACCATCCTTCAGGCCGAACGCCTGAAGCGCTCGCGCCAGACCGGGTTGATCGGGTTCATCCGGAAGTTGACGACGAAGTAAGCGCTGGGCCGGTCGGGGGCGTCTGCGTCCACTTGGACGCGGACGGAGGATGGGAGATGGCCAATTTTATCAGAGGCCGCCACACATCCCCACCTCCGTTCAGGCTGAGCGTAGTCGAAGCCCAAGGCAAAGCCTGACCGCGAGCGAATCCCGTGCACTTCGACTTCGCTCAGTGCGAACGGGAGGCGGGAAAAGGCCAACGGTGCCAAGAGCCGCCGCACACCCCCACCCCCGCTCAGGCTGAGCGCAGTCGAAGGCCAAGGGAAAGCCTGGCCGCAAGCGAAGCCCGTGCACTTCGACTTCGCTCAGTGCGAACGGAGGGCGGGCAAAGGCCAACGTGGCCAGCGGCCGCCGCACATCCCCACCCCCGTTCAGGCTGAGCGCAGTTGAAGCCCACGCCCTGCCCCGGCCACCAACCTCACCCCAACGCCGCCAGAAACCGCACGGCCGCGTCGAACTCGCGTCGCTTGGCCTCGCGCGCCTCGATGGCGAGATAGTCCTCGCCCCACTCCTCGGCCTGGAAATCCTCGTCGACATGCGCCGCCGTCCAGACGACGTCCGCCGCCGCCGCGCCCTCGAGCAACGCCAGCGCGAGCACCAGCGAACCGGTGATCGTCACCACCGGCGACAAGGCGGCGAGCCGGAACGGATCGAGCGCCTTCACCGCCGCCGCCAGTCGCTCGACCGTCGCATCAGGCTGGGGCCGGTGCATGATCCCGGTGACGAGCGTGAAATGCACGTCATAGCGATCGCGCGCCCAGTCGAGCAGCGGGTCCCAGATCGCCACCTGCCGCGCCACCAGTTCGGGCGGCGAATCGGCGCGGTAGCAGAGCAGATCGGTTTCGGCATAGCGCGCCAGCCCGTCCGCGAACGGCGTGGGGTCGGCGGCAATCCGATCGATCGCGGCATTGGCCAGCCCCGTCAGCGGCATGGCGCGCGGGTCGACCGTCTCCGCCACGTCGCGCCATTCGCCCGCCACCGCCTCGGCCAGCGCTGTCGTCGGGAGCGCCAGGGGCGTGCGGCCGGGTGTCCGCACCGGTCGGTCGTCCAGCCGGACGACGCGATCGGCATCGATGGTGACGTTCGTCCAGAACCGCTTCATTCGCCCCCACTCCGCCAGCGATGCGCCAGCCCCGCCGGTACGATCGCGATCATCGCCAGGGCCGACATGACGATCGCGACGCCCAGCACCTTGTGCGGCCAGGTCACGCCGCGTGATACCAGCACCACGCCGAGCAGCGCCCCCGCCACGCCGATCAGGCGCACGCCCGCGATGATGAACCAGCGCCGCCGCGCCGGGTCGCGCCCGCTCATGGCCGCACCAGCAGCGCGGGGAGGTCGGCCACCTCCTGTGCGACGACATCGGCGCCCGCCCTCATCAGTTCGTGCACGTCATGATACCCCCAGGCGACACCGACCGCGAAGGCGCCCGCCGCCTTGCCCATCGCCATGTCGAAGCTCGTATCGCCGATCATCGCCACATCCCCGGCCGCGACCCCGCTTTCGGCCATGGCGGCCAGCACCATGGAGGGATCGGGCTTGGACGGATGGCGGTCGGCGGTTTGCAGCGTGATGAAATGATGCGCCAGCCCATGTTCGGCCAGCACACGCGCCAGCCCGCGATCGGACTTGCCCGTCGCCACGCCCATCAGCCAGCCCTGCGCGGCCAGATGGTCGAGCAGCGCGGGGATACCGTCGAACAGCGGCTCGGGCTCCATCGCGCCTTCGGTGCGCAGGCGAAAAAAGGCCGCCTTGTAATCGCTCGCCAATTGCCGGTGCATATCCTCGCCCAGCGTGGGTGCCAGGACCTGCATCGCCTCGACCAGGCTGAGGCCGACGATGCGGCGGATGGCCGGTGCGGGCGGCGGGGTCAGCCCGGCCATGGTGAACGCCTCCACCGCCGCGAGGCAGATATTGGCTTGGCTGTCGACGAGGGTGCCGTCGCAATCGAACAGGGCAAGGCGCGGTCGCGTCATCGCGCCCTCCTATCGCGCCCCGCCGGCCGGGGGAAGCGCGGGTACACCATCCCGATCACATGCCGTGAAAGTTCACGCGCCGGAAACCGGCCTGCTGCATGCGATAGAGGATGCCACCGATGCAGCGATATGGAATGGTCGCGCTTGCGGAGAGCGTCACCGTCTGGCGGCCATGTTGCTTTCCCAATTTGGTCAGCACGGCATCATCGACCGGCCGCCCCTCGCGTTCCAGGACGCAACCGGCGGGATCGTCAGGGACGGTGAATGCCGGCGGGACCGGCACCCGATTGACGGCCAACGCCGCAGGCGTTGCCGTCAGCATGGCTGCCCCTGCGACGGTGCGAAGGCCGTGAAACAGCATCGACGGTGTCATCATGCCCCCCCAAGATGTCAGCAACCGAATATTTTGATGAATATTGGCTAACAACCACATTCAGCATCGCATCACACCGAATCGGGCAAAAGCTTCTCAACGACGACGGGAATCATCCCGCCGCCGCCGGATTGAAGATCAAGGGAGATGACGATGTTCAAGAAGCTCTCGCTCGCTGCAGCCGCCCTTACCGTCGGCGCGACGGCCATGGTTCCGACCGCCGCCTCGGCGCAGCGTTATTATGGCGACCGTTATGAGCGCGCGTATGGCGACGCCTATTATGACGGTTACAATCGTGGCCCGCGTTACGAGCGCCGCTATTACGATAATCGCGGCTATGCTCGCGGCCCGCAGCGTTGCAACAACGGCACCACGGGCACCATCGTCGGCGCGATCGCGGGTGGCCTGTTGGGCCGTACGATCGACAGCCGGGGTGACCGTACCCTCGGCACTATCCTGGGCGGTGGCGCCGGTGCGCTGGCTGGTCATGCGATCGAAAAGTCGAACAACCCCGGCTATTGCCGCTGATAACCGGGCGTGAGGGGCTTCGGCCCCTCCGTCAGACAAAAGCCCCGCTGGCCCTTGGGCCAGCGGGGTTTGTCATACCCGCCCCGTTCACCCTGCCCATTCATCATCCCATCCCGCCGTTCGCGCTGAGCGAAGTCGAAGCGCATGGGATTCGCTTGCGGACAGGGCGCTGCGTTGGCTTCGACTACGCTCAGCCTGAACGGGGTTTTGGGGCGGTGTTCGGGGCGGTCGCGAGCGCTGGGCGCACGGCTGTTACTGCCGCGCCCCCCGACCCCGCCGTTCACCGCGCCGTTCCTTGCGATACTGTTTGGCATGCGCCTTGGCGCGCTGCTTCAGCACGTCCTTGGGCGGCGGGCCGCGATCCTCGTCCTGGGGCAGGACGTCGCCGCGAATCTCGTCGAAGCCCAACTGGTTCATCGATTCGGCGAAGTGGCTGGGCAGCTCGGCGGTCTGGTCGATGCGCCCGCCATCGGGATGGTCGACGCGGATGCGGCGCGCGTGCAGATGCATCTTGCGGCTGATCCCGCCGGTCAGGAAGGCCGCCGCGCCGCCATATTTGCCGTCGCCGACGATCGGGTGGCCGATCGCCGCCATGTGCACGCGCAGCTGATGCGTGCGCCCCGTGAACGGCTGCAACTCGACCCAGCAACAGCGATTGCCCGCCCGCTCGATCACACGGTAGCGCGAGCGTGCCGCCTGGCCATTCTCCTCGTCGACATGCATCTTTTCGCCGCCGGTGCCCGGCTGTTTGGCGATGGGCAACTCGATCGTGCCGTCCTCGATCGAGGGCACGCCGACGACCAGCGCCCAGTAGATCTTCTTGGCGGTGCGCCCCGAAAACGCCTTGGCGAAGAAGGCCGCCGACCGCGCGTTGCGCGCGACCAGCAGCGCGCCCGACGTGTCCTTGTCCAACCGGTGGACCAGCTTGGGCCGCCCCTCCGCCTCGAACTGCAGCGCGTCGAGCAGGCCGTCGACATGGGTGGTCGTCTTGGTCCCCCCCTGCGTCGCCAAACCCGGCGGCTTGTTCAGGACCAGCGCGTCGCGATCCTTGTGGATCACCATTTCGCGCGCGAACGATTCCTCATCCTCGGACAGGATATGGCGCGGGCGCGTCGTCGGCTTGCTGCTCTCGGCCAGCGCGGGCTCGGCAGGGGGCACGCGCAGCACCTGGCCCGCCGCGATCCGGTCGCCCGGCGTCGCGCGCGCGCCGTCGACGCGCAGCTGGCCGGTCCGCGCCCATTTGGCGACGGTGGTGAAGCTGGTGTCGGGCAGATGGCGCTTGAACCAGCGGTCCAGCCGGATGCCGTCATCGTCGTAACCGACCGTGAATTGGCGGACCGAGTCCGTCATGCCATAATCCTTGTAACCCAAAGCCCGGCCCACAGTGTGGCCAGCGAACCCAATAGCGACAGCGCGACATAACCGAGCGCGAGTCCCGTCTGTCCGCGTTCGATCAATGTGATGGTGTCGAGCGAAAAGGACGAGAAGGTGGTGTACCCGCCCAGAATCCCGACGCCGATGAACAGCCGCCACCCCTCCGATGCGCCCGTGCGTGCCAGCACCCCGGCCAGGATACCCATGAACAGGCATCCCACCCAGTTGACGGTCAGCGTTCCATACGGAAAAGCCGGACCGAGCGTGTCGGACATGACCCGCCCCGTCAGATATCGCCCACCCGATCCCAGCGCGCCGCCCAGCATCACGAGAAGAAGCGGAGACATAACCGCCCTCCCCTAGCGCAATGCCGGCTTGCGCGCAAAGAATGGTTGCACGCGCCCCGCCGGCTCAGCCGCCCTTGACGATCAGGTCGACATCGGTGCCGCCATCGGTGCGCGCGGTGGCATAGACGATATAGGCCGCCGCGCCCCTGGTACCGCCCAGCACATGCAGCGCCCCGTCGCGCTTGTGCTCGGCGTCGTAGCCGGCGGCGGTGGCGCGAGTGAAATAATAGTCGACGACCTTGTCGACGCCGCCGCCCGCGCGGAAGCTGACGATTCGCAAGCCGCAGCCATTGGCGTCATTGCCCGCCGCCTCGCTCACCCGGCCGCCGGGATAGATCGCAAAAGACGCCGGCAGTCGCGCGGCCCACTCCGCCGAGTAGCGGAGCCCGGCCAAGCACGGACCATTGCCCATCTGTTGCCCGGCCAGCGCCGCCAGGGTCAGCGCCTTGCCCGAGGCGCGACATTCGGGACAATCCTCCGTAGCCTTCGGCGCGGATTTCAACGTGCGCGGGTCGACCGGATCGCCCGGCGGCGGCAGGACCGGCACCTGATCGCTGTCCGGCCGGTTGGGCGGGCGCACCGCATTGGCGTTGGACGTCTGGGTCAGGCCCGGATCGACCATGATCTGCCCGGCCAGCGCCTCGGCCAGTTGCGGGTCCTGCGCCGGCCGCGCCTCGTTCATCGCGGCCAGTTCATTGTCGAGCGCGTTCAGCTGCGCATCGTCGTCGGTCTTAGCACCACAACCGGCGAGCAGCAGGGCGGTGAGCGGGACCAGGATTCGCAAGGACGGGACCGTCATGCCGCCTCCTTAGCATGCGCCGATCATCCGATCGTTAATGGGGTCGATCCGATGTGCATCGGATTATGTCCCGCACCGGGATGGCGGTGTGGCATGCTTGTATATCGCGTCCGGCGCCGCCATCTTGAGCCTCATGCTGAATCTGTTCTCGATCGTCATCGGCGTCGTCGCGCTCCTGCTCGGCATCGTGCCGTTCCTGCCCTTCTTCGCCTGGGGCTATTGGTTCGTCATCCCGATCGCCATCGTCGGAGCGGCGGTGGGCGCGCTGTCGTCGCGCAATGGCGGACGCAACCTCAACCTGATCCTCATCCTGATCTTCGGCCTGCGCCTGATGCTGGGCGGCGGCCTGATCTGAACGTGAAACGGCCCGGCATGCGAACATGCCGGGCCGTCGTCATTCCAAAGCCTGTCGGGCTTAGCGGCAGCGGACCTGACCGCGATCGATCTGCTGGCCCAGCAGCGCGCCGCCGCCGGCGCCGATAACCGTGCCGAGCAGACGCGAACCGCCGCCCGCGATCACATTGCCCAGCGCACCGCCGGCGAGACCACCGACCACCAGACCGGTCGTGCCGTCATTGCGGCGGCAATAGAAGCGGCCGTTCATGCCACGATAGATGCGGTCGTTCCGGCCGAGCGCGCGCGGCTGGTAATAGCGGCCGTCGCGATAATAGCGCTCGGGATAGTATCCGCGCTGGCCCGGCTCGAACCGGTTATAGTCGTAGTTGCGCCAGCGGACGTTGCGCATGTCGCGGCGATAGTCCTGGCGCGCATCGCGAATATCCTCACGATACTCCCGGCGCGCCTCGCGAATGTCGCGGCGCGAGTCGGCGTTGCGGACGTCGCGGCGATAGTCGCGGCGGGCATCGCGAACCTCGTTCTGATATTCGCGGCGGGCTTCCCAGCCATTGCTCTGGGCCGCCGCCGGCACGGCGGTAAAAGTCATCGCGGTCAACGTGGCCGACAGAATTGCGATACGCATGACGATACTCCCGTCTTTCAAAGATGCGGGTTCAACGCCTTGTCTGCGGGAGTCGTTTCGTTAACTGAAAACTACCTTTCGTTCATGGATGGGACATCAGTAACGACCGGAATGACACAAGAAAAAGGGCGCCACCGGAGGTGACGCCCTTTTGGCTTTCCGAATGGAAGGCCGCGATCAGCGGCAGCGACGATTGCTCGTGCCGCGCTCGACCTCGCGACCCGCCAGCGCGCCGACGGCGGCACCGCCCAGCGTGCCCAGCGTACGGTCGCCGCGCGTGTCGATGGTGCGGCCCAGCAGCGCGCCGGCGACGCCACCCACGACCAGACCGGTCGTGCCGTCGGGCTTGCGGCAGCGGACGCGGCCGCGATCGTCGCGCCACTCGCGATACTTGTACCGGCGCTGCGCATCGGCGGCGGTGACCGGCACGAGCATCGAGGGGACGACCATGGCGGTGCAACCCAGAGCGAGCATCAATTTCCGCATGACAATCTTCCTTTCAAACATGATCTGATGCCGTAACGTTCGCATCCTACTGTCCGTTGCATGAACCAAACATAACGTGCCGTTCATCGAAGGGCATCGTTGCGACGGCCTTTCCCCCCGCCCGTCCCCGCCCTAAGACCGGGGGCGATGCTGCCCGAACCCACCGCCATGCTGCCCGCCGCGATGCCTTGGCTCGACCTCGCCGGGCTGGCGGTGTTCGCCGTGTCGGGCGCGCTGGTCGCGGCCAAGCATCGCCAGACGATGGTCACTCTGGTCTTCTTCGCACTGATCACCGGAGTCGGAGGCGGCACGCTGCGCGATCTGCTGATCGATGCGCCGGTCTTCTGGGTGCATGATGCCCGCGTGCCGGTGGTGTGCCTCGCCGCCGCCGTCGCGGTGTGGGCCACACCCGAGCGATGGTGGCGCGGCAGCGCGCTCGACTGGTTCGACGCGGTGGGGCTGGCCGCCTATGCCGTGTACGGCGCGGCCAAGGCGAGCGGCTATGGCATCACGCCGATCCCGGCGGCGATGCTGGGCGTGGTGTCGGCCTGTGTCGGTGGCATCATCCGCGACGTGATCGCGGGCGAGCTGTCGATCCTGATGCGCCCCGAACTCTATGTCACCGCCGCCGCGCTCGCTTCGACCAGCTATGTGATCCTGACCGCGCTCGGCGTGCCATTGGCGGGCCCGATCGCGGCGCTGGCCGGGTTCCTGCTGCGCGGAGCGGCGATCCATTACCGGATCGCTCTGCCCGCCTATCCGGCCAGGGGGCTTGAGGAGCGGTGATTCCCTTGGGCTTCGACTTCGCTCAGCCTGAACGGCGTTTGGGATAAGCCCCCCACCTCCGTTCCGCCTGAGCGAAGTCGAAGGCCACGCTTCAACCTCACCGCCCCAGCATCAACTCCGGCCGCACCACCCGGTCGAAGGTCGCCTCGTCGACCAGCCCCAGCTCCAGCCCGGCCTCCTTCAACGTCTGGCCCTGCTGATGCGCATGCTTGGCGATCTTGGCGGCATTGTCATAACCGATCTCCGGCGCCAGCGCGGTCACCAGCATCAGCGAGCGGTCGAGCAGCTCGGTGATCCGGTCGCGATTGACCGTCATCCCCTCGACCGTGCGCTCGGCAAAGCTCTCCATCCCGACCGCCAGCAAATGGATCGAGCGCAGCACGTTGGCGCCGATCAGCGGCTTGAAGACGTTCAGCTCCAGATGCCCCTGCAAGCCGCCGACCGTCACGGCGGCATTGTTGCCGATCACCTGCGCAGCGACCATGGTCAGCATCTCGCACTGGGTTGGGTTGACCTTGCCCGGCATGATCGAGCTGCCCGGCTCGTTGGCGGGCAGTTCCAGCTCGCCCAGCCCCGAACGCGGGCCGGAGCCGAGCAAGCGGATGTCATTGGCGATCTTGGTGAGCGCCACCGCCAGCACGTTCAAGGTGCCATGCAGGTCGACCAGCCCGTCATTGCTGGCCAGCGCCTCGAACTTGTTGGGCGCGGTCACGAAGTCAATGCCGGTCGCCTCGGCGATCTCGGCGGCGATCGCCTCGGCAAAGCCGTTCGGTGCGTTCAGCCCGGTGCCGACCGCCGTACCCCCTTGCGCTAGCGGCAGGATATTGCGGTGGAGTGTCCCCTCGATCCGGTCGCGGGCATTGGCGAGTTGCTGGACATAGCCCGAAAATTCCTGGCCCAGCGTCAGCGGCGTCGCATCCTGCAAATGGGTGCGGCCGATCTTGACGATGTCGTCCCACGCCTTCGCCTTGGCATCGAGCGCGGTGTGGAGCCGGTCGAGCGCGGGGAAGAGTTGCCGCGTCACCGCGATGGCGGCGGCGACATGGAGCGCGGTCGGGAAGGTGTCGTTGGAGGACTGGCCCCGGTTCACATCGTCATTGGGATGGACCGGCGACTTGCCGCCGCGCGTGCCAGTCAGCATCTCGTTGGCGCGGCCCGCGATCACCTCATTGGCGTTCATGTTGGACTGGGTACCAGAGCCGGTCTGCCAGATGACCAGCGGAAACTGATCGTCATGCCGCCCGTCGATCACCTCCTGCGCCGCCGCCTCGATCGCATCGGCCTTGTCCGCCGCCAGTCCGTAACCCCGGTTGATTCGCGCGGCGGCCTTTTTGACGATCGCCAGCGCATGGACGATGCCGACCGGCATCGTCTCCCGCTCGCCAAAGGGAAAATTCTCGAGACTGCGTTCGGTCTGCGCGCCCCAATAGGCGTCGGCGGGAACCTCGATCGGGCCGATCGAGTCGGTTTCGGTGCGGGTCTGGGTCATGATGGAGGGACTCACCGGGGGCGGATGGGTTCCCCGATCCGGCCACGCCAAGCATGCTCGATAGATGCCGCCACCCCGGCAAAGGCCGGGGTCCAGTTACCGTGCACTATCGATGGCGCGGGAGTTTGCCTCCCACGCAATGGCTCGCACACCTTCCGCTTGGTGGACCCTGGGCCCCGGCCTTCGCCGGGGAAGAGGATTTTGGTTCGTGCAGAGACACAGAGAACGCGGAGGGGGGGTCGCTTCAGGGCCGTCTACGGCCTTGCCCCATCTGCCGGTGGGGAACAGGATTCGCCGACGAAGCGCAGGGCATCTCTGCGTCCTCTGCGCCTCTGCGCCTCTGCGCGAAATCATTTCTTCCGCTCGATTCGGTTTTGGCGCGGGCCCGGGTAATGATCAAGGGACTCAATCGGAAGCGGATGGATTTTCGATCCAGCTACGCCAATCCCGCCACCCCGGCGCAGGCCAGGGTTCAGTTACCGTGCGCTATCGATAGCGCGGGAGTTGGCCTCCCCCGCAATGGCTCGCACACCTTCCGCCTGGTGGAGCCTGGGCCCCGCCTTCGCCGGGGAAGACGATTTTGGTTCGCGCGGAGGCGCGGAGGGGGTTCGCTTCATGGCCGTCTACGGCCTTGCCCCATCCGCCGGCAGCAAACAGGCTTCGCTGGCGAGGCGCGGGACATCTTCTGCGTCCTCCGCGCCTCTGCGCGACATCACTTCTTCCGCTTGAAATCCACCGCGACGACGTTGCTGCCGTCCTCGACCGGCTTGGCGACGGGCTCGTCATTTTCGGCCGAATCGTGCGGATCGGGATCGCCCTGGGGATCGTCGGCGACGTGGAAGCCCAGTTCGAACTGCACTTCCGGGTCGTGGAAGCGCGTGATCGCCGAATAGGGAATCACCAGCTTGGAGGGCACCTGGTTGAAGCTGAGCCCGACCGAAAAGCGATTCTCGTCCACCGTCAGGTCCCAGAAGCGATTCTGCAGGACGATCGTCATCTCGTCCGGGAACCGCTCCATCAGCCGCTGCGGGATGTCGACGCCGGGCGCCTGCGTCTTGAAGGTGATGTAGAAATGGTGCGTGCCGGGCAGATGCCCCGTCTCCGCCACCGGGCCGAGTACACGCCCCACCACGGCGCGCAGGGCCTCCTGCACGATGTCGTCATAGGGGATGAGGCTGTCGGGCAATCCTTCGGTCATGGCCCATGGACTAGCGGCCTTTGATCGCGGGTCAAGATTGCATGGGACGGATAGGTGTTTAAGGGGGAGGCCATGCGCACCGCCACCGTCCACCGCGCCACCGCGGAAACCGTCATCGACGTCACCGTCAATCTCGACGGCACCGGCGTCTATCAGAACGCCACCGGCATCGGCTTTCTCGACCACATGCTCGACCAGCTGTCGCGGCATTCGCTGATCGACCTGTCGGTCAAGGTTCAGGGCGACCTGCATATCGACGGGCATCACACCACCGAGGACAGCGCGCTGGCGATCGGACAGGCCCTTGCCAAGGCGCTGGGCGACAAGCGCGGCATCCGCCGCTATGGCGAGGCGCTGTCGCCGATGGACGAAGTGCTGACCCGCACCGCGCTCGACATTTCGGGCCGCCCCTGGCTGGTGTGGAAGGTGCCGTTCACCAATCCGATGCTGGGCACGCTCCAGACCGAGATGATCGAGCACTGGTTCCACAGCTTCGCGCAGGAAGCGGGCATCACGCTGCACGTCGAGCTGCTGCATGGCCACAACAACCATCACATCGCCGAGAGCATCTTCAAGGGGCTCGCCCGCGCCTTGCGAATGGCGGTCGAGATCGACCCGCGCAAGGCCGACGCCATCCCCTCGACCAAGGGCATGCTGTGACGCTGGCGCTGATCGACATCCAGTCGGGCAATCTCCACTCGGTCGACAATGCCCTGCGCGCGGCGGGGGCAAGCGATGTGGTCATCACCGCCGATCCGGATGTGATCGCCAAGGCTGACCGGATCGTGTTGCCGGGCGTCGGTGCGTTCGGGGCGTGTGCGGCGAATCTCCGCGCCATAAACGGGTTGGAAGAGGCGCTCCGCGACGCCGCCCTCACCCGCGCGCGGCCATTCCTGGGCATTTGTGTCGGCATGCAGTTGCTTGCCGACGCCAGCGACGAGATGGGCGAGCATCGGGGCCTGGGCTGGATTCCCGGTCGCGTGACGCGCCTCATCCCTTCCGATCCGGCTGCCAAAGTCCCGCATATGGGCTGGAACGATGTCCGCCCGACGCGCGAGCATCCGCTGATCGTGCCGGGCGAGGCCTATTTTCTGCACAGCTATGCCTTCACCGGCGAGCATGTGCTGGCGACCACCGATCACGCCGGTCCCGTCACCGCCGCGATCGGCCGCGACACCGTGGTCGGCGCGCAATTCCACCCCGAGAAGAGCCAGCGCTATGGCCTCTCCTTCCTCACCCGTTTCCTGGAGTGGCATCCGTGAGCCTCATCGTCTTCCCCGCCATCGATCTGAAGGGCGGCCAGGTCGTCCGCCTGGCCGAGGGCGATATGGACCGCGCGACCGTCTATGGTGACGATCCCACCCATCAGGCGATGCTCTTCGCCGAGGCGGGCGCGGAGTATCTGCATGTCGTCGACCTCGACGGCGCCTTTGCGGGCGAATCGGTCAATGGCGAGGCGGTGCAGGCGATCGTCAAAGCCTTTCCCGGCCATGTCCAGTTGGGCGGCGGCATCCGTAACCCTGAGAATGTCGAGCGCTGGTTCGACCTGGGCGTGTCGCGCGTCGTGATCGGCACCGCGGCGCTGGAGAATCCCGACTTCGTGCGCGACATGGCCAAGGCTTATCCCGGCGGCATCGTCGTCGCGGTCGACGCCAAGGACGGCATGGTCGCCACGCGCGGCTGGGCCGATGTCTCGACGGTGTCGGTCGAGGACCTTGCGCGCCGGTTCGAGGATGCGGGCGTCGCCTCGCTGCTGTTCACCGATGTGGGCCGCGACGGGATGCTGAAAGGTTGCAACGTGCCCGCAACGGTCGACCTCGCCCGCGCAGTGCGGATTCCGGTCATCGCCAGCGGCGGCGTGGCGGGGATCGGCGACATCCATATGCTGGCCGTCCATCACAAGGACGGGGTCGAGGGCGTCATCACCGGCCGGGCGCTCTATGACGGGAGGCTTGATCTGGCGGCGGCCCTGTCGGTGGCCGCAGCCGCATGACCGTCCGCGCGCGCGTCATCCCCTGTCTCGACGTTGCCAATGGCCGGGTGGTCAAGGGCGTCAACTTCGTCGACCTCATCGATGCGGGCGATCCGGTCGAGCAGGCGCGCGCCTATGACGCGGCAGGCGCGGACGAACTCTGCTTCCTCGACATCACCGCCAGCCATGAGGCGCGCGGCACGATCCTGGACGTGGTGCGGCGGACGGCGGCGGTGTGCTTCATGCCGCTGACGGTCGGCGGCGGCGTGCGTACCGCCGAGGATGCCCGTGCGCTGCTGCTGGCGGGCGCCGACAAGGTGGCGGTCAACTCCGCCGCCGTCAGCCGCCCGGAAGTCGTCTCCGACATTGCCGAGCGATTCGGCAGCCAGTGCTGCGTGGCCAGCGTGGACGCGCGGCGGACGGCGGATGGCTGGGAGGTGTTCACCCATGGCGGTCGGCGCGCTACGGGCATCGATGCGGTCGAACATGCGCTGCGGCTGGCGGAGCTGGGCGCGGGCGAGTTGCTCGTCACCTCGATGGACCGGGACGGGACGCGTGGGGGATACGACCTCGACCTGATCCGCACCATCGCCGACCGGACCAGCGTGCCGGTGGTGGCCAGCGGCGGCGTCGGCGGGTTAGACGACCTGGTCGCGGGCGTGCGCGACGGTCACGCCTCGGCGGTGCTGGCAGCGTCGATCTTCCACTTCGGCGATGCGTCGATTGCGGATGCACATCGGGCGCTCGCGGCGGCGGGGGTGCCGGTTCGGTCGCATTGATGTTCGCGCAAGGACGCGAAGACGCGAAGATTTTTGGTTCGCGCGGAGGCGCGGAGGCGCGGAGAGGGTGGTTAAGGGGCGGGCATTGGCCTGCACCTCTCAGCGAGCGCGTGTCTTCCGATCGACGGGGTGGGTTGAGATGCCCCCCCAACCCCCGTTCAGCCTGAGCGAAGTCGAAGGCCAAGGGATAACCGCGCCACTGGGCGGAGCGCCGGGCGTGCGCTTCGACTTCGCTCAGCGTGAACGGAGGTGGGGTTCAGGTGGCGAGCGGAAGACGTTTTACGTCAGTGTGGAAGGTCCATTACCAACCTCGCAACCAAACCCTCCGCGTCTTCGCGCGAACCAAAATCCCCCGGATGACCCCCGCCCGCCACCCTGCTAAAACACCCCCATGCCCCTCGCCTCCCTGACCACCGCCGCCGCGCATAGCGGAGTGCCCAAGCCGCGAAGTCATCCCGAATGGTCCGACATCGGCCTGTTCGTCTTTGCGATCGGCGCGATCTGGCTGCTCCGACATCTGATGCGCCGCCGCAACCGCAAGGATTGACGCGAGCGCCGCGTCGCGTCACCCACGCCGCCATGGACATGCTCGACCGCCTCGAAGCCACGATCCGCGCACGCCGCGACGAAGGCGACGCCGCCACCTCCTATGCCGCGAGCCTCTTCGCCAAGGGGCGGCCCAAGATCGCGCAGAAGCTGGGCGAGGAAGCGGTCGAGACCGTCATCGCCGCCATGGCGCAGCCTGACAAGATCGTGTCCGAGGCCGCCGACCTGATGTTCCACCTGATCGTGCTGCTGGCCGATACCGGCCACACGCTGGACGATGTCCGCGCAGAACTGGCGCGGCGCGAGGGCGTGTCGGGGCATGACGAAAAGGCCGCGCGGCCCCGTTAATCCCACGGAGAATTTCGATGCCGATCGACGCCACCCTTCCCTACGACGATCAGAATATCTTCGCGAAGATCCTGCGCGACGAGATCCCGTCGAGGCGGGTTTACGAGGATGAATGGGCGGTCGCGTTCCACGACATCGCCCCGCATGCGCCGACGCATATCCTGGTGATCCCGCGTGGGGCCTATGTGTCCTGGGACGATTTCTCCGCGCGCGCTGGCGAGGCGGAGATCGCCGGCTTCGTCCGCGCGGTCGGCCATGTCGCGCGGGAAGCAGGCGCAGTCGAGCCGGGATACCGGCTGCTGGCGAATATCGGTGCGGATGCCGGGCAGGAGGTGCCGCATCTTCATGTCCATATCCTGGCGGGTAAGCCGCTCGGCCCGATGCTGGCGCGCTGACCTAGGCACGCCCCTCCCGCAAGCAAGTTTCAGGTCGGTCATGCCGGGGGCATGACCTAAACGATGCGGGGCATCGTTTACCTGAAACTGGGATGGGGGAGGGAAACGCCACGGGCGATGCTCTCAGTGAGACACTCTGCCCTCCCCAAACCCCTCCCGCCTGCGGGAGGGGCTTACTGCGGAACGGAACCACGCCATTTGAAGCCACGGCAACCTCCCCCTGGCGGGAGAGAGGCTTTTATCCACTCCCCTGACCGCATCCCGCGCACCTTAGGGATTGCGCGTAATAAAATTGCAGCTAACTTCCCCGACCATTCACCGGACTCCGGGCGCGTCCCATGTCGGGGCCGCCCTTCCCTTGGGGGGATTGGACATTCATGATTTTCGGGCGCGTTAAGCCTCTGGACGCCATTTTGGCGACCGCCGAGAAGAAGGGGCTGCAACGATCGCTAGGCGCGTTCCAGCTCACCATGCTGGGTATCGGCGCCGTCATCGGCACGGGTATCTTCGTTCTCACCTCCGAAGCCGCGCAAAAGGCGGGGCCGGGCATGATGATTTCGTTCATCCTTGCCGGGTTCGTCTGCGCGGTGGCGGCCCTCTGCTATTCCGAGCTGGCCTCGATGGTGCCGGTCGCGGGCTCGGCCTATACCTATACCTATGCGGTCATGGGCGAGCTTCTCGCCTGGATGGTCGGCTGGGCGCTGATCCTCGAATATGCGGTCGGTGCAAGCGCCGTCGCGGTCGGCTGGTCGGGCTATGTCGTGGGGCAGCTGCGCAACCTGCTGGGCATCGACATACCGATGGAGTGGGTCAACGGCCCCTCCTCGGGCGGCTATATCAACCTGCCCGCCGTCATCATCTCGCTGCTCGTCACCTGGCTGCTGGTCGTCGGCACCACCGAGAGCGCCCGCGTCAACGCCATCCTGGTCGCGATCAAGGTCGCCGCGCTCACCCTGTTCATCGCGCTGTCGGTGCCGGTGATCAACGGCGCGCATTTCGAGCCATTCATGCCCACCGGCCTGACCGGTGTCGCCGGCGCGGCCGCGTCGATCTTCTTCGCCTATGTCGGCTTCGACGCTGTGTCGACCGCCGCCGAGGAGACCAAGAATCCGCAGCGCAACGTGCCCATCGGCCTGATCGCGTCGCTGCTGTTCTGCACCGTCTTCTATCTGCTCGTCTCGGCGGGTGCGATCGGCTCGCCGCTGGGCGCGCAGCCGGTGCGCGATGCCGCCGGCGTTGTCCTGTCGCCGGGCACGTCGGAACTGGCCGCGCAGTGCAAAGCGATCGTGGCGAGTGGCGCGGCCGAGCCGCTGTCCTGCTCGCGCGAGGCGCTGGCGCACGTCCTGCGTACCATCGGCTGGGAAAAGATCGGAAATCTGATCGGCCTGGCCGCCACGCTGGCGCTGCCCTCGGTCGTCCTCATGATGATGTTCGGCCAGACCCGCGTGTTCTTCACCATGGCGCGTGACGGCCTGCTGCCCGAAAAGCTCGCCTCGGTGCATCCGCGCTATCGCACGCCGCACGTCGTGACGATCGTGACCGGCATCGCCGCGACCATCGCCTCGGCCTTCCTGCCGGTCGGCAAGCTGGCGGACTATTCCAACTCGGGCACGCTGTTCGCCTTCTTCATGGTGGCGCTGTCGGTGATGGTGCTGCGCAAGACCGATCCGAGCCGCAAGCGGCCGTTCCGCACGCCCGCCGTGTTCATCGTCGCGCCCGCCGCGATGATCGGTTGCGCGTATTTGTACTTCTCGCTGCCGCTGATCGCGATCCTGGTCCTGCCGGGCTGGGGCGCGGTGGGTCTGGCGATCTACTTCCTCTACAGCCGCAAACGCAGCCATGTCGGGCGCGGCATCATCGACGTGGTCGACGACCCCGCGATGCAGCCCGAAGTGGCCAAGCCGATCGACCGCTGATCGGCTTATCACGAAGGCACGAAAAAGGCCCGGAGGAGCGATCCTCCGGGCCTTTTGCTTTGCGGCTCCTGCCCCTCCACCATCCTTCGGATGGTCCCCCTCCCCAAGCACAGCTTGGGGAGGATCGGGTTGTCAGTCGCTCGGTTCAGCCTGCATCCTTCGGCTGGCTGGTAAGCCAGCCGCTCAGAGGCTGGCGGCGAGCGTCTTCAGGTCGACCTGCGGACGTGCGCCGAAATGGCTGATGATCTCGGCCGCGCAGGCCGCGCCCAGCGTCAGCGAGGCCTTCAGATCCTGGCCATGCGTCTGGCCATAGAGGAAGCCCGAGGCGAACAGATCGCCCGCACCCGTCGTGTCGACGACCTTGTCGACGGGATGGGCGGGAACCGTCACGCGCTCATCGCCGCGTTGCGCCAGCGCGCCCTTTTCGGCGAGGGTCACGACCAGCGTTTCGACCTTGTTCTTCAGCGAGGCGACCGCCGCCTCGACATCCGCCGTCTCGGTCAGCGCGACGATCTCGGTCTCATTGGCGAAGATCACGTCGATCATGCCGCCGTCGATCAGCGCATGGAAATCGGCGCGGTGACGGTCGATCACGAACTCGGCGGAGGCGGTGAAGGCGATCTTGCGGCCCGCTTCGCGCGCGACCTCGATCGCGGCGCGCATCGCGGCGCGCGGCTCTTCGGGGTCCCAGAGATAGCCTTCGATATACAGATAGGCCGCATCGGCGATCAGCGACCGGTCCAGCGCCTCGGCCGGCAGATAGTGCGATGCGCCCAGGAAGGTGTTCATCGTCCGCTGGCCATCGGGGCTGACGAAGATCATGCAGCGCGCCGTGGTCGGCTGGCCGGCGCGGGCCGGGGTGTCGAAGCGGACGCCGGCGGCGCGGATGTCGTGCGCGAAGACTTCGCCCAGCTGGTCGTCGGCGACCTGGCCGATGAACGCGGTCTTGCCGCCCAGTGCGGCGATGCCGGCCAGCGTGTTGGCGGCCGAGCCACCCGAAATCTCGCGACCGGGGCCCATCTTGGCGTACAGCGCATCGGCCTCCTCGGGCGAGAAGACGAGCTGCATCGCGCCCTTGGTCATGCCGTTCTCGGCAATGAAGTCATCCTCGGCGGAGGCAAGGATGTCGACGATGGCATTGCCGATCGCCACCACGTCGTAAGTGGGGTTGGTCAAGTAACGGACTCCGGGAAAACAAGCTGTAATGCCCGCCGCCCTAGTCAGCACGCTACCCCGGCGCAAGATCGACGACACGGCACCCGCCCCAGGCCCCGCGAAACCCGTTTGCGCACATTGACTTGCCCCCACCGCCCGCGCCATCCCTGCGGCCATGATCCGCGCCTTTTTCCTGTCGCTGGGGCAGCTGGGTGATCCCGTCATCCGCCGGGTCCTGATCCGCTCGCTGGCGGTGACGCTGGCGGTGTTCGTCGTGGCGGGCGTCGCGCTGTGGTGGGGCGTCCGCGCGGCGCTGGCGGGATGGCTGGGCGCGCAGGCCGGCGGGTGGTCGGCGGCGCTGGTCGTGGTGGTCGAGATCGTGACGCTGTGGCTGGCCTTTCGCGCGGTGGCGATGGCGGTGATCGGCCTGTTCGCCGACGACATCGTCGCCGCCGTCGAGGCGCGCCATTATCCGCAAGCGCTGGCTAGCGCCCGCCCCGTTCCATTGGCGCGCGGGTTGGCGATGGGGCTCGGCTCGGCGGGGCGGGTGATCGCGATCAACCTGGTCCTGTTGCCGCTCTATATCGTGCTGCTGGCCACCGGCATCGGCACGGCGGCGGCGTTCCTGCTGGTCAATGGCTGGCTGTTGTCGCGCGATCTGGGCGACATGGTGGCGGCGCGGCATATGGATGCGGGCGCGATGCGTCGCTGGCGCAGGGCGACCGGGCCGCGGCGCCTGCTGCTGGGGCTTGCCGTGGCGGTGCTGTTCGTGGTTCCGGGGCTCAACCTGCTGGCCCCCGTTTTGGGCGCGAGCATGGCGACGCATGTCTTTCATCGGAGGCGACCCGCATGACCCCCCATTGGCGCAGACCCGCGCTGTTCCTGCTTCCCCCCATGGCGCTGGCCGGCTGTACCGTCCCCCAGACCGCCGCCCCGGTGCGTGGCATGGCGCCCGTCCCCGTGCCCTATACCAGCGTCGGGCTGGAGCGGGTGCTGGGCCAGGATGCGGCGGGGCTGACCAAGCTGTTCGGCGCGGCCGATGCCGATGTCCGCGAGGGACAGGCGCGCAAGCTGCAATATCAGGGCAAGTTCTGCGTCCTCGACGCCTATCTCTATCCCAAGGACGGTGGCGAGCCGCGCGTATCCTATATCGACGCGCGCGAACCCGATGGCAGCGCGATCGATCGCGCCAGTTGCGTCGCCGCGCTGACGCGGCGTGATGGTGGCCGCTGAGACAAAACCGTTACGGCCCTAATCGACATTCCCTATACGGAATGTGCGATATGGTTCCCACAGTGTCGAAAAAAATTGATGCAGTGCGGGAACAATTTTGTCCTCCGATCCTTTTGCGCTATCGGGACGATGAACAATGCCGCGTCTTGGCGGTCGTTCGCCATGGGAGATTATATATGATGAAGTTCCTGTCTGCTGTTGCCGCCACCGCCCTCGTCGCTGCTCCGGTTGCTGCCGCTCCGACCAACCCGGCCGCCAGCCTGTCGGTTTCGAAGTCGGTTCGCGCTTCGGCTCCGACCGCCAAGGGCAACAAGCTGGCCGGCGGCGGCATCCTCGCCGCGCTGATCGCTGCTGGCGTGGTCGCCATCGGCGTCGTCGCGATCGTCAAGGACGACAGCGCGGACAGCAACTGATCTTGCCGGGCGGGTTTGCCCGCCCAAAGGTCAACGCATCCGATGCGTGGAGAGGGAGCCGGTTTCGGCTCCCTCTTTTGTTTTGGGGGTCTCAGGCACCCCAGTCCGGCCCCTCGGCATCGGGATAGAAATCGTCATTCCCATCGCCGCGACCGGTCGGGGCCGGCTTCGACACGGGCAGGGTTGGCGCGCCGCCGCCGAAGCGCACCCGGATATAGGCGACCGCCTTGTCCAGTCCCTGGAAGACGGCCTGCACCTCCTCTCCGCGACGGATACGCGCACCGACCAGCGGCGCGCGTTCGGCCGACAGATAGCCGCCCTGCACGCCTCGCGCGCTGAAGACCGCGATGGCATTGGGATCGTGGCGGTTGCGCGGCTCGGGTTGCAAGGTCACCGGATCGCCGATGGCGGAGGCCAGCCACTCGAACCGGCGGTTGCTCCGCGCCTTGTCCTCATTGGGGAAGTCGATCCCCACCACCGCCAGCGTCATCTCGTCCATCGCCCCTAGCTGGTGGTTGCGGCACCTCGCGTCCAGGGGGCACCGCCCCTCCCATTCCCCGTCGATCGCGCTATGGTGCAATCATCCTGTCCCATTCGGAGTCCCCATGCCCCTGGCCGCCCTGGCGATGCTGCTCGCCGCCCAAGCCCCTTCCTCCGCCCCCATGGTCGCCCCCGTCCTGACCAGCGCCGATGCGCGCGACGTGCACAGCTATGCCCGGCCGCTGGAGGCGCGGGTCACCCATGTCTCGCTGAACCTCTATGCCGATTTCGACACCCATGTGGTGCGGGGCGTCGCGACGCTGTCGGTCGATGCCAAGGCGGACGCCAGGCAGTTGGTGGTCGACGATAACGGCCTGCGCATCGTCACCGTCACCGATGCGCAGAACCGGCCCCTGCCCTATACGGTCGGCGCGGTCGACAAGGTGCATGGCGCGCCGCTGACCATCACGCTGAACGGCGCGCGCACGGTCAAGATCGCCTATGCCTCCGCGCCGGGGGCCAAGGCGCTGCAATGGCTGTCGCCCGAGCAGACGGCGGGCAAGAAGCAGCCCTATCTGTTCAGCCAGGGCGAGGCGATCCTCAACCGCAGCTGGATTCCGACCCAGGATTCGCCCGGCATCCGCCAGACCTGGGACGCCAAGGTCAACGCCCCCTGCGCGCTGATCGTCGTGATGAGCGGCGAGCGGACGGCCGAGACGCCGTGCGAGGGCGGCCGCCACACCGCCAGCTATCGCATGGACAAGCCGGTCGCCCCCTATTTGATCGCGCTTGCCATCGGCGACCTGAAGTTCAAGCCCTTAAGCGCCAACACCGGCATCTGGACCGAACCCGCGATGCTCGACAAATCGGCCTGGGAGTTTGCCGGGCTCGACAAATTCGTGACCGCCGCCGAGGGGCTGTATGGCCCCTATCGCTGGGGCCGATACGATGTGCTGGTCCTGCCGCCCAGCTTCCCGTTCGGCGGCATGGAGAACCCCACCCTCACCTTCGCGACGCCGACCGTGCTGGCGGGCGACCGCAGCCTCGTCAGCCTGATCGCGCACGAACTGGCGCATAGCTGGTCGGGCAATCTCGTCACCAACGCGACCTGGGACGATTTCTGGCTCAATGAAGGCTTCACCAGCTATTTCGAGAACCGGATCATGGAGTCGATGTACGGCAAGCGCCGCGCCGCCATGGAGGCCGACCTCGCCTGGACCGACATGATGAACGCCGTGAAGGAAGCCGGCGGCCCGCAATCGCCCGACACCAAGCTGCATCTCGACCTGAACGCCGCCCGCGATCCCGACGACGGCATGACCCAGATCGCCTATGACAAGGGCGCGACCTTCCTGCGGACGATCGAGTCGGTCGTCGGCCGCGCGCGCTGGGACGCTTACTTGCGCGGCTATTTCGATCGCCATGCCTTCCAGCCGCAGACGAGTGCGGGCTTCCTGGCCGATCTGCGCAAAAACCTGCTCAAGCCCGGCGAGGATACGAAGATCGGTGTCGACCAATGGGTCTATCAGCCCGGCATCCCCGCCAATGCCGTCCATGTCCGCTCCGACGCCTTCCCCGCGATCGACGCGGCGGCCAAGGCCTTCGCGGCGGGTGGCCCGGTCTCGGCGGTGCCGGACAAGGTCACGACACAGGAATATGTCCGCTTCCTCGACCAACTGCCGCGCCAGCTGTCGGCCGAGCGGCTCGCCGCACTCGACGGGCGGTTCCATTGGAACGAGACGGGCAATAGCGAGATCCGCTTCGCCTGGCTGAAGCTGGCGCTCGCCAACCGCTATCCGCCGGCCGAGGCATCCGCCGACCAGTTCCTGACCTCGCAGGGCCGCCGCAAGTTCGTCGCGCCGCTGTTCCAGCAGCTTCAGGGACAGGGCGCGTGGGGCCAGGCGCTGGCCAAGCGAATCTATGAGAAGGCGCGTCCCAGCTATCACTCGGTGACGCAGGTGACGGTCGACCGCCTCCTCGGACGATAAGCCGAGCCTAGCGAGCGGCGAAACGAGGAACGAAAAACTCGTTTCGCCGCCGTATTTTCAAGTCACCGCCGCCGAAACACCGTTCACCGGATATGGTTCCGGCCGCGCTTTCCAATGTGTTTAGCCCCAGTTAATCGACACTCACACCGACATTCCGACCGGGGGGTCACGTGAAGTTCAAGGCATTTGCAGTGCGATTCGCGCTGATGGCATCGTGCGGCCTGATGATGGCCGCTCCCGCCGCAGCCCAATTCTGGCAGTGTGCGCCCTATGCCCGCGAGATTTCGGGCATCGATATTCACGGCAACGCCAACACCTGGTGGGGCCAGGCCGAGGGCCGCTACGAGCGTGGCCATATGCCAGCGGAAGGTTCGGTCCTGGCGTTCGAGGCGACCCACCGCATGCGCGTCGGCCATGTCGCGATGGTCAGCAAGGTCGTCAGCGACCGCGAAGTCCTCCTGACCCATGCCAACTGGTCGCGCCGCGGCGGCATCGAGCGCGACGTCCGCGCGATCGACATCTCGCCGAACAACGACTGGTCGATGGTCAAGGTCTGGTACGGCCCCAATGGCGGCCTGGGCACCTCGGCCTATCCGACCAAGGGCTTCATCTATGCCGGTCACAAGCCCAGCGTCGCACCGCTGCCCGCCACCGAAATCGCATCGAACACCGATGGCCGCGTCAACGGCATCCTGACCTTCGCGGCGCCGATCCAGTAATTCGCGGTTCGAGTATATTCACGAAAGGCGGAACGTGCACTTCGACCTCGCTCAGCGTGAACGGAGTGAGGAGTGAAGCCGAGCTACTACTGCGAACCCCGTTCAGCCTGAGCGAAGTCGAAGGCCACGGGAATCCCCGCCCAGCGACACGCTAAGCCGCCCGAAACGTCATCGCCACGCCATTCATGCAGTAGCGCTTGCCCGTCGGCTTGGGCCCATCGTCGAAGACATGGCCGAGATGCCCGCCACAGCGGCTGCAATGCACCTCCACCCGCTCCATCATCAGCGACCGGTCGCGGCGCGTGCCCACCGCCTTGGGCAAGGGCGCCCAGAAGCTCGGCCAGCCCGTGCCGCTCTCGAACTTGGTCTTCGATGAGAAGAGCGGCTGCGCACAGCCCTTGCATGCGAAGATGCCGCTGCGATGTTCGCCGTTGAGAGGGCTGCTATAGGGCCGCTCGGTGCCCTCGTGACGCAGGACATCATAGGCCGCCGGTCCGAGCTTCTGCTTCCACGCGGCATCGCTCATCGACACGGGGAAGCGCTCCGCCGCTACCGCCTCGCGACCACAGGCCGACAGCCCAACGCCAAGCGTGCCCAGCCCCAGGAGCGAGAGGAAAGCGCGGCGATCCGAGGATGATGCGGTCATAAACCCAAGATAGGAAGGCCAAGAGCTTACGCAAAGGCCATCCCGCTTGGCACGCCTCACCCCCGCTTACGCTTCCAGAAGGGCTGCGAACTCCCCGATTGCAGCACCCCGCGCCGGAACAGCCGAGCCCCCATGGTCACGAAGATCGCGACCCACAGCCCCTGCCACGCCAGCGCCAGCGCATGCGGCCACAGCGCATCGTCCGCCGCCGCCAGCCCCGCCATCGCGAAGGGTGAGGATAGCGGGAATATCTCCGCCGCCCGCGCGAGCCAGCTATTGGGTTCGGACAGGGCACTCAGCGTCAGGGTGAACATGCCGACCTGCACGATCGTGATCGGCAGCGAGAGCATCTGGATTTCGCGCATGGTCGAGGCCTGCGCCCCGATCGTCAGGAACACCGACCCCAGCAGCAGATAGGCCATGGTGAAATAGGCGATGAACAGCAGCGCGAACATCGGCAGCCCGACCGCCGGCGACAATTCGCCGACCATCCCCGCGAAACTCGGCGGCAACAGGCTGGTCACCTGCCCGAGCACCGTGCCCCAGAAGCCGATGAACAGCACCGCGACCCCGAACATGCCCAACAGCTTGCCCAGGAACACCGCCTCCAGCGGCACGGCGGCGGCCAGCACCTCGATCACCTTGTTGGACCGCTCCTCGGCCATGGTGCCGACCACCTGGCCTGCGAGGAACAGGGTCAGGAAGAAGACGCCGAACACCGCCAGGAACGCGGTCTGGTTCTGTCCGCCCAGCGTGGGCCGCTGGCGGGTGAAGGCGATCTTGGTGGGCGAGATGCTGGGCAACGTCCCTCCCAGCCGCTCCGCCGCCAGCGCGCTGCCCGCTAACACCGCCAGATAGTCGGCGGTGCGCGCGCCGCGCGGCCCGTAAAGGACGGTCGGCCGGTCGAGCGGGCCATAGAGCACCGCCGTCGCGTCATATCCCCCCGCCTCGAAGGTCGCACGCGCCTGGCCCGCGACATCGCGCGTCGGCGTCATGGTCATCAGCGCGGGCGGCTCCTCGTCGCGGCGGAACACCTTGCGCGCCCGGCGGTCGGCTTCGGCGATGGCGGGGGCGACGGCATCGGGCACGATCGCGACGATGCGCACCCGCTCGCTGCCATGATCGGCGGCCTGACGGGCGCCGAGTGCACCGATGGTGCTGAACGCCACCATGATCAGCGGCGCGAACAGGAACAGCAGGAAGATCGGCGTGAAGACGGTGGCGATAAAATCGCGCCGGGCGATCGTCATCGTCTGGCGGATCAGGCGGCGCGCGCTCATGCCTTGGCCTCCATGGCGGCTTCGCCGACGATGCGGACAAAGGCCTCGTGCAGGCTGGGGCGCTCGATCGACAGGTTCAGGATGCCCGCGCCGGCCGCCAGCAATCGGCCCAGCACCGGCTCTATCCCCTCTTCGGGCAGCGTAAAACGCCAGTCCGCGCCCTCACGCACCGCATCGGCGGGCAGCAGGTCGGGCGACACCCGCTCCGGATCGCGCGGGCGGTAGCGGACCCGGGCACGCAGGGTGCCGCGCGCTTCGTCCACCGTCCCTTCGAACCGGCGACGCCCGCCCGCGATGATCGCCAGCCGGTCGCACAGCCGCTCGGCATGCGCCATGACATGGGTGGAGAACAGGATCGTCGCCCCCCGGTCACGCTCGCCGAGGATCAATGCTTCCAGCCGTTCCTGATTGACCGGGTCCAGTCCGGAAAAGGGTTCATCGAGCACCAGCAGTTTCGGCCGATGCACGACCGAGCCGAGCAACTGGACCAGCTGCGCCATGCCCTTGGACAATTTGCGAATCTTGTTGTCGGCGGCATGGCCCAGCCCCGCCTGTTCGAGCAGTTCGCCCGCCCGCGCGCGGCCCGTCTTCCAGTCCAGTCCGCGCAGCGCGCCCATGAAGGCGATCGCATCGCGTGCCTTCATCGCCGGATACAGCCCGCGCTCCTCGGGCAGATAACCGACCAGATCGCTGGCATCGCGCGGATGGGCATGGCCGAGCAGCATACGCTGCCCCTCATCGGGTTCGATAATGCCCAGCAACATGCGCAGCGTCGTCGTCTTGCCCGCGCCATTGGGGCCGAGCACGCCGTACACCGCGCCGGTCGGCACCGCGATGTCGACCCCGTCGACCACGCGGCGCTCGCCGAAACGCTTTGCCAGGCCCGTGGCGCTGACCGCCCACTGATTGTCCAAGCCCTGTCCCTCCCTGATCCCCTGTGGTAGCGGGCCGATGTGGCGCAAGACAAGCTGGAAACCCGGATCAAGGCGAAGGCGGCCGAACTGGGCTTCGCCGCGATCGGCATCACCCATGCCGATGCCGCACCCAGGACGGTCGAGCGGCTCCACCAATGGCTGGCCGAGGGGCGGCACGGATCGATGATCTGGATGGCCGACCGCGCGCACCAGCGACAAAGCCCCGCCAGCCTGTGGCCCGAGGTGAAGAGCATCATCTCGCTGGGCGTCAGCTATGCCCCCGCCGAGGACCCGATGCGGCTGGCCGATCAGGGGCGGATCGGCCGTATCTCGGTCTATGCGCAAGGGGCCGACTATCACGATGTCGTGAAGCGTCAGTTGAAGGCGCTGGGCCGCTGGCTGGCGCACGAGGCGGCTTGCGACCTGAAGGTCTTCGTCGATACCGCGCCGGTGATGGAAAAGCCGCTGGCCGAGGCGGCGGGGCTGGGCTGGCAGGGCAAGCACACCAATCTGGTCAGCCGCGAACATGGCAGCTGGCTGTTCCTCGGCGCGATCTACACCACGCTGGCGCTGGAGCCCGATGCGGTGGCACGCGACACTTGCGGCCGCTGCGACGCGTGCCAGCGAGCCTGTCCGACCGAGGCGTTTCCAGCGCCGTACCAGCTCGATGCGCGGCGCTGCATCTCCTATCTGACGATCGAGCATGCCGGGCCGATCCCGGAGGAGTTCCGGGTCGCGATCGGCAACCGCATCTATGGCTGCGACGACTGTCTGGCAGTCTGCCCGTGGAACAAGTTCGCGGCGGCGGCGCAGGCGAACATGGCCTTCCATCCCCGCGCGGAGCTGACCGCGCCGGAACTGGGGGATTTGCTGTCGCTGGACGATGCGGGGTTCCGGCAGGTGTTTGCGGGGTCGCCGATCAAGCGGATCGGGCGCAACCGGATGGTGCGCAATGCGGCGATCGCGGCGGGGAATAGCGGTGCGGCGGCGTTGGTGCCGGTGTTGCGGGGGTTGTTGGGGGATGATGACCCGGTGGTGGTGGAGGCGGTAGAGTGGGCTTTGGGGCGGCTTGGCGGGTCTGTCGCCTAGCCCCTGCCCTCCCCCATCCCCTCCCGCCTGCGGGAGGGGCGTGCCAAGCATCACCGACATGCACTTCAAATAGCGATGGCCCTGTTGCTTATGCGAACCATCAGCCAAGCAACACGCCCCTCCCGCAAGCGGGAGGGGATGGGGGAGGGCCACGGTGTCTCACCGAGCCCCCACCCAACACATCACTCCACCCAATCCAACCCAATATCCTTGTAAACCGACCGATCCTCGTCCCAGCCCGGCTTGACCTTCACATGCAGGTACAGATGCACCTTCTGCCCCAGCAGTTCGGACAGCTGCGCCCGCGCCCGCGCGCCGATCTCCTTGATCCGTACGCCGTTCTTGCCCAGCACGATCGCGCGCTGGGTCGGGCGCTCGACCAGGATTTGCTGGTGGATCTCGACCGATCCGTCCTCGCGCTCCTTATACGCCTCGGTCTCGACCGCGCTGGCATAGGGCAGCTCGGCGTGGAGCTGGAGATAGATCTGCTCGCGCGTCACCTCGGCGGCGAGCGCGCGCTCGGTCGCGTCGGACACCTGGTCTTCCGGGTAATGCCACGGCCCCTCGGGCATCAGCGCGGCGAGGCGGGACTTCAGCTGGGGCAAGCCATCCCCGGTCTGCGCCGAGATGAACCAGGTCTCGTCGAACTTGACGACTTCGTTCAGCTTTTCGGCATGGGTCAGCAGCCGCGCCTTGTCGGCGATGTCGACCTTGTTGAGAATAAGGTGCTTGGGCTCGGGCCGGTGCGCGATCGACTCGGCGATGGCGTGGATCTTGGGGCCGATGCCGCCCTTGCCGTCGACCACCAGCGCCAGGATGTCGGCCCCCTCCGCGCCTTCCCAGGCGGCGGCGACCATCGCGCGGTCGAGGCGGCGCTTGGGCTCGAAGATGCCGGGCGTGTCGACCAGCAGGATCTGCGCATCCCCCTCGATCGCGACGCCGAGCAGCTTGGCGCGGGTCGTCTGCGCCTTGGGGCTGACGATGGCGACCTTCTGGCCGACCAGCGCGTTGACGAGGGTGGATTTGCCGGCATTGGGCGCGCCGACGACGGCAACGAGGCCGCAACGTTGTTCAGTCATGGGCATCAGCGGTACAGGCCCCGCCCCCGTCCCGCAACGGCCAGCCCGTATGAAGAGAATGTAATGGCCGGATCACGGAACGGCCACGGACCAGCGCGCATTTTTCCGGCCACGATTTCGAGTGAAAGGAGAGACGCTATGAAGACCCTTCTCACCGCGCTGTCGGCCGCCGCGCTGCTGACCGTCGCCGGCCCCGCCTCGGCCAAGGGCTGCCTGAAGGGTGCGGCGGTCGGCGCGGTCGGCGGGCATTTCGTCGGCAAGGGTCATGCGGTGCTGGGTGCCGCGGCGGGCTGCGCAGTCGGGCATCACCGCGCCAAGGTCCAGGCCAAGAAGGACGCGGCCGCCGCCAAGGGGCGTTAACGTCGATCGCTGGGTGAGGTTGGGGCGTGGGCTTCGACTTCGCTCAGCCTGAACGGAGGTCGGGGTGTGCGGCGGTCTTCCAGAACAGCCGTTCAGGCTGAGCGAAGTCGAAGCCCAAGGGAATCCCTCAAGCCTTCAACTTCGCCAGCAACGCCTTGGCGGCCGCCGTCTCGGCCTCCTGCTTGTTCGCTCCTTCCGCACTCGCCTCGGCAGTCCGGCCGATCCGGACGGCCACCGTAAAGCGCGGCGCATGATGCGGACCCGAGCGGTCGGTCACCACATATTCCGGCGCCTTGCGATTATGCGCGGCGGCCCATTCCTGCAGCGCCGACTTGGGATGTTGCGGGGCTTTCCCCTGCGAATGGACCCGGTCGCCCCAGGCCTTGCGGATGAAAGCCCGTGCCGCGTCCAGCCCCGCCTCGCGATACCAGGCGCCGATCAGCGCCTCCATCACGTCGCCCAGCACATTGTCGCTGTCCGACGCACCATCGTCGCGCGCCTGCTTACCCAGCCGCAAATGATCGCGCACGCCCAGATCGCGCGCGACATCGGCGCATACCGCGCCCGTCACCAGCGAGTTGAGCCGGCGCGACAGCTGTCCTTCGGGCTCGCTGGGGAACTGCTCCCACAGCCATTCCGCCATGACGAGGCCGAGTACGCGGTCGCCCAGAAACTCCAGCCGCTCGTAATTTTCCGCCGCCTGGCTGCCATGGGTCAGCGCGCGTTGGAAGGGCGTGCTATCCTTGGGGGGCTGGCCGAACATCCCGGCCAGCCAGCTGTCGAGCGCGCTCAAAACCCTTCTCCGATCCGGCTCCAGCGTGCGGCCGACACCCAGGTCCAGGGCTTGATCCATTCGGCAGTGCCGTCGGTCGAGAAGAAGGTGACCGCCGCTCGCCCCTCCAGCCGTTCCATCGGAATATAGCCCATGCCCATGGGCGGTGCGAAGCGGCTGTCCGCCGAGTCGTCACGATTGTCACCCATCAGGAAGACGTTGCCGGCCGGCACCGTGTAGACGATCGTATCGTCGCGATCGGGGAAATCGCCCTGGTCGAGCACGTCATAGCTCTTGCCGCCCGGCAGCGTCTCGCGGAACCGGGCATAGCGGCACACCCCCTGCCCCGCGACCGTATCGAGATGCTCGGCCCCGCACTTGTCGGCGTTGAAATTGGGGGTCAGCGGCAGGACGAAATCGGCGATCCGCTGCTTGGGGACCGGGCGGCCATTCAGGATGACCTGACCATTGCGCACCTGGATGGTGTCGCCGGGCAGGCCGATCACCCGCTTGATGACGTCATGATCGTCCGGCCCGGGCGAGCGGAAGACCACGACATCGCCGCGCGCCGGATCGCGGCCCAGGATACGCCCGGGCAGCAACGGCAGGCCGAAGGGCAAGGACCAACGCGAATAGCCGTAATTCCACTTGGTCACGAACAGATAGTCGCCGATCAACAGGCGCGGCAGCATCGATTCCGACGGGATGACGAACGACGTCACGATGAAACTGCGCAGGATGAAGACGAACAGCGCCAGCTTCAGGAAGAAGCGCAGCGTGTCCTTCGTCTCCGATTTTTCGGGGGTATCGGCCATGTCTGGCGGGTTCGCGCAACCCGCTCGCGCCGTCAAGCCGCTTCGCCTTTCCACATCGGGGTATCGACGATAGGGGAACCGCCCGTCCCTTCATCGGTACATCCCTCACCCATGACCGAATTCATCCTGAACCTGATCGCCTGGGGCGGCTATTTCGGCATATTTTTGCTGATGGCGTTGGAAAACATCCTGCCGCCCATCCCGTCCGAGGTCATCATGGGGCTAGGCGGGATGGCGGTCGCGCGCGGCGACATGGCGATGGTCCCGCTGTTGCTCTGGGGCACGGCGGGGACGACCGCCGGCAATTACGCCTGGTATGCGGTCGGGCGCTATATCGGCTATGAGCGGTTTCGCCCCTTCGTCGAGCGCCATGGCCGTTGGCTGACGATGGACTGGCGCGATGTCGAACGGCTGCACCTGTTCTTCGTCCGACATGGCGGCTGGGTGGTGTTCGTGTTCCGCTTCATGCCCGCCTTCCGCACGATGATCTCGCTGCCTGCCGGGATCACACGCATGCCGCTGGGCAAGTTCCTGCTCTGGACCTTTGCGGGCAGCATCATCTGGAATGCGATCCTGGCCTATGCGGGTCTGTGGCTGGGCGCCAATTTTCAGGCGATCGATCGCTATGTCGGGCCGGCGGCGATCGTGATGACCGTCGTCATCGTCATCGGCTATCTCTGGCGCGTCGTCACCTGGAAGCCGCACCGCGATCGCTGAGCGACGTCACCCGCGCGGATGGGCGGTGCGATACACGTCCAGCAACCGCGCCGCATCGACGCCGGTGTAGATCTGCGTCGAACTCAAACTGGCATGGCCGAGCAGTTCCTGGAGCTGGCGCAGATCGGCCCCGCGCCCCAGCAGATGCGTGGCGAAACTATGCCGTAGCGCGTGCGGCGTCGTCCGCGCACCCAGCCCCAGCCGTTCGCGCGCGCCGCGCACCGATCGGCGGATGATGGCGGGGGAAAGCGGACCGCCCCTGGCACCCCGGAACAGCGGCTCCTCGCCTGCGACGGCGAAGGGCATCTGTGCGGCATAACGCTCGATCGCCTCGCGCACCTGCGGCAGCAGCGGCACGATCCGCATCTTGTCACGCTTGCCCCGTACCCGCAGCGTCTCGCCCAGCGGCAGGATCGCGGCGGGCAGCGCCATCGCCTCGCCGATCCGCAATCCCGCGCCATAGAGCAGCAGCAACACCGCCCAGTCGCGCGCGGCGATCCAGGGTTCGGCAGCGTCCTCCGCGACATCTTCGGCCAGCGCGATGATGTCGGCCGGGGCCTGTGGGCGGGGCATGCTGCGCTTGCGGCGAGGGCCTTTGAGGGATGGCGGCTCGATGCCGGCGAAATGGAGGAAGGTCCGGATCGCCGACAATTCTCGCGCGGTCGACGCGGCGGTCAGCCCCTCGCCGCGCCGCGCCGCCAGATAGGCGCGCAGGTCGGCTGCGGTGATGCGGGACAGGGTTCCGCTATCGACGGCTTCCCCCCAATGCTGCGTCAGAAAGCCGGTCAACCGCTCGGCGGTGGCGACATAGGCGCGCACGGTATGATCCGATCGTCGCACGTCCACGGTGAGGTGGCGATAATAGTCGGCGATCAGCGCGGTCATCGGGCTGGGTTAGGGGAAAATCACCGTCGGTTGAACCTTTTCCGTCTTCCGTTCAGCCTGAGCGCTTGCAGAGCGCGACGCGGCGACATTCGCCGAGGCAATCCCTTGGCCTTCGACTGCGCTCAGGCTGAACGGGGCGGGGGATTTGGGGACATGCCAGCTGGGTGAGCGCTCTGCCCCAACCTCCGTTCACGCTGAGCGAAGTCGAAGCGCACGCCCTGCACCCCTCCCCTCGCCCCATCACAAACCGGAACGAGAAAGGGGCGCCCCCTCACGGAAACGCCCCTTCCCAAAACCCAAGCCGACGAGATCAGCGATCGAGGATCGCGTCGATCTCCGCGCCCACCGCGTCCATCGCGGCCATGCCGTCGACCCGCGTCACGATGCCGCGCGCTTCATAGATCGGCAGGATCGGCGCGGTCTTGGCGCGGTACTCGGCCATGCGGGTGCGCACCGTCTCGGCATTGTCGTCGGGGCGCCGCTTGAACTCGGTCGAGCCGCAGACGTCGCAGACGCCCTCCACCTGGGTCGGCTTGAAGCTGTCGTGATAGCCCGCCCCACACGACGCGCAGGTGAAACGGCCGGTGATACGCTCGACCAGCGCGTCCTCGTCGACCGCCAGCTCAATAACGTGATCGAGCGACTTGCCACGTTCGGCCAGCAGCATGTCCAGCGCCTCGGCCTGCGCCTCGGTACGCGGATAGCCGTCGAAGATCGCGCCGCCCTCGGCATCGGCCTGGTCCAGCCGCTCGCCGATCAGCGCCGAGACGATCGCGTCCGACACCAACTCGCCCGCGTCCATCACCGCCTTGGCCTGGAGGCCGACGGGGCTGCCCGCCTTGACCGCCGCGCGCAGCATGTCGCCGGTCGACAGCTGCACCATGCCGCGATTGGCCACCAGCCGCTGCGCCTGGGTTCCCTTGCCCGCGCCCGGCGGCCCCAGCAGGATGATGTTCACGCCCACGTCAATCTCCCCTCTTTTGCCCTATATCCGCCTGCGCTCAGCGCAGGCGACCACCCTTCAGCTTCGCCTTCTTGATCAGATCGCCATATTGATGCGCGAGCAAGTGGCTTTGAATCTGCGTCACCGTGTCCATCGTCACGTTGACGACGATGAGCAGGCTGGTGCCGCCCAGATAGAAGGGAATCTGCAACGCCGAGACCAGATATTCCGGAAGCAGACAGATGATCGTCAGATAGGCCGCGCCGATGACCGTGATGCGGGTCAGCACGTAATCGAGATAGGTCTCGGTATTCTTGCCCGGACGGATGCCAGGGATGAACCCGCCATAGCGCTTCAGATTGTCCGCCGTCTCCTCCGGGTTGAAGACAACCGCGGTGTAGAAGAACGAGAAGAAGATGATGCCCGCACCATAGAGCAGCATGTACACGGGCGAGCCGTGCTGCAGATACTGGTTCAGGCTGATGATGAAGTCGCCCCAGCGGCTCTCACCCGCGACACGTTGCCCTGCGAACTGCGAGATGGTCAGCGGCATCAGCAGCAGCGACGAGGCGAAGATCGGAGGGATCACGCCCGCGGTATTGATCTTCAGCGGCAGGTGGCTGCGATCGGCCTGCATGCCGCGCTGCGTCGCGCGCTTGGGATACTGGATCAGGATGCGGCGCTGCGCGCGCTCCATGAAGCAGATGAACAGGATGAGGACGACGACCGCGACGATGATGCCGATCAGGCGGACCGGATCGATGCTGCCCGTGCGGCCGCCTTCGAGCAGGTTAACGAGCGTGGTCGGCAGGTGGGCGACGATGCCCGCCATGATGATCAGCGACACGCCGTTGCCGATACCCCGGCTGGTGATCTGCTCACCCAGCCACATCAGGAACATCGTACCACCGATCAGCGAGATGACCGCCGCGATGCGGAAGGTCATGCCCGGCTCGATCACCGCCTGAATACCCTGGCTGGCGCCCAGCGTTTCAAGACCCACGGCGATGAAATAGCCCTGGATCGCGGTCAGCAGCACCGTGCCGTAGCGGGTATACTGGTTCAGCTTCTTACGGCCGCTCTCGCCTTCCTTCTTGATGGCGGCGAGCTGCGGGCTGAGCGACGTCGCGAGCTGCACGACGATCGACGCCGTGATGTACGGCATCACGCCGAGCGCGATCAGCGACATGCGGCTCAGCGAACCGCCCGAGAAGGTGTTGAAGAAGTCGAGCACGCCGCCCGTGGTCTTCTGGCTCAACAGGCCCAGCGCGGTCGGGTCGACGCCCGGCAGCGGAACATAGCTGAGCAGGCGGAAGACGATCAGCGCGCCGATCGTGAACCACAGCCGCTTCTTGAGGTCGGTGGCCTTGGCGAATTTCGCCAGGCTGATGCTTTGCGCCATCTGGTCGGCTGCGGATGCCATAGCTGTTGCGTTATCCTGGAAACGAAAAACGGCGGGATGCGTTTTGAACCGCCCCGCCGCTCATATAGGCGCGAAGACGCGCTTGTCTAACCCGGATGCAAAATCCGCCGCTGTCATTCGGACCGGAGCCCGGTAACAGCGGCGGATCTTATCCGGTTCAGGCCTTGGCGGCGAGCTTCGCGGCGCGGGTCTGGCCCTTCTTCGCGGCGGCCTTCTCGGCGGCCGGCACGATGTGCGGCACGTCGACCGAGCCACCGGCCTTCTCGACCGCAGCGCGAGCCGAGGCCGACACGCCTTGCACGACGAACGACAGCTTCGCGGTCAGTTCGCCCTTGCCGAGCAGACGGACGCCGTCCTTACCGCCACGCGCCAGGCCAGCGGCCTTCAGCGCGGCGTGGTCGATCGTGCCGTCGGTCTTCAGCTTGCCCGAGTCGACCGCCTTCTGGATCGCGCCCAGGTTCACCTCGGCATAGTCCTTGGCGAAAATGTTGTTGAAGCCACGCTTCGGCAGACGCATGTGGAGCGGCATCTGACCGCCCTCGAAGCCCGCGATGGACACGCCCTCACGGCTCTTCTGACCCTTGACGCCGCGACCACCGGTCTTGCCCTTGCCCGAACCGATACCGCGACCGACGCGGATCTTGGACTTGCGGGCACCCTGGTTGTCGAAAAGTTCGTTCAGCTTCATGATTTGCACTCGCTTTCGCTTGTTTCGCGCATGGCCGTGATCACTGGGAATCGCGGCCGCTAGATAAAAGGAAGGGGGCCGCATAGCCCCCTTCCCCGTGTTTGTCACTGTTCAATGTGACGGATATGAGACCGAGATTATTCCCAACCGCCGTTCAGCCTGAGCGAAGTCGAAGGCCAAGGGCCTGAAGCTCGACTTCGCTCGATGCGAACGGAGCGTGGGAGCAATCCCCTGTGGTCTCAGTCCACCACCTGAACCATGTGCTGCACCTTGCGGATCATGCCACGGACTTCAGGGGTATCCTGAAGCTCGGCGACCTTGTGCATCTTGTTCAGGCCCAGGCCGACGAGGGTCGCGCGCTGGTCCTTGGTGCGGCGGATCGGCGAACCGGTCTGCTTGATCTTGATGGTAGCCATGGTCGCTTACTCCACGACGGCCGCGGCTTCCGCCTCGGCAGTCTGCTGGGTGGCACCGTGACCGCGACCCAGCAGGTCGGCGATCTTCTTGCCACGACGCTGCGCCACCGCCTTCGGCGAAGTCTGGTCGCCCAGCGCTTCGAAGGTGGCACGGATCATGTTGTACGGGTTCGACGTGCCAACCGACTTCGTCACCACGTCGGCAACGCCGAGCGATTCGAAGATGGCGCGCATCGGACCACCGGCGATGATGCCGGTACCCTGCGGGGCCGAACGCACCGTCACGCGGCCCGCACCGAAATGGCCGTTGCCATCATGATGCAGCGTGCGACCGTCCTTCAGCGGAACGCGGACCATCGCCTTCTTGGCGGCAGCCGTCGCCTTCGAGATGGCTTCCGGCACTTCGCGCGCCTTGCCATGACCGAAGCCCGCACGCCCCTTGCCGTCGCCGACCACGACGAGCGCGGCGAAGCCGAAGCGCTTACCGCCCTTCACGGTCTTCGAGACGCGGTTGATGTGGACGAGCTTTTCGATCAGCTCTTCGCCCTGCTCCTCGGCGCCACCGCGACGGTCGTCGCGACGACCACGGTTGCCGTCACGGCCGCCACGGCCGCGATCGCCGCCCGGACCACGGCCACGGCCGCCCCGGGGACCGCGACCCTGGGTCGCGTCCTGCGCGGCGCCTTCGGCACCGGCAACGGCCACGTTGTTCTCGTCAGCCATATTAGAACTCCAATCCCGCTTCGCGTGCCGCCTCGGCCAGCGCCTTGACGCGACCGTGGAACAGGAAGCCGCCACGGTCGAAAACGACCTGCGTGACGCCGGCGGCCTTGGCCTTCTCGGCCACGCGCTTGCCGACTTCGGTCGCCGCTGCGACGTTCGCGCCCGACTGGCCGCGTGCGTCCTTTTCCAGCGTCGAGGCCGAAGCCACGGTACGACCTGCCTCGTCGTCGATCACCTGGGCATAGATGTGCTTGCCCGAGCGATGCACCGACAGGCGCGGACGGGTGCCCGCACGCGCACGCAGCGCGGTACGGTTGCGCCGACGGCGCTTCTCGAAAAGAGAGAGACCCTTGGTCATTACTTCTTCTTCCCTTCCTTGCGGAAGATGAACTCGCCGTCGTACTTGATGCCCTTGCCCTTATACGGCTCGGGCTTGCGCCAGCGGCGGATCTCGGCGGCCAGCTGGCCGACCTTCTGCTTGTCCGAACCGCTGATCTCGACGGTGGTGGCGTCCGGCGTCTTCACCTCGATGCCTTCCGGCACGTCGATGTTGACGTCGTGGCTGTAGCCGAGCTGCAGCTTCAGGGTCTTGCCCTGCGCGGCGGCGCGGTAGCCGACGCCGGTGATGACCAGCTTCTTCGAGAAGCCTGCGGTCACGCCGGTGACAAGGTTCTGCACCATGGTGCGCTGCATGCCCCAGAACGCGCGAGCGCGCTTCGTGGCATTGGCAGGCTGCACCGCGATGGCGTCCGCCTGGACGTCATAGGTGATCTCGTCGGCGAGCGGCATGGACAGGGTGCCCTTGGGACCCTTCACGCTCAACACCTTGTCGGCGATGGTCGCGGTGACGCCGGCCGGAACCGGGACCGCCTTCTTACCGATGCGGCTCATCAGAACACCTCCGCCAGGACTTCGCCACCGACATTCTGCTCGCGCGCTTCGGCGTCTGACAGAACGCCACGCGGCGTCGACACGATGGTGATGCCCAGGCCGTTGCGAACGCGCGGAAGCTCCTGCGCGCCCGAATAGATGCGGCGGCCGGGCTTGGACACGCGCGCGACATGCTTGATCGCGGGCTGGCCTTCGAAATACTTCAGCTCGATGCGGATGCCGGCCGCGGGGCCCATCTGCTCTTCGCTGTAGCCACGGATATAGCCTTCGCGCTGGAGCACGTCGAGCACGCGGGCGCGCAGCTTCGACGCAGGCGTCAGGACGGAGTCCTTGCGCGCGCGCTGGCCGTTACGGATGCGGGTGAGCAGGTCACCCAGGGGATCGGTCACTGCCATCTCAAATGGTCCTTACCAGCTCGACTTGGTGACGCCGGGGATCAGGCCCTTGTTGGCCAGATCACGCAGCATGACGCGAGCGAGACGGAACTTGCGGTAATACGCACGCGGGCGGCCCGTGATCTCGCAACGGTTGCGGATGCGGGTCGGATTGCCGTTGCGGGGGATCTCGGCCATCTTCAGGCGCGCGATCAGACGTTCGGTCTCATCGAGGCTCTGGTCGTTCGCGATCGCCTTCAGCTTCGCGTACTTGCCGGCATACTTCTTGACGAGAAGACGACGCTTCTCGTTCTTGTTGATTGAACTCAGTTTCGCCATGGACTTAAGCTCTTTCTGTAAGGACCCCCTCCCCGGCGTGGAGAGGGGGCAGTCCGGTTACGCCGCCTTCTTCTCGTCGGCAGCGTCTTCCTTGGGGAACGGGAAGCCGAACAGACGCAGCAGCTCGCGCGCTTCGTCGTCGGTCTTCGCCGAGGTGGTCACGATCACATCCATGCCGCGCACCTTGTCGATGCGGTCATAGTTGATTTCGGGGAAGATGATCTGTTCCTTGATGCCGCAGGCATAGTTGCCGCGACCGTCGAAGGACTTCGGATTCAGGCCGCGGAAGTCGCGAACGCGCGGCAGCGCGATCGTGATGAAGCGATCCAGGAATTCGTACATGCGCTCGCGACGCAGCGTGACCTTCACACCGATCGGCATGCCTTCACGCAGCTTGAACTGCGCGATCGACTTCTTCGCCTTGGTGATGACGGGCTTCTGACCCGCGATCAGCTCCATCTCGGAGGCGGCCTGGTCGACGCGCTTCTTGTCCTGCGTCGCTTCGCCCACGCCCATGTTGAGCACGATCTTCTCGATCCGGGGGATCTCGTTGACGTTCTTGTAACCGAACTTGTCGGTCATCGCCTTGATGATGCTATCGTCATAGATAGCCTTCATGCGGGGCTTGTAATCAGCCATCGATCTTCTCCCCGGTCTTGACGGCCACGCGGACCTTCTTGCCATCCTGCGTCTCGAAACGGACGCGGGTCGGCTTGCCATCGGCGGTCACGTGCGCAACCTTCGAGATATGCAGCGGAGCGGCAACGCGCTCCAGGCCGCCCTGCGGGTTCGCCTGGGTCGGCTTGCGGTGACGGGTGGCGATGTTGACGCCGTCCACGACGACCTTGCCGTCCTTCGGCATCGCCAGCGACACGGTGCCGGTCTTGCCCTTGTCCTTGCCGGACAGGACGATGACCTTGTCACCCTTCTTGATGCGTGCAGCGGCCATTACAAAACCTCCGGCGCCAGCGAGATGATCTTCATGTGCTTCTTGCCGCGAAGCTCACGCACGACCGGGCCGAAGATACGGGTGCCGATCGGCTCCTCGTTCTTGTTGACCAGCACGGCGGCGTTACCGTCGAAACGGATCACCGAACCGTCGGCGCGACGGATGTCCTTGGCGGTACGCACGATCACCGCGCGGTGAACGTCGCCCTTCTTCACGCGGCCACGCGGCTGCGCTTCCTTGACGCTGACGACGATGATGTCGCCGACCGATGCGGTACGGCGCTTCGAGCCGCCCAGCACCTTGATGCACTGCACCCGCTTCGCGCCGCTGTTGTCAGCGACGTCGAGATTGGACTGCATCTGGATCATAGATCCGCTTCCTTCTCTCTTCTGGGGAGGATACCGACCCTACCCCGCCTTAAAAAACGACCCCCGGCGCAGAGGCCTGCGCCAGGGGGAGAGGCCCCATAGCCACTCCTGATACGAAAGGCAAGCGAGTCGCTCGCCCCCTCGACCAATCCGCTCTGCACCCCGAAGGGAGGCTCTTCATTCCGAACCCCGCCCCTCCGTCAGGAGAAGCGGGGCGCGAAATGCAAAGGCTTTAGCCTTCGGCCGAGGCCCGCTCGGGCGTCGAGTGAGTGTTGACCCGCTCGATGACCTTCCAGGTCTTCAGCTTCGAGATCGGGGCGGTCTCTTCGATCCGCACCGTCTCACCGGCCTTGAACTCATTGCTCTCGTCGTGAGCATGATACTTCTTCGACCGACGGATGATCTTGCCGTAGAGGGGGTGCTTAACCTTCCGCTCCACATTGACGACGACCGTCTTGTCGGTCTTGTCCGAGACAATCACCCCGGTCAGCACGCGCTTCGGCATGTGTCTCGGTCCTTACTTGGCAGCCGCAGCGGTGCGCTGCGCCTGGATGGTCTTGATCCGCGCGATGTCGCGACGGACTTCCTTGACCCGGCTGGGCTTTTCGAGCTGGCTGGTGGCCGCCTGGAAGCGCAGGTTGAACTGCTCACGCTTCAGGTTGCCCAGCGCCTCGACGAGCTGGTCGTCGCTCTGGCCGGTATATTCAGTCTTGGCCATTACTCGCCTCCGAGGTGCGAGGTGTCGCCCAGGCGGGCAACGACCTTGGTCTTGATGGGCAGCTTCATCGCGGCGCGCTCGAACGCCTCGGCGGCCAGCGGGCCGTCGACGCCGTCGAGTTCGAACAGGATGCGACCCGGCTTCACGCGGGCGGCCCAGAATTCCGGCGAACCCTTACCCGAGCCCATGCGGACTTCGGCGGGCTTCGACGAGACGGGCACGTCCGGGAAGATGCGAATCCAGAGACGACCCTGGCGCTTGATGTGACGCGTGATCGCGCGGCGAGCCGCCTCGATCTGGCGAGCCGTGATACGCTCCGGCTCCATGGCCTTCAGGCCATAGGAACCGAAGTTCAGGCTGGTGCCGCCCTTCGCATCGCCGTGGATGCGGCCCTTGAAGGCCTTGCGGAACTTGGTGCGCTTTGGTTGCAGCATGGTTTATGTTCCTTAGCGGCGATGATCGTCGCGCGCCGGGCGCACGCCGGAGGTCTGAGCCTCCATCATCAGCCGGTCCTGCGCCATGGGATCATGGCCCAGGATCTCGCCCTTGAAGATCCACACCTTCACGCCGCACACGCCATAAGCGGTGTGCGCCTGCGCTTCGGCATAGTCGACGTTCGCACGCAGCGTGTGCAGCGGAACGCGGCCTTCACGATACCATTCGGTACGCGCGATTTCCGCGCCGCCCAGACGGCCGCCGCAGGTGATACGGATGCCCTCGGCGCCCAGACGGAGCGCGGACTGCACCGCACGCTTCATGGCGCGGCGGAACGCGATACGGCGCTCCAGCTGGTCGGCCACGCCCTGCGCGACGAGCTTGGCGTCGATCTCGGGCTTGCGGATTTCGACGATGTTCAGCGACACGTCGGACGAGGTCATCGAACCCAGCTTCTTGCGAAGCTTTTCGATGTCGGCGCCCTTCTTGCCGATGATCACGCCCGGACGCGCCGCGAAGATCGAGATGCGGCACAGCTTGGCCGGACGCTCGATGACGACCTTCGAGATCGCGGCCTGGGGCAGCGTCTTCATGATGTACTGGCGGATCTTCAGATCCTCCAGCAGCAGGCGGCCATAGTCATGGCCTTCGGCGAACCAGCGGCTGTCCCAGGTGCGGTTGATCTGGAGACGCAGGCCGATCGGATTGCTCTTCTGACCCATTATGCTTCTTCCTGCTCGCGGACGACGATGCGGAGCCGCGAAAACGGCTTCAGGATGCGGGTGGACTTGCCACGGCCGCGCGTCGCGAAACGCTTCATGGTGATCGACTTGCCGACCGACGCCTCGGCGACGACGAGCGCGTCGACGTCGAGGTTGTGGTTGTTCTCGGCATTGGCGATCGCGGAGGCGAGCACCTTGCGCGCGTCGACGGCCATCGCCTTCGTCGAGAAGGCGAGGATGTTCATCGCGTCGCCGGCCTTCTTGCCACGGATGAGCCCTGCGACCAGGTTCAGCTTCTGCGCCGAACCACGGATTTGCGTGCCGACCGACAGCGCTTCCTTCTCACCGACCTTGCGGGGGGATGCGGGCTTGGACATCAGCGCTTACCCTTCTTGTCGGCAGCGTGGCCGGGGAAGTAGCGCGTGGGCGCGAATTCACCGAGCTTCATGCCGACCATGTCCTCGTTCACCGAGACGGGAACGAACTTGCGACCATTGTAGACGTTGAAGGTCAGGCCGACGAACGACGGCAGGATGGTCGAGCGACGCGACCAGGTCTTGATCGGACCTGCGCGGTTGCCAGCATCCTGCGCCACTTCGGCCTTCTTCAGGAGATGGAGGTCCACGAAAGGACCCTTCCAAACGGAACGAGCCATTGCGTGTTAGCCCTTCTTCTTGGCGTGACGGCTACGGATGATCATCTTGTCCGTCGCCTTGTTGTGACGAGTGCGCGCACCCTTCGTCGGCTTGCCCCACGGGGTGACCGGATGACGGCCGCCCGAGGTCCGGCCTTCACCACCGCCGTGCGGGTGGTCGACCGGGTTCTTCGCGACACCACGGGTCAGCGGACGATGGCCCTTCCAACGGTTGCGACCAGCCTTCGCCAGGTTGGTGTTGCCGTTGTCGGGATTCGACACCGCGCCGACGGTCGCCATGCAGTTCGCATGGATGTAGCGCTGCTCGCCCGAGTTCAGACGGACGATGACCATGCCCTTGTCGCGGCCCACGACCTGCACATAGGTGCCGGCCGAACGTGCGATCTGACCGCCCTTCCCGGGCTTCATCTCGACGTTGTGGACGATCGTGCCGACCGGCATCTGGCCCAGCTCCATGGCGTTACCCGGCTTCACGTCGGTCTTCTTGCCGGCGACGACCTTGTCGCCAACGGCCAGACGCTGCGGCGCGATGATATAGGCCAGGTTGTCCTTGCCCTCGGCATCGGCGCCGTAGTTGATCAGCGCGATGAAGGCGGTGCGGTTGGGATCATATTCGATCCGCTCCACGGTGCCCTCGACGTCCCACTGGCGACGCTTGAAGTCGATGAAGCGGTAACGCTGCTTGTGGCCGCCCGCGATACCGCGGCTGGTCACATGGCCCTTGTTGTTGCGGCCGCCGGTCTTGCGCTTGCCTTCGGTGAGCGCCTTGACGGGCGCGCCCTTCCAGAGCGCCGAGCGGTCGACGAGGATCAGGCCGCGGCGGGCCGGGCTCGTCGGGTTATAATGCTTGAGTGCCATCGGCTCAGATCCCCGTCGTCACGTCAATGGACTGACCGTCCTTGAGGGTGACGATCGCCTTCTTCATGTCCGAGCGCTGGTACGGAGCGCCCTTCCACTTCTTGGTCTTGCCCTTCTGGACGATGGTGTTCACGCCGGTGACGTTCACGTCGAACAGCGCTTCCACCGCCGCCTTGATCTCGGGCTTGGTAGCACCGGGGGCGACCTTGAACACCACGGCGTTGTGCTCGCTCAGGAGCGTCGCCTTCTCGGTGATGTGCGGCGCGACGATCACGTCGTAATGACGCGGATCGACCGCCTTCTGCTGCTTAGCCATTGAAACGGGCCTCCAGCTTTTCGACAGCCGAGCGCGTCAGCACCAGGGTGTCATGCTTCAGAATGTCGTAGACATTGGCGCCAGCGGCCGGAAGGACGTTGATTTCCTTCAGGTTGCCTGCGGCCAGTGCGAACGACGTCTCGACGGCGTCGCCATCGATGACCAGCGCGGTCTTGCCGAAGCCGAGCTTCACCAGATCGCCCTGCAGCGTCTTCGTCTTGTTACCCTCGACGGCCAGATCGTTCATCACGATCAGCGAACCCGCCTTGGCGTGGCTCGACAGCGCCATCTTCAGGCCCAGAGCGCGAACCTTCTTGTTCAGGCCCGGGTTGAAGTCGCGGACGCGGGCGCCGTGCGCCTTACCACCGCCGATGAAGACGGGGGCCCGACGATCGCCGTGACGAGCGACACCGCCGCCCTTCTGGCGACCGAGCTTCTTGCCCGAACGCGCGACATCGGCGCGCTCACGGGTGCCGCGCGCGGTGGCGCGACGCTTTTCCAGCTGCCAGGTCACAACGCGGTGCAGGATGTCGGCGCGCGGATCGAGGCCGAAGACCTCGTCGTTGAGCTCGATGTCCGCGGCGTCGGTGCCGGCGAAGGATTGAACCTTGACCTTCACGACTTAGCCCTCCTGGCTCTCGGTGGCTTCCGGAGCAGGCTCGGCAGAAGCGTTGTTGTTGGCGGCCGCCTTGATGCTGGCGGGGAACGGGGCGTCCGCGTGGCGCGAAACCTTGACCGCGTCCTTGACGATCAGCCAGCCACCCTTCGAGCCGGGCACCGAGCCCTTGACGAAGATCAGGCCGCGCTCGACGTCGGTCGACACGATTTCGAGGTTCTGCTGCGTGCGGTTCTTGTCGCCCATGTGGCCGGCCATCTTCTTGTTCTTGAAGACGCGGCCCGGGTCCTGACGGTTACCGGTCGAACCATGCGAACGGTGCGAGACCGAGACGCCGTGGGTCGCGCGCAGACCACCGAAGTTCCAGCGCTTCATCGCACCGGCAAAGCCCTTACCCTGGGTACGACCCTGGATATCGACATACTGGCCGGGGACGAAATGGTCGGCGGAGATTTCCGCGCCGACGTCCAGCAGGCCGTCTTCGTTCACGCGGAACTCGACCAGCACCTGCTTGGGCTCGACTTCGGCCTTGCCGAAGTGGCCACGCTGCGGCTTGGCAACATTCTTGGTCTTGGCGACACCTGCACCAAGCTGGACGGCGGTGTAGCCGTCACGATCCATCTCGCGGCGAGCGACGACCTGTACGCCTTCAAGCGCCAGGACGGTGACCGGCACGTGCCGACCATCGTCCTGGAACAGGCGGGTCATCCCCAGCTTCTTCGCGATCACGCCGGTACGCATGATCCTGTTCCTTCCTCGACAGAGGCCCCCAAGAACCATTCAAGGGGGGCGTATCCAGCCCGGATAAAGCGAAGCGAGCCCCCGTCCCGGGCTGGCGACCGGCGGACCGGTCAGACGGGGGACGCTGCCCCGGCACCCTATCGCTTGCGCGACATCGCCGGGCGGTATCCCTTAAGAGTGCCGGATCGCGGGAGCGACCTCGGCGCGCTTCCCGGCAGCTTCAGGCCGGGGAAACGCCAAAATCCCGTGGGACGGAATCGTCGACCACGGGAACGCTGGCTCTCTTACGCCAGCTTGATCTCGACATCAACACCTGCGGCCAGGTCGAGCTTCATCAGCGCATCAACGGTCTGCGGGGTCGGCTGCACGATGTCCAGCATCCGCTTGTAGGTGCGGACCTCGAACTGCTCGCGCGACTTCTTGTCGATGTGCGGACCACGGTTGACCGTGAACTTCTCGATGCGCGTCGGAAGCGGGATCGGACCGCGGATAAGAGCGCCGGTGCGGCGCGCGGTGTCGGCGATGTCGCCGGTCGCCTGATCGAGCACGCGATGGTCGAACGCCTTCAGACGAATGCGGATATTGCTGTCCATGATCCCTACCGATGCGAAAGAGCGGGCTTTCGGCTCACGATCACGACGACGGCAAGTGCGATCGGTCTGTCCGACCAGGCACTCGACCGTCCGCCGTGAAGGCGACCCTGGGCCGAAACAAACTCTGGGTTACGACAGGAGCGGCGAACCACCCTGCCCTCACTAAAAGCAAACGGCCGACTCCGGTGTTTCCGGTGCCAGCCGATTCCCTCAAGGCGTGTGCCTATACGCAGATGCGCGGGGTGCCGCAAGGGGTGGGCGTGGGTTTTTGTTGGGAGGGGTGGAACCTGTCGTCGGTCGCGACAAACCCCACCCTCCGTTCAGCCTGAGTGAAGTCGAAGGCCATGCTCTGGTCGTGCCGCCGGGCGTGCACTTCGACTTCGCTCAGTGCGAACGGACGTGGCGAGGCGACCACCCTCACCCTTCCCACCCGCTCACGCGGGCGGGCCCCTTCCCTCTCCCGCCGGGAGAGGGAGGGAGGCGCGCCAGCGCCGGAAGGGTGAGAGTGCCTCGCTCCCAACGCTATAAACGAAAAAGGCCGACCCCGTCGCCGGGGCCGGCCCTTTCCTGTAGAGTTTCAGGCTTTCGCCCGAGACTTACTTGTCGATCGAGCTGACGACGCCCGCGCCGACGGTACGGCCGCCTTCACGGATCGTGAAGCGCTGACCGATGTCCATGGCGATCGGAGCGATCAGCTTCACGCCCAGAGCGACGTTGTCGCCCGGCATGACCATCTCGGTGCCCTCAGGCAGCTCGACGGTGCCGGTGACATCGGTCGTGCGGAAGTAGAACTGCGGACGGTAGTTCGCGAAGAACGGGGTGTGACGGCCGCCTTCTTCCTTCGACAGGACGTACACTTCCGACTGGAAGTCGGTGTGCGGGGTGATCGAACCCGGCTTGGCCAGAACCTGACCACGCTCGACTTCGTCACGAGCGACGCCACGGATCAGCGCGCCGATGTTGTCGCCGGCCTGGCCCGAGTCGAGCAGCTTGCGGAACATTTCGACGCCCGTGACCGTGGTCTTGCGGGTGTCGTTGATGCCGACGATCTCGACTTCTTCACCAACCTTGATGATGCCGGTTTCGACACGGCCGGTGACGACGGTGCCGCGACCCGAGATCGAGAACACGTCTTCGATCGGCATCATGAACGGCTTGTCGAGCGGACGCTCCGGCTGCGGTATGTATTCGTCGACCTGCTTCATCAGCTCGAGAACGGCGTCCTTGCCGAACTTGTCGTTCGAACCCGACAGCGCGCAGGTCGCCGAACCCTTGACGACGGGGATGTCGTCGCCCGGGAATTCGTACGAGCTGAGCAGCTCGCGGATTTCCAGCTCGACCAGCTCGAGGATTTCCTCGTCGTCGACCAGGTCGACCTTGTTCATGAACACGACCATCGCAGGCACGCCGACCTGACGGGCGAGCAGGATGTGCTCGCGGGTCTGCGGCATCGGGCCGTCGGTCGACGACACGACCAGGATCGCGCCGTCCATCTGCGCCGCGCCGGTGATCATGTTCTTCACATAGTCGGCGTGGCCGGGGCAGTCGACGTGCGCATAGTGGCGCGATTCGGTCTCATACTCGACGTGCGCGGTCGAGATGGTGATGCCGCGCTCACGCTCTTCCGGAGCCTTGTCGATGTTCGCGAAGTCCACCGCCGCGTTGCCGGCGACGTTGTCGGCCAGAACCTTGGTGATCGCTGCGGTCAGCGAGGTCTTGCCGTGGTCGACGTGGCCGATGGTGCCGATGTTGAGGTGCGGCTTGTTCCGCTCGAATTTTGCCTTTGCCATTTTCCTACCTTCTAAATCGAATTCGGTGCCGCATCCGAGGCCACGCGAACGCGGCCCCATAGCGGGTGTTTGAAGCGATTGCCAGCCCCTAGCGTCGTCGCGCCCCCAGTTGCCCCGAGGGCGCGACGGACGCGATTAGGCCATCTTCGCCTTGACCTCGTCCGCAACATTCTGCGGCACTTCGTCATAGTGCGAGAACTGCATCGAGTACTGCGCACGACCCTGGGTGAACGAGCGGAGCGCGTTCACATAGCCGAACATGTTCGCCAGCGGGACCATCGCCTCGACCGTCTGCGCGTTACCGCGCGTGTCGGTGCCCTGGATCTGGCCGCGACGGCTGTTCATGTCGCCGATGACGTCGCCCAGATAGTCTTCCGGGGTCACGACTTCGACCTTCATGACCGGCTCGAGCAGCGTGATGCCCGACTTCTGGGCCGCTTCGCGCATCGCGCCGCGGGCACAGATTTCGAACGCCAGCGCCGACGAGTCGACGTCGTGATACGCGCCGTCATACAGCAGGACTTCGAAGTCGATGATCGGGAAGCCGACCAGCGAACCGGTTTCCGCGGTTTCACGGAAGCCCTTCTCGATCGCGGGGATATATTCCTTCGGAATGTTACCGCCCTTGATCTCGTCCTTGAAGACGAAGCCCGAACCACGCTCGCCCGGGGTCAGCTTGACCTTGACGCGGCCGAACTGGCCGGTGCCGCCCGACTGCTTCTTGTGCGTGTAGTCGATGTCGACCGGCTTCTTGAGGTATTCGCGATACGCCACCTGCGGCGCACCGACGTTCGCCTCGACCTTGAACTCGCGCTTCATGCGGTCGACCAGGATCTCGAGATGGAGCTCGCCCATGCCCTTGATGATGGTCTGGCCCGACTCGGCGTCCGAGGTCACGCGGAACGAGGGGTCCTCGCGAGCGAGACGATTGAGCGCGACGCCCATCTTCTCCTGGTCGGCCTTGGTCTTGGGCTCCACCGACAGCTCGATCACGGGCTCGGGGAATTCCATGCGCTCGAGGATGATCGGGGCGTTCTGCGCGCAGAGCGTGTCACCGGTCGTGGTGTCCTTGAGGCCCGCGAGAGCGACGATGTCGCCGGCATAGGCTTCCTGGATGTCCTCACGGCTGTTCGCATGCATGAGCAGCATGCGGCCGATCTTTTCCTTCTTGTCCTTGACCGAGTTCAGGACCTGCGACGAGGTCTCGAGCTTGCCCGAATAGATGCGGGCGAAGGTCAGCGAACCGACGAACGGGTCGTTCATGATCTTGAACGCCAGCGCCGAGAAGGGCTCGGTGTCCGACGAAGGACGCTCATCCGGCGTCTCGCCGTCGAGCTTCACGCCCTTGATGGCCGGAACGTCGAGCGGCGACGGCAGATAGTCGATGACCGCGTCGAGCAGGGGCTGCACGCCCTTGTTCTTGAACGCCGAGCCGCAGACCACGGGGACGAACGCCATTTCCAGCGTGCCCTTGCGGATCAACTTCTTCAGCTCGTCCACCGACGGCTCGTTGCCCTCGAGGTACGATTCCATCGCGGCATCGTCCTGCTCGACGGCCATTTCGATCAGGTCGCTGCGGTACTTGGCGGCCTTCTCGGCCAGTTCCTCAGGAATGTCCTGATATTCGAACTTGGCGCCCAGCGACTCTTCGAGCCAGATGATCGCGCGGTTGTGGACCAGGTCGACCAGGCCCTTGAAGCCGCCCTCGATGCCGATCGGCAGGTACAGGACCGCCGGACGCGCGCCGAGACGCTCGATGATCGAGTTCACGCAGAAATAGAAGTCGGCGCCGGTGCGGTCGAGCTTGTTGACGAAGCACATGCGCGGCACGCCGTACTTGTCGGCCTGACGCCACACGGTTTCCGACTGCGGCTCAACACCCGCCACGCCGTCGAAGCAAGCGACCGCGCCGTCGAGCACGCGGAGCGAACGCTCCACTTCGATGGTGAAGTCGACGTGCCCGGGGGTGTCGATGATGTTGATGCGGTTGTCGTTCCAGAAACAGGTCGTCGCGGCCGACGTGATCGTGATGCCGCGCTCCTGCTCCTGCTCCATCCAGTCCATGGTGGCGGTGCCTTCGTGCACTTCGCCGATCTTGTAGGACTTGCCGGTGTAATAAAGAATGCGCTCGGTCGTGGTCGTCTTGCCGGCATCGATGTGCGCCATGATGCCGATGTTGCGATACTTCTCGAGCGGATGGCTGCGGGCCATGATCGATCTTCCTCAAGCGTAGGGGGGAGCCGGTTGGCCCGGCTCCCCCTTATATAGGCTGTTTGCGTGACCAGCGGAAGACCGCCGGCACCGCACCCTGAAAAGGTTGCAGCAGACCGGAAATAAATCCGGTCCGCCGCAAGGCCCTTACCAGCGGTAGTGCGAGAAGGCGCGATTCGCTTCCGCCATGCGGTGCGTATCTTCGCGCTTCTTGACCGCGTTGCCGCGGTTGTTCGCGGCGTCCATCAGCTCACCCGACAGACGTGCAGCCATCGTGTTCTCCGAACGGGCGCGCGACGCGCCGATCAGCCAACGGATGGCCAGAGCCTGGGCGCGCTCCGGACGGACTTCGACCGGAACCTGGTAGGTCGCACCGCCGACGCGGCGCGAACGGACTTCGATGCCCGGCTTGATGTTGTTCAGCGCATCGTGGAACACGCCGATCGGATCGCGCTTGGCACGCGTCTCGACGGTTTCCAGAGCACCGTAAACGATGGCTTCGGCCACGGACTTCTTACCGTCCAGCATGACCGAATTCATAAACTTCGACAGGACCTCATCTCCGAACTTGGGGTCCGGCAGAATTTCCCGCTTTTCGGGACGACGACGACGAGCCATTCTCGTATTTCCTTACAAAACTTCAGCCTTTGATGGTCGAGGAGCCTGCGGACAGGCCCGACCGGCTTACTTCGGACGCTTCGCGCCGTACTTCGAGCGGGACTGCTTGCGATCCTTCACGCCCTGCGTGTCGAGAACGCCGCGCAGCACGTGGTAGCGCACGCCGGGAAGGTCGCGCACACGGCCGCCGCGGATGAGCACCACCGAGTGCTCCTGCAGGTTGTGGCCTTCGCCCGGGATGTACGAGATGACTTCGCGGCTGTTGGTCAGACGGACCTTGGCCACCTTGCGAAGCGCCGAGTTCGGCTTCTTCGGGGTCGTCGTGTAGACACGGGTGCAAACGCCGCGCTTCTGCGGGTTCTGCTCCATTGCAGGGACCTTCGACTTGGCCTTCTGCAGTTCGCGGCCCTTGCGGACCAGCTGGTTGATCGTCGGCATTGAAGCCTTCACCTTTCCATGAGGTTACTTTGCTGGAGCCATCACAGCACTTCGGAATACAAAAAGGGGCCATCATGGCTTTCGCCCGGCCCTATTCGCATCCAGCAATGTTCAAGCTTGCCCGACGGATAAGTCCCGAATCTCGAGAAATCGCCTTCGTGCAGCGGCGGCCTATACGCGGGAGTCGGTCGGGGGTCAATGTCGGGACGACTTCAGGTCCGGGCGGGCGTTTTCGTCCGCATTGCGAAAATCGCATATTGGCTCTTGCCTCGCCCCGCCAGTCGGGCTAGTGGCGGCCGCCTCGCAGGAGTGTAGCTCAGTTGGTAGAGCATCGGTCTCCAAAACCGAGGGCCCACGGTTCGAGTCCGTGCACTCCTGCCACTTTTCATGACATCGATGGATTGAGCGGCGCCGCTGTTGCGGTGGGTGTTCGCGTCCCCCTTATTCCTCCCCTGCAAGGGGAGGGGGACCAGCGAAGCTGGTGGAGGGGTGTAGCCGGTTCCGATCGCAGCCCGACCTCGCTACTGGTGACACCCCTCCGTCAGGCCTGCGGCCTGCCACCTCCCCTGCAAGGGGAGGAATAGAGATCAATTCACCGGCCGTGGCCCGACACCAGGCGGAGTGGCGGGATCGACCTCGTCGATCTCATCGCCGCGATTGCCGCCACCGGCCCCTGCCCCGCTGCCATGCACTTCACCCGTCTTCGGGTCGACCGAGGCACGCTTGCCATTGTCGTCGGGCAGACTGGTTTCCGCATTGCCGCCGGTATCGACCGATGGCCTGGTCGTCACGCTGCCGGCCGGCTCGGCGCGGCCCAGTGCGGCTTCGTCATCGCGGTGATAGCCCTGGCCGCTATAGCCCTTGTCGCGGTCGAAAGGCTGGGACGGGCGTTTTTCCACTTCGGACATGGGGCAGTCTCCTTCGCCCCCGTCAACGGAGCGCGGGAGACGCCGTTCCCGACAAACGAAAAGGGCGCCCACCGGATCGGTGGACGCCCCCTTGATCGCGACGGCCGGGCCGAAGCCCCGCCGATCAGTTGCGGAACAGCGAGTGCGGATCGATGATGTCGCCGCCATGGCTGGCGCTGTCGGCATCACGGCTCTGCTGTTCGCGCTCGGCACGCAGCGACGCCAGCAGCGCTTCGCGGTCGCCCTCCAGGCGGGTGTCGGTCGGCTGCGCCTCGGCATTGCCGCCGGTCGCCTTCGCCGCCTTGGCCACCGCCGAGTCCAACTCGCGCTGGGTGGTCAGGCCTAGCGTCACCGGGTCCTTCGGCGTGATGTTGGCGATGTTCCAGTGGCTGCGGTCACGGATCGCGGCGATCGTCGTGCGGGTCGTGCCGATCAGGTTCGAGATCGCGCCGTCCGAGATTTCCGGGTGGTTGCGGATGATCCAGGCGATGCCATCGGGCTTGTCCTGCCGCTTGCTGACCGGCGTGTAGCGCGGCCCCTTGGTGCGGCGGACCTGCTCGGGGCCCTTGGTCATCTTCATGCGATAATCGGGATTGGCCTGCGCCTTCTCGATCTCGCTCTGCGTCACTTCGTGCGCGCGGACCGGATCGCGGCCGGTCAGCTTGGTCGCCGCCGTGTCGTCGGCGATCGCCTGCACTTCCAGGATATGAAGGCCGCAGAAATCCGCAATCTGCTCGAAGGAGAGCGAGGTGTTGTCGACCAGCCAGGAAGCGGTCGCATGGGGCATGAGCGGCTGGGCCACGGGGATCACTCCAGTCGGAAAATAAAAGGGCCGCCCCTCATCGGAGCGGCCGTAGCGGCGGCAAACCTAATGCGACCCGCTCCCAAGAGCAAGGTGCGGTGCCACAAAGTCTTGGAAACCGGCCGCAGGGCCGCCAGCCCATTTCGGTAGCCCGCCAAAGGCCGCCGGTCAATTGTCGTCGTCGAATCGGCCGAAGGGCAGCAGCCGCGACGCCAGTTTGCGGGTCGCCTGGACATCGCCGGCGCGCAGCGGGGTCAGGATCGCGACCGCGCCGCGTTGCAGGATACGGTCGATCGGCGTCACGACATCGGCCTTCGCCGCCGCCTCGGCCAGGGCACGTCCGCGCGGGTCACGCGGATCGAGCTCCAGCCGCAACAGCGCGGAGAGCGCCGGAAACAACGCGCGATCGCCACCCAGCGCGACCGCCCGGTCGAGCGAGGCGAACCCCACCGCCCGCTGCGCGCCGACCGCCGCGCGCCCGACGATCGTCCCCAGCTTCTTGACCGCGCCGATATGCCAGGCGCCCAGCGCCAGCTGCGCCTCTGCATCGCGGGGATTTTGCGCGACCATCGCCTCGAACTGGTGCCGCGCGCTGATCGCATCGGCGCGGTTGCCGGTCAGCTTGGCACGGTAGCCCAGCGCGGTCGCGCGCATCAGCTGCGCCTCGTGATCGTCGGGCTTGCGCGCCAGCGTCGCCCCCGCCGTGGCATAGGCGACGGCGACCCGGCGCAGCGCGCTCGCCTCATCGCCGTCGGAGAAGGACGCCTGGGTCAGGATGTCGCGTGCCGATTGCGCCGCCGCCGGCATGGAGCCCAGCCCCGCGATCATCGCCGCGACCATGATCGGAATCACCCGGCGATAACGCTGCTTCATTCAACCATGCCCCCGGACGTCCCTTATCGGATCAGCCCGGCAAAACGGCCGATCCGGCCTTTCGGTCCATCGCAGGCCACAAAGGATTGTTCAAGCCTATGTTAAGTCAGCCGGCCTGCGCCTCGCGGACGACCAGCACGATCTTGCCCAGGTGATCGCCGCCCTCCATCCGTTCATGCGCCTTGGCGGCCTCGGCCAGTGGGAAGGTCTTGTCGATCAGCGGGCGCAACCGCCCCTCCTCGACATGCGGCCAGACGATGCGGGCGATCTCATCGGCGACCATCGCCTTGAACGCCCGGTCGCGCCCGCGCAGCGTCGAGCCGGTCAGGATCAGGCGCCGGCGCATGATCTCCCAGATCGGCACCTCGGCCTTGGGCCCACGCTGCACCGCAATCGAGACGTGCCGGCCCTCCTCGGCCAGGCATTGCAGATTGCGCGGCAGATAGTCGCCGCCCACCATGTCGAGGACGATGTCGACGCCCCTGCCCTCGGTGAAGGCCTTGACCCCCTCGACGAAATCCTGGGCCCGGTAGTTGATCGCCTTGGCCGCGCCCAGCTTTTCGGCCGCCGCGCATTTCTCGTCCGATCCGGCTGTCACGATCACCCGCAAGCCGAACAGCTTGCCGAGCATGATCGCCATCGTCCCGATGCCGCTGGTGCCGCCATGGACCAGCAGCGTCTCGCCGTCGCGGGCATAGGCGCGCTCGAACACATTGGTCCACACGGTGAACAGCGTTTCGGGCAGCGCGGCCGCCTGCACCATCGACAGGCCCGGCGGCACCGACAGGCAATGTTCGGCATCGGCCAGCGCATATTCGGCATAGCCGCCGCCCGAGATCAGCGCGCAGACCGGCTGGCCCAGCATTTCCGCGCCGACATCGTCGCCGACCGCGACGATCTCGCCGGCGATCTCCAGCCCGGGGATCGAGGGCGCGCCGGGCGGCGGCGGGTACAGGCCCTGGCGCTGCATGACGTCGGGCCGGTTGACGCCCGCCGCCGCGACGCGGATCAGCACTTCGCCCTTGCCTGGCCGGGGAACCGCGCGGGTGGTCGGGACCAGCACTTCGGGACCGCCGGCGGCGTCCGGATCGATCGCGACCATCGTTTCGGGGACCTGCCCCGTCATTCCGCCATCCGCCTGCATTACGCTGCTCCCCCGTTCGTCCAGGCTTTCTCGCGCCTGTTATTGACATCGGCGGCGGTCGGGTCAACGCTGCATCCCATTATGGAACAGGACGACTCCCCGCTCCGCATTCCCGACAGCCTGACCACGCTGGTCCAGGCCGATCTCGAACCGCTCTCGCTCGCCGAGCTGGAGACGCGAATCGCGGTGCTGGAACAGGAGATCGGACGCACCCGCCGCCATATGGAACGCGCCGCGCTCCACCGCGCCAGCGCCGACGCGCTCTTCAAGCGGTGAGGCATCCGGGCCTCCGCGCGTACCCCTTCGCCGGCCCGGCCCGATCCGTCTCGCACCCGCGCTTTTCACCCCGACAGTTTTTGTTTGCGCGATACGCTTTGTTCAGCGGCCGCGCGTTACACCAGCTTGATGCCGGGCCTCACCATCCCGACATTGGTCGAAACGAGGCGTCCGTCCGGGGCGTTTCGGAAGGAGTATCATAGATGCCATCTTTCGCCCCCGCGCTCGAGACCACGCTTCACAAGGCGCTGGAAGCCGCGACCGTGCGGCGCCACGAATATGCCACGCTGGAGCACCTCCTCCTCGCGCTGATCGACGACGAACATGCCTCCAAGGTGATGGAAGCGTGCCATGTCGACCTGGGCGAGCTGAAGGCGACGGTCGCCCAGTATCTCGACACCGAACTCGACGCGCTGAAGGTCGAGGCGGCGACCGACCCCTCCCCCACCAGCGGGTTCCAGCGCGTGGTGCAGCGCGCGATCCTGCACGTCCAGTCCTCGGGCCGCGACGAAGTGACCGGCGCGAATGTGCTGGTCGCGCTGTTCTCCGAACGGGAATCCTACGCTGTCTATTTCCTGCAGCAGCAGGACATGAGCCGCCTGGATGCCGTCAGCTTCATCAGCCACGGAGTCGGCAAGGGTGGTGCGACCAGCGAATCGACCCCGCCCAAGGGCGTCGAGGAGGAAAAGCCCGCCAAGCCTACTGAGAAGGGCAAGGCTGAGAGCGCGCTCAAGCAGTTCACCGTCGACCTCAACGAAAAGGCCAAGCTGGGCAAGGTCGATCCGCTGATCGGTCGCGGGCCGGAAGTGGACCGCACCGTCCAGATCCTGTGCCGCCGGTCGAAGAACAACCCGCTCTATGTGGGCGATCCCGGCGTCGGCAAGACCGCGATCGCGGAAGGGTTGGCGCGCAAGATCGTCGAGGGCGACGTGCCCGAGGTCTTGCGCCAGGCCGTCATCTACTCGCTCGACATGGGCGCGCTGCTGGCCGGCACCCGCTATCGCGGCGACTTCGAGGAGCGGCTGAAGGCGGTCGTCAACGAGCTGGAGAAGCTGCCCCACGCGGTGCTCTTCATCGACGAGATCCACACCGTCATCGGCGCGGGCGCGACCAGCGGCGGGGCGATGGATGCGTCGAACCTGCTCAAGCCCGCGCTGTCGGGCGGCACGATCCGCTGCATCGGCTCGACCACCTATAAGGAGTTCCGCAACCACTTCGAGAAGGACCGCGCGCTGCTGCGCCGGTTCCAGAAGATCGACGTGAACGAGCCGACCATCGAGGATACGATCAAGATCCTCGCCGGCCTGCGCACCGCGTTCGAGGATCACCATCAGGTCAAGTACACCCCCGATGCGATCAAGTCGGCGGTCGAGCTGTCGGCGCGCTATATCAACGACCGCAAGCTGCCCGACAAGGCGATCGACGTGATCGACGAGGTCGGCGCGATGCAGATGCTGGTACCGGTCAGCAAGCGCAAGAAGACGATCACGCCCAAGGAGATCGAGGCCGTGATCGCCACCATGGCGCGCATCCCGCCCAAGAGCGTGTCGACCGACGACCGTCAGCAGCTGGAAACGCTGGAGACCGATCTCAAGCGTGTGGTGTTCGGCCAGAATGCCGCGATCGAGAATCTGTCCTCGGCGATCAAGCTGAGCCGGGCGGGCCTGCGCGATCCCGACAAGCCGATCGGCAACTATCTGTTCACCGGCCCCACCGGCGTCGGCAAGACCGAGGTCGCGCGGCAGTTGGCGACCATCCTGGGCATTCCGCTCCAGCGGTTCGACATGTCCGAATATATGGAGCGTCACTCGGTCAGCCGGTTGATCGGTGCCCCTCCGGGCTATGTCGGCTATGATCAGGGCGGTCTGCTGACCGATGCGGTCGATCAGAATCCGCATTCGGTGCTGTTGCTCGACGAGATCGAGAAGGCGCATCCCGATCTGTTCAACATCCTGTTGCAGGTGATGGACAATGGCAAGCTGACCGATCACCACGGCAAGACGGTCGATTTCCGCAACACGATCCTGATCATGACGACCAATGCGGGTGCCGCCGACATGGCGCGCGAGACGGTCGGGTTCGGCAACCTCACCCGCGAGGGCGAGGATGAGCAGGCCGTGCAGAAGATGTTCACGCCGGAATTCCGCAACCGTCTGGATGCGATCGTACCCTTCGGCTACCTGCCGCCCGAAGTCGTGGCGCGGGTGGTGGACAAGTTCATCCTCCAGCTCGAACTCCAGCTGGCGGACCGCAACGTCCATATCAGCCTGGACGAGGCGGCGAAGAGCTGGCTCACCGAGAAGGGCTATGATCGCCTCTATGGCGCGCGTCCGATGGGCCGCCTGATCCAGGAGAAGATCAAGCAGCCGCTGGCCGAGGAACTGCTGTTCGGCAAGCTGGTCCATGGCGGCGAGGTGACGGTGAAGATGAAGGATGGCGCGCTGTCCTTCGCGATCGAACCGGCGGCGCCCAAGAAGCCGAAGAAGAAGGGCGGCAAGCCCGCCTCGGTCGACGCCGGCTGATCGTCCGGGACCGCAAGCAAGTGATCAGGGGCCGGGTAGCGATACCCGGCCCTTTTTATTGTCGAACCGCGCGCCGACAGTAATCGATGTTAGGTTAGCCGGTGATGTTTGCTTGCGCCGACTGACGTCATGCGGTGTAAGCAAACTGTCATACGACTTCGGCTCGGCTGACGAGAGAGCAGCCGACAAAAATTTAACGCCATATTTACCATATTCTGCTATGCGCTTGCCAATGGGGGCGGTGAGATACGGAATTGGTGCGCTGATTCTGGCGATATTTGTCGCCTTGTTGCCGCTCGCCCCCGCGCGGGCCGACAAGGGCGATGTTCTGCGCGGCTGTATCCGCCCCATGCAACCCGGCGATACGCCGCACGCGCTTTTCCTTGCGCCGCAACGCTTCGACTGCGCGCATGATCAATCCGATTATGGCGCGGGCGATTTCTGGGTCCTCTCCGATCCCCTGCCCGTCCTGCCGGGCGATCCGCGTGAGCGATTGGCCGTCACCTTCGCCAGCACCTGGCAGGACGCGACGACGCTGCACATCCTCTATGCCGATGGCAGCATCCGCGACGTCGCCTATACCAGCGCGACCACCGCCCCCTATCTGCTGCTCGGCGCGGTCATCGCCGTGCCGTTGCCGCGCGCGACGACACGGCCGGTCCGCATCCTGTGGGAGGCGCATGGCGCGGCCAATATGCGCGGCGTCGTGCGCGGCGCACATCTGGTCCACCATGCCGATGCGCTCGCGGTCGAATCGTCGCTCAGCTTGATCTATGGCATCATCATGGGGCTGGTGGTCGGCCTGGCCGTCTATAATCTCGCGCTCTGGCCCGCGCTGCGCCAGCCCTTGCAGCCGGTCTATTGCATGCTGCTGTTCTTCATCACCGGCTATGCGCTATGTTCGTCGGGGCTGATCGGGCAATGGCTACCCTGGCTCGACAATAACGAGCGCCATCGGTGGAATGCGATCATGCTCGGCGGCGTCGCGCTGACGCTGGTGATCTTCGCGCGCCATTTCTTCGAGCGAAAGGTGTTCGAGGGCTGGCTGGATCGCTGGGCGATCGTCACCTTCGTGCTGATCGCCATTCCTAACGCCGCCTTCGCGCTGCTCGCCCCGCGCTGGATTCGCCCGCTCGACACCGCCGTCGTCATCGGCTTCCTCGTGCTGCTGGTGTTCCTGATCGCGGTGCTGGTCAGCGCGTGGCGGCGGCGCAGCAACTTCCTCTGGGCCTTCGCCATCGCTTGGGGCACGCCGATCATCCTGGCGATGTTCCGCGTGCTGCATGCGCTGCACTTGATCCAGTGGCGGCCCTGGATCGACCAGTCGACGCTGTTGTCGATGGGGGCCGAGGCGCTTATCGCCAGCCTGGGCGTCGCCTATCGCATCTATCTGCTCAGCCGCGAGCGCGATCAGGCCCGCGCGCATGAACGCGCCGCGCGCCGCCTGGCCGATACCGATCCGCTGACCGGGCTGTTCAACCGCCGCGCCCTGCTCGACCAGGCGGTGGGGCGCAGCGGTCCGCAGACGCTGATCCTGGCCGATATCGATCACTTCAAGCGGATCAACGACACGCTGGGCCATGACGAAGGCGACGAGGTGCTGCGCGGCTTCGCCCAGGCGCTGATCGACACGCTGCCGCCGGGAACGCTGGCGGCACGCATCGGCGGCGAGGAATTCGCGCTGCTGGCCGATGCCGATCATGCCCCCGACGCGGAAGTCCTCCTGAAGCGGCTGCGCACGGCCACCTATCCGGCCGGATTGAAGGTGACCGCCAGCCTGGGGCTGTGCACCGGCCTGCTGCAGGATGAGGAGGATTGGCGGCGCCTGTATCGCGAGGCGGATCAGGCGCTGTTCGCCGCCAAGAATGGCGGGCGCGACCGCGCGTGCTGGGCACCCGAACTGCATGTGCCGATCCCGCCTTTGCCGGTCATCGCCCCCCTTGTCCGCCACCACGCCACGCCGTAACGTCGCCGACGGGGGAGCGGGACGTTGGACAGACGGCGGATCACGATCGTGGCGATACTGGTGGCGGTGATCGCCATGGCGCAGCGTCATCCGACCGCCGACATCCGCCTGATCACCCATGACCTGACCGACCGATCGCCGCGCCGGGTGCAAGCCGCGTTCGACCTGGGCGCCTTCGGCGTCTCGTTTCTCTACACCTGGACGGTCAGGCGCCTGCGATAGGCGCGGCCACGCGCGATTTCCCCGCGCGACGCTGCTTGCGCGTGTCGCGGGGCTGCCCCATAGCGGCGTCATGGATACGCCCATCGAAGAACTGACGTTCGAGGACGCCCTCAAGGAATTGGAGAGGATCGTCGGCCGACTGGAAAGCGGCGAAGCGACGCTCGACGAATCGATCCGCCTCTATGAGCGCGGCGATCGTCTGCGCCAGCGCTGTGCCGAACGGCTCGACGCCGCCCAGGCCCGGATCGAGGCGATCCGCCTCGACGCCGAGGGCAAGGCCGCGGGCACCCGCCCCTTCCGGGCCGGTTGAGCGTGGCGACCACCGTCATGCCGAACTTGCGCGACGCGCTCGACGACGTCGCGCAGGACATCGACCGCCGCTTTGCCGAGCTGCTCGCCGATCCCGGCGATCCGCGCGCCTCGCTCTATGCCGCCATGCGCCATGCCGCGATCGGCGGCGGCAAGCGGCTGCGCCCGCTGCTCGTCTTCGCGACCGCGCGGCTGTTCGATGTCGACCGCGACTGCGCCGGCTGGGTGGCGACCGCGCTGGAGGCGATCCACGTCTATTCGCTGATCCATGACGATCTGCCCGCGATGGACGACGACGATATGCGGCGCGGCAAGCCGACCGTGCACAAGGCGTTCGACGAGGCGACGGCGATCCTGGCGGGAGACTGCCTCCATGCGCTCGCCTTCGAAATCCTGGCCGATCCATCCACCCATCCCGATCCCTTCGTCCGCTCCGAGCTGATCCTCGACCTGGCGCGTGCGTCGGGCCCCAGCGGCATGGCGGGCGGCCAGATGATGGACCTGGAGGCCGAGCGGCAGGTGTTCGACCTGCCCACCGTCACCCGGCTCCAGCAGATGAAGACCGGCGCGCTGATCTGCGCGGCGGTCGAGGCGGGCGCGATCCTAGGCCGCGTGCCGCCCGAGGGGCGCACCCATTTGCGCGGCTATGCGCATGATCTGGGCCTCGCCTTCCAGATCGCCGACGACCTGCTCGATGCCGAGGGTGACGAGGCGACGGCGGGCAAGAAGCTGCGCAAGGACGAGGATGCCGGCAAGGCGACCTTCCTCAGCCTGCTGGGCGTCGAGCGCGCACGCGAACAATGCCGGATGCTGGTCGACCAGGCGATCGCGCACCTGCGCGATTATGGCCCCGAGGCCGATCTGCTGCGCGCCATCGCAGCCTATGTGGTGGAGCGCGACCGGTGACCCGGATCGGCGTCTATCCCGGCACCTTCGATCCCGTGACGCTCGGCCATATGGACATCATCCGGCGCGGCGCGAAGCTGGTCGACCGGCTGGTGATCGGCGTCACGACGAACCCGTCCAAGTCGCCGATGTTCACGCTCGACGAGCGCATGGCGATGGTCCGGCGCGAGGTCGCCGGTGTCGCGGGCGAAATCCATGTCGTCGCCTTCGACTCGCTGCTGATGGATTTCGCCGAGCGCGAAGGCGCGAAGGTGATCGTCCGTGGCCTGCGCGCCGTCGCCGATTTCGAGTACGAGTATCAGATGGCGGGCATGAACCAGCAGATCAATCCGCGCGTCGAGACCGTCTTCCTGATGGCCGATGTCGCGCTGCAGCCGATCGCCAGCCGCCTGGTCAAGGAAATCGCCGTGTATGGCGGCAATATCGCCAAGTTCGTGACCCCGGCGGTGTGCACCGATGTGGTAGAACGGGTCGAGAAGATCGGCCGCAAGGGATCGTGACCCTCTATTCCTCCCCTGAAAGGGGAGGGGGACCAGCGAAGCTGGTGGAGGGGTGTCCCCGGTCGTGATGGAGTTGCCCGACAACCACGGGCGAGACCCCTCCGTCAGGCCTTCGGCCTGCCACCTCCCCTTCCAGGGGAGGAATTGGGGATCGAAGGTTCAGTTTGGCGCAAGGCGGGATTTGCTCTACAGCGCCCTCGTTCCTTTCCTTGTCGATAGAGATGTGATGCGCGTTCTCGCCGCTCTTGCCATGATGATGGCCAGCCTGGTTGCCGTTCCGGCGCAGGCGCAATCCAAGATCCAGATGCCGGCCAAGGTCGCGCAGGTGCTGGAGGACAATGTCACCGGCCGCCCGACCCCGCCGCCGATCACCGACAAGGACAATCTCTGGCTGCTCGACCTGTCGACCGGCGGCCGCGTGACGATCTGGCTGCGCCCCGATGTCGCGCCCAAGATGGTCGAGCGGATCAAGACGCTGACGCGGCGCCATTTCTATGACGGCCTGGCCTTTCACCGCGTGATCGACGGCTTCATGGCGCAGGGCGGCGATCCCAAGGGCGACGGCACCGGAGGATCGGACCTCCCCAATGTCGAGGCCGAGTTCAACTATCTGCCGCATGTGCGCGGATCGGTGGCGGCGGCGCGTGCGGATGATCCGAACAGCGCCAACAGCCAGTTCTACATCGTCTTCCAGCCGCGCTTCGCGCTCGACAAGAAATACACCGTGTTCGGCCGCGTGCTCGACGGCATGCAATATGTCGATGCGATCGAGCGGGGCGAGCCGCCCGCGAACCCCAGCCGGATCGTTCATGCCTTTATCGCGGCGGACAATCCCCCGGCCTATGTGCCCCTCGCGCCCGCGCCTGCCCCCAGCCTGGGCGCGCCGGTGACCCTGCCGGGTGCCGCGCGCGCCACCCCCGTACGCCGCCCCGCTATCAAGGCGGCACCGGCCAAGAAGGCGGCAACGGCCACCAAGTGAACGTAGATCTCTTCGACTTCGCGCTGCCGCCCGAGCGGATCGCGCTCTATCCGGCATCGCCGCGCGACTCGGCGCGGATGCTGATCCTCGACGGTGACGCCACCCGTGACGAGCGGGTGAGCGACCTGCCGAACGCGCTGCGCCCCGGCGATCTGCTGGTCTTCAACGACACGCGCGTGATCCCCGCCCAGTTGCAGGGCACGCGCGGCGACGCCAAGATCGGCGCGACGCTGCACAAGCGCGAGGGCACCCGCCGCTGGCGCGCCTTCATCCGCAACGCCAAGCGCCTGCGCGAAGGCGACGTCATCGACTTCGGCGCGGGCGTCAGCGCGACCGCCAACGACCGCGCAGAGGATGGCAGCTTCGCGCTGGACTTCGCCGGCGACGAGCCGGTCGAACTGCTGCTGGAACGCGCCGGCACCATGCCGCTGCCGCCCTATATCGCGCAGAAGCGTGGCGTCACCGAGAAGGACGCCGAAGACTATCAGACGATGTTCGCGCAAGAACCCGGCGCGGTCGCCGCGCCCACGGCGGCGCTGCATTTCACGCCCGGCCTGCTGGAATCGCTGGTGGCGGCGGGGATCGAGCATGCGACGCTGACGCTGCATGTCGGCGCGGGCACCTTCCTTCCGGTCAAGGCCGAGGATACGGTCGACCACAAGATGCACGCCGAATGGGGCCGCATCGACGCCGCCACCGCCGACCGGCTGAACGCGGTGAAGGCACGCGGCGGCCGAGTGATCGCGGTCGGCACCACCTCGCTGCGCCTGATCGAGAGCGCGGCGGGAGAGGACGGCGTGATCCGTCCGTTCGAAGGCGACACGGCGATCTTCATCACGCCCGGCTATCGCTTTCGCGGCATCGACGGGCTGATGACCAATTTCCATCTGCCGCGCTCGACCCTGTTCATGCTGGTCTCCGCGCTGATGGGGCTGGAGCGGATGCAGGCGGCCTATGCCCATGCGATCGCGAACGACTATCGCTTCTACTCCTATGGCGACGCCTCGTTGCTGTTGCCGGGGCGGTCCTCGTGATCCTGCTGGCGCTGCTGCTCCAGGCGGCGACGCCGGGGGCGAACGAGACGGTGACCGTCACCGCGCCGCCCAAGCCCTTTGCGCAGACGCCCGCCACCATGGTGGTCGAGCCGGTGGCGATGATGATCGCGACGCTCGACGCGGACGGCGACGGCAAGACCAGCCGCGAGGAGATGGAGGCGGGCGTGAAGCGCTCGTTCGACGCGATCGATACCGCGCACGCCGGTTCGCTCGGCTATCTCCAGTTCGCGGACTGGGCCGAGCGCTGGCTGGGCGACCGCAACGCGCTGCCCAGCCCGTTCGATGTCGATAAGGACAGCGACAACCGCATCACCCTGCCCGAATTGCAGGCGCATTTCTCGCGGCTCTTCTCCCGCTTCGACCGCGACCGTGACGGCGCGATCAGCCGGGCCGAGGCCCTGACCATCCGTACCACCGCCGTCGACGCCAATGGCCCGACCGGCCCGCTCCGCCCCAAGGGCGAGCGCCCCAGAGACAGAAAATGACCGCCCGCTTCTCTTTCGCCATCCACGCCACCGACGGCCGCGCCCGCACCGGCACCATCACCATGAAGCGTGGGCAAATCCGCACCCCCGCCTTCATGCCCGTCGGCACCGCCGCCACCGTCAAGGCGATGAAGCCCGGCGACGTGCGCGCGAGCGGCGCGGACATCATCCTCGGCAACACCTATCACCTGATGCTGCGCCCCGGTGCGGAGCGGGTGAACCGGCTGGGCGGCCTGCACGGTTTCATGGGCTGGGACCGGCCGATCCTGACCGATTCGGGCGGTTATCAGGTGATGAGCCTCGCCGAACTGACCAAGCGCTCCGAGGACGGCGTGGCGTTCAAGAGCCACCTGGACGGCACGCGCCATCTGCTCAGCCCCGAACGCTCGATCGAGATCCAGCGGCTGCTGGGCTCGAACATCGTCATGGCGTTCGACGAACTGGTCCCGACCACCTCGACCCGCGAGGTACAGGCCAGCGCGATGGAACGCTCGATGCGGTGGGCGAAGCGTAGCCGCGATGCCTTCGACGCAGGCGGTCAGCATGCCGAGGACAATGCGATCTTCGGTATCCAGCAGGGCGCGCTGGACGAGGGCTTCCGCAAGAGCTCGGCCGACGCGCTGATCGACATCGGCTTCGACGGCTATGCGATCGGCGGCCTCGCGGTCGGTGAGGGGCAGGAGGCTATGTTCGGCTGCCTCGACTTCGCGCCGGGCCAGTTGCCGGTCGAAAAACCGCGCTATCTGATGGGCGTGGGCAAGCCGACCGACATCGTGGGCGCCGTAGAGCGCGGGGTCGATATGTTCGACTGCGTGCTGCCCACCCGCTCGGGCCGCACGGGGCAGGCCTTTACGCGCCAGGGCCCGATCAACATCCGCAATGCGCGCTTCGCCGAGGATCAGGGGCCGCTCGACCCCGCCTGTGGCTGCCCGGTCTGTTCGACCTGGAGCCGCGCCTATCTGCACCATCTGGTCCGCGCGGGCGAAATCCTGGGCGCGATGCTGATGACCGAGCATAATATCTGGTTCTACCAGCAGATGATGGCCGATCTGCGCGCCGCGATCGCCGAAGGGCGCCTCACGGCCTTTGCGGACGACTTCCGGGCGCGCTACGCTGCCGGCCAGTAATCCGGGGATAGTAGGAGAGTAACATGACCGATCACACCGAAGACGCCCCCAACGAGATCCTCGCCGCCGCCAAGGAGGCCAAGGACCACGCCGTCGCCGCCGCCGAAGCGACCGCCGCCTCGGTAAAGGACAAGACGCGCAACTGGCCGATGGGCAAGATCGGCCTAGGCGTCGGCATCGGTTCGGCCGCGATCGCCGCCGCCGTGTTGTACGGCACGCGCAACAAGTCCAAGTAATCCGCAAACCATAAAGAGGGTCTTCATGCGCCTTTTCCGTGCCGCGCTCCTGCTCGGCGTCGCCGCCCTTCCCACTCTGGCCGGGGCGCAGGCTGCTCCGCCGCAAACGGCCATGGGAGCACGCACGGAAAGCGTGAAGCCGATCGACTTCACCACGCGCACTCTGCCCAACGGGCTGCGCGTCTATGCCATTCGCGACACGACGACGCCCAACGTCTCGGTCCAGGTGTGGTATGATGTCGGGTCGAAGGACGATCCCAAGGGCCGCTCGGGCTTCGCCCACATGTTCGAACATCTGATGTTCAAGGCGACGAGGAACCTCGTCCCCGAACAGATGGATCGCCTGACCGAGGATGTCGGCGGCTATAACAACGCCTCCACCGCCGACGATTACACCAATTATTTTGAGGTGGTGCCCTCTAACCACCTGCAACGCCTGCTGTTCGCGGAAGCCGACCGCATGGCCGCGCTGGTCGTCGAACCCAAGAGTTTCGCCAGCGAGCGCGACGTGGTGAAGGAGGAACTGCGCCAGCGCACCCTCGCCCAGCCCTATGGCAAGCTGTTCTCCATCTACTACCCCAAGCTCGCCTATTCGGTGCATCCCTATGCACGGCCGGGCATCGGCAGCCTGGAGGAACTGGAATCGGCGGGTATCGACGATGTCCGCGCCTTTCACGCCACCTATTACCGGCCCGACAATGCGGTGCTGGTAGTCTCGGGCAATTTCGACCCCGCGCAACTGGACCGTTGGGTCGACCAGTATTTCGCGAACATCAAGCGCCCCTCCGCGCCCATCCCGCGCGTGACGGTGCAGGAGCCGGCCCGCACGGCCGCGGTGTCGCGCACCGTCTATGAGGCGAATACGCCGCTGCCGGCGGTCCTCATCAGCTATCACCTGCCCCCTGAGCGCAGCGCGGACACGCCGGCGCTGATGGTGCTGAACGCCATTCTGTCGGCGGGCGAAAGCTCGCGCCTGTACGGGAGCCTGGTCTACCGCGACCAGCTGGCACAGTCGGCCTCGACCTTCCTCGACACCAAGCAGTCGACCGGCAATTTCGTCGCCTATGCGATGCTGGCCAGCGGCAAGACGGCGGCCGAGGGCGAAGCAGCGCTGAAGCGCGAGATCGCCCGCGTGCGCGATGCGGCCGTCTCGCCGGCCGAACTGGCCGAGGCGAAGAACGAGCTGCTCACCTCCGCGCTCAAGCAGCGCGAGACGGCGGAGGGCAAGGCCAGCCTGATCGCCAACAGCGTGATCGTGAACGGCGATCCCACCGCCGCCGATCGCCAGATCGCCGCGATCCAGACCGTCACCGCCGCCGATGTGCAGCGGGTGGCGCGCGAATATCTGAAGGACCAGCAAAGCGCGACGATCCGCTACCTGCCGGCCGAGGGCAAACCCGCGGGCACCACCGACGCGCCGATCGCGATCGCGCCGACGGTACAGGTCGCCGCGCTCACCCCGCCCGCCAATATCGCGGTGGTGACGCCCGCGCCCGAGGGACAGCGCATCCTGCCCCCCGCCCCCGGCGCGCCGATCGCGCCCACTTTGCCGCAGCCGGTCGTCGCCACCCTGTCCAACGGCATCCGCGTCGTGACGGTCGAGCGGCACGATCTGCCGCTCGTCACCGCCTCGCTGGTGGCGCTGGGCGGGTCCGCGACCGATCCGGCGGGCAAGGCGGGTGCCAGCAGCCTGGCCGCCGACCTGATGACCAAGGGCACGCAGACCCGCTCGGCGACCGAGATCGCGCGCGCGGTCGAAAGCCTGGGCGGCTCGATCGAGAGCAGCGCGTCGGATGACGGCGCCAGCATCGACCTGACCGTGCCCTCGGCGCAGGTGGATACCGCGATGACCATCCTGGCCGATGTCGCCACCCACCCGACCTTCGCCCCCGCCGAGATCGAGCGCGCGCGCAGCCAGACGATCGACGGGCTGAACGTCGCGATGAAGAACCCCGCGCAGCTGTCGGGCATGGTCGCCGACCGCGTCGTGTACGGCACCCGTGCCTATGGTCAGGTCAGCACGCCGACCTCACTGAAGGGGCTGACCCGCGCCGACCTGACCGCCGCCTATGCGCGCAGCTGGAAGCCCGGTCAGGCCACGCTGTTGCTGGTCGGTGACGTGACGCCGACCCAGGCGCGGTTGCTGGCGGAAAAGCACCTTGGCCAGTGGCGCGCCGCCGGCGCGGCAACGGCCGCGACGTCGGCTGAGCCCGCCTTCCCCGCCCCGCGCGTCATCGTCGTCGACATGCCCGATGCCGGACAGGCCGGCGTCGTCGTCGCACGTCCCGGCATCCGTCGCGCCGACGAGCGCTATTATTCGCTGGCGGTCGCCAATACGGTGCTGGGCGGCGGCTTCTCCTCGCGACTGAACCAGGAAATCCGCATCAAGCGCGGCCTGGCGTACGGCGCGGGCAGCTCAGTGCTGGCGGGTCGCGATGTCGGCCTGGTCTCGGCGCGGACCCAGACCAAGAACCCCTCGGCCGCCGAGGTGGTCGGGCTGATCGACGCCGAAATGCGCCGGCTGGGCACCGCGCCGGTGGCGCCGGCCGAGCTGGAGACGCGTCAGGCGGCGCTGATCGGCAATTTCGGCCGCACGATCGAAACCACCGACGGCGTGGCGAGCATCCTGGCGGGCTATACGCTGCAGGGCGTGCCGCTCGACGAGTTGAGCCGCTATATCCCGCGCGTCCAGGCGGTCGACCCGGCGGCGGTCCAGACAACCGCCGCGGCGCTGCTCGATCCCAAGGCGGCGAGCGTGATCGTGGTGGGCGATGCCAAGCAGTTCCTGCCCGCGCTCCGCCAGGCGCATCCGGAGGTCGAGGTGATCCCGGCGGGCCAGATCAATCTGGACTCGCCGAAGCTGCGCTGATCTCCCGATGACCCCATGCCCGGTTTCGATCGGGCACGGGGCGTGCGCGGCCGCATGACGCGAATTCCTTAACCCTCTCTCCCCTATCGCTTTTGCGGCGAGAGGATCGATCGGAAGGGCGATAGCGCGTTGCGGGTGGCGAGGCGGACGATAAGGCGGATGATCCAGGCCTGGCTAATCCTGCTGGGCCTGACGCTGCTCGTCGGTGTCATCGCCGTCGCGCGATCGGGGCGAGCGGGCGACGATCGCGCGACGGCCGTCAGCGCCATATCATCGCGCGGCGCCATGCCCACACCGGGTAGCGACGTCCTGCCCGCCTCGGACGGCAGCACGGGAACGGTCGCCCTCCCTGCCCTGCCGATCCCGCCCGGTGCGGCCGGCACCGACGCGACGGTCGTCGCCGCCAAGCCCTTTCGCTGGGGCAGCGCCGCCGCGATCGACCGTGCCCGTGCAATGCAATGCCTGACCGCCGCCATCTATTATGAAGCCGGTGGCGAGAGCGTCGACGGGCAGCGTGCGGTGGCGCAGGTGGTGCTGAACCGCGTTCGTCATCCCGCCTTCCCGGCCAGCGTCTGCGGCGTCGTCTATCAGGGCGTCGAGCGCGCGCATTGCCAGTTCAGCTTCGTCTGCGACGGCGCGTTGTCGCGCACCCCTGCGACCGGCGGCTGGGCGCGCGCCGCGCGGATCGCCGCTGCGGCACTCGCCGGCGGGGTCTATGCGCCGGTGGGTCTGGCCACCCATTACCACACCTTCGCGGTCACGCCGGCCTGGAACCGGGCGATGGTGATGACCGACATGGTCGGCGCGCATCTGTTCCATCGGTGGAAGGGCTATTGGGGGACCGCCGCCGCCATGGGGCGTGGCTATGCCGGTGGCGAGGTGATCCCGACCGCACCATCGACCAGAGAGGTCGTGGCAGCCGATCTGCCCGCCGCACTGCCGACCCCGGTAATTCCTACGCCGGCCGCCACGCCACCAGCCGCAACGGCACGCGTCGCACTGACTTCACCGCCGACCGCGCCAACCAGCGGCACCATCATCAGCGACCGCCTGGCCCGGTCGGGGGAGATTCTCGACAAGTGGAAGGACAGCAGCCGCCCCCTCACCCCCGCCGAGGCACCGCGCCCGACGGGTTCGGGCGCGGCACCACGCTGACCGATCAGCGGCGATAGTTGCGGTCGTTCTTCTCGAAACGGACCTGACGGCTCAGCATGTCATAGCGGCGGTCGAGGTCGCGACGCTCCGAGACGGACAGCCCGCCGCCCGAACGGCGATAGCGATATTCGAGCTGGTTCAGCTGGCGCAGTTCGCCGCGCAGGCGAACCGCCTCGCGCCGGTTGAGCGCACCCGAGCGAATGCCCTGATCGATCCGGCGGTCCAACTGCACCTGCCGCTGCGCGATCGGCGTCCAGCGCTGCGCCTCGGCGATCGTCGGAACCGCGATGGTGGCAACGCCCAGCGTCGCAAGGATCATGGCTTTCATCATGTCACTCCCATAACAAACGGGCGAATACTGGCCCGCTTCGCAATATGGGAACGGCCATTCGCAAAGCTGTGACGGGGGACCGGCAAAACTGTCACCAATTGTCGCAGGTCGGCGCGGTTCGTTCATCTTTGCGGCGGCAGTTCGGGCCGTCGCGCGAGGCCGGAAGGCGGCGCCTATGAATTGCACGTTGAGAGCGGTCCTGGCCGGCTCTTCATGCGAATGCGAAAAGGCCGGCCAGTCCCAACCGAAACGGCGGAGACTGGTCGGCCCTTCACGACCGATGGTCGGATCAGTCGATCAACGGCAGCGGACGTTGTTCCGCTCGATCGAACGGCCCGCCAGCGCGCCGCCGGCTGCGCCGAGCAGCGTGCCCAGCGTCTGCGAACCGCCCGAGGTGATCGCCGCGCCCAGCGCACCGCCCGCGATGCCGCCGACGATCAGGCCGGTGGTGCCGTCGTTGCGGCGGCAATAATAGCGGCCGTCCTGACCGACATAGACACGGTCGTTCGCACCCAGACGGCGCTCGCGGTAACGCGCATTGTCGACATAATAGCGGTCGGCATAATAGCCGCCATAAGCGGGGTCGGGCCGGTCATAATCATAGGCGTAGCGGGGGCCGCCAAAGCCGCCCAGGCCACCACCATAGGTCGAGCAACCGGAAACGAGAGTCGCGGCCGCAACCAGGCCGAGTGTCAGTGCACGCATCACATCCTCCCTCATGGGTGATGCCGGTGGAAGCGCGCGGCGTGGGGAAAGGTTGCGATATGTTAAGTGGGTTTTGTGTGAGGGAGCGTGCTGGTTCGGGAGCAAAGGCGGAGCGTGCACTTCGACTTCGCTCAGTGCGAACGGAGGGTGGGGTTGTTTGGCAACCAACCTCCGTCCTTTACGACGGACCGCAGGCCCATCCCCCTGCCCCGTTCAGCCTGAGCGAAGTCGAAGGCCACGGGACCAGGTCCTCCCCGGCACGCCGAGTTGGCGGCGCAAAGCGCTGACGGAGGGGGAGCGCCACATAAGGCATCCCTGTCGGCAAGCCCCCCCTCGACCACCGCTGGGCGGCGGTCCCCCTCCCCGTGCCGGGGAGGATCGTTACTCCGCCGCCTGCGCCTGCCGCTTGTCGAGCAGTGGCTTCAGATACTTGCCGGTGAAGCTGCGCGGTTCGGCGGCGACCACTTCGGGGGTGCCGACCGCGACGATCTCGCCGCCCTTCACGCCGCCTTCGGGACCGAGGTCGACGATCCAGTCGGCGGTCTTGATGACGTCGAGATTATGCTCGATCACCACCACCGTATTGCCCTGTTCGACCAGCGCATGGAGCACTTCGAGCAGCTTGCGCACATCCTCGAAGTGAAGCCCCGTGGTCGGTTCGTCGAGGATGTAGAGCGTGTTACCCGTCGCGCGGCGCGACAATTCCTTGGCCAGCTTCACCCGCTGCGCCTCGCCGCCCGACAGGGTCGTCGCCTGCTGACCGACCTTGACGTAACCCAGCCCGACCTCGACCAACATCGCCATCTTGTCGCGGATCGGCGGCACCGCCTGGAAGAATTCGGCGGCGTCCTCGACCGTCATGTCGAGCACATCGGCGATCGAGTGCCCCTTGAACTTCACTTCCAGCGTCTCGCGATTATAGCGCGCGCCGTGGCACACGTCGCAGGTCACATACACGTCGGGTAGGAAGTGCATCTCGATCTTGAGCACGCCGTCGCCCTGGCACGCCTCGCACCGGCCGCCCTTGACGTTGAAGCTGAACCGGCCCGGCTTGTAGCCGCGCGCCTGCGCCTCGGGCAGTCCGGCGAACCAGTCGCGAATCTGGGTAAAGGCACCGGTATAGGTCGCCGGGTTCGAGCGCGGGGTGCGGCCGATCGGCGACTGGTCGATGTCGATGACCTTGTCGAGATGGTCGAGCCCGGTGATCTTCTCATGTTTGCCCGCCAGAATGCGCGCACCGTTCAGCGACCGCGCGGCGGCGGCGTAAAGGGTGTCGATGGTGAAGCTCGACTTGCCCGATCCCGACACCCCGGTGATGCAGGTGAAGGTGCCGAGCGGAATGCTCGCGGTCACGCCCTGCAGGTTGTTGGCGGTCGCCTTGTGGACGGTCAGCTTCTTGCCCGAGCCCTTGCGGCGCTTGGCGGGCACGGCGACCTCGCGCGTACCGTTCAGGTAATCGGCAGTGACGCTGGTCTTGGACTTGAGCAACTGCTTGAGCGTCCCGTGCGCGACGATCTGGCCGCCATGCACGCCAGCACCCGGCCCCATGTCGATGACATAATCGGCGGTGCGGATCGCATCCTCGTCATGCTCGACGACCAGCACGGTGTTGCCCAGGTCGCGCAACCGCCGCAGCGTCGCGAGCAGCATGTCGTTGTCGCGTTGGTGCAAGCCAATCGACGGCTCGTCGAGCACATAGAGCACACCCGACAGGCCCGATCCGATCTGCGACGCCAAACGAATCCGCTGGCTCTCGCCGCCCGACAGCGTGCCGCTGGTCCGGTCGAGATTCAGGTAATCCAGGCCGACATTGTTGAGGAAGCCCAGCCGCTCGACGATCTCCTTCAAGATCGGCTGCGCAATGGCGCGCTGCTGGTCGGTCAGATGTTCGGGGAGGCCGGTGAAGAAGGCCAGCGCATCGACCACCGACAGATGCGTGGCGTAGCTGATGTCCTGCATGGCGATCTTCACCGCCAGCGCCTCGGGCTTCAGGCGCGCGCCGTGGCAGACTTCGCAGGGCTGCGACGACTGATAGTTGGACAGCTCCTCACGCATCCAGGCGCTTTCGGTCTGGAGCATCCGCCGGTTGAGATTGCCGATCACGCCCTCGAACGGCTTCTTCACGTCATAGGACTTCTTGCCGTCGACGAAGGTCAGCGTGACCGCCTTGCCCTTGGTGCCATGCAGGATCGCGTCGCGGACCTTCTCCTCCAGATCCTTCCACGGCGTCTCCAGCGAGAAGCCGAACTCGCGCGCGAGGCTGCCCAGCACCTGCATATAATAGGGACTGGGCGGGTTGGACTTGGCCCAGGGCACGACCGCACCCTTCTTGATCGACAGCTCGTGATTGGGGACGACCAGGTCTTCGTCGAAGATCAGCTTTTCGCCCAGACCGTCACAGGCCGGGCACGCCCCCTGCGGCGCGTTGAACGAGAACAGGCGCGGCTCGATCTCGGAAATGGTGAAGCCGCTGATTGGGCAGGCGAATTTTTCCGAAAACACGATCCGGCCATCGGGCGCGTTGTTGCCCAGCACGGCGGACTTGGGCGTCGCGGGTTCGACCGGATCGGCGGGGTCGACATAGGCGAGGCCGTCCGCCAGCTTCAGCGCGGTCTCGAAACTGTCGGCCAGGCGCGTGGCGATGTCCTCGCGCACGACCAGACGGTCGACCACCACCTCGATGTCGTGCTTGAACTTCTTGTCGAGCGCGGGGGCCTCGTCGATCTCGTAGAGCTGGCCGTCGATGCGGACGCGGGTGAAGCCCGCCTTTTGCCACTCGGCCATTTCCTTACGATACTCGCCCTTTCGGCCGCGCACGACGGGGGCGAGCAGATAGAGGCGCGTCCCCTCGGGCAGAGTCATCACCCGGTCGACCATCTGACTGACCGTCTGCGCCGCGATCGGTTCGCCGGTGGCGGGGCTATAGGGGATGCCGACGCGCGCCCAGAGCAGGCGCATATAGTCGTAGATTTCGGTGACGGTCGCTACGGTCGAGCGCGGATTGCGGCTGGTCGTCTTCTGTTCGATCGAGATGGCGGGCGACAGCCCCTCGATATGGTCGACGTCCGGCTTCTGCATCATCTCCAGAAACTGGCGCGCATAGGCCGACAGCGACTCGACATAACGCCGCTGTCCCTCGGCATAGATGGTGTCGAAGGCCAGCGAAGACTTGCCCGACCCCGACAGGCCGGTGATGACCGTCAGCGTGTCACGGGGAATGTCGATATCGACATCCTTGAGATTATGCTCGCGCGCGCCGCGGACGGAAATCTTGGTCAGCATGGGGCAGGTTCTACTTCTGTTCCGGGAGGAATGCCAGAGGCGAGATAGGAAGCGGCGGTCCGGGTTTCGAGGGGGCGGGGTTGCGGGAACGCGCGGACTGGGCGCATGATCCCGGCCGAGCGAATGTCCGTGGGGGAGTATTTCCGAACGTGCCGAAAATCCTGCATCTGTCCGCGCTGCTGCTGATCGCCGCCGGCGCGACGCCCGCCGTCGCGCAAAAGGCCGAGAAGACCGAGACCAAGACGACCACCGAAACCAAGGACGACGACAGCAAGCGCCCGCCGCTGCCCGCCGACAAGACGATCACCCAGACCGCGCGGATCGGCGGCAAGCTGGTCAGCTACAAGGCCACCGTGGGCAAGATCGCGGTGCGCGACGACAAGGGCAAGGAGATCGGGCAGGTCGTCTACACCGCCTATACCGTGCCCGGCGGCGATGTCCGCCGCCCCGTCACCTTCGCCTTCAACGGCGGGCCGGGGGCGGCCTCGGTCTATCTCAACATGGGCGCGGTCGGGCCGAAGCGGGTCCAGTTCGGCGCGCAGGGCGATGCTCCTTCCGACTCGCCGATCACGACCGACAATGCCAATAGCTGGCTGGACTTCACCGACCTGGTCTTCATCGATCCCATCGGCACCGGTTTCAGCCGCAGCCTGGTCGATGAGGGCGAGACGAAAAAGGCGTTCTTCGCCAACGACCCGGACATCAAGTATCTGTCGAAGACCGTCTATGACTGGCTGGTCAAGGAAGGGCGGCTGCGCTCGCCCAAGTACATCATGGGCGAAAGCTATGGCGGCTACCGCGCACCGCGCATCGCCTATGAACTCCAGTCGCAGATCGGCGTCGGCGTCAACGGCATCGTGATGGTGTCACCCTATCTCGACCCGGCCTCGGGCGACGACGCCACCGCGCTGTCGCCGCTGCCGTGGATGATCGACCTGCCTTCGATGGCCGCCGCGCAGTTGGAGCGGCAGGGCAAGCTGACCCCGGAGGCGATGGCGGGGGTCGAGGCCTATGCCCGCGGCGATTACTTACGCGACCTGATGCGTGGCCGGTCCGACACCCAGGCGGTCGACCGGATGGTGACCCGCGTCACCGAGCTGACCGGGCTGGACCCCGCGCTGGTCCGCAAGCTGGGCGGGCGGATCGACACGCGGACCTATTTGCGCGAGATTCACCGCAATGACGCGACGATCGGCAGCATCTACGACTCCAACGTCACCGCCTTCGACCCCTTCCCTTGGTCGTCGCAGCAGAAATCGAACGACCCGCTGCTCGACTCGCTGATCGCGCCGACGACCAGCGCGATGGTCGATTTCGTGACGCGCGAAGTGGGCTGGAAGACCGATGCCCGCTATCACGCGCTATCCTATGAGGTGAACGCCGCCTGGGATCGCGGCCGGCCCGAGGACACGCCCGTTACCGACCTGCGCAAGGCGATCGCCAACGATCCGAAGATGAAGGTGATGATCGTGCATGGCTGGGACGACCTGTCCTGCCCGTACTTCGCGTCGCGGCTGATCGTCGACCAGATGCCGAGCTACGGCGTGGCGCAGCGAGTGACGCTGAACGTCTATCCGGGCGGGCATATGTTCTACAGCCGGTCGGACAGCGGGGCCGCGTTCCGCCGGGATGCGATGGCGATGTATGGGGGGTGAGGTCTGTATCCGTTACGGATCAATATCCCCACATCCGTTCACGCTGAGCGAAGTCGAAGCGCACGCTTTGCGGGTTCGTGCTTGGCCCGGTGATTCCCTTGGCCTTCGACTTCGCTCAGGCTGAACGGAGCGCGCGGTGATGCATAAAAAGATCCGTTTCGGACATCCGAAACGGCCCGGCATTTGCTCGCGTAAATCCAAATCCTCCCGATGATCCCCATCGGGAGGATTTCGACATATGGCGACCCCGACGGCGATCGAGGCGTTCATCCGGCGCTGGCAGGCCTGCGAAGGCGGGGCGGAGCGCGCGAACTATGCGCTGTTCCTGACCGAGCTGTGCGCGATCATCGGCGTCGCCCCGCCCCAACCCGCCCACGCCACCAGCGCGCGCAACGACTATGTCTTCGAACGCGCGGTCGTCCTGCCGGGCGAGGAGGATCGGCGCGGCCGGATCGACCTCTACAAGCGCGGCTGTTTCGTGCTGGAGGCCAAGCAGAGCCGCGAGGGGCTGGGCGCCAAATCGCTCGCCGATCTCGGCCCCATATTGCCCGGCCTGCTGCCCGACGAAGCGGAGCCCGCCCCCCGCTCGCGGCAATGGGACCTCCTCATGCGCCGCGCGCGCGAACAGGCCGAGCAATATGCCAGGGCGCTGCCGGTCGAGCATGGCTGGCCGCCCTTCCTGATCGTCGTCGATGTCGGCCGGGTGATCGAGCTGTTCGCCGACTTTTCCGGCCAGGGCAAACATTACAAGCAATTCCCCGACCGCGCCCGCTTCCGCATCACGCTGGACGACCTGCGGCGCGAGGATGTCCGCCAGCGGCTGGCGGCGATCTGGGAGGCGCCGCTCTCGCTCGATCCGACCCGCCACGCCGCCGCCGTCACCCGCGACGTGGCCGCGCGGCTCGCGAGCATCTCCAAGCTACTGGAGGAGCGCGGGCATGACCCGGAACAGGTGGCGCTGTTCCTGATGCGCTGCCTGTTCACCATGTTCGCCGAGCATAGCGGGCTGTTGCCGCCGGACGGCTTCGTCACGCTGCTGGCCGATGCGCGCGAGCGGCCCGACGCCTTCGTGCCGTGGATCGAGGATCTGTGGCGCTCGATGGACCGGGGCGGCGAGGCCAATGTGCTGCGCTGTGCCGTGCGGCGGTTCAATGGCGGGCTGTTCCACACCGCCGACGCACTGCCGCTCAATCGCGAGGAGATCGGCGAATTGCTCGCCGCCGCCAGGCGCGACTGGCGCGATGTCGAGCCGGCGATCTTCGGCACGCTGCTCGAACAGGCGCTCGATCCCGACCAGCGGCGGCGGCTGGGCGCGCATTATACGCCGCGCGCCTATGTCGAGCGGCTGGTGACCGCGACCGTCATCGCGCCCTTGCGCGACGATTGGGCGCAGGTGCTGAGCGCGATGGAGAATGAGCGGACCGACAATCCCCGCGCCGCCGTGCAGCGGGTGCGCGATTTCCACCGCAGGCTGGCGGCGACGCGCATCCTGGACCCCGCCTGCGGCACCGGCAATTTCCTCTATGTCACGCTCGAGCTGATGAAGCGGCTGGAGGGCGAGGTGTTGGAGGTGCTCGCCGAATTGTCGGGCGAGGAAATCCTCCACCTCGACACCGAGACGGTGCACCCCCGCAATTTCCACGGGATCGAGGTCAATGCCCGCGCCGCCGCCATCGCGCAGCTGGTGCTGTGGCTGGGCTACATCCGCTGGCAGCTGCGCAATGGCGGGCAGGTGTCCGACCCGGTGCTGGAGGATGTCCAGTCGATCGTCACCGGCGATGCGCTGCTCACCCCGTCGGGTGCCCGCACGCCCTGGCCCGAGGCGGAGTTCATCATCGGCAACCCGCCCTTCATCGGCGGCAAGGACCTGCGCGGCCGACTTCCTGCGGGCATGGCCGAGGCGCTGTGGCGCGCCTATCCCAAGATGCCGCGCGCGGCGGACTATGTTCTCTATTGGTGGGAGCGCGCGGCGCAGGCCTTGGCCGCCAGGGGATCGCCGCTGATCCGTTTCGGCTTCGTCACCACCAATTCGATCACCCAGACCTTTGGCCGCCGCGTCATCGCGCGTGCGTTGGAGGCGTCGCCGCCGCTGTCGATCCTGCTGGCCATCCCCGACCATCCCTGGACCAAGGCGACCTCCGACGCCGCGATGGTGCGGATCGCGATGACGGTCGTCGCGCGCGGCAGGCAGGATGGCCGACGCCTGCGCATCGTGCACGAAAGCGGACTGGACAGCGACACGCCCGACATCCGCTTCACCGAGACGATCGGACGGATCAATGCCGATCTGTCGGTGGGTACGGACGTGACACAGGCCCAGCCGCTGCTCGCCAATCAATGGCTGTGTTCGCCCGGGGTCAAGCTCCACGGCGCGGGTTTCATCGTGTCGCGCGCGGAGGCGGAGATGCTGGGTCTTGGCCGCCGCGAAGGGCTGGAGCGCCATATCCGTCCCTATTGCCACGGCCGCGACCTGACCGCGCGGACGCGGGGTGCGATGGTGATCGACCTGCTCGGCCTGTCCGAAGCCGAGGTGCGGCAGCGCTTTCCCGAGGTGTATGGGCATTTGCTGCGAACGGTTCGAAAGGCCAGACAACAGCAATTCAACAAATCACCGACCGCAGATGCCCGGGCCTATCTCGATAGCTGGTGGATCATGGGGAAGCCCCGCACGGAACTGCGTCCCGCCCTTAATGGCCTCTCCCGCTACATTGCGACGGTCGAAACGGCCAAGCACCGCATCTTCCAGTTTCTCGATTCAAATACGCTACCCGACAACAAGCTCATCTGCATTGCCACTGAGGATGGCTGGCTTCTCGGCGCCCTTCAATCCTCGACGCATGAGGCGTGGTATCTTGCAAACGCTGGTATGCTGGGCGTCTATGATCAGCCGGCGGTCTACGTCAAAACCACGAGCTTCGATCCTTTCCCATTCCCTGACGCCAACGACACCACACGCCAGCTAATCGCCGATCTGGCCAATGAACTCGATGCCACCCGCAAGCGCATCTTGGCTGAGGTGCCCGACCTGACCCTGACTGGACTGTACAATCTGCGCGCCAAGCTGGTCGCCGGCCAGCCCCTGACCGCTGAGGAAGAGGGCCAGCGTCGCATCGGATCGGTCGACCTGATCGCGCGGCTGCACGACCAGATCGATGCCGCCGTCATCGCCGCCTATGGCTGGCCCGCCGACATCGCCGCGCCGGAGATGGTCTCACGGCTGGTCGCGCTCAATGCCGAGCGACGCGGTGAGGAACGGAGCGGCCGCGTGCCATGGCTGCGCCCCGATTTCCAGAGCCGCCGCGCCGGCGCGACCCCTCTCGCCCAGGCAGACCGCGCGCTGCCGCTCGCCGAACCGATCGATGCCAAGCCCAGCTTCCCACGCGATCTGGGCGGGCGCATCGCCAGCGTCTTCGCGCTGCTCGCCACCGACCGCCCCCTCACCGCCGCCGCCATCGCCCGGCATTTCGCGCAAGGCCGCCAGGTCGAACGCGCGGTGGTCGCAGCGCTTCAGGGGGCGGTCCGGCTCGGCTATGTCGCGCACGGGCCGGAGGGCTATCGCCTGCGCCGGGTGGCATGAGGCCGCATTCCACGCTAGAGCCGCAACCGTATACGAAATGGAGCGAGTGACATGGCAGGGATGATCGGCGGATCGACGGCGGAGCGCGAACTGGCGAGCCTGTCGCCCTGGGCCAACCCCGCCCCCGTCATCAGCGCCGAGGAACGCGCCCGCCGCATCGACCGTGCGCGCGAACGGATGGGCCATATGGGCGCCGATGCGCTGCTGATCGGTGCGGGTGCGAGCCTGCGTTACTTCGCCGGCGTCGCCTGGGGTGCGACCGAGCGGCTGGTCGCGATGCTCCTGCCGATCGCGGGCGATCCGATCTTCGTCTGCCCGGCCTTCGAACTGGGATCGTTCGAGGCGAGCCTGTCCATCCCCGCCACCGACATCCGCCTGTGGGAAGAGGATGAAAGCCCCTCCGCATTGGTCGCCGACGCGCTGAAGGCGGCGGGAGCGACCACGCTCGCCATCGATCCGGCGATGGCCTTCCTGTTCGTCGAGCGTATCCGCGCCGCAGCACCCGGCGTCACGCTGGTCAGCGGCGCACCGGTCGTCGACGGGTGCCGCATGATCAAGTCGCCCGCCGAGATCGCGCTGATGCAACAGGCGATGGACATCACGCTGGAGGTGCAGCGCCGCGCCGCGCGTATCCTGCATGAGGGCATTCGCGCGTCCGACGTCATCCGCTTCATCGACGCCGCGCACCGGGCGCTGGGCGCGTCGACCGGCAATTATTTCTGCGCGGTGCAGTTCGGCCGTTCGACCGCCTTCCCGCATGGCCTGCCGCAGGACGATGTGCTGCGCGACGGGGATGTCGTGCTGGTCGACACCGGCACGCTGATCGACGGCTATCACAGCGACATCACCCGCACCTATGCGTTCGGCGATGTCGGCGACGAGGTGCGCCGCATCTGGGACATCGAAAAGGAAGCCCAGGCCGCCGCCCTCGCCGCCGTCCGCCCGGGCGCACGTTGCGAGGCGGTCGACTATGCCGCGCGCGCGGTGCTCGACCGGTCGGGCCTCGGCCCCGACTATCGCCTGCCCGGCCTGCCGCATCGCACCGGGCACGGCATCGGCCTGTCAATCCATGAGCCGGCCTATCTGGTGCGCGGCGACACGACGCCGCTGACGCCGGGCATGTGCTTTTCCAACGAGCCGATGATCGTCGTGCCCGAACGCTTCGGCGTGCGGCTGGAGGATCACTTTTACGTGACCGAAACGGGCGCCACCTGGTTCACCGAACCCCAGCCCGCGATCGACGACCTGGGCTGAGAAATCGCCCCGGCCAAGGCCGGGGCGGGTCTACGCGAAGGCGCGAAAGATTTTGTTCGCGCGGAGACGCGGAGGCGCGGAGAAGGCAGCCCGCGCGGCAGCGTCTTGGCATCATCGAAAGGCCAATATCTTAAGGCCGCGGACGCAGCGAGTCCTGCCCCTCCGCGTCTCCGCGCCTCCGCGCGAACCTCTTCCTCTTCGAGTCCTCACGGCTTCGCGTGGTGCCTTTATACCACCGTGAACCCGGCCCAGAACGGGTCCTCGCGATCGATCCAGATGGTGTTGAAGCCGGTCGATACCGCCGAACCCTGGATCGACGGTATGATCGCCGCCTGCCCGCCAAGTTCGGTGGCCTCCTCGACCCGGCCGATGAACCGGCTGCGGATATAGCTTTCATGGACGAAGCGGTCGCCGACGCTAAGCCGCCCCTTGGCCGCCAGGTGGGCGAGACGCGCCGAGGTGCCGGTGCCGCAAGGCGAACGGTCGATCGCCCGCTCGCCGTAAAACACCGCGTTGCGCCCGTCCGCATCCCCGGCCGAGGGCTTGTCGGCCCAGAGCACATGGCTGACCCCCCGGATCGAAGGTTCGAGCGGATGCACCGGCTCGAACTTCTCGCGCACCAGTTCGCGGATCGTGCGGCTGAGTTCCACCAGCTTCGACGCGCCCAGATTGTCGAGCCCGGTATAGGCCCCCTGCGGCTCGACGATGGCATAATAGTTGCCGCCATAGGCGACATCCAGCGTCAGCGGGCCGAATCCCGGCACGTCGATCGCGATCCCCTCGGCCGCCAGATAGGCGGGCACGTTGCGGATGCGCACCGCCGTGACCTTCGCGCCCTGCTTCTCATATTCGATATGGATGGTGCCCGCCGGCACCTCCACCTTCAGCTTGCCCGGCTCACGCGGGGTGATCAGGCCGTTTTCCAGGCCGAAGGTGATCATGCCGATCGTACCGTGCCCGCACATCGGCAGGCAGCCGCTGGTTTCGATGAACAGGATCGCCGCGTCGCTGTCGGCCTCGCACGGCGGATAGAGGAAGCCGCCCGACATCATGTCATGCCCGCGCGGCTCGAAGCACAGCCCGGTGCGAATCCAGTCGAACCGTTCCAGGAAATCCAGCCGCCGCTCGGCCATGCTGGCCCCGCGCAGCAGCGGCGCGCCGCCCGCCACCAGCCGGACGGGATTGCCGGCGGTATGGCCGTCGATACAGAAAAAGGTGTGGCGGATCGTCGGTGTCGTCATCGGGATTTCCTTGCTACCCAATCCGTATACGGTATCATATGGCCCATGCCCAAGCCGGAAAATGCGTCTCCCTCCATGTCCGATCGAACCGCGCTGATCATCGGCGGCGGCGTCGTGGGGATGACGACCGCGCTGGCGCTGCAACGGTGCGGCTGGGTGGTGACATTGGTCGAGGCGGAGGAGAACCCCCAGGCCGCATCCTGGGGCAATGCCGGTCATATCGCCACCGAACAGGCCGAGCCGATCGCCTCGCCCAAGATGGTGCGCGGCTTTGCCGGCAAGCTGTTCTGCCGGGGCGGTGCGCTGGCGCTTCCACCGCGTGAGATCGGGACCTGGCTGCCCTTCGCGCTGCGACTGCTGGGGGCGGCGCGTGCGGATCGCTATGCGCGGGCACATAGCGCGCTGGCCGCGCTGCTGGCGGAGGCGATGCCCGCCTGGCGGCGGCATGTCGCGGCGCTGGACGCCCCCGGATTGCTGCGCGAGGACGGGCATGTCGTGCTGTGGGAAACGCCCGAGAGCGCCGCACGCGGACTGGCGGGCTGGCAGGCGGCGGACACCGGCACAGCACGTTTCCGGGCATTGACCGAGGCAGAGCTGGCGCAATGGCAAAGCCGGATCGCCAGCCCGATCGCGGGTGGCATCCGCTTCGAGGGCAGCGGCCAGATCGCCGACCCGACCCAGCTCGCCGACACCGCACGGACGCGCTTCCTGGCGGACGGCGGCACGCTGCTGACCGGTCGGGTCGCGGCGATCGGCGACGGCGAAGTCCGTCTGAACGACAACCGCCGCCTGACCGCCGACCAGATCGTCGTGACGGCGGGCGTGGCGAGCGCCGCGCTGCTCCGCCCCTTCGGCCTGAAAGCCCCGATCATCGCCGAGCGCGGCTATCACCTGCAGACCGGCCCCCAGGTCGACTGGCCCGCCGACCTGCCCCCGGTGGTGTTCGAGGACCGCTCGATGATCGTCACCCGCTTCGCCGGGGGCTTACGCGCCGCCAGTATCGTCGAATTCGCGCGCGCCAAGGCCAGGCCCGACCCCGCCAAGTGGAACCGCCTGCGCCGCCACATCGCGGCGCTCGGCCTGCCGATCGGCGAGGACGCCAAGCCCTGGATGGGCGCACGGCCGACCTTGCCGGACTATCTGCCCGCCATCGGCCGGGTGCCGGGCGTGCGGGGGGTGTCCTATGCCTTCGGGCACAACCATCTCGGCCTGACGCTGGCGCCGATTACGGGGGAACTGGTCGCGGGGATGTTGGGGGGTGATGCGACAGCGGTGTCGCTGACCCCATTCGGGTTGGAACGCTTCAGCTAAGACGGCCGGATCGACATTCATCTCCTTCCTCCCCTGGAAGGGGAGGTGGCAGGCCGAAAGGCCTGACGGAGGGGTGTCTTGGTCTGAGAGGTTGAACCGCATCCGCGACCGGGGACACCCCTCCACCATCCTTTGGATGGTCCCCCTCCCCTTCCAGGGGAGGAACAGGATGAATGTCGATCCACCCTTAGGCCAACACTCGCCTGCCGGCTGACCGCACCTATCGCTTGGGGATGAATACCCCTTGATGGCCGCTTCGTCGCAATAGAAGCTGGTGCTCCTGGCGGACCGGCTTTGCCCCTCCATCCCGCACCAGAGCCCAATAGGCCGCCCGCAGGGGATCGGACGCGCACTCTTCCAGCTGGGTGTCAATCATATCCTTTTGCGCGGACACGACCCATCGGTTGCAGCCGTCGAACCCCGCAACGATCTGTCCGTCCTGCGTGACGATCTCGAACCCGGATCGTGGCCGCCCGTCCATCGCGACCGATGTCCATACCTCGCGCCCTTGCGAACCGCACGATGCGAGCAGACAGAACAGGAGCAGCTTGCATTTCATGGTCCGGAAACACGACAATATGCGATCGGCTCCCTGCCCGTCATCGACCATGGATGGTTCGGATCGCGGGCAAGCGGCAGGACGAGGTCGATGATGCGTCGGGACAAGGACTATTGGCAACGGCTCCGCAAAGACCCCCGCTCCAACTGGGCGGCAGGGATGGCCGCGCTCGCCGCGATCGCGGCATCCGTCATGCTGATCGGTCTGCTGGTGGAGGGCAGCCAGTATCGGGCACGCACCAATCCGCTCTACTGGATACTGATGCTCCCGGCGGTCTGGTGGTCGACCGGCTTGGCGCGGTTCGAACCCCGGCCCGTCCGCTGGTGGAAACCGGCCCTGCTCCTCTGCGTCGCCATCGCGGGCGCCGTCCTGGCGCTGGCGATCGATAGCGGCGATGGGATGCCGGAGGCGATCGGCTTTGCCCTCACGCTGATCAGCGCAGTCTCCAGCATGGTCCTTCTTCGCAACAGCCTCGTCGCGCGCGAAGGGCCGGCCCAGTAGATCGCCGCCGGATACCGCGTGCGGCTTGTGTCGACGCCCCCCTCGACAATCCCCCCCCATTCGCTATCGATTAACCACGTATCGACGTGAGGGCAGCGACCGGGTCCGTGCAGATCAAGCGGCTTCGCATTTCGGGTTTCAAGAGCTTCGTCGATCCGGCCGATCTGGTCATCGAACCGGGGCTGACCGGCGTTGTCGGGCCCAATGGCTGCGGCAAGTCGAACCTGCTCGAGGCGTTGCGCTGGACGATGGGCGAGAACAGCGCGCGGTCGATGCGCGGCGCCGGTATGGAAGACGTGATCTTCGCCGGCACCGCCACCCGCCCGCCGCGCGACTTCGCCGAGGTGACGATCCTGGCCGAGCGCGAGGGCGAGGAAACCGAGATCGTCCGCCGGATCGAACGCGGCGCGGGCTCGGCCTACCGGATCGACGGCCGCGACGTGCGGGCCAAGGACGTGGCGCTGCTGTTCGCCGATGCCGCGACCGGCGCGCACTCACCCGCGCTCGTCAGCCAGAACCGGATCGGCGCGGTCATCGCCGCCAAGCCAGCCGAGCGCCGCGCCATGCTGGAGGAAGCCGCCGGTATCTCGGGCCTGCACGTCCGCCGCCGCGATGCTGAGACACGGCTGCGCGCGACCGAGGCCAATCTGGCGCGGCTGGACGAGGCGATCGCCGATCAGGACGCGCGCGTCGCTGCCTTGCGGCGACAGGCACGCGCGGCCGAACGCTATCGCCTGCTGTCCGACCAGATCCGGGTGGCCGAGGGGCGGATGATTTTCGCGCGCTGGCGCGATGCCGCCGCCGCCGCGACCACCGCCAAGGCCGAGGCCGCCGCCGCCGAGGCGCAGGTGGAGGCGACCACCGCCACCGAGCGCAGCACGGCGGAGGCACAGGAACAGGCGGTCGCGCTCGCCGCGCGTACCCGCGCCGCCGCACTCGCCGCCCGCGATGCCCTGAGCGAGGCGGGCCATGCGCTGTCCCGCGCGCGCGACCGCCGCCACGGCCTGCAACGCCGGATCGAGGAACTGGCCGCCACGCGCACCCGCATCGACGAGGATCGCGCGCGCGAGGATGCGCTGGCGCATGACGCCGCCGCCGCGATCCGCCGCTTGGCCGACGAGCGAGAAGACCTGAACGCCCGCATCGCCCATGCCGAACAGGCCATGCCCCGGCTCGACGCGCTGCTCGCCGAGGCGGAGAGCCGCAACCGCGACGCCGAGATCGCGCTGGCCAAGGCGCTGTCCGCCCAAGCCGCCGAGGCGGCCGAACGCCGGATCGCCGAGGGCGCGCTGTCGGCGGCGCGGGGTCGCCACGAACGCGCCGAACGCGACGCGCGCGGGGTCGCCGCCGCCATCGCCGCGCTGCCCGACATGGCCGATCAGGAGGCGCAGCGCGAAGCCGCCATCGCCACCCAGGCCGCCGCGCGCATCGACGCCGACAAAGCCCGCGCCGCGCTCGGTTGGGCCGAGGAAAGCGAACTGACCGCCACCGCCGAGCGCGATGCGGCGGAGACCGCGCGGGCACAGGCCATCGCCGCGCTTGCCGCGCTGGACGCCGAAGTCGCGACGCTGATCCGCGCCACCGAGCGCAAGGGCGGCGACCGTTTGTTGGACGAGGTGCAGGCCGAGCCGGGCTTCGAACGCGCACTCGCCGCCGCGCTGGGCGACGAACTGGATACGCCGCTGGCCGACTGGCACGGCTCGGAGATGGCGGCGGATGATCCGCCCGCGCCGGTCGGGACGCTGTCGCTCGGCGCGCGGATCAAGGCGCCACCCACCCTCGCCCGCCGACTGTCGCAGATTTTCCTGGTCGAGGCGGATTCGGGGCAGGCGCTGGCGGTCGGGCAGCGGCTGGTGACGCGCGAGGGGCGGCTGCGGCGCTGGGACGGCTATATCGGCGAGGGCGGTGGCGCGGCGGCGGCCGAACGGATGGAGCGGCGCAATCGGCTGGCCAAGCTGGAGGCCGAACGGCCGGCGGTGGAGACCAGCCTGCGCGTCGCGACCGAGGCGCGCGCCGCGATCGACGACCGCATCGCCCGCGCCCGCCTGGCCGCCGCCAGTGCACGCGCGCTCTTGGCAAAGGCGGAGGCCGCGCACCGCGACGCGCAGCGCGCCGAGGATCGTGCCCAGGCGCAGGTCGAACGGCTGGCCGGCCAGCGCGCCGACCTCGCCACTCGGGCCGAGCGCATCGCCGCCGAGATGGACGAGGCGCTGGCCGAATGCGAACGCGCCGCCGCCGCGCTGGAGGCGCTGCCCGACGGTTCGGCCAGTGCGGCGGAGACGGCGCGGCTCCAGACCGAGACGCAGTTGGCGCGCTCCGCCGTGGCGCTGGCCCGGTCCGAGCGGACGACGCTCGACCGCAGTCTGGCGCAGACCCGTGACCGGCTGGAGGCGGCGACGACCGAAGCGGAAAGCTGGGACCAGCGCGAGGGCCAGGCGGCAGGCCGGATCGCCGAGATGGATGCGCGCGCCGCGACCTTGGCCGCCGAGGCCGCCGCACTCGCCGATCGCCCCGCACAGCTCGCCGAGGAGATCGCGACGCTTGCCGCCGCGCATGACGCCGCGCGCGCCGATGCCGAGCGGACCCAGGCGGAGGAGGCCGACGCCGAGCGCGCGCTGCGCGCCGCCGAGGCCGTGCACGCCGGCGCCAACGCCCTGCTGTCGGCCGCGCGCGAAGCGCGTGCGGGGGCGCTGGCGCGGGTGGAAAATCATGAACTCCGCCGGGTCGAACTGGGCCGCGTGTCGGGCGAGCGCTTCGCCTGTCCCGCGCCGGTGCTGCCCGAACGGCTGGCGTTCGAGGCCGCCAGTGTTGGCTCGCCGCAAGTCGAGGGGGGCCTGCACGAAAAGCTCTCCGCCGACCGCGAACGCATCGGCCCGGTCAATCTGGTCGCCGAGCGCGAGCTGGCCGAACTGGAGGCCGCCGGTATCGCCAATGCCGCCGAGCGCGAGGATCTGGCGCAGGCGGTGACGCGGCTGCGCGGCTCGATCGGGCTGCTCAACCGCGAGGGGCGGCAAAGGCTGCTGGCGGCGTTCGAGGCGGTGAACGGCCATTTCCAGACGCTGTTCGCGACGCTGTTCGATGGCGGGTCGGCACATCTGGCGCTGGTCGATTCGGACGATCCGCTGGAGGCCGGGCTGGAGATCATGGCGCAGCCGCCGGGCAAGCGGCTTCAATCGCTGACGCTGTTGTCGGGCGGCGAACAGGCGCTGACGGCGGTGGCGCTGATCTTCGGACTGTTCCTGACCAACCCCGCGCCGATCTGCGTACTGGACGAGGTCGATGCACCGCTGGACGATGCCAATATCGACCGGTTCTGCGGGCTGCTCGACCGGATGACGCGCGAGACAGATACGCGCTATCTGATCGTCACGCATAATGCGGTGACGATGAGCCGGATGCACCGTTTGTTCGGGGTAACGATGATCGAGCGCGGGGTCAGCCGGTTGGTCTCGGTGGACTTGCAGGCGGCGGAGACGTTGCTGGCGGCGGAGTGAGACCGCCTCAATCCTCTGCCAAGCCGCAAAGATGGGACGTGCGCTTCGACTTCGCTCAGCGGGAACGGTTGCGGGATGATTTGGCCTAATCCTACGCTCCGTTCAGCCTGAGCGAAGTCGAAGGCCACGCGAAACCCTTACGGCAGCAGGAACGTCCCCTCGATCACGGTCACGCACCCGCCGTTCAGGATCACGCGCTCGCCGTCCAGCCGACAGGTCAAACGCCCGCCCCGCGCACTCGCCTGTTCCGCAACGAAGGAGTCGCGGCCCAGCTTTTCAGTCCAGTACGGCGTCAGCACCGCATGCGCCGCGCCCGTCACCGGGTCCTCGTCGATCGCGAAGGCGGGGACGAAGACGCGGCTGACCACATCGGCCTCCCCTGCCCCGCCGCGCGCGGTCAGGATCACGACATAGCGCCCCGCCTTGGCCAGCTCAGCGAAGTCGGGCGTGCAGGCCCGTACCCTGGCCGCATCGTCGACCACGACGACCGCATAGCCCGCCGGATGGCGGAGCGTCTCGACCACGCCGTCCACGCCCAGTGCCTCGACCACGCCCGGCAGCGTTTCGGGCGATGGCGTGCGTTCGGGCAGGGACATGCTGTACCCCAGCCCGTCGCGCGCCACCTCCAGCACCCCGGCATGGCGCGTCGCGAACCGCACCCGCTCGCGCGTGGTATCCGACGTCAGAACGACATGCCCACTCGCCAGCGTGGCATGACCGCACATCTCCACCTCGTCGCCGGGGGTGAACCAGCGCAGCTCGAAATCCGCCTCGCCACCGTCCGCCGGCACCAGAAAGGCGGTTTCGGACAGGTTGTTCTCCTGCGCGATTCGCCGCAGCGTGGCGTCGACGAGCCACGCCGACAGCATCATCACCGCCGCCGGATTCCCGCCGAACGCGGCATCGGCAAAGGCATCGACCTGGGTGAAGGGAATACGCATCAATAGACCCGCTTGCCGAACCAATGGGGGGTGACGTCCGCCTCGACCAGCGGATTGTCGGTGTCGACATGGCCCTCGGGATCGAGATGGATCAGCACCTCGACCTTGGGGAAGGCGCGGCGCAGCGCGCGCTCGACGCCCTCGACCACGTCATGCGCGGCGGCGACCGTCATGTCGCGGTCGACCTCCATGTGGAATTGCGCGAAGTCGTGGCTGCCCGAACGCCGGGTGCGGAAGTCGTGGATGCCCTTCAGCCCCGGCTGGCGCGCGGCGACGTCGAGGAAGGCGGCGCGCTGGTCGTCGGGCCATTCCTTGTCCATCAGCTGGTCGATCGCGGTCGAGGACGCCTGGAACGCGCCCCAGGCCAGCCACAGCGCGATGGCGATGCCGAAGACCGGGTCCGCGCCGTGCCAGCCGAGATACTGGTCGAGCACCATCGCAACGATCACCGATCCGTTGAGCAGCACGTCCGACTGGTAATGGACATTGTCCGCCAGGATCGCGACCGATCCGGTGCGGCGGATGACACTGCGCTGATAGGCGAGCAGGACCACCGTCGCCAGGATCGCGATCACCGACACGCCGATGCCGAACTCGGCGTCGCTGGTCGGATTGTCCGCGCCCAGCGCCATCACCGCTCGCCAGGCGATGCCCGCCGCCGACGCGGTGATCAGTGCCACCTGGAACAGCGCCGCCAGCGCCTCCGCCTTGCCATGCCCGAAACGGTGGTCATGGTCGGCCGGGGTCGCCGCCAGCCGCACGCCGTACAGCGTCACGAGGCTGGCGAGCAGATCGAGCGCGGTGTCCGCGAGCGAGCCCAGCATCGCGACCGATCCGGTCCGCCACGCGGCGAACCCTTTGAGCGCCAGCAGGAACAGCGCCATCGCGACGCTGGCCAGCGCCGCCTTGGTCGCCAGCGGAATGACCTTCTTGCGTTCGTCCTGGGTCACGGGAACAGCAGCCCTTCGTCCCAGCCATTCTCGCCGGTGCGGGTGAAGACGCGGCGCTCATGCAGCCGGTGTTCGCGATCGAGCCAGAACTCGATCCGCTCAGGTGTCACGCGGTATCCGCCCCAATGCGGCGGACGCGGCACATCGCCGTCCTCGAATCGGGCGCGCATATCTTCGAACCGCGCCTCGAACGTCTCGCGCGAGTCGAGCGGGCGCGACTGGTCCGAGGCCCAGGCGCCCAGCTGCGAATCGCGACCCCGGCTGGCGAAATAGGCGTCCGACTCGGCGTCACCGACGCGAGAGATCGGCCCCTCGATGCGGATCTGGCGGCGTAGCGACTTCCAATGGAACAGGAGCGCGGCCTTGCTGCCCTCGCCCAGCTCCTGCGCCTTGCGGCTTTCGCGGTTGGTATAGAACACGAAGCCGCGCGGATCATGGCCCTTCAGCAGGACCATGCGCACCGAGGGTTGCAGGTGCGCATCGACCGTCGCCAGCGCCATCGCATTGTAATCGTTGATCTCGCTCGCACGCGCCTCGGCAAGCCAGATGTCGAACAGGGCAAAGGGATCGTCAGCCATGCGCCCGCCCATACGCCTGTGGAAAGGGAAAACCAATGTCGCGAACGGAAACGCTGGCCGGGGTCTGGAGGGCGTTTGGCGACGGGTAGGGTCATTCCTCTCCTTGCAGGGAAGGAATGTCGGGAATGGCCATGTGGCGCCGGGCATCCCACACCGCAAATCCCGCCCGATCACCAATCGCCTGTTGCAACCTTCGCGCGATGCGGCGATTTTCCCCGACCGATGGACCCCTCCGAGGATAGCCCCGCCCAGGCCGCCGCCTGGATCACTGCCTATCGCGCCGCCGCCGGAGTGGACGTGATGGCGGGGTCGAACGATCCGGCCTGGGCCGCCATGCTGGAAGAACTGGCCGCCGTCGCCAGCAATCTGGCCCATGCGCGCGAGCGGGTGCAGCGTCATGCGGCGGATATCGGCACCGGCTTTCGCATCATCGGCGAAACCGACGAGCGGCCCTGGCCCGTCTCGCCCGTCCCGCTGTTGATCGACACCGGGGAATGGGCGGGGATCGAGGCGGGGGTGATCCAGCGCGCCGCGCTGCTGGAGACGATCCTGGCCGATCTCTACGGTCCCGGACGGCTGGTCGCCGACGGGCACATCCCCGCCGCGCTGGCGACGGGCAGCCCCTATTTCCTGCGGCCGATGGTCGGGATCACCCCACCGGGCGGCCATCACCTCAGCTTCGTCGCCTTCGACCTCGCGCGCGGGCCGGACGGCGAATGGCGGGTGCTGGCCGACCACCTGCGCAATCCGGCGGGCGCGGGCTATGCGCTGGAGAACCGGCTGGCGGTCAGCCGGACGCTGGGCGGTCTGCAGAACCGGCTGAACGTACAGCGGCACGCGCCCTTCTTCGCCGCCTTCCGCGCGGGCCTCGCCGCACAATGCCGTCGCGCCGATCCGCGGATCGGGCTGCTGACGCCCGGCCGCTTCAACCCGAGCTATCCTGAACAGGCGCATCTGGCGCGCTATCTCGGCCTGTTGCTGGTCGAGGGTGCGGACCTCGCCGCGATCGAGGGACAGGTGTATGTCCGCACGGTCGCGGGGCTGAAGCGGATCGACGCGCTGTGGCGGCGGCTCGATCCCCGGATGCTCGATCCGCTGGCGTTCGACAGCCATTCGCAGATCGGCGTGCCCGGCCTGATCGACGCCTATGTCGAGGGGCAGGTGGTGATCGCCAACGCGCCGGGCGCGGGCGTGTTGGAAAGCCCGGCCGTCTCCGCCTTCCTCCCCGCGCTCGCGCGGCATGTGACTGGCGAGGCGTTGCGGCTGCCCAATATCGCGACCTGGTGGTGTGGCGGCGCGCGCCAGGCCGCGCATGTCGCCGAGCATCTCGACACGCTGCTGATCGCCCCCGCCTTCGGCCCCAGGCCGTTGGGCCTACCCGCCGGCGCGCGGCCGGGCGCGAGCCTGTCGCCCGACGCGCGCGCCGCGCTGCTCGCCGACATGGCCCGGCGCCCGCAGGACTATGTCGGGCAGGAGATCGTCCGCCTGTCGACCATGCCCGTGGTCATCGGCGACCAGCTGGCGCCGCGCCCCTTCACGCTGCGCGTCTTTGCCGCGCGCGACGGCGAGGGGCGGTGGACCGTCCTGCCCGGTGGCTTCGGTCGCATCGGCGACCACCCCGAGGCGACCGCCGCGATGATCGGCGAAGGACTGTGGTCCGCCGATGTCTGCGTCCATGGGGCCGAGCCGGTAGCGCCGGTCTCGCTGCTCGCCGCGCCCGATTCGCTCCATGTCCGCCGCAATCCGGGGACGCTGCCCAGCCGGGTGGCCGACAATTTCTACTGGCTCGGCCGCTATCTGGAGCGGGGTGAGGCGCTGCTCGCGGCGATCCGGGTGATGCTCGGCAATTCGATCGATGTCGATGGCGGCGCGGCGCTCGACACGCGGACCGTCGGGCGGCTGGTCGGGCTGATCACCGGCGGCGGGGCCGCGCCGCATCCCGACAGCCTGCACCGCGCCGCACTGACCCAGTTCGCGCGCACCGCCATGGAGGATGAGGGGTTCCACTCGGTCGCGCGCATCAACCGGCTGGCGCGCGGGATCAGCGAAGGCTCACGTGACCGCCTGTCCGCCGACATGGTGCGGCTGCTCGAGGCCCCCTTCCCCAGCCATGTCGGGATGCTCGACCGGGCGGGCTCGCTCCAGCGCCGCTATGCGGCCATTGCCGGCCTGTCGGCCGAGCATATGGTGCGCACCACCGCCTGGCGCTTCCACGATCTCGGCCGCCGGGTAGAGCGCGCCATCGCGGTCGCTCGCGCGACGCGGCTGTTCGGCATGGCGGGCGCATCGGCGGACGATCTGTCGACCCTGCTCGACCTGGCCAACAGCCAGATCAGCTATCGCCAGCGTTATCCGACCGGCCTGGCGCGCGTCGCGGTGGTCGATCTGGTCGCGCTCGACCCCAACAATCCGCGCGCGCTCGCCTATCAGACCGCCCGCATCACCGACTGTCTGTCGCGCCTGCCGGTCCTGTCCGACGACGACATGGCCGAGCCGCAACAGGCGCAGGCCATCGCCATCCGCGCGGCGGTCGAAACCGCGGACGCGCGGACGCTCGACGCCGATACGCTGGGCGATGTCGAGCGGCGGCTGGGCCTGTTGTCCGAGGCGATCGCCAGGCGCTATTTCCTGCAGGGCGCGGAGCCCTTGCGGGCGGGTGGATTGACGCTCGCATGATCTACGACATCCGCCATATCACCCGCTTCGATTATGGCGCGCAGGTCAAATATGCGCGCTGCAATCTACGGCTGAAGCCCATCGACTGGCCGGGCCAGACGCTGGAAAGCTACGACCTGATCGTCGAGCCGGTCGGCCGCACCCGTGCCGCCCATGCCGAGGCGGGGCTGGCGCATGTCACCCGGCTGGTCGTCGACCGCCCGGTGCGCAGCCTGACCATCGAGAGCCGCGCGCGCATGGTCGTCGACCGGCCGGTGCCGATGCCTTCCCCGAGCGACCCGACGCTGGCCGATGTGTCCGCGCTCGCCCGGAGCAGCCGTGATCTGTCGGCGGCGAGTCCGGCCAATTACATCTTCCCCTCGCCCCTCATCCCACTCGACCCCGCCATCGCCGAGTGGTGCGCCGCCGACCTGTCGCCCGACCGCGGCGCGCTGGAGGCGGGCTTCGCGCTGGCGAACCGTATCCAGCGCGAATTCGCCTTCGACCCCACCGCCACGCTGGTCGACACGCCCCCGGCCGAAGCCTTCCGCCAGCGGCGCGGCGTCTGCCAGGATTTTGCGCAGATCATGATCACGGGACTGCGGGCGGCGGGCATCCCGGCGGCCTATGCCTCGGGCTATATCCGCACTTTGCCGCCACCTGGACAGGCGCGACTGGTGGGGGCGGACGCCACCCATGCCTGGGTGCTGATCTGGGGCGGGCCGGAAGCGGGCTGGGTCGGGGTCGATCCGACCAACGGCATCTGGATGGCGGGCGACCATATCATCGTCGCGGTCGGCCGCGACTATGCCGAGATTGCGCCGGTCGATGGCGTGGTGCTGGGCTCGGGCGCGCAGAAGATGGACGTCAGCGTCGACGTCGCGCCGCTGGAGGAGATGGTGGCGGGGTAGGCCGGCCCACCTCCACCATCTTCTATCCCGCCCCCCCCGTTCAAAGGTTTCCCTTGGCCTTCGACTTCGCTCAGGCTGAACGGGGTTGGGGCCGATGCAACCTCAGTTCGCACTGAGCGAAGTCGAAGTGCACGCCCTCCGCTTTGCCACGAGCGTTTTCCCTTGGCCTTCGACTTCGCTCAGGCTGAACGGAGGATTGGGTTATCCCTCCTCGGTCACCGCATTGGGATTGTCCTTGTCCGGGTCGGGATGGCCGCCCTTGCCATGGTACGCTGCCCCGCTTTGGCCGCCATGGAAGTCGCCTTCCCGCTCTGGCACGCCTTCATAGCCGCCACCCTGGCTTTCGCCGCCATGTTTGCCCGGCGCATCCGACACGCCGTCGGGCGCGCCCTTCTTCCCGTCCTTATCCACGGCTTGCATCGGCTGGGTCATGATCCGTCTCCTTTGTCATGGCTCAACGCATGGGCAACGGATTGCGCTCCGGCGCGGACTTCCCCACATGGAAAGGCAATACACTGCCAACGGGGAACAGAGTGGCCGATCCATATCAGACGCTGGGCGTAAGCCGCACGGCCAGCGAAGCCGATATCAAGAAAGCCTATCGCAAGCTGGCGAAGGAACTGCATCCCGACCGTAACAAGGACAATCCCAAGGCGGCGGAGAAGTTCAGCCAGGTCACCAACGCCTATGACCTGCTGAACGACAAGGACAAGCGCGCGCGGTTCGATCGCGGCGAGATCGATGGCGACGGCAATCCCGCCTCGCCCTTCGGCTTTGGCGGCGGGGCCGGTGGTCCGCGCCCGGGTGCGGGCGGCGGCGGGTTCCGCCAGCAATTCGATTTCGGCGGCGAGGGCGCCGACATGTCCGACATCTTCGAGGGGATGTTCGGCGGGGCCGGGCGTGGCGGCTTTTCGGGCGGTTTCGGTGGCTTTGGCGGCGGTCGCCGACAGGCCCCCAAGGGCGCCAACATCGCCTATGCGCTGAAGGTCCCCTTCATCGACGCCGCGACGCTCAGCCCGCAGCGGGTGACGCTGGGCGACGGCAAGACGATCGATCTGAAGCTGCCCGCCGGGGTCGAGACGGGCACGCAGATGCGGCTCGGCGGCAAGGGCGAGCCGGGACTGGGCGGTGCGGGCGACGCGATCGTGACGATCGAGGTCAGCCCACATGCCTTCTTCACCCGCGACGGCGACGATGTCCGCCTCGACCTGCCCATCTCGCTGACCGAGGCGGTGCTCGGTGGCCAGGTGAAGGCGCCGACGGTCGAGCGCCCGGTCATGCTGACCGTGCCCAAGGGGACCAGCTCGGGCAAGACGCTGCGCCTGAAGGGCAAGGGCTTTCACAAGAAGGATGGCGGGCGCGGCGATCAGCTGATCACCCTGATCATCGACATTCCCGCCGATGATGCCGCGCTGCAACGCTTCGCCGCCGAATGGACCGACGGCAGGAACCCGAGGGCCGCCATGGGCGTCTGATCGTTCCATGAGCGATGCGAACGGCCTGACTCCTGAAGAACGCGCCCATCACCCCGGCAAGGCCCGCCAGCGGCTGGACCGGCAGATCGCGAAGGTCGGTCCCGGCTCCTATGCCTTCGAGGTATTGAAGCGGACCAGCCTGGGCGTGTTCAACGACGGGTTCATCCATGCCGGGAACCTCGCCTATCTGGCGTTGATGACGCTGTTTCCGTTCTTCATCACGACGGCGGCGCTCTTGTCGCTGTTCGGACAGAGCAACGAGACGCAGCATGCGGTAGAGAGCTTCCTCCACGTCCTGCCCCCCGATGTCAGCGACCTGTTGCGCAAACCCATCGCCGATGTGCTGGCCGCGCGGACGGGCTCGCTGCTGTGGCTGGGCGGGCTGGTCGGCCTGTGGACGGTCGGCGGTTTCATCGAGACGATCCGCGACATCTTCCACCGCGCTTATGGGGTGAAGGCGACGGCGGCGTTCTGGAAATCGCGGCTGTCCTCGACGCTGGTCATGATCGCATCGGTCATCGTTGCGCTGCTGTCCTTCCTCGTCGCCGGCGTCCTGACCGCGGCCGAACAGTTCATTTATCGTCTTGTCCCCTTCTCGCAGGACGTGGCGGGCTGGGTCGGACTGTCGCGGCTGATCCCGGGCGTCGTCATGTTCGGGGCGCTGTATCTGCTCTTCTATTCGGTCACCCCGGCCAAATATCGCGAGAGCGAATGCCGCAAATGGCCGGGGGCGTTGTTCACCGCCGCCTGGTGGGTCAGCATGACCGCGCTGCTCCCCTGGGTGCTGTCGCAACTGGGCGGTTATGACATGACCTATGGTAGCCTGGCGGGCGTCGTCGTGATGCTGTTGTTCTTCTATCTGATCGGCCTGGGGCTGGTTTTCGGTGCGCATTTGAACGCGGCACTGGCGGAACCCCCCGAACCGGCGCTAGAGAGGGCGATTGATGGAAGTGAACCGGCAGGAGCGGTAACGGCGTGAACGGATTGATGGCAGGCAAGCGGGGGCTCATCATGGGCCTGGCCAATGACAAATCGCTGGCCTGGGGCATCGCCAAGCAGCTTTCGGAGGCGGGCGCGGAGCTCGCCTTTTCGTATCAGGGCGCGGCGATGGAAAAGCGGGTCCGCCCGCTGGCCGAACAGCTGGGCGTGGCGCGCCTGTTCGATTGCGACGTGTCCGAGATGGCGTCGCTCGACAAACTCTTTGCCGACCTGAAGACAGAATGGCCGACGATCGACTTCGTGGTCCACGCCATCGGCTTTTCGGACAAGTCGCAGCTGCGCGGGCGTTATTACGACACCACGCTCGACAATTTCCTGATGACCATGAACATCTCGGCCTATTCGCTGGTCGCCGTCGCCCAGCGCGCGCGGGCAATGATGCCGGAGGGCGGGTCGATCCTGACACTGACCTATTATGGCGCGGAAAAGGTCATCCCGCATTACAACGTCATGGGCGTGGCCAAGGCGGCGCTGGAGACGAGCGTGAAGTATCTCGCGGTCGATCTGGGTCCGGAGAATATCCGCATCAACGCGATCTCGGCGGGCCCGATCCAGACGCTGGCCGCGCGCGGCATCGGCGACTTCAACTATATTTTGAAGTGGAACGAGCTGAACTCGCCGCTGCGCCGGACCGTGACGATCGAGGATGTGGGCGGCGCTGGCCTGTACATGCTGTCCGACCTGTCGTCGGGCGTGACGGGTGAGATTCACCATGTCGACGCCGGGTACAACGTCATCGGCATGAAAGCCGAAGACGCGCCGGACATCGCGCTGGCGTAATAAACTTTTCCTCCTCTGTAAGGGGAGGGGGACCAGCGAAGCTGGTGGAGAGGTGTAACCGGCAGCGAGGGCAGACTGCCATCGCCAACCGTGACACCCCTCCGTCAGGCCTGCGGCCTGCCACCTCCCCTTCCAGGGGAGGAATGGGCGGCCAACATTATCTATCGCGCCTTGCGCTCCGGCGACGCTAAAGACCAAGCCATGTCCGACCAGCCTACCGCCGCCATCACCATCCGCCCCGCGCAAGGGGCCGACGTCGCCGCGCTCGACGCGTTGCTCGTCGCCAGCTTCCCCGCCCCTGCGGAAGCCGTGCTCGTCCGCGACCTGTGCGTCGAGGGCGACATGGTGCTGATGCTGGTCGCGATCGACGAGGCCACGGACGCCCTGATCGGCGCGATCGCGTTCAGCCGCATGGCCGTCGAAATCGGCGGCAAGCCGATCAATTCGGTCGCCCTCGCCCCCATCGCCGTCGCGCGCGAGTGGCGACAGCAGGGCGTCGGCGAGGCACTGGTCGCCGCCGGACTGGAACGGCTGGAGAAGGAAGGCGTCGTGCTCTGCTTCGCGCTCGGCGATCCTGCTTTTTACGGGCGGTTCGGCTTCGCGGCCGATGTCGCGAGCGGTTTCGACAGCCCCTATGCGGGTGAGTATTTCCTCGCTGCCCCGCTCCAGGGCGGCCTGATCCCCTGCGGCGTGCGCGGGGCCGCCACACATGCGCCGGCCTTTGCCCGGCTGGGAGACGCTGCGTGAGCTTCAACAGTTTCGGCCGCCTGTTCCGCTTCACCACCTGGGGCGAGAGCCATGGGCCCGCGCTGGGCGCAGTGGTCGACGGGTGCCCGCCGGGCATCGCGCTCTCCGAAGAGCACATCCAGCCCTGGCTCGACAAGCGCCGTCCGGGCACCAGCCGATTCACGACCCAGCGCCGCGAGCCCGATCAGGTCCGCATCCTGTCGGGCGTGTTCGAGGGGAAGACGACCGGCACCCCGATCAGCCTGATGATCGAGAATGTCGACCAGCGGTCCAAGGACTATTCGAACGTCGCGCTCGCCTATCGCCCCGGCCATGCCGATTACGCCTATGACGCCAAATACGGCTTTCGCGACTATCGCGGCGGCGGGCGCTCCTCGGCGCGCGAGACGGCGGCACGGGTCGCGGCGGGCGCGGTCGCGCGCGCGGTGATCCCACAGGTCCGTATCCGCGCCTGGGTCGAGTCGATCGGCGGCGACCGTATCGATTATGAGGTGTTCGACGATGCGCAGATCGACGCCAACCCCTTCTTCTGCCCCGACGCGGCGGCGGCCGAACGCTGGGAAGCGATCGTCGACAGTGCGCGCAAGTCCGGCTCCTCCGTCGGCGCGGTCGTCGCCTGTGAAGCGACCGGCGTGCCCGCCGGATGGGGCGCGCCGCTCTATGCCAAGCTGGACAGCGAACTCGCCTCGGCCTGTATGAGCATCAATGCGGTCAAGGGCTTCGAGATCGGCGACGGTTTCGCCGCCGCCGCGCTGACCGGCGAGCAGAATGCCGATCCGATGCGCGCCGGCAATGGCGGCCCTCGCTTCCTGGCCAATCATGCGGGCGGCATCGCTGGCGGCATCGCCACCGGCCAGCCCGTCACGATGCGCGTCGCGTTCAAGCCGACCAGCTCGATCCTGACCCCGGTCGACACCATCACCCGCACCGGCGAAGAGACGCAGATCGCCACCAAGGGCCGCCATGACCCCTGCGTCGGCATTCGCGGCGTTCCGGTGGTCGAGGCGATGGTCGCGCTGGTTTTAGCCGATCAGGCGTTGCTTCATCGCGGTCAATGTGGTTAAATGGAGGAACGGACGTTCTCCTGCCTCGTTAACTATTACGAGAACAAAGCAGGAGAGATTCGATGCGTTACATGCATATGATCGCCGCCGGTGCCCTTTTGATCCCGGCTGCGGGTTTCGCGCAGATGACCGGCGGCACCACGGGTGGCATGTCGGGGCAGACCGGCACCACGACCGGCCAGACGATGCCCGGGCAGATGCCGGGACAGACCGGCACCATGCCGGGCCAGACCACCATGGGTCAGCCCGACACGATGACCACGACGCCGAGCACCACCACCCGCTCGACGACGCGTAGCAAGAACCGCAGCCGGACCACCACGCCCGACAGCACGGTCAACACGCCGTCGACCATGCCGGATACGACGGGTTCGTCGACGACCACCGGCAGCGGCACGCTCGGCAGCGATCCGACGACCAGCGGTTCGATGGGCAGCGGCACCACCGGCGGCACCACCACGCCCCCGGGTAGCAGCGGCGGCATGTAACCCTTTCGGGTTCGTCACTACGGCAAAGGCCCGGTCGCGTGAGCGGCCGGGCCTTTTGTTTGGGTTCGGGGCGTGGCATTCAGACAAGGATGACATGGAAGGATTTGTCATTGCGAGCGTAGCGAAGCAATCCAGTGTCCTGGCAAGACGCCCTGGATTGCTTCGCTACGCTCGCAATGACGGAATAGGCCAAATTGACGTCATCACAAAAAAGGCCCCGACTGTCGCCGGGGCCTCGCAAATCAATCCGCAAACGGATCGCGAACCAAGATCGTATCCTCGCGCTCGGGGCTGGTCGACACCAGCGCCACAGGGCAACGGATCAGCTCCTCGATCCGCCGGATATATTTGATCGCCTGGGCGGGCAGATCGGCCCAGCTACGCGCACCGGCGGTGGATTCCTGCCAGCCTTCCATCGTCTCATAGACGGGGACGACCTTGGCCTGATCCGCCGCATGGGTCGGGTAATAGTCGAGCGTCTCGTCGCCCAGTTTGTAGCCGACGCAGATCTTCACCTCGTCGAACCCGTCGAGCACGTCGATCTTGGTCAGCGCGATGCCGGTGATGCCGCCGACCGCCGCCGACTGGCGCACCAGCACCGAGTCGAACCAGCCGCAGCGGCGCTTGCGGCCCGTGACGGTGCCGAACTCATGCCCGCGCTCGCCCAGGCGCTGGCCGGTTTCGTCCTCCAGCTCGGTCGGGAAAGGCCCCGAGCCGACGCGGGTGGTGTACGCCTTGGCGATGCCCAGCACGAAGCCGACGCCCGACGGTCCCAGGCCCGAGCCGCCCGCCGCCGCACCCGCGATGGTGTTGGACGAAGTGACGAAGGGATAGGTGCCGTGGTCGATGTCGAGCAGCACGCCCTGCGCGCCCTCGAACAGGATACGCTTGCCGCCGGTCCGCGCCTCGTTGAGGTCGCGCCACACCGGCTTGGCGAAGGGCAGGACGAACGCGGCGATCTCGCGCAGATCGGCCAGCAGCCGCTCGCGATCGACCGGCGGCTCGCCGAACCCGGCGCGCAGCGCGTCGTGGTGCGCGCACAGGCGGTCGAGCTGCGACCCCAGGTCGTCCAGATGTGCCAGATCGCATACGCGGATCGCGCGGCGACCGACCTTGTCCTCATAGGCCGGGCCGATACCGCGCCGCGTCGTGCCGATCTTGCCCGCCCCGCTGGCGTCCTCGCGCAGACCATCGAGATCGCGGTGGATCGGCAGGATCAGCGGGCAATTGTCGGCAACGCGTAGCGTCTCGGGCGAGGCATGGACGCCCTGCTCGGCCAGCCGCTCGATCTCCGCCTTCAGCGCCCAAGGATCGAGGACGACGCCGTTGCCGATGACGCTGGGGGTGCCGCGCACGATGCCCGAAGGCAGCAACGACAGCTTGTAGACATTCTCGCCGACGACCAGCGTGTGACCGGCATTATGCCCGCCCTGGAAGCGGACGACCATGTCGGCGCGTTCGGCCAGCCAGTCGACGATCTTGCCCTTGCCTTCGTCGCCCCATTGTGCGCCGATGACTGCTACATTTGCCATGGATGCTATGCTCCGCCTGCCGGACGGGCCCCATGCGCCCTTCGACAGGACTCGGCGGATGGGGGTTTCCAATAATGTGCGGGGCGCGCCTAGCGGGACGCGGCCCCGTATGTCAACCGGCGATGGCGGTCGGCTGACCGTCCGCCAGAATATGAGTGCACAGCTGCGCTTCGGGCGTGTCGCCCGCCTCCAGCGCCTGCACCGTCACCCAGCCCTGCCCCCGGAGCGATGCGCCCGTTTCAGGCGCGGTGCCGAAGGGTAGGAACAGCCGCCGCCGCTCGGTCGGCGGGGCGGTGGCGACGATCGCGTCGGCGTAGAGCGAGAAGCCGGTGGCCTTTTCCTCGGCGCCATCCTCGTGGAAGATGGTGTAGGTGCCACCACGCCCGACCTCACGCGGAGGACCGGCGACGAACAGCGAGAAGCCCAGCCAGCTCTGGAACTCGAAGCCATGCCGCTCGGTGGGGTCGAGCGTCATCGACACCCCCTCCCCCAGCGCGGCCGCGATCGCCTCCAGTGCATCGAGGCGGCTGGCGAGCACGCCTTGCGCGTCGAAGGCGCGCAGCCGCTCCATCGCGGTCGCGAACGGCCCGGCGGCCTCGACCAAAGGCAGATAGTCCGGCGCGATCGCCGCGACCCCGCCCGCATCCTTGGCGTCGAGCCGGTCGCGCAAGGCCGCCACCTGATCGGCCGCGACGGGCAGCGGTCCGGCGGCGAGCAGGTCGACCAGATCGGGCAGCGTGAAGTCGATCGAAATGCCGGTCGTGCCCGCCGCGACCAAAGCCTCGACCGCCACGCGCACGACTTCCGTCGCCGCCGCCGTCGAGTCGAGCCCGATCAACTCCGCCCCGATCTGCCGCCACTCGCGCGCGGGCGCCAGTTCGGAACCGCGCAGGCGGACAACGGTGCCCGCATAGGACAGCCGCACCGGGCGCGGGTGATGCCCCATGCGCGTGGCGGCGATCCGCGCGACCTGCGCGGTCAGGTCGGGCCGGATGGCGAGCGTACGCTGCGACACCGGATCGACGAAGCGCACCGCGTCATGCAGCCCGCCCGCCTTCAACCGCGAGCCCAGCGCCTCGGCGAATTCAATCGACGGCGGATCGGCACGCTCATAACCGTGCAGCCGCGCCGCCTCCAGCACCCGCGCCTCGACCGACGCGGCGGCATCGGCATACGGGGGAAGACGGTCGTGATAGCCTTCGGGAAGGAGCGCGGTCATCGGGCCTGATCCATGAAACGGACGGTGTTCGACGGGGTGCTTGGCCGTCCGGCCTCACCGCGTCAACCTCGTTCGCCCCGCATGGCGCGCCGGACGGCATGGCGGCCGGCGGAACCCGATCGCCGCGATGCCGTTTGCCCATGATGTCGGACGCCCCCAGCAGCATCGAAGACATTCTCAAGATTTTGAAGGATCTTGCCGACAAGCAGGATCGGGTGAAGTTGGGCGATGTCATCGAGGCGATCGGCGGACGCTCGTTTGGGCCGTTCCTGCTCCTACCCGCGCTGATCGACATCTCGCCGGTCGGGTCGATCCCCGGGCTGCCCACGGTCTTGGCGGCGATCATCATCCTGATCGCGGTGCAACTGGCGCTGGGGCGCGATCATCTCTGGGTGCCGGGGTTTCTCGCCCGCCGTTCGCTGGCGAGCAAGACGGTGTGCAAGATCGTCGACAAGGCCAAAAAGCCCGCCGCCTGGGCGGATCGCTGGTTCCACGGACGGCTGCCTGCGCTGACCAAGGGGCCGTTCGTCCGCGTCGCGGCGGTGGCGTGCATCCTGCTCGCGCTGACGGTGCCGCCACTCGAACTCCTGCCGCTCGCGACGACCGCGCCGATGGCGGCGATCGCGACCTTCGGGCTGGCGCTGATGGTGCGCGACGGGGCGGTGATGATCGTCTTCATCCTACTCGCCATCGGCGCGGTGGCGCTCGGCACCGGTTTCGCAATCACGAAAGCCTGAGCACGACATCCACGCTGGACGACCGCCGTTTCGCCACGCACGATGGCCGAAGCTAGCCGGCGGGGGATGGACAAATGGAAGTGCTGCTCGAGGTCGTCCTGCAGTTTGTCGGCGAGATTTTGTTGCAGCTCATCGGCGAGTTCCTCGTAAAGCTGGGCGTCCATGCCCTTGGCGCGCCGTTTTCGAGGCCAGCGAGCCCGCTGCGCAAGACGCTCGGCTATATTCTGCTGGGTGGCATGGCGGGCGGGATCAGCCTGCTGCTCGTGCCTGCGCTGATGATCCAGAACGAGTGGCTGCGTATGGCCAACCTCGTCATCACGCCCGTCACGGCGGGAGGGATCATGTGGTTTCTGGCCAGAAAGAAGGTCCGCAAAGGCGCGCCGCTCGTGGCGCTCGATCGCTTCGGCTATGCCTTCTTCTTCGCGCTCGCGATGAGTTCGGTGCGCTTCCTCTGGGCATCGTAGGGTTATGCCCCCTCTCCACCCACGGAGAGGGGGCATCGCCGTCTTCAAAGGTTCAGAACGCCAGACCCATCGCGGTCTTCACGCCCGGCAGCGCCTTGACCTTGGCCAGCAGCTCCGCATCCACCGCTTCGTCGACCGAGAGCAGCAGCACCGCTTCACCGCCCGCCGAGCGGCGGCCGAGGTGGAAGGTGCCGATATTGACGCCCGCCTCGCCCAGCGTCGTGCCTAGGCGACCGATGAAGCCCGGCGCGTCCTCGTTGACGACATAGAGCATCGGCCCGGCCAGATCCGCCTCGACCTTGATGCCGAACAGTTCGACCAGGCGCGGCGCCTGATCGCCGAACAACGTGCCCGCGACCGAGCGCTCGCCGTCCGCCGTCGTCACCGTGACGCGGACCAGCGTGTGGTAATCGCCCTCGCGGTCATGGCGCACTTCGCGCACGTCCAGGCCGCGCTCCTTGGCGAGGAACGGCGCGTTGACCATGTTCACCGTGTCCGAATGGACGCGCATGAAACCCGCTAGCACCGCTCCGGTGATCGGCTTGAGGTTGAGCGCAGCAGCGGCACCCTCCGCCTCGATCGCGATACCGGTGACCGCACCATGCGCCAGCTGGCCGACCAGGCTGCCCAGCTTTTCCGCCAGCGCCATATAGGGCTTCAGCTTGGGCGCTTCCTCGGCCGTCAAGCTCGGCATGTTGAGCGCGTTGGTGACGCCGCCCGAGACGAGATAATCCGCCAGCTGCTCGGCGACCTGGATCGCGACATTGACCTGCGCTTCGGTGGTCGACGCGCCCAGATGCGGGGTCGAGATGAAGTTGGGCGTGCCGAACAGCGGGCTTTCCTTGGCCGGTTCGACCTTGAACACGTCGAGCGCCGCGCCGCCGATATGGCCCGAGTCGAGCCCCGCCTTCAGCGCATCCTCGTCGATCAGGCCGCCGCGCGCGCAGTTGATGATCCGCACGCCCTTCTTGGTCTTGGCGAGATTCTCCGCCGACAGGATGTTGCGGGTCTGGTCGGTCAAGGGCGTGTGCAGCGTGATGAAGTCGGCGCGGGCGAGCAGTTCGTCCAGCGTGACCTTCTCGACGCCCATCTCCAGCGCGCGCTCGGGCGTCAGGAACGGATCGAAGGCGACGACCTTCATCCGTAGGCCGAGCGCACGGTCGGCGACGATCGAGCCGATATTGCCCGCGCCGATCAGGCCCAGCGTCTTGGACGTGAGTTCCACGCCCATGAAGCGGTTCTTCTCCCACTTGCCCGCTTGCGTCGAGGCATCGGCCTCGGGCAGCTGGCGGGCGAGCGCGAACATCAGCGCGATGGCGTGTTCGGCGGTGGTGATCGAGTTGCCGAACGGCGTGTTCATCACCACCACGCCCTTGGCGCTGGCGGCCGGGATGTCGACATTGTCGACACCGATCCCGGCGCGGCCGACGACCTTCAGGTTCGTCGCGTGCTCTAGGATGTCCTTGGTAACCTTGGTCGAGCTGCGGATCGCCAGGCCGTCATACTGGCCGATGATCGCCTTCAGCTCGTCGGGCGTCTTGCCGGTAATTTCGTCGACCTCGACCCCGCGCTCGCGGAAGATCTGGGCAGCCTTGGGGTCCATTTTGTCGCTGATGAGAACTTTGGGCATGGTTCACCTCGTCACCCCGGTACGGCCGGGGTTGTGGAATGGGAAAGGTCCCCGGCCCGCTGGCCGGGGGAAGAATAAGGATCAGGCCGCCTTGGCGGTGGCGTAGGCCCAGTCGAGCCAGGGGCCGAGCGCCTCGATATCGGCGGTCTCGACCGTGGCGCCGCACCAGATGCGCAGGCCAGCGGGCGCGTCGCGGTAACCCGCCACATCATAGGACGCGCCTTCGGCTTCGAGCAGCGAGGCCATCTTCTTGATGACCGCCTCGTCCGCGCCCTCGACCGTCAGGCAGACGCTAGTGGTCGAACGGATCGCCGGATCGGCGGCAAGATGGCCGAGCCAATCGCGCTCCTCGACGATCCGGTTCAGCGCCGCGGCATTGGCGTCCGAACGCGCGATCAGCGCCGCGGCACCGCCCAGGCCCTTGCCCCATTCGAGTGCAAAGATCGCGTCCTCGACAGCGAGCATCGAGGGGGTGTTGATCGTCTCGCCCTTGAACACGCCCTCGGCCAGCTTGCCCTTCGACACCAGGCGGAACACCTTGGGCAGCGGCCAGGCGGGGGTGTAGGTCTCCAGACGCTCGACCGCGCGGGGTCCGAGGATCAGGACGCCGTGCGCGCCCTCGCCGCCCAGCACCTTCTGCCACGAGAAGGTCGCGACATCGATCTTGTCCCAGGGCAGGTCATAGGCGAACACCGCGCTTGTCGCGTCGGCGAAGGACAGGCCTTCGCGGTCGTCGGCGATCCAGTCGCCGTTCGGCACGCGTACGCCCGAGGTGGTGCCGTTCCAGGTGAAGAGCACGTCGTTGGACCAGTCGACCGCCTCCAGGTCCGCGATCTGGCCGTAATCGGCGCGCAGGACAGTGGGGTCGAGCTTCAGCTGCTTGACCGCGTCGGTCACCCAGCCCTCGCCGAAGCTTTCCCAGGCGAGCGTGGTGACCGGACGCGCGCCCAGCATGGTCCACATCGCCATCTCGAACGCGCCGGTGTCGGAGCCGGGGACGATGCCGATGCGGTGGGTGTCGGGGAGCTTCAGCAGCTCGCGCATCAGGTCGATGCAATATTGCAGCCGCTGCTTGCCGATCTTCGAGCGATGCGAACGCCCGAGGCTGTCCGTCGCGAGCTTGGCGGCTTCCCAACCGGGAGGCTTGGCGCAGGGGCCGCTGGAAAAATAGGGACGCGCCGGTTTGGTGGCGGGCTTCGCGGGCGCAAGAGTGGCGTCAGCGGCAGTCGTATCAGTCATTTAAGACTCTCCTCACAGAGAGCACGCGCGGCGTTGGGACCGCGTGGCCCGTCGACGGCCCTAGCGATGTCGAACGAAGATGACAACCACAATCGTTGTGACGCAATATTGCGTCCGGGTGAACATGCCATGGGGGATTTTCAGTATGCTCAGCGATCCACGGCGTCTGACGCGCTGGACCATCCCGTTCGTCTGCCTCTGGCTTTTGGGAAGTCTCGGCCGGACAGGATTATATCTCTGGTAGATCAACCTGTTGGGCGGCTCTGGCGGCAGCGCGGCCACGCCGGACGCCGTCGCGCGGGCGGTCGAGGCGACCGACCCGGTACAGATGCCATTCCTCCTGATCAGCGTTCTGTTTCACGTCGCCTTTCTCCGCTGGGTCTACGTCACCAATCGCAATGCGCAGCAGTGGAGCGATTCGATGTCGATCAACCCCGGCTGGAATGTCGGCTGGTTTCTCGTGCCCGTCGCATCGCTGGGGATGCCATTCAGGGGGATTTGCGAAACGCGCGGTGCGTCGATCGACCCTGACGCGCCCGGCGCGGTGCCGACTCCGACCTGGCGGTGGATCTGGTGGGGCCTTTGGATCGCGATGTCGGTCTATGGCAATGTCACGGGCGTCATTCTGAACGTGACGAACACGCCAAGCCTGTCTTTGCCCGCGATCTGGACGCAGGTCGCCGGTCTCGGCATCGACGTGCTCCTGGCCGTGCTGACGTGTCGGCTGCTGAGTGACGTGGCGACGCTGCAGAGCCGACATATCGACCTATCGGCGTCGCATGCCCAGGCCGGGCACGAACCGCTGCCCCAGGCATGAGAAGGCTGCCCCATATCGATTAGCGATATTTATATTGATTGATATTCGATATTTTCATATCGAATATCAACATTGATTCGATAAGGGAGGACAGGACGCCATGACACGCTTCGCCAGCCATATCAGCACGTTCCTATACGCCGCGCTGCTCGCCATCCTGGCATTCGTCACCGCCGTCATCCTGGCATCGGTCGGCGTCCTGATCGTCGACGCGATCTCGCCCGGCGCATTGGGGACGATGCATGTCAACGCGCAAGCCCTGGACATGAAGACCCCCGGCGTGGTCGCCGCCGCGCTGGCGGTCATGCTGATGGCCCTGGGCCTGGCCTGGGCCGCGCTGTTGCCGCTGATCCAGATGTTGCGCAGCACGGCAGCGGGCGCGCCCTTCACCCTTGCCAACGTCAAGCGGCTGCATTGGATCGCGGGGACCATCACAGTCGCCTATCTGCTGCAATTCGCGCTGCCGCCGATCCTGCCCTTTGACGCGCGGGACATGGTCAAGCCGATGGGTGTGGATGGGGCTTTCGCGATCCTGCTGACCCTGGTGCTGGCGCAGATCTTTCGCGAGGGCGTGCGGCTGCGCGAGGATGCGGAGGGGACCATCTGATGGCGATCCGCATCAATCTCGACCGGCTGCTGCTCGACCGGCGCATGTCGCTGACCGAGCTGGCCGAGCGGGTCGACCTGACGCTTGCCAATCTGTCGATCCTGAAGACCGGCAAGGCGCGGGCGATCCGCTTCACCACGCTGGATGCGATCTGCGCCGCGCTCGATTGCCAGCCGGGCGACATATTGGAGCATGTCGCAGACACGCCTCCGCATGGCTGATCGGGGCTGACAAACGCGAAGCGGCGGGGAACAAGGGGAAATATGGTTCGCGTTCCCCTGTTTCTCGCCCTTCCGATTCTGGGGGCGGCGCTGCTCTCCGCCTGTGGCCGTCCCGATCGGCCGACCCAGCAGGCCTCGCGCCCCGAACCCTATCGCCCGCCGATCCGTGAGACCGCGCAGTGCGAGGCCGATCTGCGGCGCGAAGGCGTCGATTATCGCCGCCTGCCGGACAAGGAGCTTGGCCCTGGCTGCGGCCTGTACGGCACGGTGCAGCTGACCGATATCGGCGTGCCGGTCACCGGCGTCACCGCGATGCGTTGCGGCAACGCACGCGCCTTTGCCGGATGGGTGCGCAACGCCGTCGCCCCCGCCGCGTGGCAGATCCTGGGCTCGCAATTGGTCAAGGTCGAGGGGATGGGCACCTATGCCTGTCGCAACATCGTCGGCACCAAGCGGATCGGCGACCGGCGTTCGGGCCATGCGCTGGCCAATGCGGTCGATGTCGGCGGATTCGTGCTGAAGGACGGGCGGCGCATCACGCTGCTGAACGACTGGTATTCGACCGATCCGCAGGTCCGCCAGTTCTGGGCGACGATCCGCGCCTCGGCCTGCAAGCGCTTCGGCACGGTTTTAACTCCGGATTACAATGCCGCGCACCGCAATCATTTGCATCTGGAGGACGATAACGCGCGCTTTTGCCGGTAGCGCGAGCGGAAGCGATCCCTTACATCATCCAAAATGACCGATAAAACCCAAGTACCGAACCGCGTCTTCCCCAATGCCAGCCAGGACGCCGAAAGCGCCAAGACGATCGTCTCGACGCCGCAGACCGAAAGCCCCGCCTATACGCTGGCCTTTCAGGACATGGACTTCCTGCTGCGCGAAGACCTTCGTCCCGTCCGTTTCCAGCTGGAACTGCTGAAGGCGCAGCTGCTGCTCGAAGAGGCCAAGATCGCCTCGACCTTCGTCTTCTATGGCTCGGCGCGTATTCCGGAGCCGGCCAAGGCGCAGGCGCTGCTCGAGCTGGCGCATGACGACAAGTCGCGCAAGATCGCCGAGAATTTGGTCGCCAAGAGCAAATATTACGACATCGCGCGCGAACTGGCACAGATCACCAGCCGCCTGCCCCGCGACGATAGGGGTATGCGCCAGTTCGTGGTGTGCTCGGGCGGCGGCCCTTCGATCATGGAAGCCGCCAATCGCGGCGCGGCGGACGTCGGCGCCGAGTCGGTGGGCCTGAACATTGTCCTGCCGCACGAACAGGCGCCGAACCCCTATGTCACGCCGTCGCTGTCCTTGCAGTTTCACTATTTCGCGCTGCGCAAGATGCATTTCCTGCTGCACGCACGCGCGCTGGCTGCTTTCCCGGGCGGCTTCGGCACGTTCGACGAGCTGTTCGAACTGCTGACGCTGATCCAGACCGGCAAGATCCAGCCCATCCCGGTGCTGCTGTTCGGCCGCGAATTCTGGGAACGCGTCGTCAATTTCGAAGCGCTGGTCGAGGAGGGCGTGGTGTCCGAGCGCGATCTCGGCATCTTCACCTATGTCGAAACCGCCGAGGAGGCGTGGGACGTGGTGCGGAACTTCTACGAGGAACGCGCCCGCAAGGACGCCGAACAGGCGTAATGGATGATGGCCCCTGCTCTTCGGGGTGGGGGCTTCGTCCTTTAGGGGCGCGGTTAGCCCGTGGCCTTCGACTTCGCTCAGGCTGAACGGGGGCAGTATGTTATCCATTCGGCCTAAAGGACGCACAATATTTCAGCCGTTCAGCCCAAGCGAAGTCGAAGGCCACGCCCCTCACATCTCCGCGACGATCGCGCGCACCAAATCCCCCGCCGGCATCGCCCGCGCCAAGGGCGCCCCCTGCCCCGCCCATTGCGCGCCATAGCCGACCTCGCCGCGTGCTTTGGCCGCAGCATTCAGCGCCTTGCCCGCATCATAGGCCACCGGATAATCGGGCACACGCGCCGACAGTCCCGCCCCCAGTGTGGTGAAGCGATTGGGCAAACAGCGCGCCGGCCGCCCCGAAATGGCGCGCGTCATCACCGTATGCGCCGCCCCCTCCCCCATCAGCGCCGCGCGATAGCCCGCATCGGCCGCGCTTTCGGGGCAGGCGATAAAGGCCGTGCCGAGCTGGGCCGCCGCAGCACCCAGGCTGAGGGCCGCCGCCACGCCGCTGCCATCCATGATGCCGCCGGCCGCGATTACGGGGCGATCCGCCTTCACCGCGAGCAAACGTGTCAGCGCCAGCGTCCCCAGCCGGTCGTCATGCACGTCGGGGTCGAATACGCCGCGGTGTCCACCCGCCTCATAGCCTTGCGCCATCAGCACATCGATGCCCGCCCGGCACGCGCTCTGCGCTTCGGCGAGCGAGGTCACGCTCGCCAGCAACAGGCAACCCGCCTCCTTCAACGCGGCGATGCGTGCCGCGTCGGGCAGGCCGAAATGAAAGCTGACCACCGCCGGCCGCGCCTCCAGCAACAGCGCCAGCATCGCATCGTCCTCGGCAAAGCTGGGATAGATGGCGTGCAAATGTGCGGGCGCCTCGGCGTCCTGCTCGGCGAAGGCCGGGCGCAATGCCTCGCACCACGCCCCCTCCACCACCGGGTCGCGGCGGGGCGGGGCATGGACGAAAAGATTGACGTTGAACGGCCGATCGGTCCGCGCACGCGTCTCGGCGATCATCGCGCCCGCTTGGATCGGATCGCTGGCGCCGAGCGCGATCGCGCCCAGCCCGCCGGCCGCATTCACCGCCGCCGCCATGGCCGGCGTGGAAACCCCCGCCATCGGGGCCTGCAACACAGGATGCGTCACGCCGAGGGCGGACAGCCACGCATCCATGAGAAACTCCCGCATCGTTCATATCCTCCCCTGCAAGGGGAGGTGGCAAGCCGAAGGCTTGACGGAGGGGTGTCGCCGGTCGTGAGTTAAGATCGATCCCGCGCATGGGGACACCCCTCCGTCAGGCCCATGGCCTGACACCTCCCCTTGCAGCGGAGGAATGGAGAGAATGTCGACCAGCCTCAGCGCGGCGCCTTGGCGCCTTCGATCGCGGCCTGCGGATCGACCGAGGGCGCGCCCCTGGCCGGCGTGCCGGTATTGGCGATCGCGCCGGTCTCGCCGCGCGGATCGTCCTCGACCTTCTGGACCGCTGCGTCGGCAGCGTTGGCGGGCGCCTCGCCGGCGGCCGGTTCCGCCTTGGCAGCGGGCGCGGCGGGCAGCGGCAGGTTTGATCCCTGCTGGTTGAGATACAGGATCACGTTCGCGCGGTCCTGCGGATTGGACAGGCCGGCAAAGGTCATCTTGGTGCCGGGCGCGAATTTACGCGGGGAGGTCAGCCACGCGTTCATCTTGTCCCAGTCCCAGGTGCCGCCGACCGCCTTCAGCGCATCGGAGAAGGCGAAGCCGCCCTTACCCTGCGCGATGGCCTCGCCCATCGTGGCATAGAGATTGGGGCCGATGCCGTTCGCGCCGCCCTGGTTGATGGTGTGGCACGCCGCGCATTTCTTGAACACTTCGGCGCCCTTGGCCGGGTCACCGCCGGGAAGAAGCGAAGCGATCGGCACCTCGGGGGCACCGCCGCCGGAGCCTTCGGCCTCCACGCCTTCGATGGGGTAGCCCATCTTTTCGGGACGTCCACCATGGTAGATCATGCCGCCGACGATCGAGAGTCCAAGCGCCGCACCAGCCGCGCCAAGCACCCATCCCGCGATCGTATTGGTCTTTAGGTCCATCGCTTGTCGCTGCCCCGCCAATATCTCTCCTGAACGCCGACCTTAGGTGCGGCTTTCGCGGACGGCAAGTTTTGCTTCGGGGTTCGCGCCTTGATCGCGTGCCTCCCCCGCTTTACGCCACCGCGCCATGGACAATTACGCCGCCCCCGCCCGCCCCATCGTCGAGGCGATGACCCATGCCGCGCTGGCCGAGCCCGCGCGCGGCGTCGCGTTCCAGGGGGCGCCGGGCGCCAACAGCCATGTCGCCGCGATCGAGGCGTTTCCGGATGGCCTGCCGCTACCCTGCTTCGATTTCGCCGACGCGCTGGAGGCGGTGAAGTCGGGCAAGGTCGATCATGCGATCATCCCGATCGAGAATTCGCTGCACGGCCGCGTCGCCGACATACATTTCCTCCTGCCCGAATCCGGGCTGGTCATCATCGGCGAGCATTTCCTGTCGATCCGCCACGCACTGATGACGACGGGCACGCGCGACGAACTGATCGAGGTGATGAGCCATCCGCAGGCGCTGGGCCAGTGCCGCCACTGGCTGCGCGCGCACGGCCTGCGCCCGATCGCCTATGCCGATACGGCGGGCGCCGCCGCGCGCGTCGCCGAGATGGCCGATCCCCGTATCGCCGCGCTCGCCCCGCCACGCGCGGCCGAGCTTTACGGACTGACGCTGCTGTCCGAGGACGTGTCGGACGGCGAACACAATATGACCCGCTTCGTCGTGCTGGCGCGCGGCGGCCAGCCGCCGGTCGGCGAGGGCCCGTGGATGACCAGCCTGATCTTCGAGGTGAAGAACATCCCCGCCGCGCTCTACAAGGCGATGGGCGGGTTCGCGACGAACGGCGTCAACATGACGAAGCTGGAAAGCTATCAGCGCGGGGGCAGTTTCGCGGCGACCGAGTTCTATTGCGACGTCGTCGGCCGGCCGGGCGAGCCGGCGTTCGACCGCGCGATCGAGGAACTGGGGTTCCACAGCAAATGGGTGCGGTTGCTGGGGACCTACCGCCAGGCGCGGCAGCGGGGGTAGATCGCAAATTTCCTCCCCTGCAAGGGGAGGAAAGGTTTTGATTCAGCCGTCCGCCCATTCCCTCAACAGCGTATGCGCGATCGCGTAAGCCGGCGGCACGCCGAAGCGCGATTCGTCCCCCGCCAGCGCGGCCCGCACTTCGTCGCGCGACACCCAGATCGCATCTTCCAGCTCGGTCCGGTCGATGGTCAGCCGGTCGTCCAGCGCGGTCGCGACGCAGGCGATCATCAACGACGACGGGAACGGCCAGGGCTGGCTGGCGATGTAGCGGACATCCCGCACCCGCACGCCGGCTTCCTCGAACAGCTCGCGCGCGACCGCTTCCTCGATCGATTCGCCGGGCTCCAGAAATCCGGCCAGCGCCGAATAGCGCCCCGGCGGAAAGGCGGGCTGACGACCCAGCAGCGCACGACCGTCATGCTCGGCGATCATGATCACGACCGGATCGACGCGCGGAAAATGCTCGGTGCCGCACGCCGGGCAGCGCCGGCCCCAGCCCGCGCGAAAGGGATGCGTCGCCGCCCCGCAGCGCGCGCAGAAACGATGCCGCGCATGCCAGTCGAGCACCGAGCGCGCCGCCGCATAGGTCGCCGCCTCGCCCGGCGCCAGCGCATGTAGCGCCGCGATCATCTCGAACGAACGCCCGCTGGCCGGCTCGGTCGTCAGCCGGGCGAAATGGGGCACGCCGTCTTCCAGCCCGAGCAGGACATGATCCTCCGCCGCGTCGCCCGGGTCGATCGCGGTCCAGCCCAGCCGCCCGTCCGCCATGGCCGGCTCATAGCCGTCGAGGACCAGCCGCCGCGCCGCCGGATCGGCCAGCGCGGCCGCGAACCCCGCTTCGTCGTGCCGCAGCGGATCGGCACGGTCGAGCCGACCGCCGGTAAAACCCAAAATACTCACCGGCGTGCCGCCCCCATGTCCTGATAGAGCGCCGCCGCCAGATCGCGCTTCAGCGGCCAGCGGTCGGCGGGGAAATAATTGACCATGATCGTGCCGCGGACCCCGCGCGTCGGGTCGACATAGGCGACCGTCCCCGCCGCGCCGCCCCAGCCATATGTGCCCTTGCCCGGCCCGCCCGGCGTATCGGCCAGCGTGACCGATCCACCCGCGCCATAGCCGGTCGGCACCCCGCCCCCGCTACCCCCGGTCGATCCCGATACACCGGCAAAGCGGACCCCGGCGGGCAACAGGTCGGACATGGCGAGCTTCACCGTCTCCGGCTTCATCACGCGGGCCCCGTCGACCGTGCCGCCATTCTGCAGCATCTGGAGGAAACGGTCATAGTCGCGCGCCGACATTACCAGCCCCGCGCCGCCATAGGGAAAGCTGGGCGTCTGGAGAAAAACCGAGGTCGCGCCCGGATCGACCGGCACCAACTGATCGCCCAGAAACGTATAGTTGGTGACCAGCCGGTTGGCGGCCGATGCGGGCACCCGCCAATAGCTGGAGTTCATCTTCAGCGGATCGAAGAGACGCGTCTGGACGAAGCGCTCGAACGGCATGCCCGACACCTTCTCGACCACCGCCGCCATGACGTCGAGGCCGATGGAATAGCTCCACTTCGTCCCCGGCTCGGCGATCAGCGGCAGGGTCGCGACACGCTCGGCGAATTGCTGGAGGCTCGTGGGGCGGACCCGGTGCACCGCCGCCTCCACCTGCGTATTGGCGGCGAAGGGCACGATGCCCAGCCGCTCATATTCCTTCAGCAGCGGCCCCTTGGTGGTGATGCTGTACCCCAGTCCCGCCGTGTGGGTCAGCAGGTTGCGGATGGTGATCGGCCTGGTCGCGGGCCGGCTCTCCAACGAGGTGTCGGCATTGGTCAGCACCCGCATCTGCCGATAGGCGGGATAGATGTCGGACAGCGGCTGGTCGAGGCCGAGCTTGCCTTCCTCGATAAGGATCATCGCCGCCATGGCGGTGACCGGCTTGGTCATCGAATAGACGCGCCACAGCGTGTCCGGCCCGACGGCGGGCGCATTGGCGGCGAGCGCGGTGCGCCCGGCCGAGATGAAGACCGGCGACTGGCCCTGCCGGCCGATCGCCGCGACGATGCCGGGCATCTTGCCCGAGCGGACATAGCTGTCGAACAGCCCCTGCGTCGCGGGCAGCCTGGCGGCCGTCGCCTTTGGGGCTGGCTGGGCCGGGCGCGCGACCTGCGCCGGGGCGGCGGCACCCAGCAGGGTCAGCATCGCCCCGCCCGTCAATATCACATGACGCATCATCACTCAGGCCCCTTTCAATCGATCGGCTGCCCGCGCGAACAGCGTAGGCAGGCCGGCAGTTCCCAAATCCTTGATCGGCCACCATTCTCCCGCATCGGGATCGGCCGGCTCGCCCCCGGTCCGCGCCAGCGCGAGTTCCAGCTCGAAATGGGTGAAGCCATGGACGACCGTGTCGTTCAGCATGACCCACGGCCCCTCGGCCGGCGCATCGGCGAGCCCCGGCCGCTCGTCCGTCCACGGCCCGGTCGGCAGCGCGCGCATGCCGCCCAGCAGGCCCTTGTCCGGCCGCCGCACCAGCCAGACATGGCCATCCCGCTCGATCCAGAAGATGGTGCCGTGACGATAGGGCCGCTTCTTCTTCGGGGCCTTGGCGGGCAATGTCTCGGCAATCCCCTCGGCCCGCGCGCGGCAATCGACCGCGATCGGACAGAGCAGGCATTGCGGCTTCTTCACGGTGCAGATCGACGATCCCAGGTCCATCATCGCCTGCGCGAAATCACCGGCGCGCGTGTCGGGGGTGATGCGATCGGTTGCGTCCCGGATCGCGGGCCGCGCGGCGGGCAATGGCGTCTGAATCGCGAACACGCGTGCGACCACCCGCTCGACATTGGAATCGACCACCACCGCGCGCTCGCCGAACGCGATCGCCGCCACCGCCGCCGCCGTATAGGCGCCCAGCCCCGGCAGTTCGCGCAATTCGGCCTCGGTCCCGGGAAAGCGTCCGCCATGCTCGGCGACCACCGCCCGCGCCGCCTTCACCAGATTGCGGGCGCGGGCATAATAGCCCAGCCCCGCCCAGGCGGCCATGATGTCCTCGTCCGGCGCGGCGGCGAGGCTCGCGACATCGGGCCAGCGCGCCACCCAGGCGGTGAAGCGCGGAGTGACTGCCGCCACCGTCGTCTGTTGCAGCATCACCTCGGACAGCCAGACACAGTACGGGTCGGGCACCTCCCCGGGCTTGCTGCGCCAGGGTAGGTCGCGGGCGTGACGGTCGTACCAGGTGAGCAGCCGGGCGGCGGGGCCGCCGTCCAAGGGGGCGGGCGATGATGAAAGCTTGGCGTCCACCCGCCCGCTATGGCATGGAGCCCGATATGAGCAAGCGCGTCCGCGCCCCCCAGGAGCCGCCCCCCCGTTCCAACCGCCCCCGCGCGGTGTCCGAACTGCTGCCCGCCATCGGCGGCGCGGCCTTTCGCCGCTTCGGCTTCGTCCAGAGCGCGATCGTCAGCCGCTGGCCCGACATCGTCGGCCCGCGCCTGTCGACCGCCAGCGCGCCCGAATCGATCCGCTTTCCGCAGGGCGAGAAGCAGAACGGCGTGCTGACCCTGGTCGTGCGCGGCGCCCACGCCCCGATGATGCAGCATATTGCGCCCGAGATCATCGAGCGGGTGAACCGCTTCTTCGGCTATCCGGCGGTCGCACGGTTGCAGATTCGCCAGGGCGAACTGCCGATGGCCGCCCCCCGCCGCGCCGCGCCACCCAAGCCGCAGCCGGTGCCGCCGGAAATGGGCGACGGCCTGCGCCAGATCGCCGATCCGGAGCTTCGCGCCGTGCTCGAATCGCTTGCCGCCGGCGTCGCCGCGACGCGCGGCCTTCCCAAGGTGTCGTGATGCGTCTTTTCCTGTCGCTGGCCGCGATCGGCCTCGGTCTCGCCCTCCCCGCAACGGCCATGGCCGCCCAAGCGCAGCGCAAGGGCGTCGACTGGACCACCCACGTCACCCAGACGCCCGCCGGGACCTACGTCATCGGCAATCCGGCGGCGCGCGTGAAGCTGGTCGAATATGTCAGCTATACCTGCCCGCACTGCGCCGATTTCGCGGTGAAGGCCGAGCCCGTCCTGAAGGACAAGATGGTCCGATCGGGTTCGACCAGCGTCGAGATCCGCCACTTCATCCGCGACCGGCTCGACCTCGCCGCCGCGCTGATCGCGCGCTGTGGCGGGGCGGCGAAGTTCGCCAGTCTGAACACCGCGATGTCCGCGCAGCAAAAGACGTGGCTGGCGCGCGGCATGGACTATGAACAGGCCAATGGCCAGCGTATCGGCACCTATCCGCTGGCGGCACAGATGCGCGCGCTGGCCGATGGCGCGGGCTTGAGCGCGATCGGCAAGGCCGGGGGCCTCAGCGATGCGCAGATCGGCGCGTGTCTGGCCGACCGCGCCGCCGCCGACCGGGTGGTCGCGATCACCACCGCCGCCCCCGACACGATCGAGGGCACGCCCGGCTTCTTCATCAACGGCAAGCAGGCCATGGGCGTCTTTACCTGGGACGCCCTGCAACCGCTGCTGCGCGCCGCCGGCGCCCGCTGATCCCCTTTCCCCATCGGAGCATTTGTCGATGACGTCTCGCCTTCTCCTCCTCGCCCTGCCGCTGGCGCTCGCCGCTTGTGGCGGCAACAGCGGCAACGCCAACAGCAGCACTCCGGCCGCCTCGCCGCTGCCCGCCGTGCCCGCGCCGGCCGGCCAGGACTGGACCCAGGTCGTTCGCAAGACCGACGAGGGTTACGTGATGGGCAACCCGGATGCCCCCATCAAGCTGGTCGAATATGGCTCGCGCCTGTGCCCGGCCTGCGGCGCGTTCGCGCGTGAGGGTTTCGAGCCGCTGACCAACAATTACGTCAAGTCGGGCAAGGTCAGCTGGGAATTCCGCGAATTCCTGATCCACGGCGCGCCCGATCTGCCGCCCGCGCTGCTCGGCATCTGCCAGGGCGAGACGATCTTCTTCCCGCTGCTCGAGCAGATGTACCAGGCGCAGCAGGGCTTCAACGACAAGCTGCAGGCGATGACGCCCGCGATGCAGCAGCAGCTCCAGAACGCCAAGCCGGTCGACGCGATCAAGGCGATGGCCGAACAGATGGACCTGATCAACTTCGTCAAGCAGCGCGGCATCCCCGAAGCCAAGGCGCGCCAGTGCCTGGCCGACATGACCCAGATCGACCGCCTGACCAAGCAGACCCAGGATCGCGGCGCCGACGGCACGGTGACCGGCACCCCGACCTTCCTGCTGAACGGCAAGCCGGTACAGGGCGCGATCGGCTGGAAGGACGTCGAGGCGGCGCTGAAGAACGCCGGCGCGTAAGCGGTTCGGGTTTTCCGGTTTCGGAGAGGCGGTCGGGCAAAAGTCCGGCCGCCTTTTTTGTTTCCTCCCTCCACACCCGCCGGACCTCGGCGAAGACCGGGGCCTAGTTGGGACACCTTCAAGGATGCGCAGGACGTTTCGTGAGATGCCGATCCAGACGCTCCGTCTTGCCCCTCCCGCATCGAGTTGCACCCGGTCAGCGACATCGGAACGGCACTCCGGCTTTCCGTCCCCGTCCATAGAGTGGCTGCCCCACCGCCCGTTCGCGCTGAGCGAAGTCGAAGCGCAGGCCCGACCGTTTGTCCCGCGGGATTCTCTTGGCCTTCGACTTCGCTCAGGCTGAACGGAGGTGGGGGAATGAGGCCTTTGAATTGGGCGGAAGGTGCGAGAAGCACTGGCTCCCGACCAGCACTACATCCCCACCCCCCAACCTCCGTTCGCACTGAGCGAAGTCGAAGTGCACGCCCTGCGTCCTCCTCAGACAAAACCGCCCCCCCCCCCCCGAACGGCGGTTGCAGGACACGAAAAAAGGCCTGGGGATCGCGCCCCGGGCCTTTTCCGTTTGGCTGTGCCGCAAGGACAGGCCGGTTCGGTTCCCGGCGAGGTCGCCCCCGCCGGTCTCCAAAATCCGACTTAGAAATCCATGCCGCCCATGCCGCCCATGCCGCCGCCGGCAGGCATGGCGGGCGACTTGTCTTCGGGCAGCTCGGCCACGGTGGCTTCCGTGGTGATGAGCAGGCCCGCGACCGATGCCGCGTTCTGGAGCGCGGTGCGCACGACCTTGGTGGGGTCGATCACGCCGGCCGCAACCAGGTTCTCATAGGTGTCGGTCGACGCGTTGAAGCCGAACGAGGTGTCGTTCTGGTCGAGCAGCTTGCCCGACACGACCGCACCGTCATGACCGGCATTCTGCGCGATCTGACGCACCAGCGCGGTCAGCGACTTGCGGACGATGTCGATGCCGCGGGTCTGGTCGTCGTTGACGCCCTTGACGCCGTCCAGCGCCTTGGTCGCGTACAGCAGCGCCGTACCACCGCCGGGGACGATGCCCTCTTCGACGGCCGCGCGGGTCGCGTGCAGCGCGTCGTCGACGCGGTCCTTGCGCTCCTTCACCTCGACCTCGGTCGCACCGCCGACCTTGATGACGGCAACGCCGCCAGCGAGCTTGGCCAGACGCTCCTGGAGCTTCTCGCGGTCGTAATCGCTGGTGGTGTTCTCGATCTGCGCACGGATCGCCTCGGTGCGGCCCTTGATCGCGTCGGCATCACCCGCACCATCGACGATGGTGGTGTTGTCCTTGTCGATCGTGACGCGCTTGGCGGTGCCGAGCATGCCGACGGTGACCGACTCGAGCTTGATGCCCAGGTCTTCCGAAATCAGTTCGCCCGCGGTCAGGATGGCGATGTCTTCCAGCATCGCCTTGCGACGATCGCCGAAGCCCGGCGCCTTGACCGCTGCGACCTTCAGGCCGCCGCGCAGCTTGTTGACGACGAGCGTGGCGAGCGCCTCACCCTCGATGTCCTCGGCGATGATCAGGAGCGGACGGCCCGACTGGACGACGGCTTCCAGGATCGGGAGCATCGCCTGCAGGTTCGACAGCTTCTTCTCGTGGATCAGGATGTACGGGTCGTTCAGTTCGACCGTCATCTTCTCCGGGTTGGTGATGAAGTAGGGCGACAGGTAACCACGGTCGAACTGCATGCCCTCGACGACGTCGAGTTCGAATTCGAGACCCTTGGCCTCCTCGACGGTGATGACGCCTTCCTTGCCGACCTTTTCCATCGCCTCGGCGATCTTCTCGCCGACTTCACGGTCGCCGTTCGCCGAGATGATGCCGACCTGGGCGACTTCCTGGCTGCCCGAAACGGGCTTCGAGCGCGACTTGATGTCCTCGGTCACCTTGGCGACGGCAATGTCGATGCCGCGCTTCAGGTCCATCGGGTTCATGCCGGCCGCGACCGACTTCATGCCCTCGCGGACGATCGCCTGAGCGAGGACGGTCGCGGTGGTGGTGCCGTCACCGGCGATGTCGTTGGTCTTCGACGCCACTTCGCGCACCATCTGGGCGCCCATATTCTCGAACTTGTCCTTGAGTTCGATTTCCTTGGCGACCGAAACGCCGTCCTTGGTGATGCGCGGGGCACCGAACGACTTGTCGATCACGACGTTGCGGCCCTTCGGGCCCAGCGTGACCTTGACGGCATCGGCGAGGATGTCGACGCCCTTCATGATGCGCTCACGCGCGTCGCGCGAAAACTTGACTTCCTTGGCTGCCATGGTGGCTACCCTTTCAGATTAAGATGTGGAGATCAGGAGTCTTTGGATCTGGGCCCCGGCCTTCGCCGGGGCTGGCGCTCATCGGCTCAGCCGATGATCCCCAGAATGTCCGATTCCTTCATGATGAGCAGGTCTTCACCGTTCACCTTGACCTCGGTGCCCGACCACTTGCCGAACAGGATGCGGTCGCCCGCCTTCACGTCCAGCGGGGTGACCTTGCCGTCTTCGGCCTTCGCGCCCGAACCGGCGGCGACGACCTCGCCCTCCTGGGGCTTTTCCTTGGCGGTATCCGGGATGATGATCCCGCCAGCCGTCTTTTCCTCGGCCTCGACGCGACGGACGAGAACGCGGTCGTGCAACGGACGAAAGTTCATTGCCATGTCCCTTTAATCTGGCGTGTTACACTTTTCTGGCACTCACCGGGTGGGAGTGCCAACAGGACCGGATATGTGAACGGGCGTTCAGGCCGTCAACGCCTGCCCCCAAAAAATTTCGACGAAGCGCCCCGCCGGCGGGAACAAATTTCGGCGATGTCCATCCGTATTGGCCCTCTAATACGGACCATTGCCGACTATTCGCGGCTGGGCTAGCCATGGCGCATGACCGACGCTCGCGCAGACGCCTTTCCGCCCGCCTCCCCGCTCGACCAGGATTTCAGCCGACCGGGGCGCAAGGCCGGCCGGCGCAGCGGCTGGCGGCTGGTGCGCGGCGCCTGGCGGCTGCTGGTCGGCATCAAGGATTTCCTGGTGCTGGCGGCGATGCTGCTGTTCTTCGGGCTGATCTTTGCCGCGCTCAACGCCCGGCCGGGGACCAAGGCGATCACCGACGGCGCGCTGCTGCTCAAGCTGGACGGCCCCGTCGTCGAGCAGCCCGAGGCGATCGCCCCCTTCGCCATGCTGTCGGGGCGCGGTCGCCCACGCGAATTCCGCCTGCGCGATGTCGTCCGTGCGATCGATGCGGCCAAGGGCGACAGCCGCGTCAAGGCGGTGGTCCTCGACCTCGATTCCTTCGGCGGCGCCTATCCGGCCGCGCTTCAGGAGATCGGCGACGCGATGGCGCGCGTCCGCCAGAGCGGCAAGCCGGTGCTGACCTATGCCACCGCCTATACCGATGGCGCGTACCGCCTGGCCGCGCATGCCAGCGAGATCTGGGTCAATCCGCTGGGCGGCACGCTGTTCACCGGGCCGGGCGGCAACCAGCTTTACTATAAGGGGCTGATCGACAAGCTGGGCGTCACCACCCATGTCTACCGCGTCGGCAAGTTCAAGTCGTTCGTCGAACCCTATATCCGCACCGATCAGAGCCCCGATGCCCGCGCCGCGTCGCAGGCGCTCTATGGCACGCTGTTCGCCCAGTGGCGCGAGTCGATCGCCAAGGCGCGGCCCAGGGCGCAGCTCGCCGGCTTCCTGGCCCAGCCCGATCGCGCGATCCTCGCCTCGGGCGGCAATATCGCCGACGCCAATCTGAAGGCCGGGCTGGTCGACAAGCTGGGCGACCGCATGGCGTTCGGCAAGCGCATCGCCGAGATCGCCGGCGTCGAGAATGCCAAGCCGGCCGGCAGCTTCCGCACCATCGGCTATGACGCCTGGGTCCGCGCCAATCCGCTGCCCACCAAGGGCGATGCGATCGGCGTGGTGACCATCGCCGGCTCGATCGTCGATGGCGAGGGCGGTCCGGGCACGGCGGCGGGCGAGACCATCTCCAAGGCGCTGCTCGACGGACTGGCCACCAAGAAGCTGAAGGCGCTGGTCGTGCGCGTCGATTCGCCCGGCGGCTCGGTGCTGGCTTCCGAACAGATCCGCCAGGCGATCTTGGAGGCCAAGCGCCAGAAGCTGCCCATCGTCGTCTCGATGGGCGGCCTCGCGGCCTCGGGCGGCTATTGGGTGTCGACCCCGGCGGACGTCATCTTCGCCGAGCCGGGCACGATCACCGGTTCGATCGGCATCTTCGGCCTGATCCCCTCGTTCGAGAATACGCTGGCCAAGATCGGCGTGACCACCGACGGGGTGAAGACGACGCCCCTGACCGGCCAGCCCGATGTGCTGGGCGGCTTCACCCCGATGCTCGACACCATCCTGCAGGCCGGGATCGAGAATGGCTATCGCCAGTTCCTCGCCCGCGTGGCGGAGTCGCGACGGATGACGCCCGAAAAGGTCGACACCATCGCGCAAGGACGCGTGTGGGACGGCGGCACCGCCCGCCAGATCGGCCTGGTCGACCGGTTCGGCAACCTGTCCGACGCGATCGCCGAGGCCGCGCGCCGCGCCAAGCTGGACCCCGCCAAGGTCTATCCCGAATATCTGGAGAAGAAGCCCGGCTTCGCCGCCGAACTGGTCCAGGGCTTTGGCAATGACGACGATTCGACCGATAATGGCGGCGACGTCTTCGCCATCGCCGCGGCCGAACGCCGTGCGGTGGCCGCGCGCGCGCTGGGCGATGTCCAGCGCCTGGTGCGCGGCGGCTCGGTCCAGGCGAAGTGCCTGGAATGCGGCGCGCTCGGCCCGATGGCGAGCGCGAGCGACGAGCGGCTGCTCGACCTGTTGATCGCCCGGTTGGGGCTATGATCTGATCCCGCACGATCGCATCCCCAACCTCCGTTCAGCCTGAGCCCTTCGGCTGGCTGGCAAGCCAGCCGCTCAGGATAAACTTTGGCGCTATGCGCCAAAGTCGAAGGCTACGGGAATGCCTCGCCACTGAGCGCGGAACGTGCACTTCGACTTCGCTCAGTGTGAACGGAGGTTGGAATCAGGGCTTTCCGAACCGCGCATCCCCACGCTACGCAAGCCCATCGCCTTCGGAGACCCCAATGATCGCCATCCGCGCCGCCCGCCCCGATGACGCCGCCGCCATCGCCGCCATCTATGCGCCGCATGTCCTGGCCGGCGTCGTCTCGTTCGAGACCCAGGCCCCCGACGCCGATACGATGCGCGCGCGCATGGAGGGGGCGGACGGCCTCTACCCCTGGATCGTCGCGACGCTGAGCGACGAGGAAGGCCGGGAAGAGGGTATTATCGGCTATGCCTATGCCGCGCGGTTCCGCGAGCGCGAGGCCTATCGCTGGGTGGTCGAGACGACGATCTATGTCGCCGACGTGTCGCAGCGCGCCGGCGTCGGCCGCCTCCTCTACGAAGCGCTGGTCGACACGCTGACTGCGCAGGGCTTCACCCAGGCGATGGGCGTGATCGCACTGCCCAATGACGGCTCGATCAAGTTGCACGAAGCGGTCGGCTTCCGCCGCGCCGGCGTCTTCCGCGAAGTCGGTCACAAGCATGGCCGCTGGATCGATGTCGGCTATTGGCAGCGCGAACTCGCCGAACCCGCCCCCCACCCCGCCGAACCCAAGCGGTTTGCCGATGTCGGCGTGGTCCGCGATCCGGTGGCGGGGAAGCATCGGTAAGCTGGATCGTCGGCACAGGTCACGCTTTTCATTGGCCATCGCCGCTGAATGACAAGCGACCGGGCGGCAGGCGGAGCGGACTCGTCACGCACGTCGTCAGAAGGACCGACGTTGCGGCGAGCAAACGGGAGACTGGGCCATGAGAAACGTCTTCAGCCTGTTGTGCACCGCCCTCATGCCCGCCGCCTTGGGCCTGGCCTGCCCCGCAACGGCTGTGGAAAGCCGCCCGACTGGATCGACTTGGACGATCATCCAGAGCGCGCGCGATCCGCTGGCCTTGGTCGGGGCGGCGGCGGCACGGCGGGCGCCGGGTGCGCAGGTCATGTCGGGTTCGGATTGCGTCGAGTTCCGCCCCGGCGTCTATGTCCTCGCCCGGCCGGGCCAGACGCGGCCGTCTGGTGCGCCTAGCCCCGGCAGCTATGTGAAGCGCTGCACGCCAAAGGCGGGCAGCGTCGCCGCGCTGGGTCTGCCGGCGGTCGATCCGAGCTTTGCCAGGATGCGCGATCGGCCCGTCAATCTCGACGGATCGGATATCGTCAGCACCGTCCGATCGCGACTGCTGCTTCGCCCCTGGTATGTGCCCGATGCCAATGATCCCCGCGAAGGTCTTCGCATGGCGGTGGAGGATGTCGCCGGCCCGCGTCGTGTGATCGAACGGGACTGTCATCAGGTCGAAGTCGCCCGCAACGGCGGCTATATCGCGATCGCCTGCGCGGTCGAACAGGTCGGCGAGGCGGCGCTGTACCGCATGTCGATCTACCGCGCCTCGGACCTGACCCGCATCCGTACCGAACAACGCTGTCGCAGGCCGCAATTCGCCGCCGGGCGGGTGCTGGCCTGTGCCGCCCAGATCGTGCGGCCGAATGGCCAGATCATCGAGCAGCTGCGTCGAATAACCTTCTAGCCATGTCGAACGAAGGGAAGAGCGGCTCCCACCGCCTTTCCGTCATACCTTCCCAACCCACCATACCAATCTAGGGCTTGGCTTTGCGCCCCGGCTTTGTCTAACGCCGTAAGCGAAGCCCAACCGGGCGCGCGCAAGGAAGGAACAGGCATCATGGCTGCCGACTGGTCGACGATCGAATCGCTCCCGCAGACCCCGCTTCTCGATCTTTTCGCGAATGATCCCAATCGGCTGGCCTCATTCAGCCTGGACGTGGCGGGCATCCATTTCGACTGGTCCAAGACCCACCTGACCCCGGAAGCCGTTGCCGCCTTCGCCGAGCTGGCCAAGGCGCAAGGGCTGGCCGCCAAGCGCGACGCGCTGTTCGGCGGCGAGGTCGTCAACGTTACCGAGGGCCGTGCGGTCGAGCACACTGCCGAGCGTGGCGAGGGCAATCCCGAAAGCGTCGCCACCGCGCGCCAGTCGCACGCCCGGATGCGCGCGTTGATCGACGCGATCGAGGCGGAGGCGCTCGGGCCCATCCGCCATGTCCTGCATATCGGCATCGGCGGCTCGGCGTTGGGCCCCGACCTGCTGGTCGATGCGCTCGGCCGCGATACCGACCGTTACGACGTGGCGATCGTATCGAACGTCGACGGGGTCGCGCTGGAGGAGGTGTTCAAGCGCTTCGATCCCGCCGCCACGCTGCTGGTCGTCGCGTCCAAGACCTTCACCACCACCGAGACGATGCTGAACGCCACCTCGGCGCTGCAATGGATGACCGAGCATGGCGTCGAGGACCCTTATGGCCGCGTCATCGCGCTGACCGCCAACCCGACCAAGGCGGTCGAATGGGGCATCGACGAGACCCGCATCCTGTCCTTCGCCGAGTCGGTCGGCGGGCGCTATTCGCTCTGGTCGACGATCGGCTTCCCCGCCGCGCTGGGCCTGGGCTGGGACGCGTTCGAGGAACTGCTGGAGGGCGCGGCCGAAATGGATCGCCATTTCCGCCTGACCGACCTGGCGCAGAACGCCCCCGCGCTCGCCGCCTTTGCCGACCTCTATTACACCCAGGTCCGCCATGCCGAGACGCGCGCGCCCTTCGCCTATGACGAGCGTCTGCGCCTGCTCCCCTCCTATCTCCAGCAGTTGGAGATGGAGTCGAACGGCAAGGGCGTGACCGTCGATGGCCAGCCGGTCGGCCGTCCCACCGCCGCGATCACCTGGGGCGGGGTCGGCACCGATGCGCAGCATGCCGTGTTCCAGCTGCTCCATCAGGGCACCCATCTGGTGCCGGTCGAGTTCATCGCGGTCATCGAGCCGGGCGATGTGCTGAGCGACGATCATCACCGCCAGCTGCTGCTCAATGCGTTCGCGCAGGGTGCGGCGCTGATGAAGGGCAAGAAGACCGACGATCCCGCGCGCAGCTATTCGGGCGACCGTCCGTCCTCGACCATCCTGCTCGACACGCTCGATCCGCGCACGCTGGGCGCGCTGATCGCCTTTTACGAGCACCGCGTGTTCGTGAACGGCGTGCTGCTGGGCATCAACAGCTTCGACCAGTTCGGTGTCGAGCTGGGCAAGGAAATGGCCAAGGCGGCGGACCAGGGCGGGCAGGATTTCGATCCCTCGACCGAGGACCTGATCCAGCGGGCGTTCGGGTAAACGCCATTCCTCCCCTGCAAGGGGAGGTGGCAGGCCGAAGGCCTGACGGAGGGGTGTCCCGCCATCGAGAGGACGACACCCCTCCACCATGCTGCGCATGGTCCCCCTCCCCTTGCAGGGGAGGAATTCGGAATATCGATCACTGTAAGGGGGATGCTGAACTTGGCTCGGCGTCCCCCGTTGTGCTTTTAGGCGGCCTGCAAGCCCGCTGTTCTGACCTTCCCGGAGAAACCGTCCCATGGCTGAGTATGACTATGACCTGTTCGTCATCGGGGCAGGCTCCGGGGGTACGCGCGCATCGCGGGTGGCGGCGGCGCATGGCGCACGCGTGGCGGTGGCCGAGGAATATCGCGTCGGCGGCACCTGCGTCATTCGCGGCTGCGTGCCGAAGAAGCTGCTGATCTATGGCGCGCATTTCGCCGAGGATCTGAAGGACGCGCGCCGCTTCGGCTGGCAGGTGCCGAGCGAATGCGAATTCTCTTGGGGCACGCTGCGCGACAATGTCCTGGCCGAGGTCGACCGGCTCAATGGCGCCTATAAGAATACGCTGGAGAGCCACGGCGTCGAGATCATCGACCAGCGCGCCGTCGTCACCGGCCCCAACAGCGTACGCTTGGCCGATGGCACCGAGAAGACCGCCGAGCGCATCCTGGTCGCGGTCGGCGCGCATCCCGCCATCCCGTCCTGCCCCGGCCATGAGCATGGCATCACCTCCAACGAGGCGTTCCATCTCGACTCGATCCCGAAGCGTGTGCTGATCGCGGGCGCGGGCTATATCGCCAACGAGTTCGCCGGCATCTTCCACCAGTTCGGGGCGCACGTCACGCTGATCAACCGCAGCAAGGAAATCCTACGCGGCTATGACCTGACGATCCGCGACCGACTGCTCCAAATTTCGATGATGAAGGGCATCGACTTCCGCTTTGACGCGACTTTCCAGGGGATCGAGAAGCAGGCGGACGGTTCACTGAAAGTGTCCATGTCGGGCCATGATCCGATCGAGGTCGACCTGGTCATGTTCGCCACCGGCCGCGTACCCAACACCCATGGCCTGGGGCTCGACTCGGCGGGGGTCGAGCTGGACGCGATCGGCGCGATCAAGGTCGACGAGGACAATCGCTCGACCTGCCCCAGCATCTATGCGGTCGGCGACGTGACCAACCGGGTCCAGCTGACCCCGGTCGCGATTCGCGAGGGGCAGGCCTTTTCCGACACCGTCTATGGCAACAAGCCGACGCGGGTCGATTATGACTGCATCCCGGCGGCCGTATTCAGCCACCCGCCCATGGCCGGAGTCGGCATGACCGAGGCGGAGGCGCGGCAGAAGCTCGGCTCGGTGCAGGTATACACCTCCGACTTCCGCCCGATGAAGAATGTGCTGGCCGGCCGCGACGAGCGCGCGCTGTACAAGATGGTGTGCGAGGGCGTGACGGGCCGCGTCGTCGGGCTGCACATGATCGGCCCCGACGTTCCTGAAATCCTCCAGGCCGCCGCTGTCGCGGTGAAGGCCGGGCTGACCAAGGCGCAGTTCGACGCCACGGTCGCGCTGCATCCGACCATGTCGGAAGAGCTTGTTCTGATGCGATAATTTTCCTCACCTGCCCCTTGGCGGAGTCCCGCTTGGGGGCAGGTGGTCAGAATCGATTGCAAAAATACTTGTCGCGATAAGCATCAGGTTGGTGCAATCTTCCGGTCGAACACCCCCTCCCCCCGGCCGTCGCGTGACGGCCAAGCCTTTTCGAGTTATCCGTCCGATGAGCCACCCGAACGTCACATTGGAGCATGTCATCGCCCTGGCCCAGGCCGCCATGGAGGGCGCCGATGCGCTGGGCATGCCGCTGGCGGGCAATCATATCGCCGCCGGCCTCGACATCCTGCGCGCCGCCTGCCCCCAGCAGGTCGAGGCCCACGATCCGGCCTGAGCCTGTGAGCACGGGCCGGAGGGCGGTGTCGTCTGCTAGTCGGCGATGACCTCCTCCACCTTGCCATCGTCCAGCGCAGTGGCACGGGCATGGGCGGGGCGCTCGGCCAGCCGGCCGATATAGGCCATAATCGCGTCGCTGCGCGGGATCAGCCCGAACTGGGTGAACCACATGAGTTGCGAGCCGAGATAGACATCGGCGGCGGTGAACCGCTCGCCCGCGATATAGGGATGGCGCGCCACCGCCTGATCGACGACCCCGACCGCCCGGTCGAAATCGCCATAGCCGGCCATACGTTGCTGCTCGGCGGTCGGCGTGACGTTCAACGCACGATTGGTGATGGCGGCCTCCAGCGGCCCCGCCGCGAAGAACAGCCAGCGATAATAGTCCGCGCGTTCCTCCGGCAGCGGGGTCAGCTCCGCATCGGGAAACGCCTCGGCCAGATAGGCGCAGATCGCCGCCGTCTCGGTCACTACCTGGCCGCGATGGACGATCGCGGGCACCTTCATCATCGGGTTGATCGCGCGGTAGTCGGGGGCGACCATCGTCGTCCCATAGTCCAGGATCGCCGTGTCATAGGCGGCCCCCGTCTCCTCCAGCATCCAGCGCGCGATCCGGCCACGCGAATGCGGGTTGGTGTAGAGCGTCAACTCGGTGGTCATGACATGTCTCCCCTGAATGGTGCCCCGCCCCATCGGGGCGTCAGCCGTGATCGAGATGGCGATGCAGAAAGGCCGTCGTCCGCGCCCAGGCCTGTTCGGCGGCGGCGCGGTCATAGCGTTCGGCGCTGGTGTCGTTGTTGAAGGCGTGGTCGACGCCGGCATAGGTGAAGGCCTCGACCGGTCGACCCGCCACCTTCAGCGCCGCGACCCAGGGTTCGCCGGTGGCGTTCACCCGCGCATCCTTGCCGGCATAATGGAGCATCAGCGGCGAGCGGACCCTGGCCGCCTCGCCGGGTGCGGGCGCGGGGCCGTAATAGGCGACGCCCGCCGCCAGCGCCGGCCCCGCCGCCACCGCCAACCGGTTGACGAACGCCCCGCCCCAGCAGAAGCCGACCGAACCGACGCGCCCCGTTCCCGCCTTGTCGGCGGCGGCGCGCGCCATCATCGCCCGCGCCTGGGCCAGCGCCAGATCATAGTCGAGCGTCCCGATCAGCGTGCGGGCGCGATCCTCGTCCGCCGGCGTGCCGCCCTGCGGCGCCAGCAGATCGGGCGCGGTCACGCGAAAGCCGGCCAAAGCCAGACGACGTGCGACATCCTCGATATGCGGCGTCAGCCCGCGATTTTCGTGAATGACCAGAACCTCGCCCAGCCGCTTCTTCGCGTCACGCGGGGCGACCATATAGGCGGCGGAGCGGGCGCCGGCCTCCATCCCCTCGCGGCGATCGATCCGTAGACGGGCGTCCTGCGGATCGGTCATCGCCGCGGCGGCGGGACTGGCGGCGATTCCCAGGATCAGCGCCTCGGCCGCCGCCGCCGAGCCCGCAAGCGCGGTCATCTGGCGCAGCAGGGTGCGACGGTCGTGATGGTCATGGGTAAAGGCGTCGTAGAGGCGGACCGCGCGGTCGCGCAGCGTGTCGCCCGGTGTGTCGTTGCGGGGGACTTCGGTCATGCGGACATCCTCCATCGGGCCGCGCGACGGGTCTGCCACCCTGTGCTTATGTCACGACCACGCCAGCAGCATAGTCGCTGCGGCTCCGATCGGCTAGGCTCGACGGGACTATAGGGGGAGGATGGGCATGATGATCGGTCTCGCATGGGCGCTGCTTCAGGCGCAGGCCTCGGCCCCGACGCCACCGCCGCCGCCCCCTCCCCCGATTCATGGCGGCAACGTGCCGATGACCTGCCCGATCGGCGGCGAGACATTCTCGGGCTGGCAGATGGGGAGCTACTCGACCTATGGCGAGCGGCCCGATGGGCGCCCCTATAGCTATATGATGTTCCCGCTGCCCGTGCCCGAATGTCCGGACAATCACCTGGTCGTGTTCGATCGGTTTTCGGATAGCGACAAGGCGGCGCTGGCGGTGCTGATCGCCACGCCAGACTACGCCAGGATGGTCGCGCAAGGGGATTCGCCGCATTATCGCGCGGCATGGCTGGCGGCACGATTGAGCCGGCCGGAGGCCGATGTGCTCGGCTGGCTCCAGGCGGCGCTGTGGGGAGAGACGCCCGGACTGGGAGAAGGCCGCGATACGCCCGAGATGCAGGCGCGGCGCGCTCGATACGCCAGGGAGTTCGTCCAGCATGTACGCCGGCTTCCGGCCGATACCGAGCCGAAGGACCGGCTTTGGATGACGGCGCGCGCGGCCAATCAGCTGCGCCAGCTGGGCAACTTTGCGGGGGCGGAGGCGATGCGGCGGGACGCGCTGCCGCTGGTCGGGCAACCGGGGACCGGCGGAGGCTGGGATGCGTATCTGAGCAAGCTGGGCACGGTGATCGCCAGACGGGATGCGTCGGTCGCGCCGCTCGACATGATTCCGCCGCGCGAGGCGGCGCATCGCTGTGCCGAGCCGGGGGATTCGCCCTTGACTGAGACGGACGTGCGGCTGTGTGCGTCGCCGGTTATCGCCAAGGCGGTGGCGGATTTGAAATGAGGGGCTGGGGTTTGGGCGTGGCCTTCGACTTCGCTCAGGCTGAACGGGGATTCCGGAGTGGTGCTACTCTCATGCATCGCCCGGTGAGTATCCGTGCCGCACTCCCCTCGCTCCGTTCAGCCTGAGCGAAGTCGAAGGCCACGCCCGCCCCCCAAAAGCAAAAAGGCCGCCCCCTCGCAGGGACGGCCTTTCCACATTCCGAAACCCGACGGATCAGGCGCCGAGCGGGCTCGGCGATCCGAACGGACCCGCGCCGCGCCGGGTCTTGGGGATCGAGGTCCCCGCCTTGGCAACCGGCGTCGCCTTCGCCTTGGGATCGTCGCGACCGATGTCGTCGCCCGCGATCAGCTTCTTGATCTCATCGCCCGACAGCGTCTCATATTCCAGCAGCGCCCCAGCCAGCAGATGGAGCTGATCGACATGCTCGGTCAGCACATGCTTGGCGCGATGCAGACCGCCCTCGACGATTGACTTGATCTCGTCGTCGATCAGCTGCGCGGTCTGGTTGGACATGCGCACCGGCTGGCTCGACGAATAGCCCAGGAAGCTCTCGCCTTCCGGCTGGGCGTACTCGACCGGACCGACCTTGTCCGACATGCCCCACTTCGTGACCATGTCGCGCGCCAGACCCGTGGCGTACTGGATATCGCCGCTCGCGCCGCTCGACACCTTGTCATAGCCGAAGATGATCTCCTCGGCGACGCGACCGCCCATGGCGACCGCCAGGTTCGCGTACATCTTGTCGCGATGATAGCTGTACGAGTCGCGCTCCGGCAGGCGCATCACCATGCCCAGCGCGCGACCGCGCGGGATGATCGTCGCCTTGTGGATCGGGTCCGACGCCGGTTCATGCAGCGCGATGATCGCATGGCCCGCCTCGTGATAGGCGGTCATCCGCTTCTCGTCCTCGGTCATGACCATCGAGCGGCGCTCCGCGCCCATCATGACCTTGTCCTTGGCTTCCTCGAACTCGGCGCTGGCGACCAGGCGCTTGCCCTTGCGCGCGGCCATCAGCGCGGCCTCGTTGACCAGGTTCGCCAGATCCGCGCCCGAGAAGCCCGGCGTGCCGCGCGCGATGACGCGGGCGTCGACGTCGGGGGCCAGCGGCACCTTCTTCATATGAACTTCGAGGATCTTCACGCGGCCATCGATGTCGGGGCGCGGCACCACGACCTGACGGTCGAAACGACCAGGACGCAGCAGCGCGGGATCGAGCACGTCGGGACGGTTGGTCGCGGCGATGATGATGATGCCCTCATTGGCCTCGAAACCATCCATCTCGACCAGCAACTGGTTCAACGTCTGCTCGCGCTCGTCATTGCCGTTGCCCAGGCCCGCACCGCGATGGCGGCCGACCGCGTCGATCTCGTCGATGAAGACGATGCACGGCGCCGACTTCTTGGCCTGCTCGAACATGTCGCGCACGCGGCTGGCACCGACGCCGACGAACATCTCGACGAAGTCCGAACCCGAAATGGTGAAGAAGGGCACGCCCGCCTCACCCGCGATGGCGCGGGCGAGCAGCGTCTTGCCCGTACCCGGCGAGCCGACCAGCAGCGCACCCTTCGGGATCTTGCCGCCGAGGCGTGCGAACTTCGACGGGTCCTTCAGGAACTCGACGATTTCCTGCAGTTCTTCGCGCGCTTCGTCGATGCCGGCCACATCGTCGAAGGTCACCTTGCCTTCCTTCTGGGTCAGCATGCGCGCGCGGCTCTTGCCGAAGCCCATCGCACCGCTGGCGCCGCCACCCTTCTGCATCTGGCGCAGCACGAAGAAGGCGATGCCGATGAACAGCAGGAAGGGCAGCGAATTATAGAGCATCAGCATCCAGATGGACGGCCCTTCCTCGGTTTTCGCCGTGAAGGTCACGCCCTTTTCGCGCAGGCGCGGGATCAGCTGCGAATCGGGGACCGGCGTCGTCCGGAACTTCTCGCCCGACGACAGCGTGCCGGTGATCGACTCGCGTGAGATCGTCGCGGTCTTCACCGTGCCCTCGTCGACCTTGTCGAGGAAGGTCGAATATTCGATCTGGTTGCCGCTCTGCGCCGACGAACCCGCGCCGGACAGGCTGACGAACAGGGCGAGCGCCATCAGGATGCCCACCCAGATCAACAGGCTCTTCATCCAGGGGTTGCCGCCCCCATTGGGATCGGGGCTCTGCTGCTTGTCGTTGTCGTTCATCGGTGCCGGATACCTTTCCGCCTCCAAGATAGGCGCAGCGAGGTTAATGGCAATGGAACAACACCGATCAAAGTGATCGATCGGTGACAGAAGCGTCAGTCTTGCGCGCCCGTCAGCCGGTCCTGCGCGGCGGTGCGGGTCGGAAGCGCCAGACGCCCGACCGCACGCTGGCGATCACCCCTGCCTGAGTCGCACGGCTGCCGCCGGCCAGCGCGTCGAGCAGCTTCTCGATATTGGCCCCATCGCTCCAGGCGGGCGACTCGATCGCGGCGGCCTGGCGCACCGTGCCGATCGCGCGGCGGGCCAGCCGGCGACCCAGCTCGCGCGGCAGGTCGGCGGCGGCGATACGGACATTGTCGCCGTCGATCTGCGCGCGCTCCCGCCACAGCCATTCCACGGTCGCGCGCAGATCGGCATCGGCCTCCGCCAGCTGTGCGGCGGCGCGCGCCATCTGCGCGACGCCCAGCCACTCATTGGCGTCGAGCAGCTGGCGAAACCGGGTCCGGTCATGCCGGGGATCGTGATTGGCGGGATCGTCGACGAAGGGCGCTTCCGCACGCCGCACGATCTGGCGCAGCTCGGCGCGCCGCCAGTCGAGCAGCGGACGCAGCACGGCCACGCCGCCGATCTCCGTGCGCGCCCGTACCCCCGACAGGCCCGACAGCCCCGCCCCGCGCGCCGCGCGCATCAGGAAGGTTTCCGCCTGGTCGTCGGCATGATGCGCGGTCAAGATCGCCGCCGCGTGCGAAGTCCGGGCATGATCGGCGAGCAGCGCGTAGCGGGCCTCGCGCGCCTGCGCCTGTAGGCTGGCACCGGCGATGGCCTCGGCGGGGCGCAGGCCGTGATGCGGCACGCCCAGATCGCGGCAATGCTCCGCGACCATCCGCACCTCGTCCGCCGCCTCGGGCCGCAAGCCGTGATCGACCGTCGCCACCGTGATCCGCCCCGGATAGGCCGCCGCCGCCAATGTCAGCATCGCCATGCTGTCGGGGCCGCCGGAGACCGCCAGCAACAGCGGCGCGGGGTTCGAACGGAGATCGTGAAGCGTCGCCAGATCGGCGGCGAAACGCGCGATCTGATCCTCGGCCGTGGCGTCGGTGGCCATGATATTCTCAAAGCTGGTCAGGGAAGACCCGGCTCTAGGCCCCTCCCCAAGCCGCGTGCAAGTGATTTCCGGCCCGAACGCCTATCGAAAGCGTCGGACATCGGACGCCGCGCGATCCGGCGACGCCCGGTGTCCCGCGGTCACGCCATCACTTGCACTTGGCCGCGCTGCGCCCCGCCTCGATCTGGGTCTTCATCGACGCGGAAATCTTGGCGCCATAGACGTCGCTCAGCTCGTCATAGACCTTGCACGCGTCCGCCGGCTTGTTGAGCTTGGTCAGCGCTTGGCCGAGATAGAGCAGGCTGTCGGGGGCGCGCTCGCCATCGGGGAATTTCTTGTAATTCTCGTAAAAGGCCATCGAGGCCAGGCTGGGTTTGCCCGAGTCGAGATAGCTGCGGCCGAGCAGGTTCTGCGCGAAGCTGGCGCGGCGGCTCTTGGGATAGTCGGCGACCACCTTCTTGAGCTGCGTCTCCGCCTCGGCATAGCGCTTGGCGGTCCACAGGCGATAGCCATAGAGATAGGCGTCCTCGGCCGGATCGCCGGTCGAGGGCTTGTCGACCGCAGCCGTAGCCGCCGCCGGGGTGCCCGTCGCGGTATCGCCACTGGCCACGACCGCCGCCGGGGTCCGGCCGGGGCGCGTAGTCGTGGCGGCACCATCACCCGACGTATCGAGCGGCGTGCTCTGGCCGGCCGGCGCGATCGGGGCGGGGCCCGATTCCAGCGCCTTCAACCGCGCATCGGTCGCGCGCTTATAGGCGTCGAACTGATCCTGAAGCTGGCGGGTGCGATAGCCGCTCTGCTCGACCTGCCCGGTCAGCGTCGTCAACTGCTCCTCCAGCGAGGTGACGCGCGCGCTCAGATCGGCCAGCGCGCTGGTGGCGGGCACGCCCGTCACCGGCGTCTGGGTCTGCGGCGCGGTGATCTCGGGCTGGACATATTGGTTCGCGCCGCCCGGGAACACCTTGCGCTGCACCGCGCGCATCTCGCTTTCCAGCTTGCCGACGCGGCCCTCGATATTGGACTGGGCCGACGCCGCCGTCGGTACGATCAGAACGGCCGCAACGCCGGCCAGCAACAGGTTACGCATCGCTCTCACCCCCCGGTGGGTCTGTTGGAAAAGGCGGGACATCCTATCTGCCCCGCCGAAGCTGTCGCCAGCCTGAAAGACCGACCCTTACAGATCGGCCGGTGCCGTCGTCGCAGGGCTGGGCGACGGCGTGGGCGCAGGCGCGGCCGGCGTGGCGGCGGCGGGACGCTGCGCGCGACGCGGCGTCGCCGTCTCCCGCGCGGCGGGCGCGCTGACCAGCGGCGCGCCCGAGGCCCGGGCCGCGATCGACGCAGGATCCAGCTTCACGTCCTTGATCGCGCGCGATCCGTCGCCCAGCGGCGGGATGGCCGAGCCATTCAGCGTGACGGTCAGCTTGTCGGGACGACCGACATTCAGCATCGGGCCATTGGCGTCGGCGGGCACTTCATATTGCTCGCCCTGCTTCAATGTGCCGATCTTCAGCGTCTTGTTGTCGGCGTCATAGACGCGCAGCCAGACTTCACCATTGGCGGTCAGCAGCACCTTGCCGCCGGTCACCGGCGTCGGGCTGGCGACCGGCGCAGTGGTGCCGGCGTCGGTGGCATTGGTCAGCGGGGTGACGGCCGGCACATCCTGCGCGGTGCGATCGCGGCGGAACAGGTCGGTGCCGTACCACAGCCCGGCGATGATCAGCAGCGCCAGCGCGATGCCGGCACCGATGATCGCCAGCCCGCGCGATGGCACGCGGGCGGGATCGGCGATGTCCTGCGGCACATATTCGCTGACCCGCCGGCCCATCCGGTCGACATCGGCGCGCACCGCCTGCGCGATCGCGACCTCGTCGGCGCCGACCGCGCGGGCATAGGCCTTGGCGAAGCCGACCGCATAGGTGGCCGATGGCAGGCTCTGATAATCGGATGCCTCGATCGCCGCGAGATGACGACTGGGGATGCGCGTGCGCGCACCGATATCGCCCAGCGATAGCCCCTGCGCCTCACGCGCCGTGCGCAGGACGTCACCGGCGCGGGCAGGTGCCGCTGGTGCGGCATCGTGGCCGGGATTGACCTCGTCCATTCTCAACTCCGAAGTGACCATGGCCCACCCCATGATCGCGGTCGTTCTTTCAGACGGTTGGGTTCAAGTCAACGCGAAGCCCGGCCCCTGATCAGGCCAATTCCACACCGTTCGTCGCAGCCCAGGCACCAAGCGCCCCGCGCATGTCGCGCACCGGATGCGCGAGCAGCCGCGTCATCTCCTCGGTGATCGCCGCACGGTCGAGCGAGCGGATCATCGCCTTGACCGGACCGACCGCCGCCGGGGTGATCGACAGCCGGTCGAGCCCCAGCCCGATCAGCGCCATCGCCTCCAGCGGACGGCCACCCATTTCGCCGCACACGCCCACACGCACACCCGCCGCGCGCGCCGGTTCGACCACCCGGCGCAGGAAGCGCAGGATGGAGGGGCTGAGCCAGTCATAGCGCTCAGCCAGCTTGGGGTTCGCGCGGTCGGCGGCGAACAGGAACTGCGTCAGGTCGTTGGTGCCGATCGACAGGAAATCGACGTTCGGCAGGATCAGATCGAGCTGCTCGGCGAGCGCCGGCACCTCCAGCATCGCGCCGTAGCGGACCTCGATCGGCAACCGCCGGCCGCGCCCGGCGAGCCACACCCGCTGCGCCTCGAAAAGCGCCTTGGCCTCGTCGAACTCCCATGCCTCGGACACCATCGGGAACATGACATGGAGCGTGCGGCCCGAGCCCGCCTCCAGCAGCGCGCGCGCCTGCGCCTTCATCAGGCCCTCGCGCTCCAACGCCAGGCGCAGCGCACGCCAGCCCATGGCGGGGTTCTCCTCGTCCCCCGCCTCGACATTCAGATAGGGCAACGCCTTGTCGCCGCCGATGTCGATGGTGCGGAAGACGACCGGGCGATCGCCCGCCGCCTCCATCACGTCGCGGTACAGCCGCTGCTGCCGCTCGCGCTGCGGCAGGGTGGCGGAGACGAGGAACTGGAACTCGGTGCGGAACAGGCCGATACCGTCCGCCCCCGTCGTGTCGAGCGCGGCGGCATCGTCGCGAAGCCCGGCATTGACCATCAGCGTGACGCGGTGCCCGTCCCTGGTCACCGGCGGCACGTCGCGCAGCGCGGCGAAGGCCGCGCGCCGCTTCTGGCGCAGCGCCAGCTTGGCCTCGAACGCCTCCTCCATCGCCGCGGTCGGGCGGACGAGCACGCTGCCCTCGGTCGTGTCGAGCAGCAGCTGGTCGCCATCGGCGATCTGCCGCCGCACATCGCGCACCCGGCCCAGCACCGGCACGCCCATGGCGCGCGCGACGATGATGACATGCGCGGTCAGCGACCCTTCCTCCAGGATCACGCCCTTCAGCCGCCGGCGATCATATTCCAGCAGCTCGGCCGGCCCCAGGTTGCGCGCGATCAGGATCGTGTCCTGCCGCAGACCCAGTTGCGCCGCTGTGCCCATCTGCCCCGACACGATGCGCAGCAACCGGTTGGACAGGTCCTCCAGGTCGTGCATCCGGTCGGCGAGCAGCGGATCGTCGATCTGGCGCATCCGCTGGCGCGTGCGCTGCTGCACCCGCTCGATCGCGGCCTCGGCGGTCAGGCCGCTGTCGATCGCCTCGTTGATCCGGCGCGCCCACCCCTCGTCATAGGCGAACATCTTATAGGTCTCGATGACCTCGACATGCTCGCCCGCCACGCCGAATTCGGCCTCGCGCGCCATGCGGTCGATCTGCTCGCGCATCTTGTCGAACGCGGCATAGACGCGGCGACGCTCGGCATCGATGTCCTCGGCCACCGTATGCTCGATGACGATGCGCGGTTGGTGGAAGACGGCAAAGCCGCTGCCCATGCCGTCGACCAGCTTCTGGCCCGCCAGCCGGACCGTCGCCGTCATCTGCGGCCGCGCGCCCGCCGCACTCGCCGCATCGATCAGCCCGGCATTGGCGATCAGCTCGGACAGCACCATCGCGACCGTCTGCAACGCCTCGATCTCGACATCGGCATATTTGCGCGGCTCGGCATGCTGCACCGCCAGCACGCCCACCGCCCGCTCGCGCCGGATGATCGGCACGCCCGCGAAGCTGTGGAAGCGGTCCTCACCCGTTTCGGGCTTATAGGCGAAGTCGGGATGGCTGGCGGCTTCGTCGAGGTTCAGCACCTCGACATCCTCGGCGATGGTGCCGACCAGCCCCTCGCCCAGCGCCAGCTTGGTGACGTGCACCGCCTCCTCGGCCAGGCCGCGCGTCGCGAACAGCTCCAGCACGCCTTCGCGCAGCAGATAGATGGAACACACCTCGCTGCCGATCGACTCGCCGATGATCTGGACCACCTGGTTCAGCTTGGCTTGGGCGGGTGCGCGCGACGCCATGACGTCGTGCAGGCGGACGAGGATCTCGCGGGCGGAGGCGGCGGCCGAAACGGGCATGGCGACAGGGCTATCAGACCGGATGCGGCGGTGTCATGCGCTAATCGCACGCCGGCGTCGAATTGCTCCGGCATCCCCGCTGCCGCCCAACGATAAACATACTGATACGGATCACAATTCAACGATTTAGCGGAACGGCGGTCGGTGACGCCGGTTGCCCTGACATCACCGTCACGGGAGATCACCATGCTGAAGCCCCTGCCCATCGCGCTGGCCCTCATCCTCGCCGGCGCGCCGGTCGTCGCGCAGACCCCGCCACCGCCCCCGCCCGCCGCCGCCAAGGCGCAGGCCGCCGCCTATGTGAAGGCCGCCGGGATGAGCGACCTGTACGAGATCACCTCCAGCGAGATTGCGCTGCAAAAGTCGCGCGACGCGGGCGTGCGGCGCTTCGCCCAGGCGATGATCGAGCATCACCGCCACACCACCGCCGCCACCGTACAGGCCGCGCGCCAGGCCGGGCTGACCCCGACGCCGCCGCAACTGGGCGGCGCCAAGGCCTCGATCGAGGAACTGCGCCGCGCCAAGGCCGCCGACTTCGACCGCCTCTATCTCGGCCAGCAGGCCCCCGCGCATCAGGCCGCGCTCGACCTGCACCAAAGCTATGCGACGAATGGCGATCAGCCCGCGCTGAAGACGAGCGCCCAGGCCGCCGTGCCGATCGTTCAGCAGCATATCCAGATGCTGTCACAGCTGCAGCGCTGAGCCGCAAAGGACAGGGCCATGGACGACGCCGTCAAACCCACCACTGAAACCGATCGGCCGAACCTGTCGACCGAGCATCAGAAATCCGGCGATGCCCGCCGGCCGCGCGACACGCTCGACCAGGGCCAGACGAGCACGGAGGGACAGGACGCCCCGCCGCGCAAATCCTCGCTGACCTGAGCTTGAAAAGAAGGCTGTTCCGGGGAAGGCAGGACCTTCCCCGGTGCAGCGGATCGAACGAAACCCGATCCGGCTGGCTTATCGCACCAGATGCCATTGCTGGTTGGGATGACCGCCGCAGTCCCAGACGCGGATCGCGGTGCCGGCCCCCAGCTCGCCGATATTGTCCAGGCATTTGGACGTCTGCCGATTGCGCAGCAGGAACCAGCCGTCCTCGGTCGGCAGGACCTCCCATTGCTGGCCGACGCCCTGCGAGCGCGGCGCCAGTCCGGTGGGGTCGCCATTGCTGGTATTGCCCAGCGAGTCGATCGCCCGGCCGTCCGCGCTGACCAGCTCGACATAGCCATCCGCATAACGGACGTTCCAGACCAGCGTTGCCGCCGATCCGCTATTGGCTACCGGGCCAGTGCCGGTGCCGTCGAGCAGCAGCTTGCTCGATCGATTGACGAAGCGCCGATTGCCGGCGAACTGGGTCGCCGCATCGCCCAGCCCCATATCGGCCAGTTGGGACGACACCAGCTGCACATTGCGCTGCGTTTCGAAGAACTCGCTGTCGTAGTTCAGGCCATAGGGCCAGAAATGGATGCGGTCGCCCCATTGCACCGCGTCGGGGCCGTCGAACGCCTTGATCCGCGCGTTGGTGACCGCCCCCGTCCAGCGTCCGTTGACCATATAGCGTTCCCACTCGCCATAGGTCCCCGAGCCCAGCCAATGCGCCATTTCGTGCAGCGCCACGCGCCGGCCGATCGATCCGCCGAACTGGATGCGCCAGCGATAGCCGGCCTCCGCGGTGGGCGTGCCGGCATGATAGGTGACGCTGACATGGCCGCTATAGCCGGCCAGCGTATTGGTGTGGTTGATCGTCCAGTTCATCGCATCGGTGATGCGGTTGCGAATATCCTCGGACACGTCGGTGTCGAGCGACCAGGTCAGCTGGCCGATCTTGTAATATTCCAGCTCGGCCGGGGCTGCAGCGGTCGTGCCGGCAGGCGGAGGCGTGGTGGCGGCAGAGGGCGGCGTGCTCGCGACGGTCGTGGTGCTAGCCGACGCCGTGCCGCCCGGCACGACCGAGACAGCATCGGACGCCCCCTCCCCGCCGCAGGAGGCCAAGCCAAATGCCAGCACACTCAATCCAAGTGCGATCGCCAGACGTGATGATTGCGGCAGCAGACCCTTTCGCATGTCACTCTCCCATGTATCACCGATCATGAACTTATTTTCATATTCGAGTTTGACACATGCAAAGGGGATGTAAAGATGAAAAGTAAGACAAATTAATGCTGTAAGAGACGGGGCTTCAGAACCGGTGACGGCGGCCGCGAAAGCCTGGGGCCGCGGCTTTCCGCATGGCGCATACGGTATCGCACCCGACCCTCGGACCGGGGCCATTCCAGCGTCTATGATGATAGGGAAAGTGGCGCACCCGACAGGATTCGAACCTGTGGCCTCTGCCTTCGGAGGGCAGCGCTCTATCCAGCTGAGCTACGGGTGCGTGGGCGAGCCGACTAGCATCGCCCGTCCGCGCGCGCCAGCCCTTTTGTGCGCCGTCAGGCCGATGCCGTCGCTTTTGCCGCCGGGGCCGACGTCTTGGGGCGATAGGCACACAGATCCTCGACCGGACAGCGCCAGCATTCGGGACGCCGCGCCTTGCAGATATAGCGGCCGTGCAGGATCAGCCAGTGATGCGCATGCACCCGGAACGGTGCGGGCGTCGCCTTGTCGAGTTTCAGCTCGACCGCCAGCACCGTCTTGCCCTTGGCCAGACCGGTGCGATTGCAGACGCGGAAGATATGGGTGTCGACCGCGAAGGTCTCCTGCCCGAAGGCGACGTTGAGCACGACATTGGCGGTCTTGCGCCCGACGCCGGGCAATCGCTCCAGCGCCGCGCGGTCCTTCGGCACCTCGCCGCCATAATCGTCGACCAGCATCTGCGACAGCGCGATGACGTTCTTGGCCTTGGTGTTGAACAGGCCGATCGTCTTGATGTGCCGCTTCAACCCCTCTTCGCCCAGTTCGAGCATCTTCTCGGGCGTATCGACCTCGGCGAACAGCGCGCGCGTCGCCTTGTTCACACCGATATCGGTCGCCTGCGCGGACAGCGCGACCGCGACGACCAGCGTATAGGGGTTGCGGAATTCCAGCTCAGTCTCGGGATGCGGGTTCGCCTCCGCCAGCCGGTGGTAGAATTCGACGACGTCCGCCTTCTTCATCGGTCTTATAGGCCCAGCACGTCGCCCATGCGATAGCGCCCCGGCGCCTGCCCCGCGAGCCACAGCGCCGCCCGCACCGCGCCGCGCGCGAAGATGGTGCGGTCCTGTGCAAAATGCCCGAGCGTCAGCCGCTCGCCCTCGCCCGCGAAGATCACCTCATGGTCGCCGATTACCGAGCCGCCGCGCAGCGCGGCCATGCCGATCGTCCCCTCGGTACGCGCACCGACCAGGCCCGCGCGGCCATCGACACGCAGCTCGGACAGGTTATGCCCGCGCCCCGCCGCCGCCGCCTCGCCCAGCAGCAGCGCGGTGCCGGAGGGGGCATCGACCTTGTGCCGGTGATGCATCTCGGTGATCTCGATATCCCAGTCGGTGCCCAGCCGCGCCGCCGCCTCGCGCACCAGATTGGCGAGCAGCGTGATGCCGAGCGAGGTGTTGCCGGTCTGCAGCACCGCGATGTCGGCGGCGGCGGCATCGATCGCGGCATGCTGCGCCGGCGACAGGCCGGTGGTACCAATCACGATCGGCGTCCCCGCCGCCCGCGCCGCCGCCAGATGCGAATCGAGCGCACCGGCGATCGAGAAATCGACCAGCACATCGGCCGCCCTGGCCAGTACCGTCGGATCGTCATGCGAGTCGCACCCGCCGGCCAGCGTCGCGCCCTCATCCTCGATCAACTGCGCGATGGCGCGGCCCATGCGTCCCGCGCTGCCGTAAATGCCGATCGCGGTCATAGCTGCTCCTGCCGAGTGATGGGTGAGGACATGGTCATGGGAGCGCTCCTTGACACAGGTTGAGGCGCGGGGAAACCGATTGCCCAACGGCAAGGCTCAACCACCGACGTTGCGCTGTGTCCTATGGCAGGGTTACAGATCGCGGTCCCACTGGACCCGAATAAGGCATTTGATGGTGAAAGGACGATAGTCCCGGTCGACTTTCGGGGCGGACGCTATCGCTTATTTTCAGATGTTCCAGATCGACCACTTCCACCCGCAGACACTCCAGCAACTGACGTAGGAACGCTGTGAAGAATATACTGATTGTCGATGGCGCATTAAACGCGACCTTCAGCGTCTTCCAAGCCACGGACGAGGAGTTCGCGATGCTCTTCCCCAATGGACAGGAGATCGAGGTGGCCGAGGATGTGATCGAGCGAACAGGGGAAGCAGTCGCCGACGAGATATTCACTCGTGTGTGGGAACGCCCTATCCTCAAAAGCGAGGCGCAGGGCATCCACGCCACACTGAATTACGACGAACCATCGCGTCGTGACTATCTCCCGTCTTCCCGGCGGGAAATCGATTGGGACGATCGTTCGATCAACGAAGCTCAGCGGCGTCTTTTTCGATCACGGCGGCAGCGCCCGCTTTGAACGACTTCCAGCCGTTACGCGCATGACCTATTCTTCGATGATGGCTGACCCCAAAAACATCGTCATCCTTACCGGCGCGGGCATCTCCGCCGAATCCGGTATCGCCACCTTTCGCGGCCCCGGCGGCTTGTGGGAGGGGCACCGCGTCGAGGATGTCTGCACGCCGCAAGCCCTCGCCGCCGATCCGGCATTGGTCCATCGCTTCTACGACCTTCGGCGCGCGGCGCTGGCGTCCGTCCGGCCGAACCCCGCGCATGAGGCGCTGGCGCGGCTGGATCAGGAATGGGCGGGCGACCTGCTGATCGTCACGCAGAATGTCGACGATTTGCATGAGCGGGCGGGGGCGACCCGGATGCTGCACATGCATGGCGCGTTGAAGCAGGCCTTGTGCGCGGCCTGTGGCAAGCGGTTCAATTGGGCCGACGACCTGCCGCCCGGCACGTCCTGTCCCACCTGTGCGGCCCCGGCGCTGAGGCCCGACATCGTCTTCTTCGGCGAGATTCCCTATCAGATGGAGCGGATCGAGGCGGCGCTGGCGCAGGCCGATCTGTTCGTCTCGATCGGCACCTCGGGCGCGGTCTATCCTGCGGCGGGGTTCGTGCGGATGGCGAAGGCCTATGGCGCGGCGACACTGGAGCTGAACCTCGATCCGTCGGAGGGCAGCGGCTGGTTCGACGAAAGCCGCTTCGGCCCGGCAGGGACACTGGTGCCGGCATGGGTCGAGGACATGCTCAGCCGCTGAGCGGCACGATCACCTCGCGGGCGCGGGGCTCCAGACGCGCGACGGCGGCGTCCTGCAGCCCCTGCGCCGTCACCAGCACGCCGAAGGCGCGCGGATCGGGCTTGTTGAAGAGCAGCGGCTGGCCCAGCGCATCGGCCACCCCCGCCCCTGCTTCCGACGCGATCAGCGCGGCGGCGGCGATATCCCACTCATTGCCCCAGCGCAGCGTGGCGACCAGATCGGCCTCGTCGGCGGCGACCATGGCGATGCGCAGCGCGATCGAATTGGGCTTGAACACCGCGACCAGATCGCGGTCGGCCTTGGGCAGCGCATCGACCGGCACGCGCGCGCCCGGCATCGCGCGGCGATGCCCCGCGCACAGTGTGCGGCCATTGCGCGTCGCGCCGCCGCCGGCCCGCGCCAGCCACAGCTCGCCGCGCGCCGGCGCCGCAAGCACGCCGATCACCGGCCGGCCATCCTCGACCAGCGCGACCGATACCGCCCAGCCCTCGCGGCCCCGGATATAATCGCGCGTCCCGTCGATCGGATCGACCACCCAGACGCGGCGCGCGGCCAGACGGTCGGGCTTGTCCGCCGTTTCCTCCGACAGCCAGCCGGCATCGGGGATCAGCGCGGTCAGCCGGGCGTGGAGCATCCGGTCGACGTCCAGGTCGACCTCGCACACCGGGCTACCGGGCACCTTTTCCCATTGGCGGAAATCGGTGCGCCAGCGGGCGAGCGCCATCGCCGCCGCCTCGCGCGCCGCCGCGACCACGGCCGGCACCATGTCAGGGGCCGGCACGGGATCAGCCACTCGCGACCGTCATCCCGTCGACGCGCAGCGTCGGCACGTTGACGCCGTAGCGGAATTCCAGATCATTGGCCGGCGTCATCTCGCGGTACATATCCTTCAGATTACCCGCGATGGTGAACTCCGCAACCGGCTCGGCGATCCGCCCGCCGACGATACGGAAGCCCGCCGCGCCCCGGCTGTAATCGCCGGTCACCGGGTTGACCCCGCTGCCGATCAGCTCGGTGACGTACACGCCGTCAGCGATGTCGCCGATCAGCGTGTCGACCGGGACGTGCCCGGCGACCATATAAAGGTTGCTGGTCGACACGCCCGGCGCGCCGCTGGTGCCGCGCGCGGCATGGCCGGTCGGCTCCAGACCCAATTGCCGGGCGGAGGCGGAGTCGAGCAGCCAGGTCTCCAGCACCCCGTCCTCGACGATCGCGGTCGGCGACACCGCCAGCCCCTCACCGTCGAAGGGGCGCGAGCGGAGGCCGTGCGGGCGGTGCGGATCATCCTCGATCCGGATACCCTCGGCCATCACCCGCTCGCCCAGCCCGTCGAGCAGGAAGCTAGTCCGCCGCGTGATCGCGCTGCCGGCGATGGCGGAGACGAGATGGCCGACCAGCGACGATCCGACGCGCGGATCGAAGACCACCGGCATCGCCCCGCTAGCCAGTCGGCCGGGATTGAGCCGCGCCACCGCGCGCTCGCCCGCGCGCCGGCCGATCGCTTCGGCCCCTTCCAGCAGCCGGTACAGGCGTGCGCCATGATGCGCATAGTCGCGCTGCATGCCCGCGCCCTCGCCCGCCACGACGCTGGCCGACAGGCCATAGCCGGTCGCGGCATAGCCGGCGGCAAAGCCATGGCTGGTGGCCAGCGCGGTGACGATGCGCGAGGCGGACGCCCCGGCGCCTTCGGAATTGGTTACGCCCGCCACGCCACGCGCGGCATCCTCCGCCGCCAGCGCCAACGCGCGCAGCTCTTCCGGCGCGATCTCACCGCCATCGTCCAGATCGAGCATCGGCGGCGCACCGTGCATCAGCCGCTCCTCGGGCGCGAGGCCGGCCCAGCGATCCTCGGGCGCTTCACGCGCCATGGCGACGGCGCGCTCGACGGCGCGGTCCATGGCATCGCCCGACAGGTCCGAGGTCGACACGCTGGCCGAGCGCCGCCCGACAAAGACGCGCAGGCCCAACTCCTCGCTCTCCGACCGGCCGACATCCTCCAGCTGCCCCAGCCGCACCGAAACCTCGAGCGCGGCGTCGGCGGCGAAAACGGCATCGGCGGCATCGGCACCGGCGGCGCGGGCCCGGGCAACGATCTCGGCGGCCCGGTCGCGGGCCTGTTCGGGGGTCAACATGGCATGGGACTTAAGGGCGCATGGGCGGGGATGCCAGTCCCGTACGCCACTCCCGCGCGCTATCACATGGCGAGCGATAGAATGTTCTTTTTATGTTCCGAAAGTTCCGCTATGTCGGACCGCACATCAGGGAGGATGTTTCGTGGGCAGTTATGCGACACTCGGTGCGGTCGACCTGGATCAGGCGCATGGCTTTTACGACGCAGTGCTCGCGGCCATTGGTTGGCGGAGCCATGCCGATTTCCCCGGCTGGCGCGGCTATTCCGAGGGCGGCAGCGGCGAGGGCTTCGTCTTATGGATCTGCACCCCCTTTGACGGCCAGCCGGCGGCGCCCGGCAACGGGGCGATGACCGGCTTCCTGGTGTCGTCGCGCGAGCAGGTCGATGCCTTTTACCGCACTGCGATGGACCATGGCGGCACCGATGACGGCGCCCCCGGCCCCAGGCCGCATTATGGGCCGACATGGTATGCCGCTTATCTACGCGACCCCAGCGGCAATAAGCTGGCGGCGGTCTGTAATGGCTGATCAGGTGGCTGCCGCGCCGGGCAGATGAACCCATGGGCGGAGGCGCACGTTCGTCGCATATGGCCAGACACGCAAAACCCGCCCCGTACCGGTCGCCCGTCTATCAAAAAGCGAGCCTTTGCGTGTCGCTGGGCGGGTCGGACCGACTTCGCCTGAAAATCCGGCTGACCAGCGGCGGCCTGCTCGCCATCGGTGGGCTGGTATCGTCGATCCTGTTGTCGACGGCGGTGCTGGTCGGCGTGGCGACCCGGCATCTGCCGAAGCGGGATCGGTGATCCTCACACCGGCGCGGCGTCGGCGCCGGCGCCATAATGATGCCAGGTGAAGATGGCGAGTGCGCTGCGGTGCGGGCGGAAGGCTTCGGCGAGCGCGCGGACCTGTTTTTCGGAGGGTCGCGCGTCGTGGCCCAGGATGCGCCCCATCTCGATCTGCACCGCCAGATCGCCGGCGGGCCAAATGTCGGTGCGGCCTTCCGCGAACAGCAGATAGACCTCTGCCGACCAGCGGCCGATGCCCTTGACCGCCACCAGCTTGGCGATCGCCTCCTCGTCGTCGGCGGGCAGGTCGGCGAGGTTCAGGCGACCGCTCGTCACCTCCTCGGCCAGGCTGCGCAGATAGCTGGCCTTTTGCCGGGAGATGCCCGCGCCGCGCAGTTCCTCGTCGGTCACACCGTGCATCCGCGTCGGATCGCTCGCGTCGCCCAGCAGTTCATTCAGCCGCCGCCAATGCGCGTCGGCCGAGGCAACCGAGACCTGCTGGCCCAGGATCGTCCGCACCAGCGTGGCATAGCCGCGCGCCCGGATGCGCGGTTCGGGATAGCCGATCCGCGCCAGCGCCGCCGCGATGGCGGGTTCGGAGGCGGCGAGCGCATCCATGCTTTCGCGAATCTGTTCGGCGCTCAGCCCCATGATGCTTGATCCGCGCGTTCAGGCCCGGCAGAGCCGCCGCCAACAAGGAGAATGGACATGCCCAAGCTTATCGTCGTGACCCGCGACGGGGAAGAACGCGAAATCGACGGCGAGGCCGGCCTGTCGGTGATGGAAGTGATCCGCGATGCCGGTGTCGACGAATTGCTGGCGCTGTGCGGGGGCTGCTGCTCCTGCGCGACCTGCCATGTCCATGTCGATCCGGCCTTCGCCGACACGCTGCCCGCGATCGGCCCGGACGAGGACGACCTGCTCGATTCGACCAGCGATCGCGACGCGACCTCGCGCCTGTCGTGCCAGCTGCCGTTCGGGACGGCGCAGGACGGGATGCGGGTGCGGATCGCGGCGGAAGACTGACCGGGCATCCGGTATGAACGCCGGAGGGCGGGGTTTCGGCCCCGCCCTTTTTTGTTCGCGCAGAGGCGCGGAGGCGCGGAGATGGCATGTCCGGCCGCAAGGCCAGCCTGCTATCATCGGCGCAGCTTGGTCTTCCGGTCGCGAGGTAGTGTTCGATCACAGCGCGCCGGACATCTCCGCGCCTCCGCGTCTCTGCGCGAACAAAATCCCTTGGCCTTCGACTTTGGCGCATCGCACCAAAGTTTATCCTGAGCGGCTGGCTTGCCAGCCAGCCGAAGGGCTCAGGCTGAACGGAGGGTGGGGATCATGCCCCCGTACCAAACAGCCGTTCACGCTGAGCGAAGCCGAAGCGCACGCCCCGCCCTCACCACAAGCACGATTTGGGTGCGAACCGAAAAAGGCGGCGGGGGACCAACCCCACCGCCCCGACACATCACCGCGCCGCTACCGCATAGAGCGCGATCGCCGCCGCGTTGGAGACGTTCAGGCTCTCCACCTTCGGGCTGATCGGCAGCTTGGCGAGTTCGTCGCAATGCGCCTCGGTATTCTGGCGCATGCCCTCGCCCTCGGCGCCCAGCACGATGCAGATGCGCTGCGTGCCCATCGCCTCGGCCAGCGTCTGGTTCGCATGGCCGGTCAGGCCGATCCGCCAGAAACCGGCCTCGGCGATCTCCTCCAGCGCGCGGGCCAGGTTCACGACGCGAATCCACGGCACCGTCTCCAGCGCGCCGCTGGCCGAACGGGCGACCGTGCCCGATTCGGGCGGCGCGTGCCGGTCCTGCGTCACGATGCCCAGCGCGTCGAATGCGGCGGCCGAGCGCAGGATCGCGCCAACGTTATGCGGATCGGTCACCTGGTCGAGCACCACCAGCGGCCGGCGGTCGTCCTGCCCCTCGTGCAGCAGGTCGCCCAGCCAGATGTCCTCCAACGGATCGACCTCGGCCACCAGGCCCTGATGCGGCGCATCGGCGGGGACCAGGCGACCCAGATCGGCGGCATCAGCAAAGGTGACCGGCAGGATCGGCGGCAGGTCGAGCGCGGCCAGCGCCTCGCGCGTGCCCCAGATCTTGCGCACCGTGCGGTTCGGGTTGGCGAGCGCCGCCGTCACCGCATGCCGCCCCCAGAAACGGGGGCGGTTGGAAGAAGCCTGGCTGGGGCGATGTCCTCGGCGTGCCATCAGTCGTCGGTGTCCGTATATGCAAAGGGGTTGGTCGGCGCCGGCTGGGTCGGCACCGGCGGGCGCGGCAACGCCTTGTCCGCATTCGCCGCCGCGAGCAAGACCCCCGCGAGCACGACCGAGGCCTGGCGCATGTCCTCGCCCTTCAAATGGTCGAAGGTATCGGCCGAGCTGTGATGGATGCGGCTGCCATAATCCAGCGGGTCCTGGATGAACTGGAACCCCTGCACGCCGACCGCCTGCATGAAGACATGGTCGGTGCCGCCGGTCGTCCGCTGCACGACATTGCCCGCGCCCATCGAGGCATAGGGAGACAGCCATTCCTTCAGCATCGGCACCGCCGCCGGATTATTCTCGGCATAAAGCCCGCGCAGCTTGCCCGAGCCGTTGTCGATATTGAAATAGGCCGCCAGGTCGGCGTAACCCGGCTTGGGCGTGATCGGCCAGCGATTGGTCCAGCCATAATAACGCTTCAGACCCGATTGCGGCGCATCGCCCGGTCGCCCGCGCGTCGCCAGATGCTGCTCGACATAGGCCATCGAGCCCAGAATGCCCTGCTCCTCACCCGACCAGAGCGCGAAGCGGATGGTCCGCTTCGGCCGCTGTCCGGTGGCGGCCAGGATGCGCGCGGCCTCCATCACCATCGCGCTGCCCGCCGCATTGTCCGCCGCGCCGTCGCCTGCGACCCAGCTGTCGAGATGCGCGCCCGCCATCACATAGCCCGCCTTGGGATCGGTGCCGGGAATCTCGGCGATGATGTTATAGGCGTTCACATCGCTGTCGTCGTAGCGGACGTCGCTCAGTACCTCGATCGTCGGCGCGGGGCCGGCCTTGGCCAGGCGCGCGAGCCGGCGATAATCCTCGGCGGCCAGTTCGATGCCGGGCACCGCCGGCGTCTCGCCGCGTCCGAACAGATAGCCCTCACCGTGCAGCAGCTTGCCGTCGCGATAGCTCTGCGTGACATAGGCGACCGCGCCCTCGGCCTTCAGGAACGCATCGAGCTTCTGCGAAAAGTCGAGCCGCTTGAGCCGGCGATCGGCGCTTTCGGGGTCATGCTCGGGCTGAACATAGACGTCGAGCTTGGCGATGTCCTCGCCCGACAGGCGGCGGAAGGGTGCCGACGATGGCTCGTCACCGGTGCCGGGCATCGTCACCATCACGATCTTGCCACGCAGCTGGCCGCGCCATTTGTCGAAATCGCGCTCGCGCTTCATCGGCGCGACGATGACGGGGGCGGTCACCGCGCCGTTGGTGGCGGGAGTCCAGGCGATCGGGATCGCGGTCAGTTGCAGCGGCCGGGGGCTGACCATCCGCACGCTCGACCGCTCGATCGACCAGCCGCGCCCGAAGGGAAAGCCTTCCTTATGGACGTTCTTCAGCCCCCATTTGGCGAACTGCTCGGCGGTCCACGCCTCGGCGGTCCGCATCGCGGGGCTGTTCGTCATGCGCGGGCCGATGACGTCGGTCAGATGCTGTGCGGTCTGCATCGCCTGGCTGTGGTTCATGCCCTCGTCGATGAGGCGATTGGCCGCACTCCGGTCCTGCGCGGAGGCGATGGCGGCGGGCAGCAGGGCGACCGCCGCGACGGCGGGCAGCAGGGCGACCGCCGCGACGGCGGCGAGCAAGGATGGACGCATGGAAAAGAACCCCCGGAAAATCGTCTATGGGTCAGAGGCTATGTCCCGATTGCGCGACATGCAAGCAACCGGATCAAGCGCAATCGGCAGAAAACGTACAAAACGGCGTTGACAGGCCCGCCGCGCTTCGGCATTGGGCGCGCCTCGCTCCGATGGAGTGACACCCCGGAAGGGTGGCCGAGTGGTTAAAGGCAGCAGACTGTAAATCTGCCCGCGTGAGCGTACACTGGTTCGAATCCAGTCCCTTCCACCATCCCCGCCGATCGGCTAGGGTCGACCACGGCGCCGGATCTGAGCGGGTATAGCACAATGGTAGTGCAGCAGCCTTCCAAGCTGAATACACGGGTTCGATTCCCGTTACCCGCTCCACCCCTCACCGTCGGCGATGCATCAGCCTTCCAAGCTGAATATTTCATCGGCCCCTGCTTGACGATTACGTCAGTGCTCGCCACTCCCCCCGCGATTCCCATCGATTGGAAAGAGTTGCAGCCATGGCATCGGTCAATTTCGACGTTCCGCATGATCTGGGCCGGGCCGAAGCGCGCCGCCGCATCGAACAGGGCCTGCCCAAGCTGGAATCGAAGATCCCCGGCGGCGGCCAGGTGACCTCCGAATGGCCCGCCGAGGACCGGCTGATCCTGACCATCATCGCCATGGGCCAGACGGTGAAGGCCGACATGAACATCGCCGACCATGCGATCACCGGCACCGTGGCGATCCCGATGATGCTGTCGATGATGGCCGGCCCGATCAGCGAGTTCGTGAAGACCAGCGCGGAGAAGATGCTGGCCAAGGGTTGAGCGTGCGGGGAGGACGGCTTTCCTACGTCTGTTCCGCTTGAGCGTGGTCGAAGGGCATGAGTTTGCTGCTTCCACTGACGGATTAGGGCGCTGGGCGAGCGCGGAGCGTGCGCTTCGACTTCGCTCAGCGTGAACGGTGGTTTGGTTTTGGGGCAAGCGGCCTTCCATCCCGCCCCTTCGCGACATTGATGGCCGTTAGGGAGTGCCGGTAGCGATCCTGCTCCCCAACCCCCAACCCCGTTCAGCCTGAGCGAAGTCGAAGGCCACGGGCACCCGTTCGCCACCTAGCACTGACGAATTGCGGCGCTGGGCGAGCGCGGAACGTGCGCTTCGACTACGCTCAGCGTGAACGGTGGTTTGGTTTCGTGGCAACCGGCTCTTCCATCCCGCCCGTCCGCGAGTGATGGCGCTCGGGATTTTTCAGCATCGATTTTGCCCCCAACCCCCACACCCGTTCAGCCTGAGCGAAGTCGAAGGCAACGCGCACCCGTTCGCCATCCAACACTGACGGGTTAGCGCGCTGGGCGAGTGCGGAACGTGCGCTTCGACTTCGCTCAGCGTGAACGGCGGTTTGGTTTTGGGGCCACCGCCCTTTTCGTCCCGCCCCTTTACAACATTGATGGCGGTCGGGGATTGCCCGTCGGTTTCCACTCGCCGTTCGGCCTGAACCCTTCGATCGGCTGGCAGGCCAGCCGCCTAGGATGAACTTCGGCGGGATGCGTCAAAGTCGAAGGCCACGCCTCACCCTCAACCCAAGAACCCGAACATCCTAACGCCCCGCTTACCAAATTACGCTAAGGCCATGGCCGCATGTCCGACACGCCCCCCGCCCCGCCCCGCCCGCCACGCCCCGCTTCGGCGGTGACGCATGGCGTGGGGCTGGCCGGACTGGCGGGGTCGCTCGGTTGGATCGCGGTGGCGCGGTGGTGGCATCTGGACGGCCCCTATGCCGCGCTCGTCCATCTGCTCGCGGCGGGCCTGCCGATGATTTTGTGGTCGCTGCTGGTGGACAAGGTGCATCGCCACGCCTCCACCGGCATCGACTGGGCGCGTCCCCGCCCCGCGCGGGAGACGTTGGACATCAGCCTGACCAAACTGGTCGGGCTGTGGGCGACCTTTGCCGCGATCGGGCTGATCTATGCCACCGGGCGCTTCTACTGGCGGGGCAATTTCGCCTTTGCCATGTGGTGTTTCGAATGGATCGCCCCGGCCTTGTTCCTGCTGTCGATCCCCTATGTGCTATGGCTCGACCGGCGGCTGGTCGAGCCGAAGGACGGCGCCTGGGCGCTCGGCGCGTGGCTGGCGGGGCAGAAGGGCGTCGCAGCGGAGCCGATCTATGCGCATCTGCGCGCCTGGGGGGTGAAGGCGTTTTTCCTGGCCTTCATGCTGGCGGTGCTGCCCGGCGGGTTCGGCAATTTCGTGCGCGGCGACCTGTCCACCGTGCTGCGCGATCCGGTGGCGCTGGCCAACTGGCTGATCACGCTGATGTTCGTGATCGACGTCGCCTTTGCGACCGTCGGCTATGTGCTGACCCTGCGGCCGCTGGATGCGCATATCCGCTCGGCCAACCCCTATGCGGCGGCGTGGATGGCGGCGCTGATCTGTTATCCGCCGACGATCATGATGGCCGATGGCGGGCCGCTGGACTACCGGCCGGGCACCGCCGAGTGGAGCTATTGGTTCGCCGGGCACCCGGTATTGCTGGCCGCGATCGGCGCGGCGCTGGTGGCGTTGACCGCCATCTATGCCTGGTCGACCGTGGCGTTCGGCATCCGCTTTTCCAACCTGACGCACCGGGGCATCCTGACCCACGGGCCCTATGCCGTGTCGCGGCATCCGGCCTATCTGTCGAAGAACATCTTCTGGTGGATCGCGACGATCCCCGTGCTGTCGACCGGGACTTGGGTCGATGCATGCCGGAGCACGCTGCTGCTGGGGGCGGTCAGCGGGGTCTATTACTGGCGCGCGCGGACGGAGGAGCGGCATTTGTCGGCCGATCCGGCGTATCGGGAATATTATGACTGGATGGCGCGATACGGGTTGGTGCCGCGGTTCTTTCGCTGGGTTTTGGGGCGGTAGATTTCCCTTGGCCTTCGACTTCGCTCAGGCTGAACGGAGGTAGGGGGGCAAAACCCACAACCCGTTCAGGCTGAGCGAAGTCGAAGCCCACGCTGCTCGATCAGAAACTCGCCTCGCCATAGACCCGCGAGATGTCGCCGCCCCATTCGCCATGATAGCGGTCGAGCAGCACCTGCGCCGGCACCTTGCCCGACCGCACGATCTCCCGCAGCGGATCGAGGAAGCCAGTCTCGTTATCCCCCGCTCCGTTCAGCCGTCCGCGCGCCGCCAGGCCCGCATGCGCGATGTCGAGCACTTCGCCCGCAATGTCGCGCAGGCGCCCGCCACCCGGCAGCGGCGCGTCCAGCGCCAGCTCGGGCACCGCATCGCGCAAGCTCTGCCGCTCGGTCAGCGACCAGCCCTTGACCAGGTCCCACGCCGCATCGAGCGCGCCATTGTCGTACAGCAGCCCGACCCACAAAGCAGGCAGCGCGCAGATGCGGTTCCACGGGCCGCCATCGGCCCCTCGCATCTCCAGGAAGGTCTTCAACCGCACCTCGGGGAAGGCGGTCGAGAGGTGATCGTTCCAGTCCTCCATCGTCGGCAGCTCGCCCGGCAGGACCGACAGCTCGCCCTTCAGGAAGTCGCGGAACGACAGCCCCGCCGCGTCGATGTACTTCCCGTCGCGGTAGACGAAGTACATCGGCACATCGAGCGCATAGTCGGCGTAGCGCTCATAGCCGAAGCCGTCCTCGAACACGAAGGGCAGCATGCCGGTGCGCGCAGGGTCGGTGTCCGACCAGATATGGCTGCGGAAGGACAGCATGCCGTTGGGCTTGCCTTCGGTGAAGGGCGAGTTGGCGAACAACGCGGTCGCCAGCGGCTGGAGCGCCAGGCCGACGCGGAATTTCTTCACCATGTCGGCCTCGGACGCATAGTCCAGGTTCACCTGGATCGTCGAGGTCCGCAGCATCATGTCGAGGCCGAGCGACCCGACGCGCGGCATGTGGCGCAGCATGATCGCATAGCGACCCTTGGGCATGATCGGCAGCTCGGCGCGGGTCTTGTCCGGCCACATGCCCAGCCCCAGGAAGCCGAGCCCCAGCGTGTCACCCGCCGCCTTGACCTGGCTCAGATGGCGGCCGGTTTCGGCACAGGTTTGGTGCAGATTGTCGAGCGGCGCGCCCGACAGCTCGAACTGGCCCGCAGGCTCCAGGCTGATCGATCCGTCCGCGCCGGTCAGTGCGATGACGTTGCCGCCCTCCATGACCGGTTCCCAGCCATATTGCTCCAGCTCGCCCAGCAGCGCGCGGATGCCCGAGGCTTCGTCATAGGAGGGTGCGTGATAGTCGCCCAGCGCATAGACGAACTTCTCGTGCTCGGTGCCTATCCGCCAGCGATCGCTGGGTTTTTCGCCGCGCGCGAAGCTGGCGATCAACTGGTCGCGCGACTCGATGATGGCGCTCTTGGCTGTGCTCGCGGTCTTGGTGCTCATGAACCGCGCCTTACGCGCGAGCGCGCGTCCACGCCATAGGCTGAATCAACACCAGTCGCCTACCGCCGCCATCCACAGCGACACCGCCGCCGCCGCCGCCGTGTCGGCGCGCAGGATACGGGGGCCGAGACCGATGCCGATAGCGGACGGATGCGCGCGGATCGCCGCGCGTTCCTCGGCATCGAAGCCGCCTTCCGGCCCGATCAGGATCGCCGCCGGGCCTTTGTGGGCTCGCATCGCCTCCAGCGCGGATACGCCGCCGGTTTCGTCGGCGAAGAACAGCGCACGGCCTTCGGGCCAGTCGCGGAGAAGCGCGGCCAGCTTCACCGGCTCGGCGACCTCGGGCAGTGCGGTACGGCCGCATTGCTCGGCCGCCTCGATCATATGCGCGCGAAGTCGTTCGGTATTGGGCTTGTCGACCACGGTGCGGCGGGTGACGACTGGGACCAGCCTGGCCACGCCCAGCTCGCACGCCTTTTCCGCCAGCCAGTCGACCCGGCCCTTCTTCAGCGGCGCGGCGCACAGCCACAGGTCGGGCACCGCCTCACGCTCGCGAAGTAATTCGGTTACGTCCAGCGTCAGGTCGCGTTTGCCGACCGAGGCCGCGACGCCCAGCCATTCGCCGGTGCGGTCGTCGAACAGCTTGACGGGATCGCCGACCTTGGTCCGCATCACCGACACCAGATAATGCGCAGCCGGGCCGTCGATGCGGATCGGTCCTTCGGCGAGCATCTGGTCGACGAACAGGCGGGGCGTGGATTGCGGCGGCCAGGCGGGGGTAGCGGGCATGGGGTGCGCTTACACCGTGCCCGCGCATCATGCCACTTTTGCCGCGTCAGACGTTTCTTTGGGCGAAGGAGGTGACGATGGCGAAACATTATCAGGAGGAACTGGAAGCGCTGCAACTCGCGCTGGTCCGTACCCAGATGGCGATGGCGGGATCGGACGAGCGCGTCGTCATCGTGCTGGAGGGTCGCGACGGCGCGGGGAAAGACGGCACGATCAAACGGATCACCGAGCATCTCTCGGTCCGCGCCACGCGCGTGATCGCGCTGCCCAAGCCGTCCGACCGCGAACGCACACAGTGGTATTTCCAGCGTTATGCCGCGCACCTGCCCGCCGCCGGGGAAATCGTGATCTTCAACCGCAGCTGGTACAACCGCGCCGGCGTCGAGGTCGTCATGGGCTTCTCCACCGCGACCGAGCAGGAGGCGTTCCTGCGCGACGCCCCCGATTTCGAGCGGATGCTGGTCGAAAGCGGCATCAGGCTGGTCAAAATCTGGCTCGACATCTCGAAGAAGGAACAGGCCGAGCGGCTGGAGGCGCGGCGGACCGATCCGCTCAAGGCGCTGAAGGTGTCCGACATGGACAAGGTCGCACAAGCCAAATGGGCCGATTATTCGGCGGCGCGCGACACGATGCTGACCCGCACCCACACCCCCTTCGCGCCGTGGCATATCGTGCGCGCCGACGACAAAAAGGACGCCCGCATCGCGATCATCCGCCACATCCTGCACCGCATCGCGCCCGCCGACATTGCCAAGGACGTGAAGGCCCCCGATCCCGACATCCTCTTCCCGTTCGACATGGCCGCGCTGGAGGACGGACGGCTGGCGAAATAGGGTTACGGTCCGGTTAGCCAAATCTTCACGGGGCGGATGATAGAGGGCGCGACAAGACCCTTTGTCGAGGATAGCGCCTGATGTTGCCCCCTGCCCCTCGGATCGCGGCCACGCTGATCGTCCGGAACGAGGCGCGCTGCCTCGCCCGCTGTCTGGAAAGCGTCGCGCCGTTCGTGGAAAGGATGGTGGTGCTCGATACCGGCTCGACCGACAGGACGGTCGCCATCGCCAAGGCCGCCGGGGCCGAGGTGCATCACCTGCCCTGGCCCGACGACTTCGCCGAGGCGCGCAACCACCTACTGGCCTGCGCCGATGCCGACTGGAACCTGATGCTCGACGCCGACGAGTGGATCAGCGACGGCGGCGAGCAGCTGCGCCGCTGGTGCGCCGGGCCGCCACGACTGGGGGCCGTTTGCATCGAGAATCAGGTGGACGGCAGCCCCGATCCCACGCGCAGCTGGATTCCGCGTCTGTTGCCGCGCGGTGCCTATTATCAGGGGCGCGTCCACGAACATGTCGTCTCCGCCCTGCCGATCGTCCGCACCCCGATCCATGTCGGGCATGACGGCTATCTCGCCGCGCAGAAGGCGAAGAAGATCGATCGCAACTATGAGCTGTTGCAGCGCGAACTCGCCGAGCAGCCGGACAATCCCTATCTGATGTTCCAGTTCGGCATGGAGACTCAGGCACGGCGCGATCTGCCCACCGCCTGCGACTATCTGCAACGCGCGCTGGCGACCGCGCCGCGCGACGCCGGCTGGCGGCATCCACTGGTGACGAGCGCCATGACGCTGATGGCCCATATGGGTCGGCGCGACGAGGCGCTGGCGCTGGCCGATGCGGAGTTTCCGCACTGGCCGCACTCGCCCGACTATTTCTACGTGCTGGGCGACATATTGTTCGACCGGGCGCTGGCCGATCCGGCGCAGGCGATCGACCATTGGCTGCCCCTGGCGCAGGGCGCGTGGGAACGCTGCCTCGCCATTGGCGAACGCCCCGATCTGGACGGCAGCGTCGCGGGGCGCGGCAGCCATCTGGCGCAGCAGAGCCTGGACATCGTCCGCTCCCAGCTGGCGACGCTGGCCGCCTGACCGCAGGACCGACCGCACATGCCCGGCAGTCGGTCGGGAACCCGCCGGCCGACATGCGGACCTTAGCGCGATCTTTACCATATCATGGCTCTATCTATGCCATGTCTGGACCATCATCGATCGCCGCGACCCTGATCGTTCGAAACGAGGCACGCTGCCTCGCCCGCTGCCTGACGAGCGTCGCGCCGTTTGTGGACAGGATGGTCGTGATCGATACCGGATCGATCGACGACACCGTCGCCATCGCGCGGGCCGCCGGAGCCGAGGTGCATCACCTGCCGTGGCCCGACGACTTCGCCGCCGCGCGCAATCATGCGCTGGCCTGTGCCGATGCCGACTGGAACCTTGTCATCGACGCCGACGAATGGATCATGGCCGGGGGCGAGGCGCTGCGCGACTTCTGTGCCGGCCCGCCACGTCTGGGCCGAATCTGCGTCGAGAGCGATACGCAGGACGGGGCCAATACCGCGCGAAGCTGGATCACGCGGCTGTTGCCGCGCGGTGCCCGGTTCGAGGGCCGCGTCCATGAGCAGGTCGCCTCACCGCTGCCGAGGGTGCGCCTGCCCCTCCATGTCGGGCATGACGGCTATCGCGACGAACAGATCGCCGTGAAGCGCGACCGCAATCACATGCTGCTGCTGCGCGAGCTCGCCGCGCTGCCGGACGATGCCTATCTCCTCTATCAGCTCGGTAAGGATGCCCAGATGCGCGCCGACCTGCCGGCGGCCTGCGACTATCTCGCGCGCGCATTGGCGGCGACCCCGGTGGAGGCGAACTGGCGTCATGCGCTGGTCACCACCGCCATCCCCCTGATGTCGCAGGCGGGTCGGGTGCCGGATGCGCTGGCGCTGGCCGATGCGGAGTTCGGCCAATGGCCGGAATCGCCCGACTATTTCTTCGTGCTGGGGGATGTCCTGCTCGATCAGGCGATGGCCGATCCGGCCCAGGCGGTGGGGCATTGGCTCCCGCTGGCGGAGGCGGCGTGGGAACAATGCCTCACGATCGGCGAGCGCCCCGAACTGGATGGCAGCGTCGCTGGACGTGGCAGCCATCTGGCACAGCATAATCTGGACGTCCTGCGCTCACAGCTGAAGGCGCTCGCCGCCTAGCGCCGCCGCCGTCGGATCAGCCACCACAAGGCGCCCAGCAGCACCAGCCCGAGCAGCGCGACGCCGCCGACCATTCCGGCGACGCGCAGGATCGCCCAGAACAGCGCCTCGACAAAGCGTCCGACCGCGACCGACAGGCCGATCATCGAAAAAGGGGCCGGCTGTCCATGGTCCGTCCCTAATAGCCAGCCGAAGCGCCGGACGCCACGGACCTCAGCATAGCGGCGTGATCATCGCCCCGACGCTCTCGACGGGCAGCGACATCAGCGCGGCGGCAGAGTCGTCGATGCCATAGGACATGATCACCCGGCCGTCATGGACCGCCATCCCTGAACAGAATTCGACGCCGCGCTTTTCGAAGAAGAACGGATCGGACAGCCCCGTCACCCGCCAGTCGCGCGATATGCGGACGAAGCGATGCGGGTAGAAGGGGCCGGCGGAGATGCTCGCCTTCAGCTGCCGGCAGGCCAGATGCGCGACGCAGAGCCAACCGTCCTCCCACGGGATCAGCTGCGACGATCCCGACCAGCCGACCAGCGGGCGGATCGGCCGGTCGGCCCGGTGAACCGGCGCCAGCGCGCCATCGGCGACCCGGTACACCTCCATCCGGTCCAGCCGGTAAAGCAGCATCAGGCGATCGCCGTCGACCGCCGGCATCCAGTTCTTTTCGCGGGCGCAGCCATGCGGCGAGGGCAGCGACAGCGACCGGCCGATCGCGCCGTGCACGACGGGCGCGATCGCCATGACGTTGCGGCTGCCGTTCCAGTTGGGCTTGCTGGCGCCCCGCGCATCGGGCGCGACCTGATCGGGCCCCAGCCGGCACGCACTCCAAAGCCCGTAAAGCGTCCCGTTCCAGTCGAAAATGCGGGGATCTTCAAAGCCGTTGTGCGCATCCGGCGAGGCCGCCTTGGCATCCTCGTCCGCCAGCCGGACCGTCGAGCGCAGCGTCAGATCCTCGTCATAACCGAGCAGCCAATTGTCCGACGACAAACATTCGATCCCGCCGGGCACGATATAGGCGCCGTCCGACAGCATCCGGTAATTGGGGCTGCGCACCATGACGGTCCAGGCGCCCTCGCCCCGACCGAGCGTGCGCAGGATGCTGGGGTTGCACAGCCGCTCGACGCCCTCGATCCGAACCGGGGTGTGACGGGCGTCGGACCGGTCGATCAGGCGCCGGGCGCGCAGCACGATCGACGCCTCCGCCATCTGCCCGAGCCGGAAGCGGCCATGCCGCGCTATTCGCTGGATCAACCCCTGCATCATCGTTCCCCACCGTCACGGCCCATCATCTGGCAGCGGGGCCTAGCGCATCGGTGATCGCCGGCGGAGCGGCTTTGTCACGGCCATGCGGCGCGATTGACCAGGGTTGATACACCTGTCGCCTAGTCCATACCCCCTTGCATGGTGACACCCGCCCCCATAGGCCCGCGCCATGACGATCGAGATCGTACCCGATAGCGAGCATAAGGGACTGGTCGGGCGGCTGCCGCCCCGGTGGCGCGGGCTGGCGCTGCTGGCGCGGCTGGATCGGCCGATCGGCTGGTGGCTGCTGTTCTGGCCCGGCGTCTGGGCGATCGCGCTGGCCGGCGGGCTGCCCGAGCGCTGGCCGCTGGTCCTGTGGTTCCTGCTCGGGTCGATCGCGATGCGCGGTGCGGGCTGCGTGTTCAACGACATCGTCGACCGCGATCTGGATGCCAAGGTCGCACGGACACGGGCGCGGCCGATCCCCTCGGGGCTGGTCTCGGTGAAGCTGGCGGCGATCTGGCTGGTCGCGCTGTGCCTGATCGGCCTGATCGTGCTGGTGCAGCTGCGCCCGCTCGCCGCGATCGTCGCGGTGGCCAGCCTGGCGCCCGTCGCGGCCTACCCCTTCATGAAGCGGATCACCTGGTGGCCGCAGGCCTGGCTGGGCATGGTGTTCAGCTGGGCAGCGCTGGTCGGCTGGGCCGAGGTGGCGGGCGAACTTTCCGCACCGCTCTGGCTGCTCTATGCCGGGTCGATCGCCTGGGTGATCGGCTATGACACCATCTATGCGCTACAGGACCGCGAGGACGATGCGCTGATCGGCGTGCGCTCCTCGGCGCTGCGCATGGGCGCGCATGTAAAGCCGGGCGTGGGCGCGTTCTACCTGGCGGCGATATTGTGCTGGGCGGGGGCGATCTGGCTGGTGCGACCCGACGTGCTGGCGGTTCTGGCGCTGGTGCCGGTGGCGCTGCATCTGGCGTGGCAGGTGATCACGCTGCGGCCGGAGGACGGCGCGGGCGCACTGTACCGGTTCCGGTCGAACCGTTTCGCCGGGTTGCTGATGGCGCTGGCCTGCGCGGTGGTGGGAACCTCGCTGTAATTCCTCCCTTGCAAGGGGAGGTGGCAGGCCGAAGGCCTGACGGAGGGGTGCCCCCCCCTATCGAGAGCGCGACACCCCTCCGACGCGCTACGCGCGCCACCTCCCCTTGCAGGGGAGGAATTAAGAACCCTCGCCAAACAGCTCCCCACAACGCATTGGCGGGTTGTCGCCTAGCCCAAACTCCGCCACACCTCGCGGTCGATGACCGTAGCCACGCCCGCCACCCGCTCGCTTGCCGAAAGCCATCGTTCGATCGCCATTCCGGAGGGCGCGTCCTTCCTGCGGCGATTGTTCGCCTTTGCCGGACCCGGCTATCTGGTCGCGGTCGGCTATATGGACCCCGGCAACTGGGCGACCGACATCGCGGGCGGTTCGGCCTATGGCTATGCGCTGTTGTCGGTCATTCTCTTGTCCAACATCATGGCGATGATCCTGCAGGCGCTGTCGGCGCGGCTGGGCATCGCCGCCGGGCTGGACCTGGCCCAAGCGTGCCGGGCGGCCTATTCCAAGCCCGTCTCGCGCATCCTGTGGCTGCTCTGCGAGATCGCCATCATCGCCTGCGACCTGGCCGAGGTGCTGGGCACCGCCATCGCGCTGCAATTGCTGTTCGACCTGCCGCTGGTCTGGGGCGTGCTGATCACCGGGTTCGACGTCTTCCTGATCCTCGCGCTCCAGCGTTACGGGTTCCGCAAGGTCGAGGCGTTCATCATCGCGCTCCTCCTCATCATCGGCGGCTGTTTCCTCTATGAGCTGATTGCCTCACGTCCCGACCCCGGCGCGGTGATGGCGGGCTTCATCCCGACGACGCGCATCGTGACCGACCCGGCGATGCTCTACATCGCGATCGGCATCCTTGGTGCCACCGTGATGCCGCACAATCTCTACCTCCACTCCTCGGTGGTGCAGACCCGCGCCTTCGACGAATCCGAGAATGGCAAGCGCGATGCGATCAAGATGGCGACGATCGACAGCACGGTCGCGCTGTTCTTCGCCTTCTTTATCAACGCCGCGATCCTGATCGTCGCCGCCGCAACCTTCCATGTCGCGGGGCGCACCGATGTGGCGGAGATCGACCAGGCCTACCGCCTGCTCGCCCCGATGCTGGGCGCGGGCGCGGCGAGCGTGGTATTCGGCGTGGCGCTGCTCGCCTCGGGGCAGAACTCGACCGTCACGGGGACGCTGGCGGGACAGATCGTGATGGAGGGCTTTCTAGACCTGCGGCTCGCGCCCTGGCTGCGGCGGCTGATCACCCGCGGCCTCGCCATCATCCCCGCCGTGCTGGTCGTCGGCGCCAGCGGTCAGGCGGGCGCGACCAAGCTGCTGGTCCTCAGCCAGGTGATCCTCAGTCTCCAGCTTCCCTTCGCGGTGGTGCCGCTAGTCCGCTTCACCGCGAACAAAGGGATGATGGGGCCGTTCGCCAGCCCCGTCTGGTTGCGGATATTAGCCTGGATCATTGCGGCCATCATCATCGGGCTTAATCTGACGCTGCTATGGGGCCTGGCGACGGGCTGATCGCTTTTCGCAATTGCGAAGGAATGCCGCGTGACTTCACCCCTTACGCGGCTAAGCTGGGCGCGACTGGACCGACAGGGACGCCCGAATCAATGACGACGACCATCACCACCCTGCACGTCGACGACACCGGCCCGCTGGCCGACGCGATCGTCGACACGCTGGTGCACCGGATCGGCAAGGATGCCGCCAATGCGCGGCCGCACGACTGGCTGGCCGCGACCATCCTGACCGTCCGCAACGACATCATCGAACGCTGGATGGCCTCCACCCGCGAAGCCCATGCGGCGGGCGCCAAGCGCGTCTATTATCTCAGCCTGGAATTCCTGATCGGCCGGCTGCTGCGCGACGCGCTGTCGAACATGGGCGTCATGGCGCAGGTGGCGGGCGCGCTCCAGACGCTGGGCGTCGATCTCGCCGATCTGGAGGAAATCGAACCCGACGCGGCACTGGGCAATGGCGGCCTGGGACGGCTGGCGGCGTGCTTCATGGAGAGCCTCGCCAGCCTCGACCTGCCCGCCTATGGCTATGGCATCCGCTATGTGAACGGCATGTTCCGCCAGCGGATCGATGATGGCTGGCAGGTCGAGCTGCCCGAAACCTGGCTGAGCCACGGCAACCCCTGGGAGTTCGAACGCCGCGAGAGCGCCTATTTCGTCGGCTTCGGCGGCGAGGTGGTGGGCACCGAGACGGGTGCGGTCCACTGGAAACCCGCCGAGGCGATCGAGGCGATCGCGGTCGACACCCCCGTCGTCGGCTGGCGCGGCAAGCGGGTCAACACACTGCGCCTCTGGACCGCGCAGGCGATCGATCCCATCCGGCTCGATCGCTTCAACGCGGGCGACTATACCGGCGCGCTCGCCGGACAGCTGGCGGCGGAAACGCTGGTCCGCGTCCTCTACCCGTCCGACAGCTCGCCGGCGGGTCAGGAACTGCGGCTGCGGCAGGAATATTTCTTCTCCTCCGCCTCGATCCAGGACATCGTCCGCCGGCACATCCAGTATTTCCACGACATCCGCACGCTTCCCGACAAGGCCGCGATCCAGCTGAATGACACCCACCCGGCGGTGTCGGTCGCCGAGTTGATGCGCCTGCTGGTCGATCATCACGACCTGGGCTTCGAACAGGCGTGGGACATCACCCGGCGCACCTTCGGCTATACCAACCACACGCTGCTGCCCGAGGCACTGGAAAGCTGGCCGCTGCATCTGTTCGAGCGGTTGCTGCCGCGTCACATGCAGCTGATCTATGCGATCAACGCCAAGCTGCTGCGTGAGGCGCGGGCGGTCGAAGGGATGGACGACCGCGCCATCGCCGCAATCAGCCTGATCGACGAGGGCGGCGAGCGGCGGGTGCGCATGGCGAACCTGGCCTTTGCGGGCAGCCACAGCGTCAACGGCGTCGCCGCGCTCCACACCGAACTCATGAAGCAGACGGTCTTCGCCGACCTGCACCACCTCTATCCGACGCGGATCAACAACAAGACCAACGGCATCACCCCGCGCCGCTGGCTGCGACAATGCAATCCGCAACTGACCGCGCTGATCCGCGAGGCGATCGGGCCGGAATTCGAGGATGACGCGGAAAAATTGATAGCGCTCACGGAATTTGCGCAAGACGCGAATTTCAGGGAACGCTTTCTGAAGATCAAACGTTCCAACAAGGTGGGGCTGGCAAATTATCTTAGAGAGTCGACCGGGTTGCGCGTGGACCCCGATGCGCTGTTCGACGTCCAGATCAAACGCATCCACGAATATAAGCGCCAGCTGCTCAACATCATCGAGACGGTGGCGCTGTACGACCAGATCCGCAGCCATCCCGAGCGAGACTGGACGCCGCGCGTCAAGCTGTTCGCCGGGAAAGCGGCGTCGAGCTATCACAATGCCAAGCTGGTCATCAAACTGGCCAATGACGTCGCCCGCCGCGTCAATTCGGACCCGAGCGTCGGTCATCTGCTGAAGGTCGGCTTCGTCCCCAACTACAATGTTAGCCTGGCCGAGAAGATCATTCCCGCCGCCGATCTGTCCGAACAGATCTCGACCGCGGGCATGGAGGCGTCGGGCACCGGCAACATGAAGTTCGCGCTGAACGGCGCGCTCACCATCGGCACGCTCGACGGCGCCAATGTCGAGATCAAGGAGCATGTCGGTGACGATCATATCGTCATCTTCGGCCTGACCGCCGACGAGGTTGCCGCCAAGCGCCGCGACGGTTACAATCCGCGCGCGGTGATCGAGGGCAGCCCGGAGTTGCGTCAGGCCGTCTCCGCCATCGCCTCGGGCGTGTTCTCGCCCGACGATCCCGGCCGTTATGCCGGGCTGATGGGCGGGCTGTATGACGGCGACTGGTTCATGGTCGCCGCCGATTTCGATGCCTATGCCGCCGCGCAGCGCCAGGTCGACACCCGCTGGCAGGACCAGGCGGGCTGGGCGACCTCGGCCATCCACAATGTCGCGAAAGTCGGATGGTTCTCCTCCGATCGCACCATCCGGCAATATGCCGAGGAAATCTGGAACGTGATGTGAAGCCACCCCGTGCCGCTCTGGATGCCCTGATCGAGGGCCGCAACGCCGATCCGTTCGCGTTGCTGGGACCTCATGAAGGACCGGGCGGCACGTTCCTGCGGGCGCTGGTGCCGGGCGCGGAGGCGGTCACCGCCTTCGACCTGTCCGGCCTGGCGCTGGGCGAATTGGAAAGCGTCGACCCGCGCGGCCTGTTCGAGGGCGTGATCGAGGGCCCCGTCCAGCCCGTGAAATACCGCGCGCGCGGGCACGGGGCGGAATGGTGGATCACCGACCCCTACAGCTTCGGCCCCGTGCTTGGGCCCCTCGACGACTTCCTGATGGGCGAAGGCAATCACTTCCGCCTCTATGACAAGATGGGCGCGCACCTGATCGCGCATCAGGGCGTGGCGGGTGTCCACTTCGCCGTCTGGGCGCCGAATGCCGAGCGGGTGGCGGTCGTCGGCGACTTCAACGACTGGAATCCCGGCCGCCACGTCATGCGCCGCCGCCTGGACGTCGGCGTCTGGGAAATCTTCATTCCCGACATCGGCGAGGGCCGCGCCTACAAATTCGCGATCACCGGTCCGCACGGCGCCGAACAGCCGATGAAGGCCGATCCCTTCGCCTTCGCCGCCGAGCTTCGCCCCAAGACCGCCTCGATCACCACCGCCCCGCCCCAGCATGTCTGGCAGGATGCGCCCCACCGCGAGCATTGGGCGGGCGTCGATCCGCGCCGCGTGCCGATCAGCATCTACGAGGTCCATGCCGGGTCGTGGGATCGCGACGAGAATGGCTGGTATCTCAGCTGGGATGCGCTCGCCGACCGGCTGATCCCTTACGTCGTCGATATGGGCTTCACCCATATCGAATTCCTGCCCATTTCCGAACACCCTTACGACCCCAGCTGGGGCTATCAGACGACCGGACTCTATGCGCCGTCCGCGCGGTTCGGCGATGTCGAGGGCTTTTCGCGTTTCGTCGACGGCGCGCACCGCGCCGGGATCGGCGTGATCCTCGACTGGGTGCCCGCGCACTTTCCTACCGACGCGCATGGCCTGTCGCATTTCGACGGCACCGCGCTCTACGAGCATGAGGACCCGCGCCAGGGTTTCCACCCCGACTGGAACACCGCCATCTATAATTTCGGGCGGCGCGAGGTGGCCAGCTTCCTGGTCAACAACGCGCTGTTCTGGCCCGAGCGTTATCATATCGACGGCATCCGCGTGGATGCGGTCGCCTCGATGCTCTATCGCGATTACAGCCGCAAGGACGGCGAGTGGGTGCCCAACGAGCAGGGCGGGCGCGAGAATTGGGAAGCGGTCGAGTTTCTTCGCCAGGTCAACCGGCAGGTTTACGGCCAGCATCCCGGCGTCTTCACCGTCGCCGAGGAGTCCACCGCGTGGCCGGGCGTCTCGGCCCCCGCGCATGACGGCGGGCTGGGCTTCGGCTTCAAATGGAACATGGGCTTCATGCACGACACGCTCCAGTACATGGCGCGCGAACCCGTGCATCGGCGGCACCATCATGGCGAGATCCTGTTCGGCCTGCATTACGCCTTTGACGAGAATTTCGTCCTGCCGCTCAGCCATGACGAAGTGGTCCACGGCAAGGGCAGCCTGCTGACCAAGATGGCGGGCGACGACTGGCAGAAATTCGCCAATCTTCGCGCCTATTACGCCTTCATGTGGGCCTATCCGGGCAAGAAGCTGCTCTTCATGGGCCAGGAATTCGCCCAGCGCGAGGAATGGTCGGAGGATCGCCCGCTCGACTGGCATCTACGGTGCAGCCATTCGCATGAAGGCGTCCGCTCGCTGGTCCGCGACCTCAACCATCTCTACCGCGACACACCCGCGCTCCACGCCCGCGATTGCGAGCGCGAGGGCTTCGAATGGCTGGTCGCCGACGACAGCGCGCAGTCGGTCTTCGCCTGGCTGCGCAAGGCACCGGGCGAGAAGCCGGTCGCGGTCATCGCCAACATGACCCCGGTCGCCCGCGCCCCCTACCGCCTGCCCCTGCCCCATGACGGCCGCTGGACCGAGGTGCTGAACTCCGACGCGACCCAATATTGGGGATCGGGGCTGGGCAATATGGGCGGCGTCGATGCGCATGACGGTGCCGCGTGGGTCACGCTGCCGCCGCTGGCGACCGTCATCCTGCGCTTCGACGGTTGATCCAGGTTCACGACTTTAGCCGAATACCAACGCCCTGAATGCGCGTTGCGACACTGACAGAAGAATGGGAGACGGACGATGGACCTGAGGCGCGGACAACCGCTGGCGCGCGATGCCATGGCCTATGTGCTGGCGGGCGGCCGTGGCAGCCGGCTGATGGAACTGACCGACACCCGCGCCAAGCCCGCCGTCTATTTCGGCGGCAAGGCGCGGATCATCGACTTCGCTTTGTCCAACGCGATCAATTCGGGCATCCGCCGCATCGGCGTGGCGACCCAGTACAAGGCGCACTCGCTGATCCGTCACCTCCAACGCGGCTGGAACTTCCTGCGCGACGAGCGCAACGAGAGCTTCGACATCCTCCCCGCCAGCCAGCGGATCAGCGAGTTCCAATGGTATGAGGGCACCGCCGACGCGGTGTTCCAGAATATCGACATCATCGAAAGCTATGCGCCCGAATTTATGGTCATCCTGGCGGGCGACCATGTCTACAAGATGGACTATGAGCTGATGCTCCAGCAGCATTGCGACAGCGGCGCCGACGTCACCGTCGCCTGTCTGGAGGTCAGCCGCGAAGAGGCCAGCGCCTTCGGCGTGATGCATGTCGACGAGACCGACCGCATCGTCGATTTCGTCGAGAAGCCCGCCGATCCGCCCTCCATCCCCGGCAATCCGGGCGTGTCGCTGGCGTCGCTGGGCATCTATGTCTTCCGCACCGCCTTCCTGTTCGAGCAGCTGCGCCGGGATGCCGCGACGCCGGGCTCCGCCCGTGACTTCGGCAAGGACATCATCCCCTATCTGGTCGAACACGGCAAAGCGCAGGCGCACCGCTTCTCCGCCTCCTGCGTCCGCTCGCATGACGAGCCGGGCGCGTATTGGCGCGATGTCGGCACGGTCGACGCCTATTGGGAGGCCAGCCTCGACCTGACCGACGTGGTGCCGCAGCTCGATCTGTATGACCGAAGCTGGCCGCTCTGGACCTATGCCGAGATCACCCCGCCCGCCAAGTTCGTCCATGACATCGATGGCCGGCGCGGGTCGGCGGTCGCCAGCCTGGTCGCGGGCGACTGCATCGTGTCGGGGTCCTCGATCCACCGCTCGCTGCTGTCGACCGGCGTTCGCACCCACAGCTTCGCGATGCTCGACGAGGCGGTGGTCCTGCCCTTCTGCCATATCGGGCGCGGCGCGCGGTTGCGGCGCGTGATCCTCGATCGCGGCGTCAAGATTCCCGACGGGCTGGTGGTCGGCGACGATCCGGTGCTCGACGGCCACCGTTTCCGCCGCACCGACAAGGGCATCTGCCTGATCACCCAGCCGATGATCGACCGTCTGGCCAACTGAAAGTCCCCATGACCCTTTCCGTCCTGTCGGTCGCCTCGGAGGCGTTTCCGCTCATCAAGACCGGCGGTCTGGCCGATGTCGTCGGCGCGCTGCCCGAGGCCCTGGCGCCACACGACATCGCCGTCACCACGCTGATCCCCGGTTATCCGAAGGTCATGCGCGCGATCGGCGAGGATGCACCCCGCGTCCATCACTGGACGCACATCATCGGCACCGACGCCTGGTTGCGCGAGGCGATGATCGGCACCCACCGCCTGCTGGTCATCGACGCGCCCCAGCTTTGGGAGCGGGGCGGGCTGCCCTATGTCGATGCGGACGGCAATGACTGGCACGACAATTGGCGGCGCTTTGCGGTGCTGGCGCGCACGGGCGCCGACCTCGCCTCGGGCGCGGTGCCGGGCTACGACTTCGACCTGCTCCATGCGCATGACTGGCAGGCGGCGTTGGCCCCGGCCTTCCTTCATTACGCACCTGGCCCCGGCAAGGTCGCCAAGAGCATCGTCACCATCCACAATATCGCCTTCCAGGGCTCGTTCGCGGCGCACCATTTCCCCGATCTGGGCCTGCCGCCCGAGGCATGGTCGGTCGACGGCGTCGAATATTATGGCCAGATCGGCTATCTGAAGGCGGGCCTGCGCACGGCGGATGCGATCACCACGGTCAGCCCAACCTATTCCGAGGAAATCCACCGGGTGCAGTATGGCATGGGCCTCGAAGGCCTGATCGCCGCGCGCGCCGAATGCGTCAGCGGCATCGTCAACGGCATCGACCCCGCCATCTGGAGCCCCAAGGCCGACGCCGCGCTGCCCGCGCCCTTCACCGTCGAGACGCTCGACGATCGCATCGCCAACAAACGCGCGGTCGAGACGGCGTTCGGGCTGGACACGGACGACAGCCCGATCTTCACCGTCATCAGCCGCCTGACCTGGCAAAAGGGCATGGACGTGCTGGTCGAGGTGATCGACGACCTGGTGGCGATGGGCGGGCGGCTGGTGGTGCTGGGCACCGGTGACCCGGCGCTGGAGATCGCCTTCGCCACCGCCGCCCTCCGCCATCCCGGCCGCGTCGCGGTGCGGATCGGCTATGACGAGCCGGTCTCGCATCTGCTGCAGGGCGGGTGCGACGCGATCGTCATCCCCTCACGGTTCGAGCCGTGCGGGCTGACCCAGCTCTACGCGCTGGCCTATGGCTGCGTGCCCGTGGTCGCGCGCACCGGGGGACTGGCCGACACGATCATCGACGCCAACGAGGCCGCATTGGCGACCGGCGTCGCGACCGGACTTCAGTTCGACAATGTCACCGCCGACAACATCGTCGCGGTGCTGCGTCGCACTATGAGACTGTACGCCAATCAAGACCAATGGCGTACCATTCAGGTGAATGGCATGAATGCCGACTATAGCTGGCACCATAGCGGCCGCCACTATGCCGAACTCTATCGTTCCGTCCTGGGGGACCAATGATCAAGACCGTCGCGACCACGCCCTATCCCGACCAGAAGCCCGGCACCTCGGGCCTGCGCAAGAAGGTGCGTGTCTTTCAGCAACCCAATTATGCCGAGAATTTCGTCCAGTCGGTATTCGACGCGCTGGGCGACGAGAAGACCGGTCAGACGCTGGTGATCGGCGGCGACGGCCGCTTCCTGAACCGTGAGGTGATCCAGGTAGCGATCCGCATGGCCGCCGCCAACGGCTTTGCCCGCGTCGTGGTCGGCCAGGGCGGCATCCTGTCGACCCCGGCGGCGAGCAACGTGATCCGGCAGCGCAAAGCCTTGGGCGGCCTGGTCCTGTCGGCCAGCCACAATCCGGGCGGTCCGGACGAGGATTTCGGCATCAAGTACAATATCGCCAATGGCGGCCCTGCGCCGGAGAAGGTGACCGACGCGATCCACGCCAACACCAAGTCGATCAGCCGCTGGCTGACCGTCGAGGCGGCGGACATCGACCTCGATACGCTGGGCGAGGTGACGATGGGTGACATGACGGTCGAGGTGATCGACTCGGTCGCCGATTATGCCGCGCTGATGGAAAGCCTGTTCGACTTCGCCGCGATCCGTCGCGCGGTCGAGGGCGGCTTCACCATGTCGTTCGACGCGATGAGCGCCGTCACCGGCCCCTATGCGATCGAGATCCTGGAAAAGCGCCTCGGCTTCGCGCCCGACACGGTGAAGAACGGCACGCCGCTTCCCGATTTCGGCGGGCATCACCCCGACCCCAATCTGGTCCACGCCAAGGAACTGTACGACCGCATGATGGCCCCGGACGCGCCCGATTTCGGCGCGGCGTCGGACGGGGACGGCGACCGCAACCTCATCATCGGGCGCGGGCGCTTCATCACGCCGTCGGACAGCCTGGCGATGCTGGCGGCCAACGCGCATCTGGCGCCCGCCTATGCCGGTGGCCTCAAGGGTATCGCGCGCTCCATGCCGACCAGCGCCGCCGCCGACCGCGTGGCTGAGAAGTTGGGCATCCCCGCCTACGAGACGCCGACGGGGTGGAAGTTCTTCGGCAACCTGCTCGATGCCGACATGGCGACGATCTGCGGCGAGGAGAGCGCTGGCACCGGTTCGGACCATGTGCGCGAGAAGGACGGACTGTGGGCCGTGCTGCTCTGGCTCAACATCCTCGCCGCGTCGGGCAAGTCGGTCGACCAGATCGCCCGCGATCATTGGGCGACCTATGGCCGCAATTATTATGCCCGCCACGATTATGAGGGCGTCGAGAGCGAGCGCGCCGATGCACTGATGGCCGATCTGCGCGGCAAGCTGGCGACCCTGCCGGGCGAGAGTTTCGCGGGCTTGACGGTCGAGACGGCGGACGACTTCGCCTATACCGACCCGACCGATCACTCGGTCAGCCGCAACCAGGGCATCCGCATCCTGTTCCAGGGCGGCAGCCGTGTCGTGTTCCGCCTGTCGGGCACCGGCACCAGCGGCGCGACGTTGCGTGTCTATCTCGAGCGGTACTCGGCCGACCAACTCGACCACGAGACGCGGGACATGCTCGCCGACATTATCCAGGCGGCGGACGAGATCGCCGGGATCACCCGGCATACCGGCCGCACCGAACCCGATGTGGTGACCTAACCCCCATCATTCCTCCCCTGCAAGGGGAGGTGGCAGTCCGCAGGACTGACGGAGGGGTGTCACCATCAGCGAGGACACCCCTCCACCATGCTACGCTGGTCCCCCTCCCCTTACAGGGGAGGAATTGCAATGCTGTCACCATGACGAATCAGCTTGCCTTACCTCTCGGCGCGACGCCTGTCCCCGGCGGCACCCGCTTCGCCGTGCGCTCGACCGCCGAGCGGGTGGAGCTTTGCCTGTTCGAAGGCCCCGACGAACACCGCATCGCCATGACGCGCGACGGAGACGTGTGGAGCGTCATCGTCCCCGGCACCGACCACCTCTATGGCTATCGCGCGCACGGACGTTACGACCCGGCGCGTAATCTCTGGTTCGACCCCGCCAAATTGCTGGTCGATCCTTACGCGCTCGAACTCGACCGCCCCTTCGTCCAGTCTCCACGGCTCGCGACCTATGGCGAGAACACGGCCGACATCGTCCCCCGTGCCCGCATGATCGCCGCGCCGGCTGCCAGCCCCGCCCCGCCGCTATTCCGACCGGGCGGACTGATCTACGAACTCAACGTGCGCGGCTTCACCATGCGCCATCCCGCCATCCCCCCGGAGCAGCGCGGCACAGTGGCGGCGCTGGCGCATCCGGCGGTGGTGGATCACCTCCGCAAGCTGGGCGTCGCCGCGGTCGAACTCATGCCGATCACCGCCGCCATCGACGAACGGCACCTGCCGCCGCTCGGGCTGCGCAACGCCTGGGGTTATAACCCGGTCGTACCGATGGCGCTCTGCCCCGAGCGGGTGCCTGGCGGCGTCGCCGAACTGGTCGCCACCGTCGCGACGCTGCGCGAGGCCGGGATCGGCGTCATCCTCGACCTCGTCTTCAACCATATGGGCGAGAGCGACGTGCAGGGCGGCACGCTGTCCTTCCGGGGCCTTGATCCGGACGCCTATGCGCATGCCCCCGATGGCACGCTCATCAACGATGCGGGCACCGGCAACACGCTCGACGCCAGCCGACCGAGCGTGCACGCAATGATCCTCGACACGCTTCGCCATTTCGCGAGAGCGGGGGTGGACGGCTTCCGCTTCGACCTGGCCCCGGTGCTGGCCCGCGGGCCGGGCTTCGACGCCCATGCCCCCATCTTCGCCGAGATCGCCGCCGATCCGATCCTCTCGACCCGCATCATGATCGCCGAGCCCTGGGACATCGGCCCCGGCGGATACCAGCTCGGCCACTTCCCCGAGCATTGGCTGGAGTGGAACGACAAGTACCGCGATCAGGTACGCCGCTTCTGGCGCGGCGACGGACGCAGCGGCGATCTGGCGACGCGGATCGCGGGGTCGGCGGATGTCTTTACCGGCCCTGCCAGCCGCTCGGTCAATTTCGTCGCGGCGCATGACGGCTTCACGCTCGCCGACCTGACCGCCTATGCCCAGCGCCACAACCACGCCAATGGCGAGGACAATCGCGACGGGCATGGTGACGAGGTGTCCTGGAACCATGGACAGGAAGGCCAGACCGACGATCCCGCCATAAGCGCGGCGCGTATCCGCTCGGTCCGTGCGATGCTGGCGGCGCTGTTCCTGTCACGCGGCACTCCGATGCTGACCGCCGGCGACGAATTCGGCCGCAGCCAGCGGGGCAACAATAACGGCTATGCCCAAGATAACGAGACTACGTGGCTCGACTGGGGAAACCGCGACGAGGCATTGGAGGATTTTGTTGCGGCGCTGAGCGCCTTTCGCCGGGAGACGCCGCTCGACTGGACGGACTGGCTGGATAAGGCGGAGTGGCGCAACCTGTCCGGTGATGCGATGACGCCGGAAGACTGGGAAGGCGATGGTTTTGCCTTGCACCTGCCGGTCGGCGACGAGAGCCTGATACTGCGCTTCGACCATAAGCGTGGCGTCTCTGCCATCCGGGGCCGAATGCTGGAAAGCTGAACTTAAACGCTCTCCTCCCCTTCAGGGGAGGGGCCGGGGGTGGGGCGCTGCAACAGGCGAACGGCAAGTGGATAGTCCCCACCCCAACCCCTCCCCTGAAGGGGAGGGGCTTAACCCTTGCTCACGGCGTCGCCATCGGTCCCATCAGATTGTGGTTCAGATGCCCCATGATCCAGATGGACCCGAGCAGCACCAGCGCGACGATCAGGATGCCGAACAACAGCGCCAGCACATTGTTGCTGTTGTCCGGCCCGGTCGTGATGTGGAGGAAGAAGACCAGATGCACGCCCATCTGCCCAATCGCCAGCGCGACCAGCGCGGCGGGCACGGCGGGGCCCCAGACGATGTCGAACTGGACGAGCGCGAACGATGCCGCCGTCAGGATCGCCGCCGCGACCAGGCCGATCGCGTAGCTGCGGATGCCGCCGACGATCGAATCCCGCTCGGCATCCTCGCCGGGCGCGGTTTCGTCGCGCGCCATTTCCTCGTCGGGCCGCTCGCTCATCCCCGCATTCCCATCAGATAGACCATGGTGAACAGCGCCACCCAGATGATGTCGAGCGCGTGCCAGAACAGGCTGAAGCACAGGATGCGGCGCAATATGTCCTTGCGGAACCCCTTGGCCCAGGCCTGCGCCATCATCGTCGTCAGCCAGAGCATCCCCAGCAGAACGTGCAGCCCATGGCACCCGACCAACGCGAAAAAGGCCGACAGGAACGCGCTGCGCCCCGGGCCATGGCCCTCACCGATCAGGTGGAGAAACTCGTAAGACTCCAGCGCCAGAAACCCTGCACCAAGCAATCCGGTCGCCGCCATTGCGATCTGGAACCAGCGCATGTCGCGCGCCAGCGTTGCGATCCCCGCCAGCCCGCAGGCGAAGCTGGACAGGAGCAGCAGCACCGTCTCCGCCTCGACCAGCTTTAGCTCGAACAACTCCTTGCCCGATGGCCCGCCCGCCGTCGCATCCTTCAACACCGCATATCCGGCGAAGAAGCACGCGAACAGGATGAAGTCCGACAGCAGGAATATCCAGAAGCCATAGGACACCACCACCCGCTTGGGCGCGGGGCCGTCCGGGTTCGGCTCGGTGGCGCGGCCCAGCTTGTTGGGATCATGGGTCTGCGCCGTCATGACAGCGCCTCTTCGGGCAGGTCGAGCAGGGTCGCCTTGCTGCGGCGGCGGGCCTGATCGAGCCGCTCGACCTCCTCGACCGGGATTTCATATTCCGCCTTGTCGCGCCACGCGAAGACGATGAACGTCCCCCATGCGCCGAAGAAGCCCAGCACCACAAGCCACCAGATATGCCAGATCAGCGCAAAGCCCATGGCGGTGGCGAAAAAGGCGGTCACGATCCCCGTCGGCGAATTTCGCGGCATCTCGATCGGTTCGTAATCGGGGCGGTCGGACAGACGGCGATTCTCGCGCGCCTTCGCCTTGATGCCCCAATAGGCTTCCTCGCCCTTCACATCGGGCAGTACGGCGAAGTTAAAGGCCGGCGGCGGCGAACTGGTGATCCACTCCAGCGTGCGTCCGTCCCAGGGGTCGCCGCTCTCGTCGATCCGGTCTTTCCGCGTCTTGATCGAGACATACAGCATCATGACCTGGCACGCGATGCCGCCCAGGATCAGCAGCGCGCCAACACCCGCCGCGATCAGCCAGGGATGCCACCCCGGCACGTCATAATGCTGCATCCGCCGCGTCATGCCCATCAGACCCAGCACATAGAGCGGCATGAAGGCGAGGTAGAAACCGCTCAGCCACAACCAGAACGCACGCTTCCCCCAGGTCTCGTCCAGCGTGAAGCCGAACATCTTGGGGAACCAGAAGGTGAAGCCCGCAAAGGCACCGAACAGCACCCCGCCGATGATGACGTTATGGAAATGCGCGACCAGGAACAGCGAGTTGTGCAGCACGAAATCGGCCGGGGGCACCGCCAGCATCACGCCGGTCATGCCGCCGATCACGAAGGTCACGATGAACCCGATCGACCACAGCATCATCGACGTATAGCGAATGCGCCCGCCATACATGGTGAACAGCCAGTTGAAGACCTTCACCCCCGTCGGCACCGCGATAATCATCGTCGTGATGCCGAAAAAGCCGTTCACATCGGCCCCAGCCCCCATGGTGAAGAAATGGTGCAGCCAGACCATGAAGGACAGGATGCAGATCACCATGGTCGCAATGACCATCGATCGGTAGCCGAAGAGCGGCTTGGACGAGAAGGTCGAGATGATCTCCGAAAACACGCCAAACGCAGGCAGGATCAAGATATAGACCTCAGGGTGGCCCCAGGCCCAGATGAGGTTGACGAACATCATCTGGTTTCCGCCCGCTTCCGGGGTAAAGAAGTGGAAGCCGAGATAACGGTCGAGGATCAGCATCGCCAGCACGGCGGTCAGCACCGGAAAGGCCGCGACGATCAGTAGGTTGGAGGCCAGCGACGTCCAGGTGAACATCGGCATCCGGCTATAGCCCATGCCGGGCGCGCGCATCTTCAGGATGGTGGTGACGAGGTTCACGCCGGACAGCAGCGTCCCCATCCCGGATATCTGCAGCGCCCACAGATAATAATCGACGCCGACACCGGGCGAGAAGCGCAGCTCGGACAGCGGCGGATAGACCAGCCAGCCGGTCTTGGCGAACTCGCCAATGACCAGGCTCATATTGATGAGCAGCGCGCCGCTGCACGTCAGCCAGAAGCTGACCGAATTGAGCGTCGGAAACGCCACGTCGCGCACGCCCAGTTGCAACGGCACGACGAAGTTCATCAGTCCGATCATGAACGGCATCGCCACGAAGAAGATCATGATCGTGCCGTGCGCCGAGAAAATCTGGTCGTAATGGTCGGGCGGCAGATAGCCCTCATTGCCGTACGCGATCGCCTGTTGCGACCGCATCAGCAGCGCATCGGAAAATCCGCGCAGCAGCATGACGCCCGCCAGCAGACAGTACATGACGCCGATCCGCTTGTGGTCGACGCTCGTGATCCACTCGCTCCAGATGTAGGGCAGATGCCCGCGCCGCCACACCCAGACGAACACGCCCAGCAGCACCAGGCCGATGACGCCCGCCGACACCAGGGGCAGCGGTTCGTGGAACGGGATCGAGTCCCAGCCCAGCTTGCCGGTCAGGCTCATTGCTCGCGCCCGTCCTTGGCCTGCTCACCCTCGGGCGCGCCGTTTCTCATGACGATCTGATCGTAAAGGCCGGGCTGGAGCCGGGGATAGCTGGCGGGGCGGACATTGCGGCTGGGGTGCGCCATCGCGACGAACTCGGCCCAGTCGAGCGTCTTGCCCTGCCCGGCCTTGGCCGTCGCGACGAAGCGGTCGAAATCGGCTTGCGGCACCGCATCGACGAAAAAGTCCATATCCGCAAAGCCCTCCCCGCTATAATGCGCCGACAGCCCCCGATAGCGCCCGGCCTTGTCCGCGCGCAGGTACAGCGTCGAGTCCATGCCCGACATGGCGTAGATCTGGCTGCCCAGCTGCGGCACGAAGAAGCTGTTCATCACGCCTGCCGAGGTGATGCGGAACTTGACCGGTGTGCCGACCGGCACGACCAGCCGGTTGATCGTCGCCATCCCCTGTTCGGGATAGAGGAACAGCCATTTCCAGTCGGTCGCGACGACCTCCACCGTCATCGCCCTAGCCTTCGACACGATCGGCTTGGGCGGATCGAGATCATGGCTGCCGATCCAGGCGATGCCGCCCAGGAACATGATGGCGAGCGCCGGGATCGACCAGACCAGAAGCTCCAGCCGCCCCGAATAAGCCCATTCGGGCAGATGCCTGGCGCGGGTGTTGCTCGCCCGGAACCACCAGCCGAAAGCGAAGGCCAGGATGATCACCGGCACGACGATGGCCAGCATCACCGCCAGCGAATTGAAAAAGATACTGCGCTCGCCCGCAGCGATCGGCCCGGCCGGATCAAGAATACCGGGCTCACAGGCGGCGAGGACAAGACAGGGTAGAAGGCACGTAACGCGCGCAATTCCAATGGGCAGGCGCGGCGTGCGGATCATCACGGCGCTGAACGGCAGGCCAAGGCTTTCGTTCCATGGCCTGATCCGGATCAAGCGATCAGTCGGACCGGCCCTCCATCGCCTTCGTCATTCGCCGGGGTCCGGGAGCGAACGGATCGCGTCGTGTTCCGCTGGGAACGCATGCGAACGACATGGCGAAAGACTGGCAAGCGCGCCACGACCGTCCGCGACATCAGCCCGGCCATGCCAAGCTCGACCATCCCGCTCCATTCGATGGTGGACAACAGCGTCGTGATTTCGCCCACCGAGCCGCCAAGCCCTGCCAACATGCGGATTTCGTCGATCTCGAACCAGATCGCCAGGCCGATCAGGGCTACGCCGCCGATCAGGACGACCCACTGGGCCGGCGTCGTCCGGTTGAGCCGCCGCGCCAGCGGATCGACCGTCACCCCGACCAGCCAGCGGCTGACCGGCAGGCCGGGATGGAGCCGTACCATCAGCATCGCCGCCACCATGATTGCGACCAGCATCATCGATCCCCCCACCTGCTCCTCCCCCGATTGACACCGGCGAAGTGGTGACCGGCCATCGCTTCGCCAATGGCATGATGGGCTACATCCGCATATATTTGATCCATGACCGCCATCCTGCGCAGCGCGCTGTTCCTGCCCGCCTCCAATCCCCGCGCCATCGCCAAGGCGCGCCAGCTCAACAGCGATGCCGTGATCCTCGATCTGGAGGATGCGGTCGCACCCGAGGCCAAGGCGGCGGCTCGCGATTCGGCGGTCGCGGCGGTGCGTGAGGGCGGCTTTGGCAAGCACCTGCTGGTGGTGCGCAGCAATGGGCTGGACACGCCATGGGCCGCCGACGATCTGGCGGCGCTCGCCGAGGTGCGGCCGGCGGCGGTGCTGATCCCCAAGGTCGATGACGTCGCCACGCTGGCGGCGGCCCGGCAGGCGCTGGGGCCGGGCGTGCCGCTCTGGGCGATGATCGAGACGTGCCGGGGCGTGTTGTCGCTGGGCGCGCTGGCCGGGGCGGCGACGGAACTGGGCCTGACCTGTCTGGTCGCGGGGACCAACGATCTGGCCAAGGAAATGCGCCTGCCCTCCCCGCCCGCCCCCGAGGCGCTGCGCCCGCTGCGCGTCCAGATCGTCGTCGCGGCACGCGCGGCGGGGCTGATCGCGCTCGACGGCGTCTGCAACGCCATCGACGCGCCCGAGCGGCTGGCGGAGGAATGTGCCGAGGGGCGGCGGCTGGGCTTTGACGGCAAGACACTGATCCACCCCAGCCAGATCGCCGCCGCGCATCACGGCTTCGGCCCGAGCGAGGCGGAAATCGCCTGGGCGCGCAAGGTGGTGGCGGCGTTCGCCGAGCCGGCGCATGCCGGGCTGGGCGCGATCCGTCTCGACGGACAGATGGTCGAGCGGCTGCATCTCGCCGACGCGGAACGGGTGCTAGCGATCGCGCACGCGGGCTGAATCCATTCCTCCCCTACAAGGGGAGGTGGCAGGCCGAAGGCCTGACGGAGGGGTGTCACTGGTCGCGAGAGCGGTTCAACTGCCGAGCCCTGCTCCCGACATCGTCCGGGCATGTCAAACTTTGCCCCCCCCTGGGGCGTATCGACATTCAGACAAGGCCATCCTCCGTCCACCCCGGTTAGGGACCGTTGCAAAGCTCTGCACTACGCCGACGCAGGCCGAGGTCCGGTCGGGTAAGCGCTGATAAGCGATGGAAAGCATTCAGCGTCTGGACCCCGGCCTTCGACGGGGTGGTGCCTGACAGGCGGGAAACGCTAGAGCGGGATAACGTCAGTTTGACCCAAGCCGTCATTGCGAGCGTAGCGAAGCAATCCAGAGCGTCTTGCCTGGACACTGGATTGCTTCGCTACGCTCGCAATGACGAATCCACCTCATGTCATCCTTCTCCAATTTCGCAACGATTCCCTGTAAGAGGAGCCATGCGGGCATGATGGGGGGCATCCCCGGTCGTAAGCGAAGACTTATCTCGCCAACGGGGACACCCCTCCGTCAGGCCTTCGGCCTGCCACCTCCCCTTGCAGGGGAGGAATGGAATGAACGTCGATTGGCCGTCGCCGGCGAGGATTGGTCGCGGTTACCGTCCGACCCAGTCCGCCACCTGCTGGGCGACCTGGTTCGCCGCCTGGTTCAGCGCGGGGCCGACGCTCTCCGCGTCGATCTTGCCGACCGGCACGCGCACCTCGAAACGGCGCTTCTCGATCGCGGTCTGGCCGTCGCGCATCAGCGAGGCGTCGAACACCACCACGGCGTCGCGGCGTACCGCGTCCATGCCGAACTGGCGCAGCTCGCCCGCCAGGCGATCGCCGGCATCGGCCACCGACTCGCGCGCCGACAAGACCACCCTTCCTTCACGCGCGGTCAGCGTGTCGGAGACGAGCCGTGCGAACAGCCGCGCGGGCGGCTCGGCCCATTGCGCGTCCTTTACATAGGCGATGCTGGTCGTGTCCTCCTGCACCGGCACGCGCGCGGTCGCCAGCTCCTGCGGCGTGGTCGGCACCTGGATGGTGATCGACTTGGCGCGCGCGGAATTCTGCGTCTGGCCCACGGTCGGCGCCGACTGCGCCTGCAGCGTCATCAGCGAGGGGGGCGGCTTGGCCCCGAAGCTGATGCACCCGGCCAGCGGAAGCGATGCCATCAGAACGATCAGCGGAGTCTTCATGACGGTCCTCATCGGCTTCCTCACTTGCCCTTATAGTCCGGCAGCTTCTGCTGCCCGATCAGCGACCCGGCGCCCTGCTGGTCGACCTTTTCGGCGACGGCCGACAGCGACTGGGTCATGACGCGCAGGTCCTTCACCAGACGATCGACCTCGGGCACGGTCTGCTTCGAGAAGGTCTGCAGGCCCGGCCGCGCATCGCCGATCGCGGAGTTCAGCGTGTCCGCGCTCTTCTGCGCCGAGGCGATCGCCTTGTTCAGATTGGCCATGGTCGGCTTCACCTCATCGGCGAGGATGCCGTTGGTGGTCGCCGCCAGCTGGCCGATCGATTGCGCCGCATCGCCCGCCTGCTGGATCGCCACGCGGGTCTGCGCCAGCGTCGCGGCAATCTCCGGCCCGCGATCGGCCAGCGCATCGGTCAGGCGGTTGGTGTTGTCGAGAATTCCCGCGATCGACGCCTGGTTGCGGTCGGACAACAGCCCGGTCAGCCGCTCGGTGAGCGTCGACAGCCGTTCCAGCAGCTGCGGCGCGGAGTTCAGGATCGCACCGATACCGCCCTGCTTGGTCGGGATGACCGGCACGCCGTAAGGACAGAGCGTCAGATTCTCGGGCTGCGGACAGGCGATCGGCGGCGCGCCTTTCCGTGCGCCATCCAGCGAGATGGTGCTGGTGCCGGTGAAGCTGGCCGAGATCGATGCGGTCGTGCCCTGCAGGATCGGCGTCTCTTCCTTGACCGCGACACGCACGCGCACGAACTGCGGATCGGGACGCCACAGCGCAATCTCCTTCACCTGCCCCGAGGGCACACCCGAATAGGTGACCCCCGAGCCTACGGCCAGGCCGTCCACCGACTGGCGGAAGAAGATGTCGTATTGCTTCTCCGACGTGCCGCCCAGCCGGGCGATCCAGACGGTGAAGATCGCCAGCACTGCGAGCAGGATCAGCACGACAGAGCCGACAAGGACGTGGTTCGAACGGGTTTCCATCAGCGTGTCCCTGCTTCGCCTCTCGCATGGGCATCGGCCGCATTGCCCTGGCTATGCTGGCCGGTGGCATGGGCTTCGACTTCGGTGGGGTGGCGCGCCGCATCCGCGTCCGCCGAGCGCGGCGCCATGCCGGCGACCTCGTCCTTGGCGGCGATGGCGGCGCGGCCGCGCGGTCCCTTGAAATATTCCTCGATCCACGGATGGTCGAGCGCGATCAGCTCGTCGATCGTGCCGACCGCGATGACCTTCTTGTCGGCCAGCACCGCGACACGGTCGCAAATGGCATAGAGCGTATCGAGGTCATGGGTGATCAGGAAGACGGTCAGCCCTAGCGTCTTCTGGAGCGACGCGATCAGCTGGTCGAACGCCGCCGCACCGATCGGGTCGAGCCCGGCGGTCGGCTCGTCGAGGAAGAGCAGTTCGGGGTCGAGCGCGAGCGCGCGCGCCAGGCCGGCGCGCTTCTTCATGCCGCCCGACAGTTCGGCGGGATATTTCGGCCCCGCGTCGGCGGGCAGGCCGGTCATCACCACCTTGTACGACGCGATCTCATCCATCAGCGCCTGGGGCAGGTCGCGGTAGAATTCGCGTAGGGGGACCGCGACATTTTCCGCCACGGTCAGCGTCGAGAACAGCGCACCGCCCTGGAACAGCACGCCCCAGCGCTTGCGCACCTCGGTCGCCTCGGTCGCCTCGCGGCCGATGGTCGGTTCGCCGAACACGGTGATCTCGCCCGCATCGGGGGTCTGCAACCCGATGATCGTGCGCATCAGTACCGACTTGCCGGTGCCCGATCCGCCGACCACGCCCAGGATCTCGCCCTTGCGCACGTCGAGGTCGAGGCCGTCATGGATGACCTGCTCGCCAAAGCTGTTGCGCAGGCCCCGGACCTGGATGATGTTTTCCCCGCCGGCCATCAGTCCCATCCGATCCAGGTGAAGAAGACCGCGAAGAACGCGTCGAGCACGATCACAAGGAAGATCGCCTGCACCACGGCCGCCGTGGTGCGCAGGCCGACCTGCTCGGCATCCGACTTGACCTGCATCCCCTGGAAACAGCCGGCGATGGCGATGATCGCGCCGAAGACCGGTGCCTTGATCAGGCCGACATACAGGTCGGTGATCGGCACGACCTCGCGGATACGCGCGATGAAGGTGACGGGCGGGATGCCCAGCGACACCGCCGCCAGGAAGCATCCGCCGATCATCGCGATCAGCGAGGAATAGAAACCCAGGAGCGGCATCAGCGTGACCGCCGCGATGGTGCGCGGCACGACCAGCGCCTCCATCGGCGACACGCCGATCACGCGCATCGCGTCGATCTCCTCGGTCAGCTTCATCGTGCCGAGCTGCGCGGCGAAGGCCGAGCCGGAGCGGCCGGCGACCATGATCGCGGTCATCAGCACGCCCAGTTCGCGCAGCGTCAGGCGGCCGACCAGGTTGATCGTGAACACCTCCGCGCCGAACTGGCGAAGCTGCACCGCGCCCTGTTGCGCGATGACGATGCCGATCAGGAAGCTCATCAGCCCGATGATGGCCAGCGCCGAGACGCCGACCGTCTCGAACTCGTGCACCACCGCGTTGAAGCGGAACCGGCGGGGATGGCGCAGCACCGCCAGGCCGGCCAGCACCGTCGCGCCCATGAAGCCCAGCAGGCCGTACAGGGTCTTCATCGCGGTGACGACGGCGTCGCCCACCTCGCCCGCGACGCGCGCGAAGGGGCTGATCGGCTTGGGCCGCATCGCGACCGGCTGATCCGCCTCGACCACCTTGTCGACCAGATTGCGCTGATTCTCGTTCAGCCCCTCGATCGCGGCATCGTTGCGCGCGGCGAAGCGGTGGACCAGCCAGGCGCCGACGGTGTCGATCCGTTCGACCTGCGACAGGTCGATCCGCTTGACCGAGGCATCCTCGCGATCCAGCCGTTCGGGCAGGTCGCCCAGCGTCGCCAACGACAGATTGCCGGTAAAGCGCAGGGCGCCCCCGTCCGCCGGATCGAGCTGATAATCGGCCTTGGCGTTCATCACCTGCCTCTTTGCGGGAAAGCGCGGACATCGACAAGGCGCTTCGTCCCCGCGACGAATCGAAGCCGTGCCTTAATTAGACGGTTTGGTGACGTTTTCAAAGCAACCGGTCCACGACATGCAGGACCAAGCCGACGCTGCCGCCGACCAGCGTGCCATTGATGCGGATATATTGCAGATCGCGGCCGACCGCATTCTCCAGCCGGCTGGTGACGGTGTCGGCGTCCCAGCCGCGCACCGTCTCCGACACCAGCCGGACGATGCCGTCGCCATAATCGGCGGCGATCCCCACCACCGCGCGTCGGACGAAGCGGTTGATCGTGGCCGCCAGCCGGGGATCGGATTGCAGCGTCTGGCCCAGTTGGCGCAGCGTCTCGCCCAGCTTGCCCGCGGTCACCGCCTCGGGATCGCGCGCCAGTCGCAACAGCCCCTCGCGCGCCTGTTCCCACAGTCCGTCGAGCCAGCGCTGCATCGCCGGATTGGCGATCAGATCGGCCTTCATCGCCTCGACCCGGGCGCGCATGTCGGGATCATATTGCAGGTCCCACGCGAGCCGATCGAGCCCCTCCTCGATCTTGAGGCGGATCGGATGGTCGGGGTCGTCCGCCATGTCGTGCAGCAGCTTGTCGAGGCCGTCGATCAGCTTGTCGGCGACCGTCTCGTCCAGGCCGGTCCAGCGCAGGATCGCGCCGGCGCGTTCATGCACCATGGCGCGCACCACCGGCTCGTTCGCGGCGAGCGCCTGCCCGGCCCAGCGGATGACCGATTCCATCAACGGCACATGCCGCCCCTCGGCGATCGCGGCCTTGAGCAACTGGCCGAGGATCGGCGACACCTCGGTCGCGCGCAGCCGCGATCCGATGCCCGCCTTCACCATGCCGCCCAGGCGTTGCGGATCGAAGGCGGTCAGCATCTCGGCGAACAGGCGCGACGCCCCGCGCCGGATGCGCCCGCCCTCCTGCGGCGGCTGGGCCAGCCAGCGGCCGGCGGCACCGGCGACGTCCAGCCGGTTCATCCGGCGCGCGACGACGCGCGGGATCAGGAAATTGGTGCGCAGGAAATTGGCCAGCGTATCGCCGATCCGGTCCTTGTTGCGCGGCACGATCGCGGTATGCGGGATCGGTAGGCCCAGCGGATGGCGGAACAGCGCGGTGACCGCGAACCAATCGGCCAGCCCGCCGACCATCGCCGCCTCGGCAAAAGCGCGGACGAAGCCCCAGGCGGGGTGGATCGGTTGGAGATAGCGGGCGAGCAAGAACAACGCCGCCATGGTGACCAGCAGACCGGTCGCCACGACCCGCATCTTCCGCAGGGCGGGTGGAACGGTCTGGCTACCCCCCGATCGCATGGCGACTTCCATCAATCAGAACAATTCGCGAGCGACGGCTTTGTTCAAGCGGAATCTTTCCCGAGCGTAACGAAGCGGGATGGTTTTCATTCCTCCCCTGCAAGGGGAGGTGGCGCGCGCAGCGCGTCGGAGGGGTGTCACCAGTTCGATAGCGCGACACCCCTCCGTCAGGCCTTCGGCCTGCCACCTCCCCTTACAGGGGAGGACATCATGGCTCGTCACTCCGCCGGATCATACCCCAGCTTGCCGGTCGCGGGCGGCAGCGCGGGGCCGCCCGCCGGGCCTTCGATCACCGGCCCACCCTGCTCGTCGCCGGGCTTGTAGGTCAGCAGGCGGCGACCCAGGCGCGGGCCGATCCAGCGTTCGACCCCGACCGCCAGGCTGAAGGCGGCGGGCACGATCAACAGGGTCAGCATCGTCGACATGGTCAGGCCGCCGATCACCGTCACGCCCATCGGGCTGCGCCACGATCCGTCGCCGCCCAGCGACAGGGCGGTCGGCACCATGCCCGCGACCATCGCAACGGTCGTCATGACGATCGGCTGCGCGCGCTTGTGGCCGGCGTCGAGCACCGCCTCACGGATCGGCACGCCCTTGGCGATCTCTTCCAGCGCGAAGTCGATCAGCAGGATCGAATTCTTGGCGACGATGCCCAGCAGCATCAGCAGGCCGATATAGACCGGCAGCGACAGCGGATTGCCGGTCACATAGAGCGCGATCAACCCGCCCAGCGGCGCGAGCAGGAGCGAGGCCATGTTGACGAAGGGCGGCAGGAAGCGGCGATAGAGCAGCACCAGCACCGCGAAGACCATGAAGATGGCCGAGATGATCGCGGTGAAGAAGTTCTGCATCATCTCCGCCTGCATCTTGGCCTGGCCCAGCACCATCTCGCTGACCCCCATGGGCAGGTTCTTCATGATCGGCAGGTCATGGACCTTCTTCATCGCGTCACCGCTGATGACGCCCTTGGCCAGATCGGCGCCGACCGTAACCTGGCGGCGCTGGTTGACGCGGTCGATCTGCGTCGGGCCGGCGCCCAGGCCGATATCGGCGACGACGCTCAAGGGCACCGATCCGCCTGTCTGGGTCTGCACCGGCAGATTCTGGATCGTCGACATGCGCGCACGCGCATTCTGGTCAAGCGCGACGCGGATCGGCACCTGTCGGTCGGACAGCGAGAAGCGCGCCGAATTCTGGTCGATATCGCCCAGCGTCGCGATCCGGATCGCGCTCGACAGCGCCTGTGTCGTCACGCCCAGATTGGCCGCGAGGTCGAGGCGCGGGCGGATGACGATTTCCGGCCGGTCGAGATTGCCGACGATGCGTGGCGCGATCAGGCCGGGCAGCGTGCCCATCTGCTCGACGATCTTGTTGGCGGTGTCACGCAACACGGCGGGGTCGTCGCCGCCCAGCGTGATGGTCAGGTCGCGCCCGCTCGATCCCCAGCCGAATTGCGACTGGAAGGTCACGCGCGCATCGGGAATGGCGGCGAGCTGCGGCGACAGCGAGCGTTCGAAGTCGGTGCTCTTCATCGAGCGATCCTCCTTCAACGTCGCCACGACGCGGCCATTGCCGACGCTGGTGCGCGAATAGACCGATTCGACATCGGGCTGCTTCTTCAGGAACTGCGCCACCTGCCGCACGACCACATCGGTCTGCGCCAGCGTGGTGCCAGGCACCATCTCGATCTTGGCGACCGCCTGGTCATTGTCCTGCGGCGGCTGGAAGGTCTTGGGGATGATGCCGAACATCACCACGGTCAGCACGAACGCGCCGAAGCCGATGCCGATCACCCACAGGCGGTGGTCGCGGAACCGGCCGAAGAAGCGCCGGAAGACCCCGCGCCGCGCCCCGTCGGTCGGTCGGTCATAGCGCAGCGACCAGCGCAGCGTCGCCATATAGGCGTCCATCAGCTTGCCCTCGCCATGGCTGGCATGACCGGCGGACTTCAGGAAATAGGCCGCGATCATCGGCGTGATCAGACGCGCCACGGCTAGGCTCATCAGCACCGAGACGACGACGGTCAGGCCGAAATTCTTGAAATACTGGCCAGGGACGCCCGGCATCAGCGCGACGGGCAGGAACACCGCGACGATCGCCATGGTGGTCGCCAGCACGGCCAGGCCGATCTCGTCCGCCGCGTCGATCGACGCCTGATAGGCGGATTTGCCCATGCGCATGTGGCGGACGATATTCTCGATCTCCACGATCGCATCGTCGACCAGCACGCCCGCGACCAGGCTGAGCGCGAGCAGCGTCATCTGGTTCAGCGTGAAGCCCAGCAGGTCCATGAACCAGAAGGCCGGGATCGCCGAGAGCGGGATGGCGAGCGCCGAGATCACCGTCGCACGCCAGTCGCGCAGGAAGATGAAAACGACGATGACCGCCAGCACCGCGCCCTCGATCATCGCATGGATGGCGCTTTCATATTGCTGCTCGGTGTACTTCACGCTGTTCGAGCGGAGGACGAACTTCACCTCCTGATTGCGCTTCTCCAGCCCCTTCAGCTTCTCGACCGCGCCGTTGAAGACGCTGACGTCGGAGGCGCCCTTGGCGCGCTGAAAGTCGAAGCTGATCACCTGCCGCCCGTCGACCGCCGCCTGCGAACGCTGTTCGGCATACAGGTCGCGCACGGTGGCGATGTCGGCCAGGCGCACGGTGCGGCCACCGCGTACGTTGATCTGGGTCTGGCCCAGGTCATAGGCGTTGCGGGCATTGCCCAGCACGCGGACCGCCTGTTCGGTGCCCGCGATCTCGGCGCGGCCACCAGCGGCGTTCAGGTTGGTCATGCGCAGCTGCGCATTGACTTCGCTGGCGGTCAGGCCCTGCGCCTGCAGCTTGAGCGGATCGAGGATGACGCGGATCTCGCGCGTCACGCCGCCATTGCGGATGACCTTGGAGAGGCCGGGGACCGACAACAGCTCCTTGGTGACGTTGTTGTCGATATACCAGCTGAGCTGTTCGGGCGTCATGTTGGACGCGACCGCCGAATAGCTGGCGAGATCGTTGTCGGTCGAATCGACGCGGATCACCTGCGGCTCGAGAATGCCGTCGGGCAGCATCGAGCGGATCTGGGTGATCGCATCGCGCGCATCGCTGACCGCGCGGTCGATCGGCGTGCCGATGTCGAGCTGGACCAAGGTCTGCGACGTGCCCTCGGTTACGGTCGAGGTGATCTGGTCGACGCCCTGCAGGTTCCGCAAGGCCGCCTCGACCCGCTGGGTGACCTGCGTCTCCAGCTCGGTCGGGGCAGCACCCGGCTGGTTCACGACGACGACGACGATCGGGAAATCGATGTCGGGGTCGTTGTTGACGTCCATCCGCATGAAGCTGACGATCCCCGCCAGCGTCAGCGCGACGAACAGGACGATCGGCGGAACGGGGTTCCGGATCGCCCAGGCGGAGATGTTGCGGAAACTCATGTCACTTGGCCTCCCGGCCCGCGAGGATCGGGTGCACCACCTGGCTCGGTGCCAGGAAGCCGCCCGCCGAACGCACCACCCGTTCGCTGCCGTTCAGGCCCGAGGCGATGGTCACGCCGCTGTCCGATACCTGACCGATCTTGATGTCGCGGCGCGCGACCTTGTTGTCGGGGCCGACGATGTAGACGAAGCTGCCCTTGTCGTCGCTCTGGATCGCCGAATCGGGGAGCAGCGGCGCATTGGCCGTGCCGCCGCGGATCGTCGCCGCCGCAAAGCCGCCCGGGCGCAGGGCCGGGTCATAGGACAGCGCGATGCGCGCGACGCCCTGTCGCGTCTGCGGATCGATGACCGGCGACACCTGCCACACCTCGCCCTTGAAGCTTTGGTCGCCGCCGACCGGCTTGACCGTGGCGGGCGCGCCGACGCTGAGGCCGACGAGATCGGATTCGGCGAGCTGCGCGCGCAATTCCATCTGCCCGCCCATCGCCATGCGGAACAACACGCCCGAGCCCGAGCTGACGATCTGGCCCGGCTCGGCGGCGCGGGTCAGGATCAGGCCGGCGGCGGGGGCGCGGATGTCGAGCCGGCCGTTGCGCGCCTGCGCCTCGCGATAGGTCGCCTGCGCCGCGCGGACGCGGGCGGCGGCGGCATCGCGGGTCGCGGTGCGGCGTTGCAGATCGGCCTTGGAGATGAACCCGCGATCGACCAGCTGCTGCGCACGGTCGAGTTCGGCCTGCGCGATCTGCTGATCCGACTGCGCCACCGCGACCTGCGCGTTGAGCGCCGAGGCGGTCTGGGTCTGGACCGAGCGGTCGACCGTCGCCAGCACCTGGCCCGCGCCGACCCACTGGCCGGGTTCGACCAGCACGCGGGTGACGAGCCCGCCCTCACCCGCGACGCCGACCGGCATCTCGCGCCGCGCCGCCAGCGTGCCGGTGGCCGAGATCAGCCGGCTGACCGATTGCTGGCCGGGGACGATGACGGTGATGTTGGGCACCTGGGTCCCCGCCCCCGCCGTGGCGCCGGCCTCATGCTTCTTGTTGCCGAGAAAGAACCAGGCGGCCAGCCCCGCGACCAGCAGGACCGCGACGATCGCGATCCAGCGCGACCGCTTGCTTGGCGCCGGCCCCTCAAGCTCCAGATGCTGGCCGCCACCGATCGCGCCCGTCTCGTAATTCATGTTCGCCACCAATCCCCGCTCCGCATCCTCTATGTCGCTCCACCACGCAGGATGCGCCACTTTGATGCTGTATTATAGAAATACATCACTCTCCTCAAGCGCCTTTGCACATCACCCGATTCAGGCGGCTCCAGAAGGAATGTGGCGCGTTCATCGCACGTTTTGCCGCATCAGGCCAAAGACTTGTCCACATCGAGGGAGACACTGATGAACAAGATCCTGCTCACCGCCATGCTGGCCCCCGCCGCGCTGCTGCCCGGTATCGCCGGCGCGCAGTCGGCACCCGCCCCCACCACGGTCGAGCCGCTGGTGCCCGCCGCCGGCACCGTCCTCGACGTCTCGGCCGAGGGGCGGACGAGCCGCGTGCCGGACCTGGCGACGATCCGCGCCGGCGTGGTCAGCCAGGGGGCGACCGCCGCCGCCGCGCTGTCCGACAATGCCGCGCGGATGCAGCGCGTGCTGGCGGCGGTGAAGCGTGCCGGCGTCGCCGATCGCGACATCCAGACCGCGACCGTCCAGCTCCAGCCGCAATATCGCTATGGCGAGAATGTGCCGCCGGTGATCACCGGCTATCAGGCGACCAACACGCTCAGCATCCGCTTCCGCGACATCGCCAAGTCGGGCAGCGTGCTCGACGCGCTGGTCGCGCAGGGTGCCAACCAGATCGACGGCCCCAATTTGTCGCTCGACAATCCCGACGCGGCGCTGGACGAGGCGCGCGCCGATGCGGTCAAGCGCGCCCGCGCCCGCGCCGAGCTCTATGCCAAGGCGGCCGGCCTGCGCGTCGTGCGCATCGTGTCGATCACTGAAAATGGTGAGAATGCCGGCGGTCCCGTCCGCCCCGTCATGCTGCGTGCGATGGCGGCCGAAGTCGCCGCCCCGACCAGCATCGCCCCCGGCGAGCGCGACGTCACCGTCAACGTCTCGGTCCGCTTCCTGCTGGGCTGAACCGATCCCGCCCCCATCGCCGTCCGGGCATGGGGGCGGGCGTCACCGGCCCGTTCGTCATGGCAAACCGGCCGGGACGACCGGTTCCGCGCCATGAGGGCGCTGCGGCCGAATACCCATATGCAAAAAGGCCGCCCGGTCACCCGGACGGCCTTTCGATCCTTCGTCAGGCAGATGCGATTAACGCACCCGACCGCGACGAACGAGGTTCACGATCGCCAGCAGGACGACAGCGCCCAGCAGCGAAACGAGGAACGAGGTCAGGGTCAGACCCGCATTGTTGATCGAACCGCCCGCAAAGATCAGGCCGCCGATGAATGCGCCGACAACGCCGACGACGATATTCAGGAAGATGCCCTGCTGAGCATCGGTACGCATGATGATGCTGGCCAGCCAGCCAATGACACCACCGACGATAAGCCACAGGATAATACCCATTGTCTTTCCCTCCGTTGGGCCCGCGAGCGGGACACGGGGAAAAGACGTGCGAATGCGCTACTTGTTCCGCGCCCGTATCATCGATTCGGCGCAAAATCGATTTGTCAATATTTCTGCTGACGTTCGTAGAGCGAGCGATAATGCTGGATGCGGGTGACGCGCAGCCCCGGCATGCCCGAGCGATCGATCGCCCGCTGCCACCCGGCGAACTCCTCCACGGTCAGGCCGTAGCGGTCGCACACCTCATCCACCGAGAGCAGGCCGCCATTGACGGCCGCCACCACTTCCGCCTTGCGACGGACGACCCAGCGCGTGGTGCTGGGCGGCGGCAAGGTATCCAGCGTCAGCGGTTCGCCGAGCGGTCCGATTACCTTTGCGGGGCGGATCTTCTGGTTCTCGATCATCATTACCTCGTCGGGGCTCCCTACCCCATATCGTTTACCAGGGCCTTTATGGACACGGGCCGTTGAACATCACCTATCGCCGTGCGGTTAACGCATCATTCACCCGCTCTCCATTGCGTCAAAGCCCGGGCCATCGGGCCGTTGAACGCACCGTCCAGCGGCGCGAACAGCGACGGATCGGGGGCCGCGCGCACCAGACCCGCCTGGACGGCCGCGGTCAGGCTCGCCGCCTGACGCGCGGTCACGCCGACCATCAGCACCGCCAGATCGGGCGGCAACACGGTGAGTTCGGTATCCCGATCGAACCGGTTGAAGCTGAGGTCCAAAAGCGCAATCCATCCCTGTCTGGTCTGTCCCCTGCATATCGGCCGGATATGAAAACACGGTAAAGGTCGTGAAACCTTCCCCTTTTTTCGCAACCCCCGCCACCCCCGCCCCGATCGTCGAGCCGTGCTTTTTGCATGACCCATCGGAAAGGCGTATGGGGGCGACCATGGAGCAGATGGTGGATTTTCAGCTTGGGGGCGATCCCCGGGCCAAGCGGATCGTGGTGGCGATGTCGGGCGGGGTCGACAGCTCGGTCGTGGCCGCGCTCGCCCATGCCACGGGCGCCGAAACGATCGGCGTCACGCTGCAACTCTATGACCATGGCGAGGCGGTCGGCCGCGCCGGCGCGTGCTGCGCGGGACGCGACATCCGCGACGCGCGCGCGGTGTGCGATCGGCTGGGTATCGCCCACTATGTCTTTGATCATGAAGACAGTTTTCGGACCCAGGTGGTCGACCGCTTCGCCGATGAGTATCTCGCCGGGCGCACCCCCATCCCGTGCGTCCAGTGCAATATGGGGCCGAAATTCACCGACCTGCTGAAGCTGGCGCGCGATCTGGGCGCGGACTGCCTGGCGACCGGCCATTATGTCCGCCGGGTCGAGAGGGCGGCCGGCGCTGAGCTGCATCGCGGCGCCGATCCGGCGCGCGACCAGAGCTATTTCCTGTTCGCCACGACGCAAGAGCAGTTGAACTTCCTGCGCTTCCCGCTGGGCGCGCTGCCGAAGTCGCGGGTGCGCGAGATCGCCGCCGAACTGGGTCTGGGCGTCGCGGCCAAGCCCGACAGCCAGGACATCTGCTTCGTCCCCGATGGCGACTATGCCGGCCTCGTCAAAAAATTGCGTCCGGAATCGGATACACGCGGCGACATCGTCGACCTGGCGGGCACGAAGCTGGGCGAGCATCGCGGGCTGATTCACTATACGGTGGGCCAGCGGCGCGGGCTGGAGATCGGCGGCAGCCCCGAGCCGCTCTATGTCGTCCGGCTGGAGCCCGATACCAAGCGCGTCGTCGTCGGTCCGCGCACCGCGCTGGCGGTCGAAGCCGCGCGGCTGACGGGCATGAACGTGCTGGGCCCGCTGGACGGTCCGCTCTTCGCCAAGGTCCGCTCGATGGCCAAGCCGGTCCCCGCGCGCATGGTCGGCGACCGGCTGGTCTTCGACGCGCCCGAATATGGGGTGTCGCCCGGTCAGGCGGCGGTGCTGTACGACGGCGACCGGGTGCTGGGCGGCGGCTGGATCGCCGAGACCGAGGCGGCACGCATCGCCGCCTGAGGCGTTGATCCGGGCATGACCGCCCCCACCCTCGAAGAGCTGCGCCGCCAGATGGAGGCGGCCGCCGAACGCCTCGACTTCGAGGAGGCGCGGGCCTTGCGCGACCGCATCAACCTCTTACGCGGCGGCGCGGACGATACGGACGTCGACACCAGCGGCCTGACCCGCCAGCGCCCTGGCGCGATGGGCCTGGGTACCAGCCAGTCCCGCCCCGAACGCCCCGAAGGCTGGGTCCCGCCGAAAAAGCCCGACCCGATGACCAAAGGGCGCGGGCGGCGTCAGGGTTGATCAGCGTTCTGATGCCCCTCTGAAACGAACCGAAGTACGCCAACACGCCTTGCCGGTTTAAGGGTATCGCTGGGGTGATGGACTCCGTCATGAACGGGCACGTCCGTAAAATCGAACGGCGACACGCCGTCTAGACAGGCGACGTTCACGCCATACTGGTTTTGATTGGAGCGTCGCTGGTGGTGCGTATAAATGCCACATACCGAGCAGAAGAAGTGCTCGGCCTTCCCGGTGTTGAAACGGTAACTTGTCAGCTGGTCCTGTCCCTGAACAATCGTCACGCCTCCCATCTCGGCAGAAACAGCCACCGCGCCACGCATCCGACAATAGGAACAGTTACAGCGGCGTACCGTGTTGAAACCGTCGCTGAGACCCACCTCAAAACGAACCGCGCCGCAATGGCACTGGCCCATCCAGCAATTCTTCGCGTCCGCCATCGAAGGCCCTCCTAGCGCCTGATGTTGTGCGGGGATCATAGGAAAGAGCGGGCCCCGGGCGCCAATAGTTTCGGTCGAACTTTCTTATCGCCGCACGGCAAACGCCCCACGATATTCCGGTTTCACCACTCCCAAAACCGCCTGCGTGACCGGCAACGTCACCTCATAGGCCCCCTCGGCATAGGAGCCGGCGACATAGGGATCGGCGATCAGTCCGATCCGGTCGATCGCCCGGCCGCTCGACGACCCCAGCAGCAGGGTCAGGTCCTTGAGCGGCGGGCAGATGTTCATCGATGACGGGCTGCCCTCGGTCCGCCGCCGCTGCTCGGCCTTGAGCTTGCTGCAATAATCGGCACGGATCGCGCCCTGCAGCGCGGGCAGCGAGGCGAAGACCGATGTCGTATCCAGCCGCCGCGCCTTCGCCTTGTCCCACAGCAGCGCCGAGGATGCCGGCGTGCCATGCGCGCCGCCGGTATAGTCATAGCTGTCGCCCGACAGGCTGAGGAAACGCGGTGTCTCCGTCACCACCTTCCACGTCTTTTCATAGGAATAGCGGCGATAGGGAAAGCCCGATTGCTTCGCCTCGCGCCGGCCGGCGGCACCGTCGCGCGCGGTCTTGGCGCGGATCGCCGTCTTGTCCTTCTCCAGCCACGCCTTCAGGCCCGGTATCCGCGCGGCGGCGGCGGGATAGCGATAGGCGAATTCATAGTCGGCGGTCTTGACGTTGGTTTCCACCGCCTGCGCCAGCACGGGGCCGCTCAGCCCCGCCCCGCTCATACCCGCCAAAGCCAGCACGATCATCATCTTACGCATCATCCGTCTCCCCTCGACACCGCCAATCTGGATCAGACGGGCTGTACGGCCGATGACTGGCGGAGTTCCGCTTGCCCCGCCGCAGGCGCGAACATATATCGAACACATGGCGCAACTCGACACCCGTGAGAAGCTGGCGATCCTGGCGGATGCCGCGAAATATGACGCCTCCTGCGCGTCGTCGGGCACCTCGAAGCGCAACAGCCGCGACGGCAAGGGGATCGGCTCGACCGAGGGCATGGGCATCTGCCACGCCTATGCGCCTGACGGCCGATGTATCTCGCTGTTGAAGATCCTGCTGACGAACAGCTGCATCTTCGACTGCCATTATTGCATCAATCGCAAATCGTCGAACGCCCGCCGCGCGCGCTTCACCGCGCAGGAAGTGGTGAACCTGACGCTCGCCTTCTACCGGCGCAATTATATCGAGGGGCTATTCCTCTCCTCGGGCATCATCAAGTCCTCCAACTACACGATGGAGCAGATCGTCGAGGTCGCGCGGTCCCTGCGCGAGGATCACGGCTTTCGCGGCTATATCCATCTGAAGACCATTCCCGACGCCGATCCCGAACTGGTGCGGCTGGCGGGGGTCCATGCCGACCGCGTGTCGATCAATGTCGAGCTGCCGACCGTCGGCGGGCTGCGTCGCCTCGCGCCCGAAAAGGATGCGGGCCGGATCGAAGGCGCGATGGCGGACGTGAAGACCGCGATCGAAGATCGCACCGACGCGGCGAAAAAGTATAGATCCGCCCCCGGCTTCGCGCCCGCCGGCCAGTCGACCCAGATGATCGTCGGCGCGGATGCCGCGACCGACCGCGACATCGTCGGGCGTGCTGCGACTCTGTACGATCGCTTTCGCCTGCGTCGCGTCTATTATTCGGCGTTCAGCCCCATCCCCGACGCCTCCGCCGTCCTCCCGCTGCAACGGCCACCGCTGATGCGCGAGCATCGGCTGTACCAGTCGGACTGGCTGATGCGCTTTTATGACTATCAGCCGAAAGAGGTAGCGGCCGCGGCGGACGAGGCGACGGGCATGCTGCCGCTCGACATCGATCCCAAGCTCGCCTGGGCGCTGAAATTCCGTCAGCATTTCCCGGTCGACGTGAACCGCGCGCCGCGCGAGATGCTGCTGCGCGTACCGGGACTGGGCGTGAAGGCAGTCGACCGGATCATCGCCACCCGCAAATGGCGCAAGCTGCGGCTGGAGGATGTCGGGCGGCTGACCGTCTCGATCACCAAACTGCGCCCCTTCCTGATCGCCGAGGACTGGCGGCCGGTGGCGCTGGCCGAGCGGGCGGATTTGAAACCGCTGGTCAAGCCGAAGACAGAGCAGCTCGAACTCTTTGGCTGAGTGCCCCTGATTCCTTGAGAGTGACTCGCGGGTGAAACGGGCGTCACCTTGCGCCGTTGGGCATCGCGAAGGAGACGATCATGGCCACCGCCGAAATCTACGCCGACCTCAAGCGCGATCACGACAAGCAGCGCGAGATGCTGAAGGAACTCGCCGAGATGAAGGGCGACGGGCCTAAGCGCAAGAAGCTGTTCGAGGCGTTCCGCATCGAAATCCAGAGCCACGCCGCCGCCGAGGAAGAGTCGCTCTACGCCACCATGCTAGGCGAGCCCGAATTGCGCGACGATGCGCGCCACTCGGTGTCCGAGCATAAGGAGATCGACGATCTGCTCGGCGAGATGATGGACCTCGACTTCGCGTCGGACGAGTGGGAGTCCAAATTCTTCCACATGCGCCATCGCTATGAGCATCATATCGACGAGGAAGAAGAAGAGATGTTCCCCGCCGCCGAGAAGGAACTCGACGACGCGACCGAGCAGAAGCTGGCGGAGATTTACGAAGAGCGCAAACCCATCGAGGCGAAGGAAGCCAAGGCCAACCCGCCCGGCGGAGACGAGCGCGATTGAATTTAGCTGCCAGCATATTCCTCCCCTGTAAGGGGAGGTGGCAGGGCGAAGCCCTGACGGAGGGGTGTCCACCTATCGAGAGCGGGACACCCCTCCACCATGCTGCGCATGGTCCCCCTCCCCTTGCAGGGGAGGAATAGCTTTGGGTCACCTCTACTACCCATGCGCATCATAACCCTCCCCGCCCCCGATGATTTCGACGCCTGGCGCGACGCCGCACGTGGGCTGATCGCCGACAGCGTGCCGCCTGATCAGGTCGTATGGCAGGTCGGCGACCAACCCGCCGACCTGTTCGGCGCGGTCGCCGACGACAGCCCGGCCGCCGCCGCCCCCCGCTTCAACGTTTCCCGCGGCTTCATCGACCTCGCGCGCAGCGTCATCCTGTCGAACGACCCGGAGCGGTTCGCACTGCTCCACACCGCGCTCGACCGACTGCGCCGCCAGCCCCGGCTGATCGAGGATCAGGCCGACCCGCTGATCCGCCGCCTCGACCGGCTGGCCAAGGCGGTGCGGCGCGACATCCACAAGATGCGCGCCTTCCTCCGCTTCCGTGAGACCGAGGACGGCGACGGCCCGCGCTATGTCGCCTGGTTCGAGCCCGAACATCATATCGTCCGCGCCAATGCGGCGTTCTTCGTCAACCGCTTCACCACGATGCGCTGGTCGATCCTGACGCCCGAGGTCTCGCTTCACTGGGACGGCAAGACGCTCACCGAAGGCCCCGGCGCCGCACGCGCCGACGCCCCCGAGGGCGATCCGACCGAGGCGGTGTGGAAGACCTATTATGCCAGCATCTTCAATCCCGCCCGCGTCAAGATCGGCGCGATGTTGAAGGAGATGCCGCGCAAATACTGGAAAAACATGCCGGAAACCGCGTTGGTCCCGCAACTGATCGCAGGCGCGCAGGCGCGGGAGACGGGCATGATCGATACGGCGAAGGTGGATGTCCGCTCCGGGCGCGGCGGCAATGCGCAAGCGGCCTGGGCGGCGCTGCGCGACGAGGCGATGACCTGCACGCGCTGCCCGCTCTATGCCCCCGCGACCCAGACGGTGTTCGGCGAAGGCCCGGTCGACGCCGCCCTGATGTTCGTCGGCGAACAGCCCGGCGACCAGGAGGATCTGGCGGGACACCCCTTTGTCGGCCCGGCGGGGCAAGTCTTCGACCGCGCCGTGGCCGAGGCCGGCATCGACCGCGCGCGCGCCTATGTCACCAACGCGGTCAAGCATTTCAAATTCGAGCCGCGCGGCAAGCGCCGCATCCACAGCTCGCCCAATGCGGGCGAAATCCAGGCCTGTCGCTGGTGGGTCGAGCAGGAACGCCTGCTGATCCAGCCCAAAGTCACGGTGGCGCTCGGCGCGACGGCGGCCCGGTCGCTGTTCGGCAAGGCCATGACGATCGGCCGCGAGCGGGGGAAGGCGCTGACCCTGTCCGATGGCGGGACGGCCTTCATCACCGTCCACCCCAGTTACCTGCTGCGCCTGCCCGACCCGGCAGCTAAAGAGATCGAATATGCAAGGTTCGTGGCGGACCTGAAAATGGCGGCCGAGGCGGTGGCGCAGGGGGATTGACGACAGTCGCAGGGGCGAGCGCATGGGGCAGGCCGGACACTCGGCCGGCGCTTGATCCTGACAGAGACCGTCGACGAATCCATCATCGCACCGAAGCGCCAATGTTCACCACGCCCCTTGCCAATCGGGGGCGGACCATGACGAATTCATCGACCTAGCGGCGGATCGCCATCGATCACCATGCGCGGTCTTCGCGCGCGATCGCCTGTGCGCGTCACGGGCATGCTCCGTCGGAACATCCAACTTCATGCTGCAGAAAAAATTGATCGGCCTGCAATGGCTTCGGGCGATGGCCGCGCTGATGGTCGTCATGGCGCATAATCATGACTTTCTTTTGAAACACGGCATGGAGTTTTACGACGGCTGGATCGGTGGGATCGGCGTCGACATCTTCTTCATCATCAGCGGCTATGTCATGTTCGGGCTGATGGACGGCCTGCCCCAGGGGCGACGTGAGGCCTATATATTCGCGGCCAAACGTATCGGGCGTATCGTGCCGATCTATTGGCTCGTCATCCTGTCGGTCATTCTGGTCTGGCAAATCACGGGCAATGATCTGTTCAGTGGCATGAACCACTATTTCCGGACATCACGCGTCGTGAAAAACCTGCTGTTCCTCGACGCCAATCCGATCGTCGGCGTGGGATGGACGCTGGCCTATGAAATGTTCTTCTACCTCCTGTCAGGCGTGGCCATTCTGGCGATCACCCGCAATTCGACACGCCTGATTGCCATATCGCTGACCCTGGCGGCGCTGGTTCTTGTCGGGATAGTGGCGGAATATACCGGGCGTATCGTCGGCAACCCGCTGATCCTCGAGTTCGCAGCGGGTGGGCTGATCTGGTTCCTCCTGAACAAATTCGGTGATCGCCTGCCACCCCATGTCGGGATCATGACGGCATTGGCCGGGCTGGCCGGCATGGTCATGCTTTACGGGCATCACGACTATAATCACGGCCACCCTTATTGGTTTGCCGCATCCTTCCTGTTCGTTTTCGGCATCATGATGGCCGAACCCTATTTCATGCGGATGCGGTGGCGCGGGCCGGTCGCCTTGGGCGATGCATCATACTTTCTGTACCTGGTCCATTTCTACGTCATCATAACCGTCACCGGCCTGTTGTTTGACGTGTTTCACGTCACGCCCGGACTGGCCCCGGCATTGTTCGCGACGATCATGATCATGGCGATCACCTGTACCCTGTCGCTGCTAGGCCATGTCTATCTGGAACGGCCGCTATCGCGTTATGTCACCGGACATCTGCTCCGTCCACTGCGATGGACAGCTCGAGGCCGATCCGACAATCGGCAGGCGGGACAGCCGTTACCGCTATAGGGAACGGCTGGTCCGGATCAGGCGCCCATGTTCGCGGGATCAGGCCCGATCCGCCCGTCCACATCGTCCAGCGCATCGATCGCGGCCATGTCCTCGGCGTCCAGCGTCAGGTCGGTCGCTGCGAAATTGTCCGCCATGTGCGCCGCATCCGCCGCCTTAGGGATCGCCGACAGGCCGTGCGCCAGATGCCAGGCCAGCACCACCTGCGCGGCCGAGCGGCCATGCTTGTCCGCGATCGCGGCGATCTCGGGCGTTTTCAAGAGTTCGCCGCCCTGCCCCAACGGACTCCAGCTCTGGGTCACGATGCCCTTCGCCTCATGATAGGCGCGCGCCTCGCGCTGCTGGAAACGGGGGTGGAGTTCGATCTGGTTGACGGCGGGCACCACGCCGGTCGCCTCGATGATCCGGTCGAGATGCTCGGGCAGGAAGTTCGACACGCCGATCGACTTGGCCTTGCCCGCCTCACGCAGCGCGATCAGGCTCTGCCACGCCTCGACATAGGCATCCTCGGCCGGCACCGGCCAGTGAATCAGATATAGGTCGACCGCGTCGACGCCCAGCAGCGCCAGGCTTTCGTCGAGGGCCGCCTCGGCATCGCGGTGGCGGTCGTTCCACAGCTTGGTGGTCAGGAAGACATCGGCATCACGCAACCCGTCGCCCACCCCGCGCTCATTGCCATAGATGGCGGCGGTGTCGACCAGGCCATAGCCGGTGTCGAGTCCGCGCCGCACCACCATGGCGGCCTGCGAGTCCGGGATCTGATAGGTGCCCAGGCCCAGCTGGGGCAGGCTGCGGCCGTCATTCAGGGTCAGCTTGGTCATGGCGTCCCAAACCGACCGTGGCCCCGCGCGGTTCCGATTGACCCCCGCCCCCCGATCGCGCAAGTCGCTGGCCCCATGGTCGAACATATTCTTTCCGCGCTGGCGAGCTTTGCCATCTGGGTCATCTCGACGGGCGGCTATCTGGGCATCATGCTGCTGATGGCGATCGAGAGCGCGTGTATTCCGCTCCCCTCCGAGATCATCATGCCGTTCGCGGGCTATCTGGTGTCGACCGGACAGTTCAACCTCTACCTCGCCGCGACGGCGGGCGCGCTGGGGTGCAATCTGGGGTCGGTCGTCGCCTATGAGATCGGCAAGCGCGGCGGGCGACCGGTCGCCGAGCGCTGGGGCAAATATCTGCTGATCGGGCCGGGCGAGCTGGATGCGGCCGACCGCTTCTTCGCGCGCTATGGCTCGATCGCGGTGCTGATCGGGCGGTTGCTGCCGGTCATCCGTACCTTCATCGCCTTTCCGGCGGGCGTAGCGCGGATGAAGCTGGTCCCCTTCCACCTCTATACCTTTATCGGCAGCTGGCCCTTCTGCCTGGTGCTGGCGATCGTCGGGCGCGAACTGGGCGAGAAGTGGGATTCGGACCCGCGCGTGAAGGCCTTCTTCCACCGCGCCGACCTGGCGATCGGGATCGTCCTGGTCGTGCTGATCGCCTTCTACATCTGGCACCGGGTGCGCGGGCTCAAGCGCCACGCGCGCTGAACCAGCCACAGGGCCAGCGGGATCGCGACGGCCACCCACAAATACAGGCCGGCCCATGTCGTCCATCCCCACCATTCGGAGGGGATGGTACGAAGGTCACCGTGGCGGAAGCGAAGCTGGATCACCGCCTGCCACCAGGCCCAGCGATATTCGGGCGGCGCGAAAATCTCCGCCGCCGCGATCGTCAGGTTGATCGCCACCGATGCCGCCAGCAGGAGCGCCAGCGCCGCCCGCTGCCATCCCCGGCGCAAGGACGCCCAGAGCGGCGCCAGCCCCAGCGCCGCGACCCCGGCCAGCGGCATGGCATGGCGCGGGCCGGTGGCGTTGCCGCCGTCCCAATAGACATAGGCCGCATTGACCAGCAGCGCGATCAGCGCCACCCCGGCGGCGGTCAGCGCCAGCCCGCGCGTCGCGCGCGCCTCCGCCAGCTGCCACAGGCCGATCGGCGCCAGGATCAGGATCGGTGCGACCCAGACCAGCCCTCGCGTCGGCCCGACCAGGATTTCGCGCAGCACCGCGATATGCGGCACGGTCAGCCCGAACAGCCCCTGCTGCATCCCCTCGAACCCGACGACGCCCGAATAGCCGATGCGGAACGGCGTCCCGAAGGCAAAGAGATTATAGGCGAACAGCGGCAGCACACCGACCAAGCCGGCGACCAGGAACGGCCAGATCGCCCTGCGGTCGGTGCGGTGCCGCCACAGCGCCCAAAACCCGATGACCGATCCCGCCAGCACCGCTTGATATTCGACCACGACCGCCCAGCCGAGCGCCAGCCCCGCCACCGCCAGCCAGCGCCCGCCGCCCCGCGCAACCCCGACCAGCGCGATGACGAACAGCGCCGCCACGCTCGCATGGCCGAGCAGCGTGGTGGAATAGCCCCAGATCGGCGTGCCCAGCGCATAGGCCAGGGCCGCGAACAGGCCCGCACCGACGCCGCCCGTCACGATCAGCGCCAGGTCGAACAGCATCACCGCCGCGATCGCGGTCAGCAGCGCCGAGCCGGTCGCGGCGGCGACCCGCGTGCGCAGCTTGAGATAGTCGACGAAGCCCAAGTCGAAGACGCTCGGCTGATACCGGTCGGCGCGATCGCCGGTCACCGCATCGGTCAGCGCGACCGCCGGCACCGCCATCAGGGTCATGCCCGGCGCCTTGTCGAGATAGGCATGGGTCCCGAACTGCGCCTTGTCGATGGTCAGCGGCGCGAAGGGATCGATGGTCGCGGTGCCATCCTCGACCATGCGGATCGCGGCGAACAGGCGGGTGGCGTTGTTGGGATTCAACTCCCACGAGCCGAACCAGGCGCAGGAGAGCCAGACCAGAAGGAACAGGCCCGCCCGAATGCCGCCCAAGCCCTGCCACCGCGTCATCGGATCACCCCCTGGTTGGTCGCCTTGGCGCTAGCCGCCTGCAAGATCGGGGACAAGCGCGCGACCACCAAATTCCTCCCCTGCAAGGGGAGGTGGCGCGCATAAGCGCGTCGGAGGGGTGTCCAGCTATCGAGAGGGCGACACCCCTCCGTCAGGGCTTCGCCGTGCCACCTCCCCTTGCAGGGGAGGAATTTGGTTAGCCCGGAATCGGCAGCGAGGTCGTCGACTTGATCTCCGACAGCGCGACCGTCGAGTTGATCTCCTGCACGCCGGGCAGGTTGGACAGCCGCTCGAAGAACAGCCGTTCATAGGATTCGATATCGGCCGCGACGATGCGCAGCGTGAAGTCGACCGAGCCCATCAGGACGTGGCACTCCATCACTTCGGGCACTTCGCGGATCGCGGCGGTGAACTCGTCGAGATTGGCGCGGCCATGCGCGTTGAGCTTCACCTGCGCGAAGATCTGCGCCTTCAGCCCGATCTTGGTGCGATCGACCAGCGCCACGCGCCGCTTGATGATCCCGTCACGCTCCAGCCGGTCGATCCGCCGCCAGCAGGGCGAGGCGGACAACCCCACCGTCTCGGCGATGGCGGCGGTCGACAGACTCGCATCCTCTTGCAGCAGCGCGAGGATACGACGTTCCCAAATATCAAGATCATGCGGCATGATCATTCTCGTAAGAGAGGATTATCGAACGATCCATCCCCGCTTTGGTGAAAAACCCCTCGAATGCGACCAGTTTCTCTTCGGCCCCTCGGCTAGATTGCCTGCATCAGATCGAGGATGAAGACGATGCGATTGCCCCATGACAGCCACAGCCTGCCGCCCGAAGAGGTGGTGCCCTTTCGCGATGCCGAGAGCGGGGCGAGCGGCGTCATCGTGCTGCATTCGACCGCGCTCGGGCCGGCGGCGGGCGGGTGCCGCTTCTGGCGCTATACGAGTGATCAGGATGCCGTCGTCGACGCGCTGCGGCTGGCCGAGGGCATGGCGTTGAAGAACGCGCTGGCCGACCTACCCTTTGGCGGCGGCAAGGCGGTGTTGCGCAGTCCCGAACGGCCGCATGACCGCGCCGCGCTGTTCCGCGCCTTTGGCCGGGTCGTCCACGAGCTGAAGGGCCGCTATGTCACCGCCGAGGATGTCGGCACCGGCGTCGCGGATATGGAAGTCGTCGCGGGCGAAACCCGCCACGTTGCCGGCCTGCCGCCGCGCGATGGCCGGCCGGGCGGCGATCCGTCTCCCTGGACCGCGCTGGGCGTCGTACAGGCGATGCGGGTGGCGGTGCGTCACCGGCTGGACGCCGAACTGTCCGATGTCACGGTGGCGGTGCAGGGGCTGGGCCATGTCGGCTTCGCGCTGTGCGAATTGCTGCACGGCATGGGCGCGAAGCTGATCGTCGCCGAACCGCGCAGCGAGGTGGCGGCGCGCGCGGCGGATCGCTTCGGCGCCATGGTGATGAGCAGCAAGGCGCTGCTGTCCGCCCGCGCCGATGTGTTCGCACCCTGCGCACTGGGCGGCGTGCTGGATGCCGAAGCCGTCGCGCAACTGCGTGCGTGGGTGGTATGCGGCGCGGCCAACAACCAGCTCGCCGATGCGGATCTGGCCGTCCGCCTGGCCGAGCGCGACGTGCTCTATGCCCCGGACTTCCTGGTCAATGCCGGCGGGATCATCAATGTCGCGGGCGAGCATCTCGGCTGGAACGCCTCCGAGGTGCGGCGGCGGGTCATGGGCGTCGGCCAGCGGCTAAAGACCACGCTCGCGCTGGCGGTGCGTGAGGGGATGACGCCGAATGAGGCGGCCCGCACGATCGCCATGGACCGGATGGCGCAGGCCCGGCGAGTGCAAGCGGTGGCGGCGTAAGGTTCTACAGCGGCCGCGCGAATCTCGGCCCCAGGCCACCAAAGCCGTTCACACTGAGCGAAGTCGAAGCGTATGTCCTGCCCTCGCCTTCCCTCGGCATTGCCGTAGTCCCGTGGCCTTCGACTTCGCTCAGGCTGAACGGAGGTGGGGTGGTCCGCTTATCCCCAATGTCCTCACGATAGAGCGCTGGTGAGCTCGCGCTGAGCGGGCACAGGACTCATCCTCGCCTGCAAGGGGAGATGGCAGGCCGCAGGCCTGACGGAGGGGTGTCCCGATCCGTGAGCCAGCACGCCCCCCTCCGGAAATATTAGAGAAGGATGACATGAGGTGGATTCGTCATTGCGAGCGTAGCGAAGCAATCCAGTGTCCAGGCAAGACGCTCTGGATTGCTTCGCTTCGCTCGCAATGACGGCTTGGGTCAAACTGACGTTATCCCGCTCTAAAACGCGATCAGCGGTTGCCCGCTTCCTCCTGCCGCCGCCGGTCGGCATTGGCCGCCCGGTTTTCGCGGACACGCTGCGCGAAGCAGCCAGTCGCGCCGCCGGCGCCGACCGCCGAGCAGCTGCCGATGCCATTCACGCCGACGCCCTCGTTCACCGTGCCGGTGGCGCGCACCGCCCAGCTCTCATTTTCGGGCGTCACCTGCAGATCGCGCAGCTCCTTCGGGACACGGAACTGCTCCTCCGCGCCGCGCCGGACGCAGACGACGATCTCGTTACCGCTATTGTCGGTCGGGCAGCGTTCGTTGCCGAACAGGGTCAGCACGCCGTTGACCGGCGCGTTGCGCGACACTTCGCCCGGCCCTTCGACCGGCTTGGGCTTGATCGCGCCGGGGGCGGCGACCTGCTGCGCCGTCGCGGTGCCGGTCATGGCGAGGGTGGCCAGCAGGACTGCGGCCCAGGTCCGGTTCTTCATCCTCTCTCTCCCGTTGGTCCGGCTCAGATACGCTTGGCCGCCGCGATGGCGAATTTGCAGCCCGCCCGGATCACGCCGTACAGCACCGGATAGGCGATCGCCTCTTCCGCGCCCGCGCCCAGCGCATGGTCGCGATGCTCCAGCTCCTCGGCCTGGAAATCGGCGATGGCGTCCGACAATTCGGGATCGCTGTCGCCCAGCTGGTCGCGCTGTGCCTGATAATGTTTGTCGATCTCGGTCTCGACCGCCGCGGTGCAGGCCATCGCCGCCTTCGGCCCGATCGCCGCCGTGATCGCGCCCAGCGCGAAGCCCGCCTTGTCCCAGAAGGGCTGGAACAGCGTCGGCCGCACGCGGCGCTCGGCGATCATCCGGTCGAAAAAGGCACGGTGGCGCTCTTCCTGCTCGGCCATGTGATGGATCGCACGCGAGGCGGGATGCCGGTCGCCCAGCACCGCCAGCTGCCCGGCATAGATGCGGGTCGCGCCATATTCCCCGGCCTGATCCACCCGGATCATCGCCTTCATCGTCTCGCGCCGGTCGCCCGGCATCCAGCGAAGCTGGCTCATCGTGCCTTCCTCATCAACAACAGGATCGCCGCCGCGCCGCCCAGCGAGATGATCGCATTGAACCCCGCCAGCGAGATGCCGCCCAGCGTCCATTGCGCCACGTCGCAGCGGATGACCGGCGCCTTCATGATGGCGCTCAACCGGTCGGCCGCGCTCAACCCCGTCAAATCCACCGTCGAGGTGCAGGCGGTGAAGCCCTGCCACCAGCCATATTCGACCCCGGCATGCGCCACACCAATCGCCCCCGACACCGCGATCAACAACGCGGCAAGGATGACAAGCGATCCGCGAATGCTCCGCTGCGGCACGACAAAGGCGAGGAGTGCCGGCACCAGCGCGGCATAATGCGGCCAACGCTGCCAATGGCACATCTCGCACGGGTACAGCCCGCCGATCAGCTGGCTGGCCCAGGCGCCCGCCAGCAGCGCGGCGGGGATCAGCAGCGCCAGCATATTGGCGCGCCTCTCGTTGCGGGTGCGCGGCACGGCCATCGTCACTTCACCGGCGGCTTGATGGCGGCGGCGACCTGCGCGGCGCCGCCCAGCCGGGCGATCGTCTTCAGCGCATAATAGAGCTGGAAGTCCTCGACCCCCTGCTTCTTCAGCGCCTCGGGCGTGGCGGCGAAGCGCGGATCGTCCTTATTGTCCTCTTCCAGAATCTTGTTGTCGGCCTTCACCTCGTTGATCAGGTGGCGGCGCAGATCGGCCTCGCGGAAGACGGGGCGCGTCTTGTAATCGGGGTCGGAAATCTGCGGAACCTTGATGTCCGGCTCGATCCCGCCCTCCTGCACCGACCGACCCGAGGGGGTGTAATAGCGCGCGGTGGTCAGGCGCAGCGCGGTTTCGGGGCCGAGCGGCAGCAGCGTCTGCACCGAGCCCTTGCCGAAGCTGCGCTCGCCCATGACGATCGCACGGTGATGATCCTGCAGCGCGCCCGCGACGATCTCCGAGGCGGAGGCGGTGCCGGAGTTGGTCAGCACGATGATGGGCAGACCATGCGCGTCGTCGCCGGGCTTGGCGTAATAGCGCTCGATGTCCGACTTTTCGCGACCGCGCTGCGACACGATCTCGCCGTGATCGAGGAAGGCGTCGCTGACCGCGATCGCCTGGGTCAGCAACCCGCCGCCATTGTCGCGCAAGTCCACGACATAGCCGAGCGGCCGGTGCCCCAGCGCCTTGTCGATCGCCATGATCGCCCCGCGTGTGTCGGCGCCGGTATTCTCGGAGAAGGTGTTGATGTTGATATAGCCGACATCGCCCTTCACCTCCCACTTCACCGGGCGCTGGACGATGACCTCGCGGGTCAGGGTCAGTTCGATCGGCTTGTCGCGGCCGGGGCGGACGAGGGTCAGCTTGATCTTGGTGCCGGGCTTGCCGCGCATCTGGCCGATCGCCTCGTCCAGCGACTGGCCATAGATCAGCTTGCCGTCGATATGGGTGATGTAATCGCCCGACTTCACGCCCGCGCGGCCCGCCGGCGTATCCTCCTGCGGCGCGATGACCTTGATCGCGCCGTCCTCCATCGAGACGGTCAGGCCCAGGCCGCCATAATTGCCCTCGGTCTGGATTTTCAGGTTGTCGAAATCGAGCGCGTCGACATAGCTGCTATGCGGATCGAGCGCGGCCAGCATCCCCTGGATCGCGCCCTTGATCAGCGTGTCGTCGTCGACCTTGTCAACATAATCGGCCTTGATCCGGTTATAGACGTCGAGGAAGCGATCGAACTGGCGAACGGTGGAGCTGTCGACAGCGGCCATCGCGGAGGTCGTGATCGGCACCATGGCAAGCGCGCCGACGATCGCAGTAGCAGTCAGAAACGGACGTTTTGCAAGCGGACGGGGCATTGAGGGTCCTGGACCTGGTAATATGGCGGCCTTTGTAGCCGCAAGCCGCCTGCAATCAAAGCGTAACCGTGCTGAACCGAGGCTGAGCGGGAGTGGCGGGGTCGAGTTCGGGCAATGGCGGCGATGCCTTCCCGATCTCGGCCACCAGCCGGCTTTACGCCGGGTCCACCTTGCGGGCGCATAGGGTCAGTGCTGTGAAACGACCGGCGCGTTCCACCCCGCACCGCACATAGCCGTCCTTGACCAACCGCCGCTCCGCCCAGTCCTGAAACACCCAGGACCCCGTCAGCGCGATGACCAGCGCGATCATCGCCGTAACCGCGATTCCATTCCCCGCCCGGCGCAGTGCGACACCATCCCGAAATGCCGCGACCACGCCCCAGGCCGCCAAGGCGACGAAGACCGGCATCAATGCCAGCATACCGACATCACCGCCCGACACCCGTATTTCCGCCGCCCCGCCACGCCATGCGGCCACGACCGTACCGATCGCATCCATCAGCAGCCAACCGCAGAGAAGCGACAGCGTCAGGCCTATGCCCGCCATCACAAGCGCGGCGCGTCGTCTTTCACGGGTCATCGCAAACCAGAACAATGAGGAAGATGCCGCTGGACCACTATGTGATTTTCACCTGTTGCCGAACGATTGGAATGGATCATGGGCAAGCCATCAGGCAGGCGAAGATTGGCTCAGGTCCACCATGATCCTTCCTTGCACCACGAATCAGCCAATTTTCTACGCCCGCGTGATCGTATGATGTGCTGCTATACGATGGGGACCAAAGCTGCGAGAGCCGGTTACCAATCCACATCATATTCCATTTTCACCCCAGTATAGCGGCAATATCCATTGGCCGGCCATCGCGGCGCAGTTCCACGGTGACTCGCGGGGCGGCTCCGCCACGGCCGTTGCCAGCGCGGCCGAGTACCGCGCCGGCTTCGACCCGCTCCCCGATATGCACGGCCAGCGCGCCCAGGCCGGTCACCAGACTGGTCCAGCCTTCACCATGGTCGAGGATGACGATCCCGCCATAGCCCCGGAACGGCGCGGCGTAGCGGACCGTGCCGGCGGCCGGTGCCACCACGGTCGCGGCGGGCGCGGTCGCCAGGGTGATGCCACGCGCCCGCACGCCGGCATCCGAAATCTCACCGAAGCCGCCCGCGACGCGACCCCGCACCGGCAGGCGGTAGGTGCCGGGCGCAATCTCCGGCCCCTTCACCCCCAGCGCCAGCGGCCGTGCGACCGGCCCCGCCAGCCGGACCAGCTCTCCCGCGGTCGCCTGTGCCGTCCCGCGCTCCGCCATCTGGTCGACGAGATCGCGCGCCGCCTCGCCCAGCGCCAGCGCGCGGTTGGATTCGTCGATCGCGCTGCGCCCCAGGCTGTCGGCGCGGCCGCGATGCAGCGCTTCCAGCCGGGCGAGCATCTGACGCTGGCCCTCCAGCCTGGCGGAGGTCGTGGCGAGCGCCTGCGCCGCCACCTTGGCCTGCGCCTCGACCCGGCGCGATGCGGCCAGTTCGCGGCGCACCGTGGCCGATCGCTCGGCGATGACGGGGGCGATGGTGGAGAAGACCGCGCGGACATGCGCGAGGTCGGCGACCGATCCGGGTTGCGCCACCGCCGCGATGGGCGGGCGCGCCGCCATGTCCTGCATCGCGGCCAGCAGATGCGCGAGCGGCGCCTGCGCCCGCGCCAGCCGGGTCCGCTGGCGGTCGAGCAGCCCGGCGACCAGCGTCACCCGCGCCCGCGCCGCCCGCACCTCCGCCTCGGTCGCCGCGACGCGGGCGGCCATGGCCTGCTCCCGGGCATCGGCGGCGGCGGCGGCATCGCGTTCCTGACCCGCGCGCGCCTCCAGCGCCTTGACCCTGGCCTGCGCTTCCGCCGCGCCGACGCGCGCTTCGGCCAGCCTGCGCTGGTCGCCAGCGATGTCGGTCGCCCCCAGCAGCAGCAATCCGCCAAAAGCCGCGAGCCACCGCCGCGCCATGCGCCTAGCCTTCGCGGTGATAGGGATGGTTGGCGAGGATGCTGGTCGCGCGGAACAGCTGCTCGGCCAGCATCGCACGCGCCATCATGTGCGGCCAGGTCGCCCGGCCATAGGAGATCAGCAGGTCGGCGCGTGCCCGGTCGACATCCTCGAACCCGTCCGCCGCGCCGATCATGAAGCGACACTCGCGCACGCCGTCGTCACGCCAGCGCTCCAGCCGGCGCGCGAAATCCATCGAGGACAGATTCTCGCCCTTCTCGTCCATCAGGACGAGGCGCGCCTGCCCTTCCAGCGGCGGCACTTTGCCGCCGGTATCGGGAAGTTCGGTGATTTTGGTCGGCCAGCCGATCCGCTTGATATAGCGATCGACCAGCTCGGCCTCGGGCGAACGGCCGATCCGCCCGCGCGCGACGATATGCAGCAGCACGGGCGGCCTCTAAGGCGTCAGAGGTTGCGGTCGGCGGGACTCGCAGGGGGAGTCGGCGCATCGCCAAACGCCCACATGCGCTCCAGATTGTAGAAGCTGCGCACCTCGGGCCGGAACAGGTGGACGATGACGTCGTTCGCGTCGATCAGCACCCAGTCGGCGGTCGGCAGACCCTCGATCCGGACCGAACGGCCGAACTCGGCCTTGATCTTCTCGGCGAGCTTCATCGCCATCGAGGCGACCTGCCGGGTCGAACGACCGCTGGCGATCACCATGAAATCTGCGATCGACGACTTGCCCGCGAGCGGGATCGAGATCGTCTCCACCGCCTGGTCGTCATCGAGCGAGGCGAGGATCAGGCGGTGGAGCGCCTCCACCTCGGCAGGATCGGACGGACGCGGCGATTGCGGGGAAGTGGCCAAGTGAGCTCCTGTTCAGGGGACGTTTCGGCCCATATGCCGAAACCAGTCCGGATCGCGGGCCCGAAGGCCCGTGGCGGAAGTCGGGTCGGGGCGGAAGCGCAACAGCACGAAGGCCGGCAAACTCCACATCGTCCAGTTCTTCGCCTGGCCCGGACGCCTCTGGAAACGCCTGAACCAGCCCAGCGCGGGTGTCGCGTGGGCGGCGGCATTGTACCCCGGACGGCCGATAACCGCAATCGGGATCGCGCGGGCAATATCGCGCCACCCGCGCCAGCGGTGAAACTGCTCCAGATTGTCCTCGCCCATCAGCCAGATGAACTGGTGGCCGGGGTAGCGGCGGATGATCTTGCGCACCGTGTCGAGCGTGTAGCGGGTGTGCAGCTCCCGCTCGATCGCACTCGCCCGGATCGGCGCGCGCCGGGCCATGCGTTCAGCCGAGGCGAAGCGCGCGGCGAAGGGCGCCATGTCGCTGGCGCCGTCCTTGAGCGGGTTGCCAGGCGACACCAGCCACCAGACCTCGTCGAGACCCAGTGCGCGCATCGCGTCCAGCGTGATACGGCGATGCCCCCGATGCGCCGGGTTGAACGACCCGCCGAGCAGACCGATCTTCACCCCATATTCTCGGCGCGGATTTGCCCGGTCCCGCGCCCGATCCATTTATAGGTGGTCAGCCCTTCGAGCGCGACCGGCCCGCGCGCGTGCAGCCGCCCGGTGGCGATGCCGATCTCCGCACCCAGCCCGAACTCGCCGCCATCGGCGAACTGGGTGGAGGCGTTCCACAGCACGATGGCGCTGTCGACGTGCGCGAGGAAGCGCTCGGCAACCGCTTCGTCCCGGGCCACGATCGCGTCGGTGTGGTGCGATCCATGCGCGGCGATATGCGCCATCGCGCCGTCCACCCCGTCGACCAAAGCGACACTGGCGATCGCATCGAGATATTCGGTGTCCCAATCCTCCGCCGTGGCCGCCTCCAATCCGGGCACGATCTCCCGAATCGACTCGTCGCCGCGCACCGTACAGCCCGCATCGATCAGCGCGGCGACCAGCTCGGCGGCGTGGCAATAGGCGCGGTCGATCAACAGCGTCTCCATCGCGCCGCAAATGCCGGTGCGGCGCATCTTGGCATCGCGCACGATGCGGGTCGCCATGACGGGATCGGCCGATCCGTCGACATAGACGTGATTGATCCCGTCAAGATGCGCGAGAACCGGCACCTTCGCTTCCGCCTGCACCCGCGCGACCAAGCTCTTGCCCCCGCGCGGGATGAGGAGATCGATCAGCCCATCGGCGACAAGCATCGCGCCCACCGCCGCGCGGTCGGTGGTCGGCACCAATTGCACCGCATCCGCCGGCCCGCCCGCCGCCGTCCAGCCCCGGACGAAGGCGGCATGCAGCGCGCGGTTGCTGTGCACCGCCTCCGTGCCCCCACGCAGGATCGCGGCATTGCCCGCCATCGCGCATAGCGCGGCGGCATCGATCGTGACGTTTGGGCGGCTTTCATAGACGATGCCGATCACCCCCACCGGCACGCGAACCCGCGACAGGTTCAGGCCGTTGGGCCGGGTGCGCTCGTCGATCCGCTCGCCGACCGGATCGGGCAGACCGGCCACCGCCTCGACGCCGGCGACGATGCCGGCGATCCGGGCATCGTCCAGCCTCAGCCGGTCGAGCATGGCCGGGCTGAGGCCGTTCGCCGCGCCGGCCGCGACATCCTGTGCATTGGCTTCCAGGATGGCCGGCGTCGCCTCGCGGATCGCGGCGGCGGCGGCATGCAGGGCGTTCGCCTTGGCTGCGGTCGGCATCTGCGCCAAAGTCCGAGCAGCGGTGCGGGCACGCTGGCCCATATCGGCGATCAGGGCGGGAATGTCGTGATGGTCGGCCATGCGGGTCGGTATCATGGACGGGCGATGGGCCCAAGCATCGGAATCTTGGCCCGTCGAAAGGGCAGGGCCTTGCCCCTCCACCATGCTGCGCATGGTCCCCCTCCCCAAGCACAGCTTGGGGAGGATTTGTGTAGCCCATTCCTCCCCAAGCTGTGCTTGGGGAGGGGGATCGCCCGGCGGAGCCGGGTGGTGGAGGGGTAGCCCCCTCGCAAATCTCACCCCCCTCTCCATTTGTTCATCCCGACCCTCTATGACATCCCCATGCACAGCCGTTTCGAATCCCTCCCCAACCGCCGCGCCATCGTCGACCGTCGCGCGCTGGCCGAACAGATCGCCGCGCTGGGGATCACCGGGCCGGAGGGGCGCACGCAGGTCACGCCGGTCCTGCGCGCTGCGCTCGACGCCGGGCGGCAGGAGGTGGCGCGGCGGCTGTCCATCCACCCCTCGCGCGGGTTGGAGGCGGCGGCGGCGCAGGCCTATCTGACCGATCAGATCCTGAAACTGCTGTTCGAATTCACCACCGACACGCTCTACCCGTTGAGCAACCCCACAGCGGGCGAGCGGCTGACCCTGATCGCGGTCGGCGGCTATGGCCGGGGCGAGATGGCGCCCTATTCAGATGTCGATATCGGCTTCCTCACCCCCTTCAAGCAGACGCCGCATGCCGAGCAGGTCATCGAATCGATGCTCTATTCGCTCTGGGACCTGGGGTTGAAGGTCGGCCATTCCAGCCGCTCGATCGACGAGACGATCCGCCAGGCGCGTGGCGACGTGACGGTGCGCACCGCGCTGCTCGAAGGGCGGTTCCTGTGCGGCGACCAGGCGCTGTATGACGAGGCGTCGCGCCGCTTCAAGGCGGAAATCCAGACCGACACCCACCGTCAGTTCATCGCCGACAAGCTGGCCGAGCGCGACCTGCGCCATCGCAAGATGGGCGATACCCGCTATGTCGTCGAACCCAATGTGAAGGAGGGCAAGGGCGGCCTGCGCGATCTCCACGCGCTCTTCTGGATCGGCAAATATGTCTATGACGTCGACCGCGCCGCCGACCTGATCGACCGGGGCCTGTTCACCCGCGAGGAATATCGGCAATTCCACCGCGCCGACAATTTCCTGTGGGCGGTACGCTGTCACCTGCACACCATCACGGGCCGCGCCGAGGATCGCCTCACCTTCGACGTGCAGCGCCAGATCGCCGAGCGGATGCGCTTCTCCGACCGACCGGGCAAGGCCAAGGTCGAGCGGTTCATGCAGCTCTATTTCCTGCAGGTGAAGACGGTCGGCGCGCTCACGGGGGCCTTCCTGGCGCATCTGGACGAGCGGTTCGCGGCGCGCGGGCATCGCTTCGGCCTGCCCACCATCCGCCGCCGCCCGCGCCGGTTGAACGGCTTCGTGCTGGATCGCGGGCGCCTGGCTCTGCCGCGCGACGATTTCTTTCAGGAGGACCCGGTCCGGCTGATCGAGATCTTCCAGCTCGCCGACCGTTACGAGCTGGAAGTGCATCCGCTGGCGATGCGCGCCGCCTCGCGCGATGCCAAGCTGGCCGACGACATCCGCAATGATGCCCGCGCCAATGCGCTGTTCCTCGACGTGCTGACCAGCCGCCGCGATCCCGAACTGGTGCTGCGCTGGATGAACGAGGCGGGCGTGTTCGGCCGCTTCGTGCCCGATTTCGGCCGCGTCGTCGCGCAGATGCAGTTCGACATGTATCATCACTATACCGTCGATGAGCACACCATCCGCGCGCTCGGCCTGCTCGCCCGGATCGAGCGGCAGGAACTGGTTGAGGAACACCCCGTCGCCTCGGCGATCATCGACCAGATCGTGTCGCGGCGCGTCCTCTATGTCGCGGTGCTGCTCCACGACATCGCCAAGGGGCGCGGCGGCGACCATTCGATCCTGGGCGCGGAAGTGGCCGAGCGGCTATGCCCCCGCCTGGGCCTCAGCGATGCGGAAACCGAGACGGTCGCCTGGCTGGTCCGCTGGCACCTGCTGATGTCCGCCACCGCGTTCAAGCGCGACCTGTCCGACTTCAAGACGATCCTCGATTTCTGCGAGACGGTGCAAAGCCCCGAGCGGCTGCGTCTGCTCCTGCTGCTGACCATCGTCGACATTCGCGCGGTGGGGCCGGGCACCTGGAATGGCTGGAAGCGCCAGTTGCTCGCCGATCTCTATGACGCCGCCGAGGAGGTGCTGCGCCTCGGCCACAAGCAGCGCGGCCGTACCGAGCGGATCGCCAGCAAGCATACCCGCCTTCGCGAAGCGCTGGACTGGTCTGAGGAGCAGTTCGCCGCGCATGTCCGCCGCCTGCCCGAGGCCTATTGGATCGCCGAGCCGGACGATGTGCTGGCGCATAATGCACGCCAGATGGCGGCGGCGGGCGATGCGCAGCTGTCGATCGATGCGCAGGTGTATGCCGAGCGTGGCGCAACCCTGGTGTCCATCTATGCCGCCGACCATCCGGGGCTATTCTACCGCATCGCCGGCGCGATCCATGTCGCGGGCGGCAACATCATCGATGCGCGCATCCACACCACGCGCGACGGCATGGCGATCGACAATTTCCTGGTGCAGGACCCGCTCGGCCGCCCCTTCGACGATCCGGGCCAGCTGTCGCGCCTACGCCGCGCGATCGAGGATGCGCTCGCCAACCGCAGCAAGCTGGCCGACCGGCTGGTCGCCAAGCCGCTGGTCCGCCCCCGCGCCGACGCCTTCCCGATTGCGCCCAATGTCCTGATCGACAATCGCGCGTCCAACCGCTTCACCGTGGTCGAGGTGCATGCGCGGGATCGGCCGGCGCTGCTGAACCAGTTGGCGCATGCGCTGTTCCAGTCGAAGGTGACGATCCACTCCGCGCATGTCGCGACCTATGGCGAGCGCGCGGTCGACGTGTTCTACCTGACCGATCTGACCGGCGACCGGATCACCAATGGCGGGCGGTTGAAGACGCTGGAGAAGCGATTGCTGGGGGCAGCGGCGGGAGAAGCGATGGAGATTGCGGCGTAGATCGCGATGACGTCAGTTTGGCCCATTCCGTCATTGCGAGCGTAGCGAAGCAATCCAGTGTCGGGGCAAGACGCTCTGGATTGCTTCGCTACGCTCGCAATGACAGATCCCATATCATCCTTCTCTAGCCGCCCTACCCCCGGCCCGCCTGAGTGAAGTCGAAGGCAACGGGTCGAAGGTCGCCACATGCACTTCGACTTCGCTCAGTGCGAACGGAGGTTCGCGCAGAGGCGCGGAGGACGCAGAGGGTCTTTCAGACGAACAGCAATCTTTCCTCCCCTGGAAGGGGAGGTGGCTGGCCGAAGGCCAGACGGAGGGGTGTCCCGGACGGAGAGGTAACCCGCCCTCGCGACCGGTGACACCCCTCCACCAGCTTCGCTGGTCCCCCTCCCCTTACAGGGGAGGAAGATCAGACTTGCCAAATTTCGCTCGCCCCAAATCCTCCCCGCCGTTCGCACTGAGCGAAGTCGAAGTGCACGTCCCGCCCCCGCCTCCTGACCACCCTCGAAAGGCCACTTGGACCAGCTGGATTCCCTTGGCCTTCGACTTCGCTCAGGCTGAACGGAGGTTGAGGAAAACCGTGCAGTCCCGCCGCACAACTCGCAAAACCTCTGCGCCCTCCGCGCCTCTGCGCGAACCCAAAAAACAAAACCCCCGGTGACCCATCGGGCCACCAGGGGTTTCGGAAACATCGCGCCACTCGGCGGGCTCACACCCCCGAGTCGTCACGCATCACTTCGGGGCCAGCACCATCAGCATCTGGCGGCCTTCCATGCGCGGATAGGCTTCGACCTTGGCGACCTCGGCCACCTGCTCGGCGACGCGCTGGAGCACGTTCATGCCGAGCTGGCCGTGGCTCAGCTCGCGGCCGCGGAAGCGCATGGTGACCTTCACCTTGTCGCCCTCGCCGATGAATTCGACCACCTTCTTCATCTTGGTGTCGTAGTCATGGTCGTCGATGTTCGGACGCATCTTGATCTCCTTGATCTCCTGCGTCTTCTGCGACTTGCGGGCGAGGTTCGCCTTCTTCTGCGCCTCGTACTTATACTTGCCGACATCGAGGAACTTGGCGACGGGCGGGTCGGCGTTGGGCGACACCTCGACCAGGTCGAGGCCGAGTTCCTGGGCCTGGGCCATCGCCTCGCGCGTGTACATCACGCCGAGATTCTCGCCCTCATGGTCGATCACGCGAACCTTGGGGCTTTGAATCCACTCGTTGAACCGAGGACCGTTCATCGGCGGCGCCTGCATCGGACGGCGCATCATGGGAGGACGTATGGGTATTTCTCCTGTGGCAATTACGATTTCAATATAAGCGATCGGGCCCGAATTTGAAAGGGCGAGACAAACGTCCCGCCCTTATCCTCAACCCATGATGTTTCAGCCGCGCAGATCGGGCGGAGTCGCCTCTTCGCGGAGCATCGCAATGGCCTCGTCCAGCGTCATGATCTCCTGCGCCTGGCTGCCCAGACGGCGGACGGCGACCTTGCCTTCCTCGGCCTCGCGCTTGCCGACGACCAGCAGCACTGGAACCTTGGCGACCGAGTGTTCGCGCACCTTGTAGTTGATCTTCTCGTTGCGCAGATCGGTCTCGACCCGGATACCCGCCGCCGCCAGCTTGGCCGCTGCGTCCTCGGCATAGCCATCGGCGTCCGACACGATGGTCGCGACCACCGCCTGCACCGGCGCGAGCCAGACCGGGAAGCGGCCCGCATAATGCTCGATCAGGATGCCGATGAACCGCTCATAGGAGCCGAAGATTGCGCGGTGGAGCATGATCGGGCGATGCCGCTCGCCATCCTCGCCGATGTACGACGCGTCGAGTCGCTCGGGCAGGACTCGGTCCGACTGGATGGTGCCGACCTGCCAGGTGCGGCCGATCGCGTCGGTCAGATGCCATTCCAGCTTGGGCGCATAGAAAGCCCCCTCGCCCGGCAGCTCTTCCCAGCCATATTGCTCGGTCGCCAGCCCCGCCCGCACGACCGCGTCGCGCAGTTCGGTCTCGGCCATGTCCCACATCTCTTCGGTGCCGAAGCGCTTTTCGGGGCGCAGCGCCAGCTTGATCGAATAGGTGAAGCCGAAATCCTTGTAGATACGGTCCGCCAGTTCGCAGAAAGCGCGGACTTCCTCGACGATCTGGTCCTCGCGGCAGAAGATGTGCGCGTCGTCCTGGGTGAACTGGCGCACGCGCATCAGGCCGTGCAGCGCGCCGTGCGGCTCGTTGCGGTGGCAGCAGCCATTCTCGTAGAAGCGCAAGGGCAGGTCGCGGTACGACTTGATCCCCTGGCGGAAGATCAGGACGTGTGCCGGGCAGTTCATCGGCTTCAGCGCCATCCACTGCGCATCGTCCGACACCAGCGGGCCTTCGTCGTCGACGTTCGGCACCTCGTCGGGGATCACGAACATGTTCTCGCGATACTTGCCCCAGTGCCCGGACTGCTCCCACTGGCGCGCGTCCATGACCTGCGGGGTCTTCACCTCGCGATAGCCGCCCGCATCGATCGCGCGGCGCATATAGGCCTCCAGCTCGCGCCAGATGCGATAACCCTTGGGATGCCAGAAGACCGAGCCATGCGCCTCCTGCTGAAGGTGGAACAGGTCCATCTCGTTGCCCAGCTTGCGATGGTCGCGCTTGGCCGCTTCCTCCAAGCGGGTCAGGTGCTCGGCCAGTTGCTTCTTGTTCAGCCAGCCGGTGCCGTAGATGCGGCTGAGCATCGCGTTCTTCTGGTCGCCGCGCCAGTATGCCCCCGACACGCGGGTCAGCTTGAAGGCATTGGGATCGAGCTTGCCGGTCGAGGCGAGGTGCGGGCCGCGGCACATGTCGAGCCAGGCGTCCTCCCCCTTGCCCGCACGATAGACGGTCAGTTCCTCGGTATCGGGCAGCTCGGCGGCCCATTCGGCCTTGAAGCTCTCGCCCTGCTGCGTCCAGCGCTCGATCAGCTGCTCGCGGGTCCAGACCTCGCGGATCAGCGGCTCGTCACGCGCGATGATCTTGCGCATCTCGGCCTCGATCGCGGGCAGGTCCTCCTCGGTGAAGGGGCGATCCTTGGGCGCGAAATCGTAATAGAAGCCGTCATCGGTCGCCGGGCCGAAGGTGATCTGCGTGCCGGGGAACAGCGCCTGCACCGCCTCGGCCAGCACATGCGCATAGTCATGGCGCGCGAGTTCGAGCGCGTCGGCCTCGTCCTTCGCGGTCACCAGGGCGAGGGCGGAGTCGCCCTCGAACGGCCGCATGATGTCGCGCAATTCGCCATCGACACGCGCGGCGATCGCCGCCTTGGCGAGACCCGGCCCGATCGCGGCGGCGATGTCCGCGGGAGTGGTTCCGGGCGCGACCTCACGGACGGAACCGTCGGGCAGCGTGATACGGAACATCGCGGACATGGTAACTCTCTTCGATAGATGCGGATGGCGCGCCTGCGTGGAACGGCCGGCGCGGGCGCGGTCTATAGGGTAGAAAGGCCGCCGCGTATAGTTTGGCCTTGGAGACGACCTTTATTCCGGGACGGCCTGCTCCCGGTTGACCTTGGCGCTGCGAAATCCGCTGGCCAGTATCGCAGCGATGACGCACTTGGCGCGACCTTGCATGATTTCGCTATAGGTCAATCGGTCGAACCATGCCGGATTGACGGCTTTAGCCGTCGCGCGCGGATGGAGAGCGCCTTTGGCCTGGCATAAGACCTCGACCTGCTGCGCGAATGCAGCGTCGTCCGTCTTACCGGGGACATAGGGAGGGAGCCGCTCCAAAAGGCCCATTTCCTTGAGCGTCTGGCGGCCATCCGCCGCCCACCAAGCTCTCAGGCGCTCGATACGGCGGGCGTCGTAGCGCGATTGAACGGCGGAAGGCAACACCACCTTGTGAAAGCTGGCAGCCTTGTGCACGCAATCCGATTGCCGATCGGAAATGTCGGTCGCGTCGATGATCAATGCGGCATCGTCCGACTTGCTCAGCGGCCTGATCGTAACCTGCCCGACATGACAAGCCGCCACCCGCTCGGCGGCCACCTCGATCGTGATCCAGTCGAGCGAAACCGGCAAGGCGGATTGAGCAGCCGGCAAAGCGAGGATGAAGAGCAGGGCTGACATGCCGCCAATATACCCGGCCATCCGGGCTGCACAAAGCACATCTCACATTCCGAACGGGCCGTTTCCGCCAGCGCTCCAGCCCTTCACGAAAACCGGGCGGCGGTGGTCCGCGCCACCGCCGCCCGATCCGTGTCAGGCAAAGCCGTCAGCGCCCTTGCTGACCGCCGCCGCCATGGCTGGCCTGGCCACCCTTCGACCCGGCCTCGGCCGCGCGTTCGGGATCGTTCTTGAAGTTGCCGCCGCTTTCTTGGCCGCCCTTGCGGCCCGCTTCGGAGGCCTTTTCGCGGTCATTGGCGAAATTGCCCGGATTGTTCTCGCGGCCACCGTCGCCATTGCTGTCTGCCATCATCTCTCTCCTACTGCGCCCCCGCAGCGGGAAGACGAAACGGTGCGAGATCAAGTTTCTAGAATAAGGCCAATAATATTATTCTGCATAAGCAGCAGATCATGATCTGGTTAGTGGAGCGAAGCGACAACAAGGACGCACCGCTTCACCCATATCATTATCCCCAGCAGGGGAGATCGCCTCGCCACGCCAGAAATTACGGACAATGGCCGGCCGATGTCAGGCGATCCAGGATACGACTATTGATCGATTGCGTAAGCCGCCATCAACGTAACCTTGATGTCGATCGGCGCGGGCGACAGGTCGATACGGATCGGCGCTCGCGGAGGCGGGGGTGGTGCGGAGGATGCCCCGGCGGGCGCGCCTTCGGGCATCTCGATCACGATCTCGCGATAGTCGCTGTCCTGTACCCGCAGCAAACGACCCAGCTTCTGCCCCGATCCTTCGGCAATCAGCTGCGCCTGCGCCCTGGCCCCGGCGAGCGCGGCGCGCATCGCCTTTTGCCGCGCCGGCTCCGAATTGCTGAGCCAGTAATTCTGAAGCTGGGGCTGCAAGCCGCCAAGTCGACCGATGACACCGACCAGCGTTCCCGCATCGGCGACGCGCGACGTATCGATACGCACCGGCATGGTTGCGACATAGCCCTGGATCGCGCACGCGCCCGTCGACAGCTGGACCTGACCATAGCCGCTTTGGCATTCGCGCGACCGCACCGGCTCGATCCGAAAATCCGAGCTTTGCAGTTCCATCGCGCCACGCACCACCTGCTCGGCCCCGGCGCGAATGGCCTTGGCCTGATCGCGCAGCTTGGCGGTCGCCTCGTCGGACGTCGTCCCCTCGCCACGCACGGTATAGCTGATGGTCGCCCGGTCGGGCGGCGCTTGCGCGGTGCCGGTGGCGGACACCAGAATCTGGGAGGGCGCGCTTGTCTGCGCGCCCGCGGCCGTCGCCGTCAGCGCGAAACATAAGCCTAAAGTCCATGACTTGATCGTTCTTCTCCCCTCACGCGATTCCGAACGGGACCAGATGATTGTCCTGCGTGTGCCCGATCCGTGCGCGGCCCAGATAGGGCACGCCCATCTCGCCGCACCAGCGCTGGATCATGAATTCCAGCGTTTCGCCCCATTCCGGCTCATTCTCCTGCACGTTGCTGACCGCACCCAACCGGACACCCGCCACGCCCTTCAACTGCGTGGCGTTCGCCATGGTGAACAGCATCCGGTCGACCGCGTACAGATGCTCGGACACTTCCTCGATGATCAGGACATGGTCGGTCAGGTCGGGGAGCCAGGGCGTGCCGATCAGCGCGGCGAGGATCGACAGGTTGAACGCCGCCGCCGGGCGCCCGTCGAGGCCCGGCTCCAGCCCCTGCCGGTCGCCGCTGGTCAGCCAGCCGAGCGAGCGCGCCACCGTCACATCGCCATGCTGGCGGCGTATGTCGCTGGCCATCGGCCCATGCACCGGCCGCCCGATCCGCCGGGCATAGAGCGCGGCCAGCACGAAGCCGAGGTCGGAATAGCCGATATAGGTCTTGTGTCCCGCCGCGCCGTTCAGATTGGGCATGACCCGCGACAGGATGCGGTTCGATCCATAGCCGCCGCGCAGGAACCAGATCGCGTCGATGCCGGGATCGTTGGCGAACTCCAGAAAGGCCGAGGCGCGGCGTTCGTCATTACCGGCAAAATGCCCGTCCTCCTCATAGCATTGCGGATGGAAGATCAGGTCGACATCCGGATAGGCGATCGCGGCGAAGGCGCTGACCGGCGCTTCGGCGGCGGGGTTGCCGATGCTCGAGGGAGCGAGGATTCCGATCTTCATGTCAGCGCGTTCCTCGCCTTGGTCAGCCGGCCGGGCATTGCCCCGCGCCGTCAACTCGCCGATAGCGTGGGGCCATGACCAACGGCAATTCCTGTTTTCTGGTGGGTATCGGCGGATCGGGGATGATGCCGCTCGCCATGATCCTGCGCGCACGCGGATGGACGGTTTCGGGTTCGGACCGGGGCCTCGACCAGGGCCGCGTCGCCGCCAAGTTCGATGCGCTGCGCAACGCCGGCATCGCGCTTTACCCGCAGGACGGATCGGGCGTGACCTCGCCCGACCAGCTCGTCATCGCCTCCGCCGCCGTGGAGGAGACGGTGCCCGACATCGTCGCCGCCAACCGTCTGGGCTGCCCGCGCGCCACCCGTGCCCAGATGCTGGCCAACCTGTTCAACGACAGCACCCTCCCCATCGGCGTGGCAGGAACCAGCGGCAAGTCGACCGTCACCGGCATGATCGCCTTCATCCTGCACCAGACGGGGCGCGATCCGACCGCGATGAACGGCGCGGTGATGAAGGATTTCGTCTCGCCAGACAGTCCCTTCGCCAGCGCGCTGGTCGGCGGCGGCGAGGCGTTCGTCAGCGAGGTGGACGAAAGCGACGGCTCGATCGCGCTCTACGACCCCGCCATCGCGGTGCTGAACAATGTCAGCCTGGACCACAAGTCGCTGGAGGAATTGCGCGACCTGTTCGGCGGGTTCGCAGGCCGTGCGCGACACGTGGTCGCCAATGCCGGCGATGCCGAGACGGCGGCGCTGCTGGCCGACATCCCCAACCTCACCACCTTCGCGGTCGAGGGCGCGGCCGATCTGGTCGCCGAGGCGCTGAAGCCCGAACCCTTCGCCATCAGCTTCGATCTGATCACCGGGGGCGCCGGCTATCATGTTCGGCTGTCGGTGCCGGGCCGCCATAACGTCTCCAATGCGCTGGCCGCGATCGGCGCGAGCGTGGCGGCTGGCATCCCCCTGATCGACGCGATCCGCGCGGTCGAACGCTTCACCGGCCTCAAGCGCCGGTTCGAGAGGGTCGGCGAGGCGAACGGCGTCACCGTCATCGACGATTTCGGCCACAACCCCGACAAGATCGCCGCGACGCTCGACACGCTCCACGCCTTTCCCGGCCGGTTGCTGATCCTGTTCCAGCCCCACGGCTATGGCCCGCTGAAGGTCATGCGGACCGAGCTGGTCGACAGCATCGCGCGGCGGATGCGGGACGGCGACGTGTTCGTCCTGCCCGACCCCGCCTATTTCGGCGGCACCGTCGCGCGCGAGGTAACCAGCGCCGACATCGTCGCCGACCTGCGCGCAGGCGGCGTGGACGCCCGCCACATCGCCGACCGCGCCGAGGCGGCGGCGATGCTGGTGGCGGAAGCGCGGCCGGGCGACCGGATCGTGGTGATGGGCGCGCGCGACGACACGCTCAGCCTGCTGGCGGAGGACATGGTGGAGAGGCTGGCCTGGACCGGGTGACGATACCCGGTTTTGCCAATCCCCAGGGCCATGATAGGATCATCGGACACGGCCAAAGGAGAATGCCCGCCATGTTCCGTCGCCTGTTCACCGAGCATCCCGAAAGTGTCGGCGAAAGCTATGTCGAGCATTTCGGCGTCGCGGCGCGGTTCGGGGCGATCATGATCGTCGGCGGCGTCGGCGCGCTGGTGCATGCCGTCGTACCGGGGCTGTGCCAGACCACCGGCAGCGACACGGTGGCACGGCTCCATGCCGAGATGGTCGCCAAGCGGCGCAGGAAGCAGGCGGCGCAGACCCAGGCGAAGACCGTCGAATATGTGATCTGAGGCACTGCCCCTCAAAGCCTGTTATCGCCGCTCTCACCGCCGTTAAGGCTGAGCGAAGTCGCAGGCCAAGGGATGCACTCCCCTCCATCGCCGGCGGCGAAGGCTGGACGTGGCCTTCGACTTCGCTCAGGCTGAACGGAGGGGGGAGCATGTTTCCCCGATCGAGGTGATCGTCGCACAACTGGTCGATCCGGCGTGCGAAGTGTAACAGGCCCGCGCATCGCGTGTGACACGGTGAAACTGGCGGCCGTAGGACCGAAGACTTTCGGGATCGCTTGCGAGGGACTGGCAGTCCTCGCCATGCGGTGCAATTCCCCCCGCCCCGTTCAGCCTGAGCGCAGTCGAAGGCCACGGGACGCATTCTCCTCCGGGTACGGGTTGCGCGTGCCCCCTGGGCTTCGACCGCGTCCGGGCTGAACGGAAGTTGGGATGACGCCGCAAAGCCGCGATCGGGTTTCCATCGCCCCAGCCCTTCCCTACACTCCGGGCATGACCGACAGCCCCACGCCCCGCCCCAAGCTCGCCTATCACTGGACGGACGGCGCCGGCCCCGCGATCGTCTTCCTGCCCGGCTATGCCTCGGACATGCAGGGGTCGAAGGCGCTCGCGCTGGAGGCATGGGCGCAGGCGAACGGCCGCGCGTTCCTGCGCTTCGATTATGGCGGATGCGGCACATCGGACGGCGCGTTCGCGGATCAGGCGCTGGCGGACTGGCGCGACGATGTCGTGGCGATGCTCGACGATGTGGTGAAGGGGCCGGCGGTGCTGGTCGGATCGTCGATGGGCGGCTGGCTGATGCTGCTCGCCGCGCTGGCCCGGCCCGAACAGGTGACGGCCTTGGTCGGCATCGCGCCCGCGCCCGACTTCACCGACTGGGGCTTTTCCGAAGACGAGAAGATGACGATCCTCCAGACGGGTCGGCTGGAGCGGCCCAATCCCTATGGCCCCGAACCCACCCTCTATACGCGCGGCTTCTGGACGTCGGGCGAGGCCAATCGGCTGACCTTCGGTCCCATCGCGTTCGACGGCTCGGTCCGGCTGCTCCAGGGGATGCAGGACCCCGACGTCCCGTGGCAGCGCACCACCCATCTGGCGGGGCTGTTCCGTTCAGCCGATGTGCAGACGATCCTGGTCAAGGACGGCGACCACCGGCTGTCGCGCGAGCAGGACATCGCGCTGTTGATCCGCAGCGTTGAGGACGTGTTGAACCACCCATGATCCTGTTTTCCCTGGCACTCGCCGTCGCAGCTCAGCCCCAGGCCCCGACTCCGGCCGCCGCCAAGCCCGCCGCCCTCCCCACCGATCCGCGCGAGGCGCGGCATGAACGCTGCGTCGCGACCGCCACGCGCGATCCCGTCGCCGGGCGGGCCGAGGCGGGGCGCTGGCAATTGGCGGGCGGCGGCTATTTCGCGCAGCAATGCGCCGGCATCGCCTATGCCTCAGAGGGCAATTGGAGCGCCGCCGCCACCGCCTTCGAACAGGCGGCACGCGCGGCGGAAACCGGTCGCGACATACGTGCCGCCACCTATTGGGCGCAGGCGGGCAATGCCTATCTGGCGGGGGGCGACGCCGCCCATGCCCGCACCGCGCTTGATGCCGCGCTCGCCTCGGGCCAGTTGACCGGCTTCGCGCTGGGCGAAGCGCTGCTCGACCGGGCACGCGCGCTGGTCGCGGGCGGACAGCCGGCGGCGGCGCGGGTCGATCTGGACGCCGCGCTGACGCATGTGCCGAGCGATCCGCTCGCTTGGTTGCTGTCGGCGACGCTGGCGCGCCGCACCGGCGATCTGCCCCGTGCGAAGAAGGACATCGGCGAGGCGCTGGCACGGTCGGCGGACGACGCCAATGTCCAGCTGGAGGCCGGCAACATCGCCGCCGCCGGCGGGGACGAAGCGGGCGCGCGCAAGGCGTGGAGCGAGGCTGCGCGACTCGCCCCGCCCGACAGCCCGGTCCGCGCGATCGCCGCCAAGGCGCTGGCGCAGTTCCCCTCACGCTGAGCCTTATCGCAGGTAAAGGTCTTGCCCTTTATTTGCGGGTAGGACAGCGTGCCCTCCCTAATAGGCAGGAAATCGAATGCGTTATCTCCACACCATGATCCGCGTCAGCGATCCCGACGCCACCATCCGCTTCTTCGCGTTGCTGGGGCTGGAACAGGTGCGGCGGATCGATAACGAGGGTGGGCGCTTCTCGCTGATCTTCCTGGCGGCACCGGGCGACGAGGGCCGCGCCGAGGTTGAGTTGACCCATAATTGGGACCCCGAAATCTATACCGGCGGCCGCAATTTCGGCCATCTCGCCTATCGCGTCGACAATATTTACGAGACGTGCCAGCGGCTGATGGATGCCGGCATTACCATCAACCGGCCGCCGCGCGACGGGCATATGGCCTTCGTCAAGACGCCCGACGGCATCTCGATCGAACTGTTACAGGACGGTGCGCTGCCCCCGGCCGAACCTTGGGCCTCGATGCCCAATGTCGGAAGCTGGTAAAGGCCGCGCATGGAAATCATTCGCGTCCCCGTCCTCTCCGATAACTATGCCTGGCTGATCCATGACGATGGCCAGACCGTCGCGCTCGATCCCGGCGAGGCGGCGCCGGTGGCGGCGGCGGCGGCGGCACGCGGATGGACCATCGACCAGGTCTGGCTGACCCATTGGCATCCCGACCATGTCGGCGGCGCGAGCGAGCTGCGCGCCGCCGGTGCGCGGGTCGCCGGCCCGGCGGCGGAGGCGGCCAAGATCGAGGGGCTCGACCGGCTGCTGGAGGATGGCGACCGGATCGGCGTCGGCATGCTCGAGGCGGTGATCTGGTCGGTGCCGGGGCATACGGCGGGGCATATCGCCTTTCATGTGCCCGAGCGCGGTGTGATCTTCAGCGGCGACACGCTGTTCGCCATGGGCTGTGGCCGGTTGTTTGAGGGGACGGCGGCGCAGATGCACGCCAATATGCGCCGCTTCGCCGCGCTGCCCGAGGATACGCGCGTCTATTGCGGGCACGAATATACCCTGTCCAACGCGCGCTTCGCAGCGGTGGCGGAGCCGGACAACGACGCGATCGCCGCGCGGCTGGCCGATGTCACCGCCATGCGCGAGGCGGGCGAGCCGACCATCCCGACGACCATCGCGCTGGAACGCGCGACCAACCCCTTTCTGCGTTCGGTCGATGCGCAGGAACTGGCCGAGCGTCGTGCAGCCAAGGACGCGTTCAAGGGTTAGGGAAATGTTGCAGGGGAACCGACCGAAGGAGGCGAAGACGATGCGCGGCCTGACAATGCTGTCCACGGCGTTCCTGTTACCGGCGATCGCCGGCTGTACCCCCACCCCCGCCGAGCAGGCGCGGATCGACCAGCGCCAGGCGACCGAGCGCGCCGATCTGGACAAGGCGCTGCGCGGCCTGACCCCGCAAAAGCCGACCCAGTGCATCGGCCAGTATCAGACGCGGCAGGTGACGGCCTATGGCCCGACCATCGTCTATACGATCTCGCCGCGCCTGAAATATGTCAGCGAGACGCAAGGCGGGTGCGAGACGATCGGCCAGCGCGGACGCAACGATATATTGGTCACCCGCACCACGACCGGCCAGCTCTGCGCCGGCGACATCGCACAGACGGTCGACCGCGTGTCGGGCTTCTTCACGGGCAGCTGCAGCTTCGGGCCGTTCGTGCCCTATCGGCCCGCCAAGTGATGCGTGGCCGTCCTGCCATGGTGGCGGCGCTGGGCCTGACGCTCGTCGCCGCCAAGTCCGATCCCTTTGCCGGCCGTGTCGCGGGACCGCCCGTGCAATGCGTCGATACCAGCACGGCCCAGTCGGGGCCAAGCATCGTCGACAACGGCACGATCATCATCAATGCCGGCGGCCGCCGCATCTGGCGTGCGCAAGTGCGCGGCGAATGCCCCAGCCTGCGGCCGTTCAACACGCTGCTGATCCAGCAATGGGGCTCGCGACTGTGCCGAAACGACCGGTTCCAAGTGCTGCAACAGGGCCTGTCGATCCCGTCGGCATCCTGCTTCTTCGATGGGTTCGTGCCCTATGATCGGGTGAAGAAATAGGGGATTTGGCCTAGTACCAGCCCTCCCCCATCCCAGTTTCAGGTAAACGATACCCCGTATCGTATAGGTCATGCCGGGGGCATGACCGACCTGAAACTCGCCTGCGGGAGGGGCGTGCCAAGCGGCAAGCTCACGAGTTCATTCAACCGTCTGATCTTGCCGCTCCCCTCCCGCAAGCGGGAGGGGATGGGGGAGGGCCCGGTGTCTCACCGAGCCCCCACCCCAATCACAAAACAAACCGACTCAAATCCGTATTCCGCGCCACCGCCGCCAATTGGCTGTCGACATACGCTCCATCGACCGTCAGCACCGTCCCCTGACGATCCTCCGCCTCGAAGCTGATATCCTCCAACAGCTTCTCCATAACCGTCTGCAGCCGCCGCGCGCCGATATTCTCGACCTGCGCATTCACCTCCGCCGCGATCCGCGCGATGGCGGCGATACCGTCCTCGGTGAAGGAGATCTCCACCCCCTCGGTGCCGATCAACGCCTTGTACTGGGCAGGCAGCGACGCCTTGGTGTCCGACAGGATCGCGACGAAATCACCCTCGGTCAGCGCCTTCAGCTCGACCCGGATCGGCAGGCGCCCCTGAAGCTCGGGCAACAGGTCGGACGGCTTGGCGACGTGGAAGGCGCCGGACGCGATGAACAGGATATGGTCCGTCTTCATCGGGCCATATTTGGTCGCGACCGTCGTCCCCTCGATCAGCGGCAGCAGGTCGCGCTGCACGCCCTCACGACTGACCGAGCCACCGCGCACGTCGCTGACCGCGATCTTGTCGATCTCGTCGAGGAAGACGATCCCGTTCGCCTCGGCATCGGCCAGCGCGGCGCGGCTGACCTCGTCCTGGTCGAGACGCTTGTCCGCCTCTTCCTCGACCAGCTTGGTCCAGGCGGCCGAGACGGTCAGCTTGCGGCGCTTGAGCGGCTGGCCGCCGAATGCCTTGCCCATCATCTCGGACAGGTTGATCATCTGCGGCGCGGCGCCGGGGATTTCGAACGGCGTGGCCTGGGCCTGTTCCAGTTCGATCTCGATCTCGGTCTGGTCGAGATGGCCGTCACGGAAGCGCTGGCGGAAGGCCTCGCGCGTCGCCTGGCTCGAGTCCTTGCCGACCAGCGCGTCGAGCAGACGGTTCATCGCCGCCTCTTCGGCTTTGTCCTTCACCGCGACGCGGCGGCGTTCCTTTTCCAGCCGGATCGCTTCCTCGACCAGGTCGCGCGCGATCTGCTCGACGTCGCGGCCGACATAGCCGACCTCGGTGAACTTGGTTGCCTCGACTTTGACGAAGGGCGCATCGGCGAGCTTCGCCAGACGGCGGCTGATCTCGGTCTTGCCGCACCCGGTCGGGCCGATCATCAGGATGTTCTTGGGCGTCACCTCGTCGCGCAAATCCGCGCCCAGCCGCTGGCGACGCCAGCGGTTGCGCATGGCGACGGCGACGGCGCGCTTGGCGTCGGCCTGGCCGATGATATGCGCGTCGAGCGCGGCGACGATCGCCTTGGGGGTCAGCTGGTCGTTCATGGGAACCTTGAGTTATTGCGCGCCGTCGATGGCTTCGAGCGTGACGCGGTCATTGGTGTAGACGCAGACATCGGCGGCGATCGCCATCGCCTTGCGCGCGATCGTCTCGGCATCCTTTTCATAGTCGTCGAGCGCGCGGGCCGCCGCGAGGGCGTAATTGCCGCCCGAGCCGATCGCGCAGATGCCGTTCTCCGGCTCCAGCACGTCGCCGTTTCCGGTCAGGATCAGCGTCACGTCCTTGTCGGCGACGATCATCATCGCCTCCAGGTTGCGCAGGAACTTGTCGGTCCGCCAGTCCTTGGCCAACTCGACCGCGGCGCGCAGCAGCTGGCCGTTATGCCGCTCCAGCTTGGCCTCCAGCCGCTCGAACAGGGTGAAGGCATCCGCCGTCGCGCCCGCAAAGCCGCCGATGACCGAGCCGTCGCCCAGGCGCCGGACTTTGCGCGCATTGGGCTTCATGACCGTCTGGCCCATCGAAACCTGACCGTCCCCGGCCACCACCACCCGGCCGCCACGGCGTACCGAGCAAATCGTCGTACCATGCCAAGTGGGCATGGCGTGTTCATTCCCGCTCATGCGCGGCGATATGGATGCGGGGGGCGGCGGGTTCAATGGAGGCGATGACGGTTGATCCATCACCTCCGTTCCGCCTGAGCGAAGTCGAAGGCCACGACCGGCCATTGCGGCTGGGCGTACCCATTCCTCCCCTTGCAGGGGAGGTGGCAGGCCGCAGGCCTGACGGAGGGGTGTCTTGGCTGGAGAGATGAGGGCTCACTCGCAACTGGCGACACCCCTCCACCAGCTTCGCTGGTCCCCCTCCCCTTGCAGCGGAGGAACTGATTCATGCCTAGAGTCTACCCTTCCAGCGTGGCCTTCGACTTCGCTCAGGCTGAACGGAGGTTGGGGCCAGCGGAAAGCTCTACTCCCCCAGCTTCTCGATCTTGTCCTTCAACGCCGCCAACTCCGCCTTCAGCGCCGCCATCTCGGCGTCCTTGCTCGCGGCGGGGGCCGCCGGTGCCGGGGCCGGCGTGGGCGCAACCCCGCCCGGCTTGAACCCCTGCGTCGCCGCTTCAAACATCGCCAGATTGCGCTTGGCCATATCGGCGAAGGGCGTGTTCGCGAACGCGCCCTCGACCGCCGACTTGAACTGTTCCTGGTTGCGGCGGAAGCTGTCCATCGACGCCTCCAGATAGCCCGGCACCACCGCCTGCATCGAATCGCCGTACATCGAGATCAGCTGGCGCAGGAAATTCACGGGAAGCATCGTCTCGCCCCGGCTTTCCTCTTCCATGATGATCTGGGTCAGGACATTATGCGTGATGTCCTCGTCGGTCTTGGCGTCGACCACCTTGAAGTCGCGGCCCGCCCGGATCATCGCCGCCAGATGATCGAGCGTGATATAGGAGGAGGTTTCGGTGTTGTAGAGCCGCCGGTTGGCGTATTTCTTGACGATCACGATGCCGTCCACCGCCTGCTTCTTCATCGATCCCCGCCTTTCCTGATTTTGGTGTAGCCTAACGCCATGGATTTCGCATCGCAACATGGTCCGCGTCCGCTGCCGCTGTTCCTGGCGATGCTGCGCAGCGAGTCTGCAGAAAACCCCGAACTGGCGCAGGCGGCGCTGGAGGGGTTGCGGCGTTTCCAGGCGGCGAAGCGCGAACGCCCGATGCGCGCCCTGCCCGTCCGGCGACGGCGCGGCCGGGTGCGGCTCCGCGATGGCGGCGTCGGGTGCGAAGGCCGGCCGGTGCTGTTCATCCCCTCACTGATCAATCCGCCCTCGATCCTCGACCTGTCACGCGACCGTTCGCTGATCCGCTGGATGCGGGGACAGGGCTTCCACCCCTGGCTGATCGACTGGGGCACACCGGGGGTGAAGGACCGCGACATCGATGCGGCGGGGCATGTCGAGCGTTTCCTGCTGCCCCTGATCGCGACCTTTCCAGAGCCGCCGGTGCTGGTCGGCTATTGCCTGGGCGGCACGCTCGCCATGGCGGCGGCGGCGCGCAGCCGAGTGGCGGGCTTCGCCGCGATCGCCGCGCCATGGCATTTCACCGGCTATGGCGACGAGGCGCGCGCCGCGATGGCCGCGCAATGGGCCGCGATCAAGCCGACCTCCGAAGCGCTGGGCCTCGTCCCCATGGAGGCGTTGCAGGCGGGCTTCTGGCGACTCGACCCGGGCCGCACCATCGCCAAATATGCGGCCTTCGCCGCTCTCGATCCGCGCAGCGAGGCCGCCCGGCGCTTCATCCGGTTGGAGGACTGGGCCAATCAGGGCGCCCCCCTGCCCCATGCCTTCGGCCGTGAGCTGTTCGAGGAGCTGATCGCGCAGGATCGCCCCGGCCAGGGGCAATGGCGCGTCGCCGGGACGACCGTCACACCCGCGCAATGCGACGCCCCTAGCGTCGAGTTCGTCGCCACCGCCGACCGGATCGTCCCCGCCGCCACCGCCATCGGCCTGTCCGACCGGCGAGCGGGGGGCACGGGCCATGTCGGCATGGTCGTCGGCGGCCGTGCGGAGCACCAGCTCTGGCAGCCGCTGGCCGACTGGATCACCCAACTCCCAACGCCTAAATAGATGTGACACAAGAGGAGCCTTCATGACCGAGATCGTCATTACCGCCGCCAAGCGCACCCCCGTGGGCAGCTTCCTGGGCGCCTTCGCCGCCACGCCTGCGCACGAACTCGGCCGGGTGGCGATCACCGCCGCGCTGGAACAGGCGGGCATCAAGGGCGAGGACGTGTCCGAGGTGATCCTCGGCCAGGTGCTGACCGCCGCGCAGGGCCAGAACCCGGCGCGCCAGGCCTCGATGGCCGCCGGCATCCCCAAGGAAGTCCCCGCTTATGGCGTGAACCAGGTCTGCGGATCGGGCCTGCGCGCCGTCGCGCTCGGGCTGCAGGCGATCGCCAATGGCGATGCGACCATCGTCGTGGCGGGCGGCCAGGAGTCGATGTCGCTCTCGCCGCACGCCCAGGCGATGCGCGGCGGCACCAAGATGGGTCCGCTGACCATGGTCGACACCATGGTCCATGACGGCCTGACCGACGCCTTTGCCGGCTATCATATGGGCATCACCGCCGAGAATCTCGCCGAGCAATATCAGGTGACCCGCGACGAACAGGACCAGTTCGCCGTCCGCTCGCAGAACCTGGCCGAAAAGGCGCGTGGTGAGGGCCGCTTCAAGGACGAGATCGCGCCCGTCACCATCAAGACCCGCAAGGGCGAGACGGTGGTCGCCGACGACGAATATATCCGCGCCGGTGCCACGCTGGAGAGCGTCTCGGGCGTCCGCCCCGCCTTCAAGAAGGACGGCACCGTCACCGCCGCCAATGCCTCGGGCCTGAACGACGGCGCCGCCGCGCTCGTCCTGATGAGCCGCGAGGAAGCGACCAAGCGCGGGAGCACCGTGCTCGCCACGATCAAGAGCTGGGCCTCGGCCGGCGTCGACCCGTCGGTGATGGGCATCGGCCCCGTCCCCGCCACCAAGCGCGCGCTGGAAAAGGCGGGCTGGACCATCGGCGACCTCGACCTGATCGAAGCCAACGAAGCCTTCGCCGCGCAGGCCCTGTCGGTCGGCAAGGAACTGGGCCTCGACCCCGACAAGGTCAACGTCAATGGCGGCGCGATCGCGCTGGGCCACCCGATCGGCGCGAGCGGCGCGCGCGTGCTCACGACTCTGATCTACGAGATGCAGAAGCGTGACGTGAAGAAGGGTCTGGCCACGCTGTGCATCGGCGGCGGCATGGGCATCGCCATGTGTGTTGAGCGGTAAACACACCACTTTGCGAAAATTTCGCGATTAACGGTTGGATTGCAGGGATGTGTCGAACGTGTCACATCCCTGCAACAAGGGTGACGTTAATTTCACATGAACGTCACCGAACGCTTGTTTTCGGCCCGAAAATTTCTTTCCCTTGGATGAACGGACACGAATGATCCGTCGTACAAGGGGGTTTAATAATGAAGATGCGCACCTTGCTCGGGGCATCTGCGCTGGCGAGCACGCTGATCCTGATGCCGGTCTCCGCCTTTGCGCAGACCGCCAATTCGGGCAGCACGGCGGGCCAGCAGGAAGAGGATGCCGCCACCGATCCCAACGTCACGGACCGTGCTGCCCAAGCCGCCGGCGACGTCGTGGTCACCGGTTCGCGCCTGGCGCGACCCAATCTCGATTCGCCCACGCCCGTCACCTCGGTCACCGCCGAGTTGCTGACGTCGACCGGCAACCTGAACCTGGGCGACTCGCTCAACCAGCTGCCGGCGCTGCGCACGACCTACAGCCAGGCGAACTCGACCCGCTTCATCGGCACCTCGGGCCTGAACCTGCTCGACCTTCGCGGTCTTGGCACGCAGCGCACGCTGGTCGTCGTCAACGGCCGCCGTCACGTAAGCGCGCAGCCGGGCAGCTTCGTAATCGACACGAACACCATCCCGACCGACCTGCTCGAGCGCGTCGACGTGGTCACCGGCGGCAGCTCCGCCGTATACGGTTCGGACGCCATGGCCGGCGTCGTGAACTTCGTGCTGAAGCGCGACTTCGAAGGTCTCCGTGCGACGGGCCAGAGCGGCATTTCCAGCCATGGCACGCGGGGTTCCTATTTCGGTGCGCTGACCGCCGGTAAGAATTTCGCCGAAGGTCGCGGCAATATCGCCGCATCAGCCGAATACTCCTTCTCGGACGTGGTCTATTTCACCGACCGTGACGACATCACGGGCGCCTTTTCGGGCCGTCGTCAGTTCAATGCGGTGCAGAACACCGGTCCGCAGTTGAACCCGAATGGCGGCGTCATCCGTACGAGTGGCGAACCTGCAACCGGTGATGGTATTCCCGACACCAACCTTCTGAGTGGCATCCGCAACGGGACGATTTCGGAAGGCGGAATGTTCGCTTCGAGCTGTCCGACGGCTGCCGCTACGGGTGAGTCCGCCGCCGCCTTCGCTGCCCGCCGCGCCTTTACCTGCACTGGCATCGCCAATGTCGGTAGCTCCAATGCCCTGGCGCAATATGGCCGCAATTTCTCGTTCAATCCGGACGGCACGCTGACGGCGAACAACTGCATCACTGATCTGCGTCCAGCGTCGACCAACTGCGTCGGCGGCCGTGGCTCGACACTGCGTCTGCTGGGCATGTTGCAGCCGCGCATGGAACGTGTTTCGGGTAACCTTCTGGCACACTTCGATATCTCGGACGCCTTCAAGCCATTCGTCGAAGCCAAGTATGTCCGCATCAAGTCGCTGCAGGAAGGTCAGCCGACCTTCGCCACCAACACCTTCAGCATCAACAATCCGTATCTGACCTCGCAAGCGCGGACCACGTTGCAGTCTGCTCTGGCCCCCGGTGCCACGACTTTCACGGCACAGCGTTTCAACGTCGATTTCGGCGGTCGCGGCGAAGACCACACGCGTGAGACCTTCCGTATCGTCGGCGGCGTCGAGGGCGATTTTGCTGAAGGTTGGCACTATGAAGTGTCGGCCAACTATGGCCGCCTCGATACCTTCTACCGGACGGCGGGCAACTACGTCACGCAGAAGTACAACAATTCGATCAATGCCGTGCGCAACGCCGCCGGTCAGATCGTTTGCGGTATCAACGCCGACGCCTCGACTGCGAATGACGACGCGGCCTGCGTACCCGTGAACCTCTTTGGTCAGGGCCAGGTCAGCCAGGCGGCGCTGAACTATTTCTCGGTCACCTCGACGCGCAAGCAGAAGGCCGAGCAATTCGACCTGATGGGCTTCGTCAACGGCAAGCTGTTCCGCCTGCCGGGCGGCGACGTCACCTTCTCGCTGGGCGGCGAATATCGTCGTGAGACGGCGTTCTCCAAGTATGACGACCTGACTGCCAGCGGCGCGACCTTCCTGAACGCCATCCCGACCTTTGCGCCGCCGGCGTATGACATCAAGGAAGCGTTCGGCGAACTCAGCGTGCCGCTGTTGGCCGATCGTCCGTTCTTCCACGAACTGACGCTGACGGGTGCGGCCCGCGTGTCGCATTACAATGTCGGCAATGCCGGAACGCCTTGGACGTACAATCTGAACGCGATCTGGGCTCCGATCCGCGACATTACGATCCGTGGCGGCTATGCCCGTTCGGTCCGTGCGCCCTCGCTGAGCGAACTGTTCACGGCCAATAATCAGACCTTCGCCCAGCCGTCGGATCCGTGCAGCCAGAACAACATCAACAACAATCCCAACCGCGCCCGCAATTGCGCGGCGGCGGGTGTGCCGACGACCCAGACGTTCAACGGCACGACCGAGCCGTTCACCAACGGTACCGCGGCTAGCATCGCCGGTGTTAATCGTGGCAACCCGAATCTGAACGCCGAGAAGAGCAACAGCTTCACGATCGGCGCGGTGATCCAGCCGCAGGCGATCCGCGGTCTGTCGCTGACGGTCGATTACTACAACATCACGATCAAGGATGCGATCGTCTCGCTGGCGGCTCAGACGCTGATCAACCAGTGCTATGACAATCCCAGCGGCATCAATAACCAGTATTGCGCTGCCGTTATCCGCAATCCGAACGGCACGTTCGCGGGTCAGTCGAGCGTGATCCACGCCGGCACCACCATCCCGCTCACGCCGACGGGTCCATCGTTCTTCTCGCAGGGCTTCAACTTCGCCAAGCTGGAAACCTCGGGCATCGACTTCGACCTGTCCTACCGGACGAAGATCAGCGACACCGGCACGCTCAGCCTGCGTGTCCTGGCCAGCTATGTGGCGCAGAACAACGGCTACACCGACGTGGGTGATCCTACCTTCCGCGACCGTTACAAGAGCGAGCTGGGCTACTCGGCATGGCGTGGTCAGTTCGTCGGTAACCTGAACTTCGAAACCTTCGATCTTCAGTATCGCCTGCGGTACGAGGGCAAGTCGACGATCGGCGAATGGGAAACGCAGAACAGCTATGACGGCCGTCCGCCCCGTAACCCGGATGCTTTCCCGGTCGTCTACTACCCGGAGGCCTTCTACCACTCGATCCAGGTCGGCTTTAACGCGACCGATCGCTTCCGCTTCTATGTCGGCGTGGACAACCTGACCGACGTGAAGCCGCCTTATGATCTGATCGGTACGGCGTCGGGCGATCCGTACGACAATATCGGCCGGTTCTTCTATGCCGGGTTCAAGGCCAACTTCTGATCCATTCGGATCGGCAACTGATCGGGGCCTTCCTTTGGGAAGGCCCCTTTTTTATGCCCGCGCGAAACGCTGGGCGAGGCCGGTCAGCAGTTCGTATTGCGACACGCCCGATGCGGCGGACGCGGCGGCCAGATCATAGTCCATGGTCAGCCAGTCGCCCTCGGCGAGGTCGGGCGTTGCGGTGACGTCGATCGCCAGCAGGTCCATCGATACACGGCCCAGCACCGGCAGCGTCACTCCATCCGCCACGGCCGCCCCCAAATCCGACAACGCGCGGCGATAGCCGTCGGCATAGCCGAGGTTCAGAATCGCCACTTCGGTATCGGCGGGGGCGGTCCAGGTGGCGTTGTAACCGACCGTCTCGCCCGCCGGCACCTGGCGACGCTGGAGGATTTGGGCTTCCGGATAAGCGACCTGGCGGAGATGGCCGGCCATGTCGGGGCGGGGTATCCCCCCGTACAGGGCCAGGCCCGGCCGGGTCAGGTCGAAATGATAGGCCGCACCCAGCGCGATCCCGGCCGAATTGGCGAGGCTCATCCGCCGCGCGGCCGTACGGCCGGTCAGGCTGGCAAAGGCGGCGCGCTGGCGTTCGTTCATCGCGACATCCTCGTCGGCGCAGGCGAGGTGGCTGATGAGCGTCTCGATCGTCAGGCCGTCGAGCAGGCCGTCGCGCACGTCTCGCACCGACACGCCGAGCCGGTTCATGCCGGTGTCGACCATGACGTCGCACGCTCCGCCGCCGCCGTCGCGCCAGCGGGAGATCTGTTCGGGCGTGCTCAGCACCGGGCGGGCGAAGCCGGCTTTGGCGGCGGACAGGTCCTCGGCGCGGAGGCCGTGCAGGACCGACACCGTCAGTCCGAGCGGCGCGAGCGCCTGCGCCTCGGCCCAGTTGGCGACGAAGAAGTCGCGGCACCCTGCCCTGGCCAGCGTCTCGGCCACCAGAGTTGCGCCCAGGCCATAGCCGTTCGCCTTGACCGCCGCGCCGCACGCCGCCGTTCCGCTCAGCCGGGCGAGCGCCTGCCAGTTGGACGTGAGCGCGTCGCGGTCGATGCGCAGGCGGAGGGGGGCGGGTATTTCGATCACCCAGCGGGCTTTAGGCCGCATTGATCAGAGGGAAAAGGCGGGATGGGCTTTTCCGCCCTCCCCCCTGCCCTCGTTCGGCCTGAGCGCAGTCGAAGGCCAAGGGAATCCCGATCCACGGGAGGCGACTTGTGGAAAGCGTAGGACGTGGCCTTCGACTTCGCTCAGGCGGAACGGAGGTTGGGCGTGGCGTTCACCGCAGGGTGCGGATGATCCCGGAGAAGTCCGCCGGCGGCTGGCCTTCGCCGACGAACGCCGCATACAGCTCTGCAGCGCGTTCGCCCATCGGGGTGGTCGCGCCCGCCTCCTGCGCGGCCTGCATCGCCAGCTTCAGGTCCTTGAGCATCAGCGCCGCCGCGAAGCCGCCCTGATAGTCATGGTCGGCGGGCGTCTCCGGTCCGACGCCGGGGACGGGGCAATATTTGGTCATCGACCAGCTCTGGCCCGACGACACCGAGGCGATGTCGTAAAAGGTCTGCGCCGCCAGCCCCAGCTTCTCGGCCAGCACAAAGGCTTCGCAGGTCGCGATCATCGTCGCGCCGAGCAGCATGTTGTTGCAGATCTTCGCCGCCTGCCCCGCGCCCGGTCCACCGGCATGGATGACCGCCTGGCCCATGGCCGACAGAAACGGCTCGGCGCGCTCGAACGCCTCCTGGGGGCCACCGACCATGAAGGTCAGCGTGCCGGCCTTGGCCGCCGCGATCCCGCCCGATACGGGGGCGTCGACCGCCATCATGCCCTTGGCCTGCGCCGCCTCTGCCACACGCCGCGCGGTGGCGACGTCGATGGTCGAGCAGTCGATCAGGATGGCGGAGGGCGGCGCGGCGGCAAACACGGCGTCGGCATAGACGCGCTCGACATGGGTTCCGGCGGGCAGCATCGTCACCACTGCCTCGACACCGTCCATCGCCGCGATGGCGCTGTCGACGGGCAGGCACCCGGCCGTCTTCGCCGCCGCCAGCGCGTCCGCCGACAGGTCGAACGCGCGGACGTCATGTCCCGCCTTTGCGAGGTTGGCGGCCATACCGCCGCCCATATTGCCCAGGCCGATAAAGGCGATCCGTGCCATGTCTGCTCTCCTAATATCTTGTTTTTCTTCTGCTCCCCTCCCGCAGGCGGGAGGGGCCGGGGGAGGGAAAGGCCACGGGTGATGGTCTCGGTGAGACTCCTCGCCCTCCCCCATCCCAGTTTCAGGTAAACGATGCCCCGCATCGTTTAGATCATGCCGGGGGCATGATCGACCTGAAACTCGTTTACGGGAGGGGTGTGAGACTCATCAGCGGTTGGTCCAGACGGGCGTGCGCTTTTCCACGAACGCGGCCATGCCTTCCTTCTGGTCGGCGGAACCGAACAGACCGTGGAACAGCCGTCGCTCGAACTGGACGCCCTGCGCCAGCCCCATGTCGAAGGCGGCGTTGACCATTTCCTTGTTCGCGCGCACCGCGATCGGCGCCATGCCCGCGATGGTGGCGGCGGCCTTCAGCGCCTCCTCGACCAGATCTGCGGCGGGGATGATGCGCGCGACGAGGCCCGAGCGCTCGGCTTCCTCGGCATCCATCATCCGGCCGGTCAGGCACATCTCCATCGCCTTGGCCTTGCCGACCGCATGGGCGAGACGCTGCGAGCCGCCCATGCCCGGCGTCACGCCCAGCTTGATCTCGGGCTGGCCGAACTTGGCCGTGTCGGCGGCGAGGATGAAGTCGCACATCATCGCCAGCTCGCACCCGCCGCCCAGCGCATAGCCCGCGACCGCCGCGATGACGGGCTTGCGGGTGCGGGTGAAGTCGTCCCAGCCGGTGAAATGGTTGCCGCCGTACATGGCGGCGAAGTCCATCTCCTGCATTTCCTTGATGTCCGCGCCCGCCGCGAACGCCTTTGCAGAGCCGGTGATGACGGCGCAGCGCTGTTCGGGATCGGCGTCATAGGCGCGCATCACGTCCAGCAGTTCGGACAGCAGCTCGGCATTGAGCGCGTTCAGCGCCTGGGGCCGGTTGAGCGTCACCAGGGTCACCGCCTCGCGGCGCTCGACGATCAGGGTGTTATAGTCGGTCATGGCGTCCTCTTCAGCGGTCGGCATTTTCAACGATCATCTGGGGTCCAGGCCTGCCCGTCGGGCATGGGCGCGAAGATATGGTCGATCATCGTGTCGGTCACGCCTTCGGGCGTAGCCGGGTCCCAGCGCGGCGCATTGTCCTTGTCGACGATGAGCGCGCGGACGCCTTCGACGAAATCGGGGCGCTGGACGACGCGCGAGGCGATGCCGTACTCGCGGCGCATCTCGTCGGCGAAGTCGGTGGTCAGCCTGCCCTCGCGCAGCAGACGCAGCGAGACCTTGCAGGCCTGCGGCGATTTGGTGCGCAACACGGCCAGCTGCTGCGTCGCCCATTCGCCGCCATCGGCCTCCAGCGCGGCAATGATCTCCTCCAGCGTGTCGGCGGCAAACAGCCGGTCGATCTCGGCGGCATGCGCCATGATCTTCGCCTCGGGCGCCGGTATGGAGAGCCGGTCAAGCGTCGCGGCAATTTCCTGCGGCGCAGACGTAATCGCGGTCTTGGCCTCGTCCAGCGCGGACGACGACAGATAATGGGTCGCGAGGCCCAGCGCATGCGCCTCCGCCCCGTCGAGCCGGTGGCCGGTCAGCGCCAAGAACTCGCCCATCCGCCCCGGCAGGCGCGAGAGATACCAGCCGCCGCCGACATCGGGGAACAGGCCGATGCCCGTCTCCGGCATGGCGAAGCGGGTATTCTCGGTCGCGATGCGAAAGCGCGCGGGCGCGGAAATGCCGACGCCGCCGCCCATGGTGACTCCGTCCATGACGGCGACGATCGGCTTGGCATAGGTGAACAGCCGGTGGTTCATCCGGTATTCGCTGTGGAAGAAGCCCCGCGCCGCCTCACCGTCACCCGCACCGCTTTCCGCCAGCAACCGGATGTCGCCGCCCGCGCAGAAACCCCGCCCCTCGGCATGGTCGATAATGACCGCCTCGACGCCCAGATCGCCACGCCAGTCCTCCAGCGCGGCGAGCACGCCCTCGCACATGTCGCGGGTCAGCGCGTGGATCGCCTTGGGCCGGTTGAGCCGCAGCCGCCCGACCGGGCCTTCGCGGGTGACGATCAGGTCTTCACTCATATCTTTCCCTAACCCCTTCCCGTTCCCCGGCGAAGGCCGGGGCCAAGTTGCGGTAACGTATGAGGCGCGCCACCGGCTGCTTAGAAACTGGACCCCGGCCTTCGCCGGGGAACGGCTTAATCTTTAAGTAAATCCCGACCGACGATCATCCGCATCACCTGGTTCGTACCCTCCAGGATCGAATGGACGCGCAGGTCGCGCCAGAAGCGCTCGATCGGATAGTCCATCAGATAGCCATAGCCGCCATGCAGCTGCAGCGCCCGGTCGACCACCGACGATCCGGTATCGGTCGCCAGCCGCTTGGCCATGGCGGCGAAGCGGGTCTTGTCGGGCGCATTGTCCGTAACCTTGGCGGCGGCGAGATATAGCAGCGCGCGCGCCGCCTCCAGCTCGGTCGCCATGTCGGCCAGCGTGAACTGCGTGTTCTGGAACTCGGCGATTGCCTTGCCGAACTGGCGGCGGTCCTTCACATAGGCCACGGATTCGTCGAGACAGCGCTGCGCGCCGCCCAGCGAGCAGGCGCCGATGTTCAGCCGCCCGCCGTCCAGCCCCATCATCGCGATACGGAAGCCCTCGCCCTCCGCACCCAGCCGATTGGCGACCGGCACGCGCACCTGATCGAACATCACCTGCCGCGTCGGTTGCGAATGCCAGCCCAGCTTGCGCTCATTCGCGCCGAAGGAGACGCCGGGGGTGTCCTTGTCGATCACCAGGCACGAAATGCCCTTGGGCCCGTCCTCGCCGGTGCGGACCATGGTGACGTACACTTCGTTCTCGCCGCCGCCCGAGATGAACTGTTTGGAGCCGGAGACGATGTAATGATCGCCGTCGAGGACCGCGCGGGTCTTGAGCGCGGCGGCGTCGGAGCCCGAGCCCGGCTCGGTCAGGCAATAGCTGGCCATGCGCTCCATGGTGACGAGGTCGGGCAGGTAACGCCCCTTCACATCCGCATCGCCGAACCGGTCGATCATCCACGACGCCATGTTGTGGATCGAGATGAAGGCGGATGTGGAGGGACAGCCATAGGCCATGGCCTCCATGATAAGCGCCGCCTCCAACCGCCCGAGCGCGATGCCGCCGGATTCTTCGGACACATAGATGGCGGCGAAACCGAGCTCGGCGGCTTCACGAATCGTGTCGCGCGGGAAGATGTGCTTCTCGTCCCACTCCGCCGCGAAGGGCGTGATGCGATCGGCGGTGAAGCGGCGCGCGAGGTCCTGGATCTCGCGCTGCTCGTCGGTGAGGTCGAATTGGGTCATTGTGCTTCCACTTCTGAAGCCCCTCCCGCAGGCGGGAGGGGTTTGGAGAGGGTAAGGAGTCTCACCGAGACCATCGCCTGTGGCCTGCCCTCCCCCATCCCCTCCCGCGTGCGGGAGGGGCGTGTTGTTAGGCCATCGTCGGGATCACGAAGGCATTCTCGCCCGTGGCGGAGCCATCGGGCCAGCGCTGGGTCACCGTCTTCACCTTGGTCCAGAAGCGGACGCCCTCCATGCCATGCTGATTCACGTCACCAAAGGCCGAGCGCTTCCAGCCGCCAAATGTGTGATACGCGACCGGCACCGGGATCGGCACGTTGATGCCGACCATGCCCACCTCGACCCGCGCCGCGAACTCGCGCGCCGCATGGCCGTTGCGGGTGAAGATCGCGACGCCGTTGCCATATTGGTGCTCGCTCGGCAGGCGCACCGCCGTCTCGAAATCGGGGGCGCGGACGATCTGGAGGACGGGGCCGAAGATTTCCTCCTTATAGCTCTGCATGGCGGGCGTCACCCGGTCGAACAGCGAGGGGCCGATGAAGAAGCCTTCCTCATAGCCCTGCAACTGGAAGCCGCGCCCGTCGACGACCAGCTCGGCCCCCTCATCGACGCCGGTCTGAATCCAGTCCTCCACCCGCTTCTTGTGCGCGGCGTTGACGACCGGGCCGTAATGCGCCTGCGCATCGGTCGAAACGCCGACCCGCAGCGCGTCGATCGCCGGGATCAGCTTCTCGCGCAACGCATCCGCCGTCTTGTCCCCCACCGGCACCACCACAGGCAGCGCCATGCACCGCTCGCCCGCCGAACCGAAGGCCGCGCCCGACAGGTCGGCGACCACCTGGTCGAGGTCGGCGTCGGGCATGACGATGCCGTGGTTCTTCGCGCCGCCCATCGCCTGGACGCGCTTGCCCGCCTCGCCCCCGCGCCGATAGACGTAATGCGCGATGTCCGACGAGCCGACAAAGCTGACCGCGCTGATCGCCGGATGGTCGAGGATCGCGTCGACCATCGCCTTGTCGCCATGCACGACCTGCAGGATGCCCTCGGGCGCACCCGCTTCGCGCATCAGCTCGGCGAGGCGGACGGGGACCGACGGATCACGCTCGGACGGCTTCAGGATGAACGCGTTGCCGCAGGCGATGGCGACGCCGAACATCCACATCGGGATCATCGCCGGGAAGTTGAACGGGGTGATGCCAGCACCGATGCCGAGCGGCATCCGCATCGAATAGACGTCGATGCCCGGCCCCGCGCCTTGCGTATATTCGCCCTTCAGCGCGTGGGGGATGCCGCAGGCGAACTCGATCACCTCCAACCCGCGCTGGATGTCGCCTTTCGCGTCGGCGATCACCTTGCCATGTTCGGAGGAGAGCAGATGCGCCAGCGCGTCCATATTCTGCTCGACCAGTTCCTTGAAGCGGAACATCACGCGCGCCCGGCGCTGCGGATTGGTCGCGGCCCAGCCCGGCTGCGCAGCTTGCGCGGCGGCGACGGCGCGTTCGAGCAGCGCGGCGTCGCCCAGCATCACGCGGGCCTGCACCTGACCGCTATTGGGGTCGAAGACATCGCCCTGACGGCCCTCGGCCTGGGTGGCAGCGGCATCGGTCGCGGTCTGTCCGCCAGCGACCAAGTGATCGATCACGCGCATATTCTCTCCTGTCGCGGGTCTGATGCCCGACTCTCGGCCTTGTAATTATATTGCTCGCTCGTGAAATCCAAGCGCCGTGCCGAGAAAAGCGGACAAAGCCCCCTTCCCCGGCGTCAAATGGCGGGCGCCATCCGCCAGGCCGCGCCCGCGCCCAGCAGCGCGGCGCCGACCGCACCCCATAACGCCGCCACACCCCATGCCGCATAGCCCAGCGCGCCCAGCGCCGCGCCCGCGACGAACCCGGTCCACAGCAACAGATAGGGCAGCCAGGCCCAGCGCGTCCGCCCCGCGATGGTCCGCGCCAGATGCTGGCCGATCTTGACCAGCGTGCCGGTCATATAAGTCACGCCGATGCTGACCTCGCCATCGCGCTCGAAGGTCGCGTTGGCCACGCCCATCGCCACCGCCATCAGCAGCGCCGCCCAACCGCGAAGCGCCGCCGCGATCGCCAGCAGCAGCGCGACCAGCAACAGGACGATGGCCTGCCCCAGGCGCGGCCGCGTCAGGCGAATCAAGGTGCCCGCCATCACGCCGATGACGAACAGGGCCAGCAGGGCGGCCAGGATCGCCACGCCATGCCCCGCCCCGCCCGGCGTCGCCAGGCCCAGCGCCAGCATCGTGCCGTTGCCGCTCATGAACGAGACGAAATAGCCGCCCAGCCACTGAAAGCCGATGGCATCGACATAGCCCGCCAGCAGCGACAGGCCGATCGCCAGCGGCCAGGAAGCACGATCGGATCGGATCATGAACGCTGCTTATCACGGCGTCCGGGCACCGCGCGATGCCCCTCGACCGCATCGGCCGAGGCTTTTCGTAAATTATTGCCATTAAGGCAAAAGGACCGGATCGGATCGGCCATCGGAACGTTTGCGCCATTCACATTCGGGGAATGGCATGGCCGGCGCGCTGTTGGAAATCTGGTTGACGGTGTCGGCGCTGTCATCGCTGCTGATCGTGCTGGTGGCGATCGGCCACAGCGATCTGCGGTTGGAACGTCGCCTGAAAACCCGGCCGGATCGCGTGCGCACTGGCACGCTCCGGCGACGCCGGCGTCAGACGCGTCGGGTCTAACATGGAAGACGTCGCGACCCGGGAGCCGCGACGAATGATCAGAACAGCTGAAGGAACCGGTCGAGCAAGCCCGGACGACGCGTCCGCGCCGCCAGATAACGCGCGCGATCATTGGCCGCGCGGCGATACAGCGCGTCGAGGCGCTCCTCGCGCGGCAGATCGGAGATGCGCGGCGGCGGCATATGGCTGGCCATGGTGGATGCCCCTTTTTATGTCGAATCGTTCGTTTTCAACGACAAGACGCGCAACTTGTTCCCCACACCGTGCGGCGGCGTCGTTGGGCGGCACCGCCGAATGGCTGGCCCTGCCCATCCGGGACATGTTCGCCGCCCCCTTTCAACATGAACGCCTCGTAAGTTTTCCGTAAGCGATCCGTCAGGGCACTGGCCCTATCGCCCGGCGCAATTTCCAGTCCTTCGCGCCGAAAGAAGCCGATGCACGCCAACCCCGCCGACGAAACGCTACCCGAAACCCGTCGCCTGTCCTCCGCGCAGCAATGGCGCTGGGTTGCGATCGCCGCCGCCGTGCTGGTCGGCGTGCTGCTGCTGATCACGCTGGTCGGCAAGCTGACCCATAAGGAGGAGGCGCCGCCCACCCCGCCGCCGCCGGGGACGCTGCGGCTGTCCAAGGCGCAGCTGACAGCGATGCCGACGATGCGCGTCGGCCTGGGCGCCTCGGGGGCGCAGACCATGGCGACGGGCGCGATCACGGTCGATGCCACCCGCTCGACCCCGGTGCTGATGCCCTATGCCGGCCAGGTCGTGCGCGTGCTGGCCGATGCGGGTCAGGTGGTGCGGCAGGGTCAGCCGCTGCTGCTGATCAAGACCAGCGATTTCGTCGACGCGCGCGCCGGCCTGTTCTCGGCCCGCGCCGCCTATCAGAACGCGCAGGCGCAGCTGGTCGCGGCGCAGCGCAATGCCGATCGCCAGCAACAAATCTATCAGACCGCCGGCGGCGCGCTGAAGGATTATCAGCAGGCCAGGGCCGACCTCGCCGCCGCGCAGGCGACCGCGCGCACCGCCGCCGCCTCGCTCGGCGCCGCGCGCGACAAGCTGGCCATCCTTGGCAAGTCGCAGGGCGAGATCAACCGGCTGGAGAATGTCGGCGAAGTCTCCGGCATCCACGACATCACCACGCTCCACGCGCCGATCAGCGGCGTCGTCGCCTCGCGCGATGTCGCGCCGGGCCAATATGTCTCGCAGGGTGGCGACAAGCCGGTGATGACCATCACCGACCCCTCACGCGTCTGGCTGGTCGCGCAGGTGGCCGAAAGCGATGCCGAGAATGTCCGCGTCGGCGATCCCGTCGAGGTGACCACCCCCGCCCTGCCCGGCCGCGTCTTCCACGCGACCATCGATCTGGTCGGCGCCGCGCTCGATCCGCAGACCCACCGCCTGCCCGTCCGCGCCGCAATCCCCAACCTGGACAAGGCGCTGAAGCCGCAGATGTTCGCCAGCTTCGCGATCCATCATCTGGGGGCCGGCGAGGCGATCCGCGTCCCCGCCGCCGCGGTCATTCATGAGGGTGACGCCGCGCGCGTCTGGATCATGCGTCCCGACGGCCTGCTGGTCGCGCGCGATGTACAGACCGGCGAATCCGCCAACGGTCTCGTCACGATCACCTCCGGGCTCAAGCCGGGCGAGAAGATCGTCACCTCGGGCGCGCTGTTCGTCAACGAAGCGGGGATCGGCGAATAATGAACCGCATCGTCGACTTTGCGCTGCGTCAGCGACTGCTGATCGTCGGCCTGTTCTTCGCGATGATCGTCGCGGGCGTCATCGGCTTCATCAACCTCAACATCGAGGCCTATCCCGATCCCGTTCCTCCGATGGTCGAGGTCATCACCCAGACCCAAGGCCTGTCGGCCGAGGAGATGGAACGCAACGTCACCATCCCGATCGAGGTCCAGATGGCGGGTATCCCGCATCTGACCGCGATCCGCGCGATCAGCCTGTTCGGCCTGTCGGACATAAAGATCCAGTTCACCTACGACTATACCAACGAACAGGCGCGCCAGCAGGTCATCAACCGCCTGTCGCAGCTGCCGCCGCTGGCCGGTGGCGCGCAGCCAACGCTGTCGCCAACCTCGCCGGTGGGTGAAATCTATCGCTACCGCATCGCCGCGCCCAAGGGCTATTCGGTGATGGACCTGAAGACGCTGCAGGACTGGGTGCTCCAGCGCCGGTTCAAGCGGATTCCGGGCGTGATCGACGTGACCGGTTGGGGCGGCAAGCTGCGCGCCTATGACGTGGTCATCGACCAGAACCGGCTGACCGCACATGGCGTGACGGTCGCGCAGGTGCTGGCGGCCTTGTCCAAGAGCGACGGCAATGTCGGCGGCCAGACGATCAACTTCGGCGAACAGGCCGCGATCGTGCGCGGCATCGGCCTGATCCAGTCGCCCGACGCGATCCAGAACGTGCTGGTCGGCGAGGCGGGCGGGACGCCCGTGCTGATCAAGGACGTCGCGACCGTCAAGATCGGCAACGCGCCGCGCATGGGCATCGCCGGGTACAATAACGACGACGACATCGTGCAGGGCATCGTCCTGATGCAGCGCGGCGCCCAGTCGATGCCGACGATCAAGGCCGTGCAGGCGGAGGTCGCCAACATCAACGACAGCGGCATCCTGCCCCCCGGCGTCCATCTGGAGCGCATCTACGACCGTTCCGACCTGATCAACCTGACCATCCATACCGTCATGGAAAACATGGTGGTCGGCATCCTCCTGATCTTCGCGCTGCAATGGCTGTTCCTCGGCAATCTGCGCTCGGCGATCATCGTGGCGGCGACCATCCCCTTCGCCTTGGCCTTCGCGATCCTGATCCTGGTGTTGCAGGGGGAGAGTGCGAACCTGCTGTCGGTCGGCGCGCTGGACTTCGGCCTCGTCGTCGATGCCTGCGTCATCATGGTGGAGAATATCTTCCGCCACATGGTCGAACGCTCCGCCGCCGTGGAGAATGGCCAGGGCCGCTACACCATGGCCAGCCGTTTCGGCGCGGTGCTGGGCGCCTCGTCGGAGGTCAGCCGCGGCATCTTCTTCGCCGCCGCGATCATCATCGCCAGCTTCCTGCCGCTGTTCACCCTGACCGGCGTCGAGGGGCATATCTTCGGCCCGATGGCCAAGACCTATGCCTATGCCATCACCGGGGGCCTGCTCGCGACCTTCACCGTCGCGCCGGTGCTCTCGACGCTCCTCCTGCCGGACAAGCTGGCCGAGACCGAGACCTTCATCGTCGGCCGCCTGCGCCGCATCTACGAACCCGCCGCCTCCTTCGCGCTGCGCAACAAGATCGTGACGCTGGGCGGCGCGGCGCTGATGATGGTGCTGGCGGTCGTCGGCGTGCGCTCGCTGGGCATCGAGTTCCTGCCGCACCTCGAAGAAGGAAACATGTACATCCGCGCCACCCTCCCCTCCTCGATCAGCCTGGAGGCGGGCGAGAAGGTGACCAACGAGGTGCGCAAGATCATCGCCACCTATCCGGAGACCACGGCGGTCTTGTCCGCCCATGGCCGCCCGGACGATGGCACCGACGCGACCGGCTTTTTCAACGTCGAATTCTTCGTGCCACTAAAGCCGTTCGACACCTGGCCGAGCGGCATGACCAAGGAGAAGCTGATCGACGAGCTGTCGACCCGCCTCGCCAAGAAATACCCGGGCGTCGACTTCTCCTTCTCGCAGATCATCGAGGACAATGTCGAAGAAGCCGCCTCGGGCGTAAAGGGCGCGAACTCGATCAAGCTGTTCGGCCCCGATCTGGTCACGCTGGAAAAGCTGGCCAACCAGATCAAGGCGCAGATGGCCAAGGTGAAGGGCATCGAGGATCTCGGCGTGTTCGAGATTCTGGGCCAGCCGACCGTGCGGATCGATGTCGATCGCGCCAATGCCGCGCGCTATGGCCTGACGCCTGACGACATCAATCAGACGGTGGCGGCCGCGATCGGTGGCCAGTCGTCTGCCGACCTGTACGAGCCGGGCACCGACCGCCACTTCCCGATCATCGTGCGGTTGCAGCCGGCGCAGCGCGACTCGCTGGAATCGGTGCGCAACATCACGATCGGCGCGCCCAGCCCGGACGGCAACGGGACCATCCAGGTGCCGCTGTCCGAGGTGGCGAACGTCAAGCTGACCAGCGGCGCCTCGTTCATCTATCGCGAGCATCAGGAACGCTATGTGCCGATCAAATTCTCGGTGCGCGGCCGCGACCTGGGCAGCGCGGTCGAGGAGGCGCGCGCGCGGATCAACCAGAATGTCCAGCTGCCGCCGGGCTATCATCTGGAATGGGCGGGCGAGCTGGACAACCTCAAGAACGCCATCTCGCGGCTGGAGATCGTGGTGCCGATCAGCCTCGTGCTCATCCTGCTGCTGCTCTATGCCAACTTCGGCGCGATGCGCGACAGCCTGCTCGCCTTTTCCGCGATCCCGATGGCGATCGTGGGCGGCGTACTGGCGCTGGCCCTGACCGGCACGGCGTTCAGTATCTCGGCGGCGATCGGCTTCGTGGCGTTGTTCGGCATCGCGGTGATGGACGGCATCCTGGTCGTCACCACCTTCAACAATGCGATCGACGAAGGCGCCCCGCGTGAGAATGCGCTGGCCACCACCGTCAAGAACAGCCTGCGTCCGGTCGTCATGACCTGTCTGGTCGCCGCGATCGGCCTGCTGCCCGCCGCCCTGTCGCACGGGATCGGCAGCCAGGTGCAGAAGCCGCTCGCGCTGGTCGTGGTCGGCGGCATGACGCTCGCGCCCGTGCTGATCCTCCTGGTCCTGCCGGTGCTGATCAGCCGCTTCTCGACCCGCCTGCCGCTGTCGCAGCGCCCGAAGAAGAACGACCATTTCCACGACGACCAGGCCGATACGGGAGCCATGGCATGAAGCGTTTCCTGACCCTGCCGCTGCTCGCTTGCGTCTCCGCCTGTGCGGTCGGCCCGCATGATCTGGACGCGCATGCCAGCCTGCCGCCCATGGCCCCGGCGCCGGTGATAGCACCGGCCAGCGGCCCGGCACAAACCGTCTCGGCCACCATCGCGCCCGAATGGTGGCACGCCTTCGGCAATGCCCAGCTCGACGCGCTGGTCGCCGAGGCGCTGGCGCACAACAACGACGTCGGCGTCGCCGAGGCCTCACTGCGGCAGGCACGGGAACAGGCGCGCGCGACGCGCGGCTCGCTGCTGTTTCCGCAGGGCGGGCTGAACTACAACGTCCAGCGGACCCGCGTGTCCAATGCGCTGTCGCCGGCGGTCGCCGACCAGAACCAGCAGCTCTATACCCTGCACACCGCGCAGGTCAGCGTCTCCTATGATGTCGATGCGTTCGGCGGCAACCGGGCGCAGGTCCGCTCCGCCGTCGCGCGCGCCGAGGTCGAGCGGCATCAGCTGGACGCGGCACGGATGACGGTGGCGGCGAACCTCGTCACTGCGCTGATCGAGCGGGCGAGCCTGGCCGAACAGGTCGCCGCCGCGCAGACCGCCGTGACGGTCAACCGCGACATATTGGGCGCGTTGCAACAGCGTCAGCGGCTGGGCGCGGTCGGCGCATCCGACGTCGCGCAACAGCAGGCCGCGCTCGCCAATGCCGAGGGCGCGCTGCCCCCGCTCGTTCGCGCCGAGGCTGCACAGCGCACGATCATCGCGACGCTGATCGGCCGTCCGGCGGGCGCCGCGCTGCCGCCGCTGCCCGAATTGTCGCAGCTGACCCTGCCGACCGAACTGCCCGCGATCGTACCGTCCGAGCTGGTCCATCGCCGGCCCGACATACTGGCGGCGGAAGCGCAGTTGCAGGGTGCCGGTGTCGATGTCGGCGCCGCGATCGCCGCGCGTCTGCCCAGCATCCAGCTTTCGGCCAATGCCGGCGGCTCGGCGCAGAATTTCGGCGACATGTTCAAGAGCGGCAATCCTTTCTGGGCGCTGCTCGGCAGCATCACCCAGCCGCTGTTCCACGCCAATGCGCTGCGCCATCAGCAAAAGGCGGCGGAGGCCGCGCTGGACGGCGCCAAGGCGCAGTATCGCCAGGCGGTGCTTCAGGCGTTCGGCAATGTCGCCGATTCGCTGACCGGCCTGTCGACCGACGCCCAGGCGCTCGACGCGGCACAGCGGGCGAGCAATGCGGCCGGCCAGGCGCTGACCTTCGCGCGGCGGCAGCTGGCGCTGGGCGATGTGGGGACGCTGCAATTGCTCAACGCCACCGCCACGGACGCGCAGGCGCGCTCTCAGCTGATCCAGGCCAAGGCGGCGCGGATGACCGACACGGTCGCGCTGTTCCAGGCCGTCGGAGGGCCGGTCACGGGGTCGTGATATGAAGGGGGTGGGGCAACCCATCCCCTACAGCCGTTCAGCCTGAGCGCAGTCGAAGCCCGCCCATTCCTCCCCTGTAAGGGGAGGTGGCAGGCCGCAGGCCTGACGGAGGGGTGTCCCGCTCGGCGAGTGCGGACCTCACTCACAACGGGTAACACCCCTCCACCAGCTTCGCTGGTCCCCCTCCCCTTACAGGGGAGGAAGGGTTTTTGACTGCGCTCAGGCTGAATGGATGTTGGGTATGAGAAAAAGGGGAGGCCCTCGCCTCCCCCGTCATCAGAACAACCGGGTCAGCAGGTAGAACCCCGCCCCCATCACCGCGGAGGCGGGGATGGTGATGATCCAGGCGATCACCACATTGCCCGCCACGCCCCAGCGCACCGCCGAGGCCCGCCTGGCCACGCCCGCACCGATGATCGAGCCGGTGATAGTATGCGTCGTCGACACCGGGATACCCATGGCCGAGGCCAGGAAGATCACGATCGACCCGGCCGTCGAGGCGCTGAAGCCCTGATGCTGCGAAAGCTTGGTGATGCGGGTGCCCATCGTCTCGATGATGCGCCAGCCGCCGGTCATCGTGCCCAGCGCGATCGCGATATAGCAGGAGATGGCGACCCAGTGCGGCACCTCGAACGGTCCGGTCAGGCGGCCGGTCGAATAGAGGAGGACGGTGATGATCCCCATCGTCTTCTGCGCGTCGTTCAGGCCGTGGCTGAGCGAATAGGCCGCCGAGGAGACGAGGTGCATCGCGCGAAAGCTGCGCTCCGCCTGCCCCGCCGTCGACCGGCGCATCGCCCAGCTGCTGAGCAGCATGACCAGCATCGCCAGCACCATGCCCAGCATCGGCGACAGGACGATGGCGATCAGCGTCTTGTTGAGGCCCGCCCACTTCACCGCGTCCATGCCGGCATGGGCGACGCCCGCGCCGACCAGCCCGCCGACCAGCGCATGGCTGGAGGACGAGGGGATGCCGCGCAGCCAGGTGATGACGTTCCACGCCATCGCCCCGCCCAGCGCGCCGAAGATGACGGCGGGCGTGACGATGCTCTTGTCGATCAGGCCCTTGCCGATCGTCTCGGCCACCGCATGCAGGCTGGGGAAGGCGACGGTCAGGAAATAGGCCGCGAAGTTGAAGAAGGCGGCGAACACCACCGCCGCGACCGGCGACAACAGCCGCGTCGCCACCACGGTCGCGATCGAATTGGCCGCGTCGTGCAGGCCGTTGAGATAATCGAACGCCAGCGCGACCAGGATCAGGCCGACCAGCAGGGGAGTGGCAAGTTCGTGCATGGCCGCCGCCTCAGGCGTGATCGATGACGATGCCGTCGATCTCGTCGGCGACATCCTCGAACGCGTCGAGGATGCGCTCCAGATGCTTGTAGACTTCCTTCTCGATCACGAAGCGCAGCGTGTCGCGCTCGCCGCATTCGTCCAGCGTGCGCCGCAGGCCCGCCGCATGGATGTCGTCCGCGCGACCCTCCAGGCGGACCAGTTCCTCGGTCAGGGCGTGCAGCCGGTCGCCGTTGCGCGCGACGTCGCGCATCAGCGGCATCGCCTCGACGGTCAGGCGGGCCGCCTCGACCGCGACGGTGGCCATCTCGCGCATTTCGGGGGCGAAGCGGGTCAGCCGATACAGGCCGATCGCGGTGGCGGCGGCGTGCATCTCGTCGATCGTGTCGTCGAGCGAGCCGATCAGCGAGGTGATCGAGGCGCGGTCGAACGGCGTCAGGAAGGTCGAGCGGACCGAGGTCAGCACCTTGCGGGTGATCTCGTCCGCGTCATGCTCGCGCGCGGCGACGACGGCGATCTCGTCGGCGGTGTCACCCTGCGTGTCGAACAGCCGGACGGTGGCCTCGGCCCCCGCCAGGATCGTCGCGGCCTGCGCCTCGAACAGTTCGAAAAAATTGCCCGTCTTCGGCAGAAGGCGTTGAAACCAGGCGAACATCAGTCGGCAAACCCCGATAGTGATCCGATATCATACACGTCTTTGGCCCATGGCCTATCGGGCCACGGCGAAACGCCGGACCGTAACAGGGTCATGAACGGAAGATGGTACGAACGCCGCCCCCCTGACCAGCCGCAGGCACCACGTCAAGCAAAACTGGGTTACAACTATGTGACAGTCATCCGGTTCCGGGCATCATCGGCGGCTGATAGGGCAGCGTGAAGGACAGCGCCCAGAGCAGGAACAGCACCACCGGCAGGTGGACGATCAGCTGCAGGAAACTGAAGCCCACGATGTCGCGCGCCTTCAGCCCCAATATGCCCAGCAAGGGCAGCATCCAGAAGGGATTGATCAGGTTGGGCAACGCCTCGGACGCGTTGTAGATCTGCACCGCCCAGCCGAGATGGACCTGCAATTCGTTCGCCGCCTGCATCACATAGGGCGCCTCGAGCAGCCATTTGCCGCCGCCCGAGGGGATGAAGAAACCCAGGATCGCCGAATAGGCGCCCATGGTCAGCGGAAACGACCCTTGCGTATTGAGCGCGACGAAGGCCTGCGCGATCCGGTCGGCGACGCCCACCCCGGCGGCGTTGGTCGCGCCGGTCAGCATCGCGGCGATCGCGGCGTAGAAGGGATATTGGATCAGGATGCCCGCCGTCGCCGGCACCGAGCGTCCCAATGCGATCAGGAAGCGCTTGGGCCGCCAGTGCAGCACCAGCCCCGCCATCAGGAACAGGAAATTGTAGGTGTTGAGGTTGGAGATGGCGATCATCCAGTCCTGCCGCGCGAACTCCTGCACCAGCCAGCCCAGCGCCAACAGCCCGATGAGGATCGTGAGCAGCGGCGCATGTTCCAGCCATTCGCCCGGCTGGGTGCGCGGCGGCAGATCATCCGCTTCGCGCGCCGGGTCGATGCCCATGTCCTGCGCGGTGACAGCGGTGTCGCGACCGGGGGCGGAGGCGACCGCGATGATCGTCGACAGGAGGACCAGCACGCCGGCGATCAGCATCGACTGCCACAGGAAGATCGTCTGGCTGAACGGGATGACGCCGGTGATGGGCAGCAGCGCGGGCGGCAGGCTGACGGGATTGGCCTGAAGCTGCGCCGAAGAGGAGGACAGGCCCATCGCCCAGGTCGCGCCCAGCCCCAGATAGGCCGCCGCCCCCGCCGCGCGGTAATCCATCCGCAACTCGGTCCGCCGCGCGCAGGCCCGTGCCAACAGCCCGCCGAAGATCAGGCTTAATCCCCAGCTGAGCAGCGAGGAGACCATGGTCGCAAAGGCGATGAGGCCGATCGCGCCGCGCGCGCTGCCCGGCCGCTCGGCCAGCCAGTCGATCAAGCGTTGGACGGGCCGCGAGGTCGCGACGACATAGCCGCCGATCGTGACGAAGGCCATTTGCATGGTGAAGGGGATCAGCGTCCAGAAGCCATCGCCGAAGCTCTTGGCGACGGCGGGGGCCGAGGCGCCGTTGATCATCGCGGCGGCGGCCACGACCACCACTGCGATCGCGACGAAGACGAAGGCATCGGGAAACCAGCGCTCGGCCCAGCCGGTGAACCGCAATGCCAGCTGCGCCAGTGCCCCTTCGCCGCCCCTCGCTTCGCGCCCGGTTACCGCCTCCGCCATGCCATCCCCCGTCATTGCGCCGTCGAAACAGCCTTTCGGGCATCAATGCGGCAGGCCGCGTTGCGTTGCATGACGGTGCCGGCCGTCGAACCGCAAATTCCTTTGTAACTGTGCTCGCAGCGCATCACCTCTGTCACGTAAGCGCCATAATGCGCCTCTAACCGCCCGCCTCACCGGGAGAAATTGCAATCAGGCGGACGGCATCGACCGATCCGTCGAGCGTGGGGAACAAGATGAAGTCCGTTATCAAGACCGTGGCGCTGCTGGGCGCGGCGTGGGGAACGCTGGCGGCCGTGCCGGCGATCGCGCAGACCGCCGACCAGGGCACGACGACCAACGCCGCCGGCGAACAGGGCGACGAACAGGCCGGGCTGAACGACATCGTCGTCACCGCCGAGCGTCGTTCGGAAAGCCTGAACCGCGTGCCGGTGTCGGTCGGCGTCGTCGGCGGCCAGGACCTGCGCGCCTTCCAGCAGGGCGGCGAAGACATTCTCGCGCTGTCGGGCCGCGTCCCCGGCCTTTATGCCGAAACCACCACGGGCCGCATCTTCCCGCGCTTCTACATCCGTGGCCTGGGTAACATCGACTTCTATCTCGGCGCGTCGCAGCCGGTGTCGATCATCCAGGACGACGTCGTCCTCGAACATGTCGTGCTGAAATCGAACCCGGTGTTCGACGTCGATCAGGTCGAAGTGCTGCGCGGCCCGCAGGGCTCGCTCTTCGGTCGCAACACGACCGCCGGCATCATCAAGTTCGACACGATCAAGCCGAGCCAGGAGTTCAAGAGCCGCGCGACCGCCTCGATCGGCACCTACAACACGATCAGCATGGACGCGGGTGTCGGCGGCCCGCTGATCCGCGACGTGCTGGCCTTCCGCCTGTCGGCGCTGGTGCAGCACCGCGACAACTGGGTCGACAATGTCTATGCCGGCCCCAGCGCCGACGGCACGCTGACGCCCAAGAAGGACGCGATGGGCGGCTTCACCGAGCGCGACGTGCGCCTCCAGCTGCTGTTCACGCCGACCGAGACGCTGTCGTTCAACCTGGCCGGCCATGCCCGCTGGTATGACGGCACTTCGACGCTGTTCCATCGCGGGGCGTTGAAGAAGGGTTCGCGCGACGTGTCGGCCGAGCCCCGCGATCAGGTCGCGATCGACGAAGGGCGCGGCAATCCGCAGTCCTATGACACACAGGGCGCCTCGCTGCGCGCCGCCTGGGATCTGGGCGCGGCCGAGCTGACCTCGATCACCGCCTATGAAACCACCTCGGGCTTCAGCAAGGGCGACACCGATGGCGGCGCGGCGACCAACTTCCCGGTGAACGGCCAGCCCAACGGCTATGGCCTCAGCCAGGGGCAGGTCCGTGATCTCGACCAGTGGACGCAGGAAGTCCGCCTGGCCTCGACCTCGGACGGTCCGTTCAAGTGGCAGTTCGGCGGCATCTATTTCGACAGCCGCGACATCACCGACTTCTACCAGCGCGCGTTCCTGATCGGTGCGAACCCGAACAACTGGGTCCGCCTGCACAACGTCAACACGTCCTGGGGCCTGTTCGGTCAAGTCAGCTATCAGGCGACCGATCGCCTGCTGCTGACCGCCGGTGGCCGCGTCAGCGAGGATACCAAGCGTACCCAGCTGCTGCGCACCGCCGACAGCGCCGCCGGCGTGTCGACCTATCGCGGTCGCCGCGACGTGCGCCTGTCCGACACCAAGCCCAGCTGGGACCTGTCGGCGCTGTATGAAGTCACCCCCGAACTGAACGTCTATGTCCGCGCAGCCGAAGGCTTCCGTGGCCCGACGATCCAGGGCCGCTCGGCGGTGTTCAACTCCGACTTCACCACCGCCGGTTCGGAAACCAACCTGTCGTTCGAGACCGGCTTCAAGTCGAAGCTGTTCGACAACACGCTGCGCCTGAACGCCGCTGCCTTCGCCTACCGCGTGAAGGGCATCCAGCTGAACGGCAACGATTCGGACGGCAATGGCGTGCTGTTCAACGCCGACAAGGCGGTCGCCTATGGCATGGAAGCCGATGCGCAGTGGCTGCCCGTGCGCAACCTGGCGCTGTCGGCGGGCCTCAGCCTGCTGCACTCCGAGATTCGCGACAAGCGCGTCTTCGCTCAGACCTGCGGCCTGAACGGGGTGCAGGTGTGCACCGTGCTCGACCCGTTCGTCACCCGCCGCGTGTTCGGCGCGAACGCCTATTTCGCACAGATCAACGGCAACCCGCTGCCCAACGCGCCCGAGTACAACCTGAACCTGGCGGCCAAGTACGACATGCCGCTGGCCAATGGCGGCAAGGCGTTCATCAGCACCGACTGGAACCTGCAGGGCTATACGAACTTCGTCCTCTACCGGACCAAGGAGTTCACTTCGAACGGCAATTTCGAGGGCGGCCTGAGCATCGGCTACACCGCGCCGCATGACGACTGGAGCCTGTCGGTCTTCGCGCGCAACATCACGAACGAGAAGAACCTGAAGGGCGTCATCGAAAACTATATGGCGGCCGTGTTCAACGAACCGCGCATCATCGGCATTTCGTTCAGCGGCAAGTATCGCTGATCGGTGTGACCGGTTGATCGGAGAAGGCCCGTCCCTCACCTCGAGGGACGGGCCCTTTTTCGTCGGACGGCAAACGCCCCGCTCACTCGTTCAGCCCGAGCGAAGTCGAAGGCCAAGCGCGAACATCCGCCAAGCCGCGCGGTCGGGGCGTGCGCTTCGACTGCGCTCAGCGTGAACGGCGGTTGGGGCATTGCCCACACCCCCGCCCCGTTCAGCCTGAGCGAAGTCGAAGGCCACGCCCAAACACCCGCCAAGCCGCTTGGTCGGAGCGTGCGCTTCGACTGCGCTCAGCGTGAACGGCGGTTGATCCATTGCCCATCCCCCCGCCCCGTTCAGCCTGAGCGCAGTCGAAGGCCAAGGGCAAACATCCGCCAAGCCGCCCGTTCGAGGCGTGCGCTTCGACTTCGCTCAGCGCGAACGGCGGTTGATCCGTCGCCCACACCCCCCGCCCCGTTCAGCCTGAGCGCAGTCGAAGGCCACGCCCCTACCCCCGCCGCAAAATCCGCAATCGCCCGGACGCCACCGGTGCAGCCCGCGCCCGCGCATGGCGCTCGGCATGGGCGAGCAGCGTGTCCAGGTCCTCGCGCGCGATGTCGAAGCTCTCGTGCATGTCCGCCAGTGCCGCATCGACATCCTCCGGGCGGATGCGCGAGGCGTCGATGCCCGGCGGCGCGACGGCCGGCTCGTGCGGATAGCTGCGCCCCGTCGCGCGGTGGAAGAACATGCCCAGCGCCACCAGCGCAATCGAGTTGATCGCCACCGGCGCGAAGGCGAAGGCAAAGCCCGCCGCATGGATGCCCTGGCTGCCGATCACGGCGGTCAGCGCCGCCGCCCCGCCCGGCGGATGCAGGCAGCGGCACAGCGACATGACCAGGATCGCGCCCCCGACCGCGCAGCCTGCCGCCAGCGGCAATGACGGGATCGCCTGAAACATCGCCACCCCGACCAAGGTCGAGAGGACATTGCCGCCGACCACCGACCAGGGCTGGGCGAGCGGACTGGCGGGCACTGCGAAGACCAGCACCGCCGAGGCGCCCAGCGGCGCGACGATGATCGGCAGGTCGGGGCCGAGCGGCGGCAATCCGCCACAGACGATGATGGTCAGGGCGATACCGATCACCGCGCCGATACAGGCGATCAGGCGGCCCGACAGCGTCGCGCCGGCGAGCAGGGGTTGGAAGAAGCGCATGGATATTCAGACCAAGGAAAGGAGTGGAGCACGTCTAACCCGATCCGGCCCAAGCCCGCCATCAGCAAAGCCTCGGCACCTCATAACCTGTGCTTAACATCCGTCATTGCGAGCGGAGCGAAGCAATCCAGGGCGTCTCGCCAAGACTCTGGATTGCTTCGCTCCGCTCGCAATGACGGATGGGCGATCAGACCTCCGCCAGGAACACGACGCCCGGAATGGCGACGCTCTGCCCCGTCGCGGTCAGCCGGCCATCGCGGCCGATCCGGAAGGCGTTGACCGTGCCCGACCGCTCATTGGCGACCAGCAGCTCGGCCCGTCCCTCGCGCAGCAGGAAGAAGCGTGGCCAGTCGCCGCCGGTGGGCACATGCTGCACCGCCTTGGGCTGTCCCTTCGCATCCAGTGCGAAGACGGTGATGCTGTTGGCACCGCGATTGGAGACATAAAGCGTCCGCCCCGCGCGATCGATCGCGATATGCGCGGCATAGGACGGCCCCGTCGCCCCCTCGGGCAGCAGCGGCCGCTCGCCTACGTCACGGAAACGGCCATCGGGCAGCGCATCGAGCACGAACAGGCGTGGTTCCAGTTCGCACGCGACATAGGCGCGCGCCAGCGTCGGATGGCGGACCATATGGCGCGGCCCGACCCCGGCGGGGGCGTGCCACGCGATCACCGGCTCGGCCAGCGTGCGCGCGACCGGATCGAAGCGATAGGCGAAGATCGCATCCGCCCCCAGATCGACCGCGTGCAGCCAGCGGCGGTCGGGGCTGAACCCGACCCAATGCGCATGCGGCCCGGCCTGACGCTCGGCGTTGGGGCCGCTCCCCCGATGCTGGAACAGACGCGGTTCGCCCGGCGCACCGGTCCGCCGGTCGAGCTGATAGAAGGCGACCGAGCCGCTGGAATAATTGGCGACCGCCAGACAAGCCGAGGATCGGTCGAGCGCGACATGACACGGGTCCTTGCCGCCGGTCGACGCGTCGCCGCGCACGCGCCAGCCCGGACCATAAGCGGTGACATGCCCGTCCGCCTGTTCGCGCAGGACATAAAAGGCGCCGCCCGGCCCGTTGCCGACGCCGTAAGAGGCATTGACGATGCCCGTCACCGGCGCGCCGACCCGCCCGTCGACGATCGGATACAGCCCCTTGCCACCCTCATTGGCATAGGTGCCGGCGATCAGCCGGTTCGCGCCCGGCGCGCGTGCCAGCGCGGGCCCGACCGCCGTTCCCAGCCCGAGCACCGCCGCACCCGCCATCACTTCACGCCGTGTCGTCGCCATGCCGTCCCCTTTCGTCACGGCCTTTCAACGACAAAGGGGCCGGGAAGGCAATCACCTTCCCGGCCCCCAGCGTCGACGATGCGGTCAGCCGATCAGATCGCGACCACGCCGCCGTCATTCTTGGTGATGACGATGGTGGCCGAGCGCGGACGCACCGTCGCCGCCGCGCTGCCCGACTGGCTGTCGGGCCAGTTGCTGGTCGGCGCCGACGGGTTGGTCGCGCCTTCACCCGGATGCTGGATGTTGACGAACACCGAAGTGCCGTCCGGCGTCGAGTGGATGCCGGTGATCTCGCACTGTTTCGGCCCCACCAGGAAGCGCTTCAGCGTGACGCCGGGCGCCTTGCCGATACGGGTGGTGACGGTGGCAGAGGCCCCGCCCGCGCTGCTCGTCACCGAGCGCGTGCCGCCATCGCCGACCCGGCCGGGGATCGCGGCCAGCATCATGCAGTTGGTGACGTCGGTGAACGCGCCGTCGTCGGTCTGAATCCACATCACCGGCGTTGCCTGCCCCGCGACATTGCTCGGCAGGCTGAACCACAGGCCGTCGGGCGAGGAGAAGTCGTTGGTCGCGTCCAGACCCGACAGGTTGATGTTGGTCGGATCGAGGTCCGCGCCCGCCCCGAAGACGTACACGTCCCAGGCGAAGCTGGTCGCCTCGGTCGTGTCGTTCGTCTCGCGGATGCGGACGATATGACCGTTGCGGTTGCCGACCGAGGTCGAGGGCGGATCGACATAGGCGCGCGGGTTGGCGGCATCGACGGCGGTGTTGCTGCCCGACGCGACCGGCTTGCGCGAGGCATTGTTGGTCAGCGTGCAATACATCTCGCCGGTCGCCGGATTGACCGCGGTCCATTCGGGCCGGTCCATCTTGGTCGCGCCCAGCGCATCGCCCGCCAGACGCGTGTTGATCAGGACATCGGCCTGGTCGGCGAAGGGATAGATGCTGTTCGACGCGTTCAGCCCGTTCTGCCCGAACACCAGCGGCAGCCACTGGCCGGTGCCGTCCGCATTGAACTTGGCGACATAGAGCGTGCCGTTGTCGAGATATTTGTCGCCCACCGCCAGACGGTCGGTGGCGCTGGCGTCCGAGGCGTTCCACGGCGTCGCCGACACGAACTTGTAGATATATTCGTTCTGCGCGTCGTCGCCCATGTAGAAGGCGGGGCGGACACCCGCGATCATCCGACCGCTCTGGCAGCCTTCGTGATTCATACGGCCCAGCGCGGTACGCTTGCGCGGGGTCGATGCCGGGTTGAACGGATCGATCTCGACCACCCAGCCGAACTGGAACGGCTCGTTGCGGAAATCCGCCGTGCCGTCGGCGGCCAGCGCGGCATTGGCGGTCGCGTTCCAGCGGCGATAGATAGTGCTCGACGCGTCGGACGGCGTCACCGTGGCCCAGTTGTAATTGCCGCCCCGCCCTTCGCCGATACCATAGCGGGCGAGCGACACATTCTGCTTGGGCGTCGTCGCGGTGCGCACCGCCGCGTCACCGCTGCTGCGGCGGAAATAGCCCGCCCAATTCTCTTCGTTGGTCAGGTACGTGTTCCACGCCATGGTGCCGTTGGCGCAGTTGTTGATCGTACCGCGACCCATGCTGCCATCGGTCGAATAGGCGGTCTTCAGCCACGCCGCGTTCTTGACCGGACCGCTGAACGCCATCGGCGTGTTGGGGGTGATGCGGCGGTTGAGCACCGATGCCTGGACATAGCGCCACGCGCCATTGGTGCGCGTCACCTCGATCACCGAGACGCCGTGGCACTCGATCTCCTTGATCGCCTCGCTCTCGGGGCGCGGGGCGGGCGTCTGGCCGTTGACGTGGAGATACTGCTCGCTGATATTCTCATGGTTGAGAACCAGCAGGCCGCGCGTGCTGTTGTTCGGATCGGGATTGCTGCCCGACGCGGCGAGGCCGAAATAGCTCATGCCGTCATGATGGTCGCCGGCGCGCTGCGCGAAGTTGGTGTCGGTGCCGTTGTTCGCATAGGCCGCGACGCCCGAGGCGATCGGATCGCCCAGGCGATAGAGCACGCTGACGCTATAGCCCGCCGGCACCGTCACCACATCGGCCAGGCTGTGCGGCACGGCGGTGAAGTCGAGCGCGATCGGCGTGACGGTGACCGTCACCATGTTGTTGGTGACCGCGCCGTCGCGGCTGGTGATCTCCAGATTGAAGGCCAGTTGCGTCGCGGTCGCCACGGCGGGTGCGCGGAACGAGGCGACCAGGCTGTTGGCATTGGTCAACGTAACCGACGGCCCCGCCGTCTGGGTCCAGTTGGTGTTGGCGACCTGCCCGGCGGAAACCGTGCCGGTCAGCGTGACGGGGCGGCCGGCGGCGACGCTGGCGGTGCTGCCCGAGGCGCTGGCGGTGACGGTCTGCGGCGTCTCGTCGTCGCAACCGGCCAGCAGCGCGCCGCCGAACAGCGCGGTGGTCATCGCCGACACGCCGTGACGCAGCGTCTGGCGGCGCGACAGGCGGGTGGCGATCAGGTCGCTCATATGGGTGTTGGCGGAGCGATTGGTATCGATGTCGCCATCGTCATAGGCGACCAGGTTGTTGATATCCGACATGGAAAATCCCCCGGCACCGCCCCGGACACGGGCGCGGTCTCGGGCGAGCATGTGCCGTGCAACCAAGTCATATCGGCTTCATTTCCGCGTCACGTCGATGACGTCGAAATGACTTTCCCATGACATAGGAGTCATGCGTCGGCACCGCTTGACTCGTCTGCGGGATCATGGCAATGGCCCGCCCGCATCCGTTGGGTTCGCTCACACGGATTCCGTCCAAGACAGCAGGTGCCGGGGAATATGCCCTGGCTTAATCTCCTGCCGAGACGGGGAAAAGGATTTTGCCGGTCGTGCCGCTTGCTGGTCCCGCCCGGTCTGCCCCGCGTTTCCATACGCGTCGGTTGCCCATTCCCCATCGCTGGACACCCCGAGGGGTGGTCACACCCCCCGGTCAAGCAACCGGGATGACCGTTCGCGGTCGTTCCAACCATGGAGAATGGCATGGATCGCGATCAAAAGACCCAGGCCGTCGCCGAGCTGAACAGCAACTTCAACGAGGTTGGCGTGGTGGTCATCACCCGCAACCACGGCATGACCGTCGCCCAGTCGACGGCCCTGCGCACGAAGATGCGGGAAGCCGGCGCGACCTACAAGGTCTCGAAGAACCGGCTTGCCAAGATCGCAGCCCAGGGCACCGACTATGCCGGTGTCGCTGACATGCTGACGGGTCCCGTCGGCATCGCCAGCTCGATCGATCCCGTGGCCGCCGCCAAGGTGGCCGTGGACTTCGCCAAGACGACCGACAAGTTCGAGATCGTCGGCGGATCGATGGGTGCGAATGTCCTTGATGTCGCAGGCGTGCAGGCGCTGGCGACTCTGCCCTCGCTGGACGAGCTCCGGGCGAAGCTGGTCGGTCTCATCGTGGCGCCCGCCACGAAGCTGGCCACCATCACCCAGGCTCCCGCGGCGCAGATCGCCCGCGTCCTCGCGGCGTATGCCGACAAGGACAAGGAAGCCGCCTGATCTTCGGGCGAATACGATTTGAACTGACACACTCGGGCCAATTTACCCGGCCCGTATTGGAGATAAGAACATGGCAGACCTGAACGCGCTGGTTGACCAGCTGAGCGAGCTGACCGTCCTCGAGGCCGCTGAGCTCTCGAAGATGCTCGAAGAGAAGTGGGGCGTCTCGGCCGCCGCTGCTGTTGCCGCGGCTCCTGCTGCTGGCGGCGCCGCTGCTCCGGCCGCTGAAGAGAAGACCGAATTCGACGTGATCCTCACCGGCGACGGTGGCAAGAAGATCAACGTCATCAAGGAAGTCCGCGCGATCACCGGCCTGGGCCTGACCGAAGCCAAGGCGCTGGTCGAAGGCGCTCCGAAGCCCGTCAAGGAAGGCATTGCCAAGGACGAGGCCGAGAAGATCAAGAAGCAGCTCGAAGAAGCCGGCGCGACCGTCGAGCTCAAGTAATCGGACTGCGGCAGGGCAACCTTCCGCACCCGTTCGCTTGGCGAGCTAAAGAAAGGGCGGCCCCTTTGCGGGGGTCGCCCTTTTCTTTTGCGTCAGGCGCGCAGCCCCCTGATCTTGCGGCAAACCCGCTTGCGCCGACGCGCGATCTCGCGTGGAATGCGGGGCGAGACGCATAGGGGGAGCATGGCGATGAATTTTCTGATGGCAGGACTGGTATGGGTCGGCGCGGCAACCGCCCCCATGGCCGCCACCCAGGACGCACCCCTGCGTGCGCTGGTCGAGCGCTTCGAAGCAGCGCGGACCGGATTCGACCCGGCCGCGCTCGATCGGACGCTGGCGCCCGATTATGAAGAGATTTCGCCTATCGGCGACGTGGATATGCGCGACAAGGTGCTGGGCTATTACGCCCCGGAGGCCAGGCACCCCGCCCCGCCGATGGTCAGCACCGACATCGTCGTCCATGCCCAAGGCCCGGTGGGGATCGTGACCGCACGGCGCACGATCAGCCTGCCCAACGGCACGACCCGCTCGGTGCGCGTGCGCTATGTCGCCCGCAAGGCCCAGGGCGACTGGCGGCTGGTATCCACGCAATACACGCCGATACCGCCTGCCAAGGCACAGTGACCGAATGAACAATGGCCTCGCCCCGCCTTTCCCGCACCTGTCGGACAAGACGGAGATGATACCCTGGATCGATGCAGGCCCCTCCCCTTCAGGGGAGGGGTTGGGGTGGGGCCTGTCCACGAACGCCACGCTTACAGATACGCCCTACCCCCGCCCCCTCTCCTGAAGGGTATCGTTGCAAAACGCTTTACACGACCCCGGCGCACGCCGGCGCCCAGTCGGGTAAGCGCCGATCAGCGATGGAAAGCCTTCAACATCTGGACCCCGGCCTTCGCCGGGGTGGTGCGTAAAGAGCGAGAAAACGCCAATTTCGCAACGGTCCCCTGTAACGAGGGGTGGGTCCATCTCCTGTCACCCTGCTCAAGGGCTTATGCTTGACGGGCGATGGCAAGCGGATCGCCGGCCCGCTGAGCGAAGCGGCCGCCAAGGGCCAATCGACATTCACGCTCCCCTCTCCCCTGGATAGGGGAGAGGGTTAGCGGAGCTTGCCAGCGTGCTGGCTGGCGCAGCTTAGGTGAGGGGTTGAGCGGGCTCGCGCGCTCGCCGCGCGAGCGCCGCACCCCTCACCCAGCTCCGGCTAAGCCTTTGCTTTCGCAAAGACCGCGCCGCCTTCAATCCTGCCGTGCAAGGGGAAGGTGTGCGAGCTTTGGCATTCCCCGACACAGTAAGATGCTGCTTGGGGAGCACCGTGCCACTCGCACACATGCGGACTATGGTGGAGGGGTGTCTCCGGTCGTGAGGCAAGGCTGATCCCGCCAATGGGGACACCCCTCCGTCAGGCCTTGCGGCCTGCCACCTCCCCTTCCAGGGGAGGAATGTCGATCGGTTCTAGGCCTGTTGAAGGTGGGGCTCGTACGGGACCGGCACAGTCCCCATGAACCGACCCTTGGTTCCTCAGGCCAGGCTGGGCGTCGGGCTTCAGGGCAGCATCCCAGCAAGGATGCCCGGTGACGGTGACCGCCAGCGTGCCTGGACCGCCCGCCATATCCACGCCGTCACCCGACATTCGCCCAATCCAGGGAACCGACGGCCCCCAGATATGAAACAGGCGCCCGCAGGCGCCTGTCGACCGATGGTCCGAAAGCGGCTCGTCCCGCCCCGCGTCTTACTCCGCCGCCTCGATCACCGCGCCGTCGGCGGGCTGGCTGTACACGCGATCGAGATAGTGGTTGGCGATGATATAATGCGCTCGAACCGCTGCGGGGTGGGTCGCCTTCTGCGCCAGTTCCAGTTCCGTTTCAGCACGTTGGTAGAAATAATCTTCGTCAATCTCAGGCGACGTCATCTCAGGTCTCCAGGGTCCCCGCGCCGTGCCAATAACCCGCGCGGTTCGGGGATCTTCTCCAATATTTGTATATGGTTGGGAGGGGGTTTCGGTTCCCGTTACAAAGTCTTGCGCACCCTCCATTCGGCGCAAATCGGGGGTTTTCGTCGCGCCGGCCTCTCCGCCAGTCGCGCGCGCCCGTCAACGACAAAATGTACCGGTCTGGTTGCAAAAAAGCCGCCGTCCGGTTGCCCGGACGGCGGCCCTTTGATTCCAATCCGTTAGCCGGATCAGTCGTTCAGATACTCACCGGCATCCGCATCGGTGCCTTCGCCCGACGGCACGACCTCGGCCAGCGGATCGCTGCCCGTGCCCGCATCGTCACGCGGCGAACGGGCGTTTTCCGCCGCCCGCTGCTCGGCCGCGCTGACCGGCGCGACGATCGCCTCGGCCAGCTTGCGCTGCTGGGCGCGGAGCGCCGCGTCGCGGCTGGAGGCCGCCACGCGCAGACGGTTCATGCCCGCACCGGTACCCGCCGGGATCAGGCGGCCGACGATGACATTCTCCTTCAGGCCCATCAGCGTGTCCTGCTTGCCCTGGACCGCCGCCTCGGTGAGGACGCGGGTGGTCTCCTGGAACGACGCCGCCGAGATGAAGCTGCGGGTCTGCAAGCTCGCCTTGGTGATGCCGAGCAGGACCGGCTTGCCCTGCGCGCGGACCTGGTTCGCGTCGAGCTTGTCGTTGATCGCGTCCATTTCCTCGCGATCAACCTGCTCGCCCTTCAGCAGCGTGGTGTCGCCGCCGTCGGTGATCTCGACCTTTTGCAGCATCTGACGAACGATCGTCTCGATGTGCTTGTCGTTGATCTTCACGCCCTGGAGACGGTAAACTTCCTGGATTTCGCTGACCAGATATTCGGCCAGCGGCTCCACGCCCATCGTTTCCAGAATGTCGTGCGGATCGGGCGAACCGCCGATCAGGTTGTCGCCACGCTTGACGTAGTCACCTTCCTGAACGTCGATCACCTTCGACTTCGGCACCAGATACTCGACGACCTCGCCGCCATCCTCGGGCTGGATGCCGATCTTGCGCTTCGCCTTGTAATCCTTGCCGAACACGACTCTCCCTGAGACCTTGGCGATGATCGCCGAGTCCTTGGGAACACGCGCCTCGAACAGCTCGGCGACGCGCGGCAGACCGCCGGTGATGTCGCGGGTCTTGGCCGACTCGCGCGCGACACGGGCCAGAACGTCACCGCCCTGCACCTGCGCACCATCCTCGACCGAGAGCGTCGCACCCGGTGCCAGCATGTAGCGACCGGCCTCGCCCGAATTGTCGTCGAGCAGGGTCATGCGCGGACGCAGATCCTCCTTCGACTTGGTCGAGGCGCGGTACTCGGTGACGACGCGCTGGGCGATACCCGTGGCTTCGTCGACCTGCTCGGTCAGGGTCTTGCCCTCGATGAGGTCCTGGAACTTCACCGTACCGGGGTTTTCCGTGATCACCGGCATGGTGAACGGGTCCCACTCGGCCATGCGGTCGCCCTTCGACACGATGTGGCCATCGTCGAACAGCACGTACGCACCGTAAGGGATACGGTCGACCGACAGTTCGCGGCCGTCCATGTCGACGATCGCGATCTCACCCGAACGGCTCAGCACCACGCGGCGACCACGCTGGTCGACGATCAGGCGCAGGTCGCGGAACTGGACGGTGCCGTCCACGGCCGCTTCCAGGTTCGACTGCTCGTTCAGCTGCGCCGCGCCACCGATGTGGAAGGTACGCATGGTCAGCTGCGTACCCGGCTCACCGATCGACTGCGCCGCGATTACGCCGACCGCTTCGCCGATGTTCACCGGCGTACCGCGGGCGAGGTCACGGCCATAGCACTTACCGCAGACACCGACCTTCGATTCGCAGACCAGCGGGCTGCGGATCTTGACCGACTGGGTGTTCGCGGCCTCGATCTTCGCCACCATCGGCTCGTCGAGCAGGACGCCCGATGCGATGATGACTTCGCCGGTCTTGGCGTTGACGATGTCCTCGGCCGTGGTGCGGCCCAGGATACGCTCGCCGAGCGAGGCGATGGTCGAACCGCCCTGCACGATCGCCTTCATCTCGAGAGCGCGGGTCGTGCCGCAATCCTCTTCGATGATGACGCAGTCCTGGCTGACGTCCACCAGACGGCGGGTCAGGTAACCCGAGTTCGCCGTCTTCAGTGCCGTGTCGGCCAGGCCCTTACGCGCGCCGTGGGTCGAGTTGAAATATTCAAGAACGGTCAGACCTTCCTTGAAGTTCGAGATGATCGGCGTCTCGATGATCTCGCCCGACGGCTTGGCCATCAGGCCGCGCATACCCGCCAGCTGCTTGATCTGGGCGGGGCTACCACGGGCGCCCGAGTGGGCCATCATGTAGATCGAGTTGATCGGCTTCTCACGGCCTTCCATCGGGCCGTCCTCGTAATGACGGACCGCCTTGATCTCGTTCATCATCGAGTTCGCGACCTGGTCGCCGCAACGGCTCCAGGCGTCGATCACCTTGTTATACTTCTCCTGCTGCGTGATCAGGCCGTCCTGATACTGCTGCTCGAAGTCCTTCACCTGCTCGCGCGTCTCGTCGACCAGACGATCCTTGTCCGGCGCGATGATCATGTCGTCCTTGCCGAACGAGATGCCGGCGCGGAACGCGTGGCGGAAGCCCAGCGCCATGATCGCGTCGGCGAACAGGACGGTCTCCTTCTGGCCGGTGTGACGATACACCTCGTCGATCACCTCGCCGACGTCCTTCTTGGTCAGGACGCGGTTGACGATGTCGAAGGGCACCTTGTGGCTCTTCGGCAGCGTCTCGCCCAGCAGCATGCGGCCCGGGGTCGTCTCGAACCGCTTGAGATACTGGTTGCCCTGCTCGTCGGTCTGCGGAACGCGGCTGACGATCTTGGTGTGCAGCGTGACGGCACCGGCGAAGAGGGCCTGATGGACCTCCTCCATGTCCGCCAGCATCATGCCCTGACCCGGCTCGTTCTGCTTTTCGAGCGACAGGTAATAGAGACCCAGCACCATGTCCTGCGACGGCACGATGATCGGCTTGCCGTTGGCGGGCGACAGGATGTTGTTGGTCGACATCATCAGGACGCGCGCTTCCAGCTGCGCTTCGAGGCTCAGCGGGACGTGCACGGCCATCTGGTCGCCGTCGAAGTCGGCGTTGAACGCCGAGCAGACCAGCGGGTGAAGCTGGATCGCCTTACCCTCGATCAGCACCGGCTCGAACGCCTGGATGCCCAGACGGTGAAGCGTCGGCGCGCGGTTCAGCATGACCGGGTGCTCGCGGATCACCTCGTCCAGGATGTCCCAGACTTCCTTGCGCTCCTTCTCGACCCACTTCTTGGCCTGCTTCAGGGTCATCGACAGACCCTTGGCGTCCAGACGGGCGTAGATGAACGGCTTGAACAGCTCGAGCGCCATCTTCTTCGGCAGGCCGCACTGGTGCAGCTTGAGTTCCGGACCGGTCACGATGACCGAACGGCCCGAATAGTCGACGCGCTTGCCGAGCAGGTTCTGACGGAAGCGGCCCTGCTTGCCCTTCAGCATATCGGACAGCGACTTCAGCGGACGCTTGTTGGCACCCGTGATCGTGCGGCCGCGACGGCCATTGTCGAACAGTGCGTCGACCGCTTCCTGCAACATGCGCTTTTCGTTGCGGACGATGATGTCCGGCGCACGCAGCTCCATCAGGCGCTTCAGGCGGTTGTTGCGGTTGATGACGCGGCGATACAGGTCGTTCAGGTCCGAGGTCGCGAAACGACCACCATCCAGCGGCACCAGCGGGCGCAGCTCGGGCGGGATGACCGGGATCACTTCCAGGATCATCCATTCGGGACGGTTGCCCGATTCGATGAAGCTCTCGACGACCTTCAGGCGCTTGATGATCTTCTTGGGCTTCAGCTCCGACTTGGTCGTCGCCAGCTCTTCCAGAAGCTGCACGCGCTCGCCCTCGAGGTCGAGGCTTTCGAGCATGATGCGGACCGCTTCGGCACCGATGCCGGCCGAGAAGGCGTCCTCGCCATATTCATCCTGCGCGTCGAGCAGTTCGTCCTCGGTGAGAAGCTGATACTTCTCCAGCGGGGTCAGGCCCGGCTCGATGACGATATAGGCTTCGAAGTACAGCACGCGCTCGAGTTGCTTGAGCTGCATGTCGAGCAGCAGGCCGATGCGGCTGGGCAGCGACTTCAAGAACCAGATGTGAGCGACGGGGGCCGCCAGTTCGATATGGCCCATCCGCTCGCGGCGGACCTTCGACACCGTGACTTCGACACCGCACTTTTCGCAGACGATGCCCTTGTACTTCATGCGCTTGTACTTGCCGCACAAGCATTCGTAATCCTTGATCGGACCGAAGATGCGCGCGCAGAACAGGCCGTCACGTTCCGGCTTGAACGTACGGTAGTTGATCGTCTCGGGCTTCTTGATCTCGCCGAACGACCAGGAACGGATCTTGTCGGGCGACGCGATGCCGATCTGAATCTGGTCGAAGGTTTCCGGCTTGGCCACCGGATTGGCGAAGTTGGTCAGTTCGTTCATTTCGCTTTCCTCACAGGGAGGGAAAATTCATCGGGCGAGGTAGGCAAGGCGCCGGTGGAGCATGTGCCCCACCGGCGTCACCTGTCTTACTCCGCCGCCTCGGCCAGACCGTCGTCCTGGGCGTCTTCCATCGACTTGAGGTCGACGTTGAGACCCAGCGAGCGCATTTCCTTGACCAGCACGTTGAAGCTCTCCGGGATGCCCGCCTCGAAGGTGTCGTCGCCCTTGACGATCGCTTCGTAGACCTTGGTGCGGCCGACCACGTCGTCCGACTTCACCGTCAGCATTTCCTGGAGCGTGTACGCCGCGCCATAAGCCTGCAGCGCCCACACTTCCATCTCACCGAAGCGCTGGCCACCGAACTGCGCCTTACCACCCAGCGGCTGCTGGGTAACGAGCGAGTACGGCCCGATCGAACGCGCGTGGATCTTGTCGTCGACCAGGTGGTGGAGCTTCAGCATGTAGATGATGCCCACGGTCACCTTGCGGTCGAACTGATCGCCGGTGCGCCCGTCGAACAGGTCCGACTGGCCCGAGGTGTGCAGACCCGCCAGCTCCAGCATCTCCGACACGTCGCTCTCGCGTGCGCCGTCGAACACCGGGGTCCCCATCGGCACGCCGGTGCGGATGTTCTGGACCAGCTCGGCCACTTCCTCATCGTCACGCGCCTGGATGTCTTCGGCATAGTGATCGCCATAGATCTCCACGAGCCGCGACTTGACCGCTTCCGGCACCGCGCCCGGCTTGGCGTCGGGGTTGGCTTCACGCCAATCCTCGAGCTGCGCCGCGACCTGCATACCCAGGTTACGCGCCGCCCAGCCCAGGTGCGTCTCGAAGATCTGACCGACGTTCATGCGCGACGGCACGCCCAGCGGGTTCAGCACGAGATCGACCGGCGTACCGTCCGCGAGGAAGGGCATATCCTCCTGCGGCAGGATGCGGCTGATGACGCCCTTGTTGCCGTGACGGCCGGCCATCTTGTCGCCCGGCTGCAGCTTGCGCTTCACCGCGACGAAGACCTTGACCATCTTCAGCACGCCCGGCGGCAGTTCGTCGCCACGCTCCAGCTTGTCGCGACGGTCATGGAATTTGTCCGTGATCCGCTTGGCGGCTTCGTCATACTGCGCCTTGACCGCTTCCAGATCGCTCTGGCGCGCATCGTCGGCGACGGCGAACTTCCACCACTCGTGACGATCGACCGATTCCAGCACCTCGGCATCGATGACGATGCCCTTCTTCACGCCCTTGGGCGCGGCGGTGGCGGTCTGGTCGAGCAGCATCTCGCGCAGGCGGCTCCAGGTCGCCCGGTTGAGGATCGTGCGCTCGTCGTCGGCGTCCTTCTTCAGACGCTCGATCTCCTCGCGCTCGATCGCCATCGCGCGCTCGTCCTTGTCGATACCGTGACGATTGAAGACGCGCACGTCGACGATGGTCCCTGCCACGCCCGGCGGCAGGCGGAGCGAGGTGTCGCGCACGTCGCTGGCCTTTTCACCGAAGATCGCGCGGAGGAGCTTTTCCTCCGGCGTCATCGGCGATTCGCCCTTCGGCGTGATCTTGCCGACCAGGATGTCGCCCGGCTCCACCTCGGCCCCGACATAGACGATGCCCGCCTCGTCGAGGTTGCGCAGCGCCTCTTCACCCACGTTCGGGATGTCGCGGGTGATGTCTTCCGGCCCGAGCTTGGTGTCGCGCGCCATGACTTCGAACTCGTCGATATGGATCGACGTGAACACGTCGTCCTTCACGATCCGCTCGGAGATGAGGATCGAGTCCTCATAATTGTAGCCGTTCCAGGGCATGAACGCGACGAGCGCGTTGCGGCCCAGCGCGAGCTCGCCGAACTCGGTCGAGGGGCCGTCGGCGATCACGTCGCCCGCCTTCACGACGTCGCCCACCTTCACCAGCGGACGCTGGTTGATGCAGGTCGACTGGTTCGAACGCTGGAACTTCATCAGCGTGTAGATGTCGACGCCCGACTTGCCGGCATCGACCTCACCCGTGGCGCGAACCACGATGCGGGCCGCGTCGACCTGGTCGACGATACCGGCACGCTTCGCCGCGATCGCCGCGCCCGAGTCGCGGGCCACGGTCTCTTCCATGCCGGTGCCGACGAAGGGCGCTTCCGCCTTCACCAGCGGCACGGCCTGACGCTGCATGTTCGAGCCCATGAGCGCGCGGTTGGCGTCGTCGTTTTCCAGGAACGGAATGAGCGAGGCGGCGACCGAGACGAGCTGTTTGGGGCTGACGTCCATCAGGGTGATCTGATCGGGCAGCGCCATCAGGAATTCGCCCGCCTGACGCGCCGAAACCAGATCCTCGGTGAAGCGGTTGTCCGCATCCGTCGCGGCCGAAGCCTGTGCGACGGTGTGCTTCTGCTCTTCCATCGCCGACAGGTACACGACCTCGTCGGTGACGCGGCCGTCGATCACCTTGCGGTACGGCGTCTCGATGAAGCCGTACTTGTTGACGCGGGCGAAGGTCGACAGCGAGTTGATCAGACCGATGTTCGGGCCTTCCGGCGTCTCGATCGGGCAGATACGGCCATAGTGCGTCGGGTGAACGTCGCGGACTTCGAAGCCCGCGCGCTCACGCGTCAGACCGCCCGGCCCGAGCGCCGAGACGCGACGCTTGTGCGTCACTTCGGAGAGCGGGTTGGTCTGGTCCATGAACTGCGACAGCTGCGACGAACCGAAGAACTCGCGCACCGCGGCGACCGCGGGCTTGGCGTTGATCAGGTCGTTCGGCATGACGGTCGAGACGTCGACCGACGACATGCGCTCCTTGACCGCACGCTCCATGCGCAGCAGGCCGACGCGATACTGGTTCTCCAGCAGCTCGCCCACCGAACGCACGCGGCGGTTGCCGAGATTGTCGATGTCGTCGATCTCGCCCTTGCCGTCCTTCAGGTCGACCAGCGTCTTGACGACCGCCAGGATATCCTCGGTACGCAGCGTGGTAACCGTGTCCGGGCAATCGAGGTCGAGACGCATGTTCAGCTTGACGCGACCCACGGCCGACAGGTCGTAGCGATCGGGATCGAAGAACAGGCCGGCGAACAGCGCTTCGGCCGTCTCGAGCGTCGGCGGCTCGCCGGGGCGCATCACGCGGTAGATGTCCGACAGCGCCTGCTCGCGCTCTTCGGCCTTGTCGGCCTTCAGCGTGTTGCGAATCCACGGACCCGTGGCGACATGGTCGATGTCAAGCAGCTCGATCGTGTCGACGCCCGCCTTGTCCAGCGCCTCGAGGTTCTCGGCGCTGATCTCGTCACCGGCCTCGACATAGATTTCGCCGGTCTGCTCGTTGATGAGGTCATAGGCCGAGTAGCGACCGAAGATTTCCTCGGTTGGGATCAGCAGCTGCGACAGGCCATCCTTGGCCGCCTTGTTGGCGGCGCGGGGCGAAATCTTCTGACCGGCGGGGAACACGACCTCGCCCGAGTTCGCATCGACGATGTCGAACATCGGCTTGGCACCGCGCCAGTTCTCGGCCTGGAACGGGATCTTCCAGCCGCCGTCACCGCGAACGAAGGTCAGGCGATTGTAGAAATAGTTGAGGATCTCTTCCGAGTTCATGCCCAGCGCATAGAGCAGCGCCGTGACCGGCAGCTTGCGCTTGCGGTCGATACGGACGTTGACGATGTCCTTGGCGTCGAACTCGAAGTCCAGCCACGAGCCGCGATACGGGATCACACGCGCAGCGAACAGATACTTGCCCGAGGCATGGGTCTTGCCACGGTCATGGTCGAACAGCACGCCCGGCGAACGGTGCATCTGGCTGACGATGACGCGCTCGGTGCCGTTGATGAAGAAGGTGCCGTTCTCCGTCATCAGGGGCATGTCGCCCATGTAGACGTCCTGCTCCTTGATATCGATGACCGACTTGGCTTCGGTGTCGGGATCGACCTCGAACGCGGTCAGGCGCAGCGTGACGCGCATCGGCGCGGCATAGGTGATGCCCCGCTGACGGCACTCTTCCACGTCGAACTTCGGGTCCTCGAGGACATAGTCATCGAAGTCGAGATAGGCGGTGCCGGCGAAATCCTGGATCGGGAAGACGCTGCGCAGCGTCTTTTCGAGGCCGGACACATGGCCCCGCGACTTGTCCGAACGCAGGAACTGCTCGTAGCTTTCGCGCTGAACCTCGATCAGGTTCGGCATCTGCACCACTTCGTGGATGTCGCCGAACACCTTGCGGATGCGCCGCTTGGCGGTGCTGCCATCGCCCTTGCGCGGGGCGGAGCCGCTGTCGATCGCCTTGGTTGCCATGGATCTGTCTGCCTCGTCAGCCGTATAATCGCTGCCCGGAAACCTCCGGACGGGACGCGACGCAAGGACGCCGAAAGGCCGCTCGCAATCGCTTGCGGCGGCATCCGGCGTCCGATGAACCAGCAATCTCCCATTCGACCGACACGCTGCGCGACGACGCGTCATTTCCCGAAGATTGTGGCGAAGGACCGCGATATAGGCTTTGCACCCCCCGCTGTCAAACACGCGCCGGGCCGGACCCATCATATGGTCGAGGGGGGTTGCATCCGCCGGTTCGAGCGGGCACGGCTAGGCGGTCGGGTCGGTGACCCGAACGGCCGATGAAGACTGTTGTTACCACGAGGATTGCATTTCATGACATCGTCCGGGCCGCGCATCGCCGCGCGCCTTCTTGTCCTGACGCTGGCCCCGGCACTCGCACCGACGCTGGCCAGTCCCGTCCTCGCCAAGGCCGCCCCGCAGGACAGTGATGCCAGCAGCCGCCCCTCCACCTCGGGGCTGGACGGATTCAGCCTGACCCCGCGCGCCACCACGCCGCAGCAATCGGCGACCCCAGTGCCGACGCCGCCGGCCCCGCGCCTGGTCCTGCCGGGCCAGGCCACGCCCGAGCCGACCCCGGCCCCCACGCCCCGCGCGACGCCTACACCGCGTCCGACGCCGCGCGCCACCCCGACGCCCGCGCCCAGCCCGACTCCGGCGGCCGCGCCGCTACCCGAACCGAGCCCCACGCCCGAGCCGCCCGCGACGCGGCTGCCCGACCCCGAATCCAGCCCCGTCAACCGCCCCGATACGGCGATGGACGGCTTGAACATTTCCAATGGCCAGGGCGCGATGCCCGCCATTGTCGCACCGGACACCGCCGCCCCCGAACAGGGCGAGACGGATCGCGGCGGCCTGCCCTTCTGGCCGCTGCTCGCGGGCACCGGCATCGGCGCGCTGATCATCGGTATCTGGCTGGGCCGCCGCAGCGCCGGTCGTACGCGCGCGCTGCCCGCCCCGGCACCCCGCCCGGCCGAGCCGGCCCCGGACCTCGCCGCCGTGCCGACGCCCCGCCCGTCGGCGACGCCCGCCGCCGCACCCCAGCCCGCCGCCCCGCCACCGCCGGCGCTGCCGCCCGAACCCAGCTTCCTGCAAGTCGAGGCACGACCGCTGCGCGTCGGGCTGAACATGCTGTCCGCGACGATCGAGGCGGAGATCACCGTGCGCAACACCGGCGCCACCCCGATCGGGCGGGTCGCCGTCGACCTGCGCCTGCTCAGCGCGCATAGCGAACTGGACGGCCAGTTGATCGAGCTCGCACGCCAGCCGCAGGGCCGCCCGATCGTCCCGCCCTTCGCACTGGCACCCGGCGAGAGCCGCACCGTGCGCGGCGTCAGCGCGCTGCCGCGCGAGGCGATCCACGTCATCGACGCCGCCGGCCGGCCGATGTTCGTGCCGATCCTGGCCGCCGCCGCACACACCGACTGGGGCGTCGCCCGCTGCGCCTATGCCGTGGGTCTGGAGCGCACCGACTCGTCCAAGCTCTCGCCGATCTGGCTCGACCAGCCGGGACGGATGTACGACCAGGTCGCCGCACGGCCGCACGTCATGCGGGGGTGATGACGCGGAGCGAGGTCGGGGCGTGAGCTTCGACTTCTCCTTTCGTCCGAAGCGGATCATTCGGCCGCAACCGGAGCATGACGCCGCGAAGAATTTCCCTTATATTCCAGATCGAAGCGCAACGAAACCAGTCGCAGACCAAGTCCGTCACATGATCGGGATTCGATTCCGCCATGCGCCAGATTCAAGCGTCCGTAGGATTGGGCGGCCATAATCGCCCCGCCGATGTCGGCATCATCCAGCAATTGCTGACCGATGCAGGCGAACATCCCGGCCCCATTGATCGGCGATGCGGTCGCCTGACCATTTCCGCGATCGAGCGGTTTCAACGCCGGGTCCTCCGCCGCCCCGATGGCCGGGTGGACGTCCATGGTCCGACGTGGCGACGCCTGACCACGACGCCCCCCGCTACCTCGGCGCCGGCTACGCGGCATCGGGTCACGACCGCACCCACCGTCCCCGCGACGCTGCCACGTAAGGCCGCTCCCGCAGCGACGCCTGCCACGCCATCCGGGGATAGACGCGCCTTCTGGAAAACCGAAACCGCGCTGCCGGCGCGCGGATCGGTCAATCATGGGCTTTCATCGCCGGGACCGGAAAGCCAGATCCGGCGCTTCGGCGGCCGCCCCAGCGAGATCGCCTATCGAAACGGCGGCCCGGTCACCAACCCCAAGCTGCGAGCGCTGATCGTCATCGAGGATGTCGGCCCCTTCCGCGCCACCGGCATCCACCCCGCCGTCGCCAGCCTGCGGGGCGTATTGAGCGCGGTGCGCCGTGAGCTTCCCGAACTCTACCCGTTGCTCGGCAATGCGGGAATGCTGGTCAACCGGCTCCAGCGCGGATCGAGTACGAAATTGTCCAATCACGCGTTCGGGACCGCGATCGACTTCTATATCGACCGCTATTTGACCCAGCGCGGATCGCATCGTTCCAATCGCGGCCTGGATGCTCTGGCACCGTTCTTCAATCGCGCGGGTTGGTATTGGGGGGCGACCTTTCCCACGGATGATGCGATGCATTTCGAATGCAGCACGTCGCTGCTCGACAGTTTCGGGCTTTGAAGGAGAGGATCGGGATGATCCGTCCACCACATGCGATCGTCGCGATCGGTATCATGCTGGCCATCGGCGGTGCCGCAGCCTGTTCGGCCGGGGGCGGTGCGGCAGCGCCGTCGGCCGCCGATTGCCGCGTGACCATCCCGGCCGATCTGATTCAGCGGCCTGCACGCTGGCTGGGCGATTGCATCAAGAGCAGGGCCGAGGGGTTGGGCGTGTTACGCCTCGGCAAGGCCGAACCCTATCAGTTCTTCCTCGGCAGGATGGCCGGCGGCCGCCCCGTACAGGGCGTGTTGAGGGTCAACGGATCACAACTGATCCCCGCCTATCGCTTCGATCCGGAATGGCGCGGCGTCGTTCCCGAGGCCGACCGCCCAGAACAATTGACCCAGGTGTTCAGGACGGGATCGGCAGGCGCCAGCGCGGCGGCGCGGCGCTTCGCGTCACAAGGGAATGCCGGTTCGGCCGCCTATTACCGCAAGCTGGCCGAGGATTATCGCACGCCGCCTTTCGAGTAAGGCATCATCCCGCCCGCATATCCTCGGTAATCACATGCGGCGCGGTTTCGCCGAAGCTGCGGACCAGCGTTTCGAAGCCCTTGCCCTCCACGCGGAGTTCGTTGAAGGCGGGCGGCGTCTTGCGGGTGCGCTTGGACAGGGTGCCCGCGCCGATCATGCGGATGATCCGGCCATCGCGGTCGATCGGCACGTCGAACGGGTCGTGGACATGGCCCGACAGCACCGCATGCGCGCCCGCCGCCGCCAGCCGGGTCAACGCCTCGTCGCCATTGCGGGTCTTGGCAGTGCCCTTGGTCGGCCCCTCGATCAGCGGGTGGTGCGCGGCGACCAGGATCAGGTGATCCTTGGGCGCCTGTTCGATCAGCGCCAGCGCGCGGCGGAGCGAACCCCGACTGACCCGCCCCTTCGACCAGTTCCACCGCCACTGGGCGCGCGCGGTGGTCTTGAGCGGCACCACCGTCACGCCGGGCAGGTCAAGCGGCTTCTCGATCATCCGTTCGACCGCCGCATAGCGCTGATAGGGCGCGAAGAACCGGCGGAACGGGTCCCAGTAATAGGGGATGTCGTGATTGCCGACCTCGACCGTCACCGGCACGCCCAGCGATTGCAGCCATTCGCCGCCCGCCTGGAACTCGCGTTTGGTCGCGCGCATGGTCAGGTCGCCGGTCATGATGACGGCGTCGGGCTTTTCCTCGGCCACCCGCTCGGCGAACCAGGCGAGCGCGGCGGGGTCCTCGGCACCGAAATGCACGTCGCTGACATGAAACAGGCGGATCATGCCGCTTGTCCTAGCGGTTGCGACCGGCTCACGGCAACTCGGCCATTTCGCGCGGCTCGTGCATCGGGCAGCCATTCACCCGCCCGCGATATTCGGCCGAGAAGCGATAGGTGTCTTTCCGTGCGCGGTTGACATTGCCCAGTGGCCGGTGCGCGGCCAGGCCGTGCCAGATGCTGTAGGACAGCGCATCGTCGATCGCGTTGGTCTGGCCGTCCTGCCAGCTGATCTGCGGTTCGGCGGTGAAGGTCGCGACGGTGATGTACGGGCTGTCCGCCTCGCTCCATTCGGCGGTGGCATCCTCGATCGGCATGGCGTCGAGATCGCGGTTGAGCTGGACACGCAATTCCCACTGGCCGCCCTGCTCGATCATCACCTCGCGCACCACTTCACGCAGCGCGTCGGGGCGGTCATGGGTGTCGACCGTATCGCCGGTCAGCTGGGTCAGCGCCGGGCTGACCGGAAACAGGGCGAACTTGGCGATATGGTCGCCGTAACGGAACGGCGTCTGGCTGTAATAGGTCTCGCCCAGCGGGTGGACCTGCTTCGAGCCGCCTAGCGTCTTGAGCGTCGCGCTCTCGACCCCGACCGTCTCCAGCGTCGCCTCGATCCCGCGCAATATGCCCGAGAGCAGCTTCTTGCCGCCCTCGAACTTGTCGGTGGTGGAGGCGAGCATCTTCAGATTCTTGGCGAAGGCATCCGCCGTCGGCGCGGTGAAGACCGGCGCGTTGGCCATGACGAAGTCCTGCGTGGCATCGCCTTCCGAGCCCGGCAGCCGCTCGCCCTCTACCCCGATGACCTTCAGCGCGAGGCCGCGCGGCAGAGCGATGGCGTCATCAAGTATATCGCCCGGGTTGGTGGAGATGCGCGCCACCGCGTCATATTCGCCCGGCTTGGCGAACAGCCCCTGCGCCAGTTCGGCGGGAAGCGCGTCATGGACCTTCAGCCTGCCCCGGATGATGCCATGCGCCTTGGCATGGACGGCGCGGACGCCGTGGCCATAGTTCTTCGAGGTGGTGTCGAGGATATGCTCGAACGACTGTTTCATCTGGTCGACGGTGTCGCCCTCTTCGGGCTTTACGTCTTCGACCTGGGGGTTGAATGCGACGGGGGTCTTCATCGGGGCTCTCCCTGTAGGTCCCCACCAACCGATGTTGGGTAATAGCGTTCCGTTTTGATTACACCGGCCCTCCGGTCTTGGCACGCCCCTCCCGCAAGCGGGAGGGGATGGGGGAGGGCATGCCACAGGCGACGGGCTCGGTGAGACACCTTTCCCTCCCCCCGCCCCCTCCCGCCTGCGGGAGGGGGAGCAGTGAAGACGGGAGGGATAGCCCACACCTTCCCCCTCCCCCCGCAATCCGCTAACCGGGCCGGCATGGCCTTTTATCACCCGCTCCTCTTCGCGCTCGATGCCGAACGCGCCCATGGTCTGACGGTAGCGATGCTGTCGCGTTGGGGTTCGCTGGGCGCACCGATGGGGGTGGATTCGGCGCGTTATCCCCGGCTCGCCACGCGCATCGCGGGGATCGACTTCGCCAACCCGCTGGGGCTGGCGGCGGGCGTCGACAAGAATGGCGAGGCGATCGACGGCTTTTTCGGCCTGGGCTTCGGCATGGTCGAGATCGGCACGCTGACCCCCAAGCCCCAGCCCGGCAACCCCAAGCCCCGCCTGTTCCGGCTGGTCGAGGATAAGGGCGTCGTCAACCGCTATGGCTTCAACAATGGTGGGCTGGACGCGGGGCTGACGCGCGCGAAGGCGGCGAAGCGCAAAGGCGTGCTGGGCATCAATGTCGGCGCGAACAAGGACGCCGCCGACCGTATCGCCGATTATCACCACGGGGTGACCCAGGCGGCACCGATCGCCGATTACGTCACGATCAACATCTCCAGCCCCAACACGCCTGGCTTGCGCGACCTGCAGCACGGCGCGGCGCTGGCCGAGTTGCTGGCCACCTCGCGCGAGGCGGCAGGCCAGGTGCCGCTGTTCCTGAAGGTCGCCCCCGATCTCGAGCCCGCGCAGATCGACGAGATCGCGCGCGGCGCGATCGACAACCGGCTGGACGCGATCATCATCGGCAACACCACCATCACCCGGCCCCATGTCACCAGCGCCAACGCGGCCGAGACCGGCGGCCTGTCGGGCCGTCCGCTCGCCCCGCTTGCCCGCGCGCGGCTGGCCGATTTCCGGAAAGCCACCGGGGCGGCGCTGCCCCTGATCGCCGCCGGCGGGATCGATAGCGGGGCGGAGGCCTATGCCCGCATCCGGGCGGGGGCGAGCCTGGTCCAGCTTTACTCCGCGCTGGTCTATGAGGGGCCGGGGCTGGCCGCGCGCATCCTGCGCGATCTCGACGCGCTGCTCGCCCGCGACGGATTCGAGAATATCGCTCAGGCGATCGGCGCCTGACGTTACGGCTTGGCGCAGGGCGCGCCTTGCCGCTAGGGTCGGCCGGATGAAGCACTGGCTCCTGTCCGTGGCGGCGCTCGCGCTGCCTCTCGCCGCGCCCGTCGAGGCGCGCCAGCCCGCCCCCCAGCCCGCCCCAAAGCCCCCCGCCGAGGGTATGGTCAGCGCCGCCGATCCGCGCGCCGCCGCCGCCGGGGTCGAGATCCTGCGCGCCGGCGGAAGCGCGACCGACGCCGCGATCGCCACCATGCTGGCGCTGAACGTGGTCGAACCGCAAAGCTCGGGCATCGGCGGGGGCAGCTATTGGGTCCGCCACGGGCCGCGCGGCACCGACAGCATCGACGCGCGCGAAACCGCGCCGATGGCCGCCACCCCGAACTGGTTCTATGGCCCGGAAGGACGCCCGCTGACCCATGCCGAGGCGGTGCCCGGCGGGCGCAGCGTCGGCGTGCCCGGCGCGCTGCGCGGCATGGCGCTGGCCCATGCCAAGGGCGGCAAGCTGCCCTGGGCGCGGCTGTTCCAGCCCGCGATCCGGCTGGCGCGCGACGGGTTCCAGCTGACCCCGCGTCTCCAGACCGCGCTGACTCGGTACGGCGCACATGTCGACGCCCCCACGCGCGCCCGGCTGACCGGTCCCGACGGACAGGTCCTGCCGCTGGGCAGCATCATCCGCAATCCCGAACAGGCCGCCTTGTTCGAACGCCTCGCCAAACTCGGCCCCGACTATTTCTATGTCGGGCCGCAGGCGCAGAAGCTGGTCACGACGGTCAACACCGCGCCACGCAATCCGTCGAAGATGACGACCGGCGACCTCGCCTCCTATGCCGCCAAGCCGCGTGCGCCGCTGTGCGACACCTATCGCGGATACCGGATTTGCAGCATGGCCCCCTCCTCGGGCGGCGGGTCGACGGTGCTGTCGATCCTGAAACTGCTCGAACGCTTCGACATGGGATCGCTGGGCAAGGATTCGCCGCAGGCCTGGCATCTGTTCGCCGAGGCCTCCCGCCTCGCCTATGCGGACCGCGACATGTATCTGGGCGATCCCGATTATGTCCGCGTGCCGCTGAAGGGGTTGTTCGACCCCCGATATATCGCCAGCCGCTCCGCACTGATCTCGCCCGATCGCACCATGGCGTCGGTCTCGCCCGGCACGCCACCGGGGGCGCCGGCGCGGGTCCGCGCACCGGTCAGCGAGGTCGCGGGCACCACCGATCTCGTCGCGGTCGACGCGGGCGGCAATGTCGCCGAGGTGACGACCACCGTCGAGGGGTCATTCGGCTCCGGCCTGTCGATCGACGGCACGATGCTGAACAACGAGCTGACCGATTTCGACATCGTGCCGGTCAAGGACGGCGATCTGGTCGCCAACCGGGTCGAGGGCGGCAAGCGGCCGCGCAGCTCGATGTCGCCGACCATCGTCTATGGCCCGGACGGCCGGGTGCGCCTGGCGGTCGGCGCGGCCGGCGGCGCGACCATCATCGCGCAGGTCGCCAAGGCGATCATCGGCGTCATCGACTGGAAGCTGAGCGCGCAGGACGCGATCGCGACCGGCCTGGTCTTCGCGCCGGGCAAGGTCGCCACGATCGAACAGGGCACCGCGCTGGAGGCGCTGGTCCCCGGCCTTCGGGCGCTGGGGGAGACCGTGACGGTCGCGCCGATGGGGCTGAAGGCCAATGCGATCGAGCGCGTCGGCGGTCGCTGGGTCGGTGCCGCCGATCCGCGCAGCGAGGGCGTGGCGATCGACGTGGCCGGGCGGATGACCGTGATCCAGCGGGTCGGCGACAAACCGGGACGCCCGGCGGAATAAGACAACCAAAGAGCCCGGTCGCGCGTTGACGCGCGCGATACGGGCCGGTGGGAGAGGCACGACCATGCGTACGCTCGAATATTTTCCCAATCTCGTCACCATGTTCTTCACCCGCGCCGCCGAAAAGGGCGACGCGCCCTTCCTGTGGCGCAAGCAGGACGGGGCCTGGCACGCGATCAGCTGGGCCGAGGCGGCACGACAGGTCGCCAGCCTGTCGCGCGGGCTGCGCTCCACGGGGCTGCAACGCGGCGACCGGGTGATGCTGGTCGCGGAGAATCGGCCCGAATGGTGCATCGCCGATCTCGCCATCATGGCGGCGGGCTGCGTCACCGTGCCGACCTACACGACCAATACCGAACGCGATCACGCGCACATCATCGAGAATTCGGGCGCGCGCGCGATCATCGTCTCGACCCAGAAGCTGGCCGCCACGCTGATGCCCGCCGCGCTGCGCTCCAACCATGTCCAGACGGTGATCGGGATCGAGCCGCTGAGGCTGGGGCCGAGCCAGATCGACTGCCGCCAATATGACGCGCTGATCGCCGCGCATCCGACCCAGGCCGCCACCGTGGCGGCGGAGGCCGATTTCAGCCGGGGCGACCTGGCCTGCATCATCTACACCTCGGGCACCGGTGGCGCACCGCGCGGGGTGATGCAGCATCACGGCGCGATCCTGCACAATTGCGCCGGGTGCAGCGTGGTGATCGCCGAGGATTTTGGCTGGGAGGACGAGGTGTTCCTTTCCTTCCTCCCCCTCTCCCACGCCTATGAGCATACCGGGGGCCAGCATTTCCCCATCTCGCTGGGCGGGCAGATCTATTACGCTGAGGGCCTCGACAAGCTGGCCGCCAATATCGAAGAGGTCCGCCCGACGATCATGTTCGTCGTGCCCCGCTTGTTCGAGGTACTGCACACCCGCATCGCCAAGGCGATCGAGAAGAAGGGCGGCCTCGGCGCAAGGCTGCTCGACCAGGCGCTGGCCCTGGGTGCGCGCAGCTATGACGGCAAGCTGCGACTGGTCGACCGACCCGCGCAGCTCGCGGTCGCCACGCTGTTCAAGCCCAAAATCGCCAGGAAGTTCGGCGGCCGGTTGAAGGCAATGGTGTCGGGCGGCGCGCCGCTCAACCCCGAGATCGGGCTGTTCTTCCACTCGATCGGCCTCACCCTGCTGCAAGGCTATGGCCAGACCGAGGCCGCGCCGGTCATCGCCTGCAACCGGCCCAAGGCCGGCGTGCGGATGGAAACGGTCGGCCCGCCGCTCGTCGATACCGAAGTGCGGATCGCCGAGGACGGCGAGATTCTGGTGCGCGGCGAGCTGGTCATGCACGGATATTGGCGCAACCCGACCGAGACCGAGCGGGTACTGAAGGACGGCTGGCTGCACACCGGCGACATCGGCGAGTTCGATACGGCGGGCCGCCTGCGCATCACTGACCGCAAGAAGGACCTGATCATCAACGACAAGGGCGAGAATGTCGCCCCCCAGAAGGTCGAGGGGATGCTGACCCTCCAGCCCGAAATCGCGCAGGCGATGATCGCGGGCGACCGGCGGCCCTATATGGTGGCGCTGATCGTGCCCGATTCCGAATGGACCGCCGAGTGGTGCGCGAAGTCGGGCACGGGCTGCAACCGCGTGGCGCTCGACGACGATCTGGACTTCCGCGCGGCGATCTCGGCGGCGGTCGACCGGGTCAATCGCGACCTGTCGGTCACCGAGCGCATCCGCCGCTTCGTGATCGCGCATGAGCCGTTCTCGATCGAGAACCAGCAGCTGACGCCGTCGCTGAAGATCCGCCGGCACGTGTTGCGCGAGGTGTATGGCGAGCGCCTGGACGCGCTCTACAGGAATTGAGAGTGCAGGCTCCCCCTTGGCGAGGGGAGGAACAATCCACGCGATGTGACGGGGCGCGGTTAAAGCACACGCTCCGTTCAGCCTGAGCGCAGTCGAAGGCCAAGAGATGACAGAGGCACCAGACTTTGTCAGCTGGCGATGTTGTCCCGTGGCCTTCGACTACGCTCAGGCTGAACGGAGGTCAGGAAAGGGGAGCTTTCTGCCAGCCGCCCGCCCTCCCCATCGCGGATAGGGAGGGTGAACCGGATCACGCCGGGGTCAGCAGGCCTTCCTTGGCGATCTTGTCCTTCCACACCAGCGGCGCCAGCGTGTGGACGTTCTGGCCTTCGGAATCGACCGCGACGGTGACGGGGAAATTCTCCACGTCGAATTCGTAGATCGCCTCCATGCCCAGATCCTCGAAGCCGACGACCTTCGATCCCTTGATCGCGCGCGCGACCAGATAGGCCGCACCACCGACCGCCATCAGATAGGCGGACTGATATTCGCGGATCGCATCGGTGGCGGCCGGACCACGCTCGGCCTTGCCGACCATTGCCAGCAGACCCTGGTCGAGCATCATGCGGGTGAATTTGTCCATGCGGGTCGCGGTCGTCGGACCCGCCGGGCCGACCACTTCCTCACCGACCGGATCGACCGGGCCGACATAATAGATGACGCGACCCTTGAATTCGACCGGCAGCTCCTCGCCGCGGTCGAGCATGTCCTTGATCCGCTTGTGCGCGGCGTCGCGGCCGGTCAGCATCTTGCCGTTGAGGAGCAACCGGTCGCCATGCTTCCAGCTCTTCACCTCTTCCGGCGTCAGCGTGTCGAGATCGACGCGCTTGGCCGTTTGCAGGTCGGGCTTCCAGTCGACCTTGGGCCATTCCTCCAGCTTGGGCGCTTCGAGATAGACCGGGCCCGAGCCGTCGAGCGTGAAGTGCGCATGGCGGGTCGCGGCGCAATTCGGGATCATCGCCACCGGCTTGGACGCGGCGTGCGTCGGCCAGTCGAGGATCTTGACGTCGAGGATGGTGGACAGGCCGCCCAGCCCCTGCGCGCCGATGCCCAGCGCGTTGACCTTGTCGAACAGCTCGATCCGCAGCGCCTCGATATCGTTACGCGGGCCGCGCTCTTTCAGCTGCCCCATGTCGATCGCGCCCATCAGCGATTCCTTGGCGAGCAGCACCGCCTTTTCCGCCGTGCCGCCGATGCCGATGCCGAGCATGCCCGGCGGGCACCAGCCCGCGCCCATCTGCGGGATCATCTCCAGCACCCAGTCGACGATCGAGTCGGACGGGTTCATCATCTTGAACTTGGACTTGTTTTCCGACCCGCCGCCCTTGGCCGCGACGTCGACGGTAACCGTGTTGCCCGGCACCATCTCGACATGGAGGACCGAGGGCGTGTTGTCCTTGGTGTTGCGGCGGGTGAAGGCGGGGTCGGCGAGGATCGAGGCGCGCAGCTTGTTCTCGGGGTGGAGATAGGCGCGGCGCACGCCCTCATCGACGACTTCCTGCAAGCTACGGTCGCCCGACAGGCGGCAGTCCTGCCCCCATTTCACAAAGACCGTGACAATGCCGGTGTCCTGGCAGATCGGGCGATGCCCCTCCGCGCACATCCGGCTGTTGGTCAGGATCTGGGCGATGGCATCCTTGGCCGCCGGGCTTTTTTCGGCCTCATAGGCCTTACCCAAGGCGCGGATATAATCCATCGGGTGATAGTAGCTGATGAACTGGAGCGCGTCGGCCACGCTCTCGATCAGGTCGGTGTCGCGGATCAGGGTCGTCATGGGGTCGCCTTTTGCGACAGCGGCGCGCGCGGTGCAACGCCATGTGCGATGGCGATGACGATTCCCTCGGGGGGATTCACTTCAATCAATCTTAACTCCGGCGGGCGCAGGGTCGCCCTGAGCCGCCCTGGGACCCAAAGCCGCGCATGTCATCCGCCTCCGACCGCATATCCTTTCTCGCCCTGATGGGGATCGTCGAGGACAATGACGAACTGCTGGTCGAGCTGCATCTGACGCGCGTCCGCATCTTGTGCCGGACCTGGCCGCTGTCGATTCTTCAGAATCTCGTCGCGGTGGCGATCATTTTGGGCATCAGCCTGCGCTATGACCCCTCTACATTGTTCATCGAAAAGGCGACCGGCGGCGCGGCGTTGTTGCTCGCTACGGCGGCCTTCGGGGTGGTGCTGTGGCGCGGCAACACATGGCAATGGCCCTTCTACCGGTTGAAGCAGTGGCTGATCGTGATGGGCTTCGCGATCGCGGTCGCGTCCGGCCCGTTGCTGCTGCTGACCGCGCAGTCACATGACGGCGTCACGGGATGGGCATCGGCGCTGACGCTGTTCTGTGCGATGTGGGCGACCGCGACGGTCCTGCATCCGGTCCGATGCGCGCTGATCGGTTATTCGTTCGGCTTCGCCTTTCTGGCGCCGATCGCCGCCATGGCCTGGGGCGCATCGTTGCCGCTGACGCTGGCCGCCGTCGTGCCGCCGCTGCTCTTCCTGGTGATGAACGCGCGATGCAGCGGGCAGATGGATTATAATGTCGCCGATGCCCGCGCCCGCGCCTTTGGCCAGGGGCAGCAGGCGGTCAAGATGATCGCCGAGTTCGAGGAGCACGGCACCGGCTGGTTCTGGGAAACCGATCGCCATGGCCGGCTGACCTATCTGTCCGACAAGGTGGCGCAGGACCTCCGTGCGATCGGCGTCGATCCCACCGGGCGATCGCTGACCGAGTTGTTCCAGATGGATTCGTCGGAACCCGGCACCGAGCGGACCCTGTCCTTCCACATGGCGTCGCGCACCAGCTTTTCCGATTACACTATCTGCGCGGTGTCGGGCGATCCGCGCGCGCAGGACCGCTGGTGGTCGATTTCGGGCCGTCCGATCATCGACGGCATCGGCCGGTTTCGCGGCTTCATCGGCTCGGGCTCGGACCTGACCGAAAAGCGCCGGTCGGAGGCGGAGATCACCCGGCTGGCGCTGTTCGACGGGCTGACCGGCCTGGCCAATCGCCAACGCATGAAGCTGTCGCTCGACAAGACGCTGAAACAGTCGATCAATCCCTACCGCCCGACTGCGCTGTTCCTGATGGACCTCGACCGGTTCAAGGCGGTCAACGACACGCTGGGCCATCAGGCCGGCGACCTATTGCTGCAACAGGTCGCGCGGCGGCTGGAACAGACGGTCGGCGATGTCGGGCTGGTCGGTCGGCTGGGCGGCGACGAGTTCCAGATCGTCCTGCCCGGCATCGACCAGCGCGAGCGGCTATCCTCGCTGGCGACCGACATCATCGCCACCCTGTCGCGCCCCTATGACATCCAGGGGGTCGAGGTGACGATCGGCTGTTCGATCGGCATCGCCATCGCGCCGCATGACGGGGACGATTCGCAGGCGCTGATCCGCAACGCCGATCTGGGCCTTTATGCCGCCAAGGGCGATGGGCGCGGCGTGCACCGTTTCTATGCCGAGACGATGCTGGAGGGCGCGCGCAGCCGCAAGCGGATGGAGGAGGATTTGCGCATCGCCATCGCGCAAGGGCAATTCCACCTCGCCTATCAACCCGTCGTCTCGACACATGACGCACGCATCGTCGGCTATGAGGCGCTGCTGCGCTGGACCCACCCGACCCAGGGCGACATTCCCCCGGGCCAGTTCGTGCCGGTGGCGGAGGAATGCGGGCTGATCGAGCAGATCGGCGAATGGGTGATGCGCACCGCCTGCATGGAGGCCGCCAGCTGGCCGCTGCCCGCGCGCGTCGCGGTTAATGTCTCGTCGGTGCAGTTCGCCAAGCCCAATCTGTCGGCGCTGGTCGCGCAGGCGCTGGCGCAGTCCGGCCTGGCGCCATCGCGGCTGGAACTGGAGATCACCGAAAGCGTGTTTCTGCGCGACGATCAGGAATCGGAACGCCAGTTCGCCGCGCTGAAGGCGCTGGGCGTCCGCCTCGCGCTCGACGATTTCGGCACCGGCTATTCCTCGCTCGGCTATCTGCGTCATGCGCCGTTCGACAAGATCAAGATCGACCAGTCCTTCGTGCGCGGTGCGGTCGGATCGGGCAATCGCAACGCCGCCATCATCCGCGCGATCGTGACGCTGGCCGATACGCTGGGCATGGAAACCACCGCCGAGGGAGTCGAGCTTCAGGACGAGATCGAACTGATCCGCGAACTGGGGTGCAGCCATATCCAGGGCTTCGTCTATGGCCGGCCGGTGCCCGTCGCCGAGGTGCATCGCATGCTGGACGACGGCGATGCCCATGCCGAGCCGGTCGGCCTGAAATCGATGCGGCGCACGCGGGTGAAGATGCTGCGCTCCGCCCAGATCATCTCGGGCAGCGCCGTCCTCGACGTGCGCATCCGCGACCTGTCGCCATCGGGCATGATGATCGAGGGGCTGCCCCCCGCCTATATCGTGTGCGGTGCCGCGATCGGGTTGCGCGTCGGCACCGACAAGCCGCTGCGCAGCTATATCCGCTGGGAGCGCGACGGACGGGTCGGCATCGCCTTCGCCACGCCCCTGCCCGAGGATCACCCCTGGCTCGACATGGCGATCAGCGACGACGAACCCCGGCGCCAATCGGCCTAACCCGCTGTCCTCCCCCGACAGAGGGGATCGTTATGAAAACGCTTTACACCACCCCGGCGGAGGCCGAGGTCCAGTCGGGTAACCGCTGATAAGGGATGGAGAGCCTTCAGCATCTGGACCCCGGCCTTCGCCGGAATGGAGGGTGAAGAGCGGGGAAGCGCCAATTTCGCAACGACGCCCTGCAAGGGGAGGTGGCAGGCCTGACGGGGGTGTCCCGGTTGGAGAGGTCGGGCGGAACCACGACGGGCGACACCCCTCTACCATGGATCGCATGGCCCCCCTCCCCTCGCAGGGAGGAATGGGAATGTGCGGCGACCGCCGACGCAACGGGTTGGGCGGATAGGAAAGCCGGGCCGCACGTTCGCGCCCGATGACCGACCTCATGCCCCATCCCGCCCCCACGCCCGAGGGCAATGCTCCGAACGCGCCCTGGCTCAGCCTGATCTTTGGCTATGGCCCCGTGCTGGTCCTGCCGATCGCCGCCATCGGCGCGTGGATGGGCTTTCCGCTGGCGCTGGTCATTGGGCAGATGTGGGGCGGGGCGATCCTCGTCTTCCTGGCCGGGGTCGCGCGCGGGTTGAGCTTCTTCACCCCCGGCGGACCGCATGTGTCGCAGATGCTGACCATGATCCTGCGCTTTTCGCTGGGGCTGCTGGCGCTGATCGCCTCGCCGCCGGTAGGGCTGGCGCTGTTGCTGGTCGGCTATGCTTCGATCGCGCTTACCGACCCCTGGCTGGCGCGCTGGGGCGGGGCGCCGCGTCATTTCGCGCGGTTGCGGCCCCCACAAATGGGGGTCGCGTTGATTGGCCTGCTGGCATTGTTTTTGCTGTCCCTGAACTGACCCACGGCCGATCCCGACCGCTAAAAAAGTTTTTTTAAGGCTTGCGCTTCATGAACCCCGCAGACATCCACGCGTCGCGGGTTCAGGGCGCTTGCACGCCGCCGCCATTCGTCGCAACCAACCTCCTCCCCAGGCTTTACCCCTCTTGCGGTAACCGCCGGGATTTTACACTATATAGTGGAAGAGGCCGGGGGCGGCCCCAAGCACTGGTAGGATGACGATATGCCACCCGGCATCATCGGGATCGGACGAACACCCGGTATCACCGGGCGCCGGTTCCCCATCCTTGCCATCGCGACGTTCGCGGCGCGCAGGTGCAAGGGGCGGGACGCCGGCTCGAACGGATCAGGAACAAAGGAGCGGCATCAATGATGGATTTCAGGGATGACCGGGATAGCGACATGACGACTGACATGCTTGAGAAGATGGCGGCGGACACTGCCGCCCCGGCCCCGACGCCCGCCGACACCAAGTCGGTGCGCCCGCAACCCTATCCGGTCGAGGTCGACCATGCGCGCGACGCGCTGCTGACCGACTTCGGCAAGGAAACGCTGAACGACCGCTATCTCCTGCCCGGCGAAAGCTATCAGGACCTGTTCGTGCGCGTGGCCTCGGCCTATGCCGACAATGCCGAGCATGCCCAGCGGCTGTACGACTATATATCGAAGCTGTGGTTCATGCCCGCGACGCCCGTCCTGTCGAACGGCGGCACGGGTCGTGGCCTGCCGATCAGCTGCTATCTCAACTCGGTGCCCGACAGCCTGGACGGCATCGTCACCACCTGGAACGAGAATGTGTGGCTCGCCTCGCGCGGCGGCGGCATCGGCACCTATTGGGGCCAGGTGCGCGGCATCGGCGAGCCGGTCGGCCTGAACGGCAAGACCAGCGGCATCATCCCCTTCGTCCGCGTGATGGACTCGCTGACGCTGGCGATCAGCCAGGGTTCGCTGCGTCGTGGTTCGGCCGCCTGCTATCTCGACATCTCGCACCCCGAGATTGAGGAGTTCCTGGAGATCCGCAAGCCTAGCGGCGACTTCAACCGCAAGGCGCTGAACCTGCACCACGGCGTGCTGATCCCCGACGCCTTCATGGAGGCGGTGCGCGACGGCGCCGAATGGCATCTCAAGAGCCCGAAGACCGGCGAGGTCCGCGCCACGGTCGACGCACGCGCGCTGTTCCAGAAGCTGGTCGAAACCCGTCTGGCGACCGGCGAGCCGTACATCGTCTTCGCCGACCATGTGAACAAGAACATGCCCAAGCATCACCGCGAGCTGGGGCTGAAGGTGTCGACCTCGAACCTGTGTTCGGAAATCACCCTGCCGACCGGCATCGATCACAAGGGCAAGGACCGCACCGCGGTCTGCTGCCTGTCGTCGCTGAACCTCGAAACCTGGGACCAGTGGAAGGACGACAAGCAGTTCATCGAGGACGTGATGCGCTTCCTCGACAACGTGCTTCAGGACTATATCGACCGTCACGAGCCGGGCATGGAGCGCGCCGCCTATTCGGCGGGTCGCGAGCGTTCGGTGGGTCTGGGCGTCATGGGCTTCCACAGCTTCCTGCAGGCGCGCGGCATCCCCTTCGAGGGCGCGATGGCCAAGTCGTGGAACCTGCGGATGTTCAAGCACATCAACGCGCAGGTGAACCAGGCGTCGATGACCTTGGCGGTCGAGCGCGGGCCCTGCCCCGACGCGGCCGATGTCGGCGTGATGGAGCGCTTCAGCTGCAAGATGGCGATCGCGCCCACCGCGTCGATCTCGATCATCTGCGGCGGCACCAGCGCCTGCATCGAACCGATCCCGGCGAACATCTATACCCACAAGACGCTGTCGGGGTCGTTCTCGGTCAAGAACGCCTATCTGGAAAAGATCCTGATCGCCAAGTCGAAGAACTCGGACGCGGTCTGGAACTCGATCCTGGAGCATGGCGGTTCGGTCCAGCATCTCGACTTCCTGTCGGCGGAAGAGAAGGACACGTTCAAGACCTCGTTCGAGATCGACCAGCGCTGGCTGCTCGAACTGGCGGGCGACCGGACGCCCTATATCGACCAGGCGCAGTCGCTGAACCTGTTCATTCCGGCCGATGTGGAAAAGTGGGACCTGCTGATGCTCCACTTCCGAGCGTGGGAGTTGGGCATCAAGTCGCTCTATTATCTGCGCTCGAAGTCGGTGCAGCGCGCCGGGTTCGCAGGGTCGGGCGGTGTGGAAGCTGACAACACGATCAGCGCGCCGAAGTTCGAGATCGGGGAAACGACCGATTATGACGAGTGCCTGGCGTGTCAGTGATCGGGCTTTGAGAGCATAGGCTGCCCTCACCCTCCCACCCGGCTTATGCCGGGCGGCCCCTCCCTCTCCCGAGGGGAGAGGGGTGAGGCAGCCTAATCCCTCTCCCCTCGGGAGAGGGAGGGAGCCGCATAGCGGCGGAAGGGTGAGGGCAGATGCGCCTTTACGAGAAGCAACCGATCGGCACGGTTCCTCGCGCCCGCCAACTCCGCCGCGACGCGTCCGAGCCCGAACGCCGCCTGCTCCGCGCGCTACGCCAAACCTATCCGCATCTGAAATGGCGTCACCAGACGCCGCTGGGACCATTCTTCGCCGACATGCTGTGCTTTTCCGAAAAGCTGGTCATCGAGGTCGACGGCGACACGCACGCCGTCGAAGAAGATTATGACGCGTCCCGCGAAGATTTCATGGCGCGAGAGGGGTATCGGACGATCCGCGTCACAAATGCGGAGGTGATGCAGAACCTTGAAGGCGTCCTCACCCAAATCTCCTTCTCCCTCCGGGAGAAGAAAGGGGCCCGCGCGGTGCAGCCGCGTGGGAAGGATGAGGGCAGTTCCTCAAAGAAAAAGGGCGACGTCGCATGAACGACGCCGCCCTCACCCTTCCGCGCCCTGACGGGCGCTCCCTCCCTCTCCCAATGGGAGAGGGAGAGTGTGGCTCACTCCGCCTCTTCGAACTGGTCGACGGCGTTCTGCGCGGTGGCCGACAGGCGGACCTGATCGCCCTCGACCTCGGCGACGAGGCCGATCGGCAGGTAATGATGCTTGGCGCCCTGCCCGTCCTGGGTCTGCGGGCTGTCGTTCTTGGTCAGCTTGATGCGGTCGCCCTGGACGTGGTCGACGGTGCCGACATGGACGCCGTCCGCACCGATGACTTCCGCATGTTCCTTGATCTGGCTGACATCGACCATTTTCAGTCTCCTGTGTTGGGTTCGGTTTCGGAACGCGCAACGCCGGAATTGGTCGCATGACATCGGCGTTCATCATGTACGCGGTCGCCGCGCTGCTCGGCGGGATCGGCGCGGTCCTGCTACTGCAACTCCGTCACCCCCGATCGGACCAGGGCCGCTACGCCCGGCTGATCGCGGGCACCATGTTCGCCATGGGCGGGATCATTCTCGCCGGTTTCGCCACCGCGCTGCGCTCTTGGGCAAGCAGCGGCTGAACCGGCCTTCACCCTCTTCACCTCATTTGATTTGTATCCGGAGTAACCCCGATGCCTCTCCTCCAAGCCTCCAAGCAGTATAAGCCCTTCGAATACCCCTGGGCGTTCGAGTTCTGGAAGCGCCAGCAACAGCTCCACTGGCTGCCCGAAGAGGTGCCGCTGGGCGAGGATTGCCGCGACTGGGCGCAGAAGCTGACCGATCATGAGCGCAACCTGCTGACCCAGATCTTCCGCTTCTTCACCCAGGCGGATGTCGAGGTGCAGGACTGTTATCACGAGAAGTACGGCCGGGTGTTCAAGCCGACCGAGATCAAGATGATGCTGACCGCCTTCTCCAACATGGAGACGGTGCATATCGCCGCGTACAGCCATCTGCTCGACACGATCGGCATGCCCGAGAGCGAATATGGCGCCTTCCTCGAATATGCCGAGATGAAGGACAAGCATGATTACATGCAGAATTTCGGCGTCGACAGCGACGAGGACATCGCGCGCACGCTGGCGATGTTCGGCGGCTTCACCGAGGGCGTCCAGCTCTTCGCGTCCTTCGCGATGCTGATGAACTTCCCGCGCTTCAACAAGATGAAGGGCATGGGCCAGATCGTCAGCTGGTCGGTGCGCGACGAGAGCCTGCATTGCGAGGGTATCATCCGCATGTTCCACGCCTTCTGCCAGGAGCGCCAGTGCCTGACCAAGGCGGTGAAGGACGACATCGCCGACGTCTGCCAGACGACGATCCGACTGGAGGATAATTTTATCGACCTCGCCTTTGAAATGGGCCCGGTCGAGGGGATGAAGCCCAAGGAGATCAAGAAGTATATCCGCTACATCGCCGACTGGCGCCTGGGCCAGCTGGGCCTGAAGCCGATCTACATGATCGACGAGCATCCCCTGCCCTGGCTGACCCCGCTGCTGAACGGCGTCGAGCATGCCAACTTCTTCGAGACGCGCGCGACCGAATATTCCAAGGCGGCGACGCGCGGCCAGTGGAACGACGTCTGGGACGCGTTCGACACGCGGCAGAAGGCCAAGACCGCCAAGGCGGCGAACGAAGAGCCGGGCGAGACCGGCGACATGTTCTCGGCGGCGGGTGTCGCGGCGGAGTGATGGTCAAGAGGGCGGGCTTCGGTCCGCCCTTTTTCGTTCACGCGAAGCCGCGATGGCGCGAAGACGGTTGGTTCGCGCGGAGGCGCGGAGGGCGCAGAGAAGAAGCGGAAGACGGCTGGAAGGCCCGCAAAATTCCCTTTCCTCCGTTCAGCCTGAGCGAAGTCGAAGGCCACGGGACAACGCCTTGCCCTATTTACGCGATCAGACTTGGCCTGCGGCCGAAGGGCTTATGAGGGAATGTTTGCCCTTGGCCTTCGACTTCGCTCAGGCTGAACGGAGCGTGGGGAAAGCGGATAGTGCTTTCCAAAAATCCTCTCTGCGTCCTCTGCGCCTCTGCGCGAACCAACAACTTCCGCTCCTACGGCCCAGCGAGAACCGAAACCCTTCGCGCCATCGCGGCTTCGCGTGAACAAGAAAACCTACCGTCCCACCCTAGTCGGCGCATGGAAATCCGCCGGCTTCCCCGCGATCCATCTCAGAAACCGCGCGACGTCCGGATGCGCCCGCAGCACCGCGAAATCCGAATAGTCCCTTGCCAGTTCCGCATTGGTCAGCGTCGCATGGATCGTGCGGTGACAGATCGGGTGAACCGGCGCCGTCTCGCGGCCACCCTCGCTCTTGGGCACGGGATGGTGCCATTCGACCTTCACCCCCAGCGGTCGCTCGCATAGCGCACAGGTCGGCGGTGGCGCCGCCGCCGCCCGCTCCGCCGCTGCGGCCAAACCTGCCTTGCGCTTTATCCGTCCGACCATGGCCGGCGATATGGGAAGCGTGCCCCTAAAGGAAAACGGGGTCCGGCATCGCTGCCGAACCCCGCCACCTTAAGCCAACTGGACCCGTGAAGGATCAGAAGTGTGCGACCACACCCGCCATCGGACGGAACGAGTGGGCGTCGTCGAAGGTCGAGACTTCCAGACGCAGACGCAGACCCGAGTTGCCGGTCAGGCCGCCCAGACCGATGTCCTTCGGGCCGACTTCGGCGCCGACGCCGTACACGGTGCCGTGATAGTCGCGCTTCAGGTCGCCCTGGACACCCGGAGCGAAGTTGTGGAAGTTGTTCCAGCGATAGCCGACCTTGCCGTAGAACAGGCCGCTCTCACCGGCGCGGAAGCCCGCGCGGCCATAGGCGCCATACTGCCAGTCGATGTCACCCGACACGCCCTTGGCGACCGCGCCCTCGGCGCCGACGAACACGGGGCCCAGCGGAACGTTGAAGCCGACGATGCCCTCGACCAGCGCGCCGTCCAGGTTATAGCCCTTGGGCTGCGCGGGGATGCCGGCGACCGACTGGCGATCGAACTGCTCCCAACCACCCATGACCGCAACGTACGGCTCGATACCGAAGGCGCGGGTGCCGTCGGGAGCGGTCGCGGTGTCGGCGGCAGGCGCCGTCGTGTCGGTGGTGGTGTTCATGTCCTGGGCCATGGCGGGCACGGCGACGAACGCGGCCGCAGCAGCGGCGACGAGGGAAAGCTTACGCATGTGAGATACCCTTCTCTTATTCTATGTGGGGCGGCGGCATGAACCGCTCAGCCCAGGCTCGCTTAACCGGCAAAAACGTTCGCGGTTGCACAGAAGTGGTATTTTCGGTCGCGTTATCGGAACCTGTTGCCGCAGAGACACAGTTCCTGTCACCTAGATGAACCAATTGCGGGCAGAATGCGGCAACGGTCAATTTGTGCCGCTTTTTGGCCGCGAAATGCGTCTTTGCTTATCGAATTGCGGTACAACGAAGCGATTCGCCGGTGGGCCGAGTAAGAACCACCCTATCGCCCTTGCCGCGCAGGTCGTGACCGACCCCGGAATAATGGATGCCGGAGGCCACCTGTTGCCCTTCCATCCGCAATTCCAGGTCGTCGATCCGCATCAACGCACTGTCGTCGCGATTGTCGAAGCGGACCCAGAACTGGCTGCCATTGTCGCAGCGAAAGCCGCTGGACATCATCGGCGGCAGGCCGGCGCGCGGATCGGGCATGGTCGAACAACCGACCAGCACGATCGCGCCCGCCGCCAGGGCGACGGGCAGACCGTTCATGGCCGCAGGGCCATATCGTCGGCGTCGTCGATGTCACCATCGGCCACGCGGTCCTGCTCGAAATCCTCCTGAAGATCGTCCTCGTCGAGATCCTCTTCGGCCATATCGACCGAGGCGTCGGTCTCGCCGACCTCTTCGGAATCCATGTCCAACTCGTCGATCGGCTCGTCCTCGACGCTGTCGTCGCCCAGATCGGGTTCGATATCGGTCAGCAGGACGCCGTCGCTGGGGCCGTCGCGCGTGACCTCCAGGATCTCGGCGCGCTGGCTCTCGTCATAGCCTTCCTCGTCGAAACCATCGTCGCCCGATCCCTGGCTGGGAACCTGATGTCCGCCCATGCTTGCCTCCTGTCCTCGATTACGGAGGTGGAACGGCGCTGACGTCGGGGCGGTTCCCGGAACCGCCAGGATCGGCGAGACGGGATCAGAGCGGGCGGAACATCCGCCCACGCTCGGTGACGAAGACGACGCCGAAGGCCACGATCCCCGCCGTCAGGAAGCCCAGCACCAGCGGCCCCGCCGTCCCGTCAAAGGCCTGGCCGATGCCGGCGCCGATGATCGAGCCGATGGTAACGCTGGTGAAGCCCTGCACGCTGGACGCGGTGCCGGCGATGCCGCCCATCCGCTCCATCGCCATCGCCGAAAAATTGGAGGTGGCAAGGCCGAAACAGGCCATGGTGATCGCCTGCAACACCGCGAACGTGACGAGCGATTCCATCCCCAGCGCGATGAGGGCAAAGTGCAGCGCCGACACCGCGATCAGGATCGACACCGCACTATGGCTGATCAACCGGGTGCCCAGCCGCATCACGATCCGCGAGTTGAGCAGATTGGCCGCCGCCATCGTGACCGAGGTGGTGGCGAAGATCAGCGCCAGCAGCTTCTCACGGCCGAAGGTCACCGCCATGATCGGCTGGATCGAGTTGAGATAGCCGTAGAGCGCCGCCATCAGCGCGGTCGCCGCCAGCGTATAGCCCAGCGACAGCCGGTCGGTCGCCGTCTCGCGCCATCCGCTCCAGATACGGCTGGGCGAGATGGGCAGCTGCGCCTCGGGCGCCAGCGTCTCGGGCATACGGACCGCGAACCAGATCAGCACCAGCGTCGACAGCCCCGCGATCGTCCAGAAGATCAGCCGCCAGTTACCGAACAGCAGGACCAGCTCGCCAAAGGCCGGCGCCAGGATCGGCACGACCATGAAGACCATGAAGGCGATCGACATGACCTGCGCCATCGCACGGCCATGATAACAGTCGCGGACCAGCGCGACCGTCGCCACCCGCGTCGCCGCGATCGCCGCACCCGCACAGACGCGTGCGATCATCAGCAGCAGGAAACTGCCCGCCACCGCCGATGCGGCATTGGCGATGATATAGATGACCAGCGCCACCAGCAGCACCCGCCGCCGTCCATAGCGATCCGCCAGCGGCCCATGGACCAGTTGCGCGACGCCGAACCCGATCAGAAAGGCGGTGACGACGAACGGCCGCGCGGCGGGCGAGGCGTTCAACGCTTCGCCGATCGCGGGAAGCGCGGGCAGCATCGAGTCGATCCCCAGCGCGGTCAACGCCATCAGCGCCGCGATCAGGAGGACGAACTCGACAAACCCGATCGGCGCGCCGGGGGGTTCGGCGGCGACGGGGGTCACCGGATCAGCGGAACGGGATTCGGACATGATGACTGCCACATAGGGATGATCGGCAGGCAGGGGAACCGGGAAAACCCGGATGACGGGATGTGGTTTCCATCCCGCCATCGCCGCCAGCCCTTCCCTGGGGATCAGGCGGATTTGCGCGCGTCGTAATAGTAATTCTGCCCTTCATCGGTCAGGCCACCGACCAGAACGAGGCCATGCTCGGCCATTCTTGCGGCATAGGCCTCCGCCCCCAACGAACGGGACTCGCGCCCGGTCAGGGTATCGTGCCATTCGCATCGCTGGCGCGGGGCGCTGAACAGGAAACAGCCATCAGGCTTTAACGCGTGCGCCACCTTTGCCAACAGCGTGTCCTGTTCAGCCTCCGACAACAGGAAGATAAGGCCGATTGCGACGACACCGTCAAAGCGGCGTGCGAAAAGGTCGCTGTGCTGCACCGGCTCGCAACGGGCGGGCATGTTCGGAAGGTTGGCGCGATAGGCGGACAGCAGTGACGGGGACGCGTCGATCCCCCACACCGCAAACCCGTCACCGGCCAACGCCTGTGCGATCGGCACACCGGAGCCGCAGCCCAGGTCGAGGATCGCCGTCGATGGCGGAAAGGCATTTGCGGCCCACGATCGAACCAGTCCCACGCCAATGTCCGAGCGGATCGCCACGAACGTCTCGGCAACGGCTTCCCAGCCTGCGGATGGATCGGTCGTCATGTCATGCGTTCCTTCAACCCATGGCCCAGGATCTCGGTGCACGCGGGTCCGGGGATGCCCGTCCTGCGTTCAAACCGACATTCAGCGTCGCTAAATCTTGCCGGGCGGACAATCCCAACCCGGCCATATCGGTCCACAGGACGCTTGAGGGAGTTTACCGCCATGTCCATCCTGTCCCGCACCCCCCTTGCCCTCCCCCTCCTCGCCGCGCTCGCCTTGTCCGCCTGCGATCGGCCGACGGAAGGGACGTCGATTTCGATCAACAGTTCGGACGGACAGACGCTGGCGGCGGTCGATGGCAAGTCGGGTGAGGTGAAGCTGGCGCTGCCCGGCTTTTCCGGGGCGTTCAAGCTGCCCAAAATGTCGCTGGAGGCCGACAATTTCGAGCTGAACGGGGTGCATCTCTATCCCGGCTCGACGATCCGCAACGTCGATGTCGGCAATGGCCGCGACAAGGCGTTCACCATGACCTTCGACAGCCCGGCCGACCCCGCCACGGTGCGCAGCTGGTTCCGTGACAAGATGGGCGAGGCCGACTTCACCCTGACCGATCAGGGCGCGGCGCTGGTCGGCAAGACGGCGGAAGAAAAGCCGTTCCGCTTGGAGCTACGCCCAGAGGGCGGCGACCGATCGACGGGGACGATCACGCTGGGCGGATAAGCCGGCCTGTTCGCTGGCGCGACGACGCGGTATAGCCCCGGGTCTATTCGCTTTTTTGGACATATCGCCATGAACGACACCCGCTCCGCCGAGGTTCCGACGCTCAGCCTCGCCGATCAGGACCGCGATCCGCACGCCTTCGCCACCGCACTGGGCGGATCGTTCGAGCGGTTCGGCTTTGCGATCGTCGCCGACCACGGCGTGCCCGGCGAGCTGATCGACCGGGCCTGGGCGCAGACCAAGGCGCTGTTCGACCTGCCCGAGGCGGAGAAGCGCGGCTATCACGTTCCGGGCGGCGGCGGCGCGCGCGGCTATACCCCGTTCAAGACCGAGATCGCCAAGGATGCGCACGTCGTCGACCTGAAGGAATTCTGGCATGTCGGCCGCGAACTGCCCGAGGGGCACGCCTATGCCGACCAGATGCCCGCCAATATCTGGCCCGAGCGGCCGGAAGGGTTCCGCGACGATTTCCTCGAACTCTTCGCCGCCTTCGACCGGGCGGGCGACCGGCTGCTCTCGGCGATCGCGCGGCATCTGAAGCTCGATCCGCACTGGTTCGACCCGGCGGTGAAGGACGGCAATTCGGTGCTGCGCCTGCTCCACTATCCGCCGATCCCGGCCGATGCCGAAGGCGTGCGGGCGGGCGCGCATGAGGACATCAACCTCATCACCCTGCTGCTGGGTGCGGAGGAAGCGGGGCTGGAACTGCTTGATCGCGATTCGGGCGAGTGGCTGGCGATCCGTCCGCCCGAGGGCGCGATGGTGGTCAATGTCGGCGACATGCTGCAGCGGCTGACCAACCACGTCCTGCCCTCGACCACGCACCGGGTGGTCAACCCGCCGGTCGAACGGCGCGGCTTCTCGCGCTATTCGATGCCGTTCTTCCTGCACCCGGCGCCCGATTTCCTGATCGAGACGCTGCCGGGGACGGTGAGCGCGGAGAATCCGAACCGCTATCCGACGCCGATTACGGCGCATGATTATCTGTATGAGCGGTTGGTGGAGATCGGGTTGATCAAGAAGTGAGGGGGTGGGGGGAGCCATGGGCGACGTCGCCTGCGGCCTTCCCTCCCCCAGCCCCTCCCGCCTGCGGGAGGGGAGTTTCAGAAATTCAGACGTTCGTTCTTGCCGCTCCCCTCCCGCAAGCGGGAGGGGCTGGGGGAGGGCAAGGTGTCTCACCGAGACCTTACCCCCCAACAAATCACCCCAGAATATGCATAAGCAGCGGCTGCCCGACCAAGCTCTGGCTCCCCCGCAGCCGCTCCAGTGCTTGCGCCACCGCGCGCTCCGGCCCCTCATGCGTCACGATCGCGATCATGACCCCGCCGTCCGCCGCTTCGCCGCGCTGGATCAGGCTTTCGATCGACACGCCTGCATCGCGCATCGCGGCGGCGATCTCGGCTAATACGCCGACCTTGTCCTGCACGGTGAAGCGCAAATACGCGCGACCCCGCCGCTCGCCGCTATCCGCCTTCACCGCCGCCGTCAGCTCATGCGCGGGCATGGCGAAGGACGCGCCATATTCACCGCGCGCGATATCGATCAGGTCGGCGACCACCGCGCTGGCGGTCGGACCATCGCCCGCGCCGGCGCCCTGGAACAGCAGCCGGCCGACGAAATTGCCTTCCGCCACGACCGCGTTGGTCGAGCCGGTGACATGCGCCAGCGGATGGTCGAGCGGGACGAGATGCGGATGCACCCGCTGGAACAGGCCGTTCGCCCCCTCCTCCGCCACGCCGACGAGGCGGACACGGTAGCCGAGCGACGCCGCCTGGGCGATGTCGGCGGCCAGTACATGCCGCACGCCGCCGATCGCGACGTCGTCGAAAGCAGGCTGCGTGCCGAAAGCGATGGCGGCGAGGATCGACAGCTTGTGCGCCGCGTCGACGCCGTCGATGTCGAAACTGGGGTCCGCCTCGGCATAACCCAGCGCCTGGGCCTCGGCGAGAACCTCGGCGAAGTCGCGGCCTTCGGCTTCCATCTTGGACAGGATGAAATTGCAGGTGCCGTTGAGGATGCCATAGACGCGCGCGATGGCATTGGCCGCCGCGCCTTCGCGCAAGCCCTTGATGACCGGGATGCCGCCCGCGACCGCCGCCTCGAACTTCAGCGCGGCGTTCGTCTCTTCGGCCTTCTGCGCCAGTTCCAGCCCGTGATGCGCCAGCATCGCCTTGTTGGCGGTGACGAAGCCGCGCCCCGCCCCCAGCGCGGTGCGCGCCAGGGTGAGGGCCGGGCCGTCCGATCCACCGATCAGCTCGACCACGACATCGGCATCCGGGTGCGAGGCGAGCGCAGCGGTATCGTCCACCCATTCGAAGCGCGACAGGTCGACGCCCCGATCCTTGGTCCGGTCGCGGGCGGAGACGGCGACGATCTCGATCGGCCGGCCGGCGCGCCGGGTAATCAGGTCACGGTTCGCATCGAGCAGGCGAATGACGCCGCCCCCCACCGTGCCCAGTCCCGCCAAAGCCACCCGCAATGCGTCGCCCATCTTCGTTTCCCATATCCTTGAGCGTTCGTAAGACCCGGGGCGGTAGCGGATAGAAACGGTCGCTGTCGAGCCGCGTCAGGACCTTTTATTGCTCAAACGCCGATAAGTCCTTATGACGCCCCGCATGACTCCCCCTGATTTCGTGGTCATCGACGTCGAAACCGCCTGTTCGCGTACCAGCAGCATCTGCCAGATCGGCATCGTCGGCTATGCCGCCGGCGTCGAGGTACTCGCCTATGAGACGCTGGTCGACCCTTGCGACGATTTCAGCAGCTTCAACATCGCCATCCACGGCATCACCGCCGAGCATGTGCTGGGCAAGCCGACCTTCGCGACGCTGTATCCCGACCTGGCCGCGCATCTGGGCGGGCGGGTGACGGTGGCGCATTCCGGGTTCGACAAGGGCGCGCTGGGCCGTGCGTGCGAGCGCGATGCCCTGCCCCCGATCGCGGCGCGCTGGCTGGACAGCGTGACGATCGCCCGGCGCGCCTGGCCCGAGCTGCCCAATCACAAGCTCAACACACTGGCGACGTTTCTGGAGCTGGAGCACCGCCATCACGACGCGCTGAGCGATGCCCGCGCCGCCGGGCAGGTGGTGTTGCGCGCGATGGCGCAGACCGGGCTGACGCTGACCGACTGGTTCACCCCGCCGCTGTCCGCCCGTGCACGGCGCAAGGTGATGCGGGCGGATCAGGCGTAACCGATCCTCCCCGGCACGGGGAGGTGGCAGGACGCAGCCCTGACGGGGGGGGTTTTCCGCCCGCGACATCCTTTGCGGCCATCCCCCCTCCACCATGCTTCGCATGGTCCCCCTCCCCGTGCCGGGGAGGATCAGGGTTCGAGATGCCCCGCCGGGCCTGGGCCGTCGAGCGCGATGGGTATGCGCTTGCTCTTGTCGCGCGACTTGTCGACCAGCTTGCTGATCCCGATCCGCGCCTCGTTGGCCAGCATCATCGCCGGGGCGAGCAAGTTGAAGCCGGTCTGGCAGCCCCATTGGCTCGCCGCGCAGGGCGTGCCTTCCGCCCGCAAGGCGCCGGCCCCGGTCAGGTTGGGATTGGACGGGACAGGCCCACTCGGCGGCAGGTCATTCTTCAGCGGCAAACGGTCGTCCGCCTGCCGCCGGCCGCAGACGATCACCTCTGCCTCGCCGCCGGCCGATGGCGGACAGGGGTCCTGCAACAGGATCGAGAAACGCTCCGTTCCGGGTGCCGGCGGGGTGGCCGGCGCGGCCTGCAAGGCGATCAGCAACAGGGACAGCATCGGGCGCTCCTTCGTCTCACGGGGCGGGCTTGCGCAGCGTCGCGCCGTGGTCGCGGGGGTTGGTGTCCATCGTCACGCCGGCGAAGCCGCCATTCACCAGAAAGGGCGACATCTCGTCGATCGGCGTCGTGCGCGCGAGCAGCCGGGTGCGCTCTGCCATCACCGCCTCGTGCTTCGGATCGCCGGGTTCTGGCTGCGGGACGAACGGCACGCGGAACCGGTCCGCATTGCGTCGGCCACAGACGGTGATGTCGGTACTGTTGCGGTCGTAGACGCAGGGCCGCTCGACGCTGGTCAGCCGGCGGGTGTTCGCGACGATCGTATCGACCGATGGCATTTCGGCCGCGGGCGACTGCACCGCCATCGTCAGCAACAGGGTCGACATCATCCCGGCCATAGAAGCCCTCCCGACATCAGGTCATAACGGCGGGAGGATGCCCCTTTCGACCGACCGACGCCAGCGGGATTGCAACCGTTTCAGTGGTCGATTGATTCGCGGAGCAATGTGCGGGGCTTGCTGCGGCAATATTTGTCGCCGACCACCGCGCAATAGGTGCCGTCATTGGCGAAGGCGCGCGTCTTGGAATCGATCGGCATCGGATTGTCCTGCGCCAACCGATAGGGCGAGCGCTTGTGGACCGGCGGGCACGTCGTGACCGTACAGGCCGGCGTCAGGCGCGGCAGCGTCACCGACTGGCCCGAAGGCGAACCCGCCAGCAGCAGCAAAAACGGAACCATCCCCATTCTCCCCTCTTCGCCGATATTATCGGGTGATCATGCGCCTTCGACGGGCGCGATGCCAAGCCGGGGAATCTCGATGGCGGGACAGCGGTCCATGACGACCTTCAACCCCGCCGCTTCCGCGCGCGCGGCGGCCGCCTCGTTGACCACGCCGAGCTGCATCCAGATGGCCTTGGCGCCGATCGCGATCGCTTCTTCGACGATCGGCTCGACCGCGTCCGATCGGCGGAAGATGTCGACGATGTCGATCGAATCGCCCAGCTGGCCCAGTTCGCGGAAGACGAACTCGCCGTGCACATGCTCGCCGGTGATCTGGGGATTGACCGGGATCACGCGGTAGCCGTGATCCTGCAGCCGCTTCATGACGCCATAGGACGGGCGGTCGGGGCGATCGGACGCGCCGACCAGCGCGATGGTGCGCGCCTCGGTCAGCAGCGCGCGAATGTCTTCGTCGGTGGTCAACGGCATCGGCTTTCCCCTTCGCCTCGCCGCCGATCCGGTCGTCATCGCAGGTGCGGCGGGCACGTCGTCGTCAAACGCCCCGCCGCCCCGCTGGTTTCATCCGCCGCGCGGCGCCTGCGCAAGCCAGTTCGCCACCTGCGCGGCAATCGGCGCGAACACCGCATCGTCCTCGCCGGCGGCCGGCGGGCGGCCGGCGTCGGAGGCGGTGCGGATCGCGATGGTCAGCGGCACGCGGCCGAGGAACGGAATGCCCAGCTCGGCCGCCGCCGCTTCCGCGCCGCCCGAGCCGAACGGGTCCGAGAGGCCACCGCAATGCGGACAGCAATAGCCGGCCATATTCTCGACCAGACCGATGATCGGCACGCCCGCCTTGGCGAACAGGTCGATCGCGCGCCGCGCATCGATCAGCGCCAGATCCTGCGGCGTCGAGACGATCACCGCGCCGGCCGGGCGATGCTTCTGCACCATGGTCAGCTGGACGTCGCCGGTGCCCGGCGGCAGGTCGAGGACCAGCGTGTCGGTCGCGCCCCAGTCGCCATCGACCAGCTGGCTGAGCGCGCCCGCCGCCATCGGCCCGCGCCAGGCGATCGCCTTGTCCGCCTCAACCAGCTGGCCCATCGACAGCAGCGAGACGCCGTAAGGGGTGGCCACGGGTTGCAGCTTGCCGTCCTGCGCGACCGGCTTCACCCCCTCGGCCGCCATCAGCCGGGGCTGCGACGGGCCATAGATATCGGCATCGACCAGCCCGGTCTTGCGCCCCATCCGCGCCAGCGCGATGGCGAGATTGGCCGACAGGGTCGATTTGCCGACGCCGCCCTTGCCGCTGGCGACCGCGATGATCCGCCGCTCCAGCTTCTCGGCGGTCAGGACGATGCGGACATCCTCCACCCCGGGCTGCATCGCGGCGGCCTTGACCTGTTCCTCCAGCGCGTGGCGATCCGCGCCGTCCAGCCCGGTCGCGTCGAGGACCACGCCCGCCTTGGCGCCCTCCATCCGGACGTTCGCGCGCTTGCCCGCCACGGCGGCCACCGCCGCCTTCACCGTATCGATCATGCTCATGAGGCGGCAGATAGGACGCCATCGACGGCTTGGCACTGTTTTTGTCGATGAACCGTTCCTATAACGATGGATATGAGAAAGCTGACGGGTCGCTTCCGACGCCCCCCCATTCTTGCCGCCGAATCGCCAAAGGGCCCCTGGGGAGGGTCCGGCGAAGACTCCGCGGGAGGTCCCCGCAACCCCTGGGCGATGCCGCCGGGTGGTCGCAAGGCGCCGGGCAAGCCCACCGCGCTGGATGAATTCATCCGCAAGGCGCGCGGATCGGGCGGCGGTGGTCCGGGCGAAGGACCCGGCGGCTCGGGCGGCGGCTTCGGCGGCCTGCCCGGCGCGCCGGGCGGCCGGACGCTCTGGGCGATCGGCGCTGCCATCCTGGTCGGCATCTGGGTGCTCTATACCTCGATCCACCCCATCGGCCCGCAGCAGCGCGGCGTCGTCACCTATTTCGGGCGCTATACCGGCATCCTGGAGCCGGGCATCCAGCTGACCGCGCCCGCGCCGATCGCCAGCGTCCGCGTGCTGGACGTGCAGAAGATCCGCACCGAGAATTTCCCCGAAGGCTCGGGCGAGAATCTGGTGCTGACCGGCGACCAGAACATCATCGACCTGACCTATTCGGTCCGCTGGGACATCGCGAACCCGCGCGACTTCGCCTTCCGTTTGGCGCAGCCGCAGGAAACCGTGCGCGCCGCCGCCGAAAGCGCGATGCGCGCGGTCATCGCCGACACCACGCTGGACCAGGCGCTGGGTTCTGGGCGTACCGGCATCGAGCAGCGCGTGCAGGAGCTGACCCAGTCGATCCTGAACGAATATCAGTCGGGCGTCCGCATCCAGGGCGTCGCGGTCAAGCAGGCGGCCGCGCCCGCGCAGATCGTCGACGACTTCAACAAGGTGACCGCCGCGCAGCAGGAGGCCGTCGCCAACGTCAATCAGGCGCGCTCCTATGCCCAGCAGGTGATCGCGCGGGCGCAGGGCGAAGCCGCGCAGTTCGACAAGGTATACGAACAGTACCGCCTGGCCCCGGAAGTGACGCGCCGACGCATGTATTACGAGACCATGGAGGCCGTGCTGGCCAAGTCGGACAAGACCATCGTGGAGACGCCGGGCGTGGTGCCCTATCTGCCGCTGGCCAAGGGTGGACGTAACGCCCCGCCGCCGCCGGAGGTCGCCGCTCCCACGCCCGCGCCCGCGCAGCAGGGAGGTGGCCAGTGAACGGCCTGACCCTTCGCAACCCGATCGTGCTGGGCGTCGCATTGCTGCTTGCCGTGATCGTCGCCGCCGCGACCTTCGCGATCGTGCCCGAGACGAAGCAGGCGGTGGTCTATCGCTTCGAGCAGCCCCGCCGCATCGTCAACGGCTATCGCCCCAACGAGCCGCTGGGCGAAAGCGGCGCGGGCCTGATCGCGCGCATCCCGTTCATCGACCGCATCGTCTGGGTCGACAAGCGGGTGCTCGACCTCGACCTGGAGAATACCCAGGTGCTGTCGACCGACCAGCTGCGCATGAATGTCGATGCCTTTGCGCGCTTCCGCGTCGTCGACCCGCGCCGCATGCTGGCCACCGCCGGCAGCGAAGAGGGTGTCGCCAACCAGCTGCGCCCGATCTTCGGCTCGGCGCTGCGCAACGAACTGGGCAAGCGTCGCTTCTCCGAGCTGCTCAGCCCCGAGCGCGGCGAGGTGATGGACGCGATCCAGGTCCGGCTCGACCGGATCGCGCGCCAGTACGGCGTGCAGATCGTCGACGTGCGCATCAAGGAGGCCGAGCTGCCCCAGGGCACGCCGCTGGAAAGCGCGCTGCGCCGGATGCAGACCGCGCGCCAGCAGGAGGCGATCACCATCGCCGCGCAGGGGCAGAAGCAGGCGCAGATCGTCCGCGCCGATGCCGATGCGCAGGCCGCGCAGATCTATGCCCAGGCGTTCGGCAAGGATGCAGGTTTCTATGATTTCTACCGCGCCATGCAGTCCTATCGCCACACCTTCGGCGCGGACGGCAGCACGCAGGAACATGGCAGCACCCAGATCATTCTGTCGCCGAACAACAGCTATCTGAAGGAATTCACCGCGCCGGGCCGATAGGAGGATTTTCCACCTTTCTGCTCGTTCATATTCAAGCGTCGTTCAGCCAGACCGTGGCAAATAAGACACGGTCAAACTGAATTTTCATTGAGAGGACCTCAGCCCAGTGCGTTACGCCTACGCCATTACCAGTGCGCTCCTCCTCGGCGGCGCGACCGCCACCCTGGCCTTGCAACCCGGCACCGCGCAGGTCGCGCAGAACGAGCCGGGCGCGATCCAGGCGGTCGCCCCGCGCGCCGGCGCGCCGATGAGCTTCGCCGACATGGTCGCCAAGCTCCAGCCGGCGGTCGTCAACATCTCGACCAAGCAGTCGATCACCGTGAAGCAGCAGGCGAACCCGTTCGCCGGCACGCCGTTCGAGGGCTTTTTCGGCCAGTTCGGCGGCCAGGCCGGACCCCAGCCGCAGAAGCGTGAAGGCGCCTCGCTGGGCTCGGGGTTCCTGATCTCGCCCGACGGCTATATCGTCACCAACAACCATGTGATCGCGCCGGGCGCCGCCGGCGCCTCGGTCGACTCGATCACCGTGACGCTGAACGATCGCAAGGAATATACCGCCAAGGTCGTCGGCCGTGACGAGACCTCGGATCTTGCGGTCCTCAAGATCGAGGGCGCGAATCTGCCCTTCGTCCGCTTCGGCGATTCGTCGCGCGCGCGTCCGGGCGACTGGGTGCTGGCGATCGGCCAGCCCTTCGGCCTGTCGAGCACGGTGACCGCCGGCATCGTCTCGGCCGTGCACCGCGTGACCGGTCAGGGCGGCGCGAACGACCGCTTCATCCAGACCGACGCCGCGATCAACCAGGGCAATTCGGGTGGCCCGATGTTCGACATGAACGGCAACGTCATCGGCATCAACAGCCAGATCTATTCGCAGTCGGGCGGCAATATCGGCATCGGCTTCGCCATTCCGGCGGAGGACGCCAAGCCGATCATCGACCGGCTGATGAAGGGCCAGAAGATCGAGCGCGGCTATCTGGGCGTACAGATCGGCGGCCCGGTGACCGACGACGTCGCGGCCTCGCTGGGCATCCCCAAGGGCCAGGGCGAGATCATCGCCAAGGTCGAGCCGAACGGCCCCGCCGCCAAGGCCGGCCTGCGCGCCTTCGACGTGGTGACCAAGGTCAACGGCCAGGCGGTGACGCCCGAACAGACCCTGTCCTATCTGGTCGCGAATGTTCAGCCGAACGCGCGCGTCCAGCTCGAGGTGCTACGCAACGGCAAGCCGCTGTCGCTGACCGCGACCGCCGCCACGCGTCCGTCGAACGAGCAGCTCGCCGCGTCGATGGGCGACGGTTCGGACGCCTTCCCGGACAATGACGATGATGCGCAGGCCACGCCGACTGCCGGTGGCGGGCTGGGCCTGACCGTCCAGGCACTGACCCCGGCGATCGCGCGGGCGATCAATGTCGATCCCTCGACGCAGGGCGTGGTGATCGCGGCGGTCGACCCGTCGAGCGATGCCGCCTCCAAGCTGAAGCGCGGCGACGTCATCTCGGCGATCAACGGCACCCCGGTGCGCAGCGCCGCCGATGTCCAGCAGATCGTCGCCGCTGCCAAGGCCGCCGGCCGTCCGCAGGTACTGGCGCAGATCACCCGCGGCCGCATCGCCGATCGCCTGATGCCGCTGCGCATCAAGTAAGCCCCATCCTTTTCCCCCTTCCGCCGAAAGGGTGAGGGTATCGGAAGGGCCGTCATATCTCTCAGGTACGGCGGCCCTTTTGCTATTCCCGTCGCCAGCCACCGCGATAAGATACGCGCCATGGACGGCATCTTCATCGGCATGGGTGGCGGCAAGCCACAGGCGATCGACCTCAAGCGCGCGAACCGGCACGGCCTGATCGCGGGCGCGACCGGCACCGGCAAGACGGTGACGCTCCAGACCATGGTCGAGGGATTCTCACGCGCCGGCGTGCCCAGCTTCGTCGCGGACGTGAAGGGCGATCTGTCGGGTCTGGGCCTCGCCGGATCGGCGCTGGCCAAGACCCACGCCGCCTTCGCCGCCCGCGCCGCCGAGCTGGGCGTGACCGACTGGTCCTACGACGCCACGCCGGTGCAATTCTGGGACCTGTTCGGCCAGCAGGGCCATCCCGTGCGTGCCACCGTGTCGGAGATGGGGCCACTGCTCCTCGCGCGGATGATGGGCCTGAACGAGACCCAGGAGGGCGTACTGACCATTGCCTTCCATGTCGCGGACAAGGAAGGGCTGCTGCTCCTCGACCTGGACGATCTCCAGGCGATGCTGACCGAATGCGCCGCGCGGGCGAACGAGCTGACCACGACCTATGGCAATGTTTCCAAACAGTCGATCGGCGCGATTCAGCGCGCGCTGCTCCAGTTGCGCACGCAAGGCGCCGAGCATTTCTTCGGCGAGCCGGCGCTGGAGCTGACCGACCTGATCGCCACCGACGATGCGGGGCGCGGGGTGGTCAACATCCTGGCGGCCGACCAGCTGATGGCGGGCCCCAAGCTCTACGCCACCTTCCTCCTCTGGCTGCTCTCCGAGCTGTTCGAGCAACTTCCCGAGATCGGCGATCCCGACAAGCCCAAGCTCGTCTTCTTCTTCGACGAGGCGCATCTGCTGTTCGACGATGCCGCGCCGGCCTTGGTCGACACGATCGAGCGGGTCGTCCGGCTGATCCGGTCGAAGGGCGTCGGCGTCTATTTCATCACCCAGAACCCGATCGACGTGCCCGACAAGATCGCGGGCCAGCTGGGCAACCGGGTGCAGCATGCCCTTCGCGCCTTCACCCCGCGCGACCAGGCCGCGGTACGTTCGGCGGCCGAGACGTTCCGCGCCAATCCCGGTGTCGACGTCGCGAGTGCGATCACCGAGTTGAAGGTCGGCGAGGCCCTGGTGTCGCTGCTCCAGCCCGACGGCTCCCCCTCGCCGGTCGAGCGCACGATGATCGCGCCGCCGCGCAGCCGGGTCGGGCCGGCCACGCCCGAGGAGCGCAAGGTCCTGATCGAGACCGATGCGATCGGCACGAAGTACGATCAGGCGATCGATCGCGAATCGGCCGAGGAACTGCTCGCCGCCAAGACGCAGGAAGCCGCCGCTGCGGCGGCCGAAGCCAAAGCGCAGACCGAAGCGGACAAACAGGCAGCGCAACAGGCGAAGGCGGATGCGAAAGCCGCCAAGGACGCCGAACGCGCCCGCATCGCCGAGCAGCGCGAAGCGGCCAACTCCCCCTGGGCCAAGATGGCAAGCAGCGCGGCCCGCTCGGCCAGTTCCTCGATCGGGCGACAGGTCGCCAACGAGATCGGCAAGCAGGTCTTCGGCGGCGGATCGCGACGGCGGTCGAGCAGTACGGGCGGAGGCATCGTCGGCGCGGTGGTGCGCGGCGTGCTGGGGAATCTGTTCCGGGGGTAAGCCGCCCCCACCCCCCGTTCAGCCTGGGCGAAGTCGAAGGCCACGGGTTGACCTCTGTTGCTGCAAGAATCGCGCGAAGGCGAAGGCACCGCCCTCACCCTTCCCACCCGCCAGAGCGGGCGGGCCCCTTCCCTCTCCCGGTGGGAGAGTGAGGGAGGCGCCTTGGCGCCGGAAGGGTGAGGGTCGGTGGTGATGGAATCCCTTGGCCTTCGACTTCGCTCAGGCTGAACGGAGGTTGGGAGGAGCCCCCTCTCCCGATCAGCGAGGTCGCAGCGCCCCCACGAAATGCTAGGCGAGCGCCCCGCACTCTGCCACATCTGCGCACATGAGCCGTACCCCGACCACGACCGCCCCCATCGCCGAGCTGACCCTTCGCGGCATCGCGCTGGGCGGGTTGATCACCCTCTTGTTCACCGCCGCCAATGTCTATCTCGGGCTGAAGGTCGGATTGACCTTCGCCACCTCGATCCCGGCGGCGGTCATATCGATGGCGATCCTGCGCTATCTGCCGAACAGTTCGGTGCTGGAGAACAACATCGTCCAGACGGTCGCCTCGGCGGCCGGGACACTGGCGGCGATCATCTTCGTGCTGCCGGGCCTGGTCATGATCGGCTGGTGGCAGGGCTTCCCCTATCTGCTGACCGCCGGGATCACCGCAACGGGGGGCATATTGGGCGTCATGTTCTCGGTGCCGCTGCGCCGCGCGCTCGTCGTCGACACCGACCTGCCCTACCCCGAAGGCCGCGCCGCCGCCGAGGTGTTGAAGGTCGGCGCGGGCAGCCGCGAGGGCGAGGCGGAGAGCGCAATCGGGCTGCGGCTGATCGTCGTCAACGCCATCGCCTCGGCCGGTTTCGCGATCCTGACGCAGACCAAGCTGGCGGTGGCCGAGGCGGCGGTCTGGTTCCGCACCGGCGCGGGCGCGACCGGGATCGCGGGCGGGCTGTCCTTCGCGCTGATCGGGGTCGGGCATCTGGTCGGGCTGTCGGTCGGCATGGCGATGCTGGCCGGCATCGCCATCGGATGGTGGATCGCCTTGCCGATCCTGACCGCCATGGCCCCATCGGCCGGGCCCGTCGCCGAATGGGCGGGCGGCATCTTCAGCCGCGACGTGCGCTTCCTGGGGGCGGGCGTGATCGGGGTGGCGGCGATCTGGACGCTCATCAAGATCATCGGTCCGGTCATCGGCGGCATACGCTCTTCGCTCGCCGCCGCCTCGGCCAAGCGCGACGGCGCGGTGCTGGCGGTCGGCGAGCGCGATCTGCCGATCGGCATCGTCGCCGCCGTCGCGCTGGCGACGCTGGTGCCGATCGCGGGCCTACTCTGGTCGGTGATCGCGGGCGGGCCACTGGCCGCATCGGGCGTGGCGCTGATCGGGGGCGCGCTGCTCTTCATCCTGCTCATCGGCCTCGTGATCGCGGCCGTCTGCGGCTATATGGCGGGGCTGATCGGCGCGTCGAACAGCCCGGTGTCGGGCATCGGCATCTTGTCGGTGCTGGCCGCCGCGCTGCTGCTCGTCGGGCTGTTCGGGCGCGGCACCCCGCCCGAGACGACACAGGCGCTCGTCGCCTATGCGTTGATCGTCACCGGCGTCGTGTTCGGCGTCGCGACCATCTCCAACGACAATCTCCAGGACCTGAAGACCGGCGAACTGGTCGGCGCGACGCCGTGGAAGCAGCAGGTGGCGCTGGTGATCGGCGTCGTCTTCGGCAGCCTGGTGATCCCGCCCGTGCTCGACCTGCTCAACGCGACGCTGGGCTTTGCGGGCACGCCAGGGGCCGGGCCGAACGCGCTTTCCGCACCGCAGGCCGCATTGATCTCGGCGCTCGCCAAGGGCGTGCTGGGCGGCGATCTCAACTGGACGATGATCGGTATCGGGGCGCTGGTCGGCGTCGGGGTGATCGTCGCCGACGAGATGCTGGGCAAGCTGGGCTGGCTGCGTCTGCCGCCGCTGGGTGTGGGTTTGGGCATCTATCTGCCGATGACCGCCACGCTGCCGGTCGTGCTGGGGGCCGTGATCGGTTATGCCTATGATTGCTGGGCCCGGCGCAGCGGGAACCCGGAGACCGCCGAGCGGCTGGGCGTGCTCGCGGCGACCGGGTTGATCGTGGGCGAAAGCCTGTGGGGCGTCGGCTTTGCCGGCATCGTCTACCTGACCAACTCGGACGCACCGCTCGCGCTGGTCGGCGACGGGTTCGCCACGCCCGCACTGGTCGGGGGGACGTTGGTGTTCCTGGGCCTAGTGGCGGCGCTCTATCGCTATACGCGCCGTCAGGTCGTTGGCCTGCCGCAGACACGTTGAGCCGCACTAAGACGGACCATCATTCCTCCCCTGCAAGGGGAGGTGGCAGGGCGTAGCCCTGACGGAGGGGTGTCCCGGTGGGAAAGGCGGGCTTCGCTTACCCGGGGTGACACCCCTCCACCATGCTTCGCATGGTCCCCCTCCCCTTACAGGGGAGGAATAGCGCGCCGCCGTCGGGACTGTTACATCGCTGCCAGCAGCTCGCTGATCTTCACGAACGCAAAGCCGATCGAGCTGTCCGCAATGCCGTACGGCAGGAACAGCGAGTCGCCGTGCCGGATCGCGCCGCAGGAATAGACGACGTTGGGCACATAGCCCTCGCGGTCCTGATCCTTCGCGGCGAGGATCGGCTGCTTCGTGCGGCCGAGCACCTTGGAGGGGTCGCTCTTGTCGAGCAGCGCTGCGCCGATCGAATATTTGCGCATCGCGCCGACGCCGTGGGTCAGCAGCAGCCAGCCCTCGTCGGTCTCGATGGGCGGTCCGCAATTGCCGATCTGCACCAACTCCCAGGGATAGACGGGGGTCAGAATCTTCTCGCCCTCGTCCCAATGGGTCAGCGAGTCGGACTTGAGCAGGAACAGATTCTCGCCGTCCTGCCGCCCGATCATCATATACTGGCCGGCGACCTTGCGCGGGAACAGCGCCATGCCCTTGTTGCGGGCCGCAGCACCCGTCATCGGCACCAGGTCGAACGCACGGAAATCGCGGGTCCGCATTAGCTCGGACTGGATGCCCGAGCCGTCATAGGCGGTATAAGTGCCGATCCATTCGACCGCGCCGTCGTCATGCGTGAACTGGACGATCCGCATGTCCTCCAGCCCCTTGGACTGGGCCTGGGTGATCGGGAAGATGACCGTGCCCGACAGCGTCGAGTCGCGGTGGCGGTGCACCGTGACGGGGCCGTTGGGCACATCGTCGTCGCCCCAGCCATGCACGTCGGTCGCGGTCGCAAAGGGCGGCTCGGGGGCGAGGCGGAGCTGGTTCTGATCGTTGATGATGCCTTCGCGGAAGGCGACTGAGGAGATATGCCCCTCACCCACCGCGCGCATCGACATCAGGATACGCTGCGACCCCGGCTGGATGCCGGTCTGGTCGAAATGCGGCACCGCCGAGGGGTTCATCAGCGCGGCGGCGGCATAGCTATATTCGTGGCAGAAATAGGCGCCGATCAACTGACGCTTCTCGTCGCTGATCTTCGACCCGTCGAGCTTCAGCAGATCCTCGATCTGGTCGTAACGGGTCATGAAGACGCGCCGCGTCTGCCAGTGCCGCGCCTCGAAATCCTTCAGCACGGTTTCCAACTGGTCGCGCGCCTCTTCCGGCGTCATCGCCAGCACCTCGCCGACCAGACGCTCGGTCCGGCTGGGCGGTGCGCCGTTGCCGCCGCCCCAGGCTATGTGAAAGGGGCGGACCACGACGCGGGAAGGATCGGCATGAAGCCGCAGCCGGTGGTTGAACAAATCCATCGCGCTATCGTCTCGCCACTCTACCAAAACGCTCGTCCCATCGCCCTTCGTGCCGCATGGGCGCGTCAGGCGATGTGACGCTCGGCTCCTGCCATGGTTGAGGCGGATTGGCAAAGGCTAGCGATCGCGCAATTGGCCAGTTGCAGTGCCAGAATCGACTCCGCGCCTTGGTTCCGGTTGAGGCCGGTCGGCATCAGGCCGTCGAAACAGCCGCCGTCATTGGCGGTCGCCAGCGGCAGGTCGAGGTCGTTGACCCCCAGGAACCAGCCATAGGCGCGCTCGCCCTCCTTGATCCAGCGCGGGTCGCGAGTCGCAAGATAGGCCGACTGGCACGCCTCGACCGTGGCCTGCGCCTCCAGCGGCTGCTGGTCGAACTGCAGCGGCTCGGCATAGGGGCGGCCGAAGCTCTCGCTGCCGACCGCGCGGAACCGTCCCTCGGGCGAGGTCTGCTTGGCGACGATCCAGTCGAGCGTCGAAATGCCGCAATCGATCAGGTCCTGCCGGCCAAGCGCGCGTCCCGCCTCGATCAGCGCCTGCGGTACGCGGGCATTGTCATAGGCGAGCACGATCTCGAACCATTGCCATTCAGGCCGGCGCGCCTCTTCCAGCAACGCCAGATGCAGGTCGGGCATCTTTTCGAGGATGGCACGCGCCAGCTGATGCCCCGGCCGCGCCTCCAGCATGGCGGCGGCGCCCAGCATCGCAAAGGCCTGTGCCCTGAGCGAGCCCAGGTCGAGCGCCAGCGAGGCAGTCGCATCGAACCACATCTGCGCCCAGTCGCGGTGCTTGGCCATCTGCGCATCGCGCGCAGTGACGCCCAGCGCCCAGAGGGTGCGGCCGTTGGAATCCTCAGACCCCACCTCCTCGCACCAGCTGCGGTCGAAGCGCATGAAGTTGCGATACCGCCGCGCCTCCGGATTCCAGGCATATTGCAGGAACGAGGCGTAGATGGTCGTCCACTTGTCGCGCGTGACGGGATCGATGCCGGGCGCCTGCGTCATGAAGATCAACGCACGGGCATTGTCGTCGATGCAATAGCCGTGGCGGCGATCGGGTACCGAGTAGATGGCGTGCTGCAACATGCCGGTCGAGTCGCTCATCCGCTCGACGGCGGACAGATCGGCGGCAAGCGGCTTGATCGCCGGACGATATTCGGCCTGAAGACGACGCGGGCGCGCGGTGATGGCCGCGCCGATCTGCTCCAGCGCCGCCTCGGCAAGACGCGGCCAGATCATCGTGCGGCCGCGCGCATAGGCGCGCTGCGACAGATGGTCGCGGGCGGCCTCGTTCGACAGCAGCCGGTCGATCTCGCGGGCGAAGGCCTCGACATCGCCGAAACCGACCAGAACGCCGTGATCGTCGGCCAGGATCTCGGTCGCATGGACATAGGGCGTCGAGATCACCGCCTTGCCCACGCCGATCGCGTAGGACAGCGTCCCGCTCGTGATCTGCGCCGGGTTGGTATAGGGCGTCGCATAGATATCGGCGGCCTGGAGATATTCGATCAGGTCGTCATGATCGACAAAGGCGTCGACGAAGGCGACATTGTCCGCCACGCCGCGCGCCTCGGCCAGCGCCTTCAGCCGGTCGCGATACGCCTCGCCCTCATGCGCCACCAGATTGGGATGGGTCGCGCCGAGCACGACATACAGCAGTTCGGGATGGTGCGCGGCGACGGCGGGCAGCGCCTCGATGATCGTCTCGATCCCCTTGTTGGGCGCGAGCAGGCCGAAGGTGAAGACGACCTTGCGCCCTTCCCAGCCGAACTTCGCCTTCAGGCTGTCGGGCGCGATCAGGTCGCGATCGGGCACGCCGTGCGGGATCATCGCGATCTGGCGCGGATCGGCGCCATAGACGCGCTGGAGGATGTCGCGGCCCTTGTCGGCCATGACGATGATGCGCGCGCAGCGGCGCAGCAGGCCCTCCATCACGCGACGCTCGTCGACGGAGGGCTTTTCGAGAACGGTGTGCAGCGTCGCGATCACGGGCAGCGTCGTGCGATCGAGCATCGCCAGCAGGTGCTCGCCGGCGGCACCGCCATAGATGCCATATTCATGCTGCACCCAGATCGCCTGCGCGCCGCTCGCCTCGATCCGGCGCGCGGTGTCGATATAGGCGCCGCGATCATGCTGCGCGATGGCGGCGGTCACCGCCGGGGGATAGGCGTAGCGGCCGGGATGGTCGTCCATCGCATAGACATCGACCGCCAGCTCGGGAAAGCGATCACGCATCGCAAGATAGACGTCGGTGGTGAAGGTCGCGAGCCCGCATTGCCGGGGCAGGAAGTTGCCAATCAGCGCCAGTCGCTCGATCACGGTTCCGTTCGCTTCCACCATATCGCATGTCCTTGAAGACGTAGCGGCCACGGCAAGTCCGCTGCACACCACGCACCTCCATGAACCCGTATTTGGCAGGAAGGTTGCAGGGCGTGTTACATATTTGCTGCACTGCGACGGAATACAGCGACGAAGCGCAACCGACTTTCGCGTTCAGATCGGTTCCAACTCCAATGCCGCAGGAGAGACTTTAACGATTGAAGAAACGATCCCCGCGCAAGGCCTTGTTCGACTTGGCGCCAGTCATGCGCCGAAGCAGCGGGGATTTAGGCAACGATACATGAAGCAGGTCTTTTGGGCATCAAGGCTGGAGACTGGCTACAAGCGGGAGCAACGATATTCGCCGTCATGGGCACGATACTTGGCACCTTGCACATCGAGCGCAGCAGTCGGGATGCGAGCAGCCAAGAAGACATCAATCGCATTGCCGAGGTCGTAACCGCTATCCGGGATGCGGCCGCCGCCATTCGCGCGGGTCTGCCCGAGGACCCAACAAATTACTCCCATTATGCGCAATCGCTAAGAATGCAAACCGACCTGAAGACGTCGATAGATATGTGCCAATTCGTACGGGCCGATACGAAAATCAAAAAGCTATCATCATGGCGGGCTTTACGCGATTTCGACGACATCCTCGGCATTCACGGCAAAATCGTCGACAACGAACTTCAGATATTCAACCATAACGGGCATCATACAAACGTCTTCAACATCAACAGGTCGAAGGTGACGACCGCCTCTGGTCCGATAGAATCATCGGCCAACGACGTTCTCAGGAGCTTGTAATGACCTTGGCCCGGGTCTTGAGCGGCACCCAAGACCCGGCTCGCCATTTTCGGATAGGTCGGCGGAGGTCACCCCCGGCCGCGATACCCCGGCACGCCCTGATCGGGCAGCCATAGATCGGCGGGCGGAGCGGAGGACTGCCAGAACACGTCGATCGGGATGCCGCCGCGCGGATACCAATATCCGCCGATGCGCAGCCAGACCGGCTTCATCTCCTCGAACAGCCGCTCGCCAATGCCGACGGTGCAATCCTCATGGAAACCGGCATGGTTGCGGAAGCTGCCCAGGAACAGCTTCAACGACTTGGACTCGACGATCGTCTCGCCCGGCACATAGTCGATGACGAGATGCGCGAAGTCGGGCTGGCCGGTCACCGGGCATAGCGAGGTGAACTCGGGCGCGGCGAACCGGATCAGATAGGTACGCCCCGGACGGGGGTTGGGAACATAATCGAGCACCGCCTCTTCCGGGGAAGCGGGCAGCGCGCTGGTCTGGCCGAGATGCTTCATGAAAGGCCATGTAGGACAGCCATGCCCAAAGCGCCAACGCTGATCCCCATTCTCGGCGACCAATTGTCGATGAATCTGTCCAGCCTGGAGGGCGCCGACCCCAAACGCACCGTCCTGCTAATGATGGAGGTCGAGGACGAGACGGGATATGTCCGCCACCACAAGGCCAAGATCGCCTATATCCTGTCGGCCATGCGTCACCATGCCGAGGCGCTGAAACAGGCGGGCTGGACGGTCGATTACGTCAAGCTGGACGACCCGGACAATGCGGGCAGTTTCACCGGCGAGGTCGCGCGTGCGGTCGAACGCCACGACCCCGAACGCATCGTCGTCACGCAAGCGGGCGAATGGAGGGTGGCCGCCATGCTGGAAGCGTGGGAGACGATGTTCGCCGTCCCCGTCGACATCCGCCCCGACACCCGCTTCATCGCCAGCCAGGCCGAGTTCGAGGACTGGGCGAAGGACCGCCAGGAACTCCGCATGGAGTATTTCTACCGGCTGATGCGCCGCAAGACCGGTCTGCTCATGAAGGGCGACAAGCCCGAGGGCGGCAAGTGGAATTACGACGCCGACAACCGCAAGCCCGCGCCAAAGAAGGACAAGCCGCCCGAGCCGCTGACCTTCGCACCCGACAAGATGACCCGCGAGGTCCTGAAGCTGGTCGCCGCCCGCTTCGACAACCATCCCGGCTCGCTCGAAGGTTTCGCCTATGCCGTGACTGCCGAGGAGGCGCAAAAGCAGGCCGAGGCGTTCATGGCGCACGGCCTGCCCAAGTTCGGCGACTATCAGGACGCGATGCTGACCGGGCAGCACCAGCTGTGGCACTCGGTCCTGTCGCCCTATATCAATTCGGGACTGCTCGATCCGCTGGAACTCTGCCGGATGGCGGAAGCGGAATATGAGGACGGCCATGCCAGCCTCAATTCGGTCGAGGGCTATATCCGCCAGATCATCGGCTGGCGCGAATATGTGCGCGGGCTCTACTGGCATGTCGGGCCGGATTATGTGGACCGCAACTTCCTGCGCGCGAACCGGCCGCTGCCCGGCTTCTACTGGACCGGCGAGACCGACATGCACTGCATGGCGCAGGCGCTGGGCCAGACGCTCGATACCGCGCATGCGCATCACATCCAGCGGCTGATGGTCACGGGCAATTTCGCGATCCTGATCGGCGCCGACCCGGCCGAGGTGCATCGCTGGTATCTGGAAATCTATATCGATGCCTATGAATGGGTCGAGCTGCCCAATGTCGTCGGCATGAGCCAGTTCGCCGATGGCGGCATCATCGCGTCCAAACCGTACGTGTCGTCGGGGGCCTATATCAACCGCATGTCGGATTATTGCGGGCACTGCCGCTACGACGTGAAGCAGCGGGTGGGTGAAGATGCCTGCCCGTTCAACGCGCTCTATTGGGATTTCCTGGCGCGGCATGAGAAGCGCTTCGGCGAGAATCCGCGCATGGCGATGCCGTATCGGAACTGGAACCGGATGGACGCGGCGGACCGGAAAGCGATCCGAGTGCAGGCGGCGGGGTTTTTGAAGGGGTTGGAGTGATTCCCGTGGCCTTCGACTTCTGCGCGTAGCGCAGAAGTTTATCCTGAGCGGCTGGCTTGCCAGCCAGCCGAAGGGCTCAGGCTGAACGGAGGTTGGGATATGAGGTCTTCCATAACCTCCGTTCCGCCTGAGCGACGTCGAAGGCCGCGCCCCACCCTCACCTCTAGCCGCTCCCCTCCCGCAGGCGGGAGGGGATGGGGGAGGGCTTGGGGTCTCACAGAGACCGTCGTCCGTGGCCCTTGCCCCTCCCCAACCCCTCCCCCTGCCGGGAGAGGGGCTTTGCTTGGCTTGCGACGCCGCCCCCAACGCGCCTAGGTACGGACCCACCGACCGAGGAGCCCCAGATGCCGCCACTCATCACCCCGGAAGACCTCGCCGCGATCGCGGGCGAGGCGGATGTGCGCATCCTCGACGTCACCTATTTCCTCGACGATCCGACCGGCCAGACCGCGCGGCGCGGGTTCGAGGACGGGCATATTCCCGGCGCGCGCTTCCTGGCGCTGGGCGGCCTGGCCGATCCCGACAGCGACCTGCCGATGACGCTCCCGCCGGGCGAGCATTTCGCCCGCGCGATGAGCGAAGCCGGTGTCGGCCATGCCGACCGTATCGTCCTCTACGACCGGTCGCCGCTGCACAGTTCGGCGCGGGTCTGGTGGCTGCTGAACCTGTTCGGCGCCAGCAAGGTCGCGCTGCTCGACGGCGGGCTGACGGCCTGGGCCGAAGCTGGGCAGCCGGTGATGGTAGGCGCGGCGGGGGCGACCGAGACGCCCGGCCTGTTCGTCGCCCATGCCGATCTGGCGCGCGTGCGCAGCCTGCGCGAGGTCCATAGCCATGTCGAGGCGGGCGATGCGCAGATCGTCGATGCCCGCTCGCCCGGCCGGTTCGCCGGCGCCGAACCCGAACCGCGCCCGGGCGTCGAACCCGGCCACATCCCCGGTGCACTGAACCTGCCCTATAACCGGATGTTCGAGGGCAACGGCCGCTGGAAGTCTGCCCACGCCATCGCCGCCGAATTCGCCGCCGCCGGGGTCGATGCGAACCGGCCGATGGTCGCCACCTGCGGGTCCGGCATCACCGCCTGCGTCCTCGCCTTCGCGGCGGAGCGGATCGGCGGATTGATGCCGGTCTATGACGGCAGCTGGACCGAATGGGGCTCCGACCCCAGCACCCCCAAAGCGAAAGACGCGTGAAGCCGATGACCGACGACGATCTGCCCATCAAGCCCGCCACCCGTCTGGTCCAGGCAGGCCGCCGCGCCGAATGGACCAAGGGCGTGGTCAACGTCCCCGTCTGGCGCGGATCGACGGTGCTGTACGACAATGTCGCGCATATGCGCAGCGTGGGGGCGGGCGATCTGCACGAGAAGCTGTTCTACGGCCGCAAGGGCCTGCCCACCCAATGGTCACTGGCCGATGCGCTGACCAGCCTGGAGCCGGGCGCGCAGGCGACCTTCCTCTATCCGTCGGGCGTGGCGGCGATCGCGGCGGCGCTCCTATCGGTGCTGTCGCCGGGCGACGAACTGCTGCTGGTCGACAGCGCCTATGACCCGACGCGGGGGCTGGCGACCGGGTTGCTGGCGCGGATGGGGATCACGACGCGCTTCTACGACCCGCTGGTCGGGGCGGGCATCGCCGAGCTGATCGGCCCGACGACCAAGGCCATCTTCCTCGAAAGCCCCGGCTCGCTCAGCTTCGAGGTGCAGGATATTCCCGCCATCGTCGCGGTCGCCAAGGCGAACGGCATCACCACGATCCTCGACAATACCTGGGCGACGCCGCTGTTCTTCCCGGCGATCGCAAAGGGCGTAGACCTGACGGTGCTGGCCTGCACCAAATATGTCGTCGGCCATTCGGACGCGATGCTGGGCTCGGTCACCGCCGCGCCCTCGCACTGGGCCGCGCTTCGCGACACCAGCTTCCAGTTGGGCCAGGTCGCCAGCCCCGACGACGCCTATCTGGGCAGCCGGGGCCTGCGCACCATGGGCGTCCGCCTCGCCCAGCATCAGCAGAGCGCGCTGACCATCGCGAAATGGCTCGCCGAGCAGCCCGGCGTCGCGCAGGTGCTGCACCCCGCACTCCCCTCCTGCCCCGGCCATGACATCTTTGCGCGCGACTTCCTGGGCTCGAGCGGGCTGTTCGCCTTCGTCCTCGACGGTGGCAATGACGCCGCGCGCACCGCGATGCTCGATGGACTGGCGCTGTTCGGGCTCGGGTTCAGTTGGGGCGGTTATGAGAGCCTCGCCATCCCCGCCGATCCGCACCGCTATCGCAGCGTGACCAGGCGCGACTTCGCCGGGCCGTTGGTCCGGCTCCAGATCGGGCTGGAAGATACCGACGACCTGATCGCCGACCTCGATCGCGGGCTCGCCCGGTTCCGGGCCGCGCGCGGATGACGCTGTTCGAATGGCTTCAGGCGAGCGGCATCGAACTGCCGACCCGTGCCGAGGCCATGGAGGCCGGGGTCGCCTCGGTCCTGACGCTCGCCATGTTGGCGGGCGGCGTGATCGCGGGGCGCAAGCTCGGCCCGCATGTCGCCGCGCTGGTCCAGCGTTTCGCCATCGCGCAGGGCGAGGCGCTGCACGCCCGCATCTGCGCGATCACCCGCCACCTGACCGCCGCCCTGTTGCTGATGACGCTGGGCGCGCTCTGGCCCTGGGAGGCGCTGGCAGGGGTGCCGATCGGGCTGGCGCTGGGCGCGTCGATGGCGCGCGCGGGGTTCCAGCTGCTGCGCGGGCTGAACCTGCCACGCTGGCTGGCTTGGATCTTCGCCATCGTCTGTTTCGTCGCGCTGTTCAGTCGCGAGATCGGCGGCCTCGGCCCGGTCAGCCGGCTGGCCGAACAGATCGGCTTCACCGTCGGGTCGCGGCGATTCTCGGTGATGCTGCTGGTGACGATGCTGGTCACCATCGTCGTGATCCTCGCCGTCACCCGCGCGGTCACCCGGATCACCGAACAATGGATCGGCCATGCGCGCGGGCTCGACCCGACGCAGAAGCTGCTGGCGCAGAAGCTCGCCAGCATCGCCATCGTCGTCATCGCCTTCTTCTTCGCGATGGATTTGCTGGAGATCGACCTGACCAGCCTGGCGCTGTTCTCGGGCGGCTTCGGCCTGGCGATCGGTTTCGGGCTGCAGAAGACGATCGGCAATCTGATCGCCGGGATCATCCTGCTGATGGACCGCTCGATCAAGCCGGGCGACGTCATCGCGCTCCAGAACGAGATCGGCTGGGTGAACAAGATCGGGGTGCGCGCCGTCTCGATCATCACCCGTGACGGTAAGGAGCATCTGATCCCCAACGAAAATCTGATGACGCAGGAGGTGGAGAACTGGTCCTATTCGGACCGCAACGTGCGCGTCCGCATTCCCGTCTCGATTGCATACGACAACGATCTGCGCCTCGCACAGGAACTGATGCTGCGCGCCGCGCGCGAATCGCCGCGCGTCCTGAAAAGCCCCAAGCCGACCGTCTGGCTGATGGGCTTCGGCGACCATGCGCTCCAGCACGAGATCCTGGCCTGGATCAGCGATCCCGAAAGTGGCGTCGGCAATGTTCGCTCCGACGTGCTCAACCGCCTATGGTTCCTGTTCAAGGAGCACGGCGTCGGCCTGCCCTATCCGCAGCGCGACATTCACATCCGCTCGCTGCCCGGCGGCCTGCGCCACGAAAATCTGGACGCGCCCATCAGTCCCGAGCCGTGACCGTTCGGCCACAGCGCGTCGCCGAAAAACCATCATGGATCGAGTTTATGCTTGTGCAGTGCATCATGCGCTGTCAGCTTGGCCTTCTCGCGACGGCAGACGGTCCGCCGGGTTTCACCCGACATGACAGAGGCCGCATCGCCGCGAGGTTGCAGGTGAGAACATCGAATTTCCGTTTGAAAGGGAAACGATGCGCTTCTCCACGATCCTCCTTGGCGGCCTCTCGCTGGTCGCCGCGACGCCCGCCTTTGCGCAGGACAGCGGCAGCGAAACCGCACCGCCTTCTCCCATCACGATCAGCGGCAGCGCCGCGATCCTGACCGATTACCGCCTGCGCGGCATTTCGCAGACCAACAAGAACGCCGCCGTCCAGGCCGCGCTGACCGTCGCGCATGACAGCGGCCTGTATATCGGCACCTTCGCGTCGAACCTCGCCGGCTGGGGCACGTTCGGCGGCGCCAACATGGAGCTCGACGGCATCGTCGGCTACAAGCACACCTATGGCAACGCGACGGCCGATGTCGGCGTCACTTGGTACACCTATCCGGGCGGCTTCTCCGAGTCGGACGTGGTCGAGCTGTTCGGCCGCCTGTCGGGCACGGCGGGTCCCGCCAACCTGACCGCCGGCGTCTATTACGCGCCCAAGCAGACCTCGCTCGGCAACTTCTCGAACACCAGCTACAGCCGGGGCCAGCGTTGGGATAACCTCTATCTGACCGGCGACGGCACGGTCGGCATCCCCAATACGCCGATCACCGCCAAGGCGCATATCGGCTATTCCAAGGGCAATCCGGGCCTCGGCCCCAACGGCACCAGTCTGTCGCCGACCGGCGAATATTGGGACTGGTCGCTGGGCGCCGATGTCGCGGTCTACAAGAACATCACGCTGGGCGTCGCCTATGTTGACACCGACATCAGCCCCGCCGAATCGGCCTATCTCCAGCCGAACTTCTCCAAGGGGCAGGTCCCCGGCGGTGCGAGCATCGCCGATGCGACGGTCCTCTTCTCGCTGACCGCCGCCTTCTGACGGCCTGACCGGGGGGTGAAGGGCGGTGCCGGCAGCGGCGCCGCCCTTTCCCGTCAAAATCGGGTCCGTTTCGGGGACAGGACTCGCGCCTGTCACGAAGCCTCCATAAGCTGGCACGATCGGTGCCGACGATCCGGCGCATGATCGGGAGGCTTTCGCGATGATCCGGCCGCTGTTCCTTGCCCTGTTGTCCACGTCGCTGGTGTCGGGCGCGCCCGCCGCCTCTCAAACGGGGAAGGCGCGTGTCACCCTACCACCCGCGCCCGCCATCGTTACGATGGCCTCGCCCGCGCCGTCATCGCGCCTATTGCTGCAATGGATACCGGGCCCGGTCACCTGCGACGGCGTGAGCATCACCGGGGCGACGATCCGGCGGCCATGGAATTTGCTGGGCTGGAGCGGTGCGAGCACGGCCGACCGCGCGGTCACGCTGCGCTTCGACATCGACCAGGCCGGCCGTGCGGTGTCGGTCATGCGCGACAGCCCCGACTTCGTCCCCTATGCCAACGACATCGCGCCGGCGCTGGTCGCCAGCCGCTTCGCGGCGAATGGCGCGCACCGGGACTGCCGTATCACCTATAGCTCGCGCGCGACGCCGCTCGACCGCGCGGACGTGCCCGAACTGATGTCCTACACCATCCATCCGCAATCGGGCGCCTTGCCCAAGGAAGGCTGGCTGCGCATCCGCTCAGCCGGCGGCACTTGCCAGGACGATCCGCAGCCCCAGCCGCTGGTCCGCGTCCTGCCCGATTTCGAAAAGCTGCCCGCCACGCCCGGCGCGCGCGACTGGTCGATGGTCCGCTATGACCTGGACGCCAAGGGCAAGCCGGTGGGGGCCACGCTGCTGACCGGCACGGCCAATCCCGCGCTCGACGCCGCCGCGTTGAAGGCTATCCGCGCCTCGCGCTTCACCGGTGGCCCGCGTACCGGTTGCTTCTATCCCTTCTGGCGCGCGCCGGCCACGCTGCCCGCCCCCGACATGCCCGAGGCGATCCGCGACACCAAGGTCGCGGGCAATTGCCCCGACGCGCATGACTGGGCGACGCCGCCGCAACTCCGTTTCCCCGAACCCTTTCGCCGCCGTTCGATCGAGGGATGGGCGGTGGTCAGCTATGACGTCGCGCCCTGGGGCGAGTTGGGCAATCTGAAGGTCATCGCCGCACAGCCCGCGAGCGATTTCGGCGAGAGCGCGATCGCCGTGCTGCGCAGCGCCCGCTTCAAGGTCAACGCGCAGGGCTATACCGGCTGCGTCGACCGGGTGCGGTTCAACATGGGGCCGCACAACATGCCCGCCCCCGATGCCCCGGAGGCACCCCCGCCGGTCTATTAAAGGGCTGATTCCTCTCCCCTCCCCTTCAGGGGAGGGGGCGGGGGTGGGGCGCTTCCGCAAACCATGAGCCCGTCGAGAGGCCCCACCCCAACCCCTCCCCTGAAGGGGAGGGGCTTACGAACCCACCCGCCCCACGAAAAAAGGGGCCGGAACGCTTGGTCGCGCTCCGGCCCCTTCCCTCTCGACCTATGGCAGGATCAGCGCGTACCGGCGGCGGCGCGGGCGTCCTGGCCGTCGCCTTCGGGGGCGGCGACGATGTCACGGGTGGTCGCGCCCTTGTCGACGACGTTGGTCGCCGGATCGCCGACCGAGGAGCGGATGCCAGCATCGGCGGCGTCGCCACCGGCATTCTGCACCAGGCCATATTCCGACTGGCTGCGCGCCGCCTGACCGCCGAACAGCGCGTCCAGCGTCTGCTGCTGGCCACCGCGCGTCTGCACGGGCGCGGCGCCCGGCTGCGGCGGGACCAGCGCGAAGTCGGGCGGGATCACCAGCGAGGGCTGGCGCGCGACGGCGAATTCGTCGGGACGCGCCCGGTCCAGGCCACGCCCGGCCCCACATCCCGTCAGCAACGCGGCGCAGGACAGACCTGCGATGACGGGCACCAACTTACGCATTGCTCTTCTCCACGGGAGCGGGCCGGTCGCGCACGAGAAGCGCGCGCGCCAGCAGAACCAGAACGCCTATCGTAATCGCTGCGTCAGCGACATTGAAGACCAAAAAGGGGCGCCATTCGCCGAAGTGCAGATCGGCGAAATCGACGACATAGCCGAAGCGCACCCGGTCGAGGATATTGCCCAGCGCGCCACCCAGCACACAGCCCAGCGCGACCTGATCGACCGGATTGCGCTCACGCGTCATCCAGAAGGCGACCGCCAGCGCGATCGCCCCGGTCATCGCGACCAGCGCCCACCGCGAGGCGTTGCTGTCGGCGGTCAACAGCCCCAACGAAATGCCGTAATTGGGCACGAAGCGCAGGTTGAAGAAGCTGGTGATCTCCCGAACGTCGCCCAGCGCGCGCAAGGACAGCGGTCCGGTCACTGCCCATTTGATGAGTTGGTCGACGACGAACAGGATCGCGGCGGTCGCCAGACCGCGGGCGGGCAGCTTAGCCATGGGCGACCACCCCGGCACAGCGTCCGCACAGTTCGCCATCGGCCGCGACATCGGGCAGATGCCGCCAGCAGCGGCCGCATTTGTGATAATCGGTCCGCGTGACGCCGACCGTGTCGGCCACCGCGACATCGGCGACGATGAACGCCTCGGCCAGCCCCGGCGCGTCGAGCGGCAGCGACGGCACCGTCACCTCCGCCTCGTTGGATGAACGGATCGTCTTTTCGCGGCGCAGCGGCTCGATCGCCTCGGTCACCTGCGCGCGCAAGGACCGGATCTCGGCCCAACGCGCCATCAGCGCCTCGTCCTCACCCAGCTGCGGCAGTTCGGGCCATTCGAGCAGATGGACCGAACCATCCTCCGACGGATAGCGCGCCTGCCACACTTCCTCGGCGGTGAAGCACAGGATCGGCGCGGCATAGCGGACCAATGCGTGGAACAGGATGTCGAGCACGGTGCGATAGCTGCGACGCTTCGGATCGGTCGCGGCGTCGCAATAGAGCGAGTCCTTGCGAATATCGAAGAAGAAGGCCGACAGGTCCTCATTCGCGAAATCGGTCAGCGCGCGTAAGTAACGGTTGAACTCATAGGCCTCGGCCGCACGGCGCAGCTCGGTGTCGAGGGCGGTCAGACGGGCCAGGACATAACGCTCCAGCTCGGGCATCGCGTCGAACGAGATGCGCTCCTCGTCCGTAAACCCGTCGAGCGCGCCGAGCATGTAGCGGAAGGTGTTGCGCAGCTTGCGATAGCTGTCCGAGGCGGTGGCGAGCACCTCCTTGCCGATGCGGACATCCTCGAAATAATCGGTCGAAGCGGTCCAGATGCGCAGGATGTCGGCACCCGACTCGCCGATGATCTTCAGCGGATCGACGACGTTGCCCAGCGACTTGGACATTTTGCGGCCCTGCCCGTCGAGCGCGAAGCCATGGGTCAGCACCGCGTCGTACGGCGCACGGCCGCGCGTGCCGCAGGATTCGAGCAGCGACGACTGGAACCAGCCGCGATGCTGGTCCGACCCTTCGAGATACAGGTTCGCGCGCGTGCCCTCTCCGTACCGCGCCTCGATCACGAAGGCATGGGTCGAGCCGGAGTCGAACCACACGTCGAGGATGTCGTTGACCGGCTCGAAATCGGCCAGATTGTAATCGGCACCCAACAGCGCCTGATGATCGGCCGTGAACCATGCATCCGCCCCGCCTTCGCGGAAGGCCGCGATGATGCGGGCGTTGACCGCCTTGTCGTTCAGATATTCGCCGGTCTGGCGGTTGACGTACAGCGCGATCGGCACGCCCCAGGCGCGCTGGCGGCTGATGACCCAGTCGGGGCGTCCCTCGACCATCGAGCGGATACGGTTGCGGCTGCGCTCGGGCACCCAGCGGGTCCGCTCGATCGCGTCGAGCGCGGTCTGGCGCAGCGTCGCGCCATTGCCCAGCGGCACGGTGAGGAGCGGCGTCACGCCCGAGATCGGGTCGACCTGCGCCATCGCCATTTCCGGCACCAGCGTCGCATCGGCGCGGTCCATCGGGATGAACCATTGCGGCGTGGCGCGAAAGATGACCTTGGCCTTGGAGCGCCAGCTATGCGGATAGCTGTGCTGGAAATCGTCCGAGGCGGACAGCAGTGCACCGACTTCGCGCAGGTCCGAACAGATCGGGCCGTCGGCGGCGACGAACTTCTTGTTGATGACGCTGCCCTGGCCGCCCAGCCATGCCCAGTCGGGGCGATAGGTGCCGTCGCCCTGCACTGCGAAGACCGGGTCGATGCCGTGCGCCTTGCACAGCAGGAAGTCGTCCTCGCCGTGATCGGGCGCCATATGGACCAGGCCCGTACCGGCGTCGGTGGTGACGAACTCACCCGGCAAGAAGGGACGGGGCTTGGCGAAGAAACCGCCCAGCTTGTGCATCGGGTGGAGCGCGGTCGCGCCCTCCAGCACCGGGCCCTTGGCCAGCGCGATGAAGCCCTTCATCGAAATGCCGGTGCGCTTGGTGAAGGCGGGCAGCAGCGGCTCGGCGACGAGGTAACGACGCCCGTCGCACTCGAAGTGCAGATAGTCGATCGCCTCGCCATAGCTCAGCGCCTGGTTGACCGGGATCGTCCAGGGGGTCGTCGTCCAGATGACCGCCAGCGCGCCGACCAGATCGGGATATTCGGGGCAGCTTGCCACCTCGAACCCGACATCGATCTGGGTCGAGACGATGTCTTCATATTCGACCTCGGCCTCGGCCAGCGCGGTCTTTTCGACCGGCGACCACATGACCGGCTTGGCGCCGCGATAGAGTTGACCCGATTCGGCGAACTTCAGCAGCTCGCCCGCGATCACCGCCTCGGCGTCATAGGTCATGGTCAGATAGGGGTTGGCCCAGTCGCCCATGATGCCCAGCCGCTCGAACTGCGCCTTTTGCGTGCCGACCCAGGTGTCGGCATAGGCACGGCACTCGGCGCGGAACTGCGCGACGGGCACCTCGTCCTTGTTCAGCTTCTTGGCGCGGTACGCCTCCTCGACCTTCCACTCGATCGGCAGGCCGTGACAGTCCCAGCCCGGCACATAGGGCGCATCCTTGCCCATCAGCGTCTGCGAGCGGACGATGATGTCCTTCAGCACCTTGTTGAGCGCATGGCCCATGTGAATGTCGCCATTCGCATAAGGCGGACCGTCATGCAGGATGAACCGCTCACGCCCCGCACGCTCCCGGCGAAGGCGGTCGTACAGCCCCATTTTGGCCCAGCGATCCAGAATCGCCGGTTCCTTGGCGGCAAGCCCCGCCTTCATGGGGAAATCGGTCTTCGGCAGGAAGACGGTGTCGCGGTAATCGGGCGCGTCGGTCATAGGGGACACGCCCTTAACGACTTTAGGTTAACACGTCATGCCGGATTATGCGACGCCGGCATGTGGGCCAGTATCGCCCTGGCACGCGCGCAATCGGCGTCCATCTGCGCGACCAATGCGTCGAGCGTCTCGAACTTCGCCTCGGGCCGCAGATACTCGATCAGCTCGACCGACAGGCGCTGTCCATAGAGGTCGCCTGCGAAGTCGAAGAAATAGGGCTCCAGCAATTCCTTAGGCGGATCGAATTGCGGCCGGATGCCCAGATTGGCGGCACCGTCGAGCACCCGCCCGTCCTCCAGGGTCCCGCGCACCGCATAGATGCCGTACGCGGGGCGCAGATATTCGCCCATGTCGAGATTGGCGGTCGGATAGCCGATGGTGCGGCCCAGCTTGTCGCCATGCTGCACCACGCCTTCGATCGTGAAGGGCCGGGTCAACAGCCGCGCGGCCTCGCGCGGTTCGCCGGCGGCCAGATATTGGCGGATGCGGGTCGACGACACCGTCTCGCCGTCCAGCGCCACGGGGGCGACCGCGTCGCTCGAAAAGCCCAGTTCGCGTCCCCATTCGCGCAGCGTCGCGACCGTCCCGCTGCGCGCCCGGCCGAAGGTGAAGTCCTCGCCGGTCACCACGCCGCCGATCTTGAGGTCGCCGAGCAGCCGTTCCTCGACAAAGGCGCGCGCGCTCAGCGCGGCGAGCGCGGCATCGAAGCGGAACACCATCATCGCATCGACCCCGGCGGCGGCGAACAGCCGCGCGCGCTGGTCGAGGCTGGTCAGGCGAAAGGGTGCGGCGTCCGGCTTGAACAGGCGGACGGGATGCGGATCGAAGGTCGCGACCAGCGCCGGTCGCCCCTCGGCGCGGGCGCGCGCGACGGCGGCCCCGACCACCGCCTGATGACCGAGATGAAGTCCATCGAAATTGCCCAGCGCGACGATCCCGCCGGCCAGCCCGGGCGGAAGCGGGGTCGCGCCATCGAGACGCTGCATGACCGCGCGCTATAGCAGGCCCGATCGAATTGGCTAGGCGCGCGACACCACCCGGTTGCCCTGCCCGGCGCTGGCGATGGCGCGAAACGCCTCGGCCCGGTCGAACATGTCCTGCATCGGCACCCCCATGCCCGCCGCCACCCCCGCCGACAGGGTGACGACGCCGATCGGCTCACCCGAACCGCGCAGCCGCAGCGTGCGCGCCAGCATCGCCGCACGCGCCTCCTCCATCATCAGCGCCAACTGCGCCAACGGCCGCCCGCGCAGCAGCAGGACGAACAGATTGTCCTCCCACCGGATGATGTCGACACCCTGACAGCTCTGCCGCAGCGTCGCGACGAAGGTGCGCAGCACATTGTCCGCCACCGACCGGCCATAGCGCGTCTCGATCACGTCCAGATCGTCGAGGCCACAGGTCGCCAACGCATAGCCGTGCGGCTGATCGGGCAGCTCGGCGATCAGCCGGCGCGCGCCGGTCTGGCTCATCACCCCGGTCAGCGGATCGACATCCGGGTCGCGCGGGGCGGTTTCGATCCGGTCGCGCAAGGTTGCGATACTGCCCGACAGCTCGGCCAGATCGCGTTCGGTCCGGGCGATGCGCGCAATCAGCTGTTCAAGCAGCGCGGCGACGTCCGTCGTGCCGTTCGCATCGCCTTCGCCCCGTTGCGCGCGGGACAGCGCGGCCATGTCGCTGGTGAAATCGCTGGTGATCTGCCGCGCGTCGCTGGTCAGCGATTCCAGCCGCTCGGCCTGAACGCCCAGATCGCGCTGCCAGGCACCGTGCCCCTGCCCCGCCTCCTCATGCGCGCGCAGCAGCGGACGGAGCGCGGCGACATCCTCGGTCGTCAGGCGGACGCCGCCATCGGTGCGCCGTGCGACCTCGCGGCCCAACGCGCTGTCGGGATGGCGGATGGCATAGAGGACGACGGCGCGATTGTCGGGACCCTGGTCCAGCCGGTGCCGGTCGAGGAACAGCGCGGCCTCCTGCTCGGCGTCCCAGCCCTGCTCGGCCTCGACATCCGCCCGATCCGCCCCCGACTGCGCCTCACCCCACATCATCCGGCCTTACCGCTCGATTGGTACATCGGCGCATCCGATGGCTGCGCTGATGCGTGTCAGAAGCAGCTGTATGTGGCTTGCCGACACAATTGAAGCGGCGCCGGCCAGGAATCGTGGTTAACGGCTCATGGTTTCACGAGCGAGACAAAGGCATGGCCCGGCCGATCGCCCTCGGCGGGATGCGCCTCACGCGCGAGCTCGCGCCAACCGGTGAAGGCTGGGACCACCGCATCGCCCTCTGGCGCGGCATCGATCTCGGTCAGCTCGATCCGGTCCGCGCAGGGCAGGAACAGTGCGAAAATCTCCGCGCCGCCGATGATCGCGACCTCGCCCGGGCCGGCGAGCGCCAGCGCGGCGTCGACGTCATGCGCGACCTCCGCCCCCTCGGCGGCCCAGTGCGGATCGCGGGTCAGCACGATATGCCGCCGGCCGGGCAAGGGCGCGGGAAAGCTCTCGAAGGTCTTGCGGCCCATGATCATCGGCTTGCCCATGGTCTGCGCCTTGAAATGCTTCAGGTCGGCGGGCAGGTGCCAGGGCAGCTTGCCGTCGCGCCCGATCACGCCGTTGCGCGCGCGGGCCAGCACGAAGACGATCATATCGCCACCGCCGCCTTGATATGCGGCTGCGCGACATAATCGTGGAGCACGAAATCCTCGAGCGCATAGCCATCGATCGCGTCGGGCCTGCGCGCGATCTCCAACCGGGGGAGTGCGCCCGGCTCGCGGCCGAGCTGCGTCTTCGCCTGTTCGAGATGGTTGAGGTACAGGTGGCAATCGCCGCCGGTCCAGATGAACTCGCCCACCTCCAGATCGCATTGCTGCGCCAGCATATGGGTCAGCAGCGCATAGGAGGCGATGTTGAACGGCACGCCCAGAAAGATGTCGGCCGAGCGCTGATAGAGTTGCAGCGACAGCCGGCCATTGGCGACATGCGTCTGGAACAGGCAATGGCACGGGGCCAGCGCCATGGCGTGCAGGTCGCCGGGGTTCCAGGCCGACACGATCTGGCGGCGCGAGGCGGGCTGGGTGCGGATCTGTTCGATCAGCTCGGCGATCTGATCGATATGGCGGCCGTCGGCGGTCGCCCAGTCGCGCCATTGCTTGCCATAGACGGGGCCGAGATCGCCCGCTTCGTCGGCCCATTCGTCCCAGATGCTGACCTTCTGCTCCTGCAGCCAGCGGACATTGGTATCGCCGCGCAGGAACCACAGCAACTCGACGATGATCGAGCGCAGGTGCAGCTTCTTGGTGGTCAGGACCGGAAAGCCCTTGGCCAGATCGAAGCGCATCTGGTGGCCGAACACCGACAGCGTGCCGGTGCCGGTCCGGTCCATCTGCTGCACACCCTGGGTCAGCACCCGGTCCATGAGGTCGAGATATTGGCGCATGGCCGGGGCGTAGCGCTGCGGCCATCGTGTCGCAAGCGGAGGCGTCTGCCGCTGCGCCGGCGCGCGCGATGCGGCAGGACCGGTCGTGCCCCCCTCAGCCCACCCCGCCCTCCGCATCGTGACGCGCCACGACGCCGAGGCGCTGTTCGCCGGACTGTCGGGGCGTGCGGTCGAGGCGGTGGGCGTCGCCTATCTGGGTCCGGAACGGAGATTGTTGGGCTTGCGCCACATCATCGGCCATGCCGACTCGGCGACGGTGCCGATCGCCCGCATCGCACGGGACGCGATCCTGCTATCGGCGCAGGCGGTCCTGATCGCGCACAACCACCCCGATGGCGATCCCCGCCCCAGCGCCGCCGACCTCGCACTGACCCGGCGGCTGGCACAGGGCCTGGACATATTGGGGGTACGGCTGCTCGACCATCTGATCTTCGGCGGCGGCGCTCGCGTCGCTAGCCTAAGGGATATGGGCGCGATTTAGGGCAGGATGACGTCAGTTTGACCCAATCCGTCATTGCGAGCGTCGCGAAGCAATCCAGAGCGTCTTGCCCGGACACTGGATTGCTTCGCGACGCTCGCAATGACGAAGCCATCTCATGTCATCTTTCTTTAGGGCTGATCGACATTTGATCTATTCCTCCCCTGCAAGGGGAGGTGGCAGGCCGCAGGCCTGACGGAGGGGTGTCACCGTTGGCGAGATCGGCCTTTACTCACGACCGGGGACACCCCTCCACCATCCTTTGGATGGTCCCCCTCCCCTTGCAGGGGAGGAATGAAGGCAGCCTTGTCTGGCTGTCGATATGGCAATGGCGGGGGCAAAACGCCCGCTCAGAAGCTGAACCGCACCCGCCCGACGATGCGGTCGCCCGAGTGACGCGCATCGGCCAGTATCAGGATCGCGGCCTCACGCTCGGACACGTCGGTCCCGACATAGTCGAGGCCCAGCGTCACCGGTCCGGTCACATGCTCCACACCCAGCCGCCAGTCCGTATAGTCGCCGTCCGGCCGCAAACGTGCGGCGCGGAAGACCTCGACGGTCTTGCCCGTGGAATGGCCGATGCCCGCCAGCAGGGTCCAGGGCGTGCCCGGCACCCCGGCCCGCGCGCCGGCATGGAGATAGAGATTGTCGCCACCGATCGCGTCCTGCGACGGCGCGTAATCGGCACCCGCATCGACCTGAACCGGCCCCAGCGTATAGGCGGCGGAGGCACCCAGCTCGACATAATCGGCGTCGAACTCCGCGCCGGCGAAGAAGTGACCGGTCACCCGGCCGCGCACGCTGACCGGGCCGACCATCGTGCCCGCCCCGAGGCTGAGATCCCCGACCGCGCCCGCGCCGCCATGGCGGGGTGATTCGCGCAGCGCGACGATCCGCCCGCTCGCCTCCAGCACCCCGCGCGTGACGAAGATGTCGGCGGAGGGCGACACCTTGCCCTCGCTCCAGCTCAGGCCGCGACGATTCTCATCGCTGTTCAGCTCGACGCCGATGACGGGACGATCCTGCGCCAGGGCAGGAGTGGCGAGAGCGAGGGATGCCAGCAACAGGCCGGCGGGGTACGCGATACGCAAAGGGTTTCTTATCCTTCTCGGGTTTCGGGGTGCAGACGGTCCATTTCGGCGCGCAGCGTCGGATGGTCTTCCTGCGCCACCGCCTGCAGATGGTCGTGCAGCGCGTCGCGGCGCTCCGCCACTTCCTGCGCGATAGCTTGGCGGCTGGTGCTGCACCAGCCCGGACGGCTGCCCTCGATCACATTGTCATGCGCCGCGCTGCGGCTGAGCGTCGCGCCATTGGTCGCGCGCGCCTCGCGGTGGACGGTCATGTTCGCCGACCACAGACAGCGCAGCGTCGAGGGGCGGCCACCGGTGGTCACTGCGCCGATCTGCTTGTGCGTCACGCCGACATCGGCGCGATAATGGACCGCGACCGGTCCGCTATGATGGTCGACCTGCGTCCGGTGCTCGATTGCACCGTCAGACGCCACCGCCGCCCCAAGCGCGAGCCCGGCGATCAAAAGCGTGTTCATCCTTGTCTCCTTCATGCGGTGCCCCGACCCATGCTGGCCGGTGGCCTATCGACACCGTGCGGAGTCGATACCCGATCAATGCATGACAAAGCTGTCAGGTTGCAAATCTGTCACCGCAACGGTGACTTAATTGCCCTTCATCCGGCACGGACGGATCGCGCCCGGTTCGGGGCGGGGGCCGGTGGCGCGGAAGGTCGCCAGATAGCCGCCGGCGGAGGGCATGCTCTCGATCGAGACCTGGGTGAAGCCGACCGCCTCGAACTCGCATTTCAGCAGCGCGGGCGGGGTGCCATGCGCGCGCGTCGCCCGGTCGGCATCGACCACCACGACCAGCCCGTCGGGCTTCAGTGCCGGATGGAGCCGCCAGAGGAATTCATAGGGCTGCCCGATTTCATGATACATATGCACCATCAGCACCCGGTCGAAGCTGTTGGGCGGCAGCTTGGGATCGGCCGCCTCGCCCAGCTTGACGCTGACATTGTCCAGCCGCTCGCGCGCGACGCGCTCGGCCAGCCGGTCGCGCCAGGCGGCGACGATGTCCTCGGCCAGCACGCGGCCTTCCTTGCCGACGCGCTGCGCCAGGCGGACGGTGTAATAGCCCTCGCCCGCGCCGATATCGGCGACGGTCATGCCCGGCCGGATCTTCGCCCGGTCCATGACCTGATCCGCCTCGCGCAGCCGGTCGCGCGCATCCTCGCTCGACCAGCGCGACGACACGACGTCCGCCACGGGGCGATCTGCCGCCGGGAAGGGGCCGGGCTTGTCGTCATCGGCCTGCTGGTTGATCAGCGGCTTCGAGCCGTCGCAGCCGGCCATCGCGCCTCCCAGCGCGAGGAGCAGCGCCACCGCCAGCATCGATCCCGCCCCCTGGCTACGCATCTTAGTCGACATCCTCCACCGCGACCGCCTCACCGGTCACGCGCTGCGACAGGGCGGCGGCCATGAAGCTGTCGAGATCGCCATCGAGCACATCGCCCGGCGCGGTCGAGGTGACCCCGGTGCGCAGGTCCTTCACCAGCTGATAGGGCTGGAGCACGTACGACCGGATCTGGTGGCCCCAGCCGATATCGGTCTTGGTCGCGTTCTCCGCGTTCGCCACCGCCTCGCGCTCGGCCAGTTCGCGCTCGTACAGGCGCGCGCGCAGCTGGTTATAGGCCTCGGCCTTGTTCTTGTGCTGCGAACGCTGGTTCTGACACTGCACCACGATGCCGGTCGGCAAGTGGGTGATACGCACCGCCGAGTCGGTCGTGTTGATGTGCTGACCACCCGCACCCGACGCACGGTAGGTGTCGATGCGCAGCTCGCTCTCGTTGATCTCGACCTCGATATTGTCGTCGATCACCGGATAGACCCAGACACTCGAAAAGCTGGTGTGGCGACGCGCGGCGGAGTCGTAGGGGCTGATCCGCACCAGCCGGTGCACCCCCGATTCGACCTTGGCATAGCCGTATGCGTTCTCGCCCTTGATCAGCAGCGTCGCCGACTTGATCCCGGCCTGTTCGCCCGCATGATAATCGACCAGCTCGACCTTCATGCCGCGCCGCTCGGCCCAGCGCGTGTACATGCGCTGGAGCATCCCGGCCCAGTCCTGGCTCTCGGTGCCGCCCGCGCCGGCGTTGATTTCCAGATAGGTGTCGTTGGCGTCGGCCTCGCCGGCCAGCAGCGCCTTGACCTTGTCGGCCTCCGCCCGCTTGGCGAGATCGCCCAAGCTGGTGACGGCCTCCTTCTCCAGTTCCTCGTCGCCCTCCATCTCGGCCAGCTCGATCAGCTCGACCGTGCCCGACAGCTCGTTCTCGATGGCGCGGGTGGCGGTGATCGCCTCGTCCAGGCGGCGACGCTCGCGCATCACGGCCTGGGCCTGTTTGGGGTCGTTCCACAACGCCTGGTCCTCGACGCGCGCGTTCAGCTCGTCCAGGCGGCGCAGCGCGCGGTCCCAGTCGAGGAAGCGGCGCAGCAGCTCCAGGGCGTCCTTGATCGTGTCGACATGAGCCTGCGCTTCAGCGCGCATGAATATTCTCCGAATCGGTCGTGCGTCCGCCAAACCGGCGGAAAAACGTCATATGGGAAGCGGGCTAGTAGATTCCGCCTTCCCTTTGCAAGAAATCGCTGTCGCGCGGCGGCGCGGGCGTCGCCGGGCCGCTGGGCGTGGCGGCCGCGGTGGTGGCGGCCTCGACGTTCCGGCGCGCACGGCGGCGCGGCTCGCTCTCGGGCTTGAACGCTTCCCAGATCACGGCGGGCTTGGGATCGTTGCCGGTCGGGAAGGTGCCATAGACCGGCCGGCCGCTGGCGCGGTCGATCCGCACCATGCGGATGCCCGGCGCCGCGCGGAAGGGCAGCTTCTCCAGCCCCTCATAAGCCTTTTCCGCGAACTGGCGGAAGATCGGCACCGCGATCGTGCCGCCCTGCGCATAGCCGCCCAGCGAGCGCGGATGGTCATAACCAATATACAGGCCGCCGACGAATTGCGGCGTGCCGCCGACGAACCACACATCGGTCGGGCCGTTGTTGGTGCCGGTCTTGCCGAATATCGGCCGGTCGAGATCGCGCAGACCCGTCGCCGTGCCGCGCTGAATCACGCCCTCGGTGATATGGACCATCTGATAGGCGGTCATCGCGTCCATCACCTGGCGCTGGTGCGAGACCGGCCGCGGCATCGGCTTGCCGTCATAATCGGCCATGTTGCACCGGTCGCAGGCGCGCCAATTCTCCGGCCAGATCACCTTGCCGTGCCGGTCCTGCGCGAAGTCGATCAGCGAGGGATCGCCGCCGCGCCCGTTATTGGCGAGGATCGCATAGGCGTTGACCATCTGCGACACCGTCGTCTCGCCCGCGCCCAGCGCATAGGACAGATAGGCCGGGAAATCGCCGATCCCCATCTGCTTGATCATGGCGACGACGTTCTTCATCCCCACCGTGGCGGCGGTGCGCACCGTCATCAGGTTGCGCGATTGCTCGATGCCCCAGCGCATGGTGTGTGGGCCCGCGCCCGCCGAATTGCCGAAGTTGCGGAAGCATTTGGTGCCCAGATTGGCACCCTGATCGACGCAGAACGGCCCGTCGACGATGATCGAGGCCGGCGTCATGCCATGGTCGAGCGCGGCGGAATAGACGATCGGCTTGATCGTCGAGCCCGGTTGGCGCTGCGCCTGGGTGGCGCGGTTGAACGCCTGGAGCCGCGCGTCGAAGCCGCCCTGCATCGCCAGCACGCGGCCACTCGCGGGTTCCTCGACGACGAAGCCGCCCGAGATGCGCGGCACCGAGCGCAGGCCGAAGCCGCTACCCTGCGGCGCGACCGCGACGATGTCGCCCACCTTCAACGCGCTGAACGCGGTCGCCGCCGTGCCCCGGCGCGGCATCTGCGCGGCCGCGCGCGGCAGGCTGCCGGTGCGGCCATTGGCGAAGCCGATCGTCGCCTCACCCGTGTCCTTGGCGGTGACGATGCCGGCGCGCCAGTCGCGATAGTCGAGGCCGATATTGGTGTTGAGCAGCGCCTGCTGCCAATTGTCGCCGTCCAGATCGACATGGCGGATCGGCCCGGACCAGCCGCGCCCGCCCTCGAACCGGACGAGGCCGTCGCGCAGCGCCTCGGTCGCCAGATCCTGCAGGCGCTTGTCATAGGAGGTCCGCACCCACAACCCGCCCTCATAGACGCTGTGCGGTCCGCTCTGCGCATTCTCGCCAAACTGCTTGATCAGCTGGCGGCGGACCTCCTCGACGAAATAGCCGCCGACCTGCGCATATTTGGGCGTGCGACGCAGCACGGTGCCCAGCGGCTCGGCCATCGCCGCGTCATATTGCGCGCGGGTGATGAAGTTGTTGTCCAGCATCTCGCGCAGCACATAGGCGCGGCGCTCCAGCGCGCGGTCGGGATGGCGGATCGGGTCGTAGTTGGACGGGCCCTTGGGCAGCACCGCCAGATAGGCCATCTGGCCGAGCGTCAGCTCGTTCAGTTCCTTGTCGAAATAGGCATGCGCCGCCGCCTCGACGCCGAAGGCGTTGCGGCCCAGCGCGATCTGGTTGAGATACAGCTCCAGGATCTGCGGCTTGGTCAGCGTCGCCTCGATCTTGTACGCCAGGATCGCCTCGCGCACCTTGCGCGTCGGCGAATAGGCGTTGCCGATCAACAGGTTCTTGGCGACCTGCTGGGTGATGGTCGAACCGCCGCGCGCGCGCCGGCCGCTGCCGAATTTCTTGGCATAATCGAAGACCGCGCCCGCCAGCCCGGGATAATCCACGCCGCCATGCTCGAAGAAGCTCTTGTCCTCCGCGGCCAGAAAGGCGCGGACGAGCAGCGGCGGATATTCGCTGAACGACAGCTCGACCCGGCGTTCGCGCGCATAGGACTGGATCGGCGTGCCATCGAGCCCACGCACATGGGTCGGCAAAGGCGGCTCATAGGCCTTGAGCGCATCGACCGAGGGCAGGTCGCGCATGAAGACCAGCCAGAACACCCCCGCCCCGATCGCGACCAGCAACGCGAGCGCGGCGAGCGCCTTCACCCACCAACGGCTCCACAGCCGCCGGCGCGGGGTTTCGGGGGATTCGGACGGGTGGGTGGGATCGACGGCCATGGCTTTGCGCCGGCCCGTGTAGCAGGTTCGCCCCGGCTTGCCACCCGCCTTACCGATCGTTGGGCGTTACCCCTTATGCGGTTCGTCGCGCGCATCGTCCGGCGATGCAAAGCGCGCGCCCACATGCGCCTCGCCCCGCGCTGCCGCCAACCGCTCCTGCCGATGCCGCTCGGCATAGGCGGCCAGCCGCTCCGCATCGCGCGTGCCGTGGCAGGCGGGACAGCTCACCCCCTCGACATAAAGCGGCGAGGCGCGATCCTCGGGGCTGACCGGCATGCGGCAGCCATGGCACAGCGCATGGCTCCCTGGTGCCAGCCCATGCCCCACCGCGACGCGCGCATCGAAGACGAAGCATTCGCCGTTCCAGCGGCTTTCCTCGGCGGGCATCGTCTCCAAATATTTCAGGATGCCGCCATCGAGGTGGAAGACATCCTCCACGCCTTCGGCCTTCAGGAAAGCGGTGGCCTTTTCGCAGCGTATGCCGCCGGTGCAGAACATCGCCACCTGGGCCTTGCCCGCGAGCAACTCGTCGCGGTGGTCACGGAACCAGGCGGGGAAATCGCGAAAGCTCTTCGTCCCCGGATCGACCGCACCGTCAAACGTCCCGATCGCGACCTCATAATCGTTGCGCGTGTCGATCACGACGGTCTTGGGATCGGCGATCAGCGCGTTCCACTCCGCCCCCGCGACATAGGTGCCCACCTCCCGAGTGGGGTCTATGCCGTCGACGCCCATCGACACGATCTCGCGTTTCAACCGCACCTTCATCCGGTGGAACGGCATCGCCTCGGCGGTGGAGTCCTTATAATCGAGATCGGCGCACCCCGGCAGCGTGCGGATATGTGTCAGCAGCGCCTCGATCCCGTCATGCGTGCCGGCGATGGTGCCATTGATGCCTTCGCTCGCCAGGAGCAGCGTGCCGCGAATGCCATTGGCCTCCGCAACCGCCAAAAGGGGTTCGCGCAGCGCGGCGGGGTCGGGGAAGGTGGCGAAACGGTAAAGGGCACAGACGCGGATCATCTGGCGGCTTTAAGCTTTCCGCAACGGCGAAGCCAGACGCCAGACCAATCTCGCCATTTCATCCAAAACGATGCCAATGCGGACAATTGGGACCCAGAAGCTCACAATCTAGCAAACTCTAGAAATAATACCCGCCCTCTTTCCGTTGAGCAATTCCTAAAACTACGATAGGCTTCCGAGACCGAGCACAACAATGATTCTCATACATATGTATAGCTCGGCAGGGAGAAGGCGACATGAGGAAGCTGAAGCTTGCCATTCTAGCCACGATTGCGATCAGCGCGACCGCCGCAGCGCAATATGACGACTACCATTACGTCAAACAATATTACAGCGACGGATCGCGTACACGGGTCGTAGGCCAGGAAACTTTCTATTGCAGTGGAGAGATTGAGACATCAGGGACCACATCCCCCTATTATCGATATTTCAACGGCATGTGTCCCTGAAAATGTTTTCGATGCGGCGGACCCTAGTTCGTCGCATCGACTCGCTCGTGAGATGATCGCTCAGGCGGCTGTTGATGACGTCACCGCGACGCCATCCGCCGCGCGAAATGCACTTCGACCGCCTGGAGGACCGCCTGCGCGATCCGTTTCTGCCCGTCGCGGCTGTCGAGGAAGGCCGCGTCCTGCATGTTGGAGATATAGCCCGTTTCGAACAGGATCGAGGGCATGTCGGGCGCCTTCAGCACCATCAGCGAGGCCATGCGGTGGAAGCTCGGCTTGACCGGGATCAGCGGCTGCGCCTCGCGGCCCAGGAGCCGCGCGAAGCTGGCCGAGGCGTTCATCGTTTCGCGCTGGGTCAGGTCGATCAGGATCGAGGACACATCGCTGTTGCCGCCCAGATCGACGCCGGCGATCACGTCGGCCTTGTTCTCGCGCGCCGCCAGTCGCGCGGCCTCCTTGTCGGAGGCGACGTCGGACAGGGTATAGGCGGTGGCCCCGCGCGCCTCGCCCGCACCGGCACTGTCGCAATGGATCGAAATGAACAGATCGGCATGCAGACGCCGCGCGATGTTGTAGCGCTCGCGGTGGAGGATGTAGCGGTCGTCCTCGCGGGTCAGCGCGGCGCGCACGCGGCCGCTCGCGACCAGCGTGTCGCGGATCGCCCGGGCGATGGCCAGCGTCACGTCCTTTTCGCGCAGGCCCGTCTGCGGGTTGATCGCGCCGGGATCGACCCCGCCATGCCCGGCATCGATGACGACCAGCGGCCGGTCGTCGGCCCCGCGGACGCGCGGCAGCGGCAGGGTGCGCGTCGCGGTAGGCACCGGCACCGACAGCGTATAGCTGGGCTTGCGCGACTGGAAATGGAACGGGAAGAAGTCGAGCGCGCCGGTGAAACTGGCCTGGGTATAGCCGCGCTTGAGCGGCTTGAGCGTCAGCGACAATTGCCGGCCATCGCTGTCGAACCCGCCGTCGAAGATCGTCGCATCCTCGGCCAGGTCGAAGCGCAGCCGGGTGACGCCGGGCATGACCACGCTCTGGGTCAGGGTGCGTACCGCCCCCTGGTCGATCGGCGCCGGCCCCTTGCCGCCCGGTGTTGCGCCGACCACGTCGACCGCGATGCGGCGCGGTTCGTTCAGCATGACGCTGCGCGCGCGCTTGACCGGCGAATCGAACCGGATGATCACCTGCGCGCCGCGCACGAACACCTTCTGCACCTTGGCGGCAAAGGCGCTGACGGGGGCGAACACCCCGAGCAGGATGGTGAGCAACATCAACACGGCCCGGCTGTCATGCCGCGCCCGGCGACTGCCGGTCCAGCGAAAAGCCATTACGCAAACCCCTTTTGACGATCCTGGGATCGACAGCACAGGGGCTAGACCCGTGAGCGTCACGGGGGTGTTTCGGCCCATGGTTAACCGGCAATTCGGCATTTTTTCGCCGGCAAAACGGCGATTCGCCGCCTGTTGCGCAAAGCGTGTCGTGATGCTAGCAATCAACGCGGACCCCGGCCTCGATCACCTCTCCCAAACGATCGGGGACGGGGCCATCCTTCCAAGGCCCAGGAACGCGACGCATGATCGCGCGCGGGGCCAACCAGGTTGACGCTCGCATGACGCATATGATCCACCCCGCTGACCGACCGGCCCCTGCCGGCGGGATCGCGGTGTCGTGGGTCCGCACCGGCCCCGTCGCCGGCGCTGCGGCTGCGACGGCCACACACGCCGTTTTGACCAGCGGACCGGCGCCTCGCGCCGCCGCCCACCTTATTTACCGCGCGCGACGGCAGCCTCGAGGCCCGGCGCGCGCGTGGAGACTTCATAATGACCACGCGTATGCTGATCGACGCACGCCACCGGGAAGAAACCCGCGTGGCCGTCGTCAAGGGTAACCGGATCGAGGAATTCGACTTCGAGTCGGCCGAGCGCAAGCAGCTCAAGGGCAATATCTACCTCGCCAAGGTGACCCGGGTCGAGCCGTCGCTGCAGGCGGCGTTCGTCGATTACGGCGGCAACCGTCATGGCTTCCTGGCCTTTTCGGAAATCCACCCCGACTATTACCAGATCCCCAAGGAAGATCGCGAAGCCCTGCTGCGCGAAGAGGCCGAGCATGCCGCCGAAGAGGCAGCACTTCGCGCTGAGCTCGACGCCGAGGATGATGAGGATCATGACGGCGAGGATCATGACGATCATCACGCCGACGACCATCACGACGATGAGGACGGCGAGGGTGCGCCGCGCCCGAAGAAGTCGACCGTCAATGACGACCAGGTCGAGGCGCTGCGCCAGCGTCGCCAGAATCTGCGCCGCCGCTACAAGATCCAGGACGTCATCCATCGCCGTCAGGTGCTGCTGGTCCAGATCGTCAAGGAAGAGCGTGGCAACAAGGGCGCGGCGCTGACGACCTACCTGTCGCTGGCCGGTCGTTACTGCGTCCTGATGCCCAACACGAGCCACGGCGGCGGCATCAGCCGGAAAATCTCGAACGCGGCCGACCGCAAGCGGCTGAAGACCATCATGGCCGAGATGGCGCTGCCCTCGACCATGGGCTGCATCGTCCGTACCGCCGGTCTCCAGCGCACCAAGACCGAGATCAAGCGCGACTTCGATTACCTCGCCCGCCTGTGGGACGGTATCCGCGAAAAGACGCTGCATAGCTCGGCGCCGGCGCTGATCTATGGCGACAGCGATCTGATCAAGCGCGCGATCCGCGACATCTATAATCGCGAGATCGAGGAAGTCATCGTCGAGGGCGAGGAAGGCTATCGCCAGGCGAAGGACTTCATGCGCCTGTTGATGCCCGCGCATGCCCGCCGGGTGAAGCAATATGCCGACGCCGTTCCGCTGTTCCAGCGCGCGCATGTCGAGGATCAGCTCGCCGCGATGTACAATCCGGTCGTCCAGCTGAAGTCGGGCGGCTATCTGGTCATCAACCCGACCGAAGCGCTCGTCTCGATCGACATCAACTCGGGGCGTTCGACCCGCGAGCATAATATCGAGCAGACCGCGACCGCGACCAACCTGGAAGCCGCGCAGGAAATCGCGCGCCAGCTCCGCCTGCGCGACATGGCGGGTCTGGTCGTCATCGACTTCATCGACATGGACAACAACTCCAATGTCCGGAAGGTCGAGAAGGCGATGAAGGAGGCGCTGAAGAACGATCGCGCCCGCATCCAGGTCGGCCGCATCTCGTCCTTCGGCCTGATGGAAATGAGCCGCCAGCGCCTGCGCACCGGCGTGCTCGAAGCGTCCACCCGCCCCTGCCCGCATTGCGAAGGGACCGGCCTGGTCCGTACCGCCTCGTCCTCGGGCCTGTCGGCGCTGCGCCTGATCGAGGACGAGGCCGCGCGCGGTCGCGGCTCGATCCTGACGCTGCGCGCCAGCCAGGAGGCGGCCGTCTATGTGCTGAACCGCAAGCGCGCCGACATCGCCGAGATCGAGGATCGCTACGGCGTCACCGTCGAGATCATCCCCGACCGCGAGGAAGAGGGTGCGCGCATGACGGTCGAGGCATCCGGCCCGCCGCCGGCCTATGCGCCGAAGATCGACACGCTCCTGCCCGTCGAGGAGGATGAAGACGATCTGATCGACGAGGTCGAGGAGGAAGAAGAGGACGAGGTCGAAGAGGAAGCGACCGAAGCCCGTGCGCCGCGCGAATCGCGTGACGAGGGCGAAGGCGGTGGCCGCAAGCGCCGTCGCCGCCGTCGCGGCCGCCGCAACCGTGGCGATGCCGAGGGTGGCGAACAGGCCGAGGGCGAAGCCACGACCGACGACGCCGAGTTCGACGAGAATGACGCGGAAGACGCGGCTGAGGACGTTGCCGAGACCGCCGAAACCGTCGAGGGCGAACAGGCCGAGCCGCGCGAAGGCGGTCGCCGCCGTCGTGGGCGTCGCGGTCGCCGTGGTGGTCGCCGCAGCGAGAACGGCACGAACGACGCCGGCGAGTCGGTGAACGAGGCGGCGGCTGACGCCGGCTCGGACGACGACCAGGCCGAAGCGCCGCTGTCGATCGAGGAGCCGATCGAGGCGGGCGACGCCGCACCGGTGACGACCCCGCTCGCGGTGGCCGAGGCCCAAGCCACGGACGCGCCCAAGACCCGCCGCCGCCCCCGCGCCCGCAAGGCCGCACCGGTGGTGACCGAGGCGACCGAGACTCCGGTCGAGGCCCCCGTGGCCGAAGCGGCGCCGGACGCCCCTGCGGCCGAGGTCGAGGCAGAAGCGCCGGCCAAGCCGAAGCGCGTCCGCAAGAAGGCCGCCCCCAAGGTCGCCGCCGAGCCGGCCGCCGAGGACGCGCCTGTCGAAGCGGAGGCTCCTGCCAAGCCCAAGCGCACCCGCAAGAAGGCTGCGCCCAAGGCGGCGGCCGAGCCGGTCGCCGAGGAAGCACCCGCGCCTGCGGAAGCCGTGACCGCCGACGAACCGGCGGAAGCGGAAGCGGACGCCGAGGCCCCGACCAGCGAGACCCCGCGTCGCGGCTGGTGGCAGCGGACCTTCGGCGCCTGATCGCCCGAACGGTGTGAATGAAGACGCCCTCCTTCCCCAGCGGAAGGAGGGCGTTTTTCGTTGGGGGCCTCCCTATGGCGGGAGGCGACGCCAGACCGTGATGACGTCGTATTGAATCAACGCGAGCCCCTCCCCTTCAGGGGAGGGGTAAGTTCGCTTCACGCATCCCGCTCTCGGAACGAGCCCACCCCCATCTCAATCCTCCCCTGCAAGGGGAGGTGGCAGGCCGAAGGCCTGACGGAGGGGTGTCACCCTCTCGAGAGCAGGACACCCCTCCGACGCGCTCACGCGCGCCACCTCCCCTTGCAGGGGAGGAATAATCGGGCGGTCTAAATCGCCACCATCTTCTGCGACGTCGCACATAGGGATCGCTGTCCGTCAACCGACGCCACCGGCATCACACCTCCGCCCGTCTCGCGCAGCCCGACCACGCGGTAGCGGTGCGCGATACCGCCCTGCTCCACCCAGGTGAGCCAGAGCGTCCCGACCTTGAAGCCCTGAATGAACCGCATCGTCGGTCCCTTGGCAATACCGCCAACATCGGTCGCATTGAAGACGCTGCCCACCTCGGAGACATTGCCGCCCGCCGCTGTCGTCAGCGCCGCCCGGACCGTCGGTGGCAGATCGGCGAGGCGGCGGATCGCGCGCTGGTCAGGTCCCAGCCGACAGACGGAGACCGGTGGTGGCGCGGCATCGATGGCGATCATCATCTTATCCTTTCCGTTCGCCCGGCGTTCAGCCATCGGCTGGCAGAGGCTATCCATCGCGGGGTCCCGTGCAAAGCCGGTTGTGTATGGCCCCCGACCCGTCGATAGAGGAATCATGAAGCGTCTGATCGCCGCCTTCGCCGCCACGGCCGTCCTCTGGGCGCAGCCGGCGGCCGCGCAATCGATCCTGCGCGATGCCGAAACCGAAACCATGTTCGCCGAGATGGCCGCGCCGATCATCAAGGCCGCCGGGCTGTCGCCGCGCACCGTCAAGATTGTCTTGATCAACGACGATTCGATCAACGCCTTCGTGGCGGGCGGGCAGATCGTCTATGTCCATTCGGGGCTGCTCCAGGCGGCGGACAATGTGAACGAGGTGCAGGGCGTCGTCGCGCACGAGCTGGGCCATATCGCCGATGGCCATGTCGTGCTGGGCGATGCGGCGATGAAGCCCGCCATGGGCATGTACCTGCTGTCGATGGTGCTGGGGCTGGCCGCGATGGCGGCGGGCGGCGGCGAGGCGGGCGCGGGGATCATGGCGGCGGGCCAGCAGGCGGCGATGGGCAAGGTCCTGTCGTTCAGCCGCGCGCAGGAATCGACCGCCGACGCGGCCGGCGCCAAATATCTGAACACCGCCGGCATCACCGGCAAGGGGATGCTGAGCTTCTTCAAGAAGCTGCAGAACCAGGAATATCGCTACGGCTACACCAATATCGATCCGTTCGCGCAGACCCACCCGCTGTCGAGCGATCGTATCCAGGCGCTGACCGCCGATCTCCAGGCCGCGCCCGCGTGGAACAAGCCGGTCGATGCCAGATTGCAGGAGCGCTTCCTGCGGGTGAAGGCCAAGCTGCTCGGCTATGTCGGCTCGCCCGAGACGACGCTGAACAAATATCCGGCCAGCGATCAGTCGGTCTATGCGCATTATGCCCGCGCCTATGCCTATCACAAGGCGGGTTACCCGGACAAAGCCGATGCCGAGGCCAATGCCCTGATCGCGCGCGATCCGCACGATCCCTATTTCCTCGAAATCCAGGGCCAGATCCTGCTCGAGTCCGGCAATCCGCAAGAGGCGCTCAACCCTTTGCGCGAAGCGACGATGGTGTCGGGGCAGAATGCGTTGATCGCCACGACCTTCGGCCACGCGCTGATCGCGACCGAGGACAAGCGCCATCTGGCCGAGGCGGTGAAGGTCCTGAAGGTCGCGGTGCAGCGCGACGAGGACAATCCCTTCGCCTGGGTCCAGCTCGGCACCGCCTATGAGCAACTAGGCGATACGCCGCGCGCCGCGCTCGCCACCGCCGAGCGGGCGAGCATGATGGGCGACAACCGCACCGCCATTCAAAGCGCGCGCTATGCGCTCGCCAACCTACCCCCCAACACGTCCGAATGGATTCGGGCGCAGGATATCGCGATGACCTCTGCCGACGCCGAAGCCGGAACCAAGAAGAAGCGCCGCAAATGAGCGTGAAGGCATTGGCCGCGGTCGCGGTGATCGGCGGCCTGATCGGCGGCGGCGCGGCGATCGGCATCCAGCAGCTCGCCGCCCCGCACGGCGTTCAGGGCGAGGCGGTGCGCGCCTATCTGCTCGATCACCCCGAGGTCATCCCGGAGGCGATGCAGCGCCTGCAGGATCGCGAACAGGGCAAGGCGGTGGCGGCGATCGGCGCAGACCTCACCAAGCCGTTCGGCAATGCCTATAGCGGCAATGCGCAGGGCGACGTCACGCTGGTCGAGTTCTACGACTATAATTGCGGCTATTGCCGGGCCAGCCTGCCGCTTTTGAAGCAGTTGACCCAGGCCGATCCGAAGCTGCGCATCGTCTATCGCGAGCTGCCGATCCTGGCCCCGTCGAGCAAGGCGGCCGCGCGCGCCAGCCTGCTCGCCGCCAATCAGGGCAAGTTCCCCGCCTTCCACGACGCGCTCTATGCCGGCGGGCCGGTCAGCGACGCGACGATCGCGGCGGCGGCGAAGACCGCCGGGGTCGACATGACCAAGATGGCGGCGTTCCAGCCGCAAGCGGATGCCGAGATCGCGCGCAATCTGGAGGCCGCCGGGCGGCTGGGCCTGACGGGTACGCCGAGCTGGATCGTCGGCAACCGCATCCTGTCGGGCGCGTTGCCGCTCGAACAATTGCAAAAGGCCATCGCCGACGCCCGAAACGGTTGATAAAGCGGCGGTCTTCACACGGGGGACTGCCGCATGACCGACCCGATCCTGTCCGTCGAGGGCGTGACCAAAACCTATAAGGGCGGGGTCACCGCGCTCCAGCCCGTCGATCTGGAGATCCGGCGGGGCGAGATCTTCGCGTTGCTCGGGCCGAACGGTGCCGGCAAGACGACGCTGATCTCGATCGTGTGCGGCATCGTCACGCCCTCGGCCGGCGCGATCCGCGTCGACGGGCATGACGCGCTGCGCGACTATAAGGGCGCGCGTCGGAAAATCGGGCTGGTGCCGCAGGAATTGTCGGTCGACATGTTCGAGCGCGTCATCGACACGGTCAATTTCAGCCGGGGCCTGTTCGGCCGCGCGCCCAACCCCGCCTATGTCGAACAGGTGCTGCGCGACCTTTCGCTATGGGACAAGCGCCATGCCAAGCTGATGGAACTGTCGGGCGGGATGAAGCGCCGCGTGCTGATCGCCAAGGCGCTGAGCCACGAACCTGACCTGTTGTTCCTCGACGAGCCGACGGCGGGCGTCGATGTCGAACTGCGCCGCGACATGTGGAAGCTGGTCCACCGGCTGCGCGAGCGCGGCGTCACCATCATCCTGACCACCCATTATATCGAGGAGGCCGAAGAAATGGCCGACCGGGTGGGCGTGATCGCCAAGGGCAAACTGCTCCTGGTCGAGGAAAAGGCCGAGATGATGAAGAAGCTCGGCAAGCGCGAAATGGTGCTGACGCTGGCCGAGCCGATGGCGACGATCCCGCCGGACCTCGATGAGTGGAACCTGACGCTGGAGGATGAGGGCAAGCGCCTGCGCTACATCTTCGACGCGCGCGCCGAGCGGACCGGCATCCCCTCGCTGCTGCGCAAGCTGGGCGACATGGACATCGGGTTCAACGATCTGGAAACCTACAAATCCTCGCTGGAGGATATCTTCGTCGATCTGGTCGAGGGGACACGCGCATGAACCTGCATGGCATCTGGTCGATCTATCGCTTCGAAATGGCGCGCTTCCGGCGGACGGTGTGGACCAGCCTGATGGTGCCGGTGATCACCACGACGCTCTATTTCGTGGTGTTCGGCACCGCGATCGGATCGGCGATGAATCAGGTTTCGGGCGTGCCGTACGGCGCGTTCATCGTGCCGGGCCTGATGCTGCTGTCGATCTTTTCGGAGAGCATCCTGAACGCCAGTCTGGGCATCTACATGCCCAAGTTCACCGGCACGATGTACGAAATCCTGTCCGCGCCGCTGTCACCGATCGAGACGGTGCTGGGCTATGTCGGGGCGGCCGCGAGTAAGTCGATGGTGATCGGGCTGGTGATCCTGGCCACCGCCTATCTGTTCGTGGACCTCAGCATCCTGCATCCGGTCGCGATGGTCTTCTACCTGCTGCTCGTCGCGGTGACCTTCTCGCTGTTCGGCTTCGCCATCGGCATCTGGGCGCGCGGGTTCGAGCAGTTGCAGGTTATCCCACTGTTGATCGTCACCCCCCTCACCTTCCTGGGCGGCGCCTTTTATTCGGTGACGATCCTGCCCGAGCCGTGGCGAACGGTGACGCTGTTCAACCCGGTCGTGTATCTGATCAACGGCTTCCGCTGGACCTTCTTCGGCACGTCGGACGTGACGCCCGGCGTCAGCCTGGGGGTGACGGCGCTGTTCCTGCTGGCGTGCCTGGCATGGATCGGCTGGATCTTCCGCACCGGCTGGCGACTGAAGAACTAACGTCTTTCCTCCCCTGCAAGGGGAGGGGGACCAGCGAAGCTGGTGGAAGGGTGTCCCCGTACCGAGAGCGCGACACCCCTCCGTCAGGCTACGCCTGCCACCTCCCCTTACAGGGGAGGATAATTACTTCCGCCACACCCCGCCCAGCACCGGCGTCACCACCAATCCGTTCAGGTCCACCAGCACATGGACCAGCATCACCACCCACAAGCTGCCGGTCATCAGATACAGCCCGGTCATCACCGCCCCCAATGCGGTGGTGGCGATCACCCCGACCCAGCCCTGATAGCGATGCATCGCCCCGAACAGGATCAGCGAGCCGATAAAACCGATCCCCGCCTGCCCCGTCACCATCGCGACCAGCAGCGGCAGATAGAGGCGGAAGAACGCCTCCTCGGTCACCCCCGCCATGATGCTGAGCCCGGCGGCATATTTCACTTCGCGCCGATCACGCGGCAGCAGCGCGGAGATATTGCCCAGCGGCTTGCGCTTGCGGACGCGTGCCAGCACCGCCCCCACGGCCAGCCCGCCGATCGCCCCGCCGATCAGCATCCCCTGCATCGCCTCGCCGCTGTCGAAGATCGGCGGCATGAGGCCGGCGATGGCGGCGAACTCGCCCGGCATCATGACCAGCGCGTCGGTCCGGCCGAGCAGCACCAGCCCGACCAGCACCGGTAACAGGAACGCCAGTGCCGAGCGGACCAGCCACAGCCGGAACCGCATCCGCCGCGAATGGCCGTCGTTCAGCGCGCTGAACCGCCGATACTCGCCCAGGTCGCCCTTCTGGAACCACCAGATTCCGCCGAGCGCGGCGAGGAGCAGGAGGGCGGCGGTTAGCGCGGGAGGCATGGGTATCGATCCCCCCTCCCCTTCAGGGGAGGGGTCGGGGGTGGGGCGCTTCCGCATACCCGGCGCTGGTGGAAAGGCCCCACCCCAACCCCTCCCCTGAAGGCGAGGGGCTTGATCCAGACGATGCCCTCATCCCCGCAGATCAAAGCCGATGCTGCCCCTTCACCCAGCGCACCGTGCCCGACGAGGCGCGCATCACCACGCTCTCGGTCGTCATCACCTTGGCATGCCGCTTCACCCCCGCCAGCAGCGAGCCGTCGGTAACCCCGGTGGCGGCGAAGATGCAGTCGCCCTGCGCCAGCTCGGTCAGGTCATATTGCTTGTCGAGGTCGGTCACGCCCCATTTGTGCGCCCGTGCGCGCTCGGCATCGTTGCGGAACAGCAGCCGCCCCTTGAACTGCCCACCGACGCAGCGCAGCGCGGCGCAGGCCAGCACGCCCTCGGGCGCACCACCCGAACCCATATAGCAGTCGATCGTCGTCTCCGGATCGGTCGTCGCGATCACCCCCGCCACGTCGCCGTCACCGATCAGCACCACGCCGCAACCCAGCGAACGCAGCTCGGCGATCAGCCCCTCGTGACGCGGCCGGTCGAGCACGCACACCACGATGTCGGAGGGCTTGACCCCCTTGGCTTCGGCGATGGCGCGGATATTGTCGCTGGGGCTGCGATCCAGGTCGATGACACCCGCCGGATAGCCGGGGCCGACCGCGATCTTGTCCATATAGACGTCGGGCGCGTTAAGCAGATGGCCCTTCTCGGCGATCGCCAGCACCGCCAGGCTGTTCGGACCCGCCTTGGCGCAGATGGTCGTGCCCTCCAGCGGGTCGAGCGCGATGTCGATCTCGGGGCCGTTGCCGGTGCCGACCTTCTCGCCGATGAACAGCATCGGGGCCTCGTCGCGCTCGCCCTCGCCGATGACGACGGTGCCGTCCATCTCCAGTTCGTTGAGCGCGGCACGCATCGCCTCGACCGCTGCCGCGTCCGCCGCCTTCTCGTCGCCGCGCCCGACCAGCGTGGACGCCGCGATCGCCGCCGCCTCGGTCACGCGAACCATTTCGAGGACGAGGACGCGGTCGAGAACCTGGCTGGCGGTCTGGGTCATCTTACTCTCCTGACGGCTTGCACGACCGTCTTGTTGAACATGTTTTACACGCCTTATCGTCTGGCGTAGACAAGGCATAGCCCCGAAACATGACGGAATGAGACGGAATGCGGCCATTCGGCGTTGTGGGGCCGTGAATCCCACGCCCCCCATGATCGCGCTCGATCGCGTCAGCCGCCGTTACGGCGCGCTGGCGGCGGTCGATGATGTCACGCTGACCATCGCGCGTGGCAGTTTCGTCGCGCTGGTCGGTGCGTCGGGATCGGGCAAGTCGACGCTGCTGCGCATGATCAACCGGCTGGAGGACCCCGATTCGGGATCGGTGACGGTCGATGGCCGCGATGTCGCCGACCAGCCCCCGCACGTCTTGCGCCGGGGGATCGGCTATGTGTTTCAACAACATGGCCTGTTCCCGCATATGACGGTCGCCGCCAATATCGCGATCGGCCTGTCCCTGACCGGCCAGCCGGTCGGCGACCACGTCGGCGAGATGCTCGATCTGGTCGAGCTGGACCGCGACGTGGCGACGCGGATGCCCGAGGCGCTGTCGGGCGGACAGCGCCAGCGGGTCGCCATCGCGCGTGCGCTGGCGACCGCACCGCCGATCCTGTTGCTCGACGAAGCGCTGGGCGCGCTCGATCCCGTCACCCGCGATGCGGTGGCGGGGCGGCTGGTCGATCTGCATGAACGACTGGGGCTGACCACACTGCTTGTCACGCATGACATGGCCGAGGCGCTGCTCACCGCTTCGCGCGTGCTGGTGATGGATCGGGGGCGGATCGTCGCCGATGCGACGCCCGCGCAACTGGTGGCTGGCGAAGGCGGCCCGGTCGCGCAGAGCCTGATGGCGGTCCCCCGGCATCAGGCCGAGCGGCTGGCAGCGCTGGCCCGATGAGCGCCTTTCTCGACGCGCTGGGCCGTGTGCCGCCGCTGCTCGCGCAGCATGTACTGGTCAGCATGGCGGCATTGCTGCTGGGCATCGCGATCGCGGTGCCGCTGGCCTTCGCCTGTGCCCGGCGGCCGGGGCTGGCGCGGGTCGCGCTGGGGCTGGCCAGCCTGGTGCAGACCATTCCGGCGCTGGCGCTCCTCGCGCTCTTCTATCCGCTGCTGCTGACCCTGTCGGGACTGGTCGGGGGCGGGATACCCGCGCTGGGCTTCCTGCCCTCGCTGCTGGCGCTGACGCTCTATGCGCTGCTGCCGATCCTGCGCAACGGTGTGACCGGGCTGACCGGGCTCGACAGGTCTGTATTACAGGCGGCCGATGCGGTGGGGATGACGCGCGCGCAGAAGCTGCGGCTGGTCGAGGCGCCGCTCGTCGCGCCGGTGCTGGCGGCGGGCATCCGGACAGCGGCGGTGTGGACGATCGGCGCGGCGACGCTGGCGACGACGGTGGGGCAGCCCTCGCTGGGCGATCTGATCTTCGCCGGACTTCAGACCCAGGCCTGGGCGCTGGTGCTGGCGGGGTGCTTCGCCGCCGCCGCGCTGGCGCTGACGGTCGATGCGCTGATCGGACTGGTCGAGCGCGGACTGGCGACACGGCGGCGGCGCCTGTGGATCGGCGGGCTGGCCGCGCTCGCGCTCGGTTGCGGATTGGCGACCCAGCCGCTCTGGCCGCGAGGGGGCGACCAGCCGCGCGAGGTGGTGATCGGGGCCAAGAATTTTTCCGAGCAATATATCCTCGCGCGGATGATCGGTGACCGGCTGACCCGCGCCGGCTACCGCGTCAGCTATCGCGACGGCCTGGGCTCGGCGGTGGCGTTCGAGGCGACGGCGGCGGGGCGGGTCGATGTCTATATTGACTATGCCGGCACGCTGTGGACCACCGCGATGCACCGGCACGATTCGCCGCCGCGCGCCGCGATGCTGGGGGCGCTCAAGGATTGGGCGGCGACCCGCGACGTGGCGATGCTAGGGCCGCTGGGGTTCGAGAATGCCTATGCCTTTGCGATGAAGGGGGATGCGGCGCGGCGGCTGGGCGTGCGGTCGCTCGCCGACCTGTCGCGCGTCGCGTCGCGCCTGACACTGGGCAGCGATCTGGAGTTTCTCGACCGGCCCGAATGGGCGGCGGTGCGCGATGCTTATGGCTTACGCTTCGCCAGCATGACGCCGTACAGCCCGACCTTCATGTACCGCGCGCTGGGTAGCGGGCGCGCGGATGTGATCTCGGCCTTTTCCTCGGACGGGCGGATCGCGGCGGATCGGCTGACCGTGCTGAGCGATCCGAAGCGGGCGATACCGGGCTATGACGCGGTGCTGCTGGTGGCGAAGCACCGGGCGGGGGATGCCAAGTTCGTCGGGGCGCTGCGGCCGATGCTGAACCGGATTCCGGTCGAGGCGATGCGCGAGGCGAACTACCGGGTCGACCGCGACGATGCGGCGAAGGAAAGTCCTGAGGCGGCGGCGCGGTGGCTGGCAAAGCGGGTGGGATTGTAAGGGTTCACGCGAAGGCGCGAGGGCGCGAAGTTCAAAAGATTTTTGTTCGCGCGAAGGCGCGGAGAACGCGGAGGGGGATCGCCCCTGGCGGGCGTCGCGCTTTCATTACGGGCCGGGGCAGCGAGATGAAGGCCGCCGCCGGGTGCGGCATCTCTGCGCGAAACTTATTCTTCGCGGCTTCCCGTGAATTTTAAAGCCCCTCCCGCAAGCGGGAGGGGTTTGGGGAGGGCATGGAGTCTCACCGAGACCATCGCCTGCTGCTTTCCCTCCCCCATCCCAGTTTCAGGTAAACGATGCCCCGCATCGTTTAGGTCATGCCGGGGGGCATGACCGACCTGAAACTCGCCTGCGGGAGGGGCGTGCCAAGTGTCAGGCGTTCAGCGCAAGGATCAATCCCGCAGCAGGTCGTTGATGCTGGTCTTCGACCGCGTCTGCGCATCGACGCGCTTGACGATCACCGCGCAGTAGAGGCCCGGCTTGCCGTCGACCGACGGGGTCGAGCCCGGCACCACCACCGAGTAAGGCGGCACATGGCCCCGGAAGACCTCGCCCGTCTCGCGGTCGATGATCTTGGTCGAGGCGCCGAGATACACGCCCATCGACAAGACCGCGCCCTCGCCGACACGGACGCCCTCGGCGACTTCGGCACGCGCGCCGATGAAGGCGCCGTCCTCGATGATGACCGGCCCCGCCTGCAGCGGCTCGAGCACGCCGCCGATGCCCGCACCGCCCGAGAGGTGGACGTTCTTGCCGATCTGCGCACAGCTGCCCACGGTCGCCCAGGTGTCGACCATCGTGCCCTCGCCGACATAGGCGCCGATGTTCACGAAGCTGGGCATCAGGATCGCGCCCTTGGCGACATGCGCGCCGCGCCGCACGACCGAGCCCGGCACCGCACGGAACCCGGCGGCGCGGAAGTCGGCCTCCGACCAGCCGCTGAACTTCGACGGCACCTTGTCGAACCAGTGGCCGGCACCCGGACCATTGTCAATCAGGACATTGTCGTTCAGGCGGAACGACAGGAGCACCGCCTTCTTGAGCCACTGGTTGACGGTCCAGCCGCCATTCCCGTCGGGCTCGGCCACACGCGCCTCGCCCCGGTCGAGCAGCGCCAGTGCACGGTCGACGGCGATGCGCGCCTCGCCCTGGGTCGCGAAGTCCAGCTCGGCCCGGTTTTCCCAGGCGGCGTCGATGGTGGCGGCCAGATCTTGGGCCATGGTCAATCCTCCAATATGCTCGTCAGCCACGGCGTCAGCGCGTGGACGGTATAGTCGATATGCTCGCGCGCGGCATCGCCGGGCACCTGTTCGGAACCGTTGTCGACCCAGACGGTGGTCATCCCGATCGCCTTCGCTGGCACCAGATTGCGCGCCATATCCTCGAAGAAGATCGCGCGCGTCGGGTCGATGTCGAACGCCGCGCACAGCCCGGCATAGGCCGAGGGCTGCGGCTTGGGGACCAGGCCCATCGCGGTGATGTCGTGCACCGCCTCGAAATGGCTGCCCAGCCCCAGCCGGTCGAGGACCTTCAGCGCATAGGGCTTGTCGCCATTGGTGAAGACCAGCTTGCGCCCCGGCAGCTTGGCGATGGCGGCGGCGAGCGGCGCGTCCTCCTCCAGCACATCCATCTCGATGTCATGGACATAGGCGAGGAAAGCGGCGGGATCGACGTCATGCTCGGCCATCAGGCCCGCCAGCGTCGTGCCATGCGCGTGGAAATACTCCTTCTGGATTCGGAACGCCTGCTCGCGGTCGACACCCAGCAGATCGCCGACGAATTCGGTCATGCGCCGGTCGATATTGGCGAAAAGATTGGCACTCGCCGGATACAGCGTATTGTCCAGATCGAAGATCCATGCGTCGATATGGAACAGGGCGGGCAGCATGGGGGCAGCGTGTAGGCGCGAGACCGCTTTGCCGCAACCCGCAGGCGGCCTAAGATCGGGGCGAACGGGATCATGACGGGCGAGAGGGGAACAGGGGTGAGGATCGTGGCGATGCGGGCCGCCGCACGGATCGGCACGGTGCTGGGCGGCGGGGCGATTCTCTCCGCGTGCGGCGGCGGTGGTGGAGGCGTGCAGTCCATCCCCACGCCGCCCGCCGCCGCCACCCAGACGCCGACGCCCACCCCCGCCCCGACGCCGGCACCGACCCCCGCCCCCAATTACGACACCGCCGGCTACCGTGCGACGGCGGGCGCGGTGGCGATGAACGCGCTGGCCGCCTATCAGAAGGGCGCGACCGGCAAGGATGTCCCCGTCGGCATCCTCGATTCCGGCATCGATACGCAGAGCCCGCTGTTCGCCGGGCGCATTTCGGCCAGCTCCACCGATGTCGCCGGTACGCGCGGCATCGGGGACGAGAGCGGACATGGCACCGCCGTCGCCTTCACCGCCGCCGGAGGACGCGACGGGAAGCGGGCGCAGGGTGTCGCCTTCGACGCGACGCTGGTCGTGCTGCGCGCCGATCGGCCGGGCAGCTGCGGCGCGGATGGCGGCTGCGCCTATCCGCTCGACACCGTCGCCAAGGGGCTGGACGCGGCCCGCACCGCACAGGCGCGCGTGATCAACATCTCGCTGGCGTCCAACGAAACGCCGCCCGCCGCGGTGAAGGCCGCGATCGGGCGCGCCACCGCCGCGGGCATGATCGTCGTCATCGCGGCGGGCAATGACGGCGAGTCGGACCCCAGCATCCTCGCCCAGATCGCCAACGACGCCAGTATCGCGCGCGGGCAGGTGATCATCGCCGGATCGGTCGCGCAGAGTGGCACCATATCGGCCTTCAGCAACCGCGCCGGCCTGTCCGCCGCGCATTTCCTGACCGCGCTGGGCGAGCAGGTCGAGGCGCCGGATGCCAGCGGGGTGCGCAAGCTCTGGTCGGGCACCTCGCTCGCCGCGCCGCAGATCACCGGCGCGGCGGCCTTGTTGCTTCAGGCCTTTCCCAATTTGTCGGGCGCGCAGGTCGTCGACCTGCTGCTGCGCACCGCACGCGATGCCGGCGTGGCGGGGACGGACGCGGTCTATGGCCGGGGCACGCTGGACCTGACCGCCGCCTTCCAGCCGGTCGGCGGCATGGGGGTGGCAGGAACGGGTGCGTCGCTGTCGATGACCGCCAATGCCCGGCTGTCCGCCGCGATGGGCGATGCGGCGGCGCGCGACCTGCGGCTTGTTGCGCTGGACGGCTATGCCCGCGCCTATGCGGTCGATCTATCGTCGACCGTTACCCGCACCGGGCCCCGCCCGATCCTCGGCACCGCGCTGCTCGGCCAGATCGACACGCGGCTGGTATCGGACGGCACGCGCACGGTCGCGCTGACCAGCAGCATCGTCCAGCCCGGCGAGGCGCGATTGCGCGCGATCGTGCCGAGCGACGCGACGCCGCAGACCCGCCGTATCGCCGCCGGCACGATGACCCAGACGGTCAGCTCGCGCACGACGATTGGCTTCGGCTTTGCCAGCGGCGGCGAGGCGCTGATCGCCGGCTGGACGGGCCAGGCCGGCCCCGCCTTCCTGACCAGCGACCCCGGCTTCGGCTTCGACCGCGCGCCGCAGGCTTCGGCGGCGCTGCGCCATGCGCTGTATGGCGTCGGAGTCAGCGTGGCGATGGAGAGCGGCCGCTTCTCCGCCGCCGCCGCGCCCGGCATGACCGCACCCGGTTACGATCAGGTGGCGGTAACCATCGACCGCCATATCGGCCCGGTCGCGACCAGCCTGACTGCGTCGCACCTCGACGAACGGTCGACCGTGCTCGGCGGCTGGTTCGGCTCGGCATTGGGCCAGCCACGCGGCATCAGCTGGTTCGCCGAGGGGGCCGCGCGCTGGCAGGGCGATGGCGGCTGGTCGCTGGGCGGGCGCTGGCGGCACGGCTGGACGCGCGCCGATGGCGGCATGGGCCGCGGGTCGCTCGCCAGTCAGAGCTGGTCGGTCGAGGCGGGCAAGGCCGGGCTGTTCGGCGGGGATCGGTTCGACCTGCGCCTCGCCCAGCCGATACGGGTGATGGCCGGCGGCCTCGACCTGAACCTGCCGGTGCATTGGGACTATGCCGGTGGCCGCGTCGATGGCTGGGACGCGCGGCGCCTGTCGCTATCGCCGACCGGGCGCGAGTTGCTGGTCGAGGCGCGCCATGCCGTCACCCTGGGGGCGGGCGAGCTGTCGACCCACCTCTTCTGGCGGCGCGATCCGGGCAATATCGCCGCGCTGCCGCCCGAGCGGGGCGTGGCGATGAAGTACGGCTTGTCCTTCTGATACGCGGTCTTAGCTGGCGATGGGGCGCGCGCCTCCCCATCTTGTTGGCATGACACGCTATTCCCTGCTCGATCTGGTCCCCGTCATCCAGGGCGGCACCGTGGCCCAGGCGCTGGCCAACGCCGCCGATCTCGCCGCCCATGCCGAGGCGCATGGCTATCACCGCTATTGGACGGCCGAGCATCACGGCATGGAGGGCATCGCGTCGGCCGCGACCGCCGTGGTGCTGGCGCATGTCGGCGCGGCGACGAAGACGATCCGTATCGGCGCGGGCGGCATCATGCTGCCCAACCATGCGCCGCTGACCATCGCCGAGCAGTTCGGCACGCTCGACGCGCTATTCCCCGGCCGGATCGACCTGGGGCTGGGCCGTGCGCCGGGATCGGACCAGCGGGTCGCGCGCGCGCTGCGCCGGCCGCTCGACAGCGATCCCAACGCCTTCCCGCGCGACGTGATGGAGCTGCAAAGCTATTTTGCCGATGACGGCCAGACCGGCATCGTCGCCACGCCAGGCGCGGGTGCGCGCCCGCACATGTGGGTGCTGGGGTCGAGCCTGTACGGTGCGCAGCTCGCCGCCGCGCTGGGTCTGCCCTATGCCTTCGCCTCGCACTTTGCGCCGGATGCTTTGGACGATGCGCTTGCCATTTATCGCCGCGATTTCCGGCCCTCGGCCATGCTCGACAAGCCCTATGCGATGGCGGGCTTCAACGTCTTCGCCGCCGACACCGATGCGGAAGCCGAATTGCTGGCGAGCTCGCAACAGCAGGCCTTCGTCGCGCTGCGCACCGGCCGACCGGGCAAGCTGCCCCCGCCCGTCCCCGGCTATCGCGACAGCCTGGGCGCACAGGGGTCGGCGATCCTCGACCATGTCCTGTCCTGCTCGGCCATCGGCGCGCCCGCGACGGTGAAACGCCAACTGGCCGCATTCGTCGAGCGGACCAAGGTGGACGAGGTGATGATTGTCAGTTCGATCTTCGACCATGCCGCGCGCAAGCGCTCGATCGCGATCGCGGCGCAGGCGATGGATGCGTTGGAAACGGTGGCGGCTTGATGTTCACGCGAAGCCGCGATGACGCGAAGATCATTGTTCGAGCAGAGGACGCAGTGAGGCCGGCAAGCTGAGCCGCCCCCCCATCATTCCTCCCCTGTAAGGGGAGGGGGACCATCCGCAGGATGGTGGAGGGGTGTCCCCCCTATCGAGAACGTGACACCCCTCCGTCAGCGCGCCGCGCTGCCACCTCCCCTTTCAGGGGAGGAATGAGAGGGCTCCGGCTTGGGCCGCCCAATCTCTCCGCATCCTCCGCGCCTCTGCGCGAACCATCATCTTCGCGTCATCACGGCTTCGCGCGAAACCAGTTCACCCCACCGCCGCCGGAAGCCGGAGCCGCACGAGCAACCCGCCCAGATCCTCGCTCTCCTCGAGGCTGACCGTCCCGCCGTAAATCTCCGCCACGTCACGCACGATGGCGAGGCCCAGGCCCGTGCCCGGTTTGCCCGTATCCAGCCGTACGCCACGATCGAAGATACGGACGCGTTCATTCTCCGGGATGCCGGTGCCGTCATCCTCCACCAGGATTTCAACGAACCCGGCCTGCGCGCCGACCGTCACGAAGACGCTGCCGCCGCCATATTTGGCCGCGTTCTCGACGAGGTTGCCCAGCATCTCGTCCAGATCCTGCCGCTCGACATGGACGACGAGGTCCTTCGGGCCGTCCACATCGATGCGGACGTGGCGATAGAGCCGTCCGACCGCACGCTCGACCGATTCCAGGCTGGGCCAGACCTCGGCGCGGCTGTGCGCCGAGCCGCGTCGGCCGACCGCGCGGGCGCGGGCGAGATGGTGGTCGACCTGACGGCGCATCGTGCGCGCCTCGCGAATGACGGTGTCGGCCAGATCGTCGGCGCGCGCGGTCGCGGCGTTCATGATGACGGTCAACGGCGTCTTGAGCGCATGCGCGAGGTTGCCGGCATGGCGCCGCGCCTCCTCGGCCTGCTTCTCGTTATGCTCGATGAGGGCGTTCAGCTCCTCCACCATCGGCGCGACCTCGTTGGGCATGGCGTCCGACACGCGGTTCGCCTTGCCCGCGCGCATCGCCGCGATCTCCTCGCGCACCCGGCGCAGCGGATAGAGGCCGTAGAAGGTCTGCATTGCCGCCATCAGCAACAGCCCGACGCCGAGCAGCGCGAAGCTGCGCACCAGTGTCCGACGGAGCGCGCTGATCTGGGCGTCCAGCCCCTGCCGACTCTGCGCCACCTGAAAGCGCCAGCGCACGTCCGAGCCGGGCAGCTTCACATCGCGTTCGACGATGCGCAGCTTTTCGTCGGGAAACTGGTTGCTGTTATAGGTGTGGACGGCATCGTCATTATGCCGCGTGCCGTAAGCGAGCTGGCGATCCCATAGCGAACGCGAGGGAAAGGCCTCGCGTCCCGGCGCGGACACCTGCCAATAGACGCCCGATCCCGGCTCCAGAAACGCCTGATCGGCCGGCTCGCGGCTGAACCACACCTCGCCCTGCTGGATTTCCGCCGAGACGAGCAGCGAGCGCAGGACATAGGACAGGCGGTCGTCGAAATTCTGCGTGACGGCGGACACCAGCACCCGGTCGAGCGCGAAGCCGCCGCCCGCCAGCAGGACCATGATCCACCCGGCGGCGATCAGGATCATGCGGCGCGACAACGACCCCGTCCGCAGGGTCGGGCGCGAGATGAGACCGTCCTTCACGAAGAAATCCGGATCAGGCCGCCGAGCCCGCCGCCCCGCCCGCCGACGGATCGTCCAGGCTGTAGCCCAGACCGCGAATGGTCGTGATCACATCCTGGCCCAGCTTCTTGCGGATGCGCGTCACGAACACCTCGATCGTGTTCGAATCGCGGTCGAAATCCTGGTCGTAGATATGCTCGATCAGCTCGGTACGGCTGACCACCTTGCCCTTGTGGTGGAGCAGATAGCTCAGCAGCTTATATTCCTGCGCGGTCAGCTTCACCGGCTCACCGGCGCGCGTGACCTTGCCCGACCGGGTGTCGAGGCGAACGTCGCCGGCGGTCAGCTCGGACGAGGCGTTGCCGCTGGCACGCCGGATCAGCGCGCGCAGCCGGGCGATCAGCTCCTCGGTCTGGAACGGCTTGGCGACATAGTCGTCGGCGCCCGCATCCAGCCCCGCCACCTTGTCCGACCAGCTGTCGCGCGCGGTCAGGACCAGCACCGGGGTCGTCTTGCCCTCCTTGCGCCAGCGGTCGAGCACGGTCAGCCCGTCAATCTCGGGCAGGCCGAGGTCGAGGACGATCGCGTCGTAATTCTCGGTCGAGCCGAGGAAATGCCCCTCCTCGCCATCGGTCGCGAGGTCGATGGCATAGCCCGCCCCCTCCAGCGTGGACTTCAGCTGCTGGCCCAGATTCGGCTCGTCCTCGACGATCAGAACGCGCATCGCAAAACTCCCTGTATTGTCATGGGGCTGCCGGCCAGCCGGTGCATCAGCCGTCGGTCCGACCGATGACCTTGCCGGTGCGGCCGTCGACCTCCACCCAGATGACGGTGCCATTGCGCAGGAACTTCAGCGTGTAAATGGCCGCGCCCGCATCATAGTCGAAGCCGATATATTGCGAGTCGCGCATCGTCGGCACCACCCGCGCCTCGATCTCGCGCAGCGACAGATTGCCTTCCTTGCGCGCCTGCGCCGCACGCATCTGATCGCCGCGACGTTGATCGGCGCCCATGCCCAGCATGGCACCGGTCATCGGCGGCGGACCCATCGGTGCGGCGAGCAGAGCCAGAAAGACGGTCATCGACATGGGTGTGGCATAGAGGGCAACCGTTGAACAACCTCTGAATGGATCGTGCAGCCGCGCGACAGCGCGCGAGGCGCTTGCCGGGTTCCCTCCCCGCGCCTAACTGCAATGCCATCATGGCAGCACCCGTTCTTTCCTATGAAGACCTGGGCCTTGTGCAAGGCTCGGGCTGGCTCTTCCGGCATCTCGACATCCATATCGGTCCGCGCGACCGGCTGGCGCTGATCGGGCGCAACGGCGCGGGCAAGTCGACGCTCCTCAAACTGATCGCCGGGATCATCGATTCGGACGAGGGGCGGCGCATGATCGTGCCGGGCACCCATGTCGTGTATCTCGAACAGGACCCCGACCTGACCGGCTGTGCCACGCTGATGGACTATGTCCTGTCGGGCGAGGGCGCGCCCGAGAGTTACGAGGCGGAGGCGATCGCCGGACAGCTGGGCATCGACCTGACCCGCGACGCGTCGACCGCCAGCGGCGGCGAGAAGCGGCGCGCGGCGATTGTGCGTGCGCTGGCGATGAACCCCGATGTGCTGCTGCTCGACGAGCCGACCAACCATCTCGATCTCGCCGCGATCGAATGGCTGGAGGACTGGCTGAAGCGCTTCACCGGCGCGTTCGTGGTGATCAGCCACGACCGGACCTTCCTGACCCGGCTGACCAAGTCGACGCTGTGGCTGGATCGCGGGCAGATGCGCCGCAACGAGGTCGGCTTCGGCGGCTTCGACGCCTGGACCGAACAGGTCTATGCCGAGGAACAGCGCGCCGCCGAGAAGCTGGACGCCAAGCTCAAGATCGAGGAGCATTGGCTCCATCGCGGCGTCACCGCGCGGCGCAAGCGCAACCAGGGCCGGCTGGAAAAGCTGGTCCAGATGCGCGCCACCCGCGCCGCGATGATCGGGCCGCAGGGGGCCGCCAAGCTCGGCATCGCCTCGGACGATGTGAAGACCAAGGAGGTCATCAAGGCCGAGCATGTCACCAAGCGCTACGGCGACCGCACGATCATCAAGGACCTGAGCCTGAAGGTCACGCGCGGCGACCGCATCGGCCTGGTCGGCGCAAACGGCGCCGGGAAGACGACGCTCCTGAAGCTGCTGACCGGTGAGATCGAGCCGGACGAAGGTACGGTCTTCCTCGCCAAGACGCTCGACGGCGTGATCATCGACCAGCAGCGCAAGCTGATGGCGCCCGAGAAGCGCGTGCGCGAGGTACTGGCGGATGGCGGCGACTGGATCGACGTGCGGGGAGTGCGCAAGCACATCCATGGCTATCTGAAGGAGTTCCTGTTCGACCCCTCGCTGGCCGAGGCGAAGATCGGGACGCTGTCGGGCGGCGAGCGCTCGCGCCTGTTGCTGGCGCGTGAGTTCGCGCGCGAATCCAACCTGCTGGTCCTCGACGAGCCGACCAACGATCTCGATCTGGAGACGCTCGATCTGCTCCAGGAGGTGATCGGCGATTATGACGGGACCGTCCTGATCGTCAGCCACGACCGCGACTTCCTCGACCGTACGGTCACGGTGACTTTGGGCCTCGACGGCTCGGGCACGGTCGATGTCGTGGCGGGCGGCTATGCCGACTGGGTCGCCAAGCGCAAGGCCGCGCCCGAAGCGAAGAAGGCCCCGGCAAAGGCCGCCCCCTCCCCCGCCGCACCCGCACAGGCGAAGACCAAGCTGAGCTACAAGGACCAGCGCGATTACGAGCTGCTGCCCAAGCGGATCGAGGAGCTGGAAGCGGGTATCGCGCGCGACGAGGCCAGGCTGGCCGATCCCGATCTCTACGCCAAGGACCCCGCGCAGTTCGACCGGCTGATGAAGGCGATCGAAAAGGCGCGCGACGAAAAGGACGAGGCCGAGATGCGCTGGCTGGACCTCGCCGAACAAGTCGAGGCGCTGGCGGGCTGAGCCGCGCCGCGCCGCCGCGCGTCACCTATTGGGTGATGCGCGCGGTCGCGACGGCGGTCCGGAACAGCGCATCCAGCGCGTTGGAAATGTCCTGGTCGGTCGACACCTTGGTATAAAGGCCGGGCGATGCGCAGGCCTGAAGCGCCGGTTCGACCTTGTAGAGATAGGGCGCGACATTCTGTTGCGACCAGGCATCGTTCTCCAGTGCTTCCTTCAGATACTCGGTATAGAGGATCGCGATCCGGATCTTGCGGCTCTTCAGCTGCTCGCATTTGGCTGGGTCGATGTTGATCTCGGGCCTGCCGCCACTGCGATACTCGTCGCGCATGCCGTCGGTTACAACGAAGACTACCGCCTGCGGTGTGGTGCCGCGCTGTCCGGTGCCGGGATTGGAAATCTTTTCGTTGACCCGGTCGAACGCATCGCTGTGCGCCGAATCCAGGTCGCCCTTTCCGACATCGTCGTCACGGCACTCCTGGGTCGGACAGCCGTTGCTGTAGAAGAGGGACGGAACCAGATACTTGGTCTTCGTCGCCGCCTTTGCCATGTTCTTCGTCAGGCTTTGCAACGTGGTGAAGCCGCCACGCCCCCGGAAGGTGTGGATGGCGATGCGATAATTCGCGCCGTTGCGGCTGGCGGTAGTCTTGGCGGTGTCGGTCAACTGCGACACGGCCCGGCCCTCGTCATCGATCCGAAGCGACAGGCCATAGGATTTCGCGACCCCATACAGGTCGGTCATCTTGCCCTTGGCGTCACGCCCCTGAACGTCGTTGACCGAGTGGCAGGCGAAGCGGCATCCGCGACTGTTGCTGTCGGCAACCTTTTTCAGGCCCACCGTCGTCGTCGGCAACGCCATCGATCCCGATACGTCGAGCAGCATGTAGAAATCGATGTCGGGCGCGACCGCATTGGTCGTCGCCGACTTGCCCGCGATCGCCATCCAGTCGCGCCCCAGGATCTGGCCGAAACTGTTGCGCAGCGCACCGGAATAGCTGATCGACGCGGTACGACGACCGCTATTGTCGGTCACCGTCTGGACGTTCAGCTGATTGACCGTGACGCTGCCGGTGTCCAGCATCGCCCGGTACTGGTCCATGAACACCTGACGCGCATAGGCGGCGGCCTCGCTGTCGCTCCTGCCCATCATGGTCTTGTTGACGGCCGACAGGGCGGCGGCATCGGCAATCGCGTTAAGCCGCGTCTGCGCCTTCATCGCCTGGGCATAGTCGATCCCCATGCCCGTTCCGAAGGTCAGGACCGGCAACGTCAGCGCAAAGAGCAGCATGACATTGCCCCGCCGATGGCGGAGCATAGACCGGAACGGGCGCTTGGCTGGGAAAATGCTGGTCATTGGCAATCCGGGCAATCGATCTTGTCGGTGTTCCGCGGCACCATGAACAGCTGGTCACCCAGCGTCAGCGGCCCGATATTTCCGAACCGGACCGGCGGAGAATAGGCATAATCGACCTCGGCCAGCAGCACGTAGGTGCCGGGCGTGATAGTGCTGGTAGGTGCCGTGATCTGCTGCCCCCGGCGATAGGGCGTCATGCGCAGTCCCTGGCTCCACTGCACGATGATGCGGCCATGGTCGTCGGACGCGATGGCGCTGATCCGCAGCTTGGATGGATCGCTGGCGAACGGCACCAGCACCTGGGTCGCCGCGTTCAGGCTGTCGAGGACCTCCTTTGCGGAGATCGTACCGCTCTGATTCTGTCCGATCAGATCGGCGAGCGCTCGCGTCGCGATCGAGACCTTGCGGTCGCAGGCGATCGCATCCTGCAATTGGACGCCGCCGAAATAGAGCAGCAGCATGACCGGCAGGATCAGCGCGAATTCGACGACCGCGACGCCGCGTCGATCACCCGTCACCGGCGAGACCGGGCGGCGCAAAAAGGGAAGACGCGGCATCAGTTGTACGATTCCGTTTTGGCGACCGAGGTCGCGACGAGCACTGCCGAGCCGGAGCCCCACGAATTCAGATTTGCGGTCGGCGCGATCGGCATCGGCCAGCGATAATAAAAGCGCACCATGACGATCGCGCCCTGACTGCCCAGATCGTAGGATAGCGGGACGCCGATCTTGCCGCTGGCATCGATCACCAGCCGCACTGCACTGTCGAGCAGGCCGTTGCCCGACGATGCGGCCTTCACCTCGACATAGAGCCGGTCGCAGGACATGAAGCCGGGCAGGTTCTCGCAGCCCTTTTTCCGAAAGCGTTCGGCCAGTTGCGCGCGGGTCATCCCCTGGGACAGCCCCTGAATGTCGCTCGACTGGCTCTGTCCGGTCATGATGCTGCGCGCGGAAATCTCGACCGCGCTCTCCAGCGCCTCCTGCGCCAAATAAGCCAGGCTCGCAAAGATCATCGCGAAGATGAGCGTTATCAGCGGCGCGGCGACCAGCGCGAACTCGACGATCACCGCCCCACGCCGATCGCCAAGGATCGGACGCCGGCGCGGTGCGCGACGAAGTGAGGCGAGAAAGCGGGCCATGGACGGGCGTGATCCTTTTGCCGTCCAAATTGGTCACAACCCGTTAAACTTCCCCCAACGCTTTTGGTAAACGCCCGTCGATAGCCGCACCGGGATCAGCGAAGCGCGCGTCGGTACAGCGCCAGCGTCCAGTCCATCGCCTGCAAAAACAGCGCCGGGTCGTAACGGGGGCCTTCGTCGCGCAGAAAGGCGTGCTGGCCGTTCACCTCATGCCATTCGTATGACGCGCCGACCGCCTCCAGCCGCGCGCGGATCGCCTCACGCCCGGCATAGGGGACATGCGGGTCCTGCCGGCCCCAGACGAACAGCGCCTCGGCCTTCAGTTCGTCCATCCGCGCCAGGCTGTCGTCCCGGCGTCCCTCGCCGAGCGTCCCCGAATGGATGTCGGTCGCATAGAAGCACGCCGCCGCCGACACGCGCGGATCGAGCGCGGCGCGGTAAGCGAGGTGCCCGCCGAGACACACGCCGAACGTGCCCAGCCGTCCGTTGCACGCCGGATGCGCGGCGAGCGCGGTCAGCCCGGCCGTGGCATCGGCGTCATAGGCCGCGACCGGCTTGGTGAATTTCAGGTCGTTGCCGCGATCGGTGCCGGGCTTGTCATAGGCGAGGACGGTGCCGGCGGGCTCATATTCATGATAGACCTCCGGCACCGCGACAACATAGCCCTGCCCCGCCAGCATCGCCGCCAGCCGCCGGATCGGCGCGGTCACCTGATAGATTTCGGAGAACAGCATCACGCCGGGGAACTGCCCCTCGATCGCGGGCCGGAAGAGGTGCATCCGCATCGCGCCGCCGCCGGGCACCTCGACATCCTGGGTCTCGTCGCTGCGTAGGATCATGAGCATCGCCTTCCGTTCGGTATCGCCCTCGCTCCTGACATTGCGGACCCGCCCGCACAACGGATTGCGGGGGGCGTGCGACCGGTTATCCTGTCCATCATGACGGACGAGCGACATGCGAACCGGCGATTGGGCCTGCTGACGCTGATCCGGAGCGGCGGGGTGATCGACCGGCTCGCCACGAGATCGGGATAAAATGTCGCGCCGCCGCAAGGCTATGGCGCCGCGACGGGGGCGCCGATAGGTTGGCGTCCATGAACCGCAATCTCACCGAAGACCGCCCGACTTTCGTCACCCATCTCGAATGTTCGCTGACCGGCGAGCGCTATGAGGCCGACCAGTTGCATGGCCTGTCGCGCGCCGGCCGGCCGCTGCTGGTCCGCTATGACCTGGAGGCGTTGGGCGAGGCGGTATCGCGCGACACCATCGCCGCGCGTGAGACCGATTTGTGGCGTTGGCGCGAACTGCTGCCCGTCCGCCGGACGGAGAGCATCGTGTCGCTGGGCGAGATCGAGACGCCGTTGATCCCCATCCCGCGTTCGGGCGGCGGTTCGGTGCTGGTCAAGGACGAGGGGCGGCTGCCGACCGGATCGTTCAAGGCGCGCGGGCTGGTCATGGCGGTCGCCATGGCGCGCGAACTGGGGGTAACCCGGATCGCGATGCCGACCAATGGCAATGCGGGCGCCGCACTCGCCGCCTATGCCGCGCGCTGCGGGATCGAGACGGTGGTGCTGTGCCCGGAGGAAACGCCCGAGATCAATGTCCGCGAGATCGCCGCCCAGGGTGCGCGCGTATGGCGGGTCAACGGCCAGATCGACGAATGCGGCGCGATCGTCGGGCGCGGCGCGGCCGAGGGGCGCTGGTTCGACTTCTCGACGCTGAAGGAGCCGTACCGGATCGAGGGCAAGAAGACGATGGGCCTCGAACTCGCCACCCAGCTGGGATGGGAACTGCCCGACGCGATCTTCTATCCCACCGGCGGCGGCACCGGCCTGATCGGCATGTGGAAGGCGTTCGACGAGATGGAGCGGCTGGGCTGGATCGGCGCGAAGCGCCCGCGCATGTACGCGGTGCAGGCCAGCGGCTGCGCGCCCATCGTTCGTGCCTATGAGGCGGGCGAGGAGCATGCGGCCCGTTGGGAGGACGCGGCGACGGTGGCGGCGGGCATCCGCGTGCCCAAGGCCGTCGGCGACTTCCTGATCCTGCGGGCGGTGCGCGAGTCGGGCGGCGCGGCGCTGGCGGTGGGTGATCCCGCGATCCTGAAAGCCGTCGACGATTGCGCCAAGAAGGACGGCCTGTTGCTCTGTCCCGAGGGCGGGGCGACCCTGGCGGCCTATAAACAGGCGGTGCGCGACAATCTGGTCGATGAGGATGAGCGGGTGGTGCTGTTCAACTGCGCTACCGGGTTAAAATACCCGATGCCGGCGGCGGATCAGTGGCTGGACAAGGATGGGGCGATCGATCTGGGGGCGCTTTGATCCCCACCTCCGTTCAGCCTGAGCGCAGTCGAAGGCCAAGGGGCGAGCGCGCCGCGTGCACTTCGACTTCGCTCAGTGCGAACGGATGTTGGGTTTCACCCCTGAACCTCGTTCAGCCTGAGCGACGTCGAAGGCCACGCCCCACGCGCTCCAACCACCCTCACCCGATCAACAACCGCACCCCCAATGCCGCCAGCAAGGCCAACGGCATCGCCACCGCGCCGACCTTCAGGAAGGCGAGGAAGCTCACATCCTCCCCCTCGCGCCGGATCGCCTGAAGCCACAGGATCGTCGCCAGCGACCCCGTCACCGACAGGTTCGGCCCCAGATCGACGCCGATCAACAGCGCGTCGGTGACGATCTGCGGCGGCTGCGCCTGGGCGATCGCGCTGCTGGCGATCAGGCCGGCGGGCAGGTTGTTCATCGCGTTGCTGACAAAGGCGAGCGTGGTGCCCGAGATCGCCGCCGCACGCGTCGGGTCGGTCAGCATCGAACGCAGCCCACGCGCCACCCAGGCGATCACGCCCGTCCGGTCCAGCGCCTCGACCAGCACGAACAGCCCGGCGACCAGCGGCAGCACGCCCCAGCTGACCGACTTGGCCAGCGTCAGCGGCGAACGCCCGGCCAGCAGCGACACGATCACCGCCGTTGCGATCCCCGCCAGCGCGGTCGGCAGGCCCAGTTCGATGTCCAGTGCCGACACGACCAGCAGCAGGATCGCGGTCAGCCCGATCCCCGCCATCGCCAGCTTGCCGCCGGTCGACAGCGCATCGCGCGCCACGTCGCACTCGCATCCCCCGGCGATCCGCGCCCGCTGGCTGACGCGCAACACCGCGAAGGTGACGGCGATCGACGCCAGCGACGGAAGTGCGAACGCCGCCATCCACGCCCCCAAAGGCGGCATGTGCCCGCCATACAGGACCAGATTGGCGGGGTTGGAGATGGGCAGCACGAAGCTGGCCGCATTGGCGATCAGCGCGCAGGCGAAGAGCAGCGGCAACGGATCGGCCTTGGCCTTCTTGGCCGCGACGAACACGGCGGGGGTCAGTACGACGGCGGTGGCGTCGTTCGACATGAAGGTCGTGACGACGACGCCCGTCGCATAGACCAGCGCAAACAGTTTCGCGCGCGACCGCCCCGCCATGTTGACGGCGGTGGCGGCGATCCAGTCGAACGCACCATGTTCGCGCGCGGTCTCGCTGAGCAGCATCATGCCGATCAGGAAGAGATAGACGTCCAGCCCCTTGGCCACCGCCCGCCCCGCTTCGTGCCAAGGCATCAGGCCGAGCAGGATCAGCAGCACCGCGCCCGTCACCGCCCAGATCCATTCGGGCCAGCGCATCGGCCGCGCGATCACGCCGGCCGTCGCCAGCCCCGCAATCGCCCAGGTGGCCCCATAAGCCAGCGTCACCATCCGCACCCATTCTTGTTCGGCCCGAGCCGGGCGCCATCGATCCCGGCGATAGGCCAGGCGCCGATGGCGTGACAATCCTCCCCGGGTGCGACGGGCAGGCGGCGCTTGGGGATGGCATGGGCACCGCGCACCAGACAGTCGATCCGGTCGTAACCGTCACCGCAACGGACCTCGATCACGTTCAGTCCTTCGATGAGCGTCACCGCCGCGCGCCACAGGCCATCCTCGCCCCGCGTCATCGGCGTATCACTTTCACCGGCGCGCGCGACGGGCGGTGTATCCGCGCCGAACAGCCGCGCCACCACCTCGACCGCGCCGGGCCGGGGTACCTGACACGGATCGGTCGGCCGCGTGATCAGCCGGACATCGCTCGGTGACACGATCTGAACATGCGGCCAGGGCGCATCCAGCCGCCGGAAACGCCAGCTGACCACCCGGTCCTCGACACAGACGATGGTGAAGCCCGGCGCGCCGCCATCCTCCTCGATCTGCGCGGTCGAGCGGGTCGCGCCATAGACGACGCGGCCGTCATTGAGCAGTTCGTTGTAATGGGTGTGCCCGGTGTCGACGAAGGCGACCTCGCCCTCGATGAACTGGCGCGCGATCAGGTCTCCGTCCGCCGCCAGATCGCCGGGATAGGCGTGCATGAAGACCAACGGCACCTGTCCGCTCGCCTTGGCCCGCGCCAGTTCCTCGGCCAGCCGATTGCGGTGATGCATGGTGAGCCGGAAATCGGGCCCGCCCGCCCCCGCCGACACGATGTCGAGGAACAGGCAGCGATGCCCGGCGATCACCTCCATCTCGGGCCGGTTCGCCTCGGGGATCGCGGCGTCGTAATGGGACAGATCGCCCGGCTCGAAATCATGGTCGCCGGGGATGATCCGCCATGGCAGCGACAGCGGCGCGAGCGCGTCCATCATCCGGGCATATTGCGCGGGCGTACCGTGATTGGCGTTGTCGCCGGACACAAAGACGAAATCCGCCTCGCCCAGGTGGCGGTTCACCTGCGCGACGATGGTCTTCAGCCGGTCGAGGCCCTGCCAGTCATCCGCTTCGTCCAGATGCAGGTCGCCAATATGGACCCAGCAAATGCCGCTCATGCCATGGCCTCCTCGGGCTTCGCGCCACCGGAACAGGCGGGGCGCAGCGTGCCGGCGAAACCGATCCACAGCGCCAGGCTGGCGACCGCGAACCCGCCCAGAATGTAGAAGGCGGTCTGATAGCCCAGTTCCTGCGCCAGCCAGCCGCCGATCGCCGGCGACAGCGAGGCGCCGACGCCCTGGATGGTCATCACCGCGCCCTGCCCGACATTGACCCGGCCGGTGCCGTTCAGCAGGCAGGCGACGAGGCCAGGCACTGCGACGCTTTGCAATCCGGCACCGATACCGTCGAGCGCCTGTACCGGCCACACGCCCCAATGCTCGATGAAGGTGCCCGCCAGGAACCCGCGTAAGGGAAGTGCCGCGAAGGAGATCAGCACCACCAGCCAATAGCCGCGCCCGGCAGCGACCTTCATCGCGATCAGGCTGGCGACGATCATCACCGCCTGCGCGACGACGACGGTGGTGGCGGTGAACATCGCCGCATCGCCCTTGCCCGCGCCGACCACGGCAAGACCATAGAGCGGCAGCATCGCACCATTGCCCAGATGGAAACAGGCGAGCGCCGCTGCCAGGATCAGCATAGGCTTGTTGGCGAGCAGCGCCTTGAACCCCTCGGCCTGACCGCCCGCATCCTCATCGCCATCCTCATCCTCCAGCCCGCGCGCGGCGCGGTGGTCGATGGCGCGTTCGGGGATCGACAGGACCGAGATGATCGCCAGCACCCCGAAGGCGGCGGCGAGGAAGAAGATGGCCGTCATCCCGAACTTCCAGCCGAGATAGCCCGACAGCCCGGCACCCACCATGTTGCCGGCATGGTTCCACGCCTGGTTGCGGCCATTCTGCGCGTTGAAGCCCCTTTGCCGAACCACGCCCAGCGTCATGCCGGTAACGGCGGGGCCGATCGCCGCGCCGGCGATCGCGGTCGCCACCTGGCTGATGCCGACGACGACGCCCGCCTGCGACCAGAGGATCAGGAAGGACGCCAGCACCGTGCAGATGCCGGTGATGACCACCACCCAGCGCTTCTTGTCGGTATGGTCGATGAACGCGCCCGCCGGCACAGTCATCACCATGCCCGCGACACCACCCAGCGTCATGACCGAGCCGATCGGCCCCGTCTGCCACCCGCGCTGTTGCAGGAAGACGCCCAGGAACGGGCCGATACCGGCCTGCATATCGGCCATGAAGAAATTCAGCGCCTGAAGCCACCGTGTCGCACGGCGGCGGTCGGCATCCTGACCCCTGTCCGGCGAACCCTTGGCCGGGGGACTCGAAACTGCAGCTGTCGCCATGCACCGTCTCCAGATGATGCGCGGCCCAACCCAGCAACAGTTTGAAATATCCCAGGTTAAAGCCCCTGACGGCGGCATTTCGCCACCGCACGCCACCCCCGACCTGCATTCGATTGAAAAGGCAGAATTTTTGCGAAGGTGAATTCGCCGTCATCTTGAACGGGCGGCGACCTGATGGCCGACACCCGCTCGCGTCAGAAGGACTTCGCCACCCCGATGAAGACGCCGCGACGCGGGCCATATTGTGGCGCGCCGACGCCCACCCCGGTCCCGTCACGGATTTCATATCTGTGGTCGAGCACGTTGATGACATCGAAGCGGATGTCGAGATTGGGCCCGGCCAGATGCTGGCTCGCGGTCAGGTTCACTTGCGCATAGGGCGACAGCTTGGCGCCGTTGGGGATAGCATTGACGTCGTCGTCGCGGCGAAGCCCGGAGCCATAGATCATGCTGCCGCCCAGCTTCGTTCCCCCGTCAAAGGCATAGGACAGGCCCGCCGATCCGGTGAAGCTCTGGTCGTGATCCAGATAGATGTAATGCCGCGCGATATAGTCGAGATCGTCCTGGCCGAAGCTGAACTGGCTGGAGACGATGCCGCGCCCCTTGGCCTTGGCGGCCGCGAAATTGGCATAGGCGAGCAGCGGCCCGCGCGCATAGCTGACATTGGCCTCGATCCCGCCGATGCGTCCTTGGCGGTAATTGAACGGGGTCAGGATGATCGGCGCGCCGAACTGGCCCTCGTCGATCAGGTTCTGCGAGATGCGGTAATAGGCGTCGATGCCATAGGTGAAATAACGGCTGAGCCTCGCCTGGAAGCCGACATCGAAATAATCCTGCCGCTCGGCATAGGGCGCGTCATTGTCGGTGACGGAGGGATAGGCACTGGTGCCGACGAACTTGGCGATGCTGCTATTGCCGACCAGCTCGAAGGGCGGCGGCACGAAGTAGCGCGAATAGCCTGCGTGCAGCGTGTAGATGTCACCCGGCTGCCAGACCAGATTGACGCGGGGCGACAGCTGCCCCTCGCGCCGATAGCCGTTGTAGAGGTCGTAACGCGCGCCATAGTTGAGCGTCAGCCGGGGCAGCAACTTCCATTCGTCCTGCAGATAGGCGCTGACGCTGGTCGCGGTCTTGCCGCTATTGTCGGGAATCGCGATCGGCTCGCCCGTCTGGGCGCCAGTGGCGTCGACCGGAAAGACCTGCGTCGTGGTATCGCTGGTCGAACGATCGCGCGTCACCAGCAAGCCGCCGCGCAGCGTATGCGTGTCGCCCAGATGATAGACGGCATCCACCTGCCCGCCGATCGCGAAGTCCCGCTTATACGCCTGCTGCGCCTGCCCGTTATAGAGCAGCTCGCCTAGCACATCGGGGCGATAGCGCAGCGAGGAATAGCGCGCGAAGAGCGACGCCTGCACCGTCAGCGGCTCGGCATCGTGCAGGAAGGCGAGCTGGCCGAAGCCGGTCTTTTCCAGCTGAGTCTCGTTCAGCGTCTCGCTGGGAAAGGCAGTCTGGCCGCCGACGCTCCACCCGGCGCTCGGCTGTTGGCCGACCGGGTTGGGAATCTGGAACCACTGGTTGGAATAGCCGCCGACGAAGGACACGCGGTTCTGGTCGTCCAGGATGTGGTCGACATAGGCGAAGCCCTGATACTGGTCGGTATCGTCATGCACCGGGTTGGAGCGGCCATCGACGCTCTCGATGCCCAACCCGCTATGCCGGTAATCGCCCGACACGAAGTAATTGGTGCTGCCGTTCGAGCCGCCATAGGTCAGGCTGGGCTGGATCGTGTTGTGACTGCCGCCATAGATGGACGCGGTGCCGCCATTCTGGAACAGCCCGCTCTTGGTCGTGATGTCGATCACCCCCGCCGTGCGCAAGCCATATTGCGCGGGCAGCGCGCCGGTCAGGATGTTGACCTTGTCGACCAGGCGCGGCGACAGGGTCTGGCCGAACACCGCCAGCCCTTCAGGCAGGATGGTGCCGTTGATGCGATATTGCAGGCCGTTATGGTCGTCGCGGACATGGAACTGGCCGAAGCCGTCCTGCACGATACCGGGCGCCTGGAGCAGGATCTGGTTGAACTGCTGGTTCTCGCCACCGGGCAGCGCCTTGATGGTGTCGCTGGTGATCTCATAGTTGGAGGCGCCGAGGCTCGGCTGGATATGCGCGCGGGCGGTGTCGAGCCGCTTGGCGGTGACGACGATGTCGCTGGTGTCGCTGTCCGTCTGGGAGGCCGCCGCATCGGGCTTGGGGACACCCCGCGTCTGCGCCAGGGCCGGGACAGCTATCGCGGTGGACGCGACACAACACAGGAGGGCGGATAAGCGCATAGAAACACTCGCATGATACAAAGTCTCCCGGAAGGCCTGCTTTGCCGCAGCACGGGCCGAAGGCAAGCGAGTTGGCGCTCCATGACGCATTTGTAAGCCGTCCATCATGCGGCCGGCGCGATGGTCAGCGCGGTCGGATCGCGCTATCATGCGGATATGGCCGAACGTTTTGAAAGACACCGCCAGCCCTGGCGGCCCGACGAGATTCAGAAACTCCACACGCTGGCGAAGAAGGGCATGGCGCTCAAGGCGATCGCCAAGGCGCTGACCCGCAGCGAGGAGTCGGTGAAGGCGCGCGCCAAGGAAGACGGGCTGTCGATCGCCAAGCTGCACTGAGGGGGGCCGCCCAATCGATATTCCTCCCCCATAGGGGGAGGGGGACCATGCGCAGCATGGTGGAGGGGTGTTACCGGTCGCCGTTCAGCCCGACCTCGCCGACCGCGACACCCCTCCGTCAGGCCTGCGGCCTGCCACCTCCCCTTGCAGGGGAGGATGAATCCCGTTTGGATCAGCCCTGATCGACGACCCGTCCGATCCGCACCAGCACCCCGCTGGGATCGCTGACCGCGAATTCATAGGTGCCCCAGGGCTTGGCGTGCGGCGCCCCGGGCTCGATGATCCGGTCGCGCACGCGCGTGGCGACAGCGTCGACATCCTCGACATAAAGATACAGGCCGAAGGGATTGTCCTCCACCCGCGCCGGCCAGCCGGGCATGTGGTTCAGGTGGAGGTGCCAGCCGCGTCCATCCTCCAAAATGCGGTAATGGCCGAAATCCGCCGCCACCGAAAAGCCGAGCAATGCGTAGAAGGCGGTGCTCTCGTCCAGATCGCCCGCCGGCACGATCGCGACGACATGATGCGTCATCCCCTGTCCTTCCATTGTAAAGGCTAGTCGACCGGCGCGATGTCGCGGCTGGCGGCGAGTTGGGTCAGGCTTCGGGCCAGTTCGTCCTTGCGGAAGGGCTTGGTCAGCCGGGCGAGATGGGCGGCGACGCCCTCTGTCTCGGCATAGCCCGACACCAGCAGGGTCGCCATGTCCGGCCGCCGCGCCTGCACCCGTGCCGCCAATTGGGTGCCGGTCATGCCCGGCATCAGATGATCGGTGACCAGCAGGTCGAAATGCCCGCCATCCTCGATGATGCTCAGCGCCTCCTGCGCCGAAGCCGCCTCGACCACCTCATAGCCCAGATCGAGCAGCATGTCGGCGGTGCTGTGCCGCACCAGGTCCTCGTCATCGACCAACAGCACGCGGCCGCTGCGCGTCCGCTCCGCCACGCGCGGCTCGCCCAGCACCATGTCGTCGGGCGCGGCGGTGCCCGATGGCAGTAACAGGTCGACGCGCGTGCCCGCCCCCGGCGCGCTGCAAATGGTCAGCGCGCCGCCAAGTTGCGACGCCAGGCCATGCACCATCGACAGGCCCAGCCCGGTGCCCTTGCCGATCCCCTTGGTCGAGAAGAACGGCTCGACCGCGCGCGCCAGCGTCTCGGCATCCATGCCGCTGCCCGTATCGGCGACCGACAGGCGGACATAGCGGCCGGCGGGCAGCACCGTGCCGTGGCTGCCGATCCGCCGGCCCTTGCTCAGATGCTCGAGCGCTAAGGTAATGCGTAGCGTGCCGCCGCCGGGCATCGCGTCGCGCGCGTTCACCGCCAGGTTCAACAGTGCCATCTCGACCTGGTTGGGATCGGCATCGGCGGGCGGCAGGTCGGGCGCGATGTCGATATCGACCCGAATCTGCGGCCCGGTCGTGCTGTCGACCAGATCGCGCATGCCTGCGACCAGTGCGCCCATATCGACCGCGATCAGTTGCAGCGGCTGGCGCCGGGCAAAGGCGAGCAGACGTTGCACCAGGGTCCGTGCGCGCTCGGCCGATTGCGCGGCGCCGGCGATCAGCCGCTGCTCGCGCGCGCCGCCCAGCCCCTTGTGCTGCAACAGGTCGAGCGTGCCGACGATCGGGGTCAGCAGATTGTTGAAGTCGTGCGCGACGCCGCCGGTCAGCTGGCCCATCGCCTCCATCTTCTGCGCCTGCCGCAGCGCGCCCATCGTCTCGACGAGTTGCGCGTCGCGCCGCAACCGCTCGGTGACGTCGGTGACGAACTGGAACACGCCGTTTTGCCGGCCCTGCTCGTCGAACAGCGGGTGGAAGATGACCTCGTAGCTGGGGCGATCGCGGTCGGGGTCGCCGAACTGCTCGATAAAGGTCACCCGCTCGCCCTGCATGCCGCGCATCCAGCCGCGACGCACCTCGTCGCAATTGGCGGGATGATCGGCCAGCAGCTCGAGCAGATTGTCGCCCGCCCTTGGCCGGACGCCGAACACGCGTTCGAATTCGGCGGCATTGGCCGCGTTCAACGCCAGGATGGTGAAATCCATGTCGATCGCCATCATCATGATGTCGGTCGATTCCACCAAGGTCGCCAGGATGTTGCGCTCGGCCGTCCGCTCGGCGACCCGCTGCTCCAGCGTGGCGTTCAGCTCGCGCAGCCGATCCTCGGCCAGCTTGCGGTCATGGATGTCGACCGACACGCCGAACCAGCGCACGATCCGCCCGGTGTCGGGATCGCGGTAGGGATTGGCCCGGTCGAGGAACCAGCGATATTCGCCCGACGCCGATTTGATGCGATGCTCGAAGACATGCGGCCCCGACGCGTCGCGCGCAGCCTGGAACGCCGCCACCACCTGCGGGCCGTCATCGGGGTGGATGAAGGCGCCGGCCATCTCGCCAGGGGTGCGCGCCGCGAAGCCCTCGCCGGTATAGATGGAGAATTGCCGGTTCAGGAACTCCATCCGCCCCTCGCCATCGGCGATCCACACGATCTGCGGCACCGTGTCGATCATCAGGCGGAAGCGCGCCTCGCTCTCGACCAGCGCGCCCTCGGCCACCTTCTGCCGCCGTTCCGCCGCGATCCGCTCGGTCGTCTCGGCCAGTACGCACAGCACGCCGCCCGGCCGCCCGCTCTCGTCGATTACCGGCGAGTAATCGAGGTTCATCAGCACCTGTTCGGGCGCGCCGTGGCGATAGAGCGTCAGTTCCTGATCGCGATAGCGCAGCGTGCCCCCGGCCAGCCCGACGCGCATGACATGGTCGTTAAAGTCGGCGACCTCGGGCCAGCCCTGCCGCACCGGCGAGCCCAGCAGATCGGGATGCCGCCCGCCGGCGAACAGCGAATAGGCGTCGTTATAGAGCATGATGCCGTCTTCGCCCCACAGCATCACCATGGGTGCGGGCGAGTGCAGCAGCATCAGCGTCGCGGTCCGCAGGCTGGCGGACCAGCCGTCGATCGGCCCCAAAACGCTGCCCGACCAGTCGCGCGCGGCGATCAGGTCGCCACAGCCGCCGCCCCGGCACAGCAATTCGGCGAAGGTCGGGGCACCGCGATCGGACATGAACATTCCCTGACCCACACCGCCAAGCCGGCCATGGACTGCGTCATCATAACTCATTTTAAGCCACAAGCCATAGCCGGCCGCATCGCACGCCGGCCATCCGCCCCCTCGCCTATCGCCGCAACCCACGGTAGCGTCGAGACAATTGTAAAAAGGAGAGGTCATGGCCGACATCGAACGGGCAACCATCCGCCGGATCGGCTGGCGGCTGATGCCGCTGCTCGGCCTGCTCTATCTGGTCGCCTATATCGATCGGCAGAACATTTCCTATGCCAAGCTGCAGATGGTCGATGCGCTGGGCCTGAGCGAGGCGGCGTTCGGGCTGGGCGCCTCGCTGTTCTTCATCGGCTATTTCCTGTTCGAGGTGCCGAGCAACATCCTGCTCCACCGCATGGGCGCGCATATCTGGTTCACCCGGATCATCGCGAGCTGGGGCGTGGTCACGCTGCTGCTCGCCTTCACGCCCAGCGCGCCGGTCTTCTACCTGCTGCGCTTTCTGCTGGGCGTGGCGGAGGCGGGGTTCTTTCCGGGCGTCCTCTATGTCCTGACCCTGTGGTTCCCGGCGCGTTACCGCGCACGTGCAGTCGGGCTGTTCATGCTGGCCAGCGCGGTCGCCAATGCGGTGGGCGGGGCGGTCGGCGGCTGGCTGCTCGATCAGGACGGCGCGCTCGGGCTCGCGGGGTGGCAATGGGTGTTCCTGGCCACCGGCCTGCCCGCGGTCCTGCTGGCGCCGGTCGTCTTCTTCCTGCTGCCCCGCGCGCCCGAAAGCGCGCGCTGGCTGACGCCGGACCAGAAGAGCTGGCTGGCGGGTGAACTCGCCGCCCCGGCGGTCGCGCCGACGACGGGACATAGCGACATCCGGGCGACGCTGCGCGACGGGCGGGTGCTGCTGCTGTGTCTGGTCTATATCGGCTTTCCGCTGGGGGCTTACGGCCTCAGCTATTGGTTGCCGACGATCGTGCGCGGGTTCGGCGTGTCGAACACCGCCAACGGATTGCTCAACATCATTCCCTGGACGCTGGTGGCGATCGCCTTGTGGGGCGTGCCGCGTCATGCCGCGCGCTATCGCAACCCCATCGGCCATGCCGCCGGGCCGGCGCTGCTCGGCGTGGTCCTGCTTATCTCAAGCGTGATGGTCGATCATGTCGCGTTGCGTTTCGCCTGTCTCAGCCTGGCGGCGGCGGCGATCTTTTCGGGCCAGCCGGTCTTCTGGACGCTGCCGCCGCGCTTCCTGACGGGGGCACGGGCGGCGGCGGGGTTCGCCGCGATCAACTCGGTCGGCAATCTGGGCGGGTTCATCGCCCAGGCGATCGTGCCGACGCTGCGCGACTGGGTGGGCAGCGATACCGCGCCGATGCTGTTCCTCGCCGCCTGTCTGACCGCAACCGGGCTGGGCGTGATCCTGGTCGAACGGCGCCTGCCGCGACCGGACTGAGCGGCGGCGGGTCCTCAGCCGGTCTCGGCACGCGCCGCGCCGCAGGCCGATACCGGGATGGCGATGGTGCAATGCACCCCGTCCGCCTCCAGCCGATAGGTGGTCCGCGCGCTCAACTGATAGGGCAGCGCGCGTTCGATCAACTCGCGCCCCTGCCCCGTACCCTGCGGCGCGGCGCCCGCCGGCGGCATCGGCACACCGCTTTCGCGCCAGTCGATATGCAGCCACGGCCGATCATCCGCCCCCACCGGCTCCAGCGACCAGCGCACCGTCAGATGCCCCGTGGCATGCGCCAGCGCGCCATATTTGGCGGCATTGGTGCCCAGCTCGTGCAGCGCCATCGCCAGCGTCTGGACGGTCGAGGAGCGCAGCCGCACCCCCGTCGGCCCGTCCAGCGTCACCCGGTCCGGCCCGCCGCCGCCCAGCGCCGACAATTCGGTGCGGATCAGGTCGCCGAAGGTGACCCGGTCATGCTCGTTCAGCCGCGACAACAGCCCCTGCACCCGCGACAGCGCGTCCAGCCGGTCCGCGAACTTTTGATGAAACTCGGCCAGATCGGCGCTCGACCGCGCGGTCTTCTCGGCGGTCGAGCGGACCACCCCGATCAGGTTGCGCGTGCGGTGCTGCAACTCGGCGATCAGCACCTGTTGCCGCTCCTCCCACATGCGCCGGTCGGTCGTCTCGACGACCGCGCCGACCATGCGGACCGGCCGGCCTTCGCTGTAGAAGAAACGCCCCCGCCCATGCAGCCAGTGGACCGAGCCATCGGGGTGGACGACGCGGAACTCATGGTCGAACTCGCGATGCTCGGTCATCGCGGCCTGCAACAACGCCTCGGCCGCAGGGCGGTCGTCGGGATGGACCCGCGCGACCCAGCTCTCATAGCTGGGCTTCACCTCGCCGACGGCATAGCCCTCCATGCGGAAATGCTCGTCCGACCAGTGCACTTCGTTGGTGACGACATCCCAGTCCCACAGGCCCAGGCGACCGACCTCGACCGCGCTGCGCAACCGCTCCTCGCTCTGTTCGATCCGCTCCTGCGCCAGCCTGGTGTCGGTGATGTCCTCGCCGATGCCGCCGATCAGCCGGACGACGCCCTGTTCGTCGGGAATCGGAAAATCGGTGTCGCGCAGCCAGCGGATCGCGCCGTCGCCGGGGCGGCGGATGCGATATTCGAGGACCGCATGCTCGCCCGCCCGCAACCGACCGATATGCCGCTCGGCCAGCGGACGATCCTCGGGCAGGATCATGGCCAGCCAGTTGCGATAATGATCGCCCGACAGAAGCGCATCGCGTCCCAGGCCATAGATCGCCTCGAACGCCGGGGTGACATAATGCCATTGCAGCGTTTCGGCATCGCGCAGCCACAGAATGTCCTGCGACGCCTCGCCGAACTGCCGCATCCGCTCTTCGCTCGCGCGTAGCGTCGCCTGGATGCAAGCTTGTTCCATTGCGGTCCAGATGCGCTCGGCCACGTCCTCGATCAGCGCGATCTCACCGCGCGACCAGGACCGGGGGGCGGCCGCGATCGCGCCCAGCGACCAGATCGGATCGCCCTTGCCCTTGTGCAGCACCACCCCCGCCAGCGCGCCGATCCCCAGGCCCGAAAAATTGCGCCGTTCGGCGTCGGACAGCGACGGATCGGCGGGGATGTCGTCGATGACCAGCGTCCGCTCGAACGCCACCTGCGCCGCCTGGGGGAAATCGGACAGGCGGATGGTCGCGGGCAACGGCGCAGTGCGGGTATTGCCGATCTGCTCGGCGACATCGACCCGGTCCTCGGCCATCCGGAAATGGGCGATATAGCAGCGGTCGAGCGACAGCCTTTCGCTCAGCATCGCGAGGCCGCAGCGCACCACGCCCGCCACGCTAGTCTCGGCCCGCAGCGCGTCCGACAGCCGCAGCAGGAACACCTGCCGCTCCTCGCTTTCCCGCAGCGCGCGCGAGCGTTCCTCGACGCGCAGCTCCAGCTCGTTCTGGCTGATCCGCGCCGCCAGCAGCGCACGGGTCATCTGGAACCCGGCCGCCGCGAACCGACTCAGCCGTTCGAGCAGCCGGCCATCCTCCTGGTCGAATTTACGATCCGGGTCATGCGCGGCGATCCACACCGTGCCGATCGGCGTGCCCTGATGGAAGAAGGGCATCAGCAGTAGTTCATGGACCGTCGGCTGGATTTCACCATGCCCGAAGAACCGCGCGGGATTGTCGAACAGCTGCATCGCCGCACGCGCCACCACCACGCCGCAGGGACTGGCGTCGAGCGGCATCACCCCGCCGCGCATCGACGCCCAGGCCCCGGCCAGCGCCACCCACTGGAACCGCCCGCCGTCCTTTTCCGCCTCCAACAGGCTGATCCCGGCGGACCCGGCCACGCCATGCTCGACCAGCAGATCGCACAAAGTCTGCAACAGCCGTTCGGGATTGGTCGCGAGCTCCTCGGCCAGACGCGCCATGGCATCGGCTTCGAGGCCATGGTCGGGTGCGCGCACGGGCCGATGCGCCAGCGCATCGGTGATGATCACGTCATCCAGGCGACAGGCGGCCGATCGGTCAGCCATGGCGCGAACCGCAGCCGGTGGTCAGGAACGACTCGATGATCGACACGCGTACCGCCCGCCCCTCCTGATTCGCGCTGCGCCGAAGGGGCGACAGGGAATGACCCGATGCTCGCCGCCCTTATCCCATGCCCGGCGGTGGTCGGCCAGCCCGTTTCCGTCGTCAGAGGTTGGCCTGCTCCTCCGCGGGCAGGTCCTCGTCCGGGCCATAATAGAGCGTGGCGCATTCCTCGGCCAGGCAACCGCCCTCGATCACGATGTCGTCGCGATACGCCTTGGCGATGAAGGACAGGGTGTCGATGTGCCGCGCCTCGAAATACATGGGATGTACATCGTCACGACCCGCGCCGTAGACGACCCGCCCGACCTTCGACCAGATCGAAGCCATGGTGCACATGCCGCAGGGTTGCAGCGTCGAATACAGCGTCGCGTCTCGCAGTTCGAGATCGCCCAGGCTTTCGCAGGCGCGGCGGATCGCCATCATCTCGGCATGCGCCGTCGCGTCGGGCAGCTCGTGCGTCTGGTTGCGCTCGGCCGCCAGCACCTGTCCGTCGCGCACGATCACGCAGCCCAGCGGCGAGGTCGAGGGGTCGCTGCCCTTCGAGCGCGCCACCTCCAGCGCCATGCGCATCCATCGCTCGTCGGTCGCCTTGTCCATGCCCGTCCTCTCCTTGGTTCAGCAAGGGGGAACGCATGGACGCGCGGCCAAGCGCCTGCGCCCGAACGAAATTTGCGGATCGGTTTTTGCCGTGCGGATACGGCGCGTCCTATCGCGGAGATAGCGACCGCCACGCCAGCGTGACGACAAAGCACGAAGAGGGCGCGTACACCCTCTTCGTTGAGGGGATAGAGCGGGCTGTCAGAGAGGGGCCCCGACAGCCCGCCACCGGCGGGATCAGACGATATTGATACCGCTGGTCTTGATCAGCCCGTTCAGGCCATTCGGGTAGAAGCCCCCCGATGCGACCGACGAGCCGGATGCGTAAAGAATACCCAGCGCTTCCTCGGGCGTGCGGCGCAGGGCGACCCAGTTGGCGCCGTCGCGCAACTGGATGACCGAACCGAAGTCGGTGTCGCCGGCGAACCAGCCGATACCGGCATCGAGATTGCGCGGACCGTCCAGCCGGTTGCGCGCCTCCGCCATGCGCCAGGAGCGTTCGAACAGGATTTGCGTCGCCGGCAGCGAGCGATCCTGAAGCAGTGCGCGCTGATAGAGCGCGTTGCGGATCGCGCCGTCGCTGGCGCCGACCCCGGCGGCAAAGGCGCCGGCGGCACCGAGCATTCCCGCGCTGACCTGATAGCTCTGGTCGACCGACGCCGTCATCGTGACCGCCGACAGGGCGACCGCGCCGAGCAGGAAATCCTCCTGCGAGCTATAGGGATCGAAAAAGCTGGCCGGCGGCGTGTCCGAGGGAACGCGCGCGATCGTGTCGAACGGTCCCTTGTCGCCCCCGGCGATATTGAGCGCCGGCTGTGCCGTGACGGCACCGCCCAGCGTCCGCCGCAGATAGCCGATCCGCCCCAGCACCGCATTGGCGACCTCGCCGACCGTCGCGCGCGTCATGTTGTCGGTAAAGGTCACCGCGCGGCCACCCGAAACGCCGCCGGCCGTCCCGCTGCCGGTGGTGCTCGCGGCCGGCAGCGTGCCGCCGGTCAGGCCGCGCACCAGATAGCTGCCATAGAGATAGTGCAGCTGAAGCATGAAGTTCAGCCGGTCGTTATCCGTGGCGGTATAGCTGGGCGGCGGAGTCGGTGTCGCGGTGGCGCTGGCGGACGCGGTGGGCGTCGGCGTCTTCACATTCTCCGAACCCACGACGTCGTCGTTGCAGCCCTCGAGCAGCGCCAGCCCGCCCGCCATCACGGACGCGGTGCCGAACCAGCGGATCATCTGACGGCGCGTGGTATCGAACGCGCCGGGTTCCTTGTCGGAAATCGTCATGTCATCCCCCCTTGGGAAGCGATCTGTTGCGGTCAGTTGGCGGCGCTGGTCTTGATCGACCCGTTGATCCCGGTCGGGAAGAACCCACCCTGTGTGGTCGCGGCCGAGGTCATGAACAGCACGTTCAGTGCCTGGGCCGGCGTGCGCGACAGGAGAAGCCCGTCATCATCGGTCAGGCTGAGTCGCGTCGTCATCATGCCGTTGGCCGTGACCGGCGACATGCCGCGATCGGTGATGCCTGCGCCATCGATGCCGTTGCGCCAGGCCGCCAGGCGATCGACCATCGTCAGCACCGCCGGCCGGCTGGTCGAGGCGGCCATCAATATGGTCCGCACCGTCGTCACATCGGTCGCGGCGGTCGCCGCCATCGAGACCATCGCCGCCTTCACGATGCTGTTGGTATATTGCGACACCAGCCCGTTGAGCGCCGTCGCCTGCACCGCCAGAATCGTTTCCGCCGCCAGAGCCAGATCGACCGGCGAGGCATAAGGATCGAAACTTTCGTTCGGCCCGATGGCGCCCGCCAGCCGGAACATGGCGGTGAAACGCTCGGCGGTCATGTCGATCTGCTTCTGCGCGGGCGAGTCGGCGCGCAGCAACGCCCGTAGCAGCAGGGTGCGATACCAGAGCGAGTCGGCGATCTCCTGGATGCGCGCCTGGATGTCGCGGGCATCCTCCGGAAAGGCGACCTGCTTGGCCGAGGTAGCGGACACGCCGGGTTGATCGACCGTCTCGCCGCCGCGGATGAACTGCGCGGGCAACTGCCGATCCTTTCCGTAGATCGCCAGCTGCAGCATGTTGGTCGACAGATAATGCAGGTTCAGCGCGAACTGCAGCGGCGCGGTATCGACCGACGCCGACACCTGCGCGGATGCCGATCCGGCCGCACCGGCCAAAGCGACCCCCGCCAGCATCGCTGCGAAGAACTCGCGCCGCCCCGCCCCGGAAAGCCCGGACCGTTCGTCCGACATTGTCTTGAAGTCTTTCATGTCCCTCCCCTTGTCTATCGCCACTGCGTCTTTTCGAACGTCTGAGCCATGGGATGCCCGGCCCCGTACGCGGCAGCTCCCGTCAAAGCGCTTCCCCCGATGTGCGGCACCCCTGCCGCTCCACTGGAATCAACCGATGGGCAAGTTTTAAGTTGTCTGACCTTATTCGTCTAGTTATATTGTATACCGTCGAGCAACAAATTGCCGCAAACGTTTTTTGGGGGAGGTAGGTATGCTGTCCATGCGGGGACTTGCGAGCGGGGTTGCGTTCGCTGCGTTAATAGCCGTTCTTCCAGTGGAAGATGCGGCAGCGCAACAAGCAGGGGATGCCACTGAAAAGGCGCAGAAAGTCTTGACGGGAGGCAAGACTTCCAAGTTACGATCACGCAAGCGCACCAAGCGTGAGGAACGGTTGGTTAAGGAAGCGGCGAAAAGTACCGAATCGCAGCCGCAGCTATCTAACGACAATGGCCGCCTGGAAGGCGACATCATTGTCATGGGGCTTCGCGAGAATCTGAAGTCCTCGCGTAACGCCAAGCGCCGGGCGTCGCAGATCGTCGACGTCGTGGTAGCGCAAGACATTGGCAAATTGCCTGACAAAAACATTCCCGAAGCGCTGGCGCGAATCCCTGGCATTCAGATCGACCGCAATCGCGGCGAAGGCGGCGAAGTCAAAATCCGCGGCCTGGGCGGAGTGATGACCACGGTCAACGGATCGCCGACCTTCTCGGCGGGCGACCGCACGACCTATCTCAATGATATTTCATCGGACATGGTCGCAGGCATCGAGGTCTACAAGACGCGTACCCCCGACCAGGTCGAGGGCAGTCAGACCGGCGTGATCAACCTGACGCTGCGCCGCCCGACCGATTTCAAGGAAGGCGCGACCTATGCCTTCAGCGTTCGCGGCGACTATGCCGACCAGATCAAGAAGGTGAATCCCTACTTCAGCGCACTGGTAGCGTATAACGCGGATACGAACATCGGCCAACTCGGCTTTTCGGTCAACGGATCGGCCAACAATGTCCGGTACAATGAATCAATCCGGTGGAACGCAAAGCCGGAAATTCCAGGCGACTCGCGCCTGACCTTCCTGCCGAGCACGACACCGCGCAACATCTACATGCCTTGGGGCATCGGCTTTTCGGGGCCGAACGGCTGGTCCAAGCGGGCCGACGTCAACGTCTCGACGCAGTGGAAGCCGGATGATCGCTGGGCCATCACGTTGGAGGGTGGCTATCGCAAGCAGCGCATGCTGTGGTCCGACAACCGGTTCGACATTCCGCTGACCTATTCGGATTCCAGCGCGCCGTTGCCGGTCCTGTCCAACATCGTGCTCGGGCCCGATGGCCGCCTGGTCAAATCCCTGTCGTCTACCTCGCTCGATCCCATGGGCCCAGGTCGAAGCTCCTATCAACATGAAAGCACCAACTACAACGTCCGCTTTCAAGTCGATTTCAAGAACGAGCGCTTCGAGTTTAACAGCTGGATCAACTGGGCCCGCGCCGAAAACGATTCCAACGAGCTGTTCCACTGGATTCGTTTCAACCAGCAGCCCGACTTCGACGTCATCTTCAATGATACGACCGACCCGCTTGGCGGATCAAATGTGACGTTCAAGAATATCGACCTTCTCGATCCCAAAAACTACCTTTATATCGACGGCTTCCTTCAGAGAAAAGAATTCACGTACAGCCCTGAGATAGAGGCCAAATGGGACCTGAAACTCTATACAGGTTCGAAATTCATCGATTATTTTAAGACCGGTTTTCGTTATGCCAATCGCACCTATTCCCGCGCGCTGGGCTATCGGGGCAGCTATGCGGGCTTGCGCATTCCCATCGCCAGTCTACCCAATTATAAATTGGTCAGCAGCGGTAAAGGATTTCAGGGATCGAAATCCGCCGCCAATGCGGAATGGCTGATTGGTGACACCGACTCCATTCGAGGCAGCTTCAACCAAATCCGCGGCATGCTCACGGGCATTTATCCGGAACTGAAATCCTATTATCCGGACTATATTCCCTATGAAGGGTTCAGCGGCGCGGACGGCAGCTATGCCGCCTATGTAATGGCGCATTACAACGTCAAACTACTGTTCCCGATCGACGGCGTTGTTGGTACACGCATCGTCAACAGCTTGACGAGCCTACGTGCGATACAGCGCACGACCCAGTTCGTGAACGTCGACGACCGCTTGGTAGAAACCACGGACGAGGCCCAGATCAATCCGCGCGGCAACTATCTGGATTTCATGCCAAGCGTGAACGCGATCGTGCATTTCACGCCAAAGCTGCAATTGCGCCTTGCCTGGACATCCGAAATCGGACGACCCAGCGTATATCAGATCAACCCGCGCCTGCAGCTGAACCTGCTAAACCGTGGCGCGCCAATGGCATCAGGCGGCAATCCGAAACTGGGTGCCGTTTCGACCAACAAATATGACGCTTCGCTCGAATGGTATTTCGGGCCGACCGGCCTGGCCAGCCTTGCGGTCTGGCAATGGAATCAGGACGGCTTGGTCGGCAATCGCCAGTTGCCTGAGGTGTTGCCCGAGTCGCCCAACGTGCCGGTCCTGGTAACCCGCCCCTATAATCTGGGCCGTGGCCGGCATCGCGGCATCGAAGGCAGGTTGTCGTCCTTCTTCACCTTCCTTCCGGGCATCCTGAAAAGCTTTGGCGCCGAGCTGAATGGCACCATGAACCTGACCCGCCAAGCCTATCCTGTTTTCAAACCAGATAGCACGCTGATCAGCGAGGCCGAGTTCATCTACGGGCCGTATCTCAACGTATCCAAGTACATGTACAATCTGGTCGGCTTCTTCGAAAGGGACGGCCTGAACGTGCGCGTTGCCTATAACTGGCAGTCGCGTCGCCAATGGTGGGTCGATACCAATGACCCTTACAACAACCTGTTTCTAGACCCGGTCAAACGGCTCGACGCCTCGATCAACTATGACATCAACAAGAACCTGACCGTGGCCCTGGAGGGATCGAACCTGACGGCGGATGGTAACCGCAGCTATTGGGGTTCCTATGCCGCCCCGCAGGATGTGCGCTATTTCTCGCGCAACTTCAGCCTCTCGGTGCGCACCCGCTTCTGAGACGCCGGTCCGTGACGGCAAAAAGGGGTGGGACATGTGTCCCACCCCTTTTTTGTTGCGACCGTCCGGCAATCCGGGGTCGATCAGACGCTGGCGATCAATCCTGCGCCAGGGGCTTGGCCAGTGCCGGGGTCTGCTGATGCTGGACGACGCGCCAGACCTCGTGCTCCAGCCGCCGGATCGTGGAGGTGCAATGCGCCTTGTAGCTTTCCCCGTCGCGGTTGGCCGTGACGTGATAGCCGATGACGATCAGCCCTTCCTGCGGGCGCGACACCTGCCGCTCGGTCAGCTCGGCGCTGTCCCATACCGGGGTGTCCGCCACCGCCGCGATGGCGGCGTCACCGCGCAGGACGAAGGGCGGGTGCGGCAGGACCATCACGACCTCGGGATCGACCTTTTCCCGGTAATTGTCGGGACCCTCGGTCCACAGGCTTTCCTCGAAACTCCAAAGGCGTTCGTCTTCCATGGCATAGGCTCCCGGTTGGACATCAAATGGGTGGACGGCAGGCCGGCTCAGGCGAAGTCGCCGAGATCGGCGGCTTCCTCTTCGGCGCGTCGGGCGACGGCATCCACGTCGGTAGTCGACGCGACGTTCTGCTCGGCCGGGGCCGGTTCATCGGGCGCGATCGGCTTGGGATCGGCGGCGGGCCGAGGGTGATCAGGCATGACGGCTCCAGTCGGTCGACCGACCTCTTGCGAGCCGGCACCGTCCTAGAACGCCGACCGGCGGGGTCAGAGCCATGACGCTTAAGGAAAATATTCCACGCGCCCGACCGGAGCGGGATCACGTCCCTCGCTCCGGTCGGGTGCGGCCTGAACGCGTCACGCTATTCGCGGAAGGCGCTCTCGCTCAGCCGGGTGAAGGGCGTCAGGATATAGGCCATCACCGAACGGCGGTCGCCCAGCAGGTTGACGTCGGCGGTCATGCCCGGACCGATGGGCAGGCGGCGGCCCTCGCGGTCGCGGAAGCTGTCGGCCCGCCCCCGGACGCGGACGGTGTAATGGCTCTCGCCGGTCCGTTCGTCGACCGTGGCGTCGGGGCTGATCGTCACCACCTCGCCCTCCATCCCGCCATAGACCGCCGAGTCGTAGGCGGTGACGTTGATCCGCGCATGCTGGCCGATATGGACCGAGGCGATGTCCTTGGGCGTGACCATGGCCTCGACGGTCAGCGCGTCGGCGCTGGGCACGACCTCGACGATCGGCTGGCCGGGCGCGACGCTGCTGCCGACGGTGGAGACCAGCACCCGGTTGACGCGGCCCGTCACGGGTGCGCGCACGACGGCGCGGCTGTCGCGCGCGGCGAGCGCGGGCATGGTGCGGCGGCGCGCCGCCATCTCCGCCTGCGCCGCCGCCAGATCGGTCCCCGCCTGCGCGCGCCAGGCCTGGCGGACCTGGGCCTGGGTCGCGCGCGCCTCGGCCACGGCGGCGCGGGCGCGGGCGATCGTAGCCGCCGCCTGTTCGGCATCGCTGGCCGCCACGGCCGCGCCATTCTCCAGCTGGATCAGCGACACCTGCGGCTCGATCCCCCGCGCCACCAGCGGGCGCATCAGGTCGAGTTGCCGCTGCGCAGCATCACGTGCCGATTGGCGCGAACGATAGGCGGCCTCCGCCTCCACCACCGCGCGCTGCGCCTGGGCTTCGCGCGCAGCACCCGCCGAGGTCAGGCTGGCGAGATCGGCCATGCGCGCGGCGTGCAGCGCGCGCTCGATCCCGATCTGCTCGGCGATCGCCGCATTGGCCGGCGCGCCATAGACCGGTTCGCGACCCGCGATCTCGGCCTCCAGCCGCGCGATCTTGGCGGTCAGCGCATCGACGGTGATCGCGCTGCTGCCCAGCTCGGCGCCGGTCTGCGTCTGGTCGAGCCGCACCAGCACCTGCCCCTGCCGCACGACGTCGCCCGGATGCGCCAGGATCGCCGACACGATCCCCCCTTCCAGATTGGAGACGATCTGCAACCGGTTGCTGGGCACGATGCGCCCCGAGGCGTGGATCGTCCGGTCGAGCTGGACCAGGCTGGCCCACAGGATGAAGATCACGACAAAGGCCAGGATCAGCCAGAGCAGCAGGCTGGACGCGCGGCCGGGTCGCATCCGGTCGACATAATCCTCGAGGCGGGGTTCGGCGGTATCGGTGGCGGACATCAGGCGACGGCTCGCGGACGCTGGAGTTGCTGGAGCACCTGATCGCGCGGCCCGTCATTGACGACACGGCCGGCGTCGATGACGACGATACGCTCGACCAGGCGGAGCAGCGCCGGGCGATGGGTGATGAGGACGAAGGTACGGCCCTCCAATTCGCCGGCCAGCCGGTCGATCAGCGCCGCCTCGGTCTGCTGGTCCATCGCGCTGGTCGGCTCGTCGAACACCACGACCGGCGGGCTGCCCGCCAGCGCACGGGCGAGCGCGATCGACTGGCGCTGCCCCCCCGACAGGCCCTCGCCCCGATCGGCCAGGATCAGGTCATAGCCATTGGCGAGCTGGCCCATGAACTGGTGCGTGCCGCTCAGTTCGGCGGCGCGCAGCATCTCGGCATCGTCGATGCCGGGGCGGTCGAGCACGATATTCTCGCGCACGCTGCCGCTCAGCAGCACGCTTTCCTGCAGCGCGGTGCCGATGCGCGCGCGCATATAGGCGGGATCGAACTGGCGGATGTCGGTGCCGTCGATCATCACCAGCCCCTCCTGCGGCGGATACAGCCCCAGGATCATCCGCGCGATCGTCGACTTGCCCGATCCCACCCGGCCGAGCAGCCCGATCCGCTGGCCCGCCGGGATGACAAGGTTGAGGCGGTCCAGCGTCTTTTCCGCCGCGCCGGGATAACGGAATTCGACGCCGCGCAACTCGATCCGGCCGGTGAAGCGCGCAGGCTTCAACGCCTCGTTCTGCGGTCCCTCGGTCGGCTGGTCCATCATCGTGTTGATCTGGCGATAGGCGGTGCGCGTCGCCGACAGGCGGGTCAGCAGCGTCGCGACCTGCGCCAGCGGCTGCACCGCGCGGCCCGACAGGATCGAACAGGCGACCAGCGCGCCGGTAGTCAGCCGGTGATCGGCGATCAGGAATACGCCGGCAACAACGGTGCCGGCATAGGACAGGGTGTTGGCCGAGGCGGCGACCGTGGTCGCGATCGTCGACACCAGCCGCTGGCGCATCGCGCTGTCCGAATGGGCGCGATTGGCCTTGCTCCAGCGTCGGCCCAGCAGGGTCGCCGCGCCGCTGGTCTTCACCATCTCCAGCGCGCCGACCGTCTCGACCAGCACGCTCTGCTTGCTCTGCCCCTCGCTCAGCGACCTGGCGGACAGGCGATCGAGCGCGGGCCGCGTCAGCCAGCCGGCGCCGATGACGACCGGGATCGCGGCCAGCGGCACCCAGACGACCGCGCCGCCGATGATCGCGATGAAGACCAGGGTGACGACCACGAAGGGCACGTCTACCATCGCCGTCATCGTCGCCGAGGCGAAGAAGTCGCGCAGCGTCTCCAACTCGCGCATCATGCCGGTCAGCGATCCGGTCGAGCCGCGCTTCAGGTCCAGGCGGATGCCGACCAGCCGCTGAAAGACGCGGGTGCCGATGTCATGGTCGATGTCGGCACCGGCCAGATCGACGAAATAGGCGCGCAGGATACGCAGCACGAAGTCGAAGACGACGACGATCAGCAGCCCGATCGACAGCGCGACCAGCGACGCATAGGCGTTGTTGGGCACGACGCGGTCATAGACGGTCATCGTGAACAGCGAGGTGATCAGCCCGAACAGGTTGATCATCGCCGCCGCCAGCGCGACCTTCAGATAGACGCGCCGGTTGCGCAGCATCGGTTCGAGCAGCCACGGCGCGAAGCGCGGGCGCGGGTGATCGATCATGTCGGCGGGCGGGGTCATGGCGTGTCCATCGTGGCGGGATCGATCTGCAGGGCACGCAACAGGCGGCCGGTGCGGGCGAGCAGGACATAGCGGGCGGTATCCAGCTCGGTGACCGCCTGGATATAGCGCGCCGCAACGCCGAAATAGTTGTTCTCGGCGGACAGCAGATCGAACAGCGTCCCGCGCGACACGCGGAAGCGTTCGGCCAGCACGTCGCGCGACTGGCGACTGGCGATATAGTTGCGCTCAATCGCGGTCCGCGCCTGCTCGAGCGCGGCGATGTCCGACAGGGCGATGCGCGCGTCGCGCTCGGCATCCTGGCGGATGCGGTCGAGCCGGGCGTCGGCGCCGTGCACGCGCGCCTCGGCCTGGCGGACCCGCTCGGCGGCACCACCGCCCAGCCGCATGCTGAGCGTCAGATTGGCGCGCACGTCATAGTCGCGGCGATTCTCGATCACGCCGTAACGGCCGGCATCGACCCCGGCGGTCAGCTGCGGCAGTCGGTCGGAACGCAGCGCATCGGCATCGCGGCGCGCCGCCCCGGCCTGCGCGGCGGCCACGCGGACGGTCGGCAGGACGGCGATGTCGTCGCGCAGGCCTGTCGCCGCGATCGGTCCGGCGTCGAGCACGGGGGCGCGGCCCAGATCGGCGGGGGCCGGCGCGCCGACCAGCCCCAGATATTGCGCCTCGGCATTGGCGAGCGCGCGGCGGAAATCGGCGAGTTGCGCGTCGGAGGCGGCGACATAACTGTCGACCTGCGCGACATCGCCCTGTGCGGCATAGCCCTGCCCCACGCGTTCCTGAGTCCGCGCGCGCAGATCGCGCTGGCTTTCGGCGAACACCTCGCCCAGCCGGACCAGCGCGCGATAGCCATAGACATTGTACCAGACCGAAATCGTGCGCAGCGCGATCTGCGCGCTGACATCGTCCTGGCCGGCCATCGACGCCTTGATCCGCGCCTCGGCCGCCGCGATGCGGCTGTTGCTGGCGCCGAAGTCGACCACCGGCTGCTGGATGCGGATCAGGCCATCGGTCCGGCTGTCGGGGCGCGAGCGTTCCAGCACATTGCCCGGATCGTTGGAAAAGGCGCGACTGACGATCTTGAAGGTCGAGAGCGACAAATCGGCGGTGGGATATTGCCGCGCCTGCGCCTCGTCGCGCGCGGCGGCGGCCTCCTCGGCCTGCGCCGCCGTTTCCGCGAGCGACGGATTGCGGCGGACCGCCTGCGCGACCGCCCGGCGAAAGCCGTCGAGCGGCGTCTGCGTCTGCGCCAGTCGCAGGATCGGATCGGTCGCCGGATCGATACGCAGCGGGTCTTCGCTGGGGGCAGGCAGGCCGCCGGGGACATTCTGCACCCACAGGCCGCTGCGCGGGATCACCGGGGCCGGGGACGCCATCGGAGCGGCGGGCGGCGCGGGCATGCCACCGATGCGCACCGGCGACCCCGCCGGGATGGATGGTGCGGGAAGCGATGCCGGGTCGCCCGCCGGGGCCAGCGTCGGCGACGGCGGCAGGCGGGTGGGCGTCGCGCCGATCTGGGGATTTTGTTGCAGCGGCGACGGGCCCGGCGCGCCGTTCGTCTGCGCGGTGGCGGACGTGGCCATGATGACGAGCATCGGCATGGCCCGCCATATGGCGCGGCCGCCCGTTCCGGCCCTTTGCTGACACCCCCTCATCCTACGCGCACCCACCCCATATACCCTGTTCGGCGAAAGCCCCGCCGGCCCCCCGGCCGCCGCAAACGGCCGAGGGGAGCCGCACCGACCATGGTGCGGCTCCCCCGAACCGAGTTTGGATCATTTCTATCAGACGATCATGAACATCCCGCTATCCATCGCAACCTGCTCGGGCAGAAGCATCGTGAACGCCTCGTGCGGATCGATCCGGGCATTGTCCGCCGCCTGGAACGCGGCAAGCGGAACCTGCGCGAAATCGCCGGTATCCTCCGCGACTGCCGAGACGATCACCGCCTGTGCCGGAGCCGTCCCCTCGACCGCGACCTGAGGAACGGCGGTATCCGATCGCACGTCGTCCTGAGCGCCGAGCAGCAGCGCCAGATCGATCGCCGCCGCACCGTCGCCATGCGCGATCAGTTCATGATCCGCCCATTGCGGACGTCCCGGACGGATCACCGGCGCCGCCGGTTCGGGCAGGGCCATCGGCCCGTCCTCCTCGCGCGGCGCCCAGAGACTGTCGACGGGGACGGCCACCGACCGCCCCGCCAGCCCGAAGATGTTCGACGGAATCCATGCCATGACGGTGCCTCCGGCTCAGGCGAACAGGAAGTCGTCGGCGTTGAGCGAGGCGAGCGACACGCCCGACAGCACCAGCGAGTCGCCATTGTGCAGATCGATATGCACCCCGTCCGCCGCCTGGAAGGCCGAGGCCTTGACGTCGGCGAAGCTGGTGAAGCCCATGCCGCGCAACTCGATCACGTCGCTGGTCCCGGCGCCGCCGGTGAAGTCGGTGATCGTGTCGGCACCGCTGCCCTTGGTGAACACAAACGTATCGTTGCCCGTGCCGCCGGTCAGCGTGTCGTTGCCGGTCAGGCCCAGCAGGATGTCGTCGCCCGCACCGGCATTCAGCACGTCATTGCCGTTGCCGCCGATCAGCATGTCGTTCGCCCCCGAACTGCCGTTCAGGCTGGTGTAGAAGGTCTTGGTCATCGTCTCACCGACGCCCAGATTGCCGAAGCCGAAGGCCAGGGTGATCGCCTCGTCCGCCATCGTCCCGTTGCGGTCTACCGGATTGGCATAGGCCGAACCGGCATAGACGTCGTAATTGGCGAAACCATAGTTCGAGCTGCGCGCGGCGGCATCGAACGACAACAGGTTGACCGACACGCCCGACATCGGCCCCGTCGCCCGCGAGATCGCCAGTGCGTTGCCCGCCGTCGGGTTGGACAGCACGTCGTTATAGGTGGCGAACGACCCGCCCTTGTCGACGTCCTGATCGGGGTCGAAGCTGCGCAGGAAGCGCACATCGCTCAGGGTCGAGCTGCCGGTGTTCGTCACCGTGATCGTGGTCTTGTAATAGGTGGCGTTGGCGTCGAGCTCGATCACCTGCTTCACCGCCATGGTCCCGCCATTATAGCTGGCGGTGCCGGTGGTGGTGGTCGACAGGGTCGTGCCCACCGTCGTGTCGACAGTCGTGGTGGCGATGTCGTTGCGCCCGCTGCGCTGGTCCTGGATGAACGAGCGGCCGTTAAAGCCGAAGCCGATCGTGTCGACCGGCGAGCCCGGCAGGGTGAAATCGCCCGACTTGGGCGCCGCCCCCGCATTCCAGCCATCGGTGTCGACCACATACGAGATCCGGCGCGCGCCGTTGGTCGGGTGATAATTGGCCGGCGCGGCACTGGCGGTGCCGAGCGAGCCCGCGCTCGATACGCCGATCTCCATATAATTGCCCTGCAGGAACACGTCGTTGCCGACCGTGTCATGGTCGAGCACGCCGACCACGACCGCCACCGTCGCGGTCGAGGTCAGGCCGGCCCCGTCGGTCGCGGTATAGGTGAAGCTGTCATTGCCCGAATAGCCGGCCGCCGCCGTATAGCTGAGCGTGCCGTCGCTGTTGATCGACACCGTGCCGTGCGCGCCGTTGGTCACGCTCTGCACCGTGATCGCGTCGCCCTCCGGATCGGAGTCGTTGGCGAGCACCGCCACCGTCGCTGCAACGCCGGGCGATGCGAACAGCGTGTCGTCGGCGGCCTTGGGCGCGTCATTCTCGCCGGTGATCGTCACCATGGTCGTGGCGGTCGACACGCCGCCATGGCCGTCCGACACCGTATAGGTGAAGCTGTCGGTCGCGGTCTCGCCGGCCTTCAGATACTGGAAGGCGCTGCCCGCCGCATAGCTGACATTGCCGTCGACCAGCGCGACGGTGCCGATCGTCCCAGTCGCACCGACGCCGGTGATGGTCAGCGTGTCCTTGTCCGCATCGCTGTCATTGGCGGTCAGCGTCGCCGCCGTGACGACCGTCGCACCGTCCTCGCTGACCCGCAGCGTGTCGCCCACCGCGACCGGCGCGTCATTGGTGCCGGTGACGGTGATCGACAGAGTCTGGGTCGCGCTGGCCTTGTTCTCGTCGGTGACCGTGTAGGTCGCGGTGACGACGCGCGTCTCGCCCTCGCCCAGCGCCTGATAGGCCGCGTTGCCCGCGTCGAAGACATAGCTGCCATCGGCGTTCAGCGTCAGCCCCGCGACCGGCGCCGTCAGCGCGAAGCTCAGCTTGGCGCCATGATCGACGTCATAGTCGTTTGCTGCGACGCTGCCGCTGATCGTGGCATCCTCGGCCACCGCCGCGGTATCGGCGAGGGCGACGGGGGCGTCGTTCTGGCCGACCAGCGTATAGCTGCCCGTCGCGCTGGTCAGTCCGCCATGCCCGTCCGAGACCTGATAGGTGAAGGTGTCGGTCGCCGTCTCCCCCAGCGCCAGCGCCTGTGCCGCCGCCGAACCGGCAGGCGTGATGGTCAGCGTGCCGTCGGCCGCCATCACCACGGTCGCGCCCTGCGCGCTGGTGGTCGAGAAGGCGGGCACGGTCAGCACGTCGCCCGTGTCGACATCGGTCGCCTGGGTCAGCAGCAGGTTACGGCCATTGGGGTTGGCGAAGCTGCCATCCTCGGTGATGCCGGTCTGGATGATCTGCGCGGTGCCGATATACAGCGTCGCGCCGATCGCCCGCCCGCCGGTCGCATCATAGGAGCCGACGCGGAAGTCGATCGTGTAGTTGCCCGACTGGGCCAGCGTCAGCTCGACCGTCTGGACCCCGGTCGATCCGATGACGGGCACCTTATAGTCGAAGATGGTCTGGACGATCGCGCCCGTCGCCGCATCGCGGATATAGCCGGTGCCGATCGCCTGATCGCTGCCCGAGGACAGGACATAGACGAAGCGGATCGTGTCGCCCGCATTGCCCGAAAAGGCGGTGCTGGTGATGCTCGGCCCCTGCCCGGTGCCATAGCCGGTGGGGACGGTCGCGCTGTAGCGCAGCGCCGCGACATCCTTGTCCCCCGGGATGATGCTGGTGTTGCGCTGCACCGTCGCGGTCGAGGTCGACACCGAGCTGGTGCCCGAGGACGCCGTGCTGACGGTCCAGCCGTTCAGCGCGATCGGATCGCTGAAATCGCCATTGACCAGGCGGTTGGCGACGACCGTGGCGTTGCCGGGCAGTGCGACATTGCCGACGACCGGCGCGTCGTTGGTGCCGGTGACGGTGATCGCCAGGCTGGCATTGGCGACCGCGCCCGAGGCGTCGGTGACCGAATAGGTGCCGGTGACGACCCGCGTCGCGCCGGCGGCCAGGTTCTGATAGGCCGCGTTCGACGGATCGAAGACATAGCTGCCATCGGCGTTGATCGTCAGCCCGGCGACGGTGTTGGTCGCGGCATAGGTCAGCACCGCGCCGTGATCGACGTCGCTGTCATTGGCGCCGACATTGCCGGTCACCTTCGCGCTGTCCTCGACCGCGACCGCCGTGTCGGCGACCGCGACGGGGCCGTCGTTCCGCCCGGTGACCGTGATGGTCAGCGTCGCGGCGGCGGTGCCGCCCTGCCCGTCCGATACGCCATAGCCGGCGACGATCGTCTGCACCTCGCCCTCGGCCAGCGCCTGATAGGCGGCGTTGCCGGCGTCGAAGCTGTAGCTGCCATCGGCATTCAGGGTCAGACCCGCGACCGGCGCGTCGAGCGTATAGGTCAGGACGGTGCCATGATCCGGATCGCCGTCATTGGTCGCCAGTGAGCCGGTGACGATCTTGTCCTCGACCACGCTCACCGTGTCCGCGACGGCAGTCGGCGCGTCATTGGTGCCGGTGACGGCAATGCTGAGCGTCGACGTCGCGGTCGCGCCATGCTCGTCGGTGACGGTATAGGTCGCAACGACGGTCTGGACCTCGTCCTTGGCGAGCGCCTGATAGGCCGCGTTGCCGGCATCGAAGCTGTAGCTGCCGTCCGCATTGAGCGTCAGGCCCGCGACCGGTACGTTCAACGAGTACGCCAGCTTGGCACCACGATCGATGTCGCTGTCATTGGTTGCAACCGAGCCAGTCAGGATCGCGTCTTCGACAACAGAACCGGCGTCCACGACCGCAACCGGCGCAGCGTTCGTGCCGGTGATCGTCAGCGTCAGCGTCGACGTGGCAGTCGACCCATGTTCGTCGGTGACGGTATAGCTCGCAACGACGGTCTGCACTTCGCCCTTGGCCAGCGCTTGATAGGCCGCGTTACCAGCGTCGAAGCTGTAGCTGCCGTCCGCGTTCAGCGTCAGGCCCGCGACCGGTGCGTCGAGCGAGTACGCCAGCTTGGCACCACGATCGACGTCGCTATCGTTCGCCGCGACCGAACCCGTCAGGATCGCATCTTCGACAACCGAACCAGCATCCACGACCGCAACCGGCGCATCGTTCGTGCCGGTGATCGTCAGCGTCAGCGTCGACGTGGCGGTCGCGCCATGCTCATCGGTGACGGTGTAGCTCGCAACGACGGTCTGCACTTCGCCCTTGGCCAGCGCTTGATAGGCCGCGTTACCAGCGTCGAAGCTGTAGCTGCCGTCCGCGTTCAGCGTCAGGCCAGCGACCGGTGCGTTGAGCGAGTACGCCAGCTTCGCGCCATGATCGACGTCGCTGTCGTTAGTCGCGACCGAACCCGTCAGGACTGCATCTTCGACAACCGAACCGGCGTCCACGACCGCAATCGGCGCATCGTTCGTGCCGGTGATCGTCAGCGTCAGCGTCGAGACGGCCGTCGCGCCATGTTCATCAGTGACGGTGTAGCTTACGACGATGGTCTGGACTTCGTCCTTGGCCAGTGCCTGATACGCTGCGTTGCCAGCGTCGAAGCTGTAGCTGCCGTCGGCGTTGAGCGTAAGACCTGCGACCGGCGCGTTGAGCGTATACGCCAGCTTCGCACCATGATCGACGTCGCTGTCGTTCGTCGCGACCGAACCGGTCAGGATCGCGTCTTCGACAACCGAACCAGCATCCACGACCGCAACCGGCGCATCGTTCGTGCCGGTGATGGTCAACGTCAGCGTCGAGACGGCCGTCGCGCCATGTTCGTCGGCGACGGTGTAGTTCGCGACGATGGTCTGGACTTCATCTTTGGCCAGAGCCTGATACGCCGTATTGCCGGCGTCGAAGCTGTAGCTGCCGTCGGCGTTGAGCGTCAGCCCCGCGACCGGTGCGTTCAGCGAGTACGCCAGCTTCGCGCCGTGATCGACGTCGCTATCGTTCGCCGCGACCGAACCCGTCAGGACCGTATCTTCGACAACCGAACCGGCGTCCACGACCGCAACCGGCGCGTCGTTCGTGCCTGTGATGGTCAGCGTCAGTGTCGACGTGGCGGTCGCACCATATTCGTCGGTGACGGTGTAGGCCGCCACAACGGTCTGCACCTCGCCCTTGGCCAGCGCCTGATAGGCCGCGTTGCCGGGATCGAAGCCGTAGCTGCCATCGGCATTTAGCGTCAGGCCCGCGACCGGCGCGTTCAGGGCGTAGGTGAGCTGCGCGTAGTAATCGACGTCATGGTCGTTGCCCGCGACCGAGCCGGTGACGACCGCGCCGTCCTCGATCGCCGGATCGGCGACATCGGCGATGGCGACCGGGGCGTCGTTGGTGCCGATCAGGGTCACCGTCACCTGCTGGTCCACCTTGGCGCCATTCTGGTCGGTGACCGTGACGATATAGTGCTGGACCATCGTCTCACCCTCGGCGAGGTCCTGCAGGTCGGCATTGTCGACCGCGAAGGTCCAACGGACCTTGCCCGCACCGTCGCCCGTCGCCGTGTCGTCGATGACGGTCGCGAAATGGCCGCGATAATAATCCTCTTGCGCCGCGACGCTCACCTTATGCGTGTCAATCAGGTCCGCATCGGCGAAGGCGATGGTGCCGGCGATGGCGGTCGTCGCATCCTCGATGACCTCGCCGCTCGCCACGGCGGCGGTGACGGTCGGCGCGTCGTTGGTGCCGGTCAGCGTGACCGTCACGTCCTGGGTCGTCGTCGCACCGAACTTGTCGGTCAGGGTCAGCGTATAGACCTGGGTCGCGATCTGGCCGGCGGCGAGCCTCCGCACGCTGGCATTGTCGGCCGTGAAGCGCCAGTTGATGGTCCCTTGCGCATTCTGGTCGGCGGTATTCTCGACGACCTGGGCGCTCAGCGTGCCGAAGCCGCCCGCCGGCGCGAAGCCCGCCGGAACGCCGCCCGTGACGGCGACGCGCGCGGCACCGACGCTGACGCTGTGCGTGTCGGTCAGATCGATGTCGCTGAAGGTGATCGTGCCGTCGCTGGTCAGCGTCGCCGCCGCATCCTCGACCACCGCGCCCTGATAGCGGCCCGAGACGATCGCGGGGCCGTCATTCTGGCCGGTGATCGTCACCGTGACGGTCGCGGTCGACACGTCGCCGTCCGCATCGGTCACCGTATAGGTGAAGCTGTCGACCGCCTTCTCGCCCTGTGCGAGATACTGATAATAGGCCGCGTTGGGCGTGTAGACGACATTGGCGACCGGATTGGCGGGATCGGCATAATTCTGGGTCAGCGTCACCGTGCCATGCGCGGGATTGCCGACCGAGACCGAACGCACCTGATCGGGCACCGAGTCGTTGGCGAGCAGGTTGAACGCCAGCGATGCGTGATCCTCGTCGGTGGTGATCGCATCGGCGCGTGCGATCACGGCTTCGTCGCGCGGATCGAGCAGCAGGCCGTCGATCATGACCTCGAACTTCTCGACCCGGCTGACCGTCAGGTCGAAGGCGTCGAACTGGAACGTGCCATAATATTCGTTGGTGCCCAGCTTGGCGGACACGCGCGCGAGGACGCTGTTCGCCTCCTGGTTCAGAAAGGCGACATAGCGCGCGACATCGGCCTGGATGTCGCTGCGCAGCCATTCGTCGCGCGTGAAGACAAGCCGCAGCGTGTCGGTGTCGCTGCCGCCGTCATAGGAATCCTGCGGCGCGAACCATGACTTGGACGCCGGGCCATGATCGGCCAGCCGATAGACCAGCGTGTCGTTGCCCAGCCCGCCGAGCACGGTGTCCAGCCCCGCACCGCCATCGAGATAATCGTTGCCGATACCGCCATCGAGCAGGTCATTGCCCGCCCCGCCCAGCAGCGTGTCGTTGCCCTCGCCCCCGGACAGGGTGTCATTGCCCTCGCCACCGTCGAGCGTGTCGTTGCCACTGTCGCCATAGAGCGAGTCGTTGCCGGTGCCGCCCAGGATGCTGTCATTGCCGTCGCCGCCAAAGACGAGGTCGTTGCCCGCCCCCGCATCGACCTGGTCATTGCCCGCGCCGGCATGGATCACGTCGTTGCCGGCGCCGCCGGTGATCCGGTCATTGCCATTGCCGCCGCGCAGGACGTTCGAGGCGTCGTTGCCGGTGATCGTCTGGTTCGCGTTGCTGGTACCGTTGCCGATGCTGATGCCAAGGCCGAGATTGATGGTCACTGCGCGTCTCCCAAAGGGCGAGGCGTCCGGGTGTTTGGAAACGACAAGGGGTCACGCCCGACCGGTATCGGGCGCGTGCCAGCGATCAGTGCCGCACCCTGCGATGCGACCGCGTTCGTCAAAAGCTGTGATACCACCGCTTATCCCCCCGGATCAGCGGCGTTCCGTCCCCTTGGCGCGCCCGCGGCGCGCTCGTCCCTGTTCCCCCGGACCGCTCGACCGCCAATCGATCGAACCCTGCCGATGACGATCTTTTTAAGGTTCGTTCACCGAGCCGCAATTGGCCGGGCGTCCAATTTACTTGACTGACCGTTCAGCCGGCGCCGCTTTGTCCCTTTCGAAGACATTAACCACGCGTGCGCCGCGTTTCGCTGGCCGTCTTGCCGAACGCGCTGCGAAACGCTCGGGCAAAATGGGCCTCGCTGGAAAAGCCGAAGTGAAAAGCGATTTCGCCGATACGCCGCTTTTCGCTCGCGTCGAGCAGCGCGTCGCGCGCCGCCTCCAGCCGCCGTCGCCAGATATAGCGCACCACGCCGCCCTCCTCCTCGAACAAAGCATAAAGTTCGGAGCGTGAGATATTGAGGCGCGCGAACAGCCATTCGGGGCTCAGGTCGCTCGACCCCAGCCGCGCCTCGATCTGCCGCCGCGCCTGCTGCGCCAGCGCCGTGCGCCGGTCGGTGGCCGATGGCGGCCCCGAGGGCTGGCCGATCGCCAGCGTGACGAGCTGCATCAGCACATCCGCCAGCACGGACGCGGCGCTGGTCGGCATGGTCTCCAGCCGGGGCGCGATCGCGTTCAGATGGGCCGCCAGCAGCGCGCTGTCCTCCGCATCGAGCACCCGCCCGTGCAGCGCGCGCACATCGTCCACCCGCTCCGCCAGCATGACGCGCGGGACCGAGACGTTGATGACGTCGCGCTCGCCCTCGTCGACCATATAAAAGGGCTGCGCGAAATCGAGCAGCATGACCGTGCCGGGCGTGCTGAGAACCTTGCGCCGCCCCGCCTCGCCGCGCGACACGCCGCGACGCGCCAGCTGGACGCTGATGCCGTCATGCCGATCGCGCGCGATCTGCGCCGCCGTCCGCTCCGACCGCCGCGGCGACGCCACGAGTTCGATGATGTGGAACGGCCCGACGAAACAGGACCGCAGATCGGCGAAGACCGGCTGGCTCAGGAACGTGGTGGCCAGCGTGTTGTTGATGCCGCCCTGATACACCGCCTCGCGCCGCTCGGGCGGCACGGCATCGGTTTGCACCAGCGACTTGGTCAGGACGCCTTGGGTCATGGAAATGGGCCGCTACCTTCGAGGAATTCCTCGGGGCGCCAGCCTTCGATCGGACATAACGCACTCGCCGCGCACTGCCCAACCATGCGCGCCGCGAGCATCATCCCCTCAGCTCATTCACCCCGTTTATTAACACAGGCTGCTGCCATGGATCGATCCCGAAGCAAAGCCGGACGGTGAGACGGCGCAGCATCGTTTTGGCACGGCCGGCGTGGCCATGCGGTTTGCAGGTAGGAAAGCTGAGCGTTTGACTGTCGATTTGGAAGAGCCGCACTGACGCTCAGAGGCGCGATATGGCGGAGACGGAGGGATTCGAACCCTCGGTACGGTTTCCCGTACGACGCTTTAGCAAAGCGTTGGTTTCAGCCACTCACCCACGTCTCCGGCTGCGGCGAGGTGCGGCTATAGCGGGGCCGGCGGAGGCAATCAACCGGGTCTGCGCGCGATTTTTCATAGAAAATCGACTAGAGCCTGCCGTGTCATTCATTGCGCTGCAAGGCGGCGACTGGTTAACGTTGCGGCATCGGTTCGCCGGGGGAGTTGAAGTTCATGCGTTTCGTCTGTCTGGGCCTGTCGGTCCTCTGCGGTCTGTCGGTCGCGGGTGCGACCGCCTCGCCGTCCCTGGCGCAGGTTCGCACGATCGACCCCAATCAGGGAATCGACAGCGATCTGGCGACGCAGCCCTCGCGCCCCGCCCCGCGCCAGCAGGTGCCGGCCGACCCCGTGCCCTCCTATCCGCAATCGCAGACGCCGCAGGATAGCGCCCCCCCGCCCGTCACCACGACGCAGACACCCGAGAGCCGCGCGACGCAGACCAGCCAGGCCGCCGATACCTTCGAACGTGACGATCTGCTGGCCGCCGGCGAGGGCGTGTTCGGCAAGGGCGCCGAGGGCCTGGGCGGCATCATCGAGCGCATCCTGCGCGAACAGGGTCGCCCCAACGCCTATATCGCGGGGCGCGAGGCCTCGGGCGCGTTCGTCGTCGGACTGCGCTATGGCTCGGGCATCATGACGCATAAGGTCGAGGGGCAGATGCCCGTCTATTGGACCGGGCCGTCGCTGGGCTTCGACATCGGCGGCGATGCGAACAAGGTGTTCGTGCTGGTCTATAATCTCTATGACACCGAGGAGCTGTTTCACCGCTTCCCGGCGGCCGAGGGGCGGCTGTATTTCGTCGGCGGGTTCGCGGCGACCTATTTGCGGCGCGGCAATGTCGTGCTGATCCCGGTGCGGCTGGGCGTCGGTTGGCGTGCGGGCGTGAATGTGGGGTATATGAACTTCACGCATAAGGCGCGGTGGTTGCCGTTTTGAGGTTTCGAGGCTGAGGTTTTCCCTTGGCCTTCGACTTCGCTCAGGCTGAACGGAGGTTGGGATTGGAGCTGCGCTCAAACAGCCGTTCAGCCTGAGCGAAGTCGAAGGCCACGCGCCATCCTATCCCCGCACCAGCAACCGATAAGGCTCACTGACCGCGATCACCGGCACGTCCCACGGATGCGCGGCGAGCAGGGCATCCGCCAGCGCCTTCACATCCGCCTCCGCATCATAGATCGCGGTCAGAATAACGGTCGGCGACCAGCTCGCCTCGCCCACCGCGCCCAGCGTCGGCACAGCGCCCTCGCCCGGCCGGAACCCCTCATAGCCGATCGCGAGTTCCACCACCTCGCGATACCGGCCGAAATCGCCCAGCGGCGGCGTGCGCAGGATCGCCAGCAGCGGGGCGGCGGTGGCGTCGCGTTCCACCGCACCCGGATCGCCGGCGATCAGCGCCGCCAGCGTCGGGCGCGCGACCGGGCAATAGACCCGGATGTCGCGCACCCAGCGGCTGTCGCTCATCCGAAGTCGACCGCCTCGAAGCGGATCGGCTGACCGGTCGGCGCATCGGCGAGCTGGTCCTCCCACATCGCCACCTGCCCGCGTACGATCGTGCCGATCGGCTTGCCGGTCAGTTCCATGCCGGTGAAAGGCGACCAGCCGCACTTGGACTGGAGCCATTGATCCTCGATGGTCCAGCGCTTCTTGAGGTCGACGATGGTGAAGTCGGCGTCGTAACCCGCCGCGATCCGCCCCTTGCCGACGATGCCGAAGATGCGCTGCGCGCCGGCGCTGGTCAGCTCGATCACGCGCTGGAGCGACAGGCGGCCGTTCGCCGCATGGTCAAGCAACAGCGGCAGCAGCGTCTGCACGCCCGGCATCCCGCTGGGGCTGCCCGGATAGGGCTTGGCCTTTTCCTCCAGCGTGTGCGGCGCATGGTCCGAGCCGATCACGTCAGGCACCCCCTGGTTCAGCCAGTGCCACAGCCCGTCGCGATGCGCGCCCGAGCGGATCGGCGGGTTCATCTGCGCCAGCGTGCCCAGGCGCGGATAGGCTTCCTCCCCTGCCAGGGTCAGATGCTGCGGCGTGACTTCGCAGGTGGCGATGTCCTTATGCTGCGCAATATATTCCAGCTCGGCAGGCGTGGTGACGTGCAGGATATGGATACGGCGGTTCGCCGCGCGCGCCAGACGCAGGATGCGGCGGGTGGCGAGCAGCGCGCTCTCATCATCGCGCCAGACGGGGTGCGAGGACGGATCGCCCTCGATCCGCTCGCCCGCACGCGCGTTCATCCGGTCCTCGTCCTCGGCATGGATGGCGACGCGACGATGGCCCGAAGCAAGCACTTCGGCCAGCCGCGCATCCTCCGACACCAGCAGATCGCCAGTCGAGGCGCCCATGAAGATCTTCACCCCCGCCGTGCCGGGCATCCGCTCCAGTTCGGCGAGGTCGCGCGCATTATGGTTGGTCGCGCCGACGTAAAAGGCGTGGTCGCAATACATCGTCTGGGCGCGGGTCAGCTTGTCGGTGATCGCGTCGGCCGAATCGGTGTTCGGCTTGGTGTTGGGCATCTCGAAGACGGCGGTCACGCCGCCCATTACCGCCGCGCGGCTGCCCGAGGCGAGGTCTTCCTTGTGCATCAGGCCGGGCTCGCGGAAATGCACCTGGCTGTCGATGACGCCGGGCAGGATGTCGAGCCCGGTACAGTCGATCACCCGGCCCGCATCGCCTTTCGCGCCGATCTCGACGATCCGGCCACCCACCACGCCGACATCGGCACGAACCGGGCCGCCGGGGGTGTGAACGGTGCCGCCGGAGAGAAGCAGATCGAAGGTCATGGCAAACGGGCCTTTCGCATGGGGTCGCGCCCTCCTACCTTGCCGGCATGACCGATACCACCCCGACGACGCAGCCCGGCATCATGTCCGGCACGACCCTGGGCGCCACCACCCTGCCCGACCGCCGCCTGATCCGCGTCGCGGGCGAGGATGTGCGTGGCTTTCTGCAGGGTCTGGTGACGCAGGACGTGATCGGGCTGGCGCCGGACCATCCGCGCTGGGCCGGGCTGCTCACTCCGCAGGGCAAGGCGCTGTTCGACTTCATCCTGTGGGCGGACGGCGATGCGGTGCTGATCGATGCCGAGGCGACCCAGGCAGAGGGGCTGGCGCGGCGGCTGGCCATCTATCGCCTGCGCCGCGCGATCACGATCGATCCGGTCGCGGATTTGGCGGTGCATTGGAGTCGGACGGCGGAGGGACGGCCCGACGATCCGCGCCTGGCGGCGTTGGGCAAGCGCTGGCTGGCCCCGGCCGGAGAGGTGACGACCGATTGGACCGCGCATCGTCTGTCGCTGGGCGTGACCGAGGGCGTGAGCGAACTGGGGTCGGGCGAGACGCTGTGGCTGGAGTGCAATGCGCGCGAGCTGAACGGGGTCAGCTTCACCAAGGGCTGCTATGTCGGGCAGGAGAATACGGCGCGGATGCATCACCGCTCGAAGGTCAACCGGCGGCTCGTGGTGGCTCCGCTGGCCGAGGCGGGCGATCGGACACGCGCGCGCTATCCCGCGCTGGGGCTGATGGTCGAACATCGCCGGGTCGAGGCATTGGGCGATGCGCTGCGGCCGGCATGGCTGGAACAGGCGCTTCAGGCACCCGAGTCGGAATAAGCCGGGCCGGCCTTTCGATGCGCCGGCGCCTGGTCTGTCCGGGTCAGTTCACCAGCGCGGCGGCCTCAGGCTTGTCCATCGACAGGGCGGCGTCCAGTCGCTGCGCCGGATTACCCAGCATCTGCGCCACCTGCATGGCGATGGCGATCGCCGCGACCAGTCCGAACAGGCACAGCGCGCTGAACTGCAGCCGGCTGGAAATCGCCTGGCTGCGTTCGATCCGTCGGGCCGCATCGATCTCGATCGCAATCCGGTCGTTGGCGGGCTTGGGCAAAGGCTGGCGATCCGCGTCGCGGCGGCGATCGCCACCGCTTCCTTGTAAGGGCGCCTGTTGCAGACGCGGTTCGCGCAACAGGGCGTCGATGTCGATGGCATCCTGGGTGCGCACGCCGGAAAACCGTTCGCGCTGCCAGACGACGCGCCCGATCACCGTCTGCTGACCGCGTCGGATCTCGATATAGGCACCGGGGAAAAGCGCGGCATCGGAGGCGATCATCATCCCGCGCGACGAGATGTTGTGGATGCACACATCCCCCCATCCCGTGGCCGACTTCATCCGGCAGGCGATCAGCACTTGCCGCCGCGCTTCGCGCGCTTTGAAGTACTGCGTTGCAAGTGGCATCCGACTCTCCCTGTGCCCAAGCCTCATGCCCATATCGGACAAGCCGCCAATAAAAGATGAATCACGGGTGCGAGGTAGAGCCGCATAACATCGAGCGCATGCATGGGCTGCGATCGGGAGCCCGCCTCGACAGAAGGCGACCGCGATCTGGATGCCATTCCGTCAGGAGCAGGGGTCGAAGCGGCCGGATCAGCCGAAATATCGGTGATAGCGCCCTTGGCAGAGCCTGTGTAGCGGCCACGCCTTTCCGCCCGGAATTCGCACAAAAAAGGGAGGCCGGCTTTCGCCGACCTCCCTCTTTCTACAATCAGCCTTGGCTGAGCGTGGCTTACTGGCCAGCGCCCGGACCGTAGGTGATTTCGACGCGACGGTTCTGGACCTCGCGGACGCCGTCCGCGGTCTGAACGCGCAGCTTGTCGCGCTGCTCGCCGAACGCTTCGGTCGTGATCGAGCCATCCGGGATCGAACGCGACGTCATGTACGCCTTCACCGCGTCGGCACGACGCTGCGACAGACCCTGGTTGTAGCGCGGCGTACCCGAGGTATCGGTGAAGCCGGCAACCATCACGCGGGCATTGCCGCAGCTCTGGTACTGGGTGATCGCGTTGTCGAGGATCGACGCTGCTTCCGGGGTGATGTCCGACTTGTCCCACTCGAAGAAGACAATGAACGGACCCGGCGAGCAGACCACAGGCTCGGGAGCCGGCGGCGGGGGCGGGGGAGGAGGCGGCGGGGGCGGCGGGGGCGGGGGCGGCGGCGGCGGAGCTGCCGGTTCGCCGAAGTTGTACGCCACGCCACCCAGGATCGAGTGCGAACGGAAGCGGCCGTCGAACGTGTTGTTCGCGACGTCGACCAGCTTGACGTTCTCGGCGTTGAAGAAGCGATACTTCAGCGTCGCGTCGATGTGGTCGGTCAGCGGAGCACGGATGCCCGCCAGAGCCTGCCACGCGAACACGGTGTCCGAGTCGTTCAGGAAGTCCGCACGGTTGTTGAGGGCATAGTTCGCCTTGACGCGAGCCACACCGACACCGCCGCCGACGAAGCCCTGGATGCCGTCATCGGCACCGAAGTCGAGCAGGCCGTTCAGCATGAAGCTGAGCGCCGAGGTCGAGCCACCGGCATAGTCGTAGTTGCCGGCCGGAACGGTGCCAGCACCGATGCCGGTGTTGGTCAGCGTGGTCGAGCTGAAGCCGTCAACGGTAGCGCGGCGGTAGCCGACTTCGGTCTCCAGACGGAAACCACCGAAGTCATAACCCATCACGGCGTCGACGTCGTAGCCATAGTCGTGATCGACGCTGGCAACGCCAGTGCGGTTGGTGCCGACGACATCATAATCGATGTCTTCGACGATCATCCCGCCGCCTTCGATGCCGACGTACCACGACTTGTCGCGGGCGAGGGCAGGCGAAGCCAGAGCGGTGGAGGCGAGTGCCAGAACAATGGCAATCTTCCGCATCATAGTCCCCTTTCTTGGTTGTCACTACGGACAGCGCAAACCCACTATCGGAGCGTTGGTTTCCACGCAAGGAAACAAAAGCCCGCCAGTGTTGCATTAAGAGCACAGATTTCGGCCTACCCCGACGCCAGCAAACCATGCGCCTGCAGCGCCCCTATCACCGCCTTGAGCGCCAAACGCGCTTCGGAATCAATGACTTGACCGCCGCCACCGATCGCCACGGCGGGTTGTTGCGCGCCAACAACTTTTTTTCCGTCGATATGAATAGCTAGGGCCGGAACCAAACCCCGTCGCCACCCATCGCCGTCCCAGTGGCAGCGATAGCGATCCGCCCGGCTCCACACGCTCAGCCCGGCATGCGGCGACAGGAACCGCCACCCGCCATCGGTCCATGCGGCGAGCGTCCGTGCCTGCCCGCCCCACGCCCCCATCGGATCGTCCCCGACGATCCAGCATTGCCCCGGCGTCGGGTCGGCGGGGGGCGCGTTCACCCCCACCGCCTCGACACAAGGGTTCGACAACAGGTCGAGCAGCATCAGCGCCTCGTTATGAGTCAATTCCTTTTGCGCCTGTCCGGCCGCCAGGAACGGCAGCCGCCAGCGCGGCGTCGCATCGGTCATTCCATCTCTCCCCCAATGATCCCGACCAGCGGCGGCGATTCCGCCCAGGTGCCGATCTGTCGCACCGTCACGCGGGTCCCGTCGGGTGCCGCGCCGGTCCAGCCGGGCACCGACACTTCTTCTTCCCGCGCGCCGATGGTCAGCCGGTAGCGTTCCGCCTCCTCGCCCAGCGGCGTGTCGACCCGGTCAATCCAGCGCCAGCCGATCCGGCTGCGCCGGGTCCAGCCGATGGTGACCCGGCCATCCGTGCCGCGCACGCAACGCCAGTGCACCGGTGCCGGCGGTCGCACCGACTGGCCGGTCACCGCCGCGAGCGTCTGCACCCCGTCGATCCCGTCGCCCACGCCATGTGCCAGGACGCGCACTGTCCGGCCGACCATGGTCGGGGGCAGGTCGACCAATCGCATGCTGACCGCGTCGATCAGGACGAAGGGGTCGCCCGGTTTCGCGCCACCGATCATCGCCTCGGTCCCGCGCAGGCCGCGCCGCAATCGGGTGAGCCGCCAATGGCCGTCCCCCAAGGGCTCGGCGCGCCCGAACTGGAGCAGCTCGCCGCCCAGCCACGCCAGATTGCCGCCCGCGTCGATCGCCGCCGCATCCGCATCGGCGAGATCCCCGGCCAGCGCCACGACCAAGGCCCCGCGCCGATCGAGCAGCGCGGCACCCCCGCCGGGGACAGCCGACACCAGGCGACCGATCAGGCCGGGCATCGCCGTCCCGGCCAGGGCGATCCAGCTCGCGCCGTCATCCAGGCTGTAGGACAGGCCGGCCTGTCGCCATCCCGGACCACCGGCCGCGACGACGGACAGGCGGGGACCGGCCAGCGGCTGATCGTCGAGCGGGGGCAGCTCGAAGGCGATCAGACGGGTCGCGCCGACCGTCCGGTCGTCGTCGCGCGCGATCCGGCCGGGCGAAGCGGGCTGGATCGGCCCGGCATGGCCGATGGGCACGCAGGTCAGCCGCACCGCCATCGCTTCCCAGGCGGCCTCGATCACGCGCCAGCGCCCCGGCTCGCCGTCGATCGCGACGACAGTGCCCGGTGCGATGGCCAGCGCGTCCGGCCCCAGCGTCACGGTGCGCCGCACCCGCTCGGCCGCCAGCCGCGCCAGCCCGTCCTGTGCCATCGTCCGCGCGGTCGTCGCATCGAGCGCCGCCGCCAGATCACGCCGCTCGTCGCGCACACCACCGGGCCGCGACGCGCGCTGCATCCCGATCTGGTAATCACGGGCCGGGTCGTAATGGGCGATCGTCACGCTGGCGGGCAGGCTGGCATCGGCCACGATCGCCCGCTGGCCGCGACGGCCGGCTCCTTGCGCAGCCATCCCCTCGTCCCTGATCATGCGCGCGGCCGCCTCACCCGGCGGCACCGACAGGCGAAGGCCATCGCCCTCGGCCACCCATTGCCCACCACTCATATCGGCCAGCATCGCCAGGACCGCGCGCGCACTGCCCCCGCTCGCCGCAAAGCCCGCGACCATGGTCCCGCCATCGCCCGGCCGCACGCTGGACGACAGGCTCTGTGCGATGGCCTCGCACGACAGGGGGCCGGCATCGGCCTCCACCTCGAAGGTCAGTTGCGGGATGCGATTGCCGAATTCGGCCAGCGCCAGCCCCTCGAACACCGCATAGGCGATGCCCCGAAAGGCCGAGGCGCGCGGCCCCTCGACCGAGGCGATCAGCGGATCGACCGCCTGATCCTCGGTGCCCGGATGCAGGCGGAACCCCGTCGCCACCTTGAAGTCGCCCGCCGCGCCGCGCAGCAGCCGGCCATCGGCCCAGATCCGCCCCACCCGCAGGATCGCCCGCCCCGACAAGGCGACCGCGAAATTGGCCGAATAGCTATAGCTTTCGGTGCCCGGCCGCCCCTTGCCCCCGCCGGTCGTCCCCCGCGCCTCGATCAGATCGGTCGCCCAGATCACCGGCCCGGCGACGCGCATCGTGCCGAAGATCGCGGGCATCTGCGTGCCATAGGTGGAAGTCTGCACCGACAGCTCGGCCAGGCGCGGGCCTTGCCGGCGGGGCGTGCCCAGCACCGCATGATCGACCCGGTTGCCGATCAACGCCCCGATCGCGCCGCCCACCGGGCCTAGCAGCGCACGGCCCACCGTCCCCAAGACCAAGGTCGCCATCACCCCTCCCCCTTCCAATATCCCAGCACCGGCCAGGGCGGCGCGCCCGGCCGCCAGACGACACGGCGCAGCCCCGCATCGGCATGGACGATCCCATCGCTCACCCGGATCGCCAGATGCAGCTGCTCCGGCCCGGCGCGCAGCAACAGCACCGCGCCCGGCGCATCCCCGCCGCGCGCGAACGCCGCGTCGAGCAGCGCCGCCACCCGCCGCGCATCCCCGCTGCGCCAGCCATAGCCGGTCGGCGCGCCCCGCCCCGTCGCCGCCGCGACCAGCCCGACACAGTCCAGCCCGTGCGCGGGGTCGCGCCCGTGCAGCCGGAACCGCGTGCCGACCAGCGCCCGCGCCGCCGCCTCCACCGCACTCATGCGCCGGGATAGCGAGTGAGCAGGTCGATGCCAGGCAGGAACGGCTCGCCCCGGAAATTCACGACATTGCCGAAGCGCGACAGGCAGGTGTGCAGACGCTTGTCGCAGCCCTCGACCAATTCGATCAGCGGCTGCCCCTCGATCGCGAAGGACGGCGCGGCGGACAGCCAGACCTCCTTGCCTTCCGACCGCGCGATCACCGTCTCCAGCCCGGCATTGGCCCCGCCGAACCAGACCAGGCGGCCCTGACCATAGGCATTGGCGCTCGGCTCTGCGGTATCGAGGGTCAGCATCACCGCGTCGTCCCACCCCGTCACGCGCGCGAACCGCCGTCGCCCCGCCATCGCCACGCGGCAACGCCGGTCGCCCAGCGTTGCGCGGCAATCGGGCGAAGTCTCCTCCGCCACCGGCCGGTCGAGCGACGCGCCGATCCCGCGCAGCTCGGCACTGAAGCCGCCCTCGCCCAGCTGCACCGCGCCGATCGTACCTTCGCCCAGCGGCACCGACGCCGTTCTGTCCGCCCAGTCGACCGCGAACGCCGACACCCGCGCGCCGTCCCAGCGCCCGCCGAGCAGGTCATGCTCACCGATCGCCTCGCTCGTCAGCGCGCCCGAGGCCTCCATCAGATCGGCGTCGAGGCCATCGCCGCGCAGAATCGCGCTGGGCGTCAGGCCGGGTGCGGCGCGATAGTGGAGGCCGTCGATCCACAGATCATGGTCATGCCCGGTCAGCCCGATCGTCACCCCGTCGCGCCGGTCGATCCGCCAGCATAACACCCAGCCGGTCAGCGTGTCGCCGCTCATGCCTCGCGCACCTCAACCAGCGGCACGGACGCGGCGGCCCCCGCCTGGAACCCCGCCAGCGTCACGCTCAGCCGGTCCTCGGCGAAGCGGACGGGCACGTCGAAGGTGAAGCTGGCGGTGATGCCGGCACCATCGGCGGGCGCGGGATCGAGCAGCAGCCAGCCACCGGGTTCGACGACGAAGCCGGTCACGCTCCGCCCCGCCACCGTGACCGAGACGCTGCCCGCCACCGGCCGGGTGATCCGCCGGGCCTGATCGCCATAATGGCGGACCAGCGCGAAGCGGCGGGTGGTGCCGTCGCCAGTGCCGATCGCCTCGTCGGTGCCGATGCTGTCGAACGGATCGCGCAGCCGGAACCCGCGCGCCGGCCCCAGCCGTGCGCGAAAGAAGGACAGCAATGCCGCGATGTCCGCCGCCGAACGGATGCCGGGGCCGACATCATAGGTCGTGCGTGCCTCCGCCCAGGCAGCATTGCGCGCCTCGCGCCCGCCCGCGCCGGTCAGGATCGCGGTGGAGAAACCGGGCGTCACCTCCGCCTCGCGCCCCAGCGCCAGCGGGAACAGCACATCGTCGAAAGCCTGCACCGCGTCCTCTCCCCCATCCCAACAGACGAACCCGTCGCGCATCACCTGCGGCATCGCCCACAGGAAGGTCGCGGCGACGCCCCGCGCACGCGCGACCCGCGCGGCATCGGCGATCCAGCGCCATTGCCCGCGCTGGTCGCCGCGCAGCACGAAGCCCGAAAAATAATGTTGCCGCTCGGGCGGATAGCCCAGCCGCGCCTCGGCCAGCGCGATGCCCTTGCGGGTCGAGGCGGTGTCGCCCGCCGTCACCCAGTCATAATCCTCCAGTTGCAGCACATCGAAGGCCGGACTGGCCCAGCCGACCGGCATGTTGGCGCGTTTGGCCTCGGGCGCATGAGGGTCGAGCACGGTCGGCAGATAGGTCAGCAGATGCGTGACGCAGCCCGGTGCCGCCGCCCGCGCCGCCGCGCACAAGGCCGCCGTCGAGGCCGCGAGACACGCCCCCGCCCGGTCGAGCGTGTCGCGCTGCGCCTGGCTTTTCGCGCCCGCGATGCTCGCCATCGGCACCGGCGCGAACGCCGCCACCGCCGCCGCGTCATAGAGGCACGGCGCGCCGTCCGATGGGCGCACCCACCACCATGGCTCGCCGACCTGGAATGTCGGGGCCAAGCCCGTGGCCTGTCCGATCGCCAGAAACGCGCGCGCCACCGCCTGCAGATAGGCCATCGCGCCGCCATGCGCGGGACTGAGCAGCGTCGAGGGCGGCTCCCAGCCGGTCAATGCCGGCGCGCCGTCCGCCGAGCGCTGTTTCCAGTCACCCCAGCAATGCGCGTCGAACAGCTCGTAGGACAGCGACCAGATCAGATCGTAGCCCAACGCCTTCGCCTCGCCCGCGAAGGCGCGATGCCAAACCGCACAGGCGACGTTCAGCACCCCGCCGTTCAGGCTGGCGTACAGCCCCTCGCCACTGCGCTCGAGCCGGAAATAATGGCTCATCCCGACATAATGGACGATGGCGTCACGGTAGCCGAGATGCAGCATGTTGCGCAGCAGACGCTGCGGCGTCAGGTGATAGCTGTCGTCATAGCCGCTGGCGATCCGGAACCCCTGTTCGGGCAACACCGCCGCGCCGATCCCGATCACTGCGCCGGGACCGTCGCAGGCGATGCCGGTCAGTTCGACCCAACCCTCCTGCGGCTGCGTCAGGAAACCCGCACCCGCGTCATAATCGGGCGCGACCAGCGAGACGAACATCCGGTCGACATTGCCCGCCCAGACGGGATCGCGATCCTCGGGAAAGCGGAACCCGCCGGCCAGGTCGGCGAAGTCGATCGCGACCTCGGCATCCTCCGGCGTACCGCTCGCATAGTTCCACAACCGAACATACCATGCCCGGGCCTTGCCGCTCTCGTCCCGTCCCTCGATGGTCAGCGTCGGGCCGTGCCGCGCATCGAGCGGCTTGATCCCGCCCGAGCGCCAGCGGAACCGCAACCGACAGTCCCGATAGTCGCGCGCCGTGTCGTAGCGCAGCAGAACATGGTCGTGCCGGTCGGCGGACTCCCAGATCAGCCCCGCCAGATCGTCGGTGCGATAGAAGACCGTATCGACGCGCAAGGCGTCAGGCGCGGTCGCGACGACGGACGCCATCATCGGGCGCGGGAAATCGACCGTCCAGTATCGCGGATCGAAGCGCGACAACACGTCGCTCCGCTGGTCGCAACGCTGCTCGTGCAGACACCATGGCATGGGTTCGTCTCCCAAACTGCGAGGCTGCCGCCCCTCCACCACCGCTTCGCGGCGGTCCCCCTCCCCAAGCCGAGCTTGGGGAGGAATGGGTCCTTCAAATCCCCCCCATCTCTGATGGGGAGGGGGACCGCGTCCGCAGGACGTGGTGGAGGGGCAAGGCCCCCCGCGCCCTCAATCCTCGGCCAGCGCCGCACGCACCGCGCGTGCGACCTGGCGGCTGGAGCGTTGCAGCACGCCGCCCGCCTCGCCCGCCCCGGCATTGATCGTGATCGCCACCCGCACCTCGCGCGGAGCCCCCCCGGCGCGCAGCGTCTCGACCCGCCCGCTGCTGGTCGGCACGAAGACCTCCGGCCCACGCTCGCCGACCAGATAGGGACGATCGGGCGATACCGGTCCCCCGGTTGCGCGACCGGGCAGGCCCGATACCAGCCTGCCGAGCAACCCGGCAAACCCCGATCCGCCGCCGACCGCCCCGACGCCCTGCCGCAGCGCGGCCCGCGCGATCTGATCGAGCACCGACAAAGCGGTCGCCTTCAGTTCCTCGAAACCGAACTTGCCGGTCCGCGCCGCGCGCAGCAGCGCGCCCTCGACCGAACGTGCGCCCAGTTCGGCGGCATCGCCCAGCCCGCGCGACAATTCGGCGCGCATTGCCGCCATGTCGGCGGTGAAGCCGCGCATATCGATACGCGGCGCGACATCCTGCTCATCCATCCGGATACATCTCCCGCAACCGGGCGAGCGTGGCGGACGAAGGCGGTTCGCTGCCGCCGTCTCCACCCGTCATCGCCGTCACGATTCCCCGAAGTTCGGCGGGGGTGGCACGCCAGAAGCGGTCGGGCGACCAGCCCAGCATCGCCCCCGCCATCCCCGCCAGCCGCCCCGCTTCCTCGGCGAAGGTCATTGGCCGCCCAGTATCTGGCGCAGCAATTGGCGCAGCACGGGCGCCAGCGCCGCCAGCCCCAATTCGACCAGCGCCTCGCCCAGCTGCTCGCGGCTCAGCCCCTCCGGCACCTCGCGCAGGCAGTGCCAGATCAGCGCCGCCGCTTCGGCCAGCGAGAGTTTGCCCTCGCCCGCCCGCTCGACCAGTTCGAACAACGGCCCCAGTTCGCCCTCCGCCGCGACCAGCGCCTGGAAGCTCGGCCGCACGACCAGTTCGGCACCCCCGACCCGCAAGGCCGCCTCGCCGCGCACCGGATTCGCGCTCATGCCGACACCACCGCGCCGGAGCTTTCCAGCGCCAGCGTATAGGTCCGCTCGCCGCCGAAATCGCCGCTATAATCCAGCCGCGTGACCAGGAACCGCCCGGTCATCGACCCACCGCTCTCGAAGCTCAGCCGATAGGTCTCGATCGTGCCCGCCAGCGCATGGCCGCGCATCCGCGCCTCGGCCGCCGATCCGGTGAAGACGCCCGCGCCGGCCACGCTGACATGCCGCACACCCGCGCCCGACAAGAGTTCGCGCCAGCCGCCCGAATCCTTGTTGGTCACCACCACCGTCTCACCATTGATCGACAGCTGCGTGGTGCGCAGCCCCGCCATCGTCGCGAAGGCGGGCGGCTCGGCCCCGTCGCCGACCTTGAGCAGAAAGGCGCTTCCCTTTTCGATTGCCATGTTTGCTTCCCCCTATTGTCCCACGCGCCACAGCCGGGCGCGCCATTCGACGCTCGCGGTCCAGCGCGCGCCCGTCTTCGCCATGCGCGTCGCGATCACGCTCAGCCCCGCGACCCGCCAGCCATCGGCCAGCACCTCCGGCAGCCTGATCGCCTCGACCGCCTGGACACAGGCGCGCAGCCGCCGGGGCTGTTCCCCCTCGTCGCTCAAGCTCACGGTCACGCGCAGTTCGCGCCCCTCGATCCCCGCCGCGCCCCAGTCGCTGTCGCCCGGCTCGCCCAGCACCGCCTGCGGCACGCTCGCGCGCACCGGCACGGCGTCGAACACCGTCACGCCCAGCGGCTGCAGGGTCGTGCGCAATCCGGCCATCAGCCCCGCCCGCAGGGCCTCGCGCGCGGTCATGCCCGCTTGGCCATATCGAGGCGCATCCGCCGCCAGGGCCGCCACAAGGCGGCGACGGCGGCGGGCGGTACGGCGGCGGCATCGCGATTGTCGAACAGATGCGCGCCCATGATCGCCACGCCATGCGCGATCTCTGGCGGCAGGCCCGCCCAGTCCATCGCCAGTCCCGCGCGGTAGCGCACGGTCAGCGCGTCGCCGGTACGCAGCCAGCCACGCCCGTCACGGTCCACCGCCCCTTCGCCACCCGACAGGATCGCGCGCACCGGCATCGCCGACAGCGGTTGCCACGCGACCGAGCCGGCCACGGTCTCTTCGACCGCCCGCTCGATCAGCATCTGCCCACAAAAGGCCTCGGCCAGTCCCAGCGCGACGCCAGCCACCTGCGCGACCAGCGCCGCCTCATTCCCCTCCTCCAGCCGCAACAGTGCGCGCACCGCGCCGGTCGCGCCTGCGACGGTCGCGGGCGGCATGGGCTCCCTCGTCCCGCTCATCATGAATTCTCCTTCACCGATACAGGTTGCGACAGGTCCGACACACGGGCGTCACACTCGGGGCGCAGAGACGGGATCAGCCGCTGCCCGCCCCCCCTGGGCACCGGCCATGCCGACCCCGCGCCCCCCGGCCGGGTCCGGCATCCTCCCTGAACTACGGGGCAGCCTGCGAAGGGCTGCCCCGACTTTTCAGGACCTTCAGTTCGCCGCGAACTTCATCAGCTTGATCGCCTCCGAATCGCTGACGCAGCCGCCGACGCGGCGCGTGGCGTAGAAGGTCACGAACGGCTTGTTGCTGTACGGATCGCGCAGGATCGCGGTCTCGGCGCGCTCGGTGATCAGATAGCCCGCCTGGAAATTGCCGAAGGCGATGGCGGGGGCGTCGGCGGCGATGTCGGGCATGTCCTCCGCCTCGACCACCGGATAGCCGAGCAGCGTGGCGGGCTGTCCCGCGACCAGACCCGGTGCCCAGAGAAACTGGCCGTCCGCCGACTTCATCTTGCGGATGCGCGCCGAGGTCGCGGCGTTCATCACGAAGCACGCCCCCTGGCGATAGGGCGCACGCAGCGACTGGACCAGATCGACCAGCCGCTCGTCGGCGTTCGCCCCGAACGCGCCCGCCGCGCCGCTCGCCAGATATTGCAGCGTGCCGAAGGGGCGCACCCCGTCCCTGGCGGCCGAGACCGGGTTGGTCAGAAACCCCTTGGGCCGATTGACGCCCGAGCCGGCGACGAACGCCTGCCCCTCGGCACGCGCGAACTCGGTGGCGATCTCGCCGGCCAGCCAGCCCTCGACGTCGAACGCCGCATCGTCGAGCATCGCCTGGCTGGCGGACGGATTGGCGTAGAGCTCGCCCATCGGCGGCGCGAGTTCGACGAAGCTGGGCGTCGCCGTCTCGGGCCGGGCCGCCGTCTCGCTCGCCCAGCCCGAGGGCGTGCCGCCGGTGGTCACCAGCTTGCGATAGCCCGCCGAGCCGACCGTCACGACGTTGGCGATGCTGCGGATCGGCGAGATGGATTTCAGGACCGAGGCGATCGCCGCATCGATCTCGCGCGGCACGGCGAAACCGCCGCTGTCGCCGGTGGTGCCGGTAAAGGCCTTCAGTTCGACGGTGGTGCCGCTGCGCACATAGCCGTCGAAAGCGCCGTTCGTCGTCGTCCGCGCGCCGTCCAGCACGGGTCGTTCGATCACGTCCATATCAGTCCCCCTTGGTCAAAACATGAGTTACGCGGGCGAGCGGCTGCATCGGCACCGTCACCAGGCTGATCTCCAGAAGCTCGGCCGACAGGATCGCGCGGGCCGCCCCCTGATGGACGACGCGCGGCCGATACCCGACCGACAGCCCGGCGACCGCGCCTGCGCGAACCAGCGCGGCGAGTGCGGGGTCGTCGACCCGCCCCTCGACCGACAGGCCCCTGTCGTCCTCGGTCAAGGTCGCGATCCGCCCCATCGGGCCACCGCGATGCTGCCAGAGGAGCGGCACATCGCCCGCCCCCACAAAGGCCCCGCGCCGCATGACGTCGCCCGCCCGGTCCATCCGGTCCCAGATCGCGGCATAGCCGGTGAAGGTCAGGCTCATTTCAGCCAGTCCTCCATCCCCAGCCGCATCGCGATTCCCGCCAGCAGCAGCGCGCCGAGCAGCCGGGTCAGCCAGCCGACCGCGCTTTTCCACACCGACGACTTGGCCTCGCGCCACGCCGACAACAGCTCGCGCAGTTCGGCGACATCCTCGGCGGCATCGGCATCCGACAGGCCCAGCCGGGTGAGCGCCCGCGTCGCGCCCAGCTCACCCGCCTCCTCGGCGACCGCGCGCAGCGTCACGAGATCCGCGCCGCTGTCCGCCGCCTGCGCCAGCAGCCGCGCCAGAACGTTGGTGTCGAGCTGGGGCCCGCTCATGCCAGGCCGACCATGGCGCGCTTCTCCGCCGAATCGAGAAAGTCGGCGCTCGCCGCCATGGCCCACAGCATCTGGCGTTCCTCGGCCAGCGCGGTGACGCGGTTGACGTCGACCGACAGGCTCGCCCCCTCGAACCAGCCCGCCAGCCCCTGCGCCAGGCCACCGAGGATACCCCCCGCCAGCGGCAGGATCGCCTGTCGCCAGAGCGCGCGATTGGCCTCGCGGTAATTGGCATAGGTATTGTCACCCGGCAGGCCGAGCAGCATCGGCGGCACACCGAAGGCCAGCGCGATCTCGCGCGCCGCCGACGCCTTCGCCGCGATGAAGTCGAGTTCGGCGGGCGTCAGGCTCATCGCCTGCCATTTCAGCCCGCCTTCCAGCAGCAGCGGACGTCCCGCATTGCCGCTGCCTGCAAAGCCCTCCATCTCGGCGCGCAGCCGCTCGAACTGGTCGGGCGTCAGCGTCGAGCCGTCACCCGGATCATAGACCAAAGCCCCCGAAGGCCGCGCCGCATTGTCGAGCAGCGCGCGGTTCCAGACCGCCGCCGCATTGTGGATCGCGATGGCACCCGCCGCCGCGCCCAGACAGCCAAGACCATAATGATCGTCGAGCGGATGGCAGCTCTTCAGGTGCACGACCGACGGCCTCACCGGATCGACCGGCAAAGTCGTCACGCGACCGCCCGCGCGGTAGAGGTACGCGGCGGGCCAGCCGCTCGCGTCCAGCTCCATCGTGACCCGTTCGGGGCGTAGCGCGAACAGCTCCGCCACATTGCCATCGGCGTCGCGCAGCACCTGCACATAGGCATTGCCGTGCAACAGCATATGCGTCGCTACGGTCTCCAGCAGCGCCTGCCCCTCGCTGCGCGCCGCGACCAGCGCGATCAGCTCGGGGTGCGAGGCGATCAACGGCGCGTCGGCAAGGCCACCCGCGACCATCCGCACCGCCCGCTGCGCCACCGGGTTGCGCAGATACCCCTCGCGCACCTGCGTTTCATAGGAAGGGGCGGCCCCCGTCAAAGGCACCCCAGACCGCGCCAACCCCAGCCCGAGCAGAGGACGCGCCGCCCCCCGCCCGGTCTTGCGACCGAACATCCTCATGATCGAACTCCTCTAGCTCCTCCCCGGCACGGGGAGGTGGCAGCGCGCAGCGCTGACGGAGGGGGGCTTCCACACGGGACTCGCCCAGCGGCGATCCCCCTCCACCCCCGCTGCGCGGCGGTCCCCCTCCCCGCGAGCGGGGAGGATCAGTTCACAAATTCCGTATCCCCGGCGGGCCCCGCCCGGACAGCATCAGCTCGGTCAGCGCCCAGACCAGCGCATCGGCGCGATCCGGCGAGCGGCCCGGCCCGTCATAGGCCCCCGCCACCCCCAGCCAGCAGAGTTCGTCCTCCAGCGCCGGGAACCCCCGAGAATGCCACACCCGCCCCTGCGCATAGAGAAAGGACACCGGCTCCGCCCGCGCCGCTTTGCCGATCGAGGCATAGACCAGATGCACCGGCAGGGTCGGGTCGGCCAGCCGCAGCACGCTTTCGACCATGTCCCCGCCCTGGTTGCGCTCCGCCACCACCCGGTCCGCGCGGTTGCGCCGGGCACAGCCCGCCACCCGCGCCGCCCAGCCCTCCGGCGACAGCCCCGCCTCGCTGGCGTCCTCCAATACATAGCCATGGCCGTCGCGCCCCAGCCCGACCGCGACGATCCCGCAGGCATCGCCGCTGCTGGTCGCGGGCGGGTCGACGCCGACCACCACCCGGTCGAGCGCGGGCACCGTCTTCGCCCGCTGCCGGTCGAGCAAAGCGCGGGTCCACAAGGCCCCCTCGCGGTCGTCGACCATCTCGCCGTCCAGTTCCTGCCGCCCCAGCCGCGTGTCGCCATATTGCGCCAGCATCGCGTCCTGAAAACTGTCGGGCAGATGCGCATTGTCGCTGGTCCGCCCGATCGTCTCGACGCAATCGGGCAGCGCCATGACCTTGCGCATCAAGGGGGTCGCGCGCGGCGTGGTCGTGACCAGCACGCGCGGCCGTTCGCCCAGCCGGAGCGTCATCATCAGATTGTCCCATCCGGCCTCCCCCTTCCATTTGCCCAGTTCGTCGCACCAGGCGGCATGATGCTGCGGCCCGCGCAACGCCTCGGGCGCGGCGGCCGAATAGGCGAAGCCGATCGCGCCGGACGCGAAATGCAGCTGCCCCAAGCTACCGATCCACTTGGGCGTCTCGCCTTTGCGCGCCACCGCCAGCAGCCCGCTTTCGCCGCGCACCATCACCCGCTCGACATCGCGCCAGGTCGCGCCCATCAGCGCGATCCGCGCCGCCGGATTGTCGCGGGCGAGCGCACTCACCCATTCCGCGCCTGCGCGCGTCTTGCCGAAGCCACGCCCTGCCCGGATCAGCCAGACCCGCCAGTCGCCCGGCGGCGCGATCTGTCCGTCATGCGCCCATAATTCCCATCGCTCGACCAGCTCGCGCTTTTGCGCCGCCGTCAGCGCGGCCAGCGCCTGTTCGCGCGCGCCCGGTTCCAGCATCGCCAGCGTGGCGAGCCGCGTTGCCGCATCCTGTCCCGCCATCACGCCATCCCCTTCAACCGCCGCCGCGCCAGGCCATCAAGCGCGCGTTCCAGCGCCGCATCGGTCTCGGCCGCATCGACCCGCGCCGCCTCGCTTACGCCGCCACCGGCCTTGGCCAGCGCATCGCGACGGGCGAGCAGCTTCAGATAGAATTGCACTTCGGTGGCCGAGAGCGGCGGGGTGATGGAGAGGCCGGTGGTCCCCGCACCGACCTCTCCCCCCTCCTGCTCCCCGGCCAACAGGGCGAGCATCCGGCGCAACAGCCCTTCCTCGACCAGCGCATGTGCCGCGCCGATCGCCGCGTCCCAGGCCTCGCCAAAGGCCCGGTCGCGTGCCCGCAAGGCGCGCGCGGCCCGCAGCGTCTCTCCCACCGCCCGTGCCGCCGCCCCCGCATCGGCGCTGACCGCCAGCGCCGCCAGGAATTGCCGTCGCCGCGCCAGCGTCCATCGCGCGCCCTCCCCCGTTCCGGCCATTCCCACTCCCCCGAAGCATCGAGCGCGAACCCGACCGCTCCCCCGGTCGCATCCACCTCTCGATGTTCCTGTTATGTACCGTCTGCAGTGGGGTTTGTATCCAACAAACGAACCAGATAGGTTGGCCGCATAAAAGCGGCTTGCCAGACGCCAAGCGCATCGGCATTAGGCATGGCTTCCCGAGAGGGGGCGATTAGCTCAGTTGGTAGAGCGTCTCGTTTACACCGAGAATGTCGGCGGTTCGAGCCCGTCATCGCCCACCATTTTCCGACATTCACTCAAGAACACCTCCCCGGCGGAGGCCGGGGCCCAGTTGTCAGCGGTCGGCGGAGCGCTGATGCGTCGAAAGAGAGTTTGTTCGCGCGGAGGCGCGGAGGACGCGGAGATGTATCGTCCGTGACGGCTCTGGAACGCGACGACGCCGATGTGACCCACAACGTCATTGCGAGCGTAGCGAAGCAATCCAGAGCATATTGCCCGGACACTGGATTGCTTCGCTACGCTCGCAATGACGATTTCATCTCATGTCATCCCGCTCTATGCCTCTCTCCGCCATGTGTTGATGACGCCGTGCCGCAGCCGATCGGACATGCTCTCTGCGTCCTCCGCGCCTCCGCGCGAACAAATCCTATTGTGCCGTCGGTCTCGACGACGTGGCAACTGGACCCCGGCCTTCGCCGCGGTCGTTGAGCTTAGATTCAGGCCAGCTTCCAATACGTCGCATACCGCTCATGCGCGATGCGGTGGTATGGGACCAGTCGCACCGGCTGGCCGTCCGCCGCCGAGAGCGTGAATTCCAGCGGCTTGCCCGTCGCGCGGATCTTATTCGCCAGAGCATCCGGCTCACCCGACAGCGTCGGCGCCTGGAACGGGGTGTCATTATACTCGCCGTATTTGCGCTCGCTGACGATGATGTCCGCCCCCGGCGCCAGCCCGTCGCGGCCCAGCGCACCCGCCAGCACGAGCGGGCCATAGGTGAAGGCGACGATCTCCGGCGCGGCGGGCGCGCTTTCGGCGGCGGGCTGCATGACCAGGCGCAGCTCCACCGTGTCGCCGGTCTTCCAGGTCCGGGTCAGTTCGGCATAGCTGCCGGGATTGTCCGAGCGCGACACTTCCGCACCGTTGACCAGCAGGGTCGCGGTCGGGCTCCACTTTGGATGGCGCAGCTTCAGCGTCAACTCGGTCGGCTGGCGCAACTGCCAGCGGAACCGGGTGTTCGCCGCCTCCGGAAAGCTGGTCGCCTGGGTCAGCACCGCGCCCTTGTCGGCCCAGGTCACGGTCGAGGGGATGAACAGGTTCACATAGAGCGCACGATCGTCATGGAAGTAGATCGAGTCGCGATACTTCACATGATTTTCCATCCCCGTGCCGGTGCAGCACCAGAAGCTGTCCTCGGGCGTGTGATAGAGCTTCATGTAGCCGGGCCGTGCGCCCTGGAAATAGGTCGCCATGCCCGAATCCGGGTCCTGCGACGCGAGGATGCCGTTATAGAGCGTCCGCTCATAGTAATCGGCATATTCGGCGCGCGGATCGCGCAGGAACAGCGCGCGGGTCAGCTTCAGCATATTGTGCTGACAGCAGGTCTCCGATCCCTTGGCCGAGAAGACGTGCTTGTCAAAATCGGCCATCGCGAAGAAATGCTCGTTGTCGCCGTGGCCGCCGGTCGCGAAGGCGCGGGTATGCGCGACCGTGCGCCAGAAAAAGGCGGCGGCGTCGTGATATTTGGCGTCGCCATTCGCCTCGAACACGCGCTGGAACCCGATGATCTTCGGAATCTGCGTATTGGCGTGCATGCCGTCGAGATAGTCGCGCCCCTGCACCAGCGGGTTCATCACCGCCTTTTGCGAGAAGCGCTCGGCGAGCCGGCGATAGTCGGCATTGCCGGTCATGAAATACAGATCGGCATAGATCTCGTTCATGCCGCCATATTCGGTTTCCAGCATCTTTTCGAACTGGTCGTCCGACAGCGGCCGGGTGGCGACAACGCCCCAATCGGCCAGCCGGATCAGCACCGCGCGCGACGGCTCGCTGTCCGCCAGCAGCGCCGCGTCGCGAAGACCCGCATAGACCTTGTGCAGCGTGTACCAGGGCACGCCGGTGATCGGCTCGCCGCGCAGATGCGCCGCGACCAGGGCCGGCCCCTTGGGGAAGGCGCAGACCAGGCCGCTGCCCGATGCCTTCTGGCACGCCGCCAGCTCGTTCGCGATATAGTCGATGCGCTGGCGATAGCGCTTGTCCTTGGTCGCGCGGTACGCGAGCGCGCAGGCGGACAGATAATGGCCCAGCGTATGGCCATGGCAGTTGATGTCGGCCCATTGCGCCTCCGATTCCCAACCGCCATAGACGGGCGCCTTGGGCTTCAGCCCGGCATTGGTACGGAAATTGGCGAGCAGCCGGTCGGGCTGCAGGCGCATCAGATACGCCTCGGTCATCTTCTGCGCATGCAGGAAGGGGCTGTCGCCCAGCGTCACATCGGCCATGTCGAAGGGCTGGACGACGGTGGCAGGCGGCTGCGTGGCCGCTTGCGGGGCAACCCAGGCGCTGGCCGGCATCGCGCCGCCAAGGCCTGTCGCCATGGCCCCCACGCTGGCGGTGGCAAGGACGTCGCGACGCGACAGCGAGGCAGGGCAGCATGAGCGCACCGTTCTTCTCCGACTATTTATCTTTTGCCCTTGCGTAGCGACTTCGCACCCCGATCAGCAACCGCTTTCGTGATCCGGCGCGCGCACGTCGTGCTAGCTCGTTGTCTTTAACTGTATTTTTAAGAAGCCGACGTCGCCTGGATCAATCGTCCGGCGGATCGGCTCATCAGGCCCGTACCGCACCAACTTATGATTTGTCTGACTGTTATGTCACTCTGCGGCGGTAAGCCCCCGCTCCAACGGTGCCCCCGCCACGACCGCATGGCTCTGCCCCAGCCGCAGGTCCATGACCCATAGCGATTGGACCAGCGGCTCCGCCGGCCGCCGATGGCCGGGGAGCAGGCTGACCACCGCCTGCGCCAACGCGAGGCCCAGTTCGTCGAGATTCAGTGTGAAGCAGGTCAAGTCGGGCGACAGCGCGCGGCAGGCCGGATTGTCGCGCAGGCCGATCACTGCGACATCGCGCCCCGGCTCCAGCCCCATGCCGCGCAGCGCGCGATACGCCCCCACCGGCGCGGTCTCGCCCATCAGCAGCAGCGCGGTCGGCCGGTCGGACAGCGTCATCAGCTCGCGCGCCGTCGCCTCGCCATCGTTCTCGTCCGTCTCGCCATGATGGACCAGCATGGGGTCGAAGGGCAGGCCCGCACGCGACAGCGCGGTACGGTAGCGTTCGACGACGATATGGCTGTTGTTGATCGTCACCGGCGGCGCGACCAGACCGATCCGGTGGTGCCCGGCATCGGTGAGCAGCGCCATGGCCTGGGTCACCACCCCTTCGAAGTCCAGATCGATCCAGGCATAGTCGCGCGCCGTCGCCGTCCGCCCCAGCGCGACGAACGGGATGGCGCGATCGAGCAGGAAGTCGATTCGCGGATCGGCCTGATGCGTGCCCGACAACACCCAGCCATCGACGGTGCCGCGCGCGACATGGCGTCGCAGGAACGTCAGCCCATCCTCGCCCTTTCGCGCCAGCAGGACGACGAGGTCGAGGTCATGCTCGCTCAACCCGTTCTGCAATCCCTCCAACAGCGCCATGAAGAAGGGGTCGCCGTGAATCGCGCTGTCATGCTCGAGGGTCAGCATGAAGCCGATCGTCCCCGTCCGCCCGCTGCGCAGCGTCCGCCCCGACTGGTTGGGGATATAGCCATGCGTCGCCGCCGCCGCGATCACGCGTTTGCGCGTCTCGGGGCTGACGTCCTTGCGGTCGTTCAGCGCACGCGACACGGTGCCGATCGAGAGACCCAGATGCCGGGCGAGGGTACGGATGTCCATGTCCCCGTGATCGCGATACATTTTGGTTCGCACAAGAGGGACTGTTGACAGATCAGTCCAATTGCATGACAAATGCGGAAACGTTTACGGCCGCCAAAGAACGGCCCGGGGAGGACTGGCCGCTTGGACACGCTCGCGCTTGAGGATCGCGCCATCGCCTGGGCCTATGACGGGGCGTGGCTGCGGATCGTGGCGCATGGCCGCGACGGCCTGCGCCTGCGTGCCTCGCCCTTCGCGCCCGAGCCGGCCCGGCCCGGCGCGCTGCTCGACGACGGCACGGATGGCGCGGCACCGATCGTCACCCGCGACGGCGCGACCGCGCGCATCACCAATGGCCGGATCACCGCCGAGGTCGACCTTCAGGGCCGGGTCCGCTTCCTGAATGCGGACGGCACGCTGCTGCTGGAGGAGAAGTGGCGGCAGCGCGATACGACGTCCAAATTCTGGACGGTCGGCACCAAGGACGTGCGGATGATCAGCGCGCTCGGCCTGTCGGGGCGCGAGTTCAAGCCGCTGCCCGGCGGCGCCGCGCGAATCGCCGTCCGGTTCGAGGCGAAGCCGGGCGAGCGCCTCTATGGCATGGGCCAGTATCAACAGCCCAATCTCGATCTCGCCGGCTGCACGCTGGAACTGGCGCAGCGCAATTCGCAGGCGAGCGTCCCCTTCGTCGTGTCGAGCGAAGGCTATGGCTTCCTCTGGAACATGCCGGCGGTAGGCGAGGCACATTTCGCCGCCAACGGCACGATCTGGACCGCGCAGGCCGCACGCGAGATCGATTACTGGATCACCGCCGCCGACACGCCCGCCGCAATCGTGCGCAACTATGCGGCGGTGACCGGCACCGTGCCGATGATGCCCGACTATGCGCTGGGCCTGTGGCAGAGCAAGCTGCGCTATCGCACGCAAGACGAGCTGCTGGCGGTGGCGCGCGATTATCATGCGCGGGGCATCCCGCTGGCGGTGATCGTCGCCGACTTCTTCCACTGGCCGGTCCAGGGCGACTGGCGGTTCGACCCGCGCGAATGGCCCGACCCGGCGGCGATGACCGCCGAGTTGAAGGCGATGGGCACCGAACTGCTCGTCTCGGTCTGGCCCACGGTCGATCCGCGATCGGAGAATTACGCGACGATGGCAGAGAAGGGCTATCTGGTCCGCGCCAATCGCGGGCTGGATGTGCAGCAGGAATTTCTGGGCAATACGCGCTTCATCGACACCACCCACCCCGGCGCGCGCGCATTCCTGTGGGACACGGCAAAGCGCAATTACCGCGATCAGGGCGTGGCGATGTTCTGGCTGGACGAGGCCGAGCCGGAATATAGCGCCTATGACTTCGACAATTACCGCTATCATGCCGGCCCGGTGCTGGAGATCGGCAACGCCTATCCGCTGCACTATGCGCAGGCCTTTTACGACGGGCTGCGCGCCGAGGGGGAAAGCGAGATCGTCAGCCTGGTTCGCTGCGCCTGGGCGGGCAGCCAGCGTTACGGCGCGCTCGTCTGGTCGGGCGACATCCATTCCTCGTTCGAGGCGATGCGCAACCAGCTGAGCGCCGGGTTGAACATGGGAATGGCGGGCATCCCGTGGTGGACGACCGACATTGGCGGCTTCCATGGCGGCCATGTCGAGGACCCGGGCTTTCACGAACTGATGATCCGCTGGTTCCAATGGGCCGTCTTCACCCCCGTGCTGCGCATGCACGGCCACCGCGATCCGATCACCCCGCCGGCCGAGCCGTTCCGCGACGGCGTCGCGCAATGCGATACGGGGGCCGGCAACGAACTGTGGAGCTTTGGCGCGCCGGTGTTCGACGTGCTGCGTCGGTACGCGGCGCTGCGCGAACGGCTGCGCCCCTATGTCGCGGGCCTGATGCGTGCGGCGCATGAGACGGGCGATCCGCTGATGCGGCCGATGTTCTACGACCATCCCGACGATCCGGAATGCTGGCGGCTGGACGACCAATATATGTTCGGCCCCGACCTGCTGGTCGCGCCGGTGACGACCGCCGGCCAGTCGGAGCGCGACGTCTATCTGCCCGCCGGGCAATGGCGTGATGCCTGGACGGGCGAGGCGGTCGCGGGGGGATGCCAGATCTGGTGCGACGCACCGCTCGATCGCCTGCCGGTGTTCGTCCGCGCCGGGGCCGCGGTCGAAGCGGCGTTCGACCGGATCGACTGACAAGGGGGGTGGATGTCATGACAGCTATCGCAGCGGCCCCGGGAGCGGGGGATACGGATCGGATCGGCACGGCGGACCCGCACATCCCGTTCTTCGAAAAAATCTGCTACGGCCTGGGCGATGCCGGGGGCACGATCGTCACCGGGCTGATCGCCAATTTCCTGACCTTCTATTACACCGACGTCTTCGGACTGGCGCCGGGGATCGTCGGCATCCTGTTCCTGTCGCTGCGCATCTTCGACGCGATCTCAGACCCGCTGATCGGCATCATGGCGGACCGCACCTCGACCCGCTGGGGGCGGTTCCGCCCCTATCTGCTGTGGACCGCGATTCCGGTGGGGCTCAGCTGTTTCCTGACCTTCCAGTCGCCCGACCTCGGCTATAACGGCAAGGTCGCCTATGCGGCGGTGACCTATTTCCTACTCGCCTTCTCCTATTCGCTCAACAACGTGCCCTATTGTGCGCTGATCACCCGCATGACCGACAGCGCGCGCGAGGGCGTGGCGTGCCAGTCGGTACGCTTCGCGCTGGTCGCGATCGCGTCGTTCTGCGTGTCGGTCGGCCTGCCGATCATGGTGCGCGAACTGGGCGGCGGCGACATCGCGCGCGGCTATCGCGACGGGGTGGCGATCCTCAGCCTGGCGGCGGTGGCGATGTTCCTGATCTGCTTCCTGTTCGTCCGCGAGCGCGTGGTCGCCGCCGATTCCGCCGAGGTGCCGCTGAAGGTCGCGGTCGCCACCACGTTGAAGAACGATCAGCTGCGGCTGACCTTCATCATGACGCTGCTGCTGATCGGCATCTTCAATACCAAGGGCGGCGCGGCGCTCTATTTCATCACCTATGTGCTGGGCGGCGACGCGACCTATCAGGCGCTGTTCTTCGGCACCGCGACCGCCGGCGGCTTTCTGGGCTCGGTGATCGTCCCCTTCTTCACCCGGCGCTTCGACGTGAAGACCGTCTATGTCTGGGTGAACCTGATCCTGGTCGCCGGGCATTTCGCCGCCTTCTTCGTGCCGGGCGGTTATCCGATACTGTGGCTGGCGCTGGTCGGCTTATGCTGCATCGTGCTGGGCTGTACGCTGCCGCTCCACTTCACCCTGATCCAGCTGGCCGACCAATATGGCGAATGGAAGCTGGGGATGCGATCCTCGGGCATGAGCTTCGCCTTCAACCAGTTCTTCGTGAAGCTCGCCTGGGCGCTAGCCGGCGTGTTGATCAGTGGGGTGCTGGTGATCGTCTCCTACAAGGCCGGTGCCGGCAACCAGACTCCGACGTCGCTGGCCGGTATCCGTGCGCTGTCGACGATCATCCCCGGCCTGATGCACCTGGCGCTGGCGATCACCGCGGCTCGCCTGATCCTGAACGGCGCGACGATCGCGCGCATGACCGCCGAGCGCGGCCAGTGACCCCCTCAACGAAAGCCCGCCTCATGTCCTCCCCGCTTCGCCTGTTGCTGGCAGCCCTTCTCGGCTCCGCCGCCCTGCCCGCCGTCGCGCAGGAGCGGTTGGAGGTCGACATGGCGAGCGACACCGGCGCCTTTCATGGCGGGGCGTCGGGCACGCTCTATGGCCTGTATGACGCGCGCCTGCCGCATCCCAATTTGGTCGAGGGCATCGGCCTGCGCACCGTCTCGACCAAGGCGCAGGACGGGCCCCAGCATCCCGGCGCCGACGCGCTAGAGGTGTCGACGCTGCTGACCGATGCGTCGGGCGGCGACACCTATATCTACATGACCGACATCAACCGCGAGTTTCCGTATAACTGGAAGACCGGCGACTGCGCGCAATCGGTCACCGCCTATATCGAAAAGCTGCGCGCCCAAGTCCGCCAGGTGAAGGGCATGGACAAGCGTTACCGCGACCGCATCGTCTTCGTGCCCTATAACGAGCCCGACGGGAACATGTTCGCCGAAGGTCCCAAGAGCTGCAACAATATACGGTGGCAAAAGGACCCGACCGCGTTCAACGACGCCTGGGACCGCGCGGTGCGTATGATCCGCCAGGAACTGCCCGGCGCGCGGATCGCGGGGCCGAACACCAGCATCCTCTACCCCGAGGTGGAGGGTTTCCTGCGCCACGCCATCGCGGCGGACACCATGCCCGACATCGTGACGTGGCACGAACTCAGCAATCCCGCGACGGTGCGCACCAGCGTGCGGAAATATCGCGCGTGGGAGGATCGGCTGTTCGCCGGGACCAAGTGGCAGGGCCGCCATCTGCCCATCAACATCAACGAATATGCCTATAACTATCACACCTCGGTTCCCGGCCAGATGGTGCAATGGGTGGCGGCGATCGAGGATTCCAAGGTCGATGCCGATATCGCCTATTGGAATATCGACGGCAATCTGAGCGACTCCGCCGTCCAGGCCAATCGCGGCAACGGGCAATGGTGGCTGCTCAACGCCTATGCGACGATGAGCGGCCATACGCTGGCCGTCACCCCGCCGCATCCCGACCAGAGCTATACGCTGCAGGGCGTCGCGACGCTCGACCCTGCGCGTCGCCAGTCGCGCGTGCTGTTCGGCGGCAAGAGCGGCGATGCGACCATCGCGCTGAACCGCCTCCCCGCCGCCTTCGGCGCGAGTGTCCACGTGCGGGTGCGGATGATCGGCTGGACCGGGCAGCTCGGTGATGCCACCCCGCCCGCCCTCCTGGCCGATCGCATCCTGCCGGTGCGCGACGGCGGTGTGGCGCTGACCTTCGGCCGGGACGGGCTGCCGGCTTTGCGCAAGGAAGCCGCCTATGAACTGGTCGTGACCCCCGCCGAGGGCGCGCCCCCCGCCCCGGTCGCGATTCCTTGGACCCAGGATTACGAGGCGGAAACGGCGACCCGGCGCGGCACCGGCCTGAGCATCCGCGGCCCCGAGGGTTCGCCCAAGAATGTCGACCGCTTCCACGTCTCGGGCGCCTATACGGTCGAGGGGTTCAAGACCGGCGCCGACGCCGCACTCGACTTCGCGGTCGATGTGCCGCGCGCCGGCCGCTACGATCTGCGTGTGCTGGCCAGCACCTTCAACAAGGACCCGCTGGCCGAGGCGCAGGGGCCGACCAACGTCTTCCTGCGCATCGACAACCAGGCGGCGGGCGAGACCGAACTCCTGCTGCCGCTCGGCTACAAGCCCTCGGTGCTCGACCATGTCGATACGGTCGTCTCGCTGCCGCAGGGCCGCCACATATTGACGCTCGCGACGCGCAGCCTGGACGGACAGCGGCAGACGCGGGGCAATGCGCTGGTCGACCGTATCACCCTGACCGCCGCCGATCCGGCCGAGACGACCACCACCTATGACGTGCGCGACGCGATGGTGAAGGATGGCCGGGCGACCTTCTGGGTATATGGCGCGCAGGATGGTCTGGCGCGGCTGACGCCCGACGCGCGCGGGCGGATGCGCATGACGGTCAATGGCCGCCCGGTCGCGGGCGAGACCGCCTTCCTGCTCGGCGGGATCAACAAGGTCGTGGTGACGGGGCCGCTCGCCACGCTCCGCACCTTGCGCGTCGCCCCCGCCCCCGATGCCGCGTCCCGCCATTACGAGGCCGAAGCCGCGCAGGTCGCGGGCAGCGCGCGGATCAGTGCGGTGTCGCTCGCCAGTGGCGGCCGGGCGGTGTTCGACATCGGCGGTGTGCCCGGCAACGGCAACACGCTGACCTTCCCGAATGTGACCGTGGAAAAGGCGGGCAGCTATGCGCTGACCATCCGCTTCTCCAACGACGAACAGTCCAAGGCGACGCATTACAACCCGGACCCCCTCGCCCGCACCGCACGCATTTCCGTCAACGGTGCCAAGCCCGTCCTGGCGACCTTCCCCAACAGCTTCCACGCCAATAACTGGTGGGAGATGACCGTGCCCGTCGCCTTGCGCGCGGGGGCCAACAGCATCCGGATCGCGGGCGAGGAACAGCCCGATTGGGACGGCCGCAGCTATGCCTCGCAGACCTGGCCCGGCGTGCTGCTGCGTTCGGCCTATGCACCCAATATCGACCGGATCACGGTGACGCCGATGCCGTGACCACCTCCGGCTGCACCTTCCGCCGGAAGAGCAGCCGGTCGGCCGCCCAGTGCAGCACCGCCCCGACCGCGACGCCCAGCAGCACTTCCTGCGCGCGGTCGAGTGCCGCCGACAGCACCGAGCCGCCGGCGGGCACGGTCAGGAGGACGATCACCGCCGTCCACATGCACAGCCGAAGTTCGCTGCGCAGCCGGGCGATCGCCGAGGTGATGCCGACCGCGACCGCCAGCATCGCCACCGCGCTCGCCTCCGTCATCACGAGCGCGACGAGGATCGCCACGCCGACGCCGATCATCGTTCCCGCGATCCGCCACGCCAGCGAGCGGTTGGTGTCGCCCAGCTGATCCTGCGAGACGACCAGCGCCGAGACGCTGGCCCAGACGGGGTGGTTCAGGTGCCATTGCTGCGCGATGACCAGCGCCGCCACCGCCGCGCCGGTGCAGCGCGCGATGAACGCGACCGTGCGGATCGTCTCGGTCAGCGGCCACCGCGCGGTGACCCAGGTGCGCAGGGCCGGGCGCGGCGTCACCGGAACAGATTGGCCCTGGCCAGCTCCAGCACTTCGTCGCCCCGCCCGCTCAGAACCGCGCGCGCGGCGTAGAGGCTGAAGCCCTTCACCTGCTCGGCCTGGATCTTGGGCGGCATGATCAGTTCCTGCGTCTCGGTCACGACATCGACCAGCGCCGGGCCGTCATGCGCGAACGCCTGGCGCAGCGCCGCCTCCAGCGCATCCGAACGGGTGACGCGCACGCCCAGATACCCCATTTCGCGCGCAATCGCGGCGAAGTCGGGATTTTGCAGCGAGACATTGGTGTCGACATAGCCGGCCGCCTTCTGCTCCATCTGGACGAAGCCCAGCGAGGCGTTGTTGAAGACGACGACCTTGATCGGCAACCGCATCTGCACCGCCGTCAGCATGTCGCCCATCAGCATGGCCAGACCGCCATCGCCCGACAGCGACACCACCTGCCGACCCGCGAACGCGCCCTGCACACCCAGCGCCTGGGGCAGCGCATTGGCCATCGAGCCATGGTTGAACGACCCGATCAGCCGCCGCTTGCCGTTCATCGTCAGATAGCGCGCCGCCCAGACGGCGGGCGTGCCGACATCGGCGGTGAAGACCGCATCCTCGGCCGCGATCCGGTCGACCAGGCGGGCGACATATTGCGGATGGAGCGGCTGGTCGTCCTTGCGCGGCGTGGCGAGGTCGTCCAGCCCTTTGCGCGCATCGCGGTAATGCGCGCGCGCCTTTTCCAAGAACCGGTCGTCGCGGCCGTCCTGGATCAGCGGCAACAGGCCGCGCGCCGCCTCGCGCACATCGGCGACGACGCCGAGGTCGATCGGCACGCGCCGGCCCAGCGCACCGGGATCGCGGTCGATCTGCACGACCTTGGCCTTTTCGGGATAGAAGTTGCGATAGGGGAAATCGGTGCCGAGCATCAGCAGCGTGTCGCAATCCATCATCGCATGATAGCCCGAGGAAAAGCCGATCAGCCCGGTCATCCCGACATCGTACGGATTGTCCCACTCGATCCATTCCTTGCCGCGATAGGCATGGACGATCGGCGCCTTCAGCGCGGCGGCGAGCGCGACGACCTCGTCATGCGCGCCCGCCGTGCCCGCACCGCACAGCATCGTTACCGCCTTCGACCCGTTCAGCAGCTCGGCGACCTGCGCCAGCACGCCGTCATCGGGCAGGATGCGCGGCGCGGCCAGCGGCGGGAAGGGCACCGCACGGGTTTCGGGGGCCGTTTGCAATGCGACGTCGCCGGGGATGACCAGCACCGCCACCCCGCGCTCACCGATCGCGGTGCGGATCGCGCGGTGGAGGATTTCGGGCATCTGCCGGGCGTCCTGCACCATCTCGCAGAAATGGCTGCATTCGCGGAACAGCTCGGTCGGATGGGTTTCCTGGAAATAGCCGAGGCCGATCTCGCTCGACGGGATGTGCGCCGCGATCGCCAGCACCGGCACGCGGTTGCGGTGGCAGTCGTACAGGCCGTTGATCAGGTGGAGATTGCCCGGACCGCAGCTGCCGGCACAGACCGCCAGCGCGCCGGTCGCCGCGGCCTCGGCCCCGGCGGCGAAAGCCCCCGCCTCCTCGTTGCGGACATGCATCCAGTCGATCTGGCCCGACTTGCGCAGGCTGTCGTTCAGCGCGTTCAGGCTGTCGCCCGTCACGCCCCAGATGCGCTCCACCCCGGCTTCGACCAGGGTCCGGTTCAGAAGGTCGGCGATCGTCTCGGCCATATGCCATCATCCCATTGCTGAAAGGGGGCGGCCGCCAGAGGGGCCTGCCCATGCTGCATCAGCGAAACGATGGGGACGGCGATTGGCTTCCCCTGACGATGTGAAATTGTTTTCACCAAGACATCAGACAGGCGTCAAAACAGCCCGTCATCGTCATCGTCGAAGGTCACCGCCGAGACGGGCGCCGCCATGGGCGCCATGCCGGGCCGCAGGAAGGCGGCATGGATGTCGCGCTCGCACGCCATCGTATAGAGCCGCGCGGCCCATGGCATCAGCTCGCGCAGGGATTCCTCATCCGCCTCGCTGAAACCGCCATCCGGATCGACCGGGGGCGCGACATGATCGGCATAGAGCGACAACGACTGCCCGGCTAGCAGCAGCGTCTCGACGAAGCCGCGCTGCTGCGCCAGATCGCTGGCGGTCGCCTCCAGCGAGGCGGCGATGCGCAAAGCCTGCCCCCCGGCGCGCGCCATCGCCGCGCCAGAGCTGTCGCACGCGCCGCGCACCACGGTCAGCGCATCGCTGAGCACATGGCGGGTATCCGCCGCGCCGGCATCCTGGACCAGATCGATCGCGGCCAGCACGCCGATCAGCTGCCCGACCGCGATGCTTAACTGGTCGAGGCGGCTGGCGCACGGCGCCACCTCCTTGGCGATCACCGCCACCGCACGGCCCAGCGTGCCGTGCCGCCGGCACAGCAGCTGGGTGTTGGTCGAGATGTCCTGCACATTGACCGCGATATTCTGGATACGTGCCAGCCCGCTGGTCAGATCGGCCAGCGTCTGCCCGACAAAGCCGGTCAATTCGGCCAGCTGCGCATCGGCCTGGCAAAGCTGGTCGGTAACATGGCCCAGCTTGGCGATGCCGGTCTCCAGCTCGACCAGAATCCGCCCGTCATCGCCGCCGTTCGCTTCCAACAGCATGCGCAGCGTGTCGGCAAGCGGCCCCAGCCGTTCGAGCGAGGGTACGATCGCGTTGATCTCCTGCCCGAAATCCGCCGCCATCGCCTCCAGCTGCGCCGCCACCAGCCGCGCCATATGCGCCGATGCATAAACGGGCACGGTCATCTCGCCCGCGTCGTGCGCGGCGATCCGGCGCAGGATCGTGATGCCATGTTCGGCACGCTGGCGCACGCTGTCGCCGATCTGGATCGCGCCCAGGATACGCGCGACCTCGCCCTGCACCGTGCGCATGACGCCATCGGCCTCGTCGGTCATGCGCATCACCGCCTCGACATGCTCCTGCAGCGCGTTGGCGTTGCTCGTCAGCTCGGTCGGCAGGGCATCCCCTGCACGCTGGCATTCGGCGGCGAGCGAGCGATCGGCCTTCTGCACCTCGCTGACCACCTGCCCGAACTGGTCCAGCTCCTTTTCGATATGGTGCAGTTCCTGCCGGCCACTCGCCAGCTTCTCGTCCATGCCAACGACGAAGTTGAAGAACGCCGCCTCGCCCGACGAGGCGATCTTGATGTTCATCCCATAGATGCCGAGCAGCTTCAGGATGGTGCCGACCTCTTCCAACAGGCGGCGCAGTTCACGCGCGCGGCCGGTCAGCGTCTCGACCTCCACCGCGCGGCGACGCTGGATCACGGGCAGCGCGGTCAGACGATAGGCGACCTGGCGCAACCGCTCCACCGCCGCCCCTGCCGTCTCGGGCGACAGCGACCGGCGGATGTCGGCGACGCCGCGCGCCATGCCGTCGATCGTGTCGATCGCGGAGGCCAGCGTCTCGCCGGTCTGTCGGAACGCATCCTCCAGCCCGCTCATCTCCGCTTCCAGCTGGTCGGCCAGCGCGACGACCGGCGTCAGGATCACCGAATCGGGCGTGATGCGTTCCATGAACATGGTGGCGTGTCCTCTCCGGTCAGCGGGCGGTGGCGTGCAGCAGTTCGCGCGCGACGCTGCCCAGCGGGATGATCTTGTCGGCCGCGCCGCGCGCGATCGCTTCCTTGGGCATGCCGAACACGATCGACGTCGCCTCGTCCTGCGCGAAGGTGCGCGCGCCCGCCTGTTTCATTTCCAGCAGCCCGCGCGCGCCGTCGTCGCCCATGCCGGTCAGGATGATGCCGACCGCATTGGCCCCCGCATTGCGCGCCGCCGAGCGGAACAGCACGTCGACCGAGGGGCGATGGCGCGACACCAGCGGCCCTTCGCGCACCGACACGACATAGCGTGCGCCCTGCCGCTCCAGCATGGTGTGGCGCAGCCCGCCCGGCGCGATCAGCACCCGGCCGCGCATCACCGTGTCGCCGTCCTCGGCCTCCTTGACGTCGACCTGGCACAGCCCGTCGAGCCGCTTGGCAAAGGCGCGGGTGAAGCTCTCGGGCATATGCTGGACGATGACGATGCCCGGCGAATTGGCGGGCAGCGCCTCCAGCACCTCGCGCAGCGCCTCGGTCCCGCCGGTCGAGGCGCCGATGCACACCACCATCTCGGTCGTACGGCTCATCGCGCGGCCGGTGGGCGGCGGCAGGACGGCATCGGCGGTCAGCTTCTGCGCAGGGGACGCGGTGCGGGTCTGGCGACGCGCGCCCAGCCGCGCGGTGGCGGCGCCCTTCACCGTCTCGCGGATCATCATATGCGCCTCGGCCAGATGATCGGCGACGCCGACGCGCGGCTTCAGGATGACGTCGACCGCGCCGGCCTCCAACGCCTGGAGCAACGTCTCCGACCCTTCCTCGACCAGCGAGGAGCACATGACGACCGGCACCGGCCGCTGCGCCATCAGTTTGCGCAGGAAGGTGATACCGTCCATGCGCGGCATCTCGACGTCCAGCGTGATGACGTCGGGCACCTCTTCCTGAATGTAACGCGCGGCGGCGAAGGGATCGGCGGCGGCGGCGATCACCTCGATCTGTGGGTCGGCGGACAGGATCGCGGTCATCGCCTGGCGGACGCTGGCGCTGTCGTCGATGATCAGCACACGGATTGTCTTCATCGCGTCAGACCCGTGCGAAGACGGTGTTGGCGACCGTCTTGAGCGGCAGGTCGAAGCCGGCGATCGATTCCGAATGGCCCAGGAACAGCAGGCCGCCGGGGCGAAGGCATTCGGTCAGGCGTCGCACGACCTTTTCCTGGGTCGGCTTGTCGAAATAGATCAGGACGTTGCGGCAGAAGACGATGTCCATCGGATCGCCGACCGGATAGCGTTCGTCCATCAGGTTCATCTGGGCAAAGCCGATCGCGGCGCGCAGACTGGCCGCGATCCGCATCTCGCCGCGCTTGGGGTCATTGGCGCGCATCGCATAGCGCGCGCGCAACGCCGCCGGCACGGGATCGAGCATCGCCGCGGGATAGACGCCGCGCCGGGCGATGCGCAGTACTTCGCTGTCCAGATCGGTGGCGAGTATGCCGTAATTGGGCCCCTGGCGATCCTGCGCGAAGGCGTCGAGCAGCATGGCCAGCGTATAGGGTTCCGCGCCGGTCGAGCAGGCCGCGCTCCACACGCGCAGCCGATCGATCCCCGCATCGCGCATCTGTGGCAGCGCGGTGCCGACCAGATAGTCGAAATGCTTGGGCTCGCGGAAGAAGTCGGTCTTATTGGTCGTGACCGCGTTCAGCAGATGCTCGCGCTCGGTCGCCAGATTGTCGCCGTCGAACAGCCAGCCGCAATAATCGCTCAGGCTGCTATGGCCGTGCGCGCGCACCCGGCGGCGCAACCGGCCCTCGATCATCGTGATCTTCACCGGCGGCAGGCGAATGCCGCATTCCCGGTAGACATAGGCGGCGATGCGATCGAAATCGCTGCGCCGAAGCGCATCGGACATCACCGCCTGACGGGCCAGATTGCTCAAGAAGACGGCTCCTATGTCGTCCGTGGAAGATCGCCGGCCACCACGTCACGACATGGCGGCCGGCGTAGCGAGGGATCAGGCCGCCAGGCCCAGTCCGTTCAGGGCATTCACGCCGTCGGTGCCCGCGAACAGGCGCGCCGGGTCGAGTAGCGCGACGAAGCCGGTGCCGCGGCGCAGGATCGCCGCGATCTGGTCGGACCGCCAGCGGCCGCCAATGTCGGGCGAGGCTTCGATCGCGTCGGGGCCGAAGGTACTGACATCCAGCACCCGGTCGACGACCAGCCCCAATGCCATCGCCGGCGTGCCGTCCTGGCCCTGGGGAATGTCGACGACCAGGATACGGGTCGCCAGCGTCGTATCCGCCGCGATCATCCCCAGCCGCACGCGCAGGTCGACCATCGGCACCGAATCGCCGCGCACATCGGTCAGCCCCAGGAACCAGGCGGGCGCGCCCGGCATCCGATAGGCGGGACGATGGTCCAGGATTTCACGCACCGCCGTCACCGGCAGGGCAAATTCCTCCTCGCCCAGGCCGAACACGACGACCTGGATGTCTCCGGACGGGGCGCTCATGCCGCGCGCCCGAATTCGGCGTCTTCGCCGTCAGGACCGCCATTGGTCAGGTCGAGCGCGAAACCACGCACCCGCGCCTGCTGGTCGGCGATCGAGCCGGGACGCGACGCCGCCGGTCGGGCCGCCTTCGCCGCGACGGCGCGCGCCTTGGCGGTGCCCCCCGTCGCGCGGAAGCGGCGCGGCTCTTCGTCGCCGACACGGAAGAAGGCGATATTCTGCTGCAATTCCTCGGCCTGGCTGGCGAGTTCCTCGGAGGTCGAGGAAATCTGCTCGGAGGCCGAGGCGTTCTGCTGCGTCACCTTGTCGAGCTGCTGGATCGCCTCGTTGATCTGGTTCGCACCGATGTCCTGTTCGCGGCATGCCGCGCTGATCTCGGCGACCAGTTCGGCGGTGCGGCGGATGTCGGGTACCAGCCGGGTCAGCATCTCGCCGGCCTGCGTCGCGGCGGTGACGGTGGCCGACGACATGCCGCTGATCTCGGCCGCCGCCGTCTGGCTGCGTTCGGCCAGCTTGCGGACCTCGGCGGCGACGACCGCGAAGCCGCGACCATGTTCGCCCGCGCGCGCCGCCTCGACCGCCGCGTTCAGCGCCAGCAGGTCGGTCTGGCGTGCGATCTCCTGCACGATGCCGATCTTCTCGGCGATGGTGCGCATCGCCACGACCGCCTCCTGCACCGCCACGCCGCTCTGTTCGGCGTCTTGGCTCGACTGGCGCGCGATCTTCTCGGTCTGGGTCGCGTTGTCGGCATTCTGTTTGATGTTGGCGGCCATCTGCTCCATCGAGGCCGAGGCCTCCTCAGCGGCGGCGGCCTGTTCGGTCGCGCCCTGGCTCACCTGCTCGGAGGAGGAGGAGAGTTCCTGACTGCCCGATGCGACATTGTGCGCGGCCTGCGCCGTCTCGCCGATCGTCTCGCGCAGGCGCTCGGTCATGCGATTGACCGTATCGACCAGGTCCCTGATCTCGTCATTGCTGTTCACCACGACCTCCTTGCTCAGATCGCCATCGGCGACCGCCATGACGGCTTCCCCGACGGTACGCAGCCCCTTCGACACCAGTCGGGCCACCCAGACCGCGCCCGCCACCGCGATCAGCAGCGCGACCAGCGCCGTGACCAGCAACGTCGTGCGTGCCGTGTCGTACAATTCATTCGCCTCGCGGGTGGCGGTCGTCATCTGCCCTTGAGTGATGCCCGCCAGCTTCAGCAATGTGGCGCTCAACCGAATCGCAATCTCACGCCCTTCGGTCATCGAGATCTGTGCGGCCTCGGCATTGCGGTTCTGCATCGCCAGGGCGCGAGCGCGGTCGCTGACCCCCTTATAGGCGTGCCATTCCTCCAGCGCCGCCGTCCATACCGGACGCCCCTGTTCCGTGGCGATCTTCAAGCCCGCGTTCAGACTGTCGTCGATCTTGCCGTTATAGTCCGCGAACTTGACGTCGAAGCCGCGCTTCAACGCCAGATCCTCGGTCATCATCATGTTCTTTTCGTTGCGAATCGCCCGACCGATATCGCCATCGGCGGTCAACGACAGTTGAATGCGGCGCGACGGCCCGTCGACGATGTCGGCGATCATGGCATTCAACGTGCCGATCTTGGCGACGCCAACCCCTACGACCGCACATAAGAGTGCGATGACAATGGCAAAGGTCATCCCCAATTTCATCTTGATCGTCGCGCGCATAGCAAATCCCCGTTGAAACACAGGCCGACACCATACCCCTCGCCGGCCCCTGCAATCGATTTACAGTGCAAGAAATGAAAGATTGGTTTGCTTTTGGTCTTCTGCGTTCAAAGTGGATATATCTGTTGTCATAACAAATACATAATAGCAGCCCGACATCTTCACTTGCCGGCGGCGAAGCAATACTCCCGCCTCGCCGCCCGCAAGGTCAGGCGGCGCGTCCGAACTCGGCATCCTCGCCGTCCGGCCCGCCATTGGTCAGGTCGAGCGCGAAGCCGCGTACCCGCGCCTGCTGGTCGGCGACCGAGCCGGGGCGCGACGCTGCCGCCTTGCCTTTCTTCACCGGTGCCGCCGGCTTGCGGACCGGCGCCGCACCGCGGCCGGGGTTCGCACGCGCCGCCTGGGTGACCGTGAAATAGGCGATGCTCTCTTGCAGTTCCTCGGCCTGGCTGGCGAGTTCCTCGGAGGTCGAGGAAATCTGCTCGGAGGCCGAGGCGTTCTGCTGCGTCACCTTGTCGAGCTGCTGGATCGCCTCGTTGATCTGGTTCGCGCCGATATCCTGTTCGCGACACGCCGCGCTGATCTCGGCGACCAGTTCGGCGGTGCGGCGGATGTCGGGCACCAGCCGGGTCAGCATCTCGCCGGCTTGCGTCGCGGCGGTGACGGTGGCCGACGACATGCCGCTGATCTCCGACGCCGCCGTCTGGCTGCGTTCGGCCAGCTTGCGGACCTCGGCGGCGACGACCGCAAAGCCGCGACCATGTTCGCCCGCGCGCGCCGCTTCGACCGCCGCGTTGAGCGCCAGCAGGTCGGTCTGGCGCGCGATCTCCTGCACGATGCCGATCTTCTCGGCGATGGTGCGCATCGCGACGACCGCTTCCTGCACCGCCACGCCGCTCTGCTCGGCGTCCTGGCTCGACTGGCGTGCGATCTTCTCGGTCTGCGTCGCGTTGTCGGCATTCTGTTTGATGTTGGCGGCCATCTGCTCCATCGACGCCGAGGCTTCCTCGGCGGCGGCGGCCTGCTCGGTCGCGCCCTGGCTCACCTGTTCGGACGAGGAGGACAGCTGCTGGCTGCCCGACGCGACATTCTGCGCCGCCTGGGTCGCATCGCCGACCACGCCGCGCAGCCGCTCGACCATCGACACCAGCGCATGGCCCAGCTTGTCCTTGTCCGACAGCGGCTGATGCTCGACCGTCAGGTCGCCCGCCGCGATCGTATCGGCCAGCTTGGCGCTCTGGCGCAGATTGGCGGTCATGCGGTTGACGGTCTCGACCAGGTCCTTGATCTCGTCATTGCTGGTGACGACGACGTCCTGATCGAGGTCGCCGATCGACACCGCCTCGACCGCGACCGACACCTTCTTGAGGCCCATCGACACGATCCGCGAAATCCACAGCGCGCCGCCCACCGCGATCAACATCGCCATCGCGGCGACGCCCAGCATCACGTTGCGGGCATTGTCATAGGTGGTCTGTGCATCGTTGCTGGCCGTCTGCAGATCGTTCTTGGCGAACGACACCAGCTGGGCAGACAGCGCCGACATGCGCATCGCCATCTCGCGCGACTTGGTGATCGACAAAGCGCCAGCCTGTGCGTTCTGATTGCGCTTGGCCAGTTCGCGGATCGTGTCGTTGATCGGGATATAGTTGCGATACGCCGCCTGGATGTCGTTCCACAGCGGACGGCCCTTCTCGGTCGCGGTCCCAAGCCCCGTCGAAATCAGCGCCTCGACCTCTCCGCGCGTCTTCATGAGATCGCCGTCGAACTTGTTGGTCAGCGCGCTGTCATCGGTCAGCGCCATGTTCTTTTCGGCACGCACCATGAAGCTGACCCGCTCGTTCAGCGTCTGCGCGCGGTCGAGCCGCGTCGCCGGGCCGGCGACCATTTCGGTCGTGGTGTCGTTCAATGTGCTCAGCTTGGTGATGCCAAGCCCGACCACGACCAAAAGACAGAAGATGATAAACGCGAATGTCGCGCCCAATTTCATCTTGATCGTCGCTCTCATACACCCCTCCAAAAACCTGTGAAAATCTACTGACGGGTCGCCGCAGCCCCCATCGCCGGCACCAGGATGGCGGCCAGATCGGGCAGGACGACCAGATCGTCCTTCCACCGGATCAGGCTGCGCACATGATCGCGACGCCAGCCTATGCCGACGGTCGGCACCGCCTCGCTCGTCGCCTGGCGAAGGGTCGCGACTTCATGGACATGGTCGGTGCGCAGGCCGAGCAGCGTCGCCTCCCCCGCCAGTTCCAGTTCGATCACCACGATCCGGCTGTCCGCACTCGGCGGGGTCGGCTCCATGCCGAAGGCCAGCCGCAGGTCGGCGACGGGCACGATCTTGCCCCGGAAATTGACGACATGGCTGACCAGCGCCGGTGCGCCGGGAATGAAGGTTTCGGGCAGCAGGTCCAGTATCTCCTGAACCAGGGTCGCCTCCAGCGCGAAGGTCTCGCCGCCCAGGTCGAAGATCAGCACCTCCAGCTCACCATGTGCGTTCCACGCGATGAGTCCGTCCGGCGTCGGTCCGTCCGACGCGCGCATCTTATCCTGCGGCACGAAGCATCTCCTCCTGCGGTTGGGCCATGGCGACCAGTTGCGCCACGTCGAGGATCAGCGCGACGCTGCCGTCGCCCAGGATCGTCGCCCCCGAAAAGCTGGCCGCACCCCGGTGGAAGGCGGACAGCGACTTGATGACGGTCTGGTGGTTGCCGACGATCTGGTCGACGACCAGGCCGACGCGCTCGCGCCCCGTGGCGACCACCACGATCTTTTGAAAGGGATCGGGCCTGGTGCCGGTCGCGAACATCTCGCGCAGCCGCACGAACGGCACCAGCGTGTCGCGCAGCGTGATCAGGCTGCGTCCGCGCGAGCGCAGATCGTCTTCCAGCGATAGCTCCAGACATTCCTCGACCGCCGCCAGCGGGATGACGTAGCGCCCCTCGCCCACCCGGACGAGCAGCCCCTCGATGATCGCCAGCGTCAGCGGGATGCGCAGCGTGATGGTCGATCCCCGGCCGTCGACGCTCTTGACGTCGATCGACCCGCGCAGGCTCTCGATGGTGCGCTTGACGACATCCATGCCGACGCCGCGCCCGGACAGGTTGGTCACCTGCGCCGCCGTCGAGAAGCCGGGATGGAAGATCAGGCCGAGCAGTTCGTCGTCGCTCATCGCCTGACCCGGCTGGATCAGGCCATTGGCCTCCGCCTTGGCCCGCACCCGCTCGCGATCGATGCCGCGGCCGTCATCGGTGATGGTGATCAGCACCTCGCCACCCGCCTGATGCGCGCTCAGCCGGATGACGCCCGAGGCCGGCTTGCCGGCGGCGAGGCGCGCCTCGGCCGTCTCCAGCCCATGGTCGCAGGAATTGCGGATGATATGGACCAGCGGATCGAACAGCCGCTCGATCACCGTCTTGTCGACCTCCGTCGTCTCGCCGTCGGTGACCAGCTCGATCGCCTTGCCGGTCTCGATCGCCAGATCGTGGATCAGGCGGCGGAAGCGGCCGAACAGCGTCGATACCGGCACCATGCGCAGGATCATCATCGTGTCGCGCATCTCGCCGGTCAACCGCTCGATCTCCTCGGAGACCGAGCGCAGGCTGAGGTCATGGCCATGCGCGGCCAGCTGCGACAACCGGCTCTGCGCAATCACCAGCTCGCCTACCCGGTCCATCAGCTCGTCGAGCCGCTCGGCGGGAACGCGGACATTCTCGCCCTGGGTACGGGCGGTACGGGTGGCAGCATCGTTGGCGGCGACCGGTTCGGCGGTCGGTATCACCTCCTCGACGATTGCCTCGGCGACCGGCGCCTCGTCCTCGACCGTCAGCGGCGTGATCGTGATGTCCATATCGTCCATGACGAACAGGAAGACGTCCTCGATCGCGTCCCTGGAAATGTCGCCGATCAGCGTGCAGTCCCAGCCGATCAGGCAATGGGCGGGATTGCATTCGCCCAGCGGCGGAACGTCATCCACCCGCGCGACGATCGTCGCCTCACCCAGCTCGCGCAGCTCGTCGAGCAGCGCCAGCGGATTGGTGCCGTTGGCCATGGCATCGGGCGGCAGGCGGAAGGACAGGGTCCAGCCGCGCTTCGTCGACGCCGCCGAGGCGGGCGCATTGCCCCCAGCCGCCGCGTCGACCGCCGCCGCCAGCCGGGCCAGGATCGCCTGCCCCTCGGCCGCCGGCGCGTCGCCATCGACCAGCGCGCGCATATGGTCGCCCGCCGACAGGATCACGTCGACCAGTTCCGGCGTCGCCCGGACATCGCCCTTGCGCACCCGGTCGAACGCGCTTTCGCAATGATGGGTGAAGGCGGCCAGCGCGTCGAAGCCGAACATCGCGCCCGACCCCTTCAGGGTGTGCAGGCCGCGAAAGACCGCGTTGACCAGCCCCATATCGTCCAGGCGATGCCCCAGGTCGAGCAGGCCCTGTTCGACCTGTTCGAGCAGCTCGCCCGCCTCGACCCGAAAGGCGGCGGCGGGATCTTCCCCGTTCATCGCGCCAGCACCTTCTGCGCGACGCGGATCAGCTGTTCGGGTTGGAACGGCTTGACCAGCCAGCCGGTGGCGCCCGCCGCCTTGGCCTGCGCCTTCATCGCGTCATCCGATTCGGTGGTCAGGAAGATGATTGGCACGCCCGCCTGCGCCGGCTGCTGACGCAGCGCGCGGATCATCGACAGGCCGTCCATGTTGGGCATGTTGAGATCGGTGACGATCAGGTCGAACCGGGTCGCGGTCGCCTTGGCCAATCCCTCGGCCCCGTCGCTGGCTTCCGTCACCGCATAGCCGGCACCGGTCAGCGCGATTCGGATCGCCATCCGAAGGCTGGCGCTGTCGTCGACGGTCAGGATGGAAGCGCTCATTGGGGGGAATCTCCGTGGAACCAGAATTGGGTATGTTCGGGGGTGGGACAGGGCAGGAAACCCGCCCGGTCGAGAAGCTTTTGCAGGCGCTCGCCGGCGGGCGCGGCAAGCGCGAAGTCGCAGCCGCGCCGGTCGGCGGTGACGCGCGCCGACTGGACGAGCTGGACGACGCTGAGGTCGGGCGCGGCGACGGCGGACAGGTCGAGCCGCACGGTGCCGCCCGGCGCGATCGCGCCTTCCAGCTGGTCCGCGAGCAGACCGATCGTCGGCAGGCACAGGTCCTCGGCCGCCGTCACCAGGGTGATCGACATCGGATAATCCTTTACGCAAGGGGGCGAGACGCGCGACCATACGCGCCCACCGAATTCAGGTCAGACGAAGCAGCCCGTGCCGATCGTGACGACGATGGCGTGTCAGCGGCGGTGCGGTTTCGTGTCGGGCCGTGGATCGGCCCCGTGGCTTGTCATATTCGATCCCCCCATGTTCCTCTTGGGAATACGCGACAAAGGTAAAATCGCGCTTAAATGTAACGGGAGTGGACAAATATTGCCGCTTCGTCCTTTCCCCTGCAGGGAAAGGCCGGCCTTTCAAATACTTGAATGATGCAAAAGTCGCCAAAATGGCGACGATAGCGCGATGCGGCGACCCGATCGGTCCGCCGTCGCGATGGTATCGACATATTTTGATTGGCCCGAACGGCGTCGGGGCCATGAAAATGGGGCGGGAATGGCCTTCCCGCCCCGTACACCCCGACGACTCCGGCGATAGCGCCGCGCGATTATTCCGCGAACAACGTCGCGTTATCCTCGGCCGACAGGTCGATCCCGAACATCAGGCTCATGCGCATGCGATAGACGCGCGGATCGGTGATCGTCGCGCTCGTCTCTTCCTCGCCGACGCGGCGGCGATAGTGGCGGTCGGTCAGTGTCGCGAAGCCGCGCGGCAGGATGATGCTGACGATATTGGCCTGGCGGAACCGGCTGTCTTCGTGATTGGCGGTCCAGTGATTGCCCATCGCCAGATCGGCGTCCCAGACCTGGTCGGTGGTGAAGCTGTACTGCGGCTCCCACCCCTCGCCCGCCGAACGGCCGTCGGTCAGCCCCGGATGGCCATCGCGCAGCAGCATCCAGCCATGCTGGACGTCGCGCACCAGTCGGAAGCGCGCGCCATCGGGTCCGTCCGCCTCGATCCCGTCGACCAGCGGCATCGGCGGGGAATAGCTGCCACCGAAACCGGCATCGGCGATCCAGTCCTGCCCGTCGATATGCACCAGGCTGAGCGTGTGGGTGGTCGGCGGCACGTCGGTCGCACGCAGCCAGACGCGCGCGAGCAGCGGCCGGGCGGTGAAACCATGCGCGGCCAGCGCATCGAGGAACAGCCGGTTCTGCTCGAAGCAATAGCCGCCGCGCTTGGCACCGACCAGCTTGGCGAAGACGCTGGCGCTGTCGATCGCGATCGGCCGGCCGAGCCGGACGTCGAGATTCTCGAACGGGATGGCCAGCCGGTGCGCCCATTGCAGCCGCGCCAGCCCATCGGCATCGACGGTGACGCGGGACGGCAGGGCGATTCGGGTGAGATAGGTATCAAGGTCGAACATGATGCCCGAGATAGGATGGCCCGCGCCGATTGTCGAAGGGCGGCCCCTTATCCGCGCGCATCCGAGGCGTTATAGCCCCTCGCGACCATGACTTTTCCCGATCACGACCCGACCCTGCCCTTCAGCCCAGCCGCGATCCAGGCGGCCGCGACGGTGATCGGCGCGGGCGGGATCGTCGCGGTGCCGACCGAGACGGTCTATGGCCTGGCCGCCGACGCGACCGATGCGAACGCCGTCGCGCACATCTATGCAGCCAAGGGGCGTCCGTCCTTCAACCCGCTGATCGTCCATGTGCCCGATCTGGCGGCGGCATGCGGCCTGGCCATGTTCGACGCCGACGCGCTGGCGCTGGCCGAGGCGTTCTGGCCCGGCCCGCTGACGCTGGTGCGGCCGATCAAAGCGGGGTCGGGCATCGCCTCGCTGGTGACGGCGGGACTGGATACCGTCGCCATCCGCGTGCCGCGCCACCGCGCGATGCAGGCGCTGCTGGCGGCAAGCGGCCGCCCGCTCGCCGCCCCTTCCGCCAATGCCAGCGGCGGGATCAGCCCCACCCGCGCCGCGCATGTCCGCGCCAGCCTGGGGGCGGGCGTGCCCGTGCTCGACGACGGCGCGACCGAGGCGGGGTTGGAATCGACGATCGTCGCGGGCCGCACTATTCTGCGTCCCGGCCCGATCACGGCGACGATGCTGGCGACGGTGCTGGGTTCGGTCGAGCAAGGCCCCCAGGCCCCCTCCATCGTCACCGCACCGGGGCAGCTGGCCAGCCACTACGCACCCCGCAAACCCCTGCGGCTGAACGCGATGGCGGCGGAGGCGGACGAGTGGCTGATCGGCTTCGGCGCGGTCGCGGGGCAGGACAGCCTGTCGGCGAACGGCGACCCGGTCGAGGCCGCCGCCCGGCTGTTCGACGCGCTCCACCGCGCGGACGCGAGCGACTATGCGCGGCTGGCGGTGGCCCCGATCCCGGCGGAGGGGATCGGCGAGGCGATCAACGACCGGCTGCGGCGCGCGGCGACGCGATAAGGTGTGGGCGCGCGCGTCACGCGTGCACTTCGACTTCGCTCAGTGCGAACGGAGACCAGGATCAATTCCCGTCCCCCGTTCAGCCTGAGCGAAGTCGAAGGCCAAGGGAAATAGCGTTACCCCGTCACCGCCTTCGACCGCGCGGCGAAGCTCTTGCGCAGCTTCTGGAGCTTGGGCGGGATCACCGCCATGCAATAGGGATTGGCGCGGCCCGAGGTTTCCCAATAATCCTGGTGATAATCCTCGGCCGGATACCACGGCGCCATCGGCTCGATGGTCGTGACGACCGGCTTGTCGAGCCCGGCCTGCGTCCGCGCGATCGCCGCCTTCATCGCGGCCTCCTGGTCCTCGTCCGCCGGGAACATTGCCGAGCGATACTGCGTGCCGACGTCATTGCCCTGGCGATTGAGCTGCGTCGGATCATGCGTCGCGAAATAGATGTCGAGCAGATCGTCCAGCGCCAGCTGTTCGGGATCGAACCCGATGCGGATCGCCTCGGCGTGGCCGGTATCGCCGCCGCATACCTGCTTGTAGGTCGGGTTCGGCAAGCTGCCGCCGATATAGCCGCTTTCGACCGATTCGACCCCAATCACGTCCTTGAACACCGCCTCGGTGCACCAGAAACAACCGCCGGCCAGCGTCACATATTCGGTCACTCGGAATCTCCTTGTCGTCTTGTCTGCCTAGATAGGAAGCGGCTAGGCGACGGCAATCCAACGACTTGGGACAAAAGATGATGGCGGCGATCGACGGCAAGGTGATGGTGACCGGCGGGGCCGGCTATATCGGCAGCCATGCCGTGCTGGCGCTGCTGGATGCCGGCTATGAGGTCGTCGTGCTCGACAATCTCGTCACCGGCTTCGACTGGGCGGTCGATCCGCGCGCTGCGCTGGTGGTGGCGAACGTCGCCGACGACGACAAGGTCCGCGCCGCGATCCGCGAACACCGGGTGCGCGCGATCATGCATTTCGCCGGGTCGGTCGTGGTGCCGGAGTCGGTCAGCGACCCGCTCAAATATTATCGCAACAACACCGCGGCCAGCCGTTCGCTGATCGAAAGCGCGGTGGCCGAGGGCGTGCCCCACTTCATCTTCTCCTCGACCGCCGCCACCTATGGCACGCCCGAAAAGGTGCCGGTGTCGGAGAATGATCCCAAGGCGCCGATCAATCCGTACGGCATGTCCAAGCTGATGACCGAGATCATGCTGAAGGACGTCGCCGCCGCGCATCCGATCAACTATTGCGCGCTGCGCTACTTCAACGTCGCGGGTGCCGATCCCAAGGGCCGCACGGGCCAGTCGACGGTCGGCGCGACTCACCTGATCAAGATCGCGGTCGAGGCGGCGATCGGCAAGCGGGAGGCGGTGGGCGTCTATGGCACCGACTTTGCCACCCGCGACGGGACGGGCGTGCGCGACTATATCCATGTCTCCGACCTCGCCGCCGCGCATGTCGCCGCGCTCGAACTGCTGGTCGAACAGCCGGGCGAGAGCCACACGCTCAACTGCGGCTATGGTCGCGGCTTCTCGGTGCTCGAAGTGCTCGACGCGGTCGACCGGGTGACCAACCACACGATCGAGCGCCGCATGGAAGGCCGCCGCGCGGGCGACCCGGCCGAGCTGGTCGCCGATAACAGCGCGATCCTCGCCACCCTGCCCTGGCGGCCCGAGCGCGACGATCTGGACGGCATCGTCCGCGATGCGCTCGCCTGGGAGCGCAAGCTGGCCGAGATGGGCCGCTAAAGGATGATGCGGCTGCGCTCGCTCCTTTTCGTGCCGGGTGACCGGCCCGACCGGATGGCCAAGGCCATGGGGGTGGGCGCGGACGCCTTGATCCTCGATCTGGAGGATGCGGTCGCGCTCCAGGCCAAGCCGGCCGCGCGGGCGGCGGTCGCGGCGTTTCTCGCCGCGCCGCGCGACCCGGCGGTGATGCTGTTCGTCCGCATCAACCCGATCGACGGTCCGCTGGCGGCCGATGACCTCGCCGCCATCGCCGACGCGCGCCCCGACGGCATCGTCCTGCCCAAGGCGGAAGGGTTGGTCAGCGTGCACGCGCTGGCGGCGCGCGGCCTCACCCATATCCCCGTCCTGCCGATCGCGACCGAGACGCCGGCCGCCATCTTCAAGCTGGGCGAGTATGCCGGTGCCAGCGTGCCGCTCGCCGGGCTGACCTGGGGTGCCGAGGACCTGCCGGCGGCGATCGGCGCGACGGCCGCGCGCGAGGCGGATGGCGGCTATACCGCCCCCTATCAGCTCGCCCGCTCGCTGACGCTGTTCGGCGCGCATGCGGCGGGCGTCGCGGCGATCGAGACCGTCTATCCCGATTTCCGCGATCTGGACGGGCTTGCCGCCTATGCCGCGCGCGGGCGGCGCGATGGCTTTACCGGCATGATGGCGATCCACCCTGCGCAGGTGCCGGTGATCAACGCCGCCTTCACCCCTTCCGCCGACGAACTGGCGCGCGCGCAGGCGATCGTCGACTTGTTCGCCGCGAATCCCGGAGCCGGCGCGCTTCAGTTGGACGGGCGCATGGTCGATGCGCCGCACCTGAAAGCGGCGCAGGCCCTATTGGCGCGCGCGGCCGACTGATCCACCGGCGGCCCAGGACACGCGCAGCTTCGCGGTCGCCCACCACCAGCCCAGCGCCCAAAGCGTGCCGAAGCTCCACCCGGCGGCGACGTCGGACGGCCAGTGCACGCCCAGATAGACCCGGCTCACCCCGATCGCGCCGACCAGCAGCAGCGCCAGCAGGATGATGGCCTGCCGCATGCGGTGATGCCGCGTGACCTGGGTCGCGAGCGCCGCCAGCGTCAGATAGACCATCGCGCTGCCCGCCGCATGCCCGCTGGGAAAGCTGGCGTTGGACACGTCCACCCAATGCGGCACCAGATCGGGCCGGGCGCGCGACACGGCGTTCTTGACCAGGGTCACCACCGCGCCGCCGCTGATCCCCGCCGCCGCCACCGCGAGCGCGGTCAGCCACAGCCCCCGCGCCAGCAACAGAATCGCCGCGCCTGCGACCATCAGCACCAGTACCGGCACGCTGCCCAGCGCGGTGATGTCGACCGCCGCCTTCGCAAGAGCACGCGAATGGGCATGTTCGCGCAGGCCCACCAGGATCGCCCGGTCCCAGTCGAAAGGCCAGTGATCGACCAGCAATCCGGCGATCAGCAGGATCGCCAGCGCCACCGCGCCCGCCACGGCGCCACGCAGCGCCGGCGGCATCGCCGAGGGTCGAACTTCGGGTTCGGCCGATTCGGGCACAATCGATGGCATTTTCAATGAATGGGGGTCGCTCATAGGGGCCGGGCTTTCCTCCATCGGGCGCATGACATCAAGGATCGGCGCAGCATCATGCTGATCGAACGAGATTTTCGCTCAACCGCTCCGCCGCATGGCTTTGCGATCAGTATTTCGATCAGCATTATTCGAAAAACGGGTTTGCGTGTTCCCGCATTTTGTCGCATTTTTGTCTCACACCGGCGAACAGACCGGTGGGAGAGGATGGCAACACCATGAACGACGACATCATGTCCCCGCTCGATCGCCTGATGGTCCTGACCTTTGGCGCCATGGCAAGCTGGATCGCGGTCGGCGGCGTCGCCTTTGGCGCATCGAAGCTCGTCCAGCACCTGTTCTGACCAACCGGTCTTCGGCTCGTCATCCCACGGGCCGAAGCCATTCGGGCGGCCGGGACCGTCCTCGCGCGATACAATCGGAAATCATCGGGATCGGGTGGATCGTCACCCTATCGCCCCCGTGGTGGGTCCGCCGCCTACCATGAACAAGGCCAAAATTGGCGGATCTTCGTCGTTTTCTAGTAGGCCGATTGAGCGGGTGCCCCCGCCCGTGCCCCCAAAAGATAATTGCTTGAATCGGCCGGACACCCGCCTGTCTTGGTTCATAGCTGAACCCAAGGGGTATATAGGGCTGGTATGATCACATCCATAATCGCAGCCGTGCTGGCCGGTTCGGCTCACGCTCCGGTGCAAATGGAAACTCGCTCGCACGGGGTCACGCCATCGATTGATATCGTGGAATCTGACATCTCTCTTTTCCCAAGCAGCACCGTGGACGGCGGCGTTTTGAAGCACGACTTTAGCATCGAGCGCTATGGGCGCGTTCGATGCCTAGTGGGGGAAAGCCGACTTCACGCATGCAAGCCTGAATCAGGCTCGGACTATGAGCCTGGCTTATCGCAGTTCATGATCAAGGCGATAAACAGAAGCGGCGGTTGTCGCGAATTTGCTGGGGACTTGCACCGGCAGGGTGCAGTGGAGGTTGATATCTCCACTCGGTTTTCGCTTCCCGGGTCCAATCATGGTGCCTGCATAGTTTCGTGGTGCAACCCCACTCCATTCCCCCCGCCACCCCCTACGCTGGGGCAACCGTGATAGATCAGGCCGCTTTCTGCTCCCACGCCATGGGCTGAATATCCAGCTGTCGTATTCCTGCAATTGTCGCGCCATGTAGTCGACGCCGACAGCATTATCGGCGGAAACTGACCGTGAAGAATAGGCGCCCGACCTGCCATCCCTACTATATGGTTATGATCAGCGCTGCCGCTCGATTAACAGAGGAGTGGAAACGGCTGTTTTCTGCGGGCCTTTCTGACGTTTTCGCACTCTGTTCACGGTAGGGTATCTGCGGCGTCCAGCTATTTGTCATAATGGCGCTGGACCAGCGAATCCGCGGCGGTTAGCGTCGAGCAGCCACCACCGCAGGACCCTGATCATGCGCCGCGAACGCCGCCGCCCAGCCCCGCCGCCGATGGTCCCTGACAAGCAGGAGCCGCCGCCGTCTTGGTGGGAGAGGGGCTTCATCTATCTCGAGTTCTTCGGCTTCGGGGTGCTGGTCGTCAGCGGTATGGTCGCAAGTGTCTGGGGCGCCATCCGTTACATCGAAGGCTGGTCTTGATCACGCACGGACGATCGGCACCTCTGCAAGGCTTGTCGTCCATGCCGGCGATTTCATATCGGACCGCAGGCGCCATTGCCGCCTGAACCCTTGGCTGGCGGTGACGGCCGTGAATTTGCCAAAGCGGCCATTCACATCATCAAGCGCCGCCATCAAACGATCGCGCCGGTCGGTATCACCTTCGAACAGCGTCCGGGGGCGCGCGTTGACTGGCGTAAGGTCGTCCAGCAGCACCCCGGCCTTCGTATAGGCATAGCCGTCCCGCCACGCGCGTTCGGCGCAGCGGCGCGCGGCCGCGATCAGTTCCAGGCTGTCGCTGGTCATAGGGTGGAGGGTGGTTGCCCTCGATCCCGCATATTGCGGCCGATCGGGCTTGTGTCGGTTGGTATGAAAGAACGCCGTCAGCCGGCCGGCGACCAGACCATGCTGGCGCAGCTTTTCGCCGGCGCGCAGAGCATATTGGGAGAGCGCCCCCATTAACGCGTCAAAGGTGGTGACAGGCGTTCCGAACGAACGGGTCACCGCCATGCCCTTGCGCTGCGGCTCGACGTCTTCGACTGCATTGGCCGGGATGCCCCGCAGCTCAGCGACAAGCCGCTCGAGAACGACAGTCCCGACCCCGCGCGCCTGCTTCATCGGCATGTCGCGCAGCTGGGCCGCTGTCGTGACGCCGAGCAACGCCAGCTTGCCCGCAGTGGCCCGGCCTATGCCCCAGACATCCTCCGCGGGGAACACGCGCATCACTTCCTCTCGAAGCAGCGCGTCCCGCAGGTCGACGACGCCGCCGAACCTGTGCTGCTTCTTCGCGGTGGCGTTCGCCAGCTTCGCAAGCGTCTTGGTATCCGCGATACCAACACAGGTAGGAATCGCCGTCCAGAGCAGCACCTGGGCGCGGAGGCGATGCGCGTGATCGACCAGGTCGCGATCCTCGAAGCCGGCCAGGTCGAGGAATATCTCGTCGATCGAATAGATCTCGAAATCGCGCACGAACGCCTCGCAGGCCGCGACGACTCGGCGCTGCATGTCGCCGTACAGCGCGTAATTTGAGGATCGGACGCGGATCTCGTGCTGGCGGATCAGGTCGCGCAGATGGTGCAGTGGGTCGCCCATCTTGATGCCCAGCGCCTTCGCCTCGGCAGATCGCGCGATTGCGCAGCCGTCGTTGTTCGACAGCACGATCACCGGAACGCCGATCAGGCTGGCGTCGAAGGCGCGCTCGCAGCTGACATAATAATTGTTGCAGTCGATGAGGCCGATCGGCGCGGTCATACGACCTTGCGCGCCACGCTGACCACGACGCCCCAAATGTCGACATATTCGTCGACAAGGATGTGCGAAAATCCCTCCGCCTCGGGGACAAGCCAATAGCGACCGTCGAGCTTTTTCAGGCGCTTCAGCGTGCGGTCGCCATGGACCAGCGCCACGACAATTGAACCTGCCCGCGGGCGCACCGCGCGGTTGACGACGATCAGGTCGCCGTCATTGATGCCGGCCCCGACCATCGAGCCGCCTTCGACCCGCATGATATAGCTGGCCGCCGGCTGCTCGATGAGCCAGGCGGCGAGGTCGATCGGCTCTTCCATGTCGTCCTGAGCGGGCGACGGGAATCCCGCCGGCGTTCGACACAGGAAGAACGGGATCTCGCGCGGAACAAGCTCAAATGGCACATCGTGAAGGCGCATCGTCGCCTGGCTCGTCACGCGACGGGGAGGGCGAGCTGCTCGCCAGCCGGGGCCAACGCACCCCGCGCCGCCAGCGCGCCATCTACAGCCTGCCTGTACAGCACCGTCCGGTACCGCTCGGCCTCGTCGAAGGAGAGGAGCGCCCATTCCTCGGACGGATAGCATGCGTCGTAGATGGCGCGCGCAGCAGCGCGCAGCCGGTGGTCGTGCTGCATCATGGGGCGGTTCCAGCGATTCGTTACGCCGGCCATGATGGAACAGATGGTGAACAAACGTCAATCCGGCTTTACGGTGTTTCGAGATCCTCCACCGTCACGACATCAATCAAAGCACGATTGGCATCGAGATAGGCGAGCAGCTGGTCGAACGCCGGCCGCCAGTTGGACAGGCTGCCGTCCAGACCGTCGTGGAAGACGAGAAATCCGACGCCCTTCTGCGCGATGGCGCGATCGACAGGATTCCTCTGGTGGGTCGTATAAATCGCCGCATTATCGCCCCTCTGGTCGCCCGGAAACCCGATCTCACGAAAATGGACGGTTTTCGCGCCACTTGCGGGCAAGCAAATCGACTTTTTTAACCAATTTGGCCTAACCCATGTTTCACGCCGACCGGTTGGGGAACAGTCGGCGTATCAAAATCCAGGCAAGCGTAGAGCAGCGTCATCGCGCAGAGATTGTTGCGCGTTGCCGTGCTCATTCATTGGGTGGGCGTATGATACTGATAATTCTGGGATGCTCAGCGGCGTGCGCCGCCGGGACGGCGGTTGCGTTTGTGAATAGAAAAAGACGCGAGCAACGGCGGATCGAAAATTACCGCCGGCGAAAGCAGGCGGAACATGCTGAAAAGTGGCAGGCGATGCTCTTAGAGACGGCCGAACGCGAGGCGGCCGACCTTACACCAGAAGTGCGTATGGCAGCCTAGTACGTAACCGCGGGCGGCCGATGATCAACGGTTCAGGTGCCGGCCGCCTTGCTCGCTTAAGCCGGCACTCTTATGCAACTGGATCGCGCTGCCGGCCCGTCATCGGCGCGGCCACGCATCCCAAAGCATCCGGCGCTTGGCGTCACAGTCGGCCAGGTCGAATCTGCCATCGCGAATTGTCGCATCGTCATCCGCCGCGCTGGCGCTACCGTCCAACTGGCGATGCTGCGGCGTCGGCCGGCACGGCTCGCTCGCTGCGGCCGGGGGCGGCGGGATCTCGGGCGAGATCGGCATCAAGCGCGTCGATGTCGCGCACGCGGTCAGCGGCACGACACAGCACGCGACCAGCATCAGTTTGAGCATAGCGTGTCACCATGTCTTTCGAATGGATGATGAGGGGTTGGCGGGCGGCCAGCGCGGCCGCATAGGCCTGGACGGCGGCGGCTTGCTGGCGGGCGAAGCGCGCTTCGTCAGCGGACCGGGCTTTCTCGCCGTCTGCGATCGCGATCGACCAGGCTGCGCGCTCATTGGTCAGCGTCTGGCGGTAATCGGCCCGCAGTGTGTCGAGCCGCCATATCCATAGCCCGACCAGCAGGACTAGCACTGCCGGCCAGAGCCGAAGCAATCGCGTGGCGCGGGTCACAGCAGGATCGCCTTCGCGCGCGCCAGGCGCTGGCGGCGATCGTCGATGCCATTCAGGCCCCCGTTGATCAGCCGTGTGACCGCCTCGACGTCATCGCGATCGGCGGCAGCGTTGATGCGCCGCGAGGTCCAATAAGCACAGGCCAGCGCCATGGCGATCGCGGGCTTGGCCGCCAGGTCCGGCTGGCCCTCGATGTCGACGCCGATCAGCGCGCCGAAGCGCCGGTAATTGTCGCGGCCGGTGATCTGGAGCACACCGCGCCCACGATAGCGGAAGCCGTCGCCCGGGCGGACGTTGCCGAGATCTGCGCGCCCCTCATAGCGCCGCTGCGCGGGCGTCGGCCCCCACATCTCCACCATGCGGGCAAAGCCCATCGTCTCGTGGCCCGCCTGGGCCAGGAAATGGGCGAGGCGTAGGCCGCTGGCGAGAATGACCGCGCCCTCCAGCGCCTCGACACCACCCGCAAGAGGTGCGGCCGTCCCCGCAGGTGCGCCGAGCTTCCGCAGCAGCGCAGCCAGCGTCATCGGCCCGAAATCGCCGTCAGCGCGCACGCCAAGACGGCGCTGCACGAGTGCAACGTCCATTCGTTTATCCTTTGTTGGAGACACGCGGCGCGGCGCGGGATAGGGGAGCCACAGGCCGGCCCCGTCCCCCGATGGTTATCGCCGGCCGCAGGGGTCGCCCACCTCCCCTGGCCGGCGGCCCCTGCATTCATCGTTTCGACATCATTGAGCCCTACCCATCACCCGCCCGGCATTCGCTGGGCGGACAGCAGGTCGCCCCGCCCGGTCAGGAACGGGGCGGGGCGACTTGGTCACGCCGAAGGATTGTTTGTCCCGGCCAGCACCTTGAGCATCGCCTGAAAACCCTCGCGTAGCGCGGCGCCGACCTGACCCTTCGCCATGCTGATGATGCCGAGGCCGATGGCCGCGACCCCAATCCCGGTCACCCCCGCCTGGAGGAGGTCGAGGTTATGGGCCTGCGTCCACAGCGCAGCGATCAGCGCGCAGAGCATGGAAACCAGCACGTCGAGCACTACCTGTCGACGCCCCTTAGTCTGCAGGAAGACGATCGCTCGCGTGATGGCGACGGCGATAATGGAGATGAGCACCGGACCAGGGTGATAGCTGTAACCGAGAAAATCCCAGGTGACCGGCGCGGTGGCGATGGGGGTCGCGGCGGCCGCCCCTGCTACGGCCGCGAACCTCACCGGAAGATGACCGCGACAAGCGCAGCCGCGAAACTGAGCGCAATGACGATCAGCGCGCGACCAAGCACCGGCCAGCGGCTCCACATGTCGACGGGGAGGGGAGCCTTGCGGAGCTGATGCTCGATCCCCGGCTCTCCAAGGATGACCAGCGCCATCCATGTGAAGCCGAACGCCAGAGCGATCGGGTCGACCATGCGCTTCGCCATCAGTGCGCGGGCCGTCAGCGCCGGATCGTCGGGGTTCCAGCCCCACAGGCTGACCGCCTCCGCCCCGCATCGGATCATAAGCGCCGAGCCCGCTAAGAGCGTTATCAGCCGATAGAGGCTCACTGGGTCGAGCGGATGATCATACCGCCGCTGTCCCCATATCCTTGACCCCTGCCGGCCGACCATCATCGCTCCAAGGAAGAACCCAGCCGTCATCAGGAACAGGTTCCACAAAAAGAGCTGGGGGTCGTTGTTGAAACTGGGCGGCGCCGGCGTCTGCGTGTTCGATACCATGGCAGCCGATAGGCTGTTAGCGGCGTCCGAGGCCTGCGCGCTTAGATCGGCGAGGAAGGCGAGCGCGGTCATTTCGCGACCGGCCGGGCCGCGAGGCTATCATTATCCATCGATGTTACTCCGTATGGTCAGCCGCGATCCGGGGCCGAAGGCTGCCGATTTTGCAGTCAGGCTTCGGCCTGAGCGCGGCCACAGATCATAGGCGCACCCCGACCGGCAAGACGAAGGCGGTGCACCAATTTTGAAGGCGATAGGGCTGACCGACGAGCGCCGGGATATTCGCCGACGCGTACATGCCGCTTTCCGGCAGATACTCGTAGACATCGAGCGAGGTCGTCGGATCGCTATCGCGGAGCATCCCGAGGCCGCCAACGCTCTGGTGCGCGTACCAGACGCGCACCACGCCTACGGTCGAGCGCATCAGATCGAGGCGGATCTGTGCCTGTCCAACGATCGCGAGCGGGCCGAGAGGCACATCGCCACTGTCATCGGTGACCTTGAAGCCGGACTGCGCGACATCGACCGCCGTATTCGCGCGGTATGGCTGATCACGCACCAATGGGGGCACGGGCACGTGAAAGTCGCCAAACAGTCGGTCACCGTCACGCGTGAAGATCAGCGGGCGGGTCGGCTCCCATTCTTCTGAACGATGCACGACCAAGTGCGATACCTTGGCGAGCAGCCAGCCCGCCGCGCGCGCGCCATTGGCGTCGTCATGTTCGGAATCACCCTCGCGCAGCTTGTCGGTGAATTGGTAGACCGGCCCGGCCATGAACACGTCTGGTCGTTCCAGCGCGATCTCGAGCTGGGCCATGCCAATCGGAAGCGTCTTCTGGCCGTCATCCTGGACGTCTTGCGTGTACGCGCCACCAGCCTGGATCAAGAACTTGGCGAAGGGCTGCGTCTGGCCCGTCAGCGCGGCAAAGTCGGTCTGCTGATCGTTAAAGAACTTGACCAGACCAGATTTCTGATTCGCCTTGTTGTTGACGCCCCCGCCAAGCGCATAATAATCAAACTGACTGCCATAATATGCAGTAGCGATCACACCAACGGTATCCGAGCCCGCAGCCGCTTTGACCTTCGCCACAGCGTCGAGCGCGCGGCCATAGTAGCGCCCGTTCGGCTTCTGCCAGCTTGCCAGCGGTTCGCCTGAGACGGCCTCGTTGATGACCAGGTATTGGCGGGGATCGCCCGTGGTGAGCAGATGCTGGTCGAGATACCAGCGCATGCCCCGCGCCCAGCCGATCGTCGGCGGCTCAGCGTAGGCGGCAAATCCTGGGAAAACGATGTTCGGGTCGGCAACCTCAGCGTCGCTCAAGGTGGATTCGCGCGTGAAGGTCAGCGTGGTTGAGGCTGTCAACGACGTGAGGCTGTAGTCGCCGTCAACCGTGATATACTGACGACCGACACCATTCGCGGCACCCGTCTTGGGCAGAGGCCCGGTTCCTAGCATCATCGTGCCGGGGTACGTGATGCGGCTCAGGCGCGGGTACGTCTCTTGTCCCGCCATGATCGACTGCCCCGTGCCGATCAGCAGCGAGTATTTGAACGTCGGCCGCTGCAAGCGTGACGGCCGGGGGACGCGCATCGCAAGCGACCGTTGCACGGCTGCATCATCACGTCGCGCCAGTGCACCGTCATTGGCCGGGTAGTCGTCGTCGGCAATGGTGTAGGCAGGCGTGTCGGAGCAATGGAACTGCGAACCGGTGATCCGAGCCTCCACACCGGACGCGCTCATGTCCAAAGCCATGAAAAAGTGATGCAAATTCATCGAAGCCGGAATATCGACCTGAACGCTGTACTTCGCAGCGCGGCTTGAAAGTTGCTGAACGCGGGGAAAGTTGACGGCAGTCTGGTAATCGCTGATGGACCACAGGAACAGCGTGCCGTTGGCTGGCAGCACGTTCTCCGCGTCCGTCTCTGCGTAGAAGGTGAAGACGGCTTTGGTGTTGCGTGTGATCGGCGCGGGAAGGTCCTGACCCACGCTATCGACAACGTAACCTTTGGTGAAGCCCTTCGCCAAAAGCTCCGGGGAAACGATCGGCCGCAGATTGTCCTGAATGCCCCCGCCAAAGCCGCGAACGAACGGCCCGTCCATCGTGCGTCCGTCGAGAAACATGTTCGAGGCTACCGGGCTGACAATCTCCGCGCCGGTCGCGCTGGTGTATGATCCTTCGTACGCATTGCCGAGGATCGCGAGATTGGCGCTCCGAGGGTCGACGTCCGCATTTTCTCTGAACTTCAGCGGCGATCCGCCCGAGGTTCCCTGCGCCCGTAGCTGGGCGACATCGACATAGTGGAAGATGTTATTGTTTTCGCCCGGCGCCGGAATGGGCAGATCAAACGACGGCAGGTTGTAAGACTCGGGATTAACGACAAACAGTCCTTCGCTCTCCCGCATCAGGAGGAACTTGGGATACCGCACGACATTGGCGATATGGTCGACGATGATCGCCTTCGAGAACGAAACCTGCCACGCGTCGTTTACCGCCACAGCAGTTTCGGCAGCGGCGACCGCCCGGCTCGCGGCTATTTCGCTGCGGCTGGCATAGCCGCCCAGCAAATCTGCTCCATCGATCACGACACGAACATCGTCATTCGAGAAGATAGCTCGCGCGTTCAACCAGGCGCCACCTGTCGATGCCGCCCCACTCCCGCCCGCCGGGCGGTTGGTGGGCGCTGCGTCCATGCCATAGACGGTCGGAACCGCGCTCAGCGTCCCATAGGCCAGTCGCCGTTTGTCCTGCCCGAAGGTGCCGATGAGGTCAAAATAGAGCACCGACGTAGACCCGAGTTCGCCGGCGTAAGGGACCTTCGACGCGTCCTTCATCGTCGTCTCGTTGATGCGCAGCACCACCTGACTGGTCGGCACGCCATCGGCGACCGTGACGTCGACCAAGCGGAGGCCCTCGGCGTTCGCCGTCGCGCCCATGCCCAGCGCGATTGGAGCCGGACCCGGCGTCTCCGGGTTAAGCCGTGCCTCCAGCGCTAGCGTCACGCCCGTAAGGTCGAGGCCTTCGAAAAAGATGGTGCGGACGCAAGGGCCCGCCCGGTCCGCCGCGATCGGCAGACAGGCCGCAGTTGCCATAGAGTATCCCCTTATTGTTCGACGACGTTCGGATTGACCTCGCCACCGCCACCGCCCGGCGGGGCGCTGCCCGAGCCGCCGCTATCCGCGCCACCGGGGGCGGGCGTCGTGATCGAGCCGAGGGGGTGGCGGGCCGGATTGGTCGACGAGGTGAAAGCGTCAGCGAAGACAGTCGTCGCCATCGCCTGCACCGTGCCGCCCGTGCGGGCCGCGTCATCATAGTAGAGGTAATAGGATGTGCTGTTCTGGAGGCCCGTGATCGACGAGGCGGCCACGCTGACGGTCCGGTCCTGATAGACCCGGCTATGCGCGCTGACCGTCACCGATGCTGAGCCGCCCTCGTCATGGCCGATGAGCGAAATATTGATCGGGTAGCTGTTGGCGATGATCAGTTGCTCGACATTGGTGTCGGCCACCGGCACCGCGACGCCGTCCAGATCGGACGTCGAACGTAGGGCGGGTATTGGCGGCGCGACCGCCATCTGACCCAAGGCGAAGGCATGCTTGCCCGGCGTCTCGCCCATCAGCGTGAACTTCCACGCCATCCGGTCGGGCATCGGCTGGCGCTTCAGGATCACGCACGGCTGCTGCACGAGACCATCGTCAGGCAGGTCGACGATCACCATATCGCCCGGGCCGTACCGGCGCAGGCGCGGCTTTACGACGATCTCGATCTCTCCGAGTTCGCGCCGATTGAACAGCTCATAGGCCGCCAATTCCGCCCCCTGGTCCCCGTCCTGGACCAGATTAAACTGGCGCTCCGCGCGCTTCACCTCACCATCAATCTCTATTTGAAGCGCGATCGATACGGGTTTGGTCGAGGCGACATATTCCCATTTGTGATCAGGCGAGCGCCACTTCGGAACGATCGTATTCAGCCGCTCTTCCCAGCCAGAGCCGGACGACACGACAGTTTCGTCATCAGCCAGATCGGCCGCCGTTATCGTGTCGAGCGCGACGCGCGGGGCGTTGATCTTCAGGCCAAGGCGACCACCGCGCCAGCACGGCTCGGCGCCGCCCGCCGCGAGGATGTCGCACAGGTTCTGCCACCGGGTGGATTGACCACCGGTCGCAGGCTCAAAAATCACCCCGCCGCAGGTCCAGCCATTGGCGGCGCAGACATTGGCGAGGTGAATGAAGTCCTCGACGATGACCGCATCGATCGGCAACCCTACGCCTGCGACCTTCTGATAGGTCGAGCCCGCGACGCGCGGGTCGCGTTGATAAACCCCGAGCGCATATTTCAGCGCGTTCAGGCCAGGGCTGTTTGTGTAGCTCCAGCTGGCGCGCGCCGCGTCGTGCGCAGCGGTGTCGGCCGGCACGGCCCAGCGGTGTGAGCCACAGCCGCCGGGATAGGTGGAATCCTGTCGGGGATCCCAGCACAGCTGACCGCGCCAGATCGCGCCGAGTTGCGGCACGCCGCTGGCGAAGATCTTGCCGTCACGATCGAACAGCAGCGACCAGGCGATCGCCGCATGTCCCGACAATCGGTAATCGGTGCCCCAGCCAGGCGCGCCGGCCCAATGCGGCTGAAGCGCAGACTGCTCGGGCACCGCACCACGCTGGACCGAAGCCCATAGGAAACCCGCCGCATAGCCGGTAGCGGCCCCGCCGGCCGGCGGGATGCCGAGCGACACGAAGTCTGCCTGCGCATCGACCAAGCCCTCGATCGGGCCTGCACCCGAATAGGTGTCGACGATCAGCGCATAGGGGTTCTGCACCTTCTTGACGGTCGGGCCATAGCCGATCTGATAGGCCCGGCTCCCACCGTAATAGGTCTCTCCAATAAGATAGGGCATCGGCTGGTCCGAGCCGACCGTGATACCGTTGACCGACCCCTTGGCGGGCGGCGGTACCGCGAGCAGCGATGCGCCGACATTGGCACCGGCGGAAACGGCTGCGGCGATCAGCGCGACCGGCTGGCCGCCGGGTATGAACGCCGCGACAGTCGCGACAATGCCGGCAACCTTGCCGACGGTGGACAACACGCCGCTCACAGGCGCCACGCCCCGATGAACGACGCCATACTCTCCGGCTCGATGACGACCGGCCCGTCCGCCAGATGATCCTGATGATAGCCGATCATCTTGCCGCCCACCGCGATAACGATCGCGTCGAAGCCGTCTCCGCCCGCCATCAACGCAAGATCCCCAAGCCACATGGCCGCCGGTGCAATGCGATCGAACAGACTGTCGAGCAGCGCCTCCAGCGTCTCATGACCAGTCGAACGCAGCGCAGTGCGGGCCGACAACGGTGATCGGAAGTCGGGCACGGATGGCGGGCGGTGACCCAGCGCCCGCGCCTGCGCCCGTGCCAGATGGATGCAGGTGCGACGACTCTTCCAGTCGAACGGCCGGCCGCGGAACCGCGCCACCACAGCCTCGGTCGCGCTAGCGCGCTGTGCAAGGTCAAGCACTGGTGTTGCTCGCCACCGTGCCACGCGGTGGTGACGCGACGCCCCACGCGAACGACGCTTCTAGCCCGGTGGCGTTGTCGAAGCCGCGTTCGCCCGGGAAGATCGACGAATGGAAGGCGCTGGATAGCGTATTGCCCTCGACCTTGGCCAGCAGCCGCTGCGACCGGCTGACACAGTCGATGGTGACCTGACGCTCCCCGCGCTTGGAGCGCAGCGTCGTCCGGTCCAGCTGCCAGTCGGCCTGAAGGTCGGGCTGACCGATGATCTGGCCCGTAGCCTCGTCGACCTCCGCGACCCACATCCGGATCCGCGAGCCCTGATAGGCGGGCCGCGAGATTTCGATCGCTGCGGCCGTGCTCTTCGGCAGCATCGTCACCGAAGCGGACGGGATGACCGATCCCACGCCTTCCTCCGGAACCTCGAACCCTGCGATCGTGCCGAACGTGTCGTCGACGCTCAAATAGGTTTCCGAGCCCCACGGTACGAAGCCGCCGTCGCACAGCAGCACCGTGCGGCCGGGAAGCTCCATCTTCATGAGGCCCGCGAGCAGGATGCGATCCATCAGGCAGCCTCCTCGACGGTGAATTCGATATGGGTGAATTTCTCGACGCTGATCGACCAGGCCTGCTCGTTGCCGTCGATCAGCCCTTCGATCATCGGGCGCACCAGATGGACGCGCGCGCCGTCCGCGAACGGCCAGCGCAGCATTTCCGACAGGGGCAGCGCGACCTTGCCGGTCGCATCGGCGATGCTCTCGTCGGCCACATTGTGCAGGAAATGCTGGCCGTCTGCCTTCTCGACCGACAGCCAGTACCCTTCGCGCACGACACGGCGGGGAAACAGGCCGCGCAAGCGAAGCGTCGTGCCCGCCTGCCCCGCCCCGTCGACGATCGCGTCCTCGATCACCTGGGGTGCGAGCAGCGGCACCTCGATCCGAAGCCCCATGCGCTTGGCGCGAATGAGGCGCGACACGATGACGCGGCCTTGGTCGGCATCGTCGAACGGTGGGAAGCCCAAGGTCAGCTTGTAGCGCGACCCCAGCCGATCGACGCGGAGGAGCGCCGCCCCGGTCGAAGGCCGCAGAACCGCACCGAAGTCCATGAACGCAGGGGAGGCACTGTTCGGGACAGCCCAGTTCGGCAGTTCGATCACAGCCATCAGCGCACCGTCTGGCGCGCGCGCCAGCTCTGTGCCCGCCCTGCGGTGCGCAGGCCTGCCGAGGTTATGTCGGTGGCGATCGGCTGCGCAACCCGGGCCGCGCGGCCGTCGACCACCGCATCGAAATAGGGCGACGGACGCACCTCGACCGAGGCTCCGCCCGCCGGGCGCAAGCCACCGTTCGGGATCACGGTGCCATTGATGCCGGGCGCGAACAGTTCAGGCCCGCGCTCCCCAACGACATACCATTGGTTCTGGTCGACACCGCCACCGTTCGCCCGGCCGCCGCCGAACAGCTGGAAGAATCTTCCCAGCGACTTTAGCCAGGTCTGGCTGTCCTTCGTCGCCTGATCGCCCTCGACGATTCCGGGGCTGCTCGCTTTCGACGATGAGCCGAACATCGAACCCAGGCTGCCGATAAAACCGGTCGACCCGGACGATCCGCCGCCAAGCAGCTTTTCAGCAAGCGGGCGGATCAGCTTCTGCTGGATCGCGATGTCGATCAGGGTGGCGACCATACGCTTGCCCATGTTCGCAAAGGCGTCCGACAGCGACTTGGTCCCCATGATCGCATCGGTCAGTTCGGTGTTGAGGTTGCGCAGCGCGCCAACGGCACCTTCCTGCATCCGCTCGTTGATCGCGGCAGCCGAGCCGTTGATCTCGCGCAGATAGGACGCACCCGGCCCCTCGGTCTGACGCTCGATCGATGCCCGGCGATCACCATAGATCTGATCCAGCTGACCTTTGCGCTTTTGCGCGTTGGCCCATTCCGCCGATGCGGTCGACTTGGTGGCGAGGATCAGTTCGAGGTCGGCTTCCTCCTGCTGGCGCTGGAGGGCGAGCAACCGCAACTCGATGTCGCGGCGCCCCTCCATGCTATCGACGAGGTCGAGCTGGGCGCGCAGGTGTTCCTGCTGGGCGTCGTTCCCGGCCTTGGCCAGATCATAGGCCTCCTGCGTTTCCGCTCGGAACAGCGTCTGGTCGATAACAGCGCGCTCGATCTCTATCGCCTCGTCGCGCTTGGCGAGGAGCGTCTGCCGCTTGGCGTCGGTCAGACCCTTGTCCAGTTCGACCTGGCGGCCATAGGCGGCCCGGTCTTCTTCCAGCGCCGCGATATCGGCGCGGTGACGGGCGCGCGCATCCTCGGTCATGTCCGCCTGTGCGCGCAGCAGTGCGACACGGGCGCGGCCGAGCTCGTCGAGATAGTTCGCCTCATCCTGCGCAGCGTCGCGCCCCTTCTTCTGCTTTTTCTTCTTCTCGTCGTCGAACGACATGTCGACCCGGTCGGTCGACCCTGCGCTGGCGGAGCCGATCGCCTTATTCAGCGTTTCCAGCGCGCGCACCTGACCGCTGAGCGCGTCCATGCTCGCCTGAAAATTGGCGGACGCCTGCATGAAGCGCGTGGTCGCGGCGGTCTGTGCGACGCCAATGCCGCCCTCGCTATCGGTTGGCCCCAGTTGCGCCGCCCGATCCGCATCCGCCTTGGCGCGGGTGTAGGCGGCACGGGCAGCCGCCATGTCCGCCTTGGCCTTGGCGACGGCGTCCAGCGCGGCGATGCGGTCGGCCTTGGCCTTCTCAAGTATCGCAGCCCGCGCCTTATCCGTCGCGCTCGCCAGTTCCAGCGCGGTCTGGGTCGAGCGGCGATCCGCCTCACGGGCGGCGTCCACCGCCGCCTGCGCGGCCATCGACGCTTCTCGCTTGCGGAAGAGCAGCGGCACCAACACGGTGAGCGCAGTGATGACTAACCCGATCGGGCCAGCGAACCCGATCATCGCCGTGCCGAGTCGGCTGAGGATAGCGGCAGCGCCAGCCTGCAGCGCCAACTGCCCGAGCAGCCGGATCAGCACGCCCATGGGGTTGATGATGGCCGCCATCCCGAGTGCGACCGGCCCCAGCCGGAGCAACAACAGCGGCAAGCCGATCTTGGCGACCTGCAGCAATGCCAGTGTGAGCGGACCGAGCGAGGCCGCGAATAGGCCTACCGCGACCATGATCTTGTAGAACCAGGGCGGGCCACCGGCGAGCACCGACAGGACAGAGGCGGTAGCCTCCTTTACCATGGTGAACGCCTGGATGATCCCGGCCTCGCCGACGACGATCTTCAGCTTCTCCCAGGCGCTGGCGACGCGCTGGGTCGCGGCCGCTTCGCCATCGAGAAGCACGGCCATCTTCTGGTTGGCGGACGCCTTGTCGATCTGCGCCTGAACGTCCGCGATACCCTTGGCGCCGGCCTGCATCAGCGCGATCGCCACGCGCATACCGTCGGTGCCGAACATCTTGGTCAGCGCAGTCTGGCGCGACTTATCCGTGAGCGGGGTCAGCTTCTCATTCAGCTGCGTCGCGACCTCGCTCAGCGACTTCGCACTGCCGTTCGCATTGAAGAACGACAGGCCCAGCTTGTCCATCACGTCAGCCGCGTCCTTCGATTGCGGCACGAGCGCGAGGAGGAAGGTCTTGAACGAGGTGCCCGCATCCGCGCCGCCCGTCATGAGCGGGACGACGGCCGCCAGGGCGGTGTTCATGTCCTCGAACTGATAGCCGAGACCGCCGGCGATGCCACCGACCTGGCCGATTGCATCCTTGTACCCGTCGAAGGACAGCTTTGACGCATCAAGCGCCCCGCTGACCTTGTCGACGATGGTCGGCAGCTGCCCAGCCGAGATATGAAATTGCTGGAGAATGTCGGTCGTCGCATCGGCCGCGTCCCCGAGGTTGGTCTGACCGACAACGCCGAGCGCCAGCGCGCCTGCCAGACCACCGCCCAGGATCGACGCCGCGTCCATGCCGTTCTTGGCAAGATTCTCGATCGCCCCTGCCGCCTCGATCGCGCTTTTACCGTAGGCCGGGCCCAGCTCGAGCGCGGCATCGCGCAGTTTTTCCAGCTGCTCGGGTGAGGCATCAAGCATGGCTGCCTGCACCTTGTTCATCGCGACCTGGAAATCGGATGCAGTATCCTTGGCGGTCTTACCTGCCGCCGCGAGCGGCACGGTGAGCGCTGCCGTCATGACGAGGCCGGCGTTGCGTACCTTGTCAGCGGCGCGTGACAGGCTGTCGATCATCGCCAGTGCCGCTTGGTTGATCTCGCGGGCGGCGTCCTGCATCGCGCCGGCCATGCCATCACCCGATTGGCGAAACTGACGCTCGGTGCGCTGCAACTCGGCGCGATCGGTCGCGAGCGCCGACCGGAAGGCGGCGTCGCGCACGTTCATCCCAAAGGTGAGATTGGCGAGCATCGCTTCCATCGACGCCTCCTGACGCTAACGGCATTCAGCCCCGCGGACGGGGTCTGTCGACCAGTTCGACATTGATCGGGGAGCCGGTGCCCGCCCTGCTGACCAGCGACGCCAGCATTTCTTCGGGCCGCTGACGGTCAGCGTCCCCATCGGGCTGCTCTTTCGCGGCATAGTTGCCAAAAGGCTCCAGCCGTTCCTGACGGTGGAACCAGATCGCTTTCCAGCCCGCATATTTGGCCAGTTCGTAATCATCCCGCCTGGCGTCGATTCGCCCGAGGATGGTCGATCGCATGATCGCGGGAGTGATTTTCCAGAAGACCTCAGGCGGCAGGCCAAAGCGCGCCCATTGGCGCTCCAGCTTGCCCCATTCGGTCTTCAGGCGCGGGTCTTGCGGGACCTCGACGGCTTGGGCTTTCCCGGCTTGGGAGCGGGGCCCGCCTCCTCGGCTTCGCCCTGTGCCGCGCGCAGTGCCCGGCCGATGATTTCGCTGAACGCGTCGCGCCCCAGCTCGTCGGCAATCGCGCTGACCTGCAGCAGAGTGATGTCGGGGTGGTGCTCGCGCAGGCCATGCCAGGCGAGATCGCGCAGCACGCTCAGGCGGATGCTACGCAGGCCTTCCTGGGCCTTGGCCGCCAGCGCCGGAGGTAGCTCGGCACCCGTCTGCATCGCCCGCGCGACCGCCATGGCAACCTGCGGATCGATGCCGGGCATCGCATCGGCCACGACGGCGAAGAAGCCGCGGTCATACTGCTCCTCGATGGCGCACTGCGCGGCATTGCCAAGGAACAGCGTGTAGCGCTGGTCCCCGGCATCGAAGACAATCTCGCCGCGCATTACGAGCCCGACCCGGCCGAGACGGTCCGCTGGGCGGTGGCGCTCGCTTCAGCCGAGGCCCCGGTGAACCGCACGCTGACCATCTGCTTCATCGCCCCATCGATCGGGATGGACCGACCGCGCGACTGGACGATCAGATAGCCGCTGACCTTCCACCACTTGTTCTGCGGCGCGGGCAGATACGCTTCATACATATAGGGCGCGCCGCTATTGTGGGCGGCGGTCAGGAGCAGGTCGGTCGGCGAGCCGGGGATATAGTTGATCTCCAGCGTGTCCTCGCCCGGCTCGATCAGGGCGGCGCCATATTCCTTGCGGCGCCCAGGCGACTTGAAGTGCGTCTTCTCGAAGGTGCCAGCCTTCTCCTCGGCGAACGGGATCTTGGTGACTTCCGAGATCTCGATCATCGTGGAGGCGGTCAGCCCCATAAAAAAGCCCGAGCCCCAGCCGGACTGGGCCTCGCTATTGCCGTTGGCGTCCATGATTGTCCCTTTCAGGCGTTGTGAAGGAAGGAAAAGTCGATGCTCTCGCGGTGCAGTTCACCCGCGTAGGAATGGCTATCGCCGCTGCGATCGGGCTCCGCGCCCGAGCGGACGCTAGCGATCATCGCGCGCTGGAACTGGACGTCCCCAACGGTTTCGGCCGGCACCAGGGCGGCGATGCACAGATCCCGGATCGCAGCCGCCTCGCGGGGATCGGCGCTCCAGACGTCGAGTTGGACCAGCGTCGGCCGGATCGGCTGAAACCCTTTGAAATGCTGGGGACGCTGATCGGAGATGACCTGCAGCGTGATCGCCGGGATACCAGCCAAACGGCGCGTCCAGCCGACCCGGTCAGCGATGCGCGCAGTCAGATTGTCGAAGGCCAGCAGCCGCGTCTCGATGGCGTCTTCCAGCGTCATCGCAGCACCTCCATGGCGGCTTGCGTCAGGATGGCCTGCACGAGGGCTTCGGCCTCCGGCCGCTTGGCGGCGATGGCCGGGCGCATGAACGGGTTGGCCCGCATGACCACGGTGCCGAATTCCTGGAACTTGGCGTAATAGACATCGCCGTCTTCATCTGAGCCGACCGGTCCGACATAGACGGACACGCCCTCAGCGCCGTTCAACTTGCCGTAAAGGCGACCATCGCGGTCATCGACAGCCATGATGCTGTCGCGCAGCCGGCCGGTATCGACGTGGACGAGGCGCTTTGCCTCATCAACGATCGGCTGAGCACCCTGGCGGAGCGCGGCACGAAGCCGATCTTCATCCAAAGTGCGCTCGAGCCGCTCGAGTTGGCGGTCGAGTTCGCGGAAACCGCTCGACGTGAAGCCGAACATGGTCAGGCCGCCGGGCCCGCGTCGGATACGCGAACGTCCCATCGGCTGACGGCGGGAAGCCAGTTGGCCTCCTCCACCTTCCATCGGCGACCGCAATGCTCGAAACTATCGCCGCGCTTCGGCTGGGCGACATAGATCGGGTTAATTTCGTAGGAGGTGCGCGGGGCCGATACGCTGCCCGCGAACCGCGCCTCTCCGTCCGAACGGATGGCATGAAAAGGCGCGAGCGGCGCGGAAGCGCCATCGACCAGATAGACCAGAGGCTCGGGATCGACGAAGGCCGCATCAATCGCGGCCATAGCTGCGTCCCAATGGTTCACGGCCGAACCCCATCATAGACCGCCGCCGCAGAGCCGGGTGCGTGGAACTGCGCATCCAGCGCTGCGACGAACGGGTCCATGGGTTACGCCGCGATCTGGCCGGTCAGCAGGACGCGGCCGACCGTGTCGGCGGATGCCTGCGCCTGCGCCGCCGCACCGACCAGCGTGTTGTTGGTCGACGTGGTGGTGAGGTTGAAGGCCGTATTGTCCCAATACAGCTTCTGCCCCTGGGTCCATGCGCCGGTGGCTTTCGCCGCGTCGAAGACGCCGATTCGACAGCCCTCCACCGGCGTACCGGCAGCGGCCGACGTCAGGGCGATCGCGAAGATGCCGCCGACCATGAAGCCAGCGCCGCTGGTGAGATTGCGCGGCGCGATCAGCGTCAGCGTGTCGCCGGGCTGCACATAGTTGCGTGCCATGCTGGGTTACTCCTTGTCGGCCGAGGCCTTGCTGGCCTTCGGCTTCGCCTCGGTCGTGGCCTGGGGCTCGACGTCGGACTGGTGGGGGGCGGGATCGGCGGTCGGAGCATCGGGCTCGGCATTCGAGACCGGCTCGGGGGGCAGATCGGCGAAGTCGCGATCGGCGAAGTCGGCCGAGACATCCTCGGCGGCCTGATCGGCGATCAGGCGAGCGGCATCGTCATCGCTGACGTGCAGAACGCCCTCATGCGGGTGCCGCAGCACCCCGGCGACATGAGCCGCCGTGAGCAGTTTCACGAATTTCATGGGTGATCTCCCAATCGGGAGGGACGGCACGCCGCCCACTCCCTCAGGTGCGGGTTGGCGTTATGCGCCGGGCTGCTTGTAGGCCGAGCGGTAGTTGACCGCGCCGACGCCATAGTCGTGGCGGACCTTCCACTCGACACCATCCACGCGCCAGCCGTCCTGGCTGTCAGTGAACGGCTCGGTGACGCCGTTAAGGAACACCACCTCGATCGCGGGTGCGATGTTGGGGTCGGCGAACAGGTAATAGGCCGAGCCGGTCAGCCGGGGCGTGTCGACGATGTTCTCGAGCATGCCATTGACGATGTTCGGGCGCTGCAGCTTGTTGACCGAGTCAGGATCATATTGGCTGCCGTTGACGATACGCGCCGAGCCGCCAAGCCCGATCGGGAACAGGCCGATCGCCGGGCGGATGTCGAGGAACTCGTTGCCGCTGATGTCCTTCTGCGAGGCCATAGCAACGCGGATCGCGTCGAAGGCGACGACGGTCGGCGGGGTACCCGACGAAGCCAGATTGCCGTGGGCGGCGTCGAACAGCGGCACGCCGTCGTTCATCAGCGGGTTGCTGTTGAGCAGCGCATAGACGTCGATCTCGATCGTCAGCTTGGCGGCGCGGCCGAGGTCGACGGCGAGCCCGGAGAAGACCTCCATGTCGTCGTTGACGATCGCCTGGCGCGACAAGTTGATGATGTTGCCCTTGGTCGTGGCGCGGATTTTCTCCTTCGCCAGGTCAGGGATGGGCTTGTTCTTGAACTCGCCCGCCTCGTTCACATTGTCGAGGGCGCCGAACGAGCCGCGCAGATACCGGCTGTGATCGCGGAAATCGACCACCGTGCCGGTGCCGCAGAACCGAGTCCAGGTGTCCGGCGTGGTGGCATAGGCCGCCTGCAACACCCGGTGGATCGCATTCTCGAACAGCACCGGGAAATCGCTGGTGGTCTGGGTGATCACCGCGCCCTGCGAGGTCATCGCCTGCCGAACGATCGAGTCGGGATCGCGGGTGGTGACGTTGACGCCGAGGTTGGCGAGCGACTCGCGCGCCAGATCGACGTTGCGCACGCCGCGAAACTCGCCCGGATCGATCTTGACCGTCTCGCCCTTCAGCGCCGCCGCCTTTTCGACGAGGTGGGCGACGCCGGCCTTGACGAGCAGCCAGTTGGTCGCGCCTTCGCGAAACTTGTCACGCTGGTCGACGGTGACGCGCGCCGGGCTGTTGTGGCCGATGTTCGCGGCGTCGCCCTGTTCGGCGAGCTTGTCGAGAATCTGTTCGCGGGCGGCAGCCAGGGCGGTGCCGTCTGCGATCAGACCATCAATGAAGTCAGCGGGCAGCTTGTGCTTGGTCCCGAGCGCGCGAATGCCAGCGGTGCGCTGGCGCTCGGCGACGACGGCGGCATCGGCGCGCGCCTGCGCGTCGACTGCGGTGATGGTGTCGGCGGGCGGCTGGTTGTCGCCGCCCGGCTGGTTACCCTGAGGCATGCTGGTTTCCTTCTGCTGGGGCGGAGCGGCGGGCGCCGTCCGGTTGCCCGCCATCGCCATCATGGTGATGAGCGGGCTATCGGGGGCCTTGCGGAACCCGAATGCTTTGACGCTGATCGCGGCCTGCACTTCGACGGCGGCACTGATCGACGTGACGAATTTCTGGTCGAGCGCATCCTTGGCCGTCAGCCAGGTCTCGGCGTCGAGCATCGGGATCAGTTCGTCGGCGGTGAGGCCGGTGCGAGCCGCATAGATGCCGACCAGTTGGTCACGGATACGGTCGAGCTGGTCCGCGGCGCGGCGCAGTTCGGCTGCATCGCCGCAGGCGCAATCCCACGGATTGTGGATCATCATCAGGGCGTTGTCGGCCATGATGGTCTCGTCACCCGCCATGGCGATGATCGACGCCATGGAGGCAGCGAGGCCATCGATGTGGCATGTGACCGTGCGGCCCTTCTTCTTCTCGCGGGTAATCGCGTTGAAGATCGCCAGCCCCTCCATGACGTAACCGCCGGGGCTGTTGATGCGGATGTCGAGATCGTCGTCGCCTTCGCTGATGAGCGGGACGAGCGTGTTGGCATCGAGACCGTCCCAGCTGTCGCCGACGATCCCATAAATCAAAATTTCAGCCATTTAGGGTTGCTCCCGCGCTGTCCGCGCCGCGACGGCGTCAGCGAGATTGGTGGCATTGCCGACAGAGGTGACGTGGCGCGGATCGCTGTCGAAGATCAGGCCGAGGGTATCGAGCTTCTCGGCGTCTGCCTTCCACTCGGCCAGGAACTTGTCGGGGTCCTCGCCGCGCTCGCGCGCCAGCGACGAGATGGTCGCCTGACCGGACCGGACCGCCTCCTTGTTGGCGGCGATCTCAGTGGCCGGGTCGAGCATCTTGGTCGGCGGAGGTGTCCAGCGCAGTTCGACGCCGGTCGCATCCTCGCCGATCATTTCGAGCGCTTCGATCACCCAGCGCTCGACTGAGCCGCAGAACTGAGGAATGAACATCAGCCATTGCCAGGCAGAAACCGTGTCGCGGTATTCCAATCGACCGAGGCGGCCGGAAATGAAGCTGACATCGGACAGGTCGCCGGTCAGGACCTCATACGGGACACCAAGACCGGCCGCGATCGCGCGCAGCGAGACCTTCGTATATTCCCCGTACCCCTCGACCGACGGCGGGCTGGAGAATGTGACTTCTTCGCCGCTGCGCAGATACTGGAAGGTGCCGGGCTCGACATAATCGAGCGGCTCGCGATCCTCGCCGATGCCGTCACCGACGATATCGCCGCCATCTTCCCCCTCGCTGACGATACCGGGCACCGTGCCGCCATCATCATCACCACGCACCACGCCCACGAACGCCGACGCGATCTTTTGGCGGGTGAGCTGGCCGTCTTCATAGTCCGCGAAATCGCGCATCCGCAGGATGATCGGTGCGAACCAAGTCGCACCGTGCTCCTGCTCCGGCCGATCGGCGCGGAAGATGTGGGCGACCTCGCTGGCCTGCACATATGTCGAGCCGAGCCGGTCTACCCGGTTGCCGCCGGGGTGCCCATTGTAGAGCCAGTATCCCTCGCGACGACCGATCGGGTCGAACTGGACGCCATAGACGCAGAACCCGCCCGGCTTGCCCGGATCGCTCGACAGCGGTCCGTTGTGCGATGGATCGATGTAGTCGGGCTCGAGCACCTGAAGCTGGAACGGCAGTGGCAGTCGGTCGGATGCCCGGCGCCAGCGCCGTCGCACGACAGCGCCGCCGCGCTCGACGATGGTCCGGGCCGCCTGCAACTGAAGACCGTACAGGTCATGCCGCCCGCCCGCGTCGCAGGTCGCCTTGTCGAGGTGGCGTCGGGCGATGCCGTTGAGGCGGTCATCGACCTTGCCGTTCCGATAGACCTGGAAGGTGATGCCCGTTCCGACAATCGCCTCCGCGACCTTCGCCGATCCGCGTGCCGCAAACGGGTTATTGCGAACCAGATCAGCTGCGATGCCGCGCAGCAGCGCCTGAACGGCGGGCGTCAGCTCGCTATTCGCGTCCAGCCGGTTCCGCCGCCATCCCGCGGCCCGCTTGCCCTTTGTGGCGCCGTCGTACGCTGCGCGGGCGCCGCGCCCCATCCGGATACGTTGATTTGCCGCTGGTACCGCCGATCCGGCGGGTGCGGGTCGGCGCAGCAGCCGGTCAAGGAGAGAACGCCCCGCCAAGGTCAGAGGCCGCTGCGATAATAGGGCGTGCGCCGACGCGAGATGCCGCCCTGGGCAATGCGCTGCATCTTCAACTGCGCATCCACGACCTTGATGGCGGCCGTGACGGCATCGACGGTCTGAAACGTCGTCTCGCGCCCATCAGCGAAGCGGACCTTTTGCGCGCCGGTGGCGACGGTCAGCAGCGTCTGGTGCAACTGGTCGAGATCGGATTGCTGATATGCCATCGCTATCTCCCTCGACTGGTGAATGGGTTGGACCGGCGGGCCGGAGCGGGACGTTTCGCGCGGGGCGGCGGTATTGGCGTGGATGCTTGGTCGGCGACTGTTTCGGATGCCTGCGCCGGGGCGGCGGTTTTTCGCGGTGCCTTAATCGCACCCATTAGCTTGCCCCACTGGCGCGGTCCCCAGCGGTCAACGCCGAGGCTTACTGCGACCGCTCGCGCATAGACAGCGTTGTCGAGCGCTTCGTTGCGGTCCCGGACCTTGTGCCATTCCCGCCGGAAACCGCCGTTGCGCAGGCGGATGATGCGCAATTCCTCAGCGACCAGCTGCTTGATCCATTCATCCGGCGTGCCGTCAGGCAGGAAGACGTACCCCTTGGGATAGTCCTCGCCGTCGACAGGCTTTTCGAGCGCCAGCTGGCCGTACAACTCCATCTTCAGCATCGACGTGCCGATGTTCCAGAGCCGGACGCCCTTCTTGATCTTGCGTCCGTTGACCGTGACGTCCTGCCACGTCGGCGAACCGATGGCCTGTTGCGCGGCGATGCTCTCGCGCCCCTTCACCGCCATGGCAAAGCCGGGATGGCGGCGAGCCCAGCGATAGACCTCCATCGTGTTCTCGCCGTCACCGGAGTCGATCGCGACGCGGGCGAGGCGGAGGCGACGGCCATCGGCCGTCACCCAGGTTCGCGCTACCGCCTCATCAAGCCCGGCCCAGGTCTTCGGATCGGCAATGGGACCGAACACTTCGATGCGCTCGACGAACTCGCGCCCGCCATCCGGCCGGAATGCCCAGATATCCAGGTCGATACGGCCACCGCCGCCGCGCTGAACGTCGGCCGCGCCGATCAGCAGAGCGGCTTTGGCAGAAGGCGTGCCGACCATCATCGCCTTCTCCCGGCGATCGTAAAGGCGCTGCCACTCCGGGGCCTCGCCCTTTTCGGCCCATGCCTCGCCGAGTACCTGATTGACGAAGGTCCTCAGCAGATTCGGATCGTGCCGAACTTCCAGGAACTCGCGGGCGATCTCCAGCCAGGCGGCACCGGGATGCTGGCTATAGGCCGCCCAGATATGGAAGGACCGATGTCGGGGGAAGGCGGCCGGATTGTCAGCCCGCCATTCGCCCTGCTCGTCCATCCACGGCTTGTGCTCTTCGTCGATCTCGCAGCCGTTTTCGCACTGGTACCACGCGCGGGTCGGTGCGTGACGCGGCTCCCACCGGATGCCGGCGCCGGTGCCGTCGCCGAACACCAGCTTCTGCATGTGCCCACACTCAGGGCAGGGAACGTACCGATATTCCTGGCTGCCCTGTTCGAACAGTCCGTCAATCCGGCTGAAGCCTTTGACCTTAGGGGTTGAACCGGCAGCGCGGAAACGGCGCGGCGAGGTGAGGTTGCGCTTGAAAGCCAGTCGGGCGGGGTCGCCTTCCTCCTTGGCGGCCCATGGGTACCCGTCGCATTCCTCCAGAAACACGTCATCAGCGGTGACGCGCCGGAATTCCTTGGGGCTGTTGGCGCCCTTAATCTGGACCCAGCCGCCTTTGTAGCGCTTGGCCCGGATCTGGTTGTCCGCGTGCCGTGGTTTGAACGTCGCGACCTCGCGGACGATCTTCCATTGCAGGACCGGGTCGAGGTCGTCGCGGCTGAACTTCTCGGCGTCGTCGATGGTCGGCTGGTAGATCAGCGAGCGTGCCGGGTCGTACCGGATGCGGTACGCGATGAAGCATTGCAAGATGGTCGAATAGCCGATGCGGCTGCTCTTCCGAACCGAGACCTGTTCAGTCTCTGGGTCGGTAAAGGCGTCCGCCATATCCGACTGGAACGGGAACGGGCGAATGCGACGCCCATCGTCCGTCCGGCCATGATCTCGCATGAACTCGGACAGCTTGGGCTTGATCCGGGGCTTGAAGATGCTGAGCCATTCGCGCGCCGCCGCCGCGATCTCGGCGCCGACGACCTGAATGGCCGAGGGCTCAGCCCTCTTCTTCGTCCGAGGGCTCTTCCTCATTTAGGCCCCCGCCTCTTGCCTCCTCGACGCGCGCCACGGTCAATTCTTCTAGGGCATCGTTGATGGCAGTGTCGATCTTGGCGCGCAGCTTGTGGTCGCCGTTCGCCACCTCCAGCCCGACCTGCTGCAACCGGGTGACGGCCAGTGCGATGACGGAGACGACGGCGCCGGACATGTCGGGCAGCGACGCCAATTCCCGGCGACGCTCCGCATTATCCATGGCCTTGCTGTCGGCCTGTTCCTTGGCGAGCCGCGCCCGCTCGGTTTCGAGGTCGAGGTCGCCCTGCGCCCCTTCGATCCCGTATTTGTTGGCAGCCCAGGCCTCAACGTTTTCCAAGAGGGTCGCGCCATCGGCGGGCATGTCGCCTTTCGACCGCAACTCGCCGATCCACCGGCTCGAAACGCCAAGGACGGCGCCGATCATGGCGCGGGTGGGCTCTTCGAGGTCAATTTCCACCACTTCCCTCCCCAGGGTGTCATACTTCCCTGTCAAAATGCCAAGAAATGGCGGGTTTCTGCGGCTTTTGCGGTCAACAGGGAGGAAGAACTATGCCATTTTTTCGTGGCTAGACCGAAGTAGCGCCTTTGCCCCCCGTATTATCTGTGAGGCTGGGAAGGACCCAAAGGCTACGAACTCCAAGCCGTTGCCGATTGCTAGCCCTTAGGCCAAACTATCCCGAACGAGGGGACGAATCATGACCGAACGTGTCGATTTTGATCTGACCGACTATCCAATCACCGATCCGACCGTCGGCAAGCTCAAAGCATTGCTTGGTGCTACGCCGATTGAAGTCGATAGGCAGGCCCTCGGCCCTGCCGGTGCATGCTATTGGATTGCGGATGACGTCGCCAAGCAGAACGGTGCATCGGTGCAGCACGGCTGGATGATCGAATGGCTACCGAACGTTTACATTCAGGCTATGCACCACGCGGTCGTCAAGCTGCCGAATGGTCAAATGGTCGATGTAACCGCACCACAACGGGCTCAGCCTAGTGATGGAGTGACAGCATTTATTCCTGACGACTCAGTGCCGGTTAACCTACAATGGCCGGCATCGATCGAGAACCGTTACGTGATACTGGTTGACGACGAGGACGTTGAACAAGCTATTCAGCAATATAGGGTTAACAATAGTGCCATGATTGCCTTTAACAAATGGGCGATGTCGGTTCCGGGTGCTTCTTGGAGCCCATTCCAAGGATGGCAGGCTCCTGCTTGGCCCTCCGAGCAACCGTCGGACGAGCCGTTACGATCAAGTTTTCGCTTAATGCACGAGGCTCGCCGTCGGATTCGCGACCGCTATTTATAACGTTCAATCTCGGGGCCCTGGCGTAGCCGCCGCTCCGAGAAGATCCGAAATTGCGTTGCCCGGCCATCGCCCGTTCCAATGCTGTGAAGTGATAATGACGGTGCTAAACGAGCCCAACGATCAGGCAGTACGCTTCAAAGAATTTTAAAGCCTTACGGAGACGCACCGGCAGCAGCTGATACGGTGAGGCGGTCATACAGTGGCACGTACGTCCAAGATCAAAGGCCACGGCCGCATGCTCGGACACGCCTCAACTCAAGCCGCTTGTTACCTGACGGCCAACCGCCCAGATACAGAAAGAGCCGCTAACCCCGTCGGGCGCGGCTCTTTCAACTACCGTGTACATCCCACATAGCTGCGCAGTGGTCAAGAGGTGTGATAATGGGATTTTGGTCAATTGAAATATTAGATAGCGCGACCGGGAAGGTCGTCCATTCAACCAAAATTAATTCTCCCTATGTGAATGAAGCAAAAAATTATGCGGATGCTTTTGAGGGTACCGTCACTCCGAGCCGTCCAGCCGATACGGTCCGCATACAGTCTGGTTCTCAGGTATATTCGCGGCCTCTTGGCAGTTCTTGGCCGTGAGCCGTCCGACTTCACTTAGAGCCCCCGCCACATCACAATGAGGCTGGCCGTGAAAGCGACCGTCGTCTTGGCCGCATCGACCGCTGACCGGGCATTTGTCGCGATCCTGGCACCCGCGACACCGGCCTCTTCATCAAACCGGCAGACATTCTCATAAACGTCCCAGTACAGTCGCGGCATGCGATCCTTGTAGCGCTGTAGCTCGTCGAGCGCCTCCTGCTGAGACATGCCATCGACATGCTCGTCCACGACGTCACGGGCAGGATCGAGAGCGCGCAAGTGCCCGTCCGCCCTCACCCACAACCGCTGGGTATGGCGAATGGCTCGCTGCTGGGGCTCGCCGAACAGCCCCCCCTTGTCCCCGCTAATCCAGCGATCGATCGCGGTCCCGCCCCGGTTCACCAGCACGGTATAGGTCTTCTGTCGCTCACCAAGTTCGCCGCTGAGATCGACGATCTTGGCCAGTCCGAGATTACCGACTTGCGCATCCGGCACACCGCACGCGTTGGCTAGGTCCCTGACCTGATCACGCTCGGTCCGAACTGCCCGGCGGACCTTCATACTCACCGGCTTCTTCTTCGCCTGACCCATGAACTTCGCCCCGCCGCATGGCTACCCGGTTACGTCATGCCGCATGATGCGGTGGTGTACGGCCGCCGCCCGGGAGCAAGCGACGACCGCACCTCAAGTATGCGGCTGCACTATCAGTCTCGGATAGTTGCCATTCCGTTCCACCTTTCGGGAATAGCGCAAAGGGAAAAGCCGTTTACGGCATTCGCCTGAGCACCCATTTCGCTTCCGCAACTATTATGCGCCATGCCACTTGCAGCAATTATTCACTAAAACTTCCTCCCATCGTATTCCTCTTGGGCTGGCCACCATTCCGGCAAACCAGACGTGACGGCCGCATGACAGTATAATGTGAGATAAAGCGATACTTTATTACGTTCACTATGGACTATATGCATCACCGCAAATTGATAAGTTCCAATATTCATTTCTAAGATTACCAATTATAAAACAGCGACTCATGGGTCGTGTAAGGCTTTGATAATTTTCCTATAACGAAAGTTAAATAGCCATGTCGTTGAAAATCACTTCGGACCACGCGCAGCTGGCATTTCTTGGTGATGCGCAGACCTACAAGGTTACGAATAAGCGCGGTGCAATCTCCGGTGTTGGCGTATCCGTTTCTGGAGCCGGCGCTTGGGCAAAAATGACGGGCAGCATGACTTTCGAGATCATGCGCTTGGAAGACTCCAAAACCTATCAAGAGATCCGCGACTCTTACAAGGTTGAGGCAGGCATCAGCGCGTTTTGGAGCTGGATCGGTCTTCATGCCGGGGGCACAAAGGAACACGAACAGATCACGCAGACCTTCCACGAAATTCAGCAATCGCAGAAGGTGAGCGGAACGGTTCAGATCGGCCTAGAGGTAACTGGCATTTACCCCAACGTTCAGGTCGACGCATCGGCCTACATTCTCGTTCTTCAGGTCGAAGACTCTCAGGGGAACACTTTCAACGTCGCTTCGAGCGGCCTTCCAGCATCCAACACTGGCGCGCAGAGCTCGGATGGCACGGCGCTCCCGACGAAGGACAACAGCAGCACGATCACGCTGTAAAAGTGCAAGGGGGCTCGATGGTTCGAGTCCCCTTCACGTCATCGGTCTAAATCGAGCTTTGGCTGATTACATGTGGCGCTACAACATGCCAGCCACTGCGCCGGAGCAGCGCTACAGCCGTCTCGACATCGTCAGGCACTGCAGGTCCGTCGCTGCATCGAACCAGCCGTCCAGCCGACACAAGCCGAGCCACCGCCCGGCTGACCGTCGTCTTCGATCCTGCATTCACCTCAAGCATGATTTCGCGAAGGCTCGGTCCGCGATCATAGACGAGGCGAAACGCCCGAACAAAGCTGACGATCTTCACGTCGATGCGGATCGCCTGTGGTACACTGGTGACAAATGCCGCGTTCATTCGCTGCCTCGACGACGGCCGTCAAAAATCCAAGCGAAGTACGCTTGCCGCCACTCTCGCACTAATCCAGCTCCAACCACCAACCGGCCGGTCAATTCTGAACGACGGAGAACAACCGCGTTCAGCCCTGTGAATAGGACGCTGGCGTAACCCCGTTCCATGCCCAATCGTCGGGCATGAGGATGCGACCATGAAGCTGACACGTGTCGTTGCTGCTGGACTTGCCATTGCCACGCTCGGCCTGAGCGTGAGTGCGAGCGCCCAGGAATGGGGCCCACCGCCGCCACCGCCCCCCGGCCATGGGCCTGGCCCCGGCTGGGACGGCCCGCCCCCGCCTCCCCCGCCTGGACCGCCCCCAGGACGTTGGGACGGATATGACGGGCCACGGTATGACGGGTACGGTTATGGCGGCGGGTACCGCGACAACGGCTACGGCTACCGAGGTCGTGGCTACGGGTACCGTGGCGGATACGGTTACCGGCAGCGGTGCTGGACCGAGTACCGCCATCATGGCCGGGAACGAGTCCGGGTCTGCCGGTGATCGACAGGGGGCGTGACGTGGAGATCCGCGTTACGCCCTCCCCACTTCCGCGCCACGCGACCCGTTCGCGAACGACAGGCGAACCCCACTCAGGCATGCTGGACCTCGGGCTCCGGCAGGCAGATCGCCCCGTTCACCATCCGCGCCAAGACCTCGGGCGGTGGCCCTGGCAGGTCCATGCGGCGGTAGCGCTCGGCACGGGCATGGCTGATCGCGGCAGCGTCGGCGGTGTGCTGGACCTTGGTTCGCCATCGCCCCTCGATCCACGAGACGGGATCGGCTCGGCCGCCAGCGCTGACCAACGCTTCCCGCGTCGCCCCCTCCCCGTGGGCCTTGCACCACTTCGCCACCAGCCCCCTCGCTGCCCTGGCCGACTGCCCGGACTGGGTCAGGAGTTTCACCCCCTCGTCGAAAACGACTTTCCGCAAATCGACTGGCGGCGCCTCAGCGCCCTTTCCGATAGGAAAGGTATCTCCATCCTCCATCTGGCGAGCTTTTTCCCCACCAGTGGGTAACTGGTTCCCCACCGGTTCCGAACTGCTTCCCCCCGAGTTCCGAACCGGTTCCGAACCGTCGCGCTTTGAACGCTCCTCGGTTCCGACCCAGTTCCGAACCGCTTCCGTCTGCGGGTACACCGAGTTCGGCTTCTTAGGTCTTTGAAATTGGCAGAAATTCCGGACCGCGCCGATCGTGCGCCCGCCGACCTCGTAGCGCATGATGCAACCGGCCTGCTCCAGTTCGGCCAGCAGGTCGCCTGCATCGACACCATCGGCGGGCAGGATGCGCATCTTCAGTTTGAGCGGCGACCACTCGAACGAACCCATGTCGTCGCACTCGCCCCACAGCCCCATGAAGAAGAGCCGGGCGAAGGGTGTGAGCGATACGAAGGCCTCATCCGTCCAGAGACCCGGATGCACGGAGCGAATACGAGCCATTACATGGTCTCCGACTGATGATGGGATGAATAGAAGTCGCTGCCACGCACGGCGGCGTTGGCACCGAAGAAATAGCCCGACGCCTTGCCGGTCGGGCCGCTGCGCCGCTTGGGCACGAGAAATTCGATCTTACCGCGCACGGCTTCCATGTCCGTCCGCCAGGTTTCGTATTTCGACCCGAACTGGTCCTCGGGCTCCTCGCGACGGAGATACTCCTCCTCGCGGTAGACGAAGACGATCAGGTCGGCGTCCTGCTCGATCTGGCCGCTGTCGCGCAGATCGGCGGGGATCGGCCGCTTGTCGGGCCGACGCTCCACGTCACGGCTCAGCTGCGCCACAGCGATGACGGTCAGGTTCTCGTCCTTGGCAAACTGCTTGATGCCCATGCTGACCTCCGATGCGTGCTCGTAAGGCGACATGCCGCGCCTGCTGTGGGTCATGAGCTGGAGGTAATCGATCACGACCAGCTCAAGCTTACCGCCCTGAGCCTCCAGCCGCCGCTTGTGACGCCGCGCTTGGCGGATGAAGCGCTGTAGGGTCAGGCCGGAGCCGTCGTTGATCTCCAGCGGCATCTCGGACAGTCGCCGCTGCGCACGATGCACCGCGTCCATCTCATGGGCCCGCACCGTGCCGTCACGGACATGCTCGTAAGGAACACCGCCACGCGGCGAGAAGGTCATGTCGGCCAGGATACGCCGCGTCAGTTCGTCCGCGCTCATCTCCAGCGAGAAGATGAGCACGCCGTGACCGCGCGCCGCCGCCCCGATCGAATAGGAGGTGACAAGCGCCGTCTTGCCCATGCCCGGCCGTCCACCGACCACCACCATGTTGGTGGGGCGCAGCACGCCAACCGCATCGTCGAGCGAGCCGATAATGCCGCAGCGGACGCCGACGACCGGCTTGCCGAAGCTGTCGATAACGCCCTGCGCATAGGTCCCGGCCGGCGCCTGGCGGATCGTCGTGTCGTCCACCATCGACCCGACCGCTTCGTCGGCATTGGCGACCAACTCCTCGCGCGGCACGCTGAGATCGCGGGCCGACATGACGACGTCCTGCAATCCCGCAACCAGCCGACGCCGGGCCGAGAGCGCCACGACCTGCTCGAAATAGGCCTTGGTCCGCTCGACCGGGCCAGCGTTGAGCGCAGCGGCCGACAGCACCTTGAACAGGCGCGCCCAGCCCTCGTCATTAGCGAAGTGCGGCGCAAGCATCACCGCATCCACCGCCGCACCCGACGCGGTCCGCTCCAGCATCCGGGCATAGACCTGCCCATAGAGCGGCACGGAGAAGTCGTTCGGCCGACACCGATCGGCACACAGGTCGATTAGCGCATTGTTTGCGATCAGGTCGCCTAGCAGCCCTAGCTCGGCTTCGGGATTGGTCAGCGGGTTGCCCTGCTCGGACGCCGCGAACTGCGGATCGAACATGCCGCTCATGCCCGGATACCCCGCAACTGGTCGTTCCAGTCCTTGAAGCCCTCGGCCGGCCACATGGTGCGCGTCGCATAGCCACGCTCGGACAGCTCTTCCTCGGCCTTCGCCGCAGCGGCTCGACCCGGCGCATCATTCTGCCCGGCAATGACGATCGTCACGACACGCGGCGGATAGTCGACATGCGGCATCAGTGCGGTGCCCAGCGTCACCCACACCTCCCGGTCCATCTCCTGCGCGAGGCTCAGACCATCCTCCGGCCCCTCGGTGACGATCAGCGTGTCCGACACGCTGTCGATGTCGGAGTTGAGGCGAAGCGCCCCACCCTTCACCCGCCCCAGGCTGCGCTTCGGCTTGGCCATGCCCGCCTTGCGCCGCCCGCCATCGGCCAGGAAAATGCGCTGAAGCCCGACCAGTTGATCGCCGCCATCGACCACCGCGCCCACCAGCGCAGGCAAATCGGGCCCGCATTCACCCGTGTCGTCGTCATACCAGGCCGGGGTCATCGCAAAGCGGATACTGTGCGGGATCGGCATGACGATGCCCCGCCCGCGCAGGTAAACCTCGGCAGGCGTGCCGGGTGCTGGCATCGCCTTGTCCCATACACCCTGCGCCCGCTCGATCGCCCGGCGCCGGGTCGCTTCATCCTCGGCCGCCGCGATGGCTCGCTGCGCCGGATCGACACCGGGCAGATTCGCCGCACCCAGCCAGCGCAGCGCCTCCATGAAGCCCAGCCGCTCGGTGTTCATCACATAGCTGACGAGATCACCCGACGCCCCGCAGCCGAAGCAGTGATAGGTGCCCTTGGCGTCGTTCAGCTGCATCGACGGCGTGCGTTCGTTATGGAACGCGCATAGCGCCCGCATCTCGTTGCGCCCGGCGCGTGTCACCTTGCGGGTCCGCGCCACGATGTCGCTGATGTTGTAGCGCTGCTTGGCCTCGTCGACGACGCGCCGAAACTCCGCTTCCTGTTCATAGGTGCGACGACGATTCACGACACGCCCCCTTTCTCTTCGGCGATCATGTTCAGCCACAGCGTGGTCAGCCGGTGCACCCGGCGGATCAGCACCTCGTGCGGCACGAGCTCGACGGCCTCGGTCAGCCCGTCCGCCTCGATCGCGATCACGGCGGGCAGCAGCGTGGCGAGCGTCAGCGCCGCCTTCTCATCGCCCGTGCAGATCGCGCCCGCCTCCGCCCAGCGCCCGCCGACCAGCGTCAGCAGCGGATCGGCGAACCGCCCTCCCCATTCCCGGCATCCGGCCAGGAAGGTCGGCAAGTCGAGCGGCGACGCGGTATTGGCATAGGCCGCCGCCCGGTCCTCGGACTTGCCTAGCACCCGGCCGATATCCGCCCAGGTCGCCGCGTCCTCCGTCTTGATCGCGGTCAGCACGGCGTTCTGCGCATCGACCGCAGATGACGCGGAAAAGGTGCGGCGACGTCCGTGGATGTGCGGTGCGGTCATCGCGCACAAGCTCCGGCATGGGGAAAGACAAACGAGCACGTGCCGACAACCGGCTGACCGCGATCGCATTGGCGAACCTCGTCGCGGCGATCGTCGACACGATGCAGAACACCAATCTGCCCAACGACATCGTGCACCACTTCCTCGACGAGCTTGACCGGCTGAACACCAACATGCTGCCACCGGCAGGCGCAGGGGCCTTCATGCACTTCGTCACCGATGTGCTGCGCGGCGAGGTCGTGGCCAATGATTGAGGCGGACGGGACCGCAGACAGCTGGACGCCCCCTGCCCTGCGGCTATCATGGCGCCCGCAATCCACTGGAGACAGGGCGACATGGCCGAACGCAGATACGAAGGCAGCGGCGACGCCTTTCTCGGGGATCAGCCGCTCGGACGCGCCGACCTCTCGCTGGTCGGACTGGAAACCACTCGGGGCCGCCAGGCCGATGGCGCAATCACGTTCGAGGACAGCCTCGAGCATGAGATCATCGGACACGCGCTCACCTTCATTTCCGATGATGGCTATGGGCCGTTCGAACTGGTCGTCACCACCATCCGCAACGGCCGCATCACTGTTGCCGCCAACGGCCCCATGCCGTGGTGGCCTTGAGGAACCGCGATGCTCGACCCTGATATGCGCGTGCAGGCAGCCACCGGCAGCGAAGCCGCCGTCGCCTTCGCCCTCTTCCAGCACATCGCCGACAAGGACCCCGGCTCCGTCGCCGCAAAGGACGATGCGATTTCCGTCTTCCGCGAGTGCATGGCGGCGGTGGGTCGGAGCGGCGCCGTCAGTCACGAGCCGCGACCGATCCGGCTGGGCGGGGAGTAAGCGGAATTAGCGCCATGCTTCTGGGACCAGAACATCAGGCAGCTTCCATCCAATCAATTAGATCGTTTGCGGACAACTGAAGACCCGCCCGGCGCGCAGCTCGAAGCACTTCGGCCTGACGTTTGGCTGGAATGGTGTCCCGTAGCCACCACCCTTGAACGGTCGAGTGAGTTGCGTGACCAAGGGCGCGTGCCATAGGGCGTATGCCTCCAAAAAGGCGTATGATCGACCTAACCTTCATACCGAGAAAATACGCAATGCGTACACGCAGTCAAGGATATGCTTGTGCAAGAACCGAATGAGGCGCAGACGCTCGGTGCAGCGCTGCTCGACCTGAAAGATCGAAGCGGCCTAACGTTGGCCCAGATTGCCCAAGCTGCTGGCTACCGCTCTGCCTCCGCCATTCAGCGCTTTTTCAACCAAGATTATTCGCCCTCGCAGCCCAACAGGATCGTAGGGCGGCGACTTGCGGCTGCGCTCGGCGGTCGAGGCCAACCGCCCATTGAAGAGGCGGAAGTCCTGCGGCTGTACGGCGATACAAAATTTCTTAAGGAGGTCGATCACACTTGGGGAGGCGGCTGGATAACGACCAACGACACCATCCCAATTACCACAGCGCAGTGGGTTGCTGAGGGGATAGATGACGAAAAACTATCATTTTTGGAGGTCTTTACGAGAAAGGCATCTGGAACCGTCATTAAAACACCTAGTCATCTTCAGAATATCGCCTTGGCGGGATTTTTTACCCCGGTAAGTAATATGTGGCCAAAATATGAGGTCGGCCAGTTTGTCGTTTTTGATGGAACCCGCCCTGTCAGAGCGGGTGACTGCGTCGTCGCTCGATTTTCACGGGATGTAGATTTGCGCTTCGTTCATTTTATCGCACGGATCGATAAGATTGAAACGTCACGCATTTTCTTTTCGCAATTCAATCCAGAGCGGCAGTTCGATTTATCTAGCCAAGCGATTGATTTCATGGCTCGCTTGGTCAACGTCGAGGATCTGCTACCCCCAATCGAGGCCAAACAAATGGGTTGATGTGCGTATATACATTGCGTACGTAATGCATGTCAGCAAGTTAGCTTTTGCGAATCGGCTGACCGCAGGCCAGTAACGCACGCTCTCTACGGAGGCCCCTGCCGCACTCCTGCGCCACAGATGCAGGAGATGCAGCATGGCTTCGTTACCGATCGATCCGACTTTCGCACGCCAAGCGCCGTATACGCCCAAGCCCAACATCCGCGTCGTGTTCCTGCCCGGCCCCGCCCAGACGGCGATGGCTGGCGAACTGGCGAAGCTGCCTGCCGAGACGCAGGAAGCGACGCTGGAAGAGCTGGAGATTGCCGCCCTGGCCCGCGACGTGATCGCGCTCGCCAAGACCCGCCTGTCGACGGCCATCTATCCCGCCTTTCTGCGCTGGGCAGAGGCGGCTTTCCATTGTGCGAGCTATGACGGCAGTGACGACAGCGAGGGTTCTCGCCGCTGGATTGCGGCCTGCGAACTGCGCGACGATTTGCATGGACATGCCGCCGTCTCTCCAAGCGATTTCACGCTTAAGGCCTATCTGGCGGAAATGGCTGCGGACGGCCAAGTGCTGGGGCCACTGGGCGAGGACGGCATTTTCCACCTGTCCCCCGACATGAACGACTTGGTCAAGCAGTTCGACGCCTTATCGACCCGCGCCGTTAAACTGACGGACTATGGCATCAACATCTCGCCTGCGATCGGTGCAGCGGCCCGCACGCCGTTCCTCGACGCGATCGCCGGAATACCCGTTCAAACACCCACCGGTCTGCCGCTCCGCAACCTGCTGATCGAACGCAACGCGATCTCCGACAAGCTGAACACCGATACGAGCTTGGACGAAGATACAGTGAGGGCCGCCTGCTTAGAATCAGATCGACTGGAGAGGGCAATCACGGCGAGCCCCGCTGCGACTACTGACGACGCCATCGTGAAGCTGATCGCGCTGGCCCAGATCACCGCTACCGGTCGCGAGGTCGACGATACCGAGGCATCGCAGGCAATCACCGAAGCCCGGAAACACTTCGGCATCGGCTATACGCCCTTGGAAACGGCTCAGCCTCGGTGGCCAACCCCGATCACCCTGCCGCAGGGCTATGATCCCTTCATGCGCGGCCCGTTCATTCAGTGGCAGCGCGCCTATGAGGCCTACGCCGCTGCAAAGGTGGAACGCACCCTGTACGAGAAGGGCGAGTTTGCCCTGGCATCGGCACAGTACGAGGCCTCCGTTCAGGACACGGACACCGAGATCGCTTTCGAGGCAAAGCAGAGCCGGTTCGACCAGTTGGCCGATGCCGAATACGAGGCATTGCAGGCCCTCATCCGTTGCGTAGCCCCGGCACCTACCGAACTCGCAACCAAGCTGAAGCTATTTCACGACAACCGGATGTGTCTCGACAATGCGCCCGCCGATCTCCTCGCAGTGATCGCAGCCGATGCGCGCCGGTTCGGCAGCCATGGTGCGTTCACGCAGAACGATCAGCCACTGTTCGACGCCTTCCGCAAGCGTCGTGCGGAGGCCGTTTACTGGCTGCGCACCGATCGTGAGCCCGCCACCATCGAAACGGAAGAGCAGTCCGAACGGGTCGCCTTGGAGGCTGAGGAGATCATCTGGTCAACGAGCGCCACGACCATCGAGGGCGTCCTGACGCGGTTCAAGGCCCTGTATCCTCAGCTAAGCAACCACGGCTACGCGGATCGCGCAATCGTCGACCCCAGCCACCCCGAGTTTCTCCGGGGCCTGAAGGAAGATTCGGGCAATCTCCAGATTCTCTGGAAAATTATGGAAGACCTCGCCCGCATCGGCGGCGTCAACCTGTCGGAGGTGGGGGCATGACCGGCATGTTCGATATGAACTGGCGGATGTCCTATCCGCTGTCGCGGATCGCCCGGATCACGCGGAAGGACAAAGCCCAGATCGGGGACATGGCCTACTATGTCCGCCTGGAGGGCGAGGAAACGTCGGACGAGATATCCGAATACGCCTATTCCCAGATCATGGCGCATCCCCTTCAGCTTATGCCAGCTCAGCCAGGGATCATGGCCCTCTCCGCCTGCATCGAGGACGGCGTGTCCGAGGTTTCCAAGACGCCCGTCATCGCTTGGGCACTATGCTTCGATGGCTCGATCCGCATCGTCACGCCGATGGGTGTCGATGATGGCCGCCTGTGGAAGAACGGCTGGGGCTATGTCGAAATGCCGGATGGGGCCGTGCACGCGGTCGGCGACCTCGACTATGTCTCGTTTCCATCGGTCGACGCTTACCTGAAGCACGAAATCGACGAGCGGAACCAGCGGGCTGAGCATCGGCGGAGTGAGGCTGAATACCAGCAGAGCCAGGAGGCCACGGCATGAGCCGCGACATTCCGATTGCCAGCGCCATGCTGTGCTGGACCGGCGGTCGCCACGGCGACACGCCCGCCTGCAAGGTCGTATCCTATCCCGACGAGATCGGCCTGTCTGACGAATACCTCTGCAACGTCGGCGCGTGCTTCGCCAACTGGGATGCCAAGGGTACCATCGGGCAGCAGCTCCAACTGATGATCGATGCTTGGCACATGGTGGCTTTCGACAAGGTGCCCGCCGACATGGCCCATGAAGCGCTGCTCGTTGTACCGGAATACCGGTCGATGCTCGCTGACGACTGCCTGCCCTCGCAATTCCGTCACGAAAGGGCATAGCATCATGGCTTGCTCCTCCTGCCTGCATTTCCTCGAGGGCGCGGCGGCTGCCTCGGAGGTTGATCCCGCCGCCACTTTCGAAGTCGTTGCCTTGGCGCGCGTCGCACCGGGGCAAGGCATCTGCCGCCGCTATCCACCCCGCTGGGTGCCGGACCTCGACAAGCAGGACACCATGTCGGTGTTCCCGTACGTCCACCGCGACCAAGAATGCGGTGAATTCAACAGCAGGATGCCCCTGTGACCGCCGCCCGACCCAAGAAAGGCCAGGGCACCGCCAACGAACGACGCTTGCTGATCCAGGGCTACAAGCTGGGTCGGGTGCAGGCGGAGGAGATTTGTCGGGAGATGGGGCGCCGGTCCGATCGCCGGACAAGCGAAGAACGGGAAGCTGGCGTCCGCGCCAGCTTCACCACCCGCACGCTCACCGCCACGGCCAACCGGATCAGGATGATGTCCCGGCCGGACGATATCGTCGCTGCGCTGCTGCCCGACGAACCCGTCAGCGAGCCGTTGCTTCCCTGCGACCTGTGGCTCCCCCCGGCCGACATGCTGCGCGCCGGCACGCCGATCGCAACCCTCGCGCAGGAACTGACCCAGCCCGGCCGCCCACGTACCTTCCCGAAAGGAGAGGCCTGATGTCGAACGCATGCGAACAGAGCTGCGCAACGTGCCGCTGGTGGCAGCGCATGGGCGCCCGCTTGTCCAACGCCATCCGTGACCCCGGCGCGGCGGCAGACACCGGCACCTGCCAGGTCCGGGCGCCGAGCGTTGCCCAGGCGGCAGGCCCCTTCCCCGTCTCGCTATTCCCCGTGACACATGAGAGCCGTCACTGCGGGGAATGGAAGGCGCAGATCGCTGGCGGTCCCGACGGCGGCGAGCGGCAGGATAACGTTGTCACCCCGATCCGGCGGGTCGCATGAACGGTCCCGTAGATCGCAGCAAAGATAACCTCCTGCGCATCGCTGACGTGAAGGCGCGGACGAAGCTCGGCCGCACCACCATCTATCGCCGGATTGCCGCAGGCACCTTCCCGCCTTCCATCCGTCTCAGCGTTGGACTGGTCGCTTGGTACGAGAGCGACATCGATGCCTGGGTGGCCAACCCGATGGGCTGGAGGCGCCCTGAATGAAGAAGGGGGAAGCGGTGGAGCGCCTCGTCCGCATGTCCGAGGTGCTGGAGCGTACACGGCTGTCCCGCGCGACCATCTACCGGAAGATGGCACGCGGTGAGTTTCCGCGATCGGTGCAGATCGGCGTGAACTCCGTCGCTTGGCATTCCAGTGATTTCGAGGCGTGGCTGCGCGAGCCTATGTCGTGGCAGGCGGTGGCATAAGGGGAGGGCTGCAGCATTTCATGCGTCCCCCCACCCCTCCAGCCCAAGCGCCGCTGCATTACTAGCCATTTTGCACGAAGTTCGGTCAACATGATCGCTGCGAGAGGGGGTTACATCGTTATTTACATATTTCGCATTGCATTTTGGAAAAACCCGTCATACGATCGCGCAAGATCGGAGACACCCATGCCCCTGCCGTTGGAAGATCACGTTCGTGGAAGCCTGGAGACAGGGCAGCGGGGCGCGAAGTTTTTTACGGCAATTCACGAGGCATGGTCAGAATTCACGGATGAGTATCCTGAGCGCCGCCTATGGACGCGGAAAGCTACTTCGAGGAATGTCTTTTGGGAGCGGGTTATCACGAAGCTTCGGGCAATCGCGTCTTCCGATAGCACTATTGAATTCGTTGAGCACCACGACACCGTCTCATTAGTCATCGATGACCAGATTCTGCTACGACTAAAACACGCAGATATTGAGCTGGCGACCAGGAACGTCCCAACTGGACAGGCTCTTGATTTTGACGATCACACCGTAGATCTATTTGGCAGGACATCTCTTCAACGGGTTCGTCTATGCTATATTCTAGACGACTACGAAACAGAAATTGTCTGGATTGGCATCGCCGCGCACAGTAAGGGGCGCTTCCTCTGGAAAATCGAATTGGATGACTCAGGCATGGTCGCAGCACCGGCACGTCTTCCGATTGATGCACCTGAGATCGACACAACGCAGCTGGTTCGTATCAAGACGCCTGCTCCCAACGAGGAGGAGGCAAAAAGCACAGATAGCGGCAGATTATGACCGAACAGTTCAACGGTGAATTGCTACTTATGGCCCGCCAGTTCAGAGGCATGAGTCAAGCTGAAGTGGCATCCATCGCAAATCTCGACCAAGGCAATTATTCCCGACTAGAAAGAGGGCTAATGAACGGCCCCCCGTCAGAAGCAACGGTTGAGTCGGTAGCCCGCGCGGTAAAATTTCCTTCGTCTTTTTTTTACCAACGTAGTGATGTTGCAGGCCTACCTCTCAGCATTCATGATCCATTTTGGAGAAAGCGCACAACGGTAAGTGCGTCTGATTTGAAAAGACTGCATGCAGAATTGAATTTGCGGATAATGCATGTGCGCAGGTACCTTGAGGCCGTTGATTTGGACTCAGATTTGCCCATGCCTCGCTTTGACGCCGAAGATACTGGTGGCGCTGCTAAGGTTGCGGCGTTGATACGGCGAGCTTGGTCCATTCCCGACGGACCGATTGGAAACCTTACTGCCTACTGCGAACGAGCCGGCATATTGGTAATCCACTGTGACTTCGTTGAGAAGGTAGATGGCATGACAATGCGCGTGCGGGATCTTCCGCCATTGATCTTTCTCAATAAGAACTCACCAGCAGATCGTATGAGGCATTCATTGGCTCATGAGCTTGGCCATCTTATCATGCACACCATACCTACCGATGATATGGAAGATGAGGCAGATACATTTGCAGGAGAGCTATTGGCTCCCGTGTCTCAAGTTCGGGCCGATGTTATTGGCGGCCGAATCACGCTTGAAAGACTTGTCCAATTGAAGATGTATTGGAAGGTTTCCGTTGCATCCCTTCTTTATAAGTTTGGAAAATCCGGCTTTTTGACGGCAAATCAAGCAAGCTACCTTTGGAAGCAGCTAAGCTCTCGAGGGTGGAGAGTTAGGGAGCCTGATGAGACTCAATTCCCGACTGAAAAACCAAATTTATATCAACACATCATCGATCTTCATGCAACAGGAATGGGATATTCGAGCACCGACCTATCTCGTATGCTGCATGTTCTGCAGGACGACCTGAACAATTTGTATGGCATACAGCCGAGCATGCCATCAGAAAGGCGACTGCGGATCGTAAAATAAATCGAGAGGCGTGCTCTGGCTTATATTGGATGGGTAGTGATTCTGTCGCTTGCCCATCCGGCATTTGATCGCATGGGTACGCGCCTTACTTGATATTCACGCGTCCTGAGCATCTTAGTAGGTCAGGCTCGCCCACTCCCGCGCTAACTCCCACCTGAGCGGCATGTACTCGGCCCGGTTATAGGCGAACTCCGCCGCCGATATCCCGCGCGGCCGGTGGGACAACATTGCATCGATGATCGGCTGCAACTCGCGCCGCCTGCCTGCCGCCGCCGCCCGCTCGTTCATGATCGTCGAGAAGCTGGTGCGCCAGCCATGCGGCACATGCCTGCCTTGGTACCCGCACCGGTTATAGGCATAGCCGATGGTGTTGGTGCTCATCGGCTGATGGGTCGAGCGCGTGCTGTGGAAAAGATAGGGAAAGCGGCCCGTCAGGCGGTGCACGGCGCGCAGAACCGCGGCGGCTTGGGGCGGCAGTGGTGAGATATGCTCGAAGGCCTCCTCGCGCTTGTCGGCCTGCTCCAGCTTCATCCGCTCGGCGCTGACTCGCCAGATCGGCTCGGCCGCGTCGCTGGCGCCGGTCGGATCGCTCCAGTCGATGCCCTCGAACTCATGCCAGCGCGCCGTTGGCACGATGCCTGGCCGCACAAAGGTCAGCGACAGCAGGCGTGAAGCCAGCTTGGTCAATGGCGCCGCCGTGGATGCCTCCATGGCCGCGTGGAGCTTACGGATCTCGTCGACGGAGTTGAGCCCCGGCTGGCTGCCGCCGATCGGTGTGGGCAGCAGGCTCTTCACCAGCGCTGGCCCAGCTGGGTCAGCCGTGCATAGCCCCTCCGGGATGGCAAAGGCGAAGACCGCCGAGACGTGCTGGCGGATGCGCTTGGCCGTGTCGATCGCCCCGCGCCGCTCGATTTGGCGCAGCATGTCGAGCACCATGCCTGAAGTGATGTCAGGCAGCGGCATACGACCGATCGCAGGATAGACGTCTCGCTCCAGCGCCTGGCGGACCTTGGTGGCCTGAACCACCGACCAGCGGCCGAGTTGGGCCTCGTGCCAGCGCTTGGCCACGACCTCGAAGGTCGCGCCGGCCGCCGATTGCGCCGCCATCTCCCGCTTGTGCTCCTCGACCTGCGGGTCCTTGTGCTCGCGTAGCTCGGCCCGTGCCCGGTCCCGCAGCTCGCGCGCCTTGGCCAGGCTGACCTCAGGATAGCGGCCGAAGACGATGCGCCGCTCCTTGCCCCCGAAGCGGTATTTCATGCGCCAGGACTTGGCGCCCTTGGTCGTCACGAACAGGTAGAGCCCACCAGCATCGGCGAGCTTGTAATCCTTCTCGGCCCCTTGTGCTTTTCGGCACTGCGTATCGGTCAGCGGCACGATGCCCCCACTTTGAATTTCAGTGCCCCCAGTCGTGCCCCCACGGAGCATGACATACGGGGGCACGGGGTGAGACACCCCGCGACACGTTCGCACCTGAATTTCTGTGGTTTAGCAAGGGCGTGAGACACGCTGCGACGCCCTGAAACAACCCCGTGGTGGGTCCGCCGGGGCTCGAACCCGGGACCTCTCGATTAAAAGTCGCTTGCTCTACCGACTGAGCTACGGACCCTCCATCGGGGTGGAAGCGACCTAGGGGCGCGGACGCCTCCGGTCAACACTCTGTCGCATATGTCGTATCCGTCGCCCGTCGCGCGGGTCGCGCCAGTCGGCGGCGATATGCACGAGCGGATGCAGGACGAAGGCGCGGTCGGCATAGGCGATGTGCGGCACCGTCAGCCCCGCCGAGCGCCACTGCCCCCCCGACCACAGGATGATGTCCAGGTCGATGACGCGCGCGCCCCAGCGTTGCCCGCGCCGCCGGCCGAAGCGCCGCTCGATCGCCTTGAGCGCTGCCAGCATCTGCGGCGGGGTCAAATCGCTCTCCACCAGCGCGGCGGCATTGGCGAAGGCGCGGATCGACGGCCCGACGGGCGCGGTGGTGATGATCGGCGACACGGCATAGACCCCGTCCAGCGCCGCCAGCGCCGCGCGAATCTCGTCGCGTGGCCCGCCATGCCGCCCCGGACGGTTGGACCCCAATGCGATGGCATAGCTTGTCGTCGTCATCGCCCCCGACTACCCGAGCGCGATGTCCGACGCATCCTTTCCCGTCATCCCCGCGACGCTGGCCCCGATCCAGCCGCCGCGCGATTGCCCGCTCTGCCCCCGCCTGGTCGAGGTTCGCGAGGCGGTCGCCGCCGAATATCCCACTTGGTGGAACGCACCGGTGCCACCGTTCGGCGATGACCAGGCCTGGCTGGCGGTGGTCGGCCTCGCCCCCGGCAAGCATGGCGCGCACCGTACCGGCCGCCCCTTCACCGGCGATGGCGCGGGGCCGCTGCTCTATGGCACGCTCGCCAAGTTCGGGCTGGCCGAGGGGGAATTCGCCGCCAAGGTCGATGACGGCCTGATGCTGAAGGGCGCGGTAATCCTGAACGCGGTCAAATGTCTGCCGCCCGAGAACAAGCCGACGCCCGAGGAACGCGCGACCTGTCGCCGGTTTCTGGAGCAGGAGCTTCGCGCCTTGCCCAATCTGTCGGTCGTGATCGCACTAGGCGACATCGCACACCAATCGGTGGTCAAGGCGCTGGGTGGAAAGCTGCCCAAGGCGCGATTCGCGCATCTGGCCGAACATCGCATTCCCGGCAGCCCGGTCGTGATCGATAGCTATCACTGCTCGCGCTACAACCAGAATACCGGAAAACTGACGCCCGAGATGTTCGAGGCCGTGTTCGCGCGGGCGGTGGAATTACGAGGGTAAACCAGTCCTCCCCCGCAAGGGGGGAGGATCAGTGAATCTGGTGGAGGGGTGTCACGCTATCGCGAGCGCGCTACCCCTCCGTCAGGCCTTCGGCCTGCCACCTCCCCTTCCAGGGGAGGAATTGGGGTCAGATGTCCTGCACCAGCCGTCCGTACAGCTCGGGCCGGCGATCGCGGAAGAAGCCGAAGGCGGCGCGGTGGCGCTTTACCCGGTTGATGTCGAGCGTGGCGACGATCACGCCCTCTTCCTCACGGTCCAGCTCGGCCAGGATGTCGCCGCGCTCGTCGCAGATGAAGCTGGTGCCGTAAAAGGTCTGGCCATGCTCGCAACCGACGCGGTTGGCGGCGACGATCGGCACGACGTTGGACACGGCATGCCCCACCATGGCGCGACGCCACAGTCGTGCGGTGTCGAGGCTGTCGTCATGCGGCTCGCTGCCGATCGCGGTCGGATAGAACAGGATTTCCGCACCCATCAGCATCATCGCGCGCGCCGTCTCGGGATACCATTGGTCCCAGCAGATGCCGACGCCCAGCGTGGTCTCGGGGCCGTTCCACACCTTGAACCCGGTATTGCCGGGGCGGAAATAGAATTTCTCCTCATAGCCCGGACCGTCCGGGATATGGCTCTTGCGATAGACGCCCGCGACCTTGCCGTCGGGATTGACCATCGCCAGCGAGTTGTAATGGTGCGGCCCGTCCGCCTCGAAGAAGCTGGTCGGGATATGGACCTTCAGCTCGGCGGCGAGGTCCTGCATCGCGCGCACCGCCTTGTGCTCGCCGGTGGGCTTGGCGTTCGCGAACAGCCCCTCGTCCTCGACGCGACAGAAATATTCGCCCTCGAACAATTCGGGCGGCAGGATCACCTGCGCGCCCTGGGCGGCCGCCTCACGGACGAGGCGCGAGACCTCGGCGATGTTGCGGTCGATATCGGCGGTGAAGGCCAGTTGCAGCGCGGCGACGGTGATCTGGGTCATGGCCACGCCCTTTAATGGTTCGCACCCGGCGCGTCAGCCCCCGGAATCGCGGAACAGCCGCCGCAGCACCGCCGGATAGAAACTGCGCATCTTCTGCTGGCACAGCACAGCCATGCGCGCGTTCAGCTGGCGGGTGGCGTCGATATAATCGTCCCAGCGTTCCGCGACAGCGCCGGCGGTCCAGACCCGGATATGCGTCGAATAGGCGAGCCGCAGATCGCGGGTCTCGGCGATGATCGTCTCACAGCCGGGAAGCTCGCCCATCAACCGCCGTTCGCGAAGCGGCGTCAGCAGCGCCTCGTCCTCGGTGTTCAAATGCCTGGCGATCGCCCGCGCCACCCGCGTGCGCACCGCGCCGATGTGCGGCGCGGCCTCGGCATAGCTTTTGTCGAACAGGACATGCAGCTCCGCCATCGCGCCGGCGATGTCATTCTGCTGGGTCCTGAGCTGATCGATCGTGGCCTTCACCGCAGGACTCCGATCCCCGACATTGATCATTCGCGATACACCCGGACCGGTTGATGGGGGGTAAAAACCACCCTTGCCCAGTACGGAATCAATCGGCGTCCTGAAAGGAAGCAGGACCGGATTATCAAAATCCACTTCCGGTCGAAGTCGTAATTTGAACGATAGTCATGCCGTTCGTCTATCGCCTGGAAAACCAAACCCCGCTCAGCATGACCAGGATCGCACCTAGAAGAACGTAGAACACAATCGGATCGATACGCCGAGGCGGCGGCGCGAAGGAACGCCAGGGTGATGCCGGTCTGACATAGATGGCATGCAGGCTCGCCATGTCCGAAGCGATCACGCTTTCAGCGCCGCCCCGCAAAATCATCGTCGTTCGACCGGCGAACAAGCCAGGCCGAATGGCGATCGCCACGTCGCCCGCTTCGATGACCCACCCCCAGGCATCGCTTGGCATAGGCAGATAATTCCGCGCGGCAATGCTGCGGGCAATGGCATGAAAATCGGTCCGCGCCTCGACATCAAGGGCGTGTTCGTGCGGGGCATCGACATCGTCCGCCAAACAGACGCTATCGCGAGTCAGCATGATCGTGACGGTTCGGGCTTCAGGCTCGCTATGCGTCACGGTCATGCCGCCGTTCAATCATCAGGAGGGTGCCGAGGTTCGTACGCCTTATCGACGCACGAACCTCGGTTGAAGGATCAGGCCGGAATCTGCTGCGAGATGCAGTGGAAGCTGCCGCCGCCGGTCAGGATCGCATCGGCGCGCAGGCCGACGACCTGACGGTCGGGGAAGATCGCCTGGATCGCCGCCACGCCCGCATCGTCATTCTCGCTGCCGTAAATCGGCACGACCACCGCCGCATTGCCGATATAGAAGTTCATATAGCTGGCCGGGACGATCTCCTCGTCGCGCAGGACGCGGCCCGGCGAGGGGATCGTCACCACCTCCAGCCCCGCCGCCTTGGCGTCGCGTTGGGCGGCGGCATAGACCTGCCAATTGGGGTCGTTCTCCGCGGCCTCGGGGATCGCGATCCGGTTGGGGCCGACGAAGCGCGCCAGATTGTCGACATGGCCATCGGTATGGTCGTTGAGCAGCCCGTCGCCCAGCCAGACCACGCGGGTCAGCCCCAGATCCTCGGCCAGCCGGGTGGTGATCGTCGCCTCGTTCAGATCGGGGTTGCGATTGGGGTTGAGCAGGCACTGGCGGGTCGTCACCACCAGCCCGGTGCCGTCGCCATCGATCGCGCCGCCCTCCAGTACCCAGCCGCAAGGCGTGGCGGATAGCCCACGATCCTCGGCCAGCCGCGCGCCCACCGTATCGTCGCCGGGCAGGTCGTACTTGCCGCCCCAGCCGTTGAACTCGAACAACCGCGCCGAGCCGTCCCCGGTGACGATCGGGCCGGTATCACGCAGCCAGATGTCGCCGAACGGCTGGACCACCACGTCCGCCGCATCGCCGGCCATCGTCCGCGCCGCCTCGGCCGCCTCGCCATCGGCGGCGACCAGGATCACGCGCTCGCCCCGGCCACCCGCATGGACGGCGCGGGCAAAGGCCAGCACCTCCTCGCGCGCGGGCTCCAGATCCTCCTGCCACAACTCGGGATGGCTCGGGAAACCGATCCAGACGGCGGCGTGGGGCGCCCATTCGGCGGGCGGAGGCGTGGTCTTCGAAGACGTGGTGGAGGGCGTCGTCACTGGGCGTTCTTCCTGCTCTTGTCTCGAATGCCGCGAAATTCGGCGGTGGGATACCAGTTGGGCCACAGGCCCGGCCGGTCGGCCAGCGTCCTGCCCAATTGATAATAGACGGTCAAATCCTCCAGGGCACCCGTCCAATCCCAGCGGGGATCATATTCGTCCGCCGGCTTGTGATAGCGATGCGCGACATAATCGTCGCTGGCGGCCTTGCCCGCCGCCTTGCCGCCGACGACCTTGTCCTCGCCCGATCCGCCGTCGAGCATCGGCACCCCCAGCTTGGCGAAGGAGAAATGGTCCGAGCGGTAATAGCCGCCCCGCTCGGGATTGGCCTCCTCGCCGATATAGCGGCCTTGCGCCTTCACGAAGGGGACGACCATATCCTCGATCTCGGACTTGCCCTTGCCGACCAACACGAAGTCCTTCGACCGGCCGGTCACGTTCAGCACGTCCATGTTCACGCCCCCCACCGTGCGCGCCAGCGGGAAGACGGGATGCTGCGCATAATAGCCCGAGCCGAGCAGCCCGCTTTCCTCCGCCGTCACCGCCAGGAACGCGATCGAGCGTTTGGCTGGCCCCGCCTTTGCTTGCGCCTCGGCCAGCGCGACCAGCCCGGCGACGCCGCTCGCATTGTCGAGCGCGCCGTTGCAGATGTCGTCACCGTCCACCGCGTCGCAGCGGCCCAGATGGTCCCAATGCGCCGAATAGAGAACATAATCCTCCGGCACGCTGGTGCCGGGCAGCACGCCGATGACGTTCTTCGACGCCTGCCGCCGGATCGTGTTGTTGAACCCACCCGACAGGGTCAGGCCCAGCGGCACGGCCTTGAACCCCTTGGTCTGCGCCGCCTTGGTCAGCGTCGCCAGGTCGCGCCCCGCCGCCGTCAGGATGCGCTCGGCGACCGGCTGCTGCAGCCAGCCTATGACCTGGCTCTGGTCGGCATGGTCGCCCGGCTCGTCCAGTTCGAGCTGCGGCCCGGTCCAGGAGGATTGCACGACCGCCCAGGGATAGGCGGCCGGCTCGGTCTGATGAACGATCAGCGCGGCGGCGGCACCGTGCTTCGCCGCGTTTTCGAACTTATAGGGCCAGCGACCATACCAGGTCATCGCCCGCCCCTCGAACGGGCCATCGCGCCCCATGGTCTGCCAGTCGGGGTCGTTGACCAGGATGACCACCGTCTTGCCGCGCACATCGACCCCGGCATAATCGTCCCAGCCCTTTTCGGGCGCGGTGATGCCATATCCGACGAAGACGAGTTCGCTGTCCTTCACGTCGATGCGCGGGGTCACGCGATAGGTGCCGACGACCATATCGGTGCGATAGTCGAGCATGATCGGCGATCCCCCTGCTGCGCCCTTGCCCTGAACGGTGAAGGGCCGGACGTCGGTGGCGGTGATCTCGACCATCGGCACGTCCTGGGTCCAGCTACCCTTGTTGCCGGGCTTCAGGCCGGCCTTCCGGAAGCGATCGATGATATAGGCGACCGTCTTGTCCTCGGCGGGCGTGGTCGGCGCGCGGCCTTCATAGGCGTCGGAGGACAGGGTCTGCGTGACGGTCTTCAGCGTCTCGACCGAAATGGCGGGCCTGTCCTGCGCGATCGCGCTGCCGGACAGGAGCAGGGACAATAGGACCAGACGGCGCATGACAGACATTCCCCTTGTGATGGGGGATGTTGTGCCCAGCCACCGGCTCACGGGCAAGAGCGGGGAATTTAAGGGGCCGGCATATGGCGCGTCGTGCGCGGCACGCGAACACGGTGGCCCGTGCGCCCTTCAAACCACGGCGTCACCAGCAGATGCGGCATGGCCAGGGCGGCGATGCTGGCGAAAAGCGCACGGACGCCGGTCCCCTCACGATAGAAGAAGAATATCCCGACCGCCGCCGCGATCAGGACGGCCGCGAACAGAATGGGGCCGACTGCCCGAATATAGGCGCCATGGCTGTCGCAACCGATCTCCGCACGCCGGATGTCGGTCTGTGGAATTGCGTGCAGAATCAGGAAACCAATCGAAAAGCCGACCAGTGGCGGCAGGGCCAACAGGGCGCCGGTGCCGATCAACAACCGCGTATCGCCGCGCTGACATGCCATGACCGTCAATATGGCCGCCGCGCCTGCCCCCATGGCGGCCAGGATGGAAAGGGAGATCGGCGGAATGTCATGTCCCGCCGCGAAGGCCAAAATGGCCACATATCCATTTTGGTGAAGCACGGCGGGTGCCGTCACCAGCGAGACACCGCGCGCCGTCCGCTCCAGCCATGATCCCTGCGGCGCATCCTCCATTCCGAAATGAATCGCCGAGGCGATCAGGAACAGCGGCAGGGCAACCGCTGGATATGCGGTCCACCATGCCAGGCAGATCAGGGATACGGCGCCGTACAATAGCAGAAACAGGGGCTGACGATGCGGTTGGACGATCGCCAGATCGCTTGCGCCATGGGCCATGCCGACGACGCCGATCGCCAGGACCGCGAACCCCAGCTGTATCACGAGCGAGCCGAAGGAGGCGGCAATCGCCGCCCCCGTCAGCATCGCCCAGCCGATCGCCGGGGCATGCTTCATCAGGTACGCGGATCGTGACGGGCGTCGTGATCGTGCAACGCGGTCTTCAGATTGGCCGCCGCGTAGAAGGCGTAGACGACCTTGGCGAGGACATCCATGATCAGGATCGCCCAGACCGACGCCGGGTCGCCGATGATCTTCAGCCCTTCCGGCCCGATCAAAAAGACGATCGGGTAGAGGAACCAGATCACGGTCAAGAACGCGACATTCTTCTGGTACGCGGTGCCCAGCGCCTCACCCCGTTCGACAGCCATGGCGCGCAGCGGCACCCACAGCAAATAGAGCACGCCCAGAAAGGCGGCGCACGACCAGAGATACCATACCCATTTAAGCACCGGCACGAGCGCCAGTGACGAGATCAGGCCGGTGACGATCATCAGCACGTCGAGGACGATGATCGCGGTCAGATAGCCGCCGACCTCGCCGGTCTTGCCCCGCTCGTGAAAGGCCAGCAACACCAGGCTGGCCAGCAGGATCGGCGTCGTGATCGACCAGTCGGCGTAACGGGCCAGATAGGTCACCGAACCATCGATGTTGATCAGCGTGCCGATGCCGAACGTCATGGCAAGATAGGCGGTTGCCGCGATGAACGGGACCGTCGCATGCAACAAGGTATGATGCAGCGACGGGGAGGTCTTGCTGCCTTTTGCGTAAATGGCCAACGAGGCCAAGGACATGATCGTAAATCCGATCAGGAACGCCATCCAATCCATCTGCAACCCTCCTGTTCCGGGGCGGCAGGGGACCGACCCGGCTTTTGAACAGCGGGCCAGGCTTGTCGATCCTGCATGACGCAAATGTTAGACTTGAGACATTCTAGTGCGACGATACGGATCGTGACGTACATCCCTTTGTCGGATCATGGGATTTCCGTCCGCAACCGTTACGACGACAAATCGGTTGACCCTCCCGCGGGCCAATGAAAGCATCCGCCCGCATAAAAGGAGGGACAGATGAAAGTGATCGCCGTCATATCCGCCATGATCGTCGCCGGCATCGGGGCATCCGCCACCGCGCAGGAATCGCCCAATCTCTCGGCCGCCTATGTCCGTTGCATGGAGCGCGCGGGCGGGAACACGGTGCAGAGCGGCGTGTGTACGCAGCGGGAATCGGCGGTGCAGGACGATCGGCTGAACAAGTCCTATCAGCAGGTTATGCGCCAGCTGGCATCGCGTCCGGCGGCCAAGATCGCGCTGCGCGATCAGCAGCGCCGTTGGATTCGCGAGCGTGACTATAGCTGCAAGATCAACGGCGACACGATCGACACCGGCTGCATCGTCACCAAGACGGCGTTGCGCGCGGACGAACTGGAACGCCAGGTCCGCTTCTGATCGCGATGCTGGGCGGCTGAGGATCAGTCGCCCAGCGAATAGACCGCGTTGAACCGGCCGTCCTTCAACGCGCCGATCGTCCAGTGCGACGGCGCGCCGTTGGCGAAGGTGACCTTGTAATTCTCGTAATGCCGGCCGTCCGCGTCCTCCGCCTTGACCAGGGTCATCGACTGGATCGCGCCCGCCACCTTCAGCATGGCCGACATTTGCGGCAGTTGCTGGCGACAGGCCCCCAGCAGTTCCGGCCCCATCAGCGTCTCGGGACAGGTGCCGTCCGCGACCGCAGTGAACATCGCACGAAGTTGGCCTGCATAGAGGCCCTGCTCGCCCGTCTGCGCCTGCGCCGACGACGCCAGCATCAGTGCACCGATCGCCAGGATTCCCAGTCGCTTCATGGCCCCATCCCTCCAAAATTTCGGGTGAGTATGACCCGCGCCATGGCACCCGACAAGCGACGCCCAAACAAAAAGGGCGGCCCCATCGGGACCGCCCTTTTCGTAAATTCGGTAAGACCCGAAACTTAGCGCGAATAGAATTCGACGACCAGGTTCGGTTCCATCTTCACCGGATAGGGCACCTCGTCCAGGGTCGGAATGCGGGTCAGCGCGACCTTGGTGTTGCCGTCGGCGGTGACATAGTCGGGCACTTCACGCTCGGCGAGCTGCTGCGCTTCCATGACCAGCGCCATTTCGGTCGCCTTCGAACCCAGCGAAATCTCGTCGCCGACGAAGCAGCGGCGCGACGCGACGTTGCACTTCACGCCGTTGACGCGGATGTGGCCGTGGCTGACCAGCTGGCGCGCGGCGAAGATCGTCGGCGCGAACTTGGCCCGGTACACGATCATGTCCAGACGCTGCTCGAGCAGGCCGATCAGGTTCTGCGAGGTATCGCCCTTCATGCGGGCGGCTTCCTGGTAGCAGGCCTTGAACTGCTTCTCGGTCACGTCGCCATAATAGCCCTTCAGCTTCTGCTTGGCGCGCAGCTGCAGACCGAAGTCCGACATCTTGCCCTTGCGACGCTGACCGTGCTGGCCGGGGCCGTATTCACGCTTGTTGACGGGGCTCTTGGGGCGGCCCCAGATGTTCTCGCCCATACGGCGATCGAGCTTGTACTTCGCGCTCTGACGCTTCGACATGTGTAATCCTTGGCAATTACGAACGACGTTGGTCCCGGTATCGCACCATGCAAGCCTTTATGGGGACAAGCGCAGGCCCACCGCTTCACCGGGATGCGGGGGCAATTGCGAAGCGGCGCGCCTAGACGACAGGCGCGCCGGAGTCAAGCACGCCGGCCGGTCAACGACCGCTGGCGGTATTCAGCCGGCCGGTCGCCGTCTCCACGTCGTTGCGCGCGTTGGCGGCGATTTCGTCCCACTCCGCCTGGGTCTTACAGATTCGCTTGCCCCCCAGGCGCGAGCCCGTGGTTTCCTGCACTCGGCAGATTTTCTTTTCCTTCGCGGGCGGCGGGGTCGGCTCGGTCTGTTGGCCGGCAAGCGCCAGCAGCATGAGGGTGGTCAGCATCGTCCTATCTCCCAATTGGAACGCGCCGCCATGCTATCCCGCGCCGGGCATGATCGGCAAGCCGCACTAGACAGCAGGAACGCCACCCGGCAGAGCCTTTGCCCATGACCCAGATTCTCGCCGGCCCCGATTGCACCACCATGGCGGAGGTCCGCGCGGGCGTCGACCAGCTCGACCGCGAACTGGTGACGATGCTCGCGCGCCGCTTCGCCTATATGGACGCCGCCGCGCGGATCAAACCGACCCGAGACCGCGTGCGCGACGAGGACCGCAAGACCCAGGTGATCGACCAGGCCCGCGCCGAAGCCCAGCGGCTGGGCGTGCCCGAGACGGTGGTCGCGGCGATGTGGGAAACGCTGGTCGAAGGCTCGATCGCCTATGAGCTGGCGGCGTTCGACCGGACGCGGGGGTAAGTTTTCCCACCCCCCTACCCTTTACACCCCAACCTCCGTTCAGGCTGAGCGAAGTCGAAGCCCAAGGGATAACCTCCGCCAAGCGCCCCCGGTGACGGGCTTCACGGCGTAGCCTTCGACTACGCTCAGGCCGAACGGACGTGGGGTCTACCGCTGGCGCGGCCGCGCCAGCGTCGACAGCACCCCGCGCAGGGTCCGCACCTCCTGGCTCGACCAGCCCGGCTTGGTCAGCAGGGTGCGCAGCGTCCGCTTGGTCGCGGGAGTCCGGTCCTCCGGGAAGAAATAGCCCGCGCCGTCGAGCATTTCCTCCAGCTGGCCGATCATCCCGTCCAACTCGCCCTGCGGCGCGACCTCGGGCAGTTCGACCTCGGGCGGCTGGGCCAGTTCGACACCCTTCGACCATTCATAGGCGATCAGGATCACCGCCTGCGCCAGGTTCAGGCTGCCGAATTCCGGGTTGATCGGCACAGTGACGATCTTGCGCGCGATGGCGACGTCGTCGGTTTCCAGCCCCGACCGCTCCGGCCCGAACAGGAACGCGGCACGCCCAACGGTATCAGCATGGATTTCGCGCGCGGCGTCTTCCGGGGTCACGACCGGCTTGGTCACGCCGCGCTTGCGCACCGTGGTGGCATAGACCTGCGCACAATCGGCCACCGCGTCGGCGACGCTCTCATAGACCTTGGCCTGTTCCAGCACGATGTCGGCCCCCGACGCGGCAGGACCGGCTTGCGGATTGGGCCAACCATCGCGCGGGGTGACGAGCCGCATCTCGACCAGCCCGAAATTCAGCATGGCGCGCGCGGCCTTGCCAATATTCTCGCCGAGCTGCGGGCGGACCAGGACGATGACGGGGGGCTGGGATCGGGGCTGGGACACAATTCAATCTTCCGTTCGCCCTGAGCGAAGTCGAAGGGCACGTTCGGCGCGCGGTATCGCGGCTTCTTTCAGGCTCGTCCAGTCCGATACGATCAGGGCCTGTTTCTTCGTGCGGGACCAGCCTTTGATCTGCCGTTCGGCAGTGAGGGCTTCGTGGCGGGAGGGGAAGTCCTGGGACCAGGCGAGCGTCACCGGGCGGCGGGTTTGGGTGTAGCAGGGGATTTCGCCGGATTGGTGCTGGGCGATGCGGTGTTCGAGGTTGTCGGTGTGGCCGGTGTGGAAACTGCCATCGGAGCAACGGAGGATGTAACAGTAGAAGGCCATCGCCCGGTTCCCATCAGCCAATGACCCGATGCTATCGGAGCAACAACTTGGAGCAAGCGATTCCCGCGGGCTTCGACTTCGCTCAGCCTGAACGGGGGTTGAGGATGAAGAGCGCCGGGCGGAGAGCTTCTATACAAACAGCCGTTCAGGCTGAGCGAAGTCGAAGCCCACGCCCCGAACCTCACATCAAGCCCAAACTCACTCCCCCTTCGGCGCCACCTCTTCCACCGTCCCGGCAAATGCCTCGAAGTCCTTGGCCTCACCAAACTCGCGGTACACACTGGCGAACCGGATATAGGCCACCGAATCCAGCCCCTTGAGCCCCTCCATCACCATCTCGCCGATCCGCTTGGACGACACCTCGCCCTCGCCGCTCGTCTCCAGCTGGCGCTGGATTCCGGACACGAGCTTTTCCACCCGCACCGGATCGATCGGCCGCTTCCGCGTGGCGATAGAAATGGACCGGAGCAGCTTTTCCCGGTCGAACGGCTCGCGCCGATCCTCGCTCTTCAGCACGAACAGCTCGCGCAATTGGATGCGCTCGAACGTCGTGAAGCGCGCGCCGCAGCCCTCGCATTGGCGGCGACGGCGGATGGCCGCCCCATCTTCGGTGGGGCGGCTGTCCTTTACCTGACTGTCTTCATGGCCACAAAAGGGGCAGCGCATTCAGATCTTCTTTTTGGCCTTGAAATAGGCGTAGCCGGCACCCGCCGCCGCGCCGAAGATCGGGCCGACGAACGGCACCGGGATCGCGACGACGGCGCCGAGCGCACCCCATTTCGCCATGCTCTTGCCCAGGCCCGGGGTCGACTTGATGTCGCTCTGCACCTCGGCAAATTTCTGGTCGAACTTGGCCATTTGAAACGTCCTTATCCCTGATAGATCGGAAAGCGTGCGCAAAGCTCACGCACACGGGCACGAACGTTCGCCTCGACCTCCGGGTCCCCATGCTCGCCCTTGGCCTTCAGACCGTCGAGCACATCGGCGACCATATGGCCGATCTGCTCGAACTCCGCCGGGCCGAAACCGCGCGTGGTGCCGGCGGGCGAGCCGACGCGGATGCCGCTGGTCTTCATCGGCGGCAGCGGGTCGTTGGGGATGCCGTTCTTGTTGCAGGTGATGCCCGCCCGCTCCAGCGCCTCGTCGGCGTCGCGGCCGGTGATGCCCAGCGGGGTCAGGTCGACCAGCGCCAGATGCGTGTCAGTGCCGCCCGCGACCAGGTTCGCGCCTCGCGCCTTCAACGTCGCCGCCAGCACACGGGCATTCTCGACCACCGCCGCGATATAGGTCTTGAATTCGGGCTGGAGCGCCTCGCCGAACGCGACCGCCTTGGCGGCGATGACGTGCATCAGCGGACCGCCCTGCAGGCCGGGGAAGACCGCCGAGTTGATCTTCTTCGCGATCGCTTCGTCATTGGTCATGATCATGCCGCCGCGCGGACCGCGCAGGGTCTTGTGCGTGGTGGTGGTCACGACATGGGCATGGCCGAACGGAGTCGGGTGCAGCCCGCCCGCGACGATCCCGGCGAAGTGGGCCATGTCGACCATGAAATACGCGCCGACCTCATCCGCGATGGCGCGGAACTTGGCGAAGTCGATCGTGCGCGGATAGGCCGAGCCGCCCGCGATGATGATCTTGGGCTGGCTCTCGCGCGCGATCCGGGCGACCTCGTCATAGTCGATCAGGTGCGTCTCGGGATCGACGCCGTACTGGACCGCGTTGAACCACTTGCCCGACAGCGCCGCCCGGGCGCCGTGCGTCAGGTGACCACCGGCGTCGAGCGACAGGCCCATGATCGTGTCGCCGGGCTTGGCCAGCGCCAGCATGACCGCGCCGTTCGCCTGCGCGCCCGAATGCGGCTGGACGTTGACGAAGTCGCAGCCGAAAATCTGTTTGGCGCGGTCGATCGCCAGCTGCTCGACCTCGTCCGACGGCGCGCAGCCCTGATAATAGCGCTTGCCCGGATAACCCTCGGCATACTTGTTGGTGAAGACCGAGCCTTGCGCTTCCATCACCGCCTTGGAGACGATGTTCTCGGAGGCGATCAGCTCGATCTGGGTCTGCTCGCGCTCCAGCTCGTGCGACACACCGGCGAAGACGGCGGGGTCGGCATCGGCCAGGGTGCGGGTGAAGAAACCGGCGGGCTGGACGTCATTCATGCTCATGAGGGCGGTATCCTTGGCGTTCAATTCTGGGCGGGCGCGGTGGACAGCATGTCGACACGGCGCTGATGACGTCCGCCCTCGAACGGGGTGGACAGGAAGGCGGCGAGGCAGGCCTTGGCCATTTCCTCGCCGATGACGCGCGCGCCCATGGCGATGGCGTTGGCGTCGTTATGCTGACGGGCGAGCGCGGCCGACAACGGCTCGGACACGAGCGCGCAGCGGCAGGCGGGGTTGCGATTGGCGGCGATCGAGATGCCGATGCCCGAGCCGCACAGCGCCACGCCGCGCTCCGCGCGCCCATCGGCCAAGGCCTCGCCGACCGCTCGGCCGAAATCGGGATAGTCGACGCTGGCCGAACCGTCCGTGCCGAGGTCCAGCACCTCATGCCCCTCACCGCGCAGCCAGTCCGCCAGCACGGTCTTCAACGAGACGGCGGCATGATCGGATGCGATCGCGATGCGCATGGGACGGGCGCTCCTGGCAGATAAGGATGGAATGGGTGCGCCTTTACGCGCGCGCGCTGGCGATGGCTACCCCTTGGAGAGGGAACATGTGTCCGGCCCGGCCGGTTTTCGGCGGCATGAAACGCATCATCCTGCTGTCCGCCCTGATCGCCGTCACCGCCTGCTCGCGCGAAACGCCGGAGGTGGCCAACAACACCGCCGCATCGGTCGGCGGACCCAGCGTCGCGGCGACCGCCGGCCCGGCCGGCGACGGATCGACCTTCACCGGCCTGCCGAAGAAGAAGGCGCCGGACTATGTCGGTCGCTATGTCGGGGTGGAGGGCATGTACCTGAACATCAAGCACGCCGCGACACCGGGCCGCTATCGCCTGGAGATGCAGTGGGACCTCGACAACAAGGGCGAGTTCAAGGGCGATGCGGTCGGCGACACCATCGTGTTCGAACGCAATGGCGTGCGTGAAACACTGCGCCCGACCAACGGCGATGCGACGGGGTTGAAGTATCTCGCGGGCAAGACCGAGTGCCTGACGGTGAAACCTGGCGAGGGCTATTGCAAGAAATGAGGTGCGGCTAGGTTTGCGCTTGGCCTCATGATAGGATTGCGTCCGTGAACCAGTTGGCCCGCCTTTCCCCGGACACCCGCGCGCGCTTCACCAGCGCCGAGTTCCTGCATATGGTCGAAAGCGGCGCGTTTGACGGCATGAAGGTCGAACTGATCGACGGAGAGCTGGCACGGATGAATCCTCCGATGAACGGCCATTCCGCAGCGCAGGCCAACGTCGTCTTCTACCTTGCGCAGAAGATGGGACCGGCTTTGGTCCGGGGCGAAACGGGTATCGTCCTGAACGACTCGAACGTCGTCTCCTGCGATGCAGCGCTTTTGCGACGGGCAGTGACGGAGAATCGCTTCCTGACCCCGGCGGATATTCTGCTGGTGATCGAAATCGCGCAGACGACGCAGGGACGCGATTTGGGAGTAAAGCGAATGCTCTACGCAAGCGCGGACATCCCGACCTATTGGACGATCGATGGCCAACGCCGCGTCGTGCATGTCCATGCCGAGCCGGTTGACGGGGAATACACCAGCGTCCGTACCGTGCGATTTGGCGAGCCGCTCCCCGTGCCGGGCAGCGAGGCGGTCATCACGCTGGATTGAGTGGTTCGCGCAAAGCAGCGAAGTCGCAAAGATATTTGTTCGCGCGGAGGCGCGGAGGACGCTGAGGTGTCGCGCCTGATCGCGGCAAGCACGACACTTCAACAGGCAGGCGAACAAAGCGATACGCGCAATGCCGGGCGACCCTCTGGGCCATCCGGGCCGCTGCGCGAACCCATCTTCCAAGCGTCGTCGCGGCTTCGCGTGAAAACGATGCGGCTTACGCCGCCATCTTCAGCTCCAGCCGCTCCCAGATTTCGACCAGCGCCGACACCAGTTCCGCCATCATCGCCTCGTCATGCGCCGGGCCCGGCGTGAAGCGCAGGCGCTCGGTGCCGCGCGGCACGGTGGGGTAATTGATCGGCTGGACGTACACGCCGTACTCGGCGAGCAGAATGTCGCTGATCTTCTTGGCCTTGACCGGATCGCCGACCATTACCGGCACGATATGCGTCTCGCCCAGCATGACGGGCAGGTTCGCGTCGCGCATCATCGCCTTCAGCTTGGCAGCGGCGGCCTGCTGCCCCTCGCGCTCGACCGAGCTCTGCTTCAGATGGCGCACGCTCGCCAGCACGCCCGCGACCAGCACCGGCGACAGCGAGGTGGTGAAGATGAACCCCGGCGCATAGGACCGAATCACGTCGACGATCATCCGGTCGGCCGCGATATAGCCGCCCATCACGCCGAACGCCTTGCCCAGCGTGCCCTCGATCACGGTCAGCCGGTGCGCGACATGGTCCCGCTCCGAAATGCCGCCGCCGCGCGCGCCGTACATCCCGACCGCATGCACCTCGTCGAGATAGGTCAGCGCGTTATACTTGTCGGCGAGATCACAGATCGCCGCGATCGGGGCGACGTCGCCCTCCATCGAATACACGCTCTCGAACGCGATCAGCTTGGGCACCGCCGGGTCCGCCGCCGCGAGCAGTTCCTCCAGATGCGCCAGGTCGTTGTGGCGGAAGACCTGCTTCTCGCAACCCGAATTGCGGATGCCTGCGATCATCGAGGCATGGTTGAGCTCGTCGGAAAAGATCACGCAGCCCGGCAGGATCTTGGCCAGCGTCGCCAGCGTCGCCTCGTTGGAGACGTATCCGCTGGTGAACAGCAAGGCCGCTTCCTTGCCGTGCAGGTCGGCGAGTTCGCCTTCCAGATCGACATGATAATGGGTGTTGCCGCCGATGTTGCGCGTGCCGCCCGAGCCTGCGCCCACGTCATGGAGCGCTTCCTCCATCGCGGCGATGACCTTCGGATGTTGCCCCATCGCCAGATAGTCGTTGGAGCACCAGACGGTGATCGGCTTGGGCCCGTTATGCCCGGCAAAGCACCGGGCGTTCGGGAACATGCCCTTGTTGCGCAAAATGTCGATGAAGACGCGGTAACGTCCCTCGGCGTGCAGGCGGTCGATCGCCTGGGTGAAGACGCGGGAATAATCCACGCGCGCGTCCGTGCCCTCGATGCTCATGGGAAGCGAATGTAGGCGCAAGCCGCGCATGAATCGAGTCGGGAACTGCACTCACTGTGATCGATCATGGTGGACATATTGTCCCAAGCATCGATCGGTTCCTGATGCGGGTGGTTCGCAGCGCCCCCCTTCCCGCCCTCCGTTCAGGCTGAGTGAAGTCGAAGCCTAAGGGAAAAGCCTCGCCGCAAGCGAATCCCGTGCACTTCGACTTCGCTCAGTGCGAACGGCGGGGGACTCAGTGCGAACGGAGATGGAGGCTTACAGCGCCTCGATCCGCGTGAAACCCCGCGCCGCCAGCCCGGGCGCGAGCGCCTGCTCCCGCTCGCCGAGTCGGGTGAACACCGCCACGCCTTCCCCGGCCGAGTCGGGCCAGTCCTGTCCCTGCGTCAGGAATGCGATTCGCCGCGCGATGCCCGGCCCGCCATCGACGAAGCGCACCGCATGCGGCGCCGCTGCCGCCAGTTCCGCCTCGACCAGCGGGAAATGGGTACAAGCATTGACGATGACGTCGATCTGCTCGCCCCCCTCTTGCCCGAACAGCCCGTCCAGCACCGCCGTGAAGGATTCGGGCGCCAGCGTCTCGCCGCGCAGCTTCGCCTCGGCCAGTTCGACCAGTTCCGCCGAGCCGTGCCGGATCACCCGGCAATCCCCGCCGAACTTCGCCGCGAGGTCATCGACATAGGCCTGCCGCACCGTCGCGCGCGTACCGAGCACGCCGATCGTGCGCGTCCCGCTCATCGCCGCCGCCGGCTTGATCGCGGGCACCGTGCCGACGACCGGCAGGTCCAGCGCCACACGGACCGCCGGCAGCGCGATGGTCGAGGCGGTATTGCACGCGATCACGATCAGCCGCGGATGGTATCGCTCCGCCAGTCGGCCGAGCAGCGCAGGGACCCGCCCCGCAATCTCCGCCTCGGTCTTTTCGCCATAGGGAAAGCCCGCGCTGTCCGCGACATAGACGAAGGGCGCGCTCGGCAGGACAGCACGCGCCGGCCCCGCGATCGACAGCCCGCCCACGCCGGAATCGAAGAACAGGATGGGTCTCGCATCGCTCATCCGATGGTCTTTAGGACGCTCTCCGATGCGAGGCCAGCACCGCCCGACATTGGACAGGCGGATATCGATGTTCTATGTCTGTCCCGGAGCACAGGGGAAGACTATTGCCGACCGAAATCATCTGGGGGCCGCCGACCTGGGCCTTGCTGATCGGCTATCTGCTGGGGTCGATTCCCTTCGGCGTCATCCTGACGCGGGTGGCCGGCGCGGGCGATCTTCGCAGTATCGGATCGGGCAATATCGGCGCGACCAATGTGCTGCGGACCGGCCGCAAGGGTCTGGCCGCCGCGACGCTGATCCTCGACCTGTTGAAGGGCGTCGTCGCCGTGCTGGTCGTGCGTTACTGGCTGCCCGGCGAAGAGGCGCTGGCGGCGGCCGCCGCCTTTGTCGGCCATTGCTATCCGATCTGGCTGAGATTCCGCGGTGGCAAGGGCGTCGCCACGCTGATGGGCGTCGTCACCGCGCTCTACTGGCCGCTGGGGCTGGTCTATGCGGTGGTCTGGCTGGGCCTGCTCGCCACCATCCGCATCTCGGCGGTGGCGGGGATGACGGCAGCGATCAGCGCGCCGCTGGCGGCGGCGGTGATGGGGCGGTTCGACCTGGTCCTGCTGCTGATCGCGCTGGCGCTGATCGTCATCTGGAAACACGGCTCGAACATCGATCGGCTGCTGGCGGGCACCGAGCCGCGCATCGGTAAAAAGCGTGACTGATGCCCGGTTCGCGCAGCTCCGGCTGCTGCGGACGCATGGCATCGGACCCGTCACCTGGCGCCAGTTGATGGCGCGATTCGGGACGGCGGAGGCCGCGCTCGACGCCCTGCCCCAGCTCGCCCGGCGTGGCGGCGGCGAAGCACCGAAAGCCGCCGATCCGGCCGTGATCGCGCGCGAGATCGAGGCGGTGGCACGGCTGGGCGCACGGCATGTGATGCTGGGCGAGGCCGACTATCCACCGCTCCTCGCCGAACTCGACACCGCGCCGCCCGCGCTGATCCTACGCGGCGACATCGGTCTGGCGCGGCGCGGCGGCGTCGCTCTGGTCGGTGCGCGCAATGCCTCGGCCGCGTCGTGCCGGTTCGCACGCGGGCTGGCGCAGGACCTGGCGGCGCAGAACGTGCCCGTCACCTCCGGGCTGGCGCGCGGCATCGACACGGCGGCGCATATCGGCGCGCTCGACGGCGGCACGATCGGCGTCATCGCCAGCGGCATCGACATCGCCTTTCCGCCCGAGAACGCCCGGTTGCAGGAGGAGGTGGCGACGCGTGGCCTGCTGATCGCCGAACAACCGCCGGGCACCCAGCCGCTCGCCCGCCACTTCCCCTCTCGCAACCGGATCATCGCAGGGCTGGCGCAAGGAACGGTGGTGGTCGAGGCCGCCCCGCGCTCCGGCTCGCTCATCACCGCGCGGCTGGCGGGCGAAGCGGGGCGCGAGGTGATGGCGGTGCCCGGCCACCCCGCCGACCCACGCGCGCAAGGGTGCAACATGCTGATTCGGGAAGGCGCGACGCTGATCCAGTCGGCCGGCGACATCCTCGAACAGATCCGCCCCATCGACCCGCGCATGGTCCGCGCGCCGGAGATGCCCTACACGCCCCCGCCGCCCGAGGAGGCCAGCGACGCCGACCGCCGGCGGGTGAGCGACCTGCTCGGCCCGGTCGCGGTGACGATCGACGAACTCATCCGCCAGAGCGGCCGCCCGCCCGCGATCGTCCAGACGATCCTACTGGAGCTGGAGCTGGCCGGTCGACTGGAACGCCATGCGGGCGGCCGGGTGGCGCTGGCATGATCGAGACCGAGCGCCTGACCTTGCGCCCCTATGCGCCCGGCGATTTCGACGCCTATGCCGCGATGGTCGCCGATCCGGTGGTGGTCCGCCATGCCGGTGCGCCGATGACCGGTGAGGAAGCCTGGGCGCGGCTGCTGCGCTATATCGGCCACTGGTCGGTGTTCGGCCATGGCCTGTTCGCGGTGCTGGACAAGGCCAGCGGGACCTATCTCGGCGAAACCGGCTTCATGGATTTTAAGCGAGAGGTCGACCCGAAACTCTTGCCCTCCCCGCCCGAGGCGGCCTGGGTCTTCACCAGCGCCGCGCATGGCAAGGGCTATGCGTTCGAAGCGGCCGACGCCGCGCATCGCTGGATGGCGGAGGGGCAGGCGCCGGCGGCGACCCAATGCATTATCGCCCCCGCCAATTCGGGCTCGATCAGGCTGGCGAAGAAGCTGGGCTATGTCCTGCATGACCGGCCGCATTATCGCGGTCCGGCCTTGCGGTTCCTGCGAGAGGGTTGAGCGTGGCGTTCGACTTCGCTCAGGCTGAACGGAGGTTTGGGATGCCCGACACCAGTCCCATCAGCCGTTCAGCCTGAGCGAAGTCGAAGGCCACACCCCAACGCCACCCCCGTCCCAGCCCTGACCAAGGGCACGGCCAACCCCGCTTGACGGCCCCCCGCCCCCTCCCCATCCTCGCGTACACACGTAAGGGACGTAGTTTTACCACTCATGCAGCTTGTCATCGTCGAATCGCCCGCCAAGGCGAAGACCATCGAGAAATATCTGGGTTCGGACTACCGCGTCCTGGCGAGCTATGGTCACGTCCGCGACCTGCCGCCCAAGGACGGCTCGGTCGACCCGGACCAGAATTTCGCGATGGAGTGGGAGAATTACGCGGACAAGGCGCGCCAGCTCAAGGCCATCGCGGATGAGGCCAAGAAAGCCGACCGCCTGATCCTGGCCACCGACCCTGATCGCGAGGGGGAGGCGATTTCGTGGCACGTCCAGGAGGTGCTGAAGAACCGCAAGGCGCTGCCCGACAAGGTCGAGCGGGTGACGTTCAACGCGATCACCAAGCCCGCCATCCTGCACGCGATGCAGAATCCGCGTGAGCTGGATACCGACCTGATCGACGCCTACCGCGCCCGCCGCGCGCTCGACTATCTGGTCGGCTTCACCCTGTCGCCGGTGCTGTGGCGCAAGCTGCCCGGTGCCAAGTCGGCGGGCCGTGTCCAGTCGGTGGCACTGCGCCTGATCGTCGGGCGCGAACGTGAGATCGAGGCGTTCAAGCCCCAGGAATATTGGTCGGTGACGGCCGATATGGAGCAGGACGGCACCCCCTTCGTCGCGCGTCTGGTCCAGTGGGAGGGCAAGAAGCTCGACCGCCTGTCGATCGGCAATGAGGGCGACGCCACCCGCGCCAAGGCGGATGTCGAGGCGGGCCGGTTCCAGGTCCAGTCGGTCGAAACCAAGCCCGCGACGCGCAACCCGCCGCCGCCCTTCACCACCTCGACCCTGCAGCAGGAGGCCGCGCGCAAGCTGGGCTTCTCGGCCGATCACACGATGCGGATCGCGCAGCAGCTCTATGAGGACGGCGCAATCACGTACATGCGGACCGACGGCGTCCAGATGGACGGCTCGGCGATCTCGGCGGCGCGCAAGGCCGTGGCCGACCGTTATGACGCGTCCTACGTCCCGGACAAGCCGCGCGTCTATCAGTCGAAGGCCAAGAACGCGCAGGAAGCGCACGAGGCGATTCGCCCCACCGACTTCTCCCGCGACCGTGCCGGTTCGGGCGACCATGGCCGTCTCTACGACCTGATCTGGAAACGCGCGCTCGCCAGCCAGATGGCGTCGGCGCGGATGGAGCGGACCACCATCGACATGGCCGACGGCACCGGGCGTCATGTGTTGCGGGCCACGGGTCAGGTCGTGCTCTTCCCCGGCTATCTGGCGCTCTATGAGGAGGGCCAGGACGACAGCCAGGACGAAGAGGCGCGCCGCCTCCCCCGCCTGCGTGAAGGCGATGCGCCTGCGAAGAAGGAGGTCAAGGCCGAACAGCACTTCACCCAGCCGCCGCCGCGCTTCTCCGAGGCGTCGCTGGTCAAGCGGATGGAGGAGCTCGGCATCGGGCGTCCGTCGACCTATGCCTCGATCATCAAGACGCTGAAGGACCGGGCCTATGTCCGCGTTGAGAAGAACCGCTTCTTCGCCGAGGAGAGCGGGCGGCTGGTGACGGCGTTCCTGGAGCGCTTCTTCGAGAAATATGTCGGCTATGACTATACCGCCGAGCTGGAAGAGGAACTGGACGACGTGTCCGGCGGCCGCGCCCAGTGGCAGGCGGTGCTCGACGCCTTCTGGCGCGACTTCAAGCCGCGCACGTCCGAAGTCATGGAGCAGCAGCCCTCGGCAATTACCGCCGAATTGGATCAATTCCTCGCGCCTTACCTCTTCCCCGAGCGGGCGGACGGGGCGGACCCGCGCCTGTGCCCCAATTGCGGCGAAGGCAAGCTGGCGCTGCGCGGCGGGCGATTCGGCGCGTTCATCGCCTGCTCCAACTATCCCGAATGCAAATATACCCGTCGATTCGCGCAAGGGGGCGAAGGGGCTGGCGAAGACACCGGGCCGGAAACGCTGGGCCAGGACCCAGAAACCGGCTTGGCCGTAGAGCGCAAGTCGGGACGGTTTGGCCCCTATATCCAGCTGGGCGAGGGCAAGGACGCCAAGCGCGCCTCGATCCCCAAGGATGTCGATCTCGATCTGGAATGGGCATTGAAGCTGCTCAGCCTGCCGCGCACCATCGGCAACCATCCGGAAACCGGCGAGCCGATCACCGCGTCGATCGGGCGCTATGGCCCCTATCTGGCGCATGCGGGTAAATATGCGCGGCTGACGTCGACATCGGATGTGTTCGAAACGGGCATGAACGCCGCCGTGGTCAAGCTGGCCGAGGCGGCGGCGGGCGGTGGCCGGGCGGCGCGTGGGACCGCGTCGCGCGAACCGCTGAAAATACTGGGCAAGCATCCGCGCACCGAGGCGGAGATCAAGCTGATGGAAGGGCGCTACGGCCCCTACGTCACCGATGGCGAGACGAACGCGACCATCCCCAAGACGGTCGACAAGGATCAGCTGACGCTGGAGGAAGCCGCGCAGTTGATCGACGCGCGGGCGGCGGCAGCTCCGGCACGCAAGAAGCCGGCGAAAAAGGCCCCGGCGAAGAAAGCCGCGACCAAGACGGCGACGGCCAAAACGGCGGCCGAGAAGAAGCCGGCGGCCAAGAAAGCGCCCGCCAAGAAGGCGGCGGCGAAACCGAAGAGCGACGCCTGATCCCGTCCTCCCCAACGAGGCGGATCGGCGCGGCGCGGATCGGTCAGGCCGCGCGCATCTGCGGCGTGGCGCTGTAGAGGAACGCGCGCGCCTGGCGCTGTGCCTCGGCGATCTCGCGTGCGGTCATGTCGGTGGCGACTTCCGCACGCGCGATCTGCGCCGGCAGGAAACCGGCGACCGCCGCCAGGTTGAACCATTTGTGCGCCTCGATCAGGTCGTAGCGGACCCCGCCCGACCCGGTCGAATAGGCGACCCCCAGATCGTACATCATCGCGCCGTTCTGGCCGGTCGCCTGATCGACGAGCCGGCTTTCCGTCAGGAACTGCGCGCTCTTGCTGCTATTGGCCATATGAGCCCCCGTTGTCGAACATCCTTCGTGTTCGACTCGGAGAATATGCCCAATACGGTCACAAATTGGTTAATCGATTAACCGTCCGTGATAGCGATGTTATCGATCAATCGGGTCGCGCCCATGCGCGCGGCGGCGAGCAGGCGGCGGGGACGATCGGCGGCGGGATCGGGTGCCAGCGTCTCGGCATCGCCCAACGCGATATAGTCGACCTCGAACCCCGCGGCGGTCAACGTGGCGCGGGCATCGGCCAGCACGGTCGCCGCCTCCTCGCCCCGCCCGATCGCGCGCGCGGCGACGCCGAGGGCGCGCGGCAGCGCCACCGCCTTGGCCCGCTGTTCCTCGTCGAGATAGATGTTGCGCGACGACAGGGCCAGGCCGTCATCGTCGCGCTGGGTCGGCACGCCGACGATCTCGATGCCGAAGTCCAGATCGGCGACCATGCGGCGGATCACCGCCAGCTGCTGGAAATCCTTCTCGCCGAAATAGGCGGCGTCGGGCTTCACCTGGTTGAACAGCTTGGCGACCACCGTGGCCACGCCGTCGAAATGGCCGGGGCGCGATTCGCCGTCATAGCCTTCGCTGACGCCGGCGACATGGATCGTCGTCGCATGCCCGTCCTGATACATCGCCTCGACGCCCGGCATCCAGACCAGGTCGCAACCCGCCTCGGTCAGCATCCGGATGTCGGCCTGCTCGCGACGGGGATAGCGGCCCAGATCCTCGTTCGGCCCGAACTGCTTGGGATTGACGAAAATGGACGCCACCACCTTGGTGCCCGGACGCTTCGCCGCCTCGATCAGCGCGATATGCCCGGCATGGAGCGCGCCCATGGTCGGTACGAAGGCGATACGCACGCCCTCGGCCCGCAGCGCCGCAAGCGCCGCAACCAAGGCTTCGCGATCCCGAATGACTTGCACTGATTTTACCCCTCGTTCCCCACGCCGAGGGCTTCTATGTAGGGTGGCAACGGGGATCAATAAGGAAGCGACGAGTTGCCGGAACGGCTATCTTCAACGCACGTCATTGTCTTTGCCAATGAAAAAGGTGGCACAGGCAAATCGACGACGGCGGTTCATGTGGCGATCGCGCTGGCCGCGAAGGGCGCACGCGTGGCGTGTCTCGATCTGGATCATCGCCAGCGGACGGTGGGCCGCTATCTCGACAATCGGGCGGAGACGATCAAGCGCACCGGGCACAAGCTGCCCATGCCGGTGCATGCGACCCATAGCAGCCAGACCGAGGAGGGGTTCGAGGAACTCTGGTTCGGCCTGTCGCAGGATGCCGACTTCCTGATCGTCGACACGCCCGGCCGCGACGACCATTTCGCGCGGACGGCGGCGGCGCTGTCCAACACGCTGGTCACGCCGATGAACGACAGCTTCGTCGACTTCGACCTGATCGGACAGGTCGACCCGGAGACGTTCCAAGTGACGCGCCCCAGTTTCTATTCGGAGTTGATCTGGGACGCGCGCAAGCAGCGGGCCCGCGCCGATGGCACGACGATCGACTGGGTCGTGCTGCGCAACCGCCTGCAGCATATCGAGGCGCGCAACATGCGCCGCGTGTCGGACGCGCTGACCGACCTGTCGCGCCGTGTCGGCTTCCGCGTGATCCCGGGCCTGGGCGAGCGCGTCATCTATCGCGAGATGTTCCCCAACGGCCTGACCATGATCGACGCCAAGGAATTCGGCGCGATGGGTCTCGGCCATGTCGCCGCGCGGCAGGAGCTGCGCGAGATGATGGCGGCATTGCAACTGCCCGAGGCCTGGGCGGAAGCCGGCGCGCGCCCCGATGCGGCCTGATCGGGCGCACCCGTGAAATGGCTGCTCGCGCTGCTCGTCATCTGGTTGGTGTGGCGCTATCTGCCCCGCCCCAAAAAGGCGGCACCGCCCCCGCGCCTGCCGCAGGATGAGGCGGAGGCGCTGGCGATCCTCGACCTGCCGCCCCAGGCGGATGCCGAGGCCATTCGCCAGGCGCATCGCCGATTGGTCGCGCAGGTCCATCCCGATCGTGGCGGTTCGGCCGATCTGACGCGGCGGGTCAATGCCGCGCGCGACCTGCTGCTGGACCGCCGGCATGGCTGAGCGCGCCGCCGCGATCCATCCCACGGCGCTGCGCGAATATGATGTGCGGGGCACCGTGCCGGAAACGCTGGACGAGCGCGCGGCCTATGCCGTTGGGCGCGGCTTCGCCACGCGGGTGCGGCGCGCCGGTGGCACGCGCGTCGCGGTCGGCCGCGACGGCCGGCTCAGCTCGCCCGCGCTGGAGGCGGCGCTGATCGAGGGGCTGACCGGCAGCGGCGTCGATGTCGTGCGCCTGGGCCTGGGCCCAACGCCGATGGTCTATTTCGCCGAAGCGACCCTAGGGGTGGACGGCGCCGTACAGGTAACGGGCAGTCACAATCCCCGCGACGACAATGGCTTCAAGATGGTGCTGCAGCATCGCCCCTTTTTTGGCGAGGATGTGCAGGATCTGGCGCGGATGGCGGCGGCGCGCGACTGGACCGAGGGCGCAGGGGTGGTCGAGGCGGTCGACATCCTCGACGCCTATGTCGACCGGCTGCTGGCCGGTTTCGAAGGCGGTGAATATCGCATCGGCTGGGACTGCGGCAGCGGCGCGGCCGGACCCGTCATCGAAAAGCTGGTCCAGCGCCTGCCGGGTGAGCACCATACGCTGTTCACCGATGTGGACGGTCATTTCCCGCATCATCACCCCGATCCGACGGTCGAGGCGAATCTAGAGGCGCTGAAACGGCTGGTCGCCGACAGACGCCTCGATTTCGGATTCGCTTTCGATGGCGATGGCGACCGAATCGGCGCGGTCGATGGTCGGGGCCGGGTGATCTGGGGCGACCAGATCCTGATGATCCTCGCCGGCCCGACGCTCGCCGAGCATCCCGGCGCGCCGATCGTTGCGGACGTGAAAGCCAGCCAGGCGCTGTTCGACCAGGTCGAACGCCTGGGCGGGCGGCCGGTGATGTGGAAGACAGGGCATAGCCTGATGAAGACCAAAATGGTCGAAACGGCCGCGCCGCTGGGCGGCGAGATGTCGGGGCATATGTTCTTCGCCGGCGAATGGTACGGGTTCGACGACGCCCATTACGCCGCGATCCGCCTGATCCGCGCGGCGCATTTGGCGGACCGGTCGATGACCGAGCTGCGCGGCGCCATGCCGGCGATGGTCGATATTCCCGAAACACGGATCATGGTGGCGGAGGCAGACAAGTTCGCGATCGTCGAGCGGGTCTGCGCGGCGTTGCGCGCCGAGGGGGCGGACATCAACGAGACGGACGGCGTCCGGGTGCGGACGGCGGATGGCTGGTGGTTGTTGCGCGCGTCCAACACGCAGGCGGCGCTGACCGTGCGCGCCGAGGCGGGGGATGCGACTGGGCTTGCGCGAGTGTTGGCGGAGTTGGACCGTTATCTCGCGGCGGAGGGGGTTGCGCGGTAGGCGTCGGGGCGTGGCCTTCGACTTCGCTCAGGCTGAACGGAGGGCAGGATAAGGTTCGCGCAGAGGCGCGGAGGACGCAGAGGTGTCTGGTCCCGCCGCAGCTGCGGCACTGTCATCTTAACGCTTGTAGGGAAACGGAGGGCTGTCGCCCGCAAACCTCTCTGCGTCCTCTGCGCCTCTGCGCGAACACAGACCTTGCTCACCCTCCGTTCAGCCTGAGCCCTTCGACTGGCTGGCAAGCCAGCCGCTCAAGATAAACTTCGGCGCTCGCGCCGAAGTCGAAGGCCAAGGGAAGCCCTCTCCCGGAGGACCTCCCCCACCCCAGATCAAATCTCCCCGATCATCTCGCTCAATACCTCCAGGCACGACACACCCAGTTTCGCCGAGCGTTCGCCCGACCAGCCGTGGACGCGGTCCGGATTGGCGACATGATCCTTGAACGGCATTTCCAGCGTCACCGACACCGCGCCGAACCGCTCGGCGAGTTGGTTGGTCGACATGGACAGGTTGGCATTGCCCGCACTCGCCTTCTCATAGCCCATCTGGGTCTGGAAATCGGGCGTGTGGGCGGCCAGGCGACGGCCGAATTCATAGAATTTGGCGCCGTGATCCTCGGTCCAGCTGGGAATGCCCTCATAGCCGGCGATGAAGTTGGCGGGGATCGCCTCGTCGCCATGCGCGTCGATCGCGAAGTCGACCCCCGTCTCGTCCATCCGGTTGCGCACGCACAGCACTTCCGGGCTGCGCTCCGGCGTGGGCGTGTGCCATTCGCGGTTGAGGTTCACGCCCGCCGCATTGGTGCGCAGATGGCCGCGCCGCGTGCCATCCGGATTCATGTTGGGCACGACATGCACGGTCGCCGCCGCCAGCAGCGATTCGGCGGCCGGGCTGGTCAGCCAGTCGAGCGCGCCTTCCATCCACCATTCGGCCATCGATTCGCCCGGATGCTGGCGGGCATAGAGCCACACCTGCTTCGACCCCGAACCGATTCGGAAATAATCGATCGGCTGGCCGTCCAGCGTCTGGCCCAGTTCCTCGTGATGCACGCCGCGGCCCGCGATTCGCGCGACCAGATCATGGTGCCGCTCCATGGTGTACGGCTCGAAATAGGCGAACCAGGCGAGATCCGTCTCGCCCGTCCACTGCCATGCGAGCACGCCGTCCGCATAGGTCGTCGGCGTCATCCGCCAGTCCTGCCGATCGGTCGAGGCGCGGACGTTATAGCCGGGCCAGCCTTGCGGAAAGGCGGACGCAGCGCCGTTCAGGATGCGGAAGGTCAGCGTCCGCCCCTTCGCGCCGCCGACGCGGAAATAGAACCACTGGTAGAAGTCGGACTGGTGATCGGCGACGATCTCCAGGTCGATCCGGTCGCCATCGATCGCGACCACGCGGATATTGCCGCCGTCGAACGCGGCGTTGATCGTCAGGTCGCTCACCTCACTTCACCTCGATCGTGCGACCCGATTCGCCGGGGAAGCCGGTGAACAGCGCATTGGCCAGCTTGGCCGCCTGTGACGGCGCGTCGATCTTGGCCAGCGTCTCGACCGGCGCGATGTTGCGCGCGCTGCCTTCCCAGATCGGCGACTGGTCCATGCGGCGCTTGATCTGGACCGACAGCTCGGTGCCGATGATCTCCTGCGGACGGCTCTTGCCGATGGGCAAGCTCAGCCCGCCACCCAGGCCGACACCGCCGCCACGACCGCCCGAGAAGCTGCCGCCCCCCAGCCCGATCGAGAAGGGCGACGGGCGCGGCGGCCCCAGCCGGTTGGCGCGGGTGAAGGCCACGGTCGCGATATAGTCGGGCTGCGCATCCCCCTGGGGCAGCGCATAGCCGTTGCGCAGCAGCGCGGTCTCGACCGCCGCGGCATAGGTCTTGAACTCGATGCTGGCCGGGCCGGTGCTCGATAGCGGCTCGACCCGGATGGTGCCGCGCGCGATCGGCTCGCCCAGGTGATAGCGGATCACCTCGGTCGGCGGCAGGCGCCCGCCCGTGGTGGAACAGGCGGCCAGCGTTCCGGCGGCGGCCGCGAGGATCAGGAGCGAGCGGGCTTTCATGCGTTGAAGACACCTTGAAGGATGTTACGGATGGGCAACGCATGACATATGGGGGATGATCCGGCGGCGGAAGAGGGCATGGCGATCATGACCCATCCGTCATGCCGGAACCTTGACTTCAGTGCCGGTTGCCACTAGGCGGCGACGCTTTCCAGATCACCTCCAGTTCAAAAAGAAGCGAATCGATCATGAAGATCCGCAATTCCCTGAAGTCGCTCAAGGATCGTCACCGGGACAACCGCGTGATCCGCCGTCGCGGCCGCACCTACGTCATCAACAAGACCAACCGTCGTTTCAAGGCGCGCCAGGGCTAATCAGCCTTGCCGCCGATCGACCAGGACGCGTCCGGCCGCTTGGCCGATCCGCGTCCCGATCGGCCGACCGCCGTCATCTTCGACGTCGGTCGCGTCCTGTACGACTGGGACCCGCGCATCCTGTATCGGCGCCTGATCGCGGACGATCGGGCGCTCGATGCGTTCGTGCGCAATGTGGTTACCACCGAATGGCATTTCCAGCATGATGCTGGCCGCGACTTCGCCGACACCTCGGCGGAGCTGATCGCGCTGCATCCGCACCATGCCGACCTGATCGCCGCCTGGGGGCCGCGTTTCCGCGAGAGCATCGGCGACCCGATTCCGGGCATGCACGAACTCGTAGCCGAACTGGATACCGCCGGCGTCCCGCTGTTCGCGATCACGAACTTCAGCCATGAATTCTGGCCGCCCTTCCGTGCCCAGGAAGCGGCGCTGTTCGATCGATTCCGCGACATCGTGGTGTCGGGGACCGAGAAGATGGTGAAGCCCGATCCCGCCATCTACCACCTCGCGCTCGCCCGGTTCGGGCTGGAGCCGCGGGAAGCGGTGTTCATCGACGACAATCAGGCCAATATCGATGCGGCGGCGAAGCTGGGCATCGTGGCGTTGCATTTCACCGATGCGGCGGCACTGCGACCGCGTCTGCGGGACTTGGGTCTGGTCGCTTAAGGCGTCGTGTGGCCTTCGACTTCGCTCAGGCTGAACGGAACTCGAGGTTCAGGTCCAACCGCCGTTCACGCTGAGCGAAGTCGAAGCGCACGGGATTTATCGCTCCAATGACGCCAACTGCGCCTGATTCGCCTGGCTCGCCTCGGTCTGAAGCAGCATGGGGTCAAGATGATCCCCGACCATCTGGTCGGTCACCACCACCGTCGTGCCCACCGAGGTCGTCTCGAACAACTTCTTGGCGAACGCGGCCGGCAGGCGGATGCAGCCATGCGAATCGGGGAAGCCCGGATTGTTGCCCGCATGCAACGCCACGCCGTCCCAGGTCAGCCGCTGCATGAACGGCATGGGCGCATTGTTGTACAGGTTGCTGCGATGCATCTGGCGCTTTTGCAGGATCGGGAAGACGCCGACTGGCGTGTCCTTGCCGTCCTTGCCCGTCGACACCGAGGCCGCCGCGACCATCGTCTCGCCGCGATAGACATAGGCACGCTGCATCGGCAGGCTGACGACCACCGTGACCGGCATGGCAACCGGGTCGACGGCGTCGACTTGCGGATCGGCCCAGACGAAACGATTCGGGGCGAGCGCAGCGGCGGCCTGCGCGATGGTGGCGGTCGCCGCGCCATCGTCGGCGGCCATGGCCGGTACGGCGAAACCCAGCGTCGTGGCGCCCAGCAAGGCGGCAAAAGCGAGAGCCTTCATATCCCTTTTCCTTGGCGAGTTCATAAATTCTTAAACCCGTCAAGTCACAATTTGTGCCGAGCGGAATTTTTTGCGGTGCGACGGAACTTTCGTCGAGTTGATGGAACGGAACGATCAACCGATGCCCGATGGGCAGAAATTCCGGCTCTGTTCTGCTATCTGAGGAGTCGCGGGACTTCTGGGGTTAGAAGGATCATAATGCTCGAAAATCTGGACGCGGCGCCGGGTCGGCGCGCGCTGTTGAAGAACGCGCTGGTTCTGGCCGGCGCACTGGCGGTGCCGGGGGCGGTCAATGCGCGTCAGCGTCTGACGGGGCGGGATCTGCAGCCCATGCGACAGCCGCCGCTGCCCAATCACCCGACCATGCCCAACCCGGTCGAGGTCGCGTCGCGCCCCGTCATGGCGTCGCCGCGCGTCGTCCGCCCCGCCCTGTTCCGCGAGGCGATGGCCGCGCTGCAAAAGCATGGCAGCCGCGTGCACCAGCGCGACCGGATGGCGATCGTCGACTTCGCGGTCGGTTCGTCCGAACCGCGCCTGCACCTGATCGATCTGGTCAGCGGCAAGAGCCAGTCGCTGCTCGTCTCGCACGGCAGCGGGTCGGACCCGTCGCACAGCGGCTATCTTCAGCGCTTCTCCAACGCGTTCAACTCGAACGCCAGCAGCGAGGGCGCCTTCCTGACCGACAATTATTATGTCGGCAAGCATGGCCGGTCGCAGCGGCTGATCGGGCTGGACCCGACCAATGACAATGCGCTGGGCCGCGCGATCGTGATCCACTCGGCCTGGTACGCCAATCGCGACATGATCAAGACGCACGGCATGCTGGGCCGCAGCCAGGGCTGCTTCGCGGTCGGCGAGAACGACCTGGACCGCGTGTTCGCCAATCTCGGCCCCGGCCGGATGATCTACGCCGCGAAGGTGTAAGTCCTCACATTCCTCCCCTGCAAGGGGAGGGGGACCGCCGCGCAGCGGTGGTGGAGGGGTGTCACCGCTGATGGTGACACCCCTCCGTCAGTCCTGCGGACTGCCACCTCCCCTTGCAGGGGAGGAATTGGCCCCTTCCCTCAACGCGACATTGCGATCCCCGGTGGCGGGGGTTAAGCCCCCGATCCTCATGGCCCAACCGCTGATCATCGCCGTCCCCAAGGGACGCATCCTGGCCGAGGCGCTGCCGCTGCTCGCCGCCGCCGGCATCCGGCCCGAACCGGCCTTCACCGACAAGGACAGCCGCGCGCTGCGCTTCGCGACCGATGTCCCCGGCATCGAGCTGATCCGTGTCCGCGCCTTCGACGTCGCCACCTTCGTCGCCCATGGCGCGGCGCAGCTGGGCATCGTCGGGTCGGACGTGCTGTCCGAATTCGGCTATTCCGAACTGTATGCGCCGGTCGACCTGAAGATCGGCCATTGCCGCATCTCGGTCGCCGAGCCCGCCGCCATGGCGGAAAGCGACGATCCGCGCGGGTGGAGCCATGTCCGCGTCGCGACCAAATATCCGCATATCACCAGCCGTCACTTCGCACGCCGGGGCGTGCAGGCCGAGTGCGTCAAGCTGAACGGCGCGATGGAGCTGGCCCCCACGCTGGGGCTGGCGCCGCGCATCGTCGACCTGGTGTCGTCGGGCCGGACGCTCAAGGAAAACGGGCTGGTCGAAGTCGAGGTGATCGAGGAGGTCACGTCGCGCCTGGTCGTCAACCGCGCCGCGATGAAGACGCGCGGACAGGTCGTGCCGCTGGTCGAGGCGTTCCGCCGCGCGGTCGCCGAAAGGGAAGCAGCATGATCCGGCTGAACACGCAGGACGCAGGCTTCGCCGCCGCCTTCGACGAACTGGTCGACGCCCGGCGCGAGAGCGATGCCGATGTCGCACGCGACGTGCAGGTGATCCTGCGCGCCGTTCGCGACGATGGCGAGGCGGCGGTGGCGGCCTTCACCAGGCAGTTCGACGGGCACGACCTGGCCGAGACCGGCTGGCGGATCGAACCGGCCGATTGCCGCGCGGCTTATCAGGCGCTGGAGCCGGAACTCCGCGCCGCGCTCGATCTCGCCGCCGCGCGCATCCGCGCCTATCACGAGAAGCAGAAGCCGACCGACACCGACTATGTCGATGCGCAGGGCGTCCGGCTGGGCGCGCGCTGGACGGCGGTGGATGCGGCGGGAATCTACGTGCCTGGCGGGCGCGCGGCCTATCCCTCCTCGCTGCTGATGAACGCGATTCCCGCCAAGGTGGCGGGGGTCGAGCGGCTGGTGATGGTCACGCCGACGCCCAAGGGCGAGATCAACCATCTGGTCCTCGCCGCCGCGCATCTGGCGGGCGTGGACGAGGTGTGGCGCGTCGGCGGCGCGCAGGCCGTGGGCGCGCTGGCCTATGGCGCGGGCCGCATCCAGCGGGTCGATGTCGTCACCGGCCCCGGCAATGCCTGGGTCGCCGAGGCCAAGCGGCAGGTTTACGGCATGGTCGGCATCGACATGGTCGCCGGGCCTTCGGAAATCGTCGTCGTCGCGGATGGCAAGAACGATCCCGACTGGATCGCGGCCGACCTGCTGAGCCAGGCCGAGCATGACACTGTCACCCAGTCGATCCTGTTCACCGACGATGCCGGTTTCGCCGAGCGCGTAGCGGACGCGGTCGACCGGCAAATCCCGGAACTCGCGACCGCCAGCGTCGCGCGCACCGCCTGGGACGCGAACGGCGCGATCATCGTGGTCGATTCGCTGGAAGCCGCCATGCCGCTGGTCGACCGGCTGGCGCCCGAGCATCTCGAACTGGCGGTGGACGATCCGCAAGCGCTGTTCGACCGGCTGCGGCACGCCGGGTCGGTGTTCCTGGGCCGCCATACGCCCGAGGCGATCGGCGATTATGTCGCGGGGCCCAACCATGTCCTGCCGACCGGCCGCCGCGCGCGCTTCGCCAGCGGGTTGTCGGTGCTCGACTTCATGAAGCGGACGAGCTTCCTGGGGCTGACCGAGACGGCGCTGAACGAACTCGGCCCCGCCACGGTGGCGCTGGCGCATGCCGAGGGGCTGCCCGCCCATGCCAAGTCGGTGGCGCTGCGGCTGCGGCTCAACCGGTGATCGTCACGCCCCCCGCGCCGGAGCATCGGGAAGGATGGCTGGCGTTGCGGGCGGCGCTCTGGGGAGAAGAGGCGGGCGATCCGGCGGATCTGCCCGAGGGCGACGGAAATTTCGTTGCGCTGGCGGATGACCGGGTCATCGGCTTTGCCGAGGCGGCGGTGCGGCGGGATTATGTCAATGGCTGCGATGGATCGCCGGTGCTGTTTCTGGAGGGCGTGTTCGTCGATCCGGGCCATCGCAGGCAGGGCGTCGCCGGAGCACTGGTCGCGGCGGTGGCGAACTGGGGCCGGGCGCAGGGCTGTTCGGAATTCGCGTCCGATGCGGAGTTGGACAACACTGACTCCCATGCGATGCACCGCGCGCTGGGGTTCGAGGAGACGGAGCGGGTGGTGTATTTTCGTCGGGAATTGTGACGTCTGGCATCCCTTGGCCTTCGACTTCGCTCAGGCTGAACGGAGCGAAAGGATTGAGGCCCAGCATACCAACCTCCGTTCAGCCTGAGCGAAGTCGAAGGCTACGTCCCACACCCCCCACTCCCAAAATACGTGACGAATTGGCGACAGCCCGGTAAAGGCCCGCCAATGACTCGTCCCACCGCCCGTACCCAGGCGCGCGCCGCCGCGCGCCTTGCCGCCGTTCAGGCGCTTTACCAGCATGACATGGAACAGACGCCGCTGGCCACGCTGCTCCACGAATTCCACAATCACCGCATCGGCGCGACGATCGAAGACGTCGAATATGCCGATGCCGACATCGATTTCTTCGACGACATCGTGAAGGGCGTGCAGGCGCGCCTAGGCGAGATCGACGTGATGATCGAGGGCAAGCTGGCCAAGGGCTGGACGCTGAACCGGCTCGACAAACCGATGAAGGCGATCCTGCGCGCTGGCACCTATGAACTGATCGCGCGGCATGACGTGCCGGTCGGCGCTGTGATCAGCGAATATGTCGATGTCGCCCACGCCTTTTACGAAAAGCGCGAATCGGGCTTCGTCAACGGCCTGCTCGACGCGATCGCCAAGGTCGCGCGCACCTGATCCTTTTCCGATGACCGAGGCGGAATTCATCGCCGCATTGCGCCGGATGCCGCTGCATCCCGGCGCGCATGGCCTGATGGACGATAGCGCGGTGATCGATGCCGGGCCGCTGGTCGTCACCACCGACACGCTGGTCGAGGGGGTGCATTTCCTGCCCCAGGACCCGCCCGGCGATGTCGCGTGGAAGCTGGTCGCCACCAACCTGTCCGACCTCGCCGCCAAGGGGGCGTTGGTCGAGGGGGTGCTGCTCAACTATCCGCTGGGCGATTCTGCCTGGGACCACGCCTTTCTGGACGGGCTGTCGCTCGCCCTCACCCGCTTCGACGCGCGGCTGATCGGCGGCGACACCGTGTCGTTGCACGGGCCCCGCGTGCTGACGCTCACCGCCTTCGGCCGTGACGCCGCCGCCCCGGTGCGCAGCGGGGCGCGAGCCGGCGATGCGCTTTGGGTGACGGGCACGATCGGCGATGCCGGGCTGGGGCTGGCCATCGCCATGGGTGGCACCGGCCCCGACACCCTGTGCGAGGCCTATCGCCGCCCCCAGCCCCGGCTGGCGGAGGGTCGCGCGCTGGGCCCCGTGGTCCATGCGATGATGGATGTCTCGGACGGTCTGCTGATCGACGCCGCCCGCATGGCGCAGGCCAGCGGTCTGGCTGTCACCATCGATCTCGATGCCGTGCCCCTCTCCCCCGCCGCGCGCGCGCATGGCGGAGAGGACCGGGCGGCACGGCTGGCCGCCGCGACCGCCGGGGATGATTACGAACTCCTCTTCGCGCTGCCGCCCGACGTTACGCCGCCGGTCGCCGCCACGCGGGTCGGCCGGTTCGATGCCGGCGCGGGGCTGAGCCTGTTCGACGCCGCCGGCCCGATTCCGCTGCCACCGCGCCTGGGCTTCGAGCACGCAGCCCCACGCTGAATTCGCTTTCTCGCCGCCGCCGCCCGGTGCTAATCTGCATCAGCCGGACATAGGGGAGAGCGTCCGGCCAAGGGGGGATTGCGTGACCAAGGGTGTGATGAAGATGCTGGGCGCGTCGGTGACGGCGCTCGCCCTGATGAGCCTGACCGCGATGACGCAGGACAAGGCCGCGCCGCCACCTGCGACCGACACGCCCGCGCCCGCACCGGCCGCCGGCCCCGTCCCGGTCGAGGCCTTCGCGCTGCTGCCCGAGTTCGAAAGCCCCGCGCTGTCGCCCGACGGCACCCGCATCGCCGCCAAGCGCGCGCTCAACGGCAAGCAGTTCCTGATGGTCGCGCCGCTGGTCAAGGACCATGGCAAACCCGCGCTCGCCGCGCTCAGCGACAAGGTCGACGTCAACTGGTGGCGCTGGGTCAATGACGAATGGCTGGTCGTCGGGCTGGGTAGCCAGGACGTCATCCAGGGCGAGGAATATTATGTCACCCGCCTGATCGGCATCCGCGCCGACATGACCAAGATGGTGCGGATCGACTGGGAGAATTCGGGATTCCGCGCCGATGAGGTGCTGTGGACCGCGCATGACGGCACCCCGCGCATCCTGTTCGCCAAGCAGACCGGCATCTACAACATGTCCGACGTCTATCCGTCGGTCTATGAGGCGGATGTCTCGACCGGGCGGGTCAAGCGCATCGCCAGCGGCCAGACCGATGTGTGGGACTGGTATGCGGACGGCCAGGGCCAGCTGCGCATGGGTGTGCGCTACAGCGACGAGACGCGGCAGAAGAGCATCCTCTATCGCCAGAGCAACACCGAATCCTTCCGCACCATCGCGCGCGCCAATGGTCGCAAGGACGAATCGGTGCTGATCCCCAGCATCTTCCGCGCCGACGGCACCGCGCTCGCGATCGACGACAGCGACGGCTATGACGCGCTCTACGAGGTAACGCTTCCCGACCTGAAGCTGGGCCGCAAGCTGAGCAGCGTGACCGGCTATGACATCGACGGCGTCATCCGCAACGCCGATGGCAACGACATCGCCGCCATCCGCTATACCGACCAGCGTTATCACGATGCCTGGACCGATCCCCGGATCAAGGAATTGCAGGACCTGATCGACAAGGCCGTCACCCCGCGCCGTGCCGAGATCACCTCCTGGGACAAGGCGCGCGACCGCTTCCTGGTCGAGGTCGGCGGCCCCTCCCAGGCGGGGGCGCTCTATTACTGGGACATCGCCTATGGGAACATGCAGTTCCTGACCTGGAACAATCCGCAACTGCGCGGGCGGCGCCTGTCGCCGGTGCGCAGCGTCACCTATACGGCGCGCGACGGCACCAAGATCGAGTCGGTGCTGACCCTGCCGCGCGGTCGCAGCGACAAGAATCTGCCGCTGATCGTGCTGCCGCATGGCGGGCCGTTCGCGCGCGATTCGGAAAGCTGGGACTGGTGGACCCAGTATCTCGCCGAGCTGGGCTATGCGGTGATCCAGCCCAATTATCGCGGCTCGTCGGGCTATGGCACCGACTTCGCCAGGAAGGGCGAGGGCGAATGGGGCCTGAAGATGCAGGACGACCTGAACGACGCCGTCACCTATCTGGCCAAGGAAGGCATCGCCGACCCCAAACGGGTGTGCATGGTCGGCGCGTCCTATGGCGGCTATGCCGCGATGCGCGCGGCGCAGCGCGACGGGGCGCTGTATCGCTGCGCCATCTCCTATGCCGGCGTGTCCGATCTTCAGGCGATGAAGCGCTACGACTCGCGCTTCCTGTTCAGCAAGACGCGTGCCGACTGGCTACACAAACAGGCCCCCGATTACCGCGCCGTCTCGCCCCGTTTCGGTGCGGCCGACATGACGATCCCGCTGCTGATCGTCCATGGCAAGGAGGACAAGCGCGTGCCCGTCAACCAGTCGCGCATGATGGTCGCCGCGCTGAAGGCGGCGGGCAAGCCGGTGAATTATATCGAACAGCCACTGGCCGACCACCACTTCACCCGCGGCGAAGACCGGCTGGAATTCCTGAAGGCGATGGCGGCGTTCCTGGCCAAGTATAATCCGGCGTAAGGGCGCCAATTCCTCCCCTGCAAGGGGAGGTGGCAGGCCGAAGGCCTGACGGAGGGGTGTCCCGCTTGGTGAGTTTGGGACGTCCTCACTGCCGGTTACACCCCTCCACCAGCTTCGCTGGTCCCCCTCCCCTTGCAGGGGAGGAATAGGGAAGCCCAGCCTTGCCGAACCTCGCCACCACCCCCATATCCAGGGCTGATTCGGCGCGCCTTTCCTTTTGGGGCCATTGCGGCTATGGCGGCGCCTCTTCGACATACCCTATAACACGACGAACCGAGGTATTTTTTGGCCAAGGAAGAACTGCTCGAGATGCGCGGCCGCGTGGTGGAACTCCTCCCCAATGCGATGTTCCGCGTCCAGCTCGAGAATGATCACGAGATCCTGGGGCACACGGCGGGCAAGATGCGCAAGAACCGCATCCGCGTGCTGGTCGGCGACGAAGTGCTCGTCGAGCTGACGCCGTACGACCTGACCAAGGGCCGGATCACCTACCGCTTCAAGTGACCGACCGGCCTCACATGCCGCTCGTCCTTGCATCCTCCTCCCCGCGCCGCCGCGATCTGCTGGCGCGGCTGGGAGTCGTGCCCGACCGCGTGGCCTCGCCCGATATCGACGAAGCGCCGCGTCCCGCCGAGCTGCCCCGTACTTATGCGTTGCGGCTGGCGGTGGAAAAGGCGCACGCGGTCGACCGTGCCGAGGGTGAGATCGTCGTCGCGGGCGACACCACCATCGCGCTGGGCCGCCGCATCCTGCCCCCCGCCGAGACCGAGGACGTCCAGCGCAAGCTGCTGCGCCTGATGTCCGGGCGGCGGCATCATGCGCTGTCGGCGGTGTGCGTCATCGATGCGGGCGGCACGGTCCGCACCCGGCTGGCCGACACGATCGTCGCGTTCAAGCCGCTGTCCGACGACGAGATCGACGCGTACATCGCATGCGGCGAAGGGCTGGGCAAGGCGGGTGGCTATGCCATTCAGGGCCGCGCCGAGGCGTTTGTCCGCTTCCTGCAAGGCAGCCATTCGGGCGTCGTCGGCCTGCCGTTGTTCGAGACCCGCGCCCTGTTGAAAGCCGCCGGGCTGCCGCTTGTCTGAATGGCTCTATGAGGCCGGGATCGGCGAGGCCCGTGCCGCGCTGGTCGAGGATGGGCGGATCGTCCAGGCCGCGATCGAGCTGACCGGCACGCTCACCGTCGGCACCGTGGCCGAGGGGCGTTTGGTCGAGCTGCTCCCCGGTCGGCAGGGGCGGGTAACACTGGCGCAAGGCGGTGACGTGCTGCTGGCGCCGGTGCCCAAGGGGATGACACAAGGATCGGCGCTGACCGTCAGCGTCACCCGCGAGGCGATCCCCGAACGTGGCCGCTCCAAACTGCCCAAGGCGCAGGTCGCCCCCGAAGATGCCGTCCCCGCCCCCGGCCCCGATCTGCGCGCACGAATCGCCGCGACCGGCCTGCCGGTACGCGACCTCCTGGCCCATCAGCCCGACGATTTGGAAGCGGCGGGCTGGTCGGAACTGCTCGACGAGGCGGTGACGGGCGAGATCGGCTTTGGCGCGGGCGTGCTGCGCATGACGCCGACCCCGGCAATGACCTTGTTCGACGTCGACGGATCGCCCCCGCACGAGCCGCTGTCGATCGCCGCTGCCCGCGCGGTGGCGGAGGCGATCCTGCGCCACGGCATCGGCGGGTCGATCGGCATCGACTTCCCCACGCTGGAGGGCAAAGGCCCGCGCCAGGCGGTGGCGGAGGCGCTGGACGCCGCGCTCCCCCTCCCCTTCGAGCGGACGGCGGTCAACGGCTTCGGCTTCCTCCAGATCGTCCGCCCGCGCCCGCGTGCGTCGATCCCCGAGCGACTGGGCATAGACCCGATCGGCGCCCGCGCCCGCGCGCTGCTGCGCCAATGGGAGCGCGAGCCGCCCGGCCCCGCGCCCGTACACCGGCTCTCCGGCACCCTCTATGATCGATTGATGGCCAACCCCGACTGGCGCGACGAACTCGCCCGCCGCACGGGCCGCCCGCTGCAACTGGAACGCGCATGACCACCTGCCCCATCTGCGACAAACCCACCGCCGCCGAGCACGCGCCCTTCTGCTCGCGCGGATGCAAGGACCGCGACCTGCTGCAATGGCTGGGCGAGGGTTATCGCATTCCGGTCAAAGAAAATGACGAAGAGGGGCTGGACAGCGGCGAACGCCACCCGTAAAGGCACGCCTCCAATCGCAATCGCGGTGTGGGCCCAAGTAGCTCAGTTGGTAGAGCATGCGACTGAAAATCGCAGTGTCGGTGGTTCGATCCCGCCCTTGGGCACCATTTTTCTTGATCGCGCACAGCAAGAGCCGCAAATCTCTCGGTTAAGAGACGTCTCAGGCACAACAAGAAGCGTCGCAGCGAAAGACACAGCGGTTTTCGCGCCGTTTCACGCCTTCGCCCGATTATATTTCCCGGGTGAGCGTAGCTCCGTTATCCGAGGTTGCCTACGACAGCAGCCCGTACCACTCGCGGTTTTCTCGACAGGCAGTCGCTGACGCTGACACCATGAGAAATCCTCAGCCACATTCCGAAAGGCCTTCCGGCACCCATGTCGGATGGTCGGCGCAGGCCAGCTAGTAGCTTCCAGAGCGCCCCATCCGCTGATAGTCTTAACGACATCTTGAAGAAGACGGCACAACAGGACGATGAACTCGAAGCGGCGCTTCGCGCGATCGGTCGCGATTGGAGCAGGCTGGGGGCGCGTCTGAAGCTGCTTGACCATGCCGTAGACACTTCCTGCCCACGCCTGTCCGTCCGCCTGCACTACCCGACGCTGCGGGACGCCACCGCTACAGTGCATGAGCTTGTCGCCGTCGCCACTCGATACCTCGCCCGGTTCTGCCTGCCACATTCCGAATTGCAGAGCCTATACGCCCGGAAGGACCAGCTTTCGGCTGAAGACCTGCATGAGGCGCTCACCGATCTGGACCGGCGAGCGCGAGACCTGTTCATCCGCGCGGGAGCGGCGACTGGCCGCAGCGGCGAGGCGGGAGAACTGCTGCTATACCTGCTTACGGAATGGGTTCTTCAAGCACCTCAGATCGTCGCGAAGATGAGCCTGAAGACAAGCGTCGCAATGCCGGTGCACGGTTCCGACGGCATCCACGCAAGATACGATCCCGAAAATGGTCACCTCCTCGTCTATTCCGGTGAGGCCAAGCTCCACACCGACCTGGGCGACGCTATAAGGTCGGCGATCTCCTCGATCTCCTCAGCACTTCAACCTGACAAACTGGAGCACGAACTGAACCTGGTGCGTCGCGATCTGAGCCTTTCCGGACTTGGCGAGCGTGCCCGTGCCGAGATGCTGTGCTTCCTGGATCCTCTGGAACCCAGTTCTTCGAAGCGCATAGACGCCGTCACGTGTCTCATCGGCTTCGATTTCGGCGGCTACGTCGGACTCAGCCCGGATGATGCCGAGTCCGTCTTCGAGTCCCGGGCGCGCGAACAGTTGGACCGCTCCGCTTCAGCGTTCGCGAAGGCGATGCGTACTGCAGGCCTGGAACATCGGACGGTCGAACTCTTCCTGATGCCGCTCCCCTCCGTGGAGCAGCTGAGGGCAAGCTTCCAATCGCGGATCGGCAACGCCGCCTGATGATCCAGGATCTGGCAGACAAGGTCTGGAGCAACCCTTTGCTTCATCCCCTTGCCAGACGGCTTCAACGCGCATGGATCGCCTTCGAGATCGGAGCCCCGCAGACCGACGCGCCCGCGCCAGACGACGTGGTCAGGCTCGTTGAGGCCGCCGCGATCCTCGCATGCTCGGAACGAACCCCTCATCGACGAATGGCGCACCGCGTCGCCACGTCGGCCCTCGAACTGCACGGCACCACGTCGCTGCCACTGGACCAAGCCGTCAGGGTCGTACTGGCGCGGCTCGGCAACTTCCCCGCGTTCGCGACGCGCGCCTCGGTTCGGGATGCGCAACCGCTGCTGCCGTTCGGCATGCTGGCGGAGGAGATCGCGGCCGCCGACCGACGCACGGTCGCGCTGGGCGATCGCAAGGTCGTGCTCACCGACTTCCAGCATGAACTATGGACGCGACTGAACGGTCGCCGGCGCGTCGCGGTCGCCGCCCCGACATCGGCAGGCAAGTCGTTCGTGCTTCAGAACTTCCTCGCCTCGCTCTTCGTCCCGGACGGCCCACGCTCGGTCCTCTACCTCGTCCCGACCAGGGCACTTATAACGCAGGTCGCCAGATCGATCCGGGCGGAGGTCGATGCGGCCGCACTCGGCGCAAAATCCCCGATCGTCGCCACCGTGCCGATCGAGAAGGCGCTTCGCCTGCCTCCCCGTGCCGTCTACGTGATGACGCAAGAGCGGGGGCAGATCATGCTTGCCGCCCACGCCGACTTCGCTCCCGAGGTCATCGTCGTCGACGAGGCCCACGGCGTCGCGGACGGCGCAAGGGGTGTCCGCCTTCAGGCAGCCATGACGGACCTGCTGAAGCGCAGACCAGACGCGCAGACGCTGTTCGCAAGTCCGGCCGTAAGGAACCTGGACGTGTTCGGACGCATGCTTGATCTGGACGACGTCGATGCGCTTCGTTCCCGAGAACCGACCGTCACCCAGAATTTCGTAATGGTCGACGTGGTCGATGTCGAACGTGGCAAGCTGCTGGTGAGACTGGCGGATGCGTCGCCCGAGGACCCTCCGGTGGCGCGCGTCACGGTGGAGCGCCGCACAGTGACGCGTGTAGAGCGCTTGACCAACGCTACGTTCGCACTCGGACGGGGCGCCGCTAACATCATATATGCGAACGGAGCGGCCGAGGCGGAGGACGTCGCACTCGCCCTCGCAGCTCTTCGCAACGATGAACCTACGGACCATGCAAGGGAGGAGCTTGCGCGCCTGGCCGCTGAAGCCGTTCACCCGGACTACGCGCTCATCGCCTGCGTCCGGCGGGGCGTGGCCTTCCACTACTCGCACATGCCGACGCAACTGAGGCTCGCCGTGGAAGGCGCGGTTTCGCGCGGGGAGGTGGAGGAACTCGTGTGCACAAGCACGCTGCTGCAGGGCGTCAACCTGCCAGCGAAGAACATCTTCCTGTTCAGGCCGGAGAAGGGTTCGACAAGGCCGATGCACGGCGTCGACTTCTGGAACCTCGCGGGCCGTGCAGGCCGGATGATGCGTGAGTTTCAGGGCAACATCTTCCTCATCGACTACGAGCGGTGGAAGGCCAAACCGCTCCAACAACCCGACGAAGCGGAGATCATCCCAGCGGTCGAGAACGGCATCTGCCGACCCTCGGATCTTCTCAGCGTGATTGAACGCCCCAGAAGGCCCGGTGCGGACCGCCCGGACCCGGAGGCGGTGTTCGTCCGACTTCTCGGGGACCTCAGGGACGGCACGCTGACGGAAACACTGACGCGCGCGAAGGCTTCCCAGAACCTCACGGACTCGGCCATCAGCACGCTTGAGCACGCGCTTCGGGAGGCGTCGGCCGCCGTAAACCTACCGATGAGCGTTCTTCAACGCAGTCCCGACATCTCCCCCCACAAGCAGCAGAGGCTTGACGTGACCCCCGTTTCTTCATCCATCTGGAAGTAGAGACCGGCCCTTGAAGGGACGGACGGAATGAAGCGGAAGCAGTTTTCGGAAGAGCAGATCATCGGCATCCTGAAGGAGGCCGAGGCGGGTGCGGTGGTGACGGAGCTGTGCCGCAAGCACGGGATGTCGAGCGCGACGTACTATGCGTGGAAGGCGAAGTTCGGCGGCCTGGAGGTGTCCGACGCAAAGCGCCTGCGGTCGCTGGAAGAGGAGAATGCCCGGCTCAAACGGCTTCTTGCGGACACGATGCTGGACAACGCGGGGTTGAAAGACCTGCTGTCAAAAAAGTGGTGACGCCCGCCGCGAAGCGACAAGCGGTCGCCCATCTCCAGGCGACGTTGGGGATGAGCGAGCGGCGGGCATGCGCAGTTGTCGGAGCGGATCGCACGAGCATGCGGTATCGCTCGTGCCGGGCAGATGATGGCGACCTGCGGTCGCGTTTGCGTGAGCTGGCGCAGCAGCGTCGGCGGTTCGGCTATCGACGGCTGCACATCCTGCTGCGCCGGGACGGCATCACGATCAACCGCAAGAAGACCCAGCGACTCTACCGCGAGGAAGGGCTGACGGTCAGGCGCCGGAAGGGACGAAGACGCGCGGTTGGCACACGGGCGCCCGCGCCGGTGCTGGCGCTTCCCAACCAGCGCTGGAGCCTGGACTTCGTGCACGACCAGCTCGTCACTGGCCGACGGTTCCGCGTGCTCAACATCGTCGACGACGTCACACGCGAGTGCCTCCGGGCGGTGGTGGACACGTCGATTTCGGGCCGGCGGGTCGTGCGCGAGTTGACCGATCTGGTCGCCGAACGCGGCAAACCGACGATGATCGTCAGCGACAACGGGACCGAACTCACCTCGAACGCGGTGCTTGCCTGGTCCGGCAACATGGGCATCGAGTGGCATTACATTGCGCCGGGCAAGCCGACCCAGAACGGGTTTGCCGAGAGCTTCAATGGTCGCATGCGCGACGAGTTGCTCAACGAGACGCTGTTCTTCACCATCGGCCAAGCCCGCTCGATCCTGGCGCGCTGGGTCGACGACTACAACACCGAGCGGCCGCACTCGTCGCTGGGCTACGCTACCCCGGCTGCGTTCGCTGCCGAGCTCGAACAGCAACGGGCGGGGTTAACCCCGCCCGTTGCTTCAACTGCGCTCATGCGCAACAACACCGGTCGGTCTCTGGTCGCAGCTGGGTGAAAGACTGGGGTCACGTCAACCCCAGACGCTTGGTGGATTTGTAGACTAGCAGAGCCCTTTCGCTGAGCCTTTGTCAGCGGCGACCCAGATGCGGACACTCGCAGCTTCCCGTCTGCTTACCAGAATCCGACATTCGTTCAGGTCGGAGGTAGCCAATGCCGCGAGTATCCCTCACGGCACTGCAGCCAACCGAGATCCTCATCCATCTGCGTGATTCTTCGCAGCTTCAGCCAAGGCGTCGATGAAGACCCGAACCTTCGCCGACAAGGCCCGGTGGCTTGGATAAAGCGCGTGGATCGCAACCTCGTGGGTACGTCCGGCAGGCCACAACCTGACCAGTCGGCCCTCCTCGACAGGAGCTTTGACGAGGAAGTCCGGAAGCCGTGCGATGCCGCAGCCGCCAAGGACGGCGGGCAGGATCGCTGCGGCGTCGGAAATGACGGCATGCGGGTGGAATTCGGCAATGCCCGCTGGTCCAGCTGCGCCGTCGTGATAGGCCACTGGCCGATCCGCATAGTCGAGCAGCGTATGGGCATGTAGATCGGTGGCGCGAAGCGGCGTGCCGCGCACCGCGAGATAGTCAGGACTGGCACACAGCCATGTCTGCGATGTCAGTAGGCGCTTTGCGATCAGATCGCTATCGGCCAACGGTCCGACCCGGACAACCATATCCACGAGTTCGGCCGGCATGTCGATGATGCGGTCCTCGATCTTCAGGTCGACGCGCACTTGTGGATAAGCCGCCATGAAGCGGGGCAGCATCGGCGCGACCAGTGCGCTTGCGATCGTGAACGGCAGACTGATCCGCAACGTGCCGCTTGGCACGGCGGCAAGACCTTCGAGCGCCGCCCCCGCCTCGTCGACATCGGCGAGGATGCGAAGGGCGTGCGGCCGGAACAGGGTGCCAGCGTCGGTCAGGCGCATGTGCCGGGTTGAGCGATCGAGGAGGACGGCGCCGACCTGCTGCTCAAGCCTGGCCAACGCGCGACTGACCCCTGATTTCGGCAACCCAAGCGCCCTCGCCGCGGCCGAAACGCTCATCAGGTCGGTGATGCGCACGAAGGCACGAAGATCAGCTAGGTCCATCATTGTTGCATTGTATGCAACACCTGTCGCGCATAGGCCATCTAATCGGGTCGCTATGCAACGACTATCCTTTCCCGACACGAAAGGATGCACCATGAGCCCCACGATCAATCAGGCCCAACCCGATGCGGTGACGGCGTTCCCGATCCACATACCCGAAGCCGACCTCAGCGACCTCGCCGACCGGCTCGATCGTGTGCGCTGGCCCGACCCCGGCACGACCACGGATGGGCGTCAGGGGCCTGCTTTGCCGACGATCCGGCGATTGGTCGAGCACTGGCGGGACGGCTACGATTGGCGGTCTACGGAGGCCATGCTCAACGGATGGGGCAGCAGCAGGACCGTTATCGACGGACTGGGCATCCACTTCCTACACATCCGGTCGCCACACGCGAATGCCACTCCATTGCTGCTGACCCACGGCTGGCCCGGCTCGATCCTCGAGTTCCGCGACCTGATCGGGCCGCTCACCGATCCGCAATCGCATGGCGGCGATGCCGCGGACGCCTTCCATCTCGTGATCCCGGCGCTGCCGGGCTTCGGCTTCTCGGACAAGCCCACCGGGCCCGGCTGGGGCGTGGGCCGCACCGCCGCGGCATGGGGGCAGCTGATGCAACGGCTGGGCTACGGCGACCGCTGGATGGCGCAGGGCGGCGACTGGGGGGCTGCGGTGACGACAGCGCTCGCCCATATGCGCGCGCCCGGTCTGGTTGGCATCCACCTCAACATGGTGATGTTTCAGCCAACGCACGCAGAAATCGCCGACGCAACGCCCGACGAACAGCGGATGCTTGACGACGCCCGGCGCTATGACCGGGAATACTCGGGCTATATGAAGCTGCAATGCACCCGTCCGCAATCGGTCGCATTCGCGCTGGCCGACTCCCCTGTAGGTCTGGCGAGCTGGATCTACGCGCTGTTTCAGGACGTATCCGACAGCGATGGTGAGCCCGAGCGCGTGATCTCGCTCGACCATCTCATCGACGACGTGATGCTCTACTGGCTACCAAACTCCGGGCCGAGTTCGGCGCGCTTCTACTGGGAGGCCGCGCAGGAGATGGCGCAGCGAATGCCACACCGTCCGATCCCGTTACCGGCCGGGGTCAGCATGTTTCCCGGCGAGCAGGTTCGGCTCTCGCGGCGCTGGGCTGAAGCGCGCTTCGCGAACCTGCGCTTCTTTGCCGAGGCGGACAGTGGTGGACACTTCGCAGCGATGGAGAACCCGCAGATGCTGGTCGAGCATATCCGTTCAACCTGCCGCACAATCCGATAAACGGGAGTAGTAGCAGTGCACATCCTCGTCGTCATGGCGCATCCTGCCGGCCCGTCGCTGACCCGCTCCGTTGCGTCTTCAATTCTCGATGCAGGAGCAGCGCTCGGGCACACCGTCGAGCTTGCCGATCTGGTGGCGGAAGAGTTCGATCCGGTCTTCGGACCTGCTGACCATGCAGCGTTCACCGCAGCTGGCCCGACGCCGCCAGATGTACGCCGGGAACAGCAGCGGATCGATCGAGCGGATCATCTCATTCTCGTGCACCCGGTCTACTGGTGGTCAATGCCAGCGGTCCTCAAGGGCTGGATCGACCGCGTGTTCATATCCGGGTGGGCGTTCGAGGAAGATACCGATCGAGGCATCGTCAAGGAACTTGGACGGTTGAACGTCCATCTCGTCGCGCTAGCAGGCGCCAGCGTCGCGACCTATGCCAAGCACGGCTATCGCAATGCCATGCGCGCCCAAATCGATCATGGCATCTTTGACTTCTGCGGCGCGCCGGTGGTCACGTCCGAACTCATCGATGGGCAAACGGAAGATCTTGCCTCGGTCCCAACGAGGGTTGCCAGCCTTGTCGGCTGCAACCGTGCGTGACAAGCAATACAGCCGCGCTTCCTGAGGATCCAATACCGGCCGTTCGAGCTGCCTTTTCTGCGCCCCGAAACCGGCCGTTCATTCAGGTGCTGCAAGGCGGCTAGAAGTGGCTACTGCGTCATCCGACGGCTTCGCCGCGCAGAGCGTCTCACTTTCCAGAAGAACGTAAGCCACATCATACATGATGAATGGCGGCGCAACGGCCTTCATTTCCTCGAGCTTCAGGGCGTTGGCAATGGGAGGCTGCGAGGCAAGGCAGTCCATCGGCTATGCACTCGTCCATTTAACGCCTACCTCCTCTTATGCATGGCGAACCCGAACAAAGACTCCTCCCTCCCGCTCTGCAGGGTCTGCCGCGAGAAACCAACGATCCGGGCCCACCTACTTCCCGAATCCTTCGTGCGTGAGGTTTTCCACGGTCCAAAGAACGACGAGAAGCACATGATCGTCCACCCGGACACGGGGCTAAAATTCTCGTCAAATACGGGTCGGTTCGAGAAGGACATCCTGTGCGCCGACTGTGACAACGTCCTCGGAACTTATGAGGATTTCGCGTTCAGGCTCCTCAAGCGCTTGCGGACGGTCGAGGTAGGTAAGAAGGTAGGAACCCGGACCGACGTTTCCGTCGGCACCTATCGATTCCGCGTTGACGTCGTCGATGAGTTCATCCGCTTTGCGTGCGGCATTCTGTGGAAGTACTCGTCCACGCCATCCAAGGCGGCCGACCACATCGACATTGGCGAGTGCCGCGCAATATTCGAGGATATCTGCTGGCGCGGCGCCCCCATTCGCAGATGGGTGGACGTGTTCATCGAGCGCGATCTGTTTGCGTTTGCGGCATTCCCCGACCCGCAACAGGTCTACTACTATTGCAGCCCATCGCTCGGGCGACGGGGCTACAAGACTAGCCACGACCTCGCGTGGTTCAGCGTGGGCGGCTTCATCATCTACGTGAAGCTCAACCAGCCCGGTGTGTCGGACTACGCCCTTAAAAAGTGCTGGATGCGGGGGAGGACAGACTGCCACTTCATAGTGGCGATGCGCTCTCTCGAGGTAAACAACAGCATTCATGAATCGATCGGAATGACCCGGGAGGACCTCGCCAGGCTGAACAAATCTCTTCATGCAAAATTTCAAAGCGGTGAGTTGTCGCCAACGCGGAGGGTCTAGCCCGACTAGGAAGCGCCGCGCTCTGCCTGCACCGGCCCAAAGGGCGAGCGGTACGCCGACCCAATGCGAGCGACATCGTCAACTAGCTGCCATAGTGCTTTCAAAGCAACGGAGTCTGGAGCCTAATCAACATTCTCGAACCGGCAGCGTGACTTTAGAACGCGGGGCACAAGCCGAACCTTCAGGCTTGCTCGTAAACGCTTGAAAGCATAGCCTCCTCAAGCACGGGGGGAGAGTGGGGCTTGACGCGCAAGTGAGGGGACGACGATCCCAATCCGAGGCTGGATGCTTGTAACGATGAGCGCCGACCTCACCTTGACTCAGAAAAGGCTGGAAGGTCACTTCGCTGCGCTGGCCGCGGAGCGTACTGAGCGTGAGCTACCGGTATTCGCCTTCGAGCACGGTCTCGGTGCCGACGAAATATCCGAGATGTCCTCCTCGCTTAAGGCAGCGCTGAGGACGAACTACGACCTGGCAAAGCACTGGCTCGTCTGGGTGGTCTACGCCACCGAGCAGGGCTACGATTACGACGGCGACGAGTATTGGCATACCTTCGAGCGCCGGATGCCTTTATGGGACCGCGGCTCGCGTCCTGCGCTGCGCCGTTGGTTCGGCAAGTTCCACAGGACGTATGGCGGCCTGGTCCCGGTCGGACGCTGGGCCAACTTCTTCTCGATCATCGCGTGGCCGATCACGCACGCGCTGCTGCCGAAGGATCTCCAGGGACAACTTGCCCGGGCGCTGTATGGCCTACGGTACCAAATCGTATCTAGGCTCGATCAGTCGCCAGCCGAAGTAGGTCGCTATCTGGCGAGGATGGCGCGCGGCGGGAGTTCGCGTTTCGATAACTTTTTGGAGCAGGAGGAACTAGTCGGCCGGATCGTGCTCGGGCTGCTCGATCACCGGACCGCCAACGGGGACGGCGCGATACTCCCTCAGGCCCTCGCGCGAATCGTTAGCGACCTCGAGAAGGCGCGGAACGCGCGGCAATGGCTGCATGATACCAGGAAGGCCGTGGAAAGCGCGCGTATTCGCGGCGTCGTTCGGAACGCCCCGGGGCACATAACGAGCGTCCTGACCGCGGGCGGCGGGCAGGCGGGGCATCGCCCGTCGATCCGCCCGTCCCTTTCCCTACGCCGAACCGGCGTCGAGGAATGGGCCCTGATCGTCGAGTTGCCCGGCCTCCAACAGGTCGCCGACCTGTCCCCCGAACTCGGCGACTTCCTGAGCCGGACCCGATGTTCGGTCGCGGGAGCGAGCGGCCTCCGTCCCCCCGGCTGGCTGCTCGAAGGTACCCAGAGGAGGGCTTTGGACGCCTGGCCGCCGACTGACGAGCCCGTGCTGCGGTTCCAGGACCCGAATCCGAGGATGGATCATCTTCTAGCCAGCGAGGGGCACATCTCGCAGGGTCCGCACTGGCTTTTCCGGGTGGGCTCCGACGGCGAGGCCACTGAGGTAATCAGTCGGATGGTCCGGCCCCGCATGAGCTACGTGCTCGTCTCCCAGTCGGATCTCCTTCACCTCTCTTTCGCGGCTCCGATCTCGCTGAGATGCCGTGGTGCCCAGGCGATCCGCTTCGAGGTTCCGAAGACACTGTCGGCGGAGCAGGTTGGCGAACTCAAGGCGGCCGGCCTTTCCGTCGCGCAGACGATTCGCATCTGGCCGGTTGGGCTGGCAGCTCGCGGCTGGGACGGCGAAGGAGCGACGGAGTGGCTCGAGGGCGAGAGCCCGTGCTTCGGGATCGAGCACGACCACCCCATCGCGGAGTATCAGGTCAGGCTTGGCGCTGGACAGGCGGTAACGATCGCCGCGAAGGCGGCCGGCGTCCCGACGTTTGTCCGGCTTCAGCCCCTGCCGGCTGGGAACCATGTGCTTTCCGTGCGCGTGATCGGGCACGCGGCGCCGGACACGTCCTCGCAGCCTGTCGAGGGCTGGATCTCGCTCTCGGTCAGGCCGCCCAATCCCTGGGTCAGCGGGACTATCGGACATTCAGGTCTCATCGCGAGTTCGGAACCGCCCGAGCCGACGCTCGATGAGTTCTGGGAGGGGCTCACCCAGTTGGACATCTTCGGTCCGGCGGGGCGGCAGGTAACCGTCTGCGTCGAGCTTCTCGATGGCACCGGAGCGCGGATTGTCCTCGAGCAGATCGGAGTCCTGACGCTGCCGTTGGGTCTGGACACTTGGCGCTCTGCTTTCGCGGCCTTCGAGCGGCGGGAGAAGGACCCGTGGGGCTACCTTGCGGCGAGGTCCGGCCGGATCCTAGTCGATGGTGACGAGCTTGGGACCATCCGGATCCCCCTTCGACGGGACGCTTCGCCCGTTCGCTGGGTGTGGCGCGTGACGAACAAGTCCACGAAACTCAGGCTGGTGGACGATCATGACGGCGAGGCACCACTTCTCGCCTCGTTCCGCTCGTTCTCGAAGCCGTTGGAGGAGCGGAGTCTCACGCCAGCCGACGCAGAGGCGGGTATCGAGTTGGAGACGCCGGGCGGCCTCTTCGTTGCGCGCTATGGCGATCAGTTGGTGCCGCTCGTCGTCGGCGTGAGGAAAGTGGACGGCGGCTTCGGTGGGCTCCTCGTCGAGCCGGACCTGAGCACCGCGCGGCGGACGCGCGAGGATGCGTTCACGATCGTCAAGACGATCGTCGATTGGTCCGATGCCCGCGTCGCCGGGGCGTTCGCGAGTGAGCGTCGCGCGCGCGTACTCGAGCGCCTTAAGGAGTGCCTTTACTTCATAATGTGCGGCGCGGATTGGGCACACGCGGAGCGGGCGCTACGCGAAGGTCGTTCGCGTGACAAGGCAGAAGCCGCAATGATCGATTGCTTTGATCAGAAGCGGCCGTTTGCGATCGTCCTCGTCCGCGACGCGGTGAAGTTCGCTCGGTTGCCTGATCACGTCAGACAGCGGGAGTTCACATCGCTCGCGCAACGTTATTCGATCGCGCGCGGCGTCGCTGCGCAACCCGCACTGGACCTGTCCGATGTGCTCGACCGCGGGCTGCGCCCCGACGACGCCGGGCTGCGGACCATGATTGACCACCTCTGGGACCACCCTGCTTTCACGGCCGGTGCCCGCATCGTGCAGTTGCTTGGCCGGACTTACGCCGCGCCTACATCCGACGCCGGGGTTGCGGCGTGATCGAGGTCGTTGATCAGGGTGCCGTGGCCGGCACGGCCTACGCATCGCTGGGCGTCGAGGTTGCTGACGATGGCGTGCTCGCTGCCTCCTACCTGCATGCCGCCATCCGCAGGCTCGCCGGATTCCTATGCCCGTGCTCACCACGGACACTCGTGCGCCGGATGGTCGAGAGCCACCACGGACTGGTCGAGGATGTCCCGGCCTTCATCGAACTCCTCGAGGCGTCAATCGAGACACTAGTGGCTATCGGCGACCTCCTCGAACTGGTCGACGTAGCGCTCGAGGGAGATCAGGTGCGCGGCACTTGGCTGGTCGCGGCGCCGCCCGCCTACGTCGTCCGACCGAGCGGGACAGCCTTCATACTGGGACTCTCCGCCGACGAGCAGACGCCGCTGCCGACGGAGATGCGGTTGCGTGTCGAGAATCGGCGCGGCATCCGGTCCATAGCTTCTCTGCCGGGCGAGGACCTGGCGACGGTGCTGCACGACCTGGGGCTGCGGAGCCTGTCGGAGAGGGCTTGGCTGAAATGCCCGAAGGTTGTTGGAGCCCACGACCTCATCGCGCTTCACGATGCCAAGCTGGCCGGGCTGCAGCCATCGGGCGACATACCGGACATCGTAGTGCTCGACGGATCGCGGAAGACCCGCAGCTATAAGGGACGATGGACATCGTCGGGGTCGTTGACGGGCAACTACGTCGTCCGCAGGCCGCAGACGTTCGGATCCGACCTATGGGGCTACGCCCAACTCGTCGATGGTCAGCCGCGCAAGCTACTGGACCTGCCGTTGCATGGTGACAGGTGGCGCGGTTGCGACGCCGCGTGGCGGATTCAGATGGCGATCGATGCGGTTGCGGGCCGTCCGCAGGAATACCGGTTGCGCGAATCCGGAGGGGACGCGATCCTGGACTTCTTCTCCCCGATTCCGATGTGGGCCAGAAAGCGGCTGGCGGTGATCGGGAGCGAGATCGATCCATCAGGATGCCTCCTCTCGTTCCTCGTGCCAGAGGCGGAGGTCGCGACCGAAAAGAAGTTTCTAAGTGATATGCTGTTCCTTGCTAGGACGGCCGGATGAGGGGTGCCTGAGGATGTCGACCACGATCCAGGAGACGATCGACCGTCTCCATTCCTCCCTGAAGGAATATATCGAGGCGACATACCACATCGGTGCGTCCTCGCTGATCAACCAGCGTAGGACGCTGTTGGACCGGACGGGCGTCACCCACCAGGAGCCGTTCCTCGAGACCACGCCGCGCTACCAGGTCGGCGCGAGGTTCAGCGAGGTCGAGGGTTTGCCGCACGCCGCCCGCACGATCTTCGAGAAGCTGTCGAGTGTCCGCGAGGATCGGCCGCGCCTGCTGTTCGACCCTCCCTACCGGCATCAGGGCGATGCGGTCCGGCACGCGCTGATCGACGGACGCAACCTCGTCATCATGACCGGCACGGGTTCGGGTAAGACCGAATCCTTCCTGCTCCCCATCCTGGGGAAGTTCGCCCGCGAGGCGGCGGAGCGGCCTAAGTCCTTCGCGCAGCCGGCGATGCGCGCGCTGCTCCTCTATCCCATGAACGCCCTCGTGAACGACCAGTTGGGCCGGCTGCGCGCCATCTTCGGCGATGCTGACCTCGTCGATCACTTCACCACTTGGGCGGGGCGCCCACCTCGGTTCGCACGCTACACCAGCCGAACGCCGTATGCGGGTGTCCGCTCGGGGAAGAAGGATGGCCGCAAGCTCGCATCCTTCGAGGAGTTCTACGTCGAGATCGAACGGCAGGCCGCCGGCCCCGTTTCCGAGGATCAGGAACGCGCGGCGCGGCTTCGCTCGCAATTGCAGGAGCGCGGGAAGTGGCCTGCCAAGCCCGATCTCCACAAGTGGTTCGGGGCGAAGGGCTCGCGCTGGTACGACCCGAAGCAGACTGAATTCCTTCGCGCGACGACGCTCCCGGAGGACTCCGAACTCATCACCCGCCACGAGGTCCAGGCGTCGTGCCCGGACCTGATGGTGACCAACTATTCGATGCTCGAATACATGATGATGCGGCCGATCGAGCGGACGATCTTCGACAGCACGCGGACATGGCTGGCAGCCAACCCCGTCGAGAAGTTCACGGTCGTCCTCGACGAGGCCCACCTTTACCGCGGAGCTGCGGGCGCCGAGGTCGGGCTCCTTCTCCGACGACTCCGTGATCGCCTCGACATTCCTGCCGAGCGCTTCCAGGTTATCTGCGCGACCGCAAGCTTCGACAGCAAGGAATACGCCACCGAGTTCGGTGCCCAATTGTCCGGCGTGCCGCCTGAGACGTTCGTGGCCGTCACGGGCGACTTGGACTTCCGACCGAATGCGGCGGTCGGCAGCAAGGCCGACGCTGAGATCCTCGCGGCTCTCGACCTCGCCCTGTTCTATTCGCCGGATGAGGCGGACCGCGCGGCCGCGATCGCCCCGTTCCTCGGCCATCGTGGCGTGACGCCTTCTGCAGGAATCGAGCGCGACCTGTTCGAGGCGTTGAAGGAATTCGCGCCGCTCGGTCGGCTGGTCAACACCACCATGGGGGCCGCCCAGCCGGTCGCCGAACTCGGCGCGGAGCTTTTCTCCGATTCACCAGAGATCGCTGACGCGGCCGTAACCGCCCTACTCGCGATCGGCAGCGTGGCGCGCGAGCAGCCCGATGCGTCGGGACCGCTGCCATGCCGCGTCCACAACTTCTACCGCGGGCTTCCAGGTCTGTGGGTGTGCATGGACCCCGACTGCACGGAACTCGGCGAGGACGAGCGCACCGGCATCAGCGGCAAGATGTACAGCCAGCCCCACGACGTCTGCGGATGCGGCTCGCGCGTATTGGAGTTCTTCACCTGCCGGAGTTGTGGTTCGGGATACGCGAGGGCGTATTCCGACGACGTCGACTCGCCGGACGCCCTCTGGTCCGAGCCCGGGCGCAGGCTGCGCATGACTGGCGGCGAGACGGCCCCGCTCCTCGACCTCGATCTGCTGCTTGAGAGGCCGAGGCGATCCGATGTCGCTGAGATCGCCGAATACGATCTCGACACGGGCCGTCTTTCGGCCGGTCAGCGGACGCGCACCGTTTACATCAGGAAGGATCGTCAGACGCCAGCGGTCGGAGACGACGGCGAGGTCGACACGAATTCGGAGCGGCGCGGTCAGTTCGTACCTTGCGGCGTGTGCGGGCAGACCGCGCGGGGCCGCACGACGGTCCAGAACCACCAGACCAAGGGCGATCAGCCCTTCCAGGCGATCGTCTCCCGCCAGTTGGCCGTGCAGCCACCAGGAAAGCAGGCCGCGAGCCGGTTCGCGCCGCTACGCGGACGCAAGGTTCTCGTCTTCTCCGACTCGCGGCAGGTTGCGGCGCGGCTCGCGCCAAACCTGCAGATGTATTCCGTCCGCGACGCGCTGCGCTCGCTGATCATCTGGGGATACGACCTGCTGGGGAAGCCGACGATGGTCCAGCAGATGCTCAGCCTCGAGGAACTCTACCTCGCGGTGATGCTGGCCTCGCAAGCGCTCGGCGTTCGCCTACGGCCCGAGCGGAAGTCCGGCGAGAACTTCTCCGCCGCGGAGGAGATGGTCGCGAAGGGCATCGCGGAGAACGCGAGGACCGATGAGACGCGGCTGACGATGCTTTGGATGGAGGTGCGCGGAGAGACGCCGCCGGCGGCGCTGCTCGACGACATCGTGAAGACCGTCCAGGATAAGTATTTGGGCCTAGAGGCCCTCGCGCTCGCATCGATCCGTGAGCGTGCCAACAAGACCAAGGACCTGCACGCCCTCCCGCCGATCCCGGGGATCGCGGAGACCGACGAGGACAAGGTCGCGCTGGCGAGGGCGTGGCTCCGCTGCTGGCGCTCGGCCGGCTTCTGGCTGAACACGATGCCGACGGCGTGGTATAAGCGCCCCGCGGGCAAGGGGACGACCGTGAACTCCCGCAAGGGCACGTTCAAGGCGATGGACACGGTCCTGAAGGACCATGGGGCCCGAAAGGCGTTCAAGGCCTGGACGCCGATTTTGCTCAACATATTCACGACCGACATGGATGGGGGCTTCCGTCGTCTCGCCGGCCAGAACCTCTCCCTCGAACTTGATGGCGAGTGGAGGCGTTGCACAGATTGCAAGTCGGTCCACCGTCCCGTGCGGACCATCCCGCACTGCCTAGACTGCGGCAGCGACCAGGTCGCTGCCCTCGACCCTGTCGAGGACAGCGTCTTCTCCGCGCGCAAGGGCTACTACCGCTCGCCCGTTCTAGGTGCGATGGCAGATCCGCCCGAAATCCCGATGGCGCTGATCGCGGCCGAGCACACCGCCCAGTTGAACGCGCCTCAGAGCGACGACGTGTTCTCGATGGCAGAGGTGAACGAACTGCTGTTCCAGGACGTGGACCTCGACTGGGGGGCCACGGCTGGGCAGTCGACGGCCATCGACGTGCTGTCGAGCACCACGACGATGGAGGTGGGGATCGACATTGGCGCGCTGTCCGGCGTCGCCCTCCGCAACATGCCGCCTGGTCGGGCGAACTATCAACAGCGTGCGGGTCGCGCCGGGCGCCGCGGCAACGCGGTCGCGACGGTGGTAGCGTTCGGCAGTGCGGACAGCCACGACGAGCATTACTTCAGCGAGCCGAAGGAGATGATCTCGGGGAAGGTCATCGACCCGAGGCTGACGCTCGACAACCCCGACATCGTGAAGCGGCACATCCGCGCATACCTGCTACAGTCGTATCACCAGATCCGCCTACCGGTGTTCGACCCCACGGCTAACCCGGACCTGTTCTCGGTCCTCGGATCTGTGGAGGGCTTCAAGACGGCCGAGGAGCCGCTTAACGCGGGCGACTTCAAGCAATGGCTCCTCGACAACGAGGCCGACCTCAAGTCGCGGGTGTCCGGCTGGATTCCCGACGAGGTGTTGGGTGATGTCCGGCAGGCGCTGCTCGACGGGATGGTCGAGGACTGCATCACCGCGGTGGAGGCCGCGATCGCCAGCGACTCCGTTGGCGGCGCGAAGGTTGAGAAGGAGGAGGAAGACGGCGCCAATGAAGGTGGGGACGAGGTCCAGGAGGAGGTTGGAGAGGAGGCGCCGCCCCAGAAGGCGGTGACCGGCACACTGCTCGACCGCCTGCTCTACAAGGGCGTCCTGCCACGCTACGCCTTCCCAACGGATGTCGCGACCTTCAGCGTCTTCGATCTGGAGCGCTCTACCCAGTATAAGCCGGTCATGCGCTTCGCGCCGTCGCAGGGGCTTCCGGTTGCGCTGTCGCAATACGCCCCCGGCAAGCAGGTATGGATATCAGGCAAGTGCTACACGTCGGGCGCCATCTACTCGCCGATGTCGGAGGACCGGTTCGATGCCTGGCAGAACCGCCGGCTCTACCGGGAGTGCAGCGAGTGCGGATTCGCCGAGACGGTGAAGATAGACGAGGGCTTGGAGCGTGACTCAGTCACGGATTGCCGCGCCTGCGGTTCGAAGGAGACGTTCGGGCCGACGCGGTATTGGCTGAGGCCGCCGGGCTTCGCGCACCGCGTGGACCAGGAGGAGGTGACCTCGCCGGACGACATGCCGGAAACCAGCTACGCGACCCGGGCAAAGCTCGTGATGCCGACGCCCGCCGACGATGAAAAATGGACGTTCGCAAACGACCGCATCCGCGTGATGCCGAACCGCGAGCATCTCCTGGTGTCGAATACGGGACCCAAGCACGAGGGATACAACTACTGCACGATGTGCGGTCGCATCGAATCCTCGGCGGAGGGCACGGCCTCGATGTTCGCGCCGCATCCCAAGCCCTATCCGGACAAGGAGCCGACCTGTCCCGGGACGCGCACGTCCAGGCACATCGTCCTCGGCACGGACTTCATCACGGACATTGCGCTCTTCTCGCTACGCGTCGAGGCGCCCCTGAAGCTGAAGCCGGGATACTACCCGACGGACGTCGCATTGCGGACGGTGAGCGAGGCGATGGCGAAGGCCGCCTGCGGCATCCTGGAGGTGGAGCCGGGCGAGATGATGGCCGAGTATCGACCGGCGCTAACGCCGGCAGGCAAGGCGGGTCTCGAGGCCGAGATCTTCCTCTACGACACGCTGCCCGGCGGCGCTGGCTTCGCACGGCAACTTGCCGGTCGTGGGCTCGAACTGTTTCAGCGCGCGCTCAAGGTCATGAAGACCTGCGAGGAGGACTGCGACTCCTCCTGCTACCGCTGCCTTCGCAGCTTCAAGAACAAGTTCGAGCACGGGCAACTCGACCGGCACGTCGGTGCGGAACTCGTCGAGTTCCTGCTCACCGACAACATGCAGCCGTTCAGCCCGCAACGCGTGGCGGCGTCGACGCGCGTCCTGCTGCTCGACCTTGAACGGAACACGGGAAACGGCATGACATACGAGAGCGACGCGACGGTGGCTGTGCCCGGCATGGGCGACGTGGTTGTGCCGATCCTGGCGACCCGAGGCGATGGCGCAAAGAGCGTGATCGCGATCGCCGGCCCGCTCACTGCAGACCACCCGGCGGATCCGGTCATCGCGGAACTGCGGGAGAAGTGGGACGATGGCGAAGTCATCCCCGTCAATGAACTCCTGGTCAGGGGCAACCTCCCCGCCGCGACGCGGATGGTCGAGGAAGAGGTGCTGCGTTGAGCGATGTGCTGACCGCGGCAATCTATGGGCTGCTCCGATGATCATCATCTCCGGTGTGACCGAGGGCGACGAATACGCGGCGGCCAAGCGTCTCGAGCGGCGGTTGCTTGACCTGTGGCCGGACCTCGCGCGCAGCAAGACGGACATCGTGCGGATCTTCGTCGGGCTTAAGATGCACGGGCAGAAGATCGAGGACCTCGATCTCGTCGTCGTCGGCACGTTCGCGGAGGCGCGCCAGTTTGACGTGGAGTGGAAGTTCTACCCCCGTGACGGGGAGCCGTTCACGCCCAAGTCGGCGAAGGTCCGCAACTTCGCTCTCGTGATCGAGGTGAAGTCGCACACTGCCACCGGCGTCCGTTTCGAGAACTCCGTCGCGTCGGTCCGCTACGTCCGCAATGGCCAGTCGTCCTGGGAGTGCGTGACCGAGAAGAACCGGGCGCAGATGTTCGAGTTCAAGAAGTGGCTCGACCGCTTCGGGCTGGACCACGTCCACGTGCAGAACCTCGTCCTGTTCACCGGCCTGAAGGAGCGTGACCTTCCGCCACGTCCCCATGTCTGCATCGCGAGCGACACCAGCTTCGAGCGCATCCTGAACGTGCTTGGACAGGTGACAAGCCCGAGGGAGCAAGGTCGACGCGTCACCCTCTCCTACGGCAGCGAGGAGGCCTTCGACCGATTGCTCGCACCGAATTCGCCCCTATTCATGACCCTGCAGCCGACCCCGTTGGACAGGCGCCGTATGGACCTGATCGCGAAGACCGCCCTGCCGGACGCGTGGCTCGACGACCTCGGCGAGCGCCAAATCCTGCTCAAGGGCCGGGGCGGTGTCGGGAAGACGGTGATACTTCTGCAGATGGCGTTTCGCGCGTTCGACCAGTCCGGCCAGCGCTCGCTCGTCCTGACGTTCAACAAGGCATTGGTCGCCGACATGCGGCGCACGATGTCGCTGCTGGGCGTCCCGCGCGGCGTCGAGGGCGGCGGCGTCGCGGTCGAGACCGTGCACGGGTTCATCGGCCGGCTCATGCTGAAACTCGGCATCATCGCCGACTATTCAGGATTCCTCGAGGACTACGACCGGCATAAGGCCTCTCTGCTGGACTATCTGCGCAGTGGCGCGGTCACGCCGGAGGACCTCGCGTCGATCATGCGGGCCGACGCGACCGATTTCGACTGGGATCTGGTGTTCGTCGACGAGGGGCAGGATTGGCCCGGTGACGAGATCGCGATCCTCAACGCGGTCTATGGCCTCCGGCGGCTCGTCGTCTCCGATGGGGTTGACCAGTATGTGCGGGAGTCGGTCGCCGACTGGACGTTCGATCTGGCGAAGGGCCAGTCGACGATGCGCAGGCTTAAAAAATGCCTCAGGATGAAGGCGAACGTCGCGTCGTTCGTGGCGGACGTTGCGGCGCGCCTTGGGCTGGACGACTGGGATCTTGTTCCGAACGCGGATGCCGTCGGCGGACGCGTGATCATCTTCGAGGGCGACCTGGCGGCCGAGCCGGCACGGGTGGCGGCCCTCGTAGCGGAGGCGCGCGAACTGGGCAATTTCCCGGTTGACCTACTCGCCTGCATGCCACCTCAATCGGTGATCCGCACCTCGAGCGGCATGGCAAGTGCCGCCTCCGAGGCCATCGTCCTCGCTGGAGGGAAGGTCTGGGACGGAACCGCTCGGGACGTGCGCGAGCACTACCCGACGGATCGGGAGGAACTGCGGTTCGTCCAGTATGATTCCTGTCGCGGCCTGGAGGGCTGGACGACCATCAACTACGATCTCGATCAGCTGTGGGACTACAAGGCGCGCCAGTGGCTGTCCGAGGACCACGCACATGACCCCCTGATGGAGAGCAGGGAGGAGGCGGCCGAGCGCCACGCGGCGCGTTGGATCATGATACCGCTGACGCGTGCGATAGACACGCTGGTGATCAGCGTGGGGAAGGCGCCCGGGCCGCTACGGGATGTCCTGCTGGATGTGGCTGGACGTCGGCCTGATTGCGTCGAGTGGATCGATCTGGACCGCTTGGGAACCTAGCCCTCCAGGTTGGCCAGGAGGTCCCCCCTGGGCTGGTCTAGCAGGGATCGGCTGACGCTCTCGGGACCCTGCGCCCTCATCGCGTCCAAGGTCTCCAGCCGTTGGCTCCGGCCGTCTAGCCACCGTCGCCGCCATGCCTGGGCGATGGCGGCCGCCGGCGAGGGCCGCGCCTCCTCTCCCGCCATGCCTAGGAGCGAGGCCCTAGCGTCCCCCCCGAGTTCGCACGCGTAGAACAGACGCGGCGTGGCGTGGTGCAGGACGCTGTCGCTCGCGATGCCCAGGGCGTCTAGGCCCTCGCGGATCTGTCGGAGCCGGGGGCTCGTCCCCTCGCCGAACCGATTGTTCACCCGCCGGGAGGTGTGCAGGTTCTGCGCCATCTGCCTGAGGGCGTGGGCGGTGTCCGCCCCAAGGTGCAGCGTCCCGAACCCGCCCGTCTTGCTTTGCCCGATGGAGTCCCAGCGGATGTCCACTTCGAGTCCCTTGTGCTCGGAAGCGCGCAGGGTCAGCCGGTTGTACTGGCTCGAGCCGACGCCGTAGAGGCTCGTCGTGGTCAGCACCCGCAGGTCCGCCGGCTTCGAGATGGCGCGCCCCGCCATCTGCGACGCGATGACGCTCACCTGTCCTCCGTAGCGCCGCGCGTAATGCTCGTGGACCTCACTGGAGGCCAGCAGCAGGGCGACCAGCTTTCCGCCGAGCAGTTCGTTGTAAGGTGCGACCGCGCCGCAGATGCTGACGTCGGCGACGCGGCTGGAAAGTCCGGCCTTGCGGAACTCTGTCAGGACGATGTCGATGGCGCGCTGACCCGTCTTCGCGGACAGCAGTTGATCGAGCGCGGCGGCTGGGTCGCCCTCGAGGTCAGCGGCCCGGAACACCTGCTTGGCGAACAGCAACTGCGCCAGCAGTTCGGCTCGCTTGCGGACGAACAGCAGGTCCTCGGAAGCCGTCCGCCAGTCCGTGCCGGCTCCCGCCACCTTGACCGCTCCGCGCATGGGCTTCACGCGGCCGCCGGCCTCCACGTTTGCCTGGTAGTGGGCGCGGAGTTCGAGGTCGCGAGCGAACGCGGCGCCCGCCGCCTTTTGCTCGAGCCTCAGCACGGTGCTGTCGACGGGCGCCTCGATCTCATCCGGCCGCGCTAGGTCGTCCCAGCGCACGGCGCCGATCGAGCTCTCTATCCTGTCGGTCATGGCGCGGGCGAGGCGATCGGGCCGCCAGCGCCCTTCGCGGAGGTTCGCCTCGGCGGCCTCCCGGAGCCAGCCGATCCAGTTGTCCCGGACGGACACCCTCATCACGGGGCTGGCGAGCATCGCGATGCCCATGACGGGACGGTTCGGCCGGGCCGCATTCCTCACAAGCACGAGAAGCTGGCGGCCCGGGATGGGGCGGTACTCATGGGCCCAAGTGTGGCGGAAGTAGCGCCAGATGTCGTTCAGCGGTAGGCCTGTGTCCGGGCAGCGCGTGCCCGAATGGCAAATCTCGACGACGGGGTCGACAAGCCCCGCCAGTGCCATGTCGCGATCCGCTTCGGGCAGCGCGGCGATCGCCGCAAGGTCATCGGCCAGGGCGGCGCCATCGTCGATGAGGTCAAGGATCGAGCTCCGGACGCCGGGGGCGCGCAGGGTCCGGCGCTCCATCCGGGCGATGAAGGCCCTTACCGAGGGTTCTGCAAGTTGCCGGCGCCGCGCGGCCTGAAGTGCAGTTCGGATGCGGCCCTTCACGTCCTCGACCGACTGCCCGCTGCCGGTCGCGATGCCAGGCGGCTTGAAGTGCAGGCCCTCGGACTCGAATGACACACGCCAGCCCTGCTCGAGCAGGTCTGCGACGAGGAGGCATATGGCGCGCAGTTTCGCGCTGTCGCCGTCGTCGATGTAGCTGCGCGCCAGCCGTCGCAGGCTTTCCGCGAACCCCGCGGGCGTCGGCCCGGCGAAGTTCAGCAACCCGTGGAGTTGGTCTCGCTCTTCGGGCGCTAGGAAGGGGGCGAACTTCCGGAGGTCGGAAGGATCGCTGTCATTTTTCGCCATCATTCCTCCCTTCATTTGTCGCTCCCGGATGCAGCAATGCCAATTTCACTTCGATCGCGCCAGCGACCATAGCGACTACTTTCGGCTACTCCCGCGCTTCGGTCCCGAGATGCGCGACAATTCCTTCGCCCAGCCCCTCATCAGCCGGTCGTATTCGTTCGCGATGGCCACGTTGCCCGACGACCTTCTCCGCTCGATACGCGAAAGCAGGACGTCCAGCGCGGTGCGGGGATCGACGCCACCAAGCCGGCCATCCGCGGTCGATGGCTGACCCTCGCTGGCGCCACCCGCAGTCGGTTGCGGCGACGCAGGTCGGTCCAGTTGGTCACCGCCGCGATCGGCTCCGGCCGTGGTTGCCGCCGCGCCGGTAACCATCGACCTCTGCCGCTCTGCCTTCGCGGCACGGACCTTCGCCCTTAGATGCTCAATCGCCTTGGGGAGTCCGGCCGCCTGGAGTTGTTCCCACACCTCCTGCGAGACGGACACCTGCTGCTTCGAGGTCGTCACGCCGAAGGCCTCGTCCAGCGAGGCGGAGAACTCCACCTCGACACGTATGTACCGGTCGTTGTTGATGAAGGTCGTCCAGGGCGTCCGCGACTGGACGTCGACCACCCGGCCGTTCCGGCTGAATACGATGCCGTGGTACTTCTTCAGGATGGGAAAGCGGGCGTTTGCGTTGAGGCCGATGGCGTCCCGGGATTTGTCAGCCGCGCCGAACGTCGGCGGGAGCCAGGCGTAGCGCAGGACGATCTCGCCGGCGGCGCCGTCCTCCAGCCCGATCCTTAGCGTAATAGGCTCCAATGGATTGGCGCGATCTTCGTCCAGCGAGTTCAGCGCGCATCCCGGCGACAGGAACAATGGATCGATCGGTCGGACCGGCTCACCGTCGATGTGGATGGCGGTCGCGCCGAGCAGCTTGTGGTAGGCGACTCCGAACTGGCGGATGAGGTTGCGCCGCAATCCGCCGGCAGTCGCCCAGTGCAGCCTGTCTAGCTTGTCGATCACGACGACGGTCCCCGAGCGCCATCCATCGGGATGCAGGCGCGCGATCGCCTCGCTGACGAACACCGGGAGCGTAGCGGGTTGCGCCGACGGGATGGTCAGCCCGGCCTCCTCGTCGGTGTATGTGCCAGCGTCGAGCAGGTCCAAGTCCAGGCATACCGCGTGAACCTTGCCGCCTTTGACCTTCGAATAGATAGTGAAGCGGCGCCCCATGCTGACCGTCGCGCAGGGCAGGCCGTAGCCGAACCTACCGAGCCCGCTTCGGTCGTTCTCGCGGTGGGTGCCGCCCCACATCATCGCGAAGCGCAGCATCTTAGGTTTCATGCCGTGGCCATCGTCGATGATTGCCAATTGAACCGGACGGGTGGGTTGCCCCGCTTCGGCGAAGCCGGACACCAGGTCCACCCGCTGAGCGTAAGCCTGGATTGAGTTGTCCACGAGCTCGGCGATGGCCTCGACGTTGCTCCTGTAGCCTATGTGCCTGATGCCGCGCACGAACGCCTCCGGGGCGACCAGACCCGGATCAGCATCTAGCTTCGACGCACGGCTAAATCGTCGCTGAGCGTTCAACGCCTCACCGGAACCGTTCCTCATGCAGCCCCACCCCGAGTCATGTTGCTAGGCTCTAACGGGTTATCTCCTAACACCATCGATATGGTGTATATAGACACCAGGCCAGAATGCAACCTTCGCTGCTCTAGCGACAAGGACGGACGGCCGACCTTGAATCGAAATCACAGGTCTGATCGTCAGCCCGCAATCCGAGGCCTGTTCAACTCGATGTCAGAAGACAATTGAAGGTAGCGTTGCGACTGTCGTTTGGGCACATGTCTAGGATGGCTCAGTCCGCGATGCAGCAGTTGGGAAGCCGTGTGCGAGCTGCGCGTAAGAAGGCTGGTCTTTCGCAGGCGGCTTTTGCCGAGAAGTGCGGAATAGACCGTCTCTACCTAGGGCGCATAGAACTCGGCAAACAGAACCCGACGGTAGTGATGCTAATGCGCATCGCCTCAGAAGCTGGCACAGATGCCGCGACACTCCTCGTGGGGATCGTTATAGACCGGGATGGTGCCTTGGCACCCTCGAAGCGCAGGATGCGATCGGAGACCGCCTAGTGATTTCTTTGGTAAGATTGAATGGACTGTCGGAGGCCTGTACATACCGAGAGGTTCTTAGCGGTTTGCTTCTCACCTTTCTTGGGCGCCACATAAACGAAGGTTTGGTGCGTTCATTTGCTGCCCGAAAGCAGACAGGCCGTTCTCTGCCAAAGGGGGGCGTTTAGCCCCCCTGCCCCACCGCCCGAACAGGCGGCCGCTTACCGGCGGCACAGCCTGAAAGCAGACAGGCCACTCTCGACCCATTCAGCCGATTAGGCACCCTGCCCCGCGAACTGAACGAACGGCTGCTTACGGCGAACGCTGCCTGTAAGCGGACGGGCCGCTTTCCTGAAGGGTTTCGGGCGCCGGCAGGCGTACGAAAGTCTTGGAAGCCCGAACCCGCGGGCCGCACATATCTCGGGCGGCTTTCGATCCGAAACGGATGCGCGGCCCTTGCTGTGTTTCACACCTACACTGGCGTTCGTTGATGTGTATTTGTCAGCGTTCATTATCGTGTCGGCGGGTCAACACGAGCAGAAATTGCGCTATCGTTGATGTGCGCGATCATTTCTGACATCGATGGTGTTTTAGCGGTTCGCTATTTGGTGGACTGTTTTCGCGTGGCTGGTGTTGGTCCGTGGCCTTCGACTGCGCTCAGGCTGAACGGATGTCGGATCAGGCCCGGGATACCAAACCCCGTTCAGCCTGAGCGCAGTCGAAGGCCACGCCCAAACCTCACCTCAAACCAACTCCCCTCCCGCAGGCGGGAGGGGCGGGGGAGGGCAAGGTGTCTCGCAGAGAGCCTGGCTTGTGGCTCTTGCCCCTCCCCAACCCAGTTTCCGGTAAACGATGCCCCGCATCGTTTAGGTCATGCTGGGAGCATGACCGACCTGAAACTCCCTGCCGGGAGAGGGGCTTCAATCACGGATAACTCACCGTCTTCGGAATCTCCGGAATTTCGATCCGCTCCAGATCGTCCCCCGGCACCGCCGGAAACTCCCGCGCCTTCCAGGCCCGCTTGGCCTCCTCGATCCGCTCGCGGCGGGACGAGACGAAATTCCACCACACATGCCGCGGCGTCGCGAACGCGTCCCCGCCGCACAGCATCACCCGCCCGCCGTTTGTCGACCGCAAGGTCGCCGCGATCCCCGGCTTCAGGATGTAGAGCCGCTGCGGCTCGAGCGGCATCCCCTCCAGACTCGCTTCGCCCAGCGCGCAGCAGACCGCGCGCTCCTCGGCCGAGGAATCGATGGGAATACTCCCACCCGGCTCCAGCGCGATGTCGGCATAGATGGTGCCGGCATAGGTCGTCGTCGGCGCGCTTTGCCCCCAGAGGTCGCCCATGATGACCCGCGCAGTCGCCCCCTGCCCCTCGATCACCGGCAGCGCTTCGGCGGGAACATGCTCGAACGCCGGGTCGATCTCTTCCAGCGCCTCGGGCATCGCCAGCCAGGTCTGGATACCCGACAGCGTCGGCCCCTGCGGCCGCACGTCGCTGGGCGAGCGTTCGGAATGGACGATACCGCTGCCCGCCGTCATCAGGTTCACCGCGCCCGGCTCGATCACCAGATCGCTGCCCAGTGAATCGCGGTGGCCGATCGCGCCGTCGAACAGATAGGTGACGGTCGACAGGTTGATATGCGGATGCGGCCGCACGTCGATCCCCGCACCGGGCAGCAGCTGCGCCGGGCCCATCTGGTCGAAGAAGATGAAGGGGCCGACCATCGTCCGCTCCTTGTTGGGCAGCGTCCGGTGCACCTTGAACCCGCCCAGATCGTGGCTGGAGGGTTGCAGGGTGCGCAGCAGGAAATCGTCAAACATGAGTCGGCTCCGTGGCGTCGAGCAATGCGACCAGATCGGTCGGGAAATAGGGTTCGTCGTGCGCCGCCAGCTCCTGCCGGGTGAACCAGCGCCAGCTTTGCATGACGCGTTGTTCGAGGACGGTATGCCCCGCGCCCGTCACCTCATGCGTGTCGATGTCGACGCGGAAATAGCGTTCGTCGGCCTCGACCTCGACGCCCTCGATGGTGCGGAACTCGACCTGCCGCCGCGCGACCTGCGGCCCGCAATCGCGGTCCAACCCGGCTTCCTCCAGCAACTCGCGGCGCGCGGCGTCCTCATAGCTTTCGCCCGGATCGACCGCGCCGCCGGGCGTGCACCAGAAGGGCGGGCGATCATCGGGGGTGAAGCGGAACATCAGGGTCCGGCCCGTCCCATCCACCAACAGGATGCGCGCGGCGGGACGGGGCAAGCGGGTCATTCGGCGTCAAGCTCCGGATAATGGCGGAAGATTCCGTCCTCATTGAACGCCTGTCGCCGGTCGCTGTCCAGATAGGCGGCGATACCGGGCAGCGTCGTCACCCGGTCGTGCAGCGCGATCAGCGCGGGATAATCGCCCTCGACCGCCGCCATCCGCTTGGGGAACATGTAGCGCAAGCCAGCGATCAGTTGGAACAACGAGGTGTCGACTGGGGACCAGCGCCCGCCCGCCATCCAGTCGCGGTCCTCCAGCGCATCCTCGAAATAGCCGAGGAATTTGGGGATGCGTTCCTCGCGAAACTGCGCGGCGGCGCGCGCGGCCTCGGACTTCTGTTCGTGATAATAGGCGCCGGTCGCGACCGGGTGATGCACATTGTGCACCTCGGCCACCATGTCGCTGATCGTCAGTTGCAACTGGTTCAGCCAGACACGCTCGCCCACCGGCGCCAAGTCGTGCCGCTCGGTCAGCCAGTGGAGGATGTTGGCGATCTGCGCGATCGCCTGTCCCTCGGCGCGCAAATAAGGCGGTGCGAAGGGCAGGCGGCTACCTTTGCGCATATCGGCGAGCAGCGCCTCGGCCCCCTCCTCGACGCCCCGGTCGCGGTAAGCCAGACCTGCGGCCTCCAGCGTCAGCCGGACGAACTCGCCGCGTCCCGGCAGGCCGGGCCAGTACCACAGGTCATAGGGCATGGGCTTATTCTCCGGGTGCTTTCGCGCTGATCGCCAGCGCGTGGATGCGCTCCGACAACAGATCGGCGAGCGCGTGGTTCACCCTGCGCTGGCGGGCGACGCGCGATTCCCCGGCGAACAGGGGCGATTCGACGATGACGCGGAAATGGCTTTCGCCTGTGCCGTCATCGCCCAGATGGCCGCGATGCATCGCGCTTTCGTTGATGACGTCGAGGTGCGTGGGCGACAGCGCCTCGGTCAGGCGGGCGGTGATCTGGTCGGCGATTGGGGCGGTGGTGATATCGGTCATGGCCCCTATATAGACGGTTTTTCGGGACAAGCGGATAGCAGTGGCGCGTCGGTCGAGCAGCGATACCCCCAAGGATAAACCCGGCGCACGGTTTCACGGCCGGGTCGAAAATACCGGTCGCGCCTGCGATCATCCCGGTTGCGAGGACGCGGGCGAGTTCCGTGCGCCTCCGGCCGAGGGCACGCGCAGCGGCGACGGGCCGGGCCAGTTCCGCTGGTTCTGCCTGGAGCATGTCCGCGCGTTCAACAGCCGCTATAATTTCTTCGACGGGATGAGCGCGGACGAGATCCACCGCGCACAACGCCCCTATGCGGGCTGGGAGCGCGAGACGCGCGCCTTTGCGCAGAACGGCACCGATCCAGGGCCGCGCTGGGCCGATTTCTCCGATCCGCTTGACGCCATCGCGGCACGCTATCGCCGCGAGGCCGCGCCCGAGCGCAAGGATGGCAAGCCGCTGTCGGGGCAGGATCGCGAAAGCCTGAAAGTGCTGGGGCTGGAGGCGGACGCCGATCGCGGGGCACTGCGCCGGCGGTATAGCGAACTGGTGCGGCGCTATCACCCCGACCGCAATGGCGGCGACCGGAGCGATGAAGGGCGGTTGCAAAAGGTCATCGCGGCGTACCAGCAGCTGCGCCAGGCGCCGGCGTTTGCATGATTCATCCTCCCCGGCACGGGGAGGTGGCAGCGCGAAGCGCTGACGGAGGGGGGTTTCCACAAAGGGCATCCCTTGCGGCCAGCCCCCTCCACCATGCTTCGCATGGTCCCCCTCCCCGTGCCGGGGAGGAATTTTACGTCCTCGGCCCGACCAGTCCGAATCGCGCCCCCTGCGGATCGCGCGCGGACAGGGAATACTCCCCGCCGGGGATCTCCATCGGCCCGAATTCGACCGTACCACCCGCATCGGCCACCCGCGCCGCCGCCGCGTCGATGTCGTCCACCGCGAAATAGAAATGCCAGCCCGGCTCACCCCCCGGCGGCACGCCCATCAGCGCGCCGAGCATCACCGGCCCGTCCGCCAGGAAGCGATATTCGCCCAGCTCGCCCATTGGCATGCCCCCCTGATGGCTCCAGCCGAAATGCCGCCCGAAAAAGGCCAGCGCGCGGTCGGGATCGCTGGCGATCCGTTCGTTCCAGACGACATGGCCGGCGGCCGGGCCGGTGCCATGCTCGATAAAGGCGCGCGACGGCTGCGGGTCCTGCGGCGCCATGATGTAGAAGGGCGCACCCAGCGGATCGGTGACCAGGGCCATCCGCCCCACCCCTTCCATCGTCCAGGCGGGCATCAGCACCTGTCCGCCATCCTCGACGATGGTCGCCAGCGATTCGTCGACATCGACGACCGGAAGATAGCCGAGCCAGACCGGCTTGCCCGGTGCGCCCTCGGGGCGCTGCATCAGGCCGCCGATCGCCTCGCCCTCGGGCGTGGCGAAGATGCGATAGTCGATGCCGGTCATGCCGCTGTCGCCCACCTGCCACCCGATCACGGCGGCGTAAAAGGCCTGCGCGGCGCCCGCATCGTCGGTCAGCAATTCGTACCAGATGAAATTCGCCATATCCCCACCCCTCTTCATGCTTTCCTCGACAGCGGGCGGTGTTGTCGCCTCTGCCTGTCGACTCGCGGAGGGCAGAATGACGGCGATGCGCCGCGCGCGCAATCGCTCCGCCGGGGCGTCCACCCGCCATCTTCGTGCGATCACCGGCATTGAGTAGGGAGCCGCGCTTGGCTTAAGGCGTTGAGCGACGAGACGAGGGCCTGATGACCAACATCCCGAATACGCTTCCCGACAGCCGCGATACGACGATTCTCGACGCACCCGACAAGATGGTGTCGGTGCGCGACCTGTTCGGCATCGACACCGACATGGAGGTGCCTGCCTTCTCCGAGGCCGATGAGCGCGTCCCCGATCTCGATCCCGCCTATGTGTTCGATCCCGACACGACGCTCGCGATCCTGGCCGGTTTCGCGCACAATCGCCGCGTGATGGTGCAGGGCTATCACGGCACCGGCAAGTCGAGCCATATCGAGCAGGTCGCCGCACGGCTGAACTGGCCATGCATCCGCATCAACCTGGACGCGCATATCAGCCGCATCGACCTGATCGGCCGTGACGCCATCGTCCTGAAGGACGGGCAGCAGGTGACGGAGTTCCGCGAGGGCCTGCTCCCCTGGGCGCTCCAGACGCCGACCGCGCTCGTCTTCGACGAATATGACGCCGGCCGCCCCGACGTGATGTTCGTGATCCAGCGCGTGTTGGAGACCGAGGGCAAGCTGACGCTCCTCGACCAGAACCGGGTGATCCGCCCGAACAAGTGGTTCCGCCTGTTCGCGACCGCCAACACGGTGGGTCTGGGCGACACCAGCGGGCTCTATCATGGCACGCAGCAGATCAACCAGGGCCAGATGGACCGCTGGAACATCGTGGTCACGCTCAACTATCTGCCCGCCGCCACCGAGGCGCAGATCGTGCTCGCCAAGTCGGGCGAATATGACAAGCCCGACGGCAAGCAGCTGGTCGAGAACATGGTCCGCGTCGCCGACATGACCCGCAAGGGCTTCGTCAACGGCGACATCTCGACCGTGATGAGTCCGCGCACCGTCATCACCTGGGCGCAGAACACGCTGATCTTCGGCGATCCGGGCTTTGCCTTCCGCCTGTCGTTCCTCAACAAGTGCGACGAGAACGAGCGCGCGCTGGTCGCGGAATATTATCAGCGCGTCTTCGGCAAGGACCTGCCCGAAAGCGTCGTCGGCCGAGCCTGACACGGTGGCGATCGCCTGCTCCTTCACGCTCAACCGACGGCCGATGTCGACCCTGGTCGCACCCGGCCTCGGCATGTACCCGGCTTTTTCCGGGCAGAAGGACGGGCGGAACAATCCGGCCGCCATGGGCAAGCCCGACATCGGCCCCTTGCCCACCGGCCGGTATTTCATCGTCGACCGCGAATCCGGGGGACGGCTCGGCTGGCTGCGGGATATGGTGCTCGAGAATGTCTATGGCACCGATCGCGGCAGCTGGTTCGCCCTGTACCGGGACGATGGTCGGATCGACGATGTCACCATGGTCAACGGTGTCCGACGCGGCGCCTTTCGATTGCATCCGGTCGGGCCGCGCGGGCTGAGCGAAGGCTGCATCACGCTCAACAGCCCGAGCGACTTCCTCGCCCTGAGCCGCAAGCTGCGCGCCGGCCCGATGATCGCGGTAGCCGGCGGCGGCAAGGCGTATGGAACCGTCGATGTCGCCTGAGCGCAAGCATCGTCTGACCCTGCGCGTGCTCGCCATCCTGCTGGTATGGCTGGTGCTGGCGCTGATGTGCGGGCGGATTCCCTTTGCGCCATGGGCGACCGACCTGTTGGTCGATGTCACGGCGCGACTGGGCATCTATGGAATCGAGAGCGTCGAGAATTTTTATATGATCGCGTCGCTGACGCTCTGTCTTATCGTCGCGATCCTGATCGTGGTCGGTGCCGAGCGTGTCCGGCGCCGTCGTGGAATGGCGAAGTAATGGCGAACGAAACCCCACTCGACCGGTTCAAGGCGGTGCTCGGCGGCACGGCGCGCGCACTCGCGCAGGAGCCGGAGGTCGAGCTCGCCTATACCGCCGATGCGCCGACGGCATCGGGCAAGCATATCCGTGTGCCGATGCCGGGTCGCGCGCTGCCGCCCGAGCAGGTGGCGGAAGCGCGCGGGTTCGCCGACGCCTTTGCGCTGCGGCTGAAGCTGCACGACACCACGCTGCATGCCAAGGCCGCGCCGGTCGAGGCGGTGGCGCGTGCGGTCTATGACGCGGTCGAGACGGCGCGGATCGAGGCGCTGGGCGCGCGCGGCTATGCCGGGATCGGCGACAATCTCGCCCATGCGCTCGATGTGCGGCTCCGCTCCGACCCGATGACGCGGGCGCGCAACCGGGACGAGGTGCCGCTGTCGACCGCGCTTGGTCTACTCCTGCGCGAGCGGATGACGGGGCGGCCTTCTCCGGCCGAGACCGCGCCCGCGCTGGCGCTGGTCCGCGACTGGCTGGAGGGGGCGACCGATCTCGACGCGCTGGCGGGCGCGATGGACGACCAGAAGGCGTTCCAGATGCTCGCCGCCAAGATGCTCGCCGACCTCGAACTCGCCGAGCCGCCCGCCGAACCCGATCAGGCCGATGAAGGCGGTAACGACGAAGAGGGCGAGGACGAGCAGCAGCAGGACGAGAGCGAAGAGGATAACGACGACAAGGGCCAAGGCGACGGCGAGGTCGAGGCGCGCGCCGAGAAGCGTGACGCCGACAGCGAGGACGGCGAGTCGCAGGAACAGAGCCAGGATTCGCTCGACGATCTCGACGGCGAACCCGGCGAGGATGGCGACGAAGGCAGCCAGCCGACGCGGCCCAACCGCCCGCTGACCGATCTGGCGTCGCAGTTCGACTATAAACCCTGGACCACCCAATATGACGAGGTGATCGCCGCCGGAGAGCTGTGCGACGCCGACGAACTGGCACGGCTTCGCGGTTATCTCGACCAGCAGCTGGCGCATCTGCAATCGGCGGTGTCCAAGCTCGCCAACCGGTTGCAACGCCGGTTGATGGCGCAGCAGTCGCGCTCCTGGGATTTCGACCAGGAAGAGGGCATTCTCGACGCCGCGCGGCTAGCGCGGGTGGTGGTCAATCCCGGCCAGTCGCTGTCCTACAAGATCGAGCGCGATACCGATTTCCGCGATACGGTCGTCACGCTCCTGATCGACAATTCGGGGTCGATGCGCGGGCGGCCGATCGGCATCGCTGCGATCTCCGCCGACATCCTCGCGCGCACGCTGGAGCGGTGCGGGGTGAAGACCGAAATCCTCGGCTTCACCACCCGCGCCTGGAAGGGCGGACAGAGCCGCGAGACATGGCTCGCCGCCGGACGCCCGCCGCAGCCGGGGCGGCTGAACGACATCCGCCACATCGTCTACAAACAGGCCGACGAGCCGTGGCGGCGCGCGCGCAACAATCTGGGCCTGATGATGCGCGAAGGACTGCTTAAGGAGAATATCGACGGCGAGGCGCTGATGTGGGCGCACAGCCGGTTGATCGCGCGGCCCGAGGAGCGGCGCATCCTGATGGTTATCTCCGATGGCGCGCCGGTCGACGACTCCACCCTGTCGGTCAATTCGGGCAGCTATCTGGAGCGGCATCTGCGCCAGGTGATCGGCTGGATCGAGAGCAAGAGCCCGGTCGAGCTGATCGCGATCGGCATCGGCCATGACGTGACGCGTTACTATGCGCGCGCGGTGACGATCATGGACGCCGAACAGCTGGGCGGCACGATCATCGAGCAGCTGGCCGCCCTGTTCGACACCGAATGAGCCGGATCGCGGCCCCGGCGGAAGGGTTCGTCGGCCCGGTCAAGCGCTCGATCACCATCGCCGGGCACCAGACCTCGATCAGCCTGGAGCCGGTCTTCTGGACCGCGTTGGAGGAGGCCGCCGTGGCGCATGGCCTGCCGCTGTCGGCGCTGGTGGCGGAGATCGACGCGCTGCGGATCGTCGCGGACGACCCGCCGAACCTGGCGAGCGCGATCCGGTCGTGGCTGTTCCTGCGGCGGTGATGGGGCGCGGAGGGCGCCGAGAGGGGTCTCACTGGCCTCGCCGCCATGCCCGTCTCTGCGCCTCTTCGCGAACCAAATCACCCCCCTCCGTTCAGCCTGAGCGCAGTCGAAGGCAAAGGGGTGAACCTTGTCCTTGGGGCAAGCGATCGACTTGGGCTTCGACTTCGCTCAGCCTGAACGGAGGGGGCGGATCAGGGGGCACCTTCTCGGATGGCGCCACCGATCATAAGCCCTCTCCGCGCCTCCGCGTCTCCGCGCGAACCAATCCTCCGTTCCACCTGAGCGTAGTCGAAGGCCACGGGACAGCCCTTATCACGCAGGACCTCTTGCTTCCCTGCGGCAAGCGATCGGCGTGGGCTTCGACTTCGCTCAGCCTGAACGGAGGAGAGGGATTGGTGAATTAAGATGCGCCTTCTCCAATAAACCACCGGTCACCGGCCCTCTCCACGTCTCCGCACAATCCAATCCCCCGTTCCGCCTGAGCATAGTCGAAGGCCACGGGACGCCCTCAACCACACAGCCCCCCTTCCCCATCGGGGCAAACGACCCACGCCGGCTTCGCCCCCGCTCAATCCAAACGATGGTTGAGAATGAGTACGGACAGGCCCACCCGCGATTGACGCCGCCCGTCGGGTCCGGCAGGGCGCGCCGTCTGTTTCGGGGGTCATGTGGCCGGAATTTCGCTTCGCGACTCGGGAGTGCGGGTCCATCGCTGGCTGGGGCTGGCGATCGGGCTGCTCGCCATCGCGCTGGCGCTGTCGGGAACGCTGCTGGCCTGCGCGCCGCTGATCGAGCGGATCGCCGCCCCCGCCCGCTATCGGATCAGCGGCGAGACGCGGCGCGACGCCGGTGCCTATGCCGATACGGCGTATCGCCGCCTGCGCCCCGGCGAACGGATCGCGGCGCTGTCGATGGAAGGGGGGTCGTCGCCGGTCATCGTCACGCTGGACCGGGTGAGCGACCGCGCGCGGCGTCAGCTGTTCCTCGATCCCCCGACCGCGCAGGTGCTGGCCAGCGGCTGGGCCGATGACGGGGTGACGGGTATGGTGCGCTGGCTGCATGGCGGGGTGTTCCTGTCGGGCACCGGTCGCTGGATCGTCGCGATCGGGGGCTTGGGGGCGCTGCTCGCCAGCCTGACCGGACTATGGGCGTCTCTATTCCGCCAGCGTGCGAAGCCCGCCGCCAAAGGTCCGCCGCGAAAAGAGACGCTCAAAGCCTCGTGGCACGCCCGCATCGGGCTTTGGTCGGCGATCCCGGTGCTGGCCATGACGGCGTCCGGTATCGTGCTCGCCGTGTCGCCGGGACACGCCGTCGCCCTGTCGACGCCGCCTGTCCCCCGCCCCGCCCTGTCGGTCCGGCATGTCGTCGCCAGCGCGCGTCACTGGTCGCGGGGGCGGCTGATCGCGGTCGAGTGGCCGACCGAACGCTCACCCGACTGGACGCTGCATTTCGACGATTCGGTCTATGAAACGGTCAAGGTCGCCGACGATACCGCCGGCGCGGTCTCCGCCCCGGCGCTGGCCGTGCCGGTCGCGCTGTCCTGGATCAGGCGGCTGCACGAAGGGCAATCCATGCCCTGGATCTGGATTCCGCTCGCCGCACTGACCGGGGTGCTGGCGATCTGGGTCGCGACGACCGGCCTGATCGGCCGAGCCCGCCGCCCGGCGGTCAGACCCGCTCGGCGTTCAGCAGATCGGCGACGTCGAGGTCCAGCAGCGTGATGTGATCGCGGATGCGCGGCCATTGCACGCGCAGGAAGGTCTCACGCTCGGCGGAGCGCAGCCGGTCGGCCGCGCCCGGCATCACGAACATGCCGACCCCGCGCCGCACCTCGACATAGCCATCGTCCTGAAAGCTCTGATACGCCTTGGCGACCGTCAGCGGGTTGGCCCCCTGCTCCGCCGCCAGCGCACGGACCGAGGGAAGCTGGTCGCCCGCCCGGTAGGTGCCGTTGAGGATACCCGCCGCGATCGTTCCGCGCAGGCGGATGTAAACCGGGCTGTCGTCACCGCTAAGAGCTGTCATGCCAAGTTAATACAGCAGCGGACCGGCAAAGTCGAGGGGCAAACCGATAACGTTTGCAGACGGCCCGATGCGGTCACGCGACGGGGCCGGTCCAGTGCGAGACGATCCGGTCCATATCGGGACGCGGGCGTTCGTCGAGCGGCCGGCCGGGCGTCCCGAGGAACAGGAAGCCCGCGATCCGCTCGGGCGCCTGGCCGAAGGCATCGCGCACCGCATCGGAAAAGCTGGGCCAGCCGGTCAGCCAGCCGCCGGCGAACCCCATGGCATGCGCGGCGTGGAGCAGGTTCATGCAGGCCGCGCCGGCCGACAATTCCTGTTCCCACAACGGAATATGGCTGCCGGTGCGCGGGGAGGACAGGACGACGACCAGGCTGGGTGCCTGATGCGCGAACTGTTCCAGCGCGGCGATCTCGGTCGCGCTCGCCTGCGGCCGTTCGGCCCGGTAGGCGGTGGTGATCACCTCGGCCAGCTTGGCGCGGGCGTCATCCGCCACGATCACGAAGCGCCAGGGCGCCAGCTTGCCATGATCGGGGGTACGCGCCGCGATGCGCAGGATATGGTCCAGCTGATCGGCATCGGGGCCGGGTGCGATCAGGTCGCGCGGCTTGCCCGAGCGGCGGGTTTCCAGCAGCGTCAGCGGGGTCGAACGGTCGTTGAAGGCCATGTCACTCATGCGATCGATCCTTACGTCTTCGCGCATGATATTTACAGTCGCGGCTTTGGCGTTAGGTTACCGAACCATTACGCCCCTTCCGCGTGCCCCCGGCGCGCCGGGGGCGATCCCGATGGAGTGAACGCCGGCATGGCGACTGCGTATGAGGCCGCCGCGCGCGGCAAGACGGTTTTGGGGCATCCCCGGGGCCTGTTCCTGTTGTTCTTCACCGAGATGTGGGAGCGTTTTTCCTATTACGGAATGCGCGCCATCCTGGTCTTCTACCTGACCAAGCATTTCCTGTTCTCCGACGAACCGGCCTTCGGCATCTATGCCGCCTATACCTCGCTGGTGTACGTCACGCCCGTCATTGGCGGCTATCTGGCCGACCGCTATCTGGGGGCCAGACGCGCGGTGCTGGCGGGCGGATTGTTCATCGCCTTCGGCCATATCCTGATCGCGGTGATGGAGGGGCCGCAGGGCGCGACGGGGGCCTATCTGGAGGGCTTCTACCTCGCGCTCGCCTCGATCGTGATCGGCACCGGCTTCCTGAAGGCCAATATCTCGGTGCTGGTGGGACAGCTCTACGCCCGCGACGACATGCGCCGCGATCCTGCCTTTTCGATCTTCTATATGGGCATCAATGCGGGCGGCGCGCTGGGGCCGATCGTGTGCGGCGTGCTGGGCGAGACGGTAGGCTGGGCTTACGGCTTCGGCGCGGCGGGCGTCGGCATGCTGCTGGGCTTGGCCGCCTTCATCGCGTTGAAGCGGGAGCTGCACGGCGCGGGCGAGGCGCCGTCGCTGCCCGTGCTGCGCGCGCCGGTCGTCGCCGGCCTGTCGCGCGAATGGCTGATCTATCTGGGTGCGATCGTCGCCACCCTGATCACCTGGCAGCTGATCCAGCATCAGGATGCGGTCGGCACGCTGCTGGTCGTCTTTGCCGCCGCGACCGTCGCCTTCATCCTGTGGCGCGCGGTGTTCACCCTGCCCAAGGTCGACCGCGACCGCATCTTCGCCGCGCTGTTCCTGATCGCGCTGTGCCCGCTTTTTTGGGCGCTGTTCGAACAGGCGGGTTCCTCGCTCAACGTCTATACCGATCGCTCGGTCGACCGGACGCTGATGGGCTGGACCATCCCGGCCTCGGCCTTCCAGTCGGTCAATTCGATCTTCATCATCCTGCTGGCGCCCGCCTTCGCCGCGCTGTGGACGATCCTGGGCAAGCGCGGGCTGGAGCCGAGCGCACCGTTCAAGTTCGGCATCGGCCTGGTCGGCGTGGGCGCGGGCTTTCTGGTGCTGGTGGCGGGTGCGGCGGCCTATGCCGGCGCACCGACGCCGGTGATCTTCGTGATCCTGGTCTATCTGATCCACACCATGGCCGAACTGTGCTTCTCGCCCGTGGGGCTGGCGGCCATGACGCGGCTGTCGCTGCCCAGCATGACCGGGCTGATGATGGGCACCTGGTTCCTGGCGACGGCGGGCGGCAACTTCATCGCCGGCCTGATCGCGCAGGCGACCGGTGGCGAGGGCGCGGGGCCGGACACGGTGCTGGCTGTTTATAGCCGGATCGGCTGGTACTCGATCGGCATCGGCGCGGTGGTGCTGGTCGTCTCGCCGCTGATCGCCAAGCTGATGCACCTCGACCTGCTGAAGGCCGAAGCCGCGTTGGCGGGCGACAAGGAACTGGCCGAGCCGGCGGCGGCCGGGGTCGATACGCGGCTGGAGCAGAAGCCGCATTGATGGGGTCCGGGCGGTCGGGGCGCGTGCCCGACCACCCCTTTCTCCTACCCCGACCACCGTTCAGGCTGAGCGAAGTCGAAGCTTATCCGCCTGACTTTGCGCGGATTGGATTCGATCTCGCGAAGACGCGAAGATTTTTGTTCGCGCGGAGGCGCGGAGGCGCAGAGAGGTTCGGAGGCGCTTCGGCGCACTCGCGCAATTCAGCGTTCCGCTTTGCCGCACCGCTGTTATGTTAAGCCAGCCTGGCGGCTGGATACGCCCCCCTCCGCGTCTCCGCGTCTCCGCGCGAAACACCCTACCTCCGTTCGCACTGAGCGAAGTCGAAGTGCATGAGATGCCACTCGCGGAAAGTCCGGTGCGTGGGCTTCGACCTCGCTCAGCCTGAACGGAGTTGGGGACGCCTGGCTCAGAGCCGCGTCATCGCCATCGCCCGCTCGCCATAACGCGGCCCCGCCGTACCGCCACGCGGCGATGCTTCGTCGAGCCAGGTCAGTTCCTCCGCCGACAGCGTCAGATCCGCCGCCTTCACCGAATCCTCCAGCGTCACGCGCCGCTTGGAGCCCGGGATCGGCACGATGTCGTCGCCTTGCGCCAACAGCCATGCCAGCGCCACCTGCGCGGCACTCGCGTCATGCGCGGCGGCGATCTGCCTCACCACCTCGACCACCTTCATGTTGCGGTCGAAATTCTCTTCCGAGTAGCGCGGGTCGTTCCGGCGGTAATCGCCCTCGGGCAAATCCTCGCGCTTCGTGATCTGCCCCGTGAGGAACCCGCGTCCCAGCGGGCTGTACGGCACGAAGCCGATGCCCAGTTCGCGCACCACCGGCAGGATGTCGGCTTCGACATCGCGTTCCCACAGCGAATATTCGGACTGGACCGCCGCGATCGGATGGACGGCGGCGGCGCGGCGGATCGTCTCGGCGCTCGCTTCGGACAGGCCGAGCCGGCGGACCTTCCCCTGCTCGACCAGCCGCCCCATCGCGCCGACCGTGTCCTCGATGGGGACATTAGGGTCGACGCGGTGCTGGTAGAACAGGTCGATCGTCTCGACGCCCAGCCGCTTGAGCGAGCCTTCACACGAACGCTGGACATTGGCGGGGGTGGAGTCGACACCCGTCATCCCGTTCTCGTCATAGCGAAAGCCGAATTTGGTCGCGATGACGACCGCATCGCGCTTGCCGCGAATGGCGCGCCCGACCAGTTTCTCATTGACCAGCGGACCATAGATTTCGGCGGTGTCGAACAGGGTCACGCCCAGCTCGATCGCGCGGTGGATGGTCGCGATGCTCTCCGCCTCGCTCGCCTCGCCATACATGTTCCGGCCGATACCGGCCATCGGCATGCAGCCGAGGCCCAATGCGGAAACCTCGAACTCGGGGCCTAGCGTGCGATATTTCATGGAACGTCCTTGCCGGTTGTGCCGCTCCACCGCGAAACGGTCGCGGTGGCGGCAAGGTCCATGCTGACATTGCCCAGGGTCCGGAAAATGTCCGGAATCGTCTCCACCGCGATCAGCAGCCCCAAAGGCGCGGCGGGCACCCCCAGCGCGACGCAGACCGGCGTGATCGAGGCGAAGAAGGTGATCTGCGACGGCAGGCTCGCCGAGCCCAGCGATACCAGGATCGCCACCACCACGGCGGCCGCGACCGAAGTCAGGTCGGGCGCGATCCCGAACCAGTGTGCGATGTAGAGCGAGACCGCGACGTTCATCGCCGGCTGGGTCGCGCGGAACATCGCGACCGCCATGGGCAGGACCAGCCCGGCGGTCTCCGGCGCGATGCGCAAGGCCCGGGTCCCCTCGATCATCGCCGGCAGGCTGGCGAGCGAGCTTTGCGTCGAGACGGCGACCGCCTGGGCCGGGGCCAGCGCACGGGCGAAGCGGGCGGGTGAGGTCCGCCCCAGCATCGCCGCGACGCCGTACGCCATCAGCATCACGACGACGCCGACGCTGGCGATGATCGCGATATAATGCGCCAGCGCCCCGAACGCCGCGCCGCCGGCACTCGCCCCCACGACCAGCGCCAGCGCGAACACCCCCAGCGGCGCCAGCCACAAGACCCAGCCGATCAGGACCAGCATCGCGTCGCGGATCGCGGTGAACACACGCAGCAGCAGGTCGCGCGCCTCTCCCTCGATCCGGGTGATGGCGAAGGCGAAGGCCAGGGTGAACAGGATCAGCGACAACAGCGCATTGTTGGTCGCCGCCGCGAAGATGTTGGTCGGCACGATATTGGTGACGAACTCGGCGATCGGCGGCGACGGCGCGACGGGCTCGGCATGGCCCAGCGCGGCGCGCAGCGCCTGGCCCGCCGCGCGCGGCATGGGGGCGAGGCTCAGCAGGATCGGCGTGACGAGCGCGGCCATGCTGGCGGTCAGCGCGTCGAGCGACAGGAAGGTCATGATCGCCCGCCCCGCTATCCGCCCGGCCTGCGCCGCCTGCGCGGTCGCCGCGACCCCGGTGATCAGCAGCGTGACGACCAGCGGGATGACCGTCATCTGCAACCCGTTGAGCCACAACGTACCGATCGGCCGCGCCACCGCGACGACGGTCTCGGCCCCGCCGGGCGCAAAACTCGCGACCGCAACCCCGGCGATCAGCCCTGCGGCAAGGCTCAGGAGGATCAGCGTGGCACGCGACATGACAATTCAACCTTGGGTTCGGGCATATTGTTTTGGGACGGTTCGGTTCTTTGAGCTTTGCGCCACCCCGCGCTAAGGACGTAACCATCCAGGGGCGTGTATGGCGCCCCGCTCCTAATCCGGCAGGGACCCGGCTGTATGGCAAGAAAATATTTCGGCACCGATGGCATTCGCGGTGCGACCAACGGCGCGGTGATGACCGCCGAGATGGCGATGAAAGTCGGCATGGCCGCCGGGGCTTACTTTCAGCGCGGCGAGCACCGCCACCGCGTGGTGATCGGCAAGGACACGCGCCTGTCGGGCTATATGCTCGAATCCGCGCTGGTCGCGGGCTTCACCAGCGTCGGCATGGACGTGGTGATGGTCGGTCCGCTGCCCACGCCGGCGGTCGCGATGCTGACCCATTCGATGCGCGCCGATATCGGCGTGATGATCTCGGCCAGCCACAATCCCTTCGCCGATAACGGCATCAAGCTGTTCGGTCCCGATGGCTACAAGCTGTCCGACGAGGCCGAGGAATCGATCGAGACGCTGATCGAGGAAAAGGTGCCGCTGGTCCCCTCGGGCAAGATCGGCCGTGCGCGCCGGGTCGAGGACGCCGCCGGCCGCTATATCCACTTCGCCAAGTCGACCTTTCCGCAGTCGCTGCGCCTCGACGGCCTGCGGGTCGTGATCGACTGCGCGAACGGCGCCGCCTACAAGGTCGCCCCCGCCGCGCTCTGGGAACTGGGCGCCGACGTGGTCGCGATCGGCGTGACCCCCAATGGCACCAACATCAATGACGGCGTCGGCTCGACCGCGCCGCAGACGCTGGCCGAGACCGTCGTGGCGAGTGGTGCTGACATCGGCATCGCGCTGGACGGTGACGCCGACCGGCTGATCATCGTCGACGAAAAGGGCATGGTCGTCGATGGCGACCAGTTGATGGCGACGATCGCCACCAGCTATGCCCGCGAGGGCCGGCTGGCCGGCGGTGGCCTGGTCGCCACCGTCATGTCCAATCTGGGACTGGAGCGGCATCTGGCCGCGCAAGGGTTGGGCCTCGTCCGCACCAAGGTCGGCGACCGCCATGTGCTGGAGGCGATGCGCACCCGCGGCTATAATGTCGGCGGCGAGCAGTCGGGGCATATCATCCTGTCCGACTATGCCCGCACCGGCGACGGCTTGGTCGCCGCCCTCCAGGTGCTGGCCGAACTCAAGCGCGCCGGCGCGCCCGCCAGCGAGGTGCTGCACCGTTTCGATCCGCTGCCCCAGCTGCTCAAGAATGTCCGCTTCGCCGGCGGCAAGCCGCTGGAACATGAGAAGGTACAGGGCGTCATCGCCGCCGCCGAGGCCGAGCTGGCCGGGCGCGGCCGCCTGGTCATCCGCCCATCGGGCACCGAACCCGTCATCCGCGTAATGGCCGAGGGCGAGGACCAGCGTCAGGTCGAGACATTGGTCGACCGCATCTGCGACGTGGTGCGCGAGGTGGCCGCCTGATGCTGGAGATGCGCCCCGATTGCGAGCGCTGCGGCGCGGACCTGCCCCCGTCGCAGGGCGGCGCGTTCATCTGTTCGCTGGAGACCACCTTCTGCGCCGAATGCGCCGATGACCTGGACGAGACCTGCCCCGATTGCGGCGGCGAGCTGCTCGACCGGCCGACGCGCATGGGCCGTGTGCTGAAGGCCAATCCCGCATCCACCCAGACCCGCTTTCGCGGCTGACCTCGACCCCGCCGGCCCGCTTCTCTATGCGGCCGTCATCACATTGAAGGAGTTTCCATGCCCCAGCTCGTCCTGATCCGCCACGGCCAGTCCGCCTGGAATCTGGAGAACCGCTTCACCGGCTGGTGGGATGTCGACGTCACCGCGCAAGGCGCGGCCGAGGCGCGGGCGGCGGGTGCGCTGATGGCCGAGAAGGGCCTCGACTTCGACCTGACCTTCACCAGCCTTCAGACCCGCGCGATCAAGACGCTGAATCTCGCGCTCGAGGTGATGGGTCGCCTGTGGCTGCCGACCGAGAAGCATTGGCGACTGAACGAGCGCCATTATGGCGGGCTGACCGGCCTCGACAAGGCGGAAACGGCGGCCAAGCATGGCGACGAGCAGGTCAAGATCTGGCGTCGCAGCTTCGACGTGCCCCCACCCCCGGCCGAGGCGGGTGGCGAGTTCGACCTGTCGAACGACCGTCGTTATGCCGGCATTCCGGTGCCCGCCACCGAAAGCCTGAAGGACACGATCGAGCGCGTCCTGCCCTATTGGGACGAGCGTATCGCCCCCGCCCTGCGCGACGGCAACCGCGTGCTGATCTCGGCGCATGGCAACTCGTTGCGCGCGCTGGTCAAGCATCTGTCGAACATTCCGGACGACGAGATCACGGGCCTGGAAATCCCGACCGGCCAGCCGATCGTCTATGAACTGGCCGACGACCTGACGCCGACCGACCGTTATTATCTGTCGGAGCGCTGATCGATTCCGACACAAGACCGACCCATCGCCTGGCCGATGGGTCGGTCGTGTCCGTCGCACGAGGTTTGATCCACGCCACGGATCGTGCAGTCTCCACGTCTGTTCCCGTTATTACGACAGGCAGCGTGCCATGACGACGATGCGCCCCCACCCGACCATCGGCTTGCCAGCCGCCTTGCTGCTCCTCGCCTGCGGAGCGCCCGCACGGTCGGTTCCGGCTGAGCCCGACAATGGGGCGGCCCCTGGCGCCTCGGTTCCGGCGGTGCCCCCGCCTTCTCCTGCCACGGCACCGCCGGGCACGCCCGACGGCAAGCCTGTGACGATCACGCTGACCGACAAGCGCCGGGTGACGCTCTCGGGGTTCAGGATCGCGGAAAATCACGGCCTGTCTGCCGGCCAGTGCGGCGTGATCATCGACCGTCAGCGGCTGATGACGATGGGGGTCGATGATACGGAGGTCTATAGCTGTGACGCGCTGGTCGCCGCCGGTGTCATACCGCCCGACGGCCGTCAGCAGCGGATCGGCCTGATCTACGACGTATCCTCCCCCAACGCTCATTTTCGGACCGCCGTGGTGCTGCGCCAGGAGGGCAAAGGCTGGGCGGTCGATCCGACCTATTCGGGGAAGTTCGACAGTATACCCGCGGGGCGGTCCATCCCCGCACTGCGTCGCGCGCTGCGATCGGGCGGTGGTTGACGTATAGAGGAGGTTGCTCCCCTCGACACACCCCGCTAGTCAGCGCGCTTCCCCCGGCACCGGGGCCATAGGGGCTAAGGCGGAACAGCGGATATGATGTCGGTCGGGATCATCATGGGGTCCACCTCGGACTGGGACACGATGCGGCACGCCGCCGAGACGCTCGAGGCGCTGGGCGTGGCGCACGAAACCCGCGTCGTCTCCGCGCATCGCACGCCGCAGCGGCTGTATGATTACGCGACGCAAGCCGCCGATCGCGGGATCAAGGTCATCATCGCGGGCGCGGGCGGTGCGGCGCATCTGCCGGGCATGGCCGCGTCGATGACGCATCTGCCGGTGCTGGGCGTGCCGGTCGAATCCAAGGCGCTCAAGGGCATGGATAGCCTGCTCTCGATCGTCCAGATGCCCGGCGGCATCCCGGTCGGTACGCTGGCCATCGGCAAGGCGGGGGCTATCAATGCGGGCCTGCTCGCCGCCTCGATCCTGTCGCTGTCCGACGAAGCGCTCGCCGAACGACTGAAGGACTGGCGTCAGCGCCAGACCGACAGCGTCGCCAACGATCCGCAAGGGTAAGCCACATGTTGAAGCCGGGTTCGACGATCGGAATCCTGGGGGGCGGCCAGCTGGGCCGGATGCTGGCGGTCGCCGCCGCACAGCTCGGCTATCGCACCCATGTGCTGGCCCCCGATGAAGAGAGCGTCGCGGCGCAGACCGCGTCCTCGCTGACCCGTGCCGATTATCACAACACGGTCGTGCTCGCCGATTTCGTCGCCGCCTGCGACGTCGTGACCTATGAGTTCGAGAATGTCGACGTCACGCCAGTCGAGTGGCTGGCCGAGCGGCTGCCGGTCCACCCCGCGCCGGCCGCGCTGCGCGTCGCGCAGGACCGGATCGCCGAGAAGAGCTTCGTCGAGAAGGTCGGCGGTCGCCCCGCCCCCTGGGCCGAGGTGAACTGCGCCGCCGACCTCACGTCCGCGCTGGAGCGGATCGGCTGCCCCGCCATCTTGAAGACCACGCGCTTCGGCTATGACGGCAAGGGCCAGGCGCTGATCCGTGACATCGCCGACGCGCCCGCCGCCTTCGAGGCGATCGGGTGCCCGGCCGTGCTGGAGGGGTTCATTCACTTCAGCCACGAATTCTCGATCCTGATCGCGCGTGGGGAAGATGGCAAGACGGTGCGGTACGACCCGCCGCACAATGTCCACCGCGACGCGATCCTGCGCACCTCGACGCTGCCCGCGCCGCCCGAGATCGCCGCCCAGGCCGAAGAGGCGACCGCGCTCGCCATCCGCATCGCCGAAGAGCTGGGCTATGTCGGCGTGCTGGCCTGCGAGTTTTTCGCCACCGAGAACGGCCCCGTCTTCAACGAGATGGCGCCGCGCGTCCATAATTCGGGCCACTGGACGATCGAGGGCGCCGAAACCTCGCAGTTCGAGAACCATATTCGTGCGATCTGTGGCCTGCCGCTGGGCGATACGGCACTGACCGGCGTGCGGGTGGAGATGGAGAACCTGATCGGCGACGATGCCTGGGAGAGTGCGCTGACCGAAAAGGGCACGCACCTGCACCTCTATGGCAAGGGCGAGGCGCGGCCCGGTCGCAAGATGGGGCATATCACGCGGGTGGCGCGATAAGCTATTTGTGCACGGTGAAGGTCACGGGCACGAACACCTCGGCCTGGATCACCTGATCCCCCTTCATCACCGGGCGAATGCGGAAATTGGGGTACAGCCCCAATGCCGCCGGCCCGAAGCCCCGCCCCTTGGGCCGCTCCGCCGCGATCGAACAGCTTTTCGGGCGGCCCGGTTTGGGCACGACGCATAGCAGCACCGCCACCCCGCTTACCCCGCCAAACCGCGCCATCTTCGGAAAGGCCTCGTCGATCAGGGACTGGGACGGCTTTTCGATCCATTCGGCCAATGCAAAGCGTAGCCGCCCCTCACCCGGCCCATCGCCATCGCCGCGTCCATTGCCGGTGCCGCGTCCTTCGCCGCCGGTCCCCTGCCCGCTGGCGATACCGGCGCCGCGCCCGTCGGACATCGCGGTGCCGACCCGCAAGGGCAGGTCGGCGCTGATGTCGGCGGCGGGCGCGGGCAGGTCGACGCGATCGAACCGCGCCGGACTGGCGGCCGACGGAGCCGCCTGCGCGGCGGTCGGCGCGCGCATCGGGCGGGGCGATCCGCCCCCGGCGGTCGGGCGGATGACGGTGCCCTCGCGCGTCACCGGTTGTGGGGTGATCCGCGGCGGCGGCACGGGAACGGGCGGCGGATCGGGCGGGCGGGGCACGTCGAATAGCGCCAGCGCGGATCGCTCCGGCGCCTCGATCGGGACATGCGGCGCCCCCCAGAGCAGCAGCGCCAGGATCGCGACATGCACCGCCGCCGTGGCCGTAACGGCCATGCGTCGCCGCCCCCGATCCCGCCGGACCCAAAGCCTGTCCTGCATCGCGATATTCTCCCGATCCGAAGATCACCGCAATGCTGATTCAGGTCAAGCCCGCGCCCATTCCTCGCCGATCCGGCGCAACACGTCGAGCGGCACGCGGCCGTGGCGCAGGACGGCGGTGTGGAACGCCTTCAGGTCGAACCGGTCGCCCTTCTGCTTTTTCGCCAGGTCGCGAATGTCGACGAACACCGAGTGGCCCAGCTTGTAGCTCGCCGCCTGGCCCGGATTGACGCAGTAGCGCTCGACCTCGCGGGTGGCGAAGCCCTCCGCCTCGCCCTCGGCCTCGATGAAGTGGCGGATCGCCTGTTCGCGGGTCCAGCGCAGATGGTGCAGCCCGGTATCCACGACGCAGCGATTGGCGCGGAACAGCAGGAACTTCAGATAGCCCAACTGCCCCAGCGGATCGTCGTCATACATGCCGATCTCGTCCGCCAGCTGCTCGGCATAGAGCGCCCAGCCCTCGCCATAGCCGGAAAAGCCGTTGATCTTCCGGATCAGCGGCAGGCGCGTGTTCGACAAGGCGAGGCCGCTCTCCATCTGATGCCCCGGCAGTCCCTCGTGATAGACGGTCGTCGCCAAGCAGAATTTGGGCCAGTCGGCGCTGTCCTTCAGGTTGAAATAGACCAGGCCGGGGCGCGAGCCGTCGATCGCAGGAGCCTGCGCAAAGGCGGCCGCCGCGCCCGCCTCGGTCTGCGGCGGCACGCGGCGCACTTCGAAGCCGTAAGGCGGGATACGCTCGAACACCTGCGGCAGGCGGGTGCGGATCGCGTCGAGCCGGGCGTTGCAATAGGCAATGGCGGCGCGCTTGCCCTCGTCGGTATTGGGGTAGAGCTGGTCGGGATTCTTGTAGAGCGCGGCCATGCGCTGACCCACCGTGCCCTTGGTATAGCCCTGTTTCTTCAGCAGCGCGTCGAGCCGCGCGGACAGCATCGCCGCCTGATCGCGGCCGAAACGATGCACCTCGTCGGGCGAGAAGCTGGTCGTCGTATTGGCCTTGAGCGCGACCGGATAATAAGCCGCGCCCTCGCGCAGCTTCCAGACGCCGGCGTCATGCGTCGCCTTGTTTCGCAGTTGCTTCGCATAGGCCAGCTGCCGGTCGAGCGCGGGCAGGACCTCCGCCTCATAAATGGTCGCCGCCTGCCGGGTATAGCGATCGCCCAGCCCCTTTTCAGCGGCGCGACGGGCGAGCGACTGGACGACGAGCGCTTCGGCGGCGGGCTGGCGGGTCTTGCCCATCTGTTCGATGGTCAGGTCGAGGATGAAGTCGGGCGGCACCACGCCCTGCCCGGCGTCATGCCGCATTCGCTCAGTCTGCGCGTCCAGCTGTCGTGCAAAGGCGCGCAGTCGCATCAGATAGGCATCGGCGTCGCCCGCGCTGGCGATTTTGTGCTTGGTGTCGAGGAAGTCGGGGACCGACTGGTACGCGCCCGACAATTGCGACACGACATAGGGGCTGGGACCGTAGGAATAGCCGCCGAAATCGAACGCCTGCACGGCTTCAGCCGAGCGGCGGGTGTAGAGGATCGACTCCAGATCGATCCGCTCCTCGGGCGACAGCGTGGCGGGGTCGATCGCCTGGAGGAGGGTCAGGTCGGCCTTGGTCGCCGCCTTCGCCGCCGCGAGTCCCGCCGGGGACTGGTCAGAGAGCTTGCTGCGCAGATCGGCATTGGCACCGGTGTCGAGGCCGAGGCTGGTCGCACTCTCGGGGCTGCGGCGGAGCTGCTCCTGAACGAGCGTATCGAACAGCGCGGTCAGCCGGGTGGCTGGGGTGGTCTGCGCGATCACCCCGTCGCTGCCGGCCGCCATGGCGAGGGCCGCCGTACTGCCCAGGAAATGCCGCCGGTCGATCATGCTTGTCCCCCTGTTCTGGTTTTCGGGCGGCAGCGTAACGGGATTTGGCGGGAATTGAACCGGTTATGTGGTGGGGTTCATCCCTTGGGCTTCGACTTCGCTCAGCCTGAACGGAGGCTGGGGTGTGGGGCTTCCCCCTTACAGCCGTTCAGGCTGAGCGAAGTCGAAGCCCACGCCCCACCCCCAACGAAAAAGGGCGGCCCGTCCTCCGACGCACCGCCCTTCCCCACATCACGGCGCGATGATCACCCCGCGCGGGTCCCCGACAGCGGGAAGCTGCCGAACGCGCCCGCGCCCACCGAACCGGTCAGCGTGTCGCCATCGGCGGTCGCTTCGCAGTCCAGCGTCATCGGCATCGGCGTGGTGATCGACATCTTCCAGGTGATAGTGTTGCCCGACACATCGCCCTCAATGTCCATCGCTCCCATCTGGCCACCGCCCGATCCGGTGAAGCGATCACCCTCGGTCGTGACCGTCAGCGTCATGTCCTGATCGCCCAGCGGCGACTTCACGGTGCAGTTCCAGGTGCCGTCGATATCGGCCATGTTCGCTCTCCTTATAATCCGGCGTGACGGGGTGACCCGGCGTTACCGGCTGGCACCGGCCGGTGCGGCGGGTGCCGCCCCCGCCACGTCGGCGGCCTCGATGACTTCGACCGGCAGGCCCAGCCCGTCAAGCTGCGGCTTGACCGACTTGGCGTCGCCGACGACGACCCAGACGAAATCCTTGGGGTCCAACGCCGCCTGGATCGACTTGTTCAGTTCACCCACATTCATCGCGCGGTAGCGCGGGGTGATCGTCGCATAGTAATTGTCGGGCCGGCGCAGCAGGTCGTTGGTCTGCATCGCCGACAGGACCGCGCCCGAGGTTTCGAAATTGCCCGACAGCGAGCGGATCGCACCGGTGATGGCCCGGTCGAACTCAACCGCGTCCATCGGCTTGGTCGTCAGGAACTCGGCGACGTCCGCCCGCAGCGCGTCGATCGACGGGCCGGTCTTGTCCGCCTGGACCGGCGCCGACATCACATAGGGCGCGGCATATTCGGAGGTCTGGAAGCCCCCGCGCACGCCGTAGGACCAGTGCTTGGTCTCGCGGATGTCGGTGTTGATCCGGCTGAGGAAGCTGCCGCCCAGCGCGTCATTGGCGGTGTTGACCAGCAGCAGGTCGTCGGTGCCCTTCAACGGGGTCGGTGCACCGGCCATGATCATCGACTGCGGGCTGTCCGGCCGGTTGACCAGGACGATCCGCGGAGCCGAAGGCGTGCCGGCAGCGAAGCTCTTGGTCCCCGCCGCACCGGCACCGCGCCAGTCGCCGAACGCCCGGTCGAGCGCCGCCTTCACCTCGGCCAGCGGACGATCCGAGGTGACGAAGATCTTCGCCTTGTCGGGGCGCAGCCACGCCTGATGGAAGGCGACCAGATCGGCGCGGGTCAGCGCCGCGACCGCGCGCGGATCACCCAGCCCCTGCGCCTTGGCATAGGGGCTGGTCGGCCCATAGAGCAGCGGCGGCAGCACGCGGCCGGCCAGCCCCTGCGGGCTGGTCAGCTCCTGCTTGATCCCCGCCAGCGCCTGCGCCTTCACGCGCGCCAGTTCGGCCTCGGCAAAGGCGGGATTGCGGATGACGTCGGCATAAAGGTCGAGCGCCGGGACCAGATTGGCGCTCGGCACGCTCATATCGACGGTGGTGCGGTCGTTCGATGCGCCGGTGCCGATCGAGGCGCCCAGCCGCTCCTGCTCCTCGGCGATGGCGATCGAGTTGCGGCGGGTCGTCCCCTCCTCCAGCAGGCCAAGCATCATCCGCTCGGTGCCCAGCTTGCCGGGCACGTCGGCGGCCAGGCCCGCATCGAACGAGGTGGCGATCTGCGTCACCGGCACGGCGGTCCGCTGGGCATAGACCAGCTCGACGCCGTTCGACAGGCGGGTGCGCTGGATGGCCGGGAAGCTCAGCGGCTTGACCTCGCCCACCTCGGGCAGCGGCCCGCGCGTGCCCTTGACCGGCTGTTCCGGCGCGGGCGGCACATCGGCGCGCGGCGGCACCTTGGCCTCTTCATAGGCGTCGCGCTTTCCGGGGACGACGGTCAGCGTATAGGCCGGGCGCGACAGCCATTTGTCGGCCGCCGCCTTCACGGTCGCGGGCGTCTGCGCGGCGATCGCCTGCAGCTGCTTCTTGTAGAAGCCCGGATCGTTCGAATAGAGCGCGCCCTCGGCCAGCGCGACCGCCTTGCCGCCGAAGCCGCCGACCGATTCCAGCCCGCGCACGCGGCCCGACACCATGGAGGTGGCGACGCGCTTCACCTCGTCGGCGGTGGGGCCGTTCTTCAGGAAATCGGCGAGGATCTCGTCCATCCGCTTGCTGACCAGCGCCGGGTCGACGCCGGGGCGGACGATCGCGGTCATGTTGAACATGCCGACCTGCGAGAACACCCGGTCGCCGGCCGAAACCTGCACCGCCAGCTTCTCCTGCTTGACCAGGATATTGTCGAGCCGCGACGAGGCGAGGCCGCCCAAGACCGACCCGGCGACGACCAGCGGCGCGCTTTCGGGATCGTTGAGGCCGGGCACCGCCCAGTTGCGGCTGATCATCACGGCGGCGACCCGGTCGGTCATCGTCTCGTTGACGGCCGCGGGCAGCGTCGGGATCGTCACCGTCGGCAGGACGCTTTCGGGGCCGCTGCGGATGTCGCCGAAATATTTCTCGACCAAAGGCTTGGCGGTCGCGACATCGACATCACCCGCCAGCACCAGCACGGCATTGTTCGGGCCGTAATGGCTACGGAACCAGTCCTTCACCGTGTCGAGCGAGGCGGCGTCCAGATCGGCCATCGAACCGATGGTGGAGTGGGCGTAAGGATGACCCTCGGGGAACAGGCCGCTCAGGACCTTGTACTGGGTCAGGCCGTAAGGCTGGTTGTCGCCCTGGCGCTTCTCGTTCTGGACGACGCCGCGCTGCTCGTCGAGCACGCCCTGCGTCACCGCGCCGAGCAGGTGCCCCATGCGATCCGATTCCAGGAACAGCGCACGGTCGAGCGCGGCGGTCGGCACCGTCTCGAAATAATTGGTCCGGTCGAAATAGGTGGTGCCGTTATAGTCCGTGGCGCCCACCGACTTGAGCGGCGCGAAGAAGTCGCCCGGCGCGTTTTCCGATCCGTTGAACATCAGATGTTCGAAGAGGTGCGCGAAGCCCGTCTTGCCCTTGGGCTCATGCTTCGATCCGACGTCATACCATACGCTCACCGCGACGACGGGGGCCTTGCGATCGGTATGGACGACGACGCGCAGACCGTTCTTCAGGGTGAATTGCTGATAGGGGATGTCGACCGCCTTCACCAGCGTGGCGACGGGCGCGGCCTGGGTGGCGGGCGCGGATTGGGCCAGGACGGCCTGACCGGGCATGGCGAACGCCAGCGCGGCGACGCCGGCCAGCGCCACGGACTTGATACGCATTTCCTTGAGTCTCCCCACTCGGTGTATGGGTCGAGCATAGCGGGCGGGCGGCGGACCGCAATCCCGGTTAAGAAGCGCGAATGTCATCGTCTTTTGCGGTTACCCTTTCGCAATCGAAACGGCCTTCCCATGTTCTCGGACAGGAAATTCCGCCCACCCCTTGTGTTGCCAAAATACAACACCATCTGACCTGGAAAGCGACAGGAAGACCAGATGAACCTCGAAAAATTTACCGACCGCGCGAAAGGCTTTCTACAGGCCGCGCAGACTGTGGCGATCCGCAACAGCCATCAGCGCATCGCCCCCGAACATCTCCTCAAGGCGCTGATCGAGGATGATCAGGGCATGGCGTCCGGCCTGATCCAGGCGGCGGGCGGCGACGCCAAGCGGGTCGAGCGCGAGACGGATGCGGCGCTCAGCCGTATTCCAGCCGTCTCCGGCTCGGGCGCGCAGAGCTCGCCGGGCCTCGACAATGATCTGGTCCGCGTGCTCGACCAGGCCGAACAGGTCGCGCAAAAGGCTGGCGACAGCTTCGTCACCGTCGAGCGGCTGCTACTGGCGCTCGCACTGTCGTCCACCACGGCAGCGGGCAAGGCGCTGGCGGCGGGTGGGGTCAATCCGCAAGGACTGAACGGCGCGATCGAACAGCTGCGCCAAGGCCGCACCGCCGACACGGCGGGCGCCGAGGACCGCTACGACGCGCTCAAGAAATTCGCCCGCGACCTCACCCAGGTGGCGCGCGACGGCAAGCTCGATCCCGTCATCGGCCGCGACGAGGAAATTCGCCGAACCATCCAGATCCTCGCCCGCCGCACCAAGAACAACCCTGCGCTGATCGGCGAACCCGGCGTCGGCAAGACCGCGATCGCGGAAGGGCTCGCGCTGCGCATCGCCAATGGCGACGTGCCGGATACGCTGAAGGACCGCAAGCTGATGGCGCTCGACATGGGTGCCCTCATCGCCGGTGCCAAATATCGCGGCGAGTTCGAGGAGCGATTGAAGGGCGTGCTCGACGAGGTGAAGGCCGCCGAGGGCGACATCATCCTGTTCATCGATGAGATGCACACGCTGATCGGGGCGGGCAAGGGCGACGGGGCGATGGACGCCTCCAACCTCTTGAAGCCCGCTCTCGCACGCGGTGAACTCCACTGCGTAGGCGCGACCACGCTCGACGAGTATCGCAAATATGTCGAGAAGGACCCCGCGCTCCAGCGGCGGTTCCAGCCGGTCTTCGTCGGCGAGCCTACGGTCGAGGACACCATCTCGATCCTGCGCGGACTGAAGGAAAAGTACGAACTCCATCACGGCGTGCGCATCACCGACGGCGCGCTGGTGGCGGCGGCGACCCTGTCCAACCGCTACATCACCGACCGCTTCCTGCCCGACAAGGCGATCGACCTGATGGACGAAGCCGCCAGCCGCATCCGCATGGAGGTGGAGTCCAAGCCCGAGGAGATCGAGACGCTCGACCGCCGCATCCTGCGCCTGAAGATCGAGCGCGAGGGGCTGCGCCGCGAGAGCGACGCCGCCAGCATCGACCGGCTCGGCCATCTCGAGGAGGAACTCGCCAACCTCGAGGAGCAGTCGCACGCGCTGACCCAGCGCTGGCAGGCCGAGAAGGACAAGATCGCGGGTGAGGCCCGCTTAAAGGAACAGCTCGACCAGGCGCGCATCGAACTCGACCAGGCGCAGCGTGCGGGTGATCTCGCGCGGGCAGGTGAGCTGTCCTATGGCCGCATCCCGCAGCTGGAGAAGCAGTTGGCCGAGGCGCAGTCCGCGACCGAGGGCGCGATGCTGCGCGAGGAAGTGACCGCCGACGATATCGCGGGCGTGGTCAGCCGCTGGACCGGCGTGCCGGTCGACCGGATGCTGCAAGGCGAGCGCGAAAAGCTGCTGCGGATGGAAGAGGTGATCGGCAAGCGCGTGATCGGGCAGGAGGATGCGGTCCGCGCCGTCTCCACCGCCGTGCGCCGCGCGCGGGCCGGGCTACAGGACCCGAACCGGCCGCTGGGCTCGTTCCTGTTCCTGGGGCCGACGGGTGTGGGCAAGACCGAGCTGACCAAGGCACTCGCCGAATTCCTGTTCGACGACCCTTCCGCCATGGTGCGCATCGACATGAGCGAGTTCATGGAGAAGCACAGCGTCGCCCGGCTGATCGGCGCCCCTCCGGGCTATGTCGGCTATGAGGAAGGCGGCGTCCTGACCGAGGCGGTGCGGCGCAGGCCCTATCAGGTCGTGCTGTTCGACGAGGTGGAGAAGGCGCATGGCGACGTGTTCAACGTGCTGCTCCAGGTGCTGGACGATGGCCGCCTGACCGATGGCCAGGGCCGGACGGTCGACTTCTCGAACACGCTGATCATCCTGACCTCGAATCTCGGCAGCCAATATCTGGCGGCGGTCGAGGACGGGCAGAGCGTCGAGAGCGTCGAGCCGCAGGTGATGGAAATCGTGCGCGGCCATTTCCGCCCCGAATTCCTCAACCGGCTGGACGAGATCATCCTGTTCCACCGACTGGGCCAGAGCCATATGGGCCCGATCGTCGACATCCAGGTAGGCCGCGTCGCCAAGCTGCTCAGCGATCGCAAGATCAGCCTGCACCTGACCGACGCCGCGCGCGAATGGCTGGGCCGGGTGGGCTATGACCCGGTCTACGGCGCAAGGCCCCTGCGCCGCGCGGTCCAGCGACACCTCCAGGACCCGCTGGCCGAGGAAATTCTGCGCGGTCACGTCAAGGACGGGTCGACCGTCACCGTTGATGAGGGCGACGGCAAGCTGGCGCTGTCGGTGGCGTAAACCCGACCAAAAAGGGGGCGGCCCGAAAGGACCGCCCCCGAAGTTGGAGTCCGTGAGGACCCCTGGGGTTAGAAGTCGAAGCCCAGCTGCAACCGGATCGAGCGTGGTGCTTGATAGTTGGAAGGATAACGGTAATCGCCGCGCGGATTGCCATTGCCCTGCGTGCCGCTTTCCTGAAAACGGATACGTGACTTTTCTGCAAAGAGGTTGAAGACGTCGACGCGGACCGTCGCTTTGTACAGCTCCGCAGGCAGGGTGAACGCCATGGTCAGGTTGGTCTGGGTCAGCCAATCGCCAGCAAACACCGAACCGCGCGGGGTCAGCCGCAGATTGCTCTGCGACGGCGTCCCCGAACCAGCCGCCGGATCGGTCACGATCTGGCCGTTCACCACGTTGCAGAAGAAGCCCGCCGCACCATAAGCGCCGGCGAACCGATCGATACGGCTCGGCACGCGACCGATACAACCATAATGGCGGGGCGACTGGGCAATGACATTGGCGCCCAGCGTGAACCAGTCGGCGATCTTGTAGGAGCCAAAGACCTTCAGATTGTGGCGAATATCCGTCGGCAGATAGCCATAGGTCCCCAGAGTCAAACCAGGCTGGTCGAAGGCGGTCGTCAGGCCGGAGTCGCTCTGGCCGTTATCCGAACGAATGCCGCCTTCGATATTACCGATGTTCTTGGCATAGGTATAGTTGGCGTTGAGGCTCCACACCCCGTCGAACTCGCGCTCAACCGCCAGTGTTACCGCCTTATATTCGCTCCGGGCCTTCGGATACCCCAGCTGTGCTGCCGTGAAGTCGACGGTGCGCAAGCTGGTTTCGCCGTTGACCGGATCGGACAGCGTGATCCGTCCCGCCGAGCCGGGATTGACCAGCACATATTGATGGAAGCCAGTCCAGATCGATCCGCATCCCGCGATATTCTGCTGCTGGCAATAATTCAGGACGGCGGCATCGATCGCTACGTCCTCGAGCGACTCGTTCAGCTTGCGATACGTGCCGAACGCGCTGACCTTCCACCGATCACCAAGGCGTTGCTCATATCCCAGGATGAATTCGTCACGCGATTGGGGCTTCAAATTCTGCGAGACCGTCGCCGCCGTCGGCGTGGGATTGCCGTCCGAGATCAACTCGCAATTGCGGACTTGCGTGTCGGGACAAGGCTGCGCCGTGGCGAAGTTGAGCGGAGCGCCAAGCACCGGCACGTTGTTAGCGCCAACGCCCGCCACACGGAAATACCGCGTATAGTCGAGTTCCGCACCGGCCAGGCGGATGTTCGTATTGGTCGGTACCGGAAGATAATAACGACCATAGAAGCCGAATATCTTCGTACGGCGATCACCGACCGGATCGAAGGAGAAGTTCAGGCGCGGAGCCCATTGATTGCCGGACTTGTAATAGGTCTCGTTGGCGACATTCTTGTTGCTGAAACGGTCGTTGCGGACGCCCAGATTGAAGTTCAGCCGATCCTGGAAGAGGCTCCAGCTGTCCTGAAGATAAAAGGCTTCGTTCAGCGTGTTGAACGTACCACCGTTCACGAAGGTCCGACCCGACACGTATAAGGTATTGGGCGGGGCGTAATCCGTACCGCTGGCACCGGAAAACTGATAATTCCAGGCCACATTCCCGGTGTAACGCGTGACAGCGACGCTGGTCAGTTCCTCACGGTCATAGCCGCCACGGAAATGATGGCTGCCCAAGACATTGACGAAAATGTCGCCATCCGCGCGATAGAAGGTGCGGGTATCCGAGTTTTCGTTGATGACATTCGCGGGATTGCCGATCAGCGCCGGGGTGAACTGGCCGCTCGAGTCCGATACCGAAGGCAGAACGGTGTTGGACGGCGTCACGATGTCGCGATTCTTGTTGCGGCCATAGGCGGCCGAGAGGGTGAACCACTTGGTGAACTGCCCGGTGTACCGAGCGACATAATTCTCCCCGCCGGACAGAATGACCGATGTCGCGCGATACGGCCCCGTAAAGGCACCGGCCGGATCGGTACGGCTGTCATAAGTGCCACCATTGGCATCGACGACCGCGAAATTGTCGTCGTAGCGCGTCTGCTTGGTGTTGAAGTAGGTGAATTCCAGACGCTGACCATCAACGATCACTGCATCGATCTTGCCGCCAAAGAATGGCGAACTCGTCCGCGTCGTCGTCCGGACGTTGCCCGTGCTGAACGGCACGATCGTCTGGGTGCCGGTCTGGACGCCGCTCTGGTTGAAGACCGGAATGACGGTGTTGGGGTTGCTATTGAGATAGGTATCCCCGGTCCGCGTATCATTAGACTGATAGAGGCCGTAGAAGAACAGGTGATCCTTGATGATCGGTCCCGACAGATAGATATTGGTCTGCTTGGAGTCGCGATAATCCGTACGGTTAAAATCGTAGAGGGTGTTCGGACGGGTTTCACGCAGGGCATTCGGCTCGTAGTTGAACAGTAATCCGCCATGGAAATCATTGCCGCCCGACTTGGTCGTAGCGTTCACGAACGCACCCGAAAAGCGACCGAATTCCGCCGAGATCGCGCCGACCTTGGTTTCGATGGTGTCGTAGAATTCGAATGGAACGGTGACCGATCCCAGCCCCTTGCGGAGTTCGGTGATGTTCAGCCCGTTAATGAAGAAGACATTCTCCGAAACCGAGGACCCTGCAACCGCCGGCAGATTACCGAACGCCGTGTCACCGGCAGCCGTACCGGGGGCGAGCAGGACGACGGACGTGAGATCCCGCTGAACCGGAACGCGGGTCGCCAGCTCGCCGATCGGAATCACGGCGCCGACCGTATTGCGGTCGAAGTCGGACACGCGGATACGTCCAGCCGTCACGACGACGTCGCCCGTCGCCTCGCCAGCAGGCGAAAGTGCGAACTCGTTCGCGGCATTGCCCTGTCTCAGAACGACGGCCTTGTCCGTGAAACTTTCATAGCCGTCAGCGCTGATCGTGAAGGTATAGCTGCCCTGCGGCAGCGCCGAGACACGGTAGCTGCCGTCGCCATCGGTTGTGACCGTACGTGAAAAGCCCTGCGCGTTCGACGTTACCGTGACCGATGCTCCGACGATCGCCTTGCCGTCGGTACCCTGGACTTTGCCTGTCGCGTTGACCTGGGTAAAGTCCTGCGCCGCTGCCGGAGCGCCCAGCATGATCGCGCCACCGCCTACGCCCAAAGCCGCCAATGCCGGCAGGGCCGTGCCTGCACGCAATACGGCCCGCATGAAAAATCCGCGATTCACCACGTCAATAATCCCCCTCTAACGACCGTTGTTCACAGTCCGTTCACCACCGCGTCGGTCGATGACAAATCTATGTCAGAGAGGTGACGACACTCCGCCAAGCAAAAAACGATATAGTATCCAATTTTCAAAAGGCTTGATGCATTGCTGCAACATAAATAGTCAATCTTGATTGATCATGTCGCACAAGCGAGCATGATAATTGCAAAATTGCCGCAATTTTAGCCACTGGCGCAATAGTAATATACATCAATAACACACGGTGGTGCATGTGCTCTGATGGGGAGGTGCACCGCTCGAGCGAATCAACAAAAAGGGCGGCTCCCGCAGGAACCGCCCCCAGTGGGGTTCGCCGAGGCGAACCGGGGTTAGAAGTTGAACTTGGCGCCCGCGCGGACCTGGCGGCCGAAGATGCCGTCGCCGCCCTGCACCGCGTTGTAGAGATACGCGCCGTAGGTGACCGGGTCGATCGGAGGCAGGCGGTTGAAGACGTTGAGCACGTTCACATAGAAGGTGAACTTGTCGTTGACCTTGAACGACGCGTTCGCATCGGCGGTGATGTAGCTCTTCACGCGGCACCCGAAATAGGCCGGGGCCTGGCCGCAATCCTTGTACGCATCGCCCTGGTCCATGGCCGACAGGTCATAGCCCGAGGTGTAGTTGACCGTCCCCGTCAGCGCGAAGTCGCCGAAGTCGAAGGTGTTGACCCAGTTACCCTTCCACTCGAACGTGCCCGAACCGGCGGTCAGGTTGAAGTTGCCCAGCGTGTCGACATAGGTCTGGCGCACGCCGTCGACCGTGGTGCTCAGCTCCAGGATCAGGCTGGCGTTCAGATTGGTGGTCCAGCGGAACGTGCCGAAGTCGTAAAAGCCGTTGATGCCGAAATCGATACCCTCGGACTTGATCGTCTGGGCATTGATCAGCTGCGAACGAACGAAGGCAATTTTCGGCGTGGCGGTCGGGTTGTTGACGTCGACCGCATCCGGGATGACCGTGAAGCCGTCGGGGATCGCGGTGCCGGCATAATAAGCGGCGATCGCGGGCGACAGGTCGGGCGTGGTGATCGCTCCGGTCTTGCGGATGTTGTAATAGTCGACCGTAAACGACAGGCCGCGCACCGGATCGACCTTGATGCCGGCGGTGAAGCTGCGCGACTTTTCGGGGTCCAGATTCTGCGACGCCAGCGTCGTCTGACCGATCGAATAATTGGCGATATAGCCCGCGCAGTTGGTTGGCGTCTTCTGCGTACAGATCTGCCCGGCGCCCGGGTTGATGCTGTACTGGCGCAGGAACGAGTCCGGAATGCTGCTCAGCGACTGGGTCACATACCCCGTGGTCGGCAGGGCGTTGGCCTCGCCGAACGACGGGATGCGGAAGCCCCGTGAGTAGGTGCCGCGCAGCGTCAGCTGGCGGATTGGCTTGAAGATCGCGCCGAACTTGGGCGAGAAGGCGCTCTGGCCGCTCGAATAATGGTCATAGCGACCCGAGGCGTTCAGCGTCAGCTGGTCGAGGACCGGCGCGTTGACCTCGTAAAAGCCCGACGAGACGGTGCGGTTGCCCTGGGTGCCGAACGCGTTCAGGCGGAAATAGCGCTGGGTCGGGCCATTTTCGTCCGAGTTGGCGCTGGGAGCGTCGATCGCCTCGTAGAAGATCGATCCGCCGACCGCGACGCGCAGATCGCCACCCGGCAGCGCCATGATCGCCTTGCCCAGCGTGAACTGCGCCTGGAGCAGGTCCGAGCTGTCGTTGGTGATGTTGGTCGGCGTCAGATAGTTGAGCGTCGCCTGGCTGTTGAGGCCCGGATTGAGGAAGTTGTAGCTGCCGTCCTTAATGACGTCGAGCAGGTGCTGGATGTAGACATAGCCGTCCTGCTGCAGACGCAGGTCGGTGTGCATCGCGGTCGCGTCGAAGCGGTAGTCGACATCGTCGAAGATCGTGCCGTTGATCCCGAAGGCGGCGCGATAGACGCGGCTGCGGGTCTTGGTCGATTCGAAGCTGCCCGGCAGCTGGCCGACCAGACGCGCGACCTGACCGGCGGCGGCGAACGGATTGTTCGGGTTCAGCGTGCCGTTGGTCTCATTGCACGCGCCGACGGTCGTGCGCGGGCAGATATAGACCGGCAGCGCCAGGATCGCCGAATTGGGATCGATCGCCGAGGTCGGGTTCTGCGACGTCGAATATTGCGGGAACAGGATACCGGCGGGCGCATTGGCGCGGATCGTCGTCGGCGAGCCGGTATAGCTGGTCGTCGCCTGCTGGAAATTGACCTGCAGATAGGCTTCCGACGTGTCACCGATCTTGGCGGTAAAGCGCGCCGAACCGCCGACGCGCTCGATGTCGGGCGTGATGTTGCCGTACAGACGCTGGGCGTCGACCTGGCAGACGGTGCCGGGGGCGGTCGCGTTGGCGGGCAGCGCCAGCTCGGCCGCGGTCGGGTTGTACGGATTGCCGGTAAGGCAGCCCGCCGCCGGGTTCAGCAGCTGATAGCGACCCAGCGCGGTCGTGTTGGTCGCATCGGCCGGGCGGACATAGAAGTTCGGCGTATTGATCGCGAAGCCATTGGTATACTGGCCGTTCAGGTCCAGGCCGTTGGCGATGTTGTTGGGTCCGCAGATCGTGTCGCCGGTGCGGTTGGAGCAGATGCCGCGCTCATCGCTCGAGTTGAACGGCCCGGGCAGCTGGCGCGCCCGCACGCCCTCCGAGCGATAATAGAAGCCGCTGATATAGGCGTTATAGCCCTGCTCATCGAGATCGCCGGTACCGGCGGTCAGCGACAGGCGCTGGTTGGCGTTGTAGCCGCGCTCGGAAATGCCGGCCTCGGCGCGGCCCATGACGCCCTTCACCGAGCGCTTGGTGATGATGTTGACCACGCCCGCGATCGCGTCCGCGCCATAGCTCGACGAGGCGCCGTCGCGCAGCACTTCGACACGGTCGACGATGTCGTCGGGGATGGTGTTCAGGTCGACGAAGTTGCGCGTGCCGTCATCCGACAGCGGATAGTAGGCGGCGCGCAGACCGTCGAACAGCACCAGCGTCGAGTTGGTCGACAGGCCGCGCAGCGACACCGACGACGCACCCGACGCGAACGCGCCATTGGCGGTGAACGAGTTGGTCAGCGCCGGGCCGTTGTTCGACGCCAGCGCCTGGATACCCGCCTGCACCGTGTTGATGCCGCGCGCGTCGAGATTTTCGGCGGTGATCGTCGAGACCGGCGACACGCCGGCATCCGCGCCGCGAATGATCGAGCCGGTGACGACGATATCGCCGCCGGTGCCAGCGTCCGCCTGCTCGGCGCCCTGCGCGACCTGGGCATTGTCCTCGGCATTCTGGTTCGCCGCCGGCACGCTCTGCGCGACGGCGGGCACCGCCAGCAGCACCGACAATGGCGCGACGGTCGCCAGCAAGCCCCGCTTGCGCTGACCGATCCACAAATTGGTCATCATCATTACCCCTTTTCGTCACTCGACGCCCGTTTTCGGTGCGCCGACATCTCGGCCCCATCGAACGACTTTTCCGTTCGGTAACCGAATGTTGCTTGCTTGCGGGGATGTCGACGCGTTGTAAAGATGGGAAAATGTCTCGGAGGGGCGACCTGTTGCGTCGTACATGATGGGGCACCTTCCCTTTCTCACTCCTTTGCCATCGATTGCAAAACATTGCTGTCAGGTAACAGCTGATACAAATTGCGACAATATTTATGCCTTATGGCAGCGCGCAGGAGGCGCACATCTAGCGCCGAACCAATGGGATGGAATCACGGTAAAGGCGCGTGACTGTTGATCACGCGGAGGGGCGCGCTCGAAAAGCTTCGCTCGCAATGTCGATCAGATGACACGCCCACGAGGCCGGCCCGTGGCGAGCAATATGGACCTTACGTCATGCCGTTGAGCGGACGGCGCTATTCGGCGATGGCCGCCAGTGCGCCACCGCCTTCGATCCGACCAAGAGCGACGAACAGATCGCGTAACATCGCCTGTTCCTCCTGCGTCAAATGGGGGTTCCAGACGTCCAGTATCAGCACGGCCCGTAGCTGCGCGCTGTCATTCCAGGCTTCATGTTCGATCGTGTCGTCGAACGCGAAGGCTTCGCCTTCGGTCCAGACGCGAGTTTCGCCACCGACCCGGAAGCCGCATCCCTGCGGGACGATCAACGGCAAATGGACGATCGCCCGGATGTTGCTGACCCCGGTATGTGCAGGCAGTCGCGTGCCCGGCTTCAGAACGGAGAAGAAGGCCGTCGGCCCCTTACCGGGTATCTCAGCAAGTGGCATCTGACCCAGCACCGCCATCGTCCCGGGACAAGCCGCTGCCATCTCCTCGTCGCGCACGCCGTAGCGCCACAGATAACGAGCGCTCCATGCCTCGGAATGATCGAGCGCGGTCCATTTATTTTCAGGGGTCCCGGCCTCCATCGCAACATAAGGCGCAAAGCCGCTGTCGGGCCGCGCGAGCAGCGCTTCCAACTCTGCACGAATGAGAGGCGTGGCGGCCTCCAATTCGGCAAACCAGGGAAAGAGCGCCCGGTCGAAAAACTCGTCGGCGGGCAGGAAGGGAAAATGAACGCCGTGACAGATGTTGTGATAGATGCTGCGCCGCCCAAGCAGTGCATCGACGCAGCGATCGAAGCGACGACGTCGGTTGGGTGGCACATCGCCCCATTGTGGCATCAGTGCAGCGTCTAGTCGGTCGCTCACCACCTGCGCGCGCGCGGCCACGCGCGCCTGAGCATGGGTGAGCAACTGGTCCAGCCCCGCCGAGCGTTCCGGTAGCGATTGCAAAACCGTCGCCACGCCGTGCCAGCGGAACTGAGCCTGCGAGTCCTCCCCCGCCCGCTCATGCCATTCCGCCATACGGACATTCGCCATGACGTGCCGCTGATCCCGGTGGAGCACCTGCCGCAATGCTTCCTGCTCTCCGGCCGTATCGCCCGCGTCGCGGTGTGCGGTCGCTAGGTTCATCCATAGCGGGGGGGCGTCGGCATCGCCGCGAATGGCGCGTGCGAACCAGATCGCGGCCTCTGCCGGATCATTCGCGAGCAGGTTCATTCCCATGGCGTTGCACAGGATCGGATGATCCGGATCGTACCCCAGGGCCTGTTCGAGCAAACGCCGTGACGCAGGCCCATTGCCCGCAGCCTGGGCCTGTTGAAGCAACGACATGGCGGGCGCGGAAAGCGACTGGGTCATGACACTGGTTATGCGTGGTGAAATGGGATGGTTTCAAGGGTGTCGCACGCTCCACCACCGATCGGCCTCTCGTTCCGCCGCGACACCCCAAGCCGATGAGGCAGGTCGTCAGGTGGCGATCGCACCGAGCAGGCCGACGCCGTGGATTGCCAAGGCATAGAATAAGGCCGTTCGCCGCAAGTCGGACCGGAAACCCCGAGCCAAAAAGAACCAGACCCCGAGCGCCGGGATGGTCAGCATGATCAAAAGCAGGAACGCCGGCATGCGGCGCCCATCTGTCGCCCCATCATGGATGGCCATGGCTCCCCCGGCGTGCACGAAATGCGCCATGATCCTCCTCCCATGAAAAAGGGCGGTCCAAGCCGGACCGCCCTTTCCCTTAGCGACGTCAGTCGCGAACGTCCGATCAGAAGTGGACGCGCGCACCCACGCGGAAGCCACGGCCCACCGCGTCATAGGTCGACGGATAGGTGTTGCCGCTGTTGTACGAGGTCGAACCGGCGTTCGAGCCGACAATCGGCGGCTGCTTGTCGAGCAGGTTGGTGACCAGGATCGTGAACTCGAAATTCTCGGCAGCGCGGATGCGCGTGCCCAGGTCGAGGTAGTTATAGGCCTTGATCCGGTTGAAGTTCCAGTTCTGGCCCGCGATCGGGGTGTTGCCCGTGATCGCACCTGAGAAGAGCGGGGTCAGGCCCGGCTCATAGCGGACGGTGTCGATATGGCGCCACAGCAGCGACAGGTCGACATCACCGAAGGTCAGCGTGGTGCGCTGGTTCCAGGCGAACTTCGGCTGGATGGTCAGGCAGTTGGCGCTATAATAGCCGACGCATTCGCGAACGACCGAGCTCGGCGAGGCCTGGAAGGTGTTGCTGTTCGTCCAAGTGCCCTGGAAGTTCAGGTTCAGCTTCGCAAAGCCCAGATCGCGGCGATAGTCGACACCAAGATCGATACCGTCGGTTGCAATCCGGCCGAGGTTGGTCAGCGGCTGCGGCAGACCCGCCACCGTTGCCGTCGAACCGCTCAAACGACCAGTGGCGGTCGAGCGGCGGATGCTGGTGCAGGCCGTCGACGTCGCCGAAGCCGCAGTGATGTTACCGAAGCAAGCGGCCAGAATGTCTGCCGGGGTGGCAGCGGTGATCGCCTGATTCACCTTGATATTAAAATAGTCGACGCTGATGGTCAGCCCTTCGACCAGCGTACGCGGAGTCAGGATCGCACCGACAGTGAAGGTGTCGGCGACTTCCGGACGGATGTTCGGGTTGCCGCCACCGGTGGCGTTCGGCTGCCCCGAAGCCGGGCTCAGGATCGAGCCGATCACCGCCGCCGGAGCTCCCTGTGCCACACAGATGGCGCGCAGATTGGCATTGGTGGTCGGTCCCGCACCCGCACATGGGTCGACAGTGAGGTTGACCAGATAGGTCGACACCGGATCGAACAGTTCGCTGACGTTGGGCGCGCGCACCGCGCGTTGGTAGTTGCCACGCAGCTTCAGGTCCGTGATCGGCTCCCAGCTGCCGCCCGCCTTCCAAGTCGTAGCGTTGAAGCTAGGGTTACCCGCCGCGTCGATCTTGTATCGCGACTGGCGGATACCGCCTTCGACGGTCAAGCTTTGGAAGAACGGCTTGTCCTCGACCAGCGGCGCGATTATTTCGCCGAAAAATTCGGTTACGTTGAAGCCGCCATTGACCGGCAGGACCGCACCGCCCGCGCCGCCCAGCTCACCGGGAACCAGTGCATAGGCGTCAGGGATACGCTGTGCACGATAGTCACGATACTCCGCACCCGCCGCAAAGCTGATCGGGGTTGACGCTGCAGGCGACGTGAAACCGAAGTCACCGCTCAGCAACGCATGCGCCTGGGACAGCTGAGTCTTGTTGGTGACGGTGCTCTGGCCGTTCAGGAACCCGGCCTGTGCGGCACTGATGCTACCAGCCTGACCGAACAGGTTGAGCGGGACGCAGCCATTGGCCGTGTTGAGGCAGCTCGTGGTGTTGGTGGCGTTCAGCGCCTGCTGCACGCGCGACTTCAGCACATAACCCGACTGGGTCTGAACGTTCTCGCTCTCGCCATACGAACCATAGACGTCGAGGACCAGCGACTTGGTCATGTTCAGACGGATACCGGCGGTGTAGTCGAACAGGGTCGTCTGATACTCGCTGATACGCGGGCCGACTTCGACCGTGCGACGATAGACTTCCGGCATCGGGATGGCGGCATTGGTGTTACAGGCCGTACCGAGGGCAATACCGGCGGCGCTGCAGAACTGATCACGAATACCGGCGGGCAGATATGGATTATTGCCCGGGACAGTCAGCGATTCGGCGAAGATGCCCGACGGCGCGATGATCGTCGACACGCGGTTCTTCGAAAACAGGCCACGGGTATAGAGCGTGACAGTATCCGACACGTCGTAATGGCCCGCACCATACATGTTGTAACGCTTAAACGGCGTGAAGAAGATGTTGTACGGGCTGAAGTTGAAGTCCTGATACGCCGGGACCAGGCTGGTATTGTTCGGATCGATCTGGAGCAGGGCCGACTGGCCCGCCAAGCCGAACGACGCCGGGACCGAGGTCGGCGAACCGCCAGCGGCGCGACCGGTGGTCGAGCTGATCGTGCTCGACGCATAGGGGCGATCGCCCTGATAGATCGGATCGGCTTCCTGATAGCCGACGCTGAACACCGCATTCCCACGGCCATCGTCGAAGTTCGCACCGATGGTCAGGTCCGCACGGAAATAGTTGCCGTCACCACGCTGCGAAATCTGCTGGCTGGCCGACGCGTCGACGCCCGCAAAGTCGGAACGGGTGACGAAGTTGACGACGCCCGACACCGCGTCCGCGCCGTACGTGGTCGACGCACCACCTGTCAGGACGTCCATGCGCTCGAGAAGCGCGAGCGGAATGTTGTTGAGGTCGGTCTGGCCAGCGAGGCCGGCAGTCGCGATGCGCTTGCCATCAAGCAGGACGAGGTTGCGGTTCGAACCCAGGTTGCGCAGGTTGACGAACGACGCGCCGCCATTGCCGTTGTTGACGGCGGTACCGATGCTGGGCACCGCGCCGGGCAGCTGACGCAGCACTTCTTCAGCGGTGTTGGTCTGACGCAGCGTCAGTTCCTCGCGACCCACGACCGCGACCGGGCTCGACGAAACGAGGTTCGGATTGCGGATCAGCGTGCCGGTGACGACGATATCACCCTGGCTGGTTTCGGTGGTGACGGGCGAGCCATCGGCATTGGTCTGTTCGACGGCCTGATCCTGCGCGATGACCTGAGCCTGGGCGGACGTGGCGACGAAACCTGCCCCCATCAGCAGCGTCGAGGCGAGCAGACGCACGCGAGCGTTTGTTTTCATAGAGTTAACCCCTTTTAGCCGGCCTTGTGACCTGACGTTTGCCACTCGAAAATATCCGAGCGTTGCCATTTCATTACAAACGGGGCCGCTCCGGGCGCAAACGTAAAGCGAGCCCCCTTTGACCGACATGATCATCTTTATGCATGATGTGACAAAAGGGTCACATAAAGGTCGGCAATGTTGCGCTACGGCAGAAGGAAAGGATCGAAATATGCCGAACCCATTAAAATCGTTACCCTTGGCCGCGCTACTGATACCCGCGGCCGTTTGCGCGCAAAACGGGAAGGATCGCTCCGGGGCGATCGACGACCTGATCGGCTGCCGCACGATCCGCGAAGCGGCGACGCGGCTGGCCTGTTTTGATCGCGCGGCGGAAAGCGCCTCAAACGCACGGGCATCGGGCGATCTGATGATCCTCGACCGAAAGACCGTGGTCGCGCGCAAACAGCAGCGTTTTGGCCTGATCACGCCGACCAGCGAGATGTTCGGCGGCGGCGACGCTGATGCATCGACCGAAGTCCGCCAACTGGACAGCAAGGTCATCACCGCCATGCCCGCTAAGGCCTATGGCCGGTTCGACATACAGCTGGCCAATGGATCGGTCTGGCAGACGATAGAGGCGTTGAATTTTCCGCCCAAGGCCGGCGCTGCCGTCACGATCAAGGAAGGGGCGTTCGGCAGCTATCGCCTGTCCGTCGAAGGTGGCCGCTCGGTCGGCGCCAAACGCATTCGCTAACGGCGTATCCTCACCCCATCGGCCCCGTCACCAGCAGCGGGTCGAGCTTGCGGCCGCGCCATTGCAGGCTCCAGTGGAGGTGGGGACCGGTGGCGCGGCCGGTGGCGCCGACGGCGCCGATCGGCTGGCCCTGGCGGACATGCTCGCCGGGGCGGACATCGATGCGCGACAGGTGCAGAAAGGCGCTGTTGAGGCCCTGGCCATGGTCGAGCATCAGCAGATGCCCCTCCAGCGTGAAGGGCTGGTCGGCGGCCAGGATCACCACGCCATCGGCCGGCGCGCGGACGATGGTGCCGGTGGCGGCGGCGATGTCGGTGCCCGAATGATAGCTGCCCGGCTCGCCGCGATAGATGCGTTGCGCGCCGAACAGGCCCGAAATGCGGCCCCTGACCGGCCATTGCAGCGGCTGGCGCCAGCCTTGCGCATCGGTCGTCTCGGCGCGGGCGGCGCGGATCTGCTCGAGCTCGGGCGGGCGCAGCCGCTGGAATTCGGGATCGGGGACGGGATATTTGGGCAGGCGGTCGAGCCGCTCGATCCGCCAGGCGCGCGGGGCGACGCTCAGGCTCTGACGCATCTGGCGGCCATCCGAGAGCGTTGCGACCAGCTCAGCCTGGGGGCCGGCATCCCGATCGAAGCCGATCAGGAACGCGGCCTCCGGCGTCAGCGGCACATCCTGTCCGTCGAGGGTCAGCGAGACGGTACCGGCCGACGCCTGCCCGCGGATCAACCCGCCCTGGCTAAGCTCTCCGGTCCAGCGGAACGCGGACTGGGGAGCAGCGCTCTGCGCGACCAGTACCGATGCCGGAGCCAGCCCCGCCGCCAGCAGCGCCAGCGCGAACCCGCGCCCGATCTTCATCGGGGGCCGAGCACCTGCGCGGTGGCGTGCGCGTCAGCATAGGCTTCCTGCCGCTCGGCGCTCCAATATTTCAGGTCCTCGAGCGCGATGCGCCGCCCGGTCACCGCGCAGACGACATGATCGCCCGGCGACAGGACGCGAAAGCCATTGGCCAGATAGTGGAGCCGCGCGGGGCGATCGGTGTTCGACATCAACATGGGTCTGCCTTGGATCAGAGGAGCGTGGGCTGGCTGGGCTGGGACGGATCGGCCTTCGGCTCCCGCTTGGGCTTGTCATAGGTTTTGGGTGCGGGGCGCTCAAGTCCGGCCTGATCTACCGCGACATCGACCGTGCCGTCGCGGAACCGCAAGGTGAGCGTGTCGGCCGCCCGCGCCGCCTCAGCCGAGGACAAGGTCTCGCCGCCCGGTCGCGCGGTGATCCGGGCATAGCCGCGCTCCAGGATGCGGTCGGGGTTGAGCGACTGGACCAGCCGCCAGGTCGCGGCGAGCCGGTCGCGGCCGCGCTCGACCTGCCGCTCCAGGATGGCGGGCCGCAGCGCCGCGCCCGCCCGGTCGAGGCCACCGCGCGCCAGCGTCACCCGCCGCTCCAGACCGCGATCAAGCCGCGCACCCGCTTCGTCGGCACGCTGGCGCTGGGGCCCGAGCAGTTGGTCGCGCTTGGGGAGGAGCCGCGCCATCGCATCGAGTCGTTCGCGTCCCCGCTCTACATAGCGGCGCGCGCAGCGTTCAGTGCGCTGGCGATGGCTGGCGACGGTCAGGCGCAGGTCGGCGAGCACCGGCACCGCGATCTCCGCCGCCGCCGTGGGGGTCGGTGCACGCAGATCGGCGGCATAGTCGCACAGCGTAGTGTCGGTCTCATGCCCGACCGCCGAGATGATCGGGATCGCGCAGTCCGCCACCGCGCGCACCACCACCTCTTCATTGAACGACCAGAGATCCTCGATCGAACCGCCACCGCGTGCGACGATGACCAGGTCGGGGCGCGGCACCGGGCCGCCGGGCGCAATCGCGTCGAAACCCCGGATCGCCGCGGCGACCTCGTCCGCCGAGCCGGCGCCCTGCACCTTGACCGGCCAGACGATGACATGGGTCGGGCAGCGATCCTCCAGCCGGTGGAGGATGTCGCGGATCACCGCGCCCGTGGGCGAGGTGACGACGCCAATCACCGGCGGCATGAAGGGCAGCAGCTTCTTGCGCTCACGGGCGAACAGTCCCTCGTCCGCCAGTTTCGCCTTCAGCTTCTCGAACAGCGCCATCAGCGCGCCCGCACCCGCCAGCTCCATCCGCTCGACGACGATCTGGTATTTGGAGCGGCCGGGGAAGGTGGTCAGGCGGCCGGTGGCGATCACCTCCACCCCGTCCTGCGGCTGGAAGGGCAACGTGTTCGCCGCCCCCTTCCACATCACCGCGTCGATGACGGCATTCTCGTCCTTCAGGCTCATATAGACATGGCCCGAGGTGGCGCGCTTATACCCGGAAATCTCGCCGCGCAGGCGGACATGGCCGAATTCGCCCTCGACCATCCGCTTCAGCTTCAGGCTGAGTTCGCCGACCGATAGCGCGAGCGCGTTGTCGCCGGCGATCTCCTCGGCTACCAGCCTTGCACTTTCGTCATAGGGATAAGGATCGGGCATGAACGTCCTGCTGCTGGGATCGGGCGGCCGCGAACACGCATTGGCGTGGAAGCTGGCACAGTCGAACGGGTTAGATACGCTCTACGCCGCGCCCGGCAACCCCGGTATCGCCGCCCATGCGACCTGTGTTGCGCTGAACGCGACCGATCACGCCGCCGTGGTGGCGTTCGTGAAGGACCACGCCATCGGCCTGGTCGTGGTCGGCCCCGAGGCACCGCTGGTCGATGGCCTGGCCGATTCGCTGCGTGCCGAGGGCGTACCGGTGTTCGGGCCGAGCAAGGCCGCAGCGCAGCTGGAGGGATCGAAGGGCTTCACCAAGGACCTGTGCCGCCGCGCCGACATCCCGACCGCCGGTTATGTCAGGGTGAACACGCTGGCGGAGGCGCGAGGAGCGCTCGCCAGCACCTTCGGCCTGCCGGTCGTCATCAAGGCCGATGGCCTGGCGGCGGGCAAGGGCGTGACCGTCGCCTTCACCAAGGCCGAGGCCGAAGCCGCGATCACCGACCTATTCTCGGTCCCCGGCGCCGAAGTCGTGATCGAGGAATTCCTGGAGGGCGAGGAAGCGAGCCTCTTCGTCCTGACCGATGGCGAGGCGCTCCTGCCCTTCGGCTCGGCGCAGGACCACAAGCGCGTCGGCGACGGCGATACCGGCCCCAATACCGGCGGCATGGGCGCCTATAGCCCCGCGCGTGTCCTGACGCCCGAGCTGGAAGCCCAGGCGATCGAGCGGATCGTGCGGCCGACCGTCGAACGCTTGCGCGCCGAGGGGACGCCGTTCTCGGGCGTGCTCTATGCCGGGCTGATGCTGACCGAGCAGGGGCCGAAGCTGATCGAATACAATGCCCGCTTCGGCGATCCCGAATGCCAGGTGCTGATGCTGCGTTTCCAGGGCGATCTGCTGGCGGTGATGCTGGCGGTGGCCGAAGGGCGGCTGGCCGAGCTACCCGCACCGGCTTTCTCGGACGATCCCGCGCTGACCGTCGTGATGGCGGCGGCGGGCTATCCCGGCACGCCCAAGGCGGGTGGGTCCATCGACGCGATCGACGCCGCCGAGGCGACCGGTGCGGTGGTGTTCCAGGCGGGCACCAAGATGCAGGGCGAACAGCTGGTCGCCAGCGGCGGCCGCGTGCTGGCCGTCACCGCCAGCGCCGCCACCGTGGGCGAGGCGCAGGCCGCCGCGTACCGCGCGGTCGATGCGATCCGCTTCCCCGATGGCTTCTGCCGCCGCGACATCGGCTGGCGCGAGGCCGCGCGCGAAGCGGACGCTACGGGAACCGCGCACTAGGCCTGTCGATTGGGCCCGTCGATCGGGCTCGCGATCGGGGCGATGGCACAATAGGGTAAAGCGATGAACGATACGACAGCAGCACCGGCTGAAAGCCTGATCCCCGATGGCGTGGCCGCCATCACGACCATCCATTTCGTTTTCATCGGGCTGGTCGCGATCGCGGCGATCGCGGTCATCCTGATCGGTATGCGCCTGAAGCGCCGCCGGACCCATGCCGCGCGCCAGGTCGACCGGAATGCGAAGGAAGCGGGCGTGAACCTGCGCCAGCCCGACCGCGCGCCGCTGGACGAGGCCGAACTGACGCAGCCTAAGGCTGCCCAGCCGAGCCCGACGCCTGCGCCGGCCCCTGCCCCTGCCCCCGCTCCCGCCCCCGAACCGACCGTCGCGCCGACACCCGCACCGGTGCCGGCCGCGCCGCCGGTCATGCCGGCCCCCGCCGTCCCCGAAGAACCGGCGGTCACCAGCGATCCGCTGCACGACGAACCCGTCGCCGCCGCCGCGCCGATGGACGCCAGCCCCGCCGCCGAGGCCGCACCGCAGCCCGCCGCCGAGGATGTGCGGCCCCAGGATCAGCCCATCACCCTGCTAAAGGGTCTCGGTCCCAAGCTGACCCAGAAGCTGGCCGAACACGGCATCACCACGGTCGGCGACATGGCGGGACTGAGCGAGGCGCAGGCGCAGGCGCTCGACGCGCAGCTCGGCCCGTTTTCGGGCCGCATGGCGCGCGACCGCTGGCTGGAGCAGGCAAGGCTGCTGGCGGCCGGCGATCGCAAGGGCTTCGAGGCGGTGTTCGGACGCCTCTGATCACGGAACGGCGCGGCGGGGACGCCGTTGAGCGGGCATGACCATGCTCGATCCCCGCACCACTGCCCTGATCCTCATCGACCTGCAACAGGGCATCGTCCCGCATGCCGGCGGCCCGCGCTCCGGCGACATGGTGGTGAAGACGGCCAAGGTGCTGGCGCAGCGTTTCCGCGACGCCGATGCGCCCGTCATCCTCGTCCATGTCGGCTTCACGCCCGAGACGATGCCCAGTCAGAATGTCGACCGGCCCAGCCTGCCGGCGGGCGGCACCCCGCCCGAATTCAGCGAGTTCGTCCCCGACCTGCGCCAGCCCGGCGACATCGTGGTGCGCAAGCATCACTGGGGCGCCTTCACCGGCACCGATCTCGACCTGCAACTGCGGCGGCGTGGCGTGCGCACCGTGGTGATCGCGGGCATCTCGACCAATATGGGCGTCGAATCGACCGCGCGTTCGGCGTGGGAGCTGTCCTATGACGTGGTCATCGCCGAGGATGCGTGCTCATCGCGGTCGAGCGAACTCCATGCTTTTGCGGTTCAGAACATCCTCCCGCACATCGCGCGCGTCGTGGCATCGGGGGATATTCAGCTGGAGGCCTAACCGCCTTTCGGGCGGCAGCCTGCCAAATCGAAGAACTGTCGGGCGACGAAGACGTGATCCTGCGACCCTGCCGAATCGGGAAACAGCATGTGCGCCGGTGCCGGCTCGCCCCGGTTCGGTACGCCGTTCAGAATGTGATAGGCGGCATCCGTCCCGATATAGTGCCGGTCGCCAAAGGGCCGGGGGCCGCCGTCCGGGTCGGGCGGATGCCATCCCTTGGCGGTCACATCCCCGGTCGACGCGACATTTTGCAGGCCATCGCTGCCGCCATTCCAGGGGAGCCACCAGAAGGTCCTGCCCGACGCCGTGTGATGCACCCCCAGCGCCAGACCGCTCGGCCAGTCCGGGTCCCTGGCGACCGATCGGAAATCGGCGGTCACATCAGGATGATCGCGCAGGATATAATGCGCGCGCTCGACCGGACAGGACGTCAGCGCTGCGGCGGCCAGTGCAAGCAGATCGAACATCGTGCGCCTCCCCCTGAATCGAACCGATCGGGCTTATGCCATCATGATGGCAAGCCCGTTTCACCACTCGACCATTTTTACCACCCGCGTCATGGCTTGGGCGAGACGGCGGTCTGTGTCTTTGCCTCCGCCGCCACCTCGTCGGCCAGCGCCTGCCGGCGTTTGTCCTGCTCCGCCAGCGAGGGCACGCGCAATGCCTGACGCAGCGCGTCGGACACCAGCGCCTTGTCATAGGGCTCCTGCGTCACCGCGCCACCGCGCGGGATGCTATATTGCGTGCCCAGCACCTGCGGCTTGCCGATCGACTGAAGATAGCGGTCGAGCGTCGCCGAGGCGATCCACACCGCTTTCGGCTTGCCCCGCGCCGCCGCGATCATCGCCAGCAGATGCGCCTTCAGATAGTCGCCCGGCCCATCGCCATGCTGGAACAGAAAGGCGGCGTGGTAAAAGTCATCGCCGCTGTGCAGAGCGCCGGCATCGAGCAGTTCCTGCGTCCGCGCCTTACGCTTTGCATCGGCCGGGCCGACCACCGACCAGTCGATGTTCGGTCGTCGCCGATCGTCCTGATCCGCCTTGAAGATGGCCGACATCTCGGCGTTGGTGGGATAGTCCATTTTCTGCCGATAGATGCCCCCCGCCGTCCAGGGACCCAGCGCATCCTTCCCGGGCACGGCGCGGCCGAGAAGAAAGGGTTCGAACGCAACCCCCTGATACATGGCCGAGACCTGCCCATCGGCCAGACAGTGTAGACGAAAGATATCCGGGGTCGCGCCCGGCCGGGGATCATCGAACGTCAGTTCCAGATCGTCACCCACCGGCTGTACCTTGATCGCGGTGCGGCGGATGACCGGCCCCGTGACGTTCGTGAAGTTTTCCTTATCAAAGTCAAAATCTTGCGGCCGATCCCATGTCGCCTTCAACCCTTGGGGTGAAGCGTGGACACCGAACCGGAAGAGAGATGTATCACCCGCCTTGAATATCCAGTCACCATCCGCACAGGGCACGGCAGAAACAGATAGGGCGGCAACCAGAAATGGCAGGATCATCGACATGGTCACATCCTGTCAGCATTTCCATGCACCAACAATGGTCAATATAGCGCCCTGCTTCGATCCGCATTGCCGATGGTTCGACTCACTGATAGCTTTCCGTCATGATGCTCTGGTCGACCGACACCGTGCCTTCGATCTTGGCGATGGCCGGTATGGCTTTGCCTGCGCCACCATCCAGCAAAAACGTCGAAGCATCCCTGCCGATCACGATGGCGCACACGCCGCCCGACATCTGTATGATGACGGTTGCGGGTCAGCTCTTCACTTTGCCCAAAGACGATGTCGCTGCGGTGGCGACGTTACGGGAAGCCCGTCGAAGCTGGGTATCGGCTGCGATCGGCAGCGAGGCCGACATCCCTTATCGCTGTACCGCTGCGGTGATCTTCGTCGTCAACCAGGCGGATTTTCAGCGGATCGACTTCGTGGCGCTGCCGCCACTGCCGAAGCCGAAAGCCCCTAAACCTCGCTGACCAGCAGCTTGTCGATCCGCCGGCCGTCCAGATCGACCACCTCGAAGCGCCAGCCCTGTTCGACGAAGCTCTCGCCCTCGGCCGGCAGGTGGCGGAACACCGCCAGCGCCAGGCCGGCGACGGTCGCGTAATCGCGGTCATCGGGCAGGTCGATGCCCAGCCGGTCGGCCAGCGCGTCCGCCGCCATGGTGCCGGCGACCAGCAGAGAGCCGTCGTCGCGCTCCACCACCGAGGGCGCGTCGCCCGGATCGGCGTCTGAGGCGAACTCGCCCGCGATCGCCGCGAGCAGATCGGACGGGGTCACGATTCCTTCGAAATGGCCGTACTCGTCATGGATCAGCGCCATCGGCACCTCGGCCTGACGCAGCGCCAGCAGCACGTCCATCGCGTCGATCCGGTCGATCACCACCGGCGCCTTGCGCATCAGCGTCTTGAGGTCGAGCGGATCGCCCCGGAACAGCGCCATGGCGATGTCGCGTGCCTGGACCACGCCGACCACCGCGTCGATCGACCCTTCGCCCACCGGCAGGCGGGTGCGCGGGCTTTCGAGCAGCTTGGCGCGAATCGCCTCGTCGTCCAGCGTGCAGTCGAGCCAGTCGATCTCGGTGCGCGGCGTCATCACCTCGCGCACCGGCCGGTCGGCGAGGCGCACCACGCCCGAGATGATCGAGCGCTCATGCTCCTCGATCACGCCGGACTTGGACGCCTCGGCGACGATCAGGTGCAGCTCCTCGGCAGTCACCTGATCCTCATTGTCGCGGTTCAGGCCCAGCAGCTTGAAGATGATGCCGCTGGTCGAATCGAGCACCCAGACGATCGGCGCGGTCCCCACCGCCAGCCAGCGCATGGGCAGCGCGACGAAGGCGGCGATCGGCTCGGGCTTGCGCAGCGCGAACTGCTTCGGGACCAATTCGCCCAGGATCAGCGAGGCATAGGTGGTCAGGCCGATCACCAGCGCGAAGCCCAAGGTCGCGGCGGTCGCGGGCGCGATGCCCAGCGCCTGCAACCGCGCCGCCGTCGGCGTGCCGAGACTCGCGCCCGAATAGGCGCCGGCGATGATGCCGGTCAGGGTGATGCCGATCTGGACCGTCGACAGGAACTTGCCCGGATCGGCGGCCAACGTCAGCGCGGCCTGCGCGCCCTTGCTCCCGCCCCGAGCCATCCCCTCCAGCCGGGCGCGACGAGCGGAGACGATCGCCAGTTCGCTCATCGCAAAGGCCCCGTTCAACGCGACGAGCGCGAGGATGATGAGGACGTCGATCCAGGGAAAGGGGGGCAGCGTGGCCATCGGTGTGGAGTGCTCATAGCGGGCCGGACAAGCCTTCGACAACTCCTGTCGTCATCTTCCGTTCAGATCGCTTGCGGAACAAGCGCCACCGGGTTCGCGTTTCGGGGGAAGAGACGCGACACATTAACAAGGGTTATGCGCATGAAGACGTCCGCAAAGTTCCTGACCATGGCCGCGCTGTCGGCGCTGGTCGCCACCTCGGCGTGCACCACCGATCCGGAAACCGGCCAGCAGCGCCTGTCTAAGGCGGCGATCGGCGGCCTGGGCGGCGCGGTCGGCGGCTATCTGCTCGGCGATCTGGTCGGCGGCCGGCGCGACCGGACCGAGAAGATCCTGGGCGCCGGCATTGGCGGCCTCGCCGGCGCCGGCATCGGCGCGTATATGGACAAGCAGGAGCGCGACCTGCGCGCCCGCACCGCCGGCACCGATGTCCAGGTGGTCCGCCAGGGCGACGACCTGTTGCTGAACCTGCCGTCGGGCATCACCTTCGGCTATGATTCGTCGACGGTGCAGCCGCAGTTCCGCCAGACGCTGGATCAGGTCGCCGACATCCTGTCGCAGTATCGCCAGACCTATATCGATGTGTACGGCCACACCGATTCGACGGGCAGCGACAGCTATAACCAGGCGCTGTCCGAGCGCCGCGCGGTGGCGGTCGCCGACTATCTCGCCTCGCGCGGGGTGCAGCCGGCCCGCATCGGCACGCGCGGCTTCGGCAAGTCGCAGCCGGTCGCGTCGAACGACACCGATGCCGGCCGCGCCGCCAACCGCCGCGTCGAGATCAAGATCGTACCGATCCGCGAGGGTGATCTGCGCTAAGCGCGCGCATTGCATGGGAAGAAAAGGGCTCGGGCGGGATGCCGTCCGGGCCCTTTTTCATGTCTTCATCGCGCCGTCATGCGTCCGTCACGTCGGCCGGCGTTCAACAGGCACGCATCCGTCCCAACGAGGAACGCGAATCACAATGACAAAAAGATTGGACGGACAGTCTCACATGGCCTTGTGGATCGGCGCGTTGCTGACGGGTGGGCTGACCTATTCCGCACTTCTGATCCTGAATGCCTGGAACATCGCACCCCATTCGTCCTTCCGCGGGGCCATTGTGGGTGGCGCAAGCGGCGTGGTCGCCATGCTCCTGGTCCGCTTCTTCCATGACCGAAAGCGGCGTTAGCGCCCGCTGACATTCACGCTATTCCTCCCCTTGCAGAGCGTCGTTGCGGAATTGGCGTTTTGCGGCGATCCCCTGCAAGGGGAGGTGGCAGGCCGCAAGGCTGATGGAGTGGTGTCTCTCCGTGGGAGAGGTCAGGTTCCTCGCGCCCCCTTGCAGCGGAGGAATGAGGGCGGCTTGATCGGAATGTCGATGCGACCGGGATCGCTCAGCGACGCGCCGTAAAGAAATCGCGGAGCAGACCGGCCGCCTCCCCCTCGCCCATCCCGCTATAAATCTCGGGCCGGTGATGGCAGGTCGGCTGGGCGAAGAAGCGCGGGCCATGTTCCACCGCGCCGCCCTTGGGATCGCTGGCCGCATAATAGAGCCGTGCGATTCGGGCATGCGCGATGGCCCCGGCGCACATCGCGCAGGGCTCCAGCGTCACCCACAGATCGCAATCCTCCAGTCGGTCGCGGCCCAGCCAAGCGGCGGCGGCGCGAATCGCCTGGATTTCGGCATGGGCGGTGGGGTCGTGCAGACGGCGGGGCGCATTCGCCCCGGTGGCGATGACCTCGCCCTGTCGCATGACCACCGCGCCGACCGGCACTTCCCCCGCCTGTCCCGCTTCACGAGCGGCATCGAGCGCGAGGCGCATCGGATCGGGCAGCGGGAACATCACATCCCCCTGCCCCGCGTGATGCGCGCGGGCAAGGGTGTGCGAGGCTCCGTGGTTATTGCGTGTTCTCGGTGGGCTTCTGAACCGAGACGGTAGGCACTTCGACCGTCTTCTGGGTGGTGCCGACCGACACTTTGGGCCCTTCGGCGCGGAAGGTCGGCGCCTGGACAACGGCGGGGCGGGTCTGGTCGATGCTGATCCAGCCCATCGCCATGGCGCCGGCGGCCAGCAGCAGGACGATGCCGATGAGGACGAGAAAGGCGCGCATGGGTCTGGCTCCATCAGGTTCGTTGCCGTAACAACGCCTCGTCCCGGGGGCGGTTGCACGGCCCATCGTGCATGGCCGATCACAGGGAATCGGTTGACGTGGACGCCGGTCCGGGTTATCCGCGCGGCCTTTCCGGGCATTGCCTGAAACCAGGATAACGATCATGTCGCGCATTTGCGAGCTGACCGGCAAGGGCCGGCAGGTGGGTAACAACGTTTCCCACGCCAACAACAAGACCAAGCGTACGTTCCTGCCGAACCTGCAGAACGTCACGCTGATTTCCGATTCGCTCGAAAAGAGCGTGCGTCTTCGCGTGTCGACCCACGGCCTGCGCTCGGTCGAGCACAATGGCGGCCTGGACAACTGGCTCGTGAAGACCTCGGACGACCAGCTTTCGCTGCGCGCCCGTCGCCTGAAGCGCGACGTCGTGAAGAAGCTGGCCGGCGCCAAGACCGAAGCCGCCGCCGCGTAATTTCGCGCCGCGTGCCTGAGGTTTCGAAACCCGCCGCTCTCCGGAGCGGCGGGTTTTCGTTGTTTGCGGATTTTCGTGGCTGCGTGACGTACGTGGCCTTCGACTTCGCTCAGGCTGAACGGGCGTTGGAATAATGGCTACAACCCCTCACACCGTTCAGCCTGAGCCCTTCGGCTGGCTGGCAAGCCAGCCGCTCAGGATAAATTTCGGCGCACGGCGCCGAAGTCGAAGGCCATGCCCCAAACCTACGCCTCCAACCGGAATTTCAGCAGGTAACTCCGCTCCAGCACCGTCTGGTTGTCGTCCGATACCAGCCACAACATGGTCGCGCCGTCCTCCTGCGTGACCGCCACGCCCTCGAAATTGTCGTGGATCAGCGGCGTATCCAACTCCGCCAGCAGCCGCCCCTTCGCCAACCGCCCCGGTGCGATTTCATCCGCCGGCACCAGCATGATCCGATTCGAAAAGCGGAACGGCAGGCGGAATCGCCGCTCGATGACGATCAGCGATCCGTCGGGCAGCGCGGCGGCATCGGCGACGTCATGGTCGGATGACACCTGATAGAGGAAGCGGCGCGGGCGAAAGCGCAAAGGGTCACCCGCGAAGATCAGCCCCTGTCGCGTCAACGCCCTGGCGACCTTCAACCCTCGCCGTTCGGCCTTGGTCGCGGTCGCTTCCTCGGAAATGGTGACGAATCGGCCATCGGGCATCCGCGCCAGCGATTCGGCCCCGCCATTGCGCGGCCAGCCCGCCATGGCGCGCGGCGCGACATAGCCCTCGGCGCGCGTGAAGTCGGGCGCATAGCGCCAGATCTGGTTATAGCGTTCGAACCCGACCCACAGCGCGCCGGTCCGCGGATCGCGGGCGAGCGATTCGCTGTCGCGGTCCTGCTTCTGCCAGCCGATGCTCGGCCCCGCCGGCAGATTGCCGAAGCGCAGCGCATGCGGTCGCCAGTCCCGCCCCATGCGGAACTGCACGACATTGCCGCCATCGCTCAGCAGGGTGAACCGGTCCCCCGTCACCACCAGCGAAGAGAAGCCGCCAAAGGCCGGGTCGCGGCTATGCAGGCTGACGCCCCCCAGATAGGTCAGCGCGCCCAGCCGCCGCCGCGCCGGATCGCGGGGATCGAGCGTGACCGGCCGCGCCTCCATCTGCGGCACGCGGCCCAGTAGGCCCAGCCGCTGTTCGCCCGACCATCCGGGCACGAAGGCCAGCAGCAACAGACAGGACAGAAGCACGCGCATGCCGCCTCATACGCGCTGCGCCGCAACAGGACAGCCGCCATTTCCCGACCATCCGTCCCGCCGGCCTTTGCATGAACGGCGGATAACGGCGGCATTCAGGAAACGCTCAACGCGAATCGCCCAAAAGCGGGTCAACGGCGGACGGGACCGTCGATCGAAACACAGTATCGGGAGTGACACCATGATGAAGACCCTGACCCTGGCGGCGACCACGCTGGCGATGATCGGCGGCGCTGTTCTGCCCGCGACCGCTGCGGATGCGCATCGCTATCGCCGGTCCTATCATGCCGACCGGTACAACCGGGGTTACAGCGATGGCGCCCGCGCCGAGTATCAGGCGAGCAAGTGCCGCCGCTCGGGCACCACGGGCACCATCGTCGGCGCGGTCGCGGGCGGTCTGCTGGGTCGCACCATCGACACCGATGGCGATCGCACGCTGGGCACGCTGATCGGCGGTGCGGGCGGCGCGCTGGCTGGCCGGGCGATCGAGCGGTCGGGCCGTCCGGGCTATTGCCGCTAAATAGTTAGGGCGGGCGGAGCCTGTACCTGCCCCACCGCCCCAGTTTTCTCGCGTAGCGTATCGAGAACGGAACGCCGGTCTCCCATGGGAGGCCGGCGTTCTTGCTTATGTCCTATCCCTCCCCACGAGACGATTTTGCAAAACCTCCGTTCATCCTGAGCGGCTGGCTTGCCAGCCAGCCGAAGGGCTCGGCACGAACGGCTTGGGGAATGGAATCCGCCTCAATACATATGCTGGCCGCCGTTGATCGACAGGGTCGAGCCGGTGACGAAACCCGCCTCGTCCGAGCACAGGAAGGCGACGCCGCGCGCGATCTCGTGCGCCTGGCCCAGACGGCCGACGGGAATCTTAGCGACGATCTTTTCCAGCACGTCGGCGGGGACGGCGGCGACCATGTCGGTGTCGATATAGCCCGGCGCGATCGCGTTGACGGTCACGCCGACACGCGCGCCCTCCTGCGCCAGCGCCTTGGTGAAGCCATGGATGCCCGACTTGGCGGCGGCATAGTTGACCTGGCCGTACTGGCCCGCCTGGCCGTTGATCGAGCCGATATTGACGATCCGCCCCCACTTACGCTCGCGCATGCCGGGGAACACCGCCTTGGCCATGTTGAAGCAACCGCCGAGGTTGGTGTCCATGACCTCCTTCCACATCTGATAGGTCATTTTCAGCAGCGTGCCGTCGCGGGTGATGCCCGCATTGTTGACGACGATGTCGACCGGCCCCAGTTCCTCGGCGACCTGCGCGACGCCCGCCTGGACCGCGTCATAATCGGCCACGTCCCACTTATACGCCTTGATCCCGGTGCGCTCCGAGAATTCGCGCGCACGCTCGTCATTACCGGCATAATTGGCCGCGACGGTGACGCCGGCGTCCTTCAAGGCCAGGCTGATCGCCTCGCCAATACCGCGCGTACCACCCGTCACGATTGCAACCCGAGCCATCAAACCTCTCCCATTTGAGATTGTGGCTTAAAAGGGGCAGCGATTCTCCGCAATGGCGAAGACCGGGTGCAATGTAATATTACGCTACGGCAACCAGCCCTGAAGCTCGCGTTCGATCAAACCGCGCAGCATGTTTATCCCGATATCGGTATCGTTCAGGCAGGGCAGATAGGCGAAATGGGTGCCGCCCGCGCCCTCGAAGCTTTCGCGCCCGCGAATCGCCAGTTCCTCCAGCGTCTCGATGCAATCGGCGGAGAAGCCGGGGGCCAGGATCGCCACCTTCCTGATGCCCCGCCCCGGCAGCGCCTCCAGCACCGTGTCGGTCGCCGGCTCCAGCCATTTGGCGCGGCCGAAGCGCGACTGGAACGCGACCAGCAGTTCGCGACCGCCCAGCGTGTCCTTCATCGCCTCGGCCAGCAACCGCGCGGTCTTGCGGCAATGGCAGTGATAGGGATCACCCAGCTCCAGCGTTCGCTGCGGCATGCCGTGGAAGCTGGCCAGAATCGCCTCCGGCTCGAAATCGAGCGTGGCGAGCTGCGCCTCGACCTGCGTCTTCAGTGCATCGATATAGAGCGCGTCGTCATAATAAGGCGGCAGGGTGCGGATCGCCGGCTGCCAGCGCATCGTGGCGAGGTGCGCGAACGCCTTATCATTGGCGGTCGCGGTCGTCGCCGCGCAATATTGCGGATAGAGCGGGGCCAGCAGGATGCGCTCGCACCCGGCATCCTTCATCGCCTGCACCTGCTCGGCAATGGCGGGACGGCCATAGCGCATCGCCCAGTCGACCATCACCCCCGGCCCGAACGCGTCCTTCAGCGCCACCGCCTGTGCGCGGGTGATCGCGGCCAGCGGCGAGCCGTCGTCGCGCCATACCAGTGAATAGGCATGCGCCGACTTTTTCGGCCGGGTGTTCAGGATGATGCCGCGCAGGATCGGCTGCCAGAGGAGCGCAGGGATTTCGATCACCCGGCGATCCGACAAGAATTCGCGCAAGTACCGCTTCACCGCGCGCGGCTCGGGCGCCTCGGGCGTGCCGAGGTTCATCAGGAGCACGCCGATCTTCGGACGCGGGACGGGCGGATGATCGGGGGGCAGCATCAGGCGGGAAACTCCATCGGCAGGCTTCGTATCCGTGAAGCACCGCCCAAAGTGGCAAGCGCATTGGCGATGGCGGGGGCGACCGGCGGGACGGCGAGTTCGGAGACACCCCCCGGCGCCTCGTCCGAGGCGATCAGCTCGACGGTGATGTCGGGCATGTCGGCCAGGCGCGGCAGGTTCAGTGCCGCCAGCCGGTCGGCCTGCGGCTGCCCCCGCGCGAAGCCGGTCGCGGCGCCCAGCAGATTGGCGAGGCCGAAGACCAGCCCGCCCTCGATCTGCTGGCGCACGATATCCGGATGGACGATCCGCCCGCAATCGACCGCCGCGACCAGCCGGTCGACGACCGGGCGACCGGCGGCATCGCGGTGCGCCTCGGCCATGACCGCGATATGGCTGTCGCGAAACCGGTGCGCGGCCAGCCCCTGCCCGCTGCCCGCGCCGCCGCCTTCCCATCCGCCCAGCGAAGCGGCGGTCGACAGGCATTGCGCCAGCCGTGGCGTATCGCGCAGCAGCCCCAGCCGCCAGTTGAGCCGATCGGCCACCGATCGCGCCGCGAGTTCGTCGATGAAGGATTCGGTGAAGAAGCAGTTCGCGACATGCGCGCCGCCACGCACATGCCCGGTCGGCAAGGACAGGTCGGCCGGGTGATGATGGACCGCCAGCGCGGGCAAGGCATAGGCCGGCACCGCGCCGCCCATCGCATAGGCATCGCCATGCCGCTGCCCCGCCATGCCGAATCGGGTCAGGCCACCGGGCATCAGTCGCTCGGCCAGGCCTGCGCCGGTAGAGGGGGTCGCGATCCGGCTGCGCCAACCCGTGATCCGGCCCTTGTCCAGCCGCGCGGTCATCCGGGCGAGCGCGGGCGCGCGGAAGGCGTCGCGGCGCAGATCGTCGGCGCGCGACCATTGCAGATTGACCGGGCGCTTCAGCCTGGCGGCGATCGTGGCGGCCTGCGCGACCGCCTCCGTCTCCAGCCCGATGCCGAAGCCGCCGCCGATCGGCATGGGATGGACGACCACCCGGTCCACCGCGATCCCCGCCGCCTGCGCCGCGACCGCGCGGGCGCGCACCGGCGCCTGGGTCGGCACCCACAGCTCCAGCCCATCGTCCCGCCACGCCGCCACCGCCGCGCGCGGCTCGATCGCGGCGTGCACCCCGACGCCGACGCGGTAGCTGGCGGACACCAGCCCGTCGCCCTCCAGCGCGCCCGCGACATCGCCGCGCGACGTGACCAGCCACCCCTCCTCGGCCAGCGCCCGTTCCAGCGCCTGCGCGATCCCTGCATTGGTCAGGCGGGGACCATCGGTGACCGCCCGGGGGTGAAGCGCGTCCAGCCCCTTTTGCGCGATCCACCAGCTGGCGGCGGCGACCGCGACCCATTCGTCGCCCTCGATCACATCGACGACGCCGGTGACCTTCATCGCCGCGTCGCGATCGATCCGCAGCCCGCGCATGTGCCCCAACGGCGCATGGCGAAGCGCGACATGCACCATGTCGGGCAGGCGGATGTCGGCGGTGAAATTGGCCGAGCCATCGACCTTGGCCGGCGAATCGAGCCGGGGCACATCCTTGCCCGCCAGCTTGCCAGCGCCGCCGCTGCCCAGCGGCAAAGGCTGCGGCACCGTCTCGCCCGCCGCCGCCTCGGCCAGTTCGGCGAAGCGCAGGCGGCGATCGCCCACGACGATGAATCCGTCCCTGGCCTCGCACAGCGTCCAGTCCACGCCCCAGCGGCGCGCGGCGGCCTGCGCCATCAGCGCGCGCGCGGTCGCCGCCGCCGCGCGGGCCGGTTCCTCGAACATGCGCAGCGAGGACGATCCGGCGGTCAACATCACCATGTCGCGCCGCAACCATTCATCGCGCATCGCCGCCGGCAACCGGCCGAACGCGCCCTCGAATAGCGAATCGACCGCGACCGGATTGGCGTAGAGCGGGCTGAGCGGCGCCGTCTCGACCGCGACGGTGCGCCAGTCGGCCCCCAATTCGTCGGCGACGACCTGCGCCAGCGTGGTGGCGATCCCCTGCCCATGTTCGGCCTGCGGCACCGCGACGGTGACGATACCGTCGCGCCCGATCTTCAGCCAGGCGCCGAACGCCTGCTGGCCGGGTTCGGTCGCCAGATTGGGGGCATAGGCGCGCGGCCACAGCCCCCAGGCGACGACCAACCCGGCCCCCACGCCCCCACCGACCAAGATGTTGCGCCTGCTCAACTCCATCGCGGCGGAGCCTTACCGGACAAGGGCGGGCAGGCAAGCGCGGGGTTTCTCTGTCTCAGAGCGAAGGAGTCGATTGTTCGCGCGGAGACGCGAAGACGCGAAGGCTTTTTGCGCGCAGAGGCGCGGAGGACGCAGAGGGGGACCGGCGGCGCGGGCATCCTGCCGTCTCAATCGGCAGACCGTGTCGCTCACGGAGCAGGGACTGGCCTTGCGGCCGGACCGGACATCTCTGCGTCCTCCGCGCCTCTGCGCGAACCCCTTCTTCGCGGCTTCGCGTGAACCCTATTTCGCGGCGCTCGCAGCGTGGCCTTCGACTGCGCTCAGGCTGAACGGAGGTAGGAAATGATTCTGGATACAACAACCCGTTCAGCCTGAGCGAAGTCGAAGGCCACGCCCCACCCAAACCCCGCCATAAGGGCACCGAACCCATGGTCTTGGTGTTGTCGCTCGGCCGCTCTATGAGAGCGGGCCAGAGATAAGGGAAACACGCTTGATCCTGCCCATGCTCGCGGCCGCCAGCGGCCATATCCGGTTCGAGGATCTGGGGTTGCACCCGGACGTCTTCTCGATCGGCTTCTTCACGCTCCGCTGGTACAGCCTGGCCTATATCGCCGGCATCCTGTTCGGCTGGTGGTATCTGGGCAAGATGCTCGACCGGCCGGGTGCGCCGATGTCGCGGACCCATGCCGACGATCTGGTCTTCTATGCCACGCTGGGCATCATCCTGGGCGGGCGGATCGGCTATGTGATCTTCTACGCGCCCGAGATGTTCCTGCACCCCTTGCGCATCCTGCGGCTGTGGGATGGCGGGATGAGCTTTCACGGCGGCGCGATCGGCGTCGGCCTCGGCGTCTGGCTGTTCGCGCGCAAGCACAAGCTGCAGGGCTTGCGCATCCTCGACTATCTGGTCTGCACCGCGCCGGTCGGGCTGTTCCTCGGCCGCCTCGCCAATTTCGTGAACGGCGAGCTGTGGGGCAAGCCGACCGACGTTCCCTGGGCGATCATCTTCCCGCGCACCGTGCCCTTCGGCCTGCCCGACCCGGCGCGCCATCCCAGCCAGCTCTATGAGGCGGGCCTCGAAGGGCTGATCCTGTTCGCGGTGATGAGCTTCGCCTTCTGGCGGACCAAGGCGCGGTACGATCCGGGCAAGCTGTCGGGCCTGTTCCTGCTCGGCTATGGCATCGCGCGCTTCATCGTCGAATTCTTCCGCGAACCCGACCAGCAGCTTCGCCAGTTCGCCGAGATGACCGGGCTGCACATGGGCCAGTGGCTGTGCGTGCCGATGATCCTGGGCGGCCTCTACCTGATGAACTCCGCCAAGGCGCGCCGCGTCCGGGTCGAGCCGATCGCGGGTACCCACAGCGTTTCCTGATCGCTCACGCGAATCGACATCGCGGCAACCCTGTTTTCCCCTCTCCCCTCATAGAGGGGAGAGGGTTGTGCAGACTTGGTCTTTGCCAGAGCAAAGACTTAGTCGGAGCTGGGTGAGGGGTGGCGCTCGAAGAGCGCGCGAGCCGCAGGCTCGCTCAACCCCTCACCCAAGCTGCGCTAGCCAGCAGGCTGGCAAGCTTCGCTAACCCTCTCCCCTGTCCAGGGGAGAGGGGCGTTATAGAACAAGAGGCATGTCGATCCGCCCAAGGATGTCTGACGGGCTTGCCGCAAACGGGGCGGATCGGCAGAGCGGGGACATGACCAACCCGTTGATCCCCCCCGCCGATCACAAGCCCGAGCCCGAGGACGCGCTGCCCGAACGGCTCGCCCGCGCCATCGCGCTGGCCGGGCCGATCCCGGTGGCGCAGTTCATGGCCGCCGCCAATGCGCATTATTACGGCACCCGCGATCCGCTGGGCGCGGGCGGCGACTTCACCACCAGCCCCGAGATCAGCCAGATGTTCGGCGAGCTGATCGGCCTGTGGTGCGCCGACCTGTGGGACCGCGCGGGGCGGCCCGAGGTTCACTGGGTCGAACTGGGGCCGGGGCGCGGCACGCTGGCGGCGGACGCCCGGCGGGCGATGGCCAAGGCGGGTTTTGCGCCCAGCATCCATTTCGTCGAGACCAGCGCGACGCTGCGTACCGCCCAGGCCGAGCGGGTCGCCGACGCCACTTGGCACGACACGGTCGAGACGCTGCCCACCGACCGGCCGCTGATCGTCGTCGCCAACGAATTCTTCGACGCGCTGCCCATCCGCCAGCTCGTCCGCCGCGGTGAGGGCTGGCACGAGCGGCTGGTCGCGGCGCAGGACCTGCTGTTCCTGCCGATCGCCGGCCCGCCGGTGCCGCCCGAGATCATTCCCGAGCCGCTGCGCGAAGCCGAGGCCGGGTCTGTCATCGAGGTGTCCCCCACCAGCGTCGCGGTGATGCGCCAGCTCGCCGCCCGGATCGCCGCGCAGGGCGGGGCCGCGCTGATTATCGACTATGGCTATGAAGGCCCCGCCATCGCCGACACGCTGCAGGCGGTGCGGGGGCACGCCTATGCCAATCCCTTCGATCGGCCGGGCGAACAGGATCTGAGCGCGCATGTCGATTTCACGACGCTGGCCGCCGCCGCGCAAGGCTCGGGCCTCGCCGCCTTCGGCCCGGTGACGCAGCGCGATCTGCTGGGCGCGCTGGGCATCGATCAGCGCACCGCCGGCCTCGCCCGTGCGCATCCCGATCGCGCCGATGCGCTGCTCGCCGATCGCAACCGGTTGATGCAGGACATGGGCACGCTGTTCCGCGCGCTGGCGGTGACCCGGCCCGACTGGCCGGTGCCGGCGGGGTATGGCGAATGATCGCCTATCGTGACGCCGCGCCCGGTGATGGCAAGGCGCTGGCCGCGATGGCGCGCGCGTCCTTCACCGAGACATTCGGCCATCTCTATCCGCCCGCCGACCTGAACGCGTTTCTGGACGAAGCCTTTGGCCCCGAAGGCCTGCCTGCCCAAATCGGCCACCCCGATTTCACCATCCGCCTGGCGGTCGCGGACGCGGCGATCATCGGCTATGCCAAGATCGGCCCCGTCGGCTTTCCCGGCGAATGGCCCGACGATGCCATCGAACTCTACCAGCTCTATGTCGCGTCGAGCCATCTGGGTGCAGGGATCGGCCCCGCGCTGATGGACTGGGCGATCGCCGCCGCGCGGGTACGCGGCGCCAGCGAGCTGATCTTGTCGGTCTATGTCGACAATCACCGGGCCAAGGCCTTTTACGCGCGCTACGGCTTCGTCGATGTCGGTCGCTACGACTTCCCCGTGGGCGCCACCATCGACGAGGACCGGATCATGAGGCTGTCGCTATGACCATCGAAACGCTTCGCACGCCGCTGCTCGGCGATGTGCCACACGGCTTTCTCGGGCGGCGCGGCGGCGTGTCGGCGGGGATTCATGGCGGGCTGAATGTCGGGCTGGGCTCCGAGGATGACGCCGATGCGGTCGCCGAGAATCGTCGCCTCGCCCGAGACGCGGTGCTGCCCGGTGCTCGGCTGATCACCTGCTATCAGATCCACTCGGCCGAGGCGGTGACGATCCTGACCCCGCCTGAGGACGATGTCCGCCCGCATGGCGACGCGCTGGTGACCAACCGGCCGGGCCTGTTGCTCGGCATCCTGACCGCCGATTGCGCGCCGGTGCTGTTCGCCGATCCGCAGGCGGGCGTCGTCGGCGCGGCCCATGCCGGGTGGAAGGGGGCGCTGGGCGGGATCACCGACGCCACTTTGCTGGCCATGGAAGCACTGGGCGCGCGGCGCGACCGGATCGCCGCCGCCATCGGCCCGTGCATCGCGCGCGCCAGCTATGAGGTCGATGCCGGCTTTCTGCGCCGCTTCGCCGAGGCCGATCCCGACAATGAGCGCTTCTTCGCCGACGGCACCCGTGCGGACCATTACCAGTTCGACCTGGAGGCCTATGTTGCGCACCGCCTCGCCGCCGCCGGGATCACCCGCGTCGCCGCGCTGGGTGAGGACACCTATGCGCAGGAGGATCGCTTCTTCAGCTTCCGCCGCGCCACCCATCGCGGCGAACCTTCCTATGGCCGCCAGATTTCGCTGGTCGGTCTCCCGTCATAAATTCTTCCCTGAAAGGGGAGGTGGCAGGCCGAAGGCCTGACGGAGGGGTGTCACCCTATCGATAGCTGGACACCCCTCCGACGCGCTGCGCGCGCCACCTCCCCTTCCAGGGGAGGAAGATTGGCATCTCGCCAAAGCCATTTGTCGCGTTATCCTCGGGACATGGCCGCCGACAGAGCGGTCCCCAATGTCCCGAGGAGATTATCCATGCCGACCGAATCCGATCTGACCGGCGTTCCGCCGCAGGGCCAGGCTGCGGCCGGGGCCACCACCGACCGCAAGAGCGATGCGACGACCATCGGCGACCGCAAGCTGAAGCCATCGACGCTGATGATGGGCTACGGCTTCGATCCGGTGCTGTCGGAAGGGTCGCTGAAACCGCCGATCTTCCTGACCTCGACCTTCGTCTTCCCCAACGCCGCCGCCGGCAAGCGCCATTTCGAGGGCGTGACCGGCAAGCGCCCCGGCGGCGCGGACGGGCTGGTCTATTCGCGCTTCAACGGCCCGAACCAGGAAATTCTGGAGGACCGCCTAGCCATCTGGGACGAGGCGGGGGATGCGCTGACCTTTTCCAGCGGCATGGCGGCGATCGCCACCCTGTTCCTTTCGATGGTCCAGCCGGGCGACGTCATCGTCCATTCCGGCCCGCTCTATGCCGCGACCGAGACGCTGATCGGCCGCATCCTGGGCCGGTTCGGGGTCCAGTGGCTCGACTTCCCCGCCGGCGCCACCCGCGAGGAGATCGACGCGGTGCTCGCCAAGGCCGCCGCACTGGGGCGGGTCGCGATGATCTATCTGGAAAGCCCCGCCAACCCGACCAATGCGCTGGTCGACATCGAAGCCGTGGCGGCGGCGCGCGACGCGGCCTTTGCCGATGCGGGCGAAAAGCCACCGATCGCGATCGACAACACCTTTCTCGGTCCGCTCTGGCAGCGGCCGCTCAAGCACGGCGCCGATCTCGTCGTCTATTCGCTGACCAAATATGCCGGCGGCCATTCCGACCTGGTCGCGGGCGGCGTGCTGGGGTCGAAGGCGCATATCGCCACCATCCGCTCGATGCGCAACACCATCGGCACCATCTGCGATCCGAACACCGCCTGGATGCTGCTGCGTTCGCTGGAGACGCTGGAGCTACGGATGAGCCGCGCTGGGGAAAATGCGGCGAAGGTCTGCGCCTTCCTGCGGGATCATCCCAAGGTCGAGCGGGTCGGCTATCTCGGCTTTCTTGAAGGCACGCCGGGCCTGGAGCGGCAGGCCGACATTTATCGCCGCCACTGCACGGGCGGCGGGTCGACCTTCTCGCTCTATCTCAAGGGCGGCGAGGCGGAATCCTTCCGTTTCCTCGACGCGCTTCGCATCGCCAAGCTGGCGGTCAGCCTGGGCGGCACCGAGACGCTGGCGAGCCACCCGGCGGCGATGACGCATCTGTCGGTCCCCGACGAACGCAAGGCGGCGTTGGGCATCACCGACAATCTGGTGCGCATCTCGATCGGGGTCGAGGATGCCGACGACCTGATCGCCGATTGCGAACAGGCGCTGGCTGCGATCTGAACCGGGCGGGGGCGCTGCCCCCCCCCCCCCCGCCTCACCCGGCGCTGGCGAGCGCGGTGTAGAGCCGCGCCGTCAGCCGCCCCAGCGTCGCGCGGAACAGCCCCGGATCGTCGAGTGCGCGCGACAGCGTGATCGCGCCCTGGATACCGCCGACCACATCCTGCGCCAGCGTCAGCGCATGATCCGCCGCCACTCCGCCCCGCATCAGCGCGGCCTGAAGCGCGGCGATCCAGCGCTGGAAATAGCCGGTAATCGCCTCGGCGAAGGGATCGCGCGTCGCCCCCAGTCCCCAGGCACCCATCAGGCACGCCCGGCGTCCCGACTGGAAATAGCGGTCGATCGCGACCATCATCGCCTCGATACCGGCGCGCGGGTCCTCCGCGTAGGCCAGCGGCGTGAAGACCGATGCCTCGAACCAGGCGGCGATGTCGGCCAGCACCGCCTCGGCCATTTCGCGCTTTCCGCCGGGAAAGAAGTGATAGAGGCTCCCCCGCCCCAGCCCCGTCGCCGCGCCGATCGTCGACAGGCTGGCCCCGGCATAGCCATGCTCGCGAAACGCCTCGATCAGGCCCGGCAGCGTGTCCGCCCGCTCGGCGACGATCCGCGCCATGACGTTACAGCCCCAGGTCGCTCAGCGACGGGTGATCGGCGGGACGCGCACCCAGCGGCCAGTGGAACAGTCGCGCGTCCTCGGCGATCGGCAGGTCGTTGATCGACGCGATCCGACGCGCCATCCGGCCGTCCTCGGCGAAATCCCAATTCTCATTGCCATAGGACCGATACCATTGGCCGCTATCGTCATGCCATTCATAGGCGAAGCGAACCGCGATCCGGCTGCCCTCCTGCGCCCAGACCTCCTTGATCAGACGATAGTCCAGCTCACGCGTCCATTTGGCACGCAGGAGGGCGACGATCTCGGCATGACCGGTGACGAACTGCGCCCGGTTCCGCCATGCGCAGTCAGGCGTATAGGCCTGCACCACGCGTTCCGGGTCGCGACTGTTCCAGGCATCCTCGGCGGCGCGAACCTTTTGTATGGCGGTTTCGCTGGTGAAGGGCGGAAATGGCGGACGCATCATGCCTCTCGATCATCTTTCAGTGTACTGATCGGTACAGGAGCATGGCCAGCGAGGCAAGCCGGTTGCGTATCACGCCAGGATCGCGCCCAGCAGCAGCGTCAGCCCACCCAGCCCGATCGACAGCCCCCAGCGCAGCCGCCACCAGCCCGGCATGTCGCTCGCCAGCCGCCCGATGCTCTTGTCGGCGATCGGCGACATCAGGATGACGATGCCCAGCAACAACAACGACCCCGCCATGCCGCTCAGCCCCGTCAGCGGCGCCAGCAGCGCCGCCCAGGCGATCAGGCTGGGCAGGACGGCAATGACATAAGGGACGGCGCGCTGGTCACCGCGCATCAGCGCCTCGATCCACCACAGCCCACCCAGGAAGGACAGGATCGACGCGGCATACAATCCACCGGCGATCCCCGCCAAGATCCGCTGCTCGGGCCACAGCAGGGCGAAGGCGACGCAGATCGCCTGCGGCAGGATACCGGCGGGGCCGAGCAGGCGGACGGGGGCGGGCAAAGCTGAGTGAGACATGGTGCGGTCCGTTCGTGTGGAGTCCGGAACGGGCTACGCGGCGGCGGGACGATGGTTCATCGCCGATTGGTGAAATTCCGCCCGCGCCTGTCATCGCATTGACAGGCCGTTGCTCGGACCATGATACAATGAACTAGGGGAGACGACGTCATGCGCCATTGGTTTGTCATGTTGCTATCACTGGCACTGATCGCATGCGATCGCGCGCCGCATGGCCGGGTCGAAAAAATGGACACCTTCAATGTCGAGGAGCCAGTCCCGGCCCCGATGGGCTATGCGCCTTCCCCGTCCTCCGCCAATGGGCCGCGCATCGCCTATAGCTATTCGGTCACCTATGATTTCGATGAGCGTACCGTTGCGAAGGTGCAAGGCCAGCAATTGGCGCTGTGCCGCAAGCTGGGGCCGACCCGCTGCCTGGTCATGTCGTCGTCGCTCGACACGTCCGGACCCGATGATTCGGTCGTCAACGATGAGGCCGTGCTGCTGATCGATGCGCATATGGTGCCGAACGTCAATCAGCGGCTGGACGCCTTGGCGACCGAAAGCGGCGCTCGCGTCGCCAGCCGCCAGGTCGAGGCCGAGGACGTCACGCGCCAGGTGATCGATACCGACGCTCGTGTGCGCGCGAAACAGGCGCTGGCCGAACGGCTGCTGACAATCATCCGGGCGGGCAAGGGCAATGTCGGTGAACTGGTTCAAGCCGAACGCACCTATGCCACGACGCAGGAAGAACTTGACGCCGCACGCGCCGCGCAGGCCGATCTCGCGCAGCGCGTCGCCATGTCGCGTGTGACCATCAGCTATCATTTCAGCGCGATACCCAGCGATCGCTCGCCCATTCTCCAGAGCCTGTTCAGCGCGGGCGAGACCCTGTCGGCCAGCATCGCGTCGCTGATCACCCTGGCGATCGGGGGCTTGCCCTGGTTGGTGGCGGGGCTACTGATACTGGCGTTGCTACGTTGGATCGCGGTGCGGCGTGGGTGGCGGTGGCCGTTGCGCAGGCGGAGCGCCTAACGCACCCCCCTGCAACCGCAACCGTCACGGGCCGTGCATGATCGCGGGCATGGTGCGATCGAGCGTTACCGCCCACACTCACCGCGATGGGAAATGGCGGGCCAACCGGGCCGTCAGCAAGGTGATCAAGGCTGGGTCCATAAAGGCATAGTCGTCCGGAATATCAAGGCAGATCATCCGCTTGCCATTCAGGGCGGATCGAAACCGCGTCTGCACCTTGGTGCGGTGGATCTTCTCCATGACCACGATGACATCGGCCCAAGTCACCAGTTCGGCGGTCAGCGGATTGTCGGCATCGTTATTCGTACCCGCCGACATGACCTCCAGGTCGCGGCGCGTCGCGAAGACCTGCTCGGCGGTCGGACTGCGCAGCCGGTTCTGGCTACTCACGAACAGCACATTGGTGATGGAAGGGCGGGACATGGCCGACGATGTAGCGTTCGCACTGCGTCGATGGAAAGCCCCGCGCACCCGCAACTCTCCAGCGCCGACCGCCACTGGATCAAAGGCAAAGACCCCATCAAAACGAAAAGGCCCGGCGTCGCATCGCTGCGACGCCGGGCCCTGTCGCCCGAAAAGGGAGGCTTATTCAGCCGAGGGGATCAGCCCTCGTTCTGCAGGTTGACCGCTGCGTACTTGCCGCGACGATCGACTTCGATCTCGAACTGCAGACGGTCGCCTTCGTTCAGCGAACCCATGCCGGCGCGCTCGACGGCCGAGATGTGGACGAACGCGTCGGGCTGGCCATCGTCGCGCTGAATGAAGCCGAAGCCCTTCATCGCGTTGAAGAACTTGACCGTGCCGGTCGCCTTCTCACCGGTCAGCTGACGCTGCGGGGCGCCACCGAAACCGCCGCCGGCGCCACCGCGCGGGCCACGATCACGGTCGCCGCCGAAGCCGCCTTCACGCGGTTCGCGGGGGGCGCGTTCCTGGACCGGAAGCGGCTCGCCCTCGATCTTCAGTTCGGTCGCCGAGATGCGGCCACCGCGATCGACCAGGGTGAAGCCGAGCGGCTGCCCCTCGGCCAGACCGGTCAGGCCCGCCTGCTCGACGGCCGAGATGTGCACGAACACGTCTTCGCCGCCGTCATCGCGCACGACGAAGCCGAAGCCCTTCTGCGCGTTGAAGAACTTCACGACGCCGGTGCCCTCGCCAACGACCTGGGGGGGCATGCCGCCGCCGCCACGACCGCCGCCGAAGCCGCCACCGCCGCCGCCACGGAAGCCGCCGCCACCGCCGCCGCCGAAGCCGCCGCGATCACCACCGCCGAAGCCGCCACGATCGCCGCCGCCGCCGAAGCGATCGCCACCACCGAAGCCACCGCCGAAGCCGCCGCCACCGAAACGGTCACCGCCGCCGAAGCCGCCGCCACCGAAATCGTCGCTGCCGCCGAAATTGTCCCGCTTGTCGCGACCACGCGTGCCGCGATTGCCCCGGCTACCTCTATCGAAACCCATAAGCCCTGTTCGTCTTCCCGGTTCGCCCGCAAATGTCATCTTCAAGAACCGTGCGCCGGACGAAGAGCGCGGGTCTTTTGGCGCCAAACCTTTTGCGCCTAGTTCCGATCCATAACGCAGAAGGCGAGCCATCGCGAACGAAATCGTGCGAACCGCTTCTCGCTTTATCGCGAACAAAGCAGATTGCGTCGGAATTGTGGCCGAAACTCCACAACATCTCCGAAAATTCGCGCGAATTGCCGTGGCGAACCGGACGCCGCCGCACCGCGTCTTCGCCGATCCCCGACTCCATCATCATGGTTGAGGCTTGCCCCGCCGGTCGCTAGGGCATGTCCATGACCGTTCACCTGCATGAAGAAGACATTCCCGCCGATCTGTTCGCGCCCGGCGCCGCGATCGCGGTCGATACCGAGACCATGGGCCTGATCACGCCGCGCGACCGGCTGTGCGTCGTCCAGCTGTCCGATGGCGGCCCGGACGAGCATCTCGTCCGCTTTTCGCCCGACAGCGACTATGCCGCGCCCAATCTGCGCGCGCTGCTGGCCGATCCGGCACGGCTGAAGCTCTATCATTTCGGGCGATTCGATATCGCCGCGATCCGCCATTATCTGGGCGTGGTGGCCGCCCCCGTCTACTGCACCAAGATCGCCTCGCGGCTGATCCGCACCTATACCGACCGCCACGGCCTGAAGGAACTGGTGCGCGAATTGCTGGGCATCGAGCTGTCCAAGGCGCAGCAGTCGTCGGACTGGGGCGCGCCCGAACTGTCGGACGCGCAGCGCGAATATGCCGCATCGGACGTGCGCTATCTTCACCGCATGAAGGTGGAGCTGGACAAGCGCCTGGTACGCGAGGGGCGGATGGAACTGGCGCAGGCCTGTTTCGATTTCCTGCCGGCGCGCGCCGAACTCGATCTGGCGGGCTGGCCGGAAACCGATATCTTCGCCCACGCCTAAGGTATCTTTGCCTGAATCGGGGCTTCGCAGGAAAGGCCGCCATGTCCGAAATCGCCGACCGCGTCCGCACCCAGCGCCAGATCTGGGCCGCGCCGGGCAGCCGTCACGACCGATTCGTGACGATGGCCCGCTGGGTGCTGCCCAGCGCGATCGGCGTGCTGACCGCGTTCCTGGTGATGGCGCCGATCTATTCGTCGAGCGAGGTGTCCTTCGTGCTCGACAAGAAGAAGGTCGAGGTCGCGCAGGAGCGGATGAAGATCCAGGCGGCGCAGTATCGCGGCGTCGACGACAAGGGGCAGCCCTTCTCGCTCGACGCTGGCTCGGCGATCCAGCGCAGCTCGGCCGAGCCGGTGGTCCAGCTCAACCGGCTGGCCGCGCAGATCCGCCTGTCGGACGGCCCCGCCACGGTCAGCGCCAATTCGGGCCGCTATGACATGCGCACCGAACAGGTGAAGCTGGACGGTCCGCTCGATTTCAAATCGGCCGGCGGCTATAATCTGAAGACGCACGACGCGACGATCGATCTGCAGCAGCGGATGCTGGTTTCGGGCGGGGCGGTCACCGGACAGGTTCCGCAGGGCACGTTCCGCGCCGATAAGCTGCGGGCCAATCTGGAAGATCGCACCGTCACGCTGGATGGCAACGCCCGCTTGCGCATCGTCCCGTAAAGCACGAAATAGCGCGTCATGCACAAGCTCACCGCCGTGATGGCGCCTGTCCTCATCGCCCTCGCGGCCTCCGCCCCGGCGCAGACCCGGCACAACAGCCGCGCGCCGATCGATTTCGGCGCGGACCATATCGAGTTGCAGGACAAGGCGAATCGCGCCGTCCTGGCGGGCAATGTCGCGGTGCGCCAGGCGGAGATGACGCTGAACGCAGCGCGGATGACGGTGGCCTATACCGGCCAGGTGATCGGCGGCAATCCGCAGGTCTCGCGGCTGGACGCCTCGGGCGGGGTGGTCGTCAAGCGGCCCGACCAGACCGCGCGCAGCCAATATGCGATCTACGACCTCAACCGCCGGGTCATCACCATGCTGGGCAACGTCACCCTGACCCAGGGCGGCAATACGGTGAGCGGCGGGCGGCTGACCATCAATCTGGATACCGGTCGCGCGGTGATCGACGGATCGTCGGTCGCGGGCGGCGGCAGCGGCGCGGCAGCGGGCACCACGACACGCGCGCCGTCGGGCCGGGTGACGGGCACCTTCTCGGTCCCAGACCGCAACTGACATCATCAGGGCGATGCCGTCCGCGCCGATGACCATTTGCGGTCGGCGCGGGGGCCGCTACAGTCGCCCAGGAAAGGGAAGACACCGGCCGATGGACATGGAAACCCCGACCCGCGAGGGCAGCGATCGCACCGGCGGCGCCCCGCGCCCGGCGGCCGAGCCGCCCGTGTCGCAAGGGCTTCAGGTCGTTTCGATCGCCAAAAGCTATGACAAGCGCGTCGTCCTGACCGACGTGTCGGTGTCGGTCGGGCGCGGCGAGGTGATCGGCCTGCTCGGACCCAATGGCGCGGGCAAGACGACCTGCTTCTATTCGGTCATGGGGCTGGTGAAGCCCGATTCGGGCCGCATCATGCTGGACGGCGAGGATATCACCGGCCTGCCCATGTATCGCCGCGCGATCCTGGGCCTGGGCTATCTGCCGCAGGAAACCTCGATCTTTCGCGGGCTGTCGATCGAGAAGAACATCTCGACCGTGCTCGAACTGGCCGAGCCGGACCCGGCCGAGCGCGCGCGCAAGCTCGACCGACTGCTCGAGGAATTCGGGCTGACGCGGTTGCGCGCCGCGCCCGCCATGGCGCTGTCAGGTGGTGAACGTCGCCGGGCCGAGATCGCGCGCGCGCTGGCCGCCGACCCGTCGATCATGCTACTCGACGAACCGTTCGCGGGCATCGATCCGATCTCGATCGCCGACATTCGCGATCTGGTGAAGGACCTGAAGAGCCGCGACATCGGCGTCCTCATCACCGATCACAATGTCCGCGAGACGCTCGACATCGTCGACCGCGCCTACATCATCTATGACGGCCGCGTGCTGTTCACCGGATCGCCGGAGGAACTGGTCGCCGACGCCAATGTCCGCCGGCTCTATCTGGGCGAAGGCTTCTCGCTCTGATCTGATGAGAAGCGCCCGTCGATCCGCACCTGTGGGCATGACCGGCGCGGCGGGCGGCGCGGGGCGGATTGACATCTCTCTCCTTCCTCCCCTCGCAGGGGAGGTGGCAGGCCGCAGGCCTGACGAAGGGGTACCCCGCCATCGAGAGGGCGACACCCCTCCACCATGCTTCGCATGGTCCCCCTCCCCTTGCAGGGGAGGAACAAAACCATGAGCCTGGCGCCGCGCCTCGACATCCGCCAGTCGCAATCGCTGGTGATGACGCCGCAGTTGCAGCAGGCGATCAAGCTGCTGACGCTGTCCAATCTGGAGATCGAGGCGTTCATCGCCGAGGAGGTGGAGAAGAACCCCCTGCTCGACGCGAGTGCGGTGCGCGAGGTGGCGACGCCCGAACGCCCCGAGCGCGAGGCCCCGGCGGGTGCCGACGAACTGGTGAGCGGCACCGCACCGGCCGAGGACCGTGCGCTCGACCTGGACTACGCCACCGAAAGCCATCAGCAGGACAGCATCGCCGATGGCGGCACCGGCCCCGATGGCGGCCTGTCGTTGAACGGCGGAAGTGGCGGCACCGGCTTGGGGAGCGAGGACGGTCCCGACTGGGACTCGCTGGCCGACGCCGCGCCCAATCTCGCCGAGCATCTGGAGGCGCAGGCGGCGCTCGTCCTGTCGGGCGTCGAGCGGACCATCGCCAGCCATCTGATCGACCAGCTGGACGAGGCGGGCTATCTGACCGTGCCGCTGGGTGAGATCGCGCAGCGTCTGGGCGTCGCGGTGGCGCAGGTAGAGGCGGTGCTGGGCGTCGTCCAGAGCTTCGATCCCACCGGCGTCGGCGCGCGCGATCTGGCCGAATGTCTGGCACTCCAGGCGCGTGAGGCGGACCGTTACGACCCGTGCATGGCCAGGCTGATCGCCAATCTCGACCTTCTCGCACGCGGCGACTTGGTCCGATTGAAGCGGCTGTGCGGGGTCGATGACGAGGACATGGCGGACATGATCCGCGAGCTGCGCGGCTATGACCCCAAGCCCGGCTGTCGCTATGGCGGCGATGCCGCGCAGGGCGTGGTGCCCGATCTGTTCGTTACCCGGACGAAGAATGGCTGGGGCATCGAGCTCAACACCGCCACCCTGCCCCGCGTGCTGGTCAACCGCCGCTATTATCAGGAGCTGCGCCACGGCCCGCAGGACAAGGGGTCCAAGGCGTGGCTCGCCGATTGTCTGGCCAGCGCCAACTGGCTGATGAAGGCGCTCGACCAGCGGCAGCGCACGATCATCAAGGTCGCGACCGAAATCGTGAAGCAGCAGGAGGCGTTCTTCCTCCACGGCGTCGCGCATCTGAAGCCGCTGACGCTGGCGCGCGTCGCCGAGGCGATCGGCATGCACGAATCGACCGTCAGCCGGGTGACCAGCAACAAGTATCTCAGCTGCGCGCGCGGGTTGTTCGAGCTGAAATTCTTCTTCACCAGCGGCATCGCGGCGGCGGACGGCGGCGATGCGGTGTCGGCCGAGGCGGTGAAGAGCGCGATCAAGACGCTGATCGCGAACGAAGGCGCCAAGATCCTGTCCGACGACACGCTGGTCGAACTGCTCCAGGCCAAGGGCTTCGACATCGCGCGGCGGACGGTGGCCAAATATCGCGAGTCGATGGGCATCGGCAGCTCGGTGCAACGCCGCCGCGCCCGCACGCTGAACGGCTGATCCGCCTCGCCCGTTGAATGGGTACGCAGGTGTATTATATTGCAAATACAGCTTGGCGGGAGTGGCGCGGCGATGGGCAAGAAGAAGAAGCAGAAGAAGAAACAGAAAAAGGCCGAACGGGCCGCCTTCGAACAGGCTGCCGCGGCGCGGGCCGCCGGGGAACAGCCCTCGCCGCTGCACCGGGTGGGGCAGGTCCTGCTGGATCAGGCGCGCAGCCCGATGGGACGGCAACTGATCGCCACGGGCGTCGTCGCCATGGCGGCCGCCCTGACGCGCGATACGACGCGCGGGGCCACCGATCCGACACCAGCACCAAACGCGAGCGATGCGGCCATGCCCCCACCGCCCCCGTCTGCACCGACTCCGCCCGCATCAACCCGGCCGGATGTCACCGCGATCGCCGGGCTGGCACTGTCGGCGCTGGAACAGTTCGTCCAGCGCAAGGCGCCGACCGACAAGAGCTGAACGTCGCGAATCCAGGGATAAAGTTGGACGGGGGGAGCGACGGGTCGCTCAACCCCCGGTATCGTCGCGCGGTGCCGGTTTCCCGGCGGCTTCCGCTCCTGCTTATTTGTTATGGTGTGCGCGGCGACATGGTGAGCCTAAGCCGGCCGATGCCCGCTGCATAGCCAAAAAAAAGGCTGGTCCGAAGACCAGCCGTGAAAGTTTTTAGGAGAGGATGCCTGAAAGGCCTGTTCCCTTTGCGTCAGCCGCACGATTAACACAACTGCAAGCTCATCAATTTTTCTTGCAAAAAATGCAATCGTGCGCTTTGCAAAGGATACCTGTGCGCACTGGCATCGTTGCAATTGTCTGCGTTTTCGAACGGCCTGTAAGGCCTTGATGGCGATCACGACCCGACATGGGCAAATGCTGATCCGAGGTGGGCTATATTGATCCGTGTAAAAGAAATTCACGCCCTAGAGATCATATCGCTCCTGAAGAGAAATATTGCCCGAAATATTACGTTTCAGGAGCAAAAATGACACCGCTACAGGTTGACGTTGCGGAAATCACGGCTAGTTCACGATCAATTGCAACAGGAGCGTAACATGGCCGACGACCCTATCGATGTGAATGCCGTTGAACTGGCAACCGAACTGACGATCGCGTGGTTGGGCAATCCCAATACCCGCACCTCGGCGGAGGAGGTTCCCGCATTTCTCGGCAAGATGCACGAAACCGTGTCGTCGCTTCTGGGCAGCGCGCCGCAGACGACTGATGTCGAGGCGCCCACCGAATATGTCCCCGCCGTTTCGGCGCGTAAGTCTTTGGCGTCGAAGGATCACATCATTTCGATGATCGACGGCAAGCCGTACAAGACGCTGCGCCGTCACCTGGCCACCCATGGCCTGACGCCGGAGGAATATCGCGAGCGTTACGGCCTGAAGCCGGACTATCCGATGGTTGCCGAGAGCTATTCGGAAAGCCGTCGCGCGATGGCCAAGAAGATCGGCCTGGGCCGCAAGCCCGGCCAGCGCAACGGCACCACCGCCCCGCGCAAGCCCCGCAAGGGCGCCGAGACCGCGACCGAGGAATAATCCCCGGTTCCACCTCGGTGGCGTGAAGATCGCCCGCCGTCCGCTCTTCTCCCGGAGCAGGACGGCGGGCGTTTTTCATGGCACCTGGCGGCAATGGACCTTTTCATCCGCAACCCTTGGGAATCGACGGATATATTCGCCCGCCACCCAATATTTTTCCGACCATCGCCACGCGCCCCAAAGTCTTCGAGACGCCACGCCGCGATTCGCGCCAGGACGATAATAAATGCGCCGCCTGGTTGTAATTATCGCCGGGCACCCGACATGGGTTGCGCTATAGTCGCATATCGACGGTTCTTGGCGCTTTGCGGCCCCCTTTTCCTTCTTTCCCTGCTGTCGAAGCATAAGGATCGACCATGTCTCGGCGGTCCGTTCAGAAGGAAAACAGCATGAGCCAGTCCGGCACCGTCAAATTCTTCAACGCCGACAAGGGCTATGGCTTCATCGCGCCCGATGGCGGCGGCAATGACGCCTTCGTCCATATCTCCGCGGTCGAACGGGCGGGCATGATCTCGCTGAACCAGAACCAGCGGCTGCACTACGAACTGGAGCAGGACCGCCGCGGCAAGACGAGCGCGGTCAATCTTCAGCCGGCCGATTGAGGACGATGCGAGGGGGCGAGCTTTTCGCCCCCTTTTTTGTTTCTGTTCGAGGAGATGTTTCGATGCGTGACAGCCAGACCTTCGCCGCCCACGCCGAACGCTGCCACCGCGAGGCCGAGGACAGCCCGCTCGCGCTGGTGCGCGAACGCGCGCGGCGCGCCGAAGCCGCTTGGACCCTATTGGCCGAGCGCAGCCTGAAGACCGAGGCGATCCGCGACGCCCGCCAGCAGCGCGAAGCCGCCGCCCTGTTGGTTCAGGACCTGAACTGATCCAGAATTGGGGCCGGGCCCGGGATTACCCGGCCGACCGGTCACTCGCCGAACACGCCCTTGCGATAGAGCAGGGTGATGGCCACGCGCCGGTTGCGCGGATCGGACGGGTTGCTCGCGATCATCGGTTCGCGATCGGCGACGCCCTCGATCCGCTCGAAGCGCGATTCGGGCAGTCCGCCGGCCGCCAGACGCCGCCGAGTCGCCTCGGCACGGCCCGAGGACAACATCCAGTTGTTCATCGCACGCGGATCGCCATAGGGCACGCTGTCGGTATGGCCGCGGATCATGATCGTGTTGGGCACATCCGCCACCGTCTTGGCGATGGTGCCGATCAGCTGTGACGCGGCCGGCTCCAGACTGGTGGTGCCCGTCGCGAACATCGAATAATCGGCATTGTCGACCAGATCGATGCGCAGCCCGTCGTCGGTGGGGATGAACCGCACCTGTTGCGCCAGCTTGCGGAGCTCGGGCGTAACCTGCATCTTCTTGAGGAGCTCGCGCTTGATCGCGTCGAACGTCTTCTTGTCCTGCACCACGGCATTGGGATTGCGCAGCGATCCCTTGTCGCCGGTTCCCGCCTTGTCGCCGCCGCCCTCCATCACCTTGGGAATGATGACCTGAAGGCGGCCGCTCGCGGCCTGCTGCTGACGGCCCGCACCGGGTCCGCCGTTCAGAACGCCGCCGCCGATACCCGTCGACTTGGTGTCGAGCAGGGTCGGCGCGAAATAGTCGGCGATGCCCTTGCGCTGCTTCTCGGTCGTCGCGCCGAGCAGCCACAGCAACAGGAAGAACGCCATCATCGCCGTCACGAAATCGGCATAGGCGACCTTCCACGCGCCGCCATGATGCCCGCCATGACCATCGGCGATGATCTTCTTGACGATGACGATCTTGGGCGGCTCGTTCTTGCCGTGGGGGGCGCGGGCCATGGCTTAGCGGCCCCGCAGACCGTCGAACACCTCGGCGAAGCCGGGCTGGTCCTTGTGCGCGATGCCGGAGCGCGCGGCTTCGATCACCAGCGGCTGCGGATGGCCATGGAGCGAGGCGATGATGATCTGCTTGACGACGTGATAGATGGCGGCGTCGGCATCGATCACCTGCTTCAGGCGGCCCGCGAACGGATTCACGATACCATAGGCCAGAAGCACGCCCATGAAGGTGCCGACCAGCGCCGAGCCGATCATGCCGCCCAGCACGCTCGGCGGCTTGTCGATCGAACCCATGGTCTTCACGATGCCGAGCACGGCCGCGACGATGCCGAGCGCGGGCAGCGAGTCGGCGAGACTCTGCAGCGTGCCCTGCGGCCCTTCGACCTCGTGGTGATGGGTCTTGATCGCGTTGTCCATGACCTCCTCGACCGCGTGCACGTCGAGCGTTCCGGACGACACCACGACCAGGCGCAGCGTGTCGGCGATCAGGTTGACGAGCGTATGGTCGGCGACGAGCCGCGGATATTCGGCGAAGACCGAGGAGGACTTGGGGTCCTCGACATGCGGCTCCAGCGCGATCGGACCTTCGGTGCGCAGCATCTTCATCAGCTTGGAGACAAGGAAGATGACGTCGAGATAGTCCTGCTTCTTGTACTTGGGCCCCTTGAAGATCTTGCCCATCGCGCCGCCCAGCGCCTTCAGCTCCTTGCCGGAATTGCCGATGACGAGCGCACCGACGGCCGCGCCGCCAATGATGAGCATTTCGTGCGGGATCGCCTCGAACACGGGTCCCAGTTTGCCGCCGGTAATGGCGAAGCCGCCGAAGACCATGCCGAGCAGGATGACCAGGCCGATGGCAGGAAACATGGTGGAATGATTCTCCAGAGAACCGACATGTCGGCGGTCCGATCTCCGGACTAGCGCCGTAACCTCAAGATAGAGTTACCGAACCCCTTCGATCACTTCAGATAATCGAAGAGCGACAGGCTCGTTAATTTGGTGAAGCTGGCCTGGGTGGCCTGCAACACCGTCATCGTCTGTTGCAGCTTGGTGATCGATTCGGTCGGATCGGCGTCCTCGACGGTCGAGCGCAGCGTGGCGCGATCGGTCGCGGCCTGTTCCTGCAACCCCTGTTGCAGTTCGACCCGCGCCTCGCGCGCACCGATCGAGGCCTGAACGCTGGCGATATTGTCGTTGGCGGCGGACAGCTTGTCCATCGAGTCGCGGATCGTCCCGGCGACATCGCCGGTGTTGGTCTGCAACGCGGTGACCAGCCTGTTCAGCACGTTCAGCGTGTCGCTGTCGCCGGCCTTGAACACCCGCTCGGCACCGACCGAAACCTCGATCGACTGGCCATCGGCGATCGGAATCTCCGACACATCGGCCTGGGTATAGGTGTAGGCGCCACCGCTCAGCCGTACCGCGTCGGTCCCCGCCGCCGCGCCGAACAGCGGCAGGCCGCGCGCGTCCTTGGAATTGGCGAGGCCGACCAGCGCGTCGCGGATCGAGGCGATCTGATCGCCGACGCTGGCGCGGTTGGCGACCGACAGCGTGCCGTTGGCCGCCTGCGTCGCCAGCTCCAGCGCCTTTTGCACCTGGTTGCCGATCTGGCCCAACGTGGTGTCGGCCTGCTGCAACAGCGATCCGGCGAGCGTCAGATTGGTCTTGTAGACGGCATCGTCGGCGTCGCGGCGGTCGAACTCGGCGACCTGCGCGGCGGCGGCGGCGTTGTCGGACGGGTTTTGCAGCTTCTTGCCCGTCGAGATCTCCAGCATGGCCGCATTGGCCTTGCCGGTCAGCGCGGTCATCCGCCGCGATGCCATGTCGTAGAAGACGTTGGTGGAAATCTGCATGACCGTTACCGGATCTCGAGGATCGACTGGAAGGTTTCGCGCGCCATCTGGATGACCCGGCTGGAGGCCGAATAGGCCTGCTGGAAGCGCATCAGCGTGACCGCCTCCGAATCGAGCGTCACGCCCGAGGCGCCCGACAGCGTTGCCTTGGCGCCGTCGCTGATCGCGGTCTGCGCCTCGGCGACGGTCTGGCGCTGCTTGAGCGTGGTGGCGTTGTCGGTGACGATCTGGGTCAGCCGCCCTTCGAACTTGCCGGTGCCGCGCAGCGTTTGCAGATCGTACAGATTGTCGGCGTTGCGCGACCCCTGATTGTCCTTCGCCGCCGCGATCATCGATCCTTCGGTGAAGTTCAGACCCATCACGGCACTGTTGTCGGCCAGGGTGAACATCGGCTTGCCCTGCGCACCGGTCAGGTCCTGGCCGTTGACCTGAAGGTCGTTGACCGTCTTCACGAAATCCTTGGCGACCTGGTTGAAGGCCGCCCGCGTGGCGTTGATCCGCTCCGCGCCGTCGAGCGCACCGGCGAGCGCGCCACCGGTGGGGATGAAGTCGTGGCTTTCGCCCTGCAGCGAGACGGTGAAGCCGACGCTGCGATCGGGGCGACGCTGATAGCTGACCGAGCCGACCATGTCGGTCGAGGCCAGCACCGGACCGGCCCGGTCGCCGAGTCGCACCGTCGCGCGGCCCAACTGGTCGGTCGTGCTGGTGATGTCGGACAGCGCGCTCATCTGCGCCAGAATCTGGTCGCGCTGATCGGTCAGCTGCGCGGCGGCGGCGGTGCCCGGCTGGGTCCGGCCCAGCCCGTCATTGACCCGCACCAGCGAGGTGGCGAGCGAGGACAGGTCGTGCGCAGCCTGGCGCGCCTGACCGTCGAAATCGGCGTTGATCTGCTCGAAGGCCGAGTCGGTCGCGGTGAAGGCGGTCGCGGTCGACTTGGCGGTTTCCAGCATCGTCGAGCGCAACGCGCCCGAGGTCGGCTCGGCCGCCAGCGTGCGCGCGGCGGTGAAGAAGGCGGTGAGCCGGGTCTGGACCTGATCGCCCGTCATCGCGCCCTCGATCCGGGTCAGCCAGGTGGCCCCCGTCTGGGTGCGCGACAGGTCGGCGGTGGCGGCGCGAACGGCGGCGCTCGCATAGACGTCGGTGGCCCGCGCGATGCCCTCGACCATCACGCCCGAGCCGGCCGAGACCTTGTTGGCGGCAAGGCCTGCGGCGGGCGCGACCTCGCGCATGGTGACCGTGCGACGCGAATAGCCGTCCGTTCCGACATTGGCGATGTTTTCGCCGACGGCGGTGAGCGCGGTCTGATATGCGCGGACGCCCGAAGCGCCGATAGAGAGCAGGTCGCTCATGCGCGTTAACTACGTCAACTCTGGTTAACAGCGGGTTGCGATTTGGCCAGGAATGCGGTCACGGCCTGGCCGATCCCCATCGGGGCATGGGCGGCCATGGTCTGCGCAACCTGTTGATCCTGCATGTCGCGGAACGTGTCGAGCGCCTTCGATTCGAACAGCGAATCGCCCAGCTTGGTCTGGCGCATCGCCTTCAGCATCATGCCGGTGAAGATCGCCTCGAACTGGGTGCCCGCCTTGTCCAGATTGGCGCCGTTCGACAGGCGGCGGGTGTCGGTGGACACGGTGCCGGTGATGCCGGCGGCCGAGGCCGCCGACGGGGTGGAGGAAATGCTCTGGGTCACAGGACGATCAACTCCGCCTTGAGCGCGCCGGCTTCCTTCAGCGCTTCGAGAATGGCGACCAGGTCGGACGGCGCGGCACCGATGGCGTTCACCGCCTTGACCACGTCGGCCAGCTTGGGGCCGGGGTTCAGCAGGAACATCGGACGACGCTCCTCCTCGACCGCGACACCCGATTTGGGCGTGACGACGGTCTGGCCGCCGCTGAGCGGGGCGGGCTGGCTGACGCGCTGATTCTCGTCGATCTTGACGGTCAGCTTGCCATGGGTGACGGCGGCCGGGCCGACGCGCACCGCCGAGTTGATGACGACGGTGCCGGTGCGCGCATTGACGATCACCTTGGCGGGCGGCTCGGCCGAGACGACGTTCAGATTCTCGATCTCGGACATCAGCGTGGCGCGGACATCGGCGCCCATCGGCGCGCGAACCGCGACCGACACGGCGTCCATCGCCTGCGCGATGCCCATGCCCAGGCGCGCATTGATCGCCTGCGCGACATTCTGCGCGGTGGTGAAGTCGGCGCGCGCCAGATTGAAGGTCAGCGTCGGCGCGGTGTCGAAGCCGGTGGCGACCGCGCGTTCGACGGTCGCGCCTTCGGGGATGCGGCCGGCGGAGGGGACGTTGACGACGATCTTCGATCCGTCCGCGCCTTCCGCGCCCAGACCGCCGACCGCCAGATTGCCCTGTGCCATCGCATAGATCTGGCCATCGGCACCCTGAAGCGGCGTCAGGATCAGGCTGCCGCCGCGAAGCGACTTGGCCTTGCCCATCGAGGCGACGGTGATGTCCAGCTTCTGGCCCGGCTTGGCGAAGGGCGGCAGGTCGGCGGTGACCATCACCACCGCTGCGTTCTTCATGCCCGGATTGGCGTTGGGCGGCAGTTGCAGCCCGAAGCGCGACACGACAGCCTTCAGCGACTGGACGGTATATTCCAGATTGTCGTCGCCCGTGCCCGGCAGACCGACGACGATGCCGTAGCCGGTCAGCTGGTTGGAGCGGATACCCTGAAACCCGCCCAGATCCTTGATCCGGTCGGCCGAGGCCGGCGCGGCGATCGCGAAGGTGGCGAGCATGGCGAGAAGGAAGCGGAGGATCATGGTCAAATGCCTCAGAACGGGCTGACGGCCTGGAAGAAACGGCTCAGCCAGCCCTGGCGGCTGGCGCGGGCGACATCGCCCTTGCCGGTATAGGCGATCTGCGCATCGGCGACGCGGGTCGAGGGGACGCGATTGTCGATGCCGATGTCGGCCATGCGGACCAGCCCCTTGATCTGGATGAACTCGTCCCCGCGATTCAGCGTCACGCGCTTCTGCCCCTGGACCAGCATGGTGCCGTTGGCGAACACCTGCGCCACGGTCACGCTGATCTCGCCCGACAACGAGTTGGACTGGTCGGCCGCGCCCGAACCGTTGAAGTTGCGGCTGCCGCCCATGCCGATGTCGGTGGACTTCAGCAGCGAGCCAAGCGGGCCGGTCGTCGGCGGGTTGATGCCCAGATCGCCCTTCGAGCCCAGCTTGGAATTAGCCGACTTGGACGCCGCCGTCCGCTCGACGAGGACGATGGTCAGCGGATCGCCGACCCGGCGCGCGCGCCAGCCTTCGTAGAGCGCGGCATAGCCGTCCGCCGCCTGGAAGATCGAGCCGTTGGCGGGCGCGACCGGCTGGGCCGCGACGGGCAGCGGCCGGGTGGTCGAGAAATCCTCGGGCGGGGCCTTCTTGCCGAACAGGCTGGCCTGCGCGGGCGCGGTCGCCGAGGCGGCGAGCACCAGGACCAGGCCGCCACGCAGAAGCGGAGAGAAGCGCATCGTCCGGCTCACAGATTCTGGTTCGCGTACTGGAGCATCTCGTCGGTCGACTTGATCATCTTCGAGTTGACCTCATAGGCGCGCTGCGTCTCGATCATGTCGACCAGTTCCTCGACGACATTGACGTTCGAGCCTTCGAGCATGCCCTGACGGATCTGGCCGCGCCCTTCCAGGCCGGCGACACCCATGTTTACCGCGCCCGAGGCGGCGGTTTCGGTCAGGTAATTGTCGCCCTTGGACTGGAGGCCCGCCGGGTTGGGGAAGGTCGCGATCTGGATCTGGCCGATCTCGGCCGGCGCGGTCTGGCCCTGGATGGTGGCCGACACGGTGCCGTCGGTGCCGATGGTGATCTGGGTCGCGCCCTCGGGCACGGTGATGCCCGGCATCACCTGATAACCCTCCGACGTCACCAGCAGCCCCTCGGCCGAGCGCGAGAAATTGCCCGCACGGGTATAACCCAGCGTACCGCCCGGCATCTGCACCTGGAAAAAGCCTTCGCCGTCCAGCGCCATGTCGAGGCTGTTGTTGGTCGTCTGCATCGCACCTTGCGTGTTGATGCGTGCGGTGCCCTGGATGCGCACGCCGGTGCCCAGGTTCAGGCCGGTCGCGTACTTGCTCTCGGTCGAGCTGGCGGCGCCCGGCGCGGTGATCGTCTGATAGGCCAGCGTCTCGAACGCGGCGCGATCGCGCTTGAACCCGGTCGTGTTGACGTTGGCCAGGTTGTTCGAGATGACCCGCATGCGCATGTCCTGGGCGTCGAGCCCGGTGCGCGCGATGTGCATGGCGGCGGAAGACATGGTCTCTTAATCCTCAGCTCGGCAGCCGCATCAGGGATGCGCTGCTCTCGTCCAGTGACTTGGCCTCTTTCATGAGGTTGGCCTGCACCTCGTAGCTGCGCTGGTTCTCGATCATGTCGACCAGCGTCTGCGCCATGTTGACGTTCGATCCCTCGAGCGCGCCCGACTGGACGGTGGCGTCCATGTCCTGGGGCAGCGCGCCGCCGCCCTTGACGCGCAGCAGATTGTCGAGGCCCTTGACCGTCTGCGACACGCGCGCATCGGCCAGCTTCATGCGGTCGATCACCTGCGCCTGGGTATCGGGGCCGGCGCCCAGCGGAATGATCGACACGGTGCCGTCGGGCGACACCGACAGCGAGTTATAGGGGGGCACGGTGATCGGGCCGTTCTGGCCGATCACCGGATAGCCGTCGCCGGTCTGCAACACGCCCGAGGCGGTGACCTCCAGGTCGCCGCGACGCGTATAGGCCTCCGACCCGTCGGGCGACTGCACCGCCAGCCAGGCGCTGGACGTCGCGATCGCCACGTCCAGCGGGTTGCCGGTATGCTGCACCGTGCCCGGCGCGCGGTCGGCGTCGGTCACTTCCTCGGCGGTCGGCATCCGCGCCTCGAACGCCGCGCCGCCGCCCTTCAGGTCGATACGGTCGAACACGACGCGGTCGGCACGGAACCCGATGGTCGAGACATTGGCCATGTTGTTGGCGATCGCCGACTGCGCCGCCATGTGCGAACGCATCCCCGTCGCCGCCGTATAGACCAGCTTGTCCATCGTTGCCCCCTGTTACCCGAACCGTGCGCTTAGCTGCGGATGTTGAAGATGGTCTGCGAGATCTGGCTCGAGGTATCGAGCGCCTTGGCGTTCGCCTGGAAGTTGCGCTGCGCCGCGATCAGGTTGACCAGCTCCTCGGTGATGTCGACGTTCGACCCCTCGATGGTGCTCGACCGGATCGCGCCGTACGCGCCCTCATTGGCGGTGCCGAACTTGGCCGCGCCCGACATGCCGGTCGCTTCCCAATAGCTGTTCCCCTCCTGGCGCAGGCCCGGCATGTTGACGAAGGTCGCCACCGCCACCTTGCCGAGTGCGGCGGTCTCGCCGTTCGAGAAGGACGCGGTGATCAGCCCGTCCTCGCCCACCGACACGCCCGACAACAGGCCGACCGCCTTGCCGTCCTGGGTGCGCGAGTTGACCGAGAAGATCGAACCCGACTGCGACGAACCGCGATAGTCCATGGTCAGCGGCTGCGAGATGACCGAGGTGCGCGGCGTGAAGTTGTCGAAGGTAACGGCGCCGGTCGGGAAGGTCATGTTGCCGCCCGCATTGAACGTCATCGGCAACGGATCGGACGAACCGCCGCGCGTCAGGCGCTGGTCGCCGACATAGCTGTAGACCAGCCACTCGCTGCTGCCGTCCGCCGGCTGGATCGCATTGCCCTCGGAATCGACCGGCAGCGGCTTGCGGACATAATAGTTGGTCAGCGTCATGGCGTTGCCCGACGTGTCGAAGATCTTGGTCTGGGTCGTGTTGTTGTACGTGCCCATATTGGTGCGGTCGAACGCCCCGGTCGGCGCCGTCGCGGTGCTCGACAGGTTGATGTCCAGCGTCACCTTCTTGGTGGCGACCGGCGTGCCGCTGGTCGGCGGCAGCTGCAGGCTGGTCAGGCCGTCATTGCCGAACGAGGTGACGTTGCCGTCCTTGTCGACCGGGAACACCTGAAGCCGGTTGCCCTGCGTGTCGGTGACATAGTTGTTGGTGTCGACCTGGAACGCGCCGTTGCGGGTGTAGTTCAGCGTGCCGGTCGTGCCCCCCGCCTGCACCGTGAAGAAGCCGTCGCCCGAAATGGCGAGGTCGAGCGCGTTGGAGGTGCTGGTGTAATTGCCCTCCTTGAACTCCTGCCGGTTGGCCTTGACCACCGTGCCCGAGCCGACCTGCTTGAACGGATCGGTCGAGAAGTTCGCCGCCATCACGTCGGCGAATTCGGCGCGGCTCTTCTTGAAGCCGTTGGTGCCGACGTTCGCGAGGTTGTGCGAGATGACCGACATGTCGGTCTGCGAGGCCTGGAGGCCGCTGAGCGAGGTGTAGAAGGACATGGGCTATCTTCCTGGTGCGTAAAGGGGGATCAGCCGACCGAGCGGACGGCGGAAAGCTTGACCTGGCCGAGGCCGGCGACGGAGAGGACGGGGGTGCCGTTCGACGGCATCGACACCGACTGGACCGGCGCCCAGACGAGCGAGCGGGCGTTGACGACGTTGCTGCCGTCGAGCGCGCCGACCGAGATGGTGAAGGGACCCGAGCCGGCGTCCTTGCCGTCCTCGGTCTTGCCGTCCCAGTCATAGCTGGCGGTGCCGGCTTTCTGCATGCCGAGCGGCAGCGTCCTGAGCACCGTGCCCTGCGCGTCCGAAATGGTGACCGAGACGTCGGTGGCAGCATTGTCGAGTTCGACCTGTCCCGCCAGCCCGCCGCTGGTGCGGCCATAGGCGGTGGTGCCCTCGGTCAGCACGGTCTTGCCGACATAGTTCATCGCGTCCGCCGGGGTCGTCGCGTTCAGCTTGGTCGCGATCGAGGCGAGCGTCGTGTTCATCTCGGAGATGCCCGCGACGCTCGAGAACTGCGCCATCTGGGCGACCATCTGGGTATTGTCCATCGGCGCGAACGGGTCCTGGTTCTTCAGCTGCGCGGTGAGCAGCTTGAGGAAGGCGGACTGGTCGAGCGTGGTCGACTTCTTGGCCGAGGTCGCGGCGGCGGCGTTGCTGGCGGTCGAGCCGGCACGCGCGATGCCCAGGCTGTCCAGCGTCGAGTTCATCGCGGTGGAGGTCATGATCAGCGGCCCAGCTTGAGGGTGTCGAGGATCAGCGACTTGGCGGTCTGCATCACTTCGACATTGTTCTGATAGGTGCGCGCGGTCTCCATCATGTCGACCAGCTCGCGGGTTTCATCGACCGCCGCCTCGAAGACGTTGCCGTCCTTGTCGGCCATCGGGTTGTTGGGGTCGTGGCGCTTGGTGGGGTCCTCGCCCGCGATCACGATCTTCTCGACATCGACGGTCGACAGGCCGGTCGCGGCGTCGAAGCTGGTGCGGAACACCGGCTTCATCGTCTTGTACGCGGTGTCGGCGGTGCCCGCGATGCCACCGGCATTGGCCAGGTTCGACGCGGTCGTGTTCATGCGGATGAGCTGCGCCGACATGGCGCGCCCCGAAACCTGGAAGATGGAAAGCGGTCCGTTCGGCATCGCTTATTCGCCCTTCAGCGCACGGGTGATGGTGGAGATGCGCCCGTTCAGGAACGACAGCGTCGTCTGATACTGGACGGCGTTCTCGGCGAAGGCGGTCTGCTCCTCGGCCAGCTCCACGGTGTTGCCGTCGAGCGAGGTCTGGAGGGGGATGCGGTACTTCATCGCCTTGGCGATGCCCTGGTCCTGCTGCCCGCCCTCGACGGCGGCGAGCGCCGCCTTGAAGTCGATGTCGCGCGCCTTGAAGCCCGGCGTGGAAGCGTTGGCGATGTTGGACGCCAGCACGCCCATGCGCTGCCCCCGGACTTCGAGCGCGGCGCCGTGAATTCCGAACAATGTTTCTGCGGCCATCATCAACCTCCTTTCCCACGCAGACCCCCGGGCGGATCATCGCGTCACCGGGGTCTCGCAACCTCCGTGCCAATTGCGGAATTTGCGGAATTTGGGCGGGGAGCCGGGATCGGCAGCCGGCAAGCGGCAAGGCATTGCCGGATCTTGCCGGCCGGCGGCAACGAAGCGGCAGAGTCCGCCCGGATGACGGCGTCTCGCATTCCTCCCCTGCAAGGGGAGGTGGCAGGCCGAAGGCCTGACGGAGGGGTGTCGCCCTTGGTGAGGTTGGACTGTCCTCTCGGGCGGTGACACCCCTCCACCATGCTTCGCATGGTCCCCCTCCCCTTGCAGGGGAGGAATTTGGCCACGGCAACAGACGGCCCGGCCCGACAAACGCACTTGGCCCGCCCCTTGCAGGGTCACGCGCATGATCGCTTTGCCACCGCTTCACCAGTTCCTTGATCCGGCCGCGCTTGCCATCGTGCTGGGCGGGACCCTGATCGCCACCCTGCTGCGCACGCCGTGGCGCGATGCGCGCCGCGCGATGCGGGCGTTGATGGTGCTGTTGCGACGACCCTTCTCGGCCGATCCGCTGATCGAGCAGATCGCGCATCTGTCGCGCATCGCCAAGCGCCACGGCGTCTTGACGCTCGACCGTTCGGTCGTCACCGATCCCGACCTGGCCGAGGCGATCGCCGCGATCGTCGATGGCGAGGGCGCGGAATCGGTCACCAGCAAGCTGGCCATGGCGCGCCAAGGCCGGATCGAACGCCATGTCGCGGTCGCCGATGTCTGGGCGGGCGCCGCCGAGGCCGCACCCGCCATGGGCATGGTCGGCACGCTGATCGGGCTGGCCGCGATGTTCGCGACGATGAACGATCCGCAGCGGATCGGCGGCGCGATGGCGATCGCGCTGCTCGCCACCCTCTATGGCGCGCTGTTCGCCAATCTGGTCGCGCAGCCGATCGCCATCCGCCTGCGCCGTGCCGCGCGGATCGAGGCGTTCGAGCGCACCCGCCTGGTCGCCCCGCTGGCGCTGCTCGCCGCGCGCGAGGCGCCGCGTCCGACGCGCGCGCCCCTCAGCCCCGGCAAGTCGGGCGGCCCCAATCTGGTCAGCGTCGCATGACGACCGATCCCCCTTTCCCGGAGGCCGCGCCCGCGCGGCCGATCTGGCTCGTGACCCTGGCCGACCTCGCCCTGCTGCTGGTCGGCTTCCTGGTTCTCGTCCAGGCGACGGGGGCGGAGCGACGCCCCGCGCTGCTCAACGGCCTGCGCGCACAATTCGGGTCGAGCCAGTCGATCGCCGACCAGGCGCTGCGCCTGCCGCCCGAGCCGACGCCCGCCATGCCGGTCGCCGCCGCCTCGCTGCGCTTCGCCCCCGGTTCGGCCATCCCGACCGACCCCGATCCGCTGTTCGTCCCCTGGGCGCAGGAGGCACTCGCCGATCCGCGCGTCCGCCTGTCGGTCGTCGGCGCCACCGATGGCAGCGCCGCCGATGTCGATGCCGCCAGCCGTAGCGCGGTCGTCCTCGCCGCCGATCGCGCGCGCGCGACCGCCGCGCTGATCGGTCCGGCCGCCGCCGACCGCCTGATCCTTTCCACCGCCGCAAAGCCCGGCCAGCGCGTTGCGATGGTCACGCTCGTCTTTGCCGGCGAACCGTCACGGAGACCCTGATGATCCTGTCCCTGTTGCTGGCGGGCGCCGCCAATTTCCAGGATATCGGCGCATTGGACGCCGCCGTCGCCGCCTTTACCGGCCGGCCGATCGGCGTGGAGGGCGGCGCACGCGCGCCGGTCGACACACGGTTGAAGCTCGCGCAATGCGCCACCGTCTCGCTATCCTGGCGGACCGAGGCGCATGATGCGGTCGTGGTTAATTGCGCCGGGCCGCAATGGCGGATCTTCGTACCCGTGCTCAGCCCGCCCCGCCCGGCCGGCGCGCCGCGCGCGATGCCGGCGATCGCGGTGAAGGCCGAACCCGTCATCCGACGCGGCGATCCGGTCGTGATCGAAGCCGGCTCGGATGGATTTTCCATTACAAGAGAAGGGGTTGCCATGGCGGACGCGGTGCCCGGCGGACATTTCCCCGTGCGCATCGACGCCGCGCGCCAGCCCGTCCAGGCGGTCGCGCTGGCCAGTGGTCGCGCCACCTTGCCCGGCTGGTCGGAATGATGCGGGTTTTTGCGGGCCAGGTTGTAAATTCCCGCTAAAGATTCCCCGGCCGGGGCCGTTATACCCCATGTCAGCGAAACCAACGGGTGCGGACATGGTCGATGTAACAAGGCTCAGTGCCGGGGAAACGAGGATCGCGCGGATCGCCGGCGTGTCGCGTCCCAGCGCGCTCGCCGCAGACAGTCAGACCGGTTTCACCCCCGCCAAGACGATGGGCGACATGAGCGGCGTGGGCAATCTGGCCCGCACGCTGGCCGCCCAGCCGCCGGTCGACCAGGACCGCGTCGCCGCGATCAAGAAAGCGATCGCCGATGGCAATTTCCCGATCCTGCCGGCGACCATCGCCGACCAGATGATCGCGCTGAAGCTCGACTGGAATGGTAAATGACGCGGCGTGACGCCCTGATCCGGGTCATCGAGGCCCTTCATCGTGAAATCGCGGCGCTGAAGTCGAACGACGTGGCCGCGCTGGAACGCGCCACCACCGAGAAGCTGGCCGCGATCGAGGATGTCGCCTCGCTCGGCACCGGCCCCGCCGGCCCCGAGCTGCGCGAACTGGCCGACGAGGCCAATCGCCTGAACGAGACCTGCCGCATCTACGTCAACCTGATGGCGGCCAATGTGCGGCGCAAGCTGCAGACGCTGACCGGCGATGCCGGCGGTGGCGGCTATCGCCCGATGATGCGCGCCTACGCCTGATCGTCGCCGGCTTTGCCCCCGACTTGCCGGTGCCGGCCGGCAACCGCTTGCCGCTTTGCCGGAAACCCCGACCACCCTGCCCCCCGACCTTTGCCGACCCAAGCCCCGAACGCCGCCGACTCGCGGATTTCCGGGGCTTTTTGATTCCTGAGCCTTTGCCGCCGGAGAATTGGCACGGCCCTTGCTGAGTGAAGCCCGAACAAGGGCATTTACCAAACAGCATGACCGTCCAACCCGTCTCTCAATCCCGGATACAGTCGGCGATCGCGCTGGCCTCGAGCCGCACGGGAGTCGATTTCGGCTATCTGCTGGGTCAGGCCAAGCTCGAATCCGGGCTCAACGCCAATGCGCGCGCCGGCACCTCGTCGGCCTCGGGCCTGTATCAGTTCGTCGAGCAGAGCTGGCTCGCCGTGCTCAAGAAGCATGGCGCCGAGCATGGGCTGGGCTGGGCCGCCGACTCGATCGGCCAGTCGGGCGGTCGCTATTATGTCAGCGGCGGCGCCCGCAATGCCGTGATGGGCCTGCGCAACGATCCCACCGCCGCCTCGCTGATGGCCGCCGAGCACGCCTCGGACAACAAGGCCGCGCTGGAATCGACGCTGGGCCGCGAAACGAACGGCACCGACCTGTATATGGCGCATTTCCTGGGCCTGGGCGGCGCGACCAAGTTCCTGTCCAAGCTGGCCTCCAGCCCGCAGACGACGGGTGCCGCGTTGTTCCCCGCCGCCGCACGCGCCAACCGCTCGGTCTTCTATGCCTCGAACGGCCAGCCGCGCACGGTCGCCGACATCTATGACCGGTTCGCCAACAAGCTGGCCGGCAGCTCGGCCGACAGCGACGCGACCCGCGCCGCCAACATGCAGTTCGCCGCCCAGGCGCTGGCGCTGCAGGGTCAGGCCGACGCGACCGTCGTCACCGGCAACAACGAAAGCGCCAGCGACGCGCTCGCCTGGGCGACCAGCACGATGAACCAGCTGGGCCTGCGCGGCGGCGCGACCGCCAATGCCACGGGCGCCAATGCCACGAGCGACAGCCTGTTGCGGCCCAAGCCCGATCACGCCCGGCTGGCCTATATGATGCTCGCGAGCATGGGGGGCTAAGCGATGGGCAAGCTTTTCGCCAATGGCCGCACCATGGCCCTGCCCGCCGCGATCCTGCTGCTGGTCCTGGTCATGGTCGTGCCGATCCCGCCGGCGCTGCTCGACATCTTCTTCGTCGCCAACATCGCGATCAGCCTGGCCGTGCTGATGGTCGCGCTGAACGCCGAAAAGCCGCTCGACTTCTCGGCTTTCCCGACCGTGCTCCTCTTTGCGACCCTGTTCCGCCTGGGCCTCAACGTCGCCTCGACCCGCATCGTGCTGGTCCATGGCCATGAGGGCGAAAGTGCTGCGGGTCACGTCATCGAGGCGTTCGGCACCTTCCTGATCGGCGGCGACTATGTCGTGGGTCTCTTCGTCTTCGCGATCCTGATGATCATCAACCTGATCGTCGTGACCAAGGGCGCCGGCCGCGTGTCCGAAGTCTCCGCGCGCTTCACCCTGGACGCGCTGCCCGGCAAGCAGATGGCGATCGACGCCGATCTGAACGCCGGCCTGATCACCCCGGACCAGGCCAAGGCGCGCCGCGTCGAGGTTTCGACCGAAGCCGATTTCTACGGCTCGATGGACGGTTCGTCCAAGTTCGTGAAGGGCGACGCGGTCGCCGCCATGCTGATCCTGGCGGCCAACATCATCGGCGGCCTGATCCTGGGTCCGGTCAGCCATGGCATGGGCATCGCCGATGCCGCCAAGACCTATATCCTGCTCGCCATCGGTGACGCGCTGGTCGCGCAGCTGCCCAGCCTGATGCTGTCGATCGCCGCCGCCGCCATCGTGACGCGCGTGTCGTCGGACAAGGATCTGGCGGGCCAGATCGGCTCGCAGTTCGGCGCGTCCAAGACCTGGATTCCCGTCGCGGTGATCCTGGGCCTGCTGGGCGTCCTGCCCGGTATGCCGCACCTGATCCTGCTGCCCGCCGCCGCGATCGCCGGGTTCACCGCGCACAAGCTGCGCCAGATCGAGAAGCGCCCGGTCCCCGTCCCCCCGGCCCCCGCCGCCGAGCCGACCGATCCCTCGCGCATCGGCTGGGACGAGGTGATCGACGGGATGCAGGTCCATATCGACATCGGCTACGGCCTGGTGCCGCTGGTCGACGAGCGTCGCGGTGCCCCGCTGATGGCGCGCATCACTGGCGTCCGCCGCCAGCTGTCCAAGGAACTGGGCTTCGTCGTGCCGCAGGCGCGGGTGCGCGACGACATCAATCTCGGGCCGTTCAACTACCGGATCATCATCAACGGCGTCGTTGCCGCCGAGGATCAGGTGTCGCCCGACGAGATGCTGGCACTCGACACCGGTCAGGCCTTCGGCACGCTGAACGGCAAGCCGGTCAAGGACCCGACCTTCGGCCTGCCCGCCACCTGGATTCTGAAGGGTGACGCGGATGCCGCCACCGGCATGGGGTATCTTGTCGTCGATCCGGGCACCGTCATGGCGACGCACCTGAACCACATCCTGTCCTCGAACAGCGCCGAGCTGCTCGGCCCCGACGAGGTCCAGTCGCTGCTCGACGGGCTGAGGGAGCGCGCCGCGCAACTCGCCGCCTCGCTCAGTCCCAATCCTTTGCCGCTCACCACCCTGACCCAGGTTCTCAAGGGCCTTCTTTCGGAGAATATCACCTTGAAGGAGTTCCGCCGCATCGCCAGCGCGATCGCCGTGGCGGCCCAGAAGACGCTCGACGCCGAAGAGATCGTCGAGCTGATCCGGCCGCAGCTGGGCGCGCTCATCATCCAGAAGCTGTGTGGCATGCGCGAGCCGCTGCGCGTCATGACGCTGGACGGTCAGCTCGAAGGGCTGCTCGCCCAGGCGATGCGCGCCGACACCGGCCGCCGCCACGTGATCGAGCCCGATCTGGGCCGCCGCATCACCGAGGCGCTGACCCATGCCGCGCAGCCGCTGCTCGCCGAGGCCAAGCCTTTCGCGCTGGTCGTCCAGCCGGGCGTGCGGATCGCGATGCGCAAGCTGCTGCGCACCTGCCTGCCCGACACGCCGGTCCTGTCCTTCTTCGAGGTGCCCGAGGAGAAGGCGGTCGAGGTCGTCGCCGTGATCGGCGCACCGCAGGCGCTGGCCGCATGAGCGCGCACCCCCTGAGCGGCGCGTTCCTGAACGCCCAGGCGATCAACCCGGTCAATTTCGACCCGGCGCTCGCCAACCCCACGGTCGCCGACCAGCCGATCACCTATCGCCCGGCGCCGCGCCGGCGTGGCGGGATCGAGGCGGATGCGATCATCCGCCAGCACCTGCCGCTGGTGCGCCGGATCGCGTGGCATGTGCATGGATCGATGTCGAGCCTGATCGAAGTCGAGGATCTGGTCCAGGTCGGCCTGGTCGCGCTGGTCGAGGCCGCCGCCTCGTTCGAGGAGCGCGGGGTCGAGTTCGGCCATTATCTGAAGGCGCGTCTGCGCGGCGCGATGATCGACGAGCTGCGCCGCCAGGCGACGACGACGCGCGGTGCGATGCGCCGCCGCCGCCAGTATCACGAGGCGGTGACCGCGCTGTCGCAGGTCGCGGGCCAGGTCCCGACCGACGAGGCGGTCGCCGAGAAGCTGGGCGTCACGACCGAAAAGCTGCGCACCGACTATAAGACGGCCGAGGCCGTGCGGATGGAGCCGATCGACGACGTCTATGCCGACGACCTGCCCTGGTTCGCCGACGACACTCCCGACGCCTTCGAGCAGCTTGCCGAAAGCGACCTGCGCGACGCGCTGATCGCCGCGATCACCGCGCTGCCCGAGCGCGAGGCGATGGTGATCCAGCTCTATTATGTCGAGGAACTCAATCTGGAGGAAATCGGCCAGGTGCTCGGCGTCGGCGCCGCGCGCGTCTGCCAGATCAAGAGCGCGGCGCATGCCCGGTTGAAGAAGGCGTTGGCCGCGCAGCGTTGAGGTCATGAAGGCCCGACATGCCGGGCCGATCTTAACCATGGCCGCCCTCCCCGCCAGCTGATAGGCTGCGGCGCGATGACGGTGCGGCTGGACATTCTCGATATCGTGGAGATCGTCCAGCCGATCGCCAGCGGCATGACCCAGCCCTTTCTGTGCCATCTCGATGATGGCCAGCTCTACGCGGTCAAGGGCCGCCAGGCGTTGCGCCAGGGGTTGATCGCCGAGGTGGTCGCTGGTTTTTTGGGCCGGGAGCTGGGACTGCCCATACCCCCCTTCGTCATTGGCCGGATGCCGACGTCGCTGGTCCGGCATCATGGCGACCCGGATGTGGCGCATGCGATCGGGGATGGCCCGGTGTTCGCCTCGGCATGGCAGGAACCGATACAGCCGGTCACGCCGGTCATTCTGGCGCAGCAAAATGCCGCTTTGTCATGCTGGCTCTATGTCTTCGACCACTGGATCGCGAATGGTGACCGGACGCTGACCGAACATGGCGGCAATCCCAATCTTTTCGTGCGTCTGGAAGACGGCGCGCTGATCGTCATCGATCACAATCTGGCGTTCGCAGCGTCCTACGATCCCGCCCGGGAATTGCCGTTGCATGCCGGGCGTCCCGCCTGGGATAGAATGCGGCGGCGCGACTCGCTGCGGGATGCGATGATGGCCGGCATGACGAACGCGGCGAGGCTGCTGCCCGACATATTCCACGCCCTCCCCGAGGAATGGCTGGATGGGCAGGCTGATTTCCTCGACACTATCGCCACGCGCTTGCGCCGCCATGACGACCCCCGATTCTGGGCAGAACTCGTATGAAGACGCTCTATCGATACGCCATCATCCGCTTTCGGCCCTTCGCCGAGACCGAGGAGTTCGCCAATATCGGTGTCATCGCGCTCGATCTGACGCATCGCCTGATCGACTATCGCATCGCGCCCAAGCGGTTCGCACGGGTCCGTCACTTCTTCGATGACAAGGGTTATGCCGCCTATGCCGGCGCGATCGACCTGCTGCGGCTGGAGCTGGGCCGGGTCAGCGAGTTCCTGCCCAGCCTCGGAGAATGGGATGCCGAGGCGACCTTCCGGGACATTATCGCCCGACGCGAATCGAGCATCCGGTTCAGCGAGCCCCGAATCGCCCAGACGGACCTGAACCTGACAGCCTTCGTCGAGGGATTATATGCCCGCTTCGTCCGCCGCGATTTCTCGACCGACACGCCCGAGGTCGAGCTGACCCGCGACATTCGGCATGCGCTGCGGCGGCGGCATCTGGACTTCTTCAAGTCAGTCAAGATCGACGACGAACTCATGTCGATCTCCTTTCCGCTGGCGCATCGGGGAGATCGGCTGCGCGCGATCCGGCCGCTCGCCTTCACGCAGAAAAGCCCGATGGCGATGGTCGACTATGCCGCGCACTGGCGCAAGCGACTGGACTATCTGCTCGATCGGCAGCGTATCACCCCGCATGACATATTGATCGCCACCCAGGGGCCGACATCGGATGCGGAGCCGGCGGCGCATCACGCCTATCAATTGGCGAGCGAGGAATTGCGGGCATTGCCGTTCACCGTGGTGCCGGGCGAAGTGTCGGGCGACGTGAACGACGCGATCATCGCCTTTGCCCAGGCCTCGATCGGCCGGACGCCGCTCGGCACCTGACGCGATTCAAACGCGAGTAAACCCCGGCGGCATGACTGCCGCCGGGGTTTGTCCTGCGAACCGGCCTGCGAGAGACTCGTGGCCGGTCGGCCCCGTCACCCGAGTGGGGGCGCGGTGCCGGGGCGCTCAGGAACCGGGAATTAGCCGCCCAGCAGCTTGAGCACGCCCTGCTGCGACTGGTTGGCCTGGCTCAACATCGCGGTCGAGGCCTGGCTAAGAATCTGCGCCTTGGCGAGCGCGGTGGTTTCCGCCGAGAAATCGGTGTCCTCGATCCGGCTTCGCGCGTCGGTCAGGTTGGTGACGTTCGAGGTCAGGTTGTTGACCGCCGACTGGAGCCGGTTCTGCGTGGCGCCGAGGCCGGCGCGGATATTGGCGACCCTGCCAATGGCGGCGTCGAACTTCTCGAGAGTCGCGGCGGTCGCGATGCTGCTGGGGCCGGTGGCCGGATCGACCACGGCGATGGCGCTGTTGATGTCGGCATCGGTCGTCAGATTGCTGAAGGTCATGGTGATGGCGTCGCTGGTGTTCGCGCCCGCCTGAATGGCGACGACACCGGCCGTTCCCGCCGAACCGTCGAGCAGCTTCTGGCCGTTGAACTGGGTGTTGAACAGGATGTTCGACACCTGCGACGCCAGCGCGTTCTGCTCGGACGTGATGTTCGCCTTGTCGTTCGACGAATAGATGCCGTTGGCCTTCTGCACCGCCAGTTCGCGCATACGCTGGAGCATGTTGCTCACTTCGTCGAGCGCGCCTTCGGCGGTCTGCGCCATCGAGATGCCGTCGTTGGAATTGCGGATCGCCTGGTTCATGCCGCGGACCTGCGAGGTCATCGAGGCGGCAATGGCGAGGCCGGCGGCGTCGTCCTTCGCGGAATTGATTCGCTTGCCGGTGGACAGGCGCTGCATCGACACGTTCAGCGCTTCCGTCGCGGCGCCGTTGGCGCTCGATGCGCGTAACGCCGAAATATTACTGGCGATAACCGTCATGGTCGTTCTCCAAAGCCGGAGCTCTCCGCCGCCCCCAAGGCGAAGGTCGAGCTGCCAAGACGGGTAACGACCGCGTTCGGCAGGGCTTTAGAGAAAAGAGTCGAATGGGCGCATTTTTTCGGGCGGAGCCCCCCGGCACCCTCTTAAAGAGCACCGGGGGGTCCACCTTCCGCGACCGAGGGGAAAACCGCGGTCGGCATTCGCCCAGGGCGATTAGCCGAGGAGCTTCAGCACGCCCTGCTGCGACTGGTTGGCCTGGCTCAGCATCGCGGTCGACGCCTGGCTCAGGATCTGCGCCTTGGCGAGCGCGGTCGTTTCTTCCGAGAAGTCGGTGTCTGCGATGCGGCTCTTCGCTTCGGCGAGGTTGGTCATGTTCGAGGTCGCCGAGTTGACCGCCGACTGGAGACGGTTCTGGGTCGCACCCAGGCCCGCACGGATCGACGAGACGTCGGCGATCGCGTCGTCATAGTTGGCCAGCGTGTCCGACTTCAGCGCGGTATCCGTGCCCGTCGGCGCAAAATTGACGACCGCCTGAAGCTTCGAACCAGCGGGAGACGCACCGGAGGTGTCGTAGGTCGCCGTCATGTCACGCAGGCCGATATTGACCGTATCGTTGGTCGTCGCACCGGTCTGGATCGTGACGGTCGAGGCAGCGTTGAACAGCTGCTTGCCGTTGAACTGCGTGTTCTTCACGACGGCGCTGATCTGCGAGGCCAGCGAGGTCTGCTCGTTGGTGATGTTCGCCTTGTCGGCCGACGAATAGGTGCCGTTCGACGACTGGACCTTCAGCTCACGCATACGCTGCAGCATGTTGGTGACTTCGTTCAGCGCGCCTTCGGCCGTCTGCGCCAGCGAGATACCGTCATTCGCGTTGCGGATGCCCTGCGCCATGCCCTTGATCTGCGCGGTCATCGAGTCGCTGATGGCCAGACCGGCGGCATCGTCCTTTGCCGAGTTGATGCGGTTGCCGGTCGACAGGCGCTGCATCGAGGTGCTGAGCGCGTTCTGCGCCGAGGTCGACGCGGCGGTGGCACGCAAAGCGCTGATATTGCTGGCAATAACGGTCATGTCTTGTCTCCAAATCTGCTCGGCGATCCGTCTGTGTCCCCTCTGGACCACCGAGCCGCCGAGTGGAGTAACGGCCGCATTCCGGCAGGTTTTAGCCGGCCTCTGCAAATTTTTGCCGGTCGCCTTGCCGGTATTGCCGGAACGGTCGCGCGCGCGGCGGCGCGTCGCCCGCACACATACGGGCGCGCGTCGCGCCCGGAAAAAACTTGCCGGCAAGCTGCCAGGATTAACCGCGGCTTTACCAAGGAGACGGCATTAGCGAGTCACGAAAGGACTGAAGCCCGATGTCGTCGATTCACCCCTCCGCTGCGCTGGTTAAGCAGAAATACGCGCTGATCTCCGCGCTGCGTGCGCAGGGGCTGGCGATTGCCGAACCCGGTGCCGCATTCCTGCCGGGCGACACCGCCCTGGTGACCGAGGGCGACGCGATCGCGCATCCGGCACGCACCGTCATCGTCAATGACGGCCCGGTTCCCTCGCTGACCCCGGCACAGGGCGGCCGCCCCGCGACCGTGACCTATCCGGCCAGCGAAGCCGGCGTCGGCAACAGCTTCGTCCGCGCGCTCGTCGCCGGGCCGGAGATGCCGACCGCCGCCGATCCGGAGAGCCTGGCGCTCTTCACGCTGGCCGAGCGAGTGGCACAGGCCGACATCACCGTCCTGATCAACGGCCCGACCGGCACCGGCAAGGAAGTGGTGGCGCGCGCCATCCACGCCCAGTCGCCGCGCGCGGCCAAGCCTTTCGTCGCGATCAACTGCGCTGCCCTGCCTGAATCGATGCTCGAAGCGCTGCTCTTCGGTCACCAGAAGGGCGCGTTCACCGGCGCGGCCCAGGCGGGCGAAGGTTTCTTCCGTGCGGCCGATGGCGGCACGCTGCTCCTCGACGAGATCGCCGAGATGCCGCTCCAGCTCCAGGCCAAGCTGCTCCGTGTCCTTCAGGAGCGCGAGGTGATCCCGCTCGGCGCATCGATGCCGCAGTCGGTCGACGTCCGCGTCATCGCCTGCGCCAACCGCGACCTGCAGGCCGAAGTCGCCGCCGGCCGGTTCCGCGCCGACTTGTACTACCGCCTGTCGGTCTTCCCGCTGACCACCAAGTCGCTGAACGAACGGCGCATGGACATTCCCGCGCTCGCCGCGACGATGATCCTGCGCCACGCCGCCAGCCGCGCCGTCATGCCCTGGCCCAGCGTCGCGGCGATCGAGAAGCTGGCGATGCACAACTGGCCCGGCAATGTCCGCGAGCTGGAGAATGTGATCCAGCGCGCGCTCCTCTTTGCCGGCGGTGCGACGATCGAGCCCGAGCATATCGTGTTCGACCGCCCGATGGTCGCCAACGACACCGACGAGACCCCGCTGACCGTGACGACCGCGGAAGCCACGCTGGGCAAGGTCGTGCAGATGAGCGAGTTCGCCGCGATCCGCGAGATGCTGGCCGCATGCGGCGGCAACCGGATCGAGACCGCCAAGCGCCTCGGCATCTCGGAGCGCACGCTGCGCTACCGCCTCGCCAAGGCGCGCGAGCAGGGCGAGGAGATCATCCGCCCCTCTAGCCGGGCCATGATGGCATGAGCGTCGGCGGTGTCGGCGGCGCGATGAGCGTCGACCGGGTGATGGCGCTTCGTGCCCAGATCCTGGAACGCAATCAGGCGCTCAAGGCGGCAAGCCAGGCCGGTGCCAACCAGGCGGCACAGGCCGCCCAGTCCCAGCCGGTCGCACCCCCGACCAGCTTTGCCGATACGCTCGAGTCCGCGCTGAAGGGCGTGAACGAGGGCCAGCAACAGGCCGCCCGCCTGTCCGAATCCTACGAACGCGGCGAGACCGTCGACATCGCCAAGGTGATGATGGCCCGCCAGCAGGCCTCGGTCGGGTTCGAGGCGACGCTGCAAGTCCGCAACAAACTCCTGTCCGCCTACAAGGACATCATGAGCATGCCGGTGTAAGATGAGCACAGCCCTCACCCCCGCATCCAACACGCCGCCGGCCTTGCCGCCGTTGCCGGAAAAATTCGCCAACCCGCTACGCCAGATCAAGTCGGTGATGGCGCAGCCCGCCGTGCGCCGCTCGGCGCCGATGGCGATGCTGATCGGCCTGATCGCCGCCGCCGCGCTCGCCTGGATGGCGCTGTCGAGCCCGCCGCAAAAGACGCTGTTCGAGAATCTCTCGGACGCGGACAAGCAGGCGGTGACGACCGCGCTGTCGGCCGCGAACATCAAGAGCAAGATCAACGACGGCACCGGCGCGCTGACCGTGAACGAGGAGGATTACTCCAAGGCGCGGATGCTGCTCGCGGGCCAGGGGCTCCCGAAACAGGCACCCGGCGGCTATGCGATCCTCGACCAGTTGCCGATGGGCGTCAGCCGCGCGGTCGAGGGCGAACGCCTTCGCCAGGCGCGCGAGAGCGAACTGGCGCGTTCGATCGAGGAGATCGACGCGGTGGCCGAGGCGCGCGTGCATCTGGCCACGCCCGAAGCGTCGCCCTTCATCCGCGACAAGTCCTCGCCGTCCGCCTCGGTGGTGCTGAAGCTCAATGCCGGGCGCTCGCTGTCGGAATCGCAGGTTCAGTCGATCATCAATCTCGTCGCCTCGTCGGTGCCCGGCATGAAGCCCGAGGACGTCACCGTCGTCGACCAGATGGGCGGCCTGTTGTCCAAGAAGGGCGGCGAGGGCGCAAGCGGCGATGATCGTCGCATTGATTTCCAGCGCCGCCTGGAAGAGAAATACCGCACCCAGCTGATCCAGCTGCTGACCCCGCTCGTCGGCGCGGGCAACTTCACCGCCGAGGTGCAGGCGGACGTCAATCTCGACGAGACCAGCGCGACCAGCGAACGCTATGACAAGGACGGCGCGCTGCGCGCCGAAACCGGCAACTGGACCGGCAACCAGAAGGACCCGACCACGCCGGGCGGCATTCCGGGTGCGCTGTCCAACACGCCCCCGCCCGCCAGCACGCTGCAGCAGCCGCAGGCCGCCAATGGCGCGAACGGCGCGCCGCCGGCCGATGGCAAGCCGGTCGCAGGGGGCCCGGGCGTCAATCCGGAGAAGCAGTCCGACGCCTTCCAGCGCGCCTATGACCTGAACAAGCAGATCTCGGTCACCCGCGCCGCACCGGGTTCGATCAAGCGGCTGACCGTCGCCGTCCTGCTGCGCGACCCCGCCACGGGCAAGCGCAGCCAGATGGAGATCAACCAGATTTCCGACCTGGTGAAGTCGGCGGTCGGTTTCGACCAGCAGCGCAACGACAATGTCACCGTCATCAGCCGCAAGTTCGCCGATGCGGGTGTCGAGGACAGCCGCGCCTGGTACGACAATAGCTGGCTGCCGATCGTGGCACGCAACGCCACCGCCGTCCTGATCGCGCTCCTCGTCCTGCTGCTGGGCGTCCGCCCGCTGGTCAAGGCGATGACGAAGAAGAAGGACGAGGCCGAGACCAAGGCGCTGCCCATGGGTGCCGCCGATGGTGCGGGGGCCGAGGGGGCCGCCCCGCGCGTCGCCGCCGATGGCCAGCCGGTCCCTGAACAGATCGCGGTCCAGCCCGCCGTCACGCTCGACGAGATCGAAGAGACGAACAATTTCGACGATCGCATCGTCAAGGTGCGCGGCTTCACCCGCGACAACCCGGCGCGCGCCGCGCTGGCCATCCGTGACATGATCCGCTCGGAGGCGCAGTCGTGACCGTCACCGCGTCCGAAGGGGGCCGCGTCTATTCGGGGGTCGAGCGCGCCGCCGTGCTGATGATGCTGGTCGGCGAGGAGGAAGCCTCGGCCATCCTCCAAAAGCTGGAGCCGGACGAGGTCCGCGAACTGGGCAAGGCGATGTATTCGATCGCCGATGTCAGCGAGCAGGATGTCGGCTTCGTGCTCGACGATTTCGTCGGCTGTGCCCGCGCCCGCGCCTCGATCGCGTTCCAGCCCAAGCCGATGGTCGAAAGCCTGATGAACCGCGCGCTCGGTCCCGAACGCGCCGGCAGCGTGCTGTCGCGCATCGTGCCGCCAAAGGCGCAATGCGAGATCGAGATGCTCGGCTGGCTCGACCCGACCGACATCGCCAAGATCGTCGAGAAGGAGCATCCGCAGATCGGCGCGGTCCTGATCGCCAATTGCGATCCCGTGGTCGCCGGCAAGGTCTTGGAGCTGCTGCCCGACGTCATGCAGCCCGACATCCTCCACCGCGTCGCGCGGCTGGGTCCGGTGACGCCGCAGGCGATCGAGACGCTGAACGCGGTGCTGACCCGCTGGAGCGAGGGCGGCAGCAGCGGCCAGGGTCTGGCGCTGGGCGGTTCGCGCGAGGCGGCCAAGATCCTGTCGAGCGCGCGCAAGGCGACCGAACAGCGGGTCATGCCCAAGCTGTTCAAGATCGATCGCGACGTCGCCAAGCAGATCGAGGAGGCGCTGTTCATCTTCGAGAACCTGCTCGATATGGACGACAAGAATCTGGGGACGCTCATCCGCAACGTCGATGGCGAGATCCTCACCCGCGCGCTCAAGGGCGCGGACGAGGCGGCGCGCGAGCGCTTCCTGGGCTGCATGTCGGCGCGTGCGGCGGCCGGTATCCGCGACGAGATCGAGTCGCGCGGGCCGATGAAGCTGTCCGAAGTGCTGGAGGCGCAGAAGGCGATGATCACCGTCGCGCGCAACCTGGCCAAGGAAGGCACGATCATGATGGGCGGAGGCGAGGACGATTATGTCTGATTTCGTCGCCGGCTTTTCCGCCCGCAACGACGCGGCGGCCGCGCTGCAACGCGCGTTCATGCCGCCGGGCGGCTTTTCCCCGTCGGGCGTGCCGGGCCTGGGCCTGGGCGGCGATGCCGGCCCCGTCTCGTTCCGCGCCCGTGGACCGATGGGCGCTGGCCCCTCGGCCACCGACGCACAGCCGAACGGCCAGCCGCGCCATTTCCACCCCGCCAATCGCGACCAGGACCCGACCGAGGGCTGGGACCCGTTCGGCGCGTGCCAGGACTCGCCCGCCGAGGCGATGCACGACCCGATCGGCGCCGCGCACGCCGCCGGCCATGCGGAGGGCTATGCCGAGGGGCTGGCGGTCGCAGCACAGCAATTCCAGGCCCGTGCCGAGGCCGAGGCGCGCGACGGCCAGCTGATCGACTCGATCGCGCAGGCGATGTCCTCGCGTCTCGATCGCCAGGCGATGGCCGAGCAGCTGCGCCAGACCGTGCTCGCGCTCGTCGGCAAGCTGGTCGGTGAGATCGGCGTCGACGGCGCCCGGCTGGCCGGCCGGATCGAGGCGGCGATCGACCTGATGGCCGATGCGCAGGAGGCCGCGCTGCTGCGCGTCCACCCGGACGATGTCGCGCTGCTCGAAGGCCGCCTGCCGCAGAGCATCTTTCCCGTCGGCGACGCCGCGCTGGAGCGGGGCAGTTTCGTCCTCGAAAGCGCCTCGACCATCGTCGAGGATGGCCCGACCATGTGGCTGGACCAGCTGGCCGCCGCGATCGACAAGGTTCCCGTTCCGCAATGCTGAACCGTTTCACGGCCGATTATCTGGACACGCTGGCCCAGGCGGATTTCGCCCCGCGCGCCAGCGTCGCCGGGCGGCTCGCTTCCTATGACGGGTTGCTGATGGAGGCAGTCGGCCTCTCGCTGCCGGTCGGCACCGTCTGCGCGATCGGCGACAAGGCGGAGGAACGCGTCGAGGCCGAGGTGATCGGGTTCCGCAACGGCCGCACGCTGATGATGAATCTCGGCGGCCCCGCCCCCCTGCTCCCGCGCGCACCGGTGCGCCCGCTCGGTCCTCCGGGCGAAGCGGAGGTGGGCGCGGCGATGCTCGGCCGTGTGGTCGACGGGTCGGGCAAGCCGATCGACGGTCTCGGCCCCATTCGCGGTGCGGGCCGCTGGCCGCTGGCGGGCAAGATGCAGTCGCCGCTGGACCGTGGCCGCGTGCTCGAGCCGCTCGACGTCGGCGTCCGTGCGATCAACGGCCTGCTGACCATCGGCCAGGGCCAGCGCGTCGGCATCATGGCGGGCTCGGGCGTCGGCAAGTCGGTGCTGCTGGGCATGATGGTCCGCGCCGCCAAGGCCGATGTCATCGTCATCGGCCTGATCGGCGAACGCAGCCGTGAGGTCGCCGACTTTCTGGAGACCAAGGTCGCTGGCGAGGCGCGCGCGCGCTCGGTGGTGGTGGCGGTGCCGGCCAACCACTCGCCGGTGCTGCGCATCCGTGGCGCCCTGCGCGCCACCGCCATTGCCGAGGCGTTCCGCGCCGAGGGCAAGAAGGTGCTGCTGATCATGGACTCGCTGACCCGCGTCGCGCATGCGGGCCGCGAGATCGGGCTGGCGCTGGGCGAACCCGCCTCGGCGCGCGGCTATCCGCCCTCGGCCATCGCGATGCTGCCCAATCTGATCGAGCGCGCGGGCGCCGATGCGCACGGCACCGGATCGATCACCGCCATATACACCGTGCTGGCGGACGGCGACGACGGCAACGACCCGGTCGTCGACTCGGCGCGCTCGATCCTGGACGGGCATATCGTGCTCAACCGCCACCTCGCCGAGCGCGGCGTCTATCCGGCGATCGACATCGGTCCCTCGGTCAGCCGCGTGATGACCGACATCGTCGGCCGTCCGCATGCCCAGGCCGCGCGCACGCTGCGCCGTCATCTGGCGACCTATGAGGAAAATCGCGATCTGGTGCTGATGGGTGCCTATCGCTCGGGCGCGGACCCGGCGATCGACGCCGCCATCGCCTGCCACCCGGCGGTGATGGAATATATCCGGCAGGATGCCGACGAGGTCGTACCGCTCGACCATGCGGTCGAGGAACTGGTGGGCGTCTTCGGCCAGCCCGCCGGCTGATAGCGTTTCAGGGGGACATTCATGGCATCGCGACACGACAAGATGCTGACCCGGCTCCACCGGGTCCGCACCCTGCAACTCAACCTGACGATGGCGGAGGAAGCGCGCGCGCAGGAGCGCGTCGCGACCGAGCAGCAATTGTCGCACCGCATCGGCCAGCTGATCCAGGCGGTATCGCCCACCCCGACGCCCTCGGCCTCGGCCGCATCGCTGATGGCGAGCGCGCATTTCCGCCACCGGCTGATCGAGTCGGCCGATGCCGCGACGCGCCGTGTCGAGGTCGCCGAACAGCGCGCCGCCCATGCCGGCGAGCAGACCAAGGCCGCCAAGCGCGACCAGACCGCGGTCGAAAAGCTGATCGACCGCGCCCGCGTCGCCGCGATCCGTGCCGAGATGCGCGCGCTGGAGGATATGCCGGCCAGCGGCGGTCGCCGTAATCGGCACGATCCTTGCTGACAGAGCTGTCATGATCTCCTCGCTCTCCTCTATGATCGCGCCCGGCGGCGCTGGTTTCCCCGGATCGCCGGCGACGCCCGGCGGCGGGGACGCGATGACTTCCGCCTTCGCGATGCTCTTCGCGTTGATGCCCGGCATAGCCGACGCGCCCGCCCCAGCAACCGGTGAGGCCAAGGCGAAGGGCGATGGCGACGCCGGGAAGGACGGCAGCACGGCCGAAGACGACGGCAAGGACTTGCCGAGCGACGCCATCCTCTTGCCGTCGATGCCGCTCATGCCCTTCGCGCTGCCGCCGGTCGTGGACACGCCCCCGGCGGCGACCACGACACTGCGCGCCAGCACCGACTCGCCCGCGCCGATCGCCAGCCTGCTCGCCGCGATGCCCGGCCTGCCGCCGGTCGATAGGGGCGTGCGTGGCGCGACCGATCCCACCAAGCCGCCCCCCAGCCTGATCGCGGCGATGCCTGGCCTGCCGTCGGTCGATGTGGGTGTCCGTGGCGCGACCGATCCCGTCAAATCGTCCGCCAGCCTGGTCGCGGCGACGACGGACCTGCCGCCGGTGAACGCCGGGACATTCGATGACGTCCCGGCCGTACGTCCGGACTCAGGTTTGGCCCAGCTCGCTGCCGGATCGTCCTCTCATATCGGGATCGCGTCCGATACCGGCCCTGCGCTGACCGCCGCGTCGCCGGATGCCAAGGCACGGCCCGACTCCGTGATCGAAACCGCGCCGTCCATGCCGGGCGTCCGTACCGCTCCCCTACGTTCGGAACTGGGTGACGGCATCGCCCTGCCCGCCGGAATGGAGGCGGTCGACGCGACGCCGCTCTCGTCGCCGACTCGCATCGCGGCGAAGTCCGCTCGCCCGGGTGCCGCCGACAATAGCGCATCCCCTCTCCGAACAGACATCGCCTCGCCGGTGGCCCTGCCGAGGATCGACGCGGCAACGTCCCATCCGCTCGAAGCGCCCGCTCCGATAGCGTCCGCCCCCGCGACGCCCGGCGCGCCGCATGACGATGGCCGCGCGCCGCCCTTGCCGGATGCCCGACCCCCGGCGGAGAATGTCGGCCGCGTTTCGGTAGCGCCGCCAATCGACCGCAGCGCCGATAGGCCGGTGCGGGTGACCGAGCCGATGCCGGCCCCGGCGGCTCCGACCGCCATGCCCGACCAGACCCAGCCCCGGCCCGTGCTCCGCGCCGACCTGCCGGCCCGGTTCAGCATCGCCGCCACGCCGGTCGCCACGCCGCTTCCCGTCAACGCACCGGCGCTGACCATCCAGCCGGGCCAGACCGCGCCGGCGATGCAGCTGTTCGCAGGGCTGATGCGCGCGGGCCAGCAGGAGGAGGGCGAACCCTTGCGCGATCGCACCAAGACGACCGGCCCCGCGACGATCGATGCCGCCGGGCTGGTCGCGTCACCGGTGATGGCCCCGGTCGCCGCGCCCGCCGGACCGGACCGCGCGCCGCTCGACATGACGCAGGCGCATTGGCCGCAGGCGATGATCGAACGCATCGACCGGATGCGCGAGGATGCCGCGACCGCTGATTCGCGTATCCAGCTCTCGCCCGACGCGCTGGGCGGAATCGCGGTCGCGATTCGACGCGAGGACGGCGCGACTCATATCCACTTCACCGCCGAACAGGCGCAGACCGCGACCCTGCTCGCCGAGGCGCGGCCGACGCTGGCGCAGCTCGCCGAGGACAAGGGCATGCGGCTGGGCCAGACCGCGGTCGATCTCGGCCAGTCGGGCGGTGGCGAGCGCCAGGCGCCGCAGCGCCAGCCCGAACCCGTCATTCCGGCGCGCCCCGCCTTCGCGGGCACGCCCTCCGGCACCGAAACCGGCGACCAGCCGGCCGGCGCCACCACCCGAATTGCGTGAGGATTGAGAGATGAGCGACGAGAAGGACGAAAAGGCGCCCAAGAAAAAGGGCAAGCTGGTCAAGATCCTGGCGATGGTGGTCGGCGTGCTCGTCCTGCTGGGCGGCGGCGTCGGCGCCGGGCTGTACGCGGCCAATTCGGGGCTGATCGGGGGCGGTGGCCATGACAAGGGCCATGAGGCCGAAGCCGAGCATGCCGGCCCCAAGCTGGTGCCCAAATCCGAACAGAAGCGCGCCGGCGAGGGCGGCGAGGGCGAGGGCGAAGGCGGCCATGGCGGCGGCGGCGAAGGCGGCGGTCACGGCGAAGAGGGTGGCGAGGCCAAGAAGAATGTCGGCATGCCCACCCCCATCGGCGATGGCGGCGAACGCTATGCCTCCAATTATTACGAGATGCCCAAGGACTTCACCTCGAACCTGCGCGACTCGGTGCATGTCATCCAGGTCGGCCTGGCGGTCTCTACCCCCTATGACGACACGGTCATCAACAATCTGAAGACCAACGACCTGGCGGTGCGCTCGTCGATCCTGATGACGCTGGGCGACGCCAATGAGGAACAGGTGTTCAGCAGCGAGGGCAAGCGCGATCTGCAACGCAAGCTGGTGAACGCGATCAACGAGATTCTGCGTCAAAAAGAGGGATTCGGGGGTATCGCTAACGTCTACTTTACCAATTTCGTTGTTCAGTGAGGCATGGTTAACGCCACAGCCCGGATCGACGAACGCGAGCGTCATCGTCCCCAGACCGCCGATCACGGCGTGCTGGGTACGACCAAGCTCAATCCGTTCGGCGACCTGCACACGATGCAGCATCTGTCCGCGCGTCTCGCGCGGTCGTTGCGCGGGCTGTTCGAATCGCTTCTTCGTGAGGAACTGCGCTGCTGGGCCGAGCCTCTGGTGGTCCAGCGCTTCGCCGATTACCGGGCCGAGCGCGGCGATGGCCTGAGCGCCTGGCTGCCGATGACGATGACGTCGGTCGGTGGCCCGGCGATCCAGGCCGATGCGCAGGCGCTGTGCGTGGTCGAGGGCGGCTTCATGCTGTCGCTGATCGACCTGTTCTTTGGCGGTGCGGGCCGCGCGCCCGATACGCTGCCCACCGAATTCTCGCCCGCCGTCGATGCCATGATCACCCAGCTGGGCGACATGATGGCCACGCCGCTGCGCCAGGCCTGGGAATCGCTGGCCCGGATCGAGTTCCAGCCCGGCGCGCCCGAAAGCTCGCCCGCGATGCTCGCCCGGATCGACGGCGAGGACGCGATGATCGTCACCCGCTTCGGCATCGCCGGGCAGGATCGCCGCCCGACCATGCTCGACATCCTCTATCCGGTCGCCGCCTTGAAGCCGCATGGCTCGGCGCTGACCGGCAAGGTCGTCGACAAGCAGGCCGAGGCCGATCCCACCTGGCGCGGCGACCTGACCCGCGCGGTGATGACGGTGCGCTTCCCGGTCCGCTCGGTGCTGGCCGAACCCGTCGTCTCGCTCAGCCGCCTGATGGAGCTGAAGACCGGCGACGTGATCCCGATCAGCTTCGGGCCGGAAGTGCCGGTGATGGTCGGCGGCGATCTGCTCGGCATGGGCACGGTCGGCACCGCCAATGGCCGCGCCGCCGTCCAGCTCACCTCGCTCGCCCGTTCGGCCGAAGGCCTGGCGCAGAGTTTCCACGAAGGACCCGTAGAATGAACGATATGGCCGGCGGATTTCCGGTCGACACCTCGGTCGCGGCCAATTTCCGGCTGCTCCAGGACGTCGACGTCAAGCTGACCGTCGAGATCGGTTCGACCCAGCTGTCGCTGCGCGAGCTGCTGGCGCTGTCCGAATCGAGCGTGATCGAACTGGACCGTCAGGCCAACGAGCTGCTCGACGTGCTGGTCAACGGCACGCTGATCGGGCGCGGTGAGGTGGTGACGGTCGGCGACCGCTTCGGTGTGCGCGTGACCGAGCTGGTCAATCCCGACAAGCGCGGCTGATCCACGCCATGCTCTGGTCCTATGTCCTGAAGCTGGTCATCCTGCTGCCGCTGATCTGCGGTCTGATGATCGGGTGCCTGTATCTGTGGCGGCGGCTGGAGACCCGGATGCCGGGTCGCCCCGCCACCAAGCTGATCCATGTGCGCGAGACGATGATGATCTCGCCCGGCCTGCGCCTGGCGGTCATCGAGTTCGAGGGGCGCAACCTGCTCGTCTCAGTCGGACGCAGCGGCGTCCAGCTGGTCGACAAGGTCGAGGGCAAGGCCGGCGCGCCCGTTCCCGCCGCGCCGGTCCCCCCGGTGCCGCCGCGCCGCACCGACTTCGTGTCGCGCTTCGCACCCAAGCCGCCCCAGGGTGAGCTGTGAGCATCTCGGTCACCCGCCGGGGCACCGGCCCCGCGCTGATCCGCCCGCGCCAGGACGCCGCGCCCAAGCGCAGCCTGAAGCCGCTGTGGATCATCCTGGCGCTCATCCTTGCCTTCATCATCGCGATGCCGGCCTTCGCCCAAGCCGCGCCCGCCGCCGCACCGGCGGCCGCGCCGGCCCCCGGTGTCGGCGACGCGGTCGACCGCGCGATCGGCCAGCTGGGGGGCGGCGGCAATGGCAGCAGCGGCTCGCTGAGCCTGTCGCTCCAGGTCCTGATCATCATGGGCCTGCTGACGATCCTGCCGGGCATCGTCCTGATGATGACCAGCTTCACCCGGATCGTCATCGTGCTGGCCATCCTGCGCCAGGCGCTGGGCCTGCAACAGACCCCGCCCAACCAGGTGCTGATCGGGCTGGCCATGTTCCTGTCCTTCTTCATCATGTCGCCGACGATCAGCCAGATGAATGCCAACGCCATCCAGCCCTATGCCGAGGGTCGCCTGCCGGGCACCGAGATGATCAAGGCCGCCGGCGCGCCGCTCCACGCCTTCATGGCCAAGCAGACGCGGGTGAAGGACGTGACGATGTTCGCGCAGATGGCCAAGTCCGGCCCCTATGCCAGCCCCAACGACATTCCCTATTCGGTGCTGCTGCCCGCCTTCGTCACCTCGGAACTGAAGACCGCATTCCAGATCGGCTTCCTGATCTTCCTGCCCTTCATCGTCATCGATCTGGTGGTCGCCACCGTGCTGATGGCGCTGGGCATGATGATGCTGTCGCCCTCGATCATATCCCTACCGTTCAAGCTGCTGCTGTTCGTGCTGGTCGACGGATGGGCGCTGACCATGGGCAGCCTGGCGAACAGTTTCGCGACCTGAGGATAGTTTTACCTGCTTTTCCCCTCTCCCCTGGACAGGGGAGAGGGTTAGCGGAGCTTGCCAGCGTGCTGGCTAGCGCAGCTTGGGTGAGGGGTCGAGCGAGCCTGCGGCTCGCGCGCTCTTCGAGCGCCCACCCCTCACCCAGCTCCGACTAGGCCTTTGCTTTGGCAAAGACCAAGTCTGCGCAACCCTCTCCCCTCCATGAGGGGCGAGGGAGGCGTGGGGAGCGACCTTCCTCTCATGCAAATAGTCGGTGAAGCAGGCCTTCGTTAACCAATCTCGACCATAACCCCGTTCAGCCTGAGCCCTTCGGCTGGCTGGCAAGCCAGCCGCTCAGGATAAACTTCGGCGCTTTGCGCCGAAGTCGAACGCCAAGGGAAACCCTCTCCCCGGGAAGCACACGAGCATCATGGACGCCCAATATTTCCTGACGCTGGCCAATCAGAGCATGTGGGTGCTGGCGCTCGCCGCCACGCCGATCCTGTTGCCCGTGCTGGTCTCGGGCCTGCTCATCGGCATGATCCAGGCCGCGACCTCGATCAACGAACAGACCCTGTCCTTCGTGCCGAAGCTGATCGTCGTCGCCGTCTCGATCCTGATCTTCGGCGGCCTGATCGTCGGACTGCTCAGCGACTTCATGGTCAGCATGTTCGAGCGCATCCCGGATCTGGTCAAGTGACGGTCCGGGTGCAGTAACCATGCTCGGCTTCGGCCTTTCGATCGAGCCACAGGCCTGGGCGATCCTGTTCATCATGATCCGGATCGGGGCGGCGTTCATCACCGCGCCCGTGTTCGGCGCGGTGGCGATCCCCCTGCCCGTGCGCGTCAGCCTGGCGGGCGCCATCGCCTTCCTGGTCAACTCGGTCCATCCGGTCGTGCCGCCGCCGGTCATCTTCTCGCTGCCCACCATCATGTCGGTCGCGGCCGAGGCGATCGTCGGCCTGGCGCTCGGCCTGATCCTGCAGGTCGCCTTCACCGCGCCGCTCGTCGCCAGCGAGCTGATCGGCGGGTCGATGGGGCTGAGCTTCGCCACGACGATCGATCCGCTCAACGGCCGCTCGACCCAGGCGCTGGGCCAGTTCTTCACCGTCATGCTGACGCTGTTGTTCCTGTCGGTCGACGGGCATCTGATCCTGGTCGACACGATCGTCAAAAGCTATGAGGCGCTGCCGCCCGGTCAGGCCTGGATGGCCCCGGCGCAGTTCCGCGCGATCGCGCTGTTCGGCAGCTATGCCTTTCTCGCCGGGCTGCTGCTCGCGCTGCCGGTCGGTTTCCTGCTGCTCAGCCTGAACCTCGTTATGGGGATGATGAGCCGCGCCGCGCCCTCGCTCAACCTCTTCTCGGTGGGCATGCCCGCCGCGCTGGCGATCGGTGTTATCACCATCGCCGTCGCCTTCCCCGCCATGGGTGATTACATGCTGGTGATCATCCGCGAGGCGCTGTCCGCCACCGAAAATCTGGTGATGGGCTGATGTCGGAGGGCGGCGAGAAAACAGAAGCCCCAACCCAAAAGCGCCGCGACAAAGCGCGCGAGGATGGGCAGATCCTGCGCAGCAAGGATTTGGCGGCGGCGCTGGTGATGATGGCGGGTATCGCCTGGCTGATGTTCGCCGGCCCCACCCTGCTCGGCGCGTGCAAGGCGGTGATGGCGACCAGCTTCCAGTTCACCCATGCCGATGTCGAGGATTTCGAGCCGTTCCGCCCGCTCCTGGAGGCGGGGTGGAAGGTCATCCCCTCGCTCGCCTCATTGTTCGCGGTTACCATCGTCGCGACCATCGCGTCGCAGGCGGGTCTCGGCTCGCTGCAGTTCAACCCCAAGGCGGTGGCACCCAAACCGTCCAAGCTGAACCCCGCCTCGGGCCTGAAGCGCATCTTCGGGATGCAGGGCTGGACCGAGCTGGGCAAGTCGCTGCTGAAGGTCGTGCTGCTCGGCGCGATCGGCGGCTATCTGCTGTGGTCGTCGTCACACGCCACGCTGGGGCTGGCGCAGTCGGACCTGAACGGCGCGATCGGCTATCTGGGCGGCACCTTCATCACCATCCTGCTGGTGATGGGCTTCGGCCTGGTGCTGATCGCCGGGTTCGACGTGCCGATCCAGATCGTCCAGTTGATGTCCAAGCTGAAGATGACCAAGCAGGAGGTCAAGGACGAGCACAAGGAAAGCGAAGGCAATCCCGAGGCCAAGGCGCATATCCGCGCCAAGCAGCGCGAGATGTCGCACCGCGCGGTGCGCGCGGCGGTGCAGGAGGCGCATGTCATCCTGACCAACCCGACCCATTTCGCGGTCGCGCTGCGCTATGATCGCGGGCGCGACGAGGTGCCGGTGGTCGTCGCCAAGGGGCGCGGCGCGACCGCGCTGGCCATTCGCGAGCTGGCCGGCGAATTCGCCACGCCGATCCTGGAATATCCGCAGCTCGCCCGCGCGCTCTATTATACCAGCCGCGAGGGCCAGGAGGTGCGCGCCGACCTGTATCAGGCGATCGCCGTCGTCCTCGCCTTCGTCTTCGGCCTCAATGCCGGCGCGGGCGGCACCGCGCAGCCGCCGGTCGAGGTGCCGACGACCGCACGCTTCGACGAAAACGGCGTCGCACAGCCATGATCGCCGGTGCCCGAACCCCTAAAGTCCGGCGCCGTACGGCCGTTAAGCAAGACAAGCGCGCGCCGGAGTATCGTCGATGACCACCGTTTCCTCGAGCACATCGTCCCCGACACCGACGCCGACGAGCAGCACGTCGACCTCGAAGACGGGCAGCGGCACGCAGGCCGCGACCAAGACCGCCGCGCAGCAGCTGTTCAACTCGCTCCAAACGGGCTCGGGCATCGACCTCTCCACCGTCGTCCCCTCGCTGATCGAGGCGCAGTTCGCCGCCAAGACCGCCGCGCTGAAGGCGAAGGCGGACACGCTGACCGCGCAGATTTCGGTCGTGTCGTCGATCAAGAGCGCGATCACCGACTTCTCCGCGGCGCTCGCCTCGCTGGCCAGCGGCGGCACGCTCGCGACCCAGGCGACCAGCTCCGATCCCTCGACGCTGAGCGTGACGACGGCCGCCGGTGCCAAGCTGGCGGGCATGTCCAAGTCGATCAGCATCAATGCGCTGGCCAGCGCGCAGGTCTCCTCGACCAAGGACGCCTATTCCAAGACCGCGTCGCTGGGCACGGGCAGCCTGTCGATCAAGGTCGGGTCGAAGGACGCGGTGTCGGTGTCGTTCGGCGCGGACGACTCGACGCCCGATCAGCTCGCCGCCAAGATCAACGCCGCCAATACCGGGATCAAGGCGTCGGTCATCACCGATGCCAGCGGCAACGCCTTCCTGTCCTTCACCGGTGCCAGCGGCAAGGACAACAGCTTCACCATCACCGCGACCGAGGGCGATACGGCGGGCCTGGCCCGGCTGAACGTCGGCAGCGGCGCGAGCGGCACCGTCACCTCGTCGAGCGCCGCCAATGCCAGCATCACGATGGACGGCGTCACCGTCGAGCGCGCGAGCAACACCGTCAACGATCTGGTGCCCGGCGTGACCATGACCCTGTCGGCGGTATCGACCAAGCCGCTGTCGCTGACCGGCACCGCGCCCACCGCCGCGCTGAGCACTGTGGTCGCCAATTTCGTGTCGACCTTCAACGACAATATGAGCGCGCTGAACAAGGCGATCGATCCGATCACCGGCGATCTGCGCAGCGACCCCGCCGCACGCTCGCTGGCGCAGACGATGCGCACGCTCACCACCACCAAGCTGGTGCCCGGCGACGATGTCGATCTGGGGCCCAAGACGCTGGCCGATCTGGGCGTGAAGACCGAAAAGGACGGCACGCTCAGCATCGACCAGACGCGACTGGCCAAGACGCTGTCGGACTTTCCGGGTTCGGTCGAGAAGATGTTCCAGGCCAGCGGCGACAATCTGATCGGCCTGTCGGCGCGGATGAACAGCGTCCAGCTGTCGGCGACCAGCAGCGTCTATGGCCTGACCGCGTCGTATAACAATCTCAATGAAGCGCAGAAGGACCTGTCGGACCAGCAAAGCCGGCTGTCCGACAATCGCGACCGGGCAAGCGACGCGCTGACCGCGCGCTTCTCGGCAATGAACAACCGCGTCTCGGCGTATAAATCGGTGCAGAGCTTCATGGACCAGCAGGTCAAGATGTGGACGAAGAGCAGCTGACATGACCTATGCGTCCGCCTTTCTCACCGATCCCGCCGCCGTCTATCGCCAGATCGACGTGGTCGGCCGCACCGCGATGGCCGACGGCCCCGCGCTGGTGCAGCTGCTCTACGAGGAACTGATCGCGGCCTTGCGCTCGGCCGCCTGGGCGACCGAACATGGCCAGCTCGCGCGCAAGAGCGAGCGCGTGACCCGGGCCACCGCCATCCTGTTCGCGCTGGAAGCCGGCCTCGACTTCGACAATGGCGGCGAGATGTCGATCACCTTCGCAAAGCTCTATGCCGGCGCGCGCAAGCAGATCGTCGACGGCTCGCTGGGCCAGGACGCCAATGTCTTCCGCGCGGTCGCCGCCAACATGGTCGAGATCGCCGAGGCCTGGGAAACGGTCCGCAAGATGAACGCGGGCAAGGCCGGGAACTGAGTTTCGGGCTGACAATACCCCATCCCCGTTCACGCTGAGCGAAGTCGAAGCGCACGCCCTGCGCTGCGCGACGAAACCCCGCCCCGTGGCCTTCGACTTCGCTCAGACTGAACGGCGCGGAGGATAGGCCGGCGCATCGAACCGAGCCCCGGCCACAATACCCCACCCCCCGTTCACGCTGAGCGAAGTCGAAGCGCACGCCCCGCGCCGCGCCAAGAAACGCCATCCCGTGGCCTTCGACTTCGCTCAGGCTGAACGGTGCGGGGGGAATAGACAGGCGCGTCGAATGGAGCCTCGGCGCAACAACACCCCACCCCCGTTCACGCTGAGCGAAGTCGAAGCGTACGCCCGACGCCATCCCCCGACCTCCTGCTCAGGCCGGACCAGGCTGAGGATCCGCGCCCCCGGCTTATCGCCGGAACCAGTGCCGTTGGACGAAATAGATGACGATCCCTGCAGCGATCAGCGCGCAGGCGCCCAGGATCGCGTCGAACGCCCAGGGTTCGTCGGCATAGGGCAGGTTCTTGACGTTCATCCCGTACAGCCCAGTGATGAAGGTCAGCGGCAGGAACACCATCGCCACGATCGAGATCAGCAGCGCGCGATTGTCGATCTGCTCGGCGCGCATGTCGGTGAGCGTTTCGTGGATCAGCGCAGCGCGCTCGCGAATCGACTCCAGCTCTTCGGCCATGCGCGCGGCGCGGTCGGCGGCGGCGGACAGATGCAGCCGGTCGTCATCGGCCAGCCAGTCGCCGGGCAGCGCCGCCAGCTTTTCCAACGCCGCACGCTGCGGGCTGAGGAAGCGGCGATAGCCGATCGCGGCGACGCGCACCCGGCTGACGGTCCGGCGCAGCTGAAACACGCGATGTTCGTCCAGCTGCTCCTCGCAGGTGTCGAGGTCGTCGCCCAGGCTGGCGACATCGGGGTCGAGATCGCTGGTGATCGCGGTGGCGAAGGCGGTGATCAGGTCGCCCGGATCGGCGACCGTACCGCTCTCGACCTCCTGGCGCACCGTATCGACCGCCAGCAGCGGGCGGCGCGTCACCGAATAGACACGGCCCTTGACCGCCCAGATGCGTACCGAGGCGAGCATGTCCGACCCGTCGAGCGGCTGGCTGCTGCGCCCGCGCATGTTGAGGAACGCCCCCTCGCCCACCGCCTCGCAACGCGGGCGCGTCTCGGCGGCGGTCAGCGCGTCGACGACATAATCGGGCAGATGCGCGGAATCATGCAGCCAGGCCTGCGCATCGGCATTGTTGGTCTCCAGATGCACCCAGACCAGCCGCGCCTTGACCAACACGGCGTCGCGCACGCCGATCGCCTCGGCCCGGCCCTCATCGATGCGATAGGCGAACCCGGTCATGCGCGCGCCGCCATCGACAGATCGACGACCTGCCCCTCGCCCGCATCGGCGGGCAGCGCAGCGCTTTCGATCCGCACCGCATCGGCACGCGCGCGGTCGAGAATGGCGGACGGTACGTCGGCGCGGTGATAGACCCGGTCGGCGGCGGCGAGCGCGCGGGCCTGACGCAGCGTCAGGTTGTCGGGATCGGTCGAGGTCAGCACGAATGCCTCGAGCCGCGCCGCCGGTCGGTCGGCGCTGGCCAGCCAGCCCTCCACATCGGTCTCGCCCGCAAGTGGATCGAGCGCGCCGCCGGGCGACAGCGCCGCACCGATCGCGCGCCGCCGTTCGGCCCCGTCGGGAAAGCGCGCGCGCAAGGCCGAACGGGCGGCAAACAGCCCCTCGGCCAGCGCGCCGAGGTCGGCGGGCAGCAGCGTCTCCAGCCGCTGGCGAAGCGCCGCCGCGAGGCCCGCCGACACGCCGCCCGTCCCGATCGCGACGATCACCGGCCCGCGCTCGACGATGGCGGGCAGGGTGAAGTCGCACGCCGCCGGGCGGTCGACCGCGTTGACCAGTATCCCGCGCGCCTTCAGCCGGGCAATGGCGGCTTGCGCCGCGTCCTCATCCTCGATCGCGACGATGGCGAGGGTGGCGGCGGCGTCCTCCCCCACGACCAGCGCCCCGGCGCGGTCGAGCAGACGCCGCTTGGCCTCGGCCGGCTCGCCCTCGCCCAGCAGGATCACCGGGCGGCCGCCCAGCCGGACGAACAGGGGCAGGCTGTTAAGACTCACCTATTCCTCCCCATCTCCGATGGGGAGGGGGACCACGCCCGCAGGGCGTGGTGGAGGGGCATGACCGGTCCGACTTGCCCCTCCACCATGGCTGACGCAATGGTCCCCCTCCCCAAGCATCGCTTGGGGAGGAATGGGGCGGCGGGCATCACTTCTTCAGCCACTCCGGCACGCGCTCGGCGGCGATGATCGTCTCGGCGGCGATGCGGTCGGCGACGACGGCGTAGCGGTCGCCCTCGACCATCACCTCGGGGACCAGCGGGCGGCTATTATAGGTCGACGCCATGGTCGCGCCATACGCGCCGGCGGTGCGGAACACGGCGAGGTCGCCCGATTGCACCACGTCGATCTCGCGGTTCATGGCGAAGGTGTCGCCCGTCTCGCACACCGGCCCCGCAATATTCGCCATCATCGTCTCGCCGGTCGGCTTCACCGCGACGAAATCATGATAGGCGTCATAGAGCGCCGGCCGCGCGAGATCGTTCATCGCCGCATCGACGATGACATAGGGGTTGGCGACGCCGGGCTTCACCCAGACGACCTCGGTCGCGAGAACCCCGGCATTGCCCGCGATCACCCGGCCGGGCTCGAACATCAGCTCGACATCCCAGTCCCTGGTCACGCGCGCCACCATCTCGCCATAGGCGGCCGGCGCGGGCATCACGTCGCCCGGCTTGTACGGCACGCCCAGGCCACCACCCAGATCGACGCGGCTGATGCGATGTCCCGCCCCGCGCAGCTCGGCGACCAGTTCGCCGACACGCTTATAGGCGGCTTCCAACGGCGCGAGATCGCCCAGCTGGCTGCCGATGTGGCAGGCGACGCCCTTCAGGTCGATGCCGGGCAGCCCCGCCAGCCGATCGAACATGCCGAGTGCCTGGTCGATCGGCACGCCGAACTTGTTCTCTTTCCGCCCCGTCGAGATCTTGGCGTGGGTGCCGGCATCGACGTCCGGGTTCACGCGCAGCGTGGCCGGCGCAACGAGGCCGCGCGCATGCGCCAGCTCGGCGAGCACCGCGCCCTCCTCTTCCAGTTCCAGATTGAACTGGCCGATCCCGGCCTCGAGCGCCGCGACCAGCTCGGCACGGGTCTTGCCGACGCCGGAGAAGACGATGTCCTCCGCCTTCATCCCCGCCGCCAGCGCGCGGCGCATCTCGCCGACCGAGACGACGTCGGCGCCGTACCCTTCGTCGGCCAGCACGCGCAGAACGGCGAGGTTCGGATTCGCCTTGATCGCATAGGCCAGATGCACGCGCGGCAAGGCGCTCAGGCCTTCGCGGAACACCTGCGCATGGCGGCGGAAGGTGGACGCGGAATAGATATAGACCGGCGTACCGACGTCCGCGGCAATCTTGGATACGGGCACATCCTCCACATGGAGTTCGCCGTTCGAAAAGTGAAAATGGTCCATCAGCGGGGGGGCAAATCGAATTCGTCCGAACGCCGTTCCTGCGACTGGGTCATCAGTTCGTCGGAGCGTTGCGGGCGTTGTTGGGGGGTGGGCGTCAGCAATTGCTGCGCCGTCGGACGGGCGCTGGCACCACGCGGCGCGACCGGCAGCGGCTCGCCCTTGGGCGGTTGCAGCCGGTTGGCCGCGCCACAGGCCGACAGGCCGAGCGCGATCATCAGGACGAGCGCCCGCTTCATGGCCGCAGGCCCCGTGCGGTGGCGATGGCGGCGCGGACATTGGCCGGCGCGGTGCCGCCGAAGCTGACCCGGCTGGCGACCGAGGCATCGACCGACAGCACGTCATAGATGCCGTCATCGATCCGCGCGTCGATCGCAGTCAGGTCGTCGATCGACAGCTCGTGCAGCATCACGCCCTTCTCCTCGGCCAGCTTCACGGCGCGGCCGGTGATATGATGCGCCTCGCGGAAGGGGATGCCGCCGACCCGCACCAGCCAGTCGGCCAGATCGGTCGCGGTCGAGAAACCCGCCTCCGCGACGCCGCGCATCCGCTCCGTCCGGAAGGTCGCGCTCTGGATCATGCCGGTCATCGCCGCGATCGACAGCGCCAGCAGGTCGTGCGCCTCGAACACCGGCGGCTTGTCGTCCTGCATGTCCTTGGAATAGGCGAGCGGCAGGCCCTTCATCGTGACCATGAGGCTGGTCATGCAGCCCATGATCCGCCCGGCATGGCCGCGCACCAACTCAGCGGCGTCGGGGTTGCGCTTCTGCGGCATGATCGAGCTGCCGGTCGACCATTGATCGGACAGCGCTACAAAGCCGAAGGGCTGCGACGCCCAGAGCACGAACTCTTCCGCAAGGCGCGACAGATGCAGCGAGCAGTTGGTCGCCGCCTGCAGATAGTCGATCGCGAAGTCGCGGTCGCTGACCGCGTCCAGCGAGTTGCGCGTCGGCGAGTCGAAACCCAGCGCGGCGGCCGTCATATGCCGGTCAACCGGGAAACCCGTCCCCGCCAGCGCCGCCGAGCCGAGCGGACACTGGTTCATCCGCGCGCGCGCATCGGCAAAGCGGCTGGCGTCGCGCACGATCATCTCATGATAAGCCATCAGATGATGGCCCAGCGTTACCGGCTGCGCGGATTGCAGATGGGTGAAGCCCGGCATCACGCTGTCGGCATGCTCTTCCGCACGGGTCAGCAGCGCCTCGCGCAGGGCGCCGAGCGCGGTCAGCGTCTCGTCGATCGCATCGCGCACCCACAGGCGGAAATCGGTCGCCACTTGGTCGTTGCGCGACCGCGCGGTGTGCAGGCGTCCGGCGACCGGGCCGATCAGCTGGCTGAGCTTCGCCTCGGTCTGCATATGGATGTCTTCGAGGGTCAGGTCCTCGGACACGCCGTTCGCGGCATAATCCTCGGCGACCTTGTCCAGCCCGGCGGCGATCGTCGCGGCATCCTCGGTCGAGACGATGCCCTGTTTGCCCAGCATGGCGACATGCGCTTTCGACCCGGCGATGTCCTGTTTCCACAGTCGCTTGTCGAAGGGGATGGACGCGTTTATCTCGCGCATCACCGCGGCGGGACCTTCTGCGAAGCGCCCGCCCCACATTGCGTTGGAGCCGCCCATGTCGTCGCGTACCGTGATCGCCTGTCTCCTGGGGCTGATGGTCGCCGGGTGCGATAAGCAAAGCCCCGCCCCGGAGCAAGCCGCCAACACCGCCAGCGGCGAAGTTTCGAGCGGCGAAGTGACCGACGGCGAAGTCACCGCCGCGCCCGCGCCCGAAGCACCCAAGCCCGCCGGCGCGGTCGACCGTGCCCATAAGGGCAAGGCCGCCCCGACGCTGGGCTTCACCACGCTGGACGGCAAACCGGCGACGCTGGCCGATTTCCGGGGCAAGCCGGTGCTGGTCAATCTCTGGGCGACCTGGTGCGGGCCGTGCGTCGCCGAGATGCCGACGCTCGCGGCCACGGCCGAACGGCTGAAGGGCAAGGTCGCGGTGATCGCGGTCAGCCAGGACCTGGACGGCGCGGCCAAGGTCACGCCGTTTCTGGCGGGTCGCAAGCTCGACGCGCTGCCCGTCTATCTCGACCCCAAGCTGGGGCTGAGCACCCATTACCGTGCCAACCTGCCGACCACGATCCTGTACGACGCGACCGGCAAGGAAATCTGGCGCGTCACCGGCGGCTTCGACTGGGCCGGGGCCGAAGCGCAGAAACTGCTCGCCGAGGTTTAAAGCAGGATGACATGAAGTGAACCCACCCCCCCTTCAGGGGAGGGGCTCGCGTTGATTCCAGACAATGTCATCCCGGTCTAAGGCCCCCTCCCCTACCGCTCCTACGTCCGTTCAGGCTGAGCCCTTCGGCTGGCTGGCAAGCCAGCCGCTCAGGATAAACTTCGGCACATAGCGCCGAAGTCGAAGCCCACGCCCTGCGATCGCCAAGGGTGCCCCGTTCGCTTCGACTTCGCTCAGCGTGAACGGAGGGGTGGGCCAGCACATGCGCAAAAAGAACCCCGCCCGGCCTTCGGGCCGAACGGGGCAGTCTGGGGTTTAGATGCGCACGCCAACTCGTCGAACGGGGGCGACGGGCGCCGCCCCCATCCGGCATCAGAACTCGGCGGTCAGGCCGATGAAGATGGTCCGGCCGACCGCATCGTACAGGCCCGGATAGGTATTGCCGTTGCCGAACGAGGTCAGCAGGCCCTGGGCGATGATCGGCGGGTCCTTGTCGAACAGGTTGTTGACGCCCGCGCGGAAGACGATGCCGTCCTGGACCTTGGCGGTGCCGGCGAGGTCGAAGTAATTATACGCCTTGATCCGGCTGTTGAACGCCGACGGCGTGCCCGACAGGTTCGGATCGGACGAGTTGCTGGTCAGGTTCGTCGCACCGATATAGCGCCAGTTGAGCGACAGCGAGCCGACCTTGGCCGCATCGGTCCAGGTGAAGCGCGCCTGGTGCCGCCATTCGGGCGTCGGCTGGCCGCATACGGGACCGAAGAAACCGACACAGTCATAGGAGCCGAGACCCGGCACCGGCTCGTTGACCAGCTTGCGGTTCCAGTTGCCCTGGAAATCGACGCCCAGCGAACCGGCGCCGCCCAGCGGCTGGAGGTAGCTGAGCCCGAAATCGACGCCCGAGGTGCGCAGCGAGCCGGTATTCTGCGTCGTCGAGACGATATAGCCCTGATCGCCGAAGATGATGCCGCCGCGCGGATCGCGGTTGAACAGCCGGCAGAAGAACGGGTTGCCGGTCTGGATGCACTGGCTGATCGTCTGGTTGACCGAGATCGAGCCGATATAGTCGCGCACGCGGATGTCGTAATAGTCGACCGAGAAGGTCAGGCGACGCAGGAAGCTGGGCGTGAAGACGATGCCCGCCGTGTAGGTGTCGGCGGTTTCGGGGCGCAGCGCCGGGTTGCCGCCGAACTGCGCGGTGCAGGTTTCCGCCGGGCAGTCGGTGATGCGGCCATATTGCGCCTGGGTCACGCCGGTGCGTGCGCACTGGGCGAAGGTCGCGGTCGGCGTCGCGGTGGCGCAGGGGTCCTGCGCGCTGACATTGCCGTTGACCTGCGGCCCGAACAGCTCGGACACGTTGGCGGCGCGGATCGCGCGGTTATAGCTGCCGCGCAGGCGGATGTCGCTGCTCGGCGCCCAGGACAGCTCGGCCTTGTAGGTCGAGACGATCTTGGACAGGTTGCTATAGTCCGATCCGCGATAGCCGGCGTTGAGCGACAGGTCCTTGAAGAACGGCTTGTTCTGGATCAGCGGCACTTCGATTTCGGCGAAGACCTCGTTCACGTCGAACCGGCCCTCGGTTTCCTTCGTCCCCTTTTGCAGGGCGAGCGCGTCGGCCTTGAACTCCAGGCTCTCGTAACGATGCTCGACGCCCAGGACGAGGCCGATGCCGTCGTCCGACCAGGGCGACTTGACGCCGTACGTGCCCAGGTCCGCGCTGATATTGCCGCTGAGCACGGTTTCCTTGTCGATGCCGCGGGTCGAGGTCGGCGCATAGATATAGCCGAAGGCCGCATCCGAGATGCCGTTGAAACGGAAGATGTCGAGCGGAATGCAGTTCGGGTCGGTGCCGTCGATCACCGATTTGCAGGTGGGCGTCCCGTTGCGGTTGACCACCTGGATCGCGCGATTGGCACGGGTGGGATCGATGTCGTTCGAATAGGTCTCGTTGAACAACACCGTCGAGAACAGCGCGTTGGCGTCATAGCGGATGCCCTCGGCGATCTGGCCGCGCACGCCGCCCGAGAAGCGGTAGTCGGTATGGCGCAGATCGTCGCGACGCGGTCGCGCGTTCCCGGCGACCGGGCGATAGCCGATATAGGCCTGTTGCGAGGCGTTGGTGCCATAGGCGTTGCCGCACAGGATCTGCCCCTGCTGCGCGCTCAGGAACGGATTGTCGCAATTGACCGTGTAGGTGAAGCCCTGGAACAGCGCGGAGGGGGCGACCTGCGAATTGGTGCGGTCGTCCATGAACATCACGCTGCCATAGGCCTCGATCGCGGGCGTGACCTCGTACTTGGCGAAGGCACCAGCGGTGTAGCGCGTGTCGTTGCGCTGGAAATAGTTCAGCGGCGCATAATTGTAGCGGAAGCTGGAATCATAGGGGACCCAGGTCCGGTTGCCGTCGCGGGTGTTGTTGAAGCGGCCCGCATCGGCGCTGGGACCGGTGATCGGGTCGAACAGGCCGTACTGGTTGTTGCTCGATCCGCCGCAGGTCAGCGTCGAATTGCCCGCCCCCGCCGGATCGAAGGCGCAGGACGAGACGTCGCGATTGCCCTGCAGCACCGGCTTGGTGTCGCGATAGCCGAAATAGGCGGTCACATTGCCGCGCCCGTCGGGGAAGTTGGTGCCGAAGGCCAAATTGACGTCCAGCTTCTGCCCGTCGAGGATCATCGGCTGGGCCAGGCGGTAATTGGCCTGACGCTGGATGCCGCGCGCGAAGTCGTTGTCGTTCTGGTGCTGGGCAAAGCCATACTGCACATCCGCGCGCACGCCGTTCAGATCGTCGCGCAGGATGAAGTTGACCACGCCCGAAATCGCGTCCGAGCCGTAGACCGCCGAGGCGCCGCCGGTCACCACGTCGACGCGCTTGATCAGCGCGGTCGGCACGAAGTTCAGGTCGTTGGCCTGAACCGGCAGCATGCGCTGGCCGTTGATCAGCACCAGGTTGCGGTTGCTGCCCAGGTTGCGCAGGTTGACGCGCGCGGTGCCGTCCGAACCGTTCGAGCCATTCTCATTGGCGTCCGGCGTCACCTGCGGCAGGCGGTTGAGCACATTCTCGACCTGGACCGCGCCCTGATAGCGGATTTCGGTCGCATCGACGACGGTCAGCGGGCTGTTGCTGGTCAGGTTGGGCCGTTGCAGGCGGGTGCCGGTGACGACGATCGCCTCGCCGTCCTGCCCTGCCGACCCATCGCTGGATACCGTCGCGGCATCGGACGTGGTCGTCTGTTGCTGGGCTTGCGCCGTCGACACCGAGAGCAGCGCAATCGCAATGGCGCCGGCCGAACAGGCCAGCTTCTTGTAATTTCCGGTCACGTATGACCCCCCTCTTTGATCTTATAGGACCAAAGGCTGACCTAAGATCACGTCCATGTCAAATATATTATACCGTATTTAGGATGCTATTTTGGGATGGGAGGTCGGGTGGGCAGCCCCAGGCAACCGATCATCGCATGTTGCGTTGCACCAATGGATCGTTGCGCCCAGCGAACTATCGGACGTGACGAATGACGCTTCAGGGAGCCGATGATGCAGGCTAATCGCCGCGAGCTGGTCGCCGCCTTCGCCATTTTGGGACTGACGCCGGCGATGGCCACCCGCCTCGCCGCGCAGAGTGCCGCGCCGCTGGGCAAGGCGCAGCCCTTTTCCTGGGCGATGCTCCAGAGCCGGGCCGAACAGCTGGCCCGCCAGCCTTATACCCCACAGGCCAAGGTCGATGCGGCCGCCGCGATCGATTATGACGCCGTCGGCACCATCCGCTACCGCGACGACAAGACGCTGGCGGGCGGTATCCGGCTCTTTCCGCTCGGTCGCTATGCCCCCAACCCGGTCGGCATCCATATCGTCGAGGGCGGCACCGCACGCACCGTCCCCTTCTCGGCCGACCTGTTCACCGCCGAGGCCGGTCACGCGCCGCCGCTCGGCATCGCCGGCTTCCGCGCGATGACGGCGGACGGCAAGAGCGACTGGCTGGCGTTCCAGGGCGCCTCCTATTTCCGCACCGCCGGCGCGCAGGACCAGTACGGCCTGTCGGCGCGGGGGATCGCGATCGACACCGGCATCGACGGGCGCGAGGAATTCCCCGCCTTCACCGATTTCTGGATCGAGCGGACGGGGGCGCAGGCCTATACCGTCCATGCCCTGCTCGACGGGCCGAGCGTCACCGGTGCCTATCAGATCGAGTCGGCCAAGGGCGCGAACGGCGTCGAACAGCGCGTGTCCGCCGTCCTGTTCTTCCGCCGCGACGTCGAGCGGCTGGGCATCGCGCCCGCGACCAGCATGTTCTGGTATGGCGAGGGCAATCGCGCCGCCGGCAGCGACTGGCGGCCCGAGATTCACGATTCGGACGGCCTCGCGCTATTGACCGGCGCGGGCGAGCGGCTGTGGCGGCCGCTGGTCAATCCGCCCCGCGCCACCCTCGACAGCTTTGCCGACACCAATCCACGCGGCTTCGGCCTGCTCCAGCGCGACCGGGCGTTCGACCATTATCAGGACGATGGTGCATTTTACGACCGGCGTGCCAATCTGTGGGTCCAGCCACAAGGCGATTGGGGCCGGGGCCAGGTGATGCTCTACGCTTTCCCGACCAATTCGGAGACGGTCGACAATATCGTCGCCTTCTGGAACCCCGCCGATGCGCCCAAGGCCGGACAGAAGCGCCAGTTCGATTACCGGCTGAGCTGGGGTTCGACCGATCCGACGGTGGCGCCCGCCGTGGCGCATGCGGTCGACCAGTGGACCGGCGCCGCCGGCCGCCCCGGTGCCGAGCCGACACCGCGCGCGCGCAAGCTGGTCGTCGATTTCGTCGGCCCGGCGCTGGCGGGGCTCGACCGGCAGAGCGGCGTTGCCGCCGACATCTCGGTCGCGCGGGGCAAGCTGCTGACCCAGGCCGCCTATCCGGTGGTCGGGCAGGCCCATCGCTGGCGGGTGACCGCCGATGTCGCGCCTGAGGGTCAGGGGCCCGCCGATGTCCGCCTGTTCCTGAAGCGGGGGGCCAAGGCGCTGACCGAGACGGTGCTGGCGCCGATCTTCCTGCCATGAACACGTCGCGCGTCATGATGCCCGAACCGGTGCCGCTGGCGATGCCGGTCCAACGGTTCGACGGCCCGCCGCCGCCGCACAACGCACCCGAGCCGCGCCCGGGCATCAACCTGTCCCCCGACGACATATTGACGCGCCGCCTGCTGCTGGTGCTGCTGACCGGGTTGCTGGCCACCGCCGCCTCCGCCTCGGTGAAGGAGGCGTTGCTCAGCGACGGGTTCAGCCTGCTCGACGGGCTGTTGCTGCTGCTGTTCTTTCCGCTGTTCGCCTGGATTTCGTTCGGCTTCGTGACAGCGGCGATCGGCTTCATCCTGCTGATCTCGCGCGCGCATCCGGGCATCACCGCCGCCCCCAAGAACGCCGCGCCGCCGACCGCGCGCACCGCCGTGCTGGTGCCGGTGCACAATGAGGATGTCGACGCGGTCTTCGACCGGATCGCGCGCATGGCGGTCATGATCGACCGCGCGGGCGCGGCCGACCGCTTCGCCTTTTTCGTCCTGTCCGACTCGGGCGAGGCGGCGGAGGACGAGGAGCGTGCCGCCTGGCAATGCTGGGCACCGCGCCTGCGGGTGCCGCTCTATTATCGTCGCCGGACCGAGAATATCGGGCGCAAGCCCGGCAATGTCGCCGAATGGATTCGCAACCATGGCGGCGGGTACGACTTCATGCTGATGCTCGACGCCGACAGCCTGATGGGCGGCGACACCATCGTCGGCATGGCGCAGGTGATGGAGCAGCGCCCGTCGATCGCGCTGTTGCAGACCGTGCCGATGATCATCGGCGCGACGACCTTCTTCCAGCGCTGGATGCAGTTCGCGAGCCGCTTCTACGGGCCGATCTCGACCGCTGGCCTCGTCTGGTGGTCGGGGTCCGAATCGACCTTCTGGGGTCATAACGCGCTGATCCGCATCCGCGCCTTCGCCGAGAGTTGCGGCCTGCCCGACCTGCCCGGCCGGCCGCCCTTTGGCGGCACGATCATGAGCCATGACATGGTCGAGGCGGCGCTGCTCCGCCGGCGCGGCTGGCGGCTGCACATGCTGATGGTCGAGGACAGTTTCGAGGAGTTTCCGCCGACCCTGATCGACCAGGCGGTGCGCGACCGGCGCTGGGCACAGGGCAACATCCAGCATCTGAAGCTGCTGGGGGCGAGCGGGTTCCACTGGATCAGCCGGTTGCAGTTGCTGATCGGCGCCTCGGCCTATCTGATGTCGCCCGCCTGGCTGATCCTGATTGCGACCTCGATCGCGCAAAGCCTGTCCGACGATGCCGCGACGGTGCGCGCGGTCACCTCGACCCAGGTGCTGGTCGTGACGCTGGTCCTGCTGTTCGGGCCGAAGGTGTTGAGCATCATATGGGCGATGGCGGATGCCGAACGGCGGGCGAGCTATGGCGGGGCGAAGGGCATCCTGGCCTCGGTCGCGCTCGACGTGCCGCTGTCGATCCTGACCGCGCCCGTCATCGCGCTCACTCAGACGATCGATCTGATCAACATCGTGCGCGGCAAGCCCTCGGGCTGGAACCCGCAAAGCCGGGTGCGCGACGGCTTGGCGGCGGCGGACGCGATGCCGCGCTATTACTGGCATCTGGGGGTGGGGGCCGCGTTGGTCTTCGTGTCGTTCCTGAACCCGATGCTGGGGGCGTGGCTGTCGCCGGTGACGCTGGGCTTGCTGCTGGCGCCGTGGTTGGCGATGGAGACGGCCAAGGTGCGGCCGGGCGAGCGGCTGGCGAAGAAGGGCGTGTTCGCGGTGCCGGGGTCGGAGGTGGCGGAGCCGGTTCGGCCCTTGGCCTTGGCGTGATTCCCTTGGGCTTCGACTTCGCTCAGCCTGAACGGCTGTTGGCAAAGGACCCAATCCCAAACCCCCGTTCAGCCTGAGCGAAGTCGAAGGCCAAGGGACTCAATCATCCTCATCCTCAAACCCGACCAGCGCCAAGGCCCGCGCCTTCATTTGGCGGGTCTCGCACCAGTGGACCAACGCCTCTTCGCGCCCATGCGTCACCCACACCTCGCGCGGCGCGATTTCGGTCAGTGTCTGGGTCAGTTCGTCCCAATCGGCATGGTCGGATAGGATCAGCGGCAGCTCGACATTCTTCTGCCGCGCACGCTGGCGGACCCGCATCCAGCCGCTCGCCATCGCCGTGATGGGCTCCGGCAGCCGCCGCGACCAGCGATCGTTGAGGGCTCCGGGCGGGCACATGACGACATGCCCCGCCATCTCGGCCTTGGGCGTGTCGGCCACCATGCGAAGCTCGCCCAGATCGACGCCCAGTTCCTGATAGAGCGCGCATAACCGAGCCAAAGCGCCGTGCAGATAGATGGGCGCCTCATGCCCGCGCACGCGCAACTCCGCGATCACCCGCTGCGCCTTGCCCAGCGCATAGGCCCCCACCAGCACGCAGCGCGTCGGATTGGCGTGGAGTCGCGCGATTAGCTTGTCGATCTCGTCGCCCGTTTCGGGATGGCGAAAGACCGGCAGCGCGAAGGTCGCCTCGGTGACGAACACATCGCATTTCACCGGCTCGAACGGTGTACAGGTCGGGTCGGCGCGACGTTTGTAATCGCCCGACACCACCACCCGCTCATTCCGGTAATCGAGCACGATCTGCGCCGATCCCAACACATGGCCCGCAGGTACGAAGCTGACATCCACCTCGCCCAGCCGGATCGTCTCGCCATAGCCGACGCCGACACCGTTCTGCGGGCCGTAGCGCGCCTCCATGATCGCCAGCGTCTCCGGGGTTGCCCAGACGGTGCCATGCCCGCCGCGCGCATGGTCGGCATGGCCGTGCGTCACCAGCGCCTTAGGCTCGGGTTCGGACGGATCGACCCACACATCGGCGGGGGCCACGTAAATCCCGTGTTTATGGGGCTGTATCCAGTCGCCGAGCTTGACCATGATACCTATATCCTTCGGGATGCTCCCCGGTTCCCTTCCCCCCGCCCTGACCGACTGGTTCGCCGCCAAGGGCTGGCATCCGCGTAGCCACCAGCTGGCGATGCTGGAGGAAGCGCGCGCCGGACGCCACGCGCTGCTGGTTGCGACGACCGGTGCGGGCAAGACGCTGGCGGGGTTCTTGCCGACGCTGACCGAGTTGATCGAAAGCCCAAGCGAGGGGCTGCACACGCTCTACGTCTCGCCGCTCAAGGCGCTGGCGGTCGATATCCGCCGCAACCTCGTCACGCCGATCGAGGAGATGGGCCTCGACATCCGGGTCGAGACGCGCACCGGCGACACCTCGTCGGACAAGAAGGCGCGGCAACGGGTGAAGCCACCGCAGATCCTGCTGACCACGCCGGAATCGCTGTCGCTGCTGCTCAGCTACCCGGACGCGGAAACGATGTTTGCCAGCCTCAAGACCATCGTGGTCGATGAGGTCCACGCCTTCGCCACCGGCAAGCGCGGCGACCTCCTGTCCCTGTGCATGGCGCGGCTCCAACGGATCGCCCCCGCCATACGCCGGGTGGCGCTGTCGGCGACGGTGGCGGACCCGGACGGCTATCGCGCCTGGCTCGCACCCGATGGCGACATCGACGCGGTCGGCCTCGTCACCGGCGAGCCCGGCGCGCCGCCGGACATTTCCATCTTGCTGCCGGAGGATCGTATCCCCTGGGCGGGCCATTCGGGCCGTTACGCCGCGAGCCAAGTAATGCGGGTGATCGAGGCGAACCGGACCACCATCCTCTTCTGCAACACCCGCAGCCTGGCCGAGCTGATTTTCCAGGACCTTTGGAAGGCCAACGACAAGAGCCTGCCGATCGGCGTCCATCACGGCTCGCTGTCGCTGGAGGCGCGGCAGAAGGTCGAAGCAGCGATGGCGAACGGCCAGCTCCGCGCGCTGGTCGCGACCGCCAGCCTGGACCTCGGCGTCGACTGGGGCGATGTCGATTGCGTGATCCAGATGGGCGCGCCCAAGGGCTCGTCGCGCCTCCTCCAGCGGATCGGCCGCGCCAATCACCGGCTGGACGAGTCGAGCCGCGCGATCCTGGTCCCCGGCAACCGCTTCGAATATCTGGAAGCCCGCGCCGCGCTCAATGCGGTGGAGGCGGGCGAACTCGACCCCGACCTGTTTCGCCCCGGCGCGCTCGACGTGCTGGCGCAGCATGTCATGGCCTGTGCGTGCGCCGCGCCGTTCGAGCAGGGCGCGCTGCTCGACGAAATCCGCTCGGCCATGCCTTATTCGGCGCTGGACGACGAAACGTTCGAGCGGGTGCTGCGCTTCATCGCGGACGGCGGCTATGCGCTGAAGGCCTATGACCGGTTCAAGCGGCTGGTCCAGCAGCCGGATGGCCTATGGCGCGTCACCCATCCGCAATTCGTCGCCCAACACCGCCTCAACGCCGGGATCATCGTGGAAGCGACGATGCTGAAGGTCCGCTTCCGCAACGGCCGCCAATTGGGCCGGGTCGAGGAAGGATTCGCTGCGACGCTGGCCCCCGGCGACACCTTCTTCTTCGCCGGTCTCAGCTTGGAGGTGGAATCGATCGACGGCGAGGATCTGATCGTCCGCGCCACCTCCCGCCCCGCGCGCATCCCGACCTATGGCGGCAGCCGGATGCCGCTGTCGACCAGCCTCGCCGACCGAGTGCGGGCGTTCCTCGCCGACCGGAAAGAGTGGGATCGTTTTCCCCCGGACGTGCATGACTGGCTGGAGATGCAGGACCGCCGCTCGGTCCTCCCCCGCCCCGGCCAGCTTTTGGTGGAGACCTTCCCGCGCGAGGGGCGGCATTACATGGTCGCCTACAGCTTCGAGGGTTGGAATGCGCATCAGTCGCTGGGGATGCTGATCACCCGGCGGATGGAGGCGCAGGGGTTGAAGCCGCTGGGCTTCGTCGCCAGCGACTATGCGCTCGCCTGTTACGGGCTGGAGAAGGTGACCGATCCGGCGAGCCTCTTCTCCCCCGACATCCTCGAAAACGAGTTCGTCGACTGGGTGCAGCAATCGCATCTGCTCAAGCGGGCCTTTCGCGAGGTCGCGGTGATCGGCGGGCTGGTCGACCGCCAGCATCCCGGCAAGCGCAAGACCGGGCGGCAGGTGACCTTCTCGACCGACCTGATCTACGACGTGCTGCGCAAATACGAGCCGGGCCATCTGCTGCTCCAGGCGGCGTGGGACGATGCCCGGGCGCGGATGACCGATGTCGGGCGGCTGGCGAACCTGCTCGACCGGGCGGGGGGCACGATGCTGCATGTCGATCTGGAGCGGGTGAGCCCGCTGGCGGTCCCGGTGCTGGTGCTGATCGGGCGGGAAAAGGTCGCAACGGGGAGTGCGGATGACGATCTGTTGATCGAGGCGGAAGCCTTGGCAGCGGAGGCGATGGGGGCGTGAGGCGCGTGGCCTTTCCTCTGGCCGCTCCCCTCCCGCAAGCGGGAGGGGATGGGGGAGGGAACGCCACAGGCGATGGTTTCCATGAGACTCCCTGCCCTCCCCAAACCCCTCCCGCTTGCGGGAGGGGCTTAAGAAGAGAGGGGCTTATGACGACCTCCGATCACCCTGATCGCATCAAAAATGTTGCATTGCCTATCCCCACCCCGCAAATCTGATTTCGTGCTCCGCCAATATGAACTCGTCGACCGTGTGCTCGACTATGACCCCCAGGCCGACGAGGCGCTGCTGAACCGCGCCTATGTCTTCTCGATGAAGGCGCATGGCAGCCAGAAGCGTGCCTCGGGCGACCCGTATTTCAGCCACCCGATCGAGGTGGCCGGGATTCTCACCGACCTGCATCTGGATGACGAGACGATCGCCACCGCCATCCTCCACGACACGATCGAGGACACGGTCGCCACCTATGACGAGATCGAGCGGCTGTTCGGTCCCAATGTCGCGCGACTGGTCGACGGCGTCACCAAGCTGTCCAAGATCGAGGCGCAGACCGAGAGCGAACGCGCCGCCGAGAATCTGCGCAAGTTCCTGCTCGCTATGTCGGACGATATCCGCGTCCTCTTAGTGAAGCTGGCCGATCGCCTCCACAATATGCGCACCCTCCATCACATCGCGAAGCCGGAAAAGCGCCGCCGCATCGCGAAGGAGACGATGGACATCTATGCCCCGCTCGCCGAGCGGATCGGCATGTACGAGTTCATGAAGGAGATGCAGATGCTCTCCTTCCAGCAGCTCGAACCCGAGGCGTATGAATCGATCACGCTTCGCCTCGCTCAGATGAAGGAAGGCGGCGGCGACCGGATCGCCAAGATCGCTTCGGGCCTGAAGCTCCTCATGTCGCGCGGCGGCGTGGATGCCGAGGTGACGGGGCGCGAAAAGTCCGCCTTCTCGATCTTCCGCAAGATGAACGAGCGGCACATCAGCTTCGAGCAGCTGTCCGACGTCATGGCGTTCCGCGCGATCGTGCCCACGGAAGAGGATTGCTACCGCGCGCTGGGCCTGATCCATCGCCGTTGGCCGATGGTGCCGGGGCGGTTCAAGGATTATATCTCGACGCCCAAGCGCAACGGCTATCGCTCGCTCCACACCAGCGTCATCCACGCCGACAATGCGCGCATCGAGATTCAGATTCGCACGCCTGAAATGCATGCCGAGGCCGATTTCGGCCTGGCCGCGCACTGGACCTATAAACAGGCGACCCGCCACGACGCGCAGGTCAGCTGGATTCGCGATCTCGTCGAAATCCTCGACACCTCGGACAGCCCCGAAGAGCTGATCGAGCATACGAAGATGGCGATGTATCAGGATCGCATCTTCGCCTTCACTCCCAAGGGCGAGCTGATCCAGTTGCCCAAGGGCGCGACGCCGATCGACTTCGCCTATGCGGTGCACACCGATCTGGGCGATCAGGCGGTGGGTGCCAAACTCAATGGCCGCGTCGTGCCACTGTCGACCGTCATCTCGAACGGCGACCAGGTGCAGATCTTGCGCTCGGCGGGACAGACGCCGCAGGCCAATTGGCTGAATCTGGCGATCACCGGCAAGGCGCTGGCCGCGATCCGCCGCCATCTTCGCCATGCCGAGCGCGACGAGCAGGTGACGCTCGGCACCAAGCTGTACGAGGATATCGTCCGGCGTCTGCCCGCGCAGATCGGCTCCGATGCGCTGACTCACGCGCTCCAGCGGTTGAAGATGCCCGACGAGGCGCATCTGATGATCGCGATCGCCAGGCGCACCCTGTCCGACGCCGCGGTGATGGAAGCGCTGATGCCCGGCTCGGCGGGCGCGGATGTCGCCGCAGTCCCGCCGCAGTCGAGCGCGATCTCGATCAAGGGGCTGACGCCCGGCGTCGCATACGACCTCGCGCAATGCTGTCACCCGGTGCCCGGCGACCGCATCGTCGGCCTGCGCCGTCCCGATGCCGGGATCGAGGTGCACGCGATCCAGTGCCCGGTACTGGCCGAGCTGGCCGACCGGACCGACGAGGAAACCGACTGGGTCGACGTGTCCTGGGGCGACGACAGCGAGGGCGCGACCGCGCGCATCTCGGTCATGGTCAAGAACGAGCCCGGCGCGCTGGGCATCCTGGCGACGATCATCGGCCAGCATAAGGCCAACATCATCAACGTCCGGCTGGATACGCGGGACACGCGCTTCCATACCAACCTGATCGATGTCGAGGTGCACGACCTCCAGCACCTGATGCGCCTGATCGCGGCGCTGCGGGCGGCCGATGTGGTGAGTATGGTGGAGCGGGTTTAGGTCGCGCAGAGGATGCGCGCTGCGCCAAAATTGCACTTTCCTCCCCTGTAAGGGGAGGTGGCAGGGCGAAGCCCTGACGGAGGGGTGTCGCACTATCGAGAGGGGTGACACCCCTCCACCATGCTGCGCATGGTCCCCCTCCCCTTACAGGGGAGGAATTTTGGACTCGAATGTCATTGGCGAGTACGCCAGCACGGCGAGGCCAGACACCTCCGCGTCCTCCGCGCCTCCGCGCCTCCGCGCGAAACAACTCTTCTTGTACCCCAGTGAAGGCCGAGAAGAAACTGGACCCCGGCCTTCGCCAGGGTACGCCCCGCCGTTGGAGACGATCCTGACGCCAGAATGACGCCCCCGTAACAAAATCCTGGAACCCATACCCGCGACACGCTTTGAAAAGCGCGAACAGGGAGTCCGTCATCGATGCGTTTCGTCACCGCCGCCGCCATGCTCGCGCTCGTCGCGACCCCCGCCGCCGCCCAGCAGGCGCGATCGATTTCCGCCTCGGACAAGGCGCAAGGGGCGCAGGCCAATCCCGAACTCGTCAAGCAATATGGCGGCCGCTACACCGGCCCGCAGGCGGCGTTCGTCGAGCGCGTCGGCAAGCGGGTCGCGGTCCAGTCGGGCCTGTCGAACGCGCAAGGCGACTTCACCGTCACCACGCTCAACTCGCCGGTCGAGAACGCCTTCGCCATCCCGGGCGGCTATATCTATGTCACGCGTCAGTTGCTCGCACTGATGAACTCGGAGGCCGAGCTCGCCTCGGTGCTGGGGCATGAGGTCGGCCATGTCGCCGCGCGTCACTCGCAGAGCCGCAACACCCGCTCGACCATCGGCTCGATTCTGGCGGCGGGTGCGGGGCTGTTGACCGGCAGCAATCTCGCCAGCCAGGTCGTCGGCACCGGCGCGCAGCTCTACACGCTGAAATATGGGCGCGATCAGGAATATCAGGCCGATGGCCTGGGCATCCGCTACATGACCGCCGCCGGCTATGATCCTTATGCCTCGGCCGACATGCTCGCCTCGCTGGCGGCGTCGAGCAATCTGGCGGCGCGCACGGCGGGGCGCGATGCCAACGCCGTGCCCACCTGGGCCTCGACCCACCCCAACAGCGCCGACCGCGTGCGCCGCGCCGCCGCGCTGGCGCAAGCGACCGGCCGGCCCGAGACCACGCCGGCGCAGGACACCGCCTTCCTGCGGATGCTCGACGGCATGCCCTATGACGATGATCCCAAGGAAGGCATCATCGACGGGCAGACCTTCCGTCATCCCGGCCTGAAGCTGAAATTCACCGCGCCCAGCGGCTATCGCATCGCCAATGGCAGCGATGCGGTGAGCATCGTCGGCCAGGGCGGACAGGCCGAGATGCGCCTCGCCCAGGGCAGCGATCTGGGCCAGGCGATCACCCAGCGCTTCGGCCAGCTCGGCACCGGCACCCCCTCGGGCCAGTTGCAGAACGGCACCGCCAACGGCATCCCCTATGCCTATGTGACGACGCGCGCCGCCGCCAATCGCCGCGCGGTGGATGCGACGGTGGTCGCGTACCGCTTCCCCTCGGCCACCTATACCTTCACGCTGGTCACGCCGGCGGGTTCGGGGATCGGGCCGTTCCAGCCGCTGCTCGCCTCGGTCGCGCCGCTCTCGACCGCCGAGGCCAATGCCATTCGCGGCAAGAAGATCAGCATCGTGACCGTCCGTCAGGGCGACACGATCGACAGCCTGGCGGCGCGCATGGCCTATCCCGATTACAAGCGCGAACGCTTCATCACGCTGAACGGGCTGGATGCGGAACAGGCGCTGACGCCGGGCCGCTTGGTCAAGCTGGTCGTCAACGGGTGACGGACGCTTCGGACGCCGCGAGGGTCCGGCCCCATAAGCGGCAACGGTCGTGATTGCCCTGTCGTGTTCGTCCGGCAAGGAGCGCGGTGCAGCAGGTAGCGGCGCTACCTGCAAGACGTGCGACGCAGGCGGCGGGCGCGACAGGGCAACCGCTGTGCGGCGGGCCGATTTTGCCCCAGGACGGCGTCGCTCGTCGGTCTCGATGCGCAAGCATCGCTCCACTCCTCGCTTCTTGCCCTGAACCAAAATCGGCTCCGTCACGGCCATTGCCGTTTATGGGGCCGGACCCTAAACCGGCGGCGTCATGAAGCGCCCCGCCCTGTCCGTCGTCGTCCCCTGCTATAACGAAGCCGCCTGTCTGGACGTGCTGCACGCGCGCATCTCGGGCGCGGCGCGCGCGGCGGTGGGCGAGGATTATGAGATCGTCCTGATCAACGACGGCTCGCGCGACGACAGCTGGCCGGTGATGCAGCGGCTCGCCGCCGCCGACCCGCATCTGGTCGCGATCAACCTGTCGCGCAATCACGGGCATCAGCTGGCGTTGACCGCCGGGCTCGACCTGTGCGCGGGCGAGCAGATCCTGATCATCGACGCCGATTTGCAGGACCCGCCCGAACTGCTGACCGAGATGCGTGCGACCATGGCGGCGCAAGAGGCCGATGTGGTCTATGCCGTGCGGCGCAAGCGGGCGGGCGAAACGCTGTTCAAGAAGGCGACGGCGGCGCTCTTCTACCGGATGCTCGACCGGCTGACCGACACGCCGATCCCGCTCGACACCGGCGATTTCCGCCTGATGAGCCGGCGCGCGCTCGACGCATTGCAGTCGCTGCCCGAACAGGCGCGTTTCATTCGCGGGATGGTCGCCTGGGTCGGCTTCCGCCAGGTCCCCTTCCCCTATGACCGCGCCGAGCGTCATGCGGGCGAGACCCATTATCCGCTGGGCAAGATGATCGCGCTGGCCTTCGACGCGGTAACGGGTTTCTCCACGGCACCCTTGCGCTGGGCCAGCCATATCGGCCTGGCGCTGACGGCGGCGTCGCTGCTGCTGCTGGTCTATATCGCGATCGGCTGGCTGACGGGGACGGCAGTGCAGGGCTGGACCTCGACCATGCTGGTCACCGTCATCCTGGGCGCGGTGCAGATGTTCGTGCTGGGCATGATCGGTGAGTATCTCGGCCGGCTCTATATCGAATCGAAGCGGCGGCCGCTCTATCTGGTGGCCGATGTCGCCGGGCCGGTGCAGGGCCATGCACGGCTGGGCTATAGCGCGCATGAGGGGGCGACGGCGCCGCCGCGCTGATCAGGCCCCCCTGCGCTGGCCGATCGTTACAGACCGACCGCGCGTAGCGTGGGACGCCCCATGGCCCGCCCGGCGTGGCCCGACTGTCCGCCATAGGCACCGACATCGAACCGCGCGATCTGGCCGTTCAACTGTTCGGCTTCCGCCGCCAACTGGCGCGAGAGGGCGGTCGCCTCCTCGACCATCGCGGCGTTCTGCTGCGTCACGCCGTCCATCTCGCCGATCGCGATATTGACCTGCTCCAGCGACGCCGCCTGCTGCCGGGCGTTGCTGGCCATGTCGGTCATCAGGCCGCTGATCTCGTTGATCCGGCCGCTGATGCGTTGCAGCGCCTGCCCCGTTTCGACCACCAGCCTGCTGCCGGTGCCGACCTGTTCGGAGCTGGCGGTGATCCGCGCCTTCACATCCTTGGCCGCATCGGCGGAGCGGAGCGCCAACGCACGCACTTCGGAGGCGACGACCGCGAAGCCCTTGCCCGCATCGCCCGCGCGCGCCGCCTCGACGCCCGCATTGAGCGCGAGGAGATTGGTCTGGAACGCGATGCCGTCGATCACGCCGATAATATCGGCGATCTCGTTCGAGGTATGCTCGATCCCGCGCATCGCGCTGATCGTGCGCTCGACGACGTCGTCCGATTCGATGGCTTCCTTGCGCGCCTGCGCGACCAGATCATTGGCGCGGCTCGCATCCTCGGCCGAGCGGCGGACCGTATCGGTGATCTCTCCGATGGCCGCCGCACTTTCCTCCAGCGAGGCGGCCTGTTGCTCGGTACGGCGCGACAGATCGTCGGCCGCGGTGCGAACCTCGTCGGTGCCACCGCGAATGATGCCCGACGCCTTGGACACGCCGCCGATCGTCGTGCACAGCGACTCCATCGCCGCGTTGAAATCGCTCTTCAGCTCCCCGAAGCGTGCGGGGAAATCGTCGCCGATGCGCACCGCCAGCTGTCCGGCGGCCAGCCCGCGCATCCGGTCGAGCAGCACCGACACGGCTTCCTGCTGCTCCAGTTCCAGCGTCTTGGCGGTGTGGATATCCACGAGCGAGCCGCTGGCGCGCCGCACCTTGCCGTTGCGCCCCTTCACCACGCCGCCCGTCGCCTGATACCAGCGATAATCGCCGCTCTTCACCTTCAGGCGATAGGTCACGCAATAGGGGATGCCGCTCTCCAGCGTCTGGCCAAAGGCCGCGAAGGTCGGTGCGACGTCATCGGGGTGCAGCAAATCCGACCAGGACGTCATCACATTGGGAAAATCGACCTCGGAGCTATAGCCCAGCAGACGTCGAAACTCGGACGACCAGGTCCAGCGTGATTTGGCATGGGCGGCATCGCCATTGTGGATCAGCGCATCCCAAAGCCCCACACCCGAATGATTGCACAGCGTCGCCAGCCATTCCAGCTTGTTCCTAACCGCCAGCATTCGCCCGTTCCTCTGTTCCGTCAATCGCGCGAACGGTTAGGCGGGGAGGTTTAACGAGCCGTTGTGAACGGATGCGCCATTAGGCGTGCAGGCGCGACATTTGCCGCACTATCATGAATTTATCACTGAAATTATTTTTGCAACATGCCCTCCACATGCGGGCCGGTGCATAAAAAAAGAGGCCCGGATCGCTCCGGGCCTCCTTGTTTACGTTCCGACTCGCGCCGGAATCAGTCGCGATCACCGGTCAGGAAGGCCGGAGCGGCGAATTCGGACGAACCGCCCTGCTCGCCGCCTTCGCGACGGGGACGGTCGCCACGGTCGCGACGCGGGCCGCTACGGCCTTCGCCGCCGCGATCACCACGACCTTCGCCACCACGGTCGCCGCCGTCACGGCGCGGACCGCGACCGCCTTCACGGTCACCGCGCGGGCCACGGTCGCCGCGCGGTTCACGCGGTTCGCGGGCCGGACGATTGTCCTCCAGCTCGGCGCCGGTTTCCTGGTCGACGACGCGCATCGACAGGCGAACCTTGCCGCGCGGATCGATCTCGAGGACCTTGACCTTGACTTCCTGGCCTTCGGTCAGGACGTCCGAGACCTTCTCGACGCGCTCGTTCTTAATCTCCGAGACGTGGACCAGACCGTCCTTGCCGCCCATGAAGTTCACGAACGCACCGAAATCGACGAGGTTGACGACCTTGCCGTTGTAGATCTTGCCGACCTCGGCCTCTTCGACGATGCCCTTGATCCAGTTCATCGCGGCTTCGATCTGCGCACCGTCCGACGAGCTGATCTTGATCACGCCCTCGTCGTCGATGTCGACCTTGGCGCCGGTCGTCGCGACGATCTCGCGGATCACCTTGCCGCCGGTGCCGATCACGTCGCGGATCTTCGACTTGTCGATCGTCATCGTCTCGATGCGCGGAGCATGGGCCGACAGCTCGGTGCGGGTCTCGCCCAGCGCCTTGTTCATCTCGCCCAGGATGTGCGCACGGCCTTCCTTGGCCTGCGCCAGTGCGACCTTCATGATCTCCTCGGTGATACCGGCGATCTTGATGTCCATCTGGAGCGAGGTGATGCCCTCGGAGGTACCCGCCACCTTGAAGTCCATGTCGCCCAGGTGATCTTCGTCACCCAGGATGTCGGACAGGACCGCGAAGTCCTTGCCTTCCAGGATCAGGCCCATGGCGATGCCCGAGACCGGACGCTTCAGCGGAACGCCCGCATCCATCAGCGACAGCGAGCCGCCGCAGACGGTGGCCATCGACGACGAGCCGTTCGACTCGGTGATGTCGCTGGTCACGCGGATGGTGTAGGGGAATTCCTCCTTGGTCGGCAGCACCGGGTGCAGCGCACGCCAGGCCAGCTTGCCATGGCCGATCTCGCGACGGCCCGGCGCGCCGAAGCGGCCCACTTCGCCGACCGAATAGGGCGGGAAGTTATAGTGCAGCATGAAGTGCTGGTACGACAGGCCGTTCAGGCCGTCGATCATCTGCTCCGCGTCGCGGGTGCCCAGCGTGGTGGTCGCGATCGTCTGGGTCTCGCCGCGCGTGAACAGCGCCGAGCCGTGCGAACGCGGCAGGAAGTGCACTTCCGCCTCGATCGGACGAATCTGGGTGGTCGAGCGACCGTCGATGCGGCGGCCGTCCTTCAGGATCGCGGTGCGGACGATCTCGGCTTCCAGCTTCTTGACCAGCTTGGCGGCGACCAGCTGCTCCTGCGGCGTGCGGTCGGCCATGGCGGCCTTCGCCTTGGCGCGGGCCTCACCCAGCGCGGTCTGGCGCTGCTGCTTGTCGGTCAGCTTGTAGGCCGCGGTGATGTCCTTGCCGACCAGCTTCTTCAGCTCGGCCTTGACCGCCTTCTGGTCGTCGCCGACCTTCAGCTCCCACGGGTCCTTGGCGGACTGTTCGGCGAGATCGATGATCGCGTCGATGATCTGCTGCGACGCCTTGTGCGCGAACATGACCGCGCCCAGCATCACTTCCTCGGACAGCTCCTTGGCTTCCGATTCGACCATCATCACCGCGTCGTGCGTGGCGGCGACGACCAGGTCCAGGTCACCGGCCAGCGCCTCGGCGTCGGTCGGGTTCAGCTGATACTCGCCATCGACATAGCCGACGCGCGCCGCGCCGATCGGGCCCATGAAGGGCACGCCCGAGATGGTGAGCGCGGCCGACGCGGCGACCAGCGCCAGGATGTCGGGCTCGTTCTCGCCGTCATACGAGAGCACCTGGCAGATGCAGTTGATCTCGTTGTAGAAACCTTCGGGAAACAGCGGGCGGATCGGACGATCGATCAGGCGGCTGATCAGCGTCTCACGCTCGGTCGCACCACGCTCGCGCTTGAAGAAACCGCCAGGGATACGGCCCGCCGACGAGAACTTCTCCTGATAGTGAACGGTGAGCGGGAAGAAGTCCTGCCCTTCCTTCACGGTCTTCGCGGCCGTCACGGCGCACAGCACCACCGTCTCGCCCAGCGTCGCGATCACCGCGCCATCGGCCTGACGGGCCACCTTGCCGGTTTCGAGGGTCAGCGTCTTGCCGCCCCACTCGATGGCCACTTTCTTGGTATTGAACATGGAATATCCTTCACTCCGACGGGCCTATCCCGCCGGGGCCTATGGGTTGAGCCAAGATTGGCTCTGGAGGTCGACCGAATTGCCGATCCTCCGATCCTACCCGCGCAGTTCGACGGGTTTCATGACATATGGGCTTTGGGGAGGCGCATCCGCGCCGTCCGGTCGGCCGGGGGCTCTATACACCAGCCGATAAAAAAAGGGCACCCCGTGAGGGATGCCCTTTTTCGTGGCGTATCGCCGCGTGGCTTACTTGCGCAGGCCGAGCTTGGCGATCAGCGCCAGATAGCGGTCGCCATCCTTGTGACGCAGATAGTCGAGCAGCGAGCGGCGCTTGTTGACCAGCATCAGCAGGCCGCGACGCGAATGGTTGTCCTTCGCGTGGGTCTTGAAGTGCTCGGTCAGGTTCTGAATACGCTGGGTCAGGATCGCGACCTGGACTTCGGGCGAACCCGTGTCACCCTCGGCGCGGGCATGATCCTTGATGATTTCCTGGCGGCGTTCAGCGGTGATCGACATCGTGATCCTTTCTTAATCGAGGTTGAAACCACGAACGACCCGGACAGTAGCGTCCAGCGCCTCCACCAGCGCCACCGGAGTATCCCCCAGCATCGCGAAATATTGGCCATCGTCCACGGCAATCCCGGCCAGCACACGCCCCTGACGGAGCGCCCCTGCCTGGTCGGGGTCGAGAGCAAGAGCCGGGATGTCGTCCAGCCCCGCCCTCAGCGGCAGGAGTATCTGTTCAAGGGTGGCCGCCTGCCCCATTTCGTTCAATTTGTCCAGCGATATCGCAGGCGCCAGGGTGAACGGCCCGGCCTTGATGCGGCGGAGCATGGTGACGTGACCGACGCTGCCCAGCGCCAGCGCGATGTCGCGGGCGAGGGAGCGGATATATGTGCCCTTCGAGACATGGGCGGTGAGGGTAACCTCCCCCAATTCCTCCCTAAGCTCCGCTTGGGGAGGGGGACCATCCGCAGGATGGTGGAGGGGCGGCGCGCCAGCGCCGAGAACGGCGGCGAGCGTCCCCGCCCCTCCACCACGCTCTTCGAGCGCGGTCCCCCTCCCCATCGGAGATGGGGAGGAATGCAGGCTGTGAATCGTCACCGCGCGACTCGCCAGCACCACCTCTTCCCCGGCACGCGCAAGGTCGTAGGCGCGCTCGCCATCGATCTTCAGCGCGGAATAGGCCGGCGGCACCTGGTTAATCGGCCCGGTGAAGCGCGGCAGCACCGCCTCCAGCGCTGCGCGAGTCGGGCGCACGTCGCTGGTCGCGACCACCTCGCCCTCGGCATCCAGCGTCGCAGTCTGCTCGCCGAAACGAATGGTGAAGTCATACACCTTGTCGCTGTCGAGCATCCGGCCCGCCAGCTTGGTCGCCTCCCCCACCGCGATCGGCAGCACGCCGGTCGCCAGCGGGTCGAGCGTGCCACCGTGCCCGACCTTGATGCCCTTGCCATAGCCGCCCTGGCGTAAGCAGCGCTTGACCGCGCTCACCCCTTGCGTCGAGCCCAGTCCCAGCGGCTTGTCGAGAATGATCCATCCATGCATCGCCAAGGCGTTAGTCGGGCTTGCCCCGCCCCTCAAGCACCGGCTCTCCCGCCAGCGCCGCACAGAAATGGCGGCGACACAGCGCGACATAGCGGTCATTGCCGCCGATCTCGGTCTGCGCGCCCTCGGCGATGGCATGGCCTTGCGCGTCGACGCGCAGGTTCATGGTCGCCTTGGCGCCGCACACGCAGACCGATTTGATCTCGCCGAGCGCATCGGCCAGCGCCAGCAGTCGCGCCGATCCCGGAAAGAGCTGCCCCTTGAAGTCGGTGCGCAGGCCGTAACACAGTACGGGGATGCGATGGACATCAGCCAGCCGCGCCAGCTGATCCACCTGCACCGCCGTCAGGAACTGCGCTTCGTCGACGAGGATGCAGGCGAGCGGCGTCTCGCCGTGCTGGCCCAGCGCGCAGGCCTCCAGATCGGTCGTCGCATGGAACGGCGTGGCGGGCTGCGACAGGCCGATGCGCGAGGCGATCGTGCCATAGGCGAAGCGGTCGTCGATCGCGGCGGTGAACAGCATCGTGTTCATCCCCCGCTCGCGATAGTTGAAATCGGCCTGCAGCAGCATGGTCGATTTGCCCGCATTCATGCTGGCATAATAGAAATAGAGCTTGGCCATCGCCCGCCCTTATCGGAAGGGAGCCGCCATTTCGAGCGGCAGGACGAATCGACGTGACGAGGACAGGGATACGAGCGGCGATCATCGCGGCGACCATGATCGGTGCCGCGGATGGGTCGGCCAGTCCGGGCGCCATCGGCTATGCCATCGATCCCGCCCATGCCCGCGTCCAGGCCAGGGTCGGCTTTTTCGGGCTGGGCAGCAAGACCGCGCGCTTTCCCAGGGTGGAGGGGCGTGTCGCCTTGTCCGACCATGACGCGAAGGCGGTGACGCTCGACGTGCGGATCGATGCCCAGGCGCTGGAAGCGGGCGATTCACTCACCCGGTCGCGGTTGCGGGGGCCGGACTTTTTCGATGTCGACCATTATCCGCGCGTGACCTTCCACGCGACCGGCATGACCCGCACCGGGCCGCACAGTGCGACCGTCACGGGCACGATCGCCGCACGCGGCGTCACGCGTCCGGCGACGCTGGCGGTCGACTTTTCCCGCGATTTCGCGGCGATGACGGGGCGCGAGCCGGTGCATATCGCCGCGACGACGCGGATCGACCGGCGGGACTTCGGCATGACGGCCTATCCGCTGATCGTGGGGCGGCAGGTGACGATCGCGATCGATGCCGATCTGATGCCGGTCGGGGTTAACCCCTACCCCCGTTCAGCCTGAGCGAAGTCGAAGGCCACACGAAGGCGTAGCGTTCTAGTTCGCGCAGAGGCGCAGAGGACGCAGAGGGATTCTGCTAAAGCGTGATCACATGAGATGGATTCACCCCTCCCCTTTAGGGGCGGAGGGTGGGGCACCTCCGCAAGCATGCCGCCTGTGGCGAGGCCCCACCCCAACCCCTCCCCTGAAGGGGAGGGGCTTGCGTTGATTTCATGTAATGTCATCATGGCCTAAATTCCCCCAAGCACCACCCCGGCGAAGGCCGGGGTCCAGTTGTAGTGGATGCACGAGGGCGTGGGGCATTTGCCTCCCCCGCCTTGGCGCAGCGCGCCATCGACGTGGAAGATACTGGACCCCGGCCTTCGCCGGGGCGGACTGCCCTATTGGGTGAAGGTTCTTCTTCTCTGCGTCCTCCGCGCCTCTGCGCGATCCAAAAACCTTCGCGACTTCGCGGCAACCCTATTGTCCGGCGGTCAAAGCGTGGCCTTCGACTTCGCTCAGGCTGAACGGAGGATAGGATAGTGGGCAGCGGGGCTCAAAACGAGAAAGCGATTACGCCTCCCCGGCTTCCCCCTCTTCCAGATCCTGCGACACCTTGGGCGAGCGCAGCAGCGAGTCGATATGGCTACCCTCGTCGAAGCTCTCGTCCGCCAGGAACTTCAGCTTGGCGGCGTATTTCATCTTCACCCGGTGCGCGACCTCACGCTGGAGATACGCGGTATTCGTCCGCAGCGCCTTGATCACCACCTCCTCATCCTTGCCGAGCAGCGGCTTCACGAAGACCGTCGCGTGGCGCAAATCCGGGGACATGCGCACTTCGGTCACGCTGACCATGTGCTTGGCCAGCGTCTCGTCATGCACGTCGCCGCGCGCGAGGATGTCGGAGAGGATGTGACGCACCTGCTCGCCGACGCGGAGCAGGCGGACCGAGGGTTCGGTGGGGTTCTTGGCTTGGACCATGTCAGTTCTTCTTCAAACGGAAATCGCGGCCGCCCGACGGGCGACCGCGATCATGTCCGGCAGAGGCGGGCGGCAGGAGCGATCCCACCACCCTGCCCGCATCAGAGCGAACGCTCGCGCAGTTCGACCTCGAAGGTTTCGAGATAGTCGCCCGCCTTGATGTCGGTGAAGTTCTGCGTGAACGTCACACCACATTCCAGACCGGCGCGAACCTCGGCGACATCGTCCTTGAACCGGCGGAGCGAGTTGATCTCGCCCTGGTAGATGATGACGTCGTTGCGCGTGATGCGCGCCTTGAGCGCCTTGCGGATGACACCCTCGGTGACCAGCAGACCGGCGGCCTTGCCGATCTTGCCTGCCGAGAAGACCTCGCGGATTTCGGCGCGGCCGACGACCGTTTCGAACGCCTCGGGGCCCAGCTCGCCGGCCATGCCCGCACGGATCTCGTCGATCAGGTCGTAGATGACGTCGTAATATTTCAACGCCACCTTGTTCCGCTCGGCGATCTCGCGCGCCTTGGCATTGGCACGGACGTTGAAGCCGATGATCGGCGCACCGCTGGCGGCGGCGAGCGTTACGTCCGACTCGGTGATGCCACCGACGCCCGAATGCAGGATGCGCGCCTTGATCAGGTCGGACGCGATCTTGTTGATCGACGCCACGATCGCCTCGACCGTCCCCTGCGTATCCGCCTTCACGACCAGCGGATATTCCTTGGCCTGGTTCGCCTTCAGCGCCGAGAACATCGACTCCAGGCTGGCCGGGGCCGAGGTGGTGCGCTTCTGGAGCAGCACGCTCTGGCGGTACTCGGCGACCTCGCGGGCACGCGCCTCGTTCTCGACGACCTGGAGCAGGTCGCCCGCCTGGGGCACGCCCGACAGGCCGAGGACCTCGACCGGCATCGCCGGACCGGCTTCCTTCACCTGACGGCCCTTGTCGTCGACCAGCGCACGGACCTTGCCGCTTTCCGCGCCGACGACGAACACGTCGCCGACCTTCAGCGTGCCGCGCGTGACGAGCACGGTCGCGACCGGACCACGGCCCTTGTCCAGCTTGGCCTCGACCACGCTGCCCTCGGCGGCGCGATCGGGGTTGGCCGACAGTTCGAGCAGTTCGGCCTGGAGCTGGATCTTCTCGATCAGCGTGTCCAGACCGATCTTCTTGAGCGCCGACACTTCGACGTCCTGCGTCTCACCGCCCATGTCCTCGACCTGCACGTCATGTTCGAGCAGGCGCTCGCGGACGCGCTGGGCGTTGGCGTCGTGCTTGTCGATCTTGTTGATCGCCACGATCATCGGCTTGCCCGCCGCCTTGGTGTGGTTGATCGCCTCGATCGTCTGCGGCATCAGCCCGTCGTCGGCCGCGACCACCAGCACCACGATATCCGTGACGTCGGCACCGCGCGCGCGCATCTGGGTGAAGGCCTCGTGGCCCGGCGTGTCGAGGAAGGTGATCTTCGACTTGTCCTTCAGCGTGACCTGATAGGCGCCGATATGCTGGGTGATGCCACCGGCCTCGCCGCGCACCACGTCAGTGCCGCGCAGCGCGTCGAGCAAGCTCGTCTTGCCGTGGTCGACGTGACCCATGATCGTCACGACCGGCGGGCGCGGCTGCAGGCTCTCGGCCGCATCCTCGCTGGTGTCGAGCGCCAGATCGATGTCGCTGTCGGAGACGCGGACGATGTTGTGGCCGAATTCGGTCACCAGCAGCTCGGCCGTGTCCTGGTCGATGGTCTGCGTCATCGTGACGGGCATGCCCATCTTGAACAGCGCCTTGACCAGATCCGCGCCCTTTTCGGCCATACGATTGGCCAGTTCCTGGACGGTGATCGCCTCCGGCACCTGCACGTCGCGGACCTGCTTGACCTGCGGCTCACGCGGGCCGCCAAAGCCACGCTTTTCCTTCTCGCGGGCACGCTTCAGCGCGGCGAGCGAACGGGCGCGGGCGCCGTCCTCGTTCAGGGCGCGGTTGACGGTCAGCTTGCCGCCACGACGCTCGTCACCCTTGCGGTCGCGCTGCTGCGGACGGCTGGGGGGCGCGTTGCGCGGGGTCGGCTGGCCCGAGGGCAGCGAACGCGGTGCGCCGCCCGACGGTGCCGAGGCCGCGTTGTTGCCCGGTGCGCTGGCCGCCGCGGGTGCGGGGGCCGGAGCGGGCGCGGGCTTGGGCGCGGGCTTCGGGATTTCGGGACGCTGCACCGGCGAGAAGCGGCGCGGTGCGGGCATCGAGGGATCGCGACCCAGGATCGGCGGCGTCGGCACCACCGGCGCGGGGGCCGGAGCGGGCGCAGGCGCGGGCTTCGCCGCGACCGGAGCAGGTGCGGGCGTCGGCGCAGGGGCCGGAGTCGGGGCGGGTGCCTCGACCTTCGGCTCTTCCGCCTTGGGCTCGGGCGCCGGGATCACCGGGCGCTCGACCGGGCGGAACATGCGCGGCTGGACCGAAATGGTCGGCGCGGCGGGCGCGTCCGCCTGCACGGGTGCCTCGGCGACAGGCTCGGGAGCCGGCGCGGGCGTCGGTTCGGGTGCGGGGGCCGGTTCCGGTGCGGCTGCGGCCTCGGCGGCGGCACGCGCACGCTCTTCGGCCCGCTGACGCTCGTCCTCGGCACGCTGCTGACGCTCGGCATCCTCGCGACGCCGAATCTCTTCCTGCATGGCGAGGCGCTGTTCCTCGGCCTCACGCAGCAGGCGCGCCTGCCGCTCCTGCGGGGTTTCGTTCGACGGAACGGGGCGCGACGGAGCGACCGGCGCCGCCGCCACGGGGGCGGCCGGTGCCGGGGCCGGCGTCGGCGCAGGGGCGGCCGCCTCGGGCGCGCCACCCTGCGGGCCCAGGACGCGACGGCGCTTCGTCTCGACGATCACGGTGTTCGAGCGGCCGTGGCTGAAGCTCTGCTTCACCTTGCCGGTCTCGACCGTGCGCTTCAGCCCCAAAGGCTGGCGCATTCCGAGTTTCGGCTTGTCGTTGTCGGTCTCGCTCACTCAAAATCCTCGTGTACGGTCACGGCCGTTCGGTCACCGGTAATGTCGGACGCCGATGCGCCTTGCGAGGCCGTTTCGCAAGGCGTTGCCACAGGGTCGGGTCCGATAAAATGCAGCCAGCGGTCGAGCGCTTCGCTCACCCGCTTTGCCGCGTTACGATCTGTCAGGCCGATATGTACCACATTCTCGCGGCCCAACGCCATTGACAATATGGGGCGTGTGGCGGGCAGTGCCAACCCCTTGAGATCGGTTCCTTCACGCCCCGATCCCACGCGCCACGCCTGCGCCAGCTTGCGACAGCCGTCCTCGCCCGCATCGGACGCGTGATAGAGCGCATGCAGCTGTCCCGAGCGCGCCGCCGTCGCGATCTTGTCCGATCCGGTCAGCAGCATGCCCGAGCGCGACTCGAGACCCAGCCGGTCGAGCGCATTCCGCTCCAGCGCGGCGGTGATCAGATCGGGCAGGTCGTCGGGAATGCTGAACTCGCCCGTCTTGAACGCGCGCGCCAGTGCCCCCTTCAACTTGCCCTTGGCGATGGCCGCCTCAAGCTCGGTACGGGTCACGCCAATCCAGCCGCCCCGACCCGGCGCCTTGGCGCGGACATCGGGCAGCACCCGCCCATCGGGCGCGAGCGCCAGACGGATCAGATGCGGGCGCGCGTCATGCTCGCCCGACAGGATGCAGCGGCGGACCGGCCCGTCGATCGAGTCGCGGGCGGCCTTCGCTGCGTTCCGGGGGCTCCGGCCCTTCTCGGCCGGAGCGTTGTTTACGCCAGCGCGCTCATTGTCCCGGTTCCGCATGCGCGTCTCCCCGGGGTTGAGGTGTGGGCGCATCACGGTCGGCGATCAGCTGACCGCCCGCCCCGTAATTTTCGGTGGAGACCTCCTCGATCACGATCTGGACGGCGGCCGGGTTCTTGCCCAGCCGCTCCACCAGCGAACGAGTCACGTCGGCGACGATCTCGGCCTTTTGCTGCTTGGAGGCGGTGCCCGCCAGACGGATCGAGACGAACGGCATCAGGCTTCGTCGCCCTCCACCTGTGCGTCTTCCGCTGCGGGTTCGTCCTCATCGGTGAACCAGTGCGCGCGGGCGGCCATGATGATCTCGTTGCCCTGCTCATCGCTCAGGCCATATTCGGCCAGGATGCCGCCCTTGGGGGCGGGACGCGGGGTATCGTCACCACGACGACGCGGCTCAGCGCGCTTCTTCTCGACCAGTTCGTCGGTCGCCAGGTCGGCGAGATCGTCGAGCGTCTTGATGCCCGCCTTGCCCAGCGTGACCAGCATCGCCTCGGTCAGATAGGGCATCTCGGCCAGCGCGTCCTCGACGCCCAGGCCACGACGCTCGTCGCGGGCGGCCTGTTCGCGGCGGTCCAGCGCTTCCTGCGCACGGCTCTGCAGCTCCTGCGCCAGGTCCTCGTCGAAGCCCTCGATCGCGGCCAGCTCGTCGAGCTCGACATAGGCGACCTCCTCCAGCGCGCCGAAGCCTTCGGCGACCAGCAGCTGGGCCAGCGTCTCGTCCACGTCCAGTTCGTTCTGGAACATCTCGGAATTCGCGACGAACTCCTTCTGGCGCTTCTCGGAGGCATCGGCCTCGGTCAGGATGTCGATCGCCTTGGCGGTCAGCTGGCTGGCCAGACGGACATTCTGGCCGCGACGACCGATGGCGAGGCTGAGCTGATCGTCGGGAACGACGACCTCGATCCGGTCCTCTTCCTCGTCGATCACGACGCGGCTGACATTGGCGGGCTGGAGCGCGTTCACCACGAAGGTCGCGGTATCGGGCGACCAGGGGATGATGTCGATCTTTTCGCCCTGCATCTCCTGCACGACGGCCTGAACGCGGCTGCCCTTCATGCCGACGCAGGCGCCTACGGGATCGATGCTCGAGTCGTGCGAAATCACGCCGATCTTGGCACGGCTGCCCGGATCGCGGGCGGCGGCCTTGATCTCGATGATGCCGTCATAGATTTCGGGCACTTCCTGCGCGAACAGCTTCTTCATGAAGTCGGGGTGCGCGCGGGACAGGAAGATCTGGGGCCCGCGATTTTCGCGGCGGACGTTCAGGATCAGCGAGCGGATGCGGTCGTTCACGCGGACGACTTCGCGCGGGATCTGCTGGTCGCGACGGATCACGCCCTCGGCGCGGCCCAGGTCGACGACGATGTGACCGAACTCGACGCGCTTGACGACGCCGGTGATGATCTCGCCCTGGCGGTCCTTGAACTCGTCATACTGACGATCGCGCTCGGCGTCGCGGACCTTCTGGAAGATGACCTGCTTGGCGGCCTGTGCGGCGATGCGGCCGAACTCGATCGGGGGCAGCGGGTCGACGATGAAGTCGCCGATCGCGGCACCCTTTTGCAGCTTCTCGGCGCCCTTCAGGTCGATCTGCTTGTAATAATCGTCGACCTGCTCGACCACCTCGACGACGCGCCAGAGGCGCAGGTCGCCCGAGTTCGGATCGAGCTTCGCGCGGATATCGTTCTCGGCACCATAGCGGGCACGGGCGGCGCGCTGGATCGCGTCCTCCATCGCCTCGATGACGATGCCCTTGTCGATCATCTTTTCCGAGGCGACCGCATTCGCGATCGCGATCAGTTCCGCCTTGTTGGCGGAAATGGCGGTAGCCATCAGTGCCGTCCTTCCGTGGTGGCGCCGTCCTGTTCGGGCGCGTCCTGATAATAAACCTCTTCCGCGCCCTCGACGGACAGCGGCACCGTCGCGGCGATCAGCCGGTCGGTCATCACGAGCTTGGCGTCCTCGATCGCGGTGAAGGGCAGTTCGTGGCGAACCTCCTCCCCGTCGACGATGACGACAGTCTCGCCCTCTATGCCAGCCAGATCGCCCTTGAACTGCTTGCGACCGTTCAGCTTCTCGGCGAGCGTGATCCGCGCCTCATGCCCCGCCCAGTCGGCGAAATCCTTGAGACGGGTCAGCGGCCGGTCGATACCGGGCGAGGAGACCTCCAGCCGGTACGCATGGTCGATCGGATCGCGGCCCTCGGCCTCCAGCGCGTCCATCACGTCCGAGATGCGGCGCGACAGGTCGGCGCAGTCGTCGATGTTCAGCTGGCGCGTGTCAGGACGCTCGGCCATCACCTGGAGCGTCGGGTCCGACGTGCCGCCATACATCTTCACGCGCACGAGCTCGAAGCCGAGCGCCTTGGCCTCGGGTTCGATGAGTTGCGTCAGAAGGGCGATGTCCGCCATGAAAGCTCCAGATGTGCCGGTGCGCTGCCGCGGAACCCGTTCCGCAGCCTCTTTCACCCGACGATGTAAGAGAATGGCCCATTCTATAGCTGGAATGGCATGACGAAACAAGCTGCCATCTCGAAGCGTTAGCGGCCCGCCGGGCCGACATGGTCCATCCGGGTCCAAATGGCCCCTCCGGGAGAGTCGATGATGAAGATGCCGTTGCTTGCCGCCCTGCCGGTGGCCCTTCTCGCCTGTTCGGGCAATGGTCCCGGCCCCGACGAGACGGGGAACACGCCCCCGGTGACGGTGACCCCCGGCACGCCCAGTCCCTCGCCCTCCGCCTCCGCCACCCCGCCCGCGACGGTCGTCGACGGACAGCCCTTCGGCCGGACCGTCATCGCCGATTTCGATGCGCCCTGGGCGATGACCTTCCTGCCCGACCGGCGGATGCTGGTGACCGAGAAGGACGGGCGGATGCTGCTCGTCACCGCCGACGGGCAGGCGCGACAGACGGTGGCGACCGTCGCGGTCGATTCGGCGGGCCAGGGCGGCCTGATGGACGTGGTCCTCGCCCCCGATTTCGCGCAGAGCCGACGCGTCTATTTCACCTATTCGGCCGCCGCCGATGGCGGCAAGCGCGTGGTGCTGGCGCGCGGGCGTTTGCAGGAGGCGAACGGCACCGCGCAGCTGACCGGTATCGAGACATTGTGGACCGCGACCCCGGCGGTGACGGGCGACGGCCATTATTCGGGCCGAATCGCCTTCTCTCCCGATGGCCAGTATCTGTTCCTGACCGCCGGCGACCGACAGAAGTTCACGCCCGCGCAGGACCCCAAGGCGACGTTGGGCAAGGTGCTGCGTCTGACCCCGGAAGGCCAGCCGGCGCCGGGCAATCCGCTGGCGGCGCAGGGGTTCGATCCGGCCGTCTGGTCCTATGGCCATCGCAACCTGCTCGGCCTCGCCTTCGACGCCAGCGGCAATCTGTGGGAACAGGAAATGGGGCCCAAGGGCGGCGACGAGGTCAATCTGATCCTGCCGGGGCGCAACTATGGCTGGCCCAATGCGTCCAACGGATCGCATTATGACGGCCGCGACATTCCCGACCACCGCGCCGGCGACGGCTATGAAGCGCCCAAGGTCTGGTGGAACCCGGTCATCTCGCCGGGCGGGCTGATGATCTATTCGGGCTCGCTCTTCCCGCAATGGCGCGGCGACGCCTTTATCGGCGGCCTGTCGAGCAAGGCGCTGATCCGCGTCGACCTGAACGGCACCAGCGCCGCCAAGGGCGACCAGTGGGACATGGGCGCGCGCATCCGCGAGGTCGAGCAAGGGCCGGACGGCGCCATCTATGTCCTGGAGGATGGCGGCGATTCGCAGGGACGCCTGATCAAGCTGACCCCGGCCTGATCGCCCGCTCCCCCGATCCGTGCCGTTATCGTTTGCGCGACGGTGACGGCACGGCTTGACCTGATACCCCCATCGTGTCGAAGAAGCGGTGGGGAGAGACATAGATGACATCGCCGCACCCGATTCCACCGGGCCGCCGCCGCGTCGAGGGACATTCGCGCGACGCCCGGTTGTCGCGCGGGCTGTCGGGCACCAATCTGGAGCGCGCGGGCGATTATAATCTACGCACCGTGCTGCAGGTCATCCGCGTCCACCGCGAGTCGACCCGCGTCGCGATCGCCCAGCAGACCGGGCTGACCGCGCCGACCATCGCCAACATCACCGGCCGGCTGACCGAGATGGGGCTGATCCGCCATGCCGGGCGGCTGCATGGCGGGCGCGGCCAGCCGGCGCTCAAGATCGAGCTGTGTCCCGACGGCGCGTTCGGCATCGGCCTGACCATCGACCGCGACCACCTGTCGCTCGCCATTCTCGACCTGACCGGGCGGGTGCGGGCGCGTACGACGCGCGAGATCGCCTTCGCCGGCCCCGACCAGGTACTGGCCTTCGTGCAGGAGGCGCTGCCCGCCGCGCTGGTCGAGGGCGATGTCGCGCACGACCGCATATTGGGCGTCGGCGTCGCGATGCCCGACGATGTCGGCCGCTCGCTGCCCGACCAGCCCCAAGGCTATGACCAGTGGGACGCGATCGATCTGGACGCGCTGCTCGGCCCGGTCCTGCCCTGGCCGATCTACCGCGACAATGACGCCGCCGCCGCCGCGCTGGGCGAGACGCAATATGACGAAGCGTTCGACTGCCCCAGCTTCTTCTATCTGCTGATCACCGCCGGCCTGGGCGGCGGGTTGGTGATCGATCGCAGCTATCATCGCGGCGCGCATGGCCGGTCGGGGGAGATCGGGCTGATGCCCGACCCGACGGCCGGGCGTGCGGGCGCGGTGGTGCAGGACTGCGTATCGCTCGCCGCGCTGCGCACCCGGCTGGCGGCGGTGGGGCAGAGCCTCGCCTCGCCCGAGGCGCTGGCGACGATGGACGATCCGGCGGCGCGCGCGGTCATCGACCGGTGGGTCGCCGATTCGGTCGCGGCGCTGGTCCAGCCGCTGGTCGCGGTCACCACCCTGTTCGACCCCGACGCGATCCTGATCGGTGGGCGCCTGCCCGCCTGCCTCAACGCGCGGCTGGCGGCCGCCGTCGCGCAGGCGCTGGCGGCGATCGACCTGCCCACCCGGCCCGACATCCGCCCGGCGCATATGGCGCAGGACGCCCCCGCGATCGGCGCGGCGATGCTGCCCTTCATGGACAGGCTGCTGCCGTCCGATTCGATCCTGATCCAGGCCGGGCGGGGTTAGGCACCCGACTCCCATCCCCCGCTCCGTTCAGCCTGAGCGCAGTCGAAGGCCACGCTGAAACCTGTCCCAACGCCTTTGAGGCCACCGGACTCCCTTGGCCTTCGACTTCGCTCAGGCTGAACGGAGGGTGGAAAAAAGAAAGGCCCGCCTCCTTGGGGAAGGCGGGCCTGTCAGGCGTCTCACATCATGATGGCGATTATCCCGCCATATCCTCCAGCTCGCGACCCCGGGTTTCGTTGACCATGGCGCGGACGAAGAAGAACGACACCGCCGCGAAGAACGCATAGCCGAAATAGGTCACGCTCAGGCCCGGCGACACCGCAAGCGCGGGGAAGCTGACCGAGATGGCGGCATTGGCGATCCACTGGGCAAAGCCCGACACGGCCAGGCCCGATCCGCGAATCTGGTTCGGGAACATCTCGCCCAGCATGACCCACATGACGGGACCCCAGCTGGCGTTGAAAAAGATAACGTACAGGTTCGCCGCGACCAGCGCGATCACGCCGTTGTTACCCGGCAGCGACACCGCGCCGTCCGCACCCGTGACGGCGGTCGAGAAGGCATAAGCGACGATCGCCAGCGTCACCGCCATGCCCGCCGAACCGATCAGCAGCAGCGGCTTGCGGCCGATCTTGTCGACGGTCGCGATGGTGAACAGGCAGGCCGCGATCGACAGCACGCCCGACAGGATGTTGGTCTGGAGCGCGTAATCCTCGGAAAAGCCGACCGCCTCCCACAGCGTCGCGCCGTAATAGAAGACGACGTTGATGCCGACGAGCTGCTGGAACACCGCGAGGCCGATGCCCGCCCACAGGATCGGGCGGATCTTGCCGGTGGTCTTGTCGATCAGGTCGGACAGCTTGGGCTTGTGCTGGTCGGCGGCAAGCGAGCGGCGGATGTCCGCGACCTTGCGGGTCGCCTCGGCCTCGCCGAAAAGCTTGGTCAGGACGGTATGCGCGTCGGCATCGCGGCCCTTGGCGACCAGGAAGCGCGGGCTTTCCGGAATGATCGACAGCGCCGCGAAATAGACCGCCGCCGGGATCGCCTGCAGCCAGAACATCCAGCGCCAGGCGGGATAGCCCAGCCAGAATTCGGCGGTCGAACCACCGGCATAACGCGCCAGCGCGAAGTTGGCGACGAAGGCGCCGGTCAGGCCGGTGATGATCATCACCTGCTGCACGCTCGACAAACGGCCGCGAATCGAGGCCGGGGTCACTTCGGAAATATAGACGGGCGAGATGACGCTGGCCGCGCCGACGCCCAGGCCGCCGATGATGCGCGCCAGGATGAAGATGGCCGAACTGTTGGCCGCCCCCGCCAGAATGGCGCTGACCAGGAACAGGCCGGCGGCGAGCATCATCACGTTGCGGCGGCCGATCGCATCGGCCAGCCGGCCGGCGCCGAACGCACCGATCGCCGAGCCGACCAGGATCGCGCCGACATTGACGCCGACGCCCAGGCGACCGAGGTCGAACGCGGCCTCCAGCCCCTTCTGGGTGCCGTTGATGACGCCCGAGTCATAGCCGAACATGAAGCCGCCAATGGTCGCGACGACCACGATGGCGGCGATGAAACCATGATTGACGCGCGCGGCGTCCAATCCTCTCACATTATCGGTCACTCGGGCCCTCTCCTCGTCCGTGCGTGGCGTCTTCGCCTATCCGTACGGCAATGTCCTGTCACCGGCGCGATTCACCGCCAGCCATAATGGTAACGCTATCTTAAAACATCGCGCCGTCAAGCGGATGTACACACGGTTCGTCCCGCTTCGCCGCAGAGCAGATCGACATTCCAGCAAATGCCACGGATTCCTCCCCTGCAAGGGGAGGGGGACCACCGGAAGGGTGGTGGAGGGGTGTCCCCGGTGGTGAGGAACGTCCCAGCTCTCCGGCCGGGACACCCCTCCGTCAGGCCTTCGGCCTGCCACCTTCCCTTCCAGGGGAGGAATAGACGAAACCCTAGATCCCGCGCGGCCTACGCCGGGGCGCGGCATCGGACTGGCGCCGGATCAGGCTATAGTCGAGCAGGCGATGCGGCGGTGCCTCGGCGTTCTTCTGGCGGATGACGGTCGCCATCATCTCGACGGCGGCGCGCGCCATGTCGGCGATCGGCTGGTGAATCGTGGTCAGCTCGGGCCAGATCGTCGTCGACAGCGTGGTGTCGTCGAAGCCGCAGACGGTCAGGTCGCTGGGCACGTCCAGCCCGCGGCGATGCGCCACCGCCACCGTCGCCGCCGCCATGTCGTCGTTCGACGCGATGATCGCGGTGGGCGGCTCGGCCAGGTCGAGCAGCCGCTCGGCCGCGTCCAGTCCCGAGCGATAGGTATAGAGGCCGGGCGCGACCAGATCCTCGTCGAACGGCACGCCGAGAGCGTCGAGCGCGGCGCGGAAGCCTTCGTACCGCCGTGCGCTGGCGGTCAGATTGGGGTTGCCGCAGATGAAGCCGATGCGCCGATGGCCCAGCGTCATGACATGCCGGGTCATCGCCTCGGCCGCCGCGCGGTCGTCGATCTGCACCGCCATCGTCGCCTCGGGCATCTCCTCGGGCGGACGGCCGGTCGCGACCACCACGGCGGGCACCCCGGCCTCGCGCAGCAGGGTCAGCACCGCCTCCGCCTCGCACAGGGGCGGCGGCAGGATCACACCGTCGATCCCGCCCTTGATCAGGTGACGCGCGACCTCGACCTCATGGTCGCCGATCTCGCATTTCTCGACCACCATCTGCACGTCGAGCCGTGAGGCCTGGTCGAGCGTGCCGAGCAGGAACTCGCTGAGGAACCCCTGGCTGGGGTTGCTGTAGAGCATGCCGACCCGGATCTGTGCCGCACCCGCCAGGCTGCGCGCCGCCGGATTGGGCGCATAGTTGAGCTGCGCGATCGCCGCTTCCACCTTTTCGCGGGTGACGGGGCGGACATTGGCTTCGTTGTTGATGACGCGCGAGACGGTCATCAACGACACGCCGGCGACCCGCGCGACATCGCTGATCGTGGGAGCGCTGCTGCCGCGCCGCGTGGTCCTGATGCTCATAACGTTTACGCTTCCACGTTTCGCACCCGATACGCAATGCTTTGCGCGGCTTTTATGACCGTTGCCGCATCGATACGCGCTTGATTCACACCGTCCTTGGGGCTAGGCGCCGCGCCAGCATCAAGAGTCGGGCCAATGCCCGGCACCAACCTGCCCCCCGGCAAGGTGGTGCCTCTCCGGATATGGGGAGGGATGTGGCCGAACCGGCAACAACGGGACGATCCGCCACATTCCTCATCTCCGACTCGCGACACGGACGGAAGGATTTGTGATGGACGCGGTTATTCCCCAGCAATTCGCCAGCGACAATTACGCCGGAATCTGTCCCGAGGCGTGGGCGGCGATGGCCGAGGCGAATCGCGGCTATGTCCCGGCTTACGGCGAGGACCCGTTCACCGACCGCGCCGCCGACGCGTTCCGCACGCTGTTCCAGACCAAGTGCGAGGTCTTCTTCGCCTTTAACGGCACAGCGGCCAACTCGCTGGCGCTGGCCGCGCTTTGCCAGAGCTATCACAGCGTCATCTGTTCGGCCTCCGCGCATGTCGAGACGGATGAGTGCGGCGCGCCCGAATTCTTCTCCAACGGATCGAAGCTGCTCGTCGCGCAGACCGAGGACGGCAAGCTGACCCCCGAGGCGGTGCGCGCGCTCGCCACCGGCCGCTCGGACATCCACTTCCCGAAACCCCGCGCGGTGACGATCACCCAGCCGACCGAGACGGGTCAGGTCTATACGCTGGCCGAGATTCACGCGCTGTCGGCGACCTGCCGCGAACTGGGCCTGCGGCTGCACATGGACGGCGCGCGCTTCGCCAATGCCTGTGCCGCGCTCGGCTGCTCGCCCGCCGACATGACGTGGCGCGCGGGCGTCGACGTATTGTGCTTCGGCGGCACCAAGAACGGCATGGCGGTCGGCGAGGCGATCCTGTTCTTCGATCCTGCGCTGGCGGAGGATTTCGACTATCGCTGCAAACAGGCGGGGCAGCTGGCGTCCAAGATGCGCTATCTGGCCGCGCCCTGGATCGGCATGCTCGACAGCGGCGCGTGGCTGCGCAACGCCGCGCACGCCAATGCCTGTGCGCAAAGGCTGGCGGCGCGAGTTGCGGGGCTGCCCGGCATCGCGCCGATGTTCCCGGTCGAGGCGAATGCCGTCTTCCTGAGCGCGCCGCCGGCAGTGCTGGAGGGGCTGCGCGCCAGGGGCTGGCGCTTCTATACCTTCATCGGCGGCGGCGCGCGCTTCATGTTCGCTTGGGACGCCGATCCGGCGCGCGTGGACGAACTGGGTGACGACATCGCGGCCGTGGCGATGGAGGCGTTGCAGGCGGCGTGACGGATCGGGGCCGCCCCTGGCCCCTTCCCGTTCAACCGCTTGATAAGTCTGCATTCCTGTCGCATCCTCGCTACACAAGAGGGAGGAGGACAGGATGAATCGAGTCTGGACAGCGATCGCCGCCACGGCGATCCTGATAACGGCCGCACCGGCCATGGCCCAGTCGGCCGAACCAGCGCCGGCACCCGCGCCGAAACCAAAGAAGACCTGTCGCTCGCTGACGCCGACCGGGTCCTTCATGCCGACCCGCGTCTGCAATACCGAAGCCCAGTGGCGCGAGTTCGACGGGGTCAATCAGCAGGGCGTGGGCGAGTTTCGCCGCGCGCTCAACATGACCAGCACCAACGAGCGCAACCGGCGGAATTGAGCGGCCAAGGGCGGTGATCCCGCCCTGGCCTCAGCGGGAGCTCCAGCTCAGATGCTTCATCGGCTTATCGGTATGCACGCTGCGCCACGACCCGCCATCGAAATATTGGCATGAATCCCATTCGTTGATCGACCATGCCCGCGTCTTGACCCCATGGTCGCGGCCATATTGCCGGCATCGGTCGCCATCCGCGTTGCCCATGACGGTTACGAGCGTCACACCGGCGATGATCAAGGCCGATACGGCCAGTTTCCATGGCTTGAAGGTTATCGCGTGCGGGCTTTCCATCGCGTCAGGATGCGCGGGCATGCGACAGGTGACAAGCCGATGGCGCACTCATTTCGTGACCTCGATCTCCACCCGGCGGTTGCGCGCGCGGCCGGCGCGGTCGTCGCTGCCATCGGGTTTGGCGTTGGGGGCGATGGGACGGGTCTCGCCGAGCGCGATCACCTGCATGTGGTCCCGCGCGATACCTTTACCCGCCAGATAGTCGCGCACCGCCTCGGCCCGCTGGCGCGACATGCGGCGATTGCCCGCATCGTCGCCATCGCTGTCCGAATGACCACGCAGGGTCAGGCGACCGCTCCGCACCGCCGGCTCGGCCGCCAGCCGGTCGAGCACCGTCCTCGCTTCCCGGTTCAGCGAAGCCCCGCCCTCGGGAAAGCCGATTACCATCGCGTCCGATCGCGTCTCCGTGGTGCTGGGTGCCTTGGCGCTCGGCGAAGGCTCGGGCACGGGCAGTTCGAGCGAGGTACCGCTGGAGCCCGCCCGGCGCGCCACCGCACCGCCATCGCCGCACCCCGCCAACAGTCCGGCAAGCCCGGCCATCATCCCCCAGGCCCCCAGTCGCAATCGCATGTCCCTACCCCATTGTCCGGCCCGATCCGGCCGGCCCGCCCCGGGCGCGGACCATAGGTAGCGCGAGGGCCCGGCGCAAACCGGCTTTGCACGCGCCGCCGGTCCGAAATGGGCCGGCGCGGGTCAGGCGGTTTCCGTCTCGGGCAGCGCGACGCCGCGCTCTTCACTCAGGATGCGCCAGCCCGCCAGGAAGAGCGCCGCGACCACCGGGCCGACGACGATGCCGCTCAGCCCCAGCAACTCGATCCCGCCCAGCGTGGTCAGCAGCACGATCCAGTCCGGCAGGCCGGTGTCGCGCCCGACCAGGATAGGCCGCAGGATATTGTCGGCCAGGCCGATGACCAGCACGCCCGAGGCGATGACCACCGCCCCCTGCCAGATCGCACCGGTGGCGAGCAGATAGATGGCGACCGGCCCCCAGATGATCGCCGGCCCGATCGCGGGCAGCAGCGCCGCGATCGCCATCAGCACGCCCCAGAGTAGCGCGGCCGGAACCCCGACGATCCAGAAGGTGATCGCCCCCAGCGCGCCCTGCACCAGCCCGACGATCACCGACCCCTTGATGGTGGCACGCACCACCGCGACGAAGGTCTCGGTCAACCGCGCGGCCACCCCCTGCTCCAGCGGCAGCGCGCGGACGAAGGCGGGGCCCAAACGCTCACCGTCGCGGATCAGGAAGAAGGCGACATAAAGGCCGACGCCAAAGGCCAGCGCGAAGGCGAAGGCGTTGCGACCGATCGACAGCGCCTGGGACGCGATCTGGCTGACGCTGCTGCTCAGCGTGCGCGAGATGCGCTGTTGCAGCCCCTCTAGGCTGCCCATGCCCGAATTGTCCATCGCCTGGCGGAGGCGCGTGGGAAGCGCGTCGCGCACCTGCTGGAAATATTGCGCGAAGTCGATCTGGCCACTGCGCATCTTCAGATAGACGCCCGACGCCTGGTCGACGACCATGCTACCGATCAGCAGCGTCGGGACGACGACCGCGAAGGTGATGATCAACATGGTCAGCCCGGCGGCCAGATTGCGCCGCCCGCCGGTCTTGGTCAGCAGCCATTGGAACAGCGACCGGAACAGGATCGCCGCCAGCGCCGCCCAGAGCAGCGCGATCAGAAAGCTGGAGATCACCGCCGTCAGGCCGATGGTGATCAGCGCGAGGAACAGGATGAACCCCCCGCGTTCGATCTTCTGCCGATCGATGGTCATGCTGCCGTCCCCTTTCCGCATCGCGCCCCAACCGTCACGGCGGCGGAACGGTTCCGTGATCTGGTTCAGGGGATGGCGGCGATGGCAGGAATGCGCAAACCCCCGCCCCCCCCGTTCAGCCTGAGCGACGTCGAAGGCCAAGGGAATCCCGTCGCCCCGTGCGCGTGGATAGGAAGTCGTGTGGCCTTCGACTTCGCTCAGGCTGAACGGAGGTTTTAGTCATTCCTCCCCTGCAAGGGGAGGTGGCAGCCCGGAGGGCTGACGGAGGGGTGTCACGGTCAGCGGGGACACCCCTCCACCATGCTTCGCATGGTCCCCCTCCCCTTGCAGGGGAGGAAAAGTACAGCCCTACTCCGCCGCCACCGCCGCGACGCTGTCGTCGAGCGGGTGCGCCAGACGGGTCAGCATTTCCTTCGGGCAGACCTGCCAGAAATGCCCGGCCACACGGTCCCAATCCTCCAGCAGGCCCTTCGACCACTTGCTGTCGGTACGCGCGGCATGCTCCTCAATCAGGCCGCGCAGCACGCCTTCCCAAAGCGCCGAAGCCAGGCGCTGCCACACGATATTCTCGGGGTTGGCGCGGCGCGCGAAGCGCTCTTCGGGGTCGTAGATGAAGGCCATACCGCCGGTCATGCCAGCGCCGAAATTGGCACCGACCTCACCCAGAACCACGGCCACGCCGCCGGTCATGTACTCGCACCCGTTCGCGCCGCAGCCTTCGACCACCACGGTCGCGCCCGAGTTGCGGACCGCGAACCGCTCGCCCGCCTGGCCCGCCGCGAACAGCTTGCCCGAGGTTGCGCCGTAGAGGACGGTATTGCCGATGATCGTGTTCTTGTGGCTGGCCAGCGGCGAGCTGACCGCCGGACGCACGATGATCGTGCCGCCCGACAGGCCCTTGCCGACATAGTCGTTGGCGTCGCCGAACACCTCCAAAGTGATGCCCTTGCACAGGAAGGCACCCAGCGACTGGCCTGCGCTCCCACGCAACCGCACGGTGACGTGGCCGTCGGCCAGCTTGCTCATCCCGAACTTGCGGGTGATCTCGCTCGACAGGCGGGTGCCGACCGCGCGGTGGGTGTTGCGCACCGAATAGGTCAGCTGCATCTTCTCACCGCGCGAGAAGACGGCGGCCGCGTCCTTGATGATCTGCGCATCCAGGCTGTCGGGCACTTCGTTGCGGAAGGTCGACAGGCTGAACCGCCGCTCGGCATCGGTCGCATCGACCTTGGCCAGCACCGGATTGAGGTCGAGATCGTCGAGATGCTCGGCGCCACGGCTGACCTGCCGCAGCAGCTCGGTCCGCCCGATCACCTCGTCCAGCGAACGCACGCCGAGGCGCGCCAGGATGTCGCGGACTTCCTCGGCGATGAAGGTCATCAGGTTGATGACCTTTTCCGGCGTGCCGGTGAATTTGGCGCGAAGCCGCTCGTCCTGCACGCAGACGCCGACCGGGCAGGTGTTCGAATGGCACTGGCGCACCATGATGCAGCCCATCGCCACTAGCGACAGCGTGCCGATGCCGAACTCCTCCGCGCCCAGGATCGCCGCGATCACGATGTCGCGGCCGGTCTTCAGGCCACCATCGGCGCGCAGGCGGATGCGACCGCGCAGGCCGTTGAGGGTCAGCGTCTGGTTGACCTCCGACAGACCCATTTCCCACGGGGTCCCGGCGTACTTGATCGAGGTCTGGGGCGAGGCGCCCGTGCCGCCGACATGGCCCGACACCAGGATGACGTCAGCATGCGCCTTGGCCACGCCCGCCGCGACCGTGCCGATGCCCGCCGAGCTGACCAGCTTCACGCAGACGCGTGCCCGTGGGTTGATCTGCTTGCAATCATAGATGAGCTGCGCGAGATCCTCGATCGAGTAGATGTCGTGGTGCGGCGGCGGCGAGATCAGCGTCACGCCCGGCGTCGCATGGCGCAGCTTGGCGATGAACTCGGTCACCTTGAAGCCGGGCAGCTGCCCGCCCTCGCCGGGCTTCGCTCCTTGCGCGACCTTGATCTCGATCTCATCGCAGGCGTTCAGATATTCCGCCGTCACGCCGAAGCGGCCGGACGCGATCTGCTTGATCGTCGAGTTGGCGTTGTCGCCATTGTCATAGGGCTGGTAACGCAGCTTGTCCTCGCCGCCCTCGCCCGACACGGCCTTCGCGCCGATCCGGTTCATCGCGATCGCCAGCGTCTCATGCGCCTCGGGCGACAGTGCGCCCAGCGACATGCCCGGCGTCACGAAGCGCTTGCGAATTTCGGTGATCGCCTCGACCTGATCGACCGGCACACCCTCGTTCGGGAAGTTGAACTGGAGCAGGTCGCGCAAATAGACCGGCGGCAGATCGCCGACGCCGCGCGCGAATTGCAGGTACGTCGAGTAGCTGTCGGTCGCGACCGCCGTCTGCAACAGGTGCATCAGCTGCGCCGAATAGGCATGCGTCTCGCCGCCGTCGCGTTGGCGATAGAAGCCGCCGATCGGCAGCGTCGCGACATGCTGGTCCCAGGCCGCTTCGTGGCGGACCATCGCCGAGTAATGGAGCGAGTTGTAACCCTCGCCCGAGATCTTGGCGGGCATGCCCGGGAACAGGTCGTTGACCAGCGCGCGGGACAGACCGACCGCCTCGAAATTATAGCCGCCACGATAGCTGGAGATCACCGCAATCCCCATCTTGGCCATGATCTTGAGCAGGCCGTCCTCGATCGCGGTGCGATGGTTGGTCAGGCATTGTTCGATGGTCAGATCGCCGAACAGGCCACGGCCATGACGGTCGATGATCGCGGCTTCGGCCAGATAGGCGTTCACCGTGGTCGCGCCGACGCCGATCAGCACCGCATAATAATGGGTGTCGAGACATTCGGCCGAGCGGACATTGATCGACGCATAGCTGCGCAGGCCCCGACGGACGAGATGCGTGTGCACCGCCGCCGCCGCCAGCACGCCCGCGATGGCGACCCGGCCCTCGGAGACATGCTCGTCGGTCAGGAACAGCTCGGAGCGCCCTTCGCGCACCGCCTGTTCGGCCTGGTTGCGGATGCGCTGGATCGCGGCGCGCAGACGGTCGGGACCGCCATCGGCCTCGAAGGTGCAGTCGATCTCGGCCGCCGAACGGCCGAAATGCGTCTTCAGACGGTGCCAATCGGCGCCGGTCAGGACCGGGGACGGCAGCACCAGCACGCGCTCGCGCCGATCCTCGGTGTCGAGGATGTTGGCGAGATTGCCGAACCGGGTCTTGAGCGACATCACATAGCGTTCGCGCAAGCTGTCGATCGGCGGGTTCGTGACCTGGCTGAAGTTCTGGCGGAAGAACTGGCTGATCAGGCGCGGCTTGTCGGAGATGACCGCCAGCGGCGTGTCGTCACCCATCGATCCGATGGCTTCCTTGCCCCCCTCGGCCATGGGCGACAGGATCAGCTCCATATCCTCCATGGTCTGGCCGGCCGCGACCTGACGGCGCAGCATTTCGGCGCGCGGCATCCGCACCAGTGCTTCCTCTTCGGTGGGCGCGGGCAGCTGGTCCATGGTCAGGAACTCGCCGATCATCGCGGCATAGTCCTGCTCACCCGAGATCTGGTCCTTGATCGCGCGGTCGTCGTAGAGCTTGCCCTCGGCCAGATCGACGGCGATCATCTGCCCCGGCCCCAGGCGCCCCTTGGCGGTGATGGTGGCTTCCGGCACCACGACCATGCCGCTTTCCGACCCCACGATCAGCAGGCCGTCGGCGGTCAGCGTGTAGCGCAGCGGGCGCAGCGCGTTGCGGTCCATGCCCGCCACCGCCCAGCGGCCATCGGTCATGGCGAGTGCGGCGGGACCGTCCCATGGCTCCATGACGGAGGCGAGATACTGGTACATGTCGGCATGCGCCTTGGGCGCGTCGAGATCCTTCTGCCACGCCTCGGGCACCAGCATCAGCTTGGCGGTCGGCGCGTCGCGGCCCGACCGACAAATCGCCTCGAACACCGCGTCGAGCGCGGCGGTATCGGATGCGCCCGCCGGGATCACCGGCTTGATATCCTCCGAATTGTCGCCGAACGCGATCGAGGCCATCCGGATCTCGTGGCTGAGCATCCAGTTCTTGTTGCCGCGGATCGTGTTGATCTCCCCGTTATGCGCGAGGCAGCGGAACGGCTGCGCCAGCCACCATTGCGGGAAGGTGTTGGTCGAATAACGCTGGTGGAAGATCGCCACGCGGCTCTCGAACCGGTGATCCTGCAGGTCGGGATAAAAGACCGACAGGCTCTCGGCCAGGAACAGCCCCTTGTAGATGATCGAGCGGCAGGACAGCGAACAGATATAGAAGCCGCTGATCTGCGCCGCGATCACCCGCTTTTCGATGCGGCGGCGGATCAGATACAGGTTCTTCTCGAACTCGGCGGCGTCGACCTCGTCGGGCATCGGCCCGGCGATCATGATCTGCTCGATCTCGGGACGCGTCGCCTGCGCCTTCAACCCGATGACCGACACGTCGACCGGCACCTGGCGCCAGCCATAGATGGTATAGCCCGCCTCGATGATGACGCTCTCGACGATGGTGCGGCAGGTCTCCTGCGCGCCCAGATCGGTGCGCGGCATGAAGATCATGCCGACCGCCAGCCGGTTCGGCAGCACCTTGTGCCCCGACGCCGCGATCGCGTCGTCGAAGAAGCGATGCGGCAGGTCGACGTGCAGACCCGCCCCGTCGCCGGTCTTGCCGTCCGCATCCACCGCGCCGCGATGCCACACCGCCTTCAGCGCATCGATCGCCGACTGGACGACCCGGCGCGAGGGCTGGCCATCGGTGGCCGCGACCATGCCGACGCCGCATGCATCGCCCTCGAACTCTGGGCGGTACATGCCATGCTCGGCGAGATATTGGCGCTGATCGGTCATCACTTCTTATCCTGCTGGGTCGCTTCGATGTCCTTGACCATCGCGGCGATGTCGTCCTGCATGTGGGTCATCGCCTGGCTCATCAATTTGCGCTGCCAAGCGGCGATGTCGGGGTCGGCCATGATCGAGAACGAGTTGGCCACATAGGCCTGGCCGGTCGGGGTCGCGAAAAACCGCTTCAGATCGTCCAGCTGGGCGACATCGAAGCGGCGGGCATAGGCGCGCGACATCGCATCGACCATGCCGGGAAGCGATTCACGCAACATGGTTCCGGTCCGTGCGTCCTGTTTGGCCAGGAACTGATCGAATGCGGCCTTGGCCTTCGGATCGCCCAGCATCTTTTGCATGCCCTCGGACTGCATGATGCCTTGCCGCATATTGGCCTGCATCGGGGTCAGCATCGACTGGATCATGGCTTCGCGCGTCGCGGGCGGCATGATCTGGTCGAGCAATTGCCGGGCCGAGGCGAGGCGCGCCGCATCAGGTTCGGCGACGGCAGCTGCGGGCGCGGCCACCGGGGCGGCCTGTGCAAAGGCCACGCCCGGAGTGAGCATCGCGACCAACGCGATCAGGGAAGCGTTCCGTCTCACGCCGCTTGCCTTTCACGCACACCGGTCTTCGCCCGCGCCTTGAGCCACTGGTGCATCGCCTTGGCGACGTCGCGACCGTCACGGATCGCCCACACGACCAGCGAGGCACCGCGCACGATGTCACCCGCCGCGAACACACCGTCGAGGCTGGTCATCAGCGTGCGGCCATCGACCAGCACCGTGCCCCAGCGGCTGACGCCCAGTTCGGCGGTGCCGAACAGGCTGGGCAGGTCTTCCGCGTCGAAGCCCAGCGCCTTGATGATCATGTCCGCGTCCAGCAGATGGTCGGCACCCGGCTCGGCCTCCGGCGCGCGGCGGCCCGAAGCGTCCGGCGCGCCCAGCCGCATCTTGGCGGCGCGCACGCCCGTCACCGTCTCGCCACCCTCGAAGCCCAAAGGCGCGGAGAGCCAGACGAACTCGGCGCCCTCTTCTTCCGCATTGGCGACTTCGCGCTGCGAGCCGGGCATGTTGGCGCGGTCGCGGCGATAGAGGCACTTCACCGACTTGGCGCCCTGGCGGATCGCGGTGCGGACACAGTCCATCGCGGTGTCGCCGCCGCCGATCACGACGACATTCTTGCCCTCGGCGTTCAGCGAGCCGTTCTCGAACGCCTCGACGGTATCGCCGAAGCTCTTGCGGTTGGAGGCCGTCAGATAGTCGAGCGCGGCGATCACGCCGTTCGCACCCGATCCGTCCACATCCACATTGCGCGCCTTATACACGCCGGTCGCGATCAGCACCGCGTCATGACGGCGGCGCAGGTCCTCCAGCGTCGCGTCTTGGCCGACCGCGAAACCTTCGTGGAAGACGATGCCGCCCGCCTTCAGCCGCTCGACCCGGCGCATGACGACGGGCTTTTCCAGCTTGAAGCCGGGGATACCATAGGTCAGCAGCCCGCCCGCCCGGTCGTGCCGGTCATAGACATGCACCTCGTAACCCGAGACGCGCAGATATTCCGCCGCCGTCAGGCCCGCAGGCCCCGCGCCGATCACCGCGACCGACTGACCGCGCGCCGGTCCGGGGACCAGCGGCTCGACCCAGCCTTCTTCCCAGGCGGTGTCGGTGATGAACTTCTCGACCGATCCGATCGTGACCGCGCCGTGGCCCGAAAATTCGATGACGCAATTGCCCTCGCACAGCCGGTCCTGCGGGCAGATACGGCCGCAAATCTCGGGCATGGTCGAGGTGGCGTTGGACAGCTCATAGGCTTCGCGCAGGCGCCCCTCGGCGGTCAGGCGCAGCCAGTCGGGGATATGATTGTGCAGCGGGCAATGGACCGAGCAATAGGGCACGCCGCATTGCGAGCAGCGCCCGGCCTGATCCTCTGCCGCCGGGGGCGCATAGCGCTCGGCGATCTCGCGGAAATCCTCCGCGCGGGTCTCCGCGGCCCGCTTGGCCGGATAGGCCTGATCGCGGCCTACAAACTTCAGCATAGAATCGTTCGCCATATGCGCCTCCGAAGAGCCGGATATTGCGCGAACGATCCTATGTCACGCCAAAAGCGACATATAGGAAAGCCAAGCTGTCCTATTTATTCGCCATTTCGTCGACCAGCCCTATCTATTGCGAAAGACCCGCAATAAAATAGGGCCGATATGGTATCAATGCATCGTCAGCAGGGCGAGTGCGATCGAACCGGCGACGATTCGATACCAGGCAAAGGGGCCAAAGCCGTGCTTGCCGACGATGCCGACGAACCAGCGCACGACCAGCAGCGCGACGATGAACGACACGACGAAGCCGATCCCGATCTCCAGCGGACCGACGCTGTTGCCGGCGCGCATTGCGTCCAGATGCCCCGCCGTCTCGACCACGCTGGCGCCCAGCATGGTGGGGATGGCGAGGAAGAAGCTGAATTCGGCGGCCGTGCGCCGCTCGACGCCCAGGGTCAGCGCGCCCAGGATCGTCGCGCCCGAGCGGCTGACTCCGGGGATCATCGCCAGACACTGGAGGAAGCCGACGCCCAGCGCGGTCCTGGCCGGCACGGCGGCGATGCCGCGCGTGGTGCCGGGCTTCACCAGCCGCTCGATGACCAGGATCGCGATACCGCCGACGATCAGCGCGACGGCGACGACCTTGGGCTGGAGCAGCAGCGCCTCGATATGCTTCTTGGCCAGCACGCCGATGACGGCGGCGGGAATGAAGGCGATCAGCAGGTTGCGCACGAAGCGGACCGAACCGGGATCGCGCTTGGCGAGGCCGACCATGACGGTCCAGAAGGTCCGCCAATAGAGGACGACGACCGCCAGGATCGCGCCCAGCTGGATGACGATGTTGAACATCTGCCACCGCGCATCGTCATAGCCGAGCAGCGCACCCGCCAGGATCAGGTGCCCGGTGGAGGACACCGGCAGGAATTCGGTGACACCCTCGACAATGCCCAGGATGATGGCGGCCAGCAGATCGTTCACATGCGTCCCCAAGAAAAAGCCCCGCCGCCATAAGGCGACGGGGCGTCGAGCGAAACGACAAAGACGTGCTTGCCCGGGACGGCTCAGGCCGTCAGCGTCTCGGTCCGTCGTCCGAAACGGCCCGCCTTGCGGAACCGCACCAGATAATCGGGCGCGATCGCGGCGAGCGGCTCGGCCGTCACGCCCAGCTCGGCCAGACCCGGCGCACTGGCGGCAACGACATTGTCCTGTTGCAGCATCAGCCACTGGTCCCGGGTGATCGGCGAGCCGGGCACCCGCGCCAGCAGCGCGCCGGCGGCGTCGGGCAGCTCGAGGAAATGGGGCGTGCGGCCCAGCGTCTTGGCGATCCAGCGGACCAGCTCGCCCATGGAAATGACATCGGGGCCGCCCAGCTCATAGGTGCGGCCGCCATGCGCCTCGGGATCGCGCAGCGCCGCGGCGATCGCCTCGCCGACATCGCCGGCGAACACCGGCTGGAACTTCACGCCCGCGCGCAGGATCGGCACGACCGGCGCCGACACCATGCCGGCGAAGCGGTTCACGAACTGATCCTCGCGCCCGAATACGATCGAGGGGCGCAGGATGGTGGCGTTCGGGAAGGCCTGGCGCACCGCCGCCTCGCCCTCGCCCTTGGAACGCGCATAGGCCGCTTGGCCGTTGGCATCGGCGCCGATCGCCGAGACATGCGCCAGCGCCGCCGCGCCCGCCGCGCGGGCGGCCTCGGCGACGGTACGCGCGCCCTCGACATGCACGGCCTGCATCTTGCCGCCCATCACCCCGACCAGATTGACGACCGCATCCGCGCCCTCGACCGCGCGGGCGACCGTGTCGGGGCGGGTGATGTCGGCGGCGACGAACTGCGTCTGGCCCAGCCCGCCCTGCGTGCGCAGGAAATAGGCCTGGCGCGGATCGCGCTGCGCCACCCGCACCCGCGTTCCGTCGCGCATCAACTCGCGTGCGACATAGCGGCCCAGAAAGCCCCCGCCGCCGATCAGCGTCACCAGCTTGTTCGTCATGACCGTCCCTATTTCCCGAAAAAATCGTGCTGCGCCCCTTTGCCTCGCAAAAAAGCCGTTGACAAGGATTCGAACCCTCCCCTAAAGGCGCGGGCCTACCCCGTGCCCAGATGGCGGAATTGGTAGACGCACCAGCTTCAGGTGCTGGCGATCGCAAGGTCGTGGAGGTTCGAGTCCTCTTCTGGGCACCATTTTCCTCTCGTGGAGAGGATCGCAGAAAATCGTGATAATCCTGGCCGCCAAGGCGGTCCGTCACGAGGCTCTGCGCGTCCGGCGCATGTCGCCGGTATCCCCCAGCCCATCCGCCCATTCATTATCCTGCGCTCACGCGACTCGAAGACCGAAGCGCCGCCCCGTCGGGGCTTGGCGCCGCATCTCCGAAAAGACCGCCACTCCGCGCCGAGCCCCGTCGATCGCGGATAACGCAATATTAAATACGGCCGTTTACCAATCTGGCGACACACGGACTCAGCCAGAAGGTAACGCCGCCATGATTCCCAAGCGCCTCCACATCATCTGGGTCGGCGACGAGTCGAAGCGGCCGGACAATTGCATCGAGACCTGGCGCGCGATGCATCCCGACTGGGAGTTCCGGTTGTGGGGCAATCAGGACCTGTCCACGACGGCATGGGCCAACCGCGCGCATATGGATGCGATGTGGGGGCGCGAACTCAACGGCGTCGCCGACATGATGCGCTGGGAGATCCTCTATCGTCACGGCGGCGTGCTGGTCGATGCCGACAGTATCTGCGTCCGCCCGCTCGACGACCATCTGCTGGAATGCGAGGCGTTCGCCTGCTGGGAGAGCGAGGTGGCGCGGCCCGGCCTGATCGCGGCGGGCTATTTCGGGTGCGAGGCGGAAAATCCGTTCGTCGGCCAGATCATCAAGGACATCGCCGCCGAGACCAGCGTCGTCGATCGCATGGCGTGGCAGAGCGTCGGGCCGCAGCGCGTGACCGATGCCTATCGCGCCTACGGCTATAACCGGCTGCGCATCTATCCCAGCCATTATTTCATCCCGGAGCATTTCACCGGCATCACCTATGACGGCGGCGACCCGGTCTACGCGCACCAGCTCTGGGGATCGACGCGTAGCGCCTATGACGTGATCCACCAGCATTCGCTCGTGCCCGCTGGCGCGCCTGCCGTCACGTCCGCGCCCGCAACGCCCCCCGCGGCGCAGCCGGTCCCCCCGGCGGCGGAACAGGACCCAGAGCTGGCGCAGGGCCTGTTCCACCGCGTCTGGTTCGGCGACAAGCCCATCCCGCCGCATTACGAAGCCTATTGGGCGGCATGGCAAAGGCAGTTTCCGGACGCGCGCTTCATCACCTGGACCGATGCTGACCTGCCGACGCTGACCCTGTCGCGCGAGAAGATCGAGACGGTTTCGGTCCTGCCGATGCGCGCCGACATCGCGCGCTACGAGATTCTCTATCGCTTCGGCGGCATCTGCCTCGATTGCGACGTGATGCCCTATCAGCATTTCGACCCCGCCGAGATGACGCGGCTGCTGACCGTCTGCAACGAGGATGCCTCGACCGACTATTGTTCGATTGGCTTTATCGGCGCGCCGAAGGGCCATCCGATTTTCCGCGAACTGCTCGACCATATCATCGCCAGCGACCTCGATGAGACACGCACCAACGTCTCGACCGGGCCATGGCTGTTCGGTGCGTTTCTGAAACGCCACACGCATCGCCGGCTCGGCACCGAGGCCTTCTACCCCTATCTCTACGACCAGTCGCTGTCGGCGGTCCGCCAGAAGACGCTGGACAACAGCCTGGGCATCCACATCTGGGGCGGCTCCTGGCTGCCCGAGGCGGTGCGCAAGGACAAGGCGATGGACCTGCTCCGCAAGGGCGATCTGCAGGAACCCGCCGCGATCCTCACCGGCTATAATGACGAATGGTCGCAGGACATCGGCGTGCTGATCACGGCGATGCGCGAAACCCGTACCAGCAGCGTCGCCATCGCCTCGGTGCTGAATCAGGATCTGTCGATCGATGCCGACGATCAGATCGCGTTCGAATTCGCCAAGGTCGTCGCCTGGCTGCTCGACCATGACGGCGACCGGATGGTGTGGCAGATCGGCGCGGCCGACGGCATGCTGGTCGATCCGCTACGGCCTGTCATGATCAACTATGATCCGCCCGCCGTCCTGCTGGAGCCGAACCCCTATATGTTCGCCGCGCTCGAGCGTGGTTATCGCAAGAACCGCAACGCGATGCTGCTGCCCGTCGCCTATGGCTCCGAGGCGGGCGAGCTCACGCTCAACGCGATCAACCCGGCCAAGGTCGCCGAACTGGGCCTGCCGCGCTGGGTGATCGGGCTGTCGTCGATCTATGACGACAAGAACGCGATCGGCGGCAAGACGGTCGACGAGGCGACGAAGCTGCAAATCCAGTCCTGTATCGAGAGGATCGCGGTGCCGGTCGTCACCTACGGGGACGTGCTGGCCAAGACCGGCGGTCGTGCGGCCGACATATTGGTCGTCGATGCCGAGGGCATGGACATGGCGATCATCCTCGACATCCTCGCCCATGGCGCGCAGCCGATGGTCATCCATTTCGAGATCCAGTGCCTGGAGCCCGAGGAGCAGCACGCGCTGCTGGCCGCGCTGGAGAAGGATTATGTGGTGCTCCGCTTCGGCAACGACATGACCGCCTATCGCGCGGACGTGATCGCCGATTATGCGCGGACGCTGTATATCGAGCATGGCATGCCGACGATCTACAGCAAGGGTCTGGCGATGCTGAACGGGCTGTAACCGGCGGATCGGGGACAGCGCCGATCCGCCGCACCCAAATCAGAAACCGAAGCGCAGCTCCGCCAGCACGGTGCGCGGCGTACCCGGAAAATGCCCGCTCTGCGCCGAGAAGCCCGAGGCGGCATAGACCCGGTCGAAGAGGTTATCGACACGCAGCATCAGCTCGGCGACGCCCAGCCGCTGCGTGATCGAGGCGTCGAGGATCGTATAGGGCTTCACGGTCTGCCCCGACAGGCTGATGCGGCGCGACACATGCTCGCCGCCGAGCGCAAAGGCGGTGCCGGTCGCCGCCAGCTGATAACGGGTCCAAAAGCCCAGCTTGTGCCGGGGCGCGTTGGCGAAACGGTCGCCGACCGCATTGGTCACCGCCTGCCCGGCGATCGATCCGGTGATCCGCGCGTCGTTATAGCCGTAATTGACCAGCGCGACCCATTGCGGGGTGATGTCGGTCGACAGGTCGATCTCGAACCCCTTGCTGGTGACCTCGCCGATCGGACGCAGCTGGTCCTGGCCGTTGACCGGAGGCAGGCCGGGATCGACCTGAAGGATGTTGCGCCGCGTGATCCGATAGGCCGCCAGATTGGCCTGGAGCCGCCCGCCGAACAGGTCGGTCTTGACCCCGCCCTCATATTGATCGCCGGTCACCGGCGCGAAGGGGCCGCCGGTGTCGACCGTCTGGCTCGCCGCGGCCTGCGGCTCGAAGCTCTGCGACCAGCTGGCATAGAGCGACACGCCCGGATGCGGCTTGACGATGGCGCCGGTGCGGAAGGTCACGGCATCGTCGGTGAAGAAGCGGTCGCCGACGATGCCGTCCTCGAACCGGTCATAGCGCACGCCGCCGACCAGCATCACCGCGTCGGACAGGTTGATCCGATCCTGAAGATAACCGCCCTGCCGCTTCGTGCGGGTATCGCGCACCGTATAGGGCATCTGCGCCGCGCGTGCCGCATCGCGCCCGGCATGGCTGTAGACGGGATTGCGCAGGCTGAGCGGCGTCACGCCGGCGCGCAGGATTCGCGACTGGAAGATGTTGGTTTCGTCATACCAGTCGACGCCGGCCTGAAGATGATGCGCCACGCCCAGCAGCGCGACGCGCGCGGTCATGTTGGCCATGAAGGACAGTCCGTCGACATCGCGGATCTGGTCGCGAAACTCGCGCGCGACCAGATCGCCGCTGCCCCGCACCAGCCCGCGCGGCTCGTGATAATGCTGGGTCTCGACCGCATCGAAATAGCGCACGCCCGCATCGAAGGTGACCGCATCGCCGACCGCCGTGGCATAGCGGGCCTGATAGGCTTGCGAGGACAGATGCAGGAAGTCGGTCGGCTCGTTGGCATTCCAGCGGATGTCGGTCAGGAAATTACCGGCATCGTCGGTCAGGATGCCGCGCAGCCGGTTGCCGCGCAGGTCGTTGTCATAGACGGTCGCCTGCACCGTCAGCGTACCGCCCCTGTTGGTGCGGATGGCCAGCCCGCCGTCGCCGATCAGCGTATTGTTCCCGGTGTTGCGGCGATAGGGCGTCATCGCCTCGTGAAAGCCGCCCAGCCGGTAGCTGACGATGCCGTCCTTATCCACCGCCCCGGTCGCCTCGGCGGAGATGCCCCGCCGGGCATAATTGCCGGCGGTCGCGACCAGCCGCATCGCCGGCTTCGCATCGGGCACTTTGGACACATAGTTGATGATGCCGCCCGGCGAGCCGGGTCCGAAGAACAGCCCCACCGGCCCCTTCAACACCTCGAACCGCTCGACATTGAACAGCTGCGGCACCGAAAAGCCGATAAAGGGATTGCCGCGCATGCCGTCGTAAAAGGACTGATCCTGGCGAAAGCCCCGGAAGGTGACGCCGGCATAGCTGAAGAAGCTGACGCCCGAGATATTGCGATAGATGTCGGTCGCGTCGCGCGCGCCCTGATCGGCAATCAGGTCCTTGTTGATGACCTGTACCGCCTGGGGAATGTCGAGCGGGCTTTCCGCGCTCTTGCCGACCGTGGTGACGGGATTGCGATACAGCCGCTGCGCGCGGCCGGTAACCACGATCTCACTGCCTTCGGTGGCGTCCGGCTCCGCGACGGACGCGTCATGCGCCACCGCCGGACAGGAGCAGAAGGCGACGGACGCCAGCAGCATGGCACGAAGAATGAGCAAAACGACCCCCAAGACAGCGACTCGCTAATGCGATTTATTCGCACTAAAAGTCTTGTTTCGAGGATGCAACCGGGCGGCGGCCGATCTCACCCCCGTTCGCGCCGGATCAGACCCACGCGCGCCGCCGCCATCGGCAACCGCAAATCATCTATCTGTTTGCAACGCGGCGACTTTTGCAGTCCGGTTCCGGATGCAAAGCGGCGCGAGATTTTTTGCCGGGATCATCACCGATGTCGACCGGACGCGACGATGGCACCGTCGCTGGGCGGCGTTCGATCCGGCGATGTGAGGAGAGATGTCTGGATGCCCCGTGAGGATTCGAACCTCAATTAACGGAGTCAGAGTCCGTGGTCTTACCTTTAGACGACGGGGCACCGGACAGGGGCGTGCGTCTAGGCGGGCCGGCGGGGCTTGTCAACAGACTTTGCGCGCTTCGTGCCCCCTCGCGTCTTGTCGCATGGGTAACGACTCGCTACCTTGGTGTTCAAGCACCGGCGGACGCTCATGTCCGTGACGGATAGAACAGAATAAAGCGAGATACGGCGATGGGGGATGTTCCCACCCGAAGGCCGTACCGGCAGGCCAAGCCCCCTGCCCGTTCGGCACCGTCCCGGCCCCAGCGTGGCCGCTGGTCGGATGCGCAGGCCTATGCCGCGCTCGACCTGGGCACCAACAATTGCCGCCTGCTGATCGCGCGGCCGCAGGGTGGCGGCTTTGCGGTGGTCGACGCTTTTTCGCGGATCGTCCGGCTGGGTGAAGGGCTGGCGACGACCGGCCGGCTGTCCGATGCCGCCATCGATCGCACCATCGCCGCCCTACGGGTCTGCGCCGACAAGCTGAAGCGTCGCAACGTCACCCTGTCGCGCGCGGTCGCGACCGAGGCGTGCCGCCGCGCCGCCAACGGCCCCGCCTTCATCGCGCGCGCGCTGGCGGAGACCGGCATCCATCTCGACATCATCTCGGCCGAGGAGGAGGCGCGGCTCGCTGTGCTCGGCTGCCATGCGCTGATCGAACCGGGCGAGGACCCCGCGCTGATCTTCGACATCGGCGGCGGATCGACCGAACTGGTGCTGGTCGACACGCGCGGGCCCAACCCGCGCATCCTCGACTGGCATTCCGCGCCCTGGGGCGTCGTCTCGCTCACCGAAAGCGCCGGCGGCGGTGAGGGTGAGGCGGGGCGGCTGGAGGCCTATGCCCGGATGCGCGGTATCGTCGCCGACAGCGTCGCGCCTTTCGCCGCGCGGTTGCCGATCGATTTGCGGCGTCCGCGCCTGCTGGGCACCAGCGGGACGGTCACGACGCTGGGCAGCGTCCATCTGGGCCTCAGCCAATATGATCGCGCCGCCGTCGACGGGCTGATCGTGCCGACCGCCGCGATGCGCGCGATCAGCGCCGACCTGTCGAGGAAAAGCCTGGCCGCGCGCGGCAAGGTGGCGTGCATCGGCCCCGAACGCGCCGATCTGGTGGTGGCGGGCTGCGCCATCCTGGAGACGATATTGGACCTCTGGCCCGCCGAGCGGCTAGGGATCGCCGACCGTGGGATTCGCGAGGGAATCCTGCGCCGTTTGATGGGAATCGCCAGACCGTGAGCAGAGGAAATTCGGGGCTGCACCAGCGGGTGCGCACCGCCCGGAACCGCACCGCGCAATCGACCCGCTGGCTGGAGCGCCAGTTGAACGATCCCTATGTCCGCCGCGCCAAGGCGGAGGGGTATCGCAGCCGCGCGGCCTATAAGCTGATCGAGCTGGACGAACGGTTCGGATTTCTGCGCGGCAAGAAGCGGATCATCGATCTCGGCATCGCGCCGGGCGGCTGGAGCCAGGTGGTCCGGCGCAAGGTCCCCCATGCCAGCGTGGTCGGCATCGACCTGTTGCCGGTCGACCCGATCGACGGCGTGACCATCTTCGAGATGGACTTCATGGACGATGCCGCGCCGGACCGGCTGATGGAGGCATTGGGCGGTGCGCCCGACCTCGTGATGTCGGACATGGCCGCCAACACCGTCGGCCACCCGCAGACTGACGCACTGCGCACCATGGGCCTGGTCGAGACAGCCTTCGCCTTTGCTTGCGACGTGCTGTCGCCTGGCGGGGTGTTCGTGTCCAAGGTGTTCGCGGGCGGCGCGGACTCGCAACTGGTCGCCGAGATGAAGCGCCACTTCGCCACCGTGAAGCACGCCAAGCCGCCCTCCAGCCGCAAGGGCTCGGTCGAATGGTTCGTCGTCGCGCAGGGGTTCAAGGGACGCAAGGCCACGGTCGAGGCGGACGAGGACGCGTGATCGGGTTTCGCGTTCGTCCGGGGGCGTGATCATCACGAAGTTTGATGGCGCGCGGAGGCGCGGAGGACGCAGAGGCGGTTCGTTCTGCGCTTTTTCGATAGGCTCCAATCTCCGTTCAGCCTGAGCGCAGTCGAAGGCCACGCCGTGCGGCGGCGGTAGGGCGTGCGCTTCGACTTCGCTCAGCGTGAACGGAGGTGGGGCGGTATGCCTCTGTTCGGGCAGGGGAAGGGTTCATCGCACCATTTCGGGAAGTGCGCCCCATTCAGCTACGGGCTCCCTACCGCCCCACATACCTACCCTCCGTTCAGCCTGAGCGAGGTCGAAGGCCACGCCGTGCGGCGGCGGCGGGACATGCGCTTCGACTTCGCTCAGCGTGAACGGAGGTGGGACGGTATGCCTCTGTTCGGGCAGGGGAAGGGTTCATCGCACCATTCCGGGAAGCGCGCCCCATTCAGCTACGGGCTCCCTACCGCCCCGCATGCACACCCCCCGTTCAGCCTGAGCGAAGTCGAAGGCCACGCCATGCGGCAGCGGCGGGGCGTGCGCTTCGACTTCGCTCAGCGTGAACGGAGGTGGGGGTTCTCGGGATGGCGTGGAGCGGGCGAGCGACTCGATCCTGACCCTCTCACTCCCTCGACCCGACCGACACCCTACCCACGCGCGCGCCCGAATCCGCGCGCCAATATGTCGCCGCCCCAACAACTCATCGCACCGGCACCAGCGTTCGTCTTGTCCAAGCCCCCTTCGATCCGCTAGGCCCGGCGGCATGAATGGGGGAAAGCTCAACTGGTGGCAGACGCGGTGGTTCGTGGCGGCGATGGCGCTGCTCGCCGCCGTGCCGCTCATCTGGCCGACCGTGCCGCCGCTGGTCGATCTGCCCGGCCATATGGGCCGCTACCGGGTCCAGCTGGACTATGCGAACCAGCCCTGGCTGTCGGGGTGGTATCATTTCGAATGGCAGATGATCGGCAATCTGGGCATCGACCTGCTGATCGAGCCGCTGGCGCCGATCTTCGGGCTGGAGCTGGCGGTCAAGCTGATCGTCATGGCGATCCCGGTGCTGACCGTCACCGGCCTGCTGTGGATCGCGCGCGAGGTGCAGGGGCGCATTCCCGCCACCGCGCTGTTCGCGCTGCCGCTGGCCTATAGCTATCCCTTCCAGTTCGGATTCGTGAACTTCGCGCTGTCGATGGCGCTGGCGCTCAACCTGTTCGCGCTGTGGCTGCGCATGGGGCGGCTGGGCGCGGTGCGGTTGCGCATGGTGCTGTTCGTGCCGCTATCCTGCCTGTTGTGGCTGGCGCACACCTTTGGCTGGGGTGTGCTGGGTGTGCTCGCCTTTTCGGCCGAGCTGATCCGCCAGCACGACATCCGCCGGGCGCGCGGCGCGCACGGTGTGAAGGGGTGGATCGAATCCGCCTTCCACGCCGGCATCGGCTGTATCCCGCTGGCGCTGCCGATGGTGCTGATGGTGCTGTGGCGCTCGGGCGAGCATGTCACGGGGCAGACCGGCGACTGGTTCAACTGGCGCTGGAAGATCAACTGGGTGACGATGGCGCTGCGCGATCGTTGGATGGCGTTCGACCTGGCGTCGGTGACCGTGCTGTTCCTCGTGCTGCTCAAGGGTGTGCGCGACGAGCGGGTCGAATATTCGCGCAATCTGGTGCTGTCGGCGGCGTTCCTGGCGGTCGTCTATATCTTGCTGCCGCGCATCGTCTTCGGTTCGGCCTATGCCGATATGCGCCTCGCCCCCTTCGTGCTGGCCATCGCACTGATCGCGCTGCGGCCCCGGCGCGGGCTGTCCTTCCGAGGCGCGTCGACGCTGGCGATCGTCGGGCTGCTGTTTTTCGTGGTGCGGATCGGGGCGACCACGGTCAGCTATGTGATGTACAGCAACGACTATGACCGGGTGCTGACCGCGCTCGATCATGTGCCGCCGCGCGCGCGCCTGCTGACCTTCGTGGGCCGCCAATATTGCGCCGATGTCTGGCCGTCGAGCCGGCTGGAGCATGTCGCCGGCCTCGCGCTGGAGAGGAAGCTCGCCTATGCCAACGACCAATGGTCGATGGCGGGCGGGCAGTTGCTGACCGTGCGCTATGCCCCCGCCAAGCGGTTCGCGCACGACCCGTCGGAAATCGTGACCCAGCGGCGCTGTCGCGGCCAATGGTGGCGGCCGATCGATACCGCGCTCAAGCTGTTGCCGCGCGATGCGTTCGACTATGTCTGGCTGGTCCATCCGCCGCGCTATGACGAGGCGCTGACGCGGGGCATGACGCCGATCTGGCGCTCGGGCCGCGACGTGCTCTACCGGATCGACGATCGCCGGCCGATCATCGACCCCACAGCGTATGAGATTCTGAGCAAGCCCAACCCCGAGGACGATCGCCGCCCGCCCCCCGCGCGGCGCAGCACCCCGCCCGACAAGGACGACGATTAAGCGGCGTCAGCCCCGCCGGAAGGGCGTGAGTTCGCCCAGAAACTCGCTTTCGGCGGCGATGGCCTCGCGTTCGCGTACGACGAATTCGGCGACTGCGCGACGAAAGGCCGGGTGCGGGATGTAATGCGCCGAGTAGGTCGGCACGGGGACATAACCGCGCGCCAGCTTGTGTTCACCCTGCGCGCCGGCCTCGACCGTCTTCAACCCGCGCGCGATGGCGGCGTCGATCGCCTGATAATAGCAGAGCTCGAAATGGAGGAAGGGTACCTCCTCGGTCGCGCCCCAATAGCGGCCATAGAGCGTATCCGCGCCGATCAAGTTCAGTGCGCCCGCGATCGGCACGCCGTCCCGCTCGGCCAGGATCAGCAGCACCTTGTCGCCCAGCCGCTCACCGATCCGGTCGAACGCGGCGCGGGTCAGGTACGGCCGGCCCCATTTGCGGCTGCCCGTATCCTGGTAGAAGGTCCAGAAGGCGTCCCAATGCTCGGGGCGAATCTCGCCGCCCGACAGATGGCGGATGGTCAGCCCCTCGACGGCGGCGGCGCGTTCCTTGCGGATCGCCTTGCGCTTGCGGCTGGCGAGCGCCGCCAAGAAATCGTCGAAACCGGCATATCCGTCATTATGCCAGTGGAACTGCACGCCCTCGCGAATCAGCCAGCCCGCCGCCTCAAAATGCGGCAGCTGTTCGGGGGTAACGAAGGTGACGTGCGCGGAGGACAGCTCGTTCTGGTCGGTCACCGCCTCGATCGCGGCGATCAGCGCGGGCGCCAGCGCGGGGTCGCGCAGCAGCAGGCGCGGTCCGGGAACCGGTGAGAAGGGCGCGGCGATCTGGAGCTTGGGGTAATAGCGTCCTCCCGCCCGCTCCCAGGCATCGGCCCAGCCATGGTCGAAGACATATTCGCCCTGGCTATGCGCCTTCAGATAGGCCGGGGCGATGGCGGCGGGCTGGCCGTCCGGGCCGTCGATGACGATCGGGGCGGGGGTCCAGCCCGAATGGCCGCCGACGCTGTGCGATTCCTCCAGCGCGGTGAGGAAGGCGTGGGAGACGAAGGGGTTGGCGGTGCCCGCGCAGGCGTCCCACGCATCGGGGGACAGGGCGGCGGCGCCGGACAGGATACGCGCGATGGCGGTGGTCATCGCGTCTGGATATGCGGTGTTGGGTGGGGTGGGACAAGGGGGTGGCGATGTCGCTTGGGGCGAGGGCCCTCCCCCATCCCCTCCCGCCTGCGGGAGGGGTGCGGCTAGAAGCTAACGAGGAATCCCACCTCCAGCCAAACAACACGCCCCTCCCGCAGGCGGGAGGGGATGGGGGAGGGAAGGGCCGCGAGCTACACGCTCAACGACCCATCCCCCAAAATCACCCCAGCTCGACGATCGCGTCGACTTCCACCGCCGCCCCCAGCGGCAACACCGGCACGCCGACCGCCGAGCGCGCATGACGCCCGGCATCGCCGAACAGCGACACCATCAGCTCGGACGCGCCGTTCGCCACCTTGGGCTGGTCGGTGAAGTCGCCCGCCGAATTGACGAACACGCCCAGCTTCACGATCCGCTTCACGCGCGACAGGTCGCCGCCGAGATGCTTCTTGATCTGCGCGACCAGCATCAGGCCGCACGCCTGCGCCGCCTTCTGCCCGTCGTCCAGCGAGACGCCCTCGCCCAGCCGACCGGTGACCAGCTGGCCATCGATAAAGGGCAGCTGGCCCGAAATGTGGAGAAGCCCGCCCGCCTCGACGACGGGGACATAGGCGGCGACGGGGGCGGCAGCCTCCGGCAGGGTGAGGCCGAGCTGCTCGAGCGCGCGATCGATATGCGTGGTCATGCGCGCAGACATGGCGCGAGGCCACCCCGCCGGTCAAGCCGTGGCGGGACGCCCCTCGGCGAAACGCGCGGCGATCCAGCGTTCCGCCTCGCGCCAGTCGTCGATACGCGCATGGGCGTGCGGCGCGGGGGCGACATGCGGCGCCATTTCGGGCTCGGACACCATGTGCAGCCGGTGGACCTGCGGGGCGTGTTCGGCGACCGAGGCGTGATGCTGCGCCAGATCGTCGACGAAGACGGTGACGGGATCGCCATGCTCGGCGACCAGCCTGGCCACCGGCGCGCCCTTGCCGCCCGTATTGCACTGGACATGATGATGGATGCCGAAGCGCGCGAGCTGTTCGATGCGCGGGGTCCGGCACTCCTCGATCAGATTGGTCAGGATGACGATATCGGCCTGCGCAGCCAACGCGGCCAGCGCCTCGGCGGCGTGGGGTACCAGCGTCTGGCGCTCCATCTGGCCGGGGAAGAAGCCGTGCAGCAGATCCCAGGCCTCGGCCTGGCTCGGCGCGGGGCCGCCATCGCGCCGGGTCATCGATCCGAAGAAGTCATGGGTGTCGAGCGCGAAGTCCATGTCATGCGCCTCGTCCAGCCAGCTGCGGAAATGCCGCACCATATGGACCAGCACTTCGTCACAATCACAGATCAGCAGCGGCTTCATGCGTCCTCCAACACCCGGCGGGCGGCGACCAGCGCCTCGGGTCGTTCGTCCAGCGCGTCGGCACAGGCGACCAGATCGGCCTCGTGCGCCTCCAAAAAGGTCAGGATCGCGGCCAGCACCCCCGGCTCGCCCGCCCCTGCGCGCAGCTCGACGGGCGACAGGCCGGTCAGCGCCAGCAGGCGTTCGGCCCGTGCGGGGCTTTCCAGCGTCCAGGCCAGCGCCTGAAGCGCCAGGTTCATGGCGCGCTCGATTGTATCCGGTGCGGGCATTGCCTATCGTCGTCCCTGGTGACTGGTGGAGCGGGCGTGGCAAGAAAGGTGCTCGTTGTCGAGGACAACGAACTCAATCTGAAACTCTTCTGCGACCTTTTGCGCGCGCACGGCTTCACCGCCGAGCCGGTGCGCGACGGGCGCGAGGCGGTCGCCTGCGCGCGCGAATTCCAGCCCGACCTGATCATCATGGACATCCAGATGCCGCACGTCACCGGCTATGAACTGATCCTGGAGCTAAAGGCGGACGAGGAGCTGCGCCGCATCCCCGTGATGGCGGTCACCGCCTATGCCGGCCGCGAGGACGAGGACCGCATCCGCGCGGCGGGCGCGGACGCCTATGTCTCCAAGCCGATCAGCCTGATGCGCTTCATGGAAGCGGTGAACGCGCTGCTCTAAGGAGCTAGATGACCCTGAGGCCAAATCACCCCTCCCCTTCAGGGGAGGGGACGGGGGTGGGGCGCTTCCGCAAACCGTGCGCCTGTGGAGAGGCCCCACCCCAACCCAGTGGCAGGTAAACGATGCCCCGCATCGTTCAGGTCATGCCAGGGGCATGAACGACCTGCCACTCCTGAAGGGGAGGGGCTTGAGTCGCCGTGATCCCGCACGCACTTCATACCCCGAACGAAAAAGGGGCGGACAGGTCGCCCCGTCCGCCCCTTCCCTATCGCGGTCCGACCGAAATCAGATCCGGTCGCGACGGCCCAGCAGGCGCAGGCGCAGCGCGTTGAGCTTGATGAAGCCCGCCGCGTCGCGCTGGTCGTACGCGCCCTGATCGTCCTCGAAGGTGACGACCTTTTCCGAATAGAGCGAATAGGGCGACTTGCGGCCCGTGACGATCGCCTGTCCCTTGTACAGCTTCAGGCGGACGGTGCCGGTCACCTTTTCCTGGCTGTAGTTGACGGCGGCCTGCAGCATCTCGCGCTCCGGCGAGAACCAGAAGCCGTTATAGACCAGCTCGGCATAGCGCGGCGCCAGTTCGTCCTTCAGATGCGCCGCACCCCGGTCGAGCGTGATCTGCTCGATGCCCCGGTGCGCCAGCGCATAGATGGTGCCGCCCGGCGTCTCGTACATGCCGCGGCTCTTCATGCCGACAAAGCGGTTCTCGACCAGGTCGAGGCGGCCGATGCCGTGCTTGCGGCCCAGCTCGTTCAGCTTGGTCAGCAGGGTCGCGGGCGAGCAGGCCTCGCCGTTCAGCGCGACGCCGTCGCCCCGCTCAAAATCGATGGTGATTGTTTCGGGCTGGTCGGGCGCGTCTTCCGGATTGACCGTGCGCGAATAGACATAATCGGGGACCTCATCCCACGGGTCCTCCAGCACCTTGCCCTCGGACGAGGTGTGCAGCAGGTTCGCGTCGGTCGAGAAGGGCGCCTCGCCGCGCTTGTCCTTCGACACCGGGATCTGGTGCGCCTCGGCGAACTCGATCAGCTTGGTGCGGCTGGTCAGGTCCCATTCGCGCCACGGTGCGATGACCTTGATGTCCGGGTTCAGCGCATAATAGCCCAGCTCGAAGCGGACCTGGTCGTTGCCCTTGCCGGTCGCGCCGTGGCTGACCGCGTCGGCATTGACCATCTTGGCGATCTCGATCTGGCGCTTGGCGATCAGCGGCCGCGCGATCGAGGTGCCGAGCAGGTACAGCCCCTCATAGAGCGCGTTGGCGCGCATCATCGGGAAGACGTAATCCTTGACGAACTCCTCGCGCAGATCGTCGATGAAGATATGCTCGGGCTTCACGCCCGCCATCTCCGCCTTCTTGCGTGCGGGCTCCAGCTCTTCGCCCTGGCCCAGATCGGCGGTGAAGGTCACGACCTCGCAGCCATAATGCTGCTGCAGCCACTTGAGGATGACGCTGGTGTCGAGGCCGCCCGAATAGGCGAGGACGACGCGCTTGATATCTTCGCTCACGGCAAAGTCCTTGATGAAGAGGGATGGATTTGACCCGGCCCCTATGCGCTGCGGCGCGTCCACGCAACCTTCGGTTGGACTCGTTCCCCCGCTCGTTCATTGCGCCGACAGCCAAAGGCCGTCAGGAGCGGCGGTGATGATCCGTTCAGGAGCCTTTTCCATGACCCGTTTCCTCGTCACCGGCCTGATCGCCGCCACGCTGGCCGTCCCCGCTCTGGCGCAGCAGGACACCCGTGCCTCCGCCGCCGCCAAATTCTCGCGCGAGTTCAAGGCGCGCGACACCAACAAGGACGGCGCGCTGTCCAAGGCCGAGGTGAAGGCCGCGATCCTGCGCATGGGCGCGGGCAAGCAGAAGATCGACGCGGTCCACGCCCAGCGCCTCGCCGACCTGTGGTTCGAAAAGGCCGATGCGAACAAGGACGGCAAGGTGACCGAGGCGGAGGCCCAGGCGCTGCTGTCGCGCACCTTCGACGAGTATGAAGCGGCCAAGGCGGCACAGGCCAAGGCGCAGCCGGCGGGGCCGAAGGGGCGGTAAAGACTCCCAACCTTCCTTCAACTTCCGTTCCACCCATCCCCAACCTCCGTTCGCACTGAGCCCTTCGGCTGGCTGGCAAGCCAGCCGCTCAGGGTAAACTTCGGCGCCTCACGCCGAAGTCGAAGTGCACGGGATTGCGGTTGTCGATAGGGCATGGCGTGGCCTTCGACTTCGCTCAGGCTGAACGGAGGTGGACACTGCCCCCACCCACAAAAAATGCCCGGTGCGTTGCCGCACCGGGCTTAGGTCGTCCGCAGGAGGAACATCGTGGGGAGCGGGGGTTCTCGTGCCCCCGCGCCCGATCAGAAATCAGTTGTAGGCACGCTCGCCATGCTCGCCGAGGTCGAGGCCTTCCTGCTCGACATCCTTCGAGACACGCAGGCCGGTCAGCGCCTTGGCGACATACATGGCGATCACGGTGCCGATCGTCGCCCAGACGATGGTGGTGGCGACCGCGCCCAGCTGGACCAGCAGCTTGGCGCCCATGTCGTAATCCGCGGCACCCGGGCCGCCCAGCGCGGGCGAATAGACCACGGCGGTGCCGATCGCACCGACCATGCCGCCGATGCCGTGCACACCAAAGGCGTCGAGCGCATCGTCATAGCCGAGTTTGGGCTTGAGCACCGACACCGCGTAGAAGCAGATCACGCTGGCGATGGCGCCCAGCACGATCGCGCCGAAGGGGCCCGAATTGCCCGCCGCCGGGGTGACCGCGACCAGGCCGGCAACGATGCCCGAGCAGAAGCCCAGCGCCGAACCCTTATGCCCCGCCACACGCTCGGCGAGCATCCAGAACAGGCCACCGCTGGCGGTCGCGACGAAGGTGTTGATCATCGCCAGACCCGCCGAGCCATTGGCCTCCAGCGCCGAGCCGGCATTGAAGCCGAACCAGCCGACCCAGAGCAGGCCGGTGCCGACACCGGTCAGCGTCAGCGAGTGCGGCGGCATCGGCGTGGTCGGATAGCCGAGACGCTTGCCCAGGATCAGCGAGGCGACTAGCGCCGAGACGCCGGCATTGATGTGCACCACCGTGCCGCCCGCGAAATCGAGCGCCCCCGCCTTGAAGAACAGGCCCGACGCCGCCCACACCATGTGCGCGATGGGGAAATAGGTGATGGTCAGCCACACCGCGACGAACGCCATCACCGCCGAGAACTTCATCCGCTCGACCACCGAGCCCAAGACCAGCGCGGCGGTGATCGCGGCGAAGGTCATCTGGAAACAGATGAAGACATATTCGGGGATTTCGACGCCGGCGGTGAAGGTCGCCGCCTGGCTGGCGGGCGTGACGCCCTTCAGGAACGCCTTGCCCAGACCGGCGATGAAGTTGGACGCGCCCCCCGACACGTCCGGCCCGAAGGCCAGGCTATAGCCGTACATCACCCAGATCAGCATCGCGAGGCAGGCGGCCGCGCCGATCTGGGTCATGGTGGACAGCATGTTCTTCGCGCGGGTCAGGCCGCCATAGAACAACGCCAGGCCCGGCAGGATCATCATCATGACCAGGACGGTCGAGGTCATCATCCAGGCGGTGTCGCCCTTGTTCACCGTCGCGGCGGGCGCGGCGGTGGCGGGCGACTGGAGCGCGGCGGCGTCCTGCGCCCAGGCGGGCAAGGCGGCGAAGAGGGCGATGCCGAGGCCGGTCGCCCCGCTCGCCAGTCGCGTGAGGTGCTTCATCAAATCCCCCCTTCTCAAAGCGCGGAGTCGTCGGTTTCGCCGGTGCGGATGCGCACGGCCTGGCCGACATCGAGCATGAAGATCTTGCCGTCGCCGATCGCGCCCGTGTTGGCGGCGGACTGGATGGCTTCGACGACGCGGTCGGCGATCTCGGTGGCACAGACCACCTCGATCTTGATCTTGGGCACCATGTTGGTGCTGTACTCGGCCCCGCGATAGATTTCGGTCTGCCCCTTCTGGCGTCCGAACCCCTTGACCTCGGTGACCGTCATGCCCGCCACACCCAAGGTGGTCAGTGCCTCGCGCACTTCGTCCAGCTTGAACGGCTTGATGATGGCAATGATCAGCTTCATTGCGCCCCCTTTGCGTTACCTGCCGGCATCATCTGCAAAGGGTGTGCCAGTTCATAAATTGGTGACTTTTCCGCATCGGCACCATGCGACGGCCGGCAATGGCCGGATTTCGGGCGTCAAAAAATCAGCACGACGCGACCGCTGCCCAATTTTCGGGCACGCACAGGGAGCAAAGCTGCGCGCCGCCGGTTGGCCTGTCGACAAGCGACAGGCAGGGAGAGGATCATGGCCGACACGACCGGCGAACCACTGGCCGACACGGTAGCCGATGCGCTGGCCGAGCGCGGATCGGCGGGGACCCTGCCGGCGCTGTGGCTGGGCATCGCGGCAGGATTGCAGATCGGCTTTGGCGGCATCGCCTATCTGGTCGCGAGCGCCGGCATGCCATCGGGCGCAGGCGCGACGCATCTGCTCGCCGGGCTGGCCTTTTCCGCCGGACTGATGCTGGTGATGGTGACCGGTGCGCATCTGTTCACCGGCCATGCCATGCTGTCGCTACCGCTCGCCCAGGGCCGCGTGACGGGGGCCGGCCTGGCCAGGGCGCTGGGGCTGGTGTGGCTCGCCAATCTGGTCGGCAGCCTGATCGTCGTCGCGCTGTTCGTCGCGGCGGGCGGGGCGGAAGCGGTTGACGGCGCGGTCGCCGCCGTCGCGCGTGAGACCGCCATGTCGAAGGTCGCCAAGTCGGACGGCACGCTGATCGCCTCGGGCATCCTCGCCAATATGCTGGTCTGCCTCGCGGTCTGGATGGCGAGCGGGGCGACGACGGTCGCGGGCAAGATCGTCGCGGTGATTGCGCCGATCACGCTGTTCGTTGCCGCCGGGCTCGAACATTCGATCGCCAACATGACGCTGCTGCCGCTCGGCTGGGCGCTTGATCCGGCGGCGGTGCCGATCAGCGGGATTGCGCATAATCTGGCGCTGTCGACGCTGGGCAACCTGATCGGCGGCGGCGCGATCGCGCTGTTGCTAGGTGCGGGCCACGGGACGTTAGCCAACCCCAATTCCTCCCCTGTAAGGGGAGGTGGCAGGCCGCAGGCCTGACGGAGGGGTGTCCCGCTAGCGAGAGGGTGACACCCCTCCACCAGCTTCGCTGGTCCCCAGTGGCCGGTCGATCATGCCCCCGGCATGATCTGGATTGCCTGGGGGGCAATCCACCTGCCACTCCTTACAGGGGAGGAATAGACTCACGCCGCCAGCGCGGTCCCGCCGACCGTCAGCCCCTCGACCAGCAGCGTCGGCTGGCCCACACCGGCGGGCACGCTCTGGCCGCCCTTGCCGCAGACCCCGACACCCTCGTCCAGCGCGAAGTCGTTGCCGATGCCCTTCACCTTGGTCAGCACGCTCGGCCCGTCGCCGATCAGCGTCGCGCCCTTGATCGGCGCGCCTAAGCGGCCGTTCTCGATCCGGTAGGCCTCGGTGCAGGAGAAGACGAACTTGCCCGACACGATGTCGACCTGCCCGCCGCCGAAGGACTTGGCGAAGATGCCGTTCTTGACGCGCGACAGCAGCTCGGCGGGATCGTCCTGCCCACCCTTCATGAAGGTGTTGGTCATGCGCGGCATCGGCGCATGGGCGAAGCTCTCACGCCGGCCATTGCCGGTCGGCGCGACGCCCATCAGCCGGGCGTTGAGCCGGTCCTGCATGTAACCCTTCAGGATACCGTCCTCGATCAGCACGACCTCGCGCGTCGGCGTGCCTTCGTCATCGATCGACAGCGAACCGCGCCGGTCGGCGAGGCTGCCGTCATCGACCACGGTGACGCCGGGTGCCGCGACCCGCTCGCCGATGCGGCCCGAAAAGGCCGAAGTGCCCTTGCGGTTGAAGTCACCCTCCAGTCCGTGCCCGATCGCCTCGTGCAGCAGCACGCCCGGCCAGCCGGGCCCGAGCAGCACGGTCATCTCGCCAGCCGGCGCGGCGACCGAGTCGAGATTGACCAGCGCCTGGTTGAGCGCGACGTCGATACCGCGCTCCCATGTCTCACGTGCGACCAGCCGGTCGTACAGGTAGCGCCCGCCGATGCCGAAGCTGCCCGTCTCGCGCCGACCATTCTGCTCGACCACGACCGAGATGTTCAGCCGCACCAGCGGCCGGACATCGGTGGCGACGAAGCCATCGGCGCGGACGATCTCGACCACGCTCCAACTGCCCGACAGGCCGACCGACACCTGCACCACGCGCGGGTCGCGCGCACGGGCGGCAGCGTCGATGGTCTGGCAGAGCGACACCTTCTCGGCAAAGGGGATCAGGTCGAGCGGATCGGTCGCGGTGTAGAGATGCCGGTTGGTCCCTTGCGGCGGGGGTGCGGCGGCACCCTTGGCCGGATCGATCAGCGCCATGGTCTGCGCGGCGCGCTGGATCGCGGCTTCCGACAGTTCATTGGCATGGGCGAAGGCGGTCATCTCGCCCGACACCGCGCGCAGGCCGAAGCCGGAATGCGTGTCGTAGCTGGCGGTCTTCAGCCGGCCGTCGTCGAAGCCGAACGCTTCCGAGCGCTTATATTGCAGGTAAAGCTCGCCATCGTCCGCGCGCGACAGGGCGTTGGCGGTGAGGCGCAACGCGGCGTCGGGGTCGAGCGTGTCGCGGTAGAGGAACGAGCGGGGATCGAGAGGCGAGGTCATCGCCAGGATATAGGATGCCCGGCCAGGGTTTGAAACTCCAAGCCGCCCCCTCTTCTTCTCCCCTCCCGCAGGCGGGAGGGGCCGGGGGAGGGCATGAAGTCTCACCAAGATTGTGGCTTGGGGCGTTCCCTCCCCCATCCCAGTTTCAGGTAAACGATGCCCAGCATCGTTTAGGTCATGCCGGGGGCATGACCGACCTGAAACTCGTCTGCGGGAGGGGCATGAGTCTCATGCGCGTGGGTGCTTAGGACGGATCGACATTCAGCCTATTCCTCCCCTGTAAGGGGAGGTGGCAGGCCGAAGGCCTGACGGAGGGGTGTCCCGGTTGCAAGTCTGGACCTCGCCTCGCCACCGGGGACACCCCTCCACCATGCTACGCATGGTCCCTCTCCCCTTACAGGGGAGGAAGTTGCGCCCTCTAGGCTGAATGTCGATCGGACCTAGTGCTTAACGCCCGGCGCCGTCGCCGTGATCCGGCAGGCTCGCCTGGTCCGCACCGTCCGCCGGTCCGCCGATCAGCACGAAACGGCGATCGCAGTATCCGCAATCGACATAGCCGGTCTCGTCGATCTGCAACCACACGCGCGGATGGCCGAGCGCGGCGCCGCCCGGAATATCGGTGGCACCGTCGCAAGCGACGCGGGTCTGGGTGACGCGGGTGGTTTCGGGCGGCGGCAACATAGGCTCGCGCGATAGCAAGGCGTGGAGCACCGTGCAATTCCCGAAAACTCGGCTTGGCCTCGCGCGCCCACGGGCCTATCTCCGGCGCCATGACCGCCTCCACAGACGCCGCCATCTCGATCCAGGGCATCGCCAAGACCTATCAGGGCGGCAAGCGCGCGCTCGACGGGGTCAGCTTTGACGTGCCGAGGGGGCAGATTTTCGGGCTGCTAGGCCCCAACGGCGCAGGGAAATCGACGCTCATCAACATCCTGGCGGGGCTGGTGATGAAGACCGAGGGCTCGGCGTCGATCTGGGGCTTCGACATCGACCAGCATCCGCGCAACGCCAAGGCGTCGATCGGCATCGTCAACCAGGAAATCCTGTTCGACCCCTTCTTCACGCCACTGGAGACGCTGGAGATCCAGGGCGGGCTCTACGGCGTACCCAAGGCGCAGCGGCGCTCGATGGAGCTGCTGCGCGCGGTGCATCTGGAGGACAAGGCCAACGCCTATTCGCGCACCCTGTCGGGCGGCATGAAGCGCCGGTTGATGGTCGCCAAGGCGATGGTCCATTCGCCGCCCGTGCTGGTGCTCGACGAACCGACGGCGGGTGTGGACATCGAGCTTCGCCAGCAACTCTGGGCCTATGTGCGCTCGCTCAACGAACAGGGCGTGACGGTGGTGCTGACGACGCACTATCTGGAAGAGGCCGAGGAGCTGTGCGACCGGATCGCGATCATCAACCATGGCCGCCTGGTCGCCAACGAGCCGACCCGCGAACTGGTCGGCAAGGCGCAGGAGAAGATCGTCGCGGTGACCGTCGACCGCGACGTCGCGGCGGTGCCCGACCATGCCAGCTTCGGCAAGATCGTGCTGAAGGGCGCCCGCACGCTGGAGATCACCTATGCCAAGGACAAGGTGAATGCCGGCCAGGTGCTCGCGGCGGTGCAGGCGGACGGGTATGGGATCGTCGACGTCTCGACCAAGGAAGCCGATCTGGAGGACGTGTTCCTGTCGCTGACGCGGAGCGTGGGGGCCTAAGATCAGCCGAATCCCTTAGCCTTCGACTTCGCTCAGGCTGAACGGGGGGCGGGACAGAGGGATTTTGTTCGCGCGGAGGCGCGGAGGACGCAGAGATGTCTGGTGCCGGGAGAGGACATCCCCTAACCCAACACGTTCCCGACAAGGGGCGTTCAGAAGAGCAGAAGCCCAACATCTCTGCGTCCTCCGCGCCTCCGCGCGAACCTCTTCTTCCCAAACCCCGTTTCAGGCTGAGCCCTTCGGCTAGCTGGCAAGCCAGCCGCTCAGGATAAACTTCAGCGCATAGCGACGAAGTCGAAGCCCATGCCCCGCCCTCACCGCTCGTCCCGCACCCGCTCCAACACCCAGTCCTGATTCACGACGATGATCGACCGCACCGGCCGTCCACCGGCATCGCGCGAGGGGTCGTAGCGGTATCGCTGCTCGATCAGCCGGCACGTCGTCTCATCCAGCGCGGCATTGCCGCTGCTCTGAGTCACCACGCAGCCGCTGACCCGGCCATCGACATTGACGAAATAGCGGACCTGCACCGTCCCACTCGCGCCCGCATGGGCGGCGGCTTCGGGATAGTCCGAATCCTTGATCCGCCCCTTGATCCGGCGCGGCGGGGTTTCCTCGCCATAACCATCGCCGTCCCCTGAGCCGCCGCTGCCCGTGCCGTTGCCGATCCCGCCCGCCCCCGTGCCCGGCCCGGGCCGATCGGACGCGCCCTGGCTGGCGTCATTCCCGACCCCCGCCACCGGCGCGACGACGACCGGCGTCACCGGCGGCGGGAGCACGACGATCGGCGGCGGCGCGACGACTTCGGTCGCCTGCGAGCGGATATTGGGTGGCGCCGCGGCCCCGCGCGGGCGGTTCGTCTGCACCTTCTTGGGCTGGATACGTGGCGGCGGCGGGGGCGCGGGCGGAGTCACGTCAAAACTGTCGAGCGCGGCGGTGGGCAAGGCGGGGCGCGGCGCATAGCCCAGCCCGATCACCAGCGCATAGCCGAGCCCCGCCACGATCACCCCCGTGGGGATGCCTGCGCGCAGACGATCGCGCCAATCGGGTCGGGCCAGCGGCATGCGTGGTGAGGTGGGAAGACCCGTGCGTCATCGCAAGGCGCGGAACCCCCTGTCCTCCCCACGCCATCCATGTCACAGGGCGGTCATGTATCCCCGTTCCGCGCCCCAAGGAGCCCGCGCATGACCGAATCCGATATCCTGATCGTCGGATCGGGCGCGGCGGGGCTGACCGCAGCGCTGAACCTGGCCGACCGGTTCAAGGTGACGGTGCTGGCCAAGGGCAAGCTGAACGAAGGCTCCACCGCCTGGGCGCAAGGCGGGATCGCAGCCGTACTGGAACCCGGCGATACGTTCGACAGCCATATCGAAGATACGATGGTCGCGGGCGCCGGGCTGAACGACCGCGCCACCGTCGAATTCGTGGTCGAGAACGCGCCGGCCGCGATCGAGCGGTTGCAAAAGCTGGGCGTGCCCTTCGCGACCGAGGGCAACATGCTCCACCTGACGCGCGAGGGCGGGCATTCGCACCGTCGCATCGTGCATGTCGCCGACGCGACCGGCTGGGCGGTGCTCGACGCGCTGCTGAAGGCGGCGGACGCGCATCCCAACATCACCATGGTCCCCGATCAGGTCGCGATCGACCTGGCGACCAGCCGTCACGAGATGCGCTATTCGGGGGCGGGCCATGTCTGGGGCATCTATGCCGTCGACCGGCGGACGGGACGCGTCGTGGTGCACAAGGCGCGCGCGACGATCCTGGCGACCGGGGGCGCGGGGCGCACCTATCAATTCTCCACCGCGCCCAAGGGGGCGACCGGCGACGGCATCGCCATGGCGTGGCGCGCCGGCGCGCGCGTGTCGAACATGGAATTCATGCAATTCCACCCGACCTGCCTCTACAACACCCAGGTCAAGAATTTCCTGATCACCGAGGCGGTTCGCGGGGAAGGCGGGCATTTGAAGATTCCCGAGACCGGCCACCGCTTCATGCCCGATCTCGACCCGCGCGCCGAACTCGCGCCGCGCGACATCGTGGCGCGCGCGATCGACCATGAGATCAAGCGGCTGGGCCTCGATTACGTCCATCTCGACATCAGCCACCAGTCCCCTGCCTTCGTCCGCGAGCATTTCCCCAACATTCATGAAAAGCTGCTGAGCCTGGGCATCGACATGACGGTGCAGCCGATCCCGGTCGTGCCCGCCCAGCATTATACCTGCGGCGGCGTGATCGTGGACCGCGACGGGCGGACCGACCTGCCCGGCCTTTATGCGGCGGGCGAGGTCACCCAGTCGGGGCTGCACGGCGCGAACCGCTTGGCCTCCAACTCGCTGCTCGAATGCTTCGTCTATGGCGAGGCGTGCGCGAACCATATCGCGCAGCATTGGGACGACCTGCCCCCGCCCCCGGCCATCCGCGCCTGGGACGAAAGCCGCGTCACCGATTCGGACGAAGAGGTGGTCATCAAGCAGAACTGGACCGAAATCCGCCGCTTCATGTGGAATTATGTCGGCATCGTGCGCACCACCAAGCGGCTGGAACGCGCGCAGCATCGCATCCGCATGCTGACCGACGAGATCAACGACTATTACGGCCATTTCCGCGTCACGCCCGACCTGATCGAGCTGCGCAACCTGCTCCAGACCGCCGAACTGATCGTCCGCTGCGCGCTCCACCGCAAGGAAAGTCGCGGACTCCACTATACGCTCGATTATCCGGAGACGCTGCCGGAGGCCGTCGACACGATCCTGATCCCGTAAGGCAAAACCTGATTCCTCCCCTGCAAGGGGAGGTGGCAGGGCGAAGCCCTGACGGAGGGGTGTCCCACTATCGAGAGGGGTGCCCCCTCCGACGCGATCCGTGCGCCACCTCCCCTTGCAAGGGAGGAATTGGAAGGTTTCGCATCTTGTCGCGCTCACGCGGCTTTTCGTCGCAAGGCCCATGCGGGGGGATTTCCCCCGATCGGTCAACACGTAAAGATAGCGATATTCAGCGGGGTATGGCGGTGACGAAGCGAGTATTGGGCGGCGGGCTGCGTATCTGGCCTGTCGGGTTTCTTCTGGCTCTGGCGGCGTGCGGCACCGATACGCGCCCTGGCGCCACCACCTACATCCCCAGCGCGCCCGAGCCGCAGGTGGCGGTCTCGATGCCGCTGCCCCCGCCCCGCCCCAGCCGCGCGCCCACCGCCCCCGCCGGACTGGTCAGCACGATCAACAGCCTGTCCGCCGGCTTTTCGGGCAAGAAGGGCATTGCCGTCCGCGCGGTCGATGACGGCTGGACGGTCGAGGTCGGCGGACGCCAGCGCCTGCCGCAGCAATCCGTCTCCAAGCTGTGGGTCGCGATCACCCTGCTCTCCTTACGCGACCAAGGCCGCGCGAGGCTGGACGAGCCGATCGTCGTGCGGCGCGAGGACCTGACCCTGTTTCACCAGCCGATCGCGATGCTGGTCAAGGGCGACGGATACCACACGACGGTCGGCGAACTCCTGACCCGTGCGCTGACCCAGAGCGACAATACCGCCAATGACCGGTTGCTGACCTATGTCGGCGGGCCGCAGGCGGTGCGCACGATGATCGCCAACAAGCGGCTGGGCGACATCCGCTTCGGTCCGGGCGAGCGGCTGCTCCAGGCCAAGACCGCAGGGCTCACCTGGCAGCCCGCCTTCGCGGCGGCTGGCGCGTTCCAGGCGGCACGCAACCGGCTCGACCCGGCGGCGCGGACGGCGGCGCTCAACGCCTATGTCAGCGATCCGCCCGATGGCGCCGCACCGATCGCCATCGCCGATGCGCTGGCGCGGCTGGCACGCGGCGAGTTGTTGTCCGAAACCTCGACCCGCATCCTGATCGACACGATGGAGGCCTCGCGCACCGGCCATGCCCGCCTGCGCGCCGCCGTCCCTTCGGGGTGGACCATCGCGCACAAGACCGGCACCGGCCAGGACCTGGGCCGCCGCAATGCGGGCTTCAACGATGTCGGCCTGCTGACCGCGCCTGACGGCCGCCGCTTCGCCATCGCGGTGATGATCGGCGACACGACCGAGGACATCCGCAAGCGGCAACAGCTGATCCAGAATGTCGCGGCGGCGGTGGCGGAGGCGGCGGGGCCGCCAAGAGGGCCGGTGGCGGTGGCGAACTGAGGGTTACGGATAGCTGGTTTCACCCACTTGCGGACATAGCCTTGCCTACCTTACGGCAGACCATGGCTCACGCATTCTCCGACTTCCACGACGGCCTGATCACTGGCATCGTTCTGGGCAGCGACACGGCGACGATCCTCCTTCAGCAAACCACTGGCGAAGAGTACACGCTTACACTTGCGGGACTTGAGGTTCTCCACATGGAGGATTTCAGACAAGGCAACATCATCTCCATGGTGGAGGTGGTCAGCGGCCAATATCCTTACGAGCATTCCAGCCTTGAGCGTCTCTTCAGCCCACCGCATCCGTCAGCCGCCGAGGAATACCACAAGGCGCATGCGGCAATTGTTGAGCGGCAGTCCGCCCGCATTGCCGCTGGTGACGTTTCCATGGTTGTAATCGTGCCATCCTACGGAGCCGACCTCATTGCGATCTGCCGAGACATAGCTTTTGCGCCTCTTGCGATGAATGGCAGCTAACCATCCATTTCAGACATTCGCTGCTTTTTAACGTCCTGGGACAGCCCTCCCTGGCGCGTCAACGACATACATCGCTCAAGCGTGACCCATCGGCCACAGCCCCAAAAAACCGCTAACATCAGGGGCTGTTTACCCTCTCTCTGTTCCGCTAAACCGCGCGGATCATGCCCCATCTCTATCTCGTCGACGGCTCCGGCTATATCTTCCGCGCCTATCACCGCCTGCCGCCGCTGACGAACAAGCATGGCGAGCCGGTGGGGGCGGTCTATGGCTATACCACCATGCTGTGGAAGCTGGTGGACGAGATCAACGCCGCCGACGGGCCGACGCATATGGCGGTGGTCCTCGACAAGTCGTCCAAGACCTTCCGCAACGAGATGTACGACCAGTATAAGGCGCACCGGCCCCCGCCCCCGCCCGATCTGGTCCCCCAGTTTCCGATGATCCGCGACGCCACCCGCGCCTTCTCGCTGCCCTGCATCGAGGAGATGGGGCTGGAGGCCGACGACCTGATCGCCTGCTACGCCCGCGCCGCGATGGCGCAAGGGTGGCAGGTCACGATCGTCTCGGGCGACAAGGACCTGATGCAGCTGGTCGAGGATGGCAGCCTCGACATGCTCGACACGATGAACAACCGGCGTCTGGGCGAGGCTTATGTCGTCGAGAAGTTCGGCGTGGGGCCGAAACAGCTGGGCGATGTGCTCGCGCTGATGGGCGACAGCGTCGACAATGTACCGGGTGTGCCGGGCGTCGGCCCGAAGACCGCTTCCAAGCTGATCGTCGAGCATGGCGACCTGGAGTCCGTCCTGGCCGCTGCGCCCGAGATGAAGAAGGGCAAGCTGCGGGACAACCTGATCGAACATGCCGACAATGCGCGGCTGTCGAAGCGGCTGGTCACGCTGGAATGCAACGCGCCGCTGCCGCAGCCGCTGGAGGAACTGGCGCTGCACCCGACCATCCCGGATGCGCCGTTGCGCGCGTTCCTGGAGCATCACGGTTTCCGCTCGCTGATCGCCAAGATGGGCCAGATCACCGACGACGCCGCGCCCGCCCCCGCCACCGGGGAAGCCGCGCCGTCCGGCCCGATGGACGATGACGAGCCGTGCAATCTCGACGGCTATGTCACGGTGCAGGATCTGGAGACGCTCGACCAGTGGGTCGCGGAGGCACAGGCTCAGGGCTTCGTCGCGATCGATACCGAAACCAGCTCGACCGACGCCACCCAGGCTGAACTGGTCGGGGTCAGCCTGTGCCTGGCACCCAACAAGGCGTGCTATATCCCGCTCGGGCATGGCGGCACCGACCTGTTGGCCGAAGTGCCGGTGCAGATTCCGGTCGCGGCAGCGCTCGAGCGGATCAAGGCGCTGTGCGAGGACCCGTCGGTCCTAAAGATCGGCCAGAATCTGAAGTTCGACATGATCGTGCTGGGCGAGCGCGGCATCGCCATCGCGCCGCATGACGACACGATCGTGATGAGCTTCGACCTTGATGCGGGGCTGCACGGCCATGGCATGGATGAGCTGGCCGCGACGCATCTGTCGCACACCTGCCTTGCCTTCAAGGAGGTGGTCGGCACCGGCAAGAAGCAGCTCGGCTTTCACGAAGTCGATCTGAAGACCGCCACCCGCTACGCCGCCGAGGATGCCGACGTCACGCTGCGGCTGTGGAAGCGGTTCAAGGCGCGGCTTCCCATGGAGCAGGCGACCCGCGTGTACGAGATGGTCGACCGGCCGCTGGTGCCGGTGATCGCGGGCATGGAGCGGCGCGGGATCAAGGTCGATCGCGACCGCCTCTCGCAACTGTCGACCGAGTTCGCCGGACAGATTGCGGCCCTCGAGGGCGAAATCCATGCGATGGCGGGCACCCCCTTCACCATCGGCAGCCCCAAGCAGCTGGGCGAAATCCTGTTCGACCGGCTGGGCCTGAAGGGCGGGCGCAAGGGCAAGTCGGGCGTCTATTCGACCGACGTGACCGAACTCGAACGCCTCGCCCGCGATGGCGGCGAGGCGGCGGAGATCGTCCGCAAGATCCTGGAATGGCGCCAGCTGTCCAAGCTCAAGAGCACCTATACCGACGCGCTCCAGGCGCAGATCAACCCCAAGACCGGCCGCGTCCACACCAGCTACAGCCTGACCGGCGCGCAGACCGGCCGGCTGTCCTCGACCGAGCCGAACCTCCAGAACATTCCGATCCGCACCGAGGTCGGGCGACAGCTGCGCGAGGCGTTCATCGCCGAGGACGGCCATGTCCTGATCGCCGCCGACTATTCGCAGATCGAGCTGCGGCTGGCCGCGCATATGGCCGATGTGCCCGCGCTGCGCGATGCGTTCGCCAATGGCGACGACATCCACAGCCTGACCGCCAAAGAACTGTTCGGCGAGGTCAATCGCGATACGCGCGGACGGGCCAAGACGATCAACTTCGCCATCCTCTACGGCATTTCGCGCTGGGGGCTGGCCGGTCGCCTCGACGTGTCGGCGGACGAGGCGCAAGCCATGATCGACCGCTATTTCGAACGCTTCCCCGGCATCAACCGCTATATCGCCGAGACGCTGTCTTCGGTGCGCGAGAAGGGGTTCACCGAAACGCTGTTCGGCCGCAAGACGCATTTCCCGCGCATCGCCTCGCGCAATCAGGGCGAGCGGCAGGGGGCCGAACGCGCCGCGATCAACGCACCGATCCAGGGGACCAGCGCCGACATCATCAAGCGCGCCATGGTCCGCATGGAACCCGCGCTCGCCGCCGCAGGGCTCGGCCATGTGCGGATGCTGCTCCAGGTGCATGACGAACTCGTCTTCGAAGCGCCCGAAGCCGATGCCGAAGCGGCGGGCAAGGTCATCCGCGAAGTGATGGCGGGCGCGGCCGAACCGGCGGTGTCGCTGTCGGTGCCGCTGGGCGTCGAAATCGGGGTCGGCAAGAATTGGGGGGCGGCGCATTGATCCGTGGATATGCCAATCCTCCCCAAATTCTGCTTGGGGAGGGGGACCATGGCGATAGCCATGGTGGAGCGGCACTCCGTTCCGAGATGATGGCACCCCTCGCGACCGGTGACACCCCTCCGTCAGGCCTTTGGCCTGCCACCTCCGCTTACAGGGGAGGGCAAATGACCTCAGGACCCCGCACCCGCTAATGGCGCAAAGCCAGGACATCGATACGCTCGCCAAGGGGGGGCGCACCAATATCGCGGGCTTCGTCCTGCGGCTGGCGGCGCGCATCCCCTTCCTGTTCATCGCGGGGCGCATCTATGGCCCCGATCTGGTCGGGCGGTTCGCGATCGCGGTGGTGGTGGTCGAACTGGCGGCGCTGCTCGCGACGCTGGGGATGAAGCGCGGGCTGGCGCAGGCGCTGGCCTCGACCGAGCGGCCGCATGCGCATGTCGTGTGGGATGCGATGGCGCTGGCCTTCCTCGCCTCGATCGCGGCGAGCTGCTTCCTGTTCCTGTTCCCCGAGCTGGTCTATCCCAACAGCGCGATCAGCGGGCTCGACCGCTGGCTGCCCGCGATCATCGTCGCCATCGCCTGGTCCGATGTCAGCCTGGCCGCGCTCGCCTATCGCCTGAACGTCAAGGCGGCGGTGACCGCGCGCGCGGTGGTCGAACCCTGGACGGTGTCGATCGCCGCCTGGCTGTTCTCCTTCTTCACGATCCGCGACGGGCTGGTCCTGTCCTATGTCGCCTCGATGATCGCGGCGATGATCGCCAGCCTGGTGCCGTTCCTGCGCAGCTATGGCCTGCCGCGCGGCTGGACGCCGCAGCTGTCGCGCGTCTTCGCGCTCGCCCGCGCCAATGCGCCACTGGCCGGGGCCGACGCGCTGGAATGGGGCACGCGCAACGTCGACCGCTTCATCCTGGGCGTGATGTTCGAGCCGCGCATCGTCGGCATCTATTATATGGCGCAGCAGGTCTCCTCGCTGCCGCAGAAGCTGAAGACCAGTTTCGACCCGATCCTCGGCCCCGTCATCACCCAGAGCCTGGCCAATGGCGACATGGCCGCGATCGCGCGGCAGGTGCGCCAGGTCGCCTTCTGGATCATCGCGGCGCAGGGGTGCCTGGCGCTGATGGGATCGATCCCGGGCGAGGCGGTGATGGGCGTGGTCGGACCGCAATTCGTCTCGGGCACCGCCGCGCTCGCCTTCCTGTTGTTCGCCGAGGTGCTGTCCTCCACCGGCGCGGTATGTGAATCGGCACTGGTCTATACCGCGCGGCATCGCAACCTGATGATCTCGATCGCGATGCTGGGGGTGCAGATCGGCCTGAGTTTCGCGCTGATCCTGGGGATGCGGTCGCTCGGCTGGCCCGAGACCTGGGCGGCGGCGGGACCGGCGGTGGCACTGGCGGTCAGCGTCACGCTGACCTCGATCCTGAAGGCGCGAACGCTGGCGAGTATCCTGAAGGCGCCGGTTTCGCCCTTCCGCTGGCCGCTGATCTGGGCGGCGCTGGCCGCAACGCTGGTCGGGGGCGCGTTCACGCTGCTGCCCAAGCGGCTGGAATGGGCCGAGCTGCTGTTCGGCGAGCCGGCGATCGCGGCGACCTATCTGCTGATCCTGTGGCGCTGGGCCTTCGGCCCGGCAGACCGCGCGCTGTTCGGCAAGGCTCCGCGCGCCGAAGAGGCGACGCTGCCGCATGCGGGCGGAATCACGCGGTAACTTTGTCCTCCCCTGCAAGGGGAGGTGGCAGTCCGAAGGATTGACGGAGGGGTGTCACCATCAGCGGCGACACCCCTCCACCACCGCTTCGCGGCGGTCCCCCTCCCCTTACAGGGGAGGAATGACACTCAATGCCGGAAGTGGCGCATGCCGGTGAACACCATCGCCAGCCCGGCTTCGTCCGCCGCCGCGATGACCTCGTCGTCGCGGATCGAGCCGCCCGGCTGGATCACCGCCGTCGCGCCCGCCTCGACCGCCGCGAGCAGGCCGTCGGCGAAGGGGAAGAAGGCATCCGACGCGACCGCCGACCCGATGGTGCGCGGCTCGGCCCAGCCGGCCTTGTCGGCGGCGTCCTTGGCCTTCCACGCGGCGATGCGCGCCGATTCCAGACGGTTCATCTGGCCCGCGCCGACGCCTGCGGTCGATCCGCCCTTGGCATAGACGATCGCGTTCGACTTCACATGCTTGGCCACCGTCCAGGCGAAGCGGCAATCGGCCAGTTCCTGCTCCGTCGGCGCACGCTTGGTCACGACCTTCAGCATGTCGTCGGTCAGGCGGCCATTGTCGCGGCTCTGGACGAGCAGGCCACCCGCGATCGACTTCATCATCAGGCCGGGGCGCGCCGGGTTGGGCAGTTCGCCCGAGAGCAGCAGGCGCAGGTTCTTCTTCTTGGCGAAGATCGCGCGCGCTTCTGGTGACGCGTCCGGGGCCACCACGACCTCGGTGAAGATGCCCGAAATTGCTTCCGCCGTCTCGGCGTCGAGCGGACGATTGCAGGCGATGATGCCGCCGAACGCCGACACCGTGTCGCAGGCGAACGCCGCCTGATAGGCCTCGAGCAGCGTTGCGCCGCTCGCTACGCCGCAGGGGTTGGCGTGCTTGACGATGACGACCGTGGGCGGTCCGTCGATGAACTCGCTAACCAGCTCCAGCGCGGCATCGGCGTCGTTGAGATTGTTGTAGCTCAGCGCCTTGCCCTGCAGCTGCTCGGCCTGGGCGATGCCCTGACCACCCTTTTGCGGCAGATAGAGCGCGGCGACCTGATGCGGGTTCTCGCCGTAACGTAGCGTTTCGGGATGCCTGGTGAAAGCGAGCGGCAGGGTCGTCGGGAAGGCCTCGCCCTGGTCGGCAAAGGCGAACCACTGTGCGATCGCCGAGTCGTACGCGGCCGTGGCGGCGAACGCCTTGGCGGCGAGGCGCTGGCGGGTCTTCAGCGTCGAGGCGCCGTCATGGGCGGCCAGATCGGCAAGGAAGTCGGCATAGTCGGCCGGGTCGGTCAGGATCGAGACATAGCCATGATTCTTGGCCGCCGACCGCACCATCGACGGGCCGCCGATGTCGATATTCTCGATGATCTCGGGGCGCTCGGCGCCCTTCGCGACGGTCTGCTGGAAGGGGTAGAGGTTGACGACGACGAGGTCGATCGCGCCGATGCCATGCTCGGTCATCGCGGCGGCATGGGCGGGGTCGTCGCGCACCGCGAGCAGGCCGCCATGGACCATCGGGTGCAGCGTCTTGACCCGGCCGTCCATCATCTCGGGGAAGTTGGTGACCTCGGAGATGTCGCGCACCGGCAGGCCGGCGTCACGGATCGCCTTGGCGGTACCGCCGGTCGAGACGAGATCGACCCCGCGCTCGGCCAGCGCGCGGGCCAGGTCGATGACGCCGGTCTTGTCGGACACCGACAACAGCGCGCGGCGAACCGGCACCAGATCGACGGAGGGAGCGGTGGGGAGCGAAACGGCCATCGGGCAGCGGGTCCTGATACTGGGAGGAGTTTGCCGACCCGATAGACTCCGATTCGCCGAAGCGCAAAATGTGATTCGGGGTGCGCGCCTATCCTCCCCTGTAAGGGGAGGGGGACCAGCGAAGCTGGTGGAGGGGTGTTGCGCTATCGAGAGGGCGACACCCCTCCGTCAGGGCTGCGCCCTGCCACCTCCCCTTACAGGGGAGGAATTAGAATTGTTCGCACGGAGGCGCGGAGAACGCGGAGGGGTTTCGCCCGGTGGCAAACCCCTCGGACCAACAACCGGCCAGAGCGGAAGCCTTGTCCGCGCGGCGAGTCCGCCATCTCTGCGTTCTCCGCGCCTCCGCGCAAATAATCCTTTTAAAGAGCCCTTTTAAATGCCCAGCTGACATGCGCGCCGCCCGCTGGCGTTTCGCCCGTGACCACCAGCTGCTGCGTCGCCACCGGCCGCCCGGTGCCGTCGATCCACAGCGACTCCTCGATCGCCAGCGTGCCCCCGCGACAGCGGAATTGCCACAGCGCGCCGTCGTCGAGCCGCAGGATCGCCTGCCCACTCTCGGCCGTCACCATCGCCTCGACCCCGTCGCCGAGGTGGAAGCGGAGCGCGAAATTGGTGCTGCCCGCCTGCCGCTTGCGGCCTTCCGGCAAGAGCGCATCCTCGCCCCGCAATTCGCGCCCGTCGCCGGTCAGCAGCAGTTGGCGACGATGGGTGAAGCCATAGCGGCGGACATAGCCGTCATGGCTCGCCTCGATCCGGCTGGCCGCGTCCGATTCCTGGCGGCTGAGTTCCACCTGGGCGACGCCGCGCCCCAGCGTGCCGTCGGCATGGATCGCGGTGGAGTTGCTGTCACCCAAGGTCAGCGTCGAATGCGCCGCCGTGGTGCGCAGCCCGTGCGCCAGGCTGGCGGGCACCTGCGCCACGGTCGCGCGCGCGCCGCCGCAATTGACGACGATCCGCTGCGCGCCATCCGAAAACTCGAACGCCAGCGTCGAGGCGCAGCCGCCCTCGATCGCACGCGCGATCGGCGGAGGCGCGGCGTCCATGACCAGCACGGTCTGCGCCGCCGCCAGCCGCTGATAACCCCAGTCGCCCGCCTGGCGCAGCGGCCGGGTACGCACGCCCGACGCCTCGATGACCGCCGCGATCCGCTCGGGCGTTTCGGGGCCGGAACCCTGCCAGCTCGACAGCGACCGGTCACCATGCATGACGCCGAGCAGCGCCGAGATCATCTTCTGGAGCCGTGCCTGGAAATGCTCCGGAAACGCCAGCCCACGCGCGTCATAGACTTCGCGCATCATGGTCAGCAGCATGACCGCGTCGAGCTGCACCGCCGGGCTGCGCGCGATGACGCCGCCGTCCGCGAACAGCCCGCTGTCGAGCGCGCGGTTCAGTCCCGCCTCGCCAAAGGCTTGGCGCGGATCGCCGCCCGCCAGCAACAGGCCGGCCGCGATGACGCCGCACCATGCCGCGATCCGCGCGACGCCCGGCGGGGCCTTGTCCGCGCCGCGATCGAGATGCCGGGCCCCACGCGCCATCGTGTTGAGCACGCGCGAGCGATAGACAAGATCGGTCGACGACAGGATCAAAGGCGCATGCGCGGTCCAGAACAGGATGCGCCGACCCCACAGATCGGGCCGCCAAGCCGTGGCATCGACCGTCTCGGCAAAGGCGTCGAGCCAGCGTCCCATGAGGTACTCGGCGATCGGCGCACCCTGCGCGCGCGTCGCGACGGTCGACAGGTCGCGCAGCCAGGCGAAGCTGTGCAGATGATCGGCGAAACCGCTCGACCAGTCGGGATGGGCGAAATCGATCGATTCGACCCCGCGCTCCTCACCGCGCCAGTCGAGGACACCGCCGAGCAGCGCATGACCGCGCTCCATATCGCCCAGCACCGGGTCCTCGGGCACCGCCATCAGCTTCAGCGGATGCCGGCCCTTCAGCCGCAGCGAATGGAGCGGCGTGCGCCAGGTCAGCCGGTGGAGATGCTCGCTCAACCGGTCGGCGAGCGACAGCCCGCCGCCGCCGACACGGACCAGCCTCTTGCCTTCCTCGATGCTGTCGGCGCCCTGCGCGGTCGCGCCGCCGTCCGTCGCTTCGCGCATTCCGATCAGCCGCGCAGGGCGGCGATGTTGGCGGCGTATTGCGATGGCCCGCCCCGGAAGGCCGCCGTCCCCGCGACCAGCGCATCGGCGCCCGCCTCGATACAGCGCTTGGCCCAGTGCGGATCGACCCCGCCATCGACCTCCAGATCGATGGCACGGCCGGAATGATCGATCATCTTGCGGATTGCCGCGATCTTCTTGAGCTGGCTCTTGATGAAGCTCTGCCCGCCAAAGCCGGGGTTCACGCTCATGACAAGGACCAGGTCGACCATGTCGATCAGATAGTCGAGCATCTTGGCCGGCGTACCGGGGTTCAGCACGACGCCGGCGCGCTTGCCCAGCCCCTTGATATGCTGGACCGTGCGGTGGATGTGCGGCCCCGCCTCCGGGTGCACCGTGATCGTGTCCGCCCCCGCCTCGGCAAAGGCATCCAGATAGGCGTCGATCGGCGCAATCATCAGATGCACGTCGAACGGCTTGGTCGTGTGCGGGCGCAACGCCTTCACCACCGCCGGGCCGATGGTGATATTGGGCACGAAATGCCCGTCCATCACATCGATGTGAATCCAGTCGGCGCCGGCGGCGTCGATGGCGCGGACTTCCTCGCCCAGCTTGGCGAAATCGGCGGACAGGATGGAGGGAGCGATACGGACCGGGAGCATGGCATTCGTCCTTAACGTCATATCGCGCCCAAGTCAGCCTTTGCGTTGCAGCATCGCGATGAAGAAGCCGTCGAGCCGCCCCTCCTTTGCGAGGAGCGTGGGCAGGGTACGGATCGTGCCCTTGTCGGTCACCCCCGGCCACTCGCCGGTGATAGGGACCAGCGCATAATCGGGGCGTGCCTCCAAAAAGGCCGCGATCTGCGCCTCGCCTTCCTCGGGCTCCAGCGAGCAGGTGGCATAGACCATATGGCCGCCGGGCTTCAGCCAGTCGGCGGCGCGGGCCAGGATCACGCGCTGCAATTCGGCCATCTCGGCGATGATCGCGGGGCGGACGCGGTAGAGGACATCCGGATGGCGGCGGAAGATACCGCTGGCGCTGCACGGCGCGTCGACCAGGATCGCGTCGGCCTGCTCCTTGGGCGCCCATTCGCGCAGGTCGGCGGTGACGACCTCGGCAGATTGGCCGGTGCGCTCCAGATTCTCGTTCAGCCGCGCGAGGCGGGCTTCGGACTGGTCGATCGCGGTGACGGTCCAGCCGGCGGCGGCGAGCTGCAGCGTCTTGCCCCCCGGCGCGGCGCACAGGTCGAGCACATGCCCCTTCCCCTCGCCCAACAGGCGCGCGGGGATCGAGGCGGCGAGATCCTGCACCCACCAGGCGCCCTCGTCGAAGCCCTGCAACTCCATCACCGAATGGCCCGAGGGCAGGCGGACATGACCGGGCAGCAGGCTGACCCCGCCCAGCTTCTCCGCCCATTCGGCGGTCGCGGCGGGATCGGCCAGCGTCAGGTCGAGCGGCGGCGGGGCGGCGATGGCATGGGCGGCGGCCTCGACCATCTCCTCGCCCCAATTCTCCTCCCAACGCGCTTCGGTGGCGTCGGGCAGCGCGGGGATTTCGGGGAGCAGGACGCCGCTCTTGGTGATGGTGCTGAACACGCCGTGGACCAGCTTGCGCGGGCCGCCATCGACCAGCGGCAGCACGGTCGCGATCGCGGCGTGCGGCGGCGTGCCCAGCGCCAGCACCTGCACCAGCGCGATGCGCAGCGCGAAACGCGCCTTGGCATCGTCGGGCAGCCGCTGCTTGGTCGCCGAATCGATCAGCGCGTCGAGATCGGGCAGGCGGCGCAGCGTCTCGGCGGCGATGGCGTGCGCCAGGCCCCGGTCCGGTCCTCCCGCCAGCGCGCGCGTCGCCGAGGCGAGCGCGGCCTCCAGCGGCTCACCCCGACGCAGCACCGCGTCGAGCAGGCGGATGGCCGCGCGGCGGGTGGCGGTGCCCAGCGGCTCGCTGGGGCGCTGCGGTCCCCCGCGCCGGTCACCGCCCTTGGGTCCACCACGGCGATCGGGGCGGCCACGGGTCGGCGATTGGGGAGGACGTGTCACTTGGCAAAACTCCTGTCAGCCCCGACATGGGCTGCGATATATCCGCCCCTTAGTCGAAAGGACCGCCCATGGGCCAGCGCCCCGACCATGTGAAGCCGCCCGCCTATCTGTCGCAGAACCCGCCGGTGCCGGAACCCGAGGCCAAGCCGGAGCCGCAGGAGGACCCGTTGGGGAAGAACCCGGTGCGGTACGGGGATTGGGAATTGAAGGGGATCGCGGTCGATTTTTGACCGACTCCGCTTCCTTCTTAAGCCCCTCCCGCAGGCGGGAGGGGTTTGGGGAGGGCAAGGAGCCTCGCAGAGTTGATCGCTTGTGGCTTGCCCTCCCCCATCCCCTCCCGCTTGCGGGAGGGGAGCAGCTAGGGGCCAGGGTAGGCTACCCCCACCCCCCGTTCAGCCTGAGCGAAGTCGAAGGCCACGCCCCGACCCCACCACGCACATCACCGCCGGACCAGAGTCCCCGCCCCCTGTTTGGTGAAAATCTCCAGCAGCATCCCATGCGGAACACGCCCGTCCAAAATCACCGCCGCGTCCACCCCGGCCTCGACCGCCGAGACGCAGGTTTCCAGTTTCGGGATCATCCCCCCCGAAATCGTGCCGTCCGTCCGCAGCTCCGCGATCCGCGCCGGGTTCAGGTCGGTCATCAACTCCCCCTGCTTGTCGAGAACCCCCGCGACATCGGTCAGCAGGAAGAAGCGCGATGCGCCCAACCGCGCGGCGATCGCGCCCGCCATGGTGTCGGCGTTGATATTATAGGTATGCCCGTCCATCCCGATCGCGACCGGCGCGATCACGGGGATGATGCCGTCCGCGCACAGGCTTTCGATCAGGCGCGGATCGACCGACACCGGCTCGCCGACGAAGCCCAGATCGACATGGCGCTCGATTCCTTTCAGCGGATCGGCCTCGCGCCCCTGTACCTTCTCGGCGATGACGAGGCCGGCGTCCTTGCCCGAGATGCCGACCGCGCGGCCCCCGGCGGCGGAAATCCAGCTGACGATTTCCTTGTTGATCGATCCCGCCAGGACCATCTCGGCGATCTGCGCGGTTTCCTTGTCGGTGACGCGCAGGCCGTTGACGAACTGCGACTCGACGCCCAGCCGCTTGAGCATCGCGCCGATCTGCGGCCCGCCGCCATGCACGACCACCGGGTTGATGCCGACCGCCTTGAGCAGCACCATGTCCTCGGCGAAGTCGCGCTGCCGCTCGGGATCGCCCATGGCGTGGCCGCCATATTTCACCACGAAGGTCTTGCCCGCGTAACGCTGGAGATAGGGCAACGCCTCGGTCAGCGTCTCGGCCTTGGCGAGCAGGGCGGCGTCGGGATCGTGGTTGGTCATCCCCGCCCTTTATCGCGGGGCGGCGGCGGGGAAAACCGGCAATATGCCCGGTCTCGAGGTCAGGCCCGGTCCAGCTTGCGTCCCAACCCCACGAACACATAGATTAGCGGCGGGATCAGTATGGCGGACAGCGCGACTTTGGCGATCATCTGGCCCACGATCAGCGGGCCGATCGGAAACTCGCCGTAAAAGGCGATGGTCACGAACAGCAGCGTGTCGACGATCTGGCTGAGCATGCTGGCGATCGCCGCACGCAGCCAGAGGAGCTTGCCGCCCTCCCTGCCCTTCAGCGCGGCGAAGATGGTGACGTTCAGCGTCTGCGACACGCCGTAGGCGACGATGCCGCCCAGCCAGATCCGCCAGGTGGACCCCAGCACCAGCTGGATCGCGTCGCGATTGGCCGGGATCATCTCGGGCGAGGCGGGCAGCGAATAGACGATGAAGGACAGCGCCAGCGACACCAGCAACGGCACGAAGCCCACCCGCACCAGCCGCCCGGCGACCTGCGGCCCATGCAGTTCGGCGACCGCGCTCGACGTCACGACCAGCAGCAGGAAGGCGAAGATCCCCGCCTCCACCGCCAGCGGCCCCAGCGCCACCTGCTTGTTGCCCAGCACGCCCGCGATACACACCATGCCGCCGTAAAAGATCGACAGCGCGAACAGCGAGGGCGAGATCAGGCGGGGGCGAGCGGCAATGTCGGGCTGGTCCATCGGCGACTGCTAGCGCGAAAACGGTCCGGGGCAAAGGATTAGGCGCGTTTCCTGCCGCTCGCGGGTATGGCCTGCGGCCATGCCCCTCCACCATCCTTCGGATGGTCCCCCTCCCCAAGCACAGCTTGGGGAGGAATGACGCTCCAAATCCTCCCCAAGCTGTGCTTGGGGAGGGGGACCGCGCCCGCAAGGGCGTGGTGGAGGGGCATCACCGCCAACGACTTGCGCGCACCGCCCCGACACGCTCTATTCCCCGCCGACACGGAAAAAGCAGGGGGATCATATGCGGTTGGCAAAATGGCTCGGCGGGGTGGCCGCGGCACTGGCGATTCCCGGGGCGATGCTGCCGGGTATCGCGGCGGCACAGGATCGGCCCGACCAGAAGGCGTTCTTCGACCTCTACAAACAGCTGGTCGAGACCAACACCGCGCTGTCGGTGGGCAGCTGCACCCAGGCCGCGTCGCAGATCGCCGACCGGCTGAAGGCGGCGGGCTATAGCGATGCCGACATCACCCTGTTCTCGGTGCCCGACCATCCCAAGGACGGCGGCATCGTCGCAGTCCTGCCCGGCACCGACAAGAGGCTGAAGCCGATGCTGCTGCTCGGCCATCTCGACGTGGTCGAGGCCAAGCGCGAGGACTGGACCCGCGATCCGTTCAAACTGATCGCGGAGGGCGGCTATTATTACGGGCGCGGCACCGTCGACGACAAGGCGATGAGCGCGGTCTGGGCCGACACGCTGATCCGCCTGAAAAAGACCCCGCCCAAGCGCACCATCAAGATGGCGCTGACCTGTGGCGAGGAGACGACCTTCGCCTTCAACGGTGCGGAATGGCTGGCCAAGAACAAGCCCGACCTGATCGCCGCCGAGTTCGTCCTGAACGAGGGCGGCGGTGGCCGGCTGGACGACCAGGGCCAGCGGCAGTTGCTGGCGGTGCAGGTCGGCGAGAAGGCGGCGCAGAACTACACCTTCCTGGCCACCAACCCCGGCGGCCACAGCTCGCAGCCGACACCGGAAAACGCGATCTACGAACTCGCCGATGCGGTGAAGGCGGTGCAGGGTTATGAATTCCCCGTCATCCTGACCGATACGACCCGCGCCTTCCTGACCGCGACCGCGCAGCGCGTCGGCGGCCAGCTGGGCGATGCGATCACCCGGTTGCTCGCCGATCCGACCGACAAGGCGGCCGATGCGATCGTCAGCCGGGACAAGGCGCTGCATTCGACGCTGCGCACCACCTGCGTCGCGACGCTGCTGCAGGCCGGCCATGCCGAAAACGCCCTGCCCCAGCGCGCGACCGCCAATATCAACTGCCGCATCTTTCCCGGCGAAACGGTCGAGGGGACGCTGGCGAAGCTGAAGGAACTGGCGGGGCCCAAGATCACCGTCACCGCCAACCAGCCGGTGCGCCCGACCGCGATCCCGCCCAAGCTGGACCCGAAGATCATCGGCCCGATGAAGACGGTCGCGGCCAAGCACTTCCCCGGCGTCGCGATGGTGCCGATGATGTCGACCGGCGCGACCGACGGCATCTTCTTCCAGGCGATCGGCATCCCCGTCTACGGCGCGCCGGGCATCTTCATCGAGAAGGACATGTCGGGCATCCACGGCCTGAACGAGCGGATTCCGATCAAGTCGCTCTATGACGGGCGCGACTATCTCTACGACTTGGTCCGCGCCTACGCCTATTGAGGGATCGAAGGACGGCGCCGTTCAGTGGGGGAGCATGCCGATCGACATGCACGGCATTCCTCCCCTGCAAGGGGAGGTGGCAGGCCGCAGGCCTGACGGAGGGGTGTCACCATCTGAGAATGGGACGGAACCGCAACCGGTTACACCCCTCCACCATGCTGCGCATGGTCCCCCTCCCCTTGCGGGGAAGGAATGAAGGTTATCGCGCCCGCCTCTCAGGGCCCTCCTGGATGCCGCAGTCCGCACGTCATCCGGTGAGGGCATCACCGCCAAGTCGCGACATAGTCGTGCCGCGCATTTTCAGCCGACCAGCGCGTCCGCGTGTATCCGCGGCAGGCGTTCGAGTTCGGGGCGGGCATACCAGTAACCCTGGTGATAGCGGACGCCGAGGTCGTTGAGCGTCGCCGCTTCCGCCGCCGTCTCGATCCCCTCGGCGATCAGCAGCGTGTCGAGTTCGGCGCACAGCGACACCATCGATCGCACGATCGCGCGGCGACGGGGATTGGTGTCGATGTCGCGGATCAGCTCCATGTCGAGCTTGATCTCGTCGGGCACGAAGCGCGCGAACATGTCGAGGCCCGAATGGCCCGCGCCGAAATCGTCGATCGCGACCGAAAAGCCGATCTGCTTATAGGTGTCGATGATGCTCGCGACATGTTCGGGCGAGCCCATTTCCTCGTTCTCGGTGAATTCGAAGATCAGCCGGTCGATCGGCATGTTGACCGACTGCGCGGTGCGCATGGTCAGCTGGATACAGGCCAGCGGCGAATAGACCGCGTTAGGCAGGAAGTTGATCGACAGTCGCGCGTCGGTATCCATCAGGCCCGCCACCATCGCGCTTTCGATCGCCTTCACCCGGCACGCCTGGTCGAACGAGTAGCGATTCTCCTCGGTCACGCGCGACAGCACGCCGTAAGCGCCCGATCCGTCCAGTCCGCGCACCAGCGCTTCATAGGCGAAGGGTTGGCCGGTATGCGTGTCGACGATCGGCTGGAACGCCATCGCGAACGGTATGTCGAAATCGATACCGTCCCGGCACCCGCTGCAGATCTTGCGCATTTCCATGCCCCCGGTCTGACCGGGATTGGTTAAGCGCCCGTCAAGATCGGACCATAGGCCGGCATTTCGCCCATGTGCCAGTATCTTGGCCCCATCCGAAAACCGAACCGATTCCCGTCGTCATCCTGCCACGACGCTGAACGCTCCCGCCACCGGCGGTTCAGCTTGGCCGGCGCAGTCTGCCCGTCACCGGGAGCTGCTTTGCATTGGGATGAAGGTCATGAAGATGCTCAAGACGGGCCTGTTGCTGGCCCTGGCCGGCGGTACGCTGGTGGCGACGGCCGCCGGGGCGCAGGACTGGCGTTACGACGATTACATGGCGCACCGGGCCGGTCGCGGGGCCGCGATCCACGCCTATCAGGCCGGACGGGACCAGCGCGCCGCCGATACCGCCGCCTATTATGGCGATTATCGTGCGGCCGATGCCTATGCCCATGCCGCCGCCGTCCGGCGAGCCGAGGCTCGGCGCGACGTGCGTTTCGCCCGGCATGAGCGCCACGCCGCGCGCTGGGATTACTGGCATGGCGGCGGCTGGGGTTACTGAGCCCATGCAAAAGGGCCGGCGCGAGGGTTCGCACCGGCCCTTTTCATATCGGGAGTCCGGACGGCGGATCAGCCGTCGTAATCGGCACCCAGATTTTGGTTGCGCGGCGGGGCGGCGGCGGTCAGGCGCAGCGCCTCGGCCGAGGCCTGCAGGCTGCCGACGTCATCCGCCTCGTCCTCGTCGTCGATCTGGACGCGCTGCAGGCTGTTGACGACTGCTTCTTCCAAATGAGTCGGACGAACGGTTTCCTCGGCGATCTCGCGCAGCGCGACGACCGGGTTTTTGTCGCGATCGCGATCGACGGTCAGATCCGCACCACCCGAAATCTGACGGGCCCGCTGCGCCGCGAACAGCACCAGATCGAAACGGTTGGGAACCTTGTCGACGCAATCCTCGACGGTGACGCGCGCCATGCGTGTGTCCTTCGCAAATAATGCTGGGATGAAAGCGGGCCACCTAGCAGCAACGGGCGCCCAAGTCAAAAGCCATGGCCGGTGCAACATGCGCGTCACCTCGACCGTTACGCTTTCGACAGGATCATCTGCCGGAGGACCCGCCCCATTTCCGTCGCCCCGCCGCCCGACCAGCCCCCCGAGCAACCGGTCTTCCGGGTCGATGGCCACCGCCTGACCCTGCTGGATACGGGACCCCGGCGGCTGGAGGCGTTGCTGGCGCTGATCGCGGGGGCGCGGCACTGTCTGCGTATCCTCTATTATATCTATGCCGACGATGCGACCGGGCGGCGGGTGCGCGATGCGATGATCGACGCCGCCCGGCGCGGGGTGGCGGTCAGCGTGATCGTCGACGGATTCGGCGCCGGCGCGGACGAGGATTTCTTCCGCCCCCTGCTGGAGGCGGGCGCGCGGCTGTCGCGGTTCGAGCCGCGCTTCGGCCGCCGCTATCTGCTGCGCAATCACCAGAAGCTGGCGCTGGCCGATGCCGGGCACGATTCCCGGATCATCATCGGCGGCTTCAATATCGAGGATGATTATTTCGGCACCCCCGCCGACCAGAGCTGGCGCGACCTGGGCCTGTTGGTCGAGGGGCCGGCGGCGGCGCGGATGGCGGGCTATTTCGATGCGCTGTTCGCCTGGACGCAGAACCCCAAGGGACGGTTGCGCAACCTGAACAAGGCACTGGCGCATTGGAGCGAGCCGGCGGGGCCCCTACGCTGGCTGATCGGCGGCCCCACCCGGCGGCTGTCGCCCTGGGCGCGGACGGTGCGCGACGACATGCGGCGCGGGCGGCGGATCGACGTGATCGCGGCCTATTTCACCCCCAGCCCCACCATGCTCCGCCGGCTCGACCGCGCCGGGCGCCGCGACGCGCAGGTGCGCATCGTCACGGCAGGCAAGTCGGACAATCAGGCGACGATCGCGGCGGCGCGCTTCACCTATGCGGGCCTGTTGCGCAAGGGCGTGCGGATCTTCGAATATCAGCTCACCAAGCTGCATACGAAATTATACGTCATCGACGACGCGGTGCATGTCGGCTCGGCCAATTTCGACATGCGCAGCCTGTTCGTGAATCTGGAGCTGATGCTGCGGATCGAGGACGCCGCCTTCGCCCGCCATGTCCGCGCCTATATCGACGGGGAGGTCGCGCGGTCGGAGGCGATCACGCCCGACTGGTACAAGCGCCACACCAACTGGTTCCAGCGGTTGCGCCAGTTCGCGGCCTATCTGCTGATCGCGGTGATCGACCCGTCAGTGTCGCGCGGGCTGAATTTCGGGATCGAATCGCCCGATGGCGATTGATCCGAAGCCAACGTCATTGCGAGGGTAGCGAAGCAATCCAGGGCGTCCTGATCCGGCCCTGGATTGCTTCGCTACCCTCGCAATGACGAAAAAGGTCAGTCCTTCCAAGCCCAGTAGAGCTGGGCGGGGGGTACGTTCCACCATTCCATGTCATGGTCGATGTTCGACCAGTGCGGAACCAGGAAGTCCTTCACCTTGGGGCTGAACTGATAGACCAGGAAGGCACCGCCGGGGCGCAGCACGTCATGCGTCGCCTGCGCGATCGCGGGGCCGACGCCGGGCGGCAGGGTCGAGAAGGGCAGGCCCGACAGGACATAGTCGGCATGATCGAACCCATGGTCGCGCACGATCTTCTGCACGTCAGCCGCCGATCCGTTCACCGCCGCGAAGCGGGAATCGACGATGGTGTGGCTGAGATAATCGCAGAAATCGGCATTGGTATCGATCGCGATCAGCTTGGCGTCGGGTGCCATCCGCTCCAGGATCGGGCGGCAGAAGGTGCCGACGCCGGGGCCATATTCGACGAACAGCTTGGTATTGGCCCAGTCGACCGGACCCAGCATCTTGCGGATCAGCTTGCCCGAGGACGGGATGATCGAGCCCACCATCACCGGATGCTTCAGGAACTGCTGAAAGAACATCTGGCCGGGCGACGGATAACCCGTGGCGTCGGTGCGGGACTTGCGCGCGGCGGTGGTCGAGCTGGGCATCGAGTTCCTGTCGTTCGTGATCCCCGCGAGGAGGACGCGCGAGGGAAACCCCCTCGTCGCACAGGTGCCGAACGACTTTCAAGCTATTGGGTTGCGGTCGGGGGGTGCATTCCGTCGCAAAGCGGACTGGCAAAAGGGGGCGGAGAATGGATCGGACGGGGCAGATCGCGGTGATTTTCGTGTCGCAACGGAGGGATAGCGACGCCCAAGGCTATGCGGCGGCCGCCGATGCGATGGAAACGCTCGCCGCGCAACAACCGGGCTATCGCGGCGTCGACAGCGCGCGCGGGGCGGATGGGCTGGGCATTACCGTCAACTGGTGGGCGGATGAGGCCAGCGCCTTGGCGTGGCGTGAGCATCCCGAGCATGCGGCGATCCGCGAGCGTGGGCGGGCGGAATGGTATTCGGCTTATGAGATTGCGGTGGCCGAGGTCGGGCGGAGTTATATGTGGGGCGATAAATCCTGACCTTCGATCTTGCCGCTCCCCTCCCGCAGGCGGGAGGGGATGGGGGAGGGCAAGGAGTCTCACCGAGACCATCGCTTGTGGCGAAGCCCCCACCCCAAACCCCTCCCCCCTGCCGGGAGGAGGGGCTTAATTAAGATGAGGGCTTAGCAAGCTAGGGCTGCTTGTCGCCCCTCGGCGTCAGCATCCCCGGCGCGATGAAGCCGATCGGCTGGATCGCCGCCGCGTCCTGTTTCAGCTTGGCGGCGATCTGTTCGTAATCGCGCTCCATCTCCGGGGTGACGCTCGCGCGCGCCTCGGTCAGCGCCTCGTCGAACGCGGCCATGTCGACCTGGGTCGCGCCCAGCGACTTGCGCAACGCGATCAGGCCCGCCCGGCGCACGACATCGCCCAAGTCCGCGCCGGTGAAGCGGTCGGTCCGCGCCGCCACATCATTCAGGTCCACGTCCGCCGCCAGCGGCATCTTGGCGGTCTGGATACCCAGAATCCGCCGCCGCCCCGCCTCGTCTGGCACACCGACATAGATCAGCTCGTCGAACCGCCCCGGCCGGAGCAGCGCGGGGTCGACCAGATTGGGCCGGTTGGTCGCACCGATCACGACGACCGACTGGAGCTCCTCCAGCCCGTCCATCTCGGCCAGGATGGTGTTGACCACCCGCTCGGTCACCTGCGGCTCGCCCAGGCCACCGCCGCGCGCGGGCACCAGCGAATCGAGTTCGTCGATGAAGATCACTGTCGGCGCCACCTGCCGCGCGCGCTGGAACAGGCGGGTGATCTGCTGCTCGCTCTCACCATACCATTTGGACAGCAGGTCGCTCGACTTGGTGGCGATGAAATTGGCCTGCGCCTCGCGCGCCACCGCCTTGGCGAGCAAAGTCTTACCGGTGCCGGGCGGGCCATAGAGCAGGAACCCCTTGGCCGGCCGGATGCCCAGCCGCCGGAACGCATCCGGGTCCTTCAGCGGCAGCTCGACGCCTTCCTTCAGCTTCATCTGCGCGGTGTCGAGCCCGCCGACATCCTCCCAGCGCACGGTCGGCGCCTGCACCATCACCTCGCGCATCGCCGAGGGCTGGACGCGCTTCAGCGCCTCCATGAAGTCCTCGCGCGTCACCGACAGCGTGTCGAGCACCTCGGCGGGGATCGTCCGCTCCTCCAGGTTCAGGCGCGGCATGATCCGCCGTACCGCCTCGATCGCCGCCTCGCGGGTCAGTGCGGCCAGATCGGCACCGACGAAGCCGAAGGTGGTGCGCGCCAGCTCGGCCAGATCGACCTTGTCGCCCAGCGGCATGCCGCGCGTATGGATGCCGAGAATCTCGCGCCGCCCGCGCTCGTCGGGAACGCCGACCACGATCTCGCGGTCGAACCGGCCCGGCCGCCTGAGCGCCTCGTCGATCGCCTCGGGCCGGTTGGTCGCGGCGATGATGACGAGATTCGCGCGCGCCTCCAGTCCGTCCATCAGGGTCAGGAGCTGCGCGACGAGCCGCTTCTCCGCCTCGCCCTGCACCCGGTCGCGCTTGGGTGCGATCGAATCGATCTCGTCGATGAACACGATCGAGGGCGCGGACTTAGTCGCCTCCTCGAAAATCTCGCGCAGCCGCTGCTCGGATTCGCCGTACGCCGAGCCCATGATTTCGGGGCCGTTGATCAGAAAGAACTGCGCATCCGATTCATTGGCCACCGCACGCGCGAGGCGCGTCTTGCCGGTGCCGGGCGGGCCATGCAGCAGCACGCCCTTGGGCGGCTCGACCCCCAGCCGCTCGAACAATTCGGGATAGCGCAGCGGCAGTTCGACCATCTCGCGCAACTGGTCGATGGTCGAGGCCATGCCGCCAATGTCATCGTACGTGACGTCGGCACGGCGGGCCTCACGCGGTTCCTCATATTCGGGGCGCAGCTCGACCTCGGTATTCTCGTCGATATGGACCACGCCCTTGGGGCTGGCCGCGACGACCGCGAGGCGGATTTCCTGGAGCGCATAGGCGGGCGCATTCATGAACTGCGCGACGCCCGGCGGCATGTTGGTGACGCGCTGCTGCCCTGCGGTGGCCACCACATCGCCCTGGCAGAGCGGGCGGTTGAAGAAGGTGCGCTTCAATGCCTGCGCCGAGCCCTGAAGCCGCAGATTCTGCTGTGCGGGGGCGAAGACGACGCGCGTCGCGGGCTTCGATTCGACGCGGCGCACCTCGACGAAATCGCCCGAGCCGACGCCGGCATTCGCCCGCTGCAACCCATCGATGCGCAGCAGATCGAGGCCCTCGTCCTCGGGATAGGGCGCGACCGCGCGCGCCGGTGTCGCCTGCTTGCCGACGATCTCGACGACATCGCCCTCGGTAATGCCCAGCGCCGCCATCAGCGTGCGCGGCAGATGGGCCAGGCCGCGCCCGGAATCCTCGGGGCGGCTATTGGCCACCTGTATCTTGCGGGTCGGCGCGTCGCTGTCGGCCATGATCGTCCCTTGGCAAAGTGTCTGAAACACGAAAGCGCGGGACGTGGGGGCGGGTTCCGGCCAGCGAAAGGCCGGCCCGCCAAGCGGAGGCAAAAAAAAGGGCCGATCGAAACGACCAGCCCGTAAAAGTTTTTAGGAGAGGATGCCTGAAAGGCCCGTTCCTTTTGCGGCGCAGCACGCTATGTTGCAAGTGCGAAAAGCTTGGCTATGATTGCAGTTTATGCAATTCTCTGGTCGAGAGGGTATCAAACAACAGGTGCGAGATGCGCAGGCTCCCCCCGCTGGGTGCGATCGAAGCCTTCGTCCAGGTGGTGCGCCTGGGCTCCATCAAGGCGGCCGCCGAGGAACTGGCTTTGTCCGCGCCCGCACTCAGCCGGCGTGTGCAGACGCTGGAGCGCTTCGTCGGCAAGCCGCTATTCGCCAGGCGGCACCAGGCGATGGTGCCCAATGACGACGGCCAACTATTGATGGAGCAGATCGCGCCGCTGCTCGACCAATTGTCCGACGCGGTGGAGGCGATGACCAGCGGACAGGAGGTGCTGCGGCTGCGGCTCGGCGTGCTGCCGCTCTATGCGGCGCAGCGGCTGTTCCCGCATATGGGGCTGCTGCGCGCCGCGCATCCCGAACTGCATCTCGACATCGATACCGCCGGGCATGGCATCACCCGGCTGGGCGACGGGCTGGACGCAGTGATCGCGCTGGGCCGCGACATCGACCCGTCGCTCTATGCCAAGCGGCTGGATTTCAACAAAGTCTATGTCATAGGCTCGAAGCGGCTGATCGAGGGCCCCAATCCCCTGCTCCGCCCCGAACAGATGAACGGCATGACCGCGCTGCTCCACCGCGAAATGCCCGACGCCTTCACCGCCTGGTGCCAGGCGGCGGGGCTGACCAACATCAAGCCCAAGGCGATCGACTTTTTCGACTCGGGCGGGCTGATGCTGGAGGCGGCGGCGCAGGGACTGGGCGTCGCCTTCATGCACGCCAGCCATTTCGAACATGCCCAGGACCCACGGCTCGTCCGCCTGTTCGATATCGAGGTCGACAGCCCGTACAGCCACTGGTTCGTCTGCCGCCCGCGTGCGCTTCAGCAGAAATCGGTGAAGCTGTTCCACGACTGGCTGATCGCCACGCTGTACCCGGCGGCGGCGTAGTCCCCTTTCAAAGCCGTGTTGTTCACACCCGCCGCCAGCCAAGGGCACGCCCCTCCCGCAGGCTGGAGGGGATGGGGGAGGGAAAGCCACAGGCGGCGGTCTCGGTGAGACTCTCTGCCCTCCCCCCGGCCCCCTCCCGCCTGCGGGAGGGGGTGCGCGCTTGGCTCGCGGCAATACAAAAACCAACGACAAAAAGCCGCGCGCCCTGACGGACGGCGGCTTCACGCCTTCAAGCATTCACGGGGCGACGCGAACGGTCGCCCCCCTCGCGAATTACTTGATCTTGGCTTCCTTGAACTCGACATGCTTGCGCACGACCGGGTCGTACTTGTTGAAGCTCAGCTTCTCGGTCTTGGTGCGCGGGTTCTTCTTCGTGACGTAAAAGAAGCCGGTATCAGCCGAGCTGACGAGCTTGATCTTGACGGTGGTCGGCTTGGCCATGACCTGGTTCCTGTATGCGTGAAAAAGCGAAAGCGGCAGCCGGAGCCGCCGCTATATAAGCGCCGCCCATGGCCCATGGACCCGCATGAGTCAAGCTTTTCGCCCCATTTAAGCCGCTCTTTACGCGGATGGGCATAGCGTCACATCCCCGCGCGGGCGGGGTGTCGGCCGCCAAGGCCGGACGGAAACGCCATGGGACGAAAGCCAATGGGTGAAAGCGAATCGGGCGGTACGGGCGAATCGGCAGCGGATGTCCGCGCGCAGCTCTGGGCGCGAATCGCGGCGCTGGACGTCAGCGTCCCCTATGCCGCCGCCGCCGATCTGGCGGCCAAGGTGGAGGCGATTCGCCGGATCGCCCATGCGCATGGCCTGACCCCCGCCGTCACCGTCACCCATTTCATCGAACGCGTCCTGGCACGCAGCGAAACACCGCCGCCCGTCCATGGCTGGCTGGCGATGCTGACCGAGGCGGTGGCGAGCGAGCGGCAGGATTATGAAGCCGCCGACCGATTCGCGCTGGCCTGTTCGGCGCGGCTGGCGGGCTGAATGGATGTGCTGATGATCGCGCTGGTCTCCGCACTGCTCGCGCAGGGCGCCGGACGGGTGGCCGCGCTGGCGGCGCAGACGACCGATCGGACAGGCCGGCCGGGCGCGGTGATGCTTGGCGTCCTGGCCGCGCAACTGATCGTCGTCGGCGTCGCGGTCCAGCTGGGCGTCACGATCGCCCCCAGCCTGACGCCGGAGACGCGGACCCTGTTGCTCGGGCTCGCGATCGGTCTGGCAGGCGCGGGTCTGCTGGGACGACTGCCACCGCGCGTGTCGCCCTTTGGCTCTCCGCGTCTGGGCGCGTTCGGCATCGCGATGCTCGGCGGCGGGGCGATCATGCTGGCCGATTCGCCCGCCTTCGTCATCGCGATGGCTGCCGCGCGGTCGCCGCTGCCCTGGGCGGCGCTGCCCGGTGCGCTGATCGGAACGGCGGGCGCGGTACTGCCCGCCATTCTACTGGGCGAACGGGACTGGCGACGCCTGCCGCTGCGCCTGATCCGGATCGGCGGCGGCGCGGTGATGCTACTTGCCGGCACCATCATCGCCCTGTCCGCGCGGGGCCTGATCTAGGGCGTCGATCACTCTGCGCGGGCTTTACGCATGGATTTGCGGGAGCGTTTGCGTCATCGGATCGTTCACGCAACGATCCAGACAGCAACACTATCGATAGCGGGAGCCTATCCATGTCCGATATCAATCCGGCGCTCGATACGCCGACCGACCTGAGCCGCAACGCCACCGCCAGCGTCGCCGATGCGCTGAACGGCGCGCTCGCCGACTGCTACGCGCTGTACCTGAAGACCAAGAATTTCCACTGGCACGTCTCGGGCCCGCATTTCCGCGACTATCACCTGATGCTCGACGATCAGGCCGCACAGATCCTGGGCGTGACCGACGCCATTGCCGAGCGCGTGCGCAAGACCGGCAACGTCACGCTGCGCTCGATCGGCGACATCGCGCGCCGCCAGACCATCGTCGACAATGACCGCGAATTCGTCTCCGCCGCCGATATGCTGGTCGAACTGCGCGACGACAATCTCAAGCTGGTCGAGCGCTTCCGCGTGGTGAAGGACGCCGCCGAGGAAGCCAAGGACAATGCTACCAGCGGCATCGTCGACGAATGGACCGACCAGGCCGAGGAACGCGCCTGGTTCCTGTTCGAGGCCGGTCGCAAGGGGTGATTCGACCCGCTCGATGATGCAGGAAAAGCCCCGGTGAAAGCCGGGGCTTTTTCATATCCGCCTTGCCGGGAGAACCGGGCGATACCGCCGGCTTTTCCCGATGACCGGCTCCCCCTATATCGAGATCATGGTCTTCGATCTCGGCCGCGCGTTTCGGAAAAAGGAAGAGTTCGAATCGGCGCGGCTGATGGATTTCGAGTTCCGCCAGCGCTCGCGCGCGACCAAGAATTTAGTGCAAATCCTGGGCCTGTCGGACAACATCGCGGCCGGGATCGTGGCGACGCTGACTGAAGAGGCGTCGCTGGAACGCCTGTCAGCCCTGTCGGGCGTGCCTTTGGATGCCGTGCGCGTCCATTATGCCGAATGCCTCGTGACCGCCCGTGCGCAGCTTATCGAGGAACGTGGCGACCCGACACCGCAGCGACTCGCCTGACACGCACGCCATCATGCACGCAGCGTGTAGCGGTGCGTGGTATCGCCCGGCCTTGCGGTTATGCCGCTGCCCAAGCCAACCCGCATGTGCATGGCAGGACCCGATAACGTCCCGCAGGGCGCAAAAGGGGGGCCTTTCTCTGCGTCTCGTTTGGCATGAAAACCGGCTTGATGGCGAAATTGCAAAACCATAAAATCGGCCCATGAACCGCGCATTCGTTCCGACCCAACACGATCGCCGCAATCTGACGGCGGTGTCTGTGTGCGCGCTCGGCTCATGGGATAGCTGAACCCTATCCATCAGTCCGATGCTGACCACCCCGCCCAATCGGCGGGGTTTTTTATGCCGGTTGGGCCTTTTCCCAAGGACGACAAGGCCATGTATTTTACCGACGACGACGCCATCGAACATGTGGCATCCGGCATCATCGATCGTACCTTGCCCAAAAGCGAATGGACCCATGCGGGTCACTTCGCCGCGGCGCTTTGGCTATGCCGCCATCGCCCAGACTTGGCCAAGGCAGACGCAATACGAGCGCTCATCACCCGATATAACGAAGCAACCCATATCGCGAACACCGACACGAGCGGCTATCATCACACGATCACATTGGCATCGATGCGCGGCGCTGCATTCTGCCTTGCCGGTCATGCGGAAACGGTGCCCCTGCATATCGTTCATGCCGCGCTGATGACCTCTCGTCTCGGCAGTCCGGATTGGCTTCTCGCTCATTGGAGCCGCGAAATCCTGTTCAGCGTGGCGGCGCGCCGGAACTGGGCCGAACCCGATCTGCATCCGCTGGCGTTCTGACGATCCGTAAGCGGAACAGCAACCCTCCCCGCCGGTTACCCTCCTATCAGGTCAGGAGGATTGCCCCATGCTCAAGCTCGCCATCATCTTTCTCGTCGCCGGCCTCGTGCTGGGTGCGCTCGGCTTCGGTGGCATTGGCGGCGCGTTCGTCGGGATCGCCAAGATCCTGTTCTTCATCGCGATCGCGCTGTTCGTGATCTTCCTGGTGCTCGGGCTGGTCGCGGGCAAGTCGGTGAAGAACGCGATCGACTGACGCGTCGATGCGCGAATTCGCGGCCCTGCTCGATGCGCTGATCTATACGCGCTCGCGCAATGCCAAGCTGAAGCTGGTCGCGGATTACCTCGCCGCCACGCCCGATCCCGACCGGGGTTGGGCGATGGCGGCGTTGACGGGCGATCTCGACCTGCCGGGCGTCAAGCCCGCGCTGATCCGCGCGCTGATCGAACAGCGGGTCGACCCCGTGCTGTTCCGCATGAGCCGCGACTATGTCGGCGACACCGCCGAGACGGTCGCTTTGCTCTGGCCCGCACCCGACCACCCGCTCGATCCCATGCCATTGTCGGTCAGCGCGGTGGTGGAGCGATTGCGGCATCTGTCGCGCTCGGACGCACCCGCCGTGCTGGCCGACATGCTCGACCGGATGACGGCGGAGGAGCGGTTCGCGCTGCTCAAGATGGCGACCGGGGGCCTGCGCATCGGCCTGTCCGCCCGGCTCGCCAAGACCGCCTTCGCCCAGCATTTTGGGTTGGATGTCGAGGCGGTGGAGGAAGTCTGGCACGGCCTGTCGCCGCCCTATGCCGAACTCTTCGCCTGGGGCGAGGGCACCGGCGCGCAGCCGACACCCGCCGATGTGCCGGTCTTCCGCCCCTTCATGCTCGCGCATCCGCTGGAGGATCTGCGGGTCGACCTGACCGACTATGCCGCCGAATGGAAATGGGACGGCATCCGGGTGCAGATCGTCCATGTCGCGGGCCAGACGCGACTCTATAGCCGCACCGGCGACGACGTGACCCACGCCTTTCCCGATGTCGCCAGCGCCTTCGATAAGGTCGGTGCAGTCGACGGCGAGCTACTGGTCAAGGGCGAGCATCAGGGCGGCACGCTGGAGGATGGCGGGGGTGCCGCCAGCTTCAACGCGCTCCAGCAACGCCTCGGGCGCAAGACGGTGTCGGCGAAGATGCTGGCCGATTATCCCGCCTTCGTCCGGCTCTATGACATATTGGTCGACGGGACCGAGGATGTGCGCGCCCTCCCCTGGACCGAGCGGCGGCAGCGGTTGGAGGCTTTCGCCGCCAAACTCGATCCCGACCGGTTCGACGTCAGCGCGGTGATCGAGGCGGAGGATTTCACCGCCCTCGAAGCCTTACGCGCCACCGCCCGCGACGCGGCGATCGAGGGCGTGATGCTCAAGCGGCGAGATTCTCCCTATAGCGGCGGGCGGCGTGTCGGCCTGTGGTACAAATGGAAACGCGATCCGCTGACCGCCGATTGCGTGATGATGTACGCGCAGCGCGGCAATGGTCGCCGGTCGAGCTATTATAGCGACTATACCTTCGGCTGCTGGACCGAGGAGGGCGAGTTGCTGCCCGTCGGCAAGGCCTATTCGGGGATCACCGACGAGGAACTGCGTGCACTGGACCGTTTCGTGCGCGCGCATACGGTCCACCGCTTCGGCCCGGTACGCGAGGTGGAAAAGACACTCGTGCTGGAGATCGCGTTCGATTCGATCCACGAGTCGAAGCGGCACAAATCCGGCGTCGCCATGCGCTTCCCCCGCATCGCCCGCATCCGCACCGACAAACCCGCCGCCGAAGCGGACCGGGTGGAGACGTTGAAACGGTTGGTGACGTAGGGCGTCTCGTTTCTCCCCTGTAAGGGGAGGTGGCAGCGCGCAGCGCTGACGGAGGGGTGTCTCGGCCAGCGGGGACACCCCTCCACCATCCCTCGGATGGTCCCCCTCCCCTGCAAGGGGAGGAATAGGAGGTTAGTCCCCGACGCGCTCGATGTCCGCGCCGACGGCCGACAGCTTCTCCTCCAGCCGCTCATAACCGCGATCGAGGTGGTACACGCGGGCGACCGACGTCTCGCCTTCCGCTGCCAGGCCAGCCAGGATCAGGCTCATCGAGGCGCGCAGGTCCGTCGCCATCACCGGCGCGCCGGTCAGCTTGTCGACGCCCTTCACCATCGCGGTGCGGCCATGGACCTGGATGTCCGCGCCCATCCGCGCCAGTTCGGGCACGTGCATATAGCGGTTCTCGAAGATCGTCTCGGTCAGGGTGCTGGTGCCCCCCGCCTTGCACAGCATCGCCATGAACTGCGCCTGCATGTCGGTGGCGAAGCCCGGATAGGGTGCGGTCGACAGGGTCAGCGGCTGGAGCGGGCCGTGCGCGGTGACGCGGATCGAATCGCGCTTCTCCTCGACGGTGACGCCCGCCTCGGTCAGCGCGGCGAGCGTCGCGCGCATATCCTCGGCACAGGCACCGACCAGTTCCAGGTCGCCGCCGGTGATCGCCGCGGCACAGGCATAGGAGCCCGCCTCGATCCGGTCGGGCATCACCGAATAGGTCGCGCCGTGCAGCCGATCGACACCCTCGATGGTCAGCGTCTCGGTGCCGACGCCGTCGATCCGCGCGCCCATCGCGATCAGCAACCGGCAGAGGTCGACAATCTCGGGCTCGCGCGCGGCATTGCCCAGGACCGAGGTGCCCTTGGCCGTCACGGCGGCCATCAGCGCATTCTCGGTCGCGCCGACCGACACCACCGGGAAGGTATAGCGTCCACCAGGCAAGCGACCGCCCGGCGCGCTGGCCTTCACGTAACCGGCGGTCAGCTCGATCTCGGCGCCCAGCGCCTCCAGCGCCTTCAGGTGCAGGTCGATCGGACGGTTGCCGATCGCGCAGCCGCCGGGCAGCGACACCCGCGCCTCGCCCATGCGCGCCAGGATGGGGCCGAGCACCAGGATCGACGCGCGCATCTTGCGCACGATGTCATAGGGCGCCTCGGTCGAGAAGAGCTGCCCCGCGCGGATCGTCATGACCCGGCCGAAATCCTCCGGACGCGTGCCCTCGACGCGGGTAGACGCGCCGATCTGGTTGAGCAGATGGCCGAACCCGTCGACGTCGGCGAGGCGCGGCAGGTTGCGCAGCGTGACCGGTTCGTCGGTCAGGATCGCGCAAGGCATCAGGGTGAGCGCGGCGTTCTTCGCGCCCGAGATTTTCAGGCGGCCCGACAGCCGGTTGCCGCCGCGAATGAGGATACGGTCCATAGACCGGCCCTCCTAGCGGACGCACGCGCCACCGCCAAGGGTGGCACACGCTTTTGCCCCCGCAATCCGCCGGCCGGTGACGGTGGCCGGATCGGTTCGCGAAATCGCGCCCGCACGCGCGAAAAGGGACGGTTGATCGATATTAATGCGCCCCCGTGTCCTCCGTGGCTAAGGCACGCATCCGCTGTTGAAATGGAGTGTCAGTGTCAAAAAGCGGACTTGCGGATCGCCTCGACAAATGGATCGCGCTGACCCCGGCCGAGCGCCAGACGCTGGCCCGGTTCGAGGAGCGGCCCCGGTCGCTCCGGCGCGGCGCGGTGCTGATGGACGAGCATGCGCGCAACGACGAGCTGTTCGTGGTCCAGCAGGGCGTGCTGATGTGCTATGTCCTGCTCGACGATGGCAGCCGGCAGATCGTCCGCTTCCTGTATCCCGGCGACCTCTTCGCGCTGTCCGCGCTGGTCTATGGCCGATCGCTCGACACGGTGGTGGCGGTGGCCCATTCGGTCGTCTGCGCCTTCGAACGCGCGCAGATGGCGCGGCTGGCGGAGGATCATCCCCGGCTGATGAGCCTGCTGCTCGTCCTCAACCAGATCGAGCGGGTGATCACCACCGACCGGCTGGCGGGGCTGGGCCGCACCTCGGCGCGCGAGCGGGTCGCGACGCTGCTCCTGTCGCTGCGCGCCCAGATGCGCCAGGCGGGGGTGGAGGTCGGCGATTCTTTCGCTTTGGGGCTGACGCAGGAGGAGATGGGCGATGCGATCGGCCTGACGGCGGTGCATGTGAACCGAATGCTGCGCCAGCTGGAGGAGGAAGGGCTGATCACCCGCAAAGGCGGGCGGGTCCAGCTGCTCGACGAGGCGCGGCTGGTGAACGAGGCGCGCTATGTCGACCGGTTCGAGGGGCTGGACCTGAGCTGGCTGCCCGCCGCGCGCTAATGCCTCGCCCAGCGTTGCAGGGTCGGACGCGCGCGCAGGAACAGGCGGTAGCCCTGCTCCAATAGCGCCAGCACCGGGCGGTGCCGGGCCAGCAGTCCCAAGGGGCGCAGCAGCGGGATCGCGCGCCACATCGCGGCGAAGGCCGCCGCACCCGACAGCATCACGCCACCCTCCCGTGCATGGAAGCGCGCGAGCAGCGCGGCACGATCAATCGGGCAGGAGCCGCCGTCATTCCGGTCGACATCGACAAATGCGATCCGACCGCGGCGGTCCAGCCGCCGCATCGCCGCGATCTCGCGCCGACACAGCGGGCAGCCGCCGTCATACCAGACCGTCACCCGCGCCATATCGCCTCCACCGATGGTCGGGGCGGCCCGAACCGGACCGCCCCCATCGCCATCAGAAAAGATCGGCGGTCATCACCTTGTTCCACACCGTCACGAAGTCGCGGACCATGCGGGGATGGCCGTCCTCGGCGGCATAGAATTCGGCGATGTTGCGCAGCTGTGAGTTCGCCCCGAAGATCAGGTCGTTGCGCGTGGCGGTGTAGCGCGTCTCACCGCTGTCGCGGTCGTCGAGCGTGAAGCGCAGGCCGCCCTCGTCCTGCTTGGTCCAGACATAGTCCATGCTGGTCAGCACGCGGAAGAAGTCGTTGCTCAGCACGCCCACCCGGTCGGTGAACACGCCCGCCTCGCTCTCGTCCCAATTCGCGCCCAGCGCGCGCAGGCCGCCGGTCAGCACCGTCCATTCGGGGGCGCTGAGCTTCAACAGCGCCGCCTTGTCGAGGAACAGTTCCTCGGGCGCGACGCGGCCCTGAGTGATGGCGTCGAACTGTTCGTCGACATAGTTGCGGAAGCCGTCGACCACGGGCTTGAGCCATTCGAAGCTGTCGGCATCGGTCAGTTCATCGGTGGTGTCGCGACGCCCGGCGGTGAACGGCACCTCCAGCGCCACGCCCGCATCCGCCGCCGCCTTCTCGACCGCCGCACAGCCGCCCAGCACGATCAGGTCGGCCAGCGAGACGCGCTTGCCGCCGGTCGCCCCGTCGTTGAACGCGCCCATGATCTCGCGGAGCTTCGCGATGACGGGCACGGTGCGACGGTTGACCGCCCAGTCCTTTTGCGGCGCGAGCGCGAGGCGCGCGCCATTCGCGCCGCCGCGCTTGTCGCTGTCGCGGTAGGTGACGGCGGCGGAAAAGGCGGTGAAGGCCAGGTCCGACACCGACAGGCCGCTGTCGAGGATCTGCTGCTTCAGCTGCGCGATGTCGGCGGTGTCGATCAGCTCGTAGTCGCGCTCGGGGATCGGGTCCTGCCACAACAGGTCCGGCTCGATCGTCACCTCCGGCCCGACATAGCGCTCGCGCGGTCCCATGTCGCGGTGGGTCAGCTTGTACCACGCCTTGGAAAACTGCTCGGTGAAATAGTCGAAGTCATTGAGGAACCGCTCGCAGATCGGGCGATAGACGGGATCGACCTTCAACGCGATGTCGCTGGTCATCATCATCAGCGCGTGGGTCTTGCCCTCGATATGCGCGTCTGGCGTGCGCGGGGCGTCACCGCTGACCGGCGTCCATTGCAGCGCGCCCGCAGGACTGCGCGTCTGTTCCCATTCCAGGCCCAGCAGGTTTTCGAGATAGCTGTTGTCCCACTGGGTCGGGTTCTGAGTCCAGCTGCCCTCGATGCCATTGGTCATGGTGAACTCGGCATTGCCGGTGCCTTCCGGGTTGTGCCAGCCCAGGCCCATTTCCTCGATCGGTGCGATCTCCGGCGGCGCGCCGATGCGGTCGGCCTTCACCATGCCGTGGCTCTTGCCGAAGGCATGGCCGCCCGCGATCAGCGCCACCGTCTCCTCATCGTTCATCGCCATGCGGGTGAAGGTGATGCGGATGTCGCGCGCCGAGGCCATCGGATCGCCGCTGGCATAGGGCCCTTCCGGGTTCACATAGATGAGCGACTGGTGTGAGGCGGCGAGCGGCTGCTCCAGATCGTAATCGGCGTCGCCGTTCTTGCCCCGCCAACGCTTGTCGCGATTGACCATCTCGTCGAAGCTGTCGACCTTGGTCATGTCGAAGACTTCGGGGCCCCAATAGGTCGCGTCATCGGCCTCCCACGCATCCTCGCGCCCGCCGCCGAAGCCATAGGTCGGCAGCCCCATGATCTCGAGCGAGCAATTGCCGGTCAGGACGATCAGGTCGGCCCAGGAGAGCGCCGCGCCGTATTTCTGCTTGATCGGCCAGAGCAGGCGACGCGACTTGTCGACATTGCCATTGTCCCACCAGCTGTTGATCGGCGCGAAACGCTGCATCGCCTCGCCCGCCCCGCCGCGCCCGTCGGCGATGCGATAGCTGCCCGCCGAGTGCCACGACATGCGGATCATCTGCGGCCCGTAATTGCCATAGTCGGACGGCCACCACGCGACCGAGCTGGTCAGGAAGCGCTTGATCGCGGCCTTCAGCGCATCGAGGTCGATCTTGGCGAACTCGGCGCGATAGTCGAAATCCTCCCCCAGCGGATTGGCGCGCGGACCGTGGCGGTGCAGCTGCTCGACCCGAAGCCGGTTGGGATACCATTCGGCCAGCGTCGGCGGCGTGGTGAAGGCACCGCCGATCCGGTCGCCGCCAAAGGGGCACTTGCCTTCGAGTACCGTCTTATAGTCTTCCATGCCTTCGCCTCATGCTCGCCATAGCGGGAAAGAAAATTGCGCGGCCGCCGGCAAAGGCGGACAAGATGAAGGGCAATGCCCATCCTGCCCGGTTCCCATGCGATCGGTGCTGCGTGGTGAAAATAGCGGCATGCCCTGACTCAAAGGCGGGCAAAGCCGCCGCTTCTCGCGCGCTACAACGTGTCCGCCGTGCGGTTGATCCTCGTTTCGGGGGCGTACCCGGCAAAAAATGATCATGGATCAAGGTGGGTGCTTGGCGAAGAATGCGGATCATTTGCCGCGACCACGCGTACCTTCGTCCATCCACGGGCATGGCGGGGGCAAGGGGCGTATGACACGATCGGCAGGGATCATCGGCGCGGGCATCGCCGGACTGGCCTGCGCCGCGCGACTGGCGGCGGCGGGATATGCGGTCCGTCTGTTCGATAAGGGCCGCCGCCCGGGCGGACGCATGTCGAGCAAGCCCGTATCGGCGGCGGGCCATGACTTCGTCTTCGACTATGGCGCGCAATATCTGACCACGCGCGATCCAGCCTTCCGGACGCAGGTCGCCGAATGGGAGCGAGCAGGTATCGTCACACGCTGGCCCGCCGCCGGCGAGGACACCTGGGTCGGCCTACCCACCATGGCCAGCATCGTCGCGCACATGGCCGGGCTGCGGGATGTCCGATGGTCGAGCCATATCCGCACCATCGCGCAAGATCGAGACGGCTGGCGGTTCACGCATGACGACGGGGTGGAAGGGCCGTTCGACATCGCCGTGCTCGCCCTGCCCGCCGAACAGACCGCCGACCTGGCCGCCTCGATCGACCCGGCGCTGGCGGACCTGGCCAGGGCGCATCCGTCCGCGCCATGCTGGACGGTGATGCTGGGCTTCGACACGCCGCTGGCGGTGGCGGACCTGCCGGAGGTCGGCGCCCCGATCGACATTGCCGCGCGAAACCCCGCCAAGCCCGGCCATGACGGCGGCGAGGCCTGGACGATCCATGCGACCGCCGACTGGTCGCGCCAGCATCTGGAGAGCGAGCGTGAGGCGGTCGTGGCGGCGCTAAGCCGGGCGTTTGCGGACCAGACGGGACCGCATCCCGCCCCTGTCCACGCGGCCGCGCATCGCTGGCGCTATGCCCGTTCGGGCAAGGCGGGGACCGGCGCCTATGCACGACCCGAGACCGGACTGGCGGCCTGCGGCGACTGGCTGATCACGCCGAGGGTGGAGAGCGCCTGGCTTTCCGGGCGGCAGGCGGCGGAACGGCTGATCGGATAAGTCCTCTCCGGTACGAAGAGGGTGACCATAGTAACGCGGTAGTGGTTGGCCGATAGGAACGTCCTGCGTGGACGCCCCCCCTTCGTCAGGCCTGCAGCCCGCCACCTCCCCGTATCAAGGAGGATCGGTCCTGGGCTACGCCTTCTCCAGCGTGCATTGCAGCGGGTGCTGGTTGGCGCGGGCGAAGTCGATCACCTGCGCCACCTTGGTCTCCGCGACCTCGTAGGAGAAGACACCGCAGACCCCGACGCCGCGCTGGTGGACGTGGAGCATCACGCGGGTAGCGTCGTCCATGCTCATGCGGAAGAAGCGCTGCAGGCACAGCACGACGAATTCCATCGGGGTGTAATCGTCGTTAAGCATCAGGACACGGTACGGCGTCGGCTGCTTGGTCCGCGTGCGGGTACGCGTCGCGACGCCCAGGCCGTTGCCCTCATCGTCGCCATGATCGGGGCCTTGCCCGGGACCATTGCCGGCCATTCCCAGAGGATGGGTGAGGATGTCGCTGTTCTGGGCCATGGCGCTAAAATATGGCATGGCGGGGGGTGCGCACAAGCCCTTGGGGCTGGGGGCGATGGGATAATTCGGCATGTTTTGCCGGCCACGCCGGATCGACATTGCAGCGAGCCCTTCTCCCCCTCGCCCCTCATAGAGGGGAGAGGGTTGCGCAGACTTGGTCTTTGCCAGAGCAAAGACTTAGTCGGAGCTGGGTGAGGGGTGAGCGCGCATAGCGCGCGCGAGCCGAGAGCTCGCTCAAGCCCTCACCTAAGCTGCGCTAGGCCTCATCGACATTCAAACAATGCCGCCGTCATTCCTCCTTTGGAAGGGGAGGGGGACCATGCGGAGCATGGTGGAGGGGTGTCACCCTATCGAGAGCGGGACACCCCTCCGTCAGGCCTTCGGCCTGCCACCTCCCCTTTCCAGGGGAGGAACAAGACGAATATCGATTGGCCCCAGCCAGCAGGCTGGCAAGCTGCGCTAACCCTCTCCCCTATCCAGGGGAGAGGGAAAGAAGGCATCGCCCCGCCTCAATGGAAATCGCGAGAGCGCGGCAGCAGGCGGACATCGCGCGGATGGACGCCGCGTTGCGCCGGGGTTCCGCGCGGATCGTGCGAGCGGGTGGGCGCGACGGGTACGTCCTCCAGCCGCGAGAGCATCGCGCTGCGATCCTCGACGCCCGCCGTCATCAGGTGAACGACGCCCTCCTCGCTGCGCTGGACGACGCCGTGGATCAGCATCAGCCGCGAGGCCATCACCGCGCGCCGGTTCGCCTCGAAATCGCGCGCCCAGAGCAGCGCGTTGACGATGCCCGTCTCGTCCTCGATCGTGACGAAGATCGCATTGCCCTTGCCCGGCCGCTGGCGGACCAGCACCACGCCCGCGACCCTGGCCCGCCGCCCATCGGCCAGCCGGTTGAGCTCGGCAGCCGACAGGATACCTTCCGCTGCCAGTTCGGCGCGCAGGAAGGCCATGGGATGGCCCTTCAGCGACAGCCGCGTCGCGCGGTAATCGGCGCTGACCTGTTCGGACAGCGGCATGGGCGGCAGCGCGACATCGGGTTCGGCGGCCATTTCGGGCGCCTCCATCGCAGCGAACAGCGGCAGTTGCGCCGACTTCATCCGCCGCGCCTCCCACTGTCCCTCGCGCCGCCCGCGCCCCAGCGAGCGATAGGCATCCGCCTGCGCCAGCAGGTCGAGTGCGCGGCGCGGAAGCCGGGCACGGATCGCGGCCGCCTCGATCGTCTCATAGGGGGCATGATCCGCGATGTCCGTGCCCCATGTCTCGCGAAACCCGTCGATCTGGCGAAAGCCCAGCCGTAGCGCAAACGCCCCGTCCGCGCAGGCCTCCAGCCGATTGTCCCAGCCACTGAAATTCACATCGACCGGCCGCACCTCGACCCCGCCATTCTCGCGCGCGTCGCGGACGAGCTGGGCGGGGGCGTAGAATCCCATGGGCTGCGCATTGAGCAGCGCGCAGGTGAAAATCGCGGGCTGATGCCGTTTCAGCCAGGCCGAGACATAGACCAGCCGCGCGAAGGACAGCGCATGGCTTTCGGGAAAACCGTAGGAGCCGAACCCCTCGATCTGTTTGAAACAGCGTTCCGCGAATTCGAGCTCGTAGCCGCGTCGCACCATCCCGCCGACCATCTTCTGCTGGAAATTGTCCATCCCCCCAACCTTGCGGAACGTCGCCATGGCGCGACGAAGCTGGTTGGCCTCGTCGGGGGTGAATTTGGCGGCGGTGATGGCGAGCTTCATCGCCTGTTCCTGGAACAGCGGCACGCCATAGGTCTTACCGAGCAACTCTTCCAATTCTTTCGCTGGGCCATGGTCGGGATGGGGCGAGGGATAGGTCACGACCTCCGTTCCCGCCCGCCGCCGCAGATAGGGATGGACCATATCGCCCTCGATCGGCCCCGGCCGGACGATCGCGACCTGTACGACCAGGTCGTAGAATTCCTTCGGCTTCAGCCGGGGCAGCATGTTGATCTGCGCCCGACTCTCCACCTGGAATACGCCGATGCTGTCGCCCCGTTGCAGCATCTCATAGACACGGTGGTCCTCATCCTGGGCCAGCGTGTCGAGATCGGGGCGCGGCAGGCCATGGGCCTCCATCAGGTCGAATGCCTTGCGGATGCAGGTCAGCATCCCCAGCGCCAATATGTCGACCTTCATGATCTTCAGCTCGTCGATATCGTCCTTGTCCCACTCGATGAAGGTGCGCCCCTCCATCGCGCCGTTATGGATCGGCACCGTCTCGTCGAGCCGCCCTTGCGTCAGCACGAAGCCGCCGACATGCTGCGACAAATGGCGCGGCGCGCCGAGCAGCCGGTCGACCAGGGTGCGCAGCCGCGCGATCTCGGGATTGTCGGGCGAGAAGCCGGTTTCGTGGAAGCGCTTTTCCTCGAACTGTTTGGAAAAGCTGCCCCAGACGGTGCTGGTCAGCCGCTGCGTGACATCCTCGCTGAGGCCCAGCGCGCGGCCGACCTCGCGCACCGTGCTGCGCGGGCGGTAATGGATGACGGTCGCGGCGATGGCCGCGCGGTGGCGGCCGTATCGCTCGTAGATATACTGGATCACCTCCTCGCGCCGCTCATGCTCGAAGTCGATGTCGATATCGGGCGGCTCGCGCCGTTCCTCCGAGACGAAGCGCGAGAACAACAGGTCGTACCGCACCGGATCGACCGAGGTGACGCCCAGGACCCAGCACACCGCCGAATTGGCCGCCGACCCGCGCCCCTGACAGAGAATGGGCGGCGTCAGGCTACGCGCAAAGCGGACGACGTCGTGCACGGTCAGGAAATAATGGGCATATCCGCACCGGCGGATCAGCGCGAGTTCCTCGTCCAGCAAGCCGCGCAGCTTGACCGGCACACCACCCGGATAGCGCACCGCGGCTTCACGTCGAACCAGCTCCTCCAGCCAGTCCTGCGCGTTCCACCCCTGTGGAATCGGCTCGTCGGGATATTGGTAGGAGATATGATCCAGCCGAAACTCGATCCGGTCGAGGATCGCGATGCTCTCCGCCACCGCCGCCGGGCGATCGGCGAACAGCCGCGCCATCTCGGCGGCGGGCTTCAGATGCCGCTCGGCATTGGCCGCCAGCCGGCGCCCGCCGGTACGGATGGTCAGGCCTTCGCGGATACAGGTCAGTATATCCTGTACCGGTCGGTCGGCGGGCGTCGCGAACAGCGCATCGGTGGTGGCGAGCAGCGGCACGCCCCGCGCTTCGGTCAGTGCGGCATACGCCACCAGCCGCCGCCGGTCCGCCCCCGATCGCGGCATGGTCACCCCCAGCCAGACCCGCCCCGGCGCCACCGCCACCAGCCGGTCGAGCGTCGCCGCCAGTCCCGGATCGGCGCGCTGAGGGGGCAGCATCGCGTCCGCCATCGGCTCGCAGGGCCGGGCGCTCGATTTTGGCAAGGCGATCAGCAGCAGATCCTCGGCATGCCGGTTCAGGTCGCCCAGCCCCAGGATACAGCCCCCTTTCCGCGCCCGCTTGTTGCCCAGCGTCAGCAACCGGGTCAGCCGTCCCCAGCCTTTGCGGTTCACCGGATAGGCGACGATGTCCGGCGTGCCATCGGCGAAGACGAGGCGTGCGCCGACGACGAGGGTCGGCGGTGGCGGAGCGCCGATCTCCTTCGCCGAGGCGCAAGTCTTTCGCCACGCCTTGAGCGCCCGCACCACCCCTGCGACGGTGTTGCGGTCGGCAATGCCGATGCCTTTGAGGCCTAACGCATAGGCTTGCGCGACCATGTCCTCGGCCGGACTTGCCCCGTCGAGGAAGGAATAATGCGTCGCCGCGACCAGTTCGGCGAAGTCGGACACTTAATCCTCCCCGGCACGGGGAGGTGGCAGCGCGTAAGCGCTGACGGAGGGGGAGTGCCACAAAGGGCATCCCTTGCCGCACGCCCCCTCCACCATGCTGCGCATGGTCCCCCTCCCCGTGCCGGGGAGGATTGGAGCGAGTCCCCTCACGCGAACAGCCCGTGCACATACCAGCGCGGCCGCTCGGTCTCCGAATAAAGCCCATGGCGGAAGATCCAGAAACGCCGCCCGCGCACATCCTCGACCCGGTAATAGTCGCGGGTCGGCGGCGTCATGTCGGCGCGTCGCCACCATTCGCCCGCGATCCGCTCCGGCCCTTCGGCGCGTGCCACGTCATGCATCTTCCGCTGCCAGCGGAAGCGCGCCGGCGGACCATCGGGCGTCTCGGCGGCGAGCGACTCGATCGGCTGGGGCGGGTCGAACAGATGGATCGGGCGCATTGGCGGCTCGCCCGGTTCGGGGCGGGTCCACTCCGCCCTGGGCGCGGCCTCGGTCGCAGGCAGCAGCAATTCGGCCTGTTCGGGCATATGGCTGTCGCGCGGATGGATTCGCCGCACCCGCTCGCGCCCTAGCCGCGTCCCCAGCCGGTCGATCAGCGCGGCGACCGCCTCCGCCTTCGCCTCGCCCCCCTCCAGCCGCAGCTGCACCGCATCCAGCTTCTCGGCCAGCCCGACATCCAGCCGGATCAGATCGTATCCGAAACCGGGATCGAGCGGATCGGCCAGCGCCTCGATCCGCTCGCGGAACAGCCGCAACAGCACCGCCGGGTCGCGCGTCGGCTGCCCGGTCTCGACGCGCAGCGCCTGCACCTCGCCATCCGCGCGGAACAGTCGCGCATCCCAGCGACGGCCGCCTTCATGCCGCTCCTCCAGCGCCCGTGCGGCTTCCCCCGCCAGTTCCTCCAGCACGCCCAGCATATGCTCGGTCCGGGCCACCGGCTCGGCGAAGCGCCGCTCCACCCCGATCGGAGCGGCGACCACGCGCGGGGTCAGCGGGCTGTCCTCCTCGCCGGTCAGCCGCCTGAGCGCGGTCGCCGCCTCGCGCCCGAACCGCGCCGCGATCGTCGCCATCGGCCGCGCCAGCACATCGCCGATGGTCTTCAGCCCCGCCGCGATCAGCGCCGCGCCCGCATCCTCGTCCAGCTCCAGCGCGGCGACGGGCAGGCGGCGGATCGCCCCCATCTCGTCCGGGGCGGGGGTGCCGGCATAGCGGGCCAGCGCGCGCGCCGCCTCGGGCGTGTCGCCATAGGCCAGTCGCACGGTGATGCCGCGCCTGGCCATCCGCGTCTCGATATCCTCGGCTAACCCTCGCTCGCCGCCGAACAGATGATCCGCGCCGGCGCTGTCGAGCACCAGCCCCTGCGGCGGATCGAGCGCCACCGCCGGGCTATAGCGCCGTGCGCCCTCGGCCAGCCGCTCCAGCCAGTCGGCATCGGCGATGGGGTCATGCGGGAATATCTCCAGCGCCGGCACCCGCGCCCGCGCATCGGCCAGCGTCAGCCCGACCGACAGCCCCGCCCCCCGCGCCGCCGGATCGAGCGCTGCCAGGCGGACTGCACCGCCCACCGATTCGGCAAAGGCGATCGGTGCCTCATCGCGTCCCACGAACAGGTGCGGGCGGCCGATCCGCAGCCGCTCGATCGGCAACCAGGGGAAGACGAGCGCCAGATAGCGGCGCGGGATCGAAGCTTTGCGTGTCACGGTTCCACTCCACACGCCACCGGGTGCCCGCGGGCGCTCCCCGTCGGCGCAGCAATTCCAGATCATAGGCCGGTGCGCCCGGCGCCTCCGCCGCCAGCGCGCGCGACGGGGCGGGCGCCACCGCCCAGCGGGTCGTCGCCGCGCTGGGCACCACCTGCCCGCCGACGCGCAGCAGGATCATCACCACGCCCGAGGCCTCGGCCGCCAGCATCAGCCGCCGCGAGGCGGTGAGGTCCAGCCCGCGCATCGCGCCCCAGCCCTCCGCAATCACCGTGCCCAGCCCCGGACAGCGCGCGCCATCCGCCGCCGCGCGCAGCAACGCCGAATCATCACCGACCACCACCACGACCAGATCGGCGGGGTCGAGCCCCATCGCGATCAGCCCCGGCCCATGGAGTCGCCCGCCCTGCCGTTCGGCCGCTTCGGTGCGCAGCCACAGGATCGGCCGAGCCCCGGCGGCCAGCACGCATCCGATCGCAAAGCCCGCGCCGCTGGCCGCCTCGCCTTGCGAAAGCGCATGGATCTCATGGAGTTGCGCGGGGGCAAGGCCCCGCGTCAGCGCGTCACCCGCCCCCCGCTCACCCTCCTCCATCCGCGTCGCCAGACAGGCGGCACGACGCAGACGGTCGATCAGGGCAAAGGGTTCCTCCATATATGTTCTTGTAATGTTCTCTTGCTGGAGTCGCCAATGTAAAATTTCTGAAAAAAGTGCTTGCCGGATTCGAAACCCACATCTAATAGCCCGCCTCACCCCAGCCGGTCAGCCGGTTCGGAAACGCCAGAGCGGGCGTAGCTCAGGGGTAGAGCACAACCTTGCCAAGGTTGGGGTCGAGGGTTCGAATCCCTTCGCCCGCTCCAGCGATTTGCTTAGCAAGTCGCCCGATCGTCAGGGACGGTCCATCACAACCCACCGAATATAACCTGGATCGCATGCATCAGGCATGGCGTGTTTTGTCGGCCTGCGCATACACTCAGGCGATGAAAAACCTGTCGCCCTTCGGCGCGCTTCTGATCTTCGGGTTCATCGGCCTGCTGACGGGCAAGTTCGGGCTGTGGTTCCCACTCGGCCTGCTGGCCGCCGTGGTGCTCGCGGTTGCGCAGAATGGCCGGCGGGGCGGATAGCCCCGCCCCACCGGCGCTTCCCCGTTATGGACGATGGCGTTCGATCCAGCGCCCTTCGGCGAACATCAACTTGTCGAGCAGTCGGCGTTCGATGAAACCATCGGGCACATGCACGGGATCGGCCATCTCTGCACCCCCTGCGCCGGCACGGAAATCCGCGATCAGCCGATCGCGTGCTGCCTGGAAATCGACCTTTTGCCGTTCATCCTCGCGCGCCTGTGCGCAGGCCTGCCAGAAGGCGGGATAGTCATGGCCGTCGGCGTTACGATACAGGCTGCTCAATCGTTTCCATCCGGTGCCTCCAGCGCGATGCCAGTCCCGATAGCGCGCTGCTTTGCTGGCTAAACGGTCCCAGATGAAGACATCGGCCTCTGGCCGGGCAAACGTCGCGATCTTGCTCGCCGCGGAACTATGCCGCCGACTTTGCTTCGTTTTTGTTGGCAGTTTTTCAGCCAATTCGGGCACGTCCGTCAGCGGATCGAAAGTCGATAGCAACCGCAAACGCGCAATCTCCCGCGCGACGCCCGCCCTTTCCCACGCCACGCGGTTCAACTGAAAGGTGATGAGGAAGCGATGTGCATCATCCTCGGTCACCTCACCGGTAAACAACGCCAGCCAGTGCGTATCCGGCAAGCGCCCTCCCTCGACGCGTTGATCCCTGGGGCAGCACCAGCGGCGGACGTCCGCCTTGGCCTCCGCCAGCAACTGCGCGCGAACATCGTTTGAATATGGCATGATCTTCCTCCCGCGCGCGGCGTTAGGAGCGGGCTTTGGTCCGGCACCATCCGGGAGAAAGCCGGATTGCCATCCCTGTCCTCGCCATCGGAGTGCCCATGCCGATTCGCCCCGCCACCCCTGCCGACGCGCCCGCCATCGCCGCGATCATCCTGCCGGTGATCCGGGCGGGCGAGACCTATGCGCTCGATCCCGCCATGACCGAGGCGGCGGCGCTGGCCTATTGGCTGGGGGAGGACAAGCGGACATTCGTGTTCGAAGAGGGGGGCGAGATTCTCGGCACCTATTATCTGCGCGCCAATCAGGCCGGGGGCGGGGATCATGTCGCCAATGCGGGGTATATGACCGGTGCCGCCGCGCGCGGGCGCGGGGTGGCGCGGGCGATGGCGCTGCATTCCTTCGACGAAGCGCGGGCGCGGGGCTTTGTGGCGATGCAGTTCAACTTCGTGGTCAGCGCCAACGCCGCCGCCGTGCATCTGTGGACGGCGCTGGGCTTCGCCACGGTCGGGCGGGTGCCCGGCGCCTTCCGGCATCCGCGCCTGGGGGCGGTCGATGCGCTGGTGATGCACCGACCGCTGTAGGGTTCAGCTTGTGCGGGCGACCTGGAAGCCGGCGAAGGACTGGCTGACCGGCATCAGCTCCAGCCGGTTGATGTTGAGGTGCGGCGGCAGCTCGGCGACCCAGAGCAACGTAGCGGCGATGTCGTCCGCCGTCATCGGGTCCGAGCCGGCATAGAGTGCATCCGACGCCGCCTGGTCGCCGCCGGTGCGGACGGTGGTGAACTCGGTCTCGACCATGCCCGGCTCGATCGAGGTGACGCGCACCCCCTTGCCATGCAGGTCGGCGCGCAGGTTCAGCGAGAATTGCTTCACGAACGCCTTGGTCCCGCCATAGACGTTGCCGCCGGTATAGGGATAGTTCGCCGCCACCGAGGACAGGTTGATGATCCCCCCGCGCCGTTCGATCAGGCGCGGCAGCAGCCGGTGGGTGATGGTGATCAGCCCGTCGATATTGGTCGCGATCATCGTTCGCCACTGGGCCAGATCGCTGTCCTGCGCCGGCTTGGTGCCAAGCGCGAGTCCGGCATTGTTGACCAGCAGGTCGATGTCCGCGAACGCCTCCGGCAAGCCCGCCAGCGCCGCATCGAGCGCCCCCTCGTCGGTAATGTCGAAGGCGAGCGGATGGAACGCCGTCCCCAGCTCGTCGGCCAGCGCCTGAAGCCGGTCGGCGCGCCGCCCCGTCCCGATCACCCGCCAGCCAGCCGCGACAAAGGCGCGTGCGGCGCCGGCACCGATTCCGGCGGTGGCTCCGGTGATGAGGGCGGTTCGGGTCATCGGTCGATCTCCATGGAAAGGCTTAGGCGCGCCTGATGTGGCGCAAATGGCACCGCCACGAAAGCGGTCAGCCCCCGCTTCGTTCCAGCCCTTTGTTTTCCGGGCTTTTCCCGGATGGCATCCCTTTGCCGGGTATCGCACTCTATCGGCCGAAGGGAGCGGATCATGGGCTATGTCGCCAATACCGACCTGACGCGCGTGCCCGCCGGCCAAACGCTGTCGCCGCGCGCGCAGGGTGGCCGGTGCCTGTTCCGGCCCGCCGGGGAGATGACCCCGGCGGACGACGAACCGCTGCATGTCGTCTATCCGCGCGCGCCCGACGGCCCCGAGCGGTGGACGCGGATTTACTGACGCAGCGTTTCCCGGGCCGCCCCTTTGCACGGGCAAGCCCCCTCCCCACATCATGGTCCATCCCCCCGCGCCCCGTCGCGTCAGTCAGGACCATCCATGCCCCGCCCGATCCGTATCGATTTCGTCTCCGACATCTCCTGCCCCTGGTGCATCATCGGGTTGCGCGGGCTGGAGATCGCGCTGGAGCGGTTGGGCGACGCGGTCGAGGCGGACATCCATTTCCAGCCATTCGAGCTGAACCCGGCGATGGCGCCCGAGGGCGAGAATATCGTCGAGCATATCGGCCGCAAATATGGCGCGACGCCCGAACAATCGGCGGCCAACCGCGCCAATATCCGCGAGCGCGCCGCCTCGGTCGGCTTCACCATGGCGATGACCGACACATCGCGTATCTACAACAGCTTCGACGCGCATCGCCTGCTCCACTGGGCGGGGATCGAGGGGCGGCAGGCGGCGCTGAAGCATGCGCTGTTCGACAGCTATTTCACGCACGGTGAGGATATTTCCGACCATGACGTGCTGATCGCCGCCGCCACCCGCGCCGGGCTCGACGCCGAGCAGGCCCGCGCGCTGCTGTCCTCCGACCTTTATGCCACCGAGGTGCGCGAGGCCGAGCGGCTGTGGCAGGGGCGCGGCATCCAGTCGGTGCCCGCGATCGTCATCGACAATCGCTATCTCATCTCGGGCGGCCAACCGCCCGAATCGTTCGAGCAGGCGCTGCGCCAGATCGCCGCCGAACCCGTTCAAGCCTGATCCCCTTTCGAAAGGAGCCCCCATGGCCGACACCCGTTATGCCAAGACCGAGGAAGCCCTGTCGCGGCTGACCCCCGAACAATATTATGTGACCCAGCAGAGCGGCACCGAGCGTCCCGGCACCGGCGAATATCTGCACACCCGCGAGCCGGGCCTGTATGTCGACATCGTCTCAGGCGAGCCGCTGTTCGCCTCGGCCGACAAGTTCGATTCGCATTGCGGCTGGCCCAGCTTCACCCGGCCGATCGAGCCGGCGCATGTCAACGAACTGCGCGACACCACGCACGGCATGATCCGCACCGAGGTGCGCTCGGCGCATGGCGACAGCCATCTGGGCCATGTCTTCCCCGACGGCCCGCGCGATCGTGGCGGCCTGCGCTACTGCATCAACTCCGCCTCGCTGCGCTTCGTACCGCTGGGGGATATGGAGGCGGAAGGTTATGGCGACTATGTCGACCAGGTCCGCGCGGCGGAGCAGGGGTGACCTCTTTCCTCCCCTGCAAGGGGAGGGGGACCAGCGAAGCTGGTGGAGGGGTGTAACCGGTTGCGAGGATAGAGTTACCTCTCGGGCGTGGGACACCCCTCCGTCAGGGCTTTACCCTGCCACCTCCCCTGCCAGGGGAGGAATAGGCGCTTGACGCATACGGCACCTTTCCCCGGATCGATCGTTTGCAACGCGAAACGATAAGGGTCGGGGAAAGGGGCTATGATGAAGGCGATGATCTGGGGCTGGGCCCCCTTACTGGTCGCCGCACCGGTTTGGGCGCAGCAGACCACCGACCCCGTCCCCTCGGCCTCGCGTGTCGTACCAGAAGCCGCCACCGGCGATACGCAGCGCCCGCCCCGGCGCCGTGCGGTGCGCCCCTCCGACAGCGCGCCCTCGGCGATCACCGCCGACACGCGCCGCACGCCGCCGCCCGGGCTGATCGGCGACTGGCACGACATCCGCACCCGGCTGGGCCGGCGGGGAATCACCGTCACCGCGCGCTATGCCTCGGAAAGCGCGGTCAATGTGACGGGCGGGCGCAAGACGCTGTTCCGCGAAACCGGGCAGTTCGACGCCGGCGCGCTGTTCGACTTGGAAAAGGTCATGGGGCTGAAGGGCGGGGCGTTCCAGGCCACGCTCACCTATCGCCGGGGCCGCAACCTCAGCGACGATGCAAATTTGGGCACGCTGCAACAGGTGCAGGAGGTCTATGGCCGGGGCCAGACTCTGCGCCTCACCCAATTCTGGTACGAACAGCGGATCGGCGAGCGGTTCGAGGTGAAGCTGGGCCGCACCAATCCGGGCGAGGATTTCGCAATCTTCTCCTGCCACTTCATGAATCTCAGTTTCTGCGGCGCGCAGCCAGGCAATCTGGTCGGCGATTACTGGCAGAACTGGCCGGTCAGCCAATGGGGCGTACGGCTGCGCTACGAACCGCGTGACGACCTGTATGCCCAGGGCGCGGTCTATGAGGTCAATCCGCGCAATCTGGATACCGACTTCTTCATCGGCCATTTCCGGGGCGCGACCGGGGTGCTGGTCCCTGCCGAAGTGGGTTGGATCAACCATCCCACCGCCGGGCGGATCGGGTCGTACAAGCTGGGCGGCTGGGTCAGCACCGCCGACGCGGCCGACGTCTTCCTCGACATCAACCGTCGCCCGCTCGCGATCACCGGCCTCGCCCCGCTGGAGCGGAGTAGCCGCTACGGCGTCTATATCAATATCCAGCAGCAGCTGACCGGCGAGACCAAGGACGGCAAGGCGGAGAACGGCCTGAGCGTCTTCCTGAACGCCACCCAAGCGGACCGTGCGACCAGCGTCACCGACAATCAGGTCGCCGCCGGGCTGTTCTACAAGGGGCTGGTCCCCGCCGTGCCCGGCGACGTGCTGGGCATCGGTGTCGCGCGCACCCATGTGAACGGACGGGTCGCGGACGGGCAACGGCTCGATCCCACGCGGCGGGCGGTGCAGGGATCGGAATATGCCGCCGAGGTGTATTACAGCATCCACCCCGCCGACTGGTTGGAGATGCGCCCCAATGTCCAGTTCATCCATCATCCCGGCGGCTATGCCCAGGCGGACGATGTCACCGCGCTGGGCCTGAAGGCCGCGCTGACGCTGTAAGAGACTTTTTGAAAACATGCCGGAGGCACGTTTTTGGGGGAGCGGTCCGACACTCGCTTTCAGCGAGTTCCCAAGCCGACCCTGATTCCGCGATTCACGACCCGTTCAATAGGCCGCCCGCATGAGTGACGGCTCCAAAGGAGTGTTTTGATGATCCGTTCGATGATGGCGTCCGCCCTGCTGGCGCCGACCGCCATGGCGATGGTCGCCGCGCCCGTGCCCGCCATGGCGCAGGCCGGCGGCGATCTGGCGGCGGTGCAGCGCTCGCTTCAGGCGCTGACGACGATGACCGCCGACTTCACCCAGACGGACCGCGCCGGCAAGGTGCTGACCGGGACGCTGACCATGAAGAAGCCGGGCAAGATCCGCTTCCAATATGAAAAGGGCGTGCCGCTGCTGATCGTCGCCGATGGCGGCGCGCTGACCTTCATCGACTATTCGGTGCGGCAGGTGCAGCGCTGGCCGATCAAGAACTCGCCGCTGGGCGTGCTGATCGACCCCAGCCGCGACATCGGTCGCTATGCCAAGGTCGTGCCCAGCGCCGACTCGCGGCTGCTCTCGGTCGAGGCGAACGACCCCAAGCATCCCGAATATGGCAAGATCACGCTTGTCTTCGCCCGCGACGCCGCCGCGCCCGGCGGGCTGATGCTCCAGGGTTGGGTTGCGCTCGACAGCCAGAACAACCGGACCACGATTCGCCTGTCGAATCAGCGCTACGGCGTCGCGGTGGACGACAAGGCGTTCCGATTCAACGACCCACGGAGGTCGGCGGCGCGTAACTGAACGCTTCCGGGCAATTTCATTCATCCGGGCGACAGGTTTCCTGTCCTATCAGGGCGTTGCGGTTGAGGGGCATTCGAGATTCCCCCCTGTTGCTTGAATGAGCACCCTCATCCCGCCTGCGTGACGAACGCTAGGTCGGCCCTCGCTCCATGCCCCCGGAGCGAGGGCCTTTCCGTATGTACATCTATTCCTCCCCTGCAAGGGGAGGTGGCAGGGCGAAGCCCTGACGGAGGGGTGTCCCCGCGGGATGAGCAGCCTTCTCTAACGACTGGGGACACCCCTCCACCATGCTGCGCATGGTCCCCCTCCCCTTGCAGGGGAGGAATGAGGGTGGCGGTAACCTTGTCTCACCCCCTGCCCCCCGCTACATCGCGTCGCGTGAAAATCGCCTCCTGGAACATCAATTCGGTGCGGTTCCGCGCCGCCATCGTCGAACAGTTTCTGACCGAGGCTGCGCCCGACATCCTGTGTCTTCAGGAGACGAAGGTCGTCGATGACGACTTCCCCTTCGAGCTATTCCGGTCGCTCGGCTACGACCACATCGTCATCCACGGCCAGCGCATGCACCACGGCGTCGCGATCGCCAGCCGCGTGCCGATCGTCGAGGATGACCGCCTCGACTGGCAGGCCAATGCCGAGGCGCGGCATGTCGGCGTGCGCCTGCCGAACGGCGTGCGGCTGGAGAATGTCTATATCCCGGCGGGCGGCGACGTGCCCGACCGCGAGGTGAATCCGAAATTCGGCCAGAAGCTCGATTTCCTCGGCCGCATGATCGACTGGTCGGGCCGGCTCGACTGCCCGACCATCCTGACCGGCGACTTCAACATCGCCCCGCTCGAGTCGGACGTGTGGAGCCACAAGCAGTTGCTCGACGTGGTCAGCCATACGCCGATCGAGGTCGAGACGCTGGCCAGGCTGCAGGCCTCGAACGACTGGGTCGACCTCGGCCGCCACTTCATCCCCGCGCCCGAGCGGCTCTATACCTGGTGGAGCTACCGCGCGAAGGATTGGGCGGCGTCGGATCGCGGGCGGCGGCTCGACCATATGTGGGCGACGCGTGACGTGGCGGACAAGGCGACCGGCCACCGCGTGTTCGAGGGGTGCCGCAGCTGGCTCAAGCCCTCCGACCATATCCCGATCATGACGGAATTCGATTTTTGAGCGCCGATCCGAAGGTACCTGATGCGCGGGCGGCGGCGCGCGCCATCGACGCGCTGCGTCGGGGGTGGCCGATCGCGATCGACGGCGTCGCGTTGCTGGCGGTCGAGACGGCCGATCCGATGCGTCTGGCCGGTTTCGATCCCGAGCGGCAGGCGCCGGTCCTGATCTCGGCGGGCCGCGCCGCGACGTTGAAGCTGACCAACCAGATGGAGGCCGCCGACCCGGATGCCGCCGTGCTGGTCGAACGCGCGCCCTGGATCGACTTTCCGGCCGCGACCGCGCTCGCCGATCCGCAATTCGACCTCGCAACACCGCTCAAAGGCCCCTATCGCGCGCTTCCCCTGCCCGATCCGGCGGTCGCGGCGGCGGCGATCCGGTTCGCGCGGATCGCGGGGCTGCTGCCGGCCTTCTTCGTCGGCGGAACGGGCGTGGAGGCGTCGCTGACGGTCGCCGACATCGTCGCGCATGAAAATGCCGAGGCGCTGGCCATCGCCACCCGCGCGCGCCTGCCCGTGGCGGGGGCGGAGGATGCCGAGATCGTCGCCTTCCGCTCGCCCCATGCGGCGGGCGAGCATGTCGCGCTGCTGATCGGCCAGCCGAATGGCCAGCCGCCGCTGGTGCGGCTGCACAGCGAATGCCTGACCGGCGACGTGCTCGGCAGCCTGAAATGCGATTGCGGGCCGCAGCTCCATGCCGCGATCCATGCCATCGCCGACTCGGGCTGGGGCATATTGCTGTACCTGCGCCAGGAAGGACGCGGGATCGGGCTGGTCAACAAGCTGCGCGCTTATCAGTTGCAGGATCAGGGCTTCGATACGGTCGACGCCAACACCCGGCTGGGCTTCGCCATCGACGCGCGCGACTTCGGCGTGGCGGCGCGGATGCTGACGCTGCTGGGACAGGACAAGGTGCGGCTGCTGACCAACAACCCCGCCAAGGTGGCCGGGCTGAACGCGGCGGGCGTGCGCGTGGTCGAGCGGGTGGCGCACAGTCTGCCGCCCAATCCGCATAACGAACGCTATCTGGCGACGAAGCGGGACCGGACCGGGCACCAGTTGTAGGGGAACCACCTCGAACATCGGTTCCGCCTGAGCGAAGTCGAAGGCCAAGGGAATCGGGAAATCGCCGGGCGTGCGCTTCGACTTCGCTCAGCGGGAACGGCGGTTGGGGATGGGGCGAGGGAGGCTCAATCTCTCATATCATCCCATGCACGCCGCGCTTCCCGAGCCCGCACGTCCAAGCCCCACCCTCCGTTCGCACTGAGCGAAGTCGAAGTGCACGTTCCACGCTTGGCCACAAAGGTCAGTCCCTTGGCCTTCGACGTCGCTCAAGCTCAACGGTGGCGGAGCGTTATAGCGGGATGACGTGAGATGAACTCACCCCTCCCCTTCAGGGGAGGGGCAGGGGGTGGGGCGCTTCCACGGGCCAACAGTTTGCGGTGACGCCCCACCCCAACCCCTCCCCTGAAGGGGAGGGGCTCGCGTTCATTCAGTACGACGTCATCTCGCTCTAGACCCCCAATGCGCGCCGTACGTCCGCATAATCCTGCGCGATGGCCGACACGCCGATGTCGCGCAGCCGCTGGTCGTGCCCGACCGCGCAATGCGTGCCCATGCACATGCCGATGACATAACCCCCGCTCGCCACCGCGCCGGTCGCACCGACGGGAGAGTCCTCCAGGATCGCACAATCCGCGATGGCCACGCCCAGCCGGTCGGCGGCGTACAGATACAGGTCGGGCGCCGGCTTGCCGCGCGTCACATGCTCGCGGCCGCTATAGATATGTTCGCCGAACGCCTCGCGCAGGCCGAGATGGCGCAAATGGCGGTCGATCCACACCGTCGGGCTGGACGACACCACCGCCTTGGGAAAGTCGGCGGGCAGCGACCGGACGAAGTCGATCGCGCCGGCGATCGCCATCACGCCCTCGTCCATCGCGCGGACATCCTCGACTCGCCGCGCCTCGTAGAAGGACTCCGGGAGCACATGGCCGATCCGCCCCTCGATCGTCGCGATGAAGTCCTTGCCCGCCAGCCCCATATAATGATGCATCGCCTCTTCCGGCGTATGCGGATGGCCATTGGCGGTCAGCCATTCGGCGAGATGGCGATTGCCCTCATATTCGCTGTCGATCAGGACGCCGTCGAAATCGAACAGCAGCGCGGCGAAGCGGGTCATCCGCGTGCCCCGAACAGCGCGCTGCCGATGCGGACATGGCTGGCGCCCAGCATCGCGGCGACCTCGTAATCCTCGGACATGCCCATGCTGAGCTTTTCCACGCCCAACTCGCGCGCCATCTTGGCGAGCAGCGCGAAATAGGGCGCGGCGTCGACCCCGTGCGGCGGGATCGCCATCAGCCCCACGATCGGCAGACCGGCGGCGCACGCCTGTTCCAGCATGACGGGCGCCTCGGCGATGGCGCAGCCGCCCTTCTGCTCCTCCTCGCCGATATTGACCTGGAGGAAGCAATCGGGCCGCCGTCCGCTCTTGTCCATCGCCTCGGCCAGCGCGGTGATCAGCGAGGGGCGGTCGACGGTGTGGATCACGTCGAACAGCGCCACCGCGTCGGCCGCCTTGTTCGACTGCAACTGCCCGATCAGATGGAGTTCGACGCCGTCATAGCCGTCGCGCAGCGCGGGCCATTTGGCGGCGGCCTCCTGCACGCGGTTCTCACCGAACACGCGGTGGCCGGCCTCCAGCAGCGGATGGATCGTGTCGGCATCATGCGTCTTCGACACCGCGATCAGGGTCGGGGTCGCATGGTCCCCAAGCTTGGCGGCACGCTGAAGCTCGGCGGAGACGGTGGCAAGGCGGGAAACGCTGTCGTCGGTCATGCCCGGCGCTATAGTCGCTGGCATGGCCGACCGATACCCCGTGACATGGCTGATGACCGATGAGCGGCTGGGCGACGGGCTATGGACCGCGCTGCGACGGTTGCCGCCGGGGTCGGGGGTCGTGTTCCGTCACCACGCGACGCCCCCGGCCGCGCGCCGGGCGATCCACCGAAGGGTCTGGCGGATCGCGCGGGCGCGGCGGCTGGTGCTGCTGGTGGCCGGCGGCGGTCTGCCCGGCGACGGCGTGCACAAGTCGGGCAGAGGCAAGGGATTGCGCAGCTGGCCCGCGCATGACCGGGCGGAAGCGGTTGCGGGGTGGCAGGCCGGGGCCGATCTGCTGTTCGTCTCGCCGCTTTTCGCCACCCGGTCGCATCCGGACGCGCCTGGCATCGGCCCGGCGCGCGCGGCACGGATCGGGCGTAGGCTGGGCCTGCCCCTGATCGCGCTGGGCGGCATGAACACGCAGCGCTTTCGTCGCCTGCGGGGGCGATTCGAAGGCTGGGCCGCGATCGATGCCTGGGGCGGTGCGGGCTGAGTCATTCAGAAGCGAACTGCGCTCTCTTTGCCGGCAGTCTCGTTGCGCGAATGAATGTGTTCGCGCGGAGACGCGAATACGCGGAGGTGTCCGGCGTTGGGCAACGTCAGATCCTCACCACAGGCGTGGAAAGAGGACAGACATTCGATCTGGCCCAGCACCTTCCGCGTTCTCCGCGCCTCCGCGCGAACAACAACGTCTTCCGAACTGCTTGGATCGAGCGCGAAGGATCGCATCCGATCACCGGCGAGATTTCGACGTGCCAATGGAAGCGAAGTGGCTGGGCCCGCCATGCCAATGCGAGTCGTACCACGTTGATGGCCAACCCTCGGCGCAAATGGATTTTGTTCGCGCAGAGGCGCGGAGGACGCAGAGGGTGCGGGACTAGGGCGTGTGGGGATTCATCGTGAATTGATGATGGCGGCGGCGAGGTAGATCATAGCCTCGAAGCTGCGATCGGTTTTGCAGGCACGCATGGCGATGCGTTTGAACTCTTTGAGCTTGCAAAAGAAGTTCTCAATCAGGTGCCGCCACGCATAGATGGCGGGGTCGATTTTGCGCGCGCCGATGCGCCGTGGGTGCCGCGAGATAATCACCGCCGCTCCACGCTCGTCGAGGTCGGCGATGATCGCGTTGCTGTCGAATGCCTTGTCCGCGATCAGGCCATCGAACGCGATCCCGTCGATCAACGGCGGAACGCCGACGGTGTCGAAGCGGTGTCCCGGCATCAGGTGGAAGCGCACGAGGTTGCCCAGCGCATCAGTCAGCGCGAGGATCTTGGTCGTCATGCCGCCTTTGGAGCGTCCAATGGCCTGGCTCTGAGTCCCCCTTTTGCGCCCTGGCCGTGGCGGTGGACCTTGACGATCGTCGCATCGACCATGGCATATTTGAGGTCCGGCTCGTCCGACAGTTCATCAAATATCCGTTTGAAGACATCGGCTTTGCGCCAGTCGCGAAAGCGCCGGAAGGCCGTACTCCAGTTGCCGAACCGCTCCGGCAGATCACGCCACGGGCTGCCCGTGCGCGCGATCCACAACACCGCCTCCACAAATAACCGATTGTCTCGGCCGCTTCGGCCAGGGTCAGTCCGCTTGCCTAAACAATGCGGCTCGATCTTCGCCCATTGAGCGTCCGTCAGTATGTCCCGATCCATCCGTAGTGTGAATCACATCCATCACGATTTGTGAATCCCCACAGGCCCTAGATCAAATGTCCGCGCACTTACCATGCCCGATGGGAAGGCAAGCCGTTGCCCCGCGCGAGACCCCTCCGCGTCCTCTGCGCCTCTGCGCGAACAATCTTATTTTGAAGACGCAAACCAAACGCCGGCAATCATCCGCTCATGGACGAGCGTCTTGTTGCCCCCGGCGATCATGCAGAAGACGCGCAAGGCACAAAGCAGCGACGCTCCGACGGAGCGTCACACCCGCAAAACCGCATTACACGAGGGTCAGAACCGGAAGGCGGTTCCCAGATACACCGCCTGGCTGTTGCGGCGATCGTCGTCCAGGCGGGCCAGGCGCTCGCGGTCCGAGCGATAGCGGACGCCCGCCGTCACATCGAGATTGCGGGTCAGCGCATAGGAGCCGCCCATGTCGAGCGAATAGCTGGACGGCGTGTCGATCAGCTTGGCCACGCCCTCGATCGGGCGATCGGTCGAGGCCTTCACGCGACCCGTGAAGCGATTGGCGGTATAGCTGACCGCGACATCGGCGGTCTCGCGGCTGCCCGGCATGCCGGCCAGGTCGATGCGCGCGATGTCGCTGGACACCGCCAGCCGCTTCCAGCCGACCGCGACGCCCAGATTGTACGAGATCGGCGCCAGGCCGACCGTCGGCGCGACATTGGCGGCGATCCGCTCGTCATTGGTACGGCTGGTCCGGGCGCGCACCGCGACGGTGACCGGGCGGCTGGTGCCACGCTGGCTTTCGGCAGGCGTAAAGCGCAGGTCGCCGGCGTCGAGGCCGCCGCGCGCGAAGATGGCGGCGAGGCGGGGATCGGCCGATGCCGGCGTGAAGCCCCCGGTGCCGCGCAGGCTCAGCGTCCGCTTCGGCACGCGCGTGCCCTGATCGACCGCACCGATGGCGGGCGCGACCATCGCCGTCGTGGCGGCCAGCGCCCCGATAGCAAGTCCGATCACCACACGCCCGAACGACACGATCCACCCCTTTAGATGACAATCCCTCTGGAGATCGGTCCTAACATGGAATCATGTCGGAGTGATCCCATTGTTACGCGCCCGATCGCGAATCTTGTCCGACTGTTGCCCGGTATCCACAGAATCGCCCTCATCGCACGCGCGCTTGCCGGGGTGGCGGGGCCCCTGTAGAGCGATAGGCAACCCTTATTCCCAGTCCTTATTCGCAGTCAGGATAATGCCGATGCTTCGCCGTTCCGCCACCGCGTTCGCGGTTATCGCCGCCCTGTCGCTCGGCGCCTGTGCCGGCAAGAAGGACCGCCCGCAGGCCGATCTGGCCGCGTCGAAGGTGACGACGATCGGCGTGAACTCCTATCTGTGGCGCGCCAGCCTCGACACGCTCAGCTTCATGCCGCTGACCGAGACCGATTCGAACGGCGGCGTGATCGTAACCGATTGGTACATCAACCCGCAGGTTCCGACCGAGCGGATGAAGGTGACCGTCACCATCCTCGATCAGGATCTGCGCGCCGACGCGCTGCGCGTGACCGCGCTGCGCGAGGTCAATCGCGGTGGCCAGTGGGTCGCCGCCCCCGTCCAGGCCGCGACCACGCAGAAGCTGGAAGACATCATCCTCACCAAGGCGCGCGACCTGCGCCGTGCCTCGATCACGAAGTAAAAGACGAGAAGAATGGCCTCGCGTTTCAACGCCCTGAAATCGGATTCGACCTGGCAGCGGATCTGGGAAGAGCGGCGCACCTTCGCCGCCGACGATCACAGCTCCAAGCCGCGTTCCTATGTCCTCGAGATGTTCCCCTATCCGTCGGGGCGCATCCATATGGGGCATGTCCGCAACTATACGATGGGCGACGTGCTGGCGCGCTATCGGCGGATGATCGGGCATGAGGTGCTCCACCCGATGGGCTGGGACGCGTTCGGCATGCCCGCCGAGAATGCCGCGATGGAAAAGGGCGTCCATCCGGGCGGCTGGACCCGCGACAATATCGCGACGATGAAGGCGCAGCTGAAGCGGCTGGGCTTCGCGCTCGACTGGACGCGCGAGATCGCGACCTGCGAGCCCGATTATTACGGGCATGAGCAGGCGCTGTTCCTCGACCTGTATGCGGGCGGGCTGGTGTACCGCAAGGAATCGGCGGTCAACTGGGACCCGGTCGACATGACCGTGCTGGCCAACGAGCAGGTGATCGACGGGCGCGGCTGGCGCTCGGGTGCGCTGGTCGAGAAGCGCAAGCTGAACCAGTGGTTCCTGAAGATCACCGACTTTGCCGACGAGCTGCTGGAGGGGCTGACGACGCTCGAGCATTGGCCCGAAAAGGTGAAGCTGATGCAGGAAAACTGGATCGGCCGCAGCAAGGGCCTCCAGTTCCGCTTTGCACCCGTCGCGCCCTTCGCGACGCCGATCGAGGTCTATTCGACCCGTCCCGACACGATCTTCGGCGCCAGCTTCGTCGCGATCGCGGCGGATCATCCGATCGCGCGCGAACTGGCCGAGACCAACGCCGATGCCGCCGCGTTCATCGAGCGGTGCAAGGCGGGCGGCACCACAGCGGCCGAGCTGGAGACACAGGAAAAGCTGGGCTTCGACACCGGCTATCGGATGCAGCATCCGATGGACGCAGCGATCACGCTGCCCGTCTATATCGCGAACTTCGTGCTGATGGACTATGGCACGGGCGCGGTGATGGGCGTGCCCGCGCATGACCAGCGCGACCTGGATTTCGCGCGCAAATACGGCCTGTCCGTCACCCGCGTCGTCGCCGATGGCGATGTGACCGCGCCGGTGTTCGAGGGCGACACCGCCTATACCGGTAGCGGACAGCTGGTGAACTCGGGCCCGCTCGATGGGCTGGATGTCGAGGCTGCCAAGGCCGCCGTCATCGCGCGGGCCGAGGGCGAAGGCTGGGGCCAGGGCCAGACCGTGTACCGCCTGCGCGACTGGGGCGTCAGCCGCCAGCGCTATTGGGGCACGCCGATCCCGATCATCCATTGCGAGGATTGCGGCGCGGTGCCGGTGCCCAAGGACCAGCTGCCGGTCACCTTGCCCGAGGACGTGACCTTCGACGTCCCCGGTAATCCGCTCGACCGTCATGCGACGTGGAAGCACGTGGATTGCCCGGCCTGCGGCAAGCCCGCCCGGCGCGAGACCGACACGCTCGACACCTTCGTCGATTCGTCCTGGTATTTCATCCGCTTCGCCAGCCAGCCCAAGGATCGCCCGTTCGATCCCGAGGTGGTCAAGAAGTGGCTGCCGGTCGGCCAGTATATCGGCGGCGTCGAGCATGCGATCCTGCATCTGCTCTATGCCCGCTTCTGGACCCGCGCGCTCAAGCATATCGGCCTGATCGACGTGGCGGAGCCCTTTGCAGGGCTCTTCACGCAAGGGATGGTGACGCACGAGAGCTACAAGTCCTCGGACGGCCGCTGGCTCGCGCCGGGTGAAATCCGCGACGGCATCGAGATCGCGACCGGACAGCCGATCACCGTCGGCCGCGTCGAGAAGATGTCCAAGTCCAAGAAGAACACCGTCGATCCCGAGCCCATCGTGGATCAGTACGGCGCGGACGCGGTACGCTGGTTCATGCTGTCCGACAGCCCGCCCGAGCGCGACCTGCCCTGGTCCGAATCGGGCATCGAGGGGTCGTGGCGCTTCGTCCAGCGCTTGTGGCGTCTGTTCGATGGTTCGGAAGCGGCCGAGGGCGAGGACAAGGCGCTGTCCCGCAAGCTGCACCAGACCATCGCGGGCGTCGCGGCGGATATCGAGGCGCTGGCCTTCAACAAGGCGGTCGCCAAGCTGTACGAGCTGGTCAACGCGATCGAGAAGGCCAAGCCTTCGGCGTCGCGCAACGCGGCGATCCGTACCACCATGCTGCTGGTCGCACCGATGGTCCCGCATCTGGCCGAGGAAGCCTGGGCCGGGATGGGTCAGGATGGCCTGATCGCCGACGCCGCCTGGCCGGCGGTCGACGAAAGCCTGCTGGTCGAGGACGAGGTAACCGTCGCGGTGCAGGTCAATGGCAAGCTGCGCGACACGCTGACCGTCGCCAAGGGACTGCCTAAGGATCAATTGGAGGCGACCGCGCTGGCGTCGGACAAGATCGTCCGCGCGCTCGACGGCGCCACCCCGAAAAAGGTGATCGTGGTGCCCGATCGTCTGGTAAACATCGTCGCATGATGCGCGCGCCCATCCTGCTCACCGCCGCCCTTGGGCTGACGCTCGCTCTGTCGGGCTGCGGCCTGCACCCGCTTTATGCCGGGGGCAGCCAGGGCGCGGTGGCGACCGCCTTGTCGGGGGTCGAGGTCGCCCCCATTCAGGGCAAGGCGGGCTGGCTGATGGCCAATGCGCTGCGCGATCGGCTGGGCAATGGCCAGGGCGGGAGCGCACGTTACCGGCTGGACGTCAAGCTCGACGACCAGATCAAGGGCCTGGGCGTGCGGCGCGACGACTCGGTCACGCGTGAGCGCCGGGTGCTGCGCGCGCGCTATCAGTTGATCGACCAGACCAGCAACGCGGTGCTGGTCGATTCGACCGCCGGGTCGGATGCCGGCATCGACGTCGTCCGCTCGGAATATGCCACCATCGCGGCGGAGAACACCGCGCTCGAACGGCTGGCGGTGATCGTCGCGGATGAGATCGTCGCGCGGCTGGCGACCTATGCCCGGGCGCGTCCCGCCGGCGAGGCGCCGGTCGCCCGCCCATGAAAGCCAATGCCGGGCAAATCCGTCAGGCGCTAAGCCGCCCGTCGGCCGATGTCCGGCTCTATCTGCTGCACGGTCCCGATGAGGCCGGTGCGAACGAACTGGCGCGGCTGCTCGCCCAGGCGATGGGGCGCGAGGCGGAGCGGATCGACCTCGACTCGGCGACGCTGAAGAGCGACCCTGCACGGCTGACCGACGAGGCGGCGGCGCTGTCGCTGTTCGGCGGCCCGCGCTTCATCCGCATCGCCAGCGTCGGCGAGGAAGGACTGGCGGCGTTCACCGCGCTGTTGGAGGCGGAATCGGCGGGCAATCCGGTCGTCGCCATCGCCCCCATGGTCAAGACCACCGCCAAGATCGTCAAGCTCGCGCTCGATTCGCCGCGGGCGATGGCGTTCGGCTGCTATGCGCCGACCGCCGCCGATGCCGAACGGCTGGCCGTGACCATGGCGGGCGAGATGGGATTGCGGCTGGCCGCCGGCGTGCCCGCCCGGCTGGTCGAGGCGGCGGGCGCGGACCGTGCGGTCATCACCCGCGAACTGGAGAAGCTGGCGCTCTATCTCGACGCCGATACCGACCGCCCGCGCGAGGTCGATCACGCCGCGATGGACGCGATCGGCGCCGATCTGGGCGAGGCGGAGATGGGCGACGCGGTCGAGGCGGTGGTCGAGGGCCGCGTCGGCGATCTGGGCGGCGAGTTGGCCTTGCTGGACGAAGGCGGGGCATCGCCCATCCCCTGGCTGCGCGCACTGGCGCGGCGGCTGGTCACGCTGGCCGAGATGCGCGCCGATATCGACAAGGGCGAACCGGTCGAGGCGGTGATGAAGCGCCACCGCGTCTTCTTCCGCGACGAGGCGAAGACGGCGCGCGCGCTGCGCCGCTGGACGCCCGCCATGCTGGCCCGCGCGCTGGTCCGCATCCGCGCCGCCGAACGCGCGGTGATGGCACCCGGCAATGCCGGCGCGGTGCTGGCCGAGGCGGAAGCGACGATCATCGCGCAGGGTATCGCGCGGCGGGGCTGATACAGCTCGAAATCCTCCCCTGTAAGGGGAGGGGGACCAGCGAAGCTGGTGGAGGGGTGTAACCCCTCTCGATAGCGGGACACCCCTCCGTCAGGCCTTCGGCCTGCCACCTCCCCTGCAAGGGGAGGAAAGAAAAAGGGGCGGCTGCCGCAGCACCCGCCCCCCTTCCATCACGCCGCGCGCGATTGTTCGTCGAGCGTCGGATAGTCGATATAGCCCTCGGGACCCTGGCTATACCAGGTCGCCATGTCGCTCTGGTTCAGCGGCGCGTCGATGCGCAGGCGCTCGGGCAGGTCGGGGTTCGCCAGGAAGGTGCGGCCGAAGGCGATGCCGTCCGCCACACCCGAATCGAGTGCGGCCTGCGCCTTGGCGCGGCTGTCGAAATCGCTGTTCAGGATCAGCGGGCCCTGGAAGACCTCGCGAATCTGCGGCGACAGCTTGGGCACGTCGGTGCGGCCATAGGTGCCGTCCGGGCCGATTTCGCGCAGTTCGAGGAAGGCGATGCCCAAATCCGACAGCATCCGGGCGGCGGGCACGAAGACCGAGGCGGGATCGCTGTCGTCCACGCCCTGGCTGGCGCCGTTGGGCGAGAGGCGGACGCCGACACGCTCCTTGCCGGCGACCGAGATCACCCGCTCGGCGATCTCGCGCAGCAGGCGGATGCGGTTTTCCGGCGAACCGCCATATTCGTCCTCGCGGTGGTTGGCCCCATCGCGCAGGAATTCGTCGATCAGATAGCCGTTGGCGGCATGAATCTGCACCCCGTCGAACCCGGCGGCCAGCGCGTTGCGCGTCGCGCGTTCATAGTCGTCGAGCAGACGCGGGATTTCGGACAGTTCGAGCGGGCGCGCGGTTTCGAAATCCTGCTTGCCCTCGAAGGTGTGCGCCTGCCCCTCGGTACGGGTGGCCGAGGAGGATACCGGCTGCATCCCCGTCACCGAACTGTGGACCTGACGGCCCATATGCCAGAGCTGCGCGACGATGCGTCCACCCGCCTTGTGCACGGCGTCGGTCACCGGCTTCCAGGCCGCGACCTGCTCATCGGTCCACAGGCCGGGCGCATAGGGCCAGCCCAGACCTTCGCGGCTGATGCCGGTGGCTTCGGAGATGATCAGGCCCGCACCGGCGCGCTGGGCATAATATTCCGCCATGATCGGGGTCGGCACCGCCTCACGGGTGGCACGGGCGCGCGTGAGCGGCGCCATCAGGATACGGTTGGGGGCGTGGATCGCCCCGAGATCGATGGGATCGAACAGCGTTGGCATGGAATTGCAATCCTTTTGCGGCCTTTCCGGCCTGACGCAACGCAGATAGGGCGTTAAGGGACCCTATGCCCGTGTCCCGCCCCCCAAGAAAAAGTGAACACGCTGAAAGCGAACGTCTTTCGGACCGGGACGGCACCATCGTGACGCCACCCGCCGCGCCGCCGCCGCTCGCCTTCGCCGCCGTGATCCTGGCCAATGTCGCGCTCGCCTTCGGTCCGCTTCTGGTGCGCATGGCCGATACGGGGCCGGTGGCCTCGGCCTTTTGGCGGATCACGCTGGCCGCGCCCGTGCTGGCGATCGTCGCGTTCCTCTCGCCCGCCCGCCCGCGCATGCCGGGCAAGGGGCAGGCGATGCTGTGGTCGGTCCTGCTGATCAGCGGCATCGCCTTTGCCGGCGATCTGGGCACCTGGCATATCGGCATCCGCCAGACGACGATGGCCAATGCCACGCTGTTCGGCAATTCGGCGACCTTCATCTTCCCGCTCTACGGCTTCCTGGTCGCGCGCGCCTGGCCCTCGCGGACGCAAGGCATCGCGCTGCTGCTGGCGGCGGTGGGTGCGGGGCTGCTCATGGGACGCAGCTATCAGGTCGATCCACGCCATCTGGTCGGCGATCTGCTGTGCGTGCTCGCCGGGCTGCTCTATGCGGTCTATTTCATCCTGATGTCGCGGGTGCGCAGCCTCATGCCCCCGGTCCCGGCGCTCGCCTGGTCGACCGTGGCCAGCATCGTGCCGCTGTTCGTCTTCGCCACGCTATTGGGCGAGCGGGTCTGGCCCGAGCATTGGAGCGCGCTGATCCTGCTCGCGCTGGGGAGCCAGATCATCGGTCAGGGGTTGATGATCTACGCGCTGGGGCTGCTCAGCCCGCTGGTCGTCGGCCTCGCCCTGCTGGTCCAGCCGATGGTGGCGACGGCGATCGGCTGGCTGGTCTATGGCGAGACGCTGGCCCTGCCCGACCTGATCGGCGTGGCAATGGTCGCCGTGGCGCTGGTGCTGGTACGGCGCGGATCGGGCAAGACGCCCGGTAAGACTGTTGCCAAGCCCGCCGACATGGACGACGAGAGACGCATATGACCGAGGCTGCCATGACCGATGTTCAGGACCTGACTCTCGACGAGGTGCGCGCGCTGCTGGCGGACGGAATCGCGTCCAACGCCGCCTTCGATGGCTGGGGCGACGATGCGCGCGACATGGCGGCGGATGCGGCGGGCGTCGACCGCGACATCGCCCGCCTCGCCTTCAAGGACGGGCCGGTCGCGATGATCGACGCCTGGTTCGCGCATATCGACGGGGCGATGGTCGCGGCGGTGCCGGTCGAACAGGCCGCCGCGATGAAAATCCGCCAGCGCATCACCGCGCTGGTCGAGGCACGGCTGGACGCCGCCGCGCCGAATCGCGAGGCGCTGCGCCGTGCGCTGACCATCCTGGCGATGCCGCAGAACGCCGCTACGGGCGCGCGACTCGGCTGGCGGACGGTCGATGCGATCTGGGCGCAGGCGGGCGACACCGCGACCGACTATAATCATTACACCAAGCGCGCGACGCTGTTCGCCGTCTATGCCGCGACGATCGCCGCCTTCCTGAACGACGACAGCGAAGGCCATGCGGATACGCGTGCCTTCCTTGCCCGCCGGATCGAGGGGATCATGCGGTTCGAGAAGTGGAAGGCCGGCATGGTCAAGCGCGGCGAGAATATGCCCAGCCTGTCGCGGTTTATCGGGCGGTTGCGGTATCCGGCGGTTTGAGGGGGACGCGGGGTGAGAGACTCCATTGGGGTGAGGAATTCCCTTGGCCTTCGACTTCGCTCAGGCTGAACGGAGCGTAGGAATGGCAGAACGGAGCAGGGAATGGTTCTGAATACCGTCCTCCGTTCGCACTGAGCGAAGTCGAAGTGCACGCCCCGAACCCAACCCCACCCCCAAACCCGACACCCATTTCATCAACGGGTAATTGATAATCAGTCGCACGGGGGTTATGTACACCGCATGGCGATGTTGAGCAGTCTCGAAACCCTTCCCCGCCGGCAACCGGCGACCGTGGCCGCGATCGACTGGGCTCAGCTGGCGATCCCCGAGGCGCGGCGTCTGCGCGAACTGGGTTTCGACGAAGGCGTCGGCATCGAGGTGCTGCACCGCGCGACCTTGGGTGGCGGTCCCATCGCCTGCCGGATCGGCCGCATGACCGTGGCGCTGCGTCGCCGGGTCGCCGCCTCCATCCGCGTCGCGACGGGCGCTTGAGGCCCAGCCAGACATAATGAACGCCGCACCGCTGGTCGCGCTCGTCGGCAATCCCAATGCCGGCAAAAGCGCCCTGTTCAACGCGCTCACCGGCGCGCGGCAGAAGGTCGGCAATTATCCCGGCGTCACGGTCGAGCGTCATTCGGGCCGACTCGTGCTCGACGATGGCCGCCCGGTCGAGCTGGTCGACCTGCCCGGCGCCTATAGCCTCGATCCCGGCAGCCTGGACGAACAGGTCACGCGCAACGTCGTGATGGGGTCGCAGGCGGGCGAGCGCCGCCCCGATGCGCTGGTCGTCGTGGTCGACGCCGCCAATCTCGACAACCACCTGCGTTTCGCGCTGCAACTCATCGCGCTCGGCCTGCCGGTCGTCGTCGCGCTCAACATGGTCGATCTGGCCGAGCGTGACGGGCTGACGCTCGACGCCGACATTCTCGCCCGCGAGCTGGGCGTGACCGTGATCCCCACCGTCGCGGTGCGCCGCCGGGGGCTGGATACCCTGAAGGCCGAGATCGACCGGCTGGTGACCGAAGGGCGCGTGCAGCCGGTCACCGCCGCCGACCGGATCGACGACATCGTCACGCTGCAACGCCGCGCGCGCCAGCTGGCCGCCGCCGCGACCGTGGCCGAGACGCCGACGCGCCGCTGGACGCACATGCTCGACTCGGTCGCGCTGCACCCCATTGCCGGACCGATCCTGCTGGTCGGCCTGCTCTTCATCATGTTCCAGGCGGTCTTCGCCTGGTCCGAGGCGCCGATCGGCTGGATCGAGCAGGGTTTCGTTTGGGCGGAGGCACAGGTCGGCGCGCTGCTGCCCGAGGGCTGGGTCCGGAGTCTCATCACCGACGGCCTGATCGCCGGTGTCGGCGCGGTCATCGTCTTCCTGCCGCAGATCCTGATCCTGTTCCTGTTCATCCTGGTGCTGGAGGCGACCGGCTATATGGTCCGTGCCGCCTTCCTGATGGACCGGCTGATGGCGCAGGTCGGGCTGTCAGGGCGTGCCTTCATCCCGCTGCTCTCCTCCTTCGCCTGCGCGGTGCCCGGCATCATGGCGACGCGCACGATCGATGACGAGAAGGACCGGCTGACCACGATCCTGATCGCGCCGCTGATGACCTGCTCGGCACGGCTGCCCGTCTATACCATCATCATCGGCGCCTTCATTCCCGATCGTCAGGTGCTGCCCTTTGTCGGCTTGCAGGGGCTGGTGCTGCTGGGCCTCTATCTGATGGGCATCGTCGGCGCGTTCGTCGCTGCGCTGCTGCTCCGCCGGACCGTCACCAAGGGCGCGTCGTCGGGCTTCATGATGGAGATGCCCAAATATCAGTGGCCGCATATGCGCGACGTGCTGATCGGGCTGTGGAGCCGTGCGCTGATCTTCCTGAAGCGCGCCGGCACCACCATCGCGCTGACCACCGTCATCCTGTGGGCGCTGCTGTCCTTCCCCAAGCCGCCGGAAGGGTCGGGTATCTCGCCGGTCGACTATTCGATCGCGGGCCGCATCGCGAACGGCATCGAGGTCGCGGTGCGCCCGATCGGCTTCAACCGCGACATCGCGCTGGCGCTGGTCCCGGCGATGGCCGCGCGTGAGGTGGCGGTGGCGGCGATCGGCACCGTCTATGCCATCGACGATACCGAGGACCAGGGCGGGCAGAAGGCGATCACCGACAATCTGAAGCGCAACTGGTCGCTGCCCACCGCGCTGGCCTTTCTGATGTGGTTCGTCTTCGCGCCGCAATGCATCTCGACGATCGCGGTGACGCGCAGGGAGACGAACGGCTGGAAATGGCCGGCCTTCATGGTGGGGTACCTTTTCGTGACCGCCTATGTCATGGCAGGGATCACGTACTGGTTGGCGGTTTTCGCTGGCCTCTGACATCAAACGGGACTGATATATGGCGGGCAGCGTCAACAAGGTGATCCTCGTCGGCAATCTGGGACGCGATCCCGAGAGCCGCTCCTTCCAGAATGGCGGCAAGGTCGTCGAGCTGCGCATCGCGACCTCCGAATCGTGGAAGGACCGCAACAGCGGCGAGCGCAAGGAAAAGACCGAGTGGCACACGGTCAAGATCTTCAACGAAGGCCTGGCCAATGTCGCCGAGCGTTTCCTGCGCAAGGGCTCCAAGGTATACATCGAAGGCGCGCTGACCACCCGCAAGTGGCAGGACCAGCAGGGTAACGACCGCTATTCGACCGAGGTGACGCTGCAGGGCTTCAACTCGGTGCTGACCATGCTCGATGGCCCCGGCGGCGGCCAGGGCGGCGGCGGTTCGCGCGGCGGTGGCGACTTTGGCGGCGGCGATGATTTCGGCGGCGGCGACTTCGGTGGCGGGTCGAGCGGTTATGGCGGCGGTTCGTCGGGTGGCGGCTATGGCGGCGGCAATCGTGGCGCCGCGGGTGGCCAGAGCGGTGGCGCCGGGAACGGCGGCAACCGTGGCGGGTTCGGACAGGGCGGCGGGTTCGCCGACGATCTGGACGACGACGTGCCGTTCTGATCGGACGCGGATAACGGCCACGATACGCGGATGCTGATTACGGAGGCGCAGGACAGGATGGCGACCGGCCAGGCAGATGGGACTCGTCCTTGCCCCTTGGCGGTGTCCGAGGCAGAGCGTGCCGACGTCATCCAGTCCTATGACCTGGCCGGCTATCATCAGGCCGGCGGGCTGGACGATCTGGCGGGCTTTGCGGCCGAACTCTGCCAGACCGAGGTCGCGCTGGTCAGCCTGGTCGAGGAAGCGCGACAGCGTTTCCTGGCGGCGATCGGCTTCGATCAGCCCGACACCCACCGCGACACCTCCTTCTGCGCGCATGCCATGCTGGGCGACGAGGCGGTCATGGTCGTGCCCGATGCGCGCGACGACCCGCGCTTCGCCCAGATGTCGCTGGTCGTCGGGCCGCCGCATATCCGCTTCTATGCCGGCGCCCGACTGCTCTCGCGCGAGGGTGTGCCGCTCGGCGCGATCTGCGTCATTTCGGGCACGCCGCGCCGCGAGGGGCTAACCGATTTTCAACGGCGCGGGCTGGCCGTGCTGGCGACGGCGGTCATGGGCCGGCTGCAGGATCGCCGCGCCCGGCTGGAGCATCGCCAGACCGTCGCGGCATCCGACGCCCGCATCGCCGACAGCGAACAGCGTTTCCGCACGCTGGCCGACACCATGCCGCAAATGGTGTGGTCGACGCTGCCCGATGGCTTCCACGATTATTACAATGCGCGCTGGTATGATTTCACCGGCATGCCCGAGGGGTCGACCGATGGTGAGGCGTGGAACGGCATGTTCCACCCGGACGATCAGGCCCGCGCCTGGGCATCCTGGCGGCACAGCCTGTCCACCGGCGATCCCTATCAGATCGAGTACCGGCTGCGGCATCGTGACGGCCTGTATCGCTGGGTCCTGGGCCGTGCGCTGCCGATCCGCGACGACGAGGGGCGGATCACGCGCTGGTTCGGCACCTGTACCGACATCCACGAGCAGAAGCTGGCGCTGGAAGAGCGTGAAATTGTCAGTCAGGAGCTGAGCCACCGGATCAAGAACATCTTCGCGGTGATCTCCGGCCTGATCGCCTTTGCCGCGCGCAACAATCCCGCCTTTGCCGGTATCGCCAGCGACCTGCGCGACCGGATCATGGCGCTGGGCCGCGCGCACGACTTCGTCCGTCCGCACAGCCCGCAGTCTCGCCCAAAGGCGCGACAGGACAGCCTGCACGGGCTGCTCGGCGATCTCTTCGACGCCTATCGCCAGGACGAAGCGCCGCGCGTCCATCTCTCGGGTGACGATGTGCGTGTCGACGATCGATCGGCGACGCCGCTGGCGCTGCTGTTCCACGAACTGGCGACCAATGCCGCCAAATATGGCGCGCTATCGGTGATGACCGGCGCGGTCGATCTACGCGTCGAACGGCATGAGGATATGGTCCGGCTCTATTGGTGCGAGCATGGCGGCCCCTCCGTCACGACGCCACCGGCCCATGCGGGATTCGGTTCGCAACTGGTCGAACTGTCGGCGGTGCGTCAGCTGGGTGGTCAGGTCGCGCGCGAATGGCGGCCCGAGGGGCTGAGGGTGACGATCGATGTGCCGCTGGCGTCGTTCAGTCGGCAGGCCGGGATCGGGATCGGCCGCTGATGCGGCGACCGGCTCGAACGTTCAGGCGTGGGCGCCCAGCGGGATGACGTCGCTGGTCTGCACCGCGCCATTCCCCGTCGCCAGCGCCGCCGCCGCCAGGATCGACTGTTCGCTGAACGGCTTGCGGATATAGCCCAGCGCCTGGATGTCGGTCGCGATCTGCGCGGGATTGGCAGTGACGAAGACGATCTTGACGCCGTGTTCCTGCGCGATCCGGCGCGCGATCTCGGGCCCGGTGGCGCCGTCGCGCAGATTGACGTCGACAAAGGCAAAGGCGCATCCGGGCGCGACCTCGAAGGCGGTGCGGCTGTCCGCCGCGATCCCCGCCACCTGATAGCCCGCGTCGGTCAGGATGCGCTCCAGATCGAGAGCGACGAAGATTTCGTCCTCCACGATCAAGGCGGTTTTGCTCATGTTAGATTCCTGTCACTTTGCGCATCAACAGTCTTGATCCAGATAAAGTTCCTGAACTGTCGTGATTTTAGTGACGCAACAGGAAGACGGCATGTTCGGCGCGGAAATTCGCCGCCGCCGCGCTGGTCGGGCGGCCGCGCGACAGGAACCAACTTCCCTCGACAGTGATCCGTCGTTCGCGGACGAAGGCGCGAAAATCGTCGATCGTCACATGGTGGATATTGGGCGTGTCATACCATTGTTCGGGCAACAGCGTCGTCACCGGCATCCGCCCGCCCCACAGCAGCGACAGCCGCACCCGCCAATGCGCGAAATTGGGGAAGGAGACGAAGGCGCGCCCGCCGATGCGCAGCAGATGGTCGAGCACCTGGTCGGGCGCGCGCGCGGTCTGGAGCGTCTGGCTGAGGATCGCATAGTCGAACCCCTTGTCGGGATAGCCCGCCAGATCGACATCGGCATCGCCCTGCACCACCGCCAGCCCGCGCGCCACCGCCGAGGCGACATTGGCCGGATCGATCTCCAGCCCGCGCGCATCCACTCCCGCGTCGTCGCGCAGCGCCGCCATCAACTGCCCGTCGCCGCATCCGACATCCAGCACGCGGGCACCGCGCGCGACATGGCGCGCGATGATCGCGAGGTCGGGGCGCAGCGGTTCGCTCATGGCTCGGCCCGCAGGAAGCCGTCGATCACCCGGTTCATCTCGGGCGCCTCGAGCAGGAAGGCGTCATGGCCGTACGGGCTGGACAATTCGACGAAACTGGCCGCCGCGCCCGCCGCGTTGAGCGCCTGCACCACGGCGCGCGACTCGGAGGTCGGGTAGAGCCAGTCGGTGTCGAAGCTGACAAGGCAGAAGCGGGTCTTCGTGCCCCGGAACGCATTGGCGAGCAGCCCGCCATGTTCCTCGGCGAGGTCGAAATAATCGAGCGCGCGGGTGATGTAGAGGTAGCTATTAGCGTCGAACCGGTCGACGAAGCTCAATCCCTGATGCCGCAAATAGCTCTCAACCTGGAAATCGGCGTCGAAGCCGAAGCTCTTGGCGCCATCGGGCCGGTCGGGCCGCGCCTGGAGCCGCCGCCCGAACTTCTCGGTGAGGCCAGCCTCGGACAGATAGGTGATGTGCGCCGCCATCCGCGCGACCGCGAGGCCGGCGGCGGGGGGATCGTTCGACTCGTAATAGGCGCCGCCGCGCCATTTCGGGTCGGCCATGATCGCCTGCCGCCCGACCTCATGAAACGCGATATTCTGCGCCGAATGCCGCGCGGTCGAGGCGACCATGACGCAGGCGCGCACCCGCTCGGGGAAGGTCGCGGCCCAGCTCAGCGCCTGCATCCCCCCCATCGATCCGCCGACTACTGCCTTCAACTGGCCGACGCCCAGATGGTCGAGCAGCATGGCTTGCGCGCGCACCATGTCACGGATGGTGATGACCGGGAAGCGCATGCCCCAGGGCTCGGCGGTCGAGGGGTCGATGGTCGCGGGGCCGGACGATCCCATGCAGCTGCCGATGACGTTCGAGCAGATGATGAAATGTCGCGTCGGATCGATCGGCTTGCCCTCCCCCACCAGACGCGTCCACCAGCCGGGCTTGCCGGTGCGCGGATGGGGCGAGGCGACATGCTGATCGCCGGTCAGCGCATGGCAGATCAGGATGGCATTGGAGCCATCGGCGTTCAGCGTGCCATAGGTTTCATAGCCGATCTCGACCGGCGACAGCAGCGCACCGCCATCGAGCCGGAGGGGGCCGGGCAGGACGATATGGCGCGACAGACCGAAACGCCGGTCGTCGCCGGGAGAGAAAGCGGAAACGGAAGCGGCCATGGAACCCTATCCGCTAGGCCGCGATGCTTGGCAACGCAAGGGCGAGGCCGCTATGGCGGGTGCCATGACCGAGCTTACCGCCCCCGAACCGATCTCCTGGGTCAAGGCCATCGCGCCTTATGTTCCCGGCCGCGCGACGACCGATGACGGGCGCAAGGTCGCCAAACTCTCGTCCAACGAGAATCCGCTGGGCACCAGCGAAAAGGCGCGCGCCGCCTTCGCCGCCGCCGCCGCGAAGCTGGAACGCTATCCGGATGCGGGGGCGACCGAATTGCGCCAGGCGATCGGCGCGGTCCATGGGCTGGACCCGGCGCGGATCATCTATGGCACCGGCTCGGACGAGATCCTGCATCTGGCGGCAGGTGCGTTCGCGGGGCCGGGGGACGAGATCATCCATGTCCGCTACGGCTTTGCGGTCTATGAGATCGCGACCCGCCGTGTCGGTGCAGAGCCGGTGGTGGTCGCCGATCATGATTACGCGACCGATGTCGACGCGATCCTGGCCGCCGTGACGGACAAGACCAGGGTCGTCTTCGTCGCCAACCCCAACAATCCGACCGGCACCTATGCGGGCGCGGGCGAGATCGCGCGGCTGCACGCCAGGTTGCCGCCCCATGTCCTGCTGGTCCTAGACCAGGCCTATGCCGAATATCTGGACGTGGGCGAGGATGATGGCGGGTTGGCGCTCGCCGAGTCCGCGACCAACGTGCTGGTGTCGCGCACCTTCTCCAAGATTCACGGCCTGGCCGCCGAGCGGATCGGCTGGGGCTATGCCGCCGCGCCGATCATCGACGCGCTGCACCGCATCCGCGCGCCGTTCAACGTGACCATCGCGGGCCAGAACGCCGCGATCGAGGCGATCCGCGACCGCGCTTTCGTCGAGGCATCGCGCGCGCACAATGCCAAGTGGCTCGGCTGGTTCGAGGCGCAGATCGCAAGCCTCGGCAATGCGGGCCTGCGCTGCGTGCCGTCCAAGGCCAACTTCTCGCTGGTGCTGTTCGAGGGTCGGCTGACCGCCGAGCGCGCCTATCACGGGCTGATGGACGCCGGGTACATCGTCCGCTGGCTGCCCAGCCAGGGGCTGGGCCATGGCCTGCGCATCACCATCGGCACCGAGGATGAGGTGAAGGGCGTCGTCGCCGCGCTGCGCGAGATGGTCGAGTCGGAGGCGAAGGGGGCCTGATGCTGCCCTTCGCGCGGATCACCATCATCGGGCTGGGGCTGATCGGCTCCTCGGTCGCGCGGGCGACGCGCAAGGCGATGCCGACCGCGCGGATCACTGCCTATGACGCCGACGCGCAGGTGCGCGAGACGGTGCGCGCGCTCGATCTGGCCGATGACGTCGCCGACACGGCGGGTGCGAGTGTGATCGACGCCGATCTGGTCATCCTGTGCGTGCCGGTCGGTGCGATGGGCGCGGTCGCCGCCGAGTTTGTCGACGACTTGCCCGAAGACGCGATCGTGTCCGACGTAGGCAGCTGCAAGGGCTCGGTCCTGGCCGCGCTGACCGAGGCACTGCCCGGCGCGACGATCATCCCCGCCCACCCGGTCGCGGGCACCGAGCGCAGCGGGCCGGAGGCGGGCTTCGCCACGCTGTTCCAGAAGCGCTGGTGCATCGTCACGCCCCCCGAGGGTGCGGACGCACTCAGCGTCGAGCGAGTCGCGGAATTCTGGCGGCGGCTGGGCGCCGATGTCGAGCTGATGGCCCCCGACCATCACGACCGGGTGCTCGCCGTCACCAGCCATTTGCCGCACCTGATCGCCTATACGATCGTCGGCACCGCCAGCGACCTGGAGGAAGTGACCCAGTCCGAGGTCATCAAATATTCGGCCGGTGGTTTCCGCGACTTCACCCGCATCGCAGCGTCCGACCCGACCATGTGGCGCGACGTGTTCCTGACCAATCGCGAGGCGGTGCTGGAGATGCTCCAGCGCTTTTCCGAGGATTTGAGCCAGCTGCAACGCGCGATCCGCTGGGGCAAGGGCGACGAGCTGTTCGACCTGTTCAGCCGCACCCGCGCCATTCGCCGCTCGATCATCGACCAGGGCCAGGACGATGCCCGCGAGGATTTCGGGCGCAGCCACGAGGGGTGACAATCCTCCCCGGCACGGGGAGGGGGACCGCCGCGAAGCGGTGGTGGAGGGGGGCTCACCGCAAGGGATGACCTATGTGGCAAGCCCCCCTCCGTCAGGGCTTACGCCCTGCCACCTCCCCGTGCCGGGGAGGATTCCAACGCATTCATCGCCGCATGCACCTTCGCCTCCGCCTCGGCGCGCGGCAGGCCCGGTGGGATCACCTCGCCGAAGCGCAGCGTCACCACCCCCGGCCGCTTCAGCCCCTTTCGCGGCCAGACCAGCCCCGAATCGGTTGCCACCGGCACCACCGGCAGGTTCAGCATCCGGTACAGCCCGGCGAAACCGGGCTTGAGCGGCGGCGTCTCACCGGGCTTCACCCGGGTGCCTTCGGGGAAGATCATGATCGCCCGCCCCTGCTTCACCGCGACCTGCGCATCCCGCATCATGCCGCGCATTGCCTTGGCCGAGGCCGAGCGGTCGACGACGATCGCGCCGTATTTGCGTACCGCCCAGCCCCAGAGCGGGATATTGGCCAGCTCGCGCTTCAGCACCATGGCGGGCGCGCCCAGGATGCGTTGCAGCTCCATCGTCTCGAACATCGCCTGGTGCTTGGCGGGGTAGAGCGCCGGCGTGGTCGGCCGCGTGCCCTCGACGCGCACGCGGATACCCAGAATCCAGCGCGTGCAGATGCGATGAAATCGCGTCCAGCTCGTCGCCCAGTGGATCACCGCCCGTCGTCCCCCCACCGCGATCAGCGGCGACAGCAGCGCCATCACCGCCGACACCGGATAGAAGATCGCGACGAACATGATGTTGCGAAGAAGAATCACGCGCCAATCCCCGTCCAAAGCGCGATCCTGCGCAGGATCAGCTTGTTATATTCATTCACCAGCGTGCCCAGCCGTGGCTCCGACGGTACCCCGTCGCCCAGCACCACCACCTGCGGCCCGAGTGCCGCGACCAGCTCCATCCGCGCGCGCGGCAGATGCCAGTCGGAGGTGACCAGCCGCACCGTGCGATAGCCATGCTCGCGCACCCAGCGCGCCGTCTCCTCGGCATTGGACCGCGTGTCGACCGCCTCCAGCCCCAGATCGATACAGCAGGAAAACAGCGACGGCGCGGTGCGATAGGTGCGCGCCAGGTCGATCGGCCGCACGCCGGGCGCGACCCCCGTTACCAGCATGCGCTTGGCCTGATGCGCCTGGAGCAGCGCGATGCCGCGATCGATCCGCCCCGCCCCGCCGGTCGGCACCACGATCGCATCGGTGGTGTTGTTCTCCAACGGGTGCGGCAGGCTGAGCATGAAGGCGGCGAACCCCAGGCACCAGCCGAGCGCGACGAGACCGATCAGCCGCAGCATCAGAGCATCCGCCGCATCTGCGCCAGCACTGCGAGCCGCGCCGCCAGCACCGCCAGCGCGACGAACCCCAGCGGCAACGCGACCAGCATCGCCAGATCGCGCGCGCCCAGCGTCAGGCCGCCGAGCAATTGCGATTCCAGCGCCCCCACCTGTCGCGCGACGATCCAGATCGCGATCGCCGCCATCACGCTACCCACGCCCGCGCCGATCCCGGCGTCGAGCGCGATGCGCCGCTGGAACAGCCGGGCGACCTGGCGATCGGTCGCGCCCAGCATGTGGATGACCTCGATCGTGCCGCGATGTGCTTCCAGCCCGGCGCGCGCCGCCAGCATCACCACCGCCGCCGTCGCCCCCAGCATCAGCAGGATGATGCCGCCGGCCAGCCATGCGGCGGTGTCGAGCAGCCGCCCAACCGGCCCCAGCCAGGTGGCATGCGAATCGACCCGCGCCGCCGCGCTGGCCTGCGTGACCGCCGCCGTGACCCGCCGCACCGCGTCCCCGCCATCGCTGTCGAGATCGACATCGATCAACGCCGGCACGGGCAGTTCGGCGGCGGCGGCATCGCTGCCCAGCCAGGGCTGGAGCATCCGCGCCAGATCGGCCTGCGGCACCGGAGTCGCGCGCGCGACGTCGCTTTGGCCGCGCAACACCGCCAGCACGCGCGCGGCGGCGGCATCGCGCCGTTGTGCCTCGCCCTCGACGATCTGCACGGTCAGCCGCCCCGCCATCTGCCGGTCGAGCGCGCCCGCCGCCTGCGCGGTCGCCAGTCCGGCGGCGGCGGTCAGCAGCGTCAGGAACAGCATGATCGCGATGACCCAGCTCATGACGTGCGCGCCGCCGACATCGTCGAGCGCCCGCGCCTCCGCCCCGCCCCCCTTCCGCTTGCTTCCGCGCATCACAGGCCGCTCCGCACCAGCGTCGAGGGCGGCGGCTCCGGCATGGGCGGCACCGGTTCGGGATCGACCAGCCGCCCGCGATCGAGATGCAGCCGGTGGCCACCCGGCACCCGGTCGATCAGGTGCCAGTCATGCGTCGCCATGACGACCGTGGTGCCCAGCCGGTGGAGCGAATGGAACAGATGGAGCAGCCGCTCGGCCATGGCGGGGTCGACATTGCCGGTCGGTTCGTCGGCGACCAGCATTTCGGGGCGCGCGATCACCGCGCGCGCGATCGCCACCCGCTGCTGCTCGCCGCCCGACAGCGTGGCGGGACGCGCGCCGGCGCGCTCGGTCAGGCCGATCCAGGCCAGCATCTCGCGCACCGCACGCGCGATCTCCGATTCGGCCATGCCCGCAACCCGCAGCGGCAGCGCGATATTGTCGGCGGCCGACAGATGCGGGATCAGGCGGAAATCCTGAAACACCACCCCGATCCGCCGGCGAAAGCCGGGCAGACGGTCGCGCGGCAGGATGACGGCGTCCTCGCCGAACAGGCGGATGATGCCCCGGCTGGGCCGCTGGGCCAGATAGAGCAGCCGCAACAGCGAGGTCTTGCCCGCGCCGCTGGCCCCGGTCAGGAAATAGAATTGTCCGGAGCGCAGCGTGAAACTGACGTCGCACAGCGTTTCCTCGCCCGCGCCGTATCGCAGACCGACATTCTCGAACTGGACGATGTTCGCCATGCCCTGCTGGCCTTGGCATGGCGCGCCGCGCGCTTCAAGTTCCGCGCTTCACGCTTGCCACGCCCGGGGGCGGCGTGCTTACTGGAAATCATGGGGGCCTGATCCGGATGGCCTCGCCCTGTCCGTTGAAGTGCCGTTCCGCATGATCCTCGAATGCCCTGAGTGCCGCACCCGCTATCTGGTGCCCGACAGCGCGATCGGGCCCGAGGGAAGGACCGTGCGCTGCGCCCATTGCCGGCATAGCTGGTTTCAGGAGCCCGCCGATCCGGACGCGCCGGCCCCGGTCGAAGAGGTTCGCGAGACGCCGGCCGTGCCGCCCGCCGAACCACCGGTCGTCGACGAACCCGCTCCCCCGCCGCCGCCGGTCTTCGTGCCGCCGCCCGCGCCCCCGATCCTGTCGCCGGGCGATCCCGGCTTCGACGCCTTCGCCCATCGCCCGCCCTTCCGCGCACGGCGCAATCCGGTGCGCCGCTGGACGATCGGCGCGGTCGCCGCCGGCCTGTTGATGCTGGTCGCGACGGCGGCGATCCTGTGGACGGGGATGCCGGGCATCGGCGGCTGGCTGGGCTTCGGGTCGACCGAATCGGCGCTGGAGCTGCGCTCCAACCCGATCGAGCGGCGCGAGTTGGAAAACGGATCGGAGCTGTTCGCCATTTCGGGGCAGATCATCAACCCCTCCTCGGGCCAGCAGCGCGTGCCCGACCTGCGCGCCGAGCTGAAGGACGCGCAGGGCCGCGTCGTCTTCTCCTGGACGATCGCACCGCAGCAGCGGACGCTCGGCCCCGGCGCGTCGATGGACTTCAATTCGGCCAAGCTCGACGTGCCGCCCAGCTCCAAGCGGCTGGACCTGAGCTTCGCGGGCGAGGGTATCGGCGCGAACTGAGGCGTTGGGGCATGGGGTTGGACGTCGCCCGGCCTGAATTATGATGACAATGGCTTGAAGCCATACCTGTCCCTCCCCTTCAGGGGAGGGGTTGGGGTGGGGCCTGTCCACAAACGCCGCGCTTGCGGATACGCCCCACCCCTGAAGGGGAGGGGGGGCTCCATCACATGTCATCCTGTTCTAAATAGAAAAGAGATGCGGCCTTTTACCGCCCCCCGTTCAACCTGAGCGAAGGCGAAGGCCAAGCGACGAACCCAGCCGCCGCGCGACGATGGCGAACCGCGCGCCATGCAGCAGCGCCGCCACCAGCATCCCCGCCGCCGAGGCCCAGGCGAGCGCGCTGGCGCCCCAGCCCGCCGCCACCAGCCACCAGCCGATGCCGCCGGTTACCAGGAAATAAGCGATGATGCTGTTGATCCCCGCCGCCACCTGATCCCCCAGCGAGCGCAGCGCATAGACCAGCACCACCTGCATCCCGTCGAACAGGATGAAGGGCGCCCAGATGGCGAGCATGGCGATCGCCACCGCATGCGCCTCGGGCAGCGCGGGGAACAAGGTGACGACGGGTCCCGGCGTCAGGACCAGCGCCAGCCCGCACAGCCCCATAGCCAGTGCCGCCAGTCCGACCGCCAGCAGGGTGCGCGGCACCGCCCGCGCGGCCTCGCCCTCGCCCACCGCATTGCCCGCGCGCACGCCGGCCGCCGATCCCAGACCGAGCGCCAGGGCGAAAGTGACGTTATGGACCGAGAAGACGATCTGGAAGCCATGCGCGGTGGCATCGCCCAGCCGCGTCGACAGCGCGATCAGGATGGCGAAGCCGGCCAGTTCCAGCCCCGAGGCGATGGCCGGCACCGTACCGAACCTGGCCAGGCTCCATGCCCCACTCAGCGTCGGCGCCCAGGCGGCCCGGTCCAGCCGGCGGACGCCGCGCGCCGCGCCGCGTGGCAGGGTGACCGCGCTGACCACCATCGCGACCGCGCCCAATGCCGAGGCGATGACGGTCGCCAGCGCCGCACCGACCGCACCCAGCGCCGGCAGGCCCAGTTCCCCACCCGCCAGGGCCCAGGCGAGCACCGCGTTGATCGGCAGGATCGACAGATTGACCGCCGTCACCCGGCGCGGGCGGCTGATCCCCTCCAGAAAGAAGCTGGCGGCGATCAGCACCATCTGGAACGGATAACCCAGCGCCATGACCGCCACGACCCGCGCGCCGGGTTCGATCAGCGCGGGCGCGACGCCGATCCCGCGCAACAGGGCGGCCCCGCCCAGCCCCAGGATCAGCATTGCCGCCACGCCCAGGATCAGGCCCAGCACCATGCCGTCGCGCAGCGCCTGCCCCGTCGCGGGCAGGTCGCCCGCCCCGTCGGCGCGCGACGCCCGCACCAGCACGCCCGACAGCCAGGCCAGCCCGGTGACGATCGCGATATAGGTCAGCGACCGGCTGGCCGAGAGCGCCGCCACCTCATGCTCGCCGACCATGCCGACCACGATCACATCGGTGACGTGCAGGATCGTCCAGTTGAGGCTGGTCAGCACGACCGGCCAGGCCAGCCCCAGCAGGCGGAAGACTTCCGCGCGTGGGGATGAAGGGCGGCGGGGAAGCGGCGCGGTCATGCCGCCTGCCTAGTCGGGCCGGTCGTGCGGGGAAACCCGTCATATCCCATGAAAGCCCCCTTGCGCTGCCCGTATCGCTTTGCTAGGGGCACCCGCCTACCAGCCCTCCGGCTTGCCGGTGGTGACTATCGAGTGCGGTCGTGGCGGAATTGGTAGACGCGCAACGTTGAGGTCGTTGTGGCCGAAAGGCCGTGGAAGTTCGAGTCTTCTCGACCGCACCAATCTCCGCTCCGGGCGAGCGGATCTTTCCAGACATCGTGATGGGCGCGAGCCTGCTCTGCTCTTGCCCACAAGCGCAGGTGGATCGTACGCGAAGCGGTGTCGCCAGCCATATGGCAAGCCAGACATCTCCATCCCTTTCCTCTCCTGCAAGGGGAGGTGGCAGGCCGAAGGCCTGACGGAGGGGTGTCCCGCTATCGAGAGGGGTGATACCCCTCTACCAGCTTCGCTGGTCCCCCTCCCCTTGCAGGGGAGGAATGAAGGCGGCTTAACAGACCCGGCCGGGGAGATGGAGGATTCAGCGGCGGGTGACGATTCCCGCTAGCGTATCGATCGGCAGCGGCGAGACGAAGCGAAAGCCGAATCGTCCGTCGCGCACCCAGCAGATGGTGCCGAAGATCGCGGTGCCCATCGGCCGTACGATGATCTGCCCGGCACCGCCCACCAAGACCTCGCCGTCCGCGCGCAGCTTGGCGCCGCCGGCCGAGATGTCGAGCAGCTCCGCCGTCAGCTTGCGGTCGCCCAGCTTGACATCGGCGGTCAGCGAGACAGGGAAGCGCGGGGCGCGCGGGATCGTGCCCTCGTCGTCCTCGTGCAGGAAAATCTGTTCATAGGGCTGGGGCGAATCGAATTCGAGGCCCGCCTTCGCGCCGCGCACCCAGCGCACGGTGCCGCGCACCGGCGGAAGACCGCGCACCTCGATGGTCAGCGAATCGCCGACCGACGGCACTTCGACGAATCGCGCCATCAGACCCGTCGCCGAAATATTGTGGACCAGACAGACGCCCGGCACGTCGCCGCACAGCTTGCCCAGCAACAGGACGGCCGAATGCCGTTTGCCGGACCGCCGTTCGACCGAGGCGTCCTCCTGTTGTTCGACCTGCTCCATCCCTGCCCTTTCCGCCGGTCGCCAACTCCCACGACACGGCCCGCCGCCGTTATTAATCGATCAACTGTAAAAAAATACCAACTTTGGCACCATATCCGGCGGCCGACCGCGCTTTCTTGCTCCCTGCGTCGACAGGCGGCCCGTCGCAAGGCCATGACCGCACCGCTTGTCGTCGCCGGCAAAGCCCTGTAATTCGCGGGGCGTCCCATGCCTCGCGCACCGTCTTCCCGGTCTTCCCGGCCTCGTTCGTCCAAGCCCCGCTCTCCCTGGCGGCGCCGGATCGTCGTAACCCTGCAGGTCCTGATCGGCCTGGCCGTGCTCGCGATCGGTGCGCTGGCCATCGCGGTCTTCGTCGCCAAGTCGCAACTGCCCAGCTTCGACGAACTGAAATCCTCGCCCAACGGCCAGATGATCCGCGTCCATGCCGCCGACGGCACGGTGATCGTCTCGCTCGGGCCGAGCTATGGCGAATGGCTGCCCTATGACCGCATCCCCCGGGTGATGCGCGACGCCACCATCGCGGTCGAGGATCGCCGGTTCCGCCAGCATCCCGGCGTCGACCCGATCGGCATCGCCCGATCGGTCGAGGTCCGGCTGGAAAAGGGCCGCTGGAAACAGGGTGGCTCGACCATCACCCAGCAGATTACGCGCACGATCTTCCTGAACAACCAGAAGAAGTTCGGCCGCAAGTTCCGCGAGGCGATCCTGGCGCTGGCGATGGAGCTGAAATTCTCCAAGGACCAGATCCTCGAGCTGTATCTGAACAAGGTCTATTATGGCGGCGGTGCGTACGGCATCGATGCCGCCAGCCGGAAATTCTTCGGCCATGGCGCCAATCATCTGAGCCTGTCCGAGGCGGCGGTGATCGCCGGACTGGTCAAGGCGCCGTCCAACTATTCACCCACCGCCGATGCCGAGGCCGCGGTCGGCCGCGCCGGCGTCGTCATCGGGCAGATGGAGCGCAACGGCTTCATCACCGCGGAGCAGGCCGCCCAGGCCGATCCACAGGCGCTGAAACTCGCGCCCGAGCCGAAGCAGAATTCGGTCCGCTATTTCACCGACTGGGCGCTGCCGCAGCTCGACACGCTGATCGACGAGCAGACCGCACCGCTCGACGTGTGGACCACGCTCGACCTCAACATGCAGCGCGCGGCGGATAGCGCGATCCGCGCCGATGCGCCCGAGGGCACGCAGGGCGCGCTGGTCAGCCTGGACCGCGACGGCGCGGTGCGCGCGATGGTGGGGGGCAAGGACTATGTCGCCACCAACTATAACCGCGCGGTCACGGCGGTGCGCCAGCCGGGGTCGGCGTTCAAGCTGTTCGTCTATCTCGCCGCGCTGGAGGCGGGGCACAAGCCCGAGGACCGGGTGGTGGACGAGCCCGTCACCATCGACGGCTGGTCCCCGCGCAACGATTCGCGCCGCAATTCGGGCAGCGTGACGCTGCGCACCGCCTTCGCCTATTCGCTGAACACCGTGGCCGCCAAGCTGGGCCAGGAAGTGGGTTTCCAGACGGTCGCCGACATGGCGCGCCGTTTCGGCATCACCACGCCGGTCAACACCCACCCCTCAATGGTGCTCGGCACGTCCGAGGTGCGGGTGATCGACATGACCAGCGCCTTTGCCAGCGTCGCGAACAAGGGGGTGAAGGTCACCCCCTATGCCATCACCAAGGTCATGGCGAATGGCGAGACGATCTATACGCATGAGGTGGATCGCAGCCATGTGCTGGTCGCGCCCTATGTCGCGGCGCAGATGACCGACCTGTTGCAGACCGCCGTCAACACCGGCACCGGCCGCGCCGCGCAGATCGGCCGGCCGGTCGCGGGCAAGACGGGCACGACCAGCAACTCCAAGGACGGCTGGTTCCTGGGCTTCTCCAGCGGGATCACGACCGGTGTCTGGATGGGCCGCGACAATGGTCGGCCGGTCGCCGGGCTGCACGGCGGCACCGCCCCCGCCAAGGCCTGGGCCGATTATATGAAGGTCGCGGTCGCCAACCGGCCGATCGAACAGTTCGAGACGCAGGTCACGCTGCCCGAATGGCAGCTGGAGCCCGATGAGGAGAGCTATTTCGGTCAGCCCGATGACGGCGTGACCGGCGTGGATGCCGATGGCAATCCGCTGCCTCCGCCGACCGCCGGTGCCGCACCGGACGGCAGCGAGGCGGTGGAAATCCCGATGCGCCGCGACCCCGGCGCACCGGTCCCGATCCAGCAGCCGCAGCAGCCCGATGCGCCGGACGCCCCCGATGGCGCGGCCCCGCCGCCCCAGCAGCAGCAGCGGCTGGATCAGGCGTGGATCGACCGCGTCACCGGGCGCGGCGCCGGCTCAGCGCCGCGTGGCGACCCGCGCGATCCGCGCAACGCCCCGCGCGCCGCGCCGCCGCGCGATCGTCAGGATGACCGCCCGTACCAGTGAAGCCCCGCGCCATGCTGCCGCAACCAGGCGGTGGCGGGCGCCGGGTCCTGGCCCAGCAACTCGGCGACCAGCGCGTGGAAGGCCGGCGCGTGGTTCATATGGATGCGGTGCGCGACCTCGTGCGCGACGGTGGCGCGGCGGACGAAAGCCGGCGCCAGCATCAGCCGCCAGCTATAGCGGATCGCCCCCGACGAGGCGCAGCTGCCCCAGCGCGCCTTGGGATCGGCGACGCTGACCTTCGACACCGCGACCCCGGCGGACCGCGCGAATTCCGCCGTCTCGCGCGCCAGCACCTCCAGCGCCTGCCGCTTCAGCCATGCCTCGACCCGGCGGCCCAGCGTCTCGATCGGGCCGGAGGCGAGCAGACGGTCCTGCTCGCGCTGGATCACGCGGCGGCTGCCCGCTTCCCAGTGCAGCGTCAGCATGTCGTCGCCGAAGGGGATGGCCGCGCCGGTCACGAAGGGGCGCGGTTCGGGCAGGCGCGCGCGCTGCTCGGCGATCCAGCCCTGCTTGTCCTCGGCCCAGGCGAGTGCGGATTTCAGCGCGGCGCGCTTGGGCACCACCAGTCGGGCGGTGCCGGTGGCGGGATCGACGCTGAGGCGGATACGCTTGGCGGTCGGATGCCGCACGACTTCGTCGATCACAATTCACGGTCCACGATATGGTTTTCGAAATCGCCGGCATCATCCTCGCTGATCGTCCAGCCGCGCACCGACTGGCCGGCGCGGTGCACCGCCTCACGGTCGCCGGAGATCAGATAATGCCAGTCGGGCAGCGGTTCGTTCGCCGCGCGCAGGCGATAGGCGCAGGTGTTGGGCAGCCAGTCGATCGACCGGACATTGCCCATGGTCAGCCGCACGCACTCGCTGACATAGGCACGGCGGTGGCGGTAGTTGGAGCATTGCCCGCTGCGCCGGTCGAGCAGGCGGCACGCGACATTGGTCGGCACCAGCTCGCCCGTCTCCTCATCCTCCAGCTTGTGGATGCAGCATTTGCCGCAGCCGTCGCACAACGCCTCCCATTGCGCGCGATCGAGGCTCTCGATCGGCTTTTCCCAGAAGCGCTCCATCACTTCACCCAGCGGTCGAGCGCAGCGGCGACCGCCTGCGGCCCTTCGTCCGAGGGGATCAGCGCCAGCGGCTTGTTGCTTGGGTCCATCAGATAGACTTGGCGGCTATGGTTGACGAGGTAGCCGCCGCCCGGCGACGGATCGCCCTTTTGCGACCAGACGGCATAGGCCTTCTTCACCGCCTCGATCTGCTGGGGCGTACCGGTCAGCCCGACGATGCGCGGGTCGAAGGCGGCGGCGAAGCGGCCGACCACCGCCGGCGTATCGCGCTCGGGGTCGACGGTGACGAACACGGCCGCGATTTTCTTCGCCTTGGCCGGCGCGCGGCTATCGAGCAGCTTCAGGCCGGCGGCGATCGCCTGCATATCGGTGGGGCAGACATCGGGGCAAAAGGTGTAGCCGAAATACATGACCCGGTAGCGCCCGGCGAAGTCACGATCGGTGACGGTGCGGCCATCGGCGCCGGTCAGCCGGAACGGCCCGCCGATCTTGGCGCCGGCCAGCGGCGGCTGCTCGGCCGCCGGGACCTGGGATTGGGAGCCGCAACCGGCGGTGGCGAGCGCCAGTGCCGCGCCAAAGAACGGGAATAATCGGGTCATGACGACGACAGCCTTGCTGTGATAAATCGCCGGTTGCAAGTCATGCCCTATCGTTCAGGATTTCGCTTCATGTCCCTTCGCCCCCTGCTTGCCGCCGCGCTTCTAGGCAGCCTCGCCCTGCCCGCCCTGGCGCCCGCCACCGCGCAGATGATGCAGTCGGAAAGCTACAAGTTCCTGCAGGCGGTGAAGGAGGCCAAGGGCAACGAGGTGACCAACATGCTGGACCGCCCCGGCGCCAGCATCATCAACACCCGCGACGTGACCAATGGCGAGGGCGCGCTACACATCGTGATCAAGCGCGGCGACGAGACGTATCTGCGCTTCCTGCTGCAAAAGGGCGCCGACCCGAACCTGCGCGACGGGCGCGGCAACACCCCACTGCTGCTGGCGGTGGCGGGCGGCCAGCCCGACATGATCCGCATCCTGACGGCGGCGAAGGCCAATCCCAATATCGGCAATTCGGGCGGTGAGACCCCGCTGATCCGCGCGGTCCAGCGCCACGACATCGCGATGGTGCGCGAACTGCTCGCCGCCGGGGCCGACCCGGATCAGGCCGACAATATCGCCGGCCTGACCGCGCGCGACTATGCCACCCAGGACTCGCGCAACGCCGCGATCGCCAAGCTGCTGGCCGAAACCCCCAAAAAGACCCGCGCGGCGGTGGCGGGGCCGAAATTCTGATCATCCCTAGACCGTAATGACGTCGTATCGAACCACCGTGAGCCCCTCCCCTTCAGGGGAGGGGTTGGGGTGGGGCGTCACCGCAAACTGCTGGCCCGTGGAAGCGCCCCACCCCCGGCCCCTCCCCTGAAGGGGAGGGGTAAGTCCATCCCGTGTCATCCCGCTACAAATCCTCCCCGGCACGGAGAGGTGGCAGGCCGAAAGGCCTGACGGAGGGGGGCTTCCACACAGGATAAGCCTGGCGGACAGCCCCCTCCACCACGCCCCGCGGGCGCGGTCCCCCTCCCCGTTCCGGGGAGGATCAGATCAGCCCCAACTCCACCAGCTTGCCGACCAGCATCGGCGGCATCGTCTCGATCCCCGTCGCGGCCCCGCTCAGATCGGGTGGCGCGTCCGCCGCCTCCAGATAGCGCCAGCCCTGATGCGCCCGCTTGGGCAGCGCCTGCACCAGCACCAGCGCAGGATCGATATGGATCGCGCACCGCCCGCCCTCGGCCTCGCCGAAGGACAGGATCGGCGAGCGCGCGACCAGCTGATGCTTCAAGATCCAGAACAGCGAACCCTGCCCCGCCACCTCCTCATGCCGCTTGGGCAGATAGCGCGTCGTCAGGAACACGGGGCCATCGGCCGCCCGCAAGGCCAGTCGCTCGGCCAGATGATCGATACTGGCCGCCCCGAACGCGACCTTGGTCAAATGCAACGCCATGTCGCGGGGCTATGTGGGGGTGACGTGCCGGGATGACCAGAGCCGCAAGACCGCTCAATCCCCCGCCCCCTCCCGTGCCAGCAGACTGCGGTTGTAGAGAAAACCGCCAACGGTGCAGATCACGACGGTCGATAGGAACATGACCCGATAGGCTACCATGTCGCGCCCGCTGACATGGGCCGCGATCAGGACAGCCGCCGCCAGGAACGGCGTCGCGAACAAAGTCGGGCGGATCGTTCGCAACGCCCCCGGCGTGTAATCCATCATACGCCACGACCAGATGGCGGGCAGGCCCAGAAGCAACCAGTATAGCGGATGTCCCCGCGCCTCCAGATGCGCGCCTTCGACCAGAAGCGTCGTCACACCGATGGTCGGCAACAGAAGCGCGATCAGACAGAGGAACGCCGCGATTCCGGTCGGTACATCCCGTTGCAGGCGACGACGGTAACTGTCTTCGGGCTTTTGCACGGCGCATCGCTCCTTTGGTCGGATGATTCGGACAATCCCTCATGCCGGTACCGCACGACAAGCAACGCCCCGGCCCCGGCGACATTTTCCACCTGTCTGATTGATCCACGTCTGCGAAGGACGCGCGCGGTTCTTTTATGGCAGGCTGATAAACAGGTCGGCGACCGTCATCGGTCGTACGACGGGACGGGTCTAGGGAGGCCGAAATAGCATATCCGATTCATCGCTATGAGGCGTTCGCCACCCTCACGGCCGGAGAGCGCCAGGCTTTGGGGGCGCTGGGCGATGCCGAGGTTGCGCGGCGGCGGGGGGAGATTTTCCAGCGTGAGGGCGAGGCGACCAGCGGTTTCCACCTGCATGTGCAGGGCTGGGTGACCTCGTCAATCGTCCTGCGCAATGGCAACCGCCTGATTCAGAAGGTGCACCTGCCCGGCGACATGCTCGGCACGCCCAGCATGGTGCTGCCCGAGGCGGCCGACACGCTGACCGCCGTCACCGAATCGATCACCGCCTTCGTGCCCTATGAACGCTTCGGCCGGTTGTACGATTCGCACCCGCGCCTCGCCGCGCTGTTCACCATCGCCACCCAGATGGAGCGGCTGGCGCTGATGGATGCGCTGGCCATGACGGGCAATGCCCCGGCGCGCGAGCGGCTGGCGCGGCTTCTGGTCGATTTCCATGCGCGGCTCAGCCCGATCGGGCTGGTGACCGATGACGGCTTCCACCTGCCCTTGACGCAGGAGATCATGGGCGACCTGCTGGGGCTGACGGCGGTGCATGTGAACCGTACGATCCGAGGGCTGGAGGAGGAAGGGCTGCTGGCGCGTCAGGGCCACCGGTTCCAGCTGCTCGACCTGGTCGCGCTGCGCCGGCTGTCGTCGCTGCCGCCCCGGCGTCCGCAGTTCGAGCCGGGATGGCTACCGCCCGCGCGCTGAGCGGCACCGGCCGGGTGCTACCCACGAAAAAGGGCGCCGGTGGAACCCCACCGACGCCCTTTTCGATTTCCGGCGCTGAACCGTCGTCTGCGAATTACGCAGCCTGCGGCAGAGCGGCCTTCGCCTGTGCGACGATCGCCTTGAAGGCATCGCCCTCGTGCATCGCGATGTCGGCCAGGACCTTCCGGTCCAATTCGACGCCCGCCAGCTTCAGGCCGTGCATGAACTGCGAATAGGTCAGGCCCTCGGCCCGGACACCGGCGTTGATGCGCTGAATCCACAAACCACGGAAGGTCCGCTTCTTAACCTTGCGGTCGCGATACGCATATTGACCGGCCTTTTCGACGGCCTGGCGCGCGATGCGGATGGTGTTCTTGCGACGGCCATAATAGCCCTTCGCCTGATCCAAAATCCGCTTATGCTTCGCCTTGGTGGTCGTGCCCCGCTTGACGCGTGCCATATCTCTCTATCCTTCCAGAAATCAGTTCAGGCCGTAAGGCGCCCAGGCCTTCACGGTCTTGGTGTCGGCATCGGACAGGACCGAGGTGCCGCGGTTCTGGCGGATATACTTGCCGTTATGGCTGATCAGGCGGTGGCGCTTGCCGGCCACGCCGTGCTTGATCTTGCCGGTCGCGGTGAGCTTGAAGCGCTTCTTGACGCCGCTCTTGGTCTTGAGCTTGGGCATTTTGGTCCTTTCGCTGTGAGCAAGGCAGAAACGGCCGCGGCAGCCCTGATGGCCGGGCCGTTCGTGACACCTCGCTCGGGAAGCGGGCCGCTTAGACGAAGTGGCGGGCGATTGCAACCGATGTCGCCCCAGGGAACCGCCGCTGCGCTCGCACGCTTGGTAGGGCCATGGATCAACCCTCCGCGGCCGAAACGATCGCCCTGTCGCCCGCGCGTCGCACGCCGTGGCGGCGATGGGCATTGCGGGTCGTCATCGGCCTGCTGATCGTCATCGTCGCGATCTGGCTGGTGCTCTTCGTCACCAAAGGGCGCTTCCTGCGCTCGACCTTCGAATCGACCGTTGGCCGGCTGACCCATCGCGAGGTGACGGTGGGCGGCGACTTCCAGCTCTATTTCGCGCCGTGGCGGATCAAGTTCGTCGCCGAGAAGATCGCCATCTCCAACCCCGATTGGGCGAGCCGGCCGAACCTGTTCACCGCCGACCGGATCGATTCGCGCATCGCGCCGCTGTCGCTGCTGTTCGGCAAGCGGCGCTTTACCTGGCTGGAACTGACGAACGGCGCGGTCGATCTGGAATGGACGCCCGACCACCGCACCAACACATGGACGTTCAGCGAGAAGAAGGGCGGCAAGCCGCTGGAGTTCCCGCGCATCGACACCGCCCAGGTGACGGGGACGACGGTGCGCTATCGTGATCCGCGAATGCGGGTGACCGCCGAGCTGGCGCTGGACGACATCCGCTCGCAGGACGCGCGCATCGGCAAGGCGGTCGGCGTGCGCGGCCGGGGCGTGATCCGCGAAACGCCCTTCCGCCTGACCGCGCAGCTGCTGTCGCCCGACGCCACCGCCAATCGCGGCCGGAACGCACTGATCGCGCGGATGCGGGCGGCGGGCAACGTCATCGACGTGTCGGGCACCCTGCCCTCGATCGCCGATATTGAGAATGTGCCCCTGCGCACCCGTGCACGCGGCAAGGACATGTCGACGCTGCTCGAGATCATCGGCGCCACTATCCCGCGTACCCGCACCTATGACGTGCGTGCGCAGATGGTGAAGGATGGCGACGCCTATCGCTTCACCCGCCTGACCGGGACCTTCGGCGACAGCGACCTGACCGGCCGGCTAACCGTGACCAATGGCACGCGGCTGCACCTCGATTCGGCGCTGACCACGAGGCGGCTCGACATCATCGATGCCGCGCCCTTCATCGGTTACAATCCCGATATCGTCGCCACCAAAGGCGCGCAGGCCGCCGCCGCCGCGACCGGGGCCGGGGCGCAGCGGCTGTTGCCCGACGCCGCGCTGCCGGTGGCGACGATGCAGCGCTTCGACGCCGATCTGAAATGGACGATCGGTGCGGTCCGTTCGCGCAAGGTACCGATTTCGGATGTCGACCTGACGCTGGCGCTCGACCGGGGCAAGCTGACCCTGTCGCCCCTGAACTTCGCGATGGCGCGCGGCAATGTCTCCTCCGATCTGGTATTCGACACGCGGCCGCGCCCCAGCCGGATCGGCTATGACATCCGCCTGTCGCCGACCCCGCTCGGCCGGCTGCTGGCGGGCTGGGGCGTGGCGGAGGCGGGGACGACCGGCACGGTGAAGGGCCGCATCCAGCTTCAGGGTCGCGGCGACACCATTCACGATTCGCTGGCCAGCGCGAACGGACGCATGGCCTTCATCCTGCCCGCCGGCTCGCTCTGGACCCGCAATGCGCAGCTGGCTGAACTCGACATCGGCACCTTCGTCCAGAAGATGTTCGAGGAACGGTTGAAGGAGCCCGTCCGGATCAATTGCGGGCTGATCGCCTTCACCGTGCGCGGCGGGGTAGCGGCGGCGGACCCGATCCTGATCGATACGTCGAAGAACGTGATCGTCGGGCGCGGCGGCTTCAGCTTCCGCAACGAGGCGATCGACATGGCCGTGCGCGCCGATGCCAAGAAGTTCAGCCTGTTCTCGGGCCAGTCCCCGGTCGGGCTGACGGGCCGCTTCGCCCAGCCGGGGATCAACCCGATCAGCGGCGACCTGCTGGCCCGTGCCGGTGCCGGGCTGGGCCTGGCGGTGGTGGCGTCGCCGCTGGCCGGCGTGCTGGCCTTCGTCGATGTCGGCGATGCCAAGGCGGCGGCGTGCGGCCCGGTCCTGTCGGGTGCCCGCGCCAGCGCCCAGCGGACGACCAAGGGCGCGCCGCGCGACGATGTCGGCAACGGCACCACCGCCAAGTCCAAGGACGGCCGCCAGACCGAAGGTCAGGCCAAGGCGCAGCGGAAGAAGTTTCTGGGGATTTTCTGATCGTCGCTGCTAGCGTTCAACTCGGACGAACCGTTGACCAGCATGGCTTTAGCATTTTGAATGTCTGACTTACCCAAGTGGCGAGCGGCGTTCCGGCATTCGACTGCAGTTCCACAGGGAATCCCACTTCCGATCCGTAGCGGGCTTGCATGCGCACGCGATAGCTCACGCCGTCCAATATGATTTCCCCCGGATCGTCGGGGAGGAGCGGTGTTGGCATGGGAATGGCTCGCAAGCTCCGAACCGCTTCGGCCGCGTTGGGGCAAACCTGGCTATTGGTCCACATGATAAGTGGCGCTTCGCCTTGACGACGGGAAATCAGCCGCAGCGTGACGTTATCCCCGCTCTGACCGCGCTCGGCGCGCAGTATCTCGATCGTTTCAGAACGAGATCGGAGCGATACCGAATAAGACAAATCGGCCCAGACATCATTAGGTAATGATGGCGTGTCGGCCGCTTGCAACAGGAGCGCGAATATCATGCGGCTATCCTCGTCGATCCGAGTCTGTCCGCCATGAGCTTAAGGAGCTCGGGCAAAATCTCACCACAATAACGTGATCGCCTAAGGTTCAGGCATCAATGATCGTGATGGCCATGCCCGTGCGGCACATTGCGCAGCGCCTCGAGCACCTCCTCGGTGCGCGCCGGGTCGCCGATCGCGAGGACATGGCCCGCGCTGTCGGCGGTCAGCGGGTCGCCGTTCCAGTCGCACATGCGCCCGCCCGCACCCTCGACCACCGGCACCAGCGCGGCGAAGTCATGCAGCTTCAGCCCCGACTCGCAGACGATGTCGATATGGCCGCTCGCCAGCAGGCCGTAATTATAGCAGTCGCCGCCGTACACCGGCCCTTGCCGGGGGCTGTTGCCGCTGATCGCCGCGACCAGCGCCATATAATGCGGCACGTCCTCATCTTCGAACAGATGCGGGCTGGTCGTCGCGATCGTCGCGCCCTCCAGCTCGGGGCAGGAGCGGGTGCGCGCCGGCTGGCCGTTGAACAAGGTCGGCCGCCCGGTCACGCCCAGCCAGCGTTCGCCGGCGATTGGCTGGTCGATGATGCCCAGGACCGGCCAGCCATTGTCGACCAGCGCGATCAGCGTGCCGAAGATCGGCCGGCCCACGGTGAAGCTGCGCGTGCCGTCGATGGGATCGAGCACCCATTGCCGCCCGGTCACGCCCTCCTTGACGCCATATTCCTCGCCGTGAATGCCGTCGCCCGAACGCTCCGCCTCCAGAATGCGGCGCATCGCGGCCTCCGCCTCGCGATCGGCCAGGGTGACGGGCGATTTGTCCGCCTTGATCTCCAGCCCCATGTCGCGGCGGAAATAGGGGCGGATCGCGGCGCCGGCGGCGTCGGCCAAGGCGAGGGCCAGGTCGATATCGGCTTTATGAACGGACATGGGACATGCGATAGGATAGCGGGACGTGATCAGCAATGGACGGCGTCCCCGCGAAAGGTTACGCATTAACCTCGATTTGAAGGAATGGATCACAATGCGTGTGTTGTTCGGCGTCTTTCTTGCGCTTCTCGCGGTGCCGGCGAGCGCGGCCTTGCGCACCGGCGCGACGGCCCCCGACTTCACGACGCGCGGCGCGGTGGCGGGCAAGGTCTTCACGCTGAACCTGAAGGATCAGCTGCGCCACGGCCCGGTCGTCCTGTATTTCTTCCCCGCCGCCTTCACCAGCGGGTGCAGCGCGGAGGCGCGCGCCTTTGCCGAGAAGATCGACGCCTTCCGCGCCGCCGGCGCCCGCGTGATCGGCATGTCGGCCGATCCGGTCGACAAACTTGCCGCCTTCTCTAAGGCCGAATGCGCGGGCAAGTTCCCGGTGGCGAGCGCGGGTCCGGCGATCGTCAAGGGCTATGACGTGGCGCTGGGCCGCCAGATCGAGGGTCGCGACATCACCTCGCGCACCAGCTATGTCATCGGCCGCGACGGCCGCATCGCCTTCGTGCACGACGATATGAACCCCGCCGAGCATGTTGCCTCCACTTTGGCGGCAGTGCGTGGACTGACCACCAAGCGCTGAGTATAGCGCGGTCGGGGGCTAGACATGAATCAAGGGAAGGATGTCGAATCATCGCGGGGCACCCGCCAGCGCAGACTGGTGCCCGCGGCGATCGCGACAGGTGTCGCGCAATGACGGCGACGGACAAACTCTATCAGCGGATCGGCCAGTTTCTGGAGGATCATCGCCTGGTCCCGGACCCGGCGCACTATGCGTTCGTCCACGCCATCCTGACCCAGCCGAATAGCAGCCTGGCCAAGGCCGCCGCCGAACTGATCGATGGCGGCGTGCGACTGCATCAGGACGACATCCAGCGGCTGGGCGGACCATCGACGGCGGGGCAGCGCGCGGTCGCCCCGCCCGCCGCGCCCACCCCGCGTGACCATCTGGTCGACCCCGCCGAGTCGCGCACCGACGCGCTCGCCGAACAGACCCAGGACCATGTCGAGGCGCTGTCGGCGATGATCCGCACGATCCAGGCCGACACCTCCGCCTTCAGCGCCAATCTGGAGCGCAGCGCGGCCGAAATCCGGCGCGGCGAGTCGATCGGCCTCGCCACGCTCGCCAAGCTGACCGGCGAGATGCTGGAGCGCATCCATGACAGCGAGCGACGGCTGGAAAAGGCCACCGCCGAGGCCGATGCGCTGCGCGAAAAGCTGGTCGAGGCGCGCGCCTCCGCCCGGCGCGATCCATTGACCGGACTGGCCAACCGGCTGGCGTTCAACGAATCGATCGGCCAGTGCTTCCAGTCGCCCGCCTCCTGCTACCTGGCATTGTGCGACGTCGACCGGTTCAAGCGGATCAACGACGAACATGGCCATGCCGTCGGCGACCGGGTGCTGAGCGCGATCGGCCAGATCCTGAGCGACGAGGGGCGCGGCCATCTGGTCTGTCGCCATGGCGGCGAGGAGTTCGCGATCCTGATGACCGGCCTGACCATGGCCGAGGCGCGGGCGCTGATCGACCGCGCGCGTGATGCGGTGCGCGAAAAGCGGCTGCGGGTGCGCGAGACGGGCGAGGCGATCGGTGAGGTGACCTTCTCCGCCGGCATCACCGGCTTCCGTCCCGACGATACGCATGAGACGGTGTTCGCCCGCGCCGACGCGCTGCTCTACCGCGCGAAGAACGAAGGCCGCAATCGCGTCTATGCCGACTGAAATTTCCGCCATGCGATGGCGGCAATTTCGGGTTTCGAGTGGCGGGATTTCCCATACTTCCCGCCACTTGAAAAATAACACAGCAATTTCAGATATTTAGAAAACTGGCACACTCCCTGCAAAACACTTTGCATCGGTCGCCAAAAGGTTGGCGGCCGGATCGAAAAGGGAGTTTCATCATGTTCCAGACCGTTCAGGCCCGCCAGTTCCTCATCTCCTGCCTCGGTGCCCTGGTGTTCGCCGGGCTCGCCATTACCAGCGCCGCACCGGTCTTCCCGATCGCCTGATGCGCGAGGTGCCGGCTTTTCAGCGTCGGCCGGGTCGTCCAGTCCCGACACCCGGCCCGACGCACCAGACATTCAACCCATAAGGGTCAGGCGAGCGCGCCCACCGGCCCCACGGGCGCTTCCTCCTCACGCGAATAGGTGCCGGTCAGCACCCCGGCGGCCAGCACATGCCCCGCCATCGCATCCAGCATCGCGCCGCGCCCCGGCGTCTCACCGCCGATATCGACAACCGCATCCAGCGCGAAGAGCTGGAAGACATAACGATGCTCGCCATGCCCGCGCGGCGGATCGGGCGGCAGCCAGCCCTCACCCAGATAGGAATTGCGGCCGACATCGCCCCGCTCGGCCGATCCGGGACCATCGGCGACGATTTCGCCCTCGGCCAACTCGCCCGCCCGTGCCGGCAGGTTCCAGACGATCGCATGGACCAGCGGCTGCGGCGTCGGCGCATCGGCATCCTCGACCAACAGCGCCAGCATCGCAGTCCCCGCCGGCGGATCGCCCCAGAAGAGCGGCGGCGACATGCCCTCGCCATCGGCGGTGAAGCGTTCGGGCAGCCGCCCCATATCGCCAAAGGCCGGACTGTTGAGCGCGATGCTCGCCGGCGGAACCAGATCGGCGCGGGTGATCGCCAGCGACTCGACCCCGGCACGCCAGCCGCTCATCGCCTTGCCCAGCCAGGCGGGCAGATGTTCGAGCATGATCCTCTCCTTCCTGAAACGTCTCAGCGCGCGGGGGCCGGAACGACACGGGTGCGCCACACGCCGAGCGTATCGATCGCCCCGCGACACTCGGTCATCCTGGCCGCGGACAGCAGCCGGAACCGCGTCCCGTCCCAGCCATATTGCGCGGCGTCGCCACAATCGCCCAGCCCGCGCCCCTTGGCCCAGCTCGACAGCCGGCCGTCGCGCGACCAGTCGGTGTTGACCAGCACCTGGGGCTGGCCGGCGGGCTTGGGTTCGCCAAAGGCGAAGGCATAGTCGAAGGCGGCGGGGGTCAGTCGCCCGTCACGCCAGATCAGCGGCTGGACGATATAGTTATAGGCTCCCGCACCGCAGGACAGCAGTACCAGCGTCGAACGCGCATCGAGACGGTAGGCGTCGGCGCTGACCGGACTGCCGTCATCGGTCGCACAGCCATATTGCCGCCGCGCCGCGTTGATCGCCGCGCCGGGTATCGCCGGGGCGGCCTTCCCCGGCGGCGTCACCACCCGCACCAACGGCAGCGACGGCGGGGTCGCGCGATAACGTGCCGCCCCCCTGGCGACCAGCGCGGTGGTCGTGCCCGCACGCTTTTGGCGATCGTCCATATAGCGCAGCGCCGCCGCCGCACCGCGCAGCGACAAGGGATGCGCGGTCGGCGTCAGGATCGCGGCCTTGCGTCCGCGTGCCAGCGCGCTGACCAGCGCCTTGGCGGGTGCGCCCTGCCACGTCCCTTCGACCTGGCGGGTCAGCGGCGTGGAGGCGACGGCGCGACCATCGACGCGCACCGTGGCGCGCGGCGCCTTGCCGGTCATGTCGGCGACCCGCACCGACAGCGCGCCATGCTCATCGCGGCGCACGAGCAGGCCCGCATCCTGCAACGCGCTGTCCTCCGACGCCAGCGATGCCGCCTCGCAGCGCCCGCCATTGTCGCACGCGACGATCCAGTCCTGAAAGACGCGCGGCCTGGCCGGCACCGGATCACCCGGCGCAGCCATGGCCGGCGAGGCGGCAACCAGGATCAGCGGGGCCAGACGCATCGGGTTCATGCGTCCCTCAACCCGCTTGCTGGCGGTGGCGTTCCGAAACGGATAGGGCATGCGGCAAAACCATAAGGAGAGTTTCGCGATGAAGTCAGTGGGCGTGATCGGGGCGGGGCAGATGGGCGCGGGCATTGCGCAAGTCTCGGCGGCGGCGGGCTATCAGGTCAAGCTGGCCGATGTCTCGGCGGAACGGGCCGAGGCGGGCAAGGCGGGAATCGCCAAGGCGCTCGACCGGCTGGTGACCAAGGAAAAGATGACGCGGCAAGACGCCGACGCGCTGCTCGGCCGGATCGAACCGGTCGGCAGCCTGTCCGCCATGACCGATTGCGAACTGGTGATCGAGGCGGCGACCGAGCGCGAGGCCATCAAGCGCGCGATCTTCGAGGAGGTCGGCAAGGTGATGTCGGACACCGCGATCCTGGCGACCAACACCTCGTCCATCCCGATCACCCGGCTGGCGCAGGCGGCGCCCGATGCGGGGCGCTTCGTCGGCGTGCACTTCTTCAACCCCGTGCCGGTCATGGGGCTGATCGAGCTGATCCGCGGCCTCGCCACTGCCGACGAGACGGTCGCCCGGGTCGAGGGCTTCGCGCAGGAGCTGGGCAAGCGCGTGGTCCATGCCAATGACGCGCCGGGCTTCATCGTCAACCGCGTGCTGATGCCGATGATCAACGAGGCGATCTTCGCGCTGGGCGAGGGCGTGGCGACGATCCCCGACATCGATGCGGCATGCCAGCTGGGGCTGAACCATCCGATGGGGCCGCTGACGCTCGCCGACTTCATCGGTCTCGACACCTGTCTGGAGATCACGCGTGTGCTGTTCGAGGGGACGGGCGACCCCAAGTTCCGCCCCGCCCCGCTGCTGATCAAATATGTCGAGGCGGGCTGGTATGGCCGCAAGACCAGGCGCGGCTTCTACGATTATACCGGTGCGGAGCCGGTGCCGACGCGCTGACCCCGTTCGGCCGTACCCGCCCCTCCGTCAGGCCGAGGGGCGGGTACGGCGCACCGGCTGCGGCCGGCTGGTCGCGACGGCGCGGAGCAGCCGGGCGCGCTCACGCGGCACGCTGGCCATCACATCGGCTAGGGACTGGGCGCGGACATGCGCGCGGAACATCATGCGGGTCATGGCGGACCTCCTTCGGGTTCGTGGTTCGAGCCCGGCGGAAGGTCGGCGAGGAACGGCGTTAGCGGGCCGACATCGTCGACCCCGTCAGGCCCGTCAGACGGTCGGCGGGATAGTGGACGCGAGTGCGTCTACTGTCCTCGTCGCCGGACAAGGGACTAGATCGGGGCATTGTGATCCTAAGCGTGAGTCGGCGCTCACGGCCGACAGGGGGCGCCATAACGCGCTGGTGATGGGGATCAACCCCAAACTCCTCCCCGGCACGGGGAGGGGGGACCGGCCGCAGGCTGGTGGAGGGGGCGGGCCGCAACGGGTGTCTCGTGTGGAAGCCCCCCGTCAGGCCTTCGGCCTGCCACCGCCCCTTGCAGGGGAGGAATGAGCGGGTCAGCCGATCAGCAGGCCCGCCAGCGCCGCCGACATCAGGTTGGCCAGGCTCCCGGCGATCAGCGCGCGGATGCCCAGGCGCGCGATGGTCGGGCGCTGGTTGGGGGCGAGGCTCCCGGTAACGGCCATCTGGATCGCGATCGACGAGAAATTGGCGAAACCGCACAAAGCGAAGGTGACGACCGCGACGGTGCGCGGCGAGAGCTGCGCGGCCTGCTTGCCCAGATCGATATAGGCGACGAACTCGTTAAGCACGATTTTCTCGCCGAACAGTCCGCCGGCAATACCCGCTTCCTTCCACGGCACGTTGAGCAGCGCCATGATCGGCTGGAAGACATAGCCCAGCAGCGCCTGGAAGCTCAGCCCCGGCAGGCCGACCAGATTGCCCAAGCTGCCGAGCAGGCCGTTGGCCAGTGCGACGAGCGCGACGAAGGCCAGCACCATCGCACCGACCGCGACCGCCAGCTTCACGCCGGTCTGTGCGCCTTGGGCGGCCGCCATGATGATGTTGGCGGGCTTTTCCTCGTCATGGGTGGCCTCGGCCAGTGCGATCTTCTCGTCCTCGATCACGTCGCCCAGCGGCAGCTGCCCGGCGGGCGGCTCCATCCGGTCGGGCATGATGATCTTGGCCATCAATATGCCGCCCGGCGCCGCCATGAAGCTGGCCGCGAGCAGATATTCGATCGAGATGCCCATCGACGCATAGGCCGCCAGGATCGTGCCCGCGACGCCCGCCATGCCGCTGGTCATCACGGTGAACAGCTGCGCCGGGGTCAGTCCCGCCAGATAGGGGCGGATGACGAGCGGCGATTCGGACTGGCCGACGAACACATTCGCGGCGGCGCAGAGCGATTCGACCTTGGACACGCCGATCACCTTCTCGATCGCACCACCCAGCCAGCGCACCACCAACTGCATGATCCCCAGATAATAGAGGATCGAGACGAGGGCGGCGAAGAAGATGATGACCGGCAGCGCCTGGATCGCGAAGTTGCGGCCCAGCGGATCGGACGCCAGCGCGCCGAACAGGAACTTGGTCCCCTCATTGGCATAGCCGAGCAGCCCGGCGACCCCGGCGGACAGGGTCTGGAGCACCTTCTTGCCCCAGGGGACGTAAAGGACCAGCACCGCGATCCCCGCCTGCAGCGCGAAGGCCGCGCCGACGACGCGCAGCCGGATGGCGCGGCGATCGGTGGACAGGGCGACCGCGATCGCCAGAATGACAAGAATACCGGCGATACCGATGGCAAAACGATTCATGCGCGCTGCTTAACTATCCGCGTTGACGGGTGGTGACATGACGCGGCCCCCCGGCTGCGCGGGGGTGCATCATAAGCATGGCGCGGGAGGACCGCTATAGTTTTGATTGGGTGAAAAATTCCTCCCCTGCAAGGGGAGGTGGCAGGGCGAAGCCCTGACGGAGGGGTGTCGCCCTCTCGATAGCGGGACACCCCTCCGACGCGCTGAGCGCGCCACCTCCCCTTGCAGGGGAGGAATGGTTCAGCCCGTCAGCCCCGCTGCCGTGGCCAGTCCCAGAAACGCCAGGAAGCCGATCGAATCGGTCGTCATCGTCACGAACACCGACGACGCCACCGCCGGGTCGGCATCGAAGCGGTCGAGCGTTACCGGCACCAGCACCCCCGCCAGCCCGGCGACCAGGATGTTGGTCATCATCGCCGCCGCGATCACCAGCCCGAGCGCGGGATTGCCGAAGACCAGGCTGACGCCCACCCCGATCACCGCCGCCACGGTCACGCCGTTCATCATCGCCACGCGAATCTCGCGCATGATCGCGCGCGCGGTGTTGGACTGGGTCAGCTGGTTGGTGGCCAGCGCGCGCACCGTCACCGCCAGCGTCTGCGTCCCCGCATTGCCGCCGACACCCGCCACGATCGGCATGAGGGTGGCGAGTGCCACCATCCGCGCGATCGTCCCTTCGAACGCCGCGATCACCGAGGAGGCGACCATCGCGGTGATCAGGTTGGCGAGCAGCCAGCGCACACGGCTCTTGTAACTGTCGAGGATCGGCTCGTTGATGTCGCCCTCGCCCGCCCCCGACAGGCGCAGCACGTCCTCGCCCGCCTCCTGCTGGATGATGTGGACGATGTCGTCGACGGTGATCATGCCGACCAGCCGTCCGCTGCCATCGACCACGGCGGCCGAGATCAGCGCATATTTCTGGAAGCGCAGCGCGACCTCTTCCTGGGGATCAGCGTCTGTTCGCGCTTCATCACGTCGCCGATCGCGATCCCGCCGGGCGCGCGCAAGATCCAGGATAGCTGGCAGGTCCCGATCGGGCGGTGGCCGGGATCGACGACGAAGATTTCCCAGAAGTCGGTGGTCAGTTCCTCGTCGCCGCGCAGGAACTCGATCGTCTCGGCCACCGTCCAATGCTCGGGCACCGCGATCAGCTCGCGCTGCATCAGGCGGCCGGCGGACTCCTCGGGGAAGGACAAAGCCTCCTCGATCGCGGCGCGGTCGTCGGGGTCGAGCGCGCGCAGCACCGCGCGCTGCTCGTCCTCGTCCATATCCTCGATGATCGCGACCGCGTCGTCGGTATCGAGTTCGGACGCGATGTCGGCGACTTCGTGCGGTTCGAGCGCCTGGATCAGCTGCTCGCGCACATAGTCGTTCATTTCGGCGAAGACGTCGCCGTTCAGCAGGTCGGCGACCGCGCGCGCCAGATTGACGCGCTCCTCGTCGCCGACCAGCTCGAACAGGTCGGCGATGTCGGCGGGATGAAGCGGCTCGACCAGCGCGCGGGCACCCTCATCGTCGCCCGCCTCCAGCGCGTCGAGCACGGCCGTCACATATTCGGGCTTCAGCCGGTCGTCCTCGTCCAGCTGGGTCTCGGGCGGCAGGGCGTCGGTTTCGAGTTCGGGGAGTTCGGTGTCGCTGATCTCGGCCTCCCTCGCTGGACCATGCCGGAATTGGTACATGAACGCGGTGTCACGCCTCTATCGCGAGGCGTCTGCATTTGCCAGCGGGCACGGGAATGCCTACCTGCGGCACATCAACCAAGGAAGACCCTTATGGCCGAGACTTTTTCCAAGCTGACCCTGACGCTCGAGAGCGGCGATGTCGTGATCACGCTGCGCCCCGACCTGGCGCCCGAGCATGTCGCGCGCATCGGTGGCCTCGCCAATGAAGGCTTTTACGACGGCGTCGTGTTCCACCGCGTGATCCCCGGCTTCATGGCGCAGGGCGGCGACCCCACGGGCACCGGCATGTCGGGTTCGGACAAGCCGAATTTGAAGCAGGAGTTCAACGCCGAGCCGCACGTACGCGGCACCTGCTCGATGGCGCGGACCAACGATCCGAACTCGGCCAATTCGCAGTTCTTCATCTGCTTCGACGACGCGCGCTTCCTCGACCGTCAGTACACGGTCTGGGGCCAGGTCGAGAGCGGCATGGAACATGTCGACGCGCTGCCCAAGGGCGAGCCGCCCCGCAATCCGGGCAAGATTTTGAAGGCGACCGCGGAGTAATTTTCGCGAGCCGGATGGAAAGGGGGGGAGTCTCGCAAGAGGCTCCCCCCTTTTTGTTTGGCCCTACTCCCAGCCAAGCAACACGCCCCTCCCGCAGGCGGGAGGGGATGGGGGAGGGAACGCCACGTGCGACAGTCTCTATGAGACCCCCTACCCTCCCCAACCCCTCCCGCCTGCGGGAGGGGCTATCGTGTGGGGAGAGGTCACGCGCCCACTCAAACGTCGCGAAACATGGGCCGCCGCCGTTCCATATTCGCGCGCACTGCCTCGCGGTGGTTCGCGCCCTGCATCAGCGCCACCTGCTCGGCGCTCTCCATCGCCAGCATCTCCTCCGGCGCGCACCCCATCGCCCCGAACAGCCGCTTGGCGCTCCTCACCGCATCGGGGCTGCGCTCGGCGATTCTGGCGGCCAGCGCCAGCGCCTCAGCACGCGGGTCCTCGACCAGCCGCGTCACGAACCCCGCCGCCTGCGCCTCGGCCGCATCGAACTCGCGCGCGGTATAGACCCATTCGCGCAACACATCCTCGCGTACCCCGTGCCACAGCGCGAAGCCGCCCATGTCGGGGACGATCCCCCAATGCACCTCGCGAATCGCGAACCGGGTGGCGGGATGGGCCAGCCTTATGTCGGCGCCCGCCATGATCTGCGTGCCTCCACCGAACACGACACCGTGAACCGCCGCGATCACCGGCACCGGCAGGGTGCGCCAGCCCCAGGCGACCTGCTGCACCAGATTGGCCGGGCCATGGGCCCGCGTCGACAGGTCCAGCCCCGCCAGATCGCCCTCCGCCATCGCCGCCATGTCGAGTCCGGAGCAGAAACCATCCCCCTCGCCCGACAGCACCACCACGCGCAGGTCCGTCCGCGCGGCCAGCGTATCAATCGCACCGGCCAGCGCATCGAACATCGCGCGATCGATCGCGTTCAGCTTCTCCCCGCGCGCCAGCCGGACATCGGCGACGCCGTCCGTCATCTCGATCGTCACCCGGTCCTGCACCATCGCTCTCCTTTTGCGCTTGTCGCATGCTGGTGTAGACCATCGCCTTATGGGGTTCGATATGGAACGCTTCGTCGCGATGGGTGGCCTGGGCGGCGGGCATGGACGGCATCTGGGCATCGGCTACCGCGCGCATGGCGAGGACTGGGCCGAGCTGGCGCTGCCCTATGACGCGCGGCTGATCGGCGATCCGGCGAGCGGGGTCATCGCCTCCGGCCCGATCGTCGCGATGATGGACATGGCGACCAGCGTCGCGGTCTGGTTGAAGCGGGGCAAGTTCGAGGCACATGTGACGCTCGACCTGCGGGTCGATTATCTCCGCCCCGCCGTGCCCGACCGCACGGTGATCGGGCGCGGCGAATGTTACCGGCTGACGCGCAGCATCGCCTTTGTCCGGGGCATCGCGCATGACGGCGACCCCGACGATCCGGTCGCGCATGTCGCAGGTACTTTCATCGGCATGGCCGCATGAGCGCGCCCCGGACCGCCATCGGGCAGGCGATGGAGCTGCCGCCCTATGCCGAATGGCTCGGCTGTTCGATCGATTGGGTCGAGGGTGATCCGCACCTCGTCATGCCGTTCGGCGAGCATGTGATGGGCTGGCCGGGGCTGCTGCAGGGTGGCGCGATCGCCGGGCTGCTGGAGGTCGCCGGCATCGCCGCGCTGACCCACCGGCTGGCGGGTAACGGCACGGCGCGGATCAAGCCGGTGACGATCACCACCAACTATCTGCGCACCGGGCGTGACCGGCATCCGACACGCGCGGTCGGCACCATCCTGCGGCTCGGCCAGCGGACCGCCAATGTCGAGGCGGTCGCCTGGCAGGAGGATCGCGACAATCCGATCGCGACCGCCCGGCTGAACTACCGCATCCTGCGTGGATAGGCTGCCCTCATTCCTCCCCTGCAAGGGGAGGGGGACCATGCGAAACATGGTGGAGGGGTGTCCCCGGTAGTTATATTTGGCCCTGAGCTGCCACCGGGACACCCCTCCGTCAGGCCTTTGGCCTGCCACCTCCCCTTCCAGGGGAGGAATGAGAGAATGCCGATCGGGGCTGAGGCTTGGCCAAGGCCTGCTTGATCGCGGCATCGGCGATCGGCGCCATCGCGGCATAGCCCGCCGCATTGGGATGCACCCCGTCGGTGCCGTAAGCGGGGTTCAGCGCGTCGCCGACATGTAAGGCAGACCAGTAATCGGCATAGGTCACGCCCACCCGCTTGGCATAGTCCTTCAACCACGCGTTCAGCGTCGCGATGCGCGGCGCGGTGGCGAGGCCCGGCTTCCACTCGAAATGATCGGCGGGCGGGATCGAGGCCAGGATGACGCGGATGCCGTTAGCTTGGGCCAGCTCGACCATCGACATGATGTTGCCCTCGACCTGCGCATCGGTCGTCGGGCCGGTATTGCCCGCAATATCGTTGGTGCCAGCCATGATCTGCACCACTGCCGGCTTCAGGTCGATCACGTCCTGGCGGAAGCGCAGCAGCATCTGCGAGGTCGTCTGCCCACTGATCCCGCGCCCGATGCGGCCGGGCACGAAGAATTGCGGCATCTTGCCGACCCAGCCCTCGGTGATCGAATCGCCCATGAAGACCACGCGCGGCTGCCCCGCCACGGGTGCCGCCAGCTTCGCATTATCGTCGCGGTAGCGCGCCAGATAGGCGAAGTCGTTATGCAGCCGCTCCTCCCATTCGCGGGTCCAGCGCTGTGCATCCGTCTCCTTCTGCTGCGCGGCGGCGGGCGTGGCGAGAGTCAGCGCAATGAGCGCGGCCAGGACCAGCCGGCTCACGGGCGCAGCTCGGTGCCGGTCGCGGTGACGTTCCAGCCGCGAAGCGCGACCATCAGCTTGTCCGCCTTGGCGCTGGGATAGCGAATCTCGATCACGCGGGTCTCTCCGGGCAGCAGGGTGACGTAATTGTCGCTGAAATAGGCGGGCAGGATCTGGGTGCCGTCGGCGTTGACGAGCGTCAGCTTGGTCTCGATCGCGGGCACCGCGCCGTTGTTGGTCAGCGTCACGCTCGCCAGCGCCTCCTCACCCTGTGCTTGCATCGTTGCGCTCGCGGTGACGTTTGCCGCGCCCATGCCGGTCAGCGCGCGGTAGCCGGCATCGTCGGCCGCCTGCCAATAGCTGTTGGTCGACAGCAGCTGCCCGCCCGCGTCGGTCGCCTCCAGCCGGACCAGAACCGCACCGCGCTTCATCGCATTGGCGAGGTCGAGCGTGAAGACGGGGGTCACCGCCTCGCCATTGGCCGCCAGCTTGGCCTCCTGCTCGCCCTCGCTGCGCCCGTCGAGCCCGACGATCTTCGCGCGGACCTGCACGCCCTTCAGCGCATCACGGGTGTTGTTGACCAGCACGACGCGGTGGTCGGGCAGGTTCATCTGGACATGGACCGGCTCGGCGGCCTTCTTCACGCCGTAGAAGGCGGCATGGGTGTCATAGTCGGACGAGAAGATCTGCCACGCAGAGGACGGCCAGGCGGGTTGCGTCATCCACAGCATCCGGCCCGAATTCTCGGTCCACAGGCCCGCATTCATCCCCTCGAAGATGGCGCGGTAGGACTCGTACTCCATCATCTGCGCCTTGCGCTCGAAGTCCTCCAGCCCGGTGGCGGGGCCGAAGCGGCGTTCGAGCACATCCATATAGGTCTTCACCGCGCCGTTCCCGGTCTGGTGCCAGTCATGATAGGCCCAGACATCGCCGATCGGCCAGCGATCCGCCTCGGCCGGGATGGTTCGCTTCCAGGATTCCAGGGTGGGGAGCGAGGGTGTGCCGACCTCGACCGAGAAGCCCTTGGCGTGCGTCGTGAAATACTCGACCGGCGGCCGCCAGTTATAGGGGCCCGAGCCTTGCAGGTTCACCGCATTGGACGAGGGCATGTAGAGCCGCGTTCCGTCCTCGGCGCGCAGAAGGGTGTCGAGCCCGGTGTTGAGGATCGGCTGGGGCACGCCCTCGTTCCGGCCGAACCAGGCGACGATCGAGGGATGGTTGCGATAGCGGCGCACCACGTCCGCAGCGTTGGCGAGGAACAACTGCGGGTCCTCGGCCTCCATATTGTAATCCTGGGTCGACTCCCAGAAATCGGACAGGACCATCAGGCCGTACTCGTCGGCCAGGTCGAAGAAACTCTCTTCGGTATTCTGCCCCACCCAGTTGCGGATGATGTTCAGATGCGCGTCGCGGTGCAGGCGGAAGAACGGCTCCAGATGCGCGCGGTCGACGCGCTTCATGAAATCGTCCATGCCGATATTGCCACCGCGCGCCGCGATGCGGACGCCGTTGACGCGCAGCACGAGATAGGGGGCGAGGCGCGGATCATCGGTCAGCTTGGCGACCGCCGCCGACTGGTCGCCGCCCGGCGTGAAGCTCATCGCCCAGCCATTCGCCGTCTTGCGGATGCCCTTGTGGCTGGTGTCCACCACCTTCGGCCCGCCGCGCACGCGGTTGAGGTCCAGCGTCACCCGCTCCAGATCGCCGTCATCGTCGAACAGCGACAGATCATAGGTCACCTGCCGCATGCCGAAGCGAAGCGCCTTGCTGTCCGACAGCGCACCGTCGACCGCCGCCGTCAGCGCCAGATCGTGCAGCGCGGGGTCGCCATAACCATTGGGCCACCACAGACGCGGGTTCTTGACCGACAGCTGCGGAAACTCGCTCGGCGACAGGACGGCGCGAACCGTCTGGCCGGGCGCCACCGTCACCGGCTTTTCGACGACGACATCGTCGAACACCGCACGCACCGTCGTCGTCACCGGCGCCTGGCCGTTATTGGTGACGGGCACCGCGATCTCGACATCGGCGACCGAATTGTCGGGCTTGGGCAGCGTCGTGACCACCTGCGGGTCGCCAATGACCGCCGGGCCGGTCGCGGCCAGCGTCACGCCCTGCCACAGCCCGGTATTGCGATCGCGGACGGACGGGATCCAGTCCCACCCCTCGGTCGCGACGAAGGTCGGGCCGTCCATCATCTGGACGCCGCCATTCTCGCCGACGCCCGCCGTCATCGACTCCTCATGCGCGAGGCCGGGATGCGGCGGCGGCGAGACGCGCACCGCAATCGCATTGCGCCCGGCGGCCAGCGTCACGGGGAAGCGGCCGCGGATGAAGGCGCCCTTCATCGTGCCCATCATCCGGCCATTGACCCAGACTTCGGCCGAATAGTTCACGCCGTTGAAGGTCAGCCACATGGTCCGCCCGGCGGCCTCTGCGGGCGTGTCGAACTCGGTGCGATACCAGTAATCCTGCCGTGCCAGCGTCTCCGGGATCGCCAGATTGTTGAGCCCGACCGCCGGATCGGGATAGACGCCGCGATCGGCCAGCGTGGTCAGCACCGTGCCCGGCACGGTCGCGGCATACCATTTGCTCGCGTCGAAATTGCCCTGCGACAGGTCTGCACCGCCTGGGCCGACCTTGGCCGCCTCGATCAGCCGCCAGCCATTGACCGCCCATTGCCCTGTCGCTGTGGATACCAGCGCGGGGTCTTTGGGCTCGGGCTTGGCGGTGCCGCTGGTCGGGATCGGGGCCTTGGACTGGGGCAATGTCCAGGCGTCCTGCGGCGCGGTCTGCCCCTGCATCTGGCGGGTCTGATAGGGCCAGGTCGGGCTGCCGGTCTGGAGCGCCAGTTTCGCCGGATCGGGTGCCCGCCTGGCGGCGACGCGGATGGCGAGCGGATCGACCGCCTCGCGCACCATGCGGAAGTCGATGACCTTGCCCGCGAAGATCGGCTGATACTCACGCGGGGCCAGCGTCGCGACGCCCGCCACCGGCGCCAGCGTCAGCCCGCGCTGCACCACCTGTCGGCCGTTGACGAACAGCCGCACGACCTTGCCATCATAGCTGGCGGCGATGTGCGTCCATTTGTTGCGATCGGCGTCGCCGCCGCCCTGCACCACGCCCGCCTCGGTGACGAGCGCGGGCTGGCCGTCGACCAGCGCCAGATAGCGGCGCGGGCCGCTGGCGGGATCGCCGAAGCCGCCGATCAGCATCGTCGTGCCCTTGCCCGTCACGCTGCGCGGCTGGACCCAAGCGGACAAAGTCCAGTTGGTTGCGGCCACCGGGGCACGATCGATCGCGCGGGTGTAGGACGCGCCGCCCGGCGGCAGATCGGCGTTGATCGGCCCGAGGGGTTGCCCCGGCGCAGGCGGGCTTGTCTGCGCGGTGGCCGCGAGGCTCCACATCAGCGCCGTCATCGATGCCAGAGCCCCCATCGCTCTTGCCGCCGCCACGCCCATGCCTGCTCCTTTTGAATCGCCGCGGGATAAAGCAAATGAAAAGCCCTAAAGTCAAAGGGCGCGGCATCTGTTCCTCCCCTGGAAGGGGAGGTGGCAGGCCGTCAGGCCTGACGGAGGGGTGTCCTGCTCTCGAAAGGGTTACACCCCTCCGTCACGCTTCGCGCGACACCTCCCCTTCCAGGGGAGGAATACTGAGGGTACCTAACCCCCGAAACGGTCGATCGCCTTGCGGATGCCAGTCCAGACTGTACCGAGTTGTTCCGCCGTGATGGAATAAGGCGGCATCACATAGATGGTATTGCCCATCGGCCGGACGAGCAGATCGGCCTCACGGAAATGCGCCAGCAGCCGGGGCGCTAGGTCGGAGAGATAGTCCTGCCCCGCGCCCAGCTCGAACGCGGCGATGGTGCCGAGCTGGCGGGGACTACGCACCGCGTCCTCATGCGCGATGCCTGCCAGATGCGCCGCCTGACGCTGGGCGAGCGTATCGATGCGGTCCTGCACCGGCTCGTCGCGCCAGATCGCCAGATTGGCCGCCGCCGCCGCGCAGGCGATGGGGTTGGCGGTGTAGCTGGACGAGTGGAAAAACTGTTTCGACCGATCGGTCTGCGACCAGTGCGCCTGAAAGATCGGCTCGGTCGCCAGCGTTACGGCCAAGGGCACTGCGCCGCCGGTCAGCCCCTTGGACAGGCAGAGAATGTCGGGCACCACCCCCGCCTGATCGCAGGCGAACAGCGTGCCGGTGCGCCCCCAGCCGGTCATGATCTCGTCGGCGATGAAGAGGACGCCGTGAGCGGTGCAGATATCGCGCATCGCCGCCAGCGTTTCGGGCGCGTAGAGCAGCATACCGCCTGCCCCCAGCACCAGCGGCTCGACGATGAACGCCGCCGCGCCTGCCCGGCACTCCGCCTCCAGCGCGTCGAGCGTCGCCTGCATGTCGCTGGGAAAGGGGATGGTGCCGACATCGAACAGCAGCGGCGCATAGGCCTGGTTGTACACGCCGCGCGCGCCCACCGACATCGCCCCGATCGTGTCGCCATGATAGCTGTGTTCGAGGACGAGGATGCGGTGGCGCGGCTCGCCCCGGTGGAGCCAATAGCCCAGCGCCATCTTCAGCGCGACCTCGACCGCCGTCGAGCCGGAGTCGGAGAAGAACACCCGCGTCAATTCGGGCGGGGTGATCCGCACCAGCTCGGCGGCGACCTCCTCGGCGGGTTCATGGGTCCAGCCCGCAAAGATGATCTGGTCGAGCTTGCCGGCCTGGGCAGCGATGGCGGCGCTGATGCGCGGATGGTTGTGACCGTGGGTCGTCACCCACCAGCTGGAAATGGCGTCGATCACCTCGCGCCCGTCGACCGTGGTCAGGACGGCGCCGGAGGCGGTGGCGACCTTGGGGATCGGCTCACCCAGACCATGCTGGGTGAAGGGGTGCCAGACGGGCGAGGTCATCGGAAATCCTCGATGTCGAAATTCGCGGCGAACGCCTCCGCCAGTGTCTCGCGATTGAGAACGTCCAGACGCGGCAGGCGGCCGAGCCGCTTCACCCCGGCGATCGCGGTGATGGTCGCCTCGCTGTCCTCGACGCCTTCGCCGACGAATGCGATGCCGAGGATCGGCACCCCGCGCGACCGCAAGGCCTCGATCGACAACAGGCTGTGGTTGATCGTGCCCAGCCCCGTCCGCGCGACCAGTACCACCGGGCGGCCCCAATGCGCGAACAGGTCGGCGAACAGCATCTGCCGGGTAACGGGCACCAGCACCCCGCCCGCCCCCTCTGCGACCAACGGCCCCTCAACCTGCGGCAGCGCCAGTCGCTCGCGATCGATCGTCACGCCATCGATCTCAGCCGCGCGGTGCGGCGAGCAGGGCGTCTTCAACCGATAGGCGGAGGGCAGCACTGGCCGCCCGCTGAGCCGCGCGACCGTCTCGGCATCGCCATGCCCGTCCTCGTCGGTGCCCGCCTGCACCGGTTTCCAATAACTTGCTCCGAGTGCGCCGGTCAGCGCGGCGGAAAAGACGGTTTTGCCGATCTCGGTATCGGTGCCGGTGACGATGATGGCGCTCATGCCAGAACCTCTTGCAATGCGTCGTCGAGCGCGCGGATGTCCGCCGCCTCGACATTCAGGGTGATCGACAGCCGCAGCCGCGCCGCGCCCACCGGCACGGTCGGCGGGCGGATGCCGCGTATGTCGAAACCGCGCGCCTGCAGCGCCTGCGCCGCGCGCATGGTGCGGCCATTATCGTGCAGGATCAGCGGCATGATCGGCGTGCCCCCCGCCAGCGCGCCATGTTTCGCCAGATGCTCGCCCGCCAGCGCGATCCGGTCGTGCAGCGCAGTGCGGCGCTCGGGCTCGTCGGCCAGGATGTGCAGCGCCTCGCGTACCCCGCGCGCCATCAGCGGCGAGGGCGCGGTCGAGAAGATGAAGCCGCGCCCGCGATTGACCAGATAGTCGCGCACGATACGCGGCCCGGCGACCAGCGCCCCTTCGCAGCCCAACGCCTTGCCGCAGGTGTGGAGCGTCACCACCCGCTCGCCGGCGATGCTCAGTCCCTGCCCCCGGTCGCCGAAGACGCCGGTGGCATGCGCCTCGTCGACGATCAGCATGGTGTCGTGGCGCTCGGCCACCGCCATCAGCTCGGCGAGCGGCGCGGTGTCGCCGTCCATCGAATAGAGGCTTTCGACCGCGATCCAGACCGTGCCCTTGCCACCGCCCGCGCGCCACGCCCGGATCGCGTCGTCAAAGGCATTCGCATCGTTATGCGCCGCCGCCACGGAGCCGGCACGCGACAGTTTCATCCCCTCATGCATGCTGGCATGGACCAGCGCGTCATGAACGATCAGGTCGCCGCGTTGCGGCAGCGTCGCCATGATCGCGACATTGGCGGCATAGCCCGAGGAGAAATACAGGCTCGCCTCCGCCCCAAAGAAGGCGGCGGCTTCGGCCTCCAGCGCTTCATGTTCGGGATGATTGCCGCGCAGCAGCCGCGAGCCGCCCGAGCCGACGGGCACCCCCTCTTCGACCGCGCGCGCGATGGCGGCGGCGAGGCGCGGGCTGTTCGCCAGTCCCAGATAATCGTTGGAGGCGAAGTCCTTGCCCGCCATTGGGGCCAGCACCCGCAATCGGTCCCGCGCGGCCAACCGGGCCAGATCGGCGCGATGAAAGTCCAGCATGGGGGCTTCCGTATCGCCGTTAGGGGGTGAGCGGAACCCGGAAAGGTTGGGGATTCCCGTGGCCTTCGACTTCGCTCAGGCTGAGCGCGGTTGGGGAATATGCCCCAAATACAAACCGCCGTTCAGCCTGAGCGAAGTCGAAGGCCACGCCCCAACGCCTACCTCAAACCGGCTCCGCCAAGGTCACGATCGAAACCCCCGGCGTCATCGGCGCGCGGCCGACCAGATGCCGCTCCAGCCGGAAGATCGCCTCGAACGCCTTGTTCAGCGGCGCCGGGGGCGGCGAGTCGTCGCTGTCGTCGCGCCCCGAAAGCCGCCCGGCAATGCGCGCGGCGGCGGCGAGCGGGAAGAGCAGCGAGTTGAAATAGGTCAGCTTGCGGGGTTTCAGCCCCGCCTTCTCGATCGCCGCGACCAACGTCCCCTTGGAGTAGCGGCGATGGTGGTGATTCACCACGTCATGCGCCGACCACATCCACTGATGCGCAGGGACGGCGATCAGGATCTTGCCGCCGGGCTTCAGGCACGACTTCATCGCGGCGAGCGCGGCGACGTCGTCCTCGATATGCTCGACCACGTCGAGCACCGCGATCAGGTCGTACGCCCCGCGCTCGATCCCCGGCAGTTCGGGGAGCGGCGCGGCCTGGACCGGCTTGCCCAGCCGGGCGGACGCGATTTCGCGTGCAGCCGGGTCGATCTCGATCGCGTCGACCGTGCCGAAGCCCGCCAGCATCGGCAGGTTGTGCCCAGTGCCGCAACCGATCTCCAGGATACGCGCCTGGCCAGGCAACTTGCCATAGCGGGTCAGGTAATCGGCCAGGATGTCGCGGCGGGCGCGATACCACCAATGGGTGGAATCATGCGCGGCCATGCGGTCGTAAACGATACGGTCCATGAACTTATCCGAAGACCCATTGGCGGTTGAGCGCGAAGGTCGCGATCGGCGTGATCGTGACCACCGGGATCAGCGCGACCCAGGGTTGTTGATGCAGAAGCCCGGTGGCAATCCACGTGAAAAGCGCATTCAGCACAAGTCCAAAGCCTTGCACCACCAGGAATTTCAGATGCTGCCTGCCGCTGGAATCGCGGGTGCCGTGGCCGCGAAAGCTCCAGGCGCTGTGCACGAAGAAGCCGAAGATCACCGCCACCAGAAAGGCCGGGGGCACCGCCAGCACGGCTTGTGTCTTCGGTAGCACCCAGGTGGTCAGCGGCAGATAGACCGCCGAATAGACCACCGTCGACAATCCGCCCGCGATCCCGAAACGGATGATCTGGCCCAGCATCCCGCTGTCCCGCCACCGCGCGATCCGATGCTGAAGAGTCGCCACGCCGCTACCTTGCCCCCGACCTTGCCCTTTGCGCCACCCGCGATAGAGCGGGCCCTGAGTCCTGCGCCTTAAGCCGCGGGCGGGTATGAGGGAAGCGTCTTTGGAACGTCTGCAGGACGAGATCGACCGCAACTGGCGGCAATGGGTGATGATCGTCTGGCTCGCGGTGACCGGCTGGTACCTTTATGACCGCTGGGGCCAGATCCGCTGGTGGTCGCTGGGCGACACCGACGACAATATCCGCCTGATGCAGGTGCGCGCCTGGCTGGACGGGCAGGGATGGTATGACCTGCGCCAGTATCGCCTCAATCCGCCGGGCGGCTTCGACATCCATTGGAGCCGTATCGTCGACCTGCCGATCGCGGGCCTGATCCTGTTCTTCCGCCTGTTCACCACCCCCGCCTGGGCCGAGCGGATCGCCTGCGGCCTGGCGCCGCTCTTGCCGCTGTCGGTGGTCATGCTGGCGCTGTCGGCGACGCTGCGCCGGCTGGTCTCGCCCTTCGCCTGGCCGGTGGGGCTGGGCCTGCTGCTGTGCGCCAACGCGACCATGTTGATGTATATGCCGATGCGCATCGACCATCACGGGTGGCAGCTCGCCATGCTGGCGGTCACCGTCGCGGGGCTGTGCGATCCCCATGCCCGGCGCGGCGGCGCGCTGGTGGGGCTGGCCAGCGCGGTGTCGCTGGCGATCGGGCTAGAGATGCTGCCCTATGCCGCGATGGCCGGCGCGATCCTGACGCTGCGCTGGGTGTGGGACCGGGCGGAGGCGCCGCGCCTGGCCGTCTATGCCCTGACATTAGGCGGGGGGAGCGCCGCGGGGTTCGCCGCCTTCGCCTCCAACGCCAATTACGCCATGCGCTGCGACGCGCTGACCCCGGTCTGGCTGTCGGTGACGGTGGTCGCGGGTGCGCTGCTGTTCGTGATGGCGCGGATCAATCCGGCGTCGCGAGCTGCGCGGCTGGGGCTGGCGGTGGTCGCCGGCGGGATCATCGCGGGCGGCTTCGCCAGCCTGTTTCCGCAATGCCTGACCCGGCCCGAGCAGGTCAGTCCCGAGCTCCAGCGCAACTGGCTGAATAACGTCCGCGAGGCCAAGCCGATCTACAAGCACCCCTTGCGCGTCGCGCTGCCGATGGCGATCATGCCGGTCGTCGGGATGATCGGCGCGATCGCCGCCGCCATTCGCTATCGGACGATGGGCTGGACCGCGATCGCACTGTTCACCGGCTTCGCCTGTGCCATGCTGTTGTGGCAGGTGCGCGCGGCCCCGGCGGGACAGATGCTGGCGGTGCCGGGTATCGCGGCGCTCCTCTGGATGGCGCTGCCCTGGATCAACCGGCTGCGCTCGCCGCTGCTGCGCGTGCCGGTGATGGTCGCCGCCGTCCTGCTGCCGACGGGGATCGTCGCCGGGCTGATCCTGAAGAAGCTGCCCGCCGCGCAGGCCAATGCCTATGCCCAGCGCGTCAACCGCGCGACCGGGCAGTGCGTGCGCACCTCGGTGCTGACGCGGGTCAACGCCTATCCCAAGGCGACGGTCTTCACCTTCGTCGATCTGGGCCCGCGCCTGATCGTGACGACGCATCACAATGCGATCGCCGGCCCCTATCACCGCAATGGCGATGCGATCCTGGACGTCCAGCACGCCTTTCAGGGCAATGAGGTGCAGGCGCGTGCGATCATGAAGCGGCACGGCGCGACGCTGTTGCTGATCTGCCCCGACATGGCCGAGTCGACCAATTACCGCGCGCGCGCGCCGGGGGGCTTTTACGACCGGATGGCGCATGGCTGGGTGCCGGACTGGCTGACCCCCCTGCCGCTGCCCAAGGGCTCGCCGCTGAGACTGTACCGGATCAGCTAAGAAATTCCTCCCCTGTGAGGGGAGGTGGCAGGCCGTCAGGCCTGACGAAGGGGTGTCCCGCTATCGAGAGGGTGACACCCCTCCGACGCGCTGCGCGCGCCACCTCCCCTCACAGGGGAGGAATAGCAATTACTTGAGGCTGGCCGTGACCCCGTCGATCACGAACTGCACCGCCAGCGCGGCGAGCAGCACGCCCAGCACGCGGGTGATCACGGCCTCGATCTTGGCGCCCAGCAGGCGCATCATCGGCCCCGCCGCCAGCAACGCTATCAGCGTCAGCAGCAGGATCGACACCATCGCGCCCAGCACGACCAGCGAGCCTTCCAGTCCCGAATTGCGGCTCATCAGCAGCATGACGGTCGCGATCGACCCTGGCCCGGCGATCATCGGCATCGCCATCGGGAAGATCGACACGTCCTCCGCCTCGTGCGGATCGTCGGCGACCTTGGCCGCGCGGTCCTCGCGCCGCTGGGTGCGCTTTTCGAACACCATCTCCAGCGCGATCAGGAACAGCATGATGCCGCCCGCGATGCGGAACGCCGCCATCTCGATGCCCAGGCCGTGGAGCAGCGCCTCGCCGAACAGTGCAAAGACGAACAGGATGATCGCCGCGACCGTCACCGCGCGGATGGCCATGGCGCGGCGATGCTGCGGCGTCGCCCCCGCCGAGAGCCCCGCATAGATCGGCGCGCAGCCCGGCGGGTCGATCACCACGAAGAAGGTGATGAACGACGAGATGAAGAGTTCGAGCACGGCCTTACAGTGCCGTCTGGTCGATCGCGACGCCCTCGCGCCGTCCCGCCGAGACCAGGGTGTTGCGCAGCAGGACCGCGATCGTCATCGGGCCGACGCCGCCCGGCACCGGGGTGATCGCGCCCGCGCGGGTCGCCGCCGTATCATAGTCGACATCGCCGACCAGGCCGGTTTCGGTGCGGTTGATGCCGACATCGATGACGCTGGCGCCGGGCTTGATCCACTCGCCCTTGACCAGGCCGGGCACGCCCACCGCCGCCACGACGATATCGGCGCGACCCACCACTTCGGCCAGATTGCGGGTGCGGCTGTGCGCCACGGTCACGGTACAGCTTTCGCCGAGCAAAAGCTGCGCCATCGGCTTGCCGACGATGTTGGAGCGGCCGACGACCACCGCGTCCATGCCCGACAGGCTGGGGTGGATGCTCTTGAGCAGCATCAGGCAACCGAGCGGAGTGCAGGGCACGAAGCCCTCGCTGCCCGTCGCCAGCCGCCCGGCATTGACCGGGTGGAAGCCGTCGACATCCTTGTCGGGGTCGATCGCCTGGATCACCGCCTGCGCGTCGATCTGGCCCGGCAGCGGCAGCTGGACGAGGATGCCGTCGACGGTCGGGTCCTGGTTGAGATGTTCGACGAGCGTCAGCAGCGTCGCCTGATCGGTATCGGCGGGCAGGCGATGCTCGATGCTCTCCATGCCCGCTTCGCGCGTCGCCTTGCCCTTGGAGCGGACATAGACGCTGGAGGCCGGGTCTTCGCCGACCAGCACGACCGCCAGACCCGGCGCGCGGCCGGTCTGTTCGCGGAAACTTGCCACCTGGGTGGCGATGCGGGTGCGGAGGCCGGCGGCGAACGCCTTGCCGTCGATGATCGTGGCGCCAGTCATTGGGGTATTTGGGGTCATGGCTGATCGCCATAAAGCGCCTGGGCCAACCGCGCCAGTGTATGCGGGTCGCCCGCGACATGCAGCCGCTTCAGTCGCGCCGTTTCGCCCGCGATGATCGTCACCGCGCGCTTGGGCACCCCGAAATGCTTGGCGACCAGCGGGATCAGCGCCGCATTGGCCGCGCCATCGACCGGCGGGGCGGAAAGCCGCGCGGCGAAATGCTCCTCGGTCCCGGCGGTCAGCGCATCGCGACCGCCGCGCGGCGTCACCCGGACCGCGATATGGATGCCATCATCGCGCGAGGTCCAGGCAGGCATCAGCCGACGACGACCGCGCCCCCGTACATCTGATTGGCGATCGCGGTGTCCAGGATCTTGCCCAAAATGATCACCGCCAGCAGCACGACCATCGGCGACAGGTCAAGCGCGCCGAAATCGGGCAGGATGCGCCGGATCGGGCGATAGAGCGGATCGGTCATCTTCTGCAGCGCATACCAGACCGAGCGGATGAAATCGTTCGAGGTGTTGATCACGTTGAACGCGATCAGCCAGGACAGGATCGCCTGCACGATGATGATCCACCAGACGACGTTGAGGAGAATCTGCAAAATCTGAAGGATGAGGATCAACGGAGGACGCTCCCGATGGCAATTGGCCCCTATCTAGGGCGCGAGGCCGGTCGGGGCAACAATCACGCCCTCCGGTCCTGACGCAGGCGGAACGAACATTGGGGCCCGCGCGTCCCGCTTAACATGGAACAGGTGGCAGAGCGTCGGGGCAGGCGGCGGCATTGGGGGCGAATCGCGATCGGGGTGCTGATCGCCCTGCCCCTGATCCTGCTATTGGTGCTGGCGGTCTTTCCCTGGGGCATCCTGCGCGGGGCGGTCGCGCGCGAGGCGACGGCGCGGTTCGGCCGGCCGGTGACGATCGGATCGGTGCACCGGGTCGACGGCATCGGCTTTCATCCGGTAATCGCGGTCGAGGATCTGCAAATCCCGCAGGCCACCTGGGCGGGACAGGGCGATTTCGCGCGACTCGCGCGGGCCGAGATCCGCTTCTCGGTCTGGCCGCTGCTCAGGGGCGATTTCGTGCCCGAGGACATTCGCGTCTCCGGTCTGCGGCTGGCGCTGGTCCGCGACAAGCAGGGCCGCACCAACTGGTCGCGCCCCGGCGAGCCGCAGGGCGGCGGCAGTTCCAGCGATCTGCAAGGGCTGGTCGTCACCGATGGCGTGGTCAGCTACCGCGACGCCAAGGAGGATCGCGAGGCCGTCGTCCGCATCGCCGCCGACCCCGATCACGGCCTGAGCGCCGCGGGGCAGGGCAGGATTCGCGGCGCCCCCGTCGCCCTGCGCTTCACCGGCGCGCCGGTGCGGCCGGGGCCATGGCCCTTCAAGGCCGTGATCACCGGCGATCGGCTGACCATGAACGCGCAAGGCACGATGGACCGGCCGCTCGACACCGATGCGATGACGCTCGACCTGACCGCGCGCGCCGACGACCTGAAGCGGATCGACGCGGTGATCGAGGCCGGGCTGTTCCAGACACGGCCGGTCCAGCTGTCCGCGCATGTCCGGCACGACAATCCGCGCTGGACGATCACCAATCTGAAGGGGCGGATCGGCCGTTCGGACCTGGCCGGGCGGCTCACGGTCGACAAGAAGGAGGGCCGGACGCACCTGGACGGTGAGGTGACGGCGGGGCAGCTCGACTTCGACGATCTGTCCTCGGCACAAGGGCGCGCGGAGGCCGCCGCGCTGGAACGGCGGATCGGGCCGCGCCTGGTGCCCAATACCCGGATCGACATCGGCAAGATCGACACGACCGACGGCACGATCCGGTTCAAGGTCGGCCAGGTGGTCAGCGCGCAAGGCCCCTCCCCCATCACCGGACTCGCCGGTCGGATGACGATGGACCACCAGCGTCTGACCATCGACGACATCCGCATGTCCTTGCGCCAGGGCATGGTGCGCGGTCAGGCAGTGATCGACCAGCGCGGCGGCCGCCGCGTGCCGCAACTGGCGCTGAACCTGCGGCTGTCGGGGGCCAATGTGCTGTCGCTGTCGGGCCAGACCGAGATCACCGGACAGGTCGCCGCCCGTGCCCGGCTGACCGGCAGCGGCGAGACGGTACGCGACGCGATCGGCCGCTCGAACGGTCGGATCGGGCTCGTCGTCGCCAACGGCACCCTGCCCGATCGCTATGCGGTGGCGCTGGGCTTCGATGCGGGGGCGGCGTTCATGGGCAATAGCGGCCGCGCGAGCTTACGCTGCATGATCCTGGGGGTGGACATGAAGGGCGGCACGGGGCGCGCCGATCCGTTGATCGTCGACACCTCGCGCAGCCGGCTGGAGGGGATCGGGACGGTGACCTTCCCTGAGGAACGGCTGGCGCTGCGGCTGACCGGCGTGGCGAAGCAGGGCGCGACGTTGCAGCTCGCCGGGGCGGCGACGGTGACGGGAACGCTGCAAAAGCCCGACCTAGTCATCCCCCGCGAAGTCCGCTCGGTCGGCAATATCTTCAAGTCGATCGGCCGCGCGATCACCGGGGATACCGGACCGAAGGCGCAGAACGCGGCCTGTGGGGCGTTGGCGCGGCAGGTGTTGCGGTAATACATCCCCACGTTCCGTTCAGACCAAATCCCGAACCCCGTTCCGCCTAAGCGAACTCGAAGGCCACGCTTCAACCTTCGCCAAGAGGGATGCTTGGTTACCCGATTCCCTTGGCCTTCGACTTCGCTCAGGCTGAACGGAGGTGGGGTTACGCCCCCTCGGCCTTGAGCGGCCTTGCCAGCAGTGCTCCGATAACCTCACCGACCGCCGCCCCGTCCAGCAACCGGCACACCGCCTCGCATACCGGCATATCGACCCCGGCCTCCGCCGCCGCCTGGCGCAGCACGGGGGCGGTGAACGCCCCCTCCGCCACCGTCCGCCGATCGGCCAGCAAGTCCGCCGCCGACCGCCCCTGCCCCAAGCCGACGCCGAGCGAGAAATTGCGCGAGGCGGTCGACGAACAGGTCAGCACCAGATCGCCCAGGCCGGACAGGCCCGCCAGCGTCTCCGCCCGACCACCGCGTGCCAGCCCGAACCGCGTCATCTCCGCAAAGCCGCGCGCGATCAGCGCGGCGCGGGCATTCTGGCCCAGCCCCGCCCCCTCGACCACGCCGCAACCGATGGCGAGGACGTTCTTGATCGCGCCGCCGATCTCCGCACCGGTCACATCGTCGGTGGCATAGGGCCGGAAATGCGGCGCGGCGATCCGCGCGGACAGCGCCTTGCGCAGATCCGAGTCCTCGCAGGCCAAAGTCACCGCCGTCGGCAGCCCCGCCGCCACCTCATGCGCGAAGGTCGGGCCGGACAGGACCGCGATCGGCGCGCCCGGATGGATCGCCCGCGCCACCTCGCCGACCAGCCGCCGCGTGCCCGCCTCGATCCCCTTGGAGCACAGGACCAGCGGCTTGGACCCGACCGGCATCGTCGCCAGCACCGCGCCCACGGCTTGCGCGGGCGTCACGACCAGCAGCGCGTCCATCTCGGCCATCGCCGCCGGATCGCTCACCGCCTCGATGCTCGGCGAGAGCGCGATATTCGGCAGATAGAGTGGGTTGGTGTGGGTGGTGTTAATCGCCTCCGCCACCGCCGGATCGCGCGCCCATATCCGCACCGGCCGAGCCCCATGCGCCGCCACCTGCGCCAGTGCGGTGCCCCAGGCGCCCGCACCGATCACCCCGATCTTCATGCCTTCACCCCCGCGCCGCGTACGGCTTCCGCCGCCGGATCGAGCGGCCAGCGCGCGCGGGCTGGCGTGTCGAGCGGATCGGTCAGCCCTTCCCGGAACCGCTCGACGCCCGCCCAGGCGATCATCGCGGCATTGTCGGTGCACAGCCAGAGCGGCGGCGCGACGAAGCGCAGGCCATGCTCGGCCGCGAGCCCCTCCAGCGCGCCCCGGATCACGCCGTTCGCCGCGACCCCGCCCGCGACGACCAGCGCGGTGACGGGCGGGACATTGGCCAGCGCACGCCGCGTCCGGTCGAGCAGGCAGTCGACGACCGCCTGCTGGAACGACGCGGCGATGTCCTCGGGCGAATGATGGCCGATGGCGCGCGCGACCGCGCTCTTCAGACCGGCAAAGGAGAAGTGCGGCTCGGCCGAACCCTTCAACGGCCGGGGCAGCGGCACCGCATGGGGATTCCCCTCCCGCGCCGCCGCCTCGACACGCGGGCCGCCGGGATAGCCGAGGCCGAGTAGCTTGGCGGTCTTGTCGAACGCCTCGCCCGCCGCGTCGTCGATCGTCGTCGCCATCCGGCGATAGCGCCCGACCCCCTCGACCAGCAGCAGCTGGCAATGCCCGCCCGAGACGAGCAGCAATAGGTATGGATAGGCCAGCTCGCGATCCGACAGGCGCGGCGACAAAGCATGGCCCTCCAGATGGTTGACCGCGATCAGCGGCTTGCCCGCCGCATGGGCCAGCGCCTTGCCGGTGACGAGGCCGACCATCACCCCGCCGATCAACCCCGGCCCGGCGGTCGCGGCGATCGCGTCGACATCGGCCAGGGTCACGCCCGCATCGACGAAGGCGGCGGCGACCAGCGGCTCCATCGCCTCGACATGCGCGCGCGCCGCGATTTCGGGGACGACGCCGCCAAACGGGGCATGCGCCGCCTCCTGCCCCAGCAGCCGGTGCGCCAGCACGCGGCCGTCATCGGTGACAAGCGCGGCGGCGGTCTCGTCGCACGAGGATTCCAGTCCCAGGATCAGCATGGCTCTTCCATACCCGCCCGCTGACAACTTGTCGAAGGGGGTCGGTTTACGGCAAAGGCGGACATATGGTTCGTTTCCGGCTCGGTACGCGCGGCTCGCCGCTGGCCCTCACCCAGGCGCATATGGTGCGCGCGGCGCTGGCGAGCGCGCAGGGGTGGAGCGAGGACGCGGTCCAGATCGTGCCGATCAAGACCACCGGCGACCGCGTGCAGGACCGCGCACTGGCCGAGATCGGCGGTAAGGCGCTGTGGACCAAGGAACTGGACCGCGCGCTGTACGACGGCGAGATCGACGCCTCGGTCCACTCGATGAAGGATGTCGAGACGATCCGGCCCGACTGGCTGCACATCGCCGCGATGCTGCCGCGCGCCGATGTCCGCGACCGGCTGATCGGCGCGGAGACGATCGCCGAACTGCGCCCCGGCGCGGTGATCGGCACCAGCAGCCCGCGCCGCCGCGCGCAGATGCTGTCGCACCGGCCCGACCTGACCATCACGCTGCTGCGCGGCAATGTCGACCGGCGCCTGGCCGCCGTAACGAACGGGGAAATCGACGCCACCCTGCTCGCCGCCGCCGGGCTCGATCGACTGGGGCGTGAGGTCGGCCATGCGGTGCCGACCGACCAGATGCTGCCCGCCCCCGCGCAAGGCGCGGTGGGGATCGAGACGCGCGCCGACGATGCGGCCGCGACCATGTTGATCGCGTCGATCGACCATGCCGAGACCCATGCCTGCGTCATGGCGGAGCGGTCGCTGCTCGCGGCGCTCCAGGCGGATTGCCACAGCCCGGTCGCGGCGCTCGCCTCACTGTCGGGCGAGATGCTGACGCTGCGCGCCGAATTGCTGGCCGAGGATGGCTCGGCGCGGGTCGGCGGCTGGGTCGAGGGCGCGCTGGACGAGGAATTGGGGCCGAGGCTGGCAACCGATCTGCTCGACCGCGCGCCGCCCGAGGTCCGGCGGCTGTTCGCAGGGCGTTGAGCCGCCCCGTGACGATCGTCGTCATCCGGCCCGAGCCGGGCAATGCCGCGACGATCGCCGCATTGCATGATGCGGGGCTGACGGCGCGGTCGCTGCCCCTTTTCGTTGCCCAGGCGGTGGACTGGACGCCGCCCGATCCGGGCGAAGTCGATGCGCTGCTCTTCACCAGTGCACAGGGCGTCCGGCTCGCCGGCCCCGCGCTGGCCGGCCTCGCCGCGCGACCGGTGATCGCGGTCGGCCCCGCCACCGCCGCCGCCGCGCGCGCCGCCGGCCTGTCGGTGGTACTGACGGGCGACACCGATGCCGCGACGGTGGTCGCGGCGGCGCGGGCGGCCGGTTTCGCGCGGCTGCTCCATCTGGCGGGGCGCGACCGGGTGGTGACGGACGCGATGATACGCATCGTCTATGCCGCCGAGCCGATCGTCATCCCGCCCGACACCGTACGCGATCTGGCCGGCACCATCGTCCTGCTGCATTCGGCCCGTGCGGCGGCGCGGCTCGCCCAACTGGTCGAGGACCATGATGTGGAGCGGGCCGCCATCGCGCTGGTCGCGATCAGCGCCAAGACGGCCGCCGCCGCCGGACCGGGGTGGCGCGCGGTGGCGCTCGCCGAGGCGCCGCGCGACGATGCGATGATCGCCGCCGCGCGGGCGTTGACCCGGACAGCCGCCACGGGGATAAGCGGCGCATGAACGACTTCGCGCCACTCGACCGACCGCGATCGCGCGGCCCCCGAACGGGCGCGACCATCGCGCTGATCCTGCTGGCCTTTGCTACAGGGCTGATCCTGATGGCCTATGCGATGCGCAACCTGTCCTGGTTCGGCGGCACCACCGCCAGCACCCCCCGCGCGGTCACCGCCAAGCCCGGCACCGGCACCACGGCCAATACGCCCGGCAGCGATGCCGCCCGCGCCGGCACCGATCCGATGACGCTGGCCACCCGTGAGGCCGCCTTGGCCGCGCAGCTCGCCACGCTGGAGGCGCGCGCCGCCGCCATCGCCACCGATTCCGCCGCCGCCGGGGTGCAGGCCGGTCGTGCCGAAGCGATTCTGGTCGCCGCCGCCACCCGCCGTGCGATCGATCGCGGCCAGCCGCTCGGCTATCTCGAGGAACAGCTGCGCATCCGCTTCGGCGCCAGCGAGCCGCGCGCGGTCACCGTGCTGGTCATGGCCGCGCGCCAGCCGGTCACGCTGGAGACGCTGCGCCAGGGGCTGGACACGCTCAGCCCCGAACTGGTCGTGAACGGCAATGACGGCTGGTGGGAAGGACTGCGCCAGGAACTCGGCCGGCTGATCGTCATTCGCGAGGCGTCCGCGCCCTCGTCCAATCCCAATAGCCGGCTGGAACGCGCGCAGCGGCTGCTCGACAGCGGTCAGGTCGATGCCGCCCGGGCCGAGGTCATGCGGCTGCCCGGGGCCGGCGGATCGGCGGCGCAGACATGGCAGCGGGCGGCACGGCGCTATGTGCTCGCCCGCCATGCGCTCGACCTGATCGAGAATGCCGCACTGGTCGCCCCGGTCACGGCGCCGGCGCCCATCGTGACCAGTCCGGTCGTCGGCACTCCCGACACCGCGCCCGACGCAGCCCCTTCGCAAGGCTCCGGCGACCAGGCGGCACCCGCCCCCACGCCCCAGCCGGTCGCACCCTCCATCTAGTTGAGCAATCCGGGATTTTCCCGGATGCCGCGCGGGCCGCGCCTGATCCAGACAGCATGTCATGACCGCGCTGCCCCGCCCGTTCCGTTTCGCGGTCGCCGACATGGGCGATGATGCCGGGACCGCGCGACGGGCAATGGTGCGGCTCGATCGGCGGGACTGGTGGGCGCTGGCGCTCTACGCGCTGGCCTTCGCCGCCGCGCACCGCGTATCGCATCTGTGGAGCGGATCGGGCTTCTATTCGCTCTGGTTTCCTGCCGCCGGCCTCCGCCTGGCGCTGATGTGGCGGATGGGCGCGCGGCTGACGCCATGGATCGCGGTGGTCGAGGTGCTGGACAATGTCGTCCTAGGCTTCGTCTCGCTCGACCGGGCGGGGGGCGTGATGACGATCTGGGGCATTATCCGCCCGGTGTTCGCCTATGGCCTGACCGTCGCGGGCATCCGCTGGCTGGCCGGGCGGCGGCGCGGCACCTTGCTGAGCGCGCCGATGCCGTTCGGATTGGCCGCGACCCTGGCCCCGCTGGCGGGGGCCGCGCTGGCGGTGCCGCAGGCGCTCTACAATCCCGAACTGACCGGCGTGACCAATATGCGCGAGGTCATCGTCTCGCTCTCCGCCTTTGTCGTCGGCGATCTGCTCGGCACGCTGTTCGTCGCGCCGCCGCTGCTCTGGCTGGCCGATCTGGCACAAGGACGCGGGCGGCAAAGACGCCCCGCGCCGTCGCTGGCGGTGCTGGCCGAGGCGCTGGGCGTGCTGGCACTGGGGCTGGGTCTCTCGCGCCTCCTGACCGCCGGGGGGCTGGGGGTGCAACCCGCCCCCGTGCTGGTCGCGGTCGCGTGGATCGGCCTGCGCTTCGGCCGCGCGGCCGCCTGGGGGGCGCTGCTGATCATCGTGCTGATCGTCCTGCCCGACACCGCCGGCGCGATGGCGACGCCGGAGCGACTGCAATATCATCTGGCGCTGGCGACGATCGTGGTCGCCGGTTACCTCGCGGGCAGCTTCGCCGATGCGCAGGCCAGCGCGCGCGCCACGCTGGAGCGGCGTGACCGGCTGCTGTTCCAGGCCGAGCGGCTGAAGACCCTGCGCGCCATGTCGGTGGCGGTGATCCACGAGGCGAGCCAGCCGCTCTCCACCCTGGCGATCGAAGCGCGCCACCTGCGCCACCTGACCGCCGACCTTGGGGGTGATCTGGGCGGTGAGATCGCGGAGAGCGCGGCGCTGATCGATCGCAAGGCCGATCATCTGGCGACGATGATCCGCCGCCTACGCCGCTTCGGCGGCCATGCGGCCGACCGTCCGCAGCCGGTCGCCATCGCCGCGCTGATCGACATGGTCGCCCCGCTCGCCCGTGCCGAGGCGCGCGATGCCGGAGTGGCGCTGGAGATCGCCCCCGCCACACCCGACGCCTTCGTCCTGGCGCAGGAGGTGGAGCTGGCGCAGGCGGTGATGAACCTGGTGCGCAACGCGGTGCAGGCGGCGCGAGACCTGTCGCCCGCGCCGCCCGTCACGCTCTCGGCCGGTGTCGCGCTGGACCGCGCCATCCTGTCGGTGACGAACCGCGCCGCCGCGTCCCATGCGCCGAAGGATGGCGGCATGGGCGTCGGCACCTTCATCGCCCGCGCCATCGTCGAGGCGCATGGCGGCACCCTGTCGCGCACCCGTCTGGCCGATGGCATGGTCCTGGCCACGCTGTCGCTGCCGCTGGTCGAGCCGCGATGACGCACCCCCTCCCCGATCTTGGCCCCGACCTTGCCGGTGCCGTCGTCCATGTCGTCGATGACGATCCCGATCTGGGCGCGGCGATCGCGCGGATGCTGGCGCGGCAGGATTTCGTCACCCGCGCCTTTGGTGATCCGGTCGATCTTCTCGACCGCTATCCCGCGATGCCGGCGCATGCGGTGGTCAGCGACGTGATGATGGGCGATCTGGACGGGTTCGGCTTTGCCGATCGGCTGCGTGCGCTGGACCCGCATGTCGCGATCCTGTTCATCACCGCCTGGCCGACCACCGCGCATGCGGTCGATGCGGTGCGGCGGCATGGCGGCCTCGACTATCTGGAAAAGCCGATCGACGAGGCACGGCTCGGCGCCTCCCTGCGCGAAGGCATCGCGTGGTCGCGCGAGCGGCGCGCGGCGGCGGCGCGGCTGGCGGACCTGTCCCCGCGCGAGCGCCAGGTGTTCGATTTGCTGGTGCAGGGCCATGGCAACAAGGCGGTGGCCGGCCTGCTCGGCCTGTCGCCCAAGACGATCGAGGACCACCGCGCCGCCGTCTTCGCCAAGACCCGGACGCAAAGCGTGGCGCAACTGATCGCCCTGTCGCGCTGATCCGTCCGGCCTTGCACCCGGACGGGGAGCCCGATCGGTCGCCCGGCGTTCGAACCCCATGCCATTGCCGGAGATTTGCGGATGATCACCTCCAACCGCGCCAGGGCCTGGATCGCGGCCTGCGCGCTCCTGCCGCTGCTGGGTGCCTGCGGGAACGGCGGCGAGAGCCGGGACGAAACCTATACGGTGCGCACGCCCGGCCCCACGCCGTCGGCCAGCCCGACCAACGCCGAGGCCCCCAACCCCGAGACGACCGCCCAGCCGATCAGCCGTCCGGCCGAGCCCAAGGGCGTGCTCGCCTGTTCCGCCGAGCGCGGACAGGCGGCGGCGCAGCGGCTGGTGAAAATCTGCACCTCGGTCTCCCCCGCCACCCATCCGCCGTGCAACATCGCGAATAGCTGCGCGCTGATCGAGGACGAGATCGCGCGCAGTTGCGCGCTGCTCGGCGAGGATGCGGCGACGACGCCGGGCTGCTCGGTCGATTCGAAGAGCGATGCGGCGGCCGCCGGCGTGGTCCGGCGCTATTATGCCGCGATCAACGCGCATGACTATGCGACCGCGTGGCAGCAATGGGGGCCGGACGGCCGCCCGGGCCAGCGCTTCGCCGACTTTCAGAAGGGCTTTGCCGACACCCGCGCGACTCGCGTGACGATCGGCCGCATGGCCCCCAGCGAGGGCGCGGCGGGGTCGGTCTATGCGACCATCCCGGTGACGGTCGATGCCCAGCTCGACAATGGCCGGCAGCAGCGCTTCACCGGCCAATATGTCGTGCGGCGGGTCAATGACGTGGACGGCGCCAGCGCGGAGCAGCGGCGCTGGCATATCGATTCGGCGACGTTGAAGCCGGTGGGGTAATCCCTTGGCCTTCGACTTCGCTCAGGCTGAACGGAGTTTGGGGCAATGTCCCAGCCTCCGTTCGCACTGAGCGAAGTCGAAGTGCACATACCGACGCCGAGGGCCAATCGACATTCGTCCTATTCCTCCCTTGGAAGGGGAGGTGGCATGCCGAAGGCCTGACGGAGGGGTGTCCCGCTATCGAGAGGGGGACACCCCTCCACCATGCTCCGCATGGTCCCCCTCCCCTTCCAGGGGAGGAATGACGGCGGCAGTGTCCAAATGTCGATCCGGCCTAGATCGGATGCCCCTCGGTATCGCGCAGAACCTCGCGCCGGCCGACATGGTCCGGGCGCCCGACGATGCCGTCGGTCTCCATCCGCTCGATCAGCCGGGCCGCCGAGTTATACCCGATCCGCAACTGCCGCTGGAGCCAGGAGGTCGAGGCCTTCTGGCTCTCGCACACCAGCTGGATCGCCGCGCGATATTGCTGGTCCTCGGCCGAATCCTCGCCCGTGGGTGCGCCATCGAGCGCGAAGCTCTCCGCCGGTTCCTCGGTGACCGAAGAGATATAATCGGGTTGGCCCTGCGCACGCCAGTGATCGGCGACGCGGTGCACTTCGTCATCCGAGACGAAGGGGCCATGGACGCGCACGATCCCCTTGCCGCCGGGCATGTAGAGCATGTCGCCGCGCCCCAGCAGCTGTTCGGCACCCTGCTCGCCCAGGATGGTGCGGCTGTCGATCTTCGACGTCACATGGAAGGAGATGCGGGTCGGCAGGTTCGCCTTGATGACGCCGGTGATGACGTCCACGCTCGGGCGCTGCGTCGCCATGATGAGGTGGATACCCGCCGCACGCGCCTTTTGCGCCAGCCGCTGGATCAGGAATTCGACTTCCTTGCCCGCCGTCATCATCAGGTCGGCCAGCTCGTCGACGATCACGACGATCTGCGGCAGCGGTTCGTATTCGAGCTTTTCTTCTTCATAGACCGGCTGGCCGGTCTCGGGGTGATAGCCGGTCTGGACCTTGCGGCCGAGCGGCTGGCCCTTGGCCTTGGCCGCGCGCACCTTGTCGTTGAAGCTGGCAAGGCTGCGCACGCCGACCGAGGACATCTGGCGATAGCGGTCCTCCATCGTCTCGACCGCCCATTTCAGCGCACGGACCGCCTTGGCCGGATCGGTGACGACCGGCGAGAGCAGATGCGGAATGTCGTCATACATCGACAGTTCGAGCATCTTGGGGTCGATCATGATCATCCGGCACTGCTCGGGCGTCAGCCGGTAAAGCAGCGACAGGATCATGCCGTTGAGACCCACCGACTTGCCCGAGCCGGTCGTACCCGCGACCAGCAGATGCGGCATGGGGGCCAGATCGGCGACCACCGAGTCGCCCGCGATATTCTTACCCAGGATTATCGGCAGCTGGGCGGCCTGATCGGCGAAGCTCTGCGACGCGACCAGCTCGTGCAGCGACACCATCTCGCGCTTGGCGTTGGGCAGTTCGATACCGATGACGTTGCGCCCCGGAATCACCGCGACGCGCGCCGAGATCGCCGACATGTTGCGCGCGATATCGTCGGCCAGCGCGATGACGCGATTGGCCTTGATGCCGGGCGCGGGCTCCAGCTCGTACATGGTGACGACCGGGCCGGGGCGCACCTCGACGATCGCGCCCTGGACGCGGAAATCGTCGAGGACATTCTCGAGCAGGCGCGCATTGCGCTCCAGCGCCGCCTTGTCGACCGTCCCCGCCGAAGAGGGCGGCGCGGGGGTCAGCAGGTCGAGGCTGGGCAACTGATAGGGCGCGTCGCGATCGGCGGCGGCCTTGGGTCGGGCGGGGGCGGGGGCGACCTGGCGGTCGGCGATGACGGGGGCGGGGCGATCCTCGCGCACCGGCACCGCCTTGCGCGCCAGGGTCAGCGGTTCCTCGTCCTCTTCCCCGTCATCGTCGTACAGCGCGCTGTCGTCGTCATCCCACGGCACGCCGTCCGCGTCCGCGCCCGAGGTGGCCCGACGCCGCCGCAGCCGCGCCAGCCCGCGCTCGGCCAGATCGAGTTCCAGGCTGCGGCCCCATAGATACGCCCCGCCCAGCCCAAAGGCGAGGCCCGCCACCGCCGCGCCCCAGGTGACGACCGCCGGCTGTCCGCTGAACGCCAGCGCCCAGTCGACCAGTCCGGCGACCGACAGGCCGACCACCCCGCCCCAGCCGGCGGGCAACGCCAGCACCGCCGAGTCGGAGACGAAGGACAGCGCGCACGCCATCAGCGCGACACCGATCACCGCTTGGCGCAGCATCCGCACCCAGCGCCCCGCCGGACGGTCGCGCCACAGCCGGGTCGCGATGATCGGCCCGACCGGCAGGATCAGCGCGACCGCCGGCCCGAACAGGGTCAGCGCGATGTCGGCAATCCAGGCACCGGGCAGCCCCAGCCAGTTGGCGGGCACCGCGCCCGAGGCGGTGTTGAGCGCAGGGTCGCTCGCGCGGTAGCTGGCGAGCGCCAGCACCAGCATCAGCGTGACGGCGAACAAGGCGATCGCCGTGACCAGCGCCCCGCTGCGCACCGCCCCCGCCTTCACCGTCTCGCGCCATAAAACGGGCTGCGCGCGGCTGGCCATGGCTGTTGTCCTTCAGGAATGTCCGAAAATCCGGGAAAATTCATCGCCTCTGACGGTTTCCACGTCAAGGCGCGAGGGACGGCGGATTGTCGGCCCCCGCATTGTTTGCGACCGCCTGACGGTCTAGGAGCATGGATATGGATAGCGACGTCATCATCCTCGGCGGCGGCCTGGTCGGGGCGACCCTGGGCGTTGGCCTGGCCGCACATGGCCTGTCTTCGATCATCGTCGATCCCGCCGATCCGGCGGTGGTCCTGGCCCCCGGTTTCGACGGGCGCGCCTCGGCGGTCGCCTCGGCCAGCTGGCGGATGCTCGATGCGATCGGCATCGGCGCGAAGCTGGCGGGGCAGGGTTGCGAGATCCGGCACATCCGGGTCAGCGACGGGCTGGAGCCGGGCGCGCTCGACTTCATCCCCGATGCCGATGACGGCGCTCTCGGCACCATGTTCGAGAACAAGCTGCTGCGCCGCGCGATCCATGCGACCGCCAGCGAGGCCGAGCTAGTCGACCTGCGCATGCAGACCCGCGCGGTATCGGTCGAGCGCGGTCCGGCGGGCGTCACCGCGACTTTAAGCGACGGCACCACCGTCCGCGCGCCGCTGCTCGTCGCCGCCGAGGGACGCCAGTCGCCGACACGCGAGGCGGCGGGGATCAAGGTCGCACGCTGGTCCTACGACCACAAGGCGATCATCAGCGCCTTCCACCACGAGTTAGCCCACGAGAATATCGCGTTCGAGATCTTCTACCCCAGCGGCCCGTTCGCGCTGCTGCCGCTGCCCGACGATGACATCGGGCACCGCTCGGCGATCGTCTGGTCCGTGCCGGGGCGCGATGGCGACGGGATGCTGAAGCTGTCCGACCGCGCCTTCCTCGCCGAGGCGGAGAAGAGCATGGGCGGATTCCTGGGCACGCTGTCCCATGCGTCCCCCCGCTCCGCCTATCCGCTGGGCTTCCACCGCGCGGCGACGATGACCGGCGAACGGCTGGTGCTGGTCGGCGACTCGGCGCACGGCATCCACCCGATCGCGGGGCAGGGCGTGAATCTGGGCTATCGCGACGTCGCCGCCCTCGTCGAGGTGCTGGTCGAGGGCAAGCGCACCGGCATGGACCTGGGCGATGCGGCGCTGCTCCAGCGCTATCAGCAATGGCGCGGGCTCGACACGCTGATGGTGTCGGTCGCGACCGACAGCTTCAACCGCATCTTCGGCATACCCGGCAAGACCGCCAGCGCGGTCCGGCGGCTGGGCATCACCGCGATCAACCATATCCCGCCGATCAAGAACCGCTTCATGGCCGAAGCGCGCGGTGAAACCGGACAATTGCCCCGGTTGTTACAGGGCGTGATGGTCTGAACCTTCATGAGCGAGATGGCGATGCGGCCCGACATCATTCCCTGCCTCCGGTACGAGAATGCGCCGCACGCCATCGATTTTCTGTGTGACGCCTTCGGGTTCGCACGGCAGGCGGTCTTCGCCGACCCCGACGATCCCAATATCGTCCATCACGCGCAGCTGGTCTGGCAGGACCGGATGGTGATGGTGTCGAGCGCGCTGTTCACGCCGCATGCCGCCGTCGCCGGGTCCCGGACGCCGGCCCAGGCGGACGGGGTGACGATGGAGCTGTATCTCGTCGTCGCCGATGTCGATGCCCATGCGGCGCAGGCCCGCGCGGTGGGCGCGACGATCATCGCGGAGCCGGCGGACAAGCCCTATGGCGGCCGTGGCTATGCCGTGCGCGATCCGGAAGGCCATATCTGGAGCTTTGGCAGCTATGATCCCTGGGCCTGACTATCCCGGCCATCCCACCCGCCCCACGCGCGGGCCGATCCGCGACCGGCGTCAGCGCGGCGTCGCGCGCGGCATGGGCGCGGCGCTGTTCGTCGTCATCCTGACCCTGATCGTCAGCTGGAGCTTCGCGCCCGTCCTGTCGCCGACCGACCGGGTCCTGCGCGCGGTCGCGGCGGCGACGGTGGCGGCGCTATGGCTGGCGGCGGCGATCGGCCATGTCGCCGCGCTCCGCTTCGAATCACCCGCCGACATCGATGCCGCGGCGGGGGGCGGCGGCGATTCGCCGCGCATCGCCATCGCGCAGGCGGTGCTGCGCAACACGCTGGAGCAGGTGGTGCTGGCGGTCCCGGCCTATATCGCGCTGGCCTGGGTGGTCGAGGGATCGGGCGCGATGGTGCCGATGCTCGCCGCGCTGTTCTCGATCGGGCGGACGTTGTTTTGGGCAAATTACGCACGCGGCGCGGTGGCACGGGCGTTCGGCTTTGCACTGGGTTTCTATTCCAGCGTGGCGGCGCTGGTCATCGTGCTGGCGGCATTGGTGGGGCGGTTGATTTGATCAAATCCGCCCCCCGTTCAGCCTGAGCGAAGTCGAAGGCCACGCCACGCCCTGTCCGCGAACCCCAATCCCGTCCTCCGTTCGCACTGAGCGAAGTCGAAGTGCACGTCCCGCGTTGGCCGATAGCAAGTTCCGTGGCCTTCGACTTCGCTCAGGCTGAACGGGGGTGGGGGATAGTGTGAACGGCGTGGGGGCTTAAAGCTCCCGCGCTTCCTCGACCAGCATCACCGGCACGCCGTCGCGGATCGGATAGGCCAGCCCCGCCGCCTCCGACACCAGTTCCTGTGCGGCCTCGTCATAACGCAGCGGCGTGCGTGTGACGGGGCACACCAGCCGTTCGAGCAACCACGGGTCCAGGCTCATTGCAGCGTCACCCGATCCTCGCCGTCATGGCGTCCGAAGAATTGCATCAACTGGATGATCAGCTCGGCACGCTGTTCCAGGTCGGGGGCCTCCAGCAGCGCCTGTTTCGCCGCCACGTCGAAGGGGGCGATCTGGGCGATGCCGTTGACCAGGCTTTCATCGTCCAGCCGCCCGACCGAATCCCAGTCGACGGCATAGCCCTGAAGCTCGGCGAAGCGCCGCGATTCCTGCTCCAGCGAGGCGCGGCGGCCGAGCGACAGGAAATCCTCGTCGGCGATCGGCAGCAAGTCCGCCTCGACCTGACGGAACGGCGTCGTCACTTCCAGCTCGCGCTGGATGCGAAACAGTGACACGCCCTCCAGCACCAGATTGTAGCGGCCATCCTCCATCGCCTCGACCTCGGCGATGCGGCCGACGCAACCGACCTGATAGAGCGCGGGCTTGTCGCCCTCACCCGCCGGCTGGACCATGCCGATCCGCCGGTCGCGCGCCATCGCGTCGGAGACGAGCGCCCGGTAGCGCGGCTCGAAGATGTGCAGCGGCAAGGGCATCCCCGGAAAGAGGATCGCGCCCGCCAGCGGAAAGATCGAGAGCCGCGCCACCTGCGCTTATCCGAACAGGATGGCGGACAGCCGCCGCCGCTGCTGCGACACCCAGGGGTCGGTCATGCCGACGACCTCGAACAGCTTAAGCAACTGCTGGCGCGCGGCGTCCTCGTTCCAGCCGCGATCGGCCGCGACGATGTGGAGCAGGTTGTCCGCCGCGCCGTCACGGTCGCCCGCCGCCATCTGCGCGTTCGCCAGCGCAAACCGCTTTTCATGGTCGTCGGGGCTGGCCGCGACTTCGGCCGCCAGATCGGCATAGTCCGCCGCCGGTGGGGCCGACCGGGCGAGTGCCACGGCAGCGACCGCACGGTGGATGGCGGGATCGTTGGCGAGGCCTTGCGGAAGCGCCTCAGTCGCCGCTTCGGCTTCGTCGATCCGGCCGGCGGCGAGCAGCGCGCGGATGTGCCCCGACAGCACGGCGGGATGCTCCGGCGCCATGTCGAGCAGCTGCTGGAAAATCGACAGCGCGCGGGTCGCGTCACCGGCCTCCAGCACTTCCTCGCCCATCGCGATCAGCGGTTCGAGTTCCGCTGCCGCGTCCGACGCTTCCGACTGAATCGGCAATTGCTTGAGCAGCTGATCGAGCATCGTGCGCAGCGCGCTTTCGGTGCGCGCGCTGGTGAGGTCGGCGACCAGCTGGCCCTGGAACATCGCATAGACGGTCGGAATCGAGCGGATCTGGAATTGGTTGGCGATGAACTGGTTCTTGTCGGTGTCGATCTTGGCCAGCACCACACCCTTGTCGGCATAGGCCTCCGCGACCTTCTCCAGCGTCGGGCCCAGCGCCTTGCACGGCCCGCACCATTCCGCCCAGAAATCGAGGATGACCAGCTTGGTCATCGACGGCTCGACGACATCGCGGCGGAAGGCGGTGACGGCTTCCTTGTCGGCGGGCGACATTCCCAACGTGGCCAAAAGACGCTCCTTTACGTGTTGCTGGGCCCTTATGTGGGCGAGCGGGTGCGGGAATGGAAGGTGGGCGCGTAAATCAGCCGTTCAGCCGCGCGATCGCCCGCGCGCGCCCGATCAGCGGCAAGAGCGCCGCCATGTCCGGCCCCTGCGCGCGGCCGGTCAGCGCGAGGCGCAGCGGCAGGAACAGCGTCTTGCCCTTGCGCCCGGTCGCGTCCTTGAGCGCGGCGGTCAGTGCGTGCCAGGAATCGGTCGTCCAGTCGATCTGCCCCGCGACTTCGGCGGCCTGCGCTAGATAGGCGCGGTCGTCCCCGGCCGGTTCGGGGGCCTCGACCGGCCCCTCGATCACCTGCCACCAGTCGGCGGCCTCCGCGACGGTGTTGAGGTTGGGCCGCACCGCTTCCCACTCCGCCGGCCCCATACCGGTCGGCAGGCGGTCGGCGACCGCTTCATACGGCGTCTGGTGGAGGATGCGCGCATTGAGCTGCGCCAACTCCGCCTCGTCGAAGCGCGCGGGCGCACGGCCGAAGCGCGAAAAGTCGAACCCGGCGATCAGCGGCGCCATGTCGGCGACCGGCTCGACTGGATCGCTGGTGCCGATCCGCGCCAACAAGGCGCGCACCGCCTGCGGCTCGATACCGATCTCGCGGAAATGATCGACGCCCAGCGAGCCGAGTCGCTTGGACAGCTTGCCCTCATTGCCGGTCAGCAGCGCGGCATGGGCAAAGCGCGGCAGTTCGGCCCCCAGCGCCTGGAACATCTGAATCTGCAGCGCGGTGTTGGAGACGTGATCCTCACCGCGCACCACCTGGGTCACGCCCATGTCGATGTCGTCGATGACCGAAGGCAGCATATAGAGCCACGTCCCGTCGGCGCGGCGGATCACGGGGTCGCTCATCGTCGCGGGATCGAAGCGCTGGGGCCCGCGCACCGCGTCGTCCCATTCGATCGGCGCGCCATGATCCAGCTTAAACCGCCAATGCGGACGCACGCCTTCGCCTTCCAGCTTGGCGCGATCTTCCTCGCTCAGCGACAGGGCAGCGCGATCGTACACCGGCGGCAGGCCGCGCCCGAGCTGAATCTTGCGCTTCAGATCGAGTTCCTGTGCCGTCTCATAGGCGGGATAGACTCGGCCGCTGGCGACCAACTCGGCAAAGCGCGCCTCGTACAAAGCGAAACGCTGCGACTGCCGCACCTCGCTATCCGGGATCAGGCCCAGCCACGCCAAATCCGCCCGGATCGCATCGACATAGCGTTCCTCGCTCCGCTCGGCATCGGTGTCGTCGATGCGCAGCAGGAAGCGGCCGCCGGCCTTTTGCGCATACATCCAGTTGTGCAGCGCGGTGCGGATATTGCCGACATGCAGCCGCCCGGTGGGCGAGGGAGCGAAACGGGTCACGGTCATGGCCTCGCCCATAATCGGGGAATCACCTTTGCGCTATTGTGACAGCGCGATTAAAGGGGCCGCGACTACGGGCTGTCTGCGGGGACGGGGTACGACCATGAAATTGATGACCGGCAATTCGAACCTGCCGCTGGCGAAGGCGATCTCCTCCTATCTGGAGGTGCCGCTGACCGAGGCGCTGGTGCGCCGCTTCGCCGATGAGGAAATCTTCGTCGAGATCCAGGAGAATGTGCGCGGCGAGGACGTGTTCGTGATCCAGTCGACCGGCTATCCGGTCAACGACAACCTCATGGAACTCCTCATCATGATCGACGCGCTGAAGCGTGCGTCGGCCAGCCGCATCACGGCCGTGATTCCCTATTTCGGCTATGCGCGCCAGGACCGGAAGCCCGGCCCGCGCACGCCGATCTCGGCCAAGCTGGTGGCGAACCTCATCACCGTCGCGGGCGCCGACCGCGTCCTGTCGGTCGATCTCCATGCCGGTCAGATCCAGGGATTCTTCGATATCCCGACCGACAATCTCTATGCCGCGCCGGTCATGTCGGCGGACATTCTGGCGCGCTTCAAGAACGACAACCTCATGGTCGTGTCGCCCGACGTGGGCGGCGTGGTCCGCGCGCGCCAGCTCGCCAAGCGGCTTAACAACGCGCCGCTCGCCATCGTAGACAAGCGTCGCGAGCGCGCGGGCGAATCGGAAGTGATGAACATCATCGGCGACGTCGAGGGGCGCTTCTGCATCCTGATCGACGACATCGTCGACTCGGCAGGCACGCTGTGCAACGCCGCCGCCGCGCTGCGCCAGGCGGGAGCCGAGGATGTTGTGGCCTATGTCACGCACGGTGTGCTGTCGGGCGGCGCGGTAGCGCGAGTCGATGGCTCGGAACTGCGCGAACTGGTCATCACCGACTCGATCGGCAATCACGAGTCGATCAGCGGCACCGGCAAAATCCGCCACCTGCCCATCGCGCCGCTGCTGGGCGAGGCGATCAAGCGGATTGCGGACGAGACGAGCGTGTCGAGCCTGTTCGACTAAAACGGAAAGACCCCGCTCGGCCGGGCGGGGTCTTACGAGAATCGTCATTGCGAGCGCAGCGAAGCAATCCAGAGCGTCCAGCTTGGCTCTCTAGATTGCTTCGCTGCGCTCGCAATGACGAGGTATTAGCGATTCCCCAAGCCGACGATATGCTCGAACACCGCCGGGTGAAGCGGCTTCGAGAACGCACAGCCATATTTGAACCGGTCGCGCCACGCGATCACCGCCTCCAGCGGGGCGAGGCCCGGCAGGGTCAGCCAGACGATCGTGCCCGGCCATAGCGTGAAGCTGGTTTCAGCGCGAAAGCCCTCGGGCGACAGGTCGACCACGTCGATCTCGAACCGGGTCTGCCCCTTGTCGCGCAGATGCGCGCGCATCCGGACGGCATGGCGAAGCGAGCGGCGAAGCTCCTGGCCGGGGACCGGCTCGAATGGCGGTGTGAAGACCGGTTTTTCCATAACGCTCCCCTTAGCCACAAGAAGGTTACTTTTCCGCCAACGCCCGTTCGCGATCAACCTCGACTGCGACGCCCGCGGGGCGGCGAACCCCGGCGCGTGCGCGGCGCTTCAACTCGGCCTTGAGATCCTCGGGCTTGGGGGCGACCAGAAAGCCGAAGCTGACCGTCCCCTCCTTGGTCTCGACCACATGATGCAGCCGGTGCGCCTGGATGATCCGCTTCATATAATCGGACTTGGGCAGATAGCGCGTCGGCAGCCTTTTATGGACGATGATATCGTGAAAGCCGAAATAGATCGCGCCATACGCCGCGATCCCCGCGCCGATCCAGGTGAAGCCCGGCCACCAGCCCAGCTGTACCCCGCCCAGGATCATCACGAAGGACGGAACGGCGAAGATCGCCGCATACAGGTCGTTCAGTTCCCAATTGCCGGTGCGCGGGCGGTGATGGCTTTCGTGCAGGAACCAGCCCGGCCCGTGCATGATCCAGCGGTGCGCGGCATAGGCGAACCCCTCCATGAAGATCACGGTGCCGAGAAACAGAAGAATGCCGAAAGCCCAGTTCATCGAGTCGCCATAACCCATCCGCGATGATTTTGCTTCCTATTCCGTCGATCGCACGCATCGAACGGCCTGACGCCGGATAAATCGCATTTGCAATGCATTTGCATTAACACCGTTTCGGGGTGGATTTGTCCGCCAGCCTGTGCTTTAGCCGCACCCAATTTCCCTAGAACCACCCGAGAGGCGGAAGGCTAGCGCATGAACATCCACGAATATCAGGCCAAGGAATTGCTCGCCAAGTTCGGCGTGCCCGTCCCCGCCGGCTTCGCCGCGATGACCGTCGAGGAGGCCGTCGAGGCATCGTCCAAGCTCCCCGGACCGCTCTATGTCGTCAAGGCGCAGATCCATGCGGGCGGCCGTGGCAAGGGCAAGTTCAAGGAACTCGGCCCGGACGCCAAGGGCGGTGTCCGCCTGGCCAAGACGGCCGAGGAAGTCCGTGCGCACGCCACCGACATGCTGGGCAACACGCTGGTCACCATCCAGACCGGCGAAGCGGGCAAGCAGGTCAACCGCCTGTACGTGACCGACGGCGTCGACATCGCCAAGGAATTCTACCTCGCGCTGCTCGTCAACCGCGCGACCGGCCGTGTCTCGATGGTCGCCTCGACCGAGGGCGGCATGGACATCGAGACCGTGGCGCATGACACGCCCGAGAAGATCCACTCGATCGACATCGACACCGCGACCGGCTTCATGCCGCATCACGGCCGCGCCGTCGCCGCCGCGCTGGAGCTGACCGGCGACCTCGCCAAGCAGGCCGCCAATGTCGCGTCGAAGCTGTACGCCGCGTTCCTGGGCACCGATGCCGAGCAGATCGAGATCAACCCGCTCGCCGTCACCGAGGACGGCAAGCTGATGGTGCTCGACGCCAAGGTCGGCTTCGACGGCAACGCCATGTTCCGTCACAAGGACCTGATGGAACTGCGCGACACCACCGAAGAAGACGCCATGGAGCTGGAGGCGTCGAAGTACGACCTGGCCTACATCAAGCTCGACGGTGACATTGGCTGCATGGTCAACGGCGCCGGCCTCGCCATGGCGACGATGGACATCATCAAGCTGAACGGCATGTTCCCGGCCAACTTCCTCGACGTCGGCGGCGGCGCGAACAAGGAGAAGGTCACCGCGGCGTTCAAGATCATCCTGAGCGATCCCGCCGTGAAGGGCATCCTGGTGAACATCTTCGGCGGCATCATGCGCTGCGACATCATCGCCGACGGCATCGTCGCGGCGGCGAAGGAAGTGAACCTGCAGGTTCCGCTGGTCGTCCGCCTCGAAGGCACGAATGTCGAGAAGGGCAAGGAAATCCTCGCTAATTCGGGTCTCGCCATCGTCCCCGCCAACGATCTGGGCGATGCCGCCAAGAAGATCGTCGCCGAGGTTCAGAAGGTCGCCTGATCCGCACCTTCGGCCCTGACGGACCGATAAAAGGGGGGCTCGGGCGGAAACGTCCGGGCCCCTTTTCGTTGGTCGGGTGTACCTCTTGCGATGCGCTCGCAACGCCGCCAAAGACGACGGCATGTTTGGCTGTTCAGCCGGGAAGGACCTGCGATGAAGATCGTCGTGCCCGTGAAGCGGGTGTTGGATTACAATGTGAAGCCGCGGGTGAAGGCGGACGGGACGGGCGTCGATCTGGCGAACGTGAAGATGAGCATGAACCCGTTCGACGAGATCGCGGTGGAAGAGGCGATCCGGCTGAAGGAGAAGGGGGCGGCGACCGAAGTGGTCGTCGTCTCGATCGGCGAGCCCAAGGCCGCGGACACGCTGCGCACCGCGCTCGCCATGGGCGCGGACCGGGCGATCCTCATCACCGCCGACCAGCCGGTCGAACCGCTCGGCGTCGCCAAGCTGCTGGCCAAGGTCGTGGAAGAGGAACAGCCCGGCCTCGTGATCCTGGGCAAGCAGGCGATCGACGGCGACAACAACCAGACCGGCCAGATGCTCGCCGGGCTGCTCGGTTGGGCGCAGGGGACGTTCGCATCGAAGGTCGAGATCGACGGTGACAGCGCCAACGTCACGCGTGAGGTCGACGGTGGCCTGGAGACGGTGGCGCTGACTTTGCCCGCGATCGTCACGACCGACCTTCGCCTCAACGAGCCGCGCTATGCGTCGCTCCCGAACATCATGAAGGCCAAGTCCAAGCCGATGGCGACCAAGACCGCCGCCGACTACGGCGTCGACATCGCGCCGCGCCTGACGATCACCCATGTCGCCGAACCCGGCAAGCGCCAGGCGGGCGTCAAGGTCGGCTCGGTCGACGAACTGGTCGAGAAACTGAAAGCACTGGGAGTGGCCAAGTGAAGACGCTGGTATGGGTCGAGCATGACGGCGGGTCCGTCAAGGATGCCACGCTGGCGACCGTCACGGCGGCGGCCAAGCTGGGTGAGGTCCACCTGATCGTCGCGGGGCAGGGTGTGGACGGCGTGGCGCAGGCTGCCGCCAAGATCGCGGGCGTGGGCAAGGTCCATGTCGCCGATGACGCGGCGTACGCCAACGCACTAGCGGAAAACGTCGCGCCGCTGATCGCCGAGCTGATGGGTCATCACGATGCCTTCCTCGCCCCGTCGACCACGACGGGCAAGAACATCGCGCCGCGTGTCGCCGCCCTCATCGACGTGATGCAGATCAGCGACATCCTGTCGGTCGAGGCCCCCGACAGCTTCACCCGCCCGATCTATGCGGGCAATGCCATCGCGACGGTGAAGACTAGCGACAAGAAGCTGGTCCTGACCGTCCGCACCACCGCCTTCGAGAAGGCAGCGGCCGAGGGCGGTTCGGGTACGGTCGAGGCGGTCGCCGCAACCGGCGATGCCGCCAAGTCCCGCTTCGTCGGCGCGGAAAAGGCCGAGAGCGCCCGCCCCGAGCTGACCAGCGCCAAGATCATCGTCTCGGGTGGTCGGGCGCTGGGCTCGGAGGAGCAGTTCCACGCGCTGATCGACCCGCTCGCCGACAAGCTGGGTGCCGCCGTCGGCGCATCCCGCGCGGCGGTCGATGCGGGTTATGCCCCTAACGACTATCAGGTCGGGCAGACCGGCAAGATCGTGGCACCCGAAGTCTATGTCGCGGTCGGTATCTCGGGCGCGATCCAGCATCTGGCGGGGATGAAGGACTCCAAGGTCATCGTCGCGATCAACAAGGACGAGGATGCGCCGATCTTCCAGGTGGCGGACATCGGTCTGGTCGGGGACCTGTTCACCGTCGTGCCGGAGTTGACCGACAAGGTCTGAGATGCGTTCGCGCAGAGGCGCGGAGGGCGCAGAGAAGATTTCGTATTCTCCGCGTTCTCTGCGCCTCTGCGCGAACCATCATTCCTCCCCTACAAGGGGAGGTGGCAGGCCGAAGGCCTGACGGAGGGGTGTCACCCTCTCGATAGCGGGACACCTCCCCTTACAGGGGAGGAATAGGAACTTTCCTTTCCCATCCGCCCGCGCGACAGTCGCGAACATGATCGGCCGTCATCCTCGCATCACCGGGCGCGTGCAGGGCGTCGGGTATCGTTACTGGTTCCTTCGCCGCGCCGAGGCGCTGGGGCTGACCGGATGGGTGCGCAATCGCGCGGACGGTTCGGTCGAGGCTATGATTCAAGGCTCTGACGCCTCCGTCGCGCAGATGATCGCCGACGCCACAGACGGCCCGCCCGCCGCCCGGGTCGATCTGGTCCTGCCCCACGATCACGAAATCGATCCCAGCCTCACCCGATTCGAGCAGCGACCAACATGCTGATCGCGCTCCTGCTCGCCCAGGCCGCCGATCCCGCGATTACGCGCCGCATCGAGTCTGTCCTGGCCCGCGCGCCGATCGTCGACGGGCATAACGACCTGCCATGGGAGTTGCGCGACTCGGACCTTCCGCCTGAATCGCCGGCATTCGCCGCCAATACCGCCACCCTCCTCCATCCGCTCCAGACTGACCTGCCCCGACTGAAACGCGGCGGGGTCGGCGGGCAATTCTGGTCGGTGTGGATTCCCGCCGATGTCACCGGCCCGCGCGCGGTGGAGATGACGCTGGAGCAGATCGACCGCGTACACCGGCTGGTCGCGGCGCATCCCGAGCGATTGGCAATGGCGCGCACCGCCGAGGATATTCGCCGCCTTTCGCGCAGCGGCCGGGTCGCCTCGCTGATCGGCGTCGAGGGCGGCCATCAGATCGACGGGCGGCTGTCGGTGCTGCGCCAGTACAAGGCGCTCGGCGTCGCCTATCTGACGCTGACCCATGGCCGCAGCCTGGCCTGGGCCGATTCGTCGACCGATGCTCCCATTGCCAACGGCCTCAGCGCCTTCGGCCGGGCGGTGGTCGCCGAGATGAACCGGATCGGCATGATCGTCGATGTCGCGCATGTCTCTGACGCGACGATGGCGGCGGTTCTGGACACCAGCAAGGCGCCGGTCATCGCCTCGCATTCGGACGCCCGCGCGCTGGCGGATGCGCCGCGCAACATTCCCGATGCGCTGCTCCGCCGGATCGGTGCGAGCGGGGGCGTGGTGATGGTGAATTGCTATCCCGCCTTCCTGTCGAGCGACTGGCGCGCCTGGGATGCGAAGCGTACCGCTTATGCCAGGTCGGTCGGTGTGCCCGCCAATGTCTATGGCTTCCGCAGCCCGGCACCGCTGATCGCGTGGGACGACGCCAACCCGCCCCCGCGCGTGACGCCCGCGATGGTCGCCGATCATATCGAGCATATCGCCCGCGTGGCCGGTCACGGCACGGTAGGGTTCGGCGGCGACTATGACGGGATCAACGGCACCGGGCCGGAGGGGATGACCGGCGTCGACGGCTATCCGCTGGTACTGGCCGAGCTGGTCCGGCGCGGCTGGAGCGATGCCGACCTGATCCGCCTGACCAGCGGCAACATTCTGCGCGTGATGGAGCGGGTGGAGGCGGTGGCGAAAAGCCTCAGTGCGACAGCACCGGGCGATTCGATCGATCCGCTGGCGCGTTGAGCGTGTCTCCGGCGAACCGCATCGCAACCAGCCAGATCACGAACCCGCCCAGTGCCAGCCCGCATCCGACATAGCCGGTCGAGGTCCAGCCCAGCCCATGCGCGATCGCCATGCCGCCCGCCCAGGGACCGATCGCATTGGCGGTGTTGAACGCCGAATGGTTGAGCGCGGCGGCCAGCCCCTGGCCCTCACCCGCCACGTCCATCAGCCGCGTCTGCAGCACCGTGCCCAGCGCCCCGCCCAGCCCGATCGCAAAGACATTGGGCAGGATCGTCCACAAGCTGCCCGCCGCCAGCGGATAGAGCGCCAGCATCGCCGCCGACCAGAGCAGCAGCGCGCCGGCGGTCGGCATCAACGCGCGGTCGGCAAAGCGCGGCACCACGATATTGCCGATCGTCATGCCCAGACCGAACACCGCCAGCACCAGCGGAATGGTCGTCTGCGACGCGCCCGTGACCTCGGTCAGCGTCGACGCCAGATAGGTATAGACCGCGAACATGCCGCCAAAGCCGATCGCGCCGATCGCCAGCGTCAGCCACACCTGCCCCTTGCCCAGCGCCGCCAGCTCGCGGCGGACACTGGCGCCGTGATCGGGTCGGTCTTGCGGCGCGGCGATGGCGACCAGGGTCGCGGTCAGCAGGGCGAGCGCGGCGACGACCCCGAACACCCAGCGCCAGTTGAGCCACTGGCCCAGCATCTGCGCCAGCGGCACGCCGATCACGGTCGCGACCGTCAGGCCGAGCATGATCCGCCCCACCGCCATCGTCCGCCGCTCGTCGGGAACGAGCGACGCCGCGACCAGCGCGGCGATCCCGAAATAGGCCCCGTGCGGCAACCCGCTGAAAAAGCGGAAGACCAGCATCCAGTGATAATCGGGGGCCATCGCCGACAGGCCGTTGCCGATCGCGAACATCAGCATCAGCGCGATCAGCAAGGTGCGTCGCGCCAGCCTGGCCGACAGCACCGCCAGCAACGGCGCGCCGACCACGACGCCCAGCGCATAGGCGCTGATGACATGCCCCGCCGTCGGCGCATCGACGCCGAGGCCACGCGCGAGGTCGGGCTCCAGGCTCATCGCGGCGAATTCGGTCGTGCCGATCGCGAAGCCGCCGACGGCCAGCGCGGCATGAACGACGCCCGGAGAAAATGTCTTGGCCAAGAGAATGTCCTTTCGGCTGTCATATGTTGCAGCGCAACACGGATCGCAACCTTTGATCGGGCTTGATTTCCGGGCAGAATTTTCCGGTTGCCGCCGCTGTTTCAAATCGATGCGCAGAATCCCGTTGAACGGACGGCCTGCGGCCCGCACACCGGATGCATCGGCGTGGGGGAGCAAGCCGAATGGGTGGGATCATCGGAAGCATCGATGTCGTCGCGCGCGAGCTGTCGCTGTTCGCGGCGGCCGGACTGCTGATCGGCGGGCTCGACGATCTGCTGGTCGACCTTCTGTATCTGGTGCGTCGGATCGGTGGCCGGCATGCCCGCCCGGTCCGCTGCGACGCGCTGCCACCGCCAAGCCAGCCGGGGCGGATGGTCGTCTTCATTCCCGCCTGGGACGAATCGGGGGTGATCGGCGCGATGCTGTCCGCCGCGTTGGAGCGGATCGATCACCCGGATTACCAGCTATATGTCGGGCTGTATCCCAATGATCCGGCGACCATCGCGGCGGCCGCCGAGATCGCCGAAGGGGACGATCGGGTGCGGCTGGTCATCGGATCACGCGCGGGACCCACGACCAAGGCGGATTGCCTGAACACGCTGTGGCATGCGCTCGCCCGCGACCAGGCGGCGGAGGGCTTTGCGGTCAAGGCGATCGTCCTCCACGATGCCGAGGATGTCGTGCATCCGGCGGAACTGACGGTTTTCGATTCGTTGATCGAGGGACGCGCGGTGGTGCAGATTCCCGTCCTGCCGCTGGTCGTGCCGGGATCGCGGCTGGTGTCGGGCCATTACGCCGACGAGTTCGCGGAGAGCCACCATAAGCAGCTGGTCGTCCGCACCTGGATCGGTGCGGGGATGCCGCTGGCGGGGACGGGCTGCGCGATCGCGCCGGCGATGCTGGCGGCGATCGCGGCGGCGCGCGGGGGCGATCCGTTCGATGCGACCAGCCTGACCGAGGATTACGAACTGGGCCTGCGCATCGCCGAGCTGGGCGGCGAGGGGCTGTTCGCGCGCGTCGCCGACGGGACGCGCGGCGGGGTGGTGGCGGTGCGCGCCTTCTTTCCCGCCGATCTGGTGGCCGCCGTGCGGCAAAAGGCGCGGTGGATGACTGGCATCGCGCTGATCGGCTGGGATCGTACCGGCTGGGCGCGGCCGATGGCACTGGGCGATCACTGGTGGCGGCTGCGCGACCGGCGCGGGCCCTTGGCCATGCTGGTGCTGGCGGCGGCCTATCTGGGGCTGTTCGCCGATGCCGGCGCGATCGTGGCGCGGTGGATCATCGATGCGCCCGTGCCGCCGCTGGCACCCGCCTTGTGGTGGCTGTTCGCGATCAACGCGATGCTGCTGTGGTGGCGACTGGTCGTGCGCATGGCCTTTACCGGGCGGGCTTATGGCTGGCGCGAGGCTTTATGGTCGCTGCCGCGCTTCGTCATCGGCAATTTCGTCGCGCTGGCGGCGGCACCGCGTGCGCTGATCCGCTATGTCTTCGTGCTGCGCGGCCGGCCGGCGGTGTGGGACAAGACGAAGCATCATTTTCCGGACCTGTCGCTCCAGCCATGAGCGGACGGCCGATCCGGTTCCTGGGCGGCGTGCTCGGCCTGTGGACGCTGGGGCGGGTCGCCTTTCTGTTGCCGATCGGGACGTCGTCGGTGCCGACCTATCATGCGTCGAAGCGGCCCGGGGCGGCCAAGGCCGCTGCCGCCGTGGCCGCCCCGGTGGCGACGCCGGTCCTGGCGGTGCGTCCCCGCCGCGCCGTCCCGGCCCCGTCGTCCGGCTTGGTGCCGGTCACTCGGTCGGCCGCACTTCCGTCGTATCAGCCGCCCCTGGAGGATTGGTCCGATGTCTCGCCGAGGCCGCAAAGCTGGCCCGACGCGATTCCCGCACTCCCCGTTACGCCGACATCCCCGTCCCGTTGGAGCGCTAGCGCTTGGGCGATCCTGCTTCAGGGCGGCGGCGGCGGATTGCTGCCCGGCGGACAGCTTGGCGGAACCCAGGCGGGGGTGCGTATCCTGCGCCGGATCGATCGAGAGGGCGCGCTGTCGGCCAGTCTGCGCCTCTCCACGCCGATCGAGGGTATCGGCCGCGAGATGGCGGTGGGGGTCGACTGGCGACCATCGCCGCACCTGCCCGTCCGCTTGCTGGTCGAACAGCGGATCGCGCTCGATCGCGGGCAAGGCGGCCCCGCCATTCTGGCCGTTGCCGGTTTCGGGCCACGCGACGTCCTGCCCGGCGTGACGGCGGCGGGCTATGCCCAGGCGGGCGGCGTGCTGCGCGACCGTGCCGAACCGTTCGCGGACGGCGCGGTGCGTGCGACCATCGCCCTCACCCGTGACATCGATCTGGGGCTTGGCGCCTGGGGCGGTGCCCAGCGCGGGGCGAAGCGCTTCGATGTCGGGCCGACGCTGGGCATCGCTCTGCCCGTCGCCGGCCAGAGGCTGCGCCTGTCGCTCGATTGGCGACAGCGGGTGGCGGGAAGCGCCGCGCCGGGGTCCGGCCCCGCGCTGTCGATCGGCGGCGATTTCTAGGACGATCGGCATTCCTTCTAGAGAAGGATGACATGAGGTGGATTCGTCATTGCGAGCGTAGCGAAGCAATCCAGTGTCCAGGCAAGACGCTCTGGATTGCTTCGCTACGCTCGCAATGACGGCTTGGGTCAAACTGACGTTATCCCGCTCTAAGGACGATTGGCATTCCCGCTTTTTCCTCCCCTTGCAGGGGAGGTGGCAGGCCGCAGGCCTGACGGAGGAGTGTCCCGGCTGGAGAGATCGGCCTCAACCCGCGACCGGGGACACCCCTCCACCATCCTTCGGATGGTCCCCCTCCCCTTGCAGGGGAGGAATGGGATGAATATCGGGATGGCTCTGGTCGCTTCCGCCCATGCGGTTATAACGGCCGGCGTGGATCTGTATCTTCCCATCGCCAACCTGTCGGTCAATGCGCTGGTCATCATCGCGCTGGGTGCGGGTGTCGGTCTGTTGTCGGGCATGTTCGGGGTGGGCGGTGGCTTTCTGACCACGCCGCTGCTGATCGTCTATGGCATTCCGCCAACCGTCGCCGCCGCCTCAGCCGCCAGCCAGGTGACCGGCGCCAGCGTGTCGGGCGTGTTCGCGCACTGGCAGCGTGGCGGGGTCGACGTGAAGATGGGCGGCGTTCTGGTCGCGGGCGGCATCATCGGGTCGTTCATCGGCGCCTATATCTTCCGCCTGCTCCAGGCGAGCGGGCAGATCGATACGGTGATCGCGATCGTCTATGTGCTGATGCTCGGCTGGATCGGGTCGGTGATGGCGCGCGAGGCGCTGACCGCGATCATCGCGGCGCGGCGCGGCGTGGCGCAGCGGGCGGCGCGGCGGCGGCACCATCCGCTGGTCGCCGCCCTTCCCTTCCGCACCCGCTTCTACGCCTCGGGCATCTATATCTCGCCGCTCGCGCCTTTGCTGCTAGGGATGTTCACCGGCGTCCTGACCATCCTGCTCGGCATCGGTGGCGGGTTCGTGCTGGTGCCGGCGATGATCTATATCCTGGGCATGGCGACGCGGGTGGTGCTGGGCACCTCGCTGTTCCAGACGCTGTTCGTGACGGCGGCGGCGACGATGGTCCATGCCACCACCACCAAGGCGGTCGACATCGTCCTGGCCGGCCTGCTCCTGATCGGATCGGTGACGGGGGCGCAGCTGGGCGCCAAGTTCGCGACCAATGTGAAGCCCGAATATCTGCGGCTCGCACTCGCCGTCATCGTGCTGCTCGTCGGCCTGCGCATCCTGCTCGGCCTCGTCTGGCGGCCCGAGGAGATCTTCACGGTCCAGCTGTCATGACGCGGCTCGCGCCTGTCCTCGCCCTGCTGTCGCCGCTGCTGATGGCGCAGGCCAAGCCGGTGCTGGTCCCCGACGTGTCGCAGCGCGACATCCAGATCGCGTACAGCTTCACCGGTGCCGAGCTGCTGCTGTTCGGCGCGATCCTCTATCCCGGCGGCCGCCCGCCGCAGGACGACAAGCCGACCGACATCGTCGTCGTGGTCAAGGGGCCGACCCAGTCGATCCTGATCCGTGAGAAGGAGAAGATCGCGGGGCTTTGGGTCAATGCCGGGCGGCTGCGCTATCAGTCGGCGCCGTCCTTCTACGCCATCGCCTCGTCACGGCCGATCGGCCGGATCGTCGACGATCGCACCCGCGCCATCTACGAACTGGGGCTCGACAGCCTTCAGCTCTCCCCCGCCTCCAACGCGCCCGCCGATGTGCAGGCGCGTTTCCAGGCCGGGCTGGTCGACCAGCGTCGCCGCGCGGGGCTGTATGTCGAGGCGCCAAGCGCGGTCGAGATCACCGACGACGTGCTCTACCGTGCGCGCGTCACCATTCCCGCGCGCGTGCCGGTGGGGCGCTTCACCGCCGAGACCTTCCTGATCCGCGACGGGCGCGTGCTGGCCGCCGCCGTGCGCGACATCGACATCCGCAAATCGGGGTTCGAACGGTTCGTCGCGCGCGCCGCCGACCGTGCCGCCATCCCGTACGGGCTGACCGCGGTGGCGCTGTCGGTGTTGCTCGGCTGGGCGGCGGGGTGGATCGCGCGGCGGGTGTAACGACACCATATCTTTAGGTTTTCCCGATTATCGCGAGGCTTGTCTCCTCCCCTGAGCGTCACGGCCCCGCCCATGTCCCACCCCCTGCCCGCCTTTCCGAACGCCTCGGCCTTGCCGGTCGATACGCCCGTGATCGGGTGGCTGCTGGCGGTCGGTGGATCGACGGCGCGGATCGTCCTCGACCGTGAGGCGGTGAGCGCGCTTGGCGGAGACGCCGACCCGGTCTTGGCGGCGGCGGGACAGGTGGCGATGCCGATCAAGATCCGGCGCGGCGATCGCTGGATCATCGGCACGATCCGCAACATGTCGCTCGATCCCGCCAGCGATCCCGCCGCGATCCAGACCGAGGTCGAGCTGATCGGCGAGGGCTGGTGCGAGGCGGGGAGCGGCACGCTTCACGGCTTTCGACGCGGCGTCACCGCCTATCCGCTGCCCGGCGCGGCGGTGCATGCGATCACCAACGCCGAACTGGCCGCGATGCACGATCGCCGGGGCGCGCCGACCATCCGCATCGGCACCGTCTATCCGGCGCGCAGCGTGCCCGCGACACTGACCATCGACGCGCTGCTCGGCCGCCATTTCGCGCTGGTCGGGTCGACCGGCACCGGCAAGTCGACCGCGACCGCGCTGATCCTCCACCGCATCTGCGAGATGGCGCCGCGCGGCCATGTCGTGATGATCGACCCGCACGGCGAATATGCCACCGCCTTCCGCGCCACCGGCGAGGTGCATGACGTCGGTAATCTGCGCATGCCCTATTGGCTGATGACCTTCGAGGAGCATTGCGAGATGCTGCTGTCGGCCAGCCCCGCCGAACGCCAGATCGAGGTCGACATCCTCGCCAAGTGCCTGCTCGCCGCGCGGACGCGCAGCCGCGCCGCCGCCGAGGTGCCGCGCGTGACCGTCGACACGCCCATCCCCTATCTGCTGTCCGATCTGGGCGCGGCGCTGACCCAGGAGATGAGCAAGCTGGACCGCGCGGGCGAGATCGCACCCTATCAGCGGATCAAGGCCAAGCTGGACGAGATCAAGGGCGATCCGCGCTATGCCTTCATGTTCTCGGGCATGCTGGTCGGCGATACCATGGCCGCGTTCCTGAGCCGCATCCTGCGCATGCCGGGCGACGGGCGGCCGATCTCGATCATCGACGTGTCGGGCGTGCCGTCCGAGGTGACCAGCGTCGTCGTCGCGGTGCTGGCGCGGATGATCTTCGACCAGGCGGTCTGGGCGCGGCCCGAGGAGCGGCGCCCGGTGCTGATGGTGTGCGAGGAGGCGCATCGCTACATCCCCGCGCGCGCCGAACAGGGGTCGGCGGTCGGGCGCATCCTGGCGCGCATCGCCAAGGAGGGGCGCAAATACGGCGTCTCGCTGGGCCTGGTGACGCAGCGTCCCTCCGACCTGGCCGAAGGGGTGTTGTCGCAGTGCGGCACCATCATCGCCATGCGCCTGAACAACGACCGCGATCAGGCGATGGTCGCCGCCGCCATGCCCGAGGGCGGGCGCGGCCTGCTCGACACCATGTCGGCGCTGCGCAACCGCGAGGCGATCCTGTGCGGCGAGGGCGTGGCCTTTCCGGTGCGCGCCAGCTTCGACAATCTGGAGGACGGCAAGCGCCCCGCCTCGGGCGATATGCCGATCACCGCGCTGTGGACCGACCGTGCGGCGGGCGAAGGCGTGTTGAACGCGACGGTCGCGCGCTGGCGCTCGGGCGGGCGCTGACCCGCCTTGGCCGGTGCCTTACCGGCCCGGCTTGACCGACAGCAGCTGCTGCACCGCGTGGCGGAAGGCGCGCAGCTTGGCGCCCGACAGCGCGGCGACGCTCGACAGCTTCAGGCTGCGCGGATTGACGGTCGCGCCGTTCTTCCACACTTCCCAGTGCAGGTGCGGGCCGGTCGACATGCCGGTCGAGCCGACATAGCCGATCACCTGCCCCTGCTTCACCCGCGCGCCCGAGCGGACGACGAAGCGGCTCATATGGCCATAGCCGCTGGCGACGCCGCCGCCATGCATCAGCTTGACGAAATTGCCATAACCGCCCGAACGGCCCGCGAACTGGACGACGCCGTCCATGATCGCATGGATCGGCGTGCCACGCGGGGCGCCGATGTCGAGCCCCTTGTGCATCCGCATGAAGCCCAGCACCGGATGCATCCGATTGCCGAAGGAGGAGGTGATCCGCCCTGCGACCGGCATGCCCATCGCGCCGCGCTTCTGGCTCTGGCCATTGACGTCGTACCAGTCGCCATCGTCCTCGCCGGGCAGCCGCGCCAGCTGCACCTTGCGCCCGCCGCGATCGAGGCCCGCATAGAGCAGCCGGCCGAGCCGGGTCTCGCCGGTGGCGGCACGCTCACGCTCGATGATCAGGTCGAAGCTGTCGGCGCGCTTGACCTCGCGACCGACCGACATGCGGCTGGCCAGCGCCTTCATATAGGTTTCGACGACCTTGGCCGGGGCACCGGCGGCGCGGGCCGATCGGTACAGGCTCGACCCCGCCAGCCCCTGGAGGCGCAGCGGCGTGCGATCGATCGCGATCGGCTGCTCGGTCATGGTGAAGCCCTTGCCCGCGCGGGTCAGCGTCACCGCCAGGTCGAAGCGCGCACGCAGCTTCATCTGTTCGAGCGGCCGTGCGACCGTCCGGCTCGGCCGCCGCCCCAGCGTCAGCGCGACGCGGGTGCCGGAGGCGATGTCGGCACCGTCGGTCGCCTGTTCGACCAGATCGGCGGCCGCCCGCGCCTGATCCTTGGCGACGCCGGCGCGCTGGAGCACGCGGGCCAGCCGGTCGCCCGCGCCGACCGTCGCGGACAATTGCATCATCGGCCGCTCAGGCGCTTCGGCCAGCGTGGCGACCATCGCGTTCGCCACCGCGTGCCGACCGGTATCGGCCCCCAGCGCCAGCGGCGCGATCGCCTGGGCGCGGGCATTCTCGCGAACCTCGCCGCTCAGGGGTGCGGGGGACTCGCCGATGATCGGGCGGTGGAGGCCGGGCGACAGCGCGATCGTCGTCGCACATAGCGCGGTGCAGGTCGCCAGCCCGCGCCACCAGTCGCGGCTGCCGATCCGCGTGCCCAGATCGGGCACCCAGTCGATTTCGCGCAGCATCTGGCGCCAGCCGGACGGGCGGGGTTTGGACGCGGGTGCCAGCGCGCCGCCCAGCGTGCGCGCGGCGGTGCCGCCGGAGAGATAGGATGCGTCGTCGGTAGCCAGGAACATGCGAAAGATCGGTTACGTCCGTGAGTGTCGATGGGCGTCGCCGATCCCCCCCGGCGCTTGCCATGCTGGTTGATGGCCGGGCGGGGCAAAGTCAAACCATGCGACCGCTTGGGCGCCGCATGCTGCGACGGGGCGTGGCCGCTTCGGGCCGAATCCCGCCATCGGTCGACCGTCTTGCTCCATGCCGTTGCAACCGGCCACGCGAAGCCCGATGTAGGGGGCATGACCAGCCGCGTATCGGGCGCCGTTACGGCCGTTCTCGGGCCGACCAACACCGGCAAGACGCACCTCGCGATCGAGCGGATGTGCGCGCATAGCAGCGGCATCATCGGCTTTCCCCTGCGGCTGCTGGCGCGCGAGGTCTATGACCGGGTCGTCGCGATCAAGGGCGCGGACAAGGTCGCGCTGGTGACCGGCGAGGAAAAGATCGTTCCCCCCGATGCGCGCTGGTTCCTGTGCACCGCCGAGTCGATGCCCGACCGCGACGTCGCCTTCGTCGCGCTGGACGAAGCGCAGTTGGGCGCGGACCTGGAGCGCGGTCATGTCTTTACCGATCGGTTGCTGCACCAGCGCGGCCGTGACGAGACGATGATCCTCGGCTCCGAAGCGCTGAAACCCATGATCCGCGCGCTGGTGCCCGATGCCGAGATCATCGCGCGGCCGCGCTTCTCGACGCTGACCTATGCGGGCGCGAAGAAGATCAGCCGCTTGCCCAAGCGCTCCGCCATCGTCGCCTTCTCGGCGGAGGAGGTCTATGCGGTCGCCGAGATGCTGCGGCGCCTGCGCGGCGGCGCGGCGGTGGTGATGGGCGCGCTGTCCCCGCGCACCCGCAACGCGCAGGTCGAGATGTTCCAGGCGGGCGAGGTCGACTATCTCGTCGCCACCGACGCGATCGGCATGGGCCTGAATATGGACGTCGCGCATGTCGCCTTTGCCGGGCTGCACAAGTTCGACGGACGTCGCCGCCGTCGTCTGACCGTCGCCGAGATGGCGCAGATCGCCGGACGCGCCGGGCGGCACCACCGCGACGGCAGTTTCGGCGCGCTGGCCGAGGAAGGGCCGGACTCGTTTCTCCCCGAAGAAGTGCTGGCGATCGAGGAGCATCGCTTCCCCCGGCTCGACCATCTCTATTGGCGCAAGGGCGATCCCGACCTGTTGAGCATCGACGCGCTGATCGCCAGCCTGGAGCGCAAGCCCGAACCCGGTGTGCTCCGCGCCGCCCCCCTCGCCACCGATTTGCAGGTGCTCAAGCGACTCGCCGACGAACCCTGGGTCCGCGACCGGGTGCGGCGGCCCGCCATGGTCGCGCGGCTCTGGGCGGCGTGCGGCATCCCCGATTTCCGCAAAGTCGGCCTCGATCCCCATGCCCGCTTCGTCTCGCGCGTGTTCGGCCATCTCTCCGAAGGGCTGGGCCATGTTCCACACCAATGGTTCGCCGACGAGATCGCGCGGCTCGACACCATGGCGGGCGATGTCGAGACGCTGGCGGGCCGCCTCTCCGCGATCCGCAGCTGGGCCTATATCGCGCAGCGCGCCGACTGGCTGGCCGACCCGCGCCACTGGGCCGAGCGCACCCGCGAGATCGAGGAGCGGCTGTCCGACGGCCTCCATGCCAGCCTGACCCAGCGTTTCGTCGACAAGCGCACCACCGCGCTGATCCGCCGCATCGGCGCGGATGCCGGCGCGCTGCCCGTCACCATCGGGCCGGAGGGCGAGGTGCTGGTCGAGGACCACCCGATCGGTCGGCTGGAGGGGTTCCGCTTCACCGTCGAGGCGGGGGCGCGGGCGAACGACAAGCGACTGTTGCTGGCGGCGGCGGAAAAGCGGCTGGGCACCGAACGTGGCCGCCGTGCCGAGGCGCTGATCGCCGCCGAGCATGATGCCTTCACGCTTGCCGAAGACCGGCTGGTCTGGGACGGGCATGGCGTCGCGCGACTGGCGGCGGGTGCGTCGCTCGGACGGCCGGTGATCAGGCTGGAGCGCGACCTGGATTGCCTGTCGCAGCCGATGCGCGACAGGGTGAAGGCGCGGCTGGAGGCGTGGCTGGCGCGTTCGCTCGACCGGCAATTGCCCGCGCTGGTCCGGCTGGCAGCGCTGGCGCGCGAGGCCAAGGCGTCGCCCGCGATCCGCGCCGTCGCCGCCGCGCTGGAGGATGCCGGCGGCATCGTGCCGCGCCAGCCGCTGCGGTTGATGATCGATGCGCTGTCCCCCGACGAGCGGCGGCGGTTGCGCGCCCTCGGCATCACCATCGGTACGCTCGACATATTCGATCCCCGGCTGCTGAAGCCCGGTGCCGCCGCCTGGCGGCGCACGCTGATGACGCTCTGGGGCCAGACGCCCGATCTGGCGCGACCGGGCGCGACGATATTGCGGCGCGACGAGCCGGGGCGCGGCGTCGCCTCGGGCTATCGGCCACTGGGGGAGCAGGCGGTGCGCGTCGATCTGGTTGAACGCATCGCGCGCGCCGCGCATGATGCGCGTGCGGGGCGCGGACCATTCACCCCCGATGCGTCGCTCGCCACCTCGATCGGACTGGAGGCGGCGACGCTCGACCGGTTGATGGGCGATCTGGGCTTCCGCAAGATCCGTAGCGGGGAGAGCGAACCCGTCCGCTGGATCTGGCGCGGCCGCCCGCCTGCCCGCCCCGCCCCGCGGGTCGAGGCGCGCCCCGGCAACGCCTTCGCCGCGCTCGCCGACTGGGGACGGACGCCGTGATGCCATTCCTCCATTCCTCCCCATCTCCGATGGGGAGGGGGACCGCCGCGAAGCGGTGGTGGAGGGGTAATGCCCCACGGCTCGCGTCAGGCCACGAAGGTCATCGCCAAGCCTCTGCCCCTCCACCATCCTGTGGATGGTCCCCCTCCCCAAGCACAGCTTGGGGAGGAATGGGATTCCGCATGTCTTCCCTCCCCCACAGAAAGGATCGCCCCACCCCATGACCACTCGCGCCCCCGCCCCCGAGTCGATGCGGCTCGACCGTTTCCTCTGGTGGGCGCGGATCGCCAAGTCGCGCGAGACGGCGCAGGCGATGGCGTGCGACGGGCATTTCCGCATGGACGGTCGCGCGATCGACCGGGCGCATGCCCCGGTGCGGATCGGCAGCATCCTGACCTTCGCGCATCACGGCGACGTCCGCGTGCTGCGCGTCGAGTCGCTGCCCGTGCGGCGCGGCCCCCCGGCCGAGGGACGCGCCTGTTATTGCGATCTGGTCACTTCTCCGGTTTCAAGCGTTGACGGATCGCCGCACGCGGCATAGCAGCACGCCTTCGTACCTTGGGAGTTGTCATGACCTACGTCGTCACCGATGCCTGCATTCGCTGCAAGTATATGGACTGTGTCGAGGTGTGTCCCGTCGACTGCTTCTATGAGGGCGAGAATATGCTCGTCATCAACCCGTCGGAATGCATCGACTGCGGCGTGTGCGAGCCGGAATGCCCGGCCGAGGCGATCCTGCCCGATACCGAGAGCGGTCTGGAGCAGTGGCTGGAGCTGAACACCACCTTCTCCGCGCAGTGGCCCAACGTCACGCGCAAGCTGGACCAGACGCCGCCCGACGCCGATGCGATGAAGGGCGTCGAGAACAAGTACGAACAGTTCTTCAGCCCGGAACCCGGCAAGGGCGACTGACGCCCAAACCATTCCTCCCCCTGTAAGGGGAGGTGGCAGGCCGAAGGCCTGACGGAGGGGCACTCCTCTCGATAGCGGGACACCCCTCCACCAGCTTCGCTGGTCCCCCTCCCCTTACAGGGGAGGAAAGATAGAATAGCGACGTCTCGACCGTTCGCGCCGGATGGTTCCCTATACCTGCACATATGCTGGTAATTTTGTTGCGACCATGCTATATGGTTCCGCGACGGGCATAGCTGTTTTCGCGACTGCCCGCCTTGATGTGTTCGACCCTTCCTTCCCGAGGCCGGCTTGATCAGTGGACCCATTTCCGCTTGTTCGGCGCTCGTGCGAAGGCCTTGATCCGGAAAGGCCCCTTAATGGCTGCCAAGGCGCTCCACTTCGACGTCGGTGACTATGTCGTGTACCCCAAACATGGCGTGGGCCGCGTGATCGAGCTGCAAAAGCAGGAAATCGCAGGGATGCAGCTCGAACTCTATGTGCTGCGGTTCGAAAAGGAGCGCATGACGCTCCGCGTTCCCACCAACAAGGCCGAGTCGGTCGGCATGCGCAAGCTGTCCTCGGACAAGACCATGCGCGAGGCGATGGAAACGCTGAAGGGCAAGCCCAAGGTCAAGCGTACCATGTGGTCGCGCCGTGCCCAGGAATATGAAGCGAAGATCAACTCGGGCGACCTGGTGTCGATCGCCGAAGTGGTCCGCGACCTGTTCCGCGCCGACGACCAGCCCGAGCAGAGCTATTCCGAACGGCAGATCTTCGAGGCCGCGACCAGCCGCCTCGCCCGCGAACTCGCCGCGATGGAAGAGGTGGACGAGCCGCGCGCCCAGGAGAAGATCCTGGAAATCCTGCGTGCCGCCGCCGCCATCTACAACAAGGAAAAGCCCGCCGCCTGACACGCGGTCGATCTTCTCCGACACGAACAAGGGGCGGCGCCGATGGGGCCGCCCCTTTTCATTTGCGCTCACCGCTTTCCCATGCGTATTATCCGTACAATACACGGGAGGCTGTTGCATGAAGACGTCGGTCATTCTTCCCTCGCTGCTCGCCATCACGGCACTCGCGATCCCCACCGCCGCCTGTTCTTTCGAAAGCGAGGCGCGCGGCCAGGAGATCGCTGCGCAAGGCTCGGGCGGCCAGCGCAGCTATGCCGTGCGCGGTTTCACGGCGGTGGACGCCAGCGGCAGCGACCCGGTCGACATCCGCACCGGCCGTGACTTTTCGGTGCGTGCAGAAGGTGATGCCGGGGCGCTCGACCAGCTGCGCATCGCGCGCGACGGCGACAAGCTGCTGATCGGCGTGAAGAAAGGTGTGCATTGGGGTGGCCGCCGGAATGTCCGCATCCTGGTGACGCTGCCCCGTCTGACGGGCGCGGGGGTCAGCGGGTCGGGGCGGATGACGGTCGACCGGGTGGACGGCCCGCTATTCCGCGCCGGTGTCGCCGAATCGGGCGATCTGGCGATCGCCGCGATGCGGGTCAACACCGCCGATGTCGGGGTGGCGGGTTCGGGATCGGTCACGGCGAGCGGATCGGTGAATAGCTTGAAGGTCGGCGTCGCCGGCTCGGGCAATGTCCAGGGCGCCGGCCTTCGTGCGCGCCAGGCGCAGGTCGGGATCACCGGGTCGGGCAATGTGACGCTGCAGGTCGACGGCCCCGCCAAGGTCGGGCTGACCGGATCGGGCAACGCCGATCTGGGTCCCAATGCGGTCTGTACAGTCGGCAAGACCGGGTCGGGCAGCGCGCGCTGCGGCCGCTATGGCCGATAAGGGGTGACGACGGCCGGGATGGGGCCGCCGCTTTATTTCGTCTTGGGGGAATGAACGATGCGCAAATCCGTGTCGATGTCCTGGCTGCTCGCCGCCGCAATGCTCACCCTGCCCGTCACCGCCCTTGCCGATGCTGGCGAGGCACCGCAGCAGGCACAGGGCGAGCGCGACTATCCGTTGCGTGATTTCACCGCCGTCACGGTCGAGACCAGCGATTCCGTCGATATCCGCGTCGGCGGTGATTTTTCGGTGCATGCACAAGGCGCCACGACGCAACTCGACGATCTCCTCATCGATCGCCGGGGCGACACGTTGCGCATCACCCGGCGCGGTGATCGGCAGACGCGCGCGTCGTGGAAAAGGGATCGCGGGGTCCGCATCGTCGTGACGCTCCCCCGGCTGACCCAGGTCGACCTTGCCGGATCGGGCGACGTGACAGTCGACCGGGTGGAGGGGCCGCGCTTCCAGGCCGGCATGGCGGGATCGGGTCAATTGGCCATCGGGGCGATGCGCGTCGGCGAAGCCAAGATCGAGATCGCCGGGTCGGGCACTGTCCGGCCGGTCGGATCGGCCGATACGGTGATCCTGCGGGTGGCGGGATCGGGCAGCATCGCCGGCCGGGGCTTGCGCGCCGGCCGTGCGCAGGTCGAAATCGCCGGATCGGGCGGCGTCACGGCGCAGGTTCAGGGGCCGGCGAAGGTCTTGCTGATGGGATCGGGGAGTGCCGATCTCGGCCCCGAGTCGATCTGCACCATCCAGAAGATGGGGTCGGGCCATGTTCGCTGCGGCCGGTCCGAACGCACCGACTGAGTGGCGGTGTGAACGCGCGCATCCTCCTTGCCGTCTGTCTCTGTATCGCCCCGAGCGGCGGCGTCGATGCGGCCGAGCGGCGGATCGATCTGAGCAGCTTCGACTCGCTCCGGGTCGAAGGGGCGTTCGTCGTGCATCTGATCACCGCCGCCTCGCCGCGCGGGATGATGCACGGTGATCCGGCGGCGCTGCGCCAGACCGAGGCGGTGATCGTCGGTCGTACCCTGGTCATCCGCACGCTGCGCGACGGTACGCCGCGCCGCGCCGGCAACGGACCGGTGGAACTGACCATCGCCGCCCCGCCGCTCTCCGGTATCACCGTGATCGGCGGCGCGCTGGTGACCGCACAGGCGTTGCGGGGGGATATGATTAACGTGACGATCACCGGGCCGGGCGAGGTCCAAGTCGACCGCGCCGATGGCGAGCAGCTGGTCACGACGCTGCTCGGCCCGGGCAAACTGGGCATTGCCGGCGGCCGGGTCGGCAAGGCGCGATTCTCAGCCAGCGGTCAGGGTGTGACGACGGCCTCGGGGCTGGACGCGGGCGAGGTGACGGTCATGCTCGACGGTCCCGGCGATGCCAGCGTGCGGGCGCGCTATATGGCGACCCTCACCCATAGCGGGCTGGGCCGGATCACGGTCGAAGGGTCACCCAAATGCCGCATCCTACGCCAAGGGAGCGGGCCAATCCGCTGCGGCACCCGCTAGACCGGCGATACATGCCGCGTCAGGAACGCGTCGATCGCGGCGAAGGCATTGGCGCGGACCGGATCGGCCTCACGCAGGATTTCATGCGCGCAACCTTGCCCGAAGGCGACCATCTCGGCGCGCGGCATCCGCGCCGCGACCCGGCCGGCGGCGCGCGCATCGACCAGGCGATCGGCCTGCGCCACCAGCATCAGCACTGGCGTCGCGATCCGCGCCAGTGCCGGATCGTCGCGCAGCGCCGCCGTCGCGCGAAACGCCTCCGCCACCCAGTGCCAGCTGGGCGAGCCCAGACACAGATCGGGCCATTGCCGCCGAAACGCCTGCTGATCGGCGAAGCGCGCCAGATCATGGGTCAGCCGCTTCTGCCGCGCGCTCGCGGCCTCGGGAGTTTCCAGCCTTTGCCAGGCGGGGCGTAGTGGATCGCCGCGCCGCATCTGCCACCGCGCGAACCGGCTGCCCGCCCATTGTCCGATCGGCGAGCGCAGCGCGAGCATCGGCGCGACCAGGATCGCGGCATCCGGTGCGATTCCGCCGGCCGCCAGCGCGGCCAGCGTCACGAACCCGCCCATCGAGTGGCCGAGCACGGCATGCGGGCCTTCCTCCTCGGCGGTCCAATCGGCGTGGAAGGCGGTAAGATCGTCGACCAGCCGGTCGAACCGGTCGATATGGCCGGTATCGCCCTGCGCCAGCCGCCCCGAACCACCCTGCCCGCGCCAGTCGAACGCGCTGACATCCCAGCCCCGACCCCGGAAATGGTCGATCGCATCGCCATATTTCTCGATCATGTCGGCGCGCCCGGTCTGGAACAGCAGCCGCCCGCGCCGCACGGTCCCCGCCACGCGCGGGCGATCATAGCGGCGATGCGTCCAGCCATCGGGCGCGACCCAGGCGGATAGCCAGGGGGCCAGCGGCAGATCGGCGGGCCAGGACAGCGAATCGGCCATGCGAATCCTTCCGCATCGAGCAATCGAAGGCGCATCCCTTTCAAATTCATCAGGGCGCATCAAGCCATGGGACCAAAAGCCGCATGGGATGCGTTCACCCGACAGCAATCTTTTGTCACAAATCGGGGACGGCGATGGTCGCGCGCGCCTTTGCGAAGATATTGGGCTGGATCTTGGCGCTGCTCGGCGGCTTCTTCGCGGTGGCGGGCGGCTATCTCGCGCTGCTGGGGGGATCGCCTTATTATGTCCTGACCGGGCTGGCGATGATCCTGTCGGGCGCGCTGATCGGACGCGGCGATGGGCGCGGGCGCTGGCTTTACGTCGCGATCTGGCTCGCGACGCTGGTCTGGGCGGTGTGGGAGGTCGGGTTCGACCCGCTGCAACTCGTCCCGCGCGTCGTCGCGCCCACCGTCCTGCTGATTCTCGTCGCGCTGCCTTGGATCGGCCACGCGTTCCATGCGCCGAAGACGCGGTCGCGCGCGGTGCCCGCCGCGCTGGGGATCATCGCGCTGCTTTTCGCCATGCCGATGATCCGCACGCGTCCCGCCGAGGCGCAGGACCCGTTGCTGCCGATCGCGGCGCAGGCGCCGGTGGGGGACTGGACCGATTATGGCGGCACCCTGTCGGGTCAGCGTTATTCCGCGCTGTCGCAGATCACGCCCGATAATGTGAAGAAACTCGAACTCGCCTGGACCCAGCGGACCGGCGACCTGCCCGACCGCGCCGAGGCGGTCGAGCATAAGCGCGAATATCATTCCGAAGCGACGCCGATCCAGATCGGCGACACGCTCTATACCTGCACCCCGCATTCGATCGTGCAGGCGATCGACGCGACGACGGGGCGGACCAAATGGAGCTGGAAGGATCGGGTCAGCCGCCAAGGCAACAGCTATCTCGTCTGTCGCGGCGTCGCCTTCTATCAGGCGCCGGCGGGCACCCCCTGCCCGCGCCGCATCTTCGCGCCGACCTTCGACGCGCGGATGATGGCGCTGGACGCCGATACGGGCAAGCCCTGCCCCGGCTTCGGCACCAATGGCGCGATCGACCTGCGCCAGAATATGGGCGTGTCGGGTCCGGCGGACCAAATCAGCACCTCGCCCCCGGTCGTCGCCAATGGCCGGCTGATCGTCGGCGAGCGGATCGTCGACAACGTCAACCGCAACATCCCCAGCGGCGTGGTGCGCGCCTATGATCCCGTCACGGGCGCGGGCGTCTGGGCCTGGGACGTGGGTCGCTCACCCGATGCCATCCCGCCTTTGCCCGAGGGGCAGGTCTATACCCGCGGCACGCCCAATGTCTGGGGCGCGATGACCGCCGATCCGGCCAATGGCCTGGTCTATCTGGGCACCGGCAATGCCTCGCCCGATTACTGGATCGGCTGGCGGCGGCCGTTCGACGACCGGTTCGGCTCGTCGATCGTCGCGCTGGAGATCGCGACGGGCAAGCTGCGCTGGGTCCGCCAGCTGGTCCACCGCGACATGTGGGACATGGATATTCCGATCGGCCCGTCGCTGTTCGACTATCGCGCGCCGAACGGACAGACGATCCCCGCGCTGATTCAGACCACCAAGATGGGCCAGGTCTATTTCCTCAACCGCCTGACCGGCGCGCCGATCACGCCCATCGTCGAGAAGCCCGCGCGCCAGGACGGCGCGACGCCGGGCGTCCGGGTCTCCCCTACCCAGCCCTGGTCGGTCGGCCTGCCCTCCTTCACGCCGCCGGCGCCGACCGAGAAATCGACTTGGGGCGCGACGCCGATCGATCAGCTCTTCTGCCGAATCGACATCCGCCGCGCGCAGGGGACGGGCATCTATCAACCCACCGGCCTGAAGCCGATCATCGGCCATCCGGCCTTCGACGGCGTCACCGATTGGGGCGGGGCGGCGGTCGATCCGGTGCGGCAGGTCTTCACCGTCAACACGATGGAGATGCCGTTCATGATCTGGCTGATGCGCCGCGACGATCCGCGCGTCAAAAAATACATGGCGAAGAAGAAGGGCGGCGAGAATGCGCGCGAACCCAATCTCCAGACCCAGTATAACACGCCCTATGTCGCAGTCGTCGCTGCCTGGATCGGGGTGTTCGGTGCGCCGTGCAACGCCCCGCCCTGGGGGCATCTGACCGCCGTCGATCTCAACACGCGGAAGGTGGTGTGGAAGAAGGTCCTGGGCACCGCGCAGGATACCGGGTTGTTCGGCAGCCATCTGGGCGTACCGATCAAGACGGGCGTGCCCAATCTGGGTGGCTCGATCATCACCGCCTCGGGGCTGGTGTTCATCGGGGCTACGACCGACCAGTATTTGCGCGCCTATGACCTGAAGAGCGGCAAGGTGCTGTGGCGCGCACGGCTGCCCGCGGGGGCGCAGGCGACGCCGATGACCTATCGCGGGCGGGACGGGCGGCAATATGTCGTGATCACCGCCGGCGGGCATGGCGCGCTGGGGACGCGCTATGGGGATTATACCATGGCGTTCGCATTGCCGAAGGGGTGAGGGTTTCCCTTGGCCTTCGACTTCGGCGCGTAGCGCCGAAGTTTATCCTGAGCGGCTGACTTGCCAGCCAGTCGAAGGGCTCAGGCTGAACGGAGGTTGAGGACCCGAGCTCTCCTCTAGCCGCTCCCCTCCCGTAAACGGGAGGGGATGGGGGAGGGAAAGGAGTCTCACCGAGATCAACGTTTGCGGCTTTGCCCTCCCCAAACCCAGTTTCAGGTAAACGATGCCCCGCATCGTTTAGATCATGCCGGGGGCATGACCGACCTGGAACTTGCCTACGGGAGGAGCTTAACGATCAGAAGATCAACCACTCCAAAATCGCGGGCTCCTTCGCCCGCACCGTCATGCGCAGGAATCGCGCCTTGCCCGGGTGGCGCAAGGTGATCGGCGAACCGCTCGCCCCCTTCTCCGCCGCCACCTCACGCCAGCTCTTACCGTCCAGCGAGGCCTCGACCCGCACATCCTGCGGCTCGATCACGAAAGCCGGGCGGACCTGGCTCTCCCGCACGTCGCGTACCCCGCCCAGATCGGCGGTCAGGACCGGTGGCTTCCCCACCTCGGGCTGCCACGCGGTCGCGTAATTGTCGTCCGCCGCCAGCGCGTCGGCCCCCTTGCCCGTCCAGCGCAGCCCCCGGTCACGCTTCGCGGCGAAGGCGGGGATCACCGGGTCGTGGCTCGGCCGCACCGTCTCCAGCATGCCATCGGCGCGCACGGTCAGCGGATCGATCGCCACCTGTCGCAGCACCCGCTCGCTCCCCATCACGAAGGGCAGGGCCTGGCGGTGATAGAGGATATAGGACCGGCCCTTGTCGGCGAAGATCGCATGATGGCCGGGGCTGATGATCTGCCGGGCCGCATCGGTTTGCAGGATCGGGCTGTTCGCCGCCTCGGTGAACGGCCCCATGGGTGACGAACCGACCGCGTAGCGCACCTTGTAGGTGTCCTTGGTCGTGTTGCCATCGCTATAGGTCAGCAGGTATCGCCCCTTCTCCTTCACCATGAAGGGGCCTTCGAAATAGTTGGCCGGGGTCACGTCGCGGGGCGCGCCGTCGAAATGCACCATGTCGGGCTTCAGCTTCACGACGAAACAATGCCCGTTGGTCCAGTTCAGCCCCGAACCCCAATAGAGATAGGCCTGGCCGTCATCATCGACGAACGCCTCGGCGTCGATCATGTGATATTTCGGCGCGAAGTCGCGCGCGATCAGCGGCTTGCCGCCATTGGCGTCCGCCCATGGCCCCGCCGGCGAGGGGGCCGAGCCCACCCACACCTCGCTGCCGACCGAGACATACATATACCAGCGGCCATTCGCCGCCTTCACGACCGAGGGCGCCCAGACCTTGGCATCGCCCGAGGTCGGGCTGGTCGCCGCCTGCTTGGTCGGCCAGTTGGGCTGCGAGAAGCGCCAGTCGCGGCCATTGTCCGAAGTCCACAGCCCCAGACGGTCATCCCCCCACGGATCGACCGTGGCGAAGATATACCAACGCCCCCCATCGCCCACGATGGAGGGGTCGGCGAAATAGCCGGGGAGCAGCGGATTGCCCGCCCCCGGACTATTCCATGCCACATCGCGCCGGGGCGCGGCGGTCCCCGCCGTCTCCAGGATCGCCACGGGGGCGAGCAGGACGGCGGCGGCGAGCAGCGCCCCGGCGCGGGCCTTCATCAGCGCAGGTCCAGCATCACGACCGACTTGGCCGGGATCTGCACCGTCAGCATGCCACCCGACAGCGTCGCGCCGTTGAACGGCTGCGGCGCGACCTGGTTGGGCGCGTCGAAGGTGTTGTGCGCGTCCATCGTCGTGCCGGTCAGGATACGGCCCGACACCTGGCCTGCCGTCACGCCGTCCAGCTTCACGCTCACGGTCGCGGGCTGGTTGGGATCGACATTGGTCAGGCCGACATGGACCACGCCCGCCTTGTCGCGCACGGCCGAGGCGCTGACCGCCTTCATCACCCACTGGTTCTTATTGTACCAGCGCGACTGGACATCGACCGGCAGGACGGTGGCGTCCTGATAGTCCTTGTACATGTCGAACACCCAATAGGTCGGCGTCTTCACCATGCGCGCGCCATCGGTCAGCAGCATCGCCTGCAGCACGTTGACCATCTGCGCGATGTTGGCACCGCGCACGCGGTCGGCGTGACGGGCGAAGATGTCGAGGTTCAGGCTGGCGACCATCGCGTCGCGAAGCGAGTTCTGCTGGAACAGGAAGCCCGGATTGGTGCCGGGTTCGACGTCATACCAGGTGCCCCATTCGTCCACGAGCAGCGCGACACGCTTGCGCGGATCGTACTTGTCCATGATCGCGGCGTGACGGCTGATCAGCTCTTCCATCTTCAGCGTCTTGGACAGGGTGCGCGCCCAGGATTCCTCGTCGAAGCCGGTCGCCGGCCCCTTGTTCGACCAGTCGCCGGGGATGGTGTAATAATGGACGCCGATGCCGTCGAACGCGCCGCCAGCGTCGCGCATCATCACTTCGGTCCAGTTATAATCGTCGCTGTTGGCGCCGCTGGCGATCTTCATCAGGCGCTCGCCGGCGGGGACCTTCAGGAAGGTCGAATAACGGCGGGTGATGTCGGCCGCATATTCGGGGCGCATATTGCCGCCGCAACCCCATAGCTCGTTGCCGATGCCGAACATCGCCAGCTTCCACGGCTTGTCGCGGCCGTTCTTGCGGCGCTCCTCGGCATAGGTCGATTTGGACGGGAAGGTCATATATTCGACCCACTCGGCCATTTCGGACGGCGCGGCCGAGCCGACATTGCCCGAGACATAGGCCTCGGCACCGACCAGCTCAGTATAGTTCATGAACTCGTTGGTGCCGAAGCTGTTGTCCTCGGTCACGCCGCCCCAGTTGGTGTTGACCTTGGTCAGGCGCTTGGCCTGCGGGCCGATGCCCTCGCGCCAGTGATATTCGTCGGCATAGCAGCCGCCCGGCCAGCGGATCACCGGCACCCGGATCGCCTTCAGCGCGTCGATGACGTCGCGGCGATAGCCGTTGATGTTGGGGATCTTGCTGCCCTTACCCACCCAGATGCCCGGATAGATGCCGGTGCCCAGATGCTCGGCGAACTGGCCGAAGATATGGCGGTCATAGACCGCGCCCGGGCGGTCGCCATGCACCGCGACCGTCTCCCCCGAGGTCGCCGGCGCCGTCTGCGCCGATACCGTGGTCGCGACCAGGGTGGCCGCCGCCGCGATCAGAAACTTCGTAGCCCTTTTCATGGATTCTCCTCTGCCTGTTGCGGCATGATGGCTTATTGTCCGAGTAAAGAATAGCCCTATTGCGGTTCCGTCGCGCGCGCCGGTTGGGCCCGATCGGGTGTCGTGCCCTCGCCGGTGAAAGGTTCGAGGCGGAAGGCGACGCGCGTCGGCTCCAGCCGGGTGCGATATTGCATGTGCGGCTGACCGACATGGCTCCAGGTCGTGTCTCCGCCGACGCCCCACTGCGCGGCGTCGATGATCAGCGTCGTCTCGCCATGGGGGACGATGTCGGTCGACTTCCACGTCCCCGGCGCACGGCGGTAAAGATCGCTATAGGGGAAGGCGAGCGCCTGCATCATCAGCGGCCTGGGCGCACGGACGCGCAGCCCCGCCCCCTCGCCCGACAGCTCCATCCAGCGGACGTCCGTCTTGTTGCCGGTATCCTGCGGTCGCATGTAATCGTGATTTTGCTCGGCGATGGCCCCGCGCCACAGTCCGATCGCGGCCGAGCTCTGGCGGTCGACATAGCTTTCGTGCGGACCCCGGCCATACCATTCCACCATCTTCATCGCGGTGGGCATGGTGTACCACAGGCCGATACGGACCGGCGGCGGCAGGTCGGATTTCAGCGGCACGAACTGCCCATCGACATCGACCGCGCCATTGCCGGCCATCGTGTATTTCGTCACGAAGCGCGCCGCGCCCGCGCCCATTTCATGATCGACGGTGACGCTCCGGTCGGGGCCGACGCTGATACGCCGTACCTGATAACGGCCGTTCATCGTCAGCCATGGCCCCTGCTGCGCGACCGTGCCATTGGCGGTGTCATTGTCGGTTTCGGCGCGGACGAAGTTGGGCTGACCGCCCTTCGCGAGCAGGCGGCCACCCGCCGCATAGCGTGTGACCAGCCCGGTCTTGCGATCGATGACCAGCTCCGCGCCGTTCGCCGACAGGGTGACGCTGTCGGCGCTATCGGCCACCGTGACCTGCCCCCTGGCCGCCACCGGCATCGCGGGTCCGTCACTGAGCGCGAACTGCTCCCAGCCGACGACGTAGTTCGCCGGAACCGCGCGGATCGTGCCGTCCTTGGCATGCGCGCGCACGGTCAGCCGATATTCCGCCCCCGGCTCCCGCGCGAATTTGGGGGCGAGCGTCACCGTCTGCACCTGCCCGGCCGCCGTGGTCAGCGCGGGCAGTTCTCCGGTCGCCACCGCGACGCCATTCTTCTCGACCACCCAGTTGAAGGTGAAACCCGACAGATCGATAAAGTCATGACGGTTGTGTACAATGAGCCGTCCGGTCTTCGGATCATAGCCGTCGAAGCGGATCGGCGACTGGACCTTCTGCACCTCGTACAGCTGCGGATTGGGCGTGCGGTCGGGCTGGTTCAGCCCGTCGCCGAACTCGATATCGCCGCCCGGATTGGGGCCGTACTCGCCGCCATCACCCCAATAGCGCCGCCCGTCCTTGGTATAGCGGTACATGGACTGGTCGACCCAGTCCCAGATGAAGCCGCCCTGCAGCTTGCGGTGGGCGTAGATGGTGTCCCAATAATCCTTGAAATTGCCGCCCGAATTGCCCTGCATATGGGCATATTCGCACTGGATCATCGGCTGGGTGCGCGTCGGGTCCTCGGCCCAGTCGACCATCTTTTCGATGTCGTCATACATGGGCGCATAGATGTCGACATAATTGTTCGGCTGGTGGCTCCAGTCGAGCGTGCCCCAACCGAGATAGGAGATCAGCCGCGAGCGGTCACGCTGTCGGATCGCCGCCGCCGCCTTTTCGAAATTGGGACCGATCCCCGCCTCGTTGCCCAGCGACCAGAAGATGATCGAGGGGTGGTTCTTGTCCCGCTCGACCATGTTCATCACGCGGGAGACGTGCGCGCCCTCCCAGGCGGGGTCGAAGCCGATCTGGTATTTGGCCCGCTCGCCGCCGTGGCGGTTGCCCTGCTCCATATAGGCGTGGCTCTCAATATTGGCCTCGTCCATCAGGTAGAAGCCGTACTCGTCCGCCAGCGCCAGGAAGCGCGGGTCGTTGGGATAGTGCGAGGTACGGATCGCGTTGAAGTTGTTGCGCTTCATCAGCTCCAGATCGCGGCGCATCGACTCTTCGGAGATGACGTGGAAGGTCACCGGGTCATGCTCGTGCCGGTTGACGCCGCGGATCATGATGCGGCGGCCATTGACCATGACCTGCCCGTCCTTGATCTCGACGGTGCGGAAACCGATGCGCTGCGGCGTGGCCTGCACCACTTGACCGTTCGCATCGACCAGTTCGACCAGCAGCGTATAGAGGTTGGGCGTCTCCGCCGACCAGCTGCGCACACCCGGCACCGCCGCCTCCAGCATGGCCGAGGTCGCGCCCTGCGCCAGCGCCACGTCGCGCGTCACCACCGCGCGATCCCCGTCGAGCAACGTCATCCGCGCGGTCATCGCCTGGGGCAAGTCGGGCAGCGTCAGCTCGGTCGACAGCGTGCCGTCGCGATAATTCTTGTCGAGCCCCGCATGGACGAACAGATCGTCGATCCGCGCCTTGGGTACGGCACGTAAGTAAACCGAGCGCTCGATCCCCGAGACACGCCAGAAATCCTGATCCTCCAGATAGCTGCCGTCCGACCAGCGGTGGACGCGGATCGCCACGACATTGCGGCCGGGCTTCACGAAGCGGGTGAGATCGAATTCGGACGGGAGCTTGGAGTCTTCCGAATAGCCGACCTCCCGCCCGTTGACCCAGACGCGGTACGCCGATCCCGCCGCGCCGATGTGCAGGATCACATCCTGCCCGCGCCACCCATCCGGCAGAGTGAAGTCGCGGCGGTAGGAGCCGGTTTCGTTATCGTCATGCGGCACGAGTGGCCGGTTGGCGGGGAAGGGATAGGTGATGTTGTTGTATTTGGGCTGGCCATACCCCTCGGCCTGCCACATCGCGGGGACGGGGATCGTCTTCCACTTCGACACGTCATAATCGGGCCGCTCGAACCCCTTGGGCGCGCCATCGACCGAGGGGGAGAAGGCGAAGGACCAGGGTCCGTCGAGGCTCATATAGCGGCTGGAGCGTGACCGGTCGCCGGCCAGCGCGAGTGCGCGGCTTTCATAGGGAAAGGCGGTGGCGGTCGCGGGGCGGGTGTTGCGGGCATTGACGGCGGGATTTTCCCAGTCGGGGCGGCTGGGGTCGACCTGGACGGCGGCCACCTGCGGCCCCGAATCCTGCGCCGTCGCCGCCGTGCTCAGCGCGATCACGGCCGCACCGGCCGCCCATTGCCACGTCATCGCCATCCCCTTGTCCCGCTCGCGATCCTCCATGGGATCGCCGTCCTTTTGTCTGATTTATAAGAGCATGAACTTTCTGTCACAAGCTCTAATCGGGATGGCCAAGGCCGAAAGCCGCCAAGGCGTGCGCGGTCGTGCTATGGTCTTCGGCGGATTGACGGCGCGCGCCCAGCTGCGATTATAGTCTGACGTTTGGTCGCATCACGGCGACCTCGGCAGGGAGCAGGATCGATGGGGCGCAATCGGATTTCCGGCGGCATGGGCCGGCCGGCACGCACGTTGACGACGATCCTGGCGCTCATGCTAGGCGGAGCGGCGGTGGCGCAGACTGCCCCCCCCAGAGCCGCCACCCCCCTGCCCGCCGACCGGCCGGTGCCGGTCACGCTGCGGCCGGCGATCGACCGGCCATCGACGGTGTTCGAGGGCTGGGGCACCGCGCTCGCCTGGTTCGCGCATGTCACCGGCGGCTGGCCCGAGGCGGAGCGGACGCGGCTGGCCGATCTGTTCTACGGCGCCGATGGCCTGGGCTGGACGATCGCGCGCTATAATATCGGCGGCGGCAACGCGGCCGACACCCCGCCCTATATGAAGGTCGGGCGTGCGGTGCCGGGCTTCTGGCGGCAACCGGCGGGGGTGACCGGCAAGGACTGGTGGCGCGCCGACAACCCACAACATTGGGACTGGGCACAGGACGCCAATCAGCGCTGGTGGCTGGACGCGATCACCGCGCGGGTGAAGCAGCCGATCTTCGAGGCGTTTTCCAACTCGCCGCCCTGGTTCATGACGGTCAGCGGCCGCGTGTCGGGGGCGGAAAAGGGCACCGACGACAATCTGCGTCCCGGTCAGGAGCGCGCCTTCGCCGACTATCTCGTCCGCGTGACTGACGAGTTGCAGCGCCGGCACCGCATCACCTTCCGCACCCTGTCGCCGGTCAACGAGCCAAATACCGATTATTGGTTCGCCGCCAATACGCAGGAGGGCGCGCACTGGTCGCCCGCGCGCCAGGCGCAGATGATCGACGCTACCGCCGCCGCGCTGAAGGCCAGGGGCCTCGCCACCGTCGTCGGTGCGCCGGACGAAACCGCCTCGCATCTGTTCGTCGAGGACTGGGCCGCCTATCCCGCCTCGACCCGCAAAGTGATCGGGCAGCTCAACGTTCACAGCTATGGCACCGTCCACCAGACGGCGGTGCGCGACATCGCCCGCGCCTCGGGCATCCGGTTGTGGATGAGCGAGAATGACACGCCGCTGTCCAAGGACCCGGAGGATTTCACCGGCATGGCGACGCCACTCGCCTTTGCCGAGCATGTCGTCGGCGATCTGAAGCGGCTGGAGCCGGCCGCCTGGGTCTTCTGGCAGGCGATCGAGGATCTGAGCGCGCGCAACGGGCAGGCGGGGTCCAACTGGGGCATCGTGAAGGCCGATCTGCAGGGTGCGGCGGACAAGCCGCATGCGATCCACGTAACGGGCAAATATTGGGCGATGGCGCAGTTCAGCCGCTATATCCGCCCGGGCGACCGGCTGGTGCCGGTGGATGACATGGATAGCGTCGGCGCGCTGTCCGCCGATGGCCGGCGGCTGGTGTTGGTCCATGTCAATCCGGGACTGTCGCCCCGGCCCCTGTCGGTCGCGGTGCCGGGGAATTGGCGGCGGCGGATGATCGTGACCGATGCGGGGCATCAGGCGGTGGACGTCCCAGGGGACGTCGCGCCGCCGCGGTCGATCGTGACATTGATTCTAACGCGGTGAGGGTGGGGCGTGGCCTTCGACTTCGCTCAGGCCGAACGGAGGTTTGCGAGGGGACTTATCAACAGCCGTTCAGCCTGAGCGAAGTCGAAGGCCAAGGGAATCCCCTGATTGCTAGTCCGGATCAACATTCCTCCCCTGGAAGGGGAGGTGGCAGGCCGAAAGGCCTGACGGAGGGGTGTCCCGGTCCGAGAGATTGGCCAACATCCCCGACCGAGCTTCCCTCCATCACCTTTGGGACGTACGCGATCGGAGTATCGATCCGGCTAGGCTGCGGGTTCGAGTCCTGCCGGGCCCACCATCACATCCCCGCATCCGGATCGGTCAGCCCGATCATCCGCCGCCCGGCCCTGCGCGCGAAGTTCAGCGTCGCCTTCTTCCGCACATGTGCCGGCAGCGGCACGCTATGCGCCTCGCGCACGATCGCGGCGTCATAGCGGTCGGCGACGATGATCCCGGTCCGCTCAGGGAGGAAGGCCGCGCTTTCGAGCGGCGTCCAGTCGAACCCCGCCGGCACCGCCCAATAGAAGCGGTCGCAATGCGCCAGATAGTCGGGCCATTTGCCGTCGCCCAGCATGTCGGCGCGCGACACCTTGATCTCGACCACCACGACATTGCCGCGTGCGTCCAGCGCCATCAGGTCGGCGCGGCGGCCGCCCTCCAGCGGGACCTCGGGAATGGTGATCAGATCGTGGCGGAGCAGCATCCGGGTGACCCCGCGCGCGACATCGGCGGCGCAGAGCGGTGAGCTGGGGTCCTCGACACACGAAGCGGGCGGCATGTCCAACATGCCACCCGCTTAGAACATTTGACGAACAAAGGCAAAGCCCCGCGACAAGCGGGACCGTTCGTCTCAGCGATAGAAGATGTGATTGCCGATCGCCGCGACCTTCTGGACGCGCACGCCGGGGCGGTTGCCGGGCGTGTTGAAGAACAGCGCCTTGCCGGCCGGACCGTCCCAGGCCTGGGCCAGCGCGACCTTGGCGACCGCGACGGCGGTACGATAGGCGCTGCGCGACGGGCTGATCGAGGGGATTTCACCGCGGCGCACGAAGCTGAACTGGCCGCGCTGCTTGATGACGTCGCACACGCCGGTCGGGAAGCGGCCCGACTTGGTGCGGTTCAGGATCACCTGCGCGACGGCGAGTTGGCCGGTGAGCGGCTCACCCTGGGATTCGAAATAGATCGCACCAGCGAGACAGCGGAGCTCTTCGCTCGACGCGATGTCGTCCTGGTCGGCGACGGCTTCGGCCAGCGACGCATATTCGCTGTCCTCATCGCTTTCAGAAACCTGGGAAAAATCGGGAAGCGCGGACATGGTGGCCCGGGCGCTCTGGGGAACCATCGCCAATTCGGCGGCGTTGATCCCGGAAACAGTCATCGCACTGACTGGAGTGGTGGCAGCAGCGCCGGCGATGTTGGTCGCAAGGCTGGGCGTGCTGGTGGCGAGAAGACCCGCCAGGGAAAGAGCCATGGCCGCAGACGCCGCGACTCGCTTGAAAACGGTCATTCACTCGAACAGACATGCGGTTGGATCACGGACCCGAGCATTGCCCAAAGGCGCTCGTCCGGGCTTCCCCCCGACTGCGTAACCGACCGGATCGCACCCAGCGCGGCACAACGCGAACTTAAGATGGGGGGCTCGTGGCCGATCCGGCCGCGTTCGTCAATGTTGCAGGATCGTTTCAGCGGCGAAGCGTTCCGCTCCAGCGCCGTCCAGTTCGATCACCCACAGATCGGGATCGCGCGCGCGACGGCGTCGCCAATAGCCGATGACATCGTTTGCAGGCGTCGAATCGATCAGCGCCGTCCGGCCATCGGGTCCGATGCCGCGCTCCATCACCCGCTCGCGCCGGTCGGCATCGATGATGACCATCAGGATGCCGCCGGCCTGCGCATCGCCCTTGGCCAGCACCATGCCCATGCCGCCGCCGTCGTTCATCCGGCGGAGCAGCGCGGTCACCAGCATATGGCTCGGCAGGCGGCCGTCCATCGGCTCAGACGGTCCGATAGCCGGGCAGACCCGCCAGCGCGATCTGCGAGCGCATGAAGGTGCCGGTGCCGCGTGCGACCTCCTCCCCGCTGGCATCGATCAGCCGCGCATCGGCGACGAACACCCGCCGCCGTCCGCTGACCCAGCGGCCCTCGGCCACCACCGCGCCGGCCTTCATCGGGCGGGTCAGCAACAGGTTGAACTGGGTAGTCAGTAGGAAGCGATCGGTGACCAGGCTGTTGCAGGCGTAGAAGGCGGCATCGTCGAGCATCTTGAAATAGCTCGTGCCATGCGCCGCCCCCGCCGCGTGATAATGGCGCTCGTCCACCCGAAAGCGGATACGCGCGATGCCGGGTTCGGGAATGTCCAGTGTCGAGTCGAACAGACGATTGATCGGCGCCTGGGCGTAGAGCGTCTCGAGAGCCCGGAAATGCGCCGCCTCGCCCTCAGGCTGCGTCACGCGCCTCGTCCTGGGTCAGCAGCGCCCAGATCGCGTCGGGCGATCCCGCCCCGCGCAGCTTGGTGACGAAACCCTTGTCACGCAGCCGCCGCGACACCCGCGCCAGCGCCTTGAGATGCGCCGAGCCGGCATCGGCAGGCGAGAACATCGCGAAGACCAGGTCGACCGGCATGTCGTCCACCGCCTGGAAATCGATCGGCTGCGCCAGGCGCACGAAGACGCCGACGATCTGCGTCAGCCCGTCGACCTTGCCATGCGGGATGGCGACACCGCCGCCGAAACCGGTCGAGCCCAGCTTCTCGCGCTCGACCAGCACATCGGTCAGGACCTTGGCGTCCTGCCCCGACGGACCGGCGGCCGCCGCCGCCAGGGTCTGGAACAGCAATTTCTTGTTGGCCGCCGAAACGCCGGCCAGCACCGTATCGTGGCGCAACAGGTCGCTGAAATCATTCATGCTCGTTTTCCGATGCGCCCCCGCGCAGGCCGCGCCAATAGCGGCCCGCGCGGGAGAACGATAGGGGCTTATCCTTCGGAGCCGCCCCGTTGTGGTTCAACCCAACCGATGGTTCCGTCGCCCCGGCGATAGACCATGTTGTACGAACCGGTGCCCGAATTCTTGAACAAAAGGGCCGCGGTATTGCGCAGATCGAGCATCATCACCGCGTCGGACACGCTGGCATCGGGAATATCCACACGGGTCTCGGCGATGATCAGGGGTGCATCGCCCGCCTCGTCTTCGTCGACCTGTTCGGCGAACAGCGTATAGCCCGCATCATAGGCCCCCGCCTCGGCCAGTTCGATCGCCTGACCGGCATTGCGGTCCTTCAGGCGGCGGGAATAGCGGCGCAGCTGCTTTTCGATCTTGGTGGCCGCACCGTCGAAGGACAGATGCGCATCCTGCGCGTCGTGACGTCCCTTCAGGACAAGGCCGCGGGTCACATGCATCACGATGTCGCATTTGAAGCCGACATCGTGCGGACCCGTCCCGAACGTCACCTCGGACGAGATGGCGCGGGCGAAATATTTCTCGGCGATACCCTGAAGCCGGTCCGTCACATGGGTCCGCAGCGCGTCGCCCGTTTCGACCTGATGACCAGAAATCCGGATATCCATCATTTTCTCCTCAACTACTCGACTGGGACGGTCCTTTTGGCCTGTCCCGTGGCGTCAACCGGACGCCTCGGCCCCCCAAATCGGATCGGCGATCCCCTTTAAGAACGCGGCATGCGCGGCAAGTTCCGCGTCGCTGGGGCGGAAAACACGGGGCGGGCGCACGATGGCGGGCGTGCGGGTGACGGTGACCGTCGCGGTCCCCTGCCCCGTATCGTCGGCGAGCAGACCCAGGCCGATCTGCCGCCCGCCCATCAGCTCGACATAGACCTGCGCCAGCAGCTGCGCGTCGAGCAGCGCGCCGTGCAGCACGCGGTGCGACCGGTCGATGCCATAGCGCGAGCACAGCGCGTCGAGCGTATGCTTGGCGCCGGGATGCTTCTGCCGCGCGATCGCCAGCGTATCGACCATCCGCGTCTTCTCGCAGACAGGCGGAAAGCCCAGCGCGCCCAGCTCGCCATTGATGAAGCCGAAGTCGAAGGTCGCGTTATGCGCGATCAGCGGCGCGTCACCGATAAAGTCCAGAAACTCGGCCACGCCCGCCGCGAAGACCGGCTTGTCCTTCAGGAACGCGTCGGACAGCCCGTGGACGGCCTGCGCCTCGGCGGGCATCGACCGTTCGGGATTGAAATAGGCGTGATAGGTGCGCCCGGTCTCGACCCGGTTGACCAGTTCGACACAGCCGATCTCGACCAGCCGGTCGCCTTCCGAAAATTTGAACCCTGTCGTTTCGGTGTCGAAAACGATCTCTCTCATCCACCGACTATCGGCCTTCGGAGTCCCGCATGCAAGTGATCAGCCGCCGCACCGCGCGCTTTGTCTCGGCCAGCGGAATGTCGGTCGCGATGACATGATCGGCGCGCGCGCGCTTTTCCGCATCAGGCAGCTGACGCGTGAGAATCGCGGCGAATTTCCCGGGCGTCATGCCCGGCCTTGCCAACACCCGCGCCTCCTGCACGGCGGCGTCTGCCGATACGACCAACACCTTATCCACAGATTCGTCACCACCCGTTTCGAACAACAGCGGCACGTCGACGACGACCAGCGGCGAGTCGGCATGATCGCGCAGGAAGGCGGCGCGCGCGGCCTGGACCGCCGGGTGGACGATTCCCTCCAGCCGCCGCATCGCCGAATCATCACCCAGCACAGCGCGGCCCAGCGCGGCGCGATTCACCCCGCCCGAATCGGTGGTGCCGGCAAAGGCCGATTCGATCGCTGCGACCAGGGCGCCGCCGGGGCCTTGCAGCGCATGGACACAGGCATCGGCATCGAACACCGGCACGCCTTCGTCGCGGAACATCTGCGCGACGGTGGACTTGCCCATCCCGATCGAGCCGGTCAGCCCCAGCACGATCATCCGAGCAGCAGCGCCCGCAAGTCCTCGTCGCGGTCGCGCGGCGGTTCGGCACCGAAGAACAGCTCGAACGCCACCGCTGCCTGGCCGATCAGCATCTCCAGCCCGTCGATCGTGTCGAAATCGCGCGCCCGCGCCGCCGCGAGCAACCCGGTTTCGAGCGGCGCATAGACGATGTCATAGACCACCGCGTCCTCGGGCAAGGCCGACAGATCGAGGTCGAGCGGCGGCTGGCCGGTCATCCCCAGGCTGGTGGCGTTGACGACCAGCGCCGAGGGCGGCACCGCCGCGCCAATCGGCAGCGCCTGTCCCTTCAGACCGAAGGACGACAGCAAAGCCGCGCCCTTGAGCACGTTGCGGTTGAACAAGGTCACCGGGCCGACGCCCATCCGCGACAGCGCGAACAGGATCGCGCGCGCCGCCCCCCCTGCCCCGATCACCGTCACCGGCTGCCCCGCCAGATCGAGCTCGCTGAGCGGCGCGTAGAATCCCGCCGCATCGGTGTTGGTGCCGACCAGCGCGCCGTCCTCGGCCCGGATCACGGTGTTGATCGCGCCGATCGTGCTGCGAACGTCGCCCCGATCCTCGACATGCGCCAGCGCCTCGACCTTGTGCGGCACGGTGATGTTGCAGCCGCGCCAGTCGGGATCGGCCTTGCGCTCGGCAAAATAGGCGGCGAGCCCTTCGGGCGTGACATGTACCGCGCGATATTCGACGTCGAGGCCCAGCGCCTCGGCCCAGAAATTGTGGATGAGCGGCGATTTGGAATGGCTGATCGGGTCGCCGATCACCTCTGCATAGGGCTTGGTCATGAAAATTCCTGTCAGGCGGGCATCCAGCCGCGCTCGCGCAAATAGCCCAGCACGGGCAGCAGCGGCATACCGAGAATGGTGAAATGGCTGCCCTCGATCCGCGAGAAGAGCTGAACGCCCGGCCCCTCGATCCGGAAACAGCCGACACAGCCCGCGATGTCGGGCCACTCCTGGTCCAGATAGCGGTCGATGAAGGCCCCCGAGAGCGGGCGGACATGGAGTTTCGCGCGCTCGACATGGCGCCAGACGGGGCGGCCATGTTCGGCGATGACGGCGGCGCTCCACAATTCATGGCTCCCGCCGCTCATCCGCGCCAGATGCTCGGCCGCCTCTTCGCGGCTCTCGGGCTTGTCGAGCAGCGTGCCGTCACTGAGCGCCACGATCGAATCCGAACCCAGCACCGGCACCGGCCCGGCATTGGCCGACACCTTCACCGCCTTCATCTCGGCGAGCGCATCGGACAGGTCGCGCGGGGACGACCCCGCCATCGCCGCCTTGACGCTGGCTTCGTCGACCCGCGCGGGCAGGGCTTCATAGGCGACCCCGGCGGCGTCGAGCATCGCCCGGCGCGAGGCGCTTTGCGAGGCGAGGATGATCATGCGTCGGACTTTCGTTGATTGACGAGGGAGATGATCGCCGCCGCCGTCTCCTCGATCGAGCGGCGGGTGACGTCGATCACCGGCCAGTCATTGTCGGCGAACATCCGCCTGGCGAAGGTCAGTTCGCGGTTTACCGCCTCCTGCTCGACATAATCGGTGTCGGGCGCCTGGTTGAGCGAGAGCAGCCGGTTGCGCCGGATCGCGATCAGCCGGTCGGCGCTGGTGGTCAGTCCCACGACCAGCGGCCTTTTCAGCGTGAAGAGGAACGGCGGCGGCGGGCTTTCCACCACGATCGGGATGTTGGCGGTCTTGTAGCCGCGATTGGCGAGATAGATCGACGTCGGCGTCTTGGACGAACGGCTGACCCCCGCCAGCACGATGTCGGCCTCTTCCCATTCCTCCCACGCGATCCCATCGTCATGCGCGATGGTGAACTGGATCGCATCGACCCGTGCGAAATAGGCGGCGTCGAGGACGTGCTGGCGACCGGGCCGCATCTTGGCCTGGACGCCCAGCAACCCCGACAGCGCGGCATTGACCGGATCGAGCGGCGCCACCGTCGGCAGGCCCAGCGCGTGGCAGCGGCTTTCCAGCACGCGCCGGGTGGTCGGGTTGACCAGCGTATAGATCACCAGCCCCGGATTCTGCGCGATCTCCTGCAGGATGCGCTCCAGATGGCTTTCGGTGCGGACCATCGGCCAGAAGTGCCGGACGGTTTCCACATCGTCATATTGCGCCAGCGCCGCCTTGGCGATGTTCTCCAGCGTTTCGCCGGTGGAATCGGACAAAAGGTGCAGGTGGAGCCGCGTCGTCATGACCGCCCGAATGACTCTGTGGATAACATGGGAAGAATCGGTAGCGTAACTTCGCCGACCGGCCAAGCGGCTGGCGGCCGGTGGATAACGACCGATTCGTCCACAATGAATCTCACAGGTGCGATTCTTTTCCACAGCCTGTGAGTTACGGGGGTCATGAATCCGAATCCCGTTGAATCGGTGATTCCCCTTGAGTCAACGTGTTGGCATATCGGGGAGAGCCGCATAATCCCGACAACCAACGTGCCAACCACTTCAACAATCCATTCTTAGAATCTTCTTAGATAGAAGAAGGGGGGTCTCCTGACCGACGTCTCGATCCAAAAGCCCCTGCTCGCCGTGCTGTCGGGTGAGCGGCAGGCGACGCCACCGATGTGGCTCATGCGACAGGCCGGACGCTATCTGCCCGAGTATCGCGCGTTGCGGGCGGAGAAGGGTGGCTTCCTGGCGCTCGCCACCGACCCGGTCGCAGCGGCCGAGGTGACGGTCCAGCCGATCCGCCGGTTCGGCTTTGACGGCGCGATCCTGTTCTCCGACATCCTGATGGTCCCCTGGGCGCTGGGGCAGGACCTGAGCTTCGGCGCGGGCGAGGGCCCACGGCTGGCGCCGGCGCTGGTCGATCATGCGCTGGATGCCCTTCAGCGCGTTCCTGAGCGGCTCGAGCCCGTTTACGCCACCGTGGCGGGGGTGAAGGCGCAGTTGCCGCCCCAGACCAGCTTTCTGGGCTTTGCCGGCTCTCCCTGGACGGTCGCGACCTATATGGTGGCGGGGCAGGGGTCCAAGGACCAGGGTGAGACGCGCCGTTTCGCCTATGCCGACGGGCAAGGCTTCGGGGCGATCATCGATGCGATCGTTGAGATGACCATCGACTATCTGGCGGGACAGGTCGCCAACGGGGTCGAGGCGGTACAACTGTTCGACAGCTGGGCGGGTTCGCTGTCGCCGGCACAGTTCGAGCGCTGGGTGATCGCGCCCAATGCCGCGATCGTCGATGGTTTCCGCCAACGTTGCCCGGGCGTGCCGGTGATCGGCTTCCCCAAGGGGGCCGGGGGTAAGCTGCCTGCTTATGCGCGCGAAACCGGCGTGGACGCGGTCGGGCTGGACGAGACGGTCGATCCGGTCTGGGCCGACACCTATTTGCCCAAGGGTCTGCCGGTGCAGGGCAATCTCGATCCGCTGGCGCTGATCGCTGGCGGCGAGGCGCTGGACGGCGCGGTCGATCACATCCTGGCCGCCTTCACCGAGCGGCCGCATATCTTCAACCTGGGCCACGGCATATTGCCCGACACGCCGATCGCGCATGTCGAGCGGCTGATCGCCCGCGTACGGAGCGCATGATGACCGGACTTCTCGGGGCCGCCTATGAATGGGTGAAGGCGGCGCATATCATCTTCGTGATCTTCTGGATGGCCGGGCTGTTCATGATGCCGCGCTATCTGGTCTATCATCAGGAGGCGCTGGTCGCGGGCGACGCCACCGACGCTGCGCGCTGGGTCGAGCGCGAGGGCAAGCTGCGATCGATCATCCTGACGCCCGCGATGATTGCGGTGTGGGTGCTGGGGCTGTTGCTGGCGGCGTCGCTGGGGCTGTTCTCGGGCGTGCCGGGACTGGGCTGGCTCCATGCCAAGCTGTTCTTCGTGCTGCTGCTCAGCGGCTATCATGGCTGGATGGTCGGCTATTCCAAGAAACTGGCGCGCGGGGTGACCAAGCTCAGCGGCAAGCAGCTGCGCATGATCAACGAAGTGCCCGCGCTGGCGGCGGCGTTGATCGTGGTGTTGGTCGTCATCAAGCCGTTCTGACCTCCTCTCCCCCTCCTTACTCCCCTCCCGCAGGCGGGAGGGGTTGGGGGAGGGCAGGGAGTCTCACCGAGACCAACGCCTGCGGCTTTCCCTCCCCCGCCCCTCCCGCCTGCGGGAGGGGAGTAGGAAGAGTAGGAAGAGGAGCCTCCCGTTTGCGGGAGGGGCGAGGGACTCAAGCAGCGATGGGCTTTCCCCATTGACTTGGGGCACCCCCAATCCTAACTCCGGCGGCGTAGGGCGCGGTCCTCGCGTCGCCTACACTTCCTTATCGACAGCCTCGTTTCGCCGCGATCCTCGCCGACCGACGCCCTCCGACCATCCGGACCGATCCCCATGCATCTGAAAGACCTCAAGAAAAAGACCCCCGCCGATCTCGTCCAGCTGGCCGAGGAACTGGGTGTCGAGAGCGCGTCGACGCTGCGCAAGCAGGACCTGCTGTTCGCCATTCTGAAGGAGCAGGCGGAAAAGGGCGACCAGATCATGGGCCTGGGCACGATCGAGGTGCTGCCCGACGGTTTCGGCTTCCTGCGTAGCCCGGAAGCGAACTACCTCGCCGGTCCCGACGACATCTATGTCTCGCCCAACCAGGTCCGCAAGCACGGCCTGCGCACCGGCGATACGGTGGAAGGCGAGATCCGCGCGCCCAAGGATGGCGAGCGTTATTTCGCGCTGACCAAGCTGACGAGCGTCAATTTCGACGACCCGGAAGCCGTCCGCCACCGCGTCAATTTCGACAACCTCACCCCGCTCTACCCCGAGCAGAAGCTGGTCCTCGACCCCGCCGACCCGACCCAGAAGGACAAGTCGGCGCGCGTCATCGACATCGTCTCGCCCCAGGGCAAGGGCCAGCGCACGCTGATCGTGGCGCCCCCGCGCGTGGGTAAGACGGTGATGCTGCAGAACATCGCCAAGGCGATCACCGACAACCACCCCGAAGTCTTCCTGATCGTCCTCCTCATCGACGAGCGTCCGGAAGAAGTCACCGACATGCAGCGCTCGGTACGCGGCGAGGTCGTGTCGTCGACCTTCGACGAACCGGCGCAGCGCCACGTCCAGGTCGCCGAGATGGTGATCGAAAAGGCCAAGCGCCTGGTCGAGCACAAGAAGGATGTCGTCATCCTGCTCGACTCGATCACGCGCCTCGGCCGCGCCTACAACACCGTGGTGCCGTCCTCGGGCAAGGTGCTGACCGGCGGTGTGGATGCCAATGCGCTCCAGCGGCCCAAGCGCTTCTTCGGCGCGGCGCGCAACATCGAGGAGGGCGGTTCGCTCTCGATCATCGCCACCGCGCTGATCGACACGGGCAGCCGCATGGACGAAGTGATCTTCGAAGAGTTCAAGGGCACCGGCAACTCGGAAATCGTCCTCGACCGCAAGGTCGCCGACAAGCGCATCTTCCCGGCGATGGACGTCGGCAAGTCGGGCACCCGCAAGGAAGAGCTGCTGGTCGAGAAGGACAAGCTGTCCAAGATGTGGGTGCTGCGCCGCATCCTCATGCAGATGGGCACGATCGACTCGATGGAGTTCCTGCTCGACAAGATGAAGAACTCGAAGACCAACGAGGATTTCTTCGACTCGATGAATCAGTAAGCGGGCGGGCAGGGGGCCGTGGCCCCCGCCGACGCGACGCCATGATGGGTTCGCAAACGGAATTAGGCCCGTTTGCGAACCCATTGTCGTTTTGGGGCGTTAGCAGGCCCGATCCCACCCCCTTTCGGGATCGTGCCGGTCCAAGCACGGCACGGCCGCGTCGTTGCTTATCAGGCGACGCGGCCAAACGGGGGATTTGCTGAAATGAGACCCCGACCTCCGCTCACGTTGAGCGAAGTCGAAGCGTATGTTCCGCGCTCAGCTAGGGTGAAGCGTGGCCTTCGACTTCGCTGAGGCGGAACGGAGGTAAGGGTGAAACCCAACCTCCTTGCGAAGGGTGACACCACAAACCCCGTTCCGCCTGGGCGAAGTCGAAGGCCAAGGAAATCCCTCGCCGGCAACAGGCCGTGCACTCCGACGGAACGGAGTTCACTATTACAGGAAAAGCGACCCCGCCCTTACGGACGGGTACGTCCGCCGCCACCCGTACCCGGCGCGCCCGCACCGGCGCCCGGTGCACCGACCGCGCCGATATTGCCGAACAGGTCCTGGAAGAAGCCGCGCTGGCGACCCAGCGTCGGCGTCGTCTTGCCATAGGGCGAGATGTCGGCGACCTGATCGATGCCCGACCGGCGGATCGCGCTGACATTGCCCGCCGGATCGAAGCTGATCTGCAGCGTGATCTGCGACGCGGGGCGCGGCAGGTTGAAGCCCAGATTGCGGCTGTCGCGCGCGACATAATACCAGTCGCCGCCGTTGAACTGGCTGGTGATGGTCGGCGTGCCCAGCGTCTGGAGCACCGACTGGCGGTTGTCGACGCCCGGCTGGATCGAATTGACCAGGTCGGTGTCGACGACATAACCCTGATGCGAGCGCAGCGGCGTGCAGGCGGCGGCGGCCATGGCCAGGCCCAGCCCGAGAACGGCCAGCCGGGTGGAAGAAACGCTCATCATCATCTCCGGGCCGCACTCGGCCGCACAGGCGGGTAGGCAAACAGGCGATCGATCGGCTCGACCGTCGCCCCCTCGATATGCGAAGGGAAAGGCGCATACAAGCGTCAGCGCGGTGGATGCCCGCGTGAAGAGGGAGGGGCGGATGGCCGGAGCGTGGCTGAAGCGGATGACCGCACGCTATTTCGGGCGGGACGGCGATGCGGTGCTGCCGCTGTACAATGCGGTGGTGCTGCGCGCGCGCGAACCGCACTGGTATCTGGACGGGGCAGTGCCCGACACGGTCGATGGTCGGTTTGACATGATCGCCGCGATCCTGTCGCTGGTGCTGATCCGGCTGGAGGCGAGCGCGGAGGGCACCGAGGCCGCCGCGCGCCTGACCGAGCGGTTCGTGACCGATATGGACGGGCAGTTGCGCGAGTTGGGGATTGGCGACATCGTCGTCGGCAAGCATATCGGCCGGATGATGGCGATGCTGGGCGGTCGCCTGACCGCCTATCGCGAGGCACTGGTGGCCGAGGAGCCGGCGATGCTGGATGCCGCGCTGCTGCGAAACCTGTACCGGGGGGATGCGCCGGGCGACGCCGATGCGGTCGGTCACGTCCGCCGCGCGTTGACCCTATTGCACGAACAGCTGGCGGCGATGCCGCTGGCCCGATTGATGAGTGGAGAATTGCCGTGACCCCCGAATGGAGCCGCCCCGAAAAGATCGACACGATCGGCGAGCGTGAAAAGCCGGTCGCGATCGAAGCGGACGCGGCCGAGCGCGCGGCGTTGGCCAAGCGCTTCGGACTCTTGTCGATCGACCGGCTTCAGGCCGATCTGGTCGTGCGCCGCGATGCCGCCGGCATCCTGGTGACCGGCACGGTGCGCAGCGTGGTGGTCCAGCCTTGCTCGGTCACCGGCGAACCCGTGCCCGCGACCGTGGACGAGCCGGTCGCGCTGCGCTTCGTCGAGCCCGCCGCGTACGGCACGGATGAGGAGATCGAACTGTCCGGCGATACGCTCGACACGATCGAGATCGAGGGCGGCGCGATCGACCTGGGCGAAGCGGCGGCGGAGACGATGGCGCTGGCGCTCGATCCCTTCCCGCGCAGCCCGAACGCGGCGGCAGTGTTGAAGGAGGCGGGGGTCATCAGCGAGGAAGAGGCACGCCCTCTTGGCGCGCTGGCCGGGCTGAAGGCGAAGCTGGAAGGCAAGGGGTGATTATCGACCCTTTGCCAACATGTTATCCACAGTGATGATTTTATTCAAAACACTGAAATCGTGAGAGAATAAAGGCCCTTTCGGGTTTCGCTCTATCATCCGATCGTATGATTGTTTTCAGCATCGTGCTGCCGATCGCACACAGGCTTATCCACAGGAAACGCGGGGTATTGGGCCCCCTATCTGACAGGGTTATCCACACCCTGTTTCCGGCCAGGAAGAGCCATTCAGCCTTGTTGGACCGATGATCCTATCGCCGGAATGGCTGTGGATAAGTCAGGGAGTATCGGGACCCAGCGTGGGGTCGAGATCGCGCGGACGGATGAAGGCGATCAGCGTCGCGCTGTTGGATTGCGCTTCCGCCCAGCGGGTGATCGGCAGGGTCATCTGCGCGACGGTCGCGGTGGGATATTTGTCCTCCACCCGCTCGCGCAGCTCCCCGTCCAGCGTCAGGTCGAGCGTTAGATCTTCGAGCCCGGGATTATGGCCGACCATCAGGACATGATCGGCATCCTCGGGCAGCGCATGGACCAGATCGAGCAGGCTGGCGCCCGAGGCGAGATACATCGCCTTGTCCCACACCGGCTCCAGCCGCCGGCCATAGCCGTTCCACACCTCGTCCAGCGTCTCCATCACCCGCACGGCGGGGGAGGCAAGGATGTGATCGAATTGAAAGTCAAGCGACTTCAAGTGTCGGCCGATCATCGCCGCCGCGCGTCGCCCCTTGGCATTCAGCGGACGATCGAAGTCGCGCGCGACGGGATCGTCCCAGCTGGATTTGGCATGGCGAAGCAGCGTCAGCGTCTTCATCGGATCGAATTCTCCGGGGCGGCGGCTGGCAGGGTATCGGCCTCTCCATGCCCGATCGCGGCGTCGGAGGAAAGCCGGCCCGCGACCCGCGCGACCGCTTCGTCCAGCGTCACGCGGCTGATCGCGACCCCCGGCGGAAAGGCATCAAGCAACCGCGACGGCATGGCGGCGGACAGCAGCACGAAAGCACCGCGGTCATCGGCACGGCGGATCAGCCGCCCGAACGCCTGCGCCAGCCGCGCGCGCACGATCCGATCGTCATAGGCGCTGCCGCCCCCCGCCAGCTTGCGCGCGGCGTGCAGTACGGTCGGCTTGGGCCAGGGCACGCCCTCCATCACCACCAGCCGCAGCGAGGAGCCGGGCACGTCCACTCCGTCGCGCAACGCATCGGTGCCGAGCAGCGAAGCGGACGGATCGTCGCGGAAGATATCCACCAGCGTGCCCGTGTCGATCGGATCGACATGCTGGGCATGCAGCGCCAGCCCGTCGCGCGCCAGCCGGTCGGCGATCCGGCCATGCACGCCGCGCAACCGCCGGATCGCGGTGAACAGCCCGAGCGTCCCGCCCTTGGCCGCCGCGATCAGCCGCGCATAGGCGTTGGCGAGTTGGGGAATGTCGCCGCGCTTCACATCGGTGACGATCAGTACTTCGGCGCGGGCCGGATAATCGAACGGACTTTGCGCGACGAAATGCGCCGGGCCGCGCGCCAGATGCGGTGCCCCCGTCCGCGCCTCCGCCACATCCCAGTCGCCGCCGGCGCGCAAGGTCGCCGAGGTGACGACCGCACCATGCGCCGGCTTCAGCACGATCTCGGCAAAGGGGCGGGTGGGGTCGAGCCAGTGGCGGTGCAGGCCGATGTCGTACTCGCGCCCCTCGACCCGATCGACCGCCAGCCAGTCGACGAAATCGGGATCGACTGGTCCGCCGATCCGCGCGAGCAGCGACAGCCACGCCGCCACCGTCTCCGCCCGCCAGGCGAGCGAGGCGATCGCGCCTTCCACCCGTGCGCGTGCTTGACCGTCGAGCCAGTCGGGCGCTTCCTGCAACACCGCCTCCAACCGCTGACCCAGCGTCACCAGCGGTCGCAGCAGTGCGTCGAGCGCATGGGCGGCGGGGCCGGCCGCGTCGATCAGTTCGGGGGAGGGGTCGGCGAGTTCGGTTTCCAGGCCATAGCCGGCATCGCCCGGCTGCTCGGCGCGGGCGAAGGCGAGACCGCGCACTGCCGCCAGCAAAGTCTCGATCGGACCGAAGGGCTGGCCCTCCGCCAGTCGCCCCAGCCAGCCCTCGCTCGCCAGCGCCTGCGCCGCCTGTACCGCATCGCCGATCGCGCGGTTGCCGCCCTCGTCATAGCTGGCGACATCGGACAGCCGCGCGGCCAGCCCCCGACGACGTCCGCGCGATCCGGCTTCGGGGCCGAGTATCCAGCGGCGCAGCTCGATCGTCTCCGAACCGGTCAGCGCGGTGGCGAACATCGAGTCCGCCGCGTCGAACAGGTGATGGCCCTCGTCGAAGACATAGCGGGTCGGCCGAGTCTGCGTCTCACGTCCGCGCGCGGCGTTGACCATGACCAATGCATGATTGGCGATGACGATATCGGCCTGCACCGACGCCCGCGCCGCCCGTTCGATGAAGCATGTGCGGTAATGCGGACAGCCCGCATAGACGCACTCGCCGCGCCGGTCGGTCAGCGCGGCCGAGCCGTTGCGGCGGAACAAGGTGGTCAGCCAGCCGGGCAGGTCACCCCCGACCATATCGCCGTCGCTGCTATAGGCCGCCCAGCGCGCGACCAACTGCGCCAGCACCGCCGCGCGTCCAGCGAACCCGCCTTGCAGGGCATCCTCCAGATTGAGCAGGCAGAGATAATTCTCACGGCCCTTGCGGGTGACGACTCGTTCCTTGCGCAACACGGGGTCGGGAAAGATGCGCGCCGTCTCGCCACTCAGCTGGCGTTGCAGCGCCTTGGTATAGGTCGAAATCCACACCGCTCCGCCCGCGCGCTCGGCCCACAAGCTGGCGGGGGCGAGATAGCCCAGCGTCTTGCCGATGCCCGTGCCTGCTTCGGCCAAGACCATATTGGGCGTGTCGCGCACAGCGCGCGGCGCGAAGGCGGCGGTGACGGCCGCGGCATAGGCGCGCTGGCCCGGGCGTTCCTCCGCACCCTCACCGGTCAGGTGGCGCAGGCGATCCTCGGCATCGGCGGGCGGCAGGTCGATGGTGCGCGGGGCGGGGCGGGGGGCATCCTCCTCCCATTCGGGCAGCGCGCTGAACAGCCAGCGCTCGTTGCGCTCAGGCCGGGTGAGGCGTGGGCCGATCAGCGGTGCCCAAGGCCAGCGGAGCCGGGCGAGGCTCTGCGCGGCGGTCCACGCGCCTTCGCGCTCGGGCCATGCGCCGTCCGGCATGGCGAGCAGCGTCTCGGTGGCGCGGAGCAGAAAGGCCGCAACCTCTGCATCGCTTTGCGGTGGCGCCAGTCCGCAGGCGCGCGCCAAGCCGTGTGGGGTCGGGACGGCGAAGCGGGCGGGGCGCAGGAAGGCGAACAGCTCGAGAATGTCGAGACCCGATAGTTCGGCATAGCCCAGCCGCTGCCCGATCAAGGGTGCGTTGAGCAGAATGACCGGGGTTTCGGAAGCCAGCCCGATCGCCTCGCCACGCGAGACGGCGCGGGTCTGTCCCCCGGTGGAAATCCACACACCGCTATGGCTGGCATGAAGGGCGGGGTGGGGGAGCGCGGTCACTTTGTTGATTTGGGGGAGTGGGAACAGGTTGGCAACGGGGTGCATGCCATTTGCTTTACGGTTTGGGGCGTAGCCCTCCCCCAAACCCCTCCCGCCTGCGGGCGGGGCTTACCGCGTGAAGTGCGCAAGACCTTTCGACAATGCACGCCCCTCCCGCAGGCGGGAGGGGATGGGGGCAGGGAATGCCAAGCAATACCGCCCTATCTGTTCCACGTGGAACACATGACCCCTGTGGATAATATCGTGCACAACTCCATCAAACCGCAAAATGCATTTGTGCATCCCGCCCCGCCTTGCCAGAGGCAAAAGCATGACAGACGATCTCCGCTCCACCGCTCTCGAGTCCAAGGCCTGGCCCTATGAGGAGGCTCGCAAGCTCCTCAAACGCTATCCCGACGGCAAGCCGGGCGGCGAGCCGATCCTGTTCGAAACCGGCTATGGCCCCTCGGGTCTGCCGCATATCGGCACGTTCAACGAAGTGCTGCGCACCACCATGGTCCGCAACGCCTTCCACGCGCTGTCGGATCAGAAGACGCGACTGATTGCCTTTTCGGACGATATGGACGGGCTGCGCAAGGTGCCGGACAATGTGCCGAACCAGGAGATGCTGCGCGCGCATCTCGGCAAGCCGCTGACCCAGGTCCCCGATCCGTTCGAGAAGTTCGACAGCTTCGCCGCGCACAACAACGCGCTGCTGCGTCAGTTTCTCGACCGCTATGGCTTTGATTACGAGTTCGCTTCCTCGACCGACTATTACACCTCGGGCCGGTTCGACGACGCGCTGCGGCTGGTGCTCAAGCATTTCCAGGGCATCCAGGACGTGATGCTCCCCACCCTGCGCGCCGAGCGCCGCGCCACTTATTCACCCGTCCTGCCGATCAGCCCCAAGTCGGGCATCGTGCTCCAGGTGCCGGTCGAGGTCGTGGATGCCGAGGCCGGCCTGATCGCGTTCGAGGATGAGGGCGAGCGGATCGTCCAGTCGGCGCTGGACGGCCTGTCCAAGCTGCAATGGAAGGTCGACTGGGCGATGCGCTGGGTCGCGCTGGGCGTGGATTATGAGATGGCCGGCAAGGACCTGATCGACTCGGTGACCCAGTCGTCCAAGATCGCCCGCGTGCTCGGCGGGCGTCCGCCCGAGGGCTTCAATTACGAAATGTTCCTCGACGAGCATGGCGAGAAAATCTCCAAGTCCAAGGGCAACGGCCTCAGCCTCGACCAGTGGCTGACCTATGGGCCGGAGGAGAGCCTGGCCTTCTTCGCCTATCGCGAGCCGAAAAAGGCCAAGCAGCTGCACATGGGCGTCATCCCGCGCGCGGTGGACGAATATTGGCAGTTCCGGGTGAACTACCCCAACCAGTCGCTCAAGGAGCAGCTGGGCAATCCGGTGCATCACATCCATGACGGCAAGCTGCCCGAAGGCGAGCTGCCGGTGACGTTCGGCCTGCTGCTCAATCTGGTCGGCGTGATGGGCGAGGCGAGCAAGGAACAGGTCTGGGGCTATCTCGCCAATTATGTGCCCGAGGCATCGGCCGCGAAGTACCCGGAGCTCGACCGGCTGATCGACCATGCGCTGGCCTATGCCCGCGACTTCGTCACGCCGACGCTCCAGCGCCGCGCGCCCGAGCCGCATGAGGCAGAAGCACTGCGTCAGCTGGATGCGCAGCTCGCCGCCTTGCCCGAGGGGGCGAGCGCCGAGGACATCCAGAACATCGTCTATGAGATCGGCAAGACGGATGCCTTCCCCTCGCTGCGCGACTGGTTCAAGGCGCTGTACGAGACGCTGCTGGGATCGGCACAAGGGCCGCGCATGGGCAGCTTCATTGCGCTCTATGGTGTGGAGAACAGCCGCAAGCTGATCGCCGAGGCGCTGGCCAAGGTATAAGCCGTCGTCATTGCGAGGAGCGGAGCGACGCGGCAATCCAGCCTTCGGGCTGCGGGCCTGGATTGCTTTGCTTCGCTCGCAACGACGAAGAAGGGGGGAGTGATCGACTCCCCCCTTTTTCATATCAACGGAGATGCTCCGCAAAGAACGCCATGGTGCGTTCGTCCGCCAGCTTTGCGGACTCATCCGACCGGCGCTGACCGAATTCGGTCGCGAAGCCGTGATCCTCACCGGCATAATCATACAGCGTGACCTTGGGGTGATCGTCCAGCCCCTCGTGCATCCGCTTCTGCGCATCCTTGTCGACGAAGTGATCCTCCTCCGGGATGTGGAGCAGGACCGGCTTGGCGATGGCGTTCTTCTCATCCAGCAGGCCGTCGATGCCGACGCCATAATAGCCGACGCTCGCATCCACATCGGTGCGCGCCGCGGTCATGAAGGCCAGCCGTCCGCCCAGGCAATAGCCGACGACGCCGACCTTGAAGTCCGCGCCATACTCGTCGCGGATCGCCTTGATCGTCGCCTCGATGTCGCGGATGCCGCCGTCCTGATCGAACTGCCCCATCAGGTCGAGCGCCTGCTGCATCTCGTTGGGGACGTCGGGGTCCAGCTCGATGCCCGGCGCGATCTTGCGGAAAAGATCGGGGGCGACCGCGAGATAGCCCGCCTCGGCCAGCGTGTCGCATTTGCGGCGGATGCCGGCATTCACCCCGAAAATCTCCTGAATGACGATGATCGCGGCGCTCGGCTTGCCCTCGGGTTCGGCATAATAGGCGTTGAATTGGCCCTCGCCGGACGTGGCGGCGATGGTCTTGGTGGCGGTCATACGGGTCTCCTGTGGTCGACGCGACCATAACGCCTTATGCCTCGCTTGGTCGCGTGATGGAGGATGGCGCATGAAAGTGAATGTGGAAATCGACTGCACGCCCGAAGAGGCGCGCCGCGCCATGGGCCTGCCCGACCTGACGCCGATCCATGAACGCTATGTCCAGATGATGCTCGATACGATGGAGTCGGGGGTGAAGCCCGAAATGGTCGAGGCGATGATGCGCAACTGGGCACCGATGGGGGAGGCGAGCATGGCGATGTGGCGTCGCATGTTCGAGGGGCAGAAGGGCTGAGCATGGCCGATACGATCTTCGCCGTCTCCAGCGGACAGCCGCCGGCGGCGATCGCGGTGATCCGGGTGAGCGGGCCGGGTGCCTTTGCGACGGTCGAACGCATGGCAGGCGGGCTACCCGAACCCCGGCGCGCTAGCCTGCGGAGGTTACGGGATGAGGGTGGAGCGACGCTCGATTCCGCGCTGGTCCTGTGCTTCCCCGGACCGGCGACCGCGACCGGCGAGGATCTGGTCGAGCTGCATTGCCATGGCGGGCGTGCCGTTGTCGCGGCGGTGGAAGCGGCGCTGGCGATGCATCCCGGCGTTCGACGCGCCGAGCCGGGGGAGTTCACCCGTCGCGCGCTGACCCATGGCCGGATCGATCTGGCTGAGGCGGAAGGGCTGGCCGATCTGCTCGAAGCGCAGACCGAGCGCCAGCGGCGTGCCGCGATCGGCGCGGTCGAGGGGCGGGTCAGCCAGGCGTTACGCGGCTGGATGGATCGCACTGCCACGCTATCGGCGGCGATCGAGGCGATGCTCGATTTCGCGGAAGAGGATGACGTTCCGCTCGATGCGGCGGCACTGGAGCACATCCGCAACGAGATGGATGCTCTTGGACGGACGATGCTGGAGGCGGTCGATCGGCCGCCGGTGGACCGGTTGCATGACGGTATCCGCGTCGTGCTGGCGGGGCCGCCCAATAGCGGTAAGTCGACATTACTCAATCTGCTGACCGAGCGTGACGCGGCCATCGTTTCGCCGATCGCGGGGACCACGCGCGACCGGATTGAGGCGACGGTGCTGCGTGGTGGTATCGCCTATGTCCTGACCGACACGGCGGGGCTGGCAGAAGACACTGATGACGTGATCGAGGCGATCGGCGTCACCCGTGCGCAGGAGGCGATGGCGCAGGCGGACATCCTGCTCTGGCTGGCCGATACGCCGCCCCCGCGTGAGGATGCGCTATGGCTCCATTCGCGTGCCGATCTGCCGGGGCGGGGGGCCTTGCCCGATGGTCGCGCGCTGGCTGTGCGTCGCGACGATGGGGGGGCGATCGCTGCGCTATGGGATGAGCTGGCGGCGCGGGCGGCGGCCTTGCTGCCGCGTGAGGATGCGTTGGGCTTCAAGCGGCATCAGCAGGATCAGTGTCAAAAGGCCGCCCTGGCGTTGCTGAGCGCGCCGCGGTCCGACGCGTTGCTGATGGCCGAGGAGCTTCGTCTGGCGCGTCAGGTGCTGGCCGCGTTACTCGGTGTGAGTGCGACCGAGACGATGCTCGATGCGCTGTTTGGACGCTTCTGCCTCGGCAAGTGATTGTTCCACGTGGAACGTTCACCAAAGAATGTCGGTGGGGATCGCTTTGACGCTGACCCGTCCTTCCGGTAGGGCGGGGGCATGTTTGATGTCGTAGTGATCGGTGGCGGTCACGCGGGAACCGAAGCCGCCGCAGCGGCTGCGCGCCGGGGTGCGCATACGGCCCTTTTGTCCTTCGATCGTCATGGTCTGGGTGCCATGTCCTGCAATCCGGCGATCGGCGGATTGGGGAAGGGCCATATCGTGCGCGAGGTCGACGCCTTTGACGGGCTGATCGGTCGTGCGGCGGATCAGGGTGCGATCCATTACCGGATGCTCAATCGCAGCAAGGGCACGGCTGTCCAGGGTCCGCGCGTCCAGGCCGACCGACGGCGCTATGCCGGGGCGATCCAGGCAATGCTGGCTGCGCAAGCGAACCTGACCATCGTCGAGGGTGAAGCGGAAGCGCTGGTGCTCGAAGGGGACCGGATCGCCGGTGTGCAGCTGGCCGATGGTTCGGTCCTGGCATGCCGTGCGGTGGTGTTGGCGACCGGCACCTTCCTCGGCGGGCGACTGTTCCGGGGGGAGGAGCGACATCTCGGCGGCCGCATCAACGAGCGCGCCGCGACCCGAATGGCGGAGCAGCTGCGCGCGCTAGGGCTGCCCATGGCACGGATGAAGACCGGCACGCCGCCGCGTCTCGACGGACGGACGATCGATTGGGCCAGGCTGGACGAGCAGCCCTCCGATAGTGATCCCTGGACCATGTCGCCGATGACGGCGAGCCGGCCGCTGCCGCAGATCGCCTGTGCGATCACCCGGACGACGCAAGAAACCCATGCGATCATCGCGGCGGCCTTCCACCGATCGCCGCTGTTCACCGGCGCGATCGAGGCCAATGGCCCGCGCTACTGCCCGTCGATCGAGGACAAGATCAAGCGCTTCGCCGATCGCGACAGCCATCAGATTTTCCTGGAGCCCGAGGGGCTGGACGATCCTTTGGTCTATCCCAATGGCCTGTCGACCTCGCTGCCGACCGATGTGCAGGAGGCGATGATCGCCTCCATGCCGGGGCTGGAGCGGGCGGTGATCACGCTGCCTGGCTATGCGGTCGAATATGATCATATCGATCCGCGCGCTCTCGATGCGCGATTGGCGCTGGGAGCGTTGCCGGGGGTGTTTTGCGCCGGCCAGATCAATGGCACGACCGGCTATGAAGAAGCGGCGGGGCAGGGGCTGATCGCCGGCTTGAACGCCGCCGCGCTGGCCTGCGATCTGGCGCCAGTGATCCTCGACCGCGCCTCGAGCTATCTCGGCGTGATGATCGACGATCTGGTGCTGCAGGGCGTGACTGAGCCCTATCGCATGCTGACCGCACGCGCCGAGTATCGCCTGTCCTTGCGCGCCGACAATGCCGAGAGCCGGCTGGGCCGCATCGCCGAGGAGGCAGGATGTCTGTCGCCCGAGCGGCTGGCGCATCGCGCGCGGCGGCTGGAACAACGCACGACCCTGCGCGATCGGCTGGCCACGGTGCGGACCGCGTCCGATCTCGCGCGCAGCGGGGCGGCGATCGCCCAGGATGGCGCACGGCGGACCGCTTATGAGTGGCTGCGCTTCGATGGCGTCACGCTGGCGCATGTCGCGCCCGAGGCGGCAGAGGGGCTAGACCCTGCCGTCGTCGCCGAGACATTGGAGGATGCGCGCTATGCCCCCTATGTCGAGCGACAGGCGGAAGAGGTCGCACGGCTCCGTGCCGATGAGCAGATCCTGTTGCCCGCCTCGCTCGATTATGCCGCGATCCCCGGACTGTCGCAGGAGATGATCGACCGGCTGAGCCTGGCGCGGCCGGCGACCCTGGCGGCGGCGTCGCGCATCCGGGGCATCACTCCCGCCGCCCTGTCGGCGGTTCTCCTTCACGCACGAAAGATGGCGGCATGACCGAAGAACAAGCGCGCGACTGGGCGGTCCAGCGCTTTGGCGAGGACGCCGCGAGCAAGATCGACTGGTTCCTCAACCTGGTCGTGGTCGAGAATGACCAGCAGAATCTGATCGCACCGTCGACCATTGCCAGCATCTGGGCGCGGCATGCGCTCGACTCGTTGCAACTGATCCCGCTCGCCGATCGGGCGGATGGTCAGTGGATCGACATCGGCACCGGCGGCGGCTTTCCCGGCATGGTCGTCGCGCTTGCCTGGCCCGGCCGGGTCACGCTGGTCGAGCCGCGCAAGCGCCGGGCCGAGTTCCTTCAGCACTGTGCCGAGACATTGGGGATCGCCGACCGGGTCAGCGTCCATGCCTCCAAGATCGAGGCGGTCCAGCTGAAGGCCGACATTATTTCTGCTCGTGCCGTGGCGACAGTCGAAAATCTTTTGCGCGCGGCGGCGCATTGCGGCAAACAGAATACGCGGTGGCTGCTGCCGCGCGGCCGCCTTGACGAGCGCGAGATCAAGACCCTAAGCCGGCAATGGCGCTTCGTGTTTCACGTGGAACATAGCATCACATCGACCGAGTCGTCGATCGTGATCCTCGACCGAGTAGGGGCCCGATGATCTGCGTTGCGATCGCGAACCAGAAGGGCGGGGTGGGCAAAACCACCAGCGCCATCAACCTTGCCACCGCCCTGGCGGCGACCGGGCTTCAGGTTCTGTTGATCGACCTCGATCCACAGGGCAACGCCTCGACCGGCCTCGGTATTCCCAACAGCCAGCGGGTCTTCTCCAGCTATCATGTGCTGCTCGGCGAAGCGCGGATCGATGACGCGGTCGTCCATACACAGGTGCCGCGTCTCGACATAGTACCCGCCACGGTCGATCTGTCGGGGGCCGAACTGGAACTGGTCGATTTCGAGGATCGTACCCACCGGCTGGATCATGCGATGCGGCGCTCGCAGGGGCGGTGGGACATTGTCCTGATCGACTGCCCGCCCTCGCTTGGGCTGCTGACGATCAACGCGATGGTCGCGTCCGATTCGCTGTTCGTACCGCTGCAATGCGAGTTCTTCGCGCTGGAGGGGCTGTCGCAACTGCTGACCACGGTCGAGCGGATTCGCGCGCGGTTCAATCCGGGGCTGGCGATCCTGGGCGTGGCTTTGACGATGTATGACCGGCGCAACCGGCTGACCGATCAGGTGTCGGCGGATGTGCGCGCCGTTTTGGGAGGTGTGGTGTTCGATACGGTGATTCCGCGCAACGTCCGGCTGTCGGAGGCGCCCAGCCACGGCCTGCCGGCGCTGATCTATGACCATCGTTGCGTCGGCAGCCAGGCCTATATCGCGCTGGCCCGTGAACTGATCGCGCGTTTGCCGCTGACCACCCAGCCGGGCGCGGCGGCGGCATGAGCGCTGAGACGACCGCGAAGCGTCCGCGCCCCGGCCTGGGACGCGGGTTGGGCGCGCTGCTTGGCGACATGGCGCGCGAGGCGCCGATCCGGCCGGGCGACCAGCCCGCGATCGGCGGCGTGCGCATGCTCCCCGTTGGGGCCTTGTCGCCGCATCCCGATCAGCCGCGGCGGCATTTCGAGGAAGCCGCGCTCGACGAACTCGCCGCCTCGATCGCGGCGCGCGGGCTGATCCAGCCGATCGTCGTGCGCCCGCATGGCAAGGATTATCAGATCGTCGCCGGCGAACGCCGCTGGCGCGCGGCACAGCGCGCGCGGCTGCACGAGGTGCCGGTCGTCGTCCGCGACTTCGACGATGCGCAGACGCTCGAAGTCGCGCTGATCGAAAATATCCAGCGCCAGGACCTCAACGCGATCGAAGAGGCACAGGCCTATCAGCGGCTCGCCGGCGAATTTGGCCATACCCAGGAAGCGCTCGCCAAGATCGTCCACAAGTCGCGCAGCCATGTCGCCAATCTGCTGCGTCTGCTCGAACTGCCCGACACCGTGCAGGCACAGGTGGTCAACGGCGCGCTGTCGATGGGTCATGCCCGCGCGCTGCTGGGCGCCGATGAGGTCGAAGCGCTTGCCGATCAGGTGATCGCGCGGGGCCTCAGCGTTCGCGAGACCGAGAAGCTGACGCGCGAGGCCAAGGGCGGCGGGCGCAATGCCACCGGGGCGTCGGACAAGAGTGGTGCGCCGAAGGGCCAGGGTCAGGATGTGCCCGATGCGGACATCGCCGCGTTGGAAAACCAGCTTGCCGATCTGCTCGGCCTGTCGGTGCGGATCGCGCATGGCGAGAAGGGCGGTACGCTGACGCTCAGCTATTCGACGCTCGATCAGCTGGACATGGTCTGCCAGCGACTGACCGGCGAGGGTATTTGAAGGGGACACGATTTCCCCAACGATAGGGGCTATCGGCGTCTTCGCCGGGACATCCGGCAATTTGCCTTCGCATTTTAACGAATTGGGGGAGGGGGCAACCTCTCCCCGTCCTTACGGAGTCGATTGCAGCCGATCGATCCAATCCGTCACGGCGTTGCGAAGCGTCTCGCGGGTTTTCTCCGAAGCGAGCAGCAGGGGCAGGCCCAGCAAGGCGGGCACGAAACTCGCGAGGATCAGCCAGCCGATGAAGGCGGCGATCAGGATACCGGCCGCCATGCGCAGCTGCCCGACCGTGCCGGCGTTCAATGTCAGGGTGCGGGGGCCTTTGGCGTCGTAAAACCGCTGCGTCGTCCAGACCGACCCGCCGTCAAAGCGGATTTTGGTCGGCAGCCATGCTCGGTCATTAGCCTTGGCACGATCAACAGCGCCCGTCGGCAGGCTAGCGAGATCGAGGGGCTTTTGGGGTGCCGGGGCGTACGGCTTCTTCGCCTGTGTATCGATCACCTCCAGCCGCCGGCCGCGCTCGACGACACGGAAGCGGGTGGGGGGCATGTCTGTCACGCGCACCGTCCTTGCCGGTGGGCACGCCTTTGATCGGCGCTCTGCCCCCAGGCATCGACCCGAAAATTCTCCAACGGGGCGGGGAGACTGACCGGCCCCTGATTCACTGCACCCAGACGCTGCGCGAGGCGGATCGAACCGACATTGTCGGGATCGATGGTGTGGATCACATGATCCCAGCCCAGCACGTCGACCGCATAGTCCATCGCCGCGACCGCTGCTTCATGGGCATAGCCGCGCCCGACGAATTCGCGCGCGATGCCCCAGCCGACTTCGCGCCCCGGCCAACCCTCGGGCTGCCAGGGGCCGATCCGGCCGACCCAGCGGCCGGTGTCGCGCTCGATCACCGAAAACATGGCGAAGCCGCGCACGCTCCATGCGCCGACCATGGTGCAGAGCGATCGCCACGCCGCCCCGCGCGCCTGGACGCCGCCGAGGAAGCGCATCGTGTCCTCCTCGGCATGGAAGGCTGCCCAGGCCTCGAAATCCTCCGCCGAGGGGAGACGTAAGGTCAACCGCTCGGTCTGGAGGACGGGCGATGTCACCCGAACCGGCCCTTCAGCGCCAGCATGGCGAGCGCCGCCTTGGCCGCCTCGCCACCCTTGTTCTTCTCGGTCGGACGCGCGCGGGTCAGCGCCTGCGCTTCGTTCTCGGTGGTGATGATGCCGTTGCCGATGGGCAGCCCGTCCATGGTCAGCGCCATCAGGCCGCGCGCGCTCTCGTTCGAGACGATCTCGAAATGATAGGTCTCGCCGCGAATCACCACGCCGATCGCGACGAAGGCGTCGTAACGGCCCGAGTCCGCCGCCATCGCCACCGCGCCGGGGATTTCCAGCGCGCCGGGGACGGTGATCGTCTCGTGGCTGTGACCCGCTTCCTCGATCGCGGCGCGCGCGCCCGCCAGCAGCAGGTCGTTCAGATGCTCGTAGAAGCGCGCCTCGACGATCAACACATGCGCCATCAGGCGTCTCCCTCAAAATTCTCGATACGACGTTCGCCGACGATCGACAGGCCATAGCCGTCGAGGCCGATCAGCGTGTGATGGGTATTGGTCAGCAGCACCATGTCCTGCACGCCCAGCTCGGCCAGGATCATCGCGCCGACGCCGTAATCGCGCAGTTCCTCCATATCGATCTGCACCTCCTCGCCCGCCTTCAGGCGGACGGCGGTGGTGAAGGCGTCGGTACGCGGACGGTTGATGACGACGATCACGCCCGAGCCTTCCTCGGCGATCATCCGCATCGACTTGGCGAGCAGCGCGCCTCGCGATCCCGCCTCGCCGAAGACATCGGCGAAGGGCGACAGCGCGTGCATCCGCACCAGCACCGGCTGGTCGGTGTCGAGCTTGCCTTTGACCAGCGCGACCTGTTCGGTGCCCGTCGCCTTGTTGCGATAGGCGCGCGCGGTCCAGGTGCCGCCCCATTCGCTCTCGAACGTCGCTTCGGACTGCAACTCGACCAGATGGTCGTAGCGGCGGCGATAGGCGATCAGGTCGCGGATCGTGCCGATCTTGAGGTTGTGGAGCTGTGCGAACGACACGAGGTCGTCCATCCGCGCCATGGTGCCGTCCTCGTTCATGATCTCGCAGATCACGCCCGAGGGGTTCAGGCCCGCGAGGCGCGCGACATCGACCGCCGCCTCGGTATGGCCCGCCCGCACCAGCACGCCGCCATCGCGCGCGACCAGCGGGAAGACATGGCCCGGCGTCACCAGCGCATCGGCGCCGTGGCTCGAGTCGATCGCCACCGCGATGGTCCGCGCGCGGTCAGCCGCCGAGATGCCGGTCGTCACGCCCTCGCGCGCCTCGATCGAGATAGTGAAGGCAGTTTCGTGCCGGGTCCCGTTCTTGGGGCTCATCAGCGGCAGGCCGAGCGTGTCGACCCGCTCACGGGTCATGGCGAGGCAGATCAGCCCGCGCCCGTGCCGCGCCATGAAGTTGACCTTTTCCGGCGTCGCCATCTGCGCGGGGATGACCAGATCGCCCTCATTCTCGCGATCCTCGTCATCGACCAGGATGAACATGCGGCCGTTACGTGCCTCGTCGATGATCTCTTCGGGGCTGGAGAGAAACCCTCGCCGCAGACCGGCCAAAGCGTCGGGATTAGCGGCCACGATAATGCTCCATGCGCTGCAGATAACGGGCGAGCACGTCGATCTCGATATTGACGCGCTGGCCTTCGGTGATGCCGCCCAATGTCGTGACGGCGGCGGTGTGCGGGATGATGTTCAGGCCGAAAACGGTGTCGCCTCCGTCTTCCGGCGCGCCATCCTCGACGCTGTTGACGGTCAACGAGACGCCATCGACTGTCACCGAACCCTTGGTCGCCATGAAGGGGGCGAGGTCGGCGGGCACGGATACGAAGACGCGGTGCGATCCGCCTTCCTCCGCCACCGATACCACCGTGCCGACGCCGTCGACATGGCCGGTGACAATATGCCCGCCCAGCTCGTCGCCCAGTTTCATCGCGCGTTCCAGGTTCAGCCGCTGGCCGGTCGTCCACTGGTCGGCGGTACGGCTGATCGTCTCGGCCGAGACGTCGACCGCGAACCAGTCGGGGCCTTTCTCGACGACGGTCAGGCAGACGCCCGAACAGGCGATCGATGCGCCCAGGTCGATGCTGGCCGTATCATAGGCGGTGGCGATGACGACCCGCGTGTCGCCGCATGTTTCCACGCTGGTGACGGAGCCGATGTCGGTGACGATCCCGGTAAACATATCAGGCGCGTTCGTAGACCTCCAACCGGTCGCTGCCAAGCATCCGCGAATCGCGCAGGCGCCAACGCCCATGCGCGTCGGTGAGCGAGGCCAGCCCGATCTCGCCCAGCGCCGCGCGACCCTCGCCGATCAGGATGGGCGCACGGTAGAGGAGCAGCCGGTCGACCAGATCGCCGGCAAGGAAGGCGGAGGCGGTCTGCGCGCCGCCCTCGACCATCAACCGGTCGACGCCTGCCAGATCGGCGATGTCGGCGGGGGAGGGGATCGTCTCCCAATCCTTGTCCGGCGTGCGGGAGAGCAATATGCGGCGCGGGCTATGCCCTTCCAGTCCCGGCAGGCGGACGTCGAGCCGGGGCGCATCGGCCACCAAGGTGCCGCGCCCGACCAGGATCGCCTCATGCCGGCTACGTTCGAGATGGGTATGCGCGCGCGCGCGGGAGCCGGTGATCCAGCGGCTCGTCCCATCGGGCCGCGCGATCCGGCCGTCGAGCGAGGTGGCGAGCTTGAGCGTGACGAAAGGGCGGCCTTTCGCACGGCGGGTAAGGAAGCCCGCGATCATCGCCCGCGCCTCAGCCTCGCGCACGCCGACCGTCACGGCGATCCCGGCGGCGAGGGCACGGTCGAAGCCCTGGCCATTGGTACGCGGATCGGGGTCGCCCATCGCCGCGACGATGCGCGCGACTCCGGCGTCGATCAGCAAATCGGTACAGGCGGGACCTCGGCTCGAGACATGCGCGCACGGCTCCAGCGTGACATAGGCGGTGGCACCGCGTGCATTGTCGCCTGCTTCGGCCAGCGCCATCGCTTCGGCATGCGGGCGTCCACCCGGTTGCGTCCAGCCGCGCCCGACCACGCGGCCATCGCGAACCAGCACGCATCCGACATTGGGGTTGGGCGCGGTCCGGCCGGTGCCGCGATCCGCCAGCGCCAGCGCCGCGCCCATCCAGCGCCGGTCGATCAGATGCCCCACTTGTTCAGTGCGTCATCGACCTTCTTGAACTCGGCCTGGCGTTGCTCCCTGGCGGCCTTTTCCTCCGCCAGCCGTTCCTTCTTCTTCACGAAGTCGATCTTCTGCTGCGCGCGGATCTGCGCATCGGTGCGATCGGCGGGCCATTGTTCGACATAGATGATGTTGGGCTTGTACGGCACCGGCACATAATCGTCGCGGGCAAAGGCGTAGATGAAGAAGCCCGTGATCCCGACCGCGACCATCAGGAACACCAGTTCGACGGGATGACGCTGCGACAGGAACAGGCGCAGGTCGCGAATGGCGCGGACGGGGGAGAAGCGGCCGAAGAACGACATAAGGGGAAGATAGGGCGGGTGGGACCGGGATGCCAGTGGATATGCAACGACCCGTGACGCTTATCCCCGTCCGCCCCGTGGCATCCGATACCGGGGGCTCTTATCCTTCGCGACGCAGCAAGAGGATGTTTCCATCCAGCCAATTCATCATCAGCTGATCCTGGCCAACCGGATAAAAGGCCGACCCCGCCGCCGGCTCGGACGGACCGAAAATCTCGTCACCATCGCCGCATTCCCAGACATGCAGCCCACCGACGCGATTCTGCGCAAGCCCGAACTTGGCCCAGGCGGGTTTGAAGGGCCGGGAAAAGCTGCGCGCTTCCGACGCGTCGGACACGATATGGTAGAAGGGATCGCGGCATCCCGGCTCGGTCTTGCCATCTGGTCCGATCCAGCCCAGCGCCGCATCGTCGAACGACAGGATTCGGCCGACCATCCCCTTCGCGCCCAGTGTGCCCGTCTCCTCGACGACACGCCAGCGTCCGTGCACGCGTTCGGGCGGGGCCTCGTCCCCGGCAACCTCACCGGGCACGATTTCGGTGTTGCTACTGTTCGTCAGCGATGTCTTGGCGACATCATGTCGAGACGCGGCGTCGTTCCCGCCACCACGCACGGCATCGCCGGATATTGGCGATGTCATATTGCCATCCGTGGCGGAACCACAGGCCGGCAAGACCAGCAGCGCGATACAGGCCGCCCCAAGGCGAAGGAACGGGTGATCAACGACGGACAAGGACATAGCTGAATTCCGGTTGTGACGTGATGGAGATCGCGGCGAGGAACGAGGCATATTGGCTGGGCTTGATCGTCTGGCACGCGGCCGATCCGGTAAAGCGTTCGGAGCCGCCGCGATGGATCAGGATGGATCGCTGAGCGCCGCTGCGATCGATGCGATGACGGTCGCGGGTATCGAACTGGCCGTCTTGATTGGTGTCACGCTCGGCTGGCTGGGTTTTCGTCGCGCGAAACGCAACCGCTCCCATGAAATTGCCCTCACGCTTGCGGTATCGATAGCTGCCGGGCAGCAAGCGGCCGAGGTCCATACGACCATCGCCGTCCATGTCTGTGTGCGATCCCTTGGCGGCGCGCCTTTGCCCATGCGCATAGGCACCCGCCGGCTCCGTGCTGCCGTCGAACGTCCTGATCTGCACGGTGCCGTCGTCCAGCTTTCGCAAGACCGCGATCTTGTCATCGTACAATGCGTTCAGGTGCTCGCGATAATTTGTGGCGACCCGGAGTGCCACGACCATCCGCTTGCCTGCTTCGAAGTCTGCCTTGGCCTGCCGATCCCCAAACGCCATGAGCTTGGAGAGGAATATTCTGGTCGTTCCTTCCCGACCCGGCACGGGACGGACGGGCGGGGCATGATCGCGTGGTGGATCGGCGGGCTTGATCCGCGGTTTCGATGATGTCCTTGCGCCGCGCTCCGGAATGTTCAGGATCTGACCGATCCGAATAAGATCGGCGTCCCGCATAGCATTGGCGGAAGCGAGTTCCCGCCACGTCATTCCAAACCGCGCGGCAATTCCACCTAGTGTTTCACCGCTTTGACGACGTGTTGTGGCATGGGTAACGACTCCTTGCGACACGATCACCATTTTTGCTTGATACTAAAGCGGTGTCAAATCCCGAAAAATTTACCTTTTAGTGGGATGTGAGAGCGGGAAGTGTGCTGAGCACATGTTGCCATGAGCCCCGATCGAGGGGATGAGTTGTCAACATGGTTGCCAGTCAGCCGACGAGCCGACGACACGAAAAAGGGCGGCCGCATCGCGACCGCCCCTTCCTGTTCCGCTAACGGAAACCGTTCGCGAATTACGCGACGGTCTTCATCTTCTCGGCGGCGACCGCGAAGCGGTTGCTCAACGGCTGGGCGATTTCGCCGGCCAGCTTCATCATGGTTTCGGTCGAGCGCGAGGTTTCGGCGACCATCGAGTCGAAGGCCGAACGGGCGAAGTCCGACTGGAGCTTCATGAACTCGGTCGGCGACTTGACCGACGACAGCGTCTGCATCGTCTGGGTCGCGGTTTCGAACGAACGCTTGGCATAGTCCGCCGCGCCCTGGCCCAGCGTCTGCGCACCCTTGGCGGCGATCTTCGACGATTCGACCATCGCCTCGACATTGTCCTTGTTGAAGGCGATCATGTCTTCGAACAGCTTGCTGCTCTTTTCCATCGCGTCCTGGGTGCGCTTCTGCGCTTCACCGAACATCGCCTGGGTCTTGGCGGCGGTGTCCTGGGCGGCGTTCTCGACGGTGCTCGTGGCGTCCATGATGATTTCCTTGGGGCTGGATTCCGCCGGAACCGCGGCGGTCGGGGAAGAAATTGCGGGTGCCGCTTCCGGCTCGGGCGTCGGCGCCGCCGGTGCGGGCGAAGGCGCCGTCGTAACCGGAGCGGGTGCGGCCTCGACCGTATCGGGTTCGGGCACCACCACCGGCGGGATCAGGCTCGCTGGTTCCACGGTCGGCTGGCTCGGTGCCGGCACGGTTTCGGGCGCCTTGGCGACGACCGGCTTTGCCGCAGGGGCTGCAACCGGGGGCGTGGGATCGGAAGGAAGGCCGGGGAGCGGCTTGGCGGCCACGGGCTTGGCGACGCGACGCATCTTGGCCGCATGCTTCGCGGCAGGGGTGACCTGCTTGTTCTTGTCCACCAGCTCTCTCCCGATTTGCTGCGCTGCACAATAATGCGTCGAACCGAAGTTATCAACAGTTTTGTGCGGCGCAGCAATCGATTTTAGCGCTGCTTGACGTAGCGTCCGGGCGCGTCTTCGAGGGCGGGGAGGGCGCCTTCCCCGGGAATCCGCGCGTCCGTGGCGGCGACGGTCCGATCGTCCCGATCGCGCAGCCACGCCGCCCAGTCCGGCCACCAGCTGCCCTTGGTTTCGCGCGCGCCCTGGACGAACTCCTGAAGCGTCGCGGCGGGGGCGTCATTGGTCCAGTATTGATATTTCCCCGCCGCCGGTGGGTTCACCACACCCGCGATATGGCCCGATCCCGCCAGCACGAAGCGCAAGGGGCCGGTGAACGCCTCGGTGATCTTCCACACGCTTTCGGCCGGGGCGATATGATCCTCGCGCCCCGCCTGGACATAGGCGGGGGTGGCGACCTTGGTCAGGTCGAGCGGCACGCCCGCCACCGCCATCGCGCCGGGCTTCACCAGCCGATTGTCGCGGTAGAGATCGGTCAGATAGCTCAGATGCCATTTGGCGGGCAGGTTGGTGACGTCGCCATTCCAGTGGAGCAGGTCGAACGGCATATAATCACGGCCCAGCAGATAGTTGTTGGTGACGTAATTCCAGATCAGGTCGCGCCCGCGCAGCAGGTTGAACGTCATCGCCAGATAGCGCCCGTCGAGATACCCCTCGGGCGAGAGCGTGCCGATCAGTTTCAGCTGTTCGTCGTCGACGAAGTGGAGCAGCTCGCCCGCCTTCGAGAAATCGACCTGCGCGGTGAAGAAGGTGGCGCTGGCGACCTTCGCCGTCTCACCCTTCGCGGTGAGCCAGGCCAGCGTCGCGGCCAGCGTCGTGCCCGCCACGCAATAGCCGACGGTGTGGACCGACTCGATGGCGAGCAGATCGCGCACCGTGTCGATCGCATCGACCTGCGCGGTGACGTAATCGTCCCAGATCACGTCCTTCATCGTGGCGTCGGCGGATTTCCACGACACCATGAAGACGCTGAACCCTTGGTCGACCAGCCATTTGATCAGGCTCTTCTCGGGCGCGAGGTCGAGGATGTAGAAGCGGTTGATCCAGGGCGGAAAGATCACGATCGGCACCGCCGCCACCTGTTCGGTGGTCGGGGTATAGTGGATCAGCTCATACAGGTCGGTGCGCTTGACCACCTTGCCCGGCGTCGCGGCGAGGTTGCGCCCGACCTCGAACGCGGTCGAATCGCTATGGGTCAGCTGTCCGCGGCCCATATCGGCCAGCATGTTCTGCAAGCCTTTGAGCAGATTTTCGCCGCGCGTCTCGACGATCTTGTCGAGCACTTCGGGGTTGGTCGCAGGGAAATTGGTCGGGCTCATCGCGTCGATGAAACCTTGCGCGGCGAAGCGGATCTGCTCCTTCTGCTTGGGCTCCACGCCTTCCAGCGCATCGACGCCGCGCAGCATATGGTCCGACACCATCTGATAGCTTTGGCGAATCCAGTCGAACAGCGGCGACTGCCATTGCTCGGCCTTGAAGCGGCGGTCGGGCTTCGGGGCCTGGCTCGGTTCGGCGGCGGGGTCGACGAATCGCTGCCACAGCGCCATCGAATCGGACCAGAAGTCGCGGACGCGGCCCATCGTCGCGGGGTCGTTGAAGCCCGGCACCACCGGCACGCCCTCCGGCGGCGGGGTGAGCGCGGCCTCCATCATCATCTGCTGCGCCCGGCCCATGACCCAGGTCCAGTGCTGCAACTCTTCCAGCGTCGGAAGGGCGGGGGCGGTCGTCTGGCCGGGGGTCATCGCATCCTCTCGTTCGTATGACCCCGTCCTAGCGTCATGATATTGCGCCGTCATGTCGGGTCGCGTTGTTCAACGAAAGACGCTAAGCATCGGGTCCCAAATCGTCACACAGAGGGACCCATGTCCGAAGAGTTCTACCGCATCAAGCGCCTGCCGCCCTATGTCATCGCCGAAGTCAACGCGATGCGGGCCGCGGCGCGCGCGGGCGGCGAGGACATCATCGATCTGGGCATGGGCAATCCCGACCTGCCGCCCCCCGACCATGTGCTCGACAAGCTGGTCGAGGTGGCCAAGAAGCCCGATGCGCACGGCTATTCCCAGTCCAAGGGGATTCCCGGCCTGCGCCGCGCCCAGGCGAATTATTATGGCCGCCGCTTCGGCGTCGATCTCGATCCCGAGACCGAGGTCGTCGTGACCATGGGATCGAAGGAGGGGCTCGCCAGCCTCGCCACCGCGATCACCGCGCCGGGCGACGTGATCCTGGCGCCCAACCCGTCCTATCCGATCCACACTTTCGGCTTCATCATCGCGGGCGCCACCATCCGCGCGGTGCCGACGACGCCGGACGAGGCCTATTTCGAGAGCCTGGAGCGGGCGATGCACTTCACCGTGCCGCGCCCCTCGGTACTGGTCGTGAACTATCCGTCCAATCCGACCGCCGAGACGGTGGACTTGGCCTTCTACGAACGCCTCGTGGCCTTCGCGAAAAAGCATGAGCTGTGGGTCTTGAGCGACCTCGCCTATTCCGAGCTTTATTATGACGGCAACCCGACGCCCTCGATCCTGCAGGTCAAGGGCGGCAAGGACGTCGCGGTCGAGTTCACCTCGCTGTCCAAGACCTATTCGATGGCGGGCTGGCGGATCGGCTTCGCGGTCGGCAACAAGAAGCTGATCGCGGCGATGACGCGGGTGAAGTCGTACCTCGACTACGGCGCCTTCACCCCGATCCAGGCGGCGGCCTGCGCCGCGCTCAACGGGCCGCAGGACATCGTCGAGCGGAACCGCCAGCTCTATCACAAGCGCCGCGACGTCCTGGTCGAGAGCTTCGGCCGCGCGGGCTGGGACATCCCGTCCCCCAAGGCGTCGATGTTCGCCTGGGCGCCGCTGCCGCCGGCGCTGGCGCATCTGGGCAGCCTGGAGTTTTCCAAGCAGCTGCTGACCGAGGCCAAGGTCGCGGTCGCGCCCGGCGTCGGGTACGGCGAGAATGGCGAGGGCTTCGTCCGCATCGCCATGGTCGAGAACGAACAGCGGCTCCGCCAGGCGGCGCGCAACATCAAGCGCTATCTGCAATCAATGGGCGTCAATACGCCGGGTTCCGCCAAGGCGGTGTGAGCCGGCTCGGGGGCGGTGGCGCTTGCCATCGCCCCTTGCACCAGCAGGCACATGACAAATCCTCCCCTTGCAGGGGAGGAACCAGAATTACAGTCGCAATTCGACCCAGGCGGGCACCGGGCGGCCATCGCGCAGCGCCGGCTGGAAACGCATTTCCGACATCATCGGCTCGATCCTGCGCCGTGCGGACAGCGTGGCGTGGGCGACCCGGTCGACCCGACCCGTGGCGTTGACCAACAGACAGGCGCTGGCCGGCTGTGCCGAATCATTCACTGGGAAGGGCGAGGTGATCGTGGGAAACCGATCGAGCGCGGTGCGATCACCGCATCTCTGCCGGGCGCCTTCGCGACGGGGCACGATCGCAGGCTGTGGCGCGCCGTTCATCTGGAAAATCTGCGGCGGGGCCTTCGCGATCACCACGACAGGGTCGTTCGTGTCGACCAAATGACAGCCGATCCCCGGAATCCCGGTGAAAATGGCGGCCAGCATCGTGGCCAGTCCCAGATTCGCCAGGGAGGTTCCGGTCCATCCGCTCAGGGCACGCCAGTGGGTCACGCGCCTCAGTCTATCGGCGGCCCGTCTTTTGAAAAGATGGAAAGGATCACCGCGCCGCCGCCATGCGCGACATTTCGGGGTGGCGGGTGCGCTTGATCGCATACATCGCCCGGTCGGCTTCGGTCAGCAGCCGATCCAGATCGCGGTCGACCGGTCCCGCGACGACGCCGATACTGAGCGAAGGATAGAGCGGTCCGTCGACCGTCGCCGCCACCGCGCGGTCGAACCGCTCGGCCAGCCGCGTGGCGAAGGACTGGGCATCGGCTTGCGACGAGTCGGGCAGGATGCAGGCGAATTCGTCGCCGCCCAGCCGGATCACCGTGCCCCGCGCGCCCAGCTCGCGCTGCGCCAGATCGACCAGCAGGCGCAGCACCGCATCGCCGGTGGCATGCCCCTGCGTATCGTTGAGCGCCTTGAAATGGTCGATGTCGATCAGCGCGAGCGCGCAGGGCCCCCGTAACGCCGCCTCGATCCCGCGCAGTCCGAAGCGGTTGAGCGCACCGGTCAGGCCGTCCCGGCTGGCCTGTTCGCGCAGCATGGCCTGGGTCCGCTCCGATTCCATCTGCAACAGGGCGAAATGGGTGAGGGTCAGCAGGATCAGCGCGACGCCGATCATCCATTCCTCCACCGGCTGGCCCTCGATCGTCCAGACGGGGTCGATCAGGGTCAGCATCAGCCTGCCCGCGCGCAGCAGGAAGATCGGCGCGACGGCGGCGAACAGCGCGGCGGTGATCCATCCGGTCAGCAACCGCTCGCGCCGCGCGATTCCCGCCGCCAGCCCCATGATCCCCAGAAAGCAGAAGCCGCGCGCCAACCCGAGCGTGACGAAGCTCCAGCGGAACTCGGCGGCATCGACGATCATCAGCCCGATCGACGCCAGCAAAAGCACCCCCAGGATCGCGACCAGCGGACGCGGTACGCTCCGCTCGCCGAACACCGCGACGCTATGCACCTCCAGGCACAGGCCGATCATCATGACGATGTTGAGGAAGCGTTCGAAAAAGGCGGTGTTGTCGAAACCGATGATCAGGATGATCGCATTCGACCCACCGATCAGCAGCTTGCCGCTGCCCCAATAATAGGCCCATTTGCGGCGTCCCGCCCCGGTCAGACCCGGAATCCAATGAATCGCCCCCGCCAGAAGATTGGTGAACGCACCCATGATCTGCAGACTGGCGATATCGAGTGCGAGCATTCCCATTCCATGGTCGGCGATCGGCAGGCCCTGATCGGACCGGCATCCATGCTTGCCGTAGCGGAATAGCGGTTAGAAAATAGTTTCGGATCGGTCCATTTCAAATCCGGGTCATGGGTCCGGTGCAACCGGTGCCCGCAGCGTGAGCGCCGGGCCGGTGCGCGTGAAGGATTGATCCGGGCGGCCCCCAGCCGCTACGGCGGGAGCAATCCCGCAAATGGGCCGAGGCTGTCATCCGATGACGGCCGGGCGGCCGACGGAGTGAAGAGTGAGCAACGACCTCGAAGACATGCGTGAGCCTTTGCTCGCCGCCATTGCCGACGCGCCCGCGCTGGACGCGCTGGAGACGATCCGCGTCGATGCGCTGGGCAAGCAGGGGCGGATCACGCAACTGCTCAAGACGCTGGGCAAGATGAGCCCCGAGGAGCGCCAGGTCGAAGGGCCGAAGATCCATTCGCTGCGCGAGGCGGTGACCGAGGCGCTCGGCACCCGCAAGGCCGCGTTGGAGCAGGCGGCGCTCGACGCGCGGCTGGCGTCCGAGCGACTCGACATGACCCTGCCGGTCGAGGGCGGCAGCTTCGGCACCGTCCACCCGGTCAGCCAGGTGATGGACGAATTGGCCGAGATCTTCGCCGATCTGGGCTTCGCGGTCGCGACGGGGCCGGAGGTCGAGACCGACTGGCACAATTTCACCGCGCTTAATATCCCTGAGACGCATCCGGCGCGCGCGATGCACGACACCTTCTATCTGGCGGGTGTCGAGGCGGGCGGCGACGAGCGTACCGTGCGCCGGGTCCTGCGCACCCACACCTCGCCGGTGCAGATCCGCACCATGCTGAACCAGAAGCCGCCGATCCGCATCATCGCGCCGGGCCGCACCTATCGCTCCGACTCGGACGCGACCCACACGCCGATGTTCCATCAGGTCGAGGGGCTGGTGATCGACAAGGGCATCACGCTCGGCCATCTGAAGTGGACGCTGGAGACCTTCCTCAAGGCCTTCTTCGAGCGCGACGACATCGTCCTGCGCCTGCGCCCCAGCTATTTCCCCTTCACCGAACCCTCGGCCGAGGTCGATGTCGGCTACACGATCGAGAAGGGCAAGCGCGTCATCGGCGGGTCCGGCGGCGGCTGGATGGAAGTGCTGGGCTCCGGCATGGTCCACCCCAAGGTCATCGAAGCCTGCGGGCTCGACCCCAATGAGTGGCAGGGCTTCGCCTTTGGCTGCGGCATCGATCGCCTCGCCATGCTGAAATACGGGATGGACGATCTGCGCGCCTTCTTCGACGGCGATATCCGCTGGTTGAAGCATTACGGGTTCGCGAGCCTCGACGTACCCACGCTGTCGGGAGGAGTCGGCGCATGAAGTTCACCCTGGGCTGGCTGAAGAGCCATCTGGACACCGACGCCTCGCTCGACACCATTGTCGAGGGGCTGACCCGTATCGGCCTGGAGGTCGAGGGCGTCCATAATCCGGGCGAGGCGCTTGAGCCTTTCCGCGTCGCGCGCATCCTGTCGGCCGAGCGGCATCCGCAGGCGGATAAGTTGCAGGTGCTGTCGGTCGATGCCGGCGACGGCCCGATGCAGGTCGTGTGCGGCGCGCCCAATGCCCGCGCAGGGCTGGTCGGCGTGTTCGGCGCGCCGGGGGCCTATGTCCCCGGCCTCGAAGTGACGCTGAAGGTCGCCGCCATTCGCGGCGTCGAGTCGAACGGCATGATGTGCTCGGCGCGCGAGTTGCAGATCGGCGAGGGCCATGACGGCATCATCGAACTGCCCGAGGATGCGGTGATCGGCACGTCCTTCCCCGATTATGCGGGGCTGAACGATCCGGTCATCGACGTGTCGATCACGCCCAACCGCCAGGACTGTATGGGCGTCCACGGCATCGCGCGCGACCTGGCCGCCGCCGGTCTCGGCACGCTGATCGCGCCGACCGTGCCGGAGGTGAAGGGCGAAGGCCCCGGCCCCGATGTGCGCATCGAGGATGCCGAGGGTTGCCCGGCCTTCTATGCGCAGGGCGTGTCGGGCCTGACCAATGGCGAGGCCCCCGAATGGATGCGCCAGCGGCTGACCGCGATCGGGCAGAAGCCGATCTCGGCACTGGTCGACATCACCAATTATATGACGGTCGATCTCGGCCGCCCGCTGCATGTCTATGACAAGGCCAAGCTGTCGGGCGGTCTGGTCGCGCGGCAGGCCCGAGAGGGCGAGACGGTCGAGGCGCTGAACGGCAAGACCTATACCCTGTCCGAGGGCATGACCGTCATCGCCGACGACGCCGGTGTCCACGACATCGGCGGGATCATGGGCGGCGAGCATTCGGGCGTGTCGGAGACGACCACCGACGTCATCATCGAATGCGCCTATTTCGCGCCCGAGGCGATTGCGCGCACCGGCCAGAAGCTGGGCCTGACCTCCGATGCGCGCACCCGGTTCGAGCGCGGGGTGGACCCGGCGTTCCTCGACGACGGCCTGGCCATCGCGACCTTCCTCGTCCTCGAATATTGCGGCGGCACCGCCAGCAGCGTGACGCGGGCGGGGAAGCCGCCGGTCGTCGGCAAGACGATCGGTTACGACCCGAATCTCGCCGAGACGCTGGGTGGCCTCGCCATTGCGTCCGAGCGGCAGAAAGCGATCCTCGAATCGCTGGGCTTCACCGTCACCGCCGACTGGCAGGTCACCGCGCCGAGTTGGCGTCGCGACGTGGACGGCCCCGCCGATCTGGTCGAGGAAGTGATCCGTATCGAGGGCATCGATCATGTTCCCCCGGTCGCGCTGCCCCGCACGCCCGGCGTCGCGCGTCCCACCGCCACGCCGCAGCAGAAGCTGGAGCGCCGCGCCCGTCGCGCCGCCGCCGCGCGCGGTCTGGACGAAGCGGTGACGTGGAGCTTCATCAGCGAGGCACAGGCGGCACCCTTCGGCGGCGGCGCCTTCACGCTCGCCAACCCGATCAGCGAAGACCTGAAGGTCATGCGGCCTTCGCTCCTCCCCGGCCTGCTCGCCGCGACCGAGCGTAACATCAAGCGCGGGGCGACCGCCGTGCGTCTGTTCGAGATCGGTCGCCGCTATCTGGAAGAGGCCGAGCGGCCGACACTCAGCGTGGTGTTGGCGGGCGACAAGACGCCCCGCAACTGGCGCTCGGGCAAGGCGCAGGGCTTCGACGCCTATGACGCCAAGGCCGAGGCGATCGCGCTGCTCGCGCAGGCGGGGGCGCCTGTGGAGAACCTGCAGGTGATGGGCGAGGCGGGCGATGCCTGGCATCCCGGCCAGTCGGGCACGCTGCGGCTGGGGCCGAAGACGGTGCTGGCGGCGTTCGGCATGGTCCACCCCTCGGTCCTCAAGGCGTTCGACCTCGACGGCGCGGTGGCGGCGGTCGAGCTTTACCTCGACGCGATCCCGCCCAAGCGCGCGACCGGCTTCATGCGCCCGGCCTACACGCCCCCGGCGTTGCAGTCGGTGAAGCGCGACTTCGCCTTCCTGGTGCCCGACACGCTGGCGGCCGACATGCTGATCCGCGCAGTGCGCGGCGCGGACAAGGCCGCGATCACCGCCGCGCGCGTCTTCGACGTGTTCGCCGGGCAGGGCGTGCCCGAGGGCCACAAGTCGGTCGCGGTCGAGGTCCTGCTACAACCGTCGCAGAAGAGCTTCACGGACGAGGAACTCAAGGCCATCGCCGACAAGATCGTCGCCGCCGCCGCCAAGCAGGGAGCGCAACTCCGTGGCTGATGAGGAAAACTGGGTCCGCATCGGCAATGATCATCTATCGGCGGCGATCAATCCGTTCGGCGCCGAGTTGTCCTCGCTCAAGGACGCGGACGGCCGCGAACTGATGACGAACGCGGACCCGGCTTTCTGGACCGGCCGCGCGCCGCTGCTGTTCCCGGTGATCGGCGTGACCCGCGACGGCATCCGCCTGAACGGTCAACATTATCCGATGGCCAAGCACGGCTTTGCCCGTCACTCGATGTTCGAGCTGGTGACGCAGGAGCCGACCCGCGCGGTCTTCTCGCTGGGCGACAGCGAGGAAACGCGCACCTCCTATCCCTTCGCCTTCCGGCTGGAAGTGGAGTTCCGTCTGGAGGACGCTACGCTGGTGACCGAGGTCCGCGTCCTCAACCGGGGCGAAGTACCGATGCCCGCCAGCTTCGGTTTCCACCCCGCCTTCGCCTGGCCGCTGCCATATGGGCAGGCGCGCTCTGACCACCGCATCGTCTTCGAAAAGGAAGAACCCGCTCGGCTGCGCGAGATCGCTCCCGACGGTCTGATCGCCGAGGCGCGTCGTGACAGCCCGCTCGATGGCCGCGTGCTGCATCTGGCGGACGAGTTGTTCACCAACGACGCGCTGGTCTGGGACCCGGTCGAGAGCCGCCATGTCACCTATGGCGTCGACGTTTCGCCGCAGCTGCGCATCGCCTTCCCTGATACCGACAAGCTCGGCATCTGGACCAAGCCCGGTGCGGCCTATGTCTGTGTCGAGCCCTGGCACGGCATCGCCGATCCGGAAGGCTTTGACGGCGAGTTCACCGACAAGCCGGGCGTCTTCATCGTGCCGGTGGGTGGCGAGAAGGTCATGCGGATGTCAGTGACGCTGGCGGGATAGATATGCTGCTCCGTCATTGCGAGCGGAGCGAAGCAATCCAGAACGTCCGGGCTTGCGGCCCTGGATTGCTTCGCTGCGCTAGCAATGACGGACACCTTATTTCCTGCGACAGAGCGGAGCGGACCCGCTATGGCGATCCGCAATCCCCTCGCCGTTCGGCTGACGGGGCGGGCATATCGATGCCGCTAAACCCTTTGCTATCCAGAGCCGCCCATGACTTCCCCCCGCCGTACCTTCGCGATCATCTCGCACCCTGACGCCGGTAAGACGACGCTGACCGAAAAGCTGTTGTACTTCGGCGGCGCGATCCACTTGGCGGGTGAGGTCAAGGCACGCGGCCAGAACCGGCGTGCACGGTCGGACTGGATGAAGATCGAACAGCAGCGCGGCATCTCGGTCACCTCGTCGGTGATGACGTTCGAGAAGGACGGCGTGACCTTCAACCTGCTCGACACCCCGGGCCACGAAGACTTTTCCGAGGATACCTATCGCACGCTGACCGCGGTCGACTCGGCCGTCATGGTCATCGATGCGGCGCGCGGTATCGAGGCGCAGACGCGCAAGCTGTTCGAGGTGTGCCGCCTGCGCTCGGTGCCGATCATCACCTTCGTCAACAAGGTCGATCGCGAAGGCCGTCCGCCCTTCGAACTGCTCGACGAGATCGCCGACATATTGGCGCTCGACGTCGCGCCGATGAGCTGGCCGGTCGGTATGGGCGGGCTGTTCGAGGGTATCCTCGACCTCACCACCGGCAAGGTCAGCCGTCCCGAGGGCGACAGCCGTGCCTTCCTGGGCAAGGTCGACGATTCGCCGACGCTGCCACCCGACATCGCCGAAGAGGTCGAACTGGCGCAGGCCGGTTATGCCGCGTTCGATGGCGAGGCCTATCGCAACGGCGACCTGACGCCGGTCTATTTCGGCTCCGCGCTCAAGGATTTCGGGGTCGCCGAGCTGATCGACGCGCTCAGCCGCCATGCGCCGCCACCGCGCCCGCAACCGGCCGAACCCGCGCCCGTCGCGCCGGAGAATAAGGAAGTCACCGGCTTCGTGTTCAAGGTGCAGGCCAATATGGACCCGCAGCACCGCGACCGCATCGCGTTCATGCGGCTCTGCTCGGGCACGTTCAAGCGCGGCATGAAGCTGACCCCGACGGGCCATGGCAAGCCGATCGCGGTCCATTCGCCGATCCTGTTCTTCGCACAGAATCGCGAAGTCGCGGACGAGGCGTTTCCGGGCGATATCATCGGCATCCCCAATCACGGCACGCTGCGCGTCGGCGATACCTTGTCGGAGCGGGCCGATGTGCGCTTCACCGGCCTGCCCAATTTCGCCCCCGAAATCCTGCGCCGCGTGGCACTCAAGGACCCGACCAAGACCAAGCAGCTTCGGAAAGCCTTGGACGACATGGCCGAGGAGGGGGTGACCCAGGTCTTCTATCCCGAGATCGGCTCGAACTGGATCATCGGCGTCGTCGGGCAGCTTCAGCTCGACGTGCTGCTGTCGCGGCTGGATGCAGAATATAAGGTCGCGGCGGGGCTGGAGCCCGCGCCGTTCGACACCGCGCGCTGGATCGCGGCGGACGATCCCGCCGACCTCAAAGCGTTTATGGACGTGAACCGTTCGGCCATGGCCAAGGACCGCGACGACAATCCCGTCTTCCTCGCCAGGAGCGCGTGGGAGGTCGGCTATGTCGCCGATCGCTATCCCAAGGTCCGCTTCCTCGCCACGCGCGAGCGTTGAGGGGGAACCCGGGGGCCGTTTCGCGGCTTCATGGCGGCATGAACGAACAGGGACCCACCATGGACCGCGCGACGATCGACGCCACCTTCGAGGCCAATGAGAAGCTGATCCGCCGCCGCGCGCTGAAGGCCGGCGCCAAGGCGCTGACCATCGGCACCGAAAGCCTGGCCGACACGATCGATGCGATCGGCGACGCCTATGGCCTGAGCGGCGCGCAGCGGCGCCAGTTGGAGCCCGCCGCGTCGATCGAAGCGCAGGAGATCGTCGGCAAGCTGAAGGGCTTTGTCGGCCCGGCGGCGATTCTGGGCGATCTGCGCGGCGGATCGGGAATCCTATCGCAGGCGCGCGCGGCCGGAAAGCTTGCCAAGACCGCGCGCCGCATCGGCAAGGGCGGCCTGGCCGCCGGCCGGGTCGCGGCACGGGGCGGTCGTGCCGCACGTGCGGTGCCCTGGGCGGCGCTGGGCGTGGCGGCCTGGGGCGTGGGCAATGGCGGCTGGTTCTGGTGGCGCGCGCACGCCTATAACCGGGCGTGCCGGGATTTGCTGCTGGCGGAGCAGGGCGGGGTGTTCGTTACGGCCTGAGCGGCGGGGCGTGGCCTTCGACTTCGGCGCGAAGCGCCGAAGTTTATCCTGAGCAAAGACGAAGGGCTCAGGCTGAACGGAGCGAGAGAATAATGCCGCGATTTCTCCAACCGCCGTTCAGCCTGAGCGAAGTTGAAGGCTACGCGTAAACCCTATCGCGCCTCCGCGCGGTCGTCCCAGGCCAGCGCCTCCGCCAGCGAGTCGCGAATGCTGCGCAGCATCGTGGCGGGATCGTTCTTCGCCTTGGCCTCGCTCTCGAACAATTGCTGGACGCCGCGCACGGTATAGCCCTGCTGGTTGAGCAGTCGGTCGAGCCGGCGGATCAGCGTCAGGTCTTCGGGGCGATAATAACGGCGATTGCCGGCGCGCTGGACCGGGCGAAGCTGCGGAAAGCGGCTTTCCCAATAGCGCAGGACATGCTGCGCCACGCCGGTCTCGCGCGACGTCTCGCCGATGGTGCGCATGGCACCATCGGTCTTGCCACCGTCCAGCGGGCGTTCGGGTCTATCCGGCCGCGACAATACGATCGCGCATCATCTGGCTGGCGCGGAAGGTCAGAACGCGGCGCGGTGCGATCGGCACCTCCACCCCGGTCTTGGGATTGCGGCCGATCCGCTCCCCCTTGTCGCGCAGCACGAAGGTGCCAAAGCCCGAAATCTTGACGTTTTCGCCGCGCGACAGCGCCTCGCACATCTCGACGAGGATCTGTTCGACCACCTCGGCCGAGTCCGATCGCGACAGCCCGATTTCCTGATGCAGCGATTCCGCCAGATCAGCGCGGGTCAGTGTTCCTTCATTGGTCATTGCCATCCCCCAATGGTGTCCAATGTCCGACTAACACAGTCAGGATTATGACCGAAAGGGATTTATCTCGGTCAACTTCAGACATTTGTTCAGAAGCGGATCACCGCCGCGCCCCAGGTGAAGCCGCCGCCCATCGCCTCGAGGACGATCAGGTCGTTCTCGCGGATGCGCCCGTCGCGCACAGCCGTGTCCAGCGCCAGCGGCACCGAGGCGGCCGAGGTGTTGGCATGCTGGTCGACGGTGACGATCACCTTTTCCGGTGCCAGGTTTAGCTTGCGTGCGGTGGCGTCGAGGATGCGGGCATTGGCCTGATGCGGGACGACCCAGTCGACATCGGCCGGGGTCAGACCCGCCAGCCCCAGCGACTCCTCCATCACCTGCGCCAGATTGACGACGGCGTGGCGGAATACCTCGCGGCCCTTCATGCGCAGCTTGCCGACGGTGCCGGTGGTCGAGACGCCGCCATCGACATAGAGCAGGCCGTTATGGCGGCCATCGGCATGGAGCTTGGTCGCGAGGATGCCGCGCCCGGCGTCGTTATTGCTCTCCCGCGCCTCCAGCACCATCGCGCCCGCACCGTCGCCGAACAGGACGCAGGTGGTGCGATCCTCCCAGTCGAGGATACGGCTGAAGGTCTCGGCACCGATCACCAGCGCACGGCGCTGCACGCCCGAGCGCAGCATCGCGTCGGCGACCTGTACGGCATAGAGGAAGCCCGAGCAGACGGCGGCAACGTCGAACGCGACGCAATCGGCGATGCCCAGCATCGCCTGCACCTTGGTCGCGGTCGCGGGGAAGGTCTGGTCCGGCGTCGCGGTCGCCAGCACGATCAGGTCGATGTCCTGTGCCGACAGGCCGGCGGCGGCGATCGCGGCCTTGGCGGCGTCGGCGGCCAGCGTCGCGGTCGTCTCCTCCGGCCCTGCGATATGGCGGAAGCGGATGCCGGTGCGCTCGACGATCCACTCGTCGGAGGTGTCGACCTGCTGTGCCAGTTCCTCGTTCGACACCCGCCGGGTTGGAAGCGCCGAGCCCGTGCCGGTGACGATCGAGCGAATCATGCCGCAGCCTCGAAGTTCAGGAGATCCTCGGCGATGCGCCGGGTCAGCTCGGCGCGCACCATCTTGGCCGCGTTGCCGATCGCGGTGGCGACCCCCAATTCGGTGGCGCCGCCATGGCTCTTCACCACCAGGCCGTTCAGGCCCAGGAAGACCGCGCCATTATGGTTGTTGGGGTCGAGATGATCGCGCAGCAGCTGGGTCGCCGGGCGCGAGATCAGGAAGCCGATCTTCGAGCGGGTCGAGGAGCGGAAGGCGCGCTTGAGCAGGTCGGCGACGAAGCGCGCGGTGCCCTCGGCGGTCTTGAGCGCGATATTGCCGGCGAAACCGTCGCACACGATCACATCGACCTCACCACGGGCGAGCTGGTTGCCCTCGATGAAGCCGGTGAAGTTCAGCGGCAGGTGATTCTGCCCGCGCAGCACGGCGGCGGCGTCACGAATCTCGTCGGTGCCCTTCTGATCCTCGGACCCGATATTGAGCAACGCGACTCGCGGATTGTCGAGTTCGAGCAGCGTGCGGGCATAGGCCGCGCCCATCACCGCGAACTGGACGAGGTTGCGTGCATCGCACTCGGTATTCGCGCCGAGGTCGAGCATGACGACGTCATTGTCGCCCAGCGTCGGCAAGGGCGCCGCCAGCGCCGGCCGGTCGATGCCCGGCAGGGTGCGAAGCGACAGCTTGGCCATCGCCATCAGCGCGCCGGTATTGCCCGACGACACGGCGGCGGCGGCGCGCCCCCGTTTCACCAGATCGATGGCGACGCCCATCGACGTCGTCTTGGCGCGACGAATCGCCTGGCTGGGCTTTTCATTCGAACCGACGATCTCGGGCGCGTGAACGATCTCGGACGCGGCGGACAGATTGGGATGGGATTTCAGCCCCTCCGCAATCTGCGCCTCGTCGCCGACCAGGAAGAACCGCATGCCCTCATAGCGGCGTCGCGCTCTGGCGACACCGGCAAGCATCACGGCCAGCCCGTCGTCGCCGCCCATCGCATCGACGGCGATCCAGGCGTTATCGGCCATGCGTGTCCTCTAACGGTCGTTCAGGTGAAGGAAGAGGGGATCAGCCCTCGACCGACACGACCTCACGGCCGTTATAGTGGCCGCAAGCGGTGCACAGATTGTGCGGACGCTTCAGCTCGCCACAGTTCGGGCATTCCTGGAACGCCGCGATGGTCAGCGAGTCGTGGCCACGGCGCATGCCGCGCTTGGAGGGCGAAGTCTTTCTCTTGGGGACGGCCATTGCGGCACCTTATCAAATTCGAACAAGGGATGGACGCAACCACTGTCAGCACCCATAGCGCGCCCGGATCGACGACCCGGCCGCGTGAGCACCCAGCCGGACGCATCGCGAAGCCCCGCGCCTATAGCGAGTTTTGCCGATGTTGCAAGCGCGGCCACGGAATGGCACTCCCTAAGATCAGGCAATTTACAGGAAAGACGGCATTTATGGTCCTGCCGGTTACGCTGAGCATCGCGGCGGCGGCCGCCATCGTCAATTTGTGGCTGGCGCTGCGAATCGTGGTCGGGCGCGTTCGTGGCAAGGTCATGATCGGGGACGGGGGCGATTCGCGACTCGCGGCGGGCATGCGCGCCCAGGCCAATTTCGTCGAATATGCGCCCTTCGTCCTGATCCTGATGGGTCTGATCGAGCTGGCCGGCGGATCGTCCTTCTGGCTGTGGGTGCTGGGGGGTGCGTTCATCGTCGCGCGGATCGGCCATGGCTGGGGCATGATGCGGCCTGCGCCCAATATCGGTCGCGCCGGGGGTGCGATCGGCACCTGGGCGATCTTGGCGCTGCTGGCCGGTTGGGGGATCGGGCTCGTCTATACCGCGCAGGCCAAGCCCGTCGCGGCCACCACCGTCGTAAGGATCGACCGCTGATGATTCGCCTGCCCCTGATCGCGCTCGCCGCTGTCACCCTGACCGCCGCCGCGCCCGACCCGATTTCGCCGCAACGCTTGTCGGCGGATGTGAAGACGCTGGCCTCCGACGCGTTCGAGGGCCGTGCGCCGGGGACGCCGGGCGAGGCGAAGACGGTCGACTGGCTGGTCGCGCAGTTCAAGGCGATGGGCCTGCAGCCCGGCGGTCCGGACGGACAATGGACGCAAGCCGTGCCGTTGATCCGTACGCAGATCGGGAAGGGAACGATGCGGGCGGGTACGATGCCGCTGGTGCAGGGGCAGGGCGTCTATGTCTCGACCGTGCGCCCCGTCGACCGGGTGGCGATCCAGGACGCTCCCATGGTCTTCGTCGGCTACGGCGTCCACGCGCCCGAGCGGGGCTGGGACGACTTCAAGGGCGTCGACCTGAAGGGCAAGATCGCCGTCTTCCTGGTCAACGATCCCGATTTCGAGGCGGTCGCGGGCGACGATGCCAAGGGCAAGTTCGGCGACCGGCGCATGACCTATTATGGCCGCTGGACCTATAAGTTCGAGGAAGCGGCGCGGCAGGGCGCGGTCGGTGCGCTGATCGTCCATGACACGCCGGGCGCGGGCTATGGCTGGGCGACGGTGACGGCACCGGCGGGCGAGAATTACGATATTGTCCGTACCGACCCGACCTCGCGCGTGCTGCTCCAGGGCTGGCTGTCGGGCGAGGCGGCGACCAAACTCTTCGCCGCCGCCGGGCTGGACCTGGCCCAGCAGAGGAAGGCGGCGCGGCGCGCGGACTTCCGGCCGGTCGAGCTGAAGGGCCAGCGCTTCTCCGCCGACCTGTCGGTGACGACGGTGCGCGCCGAGAGCCGCAACGTGCTGGCCAAACTACCCGGCAAGACGCGCCCCGACGAGGTGGTGATGTTCGGCGCGCATTGGGACGCTTACGGCAAGGGCGCGCCCGATTCGAAAGGACGCACGATCCGCCCCGGCGCCAATGACGATGCGCTGGGTGTGGCGGGCGTGTTAGAACTGGCGCGGGCGTTCAAGGCGGCACCGCGTACCGATCGCAGCCTGGTCTTTGCGCTCTGGACCGGCGAGGAGCGCGGGCTGCTGGGGTCGGAGACCTATGCGGTGAAGCCGGTCTATCCGCTCGCCAAGACGGTCGCGAATCTGACGCTCGACATTCTCCAGACGGCGGGGCCGGCCAGGGACGTGATGCTGGTCGGGGATGGGCAGAACGACCTTGAGGATCGGCTGAAGGCCGCCGCCGCCGCGCAAGGGCGGGTGGTGACGCCCGAGGCGTTGCCCGAACGCGGGCTGTTCTATCGCGCCGATCATTTCTCGGTCGCGCGGCGGGGCGTGCCGACGCTGCTGCTGATGGCGATCAGCGGCGCGCCCGATCTGGTCGCGGGTGGACGCCCGGCGGGGCAGGCGTGGCTGGACGGCTATATGCGCTGTTATCACCAGACCTGTGATGCCTGGGACGCGAAGTGGGATTTGCGCGGGGCGGCGGCGGATGTCGGGTTGCTGTACCGGATCGGGCGTGATCTGGCGTCGTCCCGCGATTGGCCGGAGTGGCGTCAAAGTTCCGAGTTCAAGACGATTCGGGCGGAGAGTGTTGTGGAACGGCGGTAATCCCTTGGCCTTCGACTGCGCTCAGGCTGAACGGGGTTTGGGAGGTAACCGCTCCCTCCGTTCAGGCTGAGCGTTAGTCGAAGCCCACGCCCCAACCTCGCCCCATCCCAATACCTTACCCCAAACCCAACACTCGATCCGCGACGAACGCATTGCTCTGCCGCTCATGCCCGAAGGTGCTGGGCTGGCCATGCCCCGGGATGAAGGCGGTATCGTTCCCCAGCGGCCACAGCTTTTCGACGATCGAGCGGATCAGCGTGTCGTGATCGCCGCCGGGCATGTCCGAGCGCCCGACCGAGCCCTGGAACAGCACATCGCCGACCAGCGCGAATTTCGACGGCGCGTGGTGGAAGATCACATGGCCGCGCGTATGCCCCGGCGTCTCGTACACATCGAGGGTCAGCTCGCCGATCGTCACCGTATCGCCCTCGTTCAGCCAGCGGGTCGGCTCGACGATCTGCGCGGGGATGCCATAGGCCTGTCCGTCCTCGTCCAGCCGCGCGAGCCAGAAGCGGTCCTCCTCCTGCGGCCCCTCGACCGGCACCGAGAGCGCATCGGACAGCGCCTTCGCGCCGCCGGCATGGTCGATATGGCCATGGGTGAGAAGGATCTTCTCCACCGTCACGCCGATCTTGGCGATCGCGTCCTGGATGCGCGGCAGGTCGCCGCCGGGATCGACGACGGCGGCCTTCATCGTCGCGGTGCACCAGATGATCGAGCAATTCTGCTGGAGCGGGGTGACGGGCACGATCGCGGCGCGCAGCGGGGGCGTGGGTACAGGGTCGGTCATCGCCCCGAGATAGAGGCTGGGACGGCCATAGCCAATCGCTGCTTGCCCCAATCGCTGCTTGCATGCCTGGGGGCGGGCCGTGCATGGATCGTCCTTCATGCTGCGCCTCGATGCCCCTTTCGTGTTGCTCGACGATGCCCGTGACGGGGGTGCGGCGGCGCGGCTCTATACCGCGCCGGTCGGGATCGTGACCGCGCATGCGCCCGAAGAGGTCGCGCCCGCGCTCGACCGGCTGCGCCAGGCACGGGCGCGCGGGCTGCATGCGGCGGGCTGGATCGCCTATGAGGCCGGCGCGGCGCTCGAGCCGAACGTGGCCCTCACCGCCACCGATGGCCCGCTGCTCTGGTTCGGTCTGTTCGAGGATTATCGGACGCTGGCGGTCGAGACGCTGCTGCCCGATCCCGCCGGCGCCTGGATCGGCGCGCTGCGGCCCGAACTGGACGAGGAGCGCCATGCCGCGCAATTCGCCGAGGTCGCCGCGCGGATCGCGGCGGGCGATCTCTATCAGGTCAATCTCAGCTTCCGCGCCACAGCCCGGGTCGCGGGCGATCCGCTGGCGCTCTATGCGGGCCTGCGCGCCCGGTCGCGCGCCGGCTGGGGCGCGGTGGTGGCGACCGGCGACAGGGTGATCCTGTCGCTGTCGCCCGAGATGTTCTTCGCGCTCGATGCCGGCCGGCTGACCGCCAAGCCGATGAAGGGCACCGCGCGGCGACACGGCGATGCCGCCGCCGATGCGCGGGCTGCGCAAGCCCTGCGCGACGATCCCAAGCAGCGTGCCGAGAACCTGATGATCGTCGACCTGATGCGCAACGACCTGTCGCGGGTCGCGCGGGCCGGCAGCGTGGCGGTGCCCGAGCTGTTCGCGGTCGAACCCTATCCGACGGTGCATCAGATGGTGTCGACCATCACCGCCGATCTGGCCGAGGGGCGCGATGCGGTGGATGTTCTCGCCGCGCTTTTCCCCTGCGGCTCGATCACCGGCGCGCCCAAGATCGCGGCGATGCAGGCGATCGCGGCGATCGAGGATTCGTCGCGCGGCCTGTATACCGGCGCGATCGGCCGGCTGGACGCGCATGGCGATGCGATGTTCAACGTCGCCATCCGTACGCTCACCTGGCCCGAGGGGAGCGACCGCGTGACGCTGGGGCTGGGGTCGGGGATCGTCGCCGACTCGGTCGCGGCGGACGAATGGGACGAGTGCCTGGCCAAGGCCGCGTTCCTGACCGACGGCCAGCGCGATTTCGACCTGATCGAGACCATGGCCTTCGACCCGCTGGAGGGTATCCAGCATCTGGAGGCGCATCTGGCGCGGATGAAGGCGAGTGCGCTGGCCTTGGGCTTCACCTTCGACCGGCATGATGCGCGCAACGAATTGCAGGCGGCGACCTTCCGCCTGCGCGATGCCCGGCGCATCCGCCTGTTGCTCGCGCGCAGCGGCGCGGTCGTGGTCGAGGTCGGTCCACGCCCCGTGCCGTTCGAGTCGCCCGTCGCGGTGCGGGTCGTGCCCCTGCCGGTGTCGCAGGCCGATCTGCGCCTGCGCCACAAGACCAGCGCGCGCGGCTTCTACGATGCGGCGCGGGCGGCGGCGGGGACGGCGGAAGTGCTGTTCGAGACGCCCGAGGGGGTCCTGACCGAGGGCAGCTATACCAATATCTTCGTGCCGCGCGGCGACACGCTGGTGACGCCGCCCCTCGCCGAGGGGCTGCTGCCCGGCATCCTGCGCGCGCATCTGATCGAGACGGGGCGGGCGGTCGAGGGGCGGCTGACGCGGGCCGATCTTCACGACGGATTCTTGCTTGGCAACGCACTTCGCGGATTGTTTCGTGCGGAGATGGTTGCGGATTGAGGGTGGAGGCGTCTAAAGCGCCCCCGCAAATCCCTGACGCAAAGGTTCCGTTTCATGCAGCCCTCCGCCGCGCTCGGTCGTATCAGCCCGTCCCCCACGCTCGCCATCACCAGCCGCGTGATGGAGCTGAAGCGCGCGGGCGTCGACGTGATCGGGCTGGGCGCGGGCGAACCCGATTTCGACACGCCGGACTTCGTCAAAGAGGCCGCGATTCAGGCGATCCGCGACGGCAAGACCAAATACACCAATGTCGACGGCACGCCCGAGCTGAAGGCGGCGATCGCGGCCAAGTTCGCGCGCGACAACGGCCTGACCTACAAGGCCGATCAGATCAGCGTGAATGTCGGCGGCAAGCACACCCTATTCAACGCGATGGTCGCGACGATCGATGCGGACGACGAGGTCGTGATCCCCGCGCCCTACTGGGTCAGCTATCCCGATGTCGTCCAGTTCGCGGGCGGCGTGCCGGTGATCGTCAAGGCGGGGCCGGAACAGGGTTACAAGCTGACCCCGGAGGCGCTGGATGCAGCGATCACGCCCAAGACCAAGTGGGTCATCCTCAACTCGCCGTCCAACCCGACCGGTGCCGGCTATACCGCCGACGAGCTGAAGGCGCTGGGCGAGGTCATCCTTCGCCACCCGCATGTCTGGGTCTTCGCCGACGATATGTACGAGCATATCGTCTATGACGGCTTCCGCTTCGCCACCATCGCGCAGGTCTGCCCCGAACTGTACGAGCGCACGCTGACGGTGAACGGCTGTTCCAAGGCGTACGCCATGACCGGCTGGCGCATCGGCTATGCGGGCGGCGCGCCCTGGCTGATCAAGGCGATCGCCAAGCTGCAGTCGCAGTCGACCTCCAACCCCTGTTCGGTGGCGCAGGCGGCGGCGACCGCCGCGCTGACCGGCGACCAGAGCTTCCTGGCCGAGCGCAACCAGGCGTTCCAGGCGCGGCGCGACATGGTCGTGTCGATGCTCAACGCGATCGAGGGCATGACCTGCCCGACGCCGGAAGGCGCCTTCTATGTCTATCCGTCCTTCGCAGCCCTGATCGGCAAGACCACGCCCTCGGGCCGTCTGATCGACAGCGACGAGGCGTTCGTCGGCTATCTGCTCGACGACGCCAAGGTCGCGGCGGTGCAGGGCGCGGCGTTCGGCCTCTCGCCCGCGATGCGAATCAGCTATGCGACGTCCGATGCGCTGCTGCGCGAGGCGTGCACCCGCATCCAGACGGCCTGCGCCGCGCTGAAATAATCCCGCGCCTGTTGCGCCGCAAAAGCCGGTCGGCTCGGTCAAAGCACCGATCCGGCTGGCTTTTTCCATGGTTTATGTGCGGTGCGGCAATGTGGCTTAACTGTGGCATGAACGACACGATCACGTGCCGTTAATGCTGTGTTTCTATAAACGCCATTGTCGGAACGCCGCCGATCGACCAGATGGCGCCCGTACCGATCGCCAGCCCATCCGGGTGGCGACCCGCAACGACAGGTGAAGACAAATGCGTGCCCTCCTCAAGTCCAGCTTCGTATGGCAGTTCGCCGGCGGATTTGCGCTTGGCGCCCTGGGTCTCGTGGTCCTGCACCCGGCGGAAGCGCCGAGCCGCTATGCGCCGACGGCGCCGGTCGAGGCGGTTCGCTAAGGGGATTCCCTTGGCCTTCGACTTCGCTCAGGCTGAACGGAGCGAGGGCATGACGGCTGTAAGGAACGGCCGTTCGGGCTGAGCGAAGTCGAAGCCCATGCGCGACCTCCGCCTCTAGCCGAATCCCAAAAACGCCCCATATTCCAGCGATGCGCACCCCCATTTGCATCGCCCTTGCCGCGACCGCCTTCGGAGCGATCGCGCTATCATCCCTCCCCGCCAAGGCCGAGCGCGCCGTGCCGCTGCCCAGGGCAGCGATAGACGTGCCTGTCATGCCGAAACCCCAGGTTGCCGTCCTCGCGGGTGGCTGCTTCTGGGGCATGGAGGCGGTGTTCGAGCGGGTGAAGGGCGTGCGCGCGGTCACGGCGGGCTATGCCGGCGGCCGGCGAGAGGATGCGAACTATCCCGCCGTCTCGACCGAGCGCACCCGCCATGCCGAGGCGATTCGCATCGTCTATGACCCGGCGCAGGTCTCCTATGCGACCCTGCTGCGCGTCTATTTCGCGATCGCGCATGATCCGACTCAGGTTGGTGGCCAAGGCCCCGACCGCGGCCCCAGCTATCGCTCGGCGATCTTCGCCCAGTCGCCCGATCAGGCGAAGGTCGCGCGCGCCTATATCGCACAGCTGACCGGCGCCCATGCCTTTGCCAGGCCGATCACGACGCGGATCGAGCAGGGCCAGTTCTTCCCTGCCGAGGCGGAACACCAGAACTTCTACGACCGCAATCCGTCGCATCCGTATATCACGCGCTGGGACAAGCCCAAGGTCGCGGGCTTCCGCGCCGGCTTTCCCGATCTGGCGAGGGCGGGCTGAGGACGGCTCAGGCGGCGACGGGGAAGCGCAGCATCCGGTCGCGGACGGGGACCAAGGCTTCGGCGGCGCGGCCGACCGCCTGGACCAGCGCGGGGTGATCGACGTCCAGCCCTCCGGTCAACGCACCGAAGGCGGGCAGGATCAGCTTGCGTGCCGTGCCGACGAAACAGCGGCGCGCGACCATCTTGCCGCGCACCCGCAGCCGCAGTTTGGGATGGAAATGCCCCGACAGCTCGGGTCGCGTCTCCGCGGGATCGGCCTCGTGGCGCAGGACGAGGCCGTCGACCAGCGCCTCGTCCACCACCTCGCCGCCGCAGCGATCGCGCAGCACGGGGTCGTGATTGCCGGTGATCCAGGTCCAGCGGGTCGCCGCCGTCAGCGCCAGCAGCATCGCCCGCGCCTGTGGCAGCAGGCGGTCGCATCCTTCGGCATCATGGAAGCTGTCGCCCAGGCACCAGACCTCGCGCGCCGCCGTTCGCGTCACCGCCTCGGTCAGCTCGCTCAGCGTCGCCAGCGAGTCGTAAGGGGGCAGCATCTGTCCGCCGCCGGCATACCAGCTGGCCTTTTCCAGATGCAGGTCGGCAACCAGCAACGCCTGGCGCGCGGGCCAGAACAATGCGCCTTCGGGCAGGGCGGCAAAATCCCGGCCGCCGAACGAAAAGGGAACCATTTGCCGTCCATGCGCTTGACGCTGCACAATATCAAGCGTTTGCAGAGCGCTTGGGAAAGCCCTTGCTTCCCGGGCAAAGAGGCGTAAAGCGCGCCGTCCTTTTGGCACAGGGGGTTCCGGCGGACATGACGGCGACAACGACCGACAGTACCGACAACCAGCACGGGGCGGCCGACGGCCACGCCCCGCGTCATCCCGCGCTCGCCGCGCTGACCGTGGGAGCGATCGGCGTGGTGTTCGGCGATATCGGCACCAGCCCGCTCTATGCCTTTCGCGAGGCGCTGTCCCAGTCGGCCGCCGACGGCATCGATCCCAGCGAAATCCTGGGCGTGCTCAGCCTGGCGCTGTGGACGCTCTTCCTGGTCGTCACCGTCAAATATGTCATCTTCCTGATGCGCGCCGATAATCAGGGCGAGGGCGGGGTGCTGGCACTGGCCGCACTTGCCCGTCGCTCGCTCGGCATCCGCTCGCGACTGGCGCTGATCCTGGGTGCGGCGGGAGCGTCGCTGTTTTACGGCGATGCGATCATCACTCCGGCGCTGTCGGTGCTGTCGGCGATGGAGGGGCTGCGCACCATCCCCGCCGCCGCGTCGATCTTCGACGAAGGGCTGATCCGGCTGTGCACCATCGTCATCCTGATCGGGCTGTTCCTGATCCAGTCGCGCGGCACGGCGCAGGTGTCGAAGCTGTTCGGGCCGATCTGTATCCTGTGGTTCTTCGTGATCGGCGGGCTGGGCATCTGGCACATTGCCGACGAACCCTCGATCGCGCGGGTGATCTGGCCCGGCTATGGCATCAGCTTCCTGGCGACACACGGCGTGACGGGGCTGTTCGTTCTGGGCGCGGTGTTCCTGACCGTCACCGGGGCCGAAGCGCTGACCGCCGATATGGGGCATTTCGGGCGGTTGCCGATCCGGATCGGCTGGTTTTCGCTCGTTCTCCCGGCGCTGATGCTCAACTATCTGGGGCAGGGCGCCTTCGCGCTATCGGCGCTGGAGCGCGCGGCGGCGAGCGGGCAGACCTTTACCAATCAGGACTGGTTCTTCCTGATGGCGCCCGAGTCGTTCCGCCCGGCGCTGATCGTGCTGGCGGGCATGGCGACCGTCATCGCGGCGCAGGCGGTGATCACCGGCGCCTTCTCGCTGACCCAGCAGGCGATCCAGCTCGGCTTACTGCCACGCCTGCGTGTCCGCCAGACCTCGGCCGATTTCCAGGGGCAAATCTATCTGCCCGCGATCAACTGGCTGCTGCTGTTCGGCGTGCTGGTGCTGGTCATCCAGTTCAAGACCTCCTCGGCGATGGCCGCCGCCTATGGCATCGCCGTTACGGGGACGATGGTGGTCACCACCTGCCTGGCCTATCTGGTCGTCCGGCATCGCTGGGGCTGGGGACGGCCGCTGGCGCTGGCCGCGATCCTGCCCTTCCTGGCGCTCGACCTGATCTTCTTCGGCGCGAACATCCTGCGCGTGATCGAGGGGGGCTGGGTGCCGCTGCTGGTCGGGGCGGCGGTCGGCCTGATCATCTATACCTGGGTACGCGGGCGCGGCATCGTCTCGGCCTTCGAGAAGCGGCAGGCGATCCCGCTTGCCGATCTCGCCGCCGCACTTGCCAAGCGTCCGCCCGAGCGGGTGCCGGGGACGGCGGTGTTCCTGACCGCCAATCCCGCCTCGGCGCCGGGCGCGCTGCTCCACAATCTGAAGCATAACAAGGTGCTGCACGCGCAGAACCTGATCATGACGATCCGCACCGCCGACCGCCCCGTCGTGCAGCCCGAATATCGCGCGCATGTCGAACGGCTCGACGATAATTTCGCGACCGTCGTGCTGACCTATGGTTTCATGGAGACACCCGACGTGCCGCGCGACCTGCCGCGCGATCTGGGCGTCGAGCAGCGGCAGATGGGCCTGGACCCGATGAAGACCAGCTTCTTCATCGGCCGCAATACGCTCAAGCCCGAGGCGGAGAAGGGCATGCCGCTCTGGCAGGACCGGTTGTTCATGTTCCTGCAGCGCAATGCCAGCGATCCGACGGACTTCCTGCGGATTCCGCCGGGCAAGGTGCTGGAGCTGGGCGAGCAGGTGACGGTGTAGCCAAAGGCCCCTCCACCACCGGGCTGACGCCCGGTGGTCCCCCTCCCCAAGCTATGCTTGGGGAGGGGGACCATCCGAAGGATGGTGGAGGGGTGTTGTCCAACGGGGCGTTCTGTGTGCCATGCCCCTTCCGTCAGAGCTGATGCCTCGCCATCCCCGGTGCTGGAAAGGATTTACAGCGTGACCTTGGGCGGCTTGGCAGCCTCGACCGCGACCAGCACCATCTTTTCCCAGATCGCCGGATCGCCCGCATCGGCCATCGCCTGATCGGGTTCGCGCAAGGTTCGCAGCACGGCAAGTGCGTCGGCCATATGCTCGCGCCAATGCGCGTCGACCAGCTTGGCGGCCGATTCGGAGTCGCCTCCGGCATTGGCGCTCAGCCGCTGGCCGCACAGCACGCGCGCGATGCGTTCTGCGGCGGGGGTGTGGGCAATATCCATGGCAACCTCTCCTGAAGCGTGGATCGTTACGCGATCAACGTATCAGGAGGGCCTTGGGGTTCAGCGCTCGCTACAGAAGCACGCCCCTCCCGCAGGCGGGAGGGGATGGGGGAGGGCTGGCCACAGGCTATGGTCTCGGTGAGACTCCTTGCCCTCCCCAACCCAGTTTCAGGTAAACGATGCCCCGCATCGTTTAGGTCATGCCGGGGGCGTGACCGACCTGAAACTCGCCTGCGGGAGGGGCTTAAGAAGGGGTCAGCCCTGCGCGCCGCGACCGGCACCGCCACCACCGGGGCGGCCCTGGCCGCCACGGCCACGACCGCCGCCGCCACCGGCTCCACCACCGCCGCCACGACGGCGCGGCTGGCGACCCTGCGGTGCGCGGGTGTCGGTCGCGCGCGGGTGATGCGTGGCACGCGGACGCGCCGGATCGCGCGGACGGTCGACGCGCGGCGCGGGATCGGCCCCGATCGCCTTCACCCGCTGCGACTTGATCGTCTCGGCGCGCTTCACGAAATCGGCGGGAAGCGGCACGACAGTGATTTTCTGCCGGGTCAGCTTCTCGATGTCCTTCAGATAGGGACGCTCATCCTCGGCGCAAAAGGCGATGGCGAGACCCGAGCGGCCCGCGCGCGCGGTGCGACCGATGCGGTGGACGTACTGCTCGGCGACGTTGGGCAGTTCGAAGTTGAAGACGTGGCTGACGCCCGGAATGTCGATGCCGCGCGCGGCGATGTCGGTCGCCACCAGCACGCGGGTCTGGCCGGAGCGGAACTCGCCCAGCGCGCGCTCGCGCTGGCCCTGGCTCTTGTTGCCGTGGATCGCGTTGGCCGCAATACCGTTGCCCGCCAGCAGCTTCACGACGCGGTCGGCGCCGTGCTTGGTGCGGGTGAAGACCAGCGCCAGTTCGATCGCGGGATCGGCGAGCAGGATGGTCAGCAGCGCCTGCTTTTCCTGCTGAGTCACGAACGTCACCGACTGGTCGACGCGCTCGGCGGTGGTCGAGACGGGCGTGACCGAGACGGTCGCGGGGTTGTCGAGGAACTTGTCGGCCAGATCGCGGATCGCGGCGGGCATGGTCGCCGAGAAGAACAGGGTCTGACGCTTGCGCGGGATCATCTTCACGATGCGGCGCAGCGCGTGGATGAAGCCCAGGTCGAGCATCTGGTCGGCCTCGTCGAGCACCAGGATCTCGATCATCGACAGGTTCAGGAAGCCCTGCTCGACCAGATCGATCAGACGGCCGGGCGTCGCGACCAGGATGTCGACGCCGCGCGACAGGTCCTGCCGGTTCTTGTTGATGCTGGTGCCGCCGAAGACGGTCGCGACCGCCAGCTTGGAGAATTTGGCATAGCCCTTCGCGTTGTCGGCGATCTGGCTGGCCAGTTCGCGCGTGGGGGCAAGGACCAGCATGCGGCAATGGGTCGGTAGGACGCGCTTGTTCGCCTCAACCAGACGCTGGATCGAGGGGAGGACGAAGGCGGCCGTCTTGCCGGTGCCGGTCTGCGCGATGCCGAGCAGGTCGCGGCCTTCCAGCAGCGTCGGGATCGAGTCGCGCTGGATCGGCGTGGGTTCGGAATAGCCCTTGGCTTCGAGCGCACGGACGAGCGGCTCGGCGAGGCCGAGTTCGGAAAAGGACATGGGAATACTTTCTGACATGGCGCGCGAGTCACGAAGGGCCGCGGGCGCGGGCCGGGGTTGATGACACCCCGCGTGACAAGGGAAGCCTGAAGACAGGGTCGGGGCGGAGCCGGGACCAAAAGGTCCGTTCACGCTGCGAGTGGACGCCTCGACGGGCGGGCATGTGCGCTGGCCATTGCCAAAAGTCAAGTTTCGGGCAGGATCACCGCCCCAATGCGTGACAAGCGCGGACGGATGGTTACATCCGATACCAGTTAGCGAAGAGGAGTCCTGCATGAAACTCGCCAGTCTCAAACATGGTCGCGACGGCAAGCTGGTCGTCGTGTCGAGCGACCTCGCCTGGTATGCGGATGCGGGGCATATCGTGCCGACGCTGCAGGGGGCGCTCGACGATTGGGAGACGCATGCCCCCGCGCTGGCCAATCTGGCGACCGATCTGGATCATGAGGCGATCCCGCGTACGCGCTTCCACGAGCATGATGCCGCCTCGCCGTTGCCGCGCGCCTATCAATGGGCGGACGGATCGGCCTATGTGAATCATGTCGCGCTGGTACGGCAGGCGCGCGGGGCGGAATTGCCCGACAGCTTCTGGCACGACCCGCTGATGTATCAGGGCGGATCGGACGGCTTTCTGGGGCCGCGCGATCCCATTCCGCTGGCCGATGAAAGCTGGGGCTGCGATCTGGAGGGCGAGGTGGTCGTCGTGACCGGCGACGTGCCCCAGGGTGCCAGCCGCGAAGAGGCACTGGCGGCGATCCGGCTGATCGGGCTGACCAACGACGTGTCGCTGCGCGGGCTGATCCCCGGCGAGCTGGCCAAGGGGTTCGGTTTTTTCCAGTCCAAGCCGGCTTCCGCCTTCTCCCCCGTCTTCGTCACGCCGGAGTCGCTGGGCGACTGGTGGCAGGACGGCAAGCTGCGCCGCGTGCTGCGCGTCGATCTCAACGGCCAGCCCTTCGGCCGCGCCGATGCGGGCGAGGACATGACGTTCGACTTCGGCACGCTGGTCGCGCATGCGGCCAAGACCCGCGCGCTGGGGGCGGGGACGATCATCGGCTCGGGCACCGTGTCCAACCGCGATACCGATGGCGGCCCCGGCAAGCCCGTCGCCGAGGGTGGGGTCGGCTATAGCTGCATCGCCGAGGTGCGGATGATCGAGACGATCCGGGGCGGCGAGGCCGTGACGCCGTTCCTGAAGAAGGGTGATACGGTGCGCATCTGGATGGAGGACGACCGCCACCATTCCATCTTCGGCGCGATCGAGCAGATGGTCGAGTAAGCCTATTCCTCCCCAAGCTGAGCTTGGGGAGGGGGACCGCCGCAAAGCGGTGGTGGAGGGGCGGTTGGACCGACCATGCCCCTCCACCACGCCCTGCGGGCGCGGTCCCCCTCCCCATCTGACGATGGGGAGGAGCTTATTCCATCTGTGGACGCCCCTTCGGTTGCAAGCGGTATTTGGAAGTTCTGATGCATAGTCGGATGCTGCCATCTGTCCGGCCTGTGATGCAGCGATGAGCTGCTGGCCCGTATGGGAGTTCGCGGACCGGAACCACATCACCAAAAGCGTGCTCGTGGCACGGTGGAAAGCTCTGGTTCTTCCGACCCCGTCTCGCCGACTGTTGCGCCATACCCTCCTTCGACCGACTGCGCCCTCCGACGCCTCTGGCCCGCCTCGGCTTACGCCGCGACTGCGACCGGAGCTCTGTAATCCTCTTGCCTGACCAGCAACGCCCAGACGGTACGGGCCATCTTGTTAGCGAGCGCGACCGTGACCAGCATGCGTGGCTTCCTGGCCAGCATGCCCTCGAGCCATGAGCCGGCCGGCGCACCGCGCTTGCTCGCCTGGAGCACGACCGCGCTCGCCCCGATGATGAGCAGGCGCCGCAGCGTTCGCTCCCCCATTCGCGAGATCGCGCCCAGCTTCTGCTTGCCGCCGGTCGATGCCTGCTTCGGCACCAGGCCCAGCCAGGCGGCGAAGTCGCGGCCCTTAGCGAAGGTCTCGGCTGGAGGCGCTATCGCGGCAATGGCCGTCGCCGTGATCGGTCCGACACCCGGGATAGTCATCAGCCGTCGGGCCACCTTATCCTCGCGAGCCCGGCGCGTAATCTCCTTATCCAAGGCGGCGATCCGCTCATCGAGACCGGCAAGCATGTCGACCATCATCGCGAACATCGGTCGTGCAGCCTCGGGCAGCGTTTCGCCAATCTCCCCACCGTCGTCGAGCAGATCCGCCAGCATCGCTAGGTGCGCCGCTCCCTTGGGTGCAACCCAGCCGTATTCCGCGAGATGACTGCGGAGCGCGTTACCGATTTGGGTGCGCTGTTTCACCGCCAGGTCGCGCGTTCGAAAAACCAGCGCTGCGGCTTGCTGCTCCTCGGTCTTCACCGCCACGAACCGCATGTTCGGCCGCTGCGCCGCCTCGCAGATCGCCTCGGCATCCACCGCATCGTTCTTGTGCCGCTTCACAAACGGCTTCACGTACGCGGGCGGGATCAGCCGAACCTCGTGCCCCATCGCGCGCAACTCGCGGGCCCAGTGGTGCGCCCCGCCACAGGCCTCCAGCGCGACCACGCAGCGAGGATGGGCCATGAAGAAATCGAGCAGCTTGCCGCGGCTCAACCTGCGGCTGAACACCTGCCCGCCGCGCTCGTCAGCGCCATGCGCGTGGAAAACATGCTTAGCGATATCCAGCCCGATCGTGGTAGCCTCTGACACGGACGCCTCCCTCAGTGGTGATCAACACCTCCACTCTGGCACATCGATGCCGTCGGGGGGCGTCCACCCCATCACCAAAGCGTCGATCGCCTCGGCCATGGCGATGTCGCGTGCCGACAGGCCGCCGGCGTCGTGGGTGGTCAGGACGATGTCGACCCGGTTCCAGACATTGGACCATTCGGGATGATGGTCGGCCTTTTCCGCCAGCAGCGCGACGCGGGTCATGAATCCGAACGCCTCGCTGAAATCGGCGAAGACGAACCGGCGGCTGATCGCATCGCGGCCTTCGTCCCAATCCCAGTCGGGCAGATCGTCCAGCGCCTCATCCCGATCCAGCTCGCTCAGCCGCTCCACCATCTGCGTCCCCTTGCTTGTCTTGTTCTTTGGTCGGCCCCAGCGGTATGACGGCGCGCATGAGCGGGCAAGTCGCGATCGGTGAGGCACCGGGAATCGAAGCGATCGAGGGAATCGCGCGGGCGGCGATGGCGCGGCTGCCGGCGGCGTTCGCCGCGCATCTGGGCGATGTGGTGCTGATCGTCGAGGACTATGCCGATGACGAGACGCTGGCGGCGCTGGGCATCGAGCATCCGCTCGACCTGACCGGCCTGTATCACGGCCGGCCGGTGGGCGAGAAAAGCAGCATGGATTCCGGCGGCTTGCCCGATCGTATCCATCTCTATCGCCGCGCGATCCTGGAGGAATGGATCGAGACGGGGGTGCGGCTCGACGATCTGGTCGCGCATGTGATGATCCATGAGATCGGCCACCATTTCGGCCTGTCCGACGACGACATGCACGCACTGGAAGACGCGGTGGACGGCCCGTCGGCGTGATCCTGTCCCTGACCCGGGTCGCCTGCGCACGCGGCGGGCGGCTGTTGTTCGCCGGCGTATCGCTCGACCTCGCGCCCGGTGAGGCGATGATCGTCACCGGCCCCAATGGCATCGGCAAATCCAGCCTGCTGCGCGTCGCCGCCGGCCTGCTCGCCCCGTTCGACGGTATGGTGGTGCGATCCGCGCCGGTGGCGTTGATGACCGACGATCTGGCGCTGGATGCCGAACGCCCCCTGATCGAGGCGCTGACCTTCTGGGCACGACTCGATCGCGGGGCGGCGGCGCGCGAGCGGGTGGCGGCGGCGATCGAGACCGTCGGCCTGTCGCCCATCGCCGGGATTCCGGTTCGCCTCCTGTCCACCGGGCAGCGCCGCCGCGCCGCGCTGGCGCGGGTCCTCGCGTCACAGGCACCGCTGTGGTTGCTGGATGAACCGGGCAATGGCCTGGACAGCGCGGGGCTCGCGATGCTGGAGCAGGTCATCGCCCGCCACCGGGCGGGCGGCGGCGCGGTGATGCTGACCACGCATCAGCCGCTGTCGGTGCCGGGCGCGCGCACCCTGACTCTCGATGAACGGATGCCGGCATGAGCGCGGCCTGGACGCTGATCGCGCGCGACGTGCGGCGCGGCTATGCCGGCGGCGGCGCGGGGCTGGTCTGCGGCTTTTTCCTGCTCGCGGTCATCCTGTTCCCGTTCGCGATCGGTCCCGACCGGGTGATGCTGGCGCGGATCGGGGCGGGGGCGATCTGGGTGGCGGCGTTGCTGGCGGCGCTGTTGCCGGTCGATCGGCTGGTCGCGCCGGATTGCGAGTCGGGCTGGTTCGATCAGGTGGCCATGCGCGGATTGTCACTGCCGCTCGTGATGCTCTTGCGGATCGTCGCGCATTGGCTGGCCTTCGCGCCGCCGCTGATGCTGGCGGCGCTGGTCGCGAGCGCGCTGTTCGGGCTGGACGGCGCGGCGGTGATGCGGGTCGAGCTGGGGCTGCTGCTGGGCACGCCGGGGCTGGCGGCGCTGGCGGTGGCGACCGGGGCGCTGACGGCGGGGCTGCGCGGCGCGGGCGCGGTGGCGGGGCTATTGCTGTTGCCGCTGGCGCTGCCGCTGCTGATCTTCGGGGCGGGCGATGACGGCATGGGCGGGGCCAAGCTGCTCGCCGCGCTGTCGCTGTTGCTGGTGACCGGCGCGCCTTGGCTGGCCGCGGCGGCGATCCGGTCGGTCCGGGACTGAGCCGTGGCCGTGCAGACTCCATCGCGGGCGCGGATCGCGCAGGCCTTTGACGCGGCGGCGACCTATGACACGCATGCCGTGGTCCAGCGGCAGGTGGCGGCATGGCTGGCCGAGCGGATCGTCGCGGTCGCGCCCACCGCCCCGCGCGTGCTGGAGGTCGGGTGCGGCACCGGCTTCCTGACACAGGCGGCATGGCCCCGGCTCGATCGGCCCGATTGGTTGATGACGGACATCGCGCCCGAGATGCTGGCGCGCGGGCAGGCGCGGATGCCAGGGGTGCGGAGTCGCGTCTTGGACGGCGAGCATCCCGATCTGGCGGGCGAGGCGGTGTTCGACCTGATCGTCAGCAGTCTGGCGGTGCAGTGGTTCACTGATCTGGCGGCAGGCTTGCGGCGGTTGGCGGCACATCTGGCGCCGGGGGGGCGGATGCTGGTGACAACGCTGGTCGAAGGGACCTTCGCCGACTGGCATAACGCGCACCGGGCGGAGGGGTTCGCCGCGGGGAGTCCGTCTTATCCGGCCGTCGCGGCTCTGGCGGAAACGGGGTGGCACATCACGACGCGGACGTTCGAGCAACGCCACGGGACGGCGGCGGCGTTCATGCGTGCGCTGCGGGCGATCGGGGCGGGAACACCGCGTGCGGGACATCGGCCGATCCCGCCCGGCGCGATGCGGCGGATCGCGCGGGCGTTCGAGGCCGGCGGGGCGGTGGCGACCTATGAGGTAGCGTTGATCGAGGTGACTGCCTCCTAGAGCGGGATAACGTCAGTTTGACCCAAGCCGTCATTGCGAGCGTAGCGAAGCAATCCAGAGCGTCTTGCCTAGACACTGGATTGCTTCGCTACGCTCGCAATGACGAATCCACCTCATGTCATCCTTCTCTAACCCGAAATCCCGTTCGTGCTGAGCGAAGTCGAAGCACACGCTCCGCCGCTATGATCTGGCGTGGCCTTCGACTTCGCTCAGGCTGAACGGACGTTTTTGCTTACCGGCTCCACCGCGCCCAGATGGCGGTGGGCAGGATCAGCCCGCGCGCTTCCTCGCGCACGCCCAGTTCGCCGCATTCCACCTTGCCCGGCAGGTCGCCCATCACCTGGCGCAGCATCTCGCCGATCGCCAGCGCCGACATGCGCACGGCATAGACGGTCAGGAACAGGAAGCGCGAATTCTCGTCGAGCAGCTTGCGGCAATCGGCGATCAGGCCGGGCAGATCCTCTTCCAGCCGCCAGACCTCGCCCTCCGGCCCGCGCCCATATTTGGGGGGATCGAGCAGGATGCCGTCATAGCGCCGCCCGCGCCGCCCCTCGCGCGCGACGAACTTGGCCGCGTCGTCGATGATCCAGCGCACCGGCGCGTCGCCCAGGCCCGACAGCATCGCATTGCCGCGCGCCGCCTCGACCGATTTCTTCGACGCATCGACATGAACCATCTTCGCGCCTGCGCTCGCCATCGCCAGCGTGCCGACGCCGGTATAGCCGAACAGGTTCATGCACTCGGGCGACTCGAGGTCGGCCACCTGCTCGCGCATCCAGCTCCACACCGGCGCCATGTCGGGAAAGAAGCCCAGATGGCGGAACGGCGTGTTCTGCGCGGTGAAGCGGACCTCGTTCCACTTCAGCGGCCAGCCGTCGCGCGGGACCGGCTCGTTGAAATTCCAGCGACCGCCGCCATCCTCGTCCGAGCCGGGGACGAACTCGGCCGCCGCGCGCCAGTCATCGGTGGCGGGGGCCCACATCGCCTGCGGCTCGGGGCGGATGAAGCGGAACCGGCCATAGCGTTCCAGCTTGCGGCCATGGCCCGAGTCCACCAGCCCGTAATCCGCCCAGGGCTCGCCAATCATCGTTTCGAGTGTCATGCGCCCCCGTTAGCGCAAAGAGCGCCCGTCGATATAGGCCGTAACCGCGTCGAATGTGGCGGGCAGCGTCTCGAACCGCTCCTCGCGCTCGAACAGGTCGCCGACGCGGCGGGGCAAGGGGGGGCGGACGCCGGTCGCACGCTCGACCGCATCGGTGAACTTGGCCGGGTGCGCGGTGGCCAGCGTCACCACCGGCACGTCGGTCTCCGCGGCGCGCGCGGCGGACAGGGCGATGGCGGTGTGCGGATCGAGGATCTGGCCGGTATGGTCCGCCGCCCAGCGCATCGCACGGCTCATGTCATCGGCATCGACGCGCGTGCTGGTGAAGAGCGGCGCTATAGCCTGGCTCTGCGCATTGGTCAGCCGCATCGCGCCCGTCCCCTCGAACCCCTTCATCTGCGCCGCCAGCGCCGCGCCGTCGCGGCCATTGGCGTCGAACAGCAGCCGTTCGAAGTTCGAGCTGACCTGGATGTCCATCGACGGCGTCGCGGTCGCCTGCACCTGCCCCTTGGAATAATCGCCCGAGGACAGCGCGCGGTGAAGGATGTCGTTGACGTTGGTCGCGACGATCAGTCGCTCGACGGGAAGACCCATGCGCGCCGCGACATAGCCCGCGAACACGTCGCCGAAATTGCCCGTCGGCACCGAGAAGGCGACGGCCTTGCCCGGCGCGCCCAGCCGGACGGCGGCGTAGAAATAATAGACGACCTGCGCCATCAACCGCGCCCAGTTGATCGAATTGACCGCCGACAGCGTGTGGCGATCGGCAAAGGCGCGGTCGTTGAACATCGCCTTCACGAGCGCCTGGGCGTCGTCGAAATTGCCCTCGATCGCGATGTTGTGGACGTTGGGGGCGAGCACCGTCGTCATCTGGCGGCGCTGGATGTCGGTGACGCGGCCGGCGGGGTGCAGCATGAAGATGTCGATATTGGCGCGCCCCGCCACCGCGTCGATCGCCGCCGAGCCGGTGTCGCCGCTGGTCGCGCCGACGATGGTCAGGCGGGTATCGGTGCCGCGCAGGAACCGCTCGAACAGCAGGCCGAGCATCTGGAGCGCGACGTCCTTGAACGCCAGCGTCGGGCCGTGGAACAGCTCCAGCAGCCATTGGTCATGGTCGAGCTGGACCAGCGGCGTGACGGCGGCGTGCGAGAAACGGCCATAGGCGGCGTCGCACAGGCCTTGCAGTTCCTCCGCGCTCAGGCTGTCGCCGACGAAGGGCGCCATGATCCGCGCGGCGGTCTGCGCATAGGACAGGCCGGCGAGTGCTTCGATGTCCTCGGGCGTCAGGCTGGGCCAGGTCTCGGGGACATAAAGCCCGCCATCGCTGGCGAGACCGGCCAGGGTCGCGCCCCGGAAATCGAGGACGGGGGCGGAGCCACGGGTACTGATATAGCGCATGATGCGGTGCGGCTTAACGGGGTGCGGCGCTTGTCACAACCATTCGATTGCGCCGAACGACCGCCAAAGCATAGATAATTGCGGCGATGCCGGCGAACAGGAACCATTGGACCGCATAGGCGAGGTGGTTGTTGGGCACCGCGTCGATCGCGGGGCTGGGGTTCGGCTCCAGCCCGGCGGCGGGGGTGTCGGCGACCAGCATCATGGCTTGCGGCCGATGGTCGAAGGCCGACTGGATCAGCGAGCGGCTGTCCGGGGCATGGGCGATATAGCCGCTGACCCGCCCGCCCGGCCACCCGGTTTCGGCGCGTGGGTCATGCGTCGTACCGAGCTGCACCTGCATCGATCCGCGCGGCACCGAGCAGGTGGCGATCAGCCGGAACCCGGCCGCGCCGGCGCCTGCGCGGCGGATGGTCACCGGCGGCGGGCAGTCGCCGACTGTGCGGCGGAAGAGCAGGCTTTCGTCGGGGAAGAGGGGAAAGGCGATCGGTGCGCGCGCCGGATTGGCCGCCAACTGGGCGAGATAGGCCTGCTTCTGCGGCAGGCGATCGAGCAGCTGCCACAGGCCCAGCGCGATCATCGCGGCGATGGCCAGCCCGACGATCAGCGTGGGGAGGATGGGCAGGCGCCTCATGCCTTCTCGTCCCGTGCGGGCTCGGCGACCGCGCCCTCGCGCGCTTCGTTGCGATATTCGGCGGCCATCAGCGCGCCCTTGGCGATACGCAAGCTATAGACCACGCCGATCGCGGTCAGCGGTAGCCATATCAGCATGTGCAGCCAGAGCGGCGGGTGCAGCGTCATCTCGACCAGGATCGCCGCGATGGTGATGATCGTGCCCAGGATCAGGGTCAGGAACGCCGCCGGTCCATCCCCGACATTGAAGCGGGTGAAGTCCAACCCGCAGGTCGCGCAACGCTCGGCGAAGGTCACCACCTGAGCCGAAAAGACCGGCCCGGCAAACAAATGGGGCTGGCCGCAACGCGGACACAGCCCCTGAAACGCAGCCTGCGATAGGGTCGGAGGGGTATCAGCCACTATGAACCGGCGCGCCCCAGCCACCCCAGACATAGATGGTGACGAACAGGAACAGCCACACCACGTCGACAAAATGCCAGTACCAGGCCGCCGCCTCGAACCCGAAATGCTGGCGCGGCGTGAAGTCACCGCGATAGGCGCGGATCAGGCAGACGATCAGGAAGATGGTGCCGACGATGACGTGGAAACCATGGAAGCCGGTCGCCATGAAGAAGGCCGCGCCATAGTTGATGCCCTTGAAGGGGAAGGGCGCGTGCATGTATTCGTACGCCTGGATCGCGCTGAAGATCAGGCCCAGGATCACGGTCAGCCACAGCCCCTTCAGCACGCCGTCGCGGTCGCCGACGCCCAACGCACCCCACAGCCCCTTCTTCTCGCCGCCACGCTGGTTGTGGATCAGCGCATGGTGCGCCCAGGTGACGGTGGTGCCGCTGGTCAGCAGGATCAGCGTGTTGAGCAGCGGCAGCTTGAAGGCGTCGATCACCTCCAGCCCCTTGGGCGGCCAGGTCGCGGCGATGGCGGCGGCGCCTTCAGCCGCGCGCTCGACCTGTCCGTCGACGAAGCTCATCGCGGTCGGGAACAGCGCGAAGTCGAAAAAAGCCCAGAACCAGCCGACGAAGAACATGACTTCGGAGGCGATGAACAGGATCATGCCATAGCGGAAGTGAAGCTGGACGACCGGGGTATGGTCGCCATTATGCGCCTCGCGCACCACGTCGGCCCACCAGCTGCCCATACAGAACAGCACCGCCGCCAGACCCGCCAGGAAGGCCCAGCCGCCGCCCTGCACGCTGTGCATCCACATGATCGCGCCCGAGGCCATCAGCAGCGCCGACATCGAACTGGCCAGCGGCCAGGGGCTCGGCGGCAGGATGTGATAGTCGTGGTTCTTCGCGCCAGCCATGATCCCGTCCCTATGATTTTGCTATTTTGGGGGCAGGCTAACCCGCTTTCTTCCCCGAATCCACCGGGTAAAATGTGTAGGACAGGGTGATCGTCTCGATGTCGCGCGCGTCGGGGTCGTTCAGGATCTTGGGGTCGACGAAGAAGATCACCGGCATCCGCACCGTCTCGCCGGGTTGCAGCGTCTGCTGGGTGAAGCAGAAACACTGGATTTTCGTGAAGTAGCGGCCGGCCTGATCGGGGGTGACGTTGAAGGTCGCGGTGCCCGTCACCGGCACCTTGGCGTTGTTGGTCGCGGTGAAGAACACCATGTCGCGCGCGCCGATATCGACGGTTTCATGCGGATTTTCGGGCTTGAAGGTCCAGGCGAGCCGCGAGGCGACATTGGCGTCGAAATCGACGCGGATCTGGCGATGGACGCTGCCCGGCGCCTCGCTGCCCCGCTGCGTCGTGCCCTGATAGCCGGTCACTTGGCAGAACATGCGGTAGAGCGGCACGCTGGCCCAGGCGAGGCCGGTCATGAAGACCACACCGAACAGCGCGAACACCACCGTTCGGGCCTGGCGGGTCAGGCGCATCAGTGCATCCCCGACCGGATTTTGGATAGGGTGATGAAGAAGATCAGCACCACCAGGAAGCCGAGCAGCAGAGCCATCACCGTGGCGCGGGCGCGCTGCTTGGCGCGAATCCGATTCGAATCGTCAGGCGTCATGCCCAACGATCCACCACCAGCGCGCCAAAGAGAAGGAAAAGATAGAGAATCGAGTATTTGAACAACCGCTTCTCGGGCTTCATCGTGTCGTCGGCCTGGGTATGACGAAAGGCCACGATGGCGGCGTAGAGCGCGAACAGCGCGGTGCCTACGGTCGCGATCACGCCATAGATCGCGCCCGTCAGCCCCAGCGGCCAGGGTGCGACGGCGGCGATGGCCATCGGAATGGTATAGAGCCCGATCTGCGCGCGCGTCACCCGCTCGCCCGCGACGACGGGCAACATCGGCACGCCCGCATTGGCGTAATCGGTCTTCACGAACAGCGCGAGCGCCCAGAAATGCGGCGGCGTCCACAGGAAGACCAGGCTGAACAGCAGGAAGGGCAGCAGCGCGATCTCGCCGGTCGCCGCCGCCCAGCCGATCAGCGGCGGAAACGCCCCCGCCGCGCCGCCGATGACGATATTTTGCGGCGTTCGGCGCTTCAGCCAGACGGTGTAGACCAGCACATAGAAGAGGATGGAGACGGTCAGGATGCCGGCGGCGACATAATTGACCGCCAGTCCCATCAGCAGCACCGAGAAACAGGCCAGCCCCACGCCGAAATGCAGCGCCGACTCGCGGCTCATCCGCCCGGCGGGCAAAGGCCGCTTGGCGGTGCGCTTCATCAGCGCGTCCAGGTCCGCCTCATACCATTGATTGAGCGCCCCCGCCGCGCCCGCGCCCAGCGCGATACACATGATGGCGGTGAAGCCGATTACCGGATCGATCCCGACCGGCGCCGCCAGCATGCCGCACAGGCCGGTGAACACCACCAGCGTCATCACGCGCGGCTTGGTGAGCGCCAGGAAATCGCGCCAGTCGGCGGGAACGAAGACGGAGGAGGGAATGCTGGACATGGGCGTCCCGCATATAGGGCGTGGCGAGGAGGGGGGCAATCGAAGCGGTTGGTATCTAGCCAACGCCAGCCCCAAGCGCACCCCCTCCCGCAAGCGGGAGGGGGACGGGGGGAGGGCCTGGAGTCTCACCGAGCCTGTCGCCTGTGGCGTTCCCTCCCCCATCCCCTCCCGCCTGCGGGAGGGGCGTGGGACTCAGCGGCGTCAGTCCTGCTTCAACGTCGCCATGTCGATCACGAAGCGATACTTCACATCGCTCTTCTGCATCCGGTCATAGGCGGTATTGACCTCGTCCATCGCGATCATCTCGATGTCCGCCGTCAGGCCGTGGCTGTGGCAGAAGTCGAGCATCTCCTGCGTTTCGGCGATGCCGCCGATCAGAGAGCCGGCCAGCGAACGGCGGCGGAAGACGAGGTTGGCGACCGAGGGCGAGGGGTGCGGCGAGTCGGGGACGCCGACCAGCGTCATCGTCCCGTCGCGCTTGAGCATACCCAGGAACGCGTCGAGATTGTGCGGGGCGGCGACCGTGTTCAGGATGAAGTCGAAGCTGTTGGCGTGTTCGGCCATCTGCGCTTCGTCCTTCGACACGATCAGGCCCTTGGCGCCCAGCCGCTTGGCATCCTCGGCCTTGCCCGGCGATGTCGAGAAGACATAGACCTCGGCGCCCATCGCGGCGGCGATCTTCACGCCCATATGGCCCAAGCCACCCAGACCCACGATGCCGACCTTCTGGCCGGGCCCGACCTTCCAATGGCGAAGCGGCGAATAGGTGGTGATCCCGGCGCAGAGCAGCGGCGCGACGGCGGCCAGATCGGCTTCGTCATGGTTGATCTTCAGGACGAAGCCTTCCTTGACGACGATATGGTCCGAATAGCCGCCAAAGGTGTGGCCGCCCATGACGGGGTCGGGGCCGTTATAGGTGCCGACGAAGCCGGTCGTCTCGCAATATTGCTCTTCGCCGTCATGGCAGGACGGGCAGTGGCCGCAGCTGTCGACCATGCAGCCGACGCCGACCAGATCGCCGACCTTGTACTTGGTGACGTCGCCACCGACCGCGGTCACGCGGCCGACGATCTCGTGGCCCGGGACGCAAGGGTAGAGCGTGCCCTCCCACTCGCTGCGCGCGGTATGCAGGTCAGAATGGCAGACGCCGCAATACAGGATGTCGATCGCGACATCGTCACCTTGCGGGTCGCGACGCTCGAACGAGAAGGGCGCGAGCGGGGTCTCGGCCGACTGGGCGGCATAACCCTTGGCGGGAGTGGGCATGGAAGCTCCTGTAGGAAAACGGTGACGCGACCCAACGATCGCGGCGCCCATATGGGTTCCCCGGCTTTCCATGCCAGCCATCGGCAGACCAAAGTTTTTCCGATCGGCGATGATCGGTAAATTGACCGGTCTTGCAATGTTGTATCGTTACTTGGTCAATAGTGGCGGGCGAGTGCGAAGCCGCAGCGGATATTGATTTCACCCCCCACTCGGCTTCGCCCGCCCACCCGATGGGGTCGGGACCATTATCCCATGAACCCCTGATTCCAGGTCGAGGCATCGTAATTGCCGATATTGGGCAGCACGGTCCGCAGGCCCCCCGAATCGATCCCGAACCAGCTGGCCAGCGTCGCGGCATATTGGTCGACCGACATGCTGGGCAGCAGGCGGCCGCTGCCGACATCATCGCTGGTGTTGACGCCGACGATCGGCGCCTTGCCATAAAAGCGCTGCCCGCGCACCGCGCCGCCGACGACGAAGTGCATGCCGCCCCAGCCATGATCGGCGCCGCCGTCATTGGACTGGAGCGTGCGGCCAAAGTCGGAAGCGGTGAAGCTGGTCACTTGGTTGGCGACGCCCATCGCGGCGGTGGTGTCGTAAAAGGCCTTCATCGCCGCCGACACCTTGGCCAAGAGGACGGGGTGCTGCGCGACCAGATTGTCGTGCAGGTCGAACCCGCCCATCGACACGAAGAAGACCTGACGCTTCAGCCCCAGGGTCTGGCTGACCGAGATCATCCGCGCGACCATCTTCAGCTGGTCGGCGAGGTTGTTGTTCGACGGGAAAAGAGGGAAATTGCCGCTGGGCGCGCCGGCCAGCGCGCTGCTGAGCTGTGCCTGGACGTCGAAGGCGCGCTTGGTGATGCGGGCATGTTCGGTCGCCATCGCATAGCTCGACTCGGCGGTCATGACTCCGCGCAGCGCATCGAGCGCCGAGGAGGAGCCGTAAAGCGTCTTGCTGTTGTTGAGCAGCGCGACCGGGCCGCCGGTGCCCACCGCATATTGGATCGCGGTCCGCCCGCTCAGATAGATGGCGTTGCCGCTAGTGTTGATGCAGGTCAGCGCGGCGGTGCCGTTGCCGTTCTGGAACACGTCGCCGATCCGCCCGCCCCAGCCGCTGGTCGCGCCTTCGGGGTTGGACGCCTGGAAAAAGCTCTGCTGGTCGTTATGGCTGAACAGCTTGGGCGGCAGCTTGACGGTGCGATTGGTGAACTGGGTCTTGGTGGTCGGCTCGACCAGGGTGCCGACGTTCAGCGCCACCGCCATCTTGCCCGCATCGAACAGCTGGCGCAGCTCGGGCATGGCGGGCGACAGCGCATAGGCGCGGCCGCCGGGCAGCGCGACCGCCGGGTTCAGGACGCTGCCGGCCAGCGCGTCGCGCTGATAGGCGATATTGGGGCGGGCGGTGCGATAGGCGGCGAAGCTGGTCTCGTCATAGGGGACCAGCGTGTTGGCGTAATCATTGCCGCCATAGAGGAACACGCACACCAGCGCCTTGTAATCGGACGCGGTGGCGGCGGCCGCCTCGCCGATCGCGGCCAGGCTGGAGACGAAGGGGGTGGCGGTGCCGGCCAGGCCGAGCAGCGCGCTGCGCTTGAGGAAGGCGCGCCGGGACTGGTCATGGGGGGATTGATCGTGGATCATGCTCATCACCGCAGGTTCAGATAGTCGGGGGAGGCCATGGTCAGCAGGATGGCGATGCCGACCCGGTTGATCGGGCCGCCGGTCGCGGTCGCCGACACGCTGTCGACCGCATTGCGGATCGCCGCTTGCGTCGCGCTCGACAATTGTCCGGCGGCGAGCACCAGGTTGATCTCGTCCACCAGCGCCTTGGAGTCGGCGGCGAGCGTCAGGATGTTGGTGTAGTCCGCCTTCACATCGCCGATGCCGTTGGCGATCACGCCGTACATGAAGTTCACATAGCCGATCACCGTCTGTTCGTTGGTGATCTGGAACTCGGGCGCGACCAGCCCGCTGCTCGCCAGGCTGGTGCCGGTCGGCGTGTAGCCGGGGCGGTAGAAGTTGAAGACCGACGGGCTGCGGCCCTTGGTCTGGCTGAGCCGCGTGGCGGCGTTGGTGTCGCCGATCGCCCAGGCGTTGGAGGGCGAGGTGGCGCCGAAGGCCCGCGCCCAGTTGGTGAAGCGGATCACCGGTTCGCGCAGCTTGCCCACCGCGCCGCTGGCCGGGAGGGTGCGCGCCTCGCTGTCGAGCAGGATGGCGCGGATCACCGCCTTCATGTCGCCGCGCACGCCCTGGCCATTATCGGCGAATTTGGACGCGACGCGGTTGATATAGGCGGGGGAGGGGTTGCTGGTGACCAGCCGCTGGATCAGCTGCTTCGAGACGAAGGGCGGCACATTGGGATGCGCGAAGATGGTGTCGAGCGCACTGTTGATCGCCGCCATGCCGCCGCCGCTGACGGTGGCGCCCAGGAAGCTCGATGCGCCGGTCTCGTTCATGCCGGCATGGATCACCAGCGGCTGGCGATAGCGCGGCGGCAGATCCTCGGCATTGGGCTGGATCAGGCCGGTGAAGACCCGCGCCAACCCTGAGACATCGGCTTGGCCATAGGTCTCGATCGGCTGGCCGCCGTTCATCTTCAGCGAGCCGTCCATGTTCAGCTGGTACAGCCCGATGGTGAACAGCTGCATCAGCTCACGCGCGTAATTCTCGTCGGGCTGGGTGCCGGTGATCGGGTTCGCCTTGCGATTCTCGAAATAGGTCAGATAGCTGGCCATGGCGAAGCTGGTCGTCACCGCGCCCATCAGATCGCGGTAATTGCCGAACGCGTTGTCGAGCAGGATGTCGACAAAGGAACCGGTCGAGATGGCGCGCCACGAGCGGGTGACGCCGTCGATGCTGACGACGAAGATGTCGAACAATGCCATGCCGACGCGCTGGCGCAACTGATCCGGCTCGACGATCATCTGCCGCCACAGCGTGGCGTCGTAGCCATTCACCATGAAGCGGTCGCTCTCTTTGACATAGTCGTTGGCGACCAGCCAGTCATAGTGGCTGGTGGCGCGCGCCATGCCGAACTGGTCGGTCAGCCAGCCGTCATAGCCGCGCGAGACGACCGCATCGATCAGCCCCCGCGTCGCGCCCATCGTCGCCTGCGCCAGGAAGCGGCTGGCCTCGATCACGGTCGGTGGCGGGGTGACGACCACGACGGGGGTCGAGGGGGTGCTGCTGCCCGCAGGAGTCGCGGTCGACGTCCCGCCGCCGCCTCCACCGCCACAGGCCGCGAGTGCCAGCAGTGGCAAGGCCGCGCCGCCCGTGGCCAGACTCTGGCCCGCCTTCTCGATCCTCTGTCCGTCGGTATCGCCGGGCGCCGTCAAGAGCGGCTCCGCGATGTGATCGTCCCACCCCGTCATCGCATGTCCGTTTCGCTGCGGCCGCAATCTGTGCGGGCCGCCGCCAAAATGCGGGCTGTTTGGCTAACGAAGGATGAAATGGTTCCTCGGCTCGTCGCAACGAAGCATCATTTGGGCCGATGCGGCCATATCGTTATGATAGCGTAACAAAAAAGGCTTCGGGGACGATGCCCCGAAGCCCTTATCTGATCGTGCCGCGAAAGGATCAGTGGATGCGCGGCAGCGTCTCGAACTGGTGATAGGGCGGCGGGCTGGACAGCGTCCATTCCAGCGTCGTCGCACCATCGCCCCAGGGATTGTCACCCGCCGGCTTGCCCGCGACCAGCGACCAGACCAGGTTGACGAAGAAGATCACCATGCCGGCCGCCATGATCTCATAGCCATGGGTGGCGACCGCGTTCCAGGTCGCATAGGCATCCGGATAGTCGGGATACCGACGCGGCATGCCCTGCAGGCCCAGGAAGTGCATCGGGAAGAACAGCAGGTTCACACCGACGAAGAACACCCAGAAGTGCAGCTGGCCGAGAAACTCGCTGTACATCTTGCCCGACATCTTCGGGAACCAGTAATAGAAGCCGGCGAACAGCGCGAACACCGCACCCAGCGACAGCACATAGTGGAAGTGGGCCACGACATAATAGGTGTCGTGCATATAGTCGTCGATGCCGCCGTTCGCGAGCACCACGCCGGTCACGCCGCCGACGGTGAACATGAAGATGAAGCCGATCGCCCAGACCATCGGCGTCTTGAAGCTCATCGAGCCGCCCCACATGGTCGCGATCCACGAGAAGATCTTGATGCCGGTCGGCACCGCGATGATCATCGTCGCGGCGGTGAAGTACATCTTGGTGTTCACGGAGAGGCCGGTGGCGAACATGTGGTGCGCCCAGACGACGAAGCCGACCACGCCGATCGCGACCATGGCATAGGCCATGCCGAGATAGCCGAAGACGGGCTTGCGGCTGAAGGTCGCGATGATCTGGCTGACGATGCCGAAGCCCGGCAGGATCATGATGTACACTTCGGGGTGGCCGAAGAACCAGAAGAGATGCTGGTACAAGATCGGGTCGCCGCCACCGGCGGGGTCGAAGAAGGTCGTGCCGAAATTGCGATCGGTCAGCAACATGGTGATCGCGGCGGCCAGCACCGGCAGCGAGAGCAGCAGCAGGAAGGCGGTGACCAGCACCGACCAGACGAACAGCGGCATCTTGTGCAGGGTCATGCCCGGCGCGCGCATGTTGAAGATGGTGGTGATGAAGTTGATCGCGCCCAGGATCGACGACGCACCCGCCAAGTGCAGCGACAGGATCGCCATGTCGACGCTCGGCCCCGGCTCGCCGAAGGTCGATAGCGGGGCATAGGCGGTCCAGCCCACGCCCGCGCCCGAGCCGAAGAAGGGCGAGGCGAGCAGCAGGGTGAAGGCCGGGATCAGCAGCCAGAAGGACACGTTGTTCATGCGCGGGAACGCCATGTCGGGCGCACCGATCATGATCGGCACGAACCAGTTGCCGAACCCGCCGATCATCGCGGGCATCACCATGAAGAACACCATGATCAGGCCGTGCGCGGTGATCAGCACGTTCCACAGGTGCAGCGACTGGTCGAGGCTCTGCGCCCCGCCGTGGAGCATGCCGGCCCAGACGCCCAGATACTGGATGCCCGGTTCGCGCAGTTCGGCGCGCATCAGGCCGGAGATCGCGCCGCCGATGATGCCCGCGACGATCGCGAAGATCAGATAGAGGGTGCCGATGTCCTTGTGGTTGGTCGACAGGAACCAGCGCGCGAAGAAGCCGGGCTTGTGATCGGCGTCATGATGCGCGTGGTGGTGATCCTCATGACCGACGAAAGCCGATCCGGGGTGAAGTGCGGTGTCGGTCATGGCTTATTGTCCAGCGTTGCCGGGGCCGGCCGGATTGCCGGTGGCGCCCTGCGCGGAAGTGGGGGACTGGGCGGGGGTGGCCATATTGTCGGCCGGCCCCGTCACCGCCTCGGCGGCATTGGCCTGCGCGGCCTCGACGGCCGAACCCTCGGCACCCGGCTGCGGGATCACCGAGGAGGAGGGCGCCTTCGTGCCCGGCATCTGGCCGCCCTTGGCCGCGACCCAGGCGGCGAACTGCTCACGCGGCACCGCCTGCACCGCGATGGGCATGAAGGCGTGGCGCGCGCCGCACAGTTCGGAGCATTGCCCGAAATACAGGCCCGGCTTCTCGATGGTGAAGCTCGTCTCGTTCAACCGGCCGGGCACCGCGTCCAGCTTCATCCAGAAGGCCGGGATCGCCCAGCTGTGGATGACGTCGTTCGACGTGGTGATCAGGCGGATCGGCACGCCGACGGGCAGGACGATGCGATTGTCCACCGCCAGCAGGCGCGGACCGTCGGCATCGGTGCGTGCACGCTCACCGGGGGCCACCTGATCCTTTTCCTTCAGCATGTTGGCGGTGATCTCGATCCCGCCATGATCCGGGTACTGATAGGTCCAGTACCATTGGTTGCCGATCGCCTTCAACGTGACGGCGCCGGCGGGCGCGGGCTTGAACTGCGCCTGGAGCAGGCCGATCGACGGGATGGCGATCAGGACCAGGACGACGACCGGGCCGAGCGTCCACAGCACCTCGACCAGCGTGTTGTGGCTGGTCTTCGACGCGACCGGGTTGGCGGCGCGGCGATAGCGGAACACGACCCAGGCGAGCAGTAGCAGGACGAGCACGCAGATCGCGGTGATGACCGGCAACAGGACGCCATTGTGCATCCAGTGCGCGAACTCGCCGTTCTTCGTCACCTGCGGCTGAAGCCCGATGCGGCCGTCGATCGGCAGCCCGACATTGGGATCGATAGTGGTCGCGGGCGCGCCGTCCTGCGCCAGCAGCGGGCTGGTGGGCGCGGCGGTCGCCGGTGCGGCGGCGCTGGTCGGTGCGGTGTTGGCGACGCCGGCCCCTTCGGCGGCGGCCTGCGGCGCGGGCGCGGGCGCGGCGGTCGGGGCAGGGGGCGCGGCCGGAGTCGCGAAGGCGGCACCCGACAGCGCGGCGCATCCCAGCCCGGCGGCGACCGCGATCGCCTTCATGCGTTTGGGCATCCTCATCCTCCGGGGTCCGGACATGCGCTTGACCTCGCTCATCCCGCTCTCGTCTCCCATCTCCCTCGCCTGTCCGTCGGTCGTCCGATGGTCCTCATGCGGGGCGTCATGTCGTTTTTGTTAGGTGGACTATAGCACGGGACCGCGCCCCCTCAACCCTTGAGCGTCACATGCCAGATTGCGCGAACAGGGGCGCGATCCTATGAGGCCGGGTCATCTGACCGATGCCGGAGTTGCCCCATGACCGATGAAGACGTCCTCGCCGAGTTCCGCGCCGCCGAGGCGCTGCTCGAAGGGCATTTCATCCTGTCGTCCGGCCTGCGCAGCCCGCGCTATCTGCAATGCGCGCGCGTCCTGATGGAGCCGGCGCGCGCCGCCCGACTGTGCGAGGCGGTGGCCGCCAAGATCCCGGCGGACATCAAGGCTCAGATCAGCGCGGTCGTCGCCCCCGCCATGGGCGGCGTCATCGTCGGCCATGAAATGGCGCGCGCGCTGGGCGTGCCGGGCATGTTCCTGGAGCGGCCCGAGGGAACCTTCCACCTGCGCCGCGGCTTCCGCCTGGAGCCGGGGCAGAAGGTGCTGATGATGGAAGACGTGGTCACCACCGGCCTGTCCAGCCGCGAGGCGATCGCCGCCATCGCACGCGAAGGGGGCGAGACGATCGCGGCGGCCTCGCTGGTCGATCGTTCGAACGGGACGGCTGATCTGGGCGTGCCCTTCTTCCCGCTGATCCGCCTCGACGTGCCGAGCTACAGCCCCGACGCCCTGCCCGCCGAACTGGCCGCGATCCCTGCGATCAAGCCGGGGAGCCGCGCGGCGGCATGACCGAGCATTTGCGCCTGGGCGTCAATATCGACCATGTCGCGACGGTGCGGAACGCGCGCGGCGCGGGCTATCCCGATCCGGTCAAGGCGGCGCTGATCGCGGCGGACGCGGGCGCGGACGGGATCACCGCGCATCTGCGCGAGGATCGGCGGCACATCACCGACGACGACATCGCGCGCCTGTCGGCGGAACTGACGGTGCCGCTCAACCTCGAGATGGCGGCGACGGAGGAGATGCTCGCCATCGCGCTGAAGCATCGTCCGCACGCCGCCTGCATCGTGCCCGAAAAGCGCGAGGAGCGGACGACCGAGGGCGGCCTCGACGCCGCCGGGCAGCGCGAATGGCTCAGCCCCATGGTGGCCAAGCTGGGCGAGGCGGGCATCCGCGTCTCGCTGTTCATCGAACCCGATCCGCGCCAGATCGAAGCGGCGCTGCACCTGGGCGTGCCGGTCGTCGAGCTGCACACCGGCGGTTATGCCGAGCTGGACGGCGAGGCGCGTAGCGTGGAGCTGCGCCGCTTGTCGGACGCAGCGGCGCTGGCGGCGAAGAACGGGATCGAGGTGCATGCCGGCCACGGCCTGACCTATGACAATGTCGCGCCCATTGCCGCGATCCCACAGGTGCGCGAGCTGAACATCGGGCACTTCCTGATCGCGGACGCGGTGTTCGTCGGCCTTCCGCAAGTGGTGCGCAAGATGCGCGCCGCGATGGACCTCGCGCGGTGAATCCTCCCCGGCACGGGGAGGGGGACCAGCCGCAGGCTGGTGGAGGGGGCGCGCGCCATAGGATTCGCGTGGTGGAGAACCCCCTCCACCATCGCTGCGCGACGGTCCCCCTCCCCGTGCCGGGGAGGATTTTATGATCATCGGTCTCGGCTCCGATCTCTGCAATATCGAGCGTATCCAGGCCGCGCTGGACCGGCATGGCGGCCGGTTCGAGGCGCGCTGTTTCACCGACATCGAACAGGCCAAGGCCGCCAGGCGCCCCTTCACCCGCGCCGGGACCTACGCCAAGCGCTTCGCCGCCAAGGAGGCCTTTTCCAAGGCGGTCGGGACCGGCTTTTCGCACGGCGTGTTCATGCGCGACATCGGCGTGGTGAACCTCCCCGGGGGTGCGCCGACCCTGTCTTTGACCGGCGGCGCGCGCGAACGGCTTGACGCGATGACGCCGGAGGGCCACGTCGCCCATATCCACTTGACCATGACCGACGATCACCCCTGGGCGCAGGCCTTTGTCGTGATCGAGGCACGACCGGAAGTTTCCGCATGAAGGACGCGGTGTTGGACACGAACCCAGGCTCGCCGGTGAACCAGCCGGGGGGCGATCAGCCGGTGAACGCCGCGCCGCCACCCGCGAGCCAGAAGAAGGGCACCGACTGGTGGGCCGAGGTCAAGGGGCTGTTCTGGCTGCTGCTGATCGTGCTGGGCTTCCACAGCTTTATCGCCAAGCCCTTCTACATCCCGTCCGAGTCGATGCTGCCGGGCCTGCGCGTCGGCGACCGGCTGGTCGTGTCGAAATTCGCCTATGGCTGGTCGTTCGTCTCGCCGACCATCCCCAACCCGGTCGCGATCTTCAAATCGGTCGTGCTACGCCAGCCCGAGGACAGCTGGAGCTGGCAGATGCCGTTCGTCCATGGCCGTCTGTTCGGATCGCTGCCGACGCGCGGCGATGTCGTGATCGTGACCCCGCCGGGCACGCATAACGACTATATCAAGCGGGTGATCGGCCTGCCCGGCGACCGGCTGGAGGTGCGCGACGGCACCGTGATCCTCAACGGCAAGCCGGTCCAGCGCGGCCCGGTGCATTATGTCGACATACCGGTCGACACCAACAGCCCGTGCAAGGCGTCGGATTATGGCGAGGAGGCGCGCGTCCGCAACGCCAGCGGGCAATGGGTCTGCCACCTGCCGATCGTGACCGAGACGCTGCCCAACAATCGCCGCTACGACACGGTCGAGCTGGGCTGGAGCCCGGGCGACAATTACGGGCCGATCACCATTCCGGCCAACCATGTCTTCCTGATGGGCGACAATCGCGACCGCTCGGCCGACAGCCGCTTCTCGCTGGCTGAGCTGGGGCTGGGCGGGGCGGTGCCCTATGAGAATATCGGCGGCCGTGCCGAGTTCGTGACCTTCAGCCTGGATGGCGACGCGACGCTCAACCCGCTGACCTGGTGGGGGTCGCTGCGATCGGGGCGGGCGGGAACCTCGCTGCATCCGACCACGGTGAACTGATCGCGATGACCGACCCCGTGCCGCTGACGGACCGTCCCGCTCCCCTGGAAATGAAGGATGGTTTCGCCCGGCGCGAACTGACCCGCGCGGCGATCTGGCTGGGGCTGGCCGGCGCGATGGCGATCGCGGTGCTGCTGGTCCAGCCGCTCCTCGTCATCTTCGGCGGGCTGGTCTTCGCCACGCTGCTGGACGGTGGCGTGCGGCTGCTCGGCCGGGTGTTGCCGATCGGACGCGGCTGGCGGTTGCTGATCGTCGTGCTCGCGGTGACGGCATTCCTGCTCGGTACCTTCTATCTGACCGGAGTCGAGGTCACGCAGCAGGTGACGCAGCTGCGCTCGACGCTGGAGAGCCAGGCGGGACGCGCGACCGGCTGGCTGGCGTCGCAGGGGCTGATGCCGGGGCCGTCCGACCTCAACGGGCTGCTGCGCCAGTCGCTGGGGTCGATCGGGCGGCTGACCTCGTGGGTCGGTACGGCGGTGGGGGCGGTGACCTCGCTGTTCATGATCCTGATCATTGGGCTGTTCCTGGCGATGAATCCCGATGGCTATGCGCGCGGGCTGCAATGGATGGTGCCGCGCTCAGGCCGTGCGGAGTTCGCGATTACCCAGGAACGGGTGATGACCACGCTGCGCAAGCTGCTGGCGGGGCGTCTGCTGGGCATGGCGTTTGAAGGCGTGCTGACCGGGATCGCGCTGATGATCGGCGGCGTGCCGATGGCGCTGCTGCTGGGCATCATCGCCGGCATCCTGGCCTTCATCCCCAATATCGGCGCGATCGTCACCGGCATGCTGATGGTCGCGGTCGGCTTTTCGGCGGGCACCGATGCGGGCTTCTGGGCGATCGGCACCTATCTGGTCGTGCAGACCTTCGATGGCTATGTCGTGGTGCCGATGGTCGCCAAGCGCACCGTCGACCTGCCGCCCGCGCTCACTTTGTCGACCCAGATCCTGGCGAGCGCGCTGTTCGGCATCATGGGGCTGGCGCTGGCCGACCCGATGACCGCGATGATCAAGTCCGCGCTACAGCGCCGGTCGGAGCGTCAGGCGGCGGAAGAGGGACTGGCCGAGCGCGGCTGACCGTGCCGTCTCGCGTCGCCGCGTGGCGACCACCGAATCGAACAGCGCCAGATAGCGTTCGGCCGAGTCGGCCCCCGGCTGCGATACCGGCGCGGGGCGCGGCGTCGCGGGATCGAGCCAGTGGCGCAAGGCGGCGACCAGCGCCGCGCCATCCTCGCGCGCGATGATGCTGCCCAGACCCGGATGGGTGACGATCTCCGCCACCGCCGGGCTCGAATCGGTCGCGACCACCGGCGTCCCGACCGCCAGCGCCTCGCGCAGGACGCCCGGCACGCCCTCATAGTCTGAGGAGAGCGCCAGGACATGCGCGGCGGCCATCGCCGCCGGGGCGTGCGCGCTGTGACCCGGCATCGCCACCCGGTGGCTTAGCCCCAGCGTATCGATCTGCGCGGTCAAAGCCGGGCGCAGGCTTCCTTCGCCGAGCAGGGTCAGCCCGACATTCTCGGGCAGATGCGCCATCGCGGCGATCAGCCGGTCCCAGCGCTTCTGCGGCTCCAGCCGTCCAACGCCCAGGATACGTCGCTCACCCGCCAGAGCGTGGGCCAGCGTGCCGCCGGGCAGCGCGGCCGGGGGATTGGGGATCACCGCCACCGACATGCCCGTCGCCGCCTGCGCCGCGCGCGCGGTGGCCGGCGTCATCGCGACCAGCATGTCGAGGAACAGCCCGTGCAGCGCCAGCCATTGCCGCTGGCCCCAGGCCAGCCAGGCGGAATGGTCGCCGCGATCGACGGCATTGGACATCTTGGCGACGATCGGCGGACAGCGCTCCGCCAGCCGCAGCCGGGCATAGGCCGCCATGCTGGTATAATGATTGCCCGGACAGAACAGGATGTCGGGCCGGACCGCGTCGATCAGCAGCGGCAGCGCGGCGCCGACCCCGGCATAATGATCGCGGCCCAGCGTCACCGTCTCCACCCCGCGCGGCACCGCATCGCGAAAGCTGCCGCCGTCCTGGCCCAGCAGCAGCGTCACCCGCCGCCCCCGTTCGATCCAGCCGCCCAGCATCCGGCCGAGCGCCGCCTCCACGCCGCCCGACATGGTCTGGGCATAGGTCAGGATATGATCGGCTGGCATGGATTGGGCCTTGTCCGGATGGGGGCGGGATGGGAAAAGAGGCGGTTGATCCTGGGGTTAATTGCACCTTGTCGCGCAATTATGTCAGGCGCGGCCCTATCGAGGACACAATCGCCGGACACAGCGGCGACATATTCAGGTGTGAGAAAGCTGGTTTGAGGTTTGCGAACGCCCCCGGGCATTCGCCGCCGAGGATTGCCTATAACGTGCAAGATGAACGGAATGATCCCATGACCCCTGAGCAGGCGATGCCAGCCGGGGCGGCCGGACCGGTCGCGACCGACATGGCCGCGCTGGAGCCGCTGAAGACGGTCAAGCGCCGCTGGCCCGCCATCATCGGCGGGCTGCTGACGCTGGCCATGGTCGTGGGGCTGGGGCGCGAGCTGTTCGGGCGCGGGCTGGTGGGGCTCAGCCATTCGGTGCCGACCAACCCGTTATTCTACGTCGTGTTCGTCGGGCTCTACATGGCCTTGCCGATCGGCGACTATATCATCTTCCGGCGGCTATGGGGCATTCCGGTCAGCGGGCTGGCCGCGCTGATCCGCAAGCGGATCGCCAACGAAGTCGCCTTCAGCTATTCGGGCGAGGCCTATTTCTACGCCTGGGCGCGCGCGCATGCCAAGATGGTCGCGGCCCCCTTCGGCGCGGTCAAGGATGTCGGCATTCTCTCCGCGATCGCGGGCAATGCCATCACGCTGTTGATGGTCGCGCTGGCGCTGCCGGTCGGTCGCGAGCTGTTGACCCATGAGCAGCTGCGGCTGGTATGGGGATCGATCGCCATCGTCATGGCGACCTCGCTGCCCTTCCTGATCTTTTCGCGGCGTGTCTTCTCGCTCGATCGCAAGACCTTGTGGTGGATCTTCACGGTCCACTGCGTACGCCTGATCGTCAACTCGCTGCTGATCGCGCTCGCCTGGCATTTCGGCATGCCCGATGTCTCGCTGGGCATGTGGCTGTTCCTGTCGGCGGCGCGGCTGCTCGTCTCACGTTTGCCACTGGTGCCCAACAAGGACCTTCTTTTCGCCAATTTCGCGATCCTGTTGATCGGGCAGGATCAGGCATTGAGCGAGCTGATCGCCTTCACCGCGGCGCTGACCCTGCTGGTCCATGTCGTGCTGATCGCGCTGTTCGGTCTGATGGAACTGGTGCGGAGAGTAAGAGCATGAACCGCGCGATGGCGACATGGATGACAGCGACCGGGCTGGCGGCCGCGACGATGATGGCGGTGGCGGTGCCGCAGGCGGCGACCGCGCAGGTGCTGGGCAGCGATGCCGCCGCCTGCACGGGTGGCGGCGGTCCCGCCATCCTGGCCCGGATCGAGGGGCTGAAGGATCGCAAGGGCAATCTGAAGCTGGAACTCTATCCGGCGAACGAAGAGGATTTCCTGGCCGATGACGGAGTCCTGATCCGCGCGGGCAAGACGTTCCGCCGCGTGCAGGTGCCGACCCCGGCGGGTGGTGGGACGCCGATGATGTGCATCCGCGTGCCGCATCCCGGCCGCTATGCGCTGCTGTTCACGCATGATCGCGACGGCAAGAACAAGTTCAACTTCTGGAGCGATGGCGCGGGCTTTCCGGCCAACACCAAGCTGGGCCGGCGCAAGCCGCCGCTCGCCTCGGCGTTGATCGACGTGCCGAGCGGCGTCGCCAATGTCACGATCCGCGCGCAATATCTGCGCGGGCTGGGCGGTTTCGGCCCGGTCGACCCGGACTGAGGGGAAGACGATGCGCATCGTCGACGTCAATGAATTCTACTCGCCCACCGGCGGGGGTGTCAGGACCTATATCGACCGCAAGATGGCGATCCTGGCCGAGATGGGTCACGAGCTGATCGTGCTCGCCCCCGGTACCGAGGACATGGTCGAGGAGCGTCCCGGCGGCGGCAAGATCATCTATGTGAAGGCGCCGCGCCTGATCCTGGACACCAATTACGGCATGTTCTGGGACGGCGACCCCGTGTGCCGCCTGGTCGACGAGCTGGACCCCGACATCGTCGAGGTCTCCTCGCCCGCCAAGCCCGCCTGGTTCGTCGCTGGGTGGCAGGGGCGCGCGAAGAAGGTCTTCTTCATGCACAACGACAATGTCGGCACCTATCCGGTCCGCTGGCTGGACGGCATCGTCGCGCAGGAACGGGTGGAGGACTGGTTCAGCTGGTACAGCCGCTACATGAACCGCTTCCTCGACCATTACGACCTGGTGCTGTCCAACGGCCCGGCGCTGGTGAAGCGACTCGGCAAGCGCGGCGTGCGGGTGGACGAGGGGATTCCGCTGGGGATCGAGCGGCACTTCTTCTCGCCCGAACACCGCGACGAGCGCCTGCGCGCCGCGTTGCTGGCGCAGTGTGCGCTGCCCGAGGATGCGCATCTGCTGCTAGGCCTGGGCCGGCATCACCCCGAGAAGCGCTGGCCGATGGTCATCGACGCGGTCGAGCGGGTGGCTTCGACCCGTCCGGTCGGGCTGATCCTGATCGGCGGCGGCGTCGCCAGCCGCACGCTGGAAAAGCGGATCGCGGGCAGCCCGCATATCCGCCTGTTCCGCCCGGTCTATGACCGCCCGCGTCTCGCCCGCATCATGGCGAGCTGCGACGCGCTGGTCCATGGCTGCGAGACCGAGACGTTCGGGCTGGTGGCGTCCGAGGCGCTCGCCTCGGGCCTGCCGCTGGTAGTGCCCGATTATGGCGGCTGTGCCGAGGTCGCGCAGCCGCTGTTCGCCGAGACCTTCCGCGCCCGCGACGGCGCGGCCTGTGCCGAGGCGATCGAGCGGCTGCTGTCGCGCGACCAGCGCGTCCTGCGCAATGCCGCGCGCGTCGCGGCCGCCAAGGTGTTCAGCGACCGCGACCATGCCGAGGCGCTGATCGCGCGCTACCAGCGGTTGCTCGACGGCGAACAGGGCGAACGTGCCGCCGCCTGAGCGGAATTGCACCGGAACGGACCGGGGCGGACCTTTCACGCCTCCTGCAAGTATGTCATCATGACAATATTGTCATGGGAGACGGTGGATGAGTCGTGGCTTCGCGGTCGTGATCGGCATCATGCTGGCCTGTTCGGGCGCTGCACTGGCTGCGGACCGTCCTCCCGTCGAAAGCTGGGGCAAGCCCGGCGTCAGCTTCGACCAATATCGCAACGACGCAGTCGCATGCGCGACGATCGGCTATTTCCGGGACGTGTCGCAGGACGAACCCGCCAAGCGATTTATCCGGGGTTTCGAGACGGCGGATAACGGCCTCAATCAGGCCGGCACGCCCAATCTGGATGTCTGGATCGATTCGGTGCAGCGGGTGCGCCCCGATCGCCAGAAGCGCGATCTTCATGCGATTCAGGTCGGCGATGTCGAGCGATGCCTGACCGACAAGGGCTATCGCCGCGTCACACTGACGCGTGCCGAGGAAAGGACGCTTGCCCGCTATCCGCGCGGGTCGGAGGCGCGGCATCGCTACCTCCATGCGTTGGCGGCCCGAGGAGCGGTGGAATGAAGGGGCGGACCCTATCCATCTTGCTGCTTCTGGCGACGGGAACGGCCGAGGCCGCAACCCGGACCCCCACGGAAACCTGGGGCAAGCCGGGTGTCGGCTATGAGGAGTATCGCGGCGATGCGATCGCATGCGCGAAGATCGGCTATTTTCGGGATGTCGCGCAGGACGAACCGGCGAAGCGATTCATCCGGGGCTTCGAGACGGCGGACCTCCTCCTGAATCTTCCGGGCGGTGAAGCGGGTGATGGCTGGGAGAGTTCGATCCGCCGCACCCAGCCCGATCGCCAGAAGCGCGATCTGCATGCGATTCAGGTCGGCGATGTCGAGCGATGCCTGACCGACAAGGGTTATCGCCGCGTCACCCTGACCCGTGCCGAGGAAAAGACGCTAGCCCGCTATCCGCGCGGGTCGGAGGCACGGCATCGCTACCTCCATGCGCTGGCCGCGCGCTGATCAGGCGGCGAGCAGGTCCGCGTAGCGGGACGGTCGGTGCGTGCGGGCGAGGCGCGCATAGGTCTTGTCGATGCTGTCGAGCAGCGCCGGCACGCCATTGTCGCCGGGATGCACCGCGACCCGCGCGACCGGGGTGGGGCGCAGGCCATGGCGGAGCACGGCGGCGGCGGCGAGCGAGCTGAGCTGGCGACCGCGCGAGCGGCTGGCCCAGGTGACGACGGGGCCGCGCGCGATGATCCTGCCATCGGCGGGCGTCCAGACGCGGAAATGATCTTCGGCAAGGCCAAAGCCCGCATCGCCGAGCGCCAGTCGGGCGTCATCCGAATAGAGCCAGGCGGGCGCGATGAAGCCGGTCGCGCGGCGGCCGATGATATCCTCGATCAGCGCGGTGCCGCGCTGCATCCGGCGGAGTGCCTCGGCGCGATCCAGGCCGACGAACTCGCCTTCGCCCGCCGTCATGTGCTTGGCCTTCAGTGCGGTCTTCTGGTCAGTGTGAACCATGTCGTCCTTGTGCGACCAGCCATGGACGAACATCTCGATCCCCATGTCCGCCCAGTTCCGCAGCCGCGTGGCGAAGGGCGTGCCGGGTGCGATCGGCGCGCTGTTCCAATGGTCGGGGATGACCAGCATCGCCAGACGCGGCCCGCCCAGATGCCCCGACAGCCGGTCGAACAGCGAATCGACCGCCCCCTCGAAACGGGGGGAGACGTCATGGATCGAGGCGAGGAGGCGTTTCATGGTCAACCCCTTACACCCCCGCCGCCACGCTGCCCAATGGAAGATGCCCGCCGGCGTGATCGACCCGCCGGATCAGTGCGCCACACGGATCAGCCGGAAGCGGGTGCCGGAAATCGCGACGGCTTGCCCCCCGGCCGCCGCCGCGAGCGTCGCGTCCAGCCGTGCATCCCCCGCCGACCAGGGGCCTTCACCGCCGACCAGCACCCAGTCGGCGGCAATCCGTGGCCGGGTCTGCGCGACCAGATGCAGCCGGCGCTCGGCGCCGGCATCCAGCAAAGCGCGGCTGCGGAAATAAAAGGGGCCGGTGGCGAAATCGGGATGCGGCATCCGCCCGGTCACCGCCAGCATCTGCGGCGCCAGCGTGGCGACCGGGCCGGTCACGCCGATCCGGTCCATCGTCGCGGCGACACGCTGCCCTTCGCCGAGCGCGGCGGGCAGGCTCATCGCCTCGTCGCGGCCGATCAAGGTGATCAACGTCGGCACCAGCCCGACCATAGCGAAGAAGGCGAGCGCGCCACGCCAGCGGGGGGCGGGCGGGGCGACGTGCCACAGCAGCGCCAGCGCGACGAACAGCGGCGGCAGGAGGGGCAGCCAATATTGCCGCCAGGTCGGAAAGGGCAGCACCGCGCCGATCGCCCCGCCGATCATCAACAAGACCAGCACGGCGGGCGGCCTTTTCCGCATCACCAGGACAACACCGATCAGCGCCGGCCCGAGCGTCAGGAATTTGAGCGAATCGATCAGCTTCGCCGCCCAGCTCAGCTTCCACGGGCGCGCGGCATAATATTCGGCCGGGGCTTGTGAAGGGAAATGCAGGACGCCGAACAGGAATCCCTCCGGTGCGGCGGCGTACAGCGCCGCGATCAGCACGATGACGGGCAATGTCCCGGCGACCACCCAGCCGGGCCGATGCCCGCGATGGGCCAGCGCCCACAGACCGTAAGCGACGGCCGGCAATGCATAGGAGATCTTGGCGGCGGCAGCGGCGGCCAAGACCAGGCCGGTCAGGATCGCGGTGCCCCGACTCGCATCGCCCCGCTCGCCCCTGGCCACCCCGACCAGCGCCCACGCGAGCAGGGCGGCGGGCAGCGCATCGTTGCGGGCGGTGCCGACCGCGAACAACAGGATGTCGCAGGTCGCGAACAGCCCCGCCGCCCAATGCGCCGCACGCCGATCCGCGCCCCAGAGCCGCGCGGCGTGGTAGACGCCCGCGATCGCCGCCAGCCCGAGCAAGGCATTGACCAGCCGCAGCACTGGCCAGACCCAGCGCCCGCTCGCCCAGGCGATCGGCGCGAACAGCAGCGGCTGAAGCGGCGTCTGCAGATAGGCATAGTCGCGATACGGGATCAGCCCGGCACCGCTGAGCATGGCGGCGGCGACATATTGGCTTTCGTCATGGTCGACCGGGCGGGCGATCGCCAAGGCGCAGAGCAGGACTGCGAGCAGTCCCGCCATCCACCAGGGCCGATCCGCCCGGCCGATCGCGGTCACGCCGCGGTCGCGGTGACGAAATAGTCGAGCGCGGTCGAATCGCCGACCATGAAGCCCTTGGTCGGCGAAAAGCTGAGGCCGCGCACATCGCGCACGGTCAGCCCGGCCTCCTGCAGCAGCCCGGTCAGCTCGTCGGGCGTCAGGAATTTCGACCAGTCGTGCGTGCCCTTCGGGATCGTGCCCGTCCCCTCCGCCAGCGTGATCAGCGCCAGCCTGGACAAAGGCGTGCGGTTGGGGGTCGACAGGATCATCAGCCCGCCGGGCGCCAGCGCATCGGCCAGCCCGCGCACGAATCGGGCCGGATCGGCGACATGCTCGATCACCTCCAGCGAGGTGACCAAGTCGAAGGTCTCGCCCGCCAGCCCCTCGACGCTGCCCGCGCGGTAGTGGATTTCCAGCCCCGACTGGGCGGCATGCGCGGCGGCGACCGCGACATTCTCCGGCGCGGCGTCCAGCCCCGTCACCTCGGCGCCGAGGCGCGCCAGCGGCTCGCACAACAGCCCCGCGCCGCAACCGACGTCGAGCGCGCGCCTGCCCTTCAGCGGCGTGAAACCCTGTCCGTCGGCATCCCAATGCAGGTCGATCTGCTCGCGGATGTAGCGCAGGCGGGGCGGGTTCAGCCGGTGCAGCATCGCGCTGGACCCCTTGGGGTCCCACCAGTCGGCGGCCATCTTTCCGAAATGTGCGGCTTCGGCCCCAATAATGGTAGAATCGTTCAAATGGCTTGCGTTCGTCATGGGGGCTACCTATCAGGACCGCCGTTTTACCCCAAGGAGATTGGCAAAAACCGCATGGCCCGTATCGTGATGAAGTTCGGCGGCACCTCGATGGCCGGAATCGAGCGCATCCGCAACGTGGCGGCGCGGGTCAAACGCGAGGTTGAGGCGGGCCATCAGGTCGCGGTCGTCGTCTCCGCGATGGCGGGGGAGACCGACCGGCTGGTCGGCTTCTGCCGCGAGGCCTCGTCGCTCTACGATCCCCAGGAATATGACGTCGTCGTCTCGGCGGGCGAACAGATCACCAGCGGACTGCTGGCGATCACGCTCCAGGCGATGGGCGTCCCCGCCCGCTCGTGGCTGGGCTGGCAGCTGCCGATCCATACCGACACGGCCTTTGCCAAGGCGCGGATCGGCGAGATCGACACGACTGCGCTCGACGAGAGTCTGGCGGCGGGCGTGGTCGCGGTGATCCCTGGCTTCCAGGGCGTGGCCGAGGGCAACCGGGTGACGACGCTGGGGCGCGGCGGATCGGACACCAGCGCGGTGGCGGTCGCAGCGGCGATGAAGGCGGAACGGTGCGACATCTACACTGATGTCGACGGCGTCTATACCACCGACCCGCGCATCGTGCCGCGTGCGCGCAAGCTGTCGAAGGTCACCTATGAGGAGATGCTGGAACTCGCCAGCGTCGGCGCCAAGGTGCTCCAGACCCGCTCGGTGGGTCTGGCGATGAAGGAACAGGTGCGCGTGCGGGTCTTGAGCTCGTTCGACGACGCACGGGACGAAGACGGACATCGCGGCACGTTGATCGTGGGCGAAGAGGAAATCGACGATATGGAACGCCAGCTCATCACCGGCATCGCGCATGACAAGAACGAAGCCAAGATCACCCTGACCGCCGTGCCGGATCGCCCCGGCGCGGTCGGCTCGATCTTCGCGCCGCTGGCCGATGCGGGGATCAATGTGGACATGATCGTCCAGAACATCGCGCATTCGACCGGTTCGACCGACGTGACCTTCACGGTGCCGTCGGCCGACCTGGCGCGCAGCCTGGACGTGCTGGAAAAGGGCCAGGGTGAGATCGGCTATGCCAGCCTGGTCCATGACACGCGCGTCGCCAAGATCTCGGTCGTGGGTGTGGGCATGCGCAGCCATGCGGGCGTGGCCTCGACCATGTTCCAGACGCTGGGCGCGCGCGGGATCAACATCCTTGCCATCACCACCTCGGAGATCAAGGTCAGCGTGCTGATCGAAGAGGATTATACCGAACTGGCGGTGCGTGTGCTGCACACCGCTTACGGCCTGGACGCCGAGGCCGCGTAAACGGTCCTTCCCTCCCTGGGTTCGGCTCGGGGAGGGGGCTTTCGTTCGCGCGAAGTCGCGAAGACGCGAAGCGTTTTCAACAAGATTGGTTCGCGCGGAGGCGCGGAGGCGCGGAGTTGGTGTATCCAGCCGCGCTGCCGTTCCTTTTTCCACCGTCGTTGGTGAAGTGATGGCGCTGCCGCGCGCAGGTGATCTCCGCGGCTCCGCGCCTCCGCGTGAACAAACTCTTCGCGTCATCGCGGCTTCGCATGAACCAAATCTTGCCGTCCGGCGCTACCCACGGCATGGAGCGTCGATGACCGACACCCACACCACCACCACCGGCGAACAGCGTCTCGCCACCCGCATGGCGCGCGGCGCGGCGTTCCTTGGCGCCGAGATGGCGATCATGGCGGGTGCCATGTCCTGGGTGTCGGAGCGCAACCTGGTCTCCGCCATGTCCAATGCGGGCGGCTTCGGGGTGATCGCGTGCGGGGCGATGACCCCCGATCTGCTCGATACCGAGATCGCCGCGACCAAGGCGATGACCAGCCGCCCGTTCGGCGTGAACCTGATCACCATGCACCCGCAGCTGTTCGACCTGATCGCGGTGTGCGGCCGCCATCAGGTCGGCCATGTCGTGCTTGCCGGTGGCCTGCCGCCCAAGGGCGCGCTGGAGGCGATCAAGGAGACGGGTGCCAAGGTCATCTGCTTCGCGCCCGCGCTGAGCCTTGCCAAGAAGCTGATCCGCTCGGGCGTCGATGCGCTGGTGATCGAGGGGATGGAGGCGGGCGGTCATATCGGCCCCGTGTCGACCAGCGTGCTGGCGCAGGAAATGCTGCCCGAGATCGCCGAGCAGGTCCCCGTCTTCGTCGCGGGCGGTATCGGTCGGGGCGAGGCGATCGCTGGCTATCTCGACATGGGCGCGGCGGGCGTTCAGCTCGGCACGCGCTTCGTCTGCGCAACCGAATCGATCGCGCACCCCAATTTCAAGAAGGCGTTCATCCGCGCCTCGGCCCGCGACGCGGTGGCGAGCGTGCAGATCGACCCGCGCCTGCCGGTCATCCCGGTTCGTGCGCTGAAGAATGCCGGCGGCGAACTCTTCACCGCCAAACAGCGCGAAGTCGCCCAGTCGCTCGACGAGGGCAAGGTGGCGATGGCCGAGGCGCAGCTCCAGATCGAGCATTACTGGGCGGGTGCGCTGCGCCGCGCGGTGATCGAGGGCGATGTCGAGCATGGCTCGGTGATGGCGGGCCAGTCGGTCGGCATGGTGACCAAGGAAGAGCCGATCGCCGAGATCCTCGCGCAACTGATGGCCGAAGCCGCCACCGCGCTGGTGGCACGCGCGGCGTAAACCGGATTCCGCCCCTGTAAGGGGAGGGGGACCATGCGCAGCATGGTGGAGGGGTGTCACCCCTATCGAGAGGGCGACACCCCTCCGTCAGGCCCCCACATGAATTCTCCCTGACATATGACCCGCTTCGTCGCAGCGCTTACGACGCGTTAACCTTGATTCGGCATGACGGGGCCCCGAGAGCCGGGGGCGGGATTTTTCCAAGGATCAGGGTCATGGCGAGTGTGCGTATTGTAACGGGTGTGGCGATCGGCCTGTCGCTGGCGGGCTGTGCCGCGCGCGAAACCGCCAAGGTCGCGCCGCCGCCGGTGATGGTCCCCGCCCAGCCGCAGGTGGTGCGCGCGCCGCTGCCGCCCGGTGCCACGCCGGGGATGATGATCCCCGCCAAGCTGCCCGATGGCAATTACGCCACCCCCAATCGCGCGCTGACCAGCGCGGCGACCGTCTGGCACCTCCGCTCCGCGCTCAACGTCGCCGCGCTCGCCTGTCGCGGTGCCGATGAGGGGCTGATCGTCACCCGCTACAACACGATGCTGACCACGCAGAAGACGGCGCTGGCGGCGGCGGAAAAGCGCTATTCGGCCGAATATCAGTCGCAGGGCGGCGACTGGCGCGATCGCTATGACGATGCGATGACCCGGCTGTACAATTTCTTCTCGATCACGCCGGTGCGCAAGACCTTCTGCGCCGCCGCCGATCAGGTGCTGGCCGACATCACCGCCACCACCATGGGCGACTTCGACACCGCCGCACCGAAGCGGCTGGACCAGTTGAACGAGCCATTCATCGCCTTCTTCCGCGCCTATGACGCCTGGCGCTCGGGCACGATGGTGCCGGTCCAGTCGCTCTCCGCGCCGCTGACCGTCGCCACCACCGCGCAGCCCGGCGTCGCGCCCGCGACCCAACCGCGCGTCCTGTCGAGCCAGCCGGTCCCCGCCGCCAAGCCCTATACCCCGGCCCCGACGATCAACCCGCCCAGCCTGTCGGTGAACCCGTCGGCGCTGCAATAAGCGGCGCGCCCGGCTCCGGACGTCCTTTCGGTCGTGACCGCGCGCCAAGTGCCTTCCTTCCCCCGGGCGGATAGGTTAACGGGCGGTCACCATGACGGTGACGGGAGAACACCTGCCGATCGGCGGCCGCTTCGACGGGTTCGAGCATCGCTTTGCGGTGCGCGTCTATTTCGAGGATACCGACCTGTCGGGCGTGGTCTATCACGCCAATTATCTGCGTTATATGGAGCGCGCCCGCTCCGACATGCTGCGCGTCGCCGGGATCGATCAGCGCGCCGCGCATGAGGCGGGGCAGGGTGCCTATGCCGTCACCGACATCGCCATCCGTTATGCGGCCTCCGCGCGGCTCGACGACGACCTGATCGTCACGTCGAGGCTGATCGAAGTCAGTGCGGTTCGCGTCGTCATTCATCAGACAGTCAGGTGCGGCGCGGTCAAGCTGACCGATGCCAGGGTTACCGTCGCCTGGGTCGGCCCGAACGGCCGCCCGCGTCGGCAACCCGCCGACTGGATCGCCATCTACCAACGCCTTGTCTGGCAGGGGGACACCCAACACCCATGAATCCCGTCTTCAACATGGATGCCGCCACATTGTCGCCCGTCGCGCTGTTCCTGCAGGCCGATTGGGTGGTGAAGTTCGTGATGATCGGGCTGCTGCTCGCCAGCGTGTGGACCTGGACGATCATCGTCGCCTTCTCGCGCAAGCTGGCGCGGACCCGGAAGGGCATGACCCGGTTCGAGCGCGATTTCTGGAAGGCCGAGGATATCGACGCCTTCCACCGGATGGAGCAGGATAATGAACTGCCCTCCGCACGCGTCTTTTCGGCGGGTGTGCAGGAATGGCGGCGCTCGACCGCCGGCGGGCATATCGACCGCGACGGCACGCGCGAGCGTCTGGCGACCGCGATGGGATCGGCCGTGGCGGGCGAGATCGACAAATTGTCCGACCGTTTGAACGTGCTGGCGACGGTCGGCTCGGTCGCGCCGTTCGTCGGGCTGTTCGGCACCGTCTGGGGCATCATGCGCAGCTTCACCGGTATCGCGCAGGCGCAGAATTCGTCGCTGGCGGTCGTCGCCCCCGGCATCGCCGAGGCGCTGTTCGCCACCGCGATCGGGCTGTTCGCCGCGATCCCGGCGGTCATCGCCTATAACCGGTTCAGCCACGGCGTGAACAAGGTGGAGGCGCAGCTCAACCGGTTCGCCGACGGCTTCCACACCACGCTCAGTCGCCAGCTCGACCAAGCGCGCTGAAGGGGGACGGGCGATGGCCATGAACCTTCCCTCCCGCTCCGGCCGGGGCCGCCGCGCGCCGATGGCGGAGATCAATGTCACGCCGCTGGTCGACGTGATGCTGGTGCTGCTGATCATCTTCATGGTGACCGCGCCGCTGTTGACCACCGGCGTGCCGGTGAACCTGCCCGACAGCCGCGCCAAGGCGCTGGAGCAGGAGCAGAAGCCCGAGCAGATCTCGATCGACGAGCAGGGGCGGCTGTTCCTGAACGAGGATGAGATCGCCGACGCCGATCTGCCCGCCAGGCTGGACGCGATCGCCGCGCGCAAGGACCCCGACGGGCAGGTGCCGCAAATCTATTTGCGCGCCGACCGGGCGCTGGATTATGGCCGTGTGATGCGGGTGATGGGCGAGCTGAACCGCGCCGGGTTGAACCGCGTGTCGCTGGTCACGGTAGAGGGGGCGGGCCCCCGCTGATGGAGCGTGGTGAGCGGATCGGATTGGCGGTTGCGGTCGCGGGGCATATCGTCCTGTTCGGCCTGTTGTCGGTCGGCTTCCTGTCGACGCCCAACCCCGAAAAGCTGAAGGTCACGCCGATCGACATTTCGCTGGTCAAGGATGTCGGGCTGGAGGCCGAATCGCCCACTCCCAACCAGCAACCCGCCCAGTCGATCGCTCCTGAGGAGGGCGCACCCGAGGACGCCGCGCCGCCCGAGCCGGTCGAGGCCGAACCCGAACCCGAACCGCAGCCCGCTCCGCCGCCGCTCGCACCCGAACCGCGTCCGCAGCCCAAGCCGCAACCGAAGCCCAAGCCGGTGCCCAAGCCCGAACCGCGCCCGGCACCTAAGCCGCAGCCACAGCCGAAACCCCAGCCCAAGCCGGTGGAGCGGCCGCAGCCCAAGCCGAAACCGCAACCGGCCAAGCCTGCGCCCGCCAAACCGGCCCCGGCCAAGCCCGCGCCGGCAAAACCCGCACCCGCCGCCAAGCCCGCACCGGCCGCGTCCAAGCCGAGCCAGTCGGCCGCCAAGCCTTCGGCGACCAAGCCGACGACCCCGGCGCGTGGACAGGGCAGCAGCGCGACCGCGACCGCCGCCAAGCCGCGCGGATCGCGGCTGGGGGATAATTTCCTGAAGGGCCTGTCGCCCGATCCATCGCCGTCCAAATCGGAAGCCGCGCCCGCGACCAAGATCGGCGCGCAGCAACTGGCCAACATCGCCTCGGCGATCCTGCGTCAGGTGCAGCCCTGCGCCAATCGCCAGGTGACGCCCGGCCCCGGGGCCGAGCGGATTCGCGTGACGATGAACCTGAAGCTCAATCGCGACGGCAGTCTCGCCGCCGCACCGCGCGTCGTCGGTCATAGCGGCGTCGATGGCGAGAATGATCGCTATGTCGACCGCGTCGACGATCTGGCGATCGCCACCTTCAAGGGCTGCTCGCCGCTGCGCGGACTGCCGGCGGAACTTTACGATGTGCCCGGCGGCTGGAGCAACTTCACGCTGCGCTACAAACTTCCGGGTTGAGGATGATGCTTATGCCCCGTTCCCTGCTGACTCTTCCGCTCACGCTGGCCTTGGCCGCCAGCGCCCTGTCCGCGCAGGAGGCGCCCGTACCCCAGGCCGAGCCGGCGCAGGCCCCAGCCCCGACTCAGGCTCCGGCCGGGCAGCAGCCCGCGCTCGCACCCGCCAATGGCCAGGAAGGGCTGGTCGTCGATGTCGAGGGTGGCATCTCCGCGCCGATGCCGATCGCCATTCCCGCCATGCCGACCAATGCCGTGGTGCAGACGGCGGCTGGCACCACTGATGTGGTGGGGCAGCAGCTGTCGCAGATCATCGCCAACGACCTGCGCAATTCGGGGCTGTTCACCCCCGTGCCGCCGGCGCAGCTGCGCACCGTGTCCTTCCCGGAAGTGACCGCGCCCGCCTTCGACTATTGGAACGGCACCGGCGCGCAGGCGCTGGTCCAGGGTTATGTCCGCGCCAATGGCGACGGGACGCTGACGGTCGGCTGCTATCTCTATGACGTGCTTGCGCGCAGCGAGCTGGCGCGGCAGGGCTTCGTCGTGGCGCCGGGCGAATGGCGCCGCGCCGCGCACAAATGCGCCGACAGCATCTATACCAAGCTGACCGGCGAAGGCCCCTATTTCGACAGCCGCGTCGTTTATGTCTCCGAGACGGGGCCGAAGGGTCGGCGGATCAAGCGGCTGGCGATCATGGATCAGGACGGCGCGAACCACCGCTTCCTGACCAACGGCCAGTCGATCGTGCTGACCCCGCGCTTCGCGCCCAACCAGCAGTCGATCGTCTATATGTCCTATGTCGACAAGCGGCCGGCCATCTATGTCTATGACATCGGCTCGGGTCGCCAGCGGCTGGTGGTGCAGAACGCCGCGACGACCTTCGCGCCGCGCTTCTCGCCCGATGGCCGCTGGATTCTCTTCTCGATGGCGCAGGGCGGCAATACCGATATCTACCGCGTGTCGTCGCAAGGGGGGAGCCCACAGCGGCTGACCAACGCGCCGGGCATCGACACGGGCGGCAGCTATTCGCCCGACGGTTCGAAAATCGTCTTCGAGAGCGACCGGTCGGGCGGGCAGCAGATCTATGTCATGAACGCCGATGGCTCGAATCAGCAGCGGATCAGCTTTGGCGGCGGACGCTATGCGACCCCGGTGTGGAGCCCGCGCGGCGACCTGATCGCCTTCACCAAGCTGGGCGGTGCGTTCCGGATCGGCATCATGAACCCGTCGGGGGGCGGGGAAAAGCTGCTGACCAACAGCTGGCAGGATGAGGGGCCGAGCTGGTCGCCCAATGGCCGCGTCATCACCTTCCAGCGCTCGACGCAAGGCGCGTCGGGCAAGGCGGATGTGTGGATGGTCGACCTGACCGGGGTCAACGAACGCCGCATCCCGACCCCGCTCGACGGCTCCGACCCCGCCTGGGGGCCGCTGCGGCCGTAATCGCTTTGGGAGTGAGTTTCGGGGGCGAAACGAATTTAGAGGGAGTGACAGTCCAGTGACCAAGATCAAGACCACGCTCGTCGTCGCCGCCATGGCGCTGGCCATCGCCGGCTGCGCCAAGAAGCGTCCCGCCGTGCTGCCGCCGGCGCCGGTCGACCAGAATGCGGGCGTCGACCCCAATGCGGGCCAGACCAATCCCGGCGACGGCGCGATCGTCCCAGGCTCGGACGCCGACTTCAAGCGCTCGGTGACCTCGAACACCGTGCATTTCGGGCTGGATCAATATGACATCGATCCCGAAGCGCGCGCGATCCTGGACAGCCAGGCCGCCTGGCTGCAGCGTTATCCCAATGTCCGCATCACGATCGAGGGGCATTGCGACGAGCGCGGCACCCGCGAATACAATCTCGCGCTGGGCGATCGCCGTGCGAACGCCGCCAAGAACTATCTGGCGGCCCGCGGCGTGACGGCGGACCGCATGACCGTCATCAGCTATGGCAAGGAACGTCCGATCGCGCTGGGTTCGGACGAGGCCAGCTATGCGCAGAACCGCCGCGCGGTGACGATCGTCCTGGGGTGATGGGACGCGCGCTGGGCGAGGGCGGGGCGTACGCTTCGACTTCGCTCAGCGTGAACGGCGGTTGGGAGGCGTGGCATCCGACCGTCGCGGTGATGCCGGGTATCCCACCCCCCGTTCAGCCTGAGCGAAGTCGAAGGCCACGCGGGGCGCCCGGGTCGATCTCAGCCCGGTCGCCCAAACGCCATGTCCCGGTGCCTCACCGAAAGGGCGGGGCGTGCGCTTCGACTTCGCTCAGCGTGAACGGAGGTTAGGATGGGTGGCGCCCGATCGTCGCGGCGATGCCGGGTATCCCGCCCCCCGTTCAGCCTGAGCGAAGTCGAAGGCCACGCGACGCGCTCCGACTGAGCCCAGCCCGGTCGCCCAAACGCCATGTCCCGGTGCCTCACCGAAAGGGCGGGGCGTGCGCTTCGACTTCGTTCAGCGTGAATGGAGGTTGGGAGGCGTGGCACCCGACCGTCGTTGCAATGCCGCATATCCCATCGCCTCGTTCAGCCTGAGCGCAGTCGAAGGCCACGCGACCCCGCCTTTACCCCCGAAACGCGCCGTTCAGCAGCTTGGCCAGCCGCAGCCCGCCGCGCTTGATCTGCTCGCGTTCGACCGGGGCCATCGCCTGGATCGCGGCTTCGTCCATCTGCATGAGCGCCGGCGTCGGCCGGCACGCATCGCCACCCATCGCGGCGGCATAGGCGCGCTTGGCGATCACCCAATTCTCGCGGCTCCAGGCCATCACGCCGCCGGTCGCCTCGCGCCGCTGCTCGGCCAGCGGATAGCGGCGGACCAGCTTGGGCGGGGTCGAGATCGCGCGCTCGGCCAGCAGCCCGTCCCACACCGAATGCAGGTTCAGACGCGGCGTGGCGTAGATGCCGTAATCGACGCGGGTGTCGTTGCCGCCCTTGTCGCCCTTGTCCCCGGCGTGCAGCGGCTGGTGCAGGTCGCCGACGAAATGGACGAGGAAGGCCAGCGCCATCACCCGGTCCTTCTCGCTGGCGCGCTTGTCCTTCAGGATCGCGAGCTGGCGCGGAATCTGCGCCGACACGCAATCGCCGCTGTCGCAGGCGGGCGGCAGGCGGAAGGGCTGGCAGATGTCCACATTCTGATAGTGCCAGCTATAGGCATAGCCGAAGCGCGACTTACCGGCGTCGTCCTTCAGCGGCTTGACGCAATCGGGCCAGACGCTCGCCTCCTCGATGGTGCGGACCGGGCAGGTCGGCGTGTCGAGCTGTGCCTGCGCGCGCAAGATCCGGCGAATCTCGGTGCGGGCATGGGGGGTGATATTGGCCCAGGCGATCGCCGCGACGGTCTCATGCCCATATTCCCAATAGGCGGCGGCGGGCGAGGGCAGGAGGGACGCCGCGATCAGCGCGGCGAACAGGCGCAAGTGCTTCATGTCGTGGGGCTTTATCCCTCGTCGGCATAGATCGCCACCCTGTGTTCGCCTCCACTCGTCGCACGGCCGCGATACATGCCCGCCGTGGTCGTGCTCCAGGCGATGGTGCCGTCGGGCGCGGCGACGATGGTGCCGCCGGTCCCGCCCAGATCGCGCACCTCGGCCAGCACCGTGTCGGCGGCCTGCTGGACACCCTCGCCGGTGAAGCGGCGGCGCGCGGCGATCTCATGCCCGACGCCGACGCGGATGAAGACCTCGCCCGAGCCGGTGCAGGATACCGCACAGGCGCGGTCGTCGGCATAGGTGCCCGCGCCGATCAGCGGCGAATCGCCGACCCGGCCCCAGCGCTTGCCCGTCACGCCCCCGGTCGAGGTGGCGGCGGCGACATGGCCCTGCGCGTCGCAGGCGACTGCGCCGACCGTGCCGTACTTCATGTCGCTGTCGAATGCATCGGCCCCGCGCGACAGTAGCTCGTCGAGCTGGCGGCGGCGCTCGTCGGTATGGAACCAGGCGGGGTCGACCTGCTCCAGTCCCTGTTCCAGCGCGAATCGATCCGCGCCCGCCCCCGCCAGCAGGACATGCGGGCTGGCGGTCATCACCGTGCGCGCCAGCGACACCGGGTTGCGGGTGCGGGTCACGCCCGCGACCGATCCGGCACGGCGGTCGCGCCCGTCCATGATCGCCGCATCCAGCTCGTTGGTGCCATGCTGCGTGAAGCAGGCGCCGCGCCCGGCGTTGAAATGGGGATCATCCTCCAGCACCCGCACCGCCGCCTCGACCGCGTCGAGCGCCTCGCCGCCGGCCGCCAGCACCGCCGACCCGGCCTTCAGCGCGGCGTCGAGACCGGCGCGCGCGCCGGCGTCCTGCTCTGGCGTCAGGACGTCACGGGTGATCCGGCCCGCGCCGCCATGGATGACCAGCGACCAGGATGCGGACATGGGGATACTCCAGAAAAGACGCGGAAAGTCCCGCGCCCCCTATCAGATCGCTTGGCGGCTGCCATCCCCCGGCCGCAGCCCGATCAGCGGACGCAGCCACCGCACCCGCCGCCCGACCAGATAGAAGAGCCAGCAGCCCGCCACCGTGGCCATCATCAGGACCAGTACGTCGAGCGCCAGCGGCAGGCCCGTGTTGCGCAAGGCCAGTGCGACCAGGATGATGATCGTCTGATGGATCAGATAGAAGGGGAACACCGCCTCGGTCAGCGTCCGGCGCCAGGGGTGATCGCGGTTCCAGAAGCGCTCGGCGATGCCGATCAGCGCGACGACCGCCATCCATCCCTGCACCGCGCGCGCGCCGGCGAAGATATTGCCCACCCCGGCGGGCGCCCCCGCCATGCCCGGCCAGCGCAGCTCCAGCCCCGCCGCGACACCGTAGCTGAAGAGCGCGATGACGCCGGCGACGATCCATCCCCGGCGAAAACTGTCCAGCACCCGCTCCGACCCGGCCATGCCGAACCCGAACAACAAAGCGGGGAAATAGAGGATATGCGCCAGCCCGTCGTCGAACAGGCCATGGGTTTCGCTCTCGCCGGGAAACCAGTGGATGTCGACCAGCAGCAGCCAGGCGACGGGCAGGATCACGCCGCCCCAGCCGCCGAACACCCGGTCGAACAGACGCTGGCCCGCGTGGCCACAGCGGCCGGCGACCGCCAGCATCAGCGCGATCGCCATGGTATAGGCCCAGAGATAGCCGACGAACCACAAATGGTTCCAGGCGGGCGACGGCACCACCCCGCCGATCCGCCCGAAGCGCAGCCAGTCATGTACCCAAAAGGTCCCATAGCTGCCCGGATAGCCATATTTGCTGACCAGCTCGGCCCAGATCTGCGGCGGCACCAGCACTGTGACGCCGAAGGCGAGCGGCACCAGCAACCGGATGCTGCGTCCCCGCGCGAAGCTGAGGATGGTCGGGTGCCGCACCGCCAGCGCGCGCGTGGCATAGCCCGATACGACGAACAGCAGCATCAGCCGCCAGGGATTGCTCGCCAGCATCGGCACCGCCACCCAGGGCAGCCGCGCCAGCTGGACGTGGAAGCCCCAGGGCACGAAGACCATGCCGATATGGTACAGGATCAGGATGGCGAAGGCACCGATGCGCAGCCAGTCGAGGCCATAATGGCGGGGGATGGGGGCGGCGGCGGTCATTTGTGGGTCTGGTACAGCACTGACTTTGAACCGCAACGCTGGCTGCGTATATAGGGGTCCATGTCCATTCGTCCCTGGCGTGATATCGCCCGCCGCCAAAGCCGTCAGATCATGGTGGGCAACGTGCCCGTAGGCGGCGACGCGCCCGTCACCGTGCAGACCATGACCAACACGCCGACCAGCGATCCGGTCGCCACGATCAACCAGATCCGGCGCTGCGAAGAGGCGGGGGCGGACATCATCCGCGTCTCCTGCCCCGACACCGATTCGACCGCCGCGCTCGCCAAGATCACCAAGGCGGCGCGGGTGCCGATCGTCGCGGACATCCATTTCCACTATAAGCGCGCGCTGGAAGCGGCCGACGCGGGCGCCGCGTGCCTGCGCATCAACCCGGGCAATATCGGATCGTCCGAGCGCGTCGCCGAGGTCGTCCGCGCCGCCAAGGCCAATGGCTGCGCCATCCGCATCGGCGTGAATGCCGGTAGCCTCGAAAAGGACCTGCTCGAAAAATATGGCGAGCCGTGCCCCGAGGCGCTGGTCGAATCGGCGCTCGACCATATCAAGCTGCTCCAGGACCATGACTTCCACGAATATAAGGTCGCGGTGAAGGCCTCCGACGTCTTCCTGGCGGTCGCGGCCTATCAGGGGCTGGCCGAGGCGACCGACTGCCCGCTGCATCTGGGTATTACCGAGGCGGGCGGGCTGATCGGCGGGACGGTCAAGTCCTCGATCGGTATTGGCTCGCTCCTGTGGTTCGGCATCGGCGACACGATCCGCGTCTCGCTCTCGGCCGAACCCGAGGAAGAGGTGCGCGTCGGCTTCGAGATACTGAAGGCGCTGGGCATCCGCAATCGCGGCGTGCGCGTCGTGTCCTGCCCGTCCTGCGCGCGGCAGGGCTTCGACGTGATCCGCACCGTGCAGGTGTTGGAGGAGCGGCTCCAGCATATCCGCACGCCCATGTCGTTGTCGGTGCTGGGCTGCGTGGTCAACGGTCCCGGCGAGGCGCGCGAAACCGATATTGGCGTGACCGGCGGCGGCAATGGCAAGCACATGGTCTATCTGTCGGGCCTGACCGACCACACGGTCGAGGATGCCGACATGGTCGATCACATCGTCAAGCTGGTCGAGGCCAAGGCCGCCGAACTGGACGCGGCCGAGGCCGCCAAGGCGGCGATCGCGGCGGAGTGACGGTGCCCGTCATCCGCATCGCCGCCGCCCTGATCGAGGACGAGGCGGGGCGGGTGCTGCTGGTCCGCAAGGCGGGCAGTCGCTTCTTCATGCAGGCCGGCGGCAAGATCGAACCGGGCGAGGCGCCGGCCGCCGCGCTCGCCCGCGAGCTTCACGAGGAAATCGGCCTGAGCGTCGCGCCGGCCGATTTGCAGCCCATCGGTCGCTTTTCCGCCGACGCGGCGAATGAAGCGGGCACCCGCGTCGACGCGCATGTCTTTCGCTTGCGCACCGATCACCAACCGGTCCCGGCGGCGGAGATCGCGGAGGCGCTATGGGTGAGTCGGGAAGAGACCGACGCCCTGCCGCTCGCCCCTCTGACCCGCGACCATATCCTGCCCTGGTATCGCGAGGCACTCACCCAGGCCTGAATCCTCCCCGGCACGGGGACCGCTGCGAAACGGTGGTGGAGGGACACCCCAATTCCTTCCCTTGCAGGGGAGGTGGCAGGCCGAAGGCCTGACGGAGGGGTGTCCCGGCTTGAGGGGCAGGACCTTCCTCGCCACGGAGGGGTGAGCGAGCCTGACGGCTCGTGCGCTCGCCGGGCGAGCGCAGCACCCCTCACCCAGCTCCGACTAAGCCTTTGCTTTCGCAAAGACCAAGTCTGCGCAACCCTCTCCCCTCTATGAGGGGCGAGGGACAAAAACGGCCTATTCGAATGTCGATTCGGCCTGGAAGGCAATCCACCTGACAATCCTTACAGGGGAGGAAGGTGCCGCCATTGCGTTGACCCCTCGCTCGACACGGTCATGATGGCGTACCAAAACGGGTGAGGGGGGAGCGGTATGAAACACACTGGCTGGATCGTGACGGCCGCGGTCTTGCTCTCCGGCTGCGCGACGCCGTCGACCGGCGAGCCCGTGCTGACCAAGCGCGCCTTCCACCGGATCGCGCGGACCTGCGGTGTCACGCCAACCGAGTTCAAGATGGCGCGCAGCGGCTTGCCCTATGTCCGTTTCCGCTACCGGGACGCGGCGCAGGAGAGCGAGACACATGCCGCCCCCAGCGTGGAATGCGTCGGCGCCAGGCTCAAACCCTATCGCTACGAATATTACGGACCCGACGCCGATCCGCCCAAACCCGACGCCTGATCACAGCCGCAGTCCCAACCGGATGCCGCCGCCCGCATCGGGCGCGCCCCGGCTGAGGCCGGCACTGCCCTGCACGCCCAGTGACAGCCGCTGCGACAGCGCGGTGTCGAGCCCTGCGCCGATCTCCTGCCGGTCGGCGGCCTGGTCGCTGGCGCGCGAGGCATAGCTGTAGGCGACGCTGACTTCGCTCGCCTGGCCGACGCGCAACCCCACGCCGCCGCGCGCGCTGGTGACGTCGCGCAGGCGATAGGTGTCGGGTTGCCCGATGAAGCTGTGGCCAATCGCGGCGAAGGGTGTCACCTTGCCGGGCACCGCCGCCTCGCCCTGGATCGTGTAATCCGCCTTGCCGGTGCCCAGCCCGCGCGCGGCCGAGGCGGTGGGCAGCTTGGCGCTGCCGGTCAGCGCCAGCGACAGATGATGGGCGCGCGGGGGCAGGAGCTGTACCGAGGCGCCGACGACCGCATCGCCCAGCCCGGAGCGCCGCTCGCGCGTGGCGGGGCGGGTGGGGTCGGTGAAGATCGGCAGGCCCAGCGGGCCGCCGGGCGCCACGACGTTGCCCGGCGCGTCGACCTGCACCACCGGCAGCGCGGCGAAGACGGTCACCCGCTTGCGCTTCGCGCGCAGCGAGGCGGTCGTGCTGGCGGTGCTGATCCGCTGCGTCGTGCCATAGCGCCCGCTGGCATAGTCCGCGCCGACCGAGGCGGTGACCTGCGCCCGCGCCGGCGGCACCGCCAGCACCATCATGGTCAGCCCGGTCGCCAGCATGATCGTCTTCATATCGCGTATCCCCCAAATGGCGTCTGGCAGGAGAACGGATGCCGTCGCGGCTTTCATCCCGGCGGGGCGTCGGAAGGGGGCAATGGGGCATCCTTCGCTCGCCTTTGCGCCGCCGCCCCGGTAACGGCGGGGGCATGAGCGCGCGCACCTCTCCCGTCATCGCCTTTGCCGTCGCGGCGGCGGGGATCGCCATCTACTCGGTGATGGACACGCTGATGAAGCGGCTGTCGATCGACAGCGGCGCCTATAGCGCGGTGCTGTGGCGATCCTGGGTCGGCGTCGCGATCATGACGACGATCTTTCTCGCCCGGCGGGGGCGCTGGCCGGGGCGGCATGCGTTGACGCTGCACATCGCGCGCGGGGCGACGGGCGGCATCTCGGTCGTGCTGTTCTTCTGGGGACTGGCGCGGGTGCCGATGGCACAGAGCGTGGCGCTGACCTTCCTGTCGCCGCTGATGGCGCTGTTCCTTGCGGCGTTGACGCTGGGCGAGCGCATCCGGCGCGCGGCGATCCTCGGCTCGCTGATCGCGGGCGGCGGCGTACTGGTGATCGCGGCGGGCGAGGTGCAGGCCCAGGCCTCGACCCAGGTCGTGCTGGGGTCGTTGGCGATCATCCTGGCCTCGGTCCTCTATGCGGTCAGCCTCGTCCTGTTGCGGCGCCAGGCGCAGGCGGCGGGGCCGGTCGAAGTCGCGTTGTTCACGATGCTGGTCATCGCGGTACTGATGACGCCCGCCGCGCCCTTCGTCGCGGCCTGGCCCGCCATGGCGCAATGGCCGTCCATCGCGGTCGCGGCGGCGCTGGGCAGCATTTCGGCCCTGCTGCTCGCCTGGGCCTATGCGCGGGCGGAGGCGCAGGTGCTGGCACCGGTCGAATATACCGCCTTCGTGTGGGCGGCCTGTCTGGGCTATGCGGTGTTCGGCGAGCATGTCTCGCTGTTCACCCTGGTCGGGGCCGCGCTGATCATCGCCGGCTGCGTCGTCGCGGTGCGGCGACCGGGACCAGGACCCCAGAGCGAGGCAGGGTTATGACGACCGATATTCGACCCGCTACGCCCGACGATGTCGCGACGATCCTGAACTTCGTGCGCGAACTGGCCGCGTTCGAGCGTGAACCCGACGCCGTCGAGGCAACCGAGCCGATGCTGGCCGAGGCGCTGTTCGGCACCGCTCCGGCGGCCGAGGCGGTGATCGCCGAGCGCGGCGGCGTTCCGGTCGGCTTCGCGCTGTTCTTCCGCAACTTCTCGACCTGGACCGGGCGGCCGGGGCTGTATCTCGAGGACCTCTATGTCACGCCGTCCGCGCGTGGCGGCGGGGTGGGCAAGGCGTTGCTGATCCATCTGGCCGGCATCGCGCGCGACCGGGGCTGGGCGCGGTTCGAATGGTCGGTGCTCGACTGGAACACGCCTGCGGTCGAATTCTACCGCGCGATGGGGGCGCGGGGAATGGAGGAATGGACCGTGCAGCGGGTGTCGGGTGAGGCGTTGGAGAAGCTGGCGGGGCGGTAATTTCATTCGCGCGGAGACGCGGAGGTGTCGGGACTTGGGGCTTGCCTCGTTCTTCCCCTCGCGCCGCCTGGCATCCCTTCGCTCCGTTCAGCCTGAGCGCAGTCGAAGGCCACGGGATGAACCGCTCCTCAAGCTCTGGGATTGCCCTCCCCCAACCCCTCCCGCCTGCGGGAGGGGAGTAAGAAGAGCGGCGGTCGCGTACGCCACGCAGAAAAAACGCCCCGGTGCGGGTGGCACCGGGGCATTTCTCAAACCGAAACCGGAACGCTTATTCGCGGCCGGGCACGTCGTGGTCGTGCGGCTCTTCGCCTTTGGCCTTGGCGTCCTCGTAGCGCTCGATCGCCTCGACGACGATCCGGCGGGCTTCGTCGCGGTCACCCCAGGTGCCGATGCGCACCCATTTCTTCTTCTCCAGGTCCTTATAGTGGGTGAAGAAGTGCTCGATCTGCTGGAACACGATCTCGGGCAGGTCGTCGCGGCCGCCGACATTCGAATAATAGGGGAAGGTCGAGTCGACCGGCACGCAGACCAGCTTCTCGTCGCCACCGGCTTCGTCTTCCAGGTTTAGCACGGCGATCGGACGCGCGCGCACGACGCAGCCCGGGATGAACGGCGTGCGCGACACGACCAGCGCGTCGAGCGGGTCGCCATCGGGGCTCAGCGTGTGCGGTACGAAGCCGTAATTGGCCGGATAGCGCATCGGCGTGTGCAGGATGCGGTCGACGAACAGGGCTCCGCTCGCCTTGTCGAACTCATACTTCACCGGCTCGCCACCGGTCGGCACCTCGATCACGACGTTGATGTCGTCGGGCGGGCTCTTGCCGACGGGAATGAGATCGATACGCATCGGTCAGTCTTTCTTTGCCAATGACCGGAAAACATCTTCCGGTGGAAAAACAATGGCGGGCGCGATAGCGCAACCCGCCATGGCCTGTCGATAGATGTCGGTCAGTCCGCGCTCAGCGCGCCTTCAGCAGACGATCCAGCCCGGTCTCGCCGGTGCCGACCTTTTCCAGGCGCGGATAGCGCGGGCCGCCGGTATAGCTCAGCGTCACGTCGCGGAAGCGATCCTGGTTCTTTATCACCAACTTGACCGGGTGCGCCGAATCCTTGGCCGCGACGATCGCCGCCTTCAGACGGTCGGCCGAATAGGCCTCGCCATTGACCGCCTGGATCTGGGTGCCAACATCGATGCCCGCCTTGAACGCCGGACTGTCCCAAATCGAGCTGGTCACCTCACCGCTGTTCGACACGATCATGCCCAACGAATAGCTGACATTGGTGCTGTTCTTCTCGCCCTGCTTGAAGGTCGGGGTCGGCTGGTCGGTATAGACCAGCTTGTAGCCGTTCATCGCAAAGCCCTGGATCGGGGCGGGCTGGCCGGTCTCGGTGATGCGGCGGTTCAGGAACGTCGCCCAATCATAAGGGACGATTCTGTTCAGCGTCGCGGCGACGTCGTCGAACGTATAGGTCACCTCGCCCCAGTCGCCGTTGCGGATGCCGAAAAAGGCCTTGGCGAAATCGTCGATCGACTTGGTGCCGTTCGACTTCTGGCGGAGCATCGCATCGACCTCCATCCAGACCATCAGGCCTTCGTTGTAATAATCCTCCGACCGCTGCCAGCTCGTCCAGCCCTTGGGCTTGCGCGACGAGATGATGGGGTCGTTGGTGGTGTCGAGCAGGTTGCGCCACTGGCGCGCCGGCGCGGTGTCGTAGATCGCCAGGATCGAGGCGTACTGGTCCAGCGTGTCCTGCTTCGACACCATGCCCGACCGCGCCTGGAGGACATAACCCCAGAACTGGGTCTGGCCTTCATAGACCCATAGCAGCGAGTTGCGCATCGGCGTGCGGAAATCGGGGGTCCACAGGTCCGCGCCGCGCCGGAACTTGCCGTCCCAGCTATGGGTGAATTCGTGCGGCAACAGGTTGCGACGGCCGGGGCCGGCATCCCATTCGGTGAAATAGCCCGGCGTCACGCCATTCTCGGACGAGCGGTGATGCTCCAGGCCGATGCCGCCCAGCTGGTCGCTGATCGACAGCAGGAACTCGTAATGATCGTAATGCTGCGCGCCGAAGGTCTTGACCGCCTGTTCGACCAGGCGGGTATGCGCCGCAATCTGTTCGGGCTTGGCGTTCAGCTCGGCGGCGTTGTCGGCGAAGACGTTCAGCTTCACCTGCGGGGTCAGCGGGAAGACCTTGCCGTACTTGCCCGCCAGGATCGGCGAGTCGACCAGGATCTCGTAATTGGTCGTGTCATAGGTGTAGGTCGACCCCGAGGCCTGTGCCGGCACCGCGCCCGCCGCGGTCCAGCCGGCGGGGAAGGTCGCGGTCATCTGGATCGGGATCTGCCGGGTATAATAGCCCGCCGGATAGAGGCTGACCGAGTTGGGCTGCAGCGAGATCATCGTCGGGGTGACGGCGATGCGACCCTGGTCGGGCTTGGTCGCCGACAGGAACTGGAACTCGACGTCCAGCGCCTGCGCGCCCGCCGGCACGTCGATATGGAAGGCGAAGACGTCTTCGGGATCGCGCGTCCAGGGCAGGATCTGGCCATTGGCGCGGATGACCAGGCCGGCGAGCTTTTCGATCTCGCCGCGCGGATTGTGCGCGCCGGGCAGCCATTTCGGGAAGAGCAGCGCCATCGGCCCCGCCTTGGCGACGGGGATCGTCTCCTTGACGCGGAAGATGCCGCGATCGGTGTCGGTCGCATCGACCATCAGCTTGATCGTGCCCGGATAGGGGGTGTCGACCGCGTCGGGGATGGTGTTGACGAAGGGGGCCTGCGCCACGGGGGCGGAGTTGCCGGCCGGAACCTGGGCCATGGCGGCGGAAGCGGTGGTGGCGAGCAGCGACGCGACGAGCAGGGGACGATAAGGCAGGCGGATCATGAAAGGCCTTTTGCGGCGGGAGGAGACGGCGGCAGGTTAGGCACCCGATAGGCCAGTCGTCCAGACCCTTTCGCCGGACCGCCCGCGCCCGCCCTAGCTGCTGCCCAACACATTGACCGTAAAGGCGATGACGCCCAGGTTGAACAGAAAGGCGGCCAGGCATTGTCCCGTCACCACGCGGCGCATCCGGCGCGAGGCGATGGCGACGTCCGACGTCTGGAAGGTCATGCCCAGCGTCACCGCGAAATACAGGAAATCCCAGTAATCGGGCTCGGCCGTGTCGGGGAATTGCAGCCCGCCGACATCGCCGTCCGCCCCCGCGCTGTAGAATAGATGCGCATAATGCAGCGCATAGACGATGTTGGAGAACAGCCAGGCCAGGACCAGCGTGCCGACGACCAGCGCGATGGTGACGGTGCTGCTCCGCCCCCGCAACTCGCCGCCGACCGCGACCAGCACGACGAACAGCACGATCCCGCAAAAGACGAGCAGGACGGCGCGATTGGCGTCGTTGCGCGCGGCCCGCGCCCGCATCTTCGCGGCCTGTCCCTGTCTCAGCAGCGGCACCAGCGAGGCGAGGAAGAGAAAGGCGGCCGCATCGAAACCCGCCAATATGCCCCGCGTCATCCCGAAACGCGGAGACAATATAAGGCTCGCCACGACCAGGATCAGCGCAAAGGCCAGGAATCGCGGCGGCGCGATCCGGTCGCCGATACGGGCTTGCAGGCGGTGCCAGCGGGAGGTCATGCCGATGATCTATCCGAACGGGGGCCGATTCAGCCAGTGCCAATCCCGGCCGGCTGTACACGGGGCCGACCGAGCGGGTCCCGGGGTGAGCGCCTTATGAATATTGGGCTGCATCAAGGTCTTGGGCCGTTCGATGTGGCAAAGTGTGATCATGGACCAAGGCTGTCATTCCGCCGCGCTGATCATCATCGACATGATCAACGACCTGGATTTCGAGGGCGGCGAGGATTTGCGAGGGCCCGCCGAGGCGGCGGCGCAGCGGATCGTCGCGTTGCGCGCCGCCGCCGATGACGCCGGGGTGCCGGTCATCTACGTCAACGACAATTTCGGTCATTGGCATTCGGAGCGTTCGTCGATCGTCGATCATTGCGACCGCGACGACAGCCCGGGCCGCGCGCTGATCGCGGCGCTGCGACCGCGCGACAGCGACTATTTCATCGTGAAGCCGCAATTTTCCGGCTTCTATGCGACCAACCTGCCGGTGCTGCTGCCGCAACTGGGCGTGTCCCGTGTGATCCTGACGGGCGTGGCGGCGGACATCTGCGTGCTGTTCACCGCCGCCGATGCGCATATGCGCGAGTACGACCTGTGGGTGCCGGGCGACACGGTGGCGAGCGAGAGCGACGCGCATCGCCGCTGGGCGCTGGAGATCATGCGGCACAGCATGTGCGCCGAGACCGGTCCCACTCATGAACTGGCACTGGCGGACTGGCTGTCCCGCGACGATTGAACGCACTCTAGCGCACGGGCCTTCGCTACCTTAGATAGCGCCCCCTCTATGGCACGGATCGAAACCCCCAAGCGCGTGCGCGGCACGCAGGACATCTTCGGCGAGGAACAGCGCCGCTTTGCGCAGGTGCTCGCCACCTTCGAGCATGTCCACGGCCTCTATGCCTTTCAGCGGCTCGACCTGCCGGTGTTCGAGGATACGCAGGTCTTTGCCCGCTCGATCGGCGAGACGACCGATGTCGTGTCGAAGGAGATGTACACCTTCCCCGATCGCGGCGGCGACCTGCTGACCCTGCGGCCCGAATTCACCGCTGGGATCGCGCGCGCGTATCTGACCGAGGGGTGGCAGCAATATGCGCCGCTCAAGCTCGCGACCTCGGGCCCGGTCTTCCGCTATGAGCGCCCGCAAAAGGGGCGCTATCGCCAGTTCCATCAGATCGATGCCGAAATCCTGGGCGCGGCCGAACCGGCGGCGGATGTCGAATTGCTGGTGATGGCCGACCAGCTGCTGCGCGAACTGGGCATCGCCGAGGGCGTGACGTTGCAGCTCAACACGCTGGGCGATGCCGCGACGCGCGATGCGTGGCGCGACGCGCTGGTCGCGCATTTCGAGGCGCACCGGGATCAGCTGTCCGAGGACAGCCTGACGCGGCTGGAAAAGAATCCGCTGCGCATCCTCGATTCGAAGGACCCGCGCGACCGGCCGATCGCCGATGCGGCGCCGGACATCGACGCCTATCTGACTCCGCAAGCGCGCGCCTTTTTCGAGGCGGTGACGGCGGGGCTGGATGCGGCGGGTGTCGCCTGGACGCGCAATGCGCGGCTGGTGCGTGGTCTGGACTATTATCGCCACACCGCGTTCGAGTTCGTGACCGACCGGCTGGGCTCGCAAGGGACGGTGCTGGCGGGCGGTCGCTATGACGGGCTGGTCGAGTCGCTGGGCGGTCCCGCGACCGCGGGCGTGGGCTGGGCGGCCGGGGTCGAGCGGCTGGCGATGCTGCTCGACGAGCCTGCCAAGCTGGCTATCGACGCGGTCGTCGTGCCGATGGGCGCAGCGGCCGAGCTGCGCGCGACCGGCCTCGTCGCCGAACTGCGTCGCGCGGACATCGCCACCGACATGGCGTTTCGCGGCAATATGAAGCGGCGCATGGCCAGGGCGAACGATCAGGGCGCCAGCTATGCGCTGATCCTGGGGGATGACGAACTGGCGAACGGTCAGGTCCAGGTGAAGGCGTTGAAGACCGGCGAGCAGGCGACCGTGTCGCTGGACGTGGCGGCGCAGAGCCTGTCCGACCTGTTGTTCGAGGACGAGATCGCCGAAGATCATGGCGAGCAGCTTCCTCCATTGGCGCAGCGTCTGACCCCGCGATGAAGACCATCTCGGCCGAGCGCATCGCGCAGATCGAGGCGCGACGCGACGAACTCCAGGCGATGATGGCGACGGGCGACCTGCCGTCGGACCGTTTCGTCGCGGTGTCGAAGGAATATGCCGAGCTGGAGCCGGTCGCCAACGCCGCCGCCGAGGTGCGCCGGTTGCGGCAGGAGGCCGACAGCCTGGCGTTCATGACGCAGGACGGCGACGACGAATTGCGCGAGCTGGCGGCGGAGGAGCTTCACGCCAACCGCAATGCGCTGGCGGCGGCGGATCGTCATCTCGCCCTCGCCTTGCTGCCCCGCGACGCCGCCGACGAACGCGCCGCGATGCTCGAAATCCGCGCCGGGACCGGCGGTGACGAGGCCGCCCTGTTCGCGGGCGACCTGTTCCGCATGTACCAGCGTTATGCCGAGCGGCAGGGCTGGCGGGTCGAGGTCATCTCCGCCTCGGTGCCCGACACCGGCGGCTATAAGGAAGTCGTCGCGTCGGTCTCGGGGGCAGGGGTGTTCGCCAAGCTGAAGTTCGAATCCGGCGTCCACCGCGTCCAGCGCGTGCCCGTCACCGAATCGGGCGGGCGCATCCACACCTCGGCGGCGACCGTCGCGGTGCTGCCCGAGGCGGAGGAGGTCGACCTGCAGATCGACGACAAGGATCTGCGCATCGACATCTATCGCTCGTCGGGCGCGGGCGGGCAGCACGTCAACACCACCGACTCGGCGATCCGCATCACCCATATCCCGACCGGGTTGGTCGTGATCCAGCAGGACGAACGCTCGCAGCACAAGAACCGCGCCAAGGCGATGAAGGTGCTGCGGACGCGTCTGTACGAAGCGGAGCGCGAGCGGCTGGCGTCGGAGCGCGCGGGCGCACGGCGTTCGATGGTCGGCTCGGGCGATCGATCGGAGCGGATTCGCACCTATAATTTCCCGCAAGGGCGGGTGACCGATCACCGGATCAACCTGACGCTCCATCGCCTGCCCGAGATATTGGAAGGCGAACTCGACGAACTGGTCGGCGCGCTGCTCGCGGAGGATGAAGCCGAACGGCTCGCCGCGCTCGATGGATGATATTCGCGCGGAGATGCGGAGACGCGGAGGGGGACAGTCCGCTGCGCCGCAGGCTCTCCATCTCCGCCGGTTGATGGCGCCCAGGCGTTGCGCCATGTTGGACATCTCCGCGCCTCCGCGCCTCCGCGCGAACCCTCTTCTCATTTCCGGCATTTGCCGGGATGAGACGGCGGCGTGACCGACGCCCGCACGGCGCTCGCACAAGCCGCAGAGCGTTTTACTTTCTCCCCCACCGCGCGGCTCGACGCGGAACTGCTGCTCGCCCATGCCTTGGGGATCGAGCGCAACGCCCTGCTGCTCGACCTGACCCGACTCGTCCCCGACAGATTCTGGCCGCTGGTCGAGCGCCGCACGCGCCAGGAGCCGGTCGCCTATATCACCGGCACGCGCGGGTTCTGGACGCTGGACCTGATGGTCGGTCCCGGCGCGCTGGTGCCGCGGGTGGATAGCGAGACGCTGATCGACGCCGCCCTTCGGCACTTCAAGGGGCGTCCGCCCGCCACGCTGCTCGACCTGGGCACCGGGCCGGGCACGCTGCTGCTCGCGCTGCTCGACGAATGGCGGGATACCAAGGGACTGGGTGTCGACCGCTCCCCGCAAGCGCTCTACTATGCCGTTGCCAATGCCGAAGCCTGTGGCCTGTCCGACCGGGCGCGGTTCGTGCGTGGCGACTGGGCGACCGCCTTGACCGGGCCGTTCGACTGCATCGTCACCAATCCGCCCTATATCGGCACCGGTGAAACCCTGTCGCACGAGGTGCGCGGGTATGAGCCGGCATCGGCGCTGTTCGCCGGCGCCGACGGTCTGGACGATTATCGCGCGCTCGCCCCCGAACTGCGCCGGTTGCTCGCGCCCGGCGGCGCGGCGGTGGTGGAGATCGGGCACGAACAGGCGCCGGCCGTCACCAGCCTGCTGGAAGAACAGGGTTTTCGCGTCGCGCTCCACCGTGATCTGGGCGACCGTCCGCGCGCCCTGCTGGCCCATTGAACAATTGCGACCATGCCCCATATTTCGCTTGTAGGACCGTGCCCGGACCCGCTACAGCGCGTACAGGGGCACGCGAACATCGACACCTTGCACCGTTTTATCGGGGTCGTTGATTTCGGGCCGATGCCCGTACCCCTCGTCATGCAGTCGCTGCTGTCCGGCGGCCGTGGCAAGCGCCTCCCGGGGCGCGAGAGCTTCGCATCGTGCGACACGCGCGCGGTGTCGGGAAAAGTGGACCTTGTTGGTTTGACGACTAAGGACGAACAGCTTGATCAATAATCGGCAGGCCGGCCGCCGTCGCGGTCGTGGCGGCAATAACAATGGTGGGCAGCGTCCGGGTGGCAATCCTGGTCGCCCCGACAATGGCAATCGCATCGACAATCGCGCGCGCGGCAACGCCAGCCAGCTGTACGAGAAGTACAAGAATCTGGCGGCCGAGGCGCAGCGCCAGGGCGACCGCGTCAACACCGAATATTATTGGCAGTTCGCCGATCACTATTTCCGGGTGCTGAGCGAAACCCGCTCGCGCTTCGAGGAACAGAATCAGCGCCGCCAGCGCGAGGAATCGCGCGACGACCAGTATGACGACGGCTTCGACAACGACGCCGAGGATTATGGCGACGAGGGCGATCCCATCCGCCCCGGCGAGCAGCAGGGCGAGGTCGAACAGCCGCGGCGCGAGCGCCAGCCCCGGGATAACCAGCCGCGCGAGAATTATCAGCGTGACACGCAGCAGCGCGAGGATCGTCCGCGCCGCGACCGCGACGATCGCCCCCGGCGCGAGCCGCGCGAGGATCGCCGCCCGGTGCGCGCCGAACAGTCCGTCATGGCCGAGGACACCCAGCCGGCCATCGCCGCCCCCGCCATGAACGCGGAGGTCGCCGCGGCACCCCAGGCCGAGGAGGAAGCACCCCGCCGTCGCGGTCGTCCGCGTCGCGAACGCGCGCCCGAGGTGCAGGATGCCGGTGAGCAGAGCGTTGGCTTCGACGCCGATCGCCTGCCGCCCGCGCTCAGCGCCGCGCCCGAGGCCGACGCCGCACCGGAAGAAAAGCCCCGCCGTCGTCGCGTTCGCGCGGCCGCCCCGGTGGAGCCGGAGGCGGCGGCGGGCTGATCGCCCTCCATTGCTTGGATTGATAAAGGACCGGCCCTCGCGATCGTCGCGGGGGCCGGTTTTTTATGGCCGCCGGTCGACATCCTCGTCATGGCCGGTGCCCGAGCTCAGGAACACCAGGCCCATCAGCGCGCCGGTCAGCATCACCGTGCCGCCGATGCCGCCAATGACTCCCAGCATCGTCACCCAATTGAGCGGGCCATAGACATGCGCCAGCGCCATCATCGCCAGCGCCACGGCGATCGCGGCGGCCAGCGTCATCCACGCCATGATCAGCCGGAACCGCGCCCAGGCGAAGGCCGCTTGATCGGGATCGTCGAGACCGGAGGGGGGCGGCTGCATGACGCGACTATGAAACGCGCGCACCGTCCCGGCAAGCCGAGCGGTCAGATGCCGGCGGGCGCCCGTGGGCGGCGGAATCGCGTCCAGACCCCGCCGACGATCGCGTTGATCTCCAGCCGGATCGGGTGGCGCAGCGCATAGACCACCGCCAGCCAGGCCAGCACCCCCGCCACCGCCGCGCCGGCGAGCAGCGTCAGCCCCACCGCGTTGGGGGCGGCGACCCAGCGATAGACGGCGAGCAGCGGCGCCACCGTCGCCAGCGTCGCGATCAGGCTCTGGAGATAGACGATCGCCATGCCCCGCCATGCGAAACCGGTCAGCCGCCGGATCAGCCCGACATAGAGCAGGAACCAGATCGCGCCGTAACCGATGCGCGAGGCCGCCGCTGCCTCCAGCCCCACCATGGCCCCCAGCAGCAGCAGTCCGATCGAGGCGACGGTATCGAAGATGTTGAGCACCACCAGCCGCCGGATCTTGCCCAGCAGGATGGGCAGCTCGACATGCAGCGGCAGCGCGGCGAAGAAGATCTGCCCGATCGCGATCCAGGCGAGTAGCGGCGCCACGCCTTCCCAGCGCGGGCCATAGAGCATCAGCACGATCGGCGTCGCGGCGGCGGCCAGGAACGCCATCGCCGGCCAGGTCGCCGCGCTATAGGCCGCGACCACCCGCTGATAGGGGGCGGCGAGGTCGGCACCGGCATCGCGCAACCGGGCGAAGGCGGGATAGAAGACGCCGTCGACCGCGCCGCTGACCAGCATCTGCAACTGCGCCGCCAGGCTGGAGGCGCGGCTGAACAGGCCGACGGCGGTCAGCGTCAGGACGCGACCGATGACCAGATCGGGGCTGCGCGTGCCGATCGCGCCGCTGATATGGAGGAGCGAGCTGTTCGAGCCGAAGCGCAGGATCGGTCCGACACCCTCCAGGCGCGGCGGGAAGGGGGGGCGTATTCCTGAGCGCCACTGGCCGATCAGCGCGCGCGCGACCTGCTGCGCCACCGCCGCCCAGGCGAGCGCGAACGCCGAATAGCCCGCCCAGGCCAGCCCCAGCGAGAAGGCGGCGTTGATGACCGCCGCACCGACATTGACCAGGAACAGCGAATAATAGTCCATCCGCCGCTGCAGCATCGCGCTCGGCACGATCCCGAACGGCACCACCAGATAGGAGCCGGCGATGATGACCAGCAGCGGCGTCAGCCGGACATTGTCGTAGAACCACGCCACCGGCCAGGCGAGCACGAAGATCAACAGCCCGATGCCCAGCGCGAAGATCAGCGAGACGGAGAAACAGGTCTCGATCTGCGCATCGGTCAGATTGCGCTCGCCCGCAACGAAGCGGCTGATGCCGAAATCCTGAAGCACCGATACCAGCATCGCCGCCGACAGCGCGATCGAATACAGCCCCATTTCGAGCGGCGTGAGGAAGAAGCGCGAGATCAGCACGCTGACCACGAACTGGATCGAAAAGGCGATATATTGCGAGCGCCGCGCCGCGTATCGACGATCCGCTCATCCTCGGGCCAGGGCCTTGGCGAGCCGCATCGCCGCGACCGGTTTGCCACTGCGTGCGAGCCGCGCGACCGCGCGCCATAGCCCGGGCACCCGCGCGCCGCGGTCCGACCGTGTATCCCGGACATGCTTAGCGATCAGCGGCAGACCGTCCCCCGCCAGCGAGTCGGGATGATAGAGAATCCCGCGCGTCACTTCGGCGCGGATCGCCCGCGCGACACCGGCGCGGCCGAAAGCGGCATCCAGATCGTCGACGGGGGGCAGCGTGTCCCAGCCATCGGTCGGATCGGGCCGCCCCGCGATCCGCTCGGCCCGCGCCAGCCGTGCGACCGCCGCGCCATAATGCTGTGCCAGCACATGGCGATGCGACACCTGGGTGGTCGAATAGCGATAGCGCAGCAGCCTTTCGGGCAGATTGGCCATGCGCGTCCGCTCATCCAGGCGCAGCCACAGGTCGTAATCCTCGCAATGCCGATAGGCCGCGCGATAGCCGCCGACCATCGTCACCAGCGATCGCCGCATCATCACCGAGGGGTGGCACAAGAGCGGTCCGGCCTCGAGTGCGGCATGGACCGCGTCCGCGTCGATCGGGTGATCGATCGTCCAGTCGGCACGCGGCTCGCCGGTCTCGGTAATAGCGATCACCCGCGTCCCGACGACGCCATGATCGGTATGCGCGTCGAGAAACGCCACCTGCCGGGCGAAACGCTCGGGGAGCGCGATGTCGTCGCCATCCATCCGCGCGATATACTCGCCCCGCGCCTCGGCGATCATCCAGTTCAGACTGGGGATCAGCCCGCGATTGGGCTGATGGATGGGACGGATACGGGGATCGCGTGCGGCATAGGCGTCGATGATCGCGCGTGAGCCATCGGTCGATCCGTCATTGACGACCAGCAGCTCGAAATCGTCGAAGCTCTGCGCCAACAGGCTGTCCAGCGCAGCCGCCAGATAGCGGTCATTGTTGTAAACGCTCAGGGCGACGGTGATGCGGGGCGACGTCATGCTCGTATCACCGGTCCTATAAGCGAGGGCTAAACAGCCCCTTAAAGGGGTGACGACAAAGGGCCTAATCCCGAATGGACGAAAGGTTCCCGTTCGGTATCCGACATTCCGCTCCGATAAGGCATTGGAAAATAGCGGGATTGCGAATTTTTACGGTTTCATGTCGATTTTTGTGTTGACCCATTTGGCACCTCCGCCTAGAGGGGTTTCACCGCGACGGAGCGGGCCGCTGCGGCGGCTTCGGGGTCGGCGGTACTGGCATTGAGGTGCTGGCGCTCTGGGTCTCTAGACCGAAAGGTTTAGGGGCGGAAGAGGCGCCCGTATTTGTTGTCGGGCTCTTTGACATTGTAGGTTAGATGAAGGGACATGCGGGCGGCGGCTTGGCGGTTGTTCGGGGCATTCAAGGTGCTCTGAGATCGTGAAAGCATTTAAGCCAGTTCGTATGTCTCGTTACATATCCACTTGAATATGTGATGTGCAGGAATTGGCTCCTTGAAGTGAGCGGTTTGGTTTCGGTTATTCCACCGGGGCTGAATCGAGCATCAAACTTGAGAGTTTGATCCTGGCTCAGAACGAACGCTGGCGGCATGCCTAACACATGCAAGTCGAACGAAGGCTTCGGCCTTAGTGGCGCACGGGTGCGTAACGCGTGGGAATCTGCCCTTAGGTTCGGAATAACAGCTGGAAACGGCTGCTAATACCGGATGATGTCGAAAGACCAAAGATTTATCGCCTGAGGATGAGCCCGCGTTGGATTAGGTAGTTGGTGGGGTAAAGGCCTACCAAGCCGACGATCCATAGCTGGTCTGAGAGGATGATCAGCCACACTGGGACTGAGACACGGCCCAGACTCCTACGGGAGGCAGCAGTGGGGAATATTGGACAATGGGCGAAAGCCTGATCCAGCAATGCCGCGTGAGTGATGAAGGCCCTAGGGTTGTAAAGCTCTTTTACCCGGGAAGATAATGACTGTACCGGGAGAATAAGCCCCGGCTAACTCCGTGCCAGCAGCCGCGGTAATACGGAGGGGGCTA
>NZ_CP189889.1:0-80301 GCF_052056765.1 Sphingomonas pseudosanguinis
AGTGGCGGTAGCTACCATCCGCCTCGCAAAGTAAGGATACTCTCGAGCCTGAGGCGAGTAAGGACCGTGTTGTACCGGGACGCGCTGACGTGTGTACCGGTACAACACATATCTTGCCTGCTACTCAGCTGCAACGTCGCACCACCATAGCGAAGGCGCTTTTTGATTTACCGAACGACGGCGGAATATGTTTAAGCTGATCGTACATCGCATCGACAGGTGGCCCTAAACACAGATCACGACCGGTTTTCAGAGAGAAGTTCACTGAGCAAGGCCACTGGATCAACCCCGATCGCCAGCGCAACTGCGACATATTCATCCACGCTCAACTGACGCTCGCCGGTCTCGTAGCGCGATACATAAGCCTGCTTCCATCCGAGCCGTTTCGCGAGGTCGACCTGACGAAGGCCGGCGTCCCGCCGCGCTACGGTCAGCGCAGCAACGATGCGGGCGTGCAGGTCAGATGGGGCATGGGAGATGGGCACCCCGAAGTATCTAGACCGGCTTGAGCAATATACGGAAAGCGTATATCGTGTGAACAGCCGATCGGGAGTGCTGACATGAGACTGTTCGAGCGCATTGCCATCTGGTTCGAAGACAGGACAATGCCGGATAACCTGAGGATCGGCAGCGACGGCATGGACATCAATCCGGTGACCAGATTCCCGACGATCGCCGGGGCGGAGACACCCGACGTCGCCGGCAATCCCTATGGCTCCACCCAGCCGAATGATTGCCAGTGTGAATGGCAGCACTACGATCGCCGGGACAGCGGGACCCATAACCATTTTCAGCATAACGATAGCTGGTCAACGAGCAGCCATGGTCCCTGCGTAGCTAAGCGTATCCCGGTGTCTGACCGATTAGTCGCACGATGGGAGGTGAGCCAACTGAGCATCATTCCCTATGGGATCAGCCTCATGGCCGTTCTGCCGATGCTGATAGCGACGATCGGTATCGCCAAGGCGATCGGGACCAGGCCGCTCGTGCTCGGGCAAGGCATGGTCATCCTCTGGATTGTGCTGCTCGGCACTGAGACAGGGCGGATACTCTGGACGCTGAAGCACCGTTACGCCTCGCCCCGCTGGCTGCGCGCGGTTCATGCCGTGGTCGGTGATGACCTCGCTGTCCACGCGCTCGCTGAGCTGATGCGCCAGCATCGGTACGAGCCCGATTACGTCCTTGTCAGGTCTGACATGACCATCGCGATCCAGCAGGAGCGTTCCAGACGCAAGGAGGCGGCACTACGTGCTGAGGGGGTCCGGGTGATGGAGAAACCCGAACCTGCCTTGGGTTCAGAGCCCGGAGACGAAGATTCTCGGATCGGCGAAGATCAACGCGCCTGGGCGCGGCAGCGTCGTGCCGCCGAGAGGCTACTGGTTGCAGCAGAACCGGTAACGGGCAGTATCTACAGCGGCTCGCATTGAACCTGCTGTCCCGCGCCATGGATGGCGCAATCGAAGTAGAATGACCACGAGTCCACTATCCGGCTGACAAGCCGGTCTGGGTGCCCCGCCGGAAGCCGGAATGAATGCCGGAGCATCACGGCATCGATACGGCAAGCGTCCGGATCGTGCAGGGAAGGGGCACACACCACGCTATGGATAGCGGTCGCGCGCGGATCGAAAAACCAATATTTATCATGACTGTAGCATAATATCGATCGTGCTACAGCTTTCACGAAAGCTGCCTTCTGACGTGCTACAAGGCTGCTACAGCGCTACGGAGACTATGCTTCATCGGACTGTACGGCGCCTGAGGGTCGCAGGCATGCGGCCCGTGCGCCGCCCCTTGAAGGCACGGCCCATCTCTCGGCAAGCGTCATGGATAAGACCGGGGCGCCAGCACCGGCCGGTATCGAACCCTGCTGTGTGCTTGCGCCAGCGCGATCAGAACGTGCCAGGCGGCCGTTGTTTGAAGCGGCGGGGATCGAGGAACCAGACGAGCATGGCCATGCCGGCGATGGCCGCCGCCACCCAGCAAGCCGCTGTCAGGACAGAGGAGTAATCCAGCAGACTGGCGGCTAGGCCTGCCAGCAACAGTGCGACGGTCAGCCCCGCCAATCGGCGCACGACGGGCCAGTTGCGCCGCGCGAACCCGACGCGTTTGGTATCGGCCGTCCAGGCCGCTAGCTGCTCCTTCGAAGGTCCGCTCATCTTCAATCCCCCAGCGACAAGGCGAGCAACGTGCCGCGCAGCTGCCTGCGATTGGCGGCGCCCGCGTCCGCCCCCCCGTCGTATAGTACGCGTGCGAGCGCCTGACTGCGTTCGTCAGGCAGCTTTAGCCCTACGTCCCTGCAAACGGCGTCCACGTCGCTGCGTAGGCGATCAAGCCGGTCCCAGTCGACGGGGCCGTAATAGCTCTGGGGGACGGTGTCCTTGGCCAGGATCACCCATTCGGGATCGACGTCGTAAGTGTGCCGGAGCTTTGCCATTAGGGCGACTGGTGGCTCCGCCTCGCCTAGTTCCCAGCCGACCAATGTACGCTTGGCATAGCCCAGCGCCTTGGCGAACGCCTCCTGTCCCAAGTTAGCTCTGAGCCGTACCGCCTTGATTCGCTCGCCGATAGTGGATGAACCGCTCACGTCGTCATGGCCTATTCCGTCATCCTGCTCATTATAGCAATTCTCCACCACAACGCTATCGTGACACCATAGCGGTGCCGGCGACAAGCAATTCGCCGGAATTTCACTTGGCGGGGGACGAAGATTTCATGGGCGGTCAGGTCAATGTGCGGCTCGGTGACGAGGACGATGCAGCCCTTACCCGTTGTGCGGCCGAGCGCGGGGTCGAGCGCGCGACCCTCGCCAAATCGTTCGTTCGGGAATGTCTCGATGCGTGGCGGGATGGGCGGGCGGTATTCGATCGGCCCGAGCAACTGGGGCCCGGTGATGTCGTCGCCTTCGGAGCCAGGCTGGACAAGGCGGTCATGGAGATCGACCGCATCGCCCAAGCTTGGGCAGCGCATGAGAGCGACATGCACAAGCTCGAGCGTGAGGATCAGCTGGCGCTGACGCGGGTCCGGGCCGAGTTTATCAAGGGCATGCCCGAGCGCATCACCGCGAGCTTGAATCCGATCAGAGCGGAAATGTTGCTGCTTGCCGAGCGGATCGACAGGCAACCCCGTCTAGACGCCATCGACGAGCGGCAGCGCGACCATAGCGAGCTATTACGAGAGAACACCGCCGCCATCAGGAGCCTCGAGCGACAGCCCCGGACAAACGTCAGCTACACCATCTGGGACAGGGAATTGTCAGGCCGCAAGGTAGGTGCGGCGCTGGCGGTCATCTGGCTGCTCTCCGTCTCCAGCTACTTCGTTGGAGCGATGGCGCTGCCGCCATCGTGGTTCGCCGTTCGATCGGCCAATTATCTGCTAGGCGGCGGAGACCAGGCGGTCTGCGCCCTGGTGAACTACCGGCTGGCAACCGATAGCTGCCGGACACAGTTCGAAGGGAAGGCAAGCAAGGTCACTGTCCGGGCGACACCCGGTACGCCACAGGGCAAACAGTGATCTCGGTTGCGGCGGTCGGTTCGGCCTCCGACGCAGCCGCCTATTACGCTCGCGACAATTATTATACCGCTGATCAGGCAGAAGGGGTCAGTGCCTGGGCAGGCGAGGGGGCCGCCGAGCTGGGTCTGTCCGGGCCGGTCGATGCCGAGCGGTTCGAACAAGTGCTGGCCGGCAAACTCCCCAATGGCGTCGTTCTGGACGCCAAACGAGGTGAACACCGGGCGGGTTGGGACATCACCATGTCCGTGCCCAAGTCGGTGTCGATCCTGGCGCTTGTGGGCGGGGACGCACGGCTGGTGACTGCGGTGCGCGAGGCGGCGGCCGCGACTCTCACCTGGACGGAGCGCAACATTGCCGAAGGGCGGGTCTGGAATGGCAAGGGACAGGGCCCCGAGATGACCGGCCGGTTCGTCGCCGCTACCTTTCTTCACGACGTGAACCGCAGCGGCGAGCCGCAGCTGCACGTCCATAACGTCATCGCCAACGCGACCCGCACTGCGGACGGCCAGTGGCGGGCCCTGCACGCGGACCAGCTGTACGAGCGCCAGCATGTCATGGATGCGGTGTTTCTGTCCGCACTCCGCAGCCGAGTTGAGACGCTCGGCTTTGCCACTATCCCTCGGCACGACGGCCGCAACGGCGCCTTCGAGATTGCCGGCGTGTCCCGCGCGGTGGTGGAAGCATTTTCCGGCCGATCGGCCGAGATCGACGCATACATCAAGGAACGCGGACTGGAGAACACAGCCCAGACGCGCGAATATGCGGCGCTGGCGACGCGCGCGCCCAAATCGTCAGATATTGCCGCAGAGCAGCGCGCGGAAGGATGGCGGAAGCTGGCTGTTGAGAAGGGGCTGAATCCGACAGCGCTGGTGAAGGATGCACTGGCGGAGGCGCGGCGGGGGTATGATGTGTGGACGCGCACGGTGCGGGGCGTGCGCGGAATAGGCGAGCGTGGGGTGGCCATCGCCGGCCGTATGGGGCTGACCCCGCGCGACGGCGACCCGCTGGTGCCCGAACGGCTGGGACGGCTGGAGCCGCGAGCTTATGCCGTAGCGCACGCGGTCGCATCGGCGGTGCGCGACCTGGGCGAACGGGAGGCAGCGTTCGACCGGCTGGAACTCATCCGCGAAAGCCTGTCGCGTGGCGGGCCGGTGACGGTCGGCGATGTCGAGGCCCGGCTGGCGCTGCTGCAGGAGAAAGGCCTGCTGCTCAACGACGACGATCGCATGGTGACGACGCAGGGCGCGGTGCGGTTGGAGCAGGCGTATCTTGCCACGGTCGAGGCGGGGAAGGGGCAGTCCGCCCCGATCGTTCCGCCGGTCGACGCCGCGATCCGGGTGCAGGAGGTAGCACGCGAGCTGGGGCTGCGCCGGCTCAATCCAGGCCAGGAAGCCGCAGCCGTGTTGATGCTGTCCTCGTCCGATCGGGTGGTGAACGTGCAGGGCGGGTCGGGACGCGGCAAGTCCACCGCGATGGCGCCGGTGACGGCGGTAGCGAAGGCGGAGGGGCGGACGGTGATCGGGCTTGCCATCGCCAGCGTGAAGGCGAGTGAATTCGGCCGCGACACCGGGGCGGACGTGAGCACTGTCGCCCGTTTTCTGACGCGTCATGCCCGCGTGATCGACGGCACCGCCCGACCGGAACAGGTCGCCCGCGTGAAAGCGGAGCTGGCGGGTTCGATCATCATGGTCGAGGAGGCCGGGCAGCTCGGTACGCGCGACATGGAACGGATCGTGCGGCTTGCCAATATCACGGGCGTCGCGCGCGTCGTGCAGACCGGCGATACTCGCCAGCTGACCGCGATCGCAGCCGGCAAGCCGTTCGAAGCGAGCCAGCGAGCCGGTGTCGTCACAGCCCATATCACCGAGAATTTGCGTTCCAGATCCGATCAGATGAAGGCGGTCACGGCCGCACTCGACCGCGGCGACGTGTCGGGCACGTTCGAGTTGCTCAGGCCTGCCACGACCGAAGTGCCGGGCAGCGAGGTGGCGACCACGGCTGCAGCGCAGTGGGCAACGCTACCGCGAGCCGAGCGTGACGCCACCCTCCTTCTGACCGCCGGCCGCACCATGCGGAGCGAGGCCAACCAGGCCGTGCAGGCCGAACTGAAGGCGCGTGGCGAGATCGCCGCTACCGGCACATCGTTCACCGTACTCGACCGGGTCAACGCCACCAGGGAAGGCGCGCGGCTGATGCGCGCCTACCGGCCCGGCCATGTGGTGGAGGTGCGCACCAATCTGCCGAGCCAGGGCCTCGTCCGGGGCGATCGTGGTGTCGTGACTGGCGTCGACGAGGATCGAGTGCGGCTCGGCATGGCGGACGGGACCGAAAAGCTGTTTCGTCCCGGTCGGCTAGCCAAGAACCTCGACCGCGATGCCGTGTCGATTTTCGCGTTGAAGCAAGTCGAGTTGCACGTCGGCGACCGTATCCGTTGGAGCGACAACGACCAGACCCGCGAGCTCGATAACGGTGCGATGGCGCGGGTGGATGAGGTGGGCAGGGGCAGGCTGGTCGTGTCCTCACTCGTCGACGGCGCTGTGCATGAGATCGCGTCCGGCGATCGTATGGCCGAGCGGCTGGACCTTGCCTATGCGATCAACGTCCATGTCGCGCAGGGGATCACGACCGACCACGGTATCGTGGCAATGCGGTCGTCGGAGCGCAAGCTGCTGACTGAGCGCTCTTTTCTGGTCGCGCTGACCCGCGTGGCAGACAAGGTGGCGCTGGTGGTCGACGACGGGCGAAAGGTCGAAAGGCATGTCACCCGCAATACCGGCAACAAGACCTCAGCGCTCGACGTGGTCAAACAGGTGCCGGAAAAACATCTGTCGCTTGATGGACCATCGGGGGGCGGGGGCCGGTCGCGGGACTTCGGTCTGGAAATGTAGGTGTGATAGGATAGCAGCCATTGGGACGTCGGATTTTGACCATCCTCTCACCACCCCCCTTGTCGCGCGCGTCCGAACCGTTGCGATCGGCGGGAATCGGCGTCCTACCACCCCAGTTCAGAACAGCTTGCGCACCCCGATCCGGATCGATCGGCCCACCGGGTCGATCAGCGCCGGCTGGAAGCGGTTCGGCGTCTGGCCGTTACGATCGGTGACGTTGATCCGGTCGTTGAGCAGATTCTCGATCGTGAAGTGGATCATCAGGCCCTTGGTCCAGGGCTTGTCCACGATCTTGTGCGTGTCCAGAAAGCTGTAGACGACCAGCCAGGTCCGCCCCGAGAATTGCAGGTCGGAGGCGGCGATGTCGCTGCGGATGCGGGTCGGCCCCTGGACCCGGCCATACATCCCCAGATTGGCGATCCCGTAATTGACCGAGCCGTTCAGCTCGACGTCCCAGCGTGGTCGCCCGCCGGTGCCGCTGAGCGTCGCACCGTCGAGCAGGTCGAGGACCGCCCCGCCGTCGCGCAGGGTCAGCCGATCCTCCAGCCGGTAGTTGGTCGTCGCCGACATCCGCATCTGCAATCGCGGCTTGGGCGGGCGGGGCGGGGGCGCGGTCTTGGCCGCATCGGGGGCGAGCGGCGCGGCCGGGGGCGGTGGGGCCTTGCCCAGGGTCGCCTGGAGATCGACGGTCATGCGCAGCTTGCGCTCGCGCTCGAACGCCAGGTTCACCGGGCGCAGATCGACGCTGATCAACTGGCCGAGCGCGTCGCGACGGAACAGGTCGGGGAAAACGCGTTGAAACGCCGGAGTAGCCCCGCCCAAGGAGGCCGCCTGGTTGTCGATCCGCGTGTCGAGATAATCGACGCTCAGCCGGATATCCTTGTCCCGGATCGGCTGGAGCGCGATGCCGAGCGTCGTGATCCGACGCCGTTCGGGCGCCAGATCGGGATTACCGCCCATGATGGTGGTGACCAGTGTGCTGCGCCCGGTCACATAGTCGAAAAAGGGCGTGTTGGGCGTGGTCAGCACCGGCGCGACCAGCTGGGTGACGGCGGGTGCGGTCTGCGCGACATTGACCGAGGCGTTGAGCTGGACCGGGCGGACGGGCGACCAGGTCAGCCCGAGATTGGAGGTGCTGAGCCGGCCGAAGTCGGACACCTGCGACACCCCCGCCATGCCGCTGAGCTGCATCTCGCCCAGAAAGGACAGCGAGCCTTCGCGCGCCGAGGCGATCGGCACCGTCGCATTGACGCTGGCCCCGCGCATGGTGCGTCCGACGCCGGGGTCCGCGAGCGCGAGGTTCGAGCGTGCCTGGCTGTCGATGCGGCTGTAATCGGTGGTAACGGTCAGTTGCGCCTCGCCGGCGGGCAGGCGGACGATGGGGCCATTGGCGGTCGCCTTGATCCCCAGCGTGTCGGAGGTCGCACGGCTGCGGTTGACAAGGCGCTGCGCCGCGATCGCCGGATCGATCGGCGCCATGGGATCGCCGCCCGCATCGATCGCCGCCTGAAGCGCCCCCAACGGCACGCCCGTCTCCGAACTGTTCCGCGAGACCAGCCGGTCGTAATTGCCCGTCACCGCCCAGCTCCAGCGGCGGACATCACCCAGAAGCGTGCCGCCCGCATGCAGCGCCATGCTGGTCGTCCGTTGGTGCAGCACGCTTGCGGGCAGATAGCGATAGAGCAGCGCATCATTGGCGAAGGGCAGCGCCCCCGCCCCGCCGGGCACCCCCAGTACGGCCGGTGCCAGTCCGTTCAGCCCGCGATTCTGGCTCGCCTCCATCGACAGGGTCAGCGATCCCGACAGGGACTTGCCGAGCGGGCTGGCGATACCGGTTTCGGCATGGATGGTGTCGGTGCGCGGGATCAGGGTGCGATAGGGTCCCAGATCGGTGACCGCGACCGGGGTCGTCGCATAGGCCGCCAGCGACGCCCGCGCGGCCGGATCGACCGGCACCCCCGATAGGATCGCCGCCCGCCCCGCCAGCCGGTCGAGCGCGGGGTCCAGGCTGGCACCGTTCACGCCCGTCACATTGCCCGTCGTCGCGAACAGCGTCTCGGGATCGGGCACGACAGCGCGCTCGCTTTGAAGGACGGGGTTCTGTCGGAAGTGCGACAGGTTGAAGGTCAGGCGGCGGGGGCCGTCGATCCGGGCCGAGGTCAACTCGGCATAATTGGTCTCACCGCCTCCGTCCGTCGCGATGCCGGGCAGGACCTGGAGCGTGACCGCGCGGAATTTCTTCTTGGTGATGAAGTTCATCACCCGCACCGTCGGTGGATAGCCGAAGCGCGCCGCCTCCTGCTCGGGCAGCACCTCGATCCGCTCCATCGCCTCATAGGGCAGGTTCTGGAACTCGGCGAAGCCCGATATGCGCCGCCCGTTGAGCAGCATCACCGGCTCGCCCCCGCTCGCCGAACTGGTCAGCGATTTCACGCGCTTGAGCAACTCGGCCAGACTGGGCGCGCCCAGCGCCGCAATCGCCTCGGCATCGAGCACCGCGACCGGCTCGACCGCGCCGATGATGGAGCCGGGAATGCGCTTGCCGGTGACGGTGACTTCCGCAGGGGGTGCCTGTTCGCCGGGATCGGCCTGCGCCATCGCCCCTGTTGGTATCGCCAGTCCCAGGACAACCGCCGACCATCCCACGCCGCCCCTCGGCCGCGCGCGCTCCCTGTACCCCATCGCCCAGCCACTCCCATCGCCGACGTGATGGTGATGTTTAGTGTGGCAATCATGTCACAATTAAGGCTCGTGCTTCGCCGTATCGACGGAATATCGCGGTGGCCGCCTGCCGTGGTTTTCATAACTGACGTGAAGATATGGCTTGTTTACCCGTCCGACGATTGTCGAATAAGGTCAAACGATCGCGACGACATGCAGGGAGAAGCGCCTGCGATGAGCATGAATGCCGCCGCCAGAGTGGGTGATCCGATCGGCCACAGCTTTAGCCAGAGCCTGTTCGGGGAAGCACTGGACGGTTTGTTCTTTGCCCGCCGCAGCGAGGTGGACATGCGCGCCGGCAATCTCGGCCGACTGATCGCGCGCGGGCTGAGCGGTGGACGCTGGGCGCCGGCCGATGGCCAGCTGACGCTCGGATCGCGCGACGTCTTCATCAACGGCCGCCCCGCCACCATGACGATCCTATCGACCGGCCAGTGCCGCCAGCATAGCGGCCTGCGCACGGTCGTCAGCGGGTCTCGTACGGTCTCCATCAACCAGCGCGAGGCGGCGCGGGTTTCCGACACGCTCGATTGCGGTGCTCTCATCCTGGAGGGATCGCCCGATGTCCGGATCGGCGAGGGACCACCGCCCTCGACCTGCGACCTGTTACGTGCGGACGCCGCCAAGATCGCGCAATTCCTCGTTGAAGCACAGGCCGCGCAGGCGGTGTATGATCCCCCCGGCGAACGCACCCCGCCGCCCGGCTATCGCAACGCCACGCCTGAGGATCTGCGCCGGTTGAACCTGACGGAAGCTATGCTGGAGCATCCCATCGATCCCACGACGAGCGAACCCACCGAGTTTCGTGCCGGTGTGTTCGTCAACAATGCGACGGGCGCGCCGCTGGTGGCGTTCAAGGGGACGACCATGACCAGTGCTTCGGATTGGGGGCAGAATTTTGCCCAAGGCCTGGGGATGGATGCGTTCTATTATACCCATGCACAGAATATCGGCGATACGGTCGCCAATGCACCAGGCGGCATGGGGCGAAACGCGCGTTTCACTGGGCATTCATTAGGTGGTGGCATGGCCTCAGCAGCAGCGCGCTCGTCTGGCCTGCCAGCAACGACGTTCAACGCGGCAGGTTTGCGCAGCGACACCGTACCTAACGCGCTACCATCCGAAATAGACGGCGTTTATCTCAAGGGCGAAATATTACGTTCCAGTCAGGCAATCCCGGGAATGCCGCGGACAGCTGAAACCCGCGCCTGGCCGTTGCCCCCAGACGAACCCGACATAAAAGATGGAATACGTCAGGCTTATGAAAGCGACGGTATCGTAGCCGCCGGTAAATATGCCGCGATGCGCTCGGTCAATTTGCACTTGATGGACGAGGTTATCCCAGCGCTCCATATGAAACAGCGTTCAATTGCACTCGATCTAGTCAGCAACGGATGCGGTTAGGACAGCTTATGCGACGTTACGTAATGATGATAGCTGGCGGCTTGCTGGCAGCAGGATGCTCGGGAGAAGACACGGTGGCGAACAAGCAGGCGATCCAGCCGATGTTAGGTGCCGTCATGCATGCCAAGACCAATGAGGTGCGTCGCCTGGCGGGTCAGGGCGTCGGCCTGAACGAACGCTATTACACCAACAATGATACGCCGATGATCTTTGCCGCGGGCTCAAACCAATGGACCGTGGTCGAAATTCTCATTGATCACGGGGCCGACATCTGGGCCTATAATCAATTCGGAATAACCGCAGCTCAGCGTACCGAAACGAGCCGCGTCATTCCCGGATCAGACGAGGACCAGGCACGACTGCGCGTGATCGCCAAGCTGAAGGCGCGTGGCTATCCCTTTCCGCCACCGAAGAGCGACGAGGTGCTGAAGCTGGTCGAGGAACGACGCTGGCCACCGACGGGAGCGCAGTCATAGGTGAGCGAAGGGTATGAAAATCATTTGGCAGGTCTATGCCGTGACGATCGGCTGCCTATTGGCGACTGGGTGCTCGGGGGAGAGCACAGTGACGAACAATACGGCAATACAGCCGATGTTGGGGGCTGTAATGCATTCCCGGCCTGAAAGGGTTCGCCAGCTAGCGGAACAGGGCGTCGGCCTGAACGAACGCGACCCGGCCAATCAAAGCACGCCAATGATTGCGGCGGCCGAAACGATGCAATGGGGCATGGTCGAAACCTTTATCGATCACGGTGCGGATATCTGGGCGCATGACCAGTTCGGCATCACCGCCGCCCAGCGCACCCAAACCAGCCGCGTCATTCCCGGATCGAACGAGGACCAGGCGCGGTTGCGCGTGATCGCCAAGCTGAAGGCGCGCGGCTATCCGTTTCCGCCGCCCAAGAGCGACGAGGTGCTGGAAATGGTCAAGGAAGGGCACTGGCCACCGGCGGGGGCGCGGTCGTGAGCCGGACGCAGGGCATGGAGATCGCTTGTCCCGAGGGGTGGACCGACCGATCGATGCTGGTGCTGACGGCACCTCCCGGCGTATCGGGGATCGCGGCCAATCTGGTGGTGACGCGTGACGTGCTGGGGGGCGGCGGACAGGCCCCTGCCGACATCGCCCGGCGGATCGAGGCATATGTCGAAGACGAGATCATGCGCTGGAAGGGCAAACCCGGCTATGCAGAATTGATGCGCCGCCACGCCACGCCCGACCTGCCGACCGCCGAGATGCGGCTCGTGTGGACCGATGGCGCGGAGCCGCTGGCGCAGTGGCTGTCCTTCCTGCCGGCGGGCCCCGATACGGTCGTAGTCGCGGCGGCCACCGCACCGCGCGGCGACATGGCCGCGCTCGAACCCCAGTTTCATGCCATGCTGGAAACGCTGCGGCTGACATAGGGCGACAGGCCCTGTGCGCAGGGCTCAGAGTTGCGGCGCGATCGGGACCTCGATACGCGGGGCGGGCACTTGCACGGCCCGGCGGTGCAGGAGGGTGCGCATCACGCGGATATAATGGTCCGCACCATGTTCGATGGTGAAGCGGCGCGCCTGGTGCAGGGTCCGCTGGGCGTTCTGGGCCCGGGGGCGGGCGGCGCGGATGGCGGCTGCGAAGCCTGCTTCGTCGCCGATCGGCACCAGCGTGCCCAGCGTGCCCTGTTGCAGGAGCGCGGCCATTGATCGGCTACAGTCGGTGGAGATGATGCCGATATTGGCGGCCAGCGCCTCGAGGATCACCGCCGGCACCCCCTCATAATGCGAGGACAGGAGCAGCGTGTCGTAGCCCGACAGAAGGCTGGCGGGATTGGCGACATAACCCCGGAACGCGATCCGGTCGGCCACGCCCAGTTCCACCGCCAATGCCTCCAGCATCGTGCGTTCGGGGCCCTCACCGAAGATGGTGAGCGTGTCGGCGGGTGCGGCACCGCGCGCGAAACCGCGTAGCATCAGCGCGAGGTTCTTCTGCGGCGCCAGCCGCGCGACGGTGACGAAGCGGTGGCCGGTGCCGTCGCGCGGCTGCGCGACCGGCGCACCTTGGCGCAGGGCTGCGATCTGCGCCTCGGACAAGGCGGGATCGGGAATGATCGCGACGCGCGCGGGCGAGACGCCGATGCATTGCACGATCTCGGCGCGCATCGGCTTTTCCATGCCGACGAAATGGTCGATCGCCACCCCCTGGATACGCAGCCAGAGGCGATAGAAGACACGGTAGACCCAGGATGCGTCGGTGCGGTCGAGATTGTTGCTGATCTTGGCGATGATCGGCGGGCAATCGCGGCCCAGGATCAGCTTCAGCATCACCGCGACAAAGGCATAGGTATTGCCCGCGCAGAACAGCACGTCCGGTCGGATCGTCCGCACCGCGCGCGGCAGCGTGGCGACCATCCACAGCGTTTCCCAATGCGCGATGCCCGGCCAGCGACGCCGCGGCGTTACGAAATCGAGGTCGGCGCCGACATCCCGCGCCATCGCGCCATCGGTCCGCCCCAGGAACAACGGCGCATCGACGCCGGTCGCGCGCCAGCGATGGACGAGGCGTAGCGCGACCCGCTCCACCCCACCTGGTTCGAAACTGTGCAGGAAGGTCAGGACGCGCACGTCATCCGCCCGCCCCGATCCTCGTCGATATGGCCCATGATCCCGCTCATAGGCCGCCCGGATAGCATGACAGCCCCGTCCATAGACAGCCCCCCATGACACAGGCGTCATAAGGGACTGTCATCGCAGCCCCGACGCATTGCCGCTTGCCTTCGCGCGCAAAGCGACCCACCCGCTGGTCGTATGAAGGACGGGCAGGGTCAGCGGGGATGGACGGCGCGGCGCAGCCGGAACGGGCAGGGCTGGGGCGGGCAGGGGACCGTGCTGCTGCTCCTGACGCTGGTCGCGCTGGTCGCCCGCGCGCGGACCTTCGGCAATCCGGTGATCGGGTTCGACGAGCAATTCTATCTGCTGGTCGGCGACCGGATGCTGCATGGCGCGCTGCCCTATGTCGACATATTCGATCGCAAGCCGATCGGGCTGTTCCTGCTCTATGCCGGTGCGCGGTCGCTCGGGGGCGACGGATTCCTGGCCTATAAGCTGGTCGCGACCGGCTTCGTCATCGCTACCGCTTACGGTGTGCACCGGGTGGCCCGGCGGTTCGCCGGCCCCATCGGCACGGTCGTGGCTGCGATCCTCTATATCCTCTGGCTGAACCTGATGGAGGGGGAAGGGGGGCAGTCCCCCGTCTTCTACAATGTGCTGATGCTGGTGGCGGCGGGCGCGGTACTGCGCGCGGTCCAGGGGCGGGGGCGGCTGTGCGTTCAGGGCGCGGTCGCGATGGCGGCGATCGGGATCGCGCTTCAGATCAAATATTCGGTGCTGCCCGAAGGGGTGGCCTTTGGCTGTATCCTGCTCTGGCACGGGTGGCGCACGCGGGTGCCGATGATGCGGTTGGCGGGCATGGCGCTGGGGTGGATCGCGCTGGCGCTGCTGCCGACGCTGGTCGCTTACGGCATCTATGTCGCGATGGGGCATGGCCCCGCCTGGCTGTTCGGCAATCTCCTGTCGGTTGGCGGACAGGCGGCGCGGCCGTTGGCCGATGAGCTGGAAGGGCTGGCGGCGTGCGTCGGCATCCTGTCGCCGCTGGCGCTGGTGATCGCGCTCGGCCGGCCCTGGCGTCGCGTACCGGGCGAGGCGCGGGGCGGCTTCGGCGTGCTGCTGATCTGGCTGGCGGTGACGGTCGTGGCGGTGCTGCTCTATGGCCGGTTCGGCAGCCCGCATTATGCCATGCCCATCGTCCTGCCCGCCGTGATCGTCGCGGCGCCCGTGTTCGACCGCTGGCGGCGGACATGGACCATCGCCTTCGTCCTCGCGATCGCATTGGCCGGGCAGATCGTGCTTTTCTTGAGCGAACGTACAAAAGGCGGTGCGGCCGAGGCGATGGCGGTCGCGCGCGCGGCGACACCGGCCAGCGGCTGCCTCTATGTCTATGACGGCTATCCGGCGCTCTATATGCTGACCCATAGCTGCCTGCCGTCACGCTGGGTCTTTCCCGGCCATCTCAACACCCGCGACGAGGCGAGCGCGGCTGCGATCGGCATCGATCCCGTTGCCGAGATCCGCCGCATCCTGGCCCAGAGGCCTGGCGCGATCGTCGACGATTATCCGCGCTTCGCCTTCGGCAATGCCGCCACCCGCGCGGTGCTGCGCGGCGTATTGGCGCGCGACTATCACCTGGCCGCCTGCGTGCCGACGGGGCCGCACCGGATGCGGCTGGTCTATCGCCCCGGGCCGGGCACGACGCCCGCGCACTGTCCGTCGCGCGCCGATTTGGACAGCCCGACTTAACCCAGGCGAAGCGGCTACCCCCTTGTCGACCCATAATATTGCCCCCTAGGGTTCCTCCCACGTTCGCACTGAGCAACTTTCGACCACCGTCCCGATGGCGCGGCCCATCCCCCGGACGACCGATGGAGGGCACAATGCCGGATCGACTACAAAGCTATCGCAACCAGGTGAGCGATGCGGTGGATGCGTGGCAGGCCAATGTCTGCAACCCCTATATCATCGCCTACAACACGGCGTACAAAAGCTACAACGACACCTTCAAGAAGCAGAATGACAGCGACAAGGCGCGCGCCGAGCTGTTCGTGACCGCCGCGGCGATCCTGCCGGGATCGATCCTGATGGCGACCGCCGCCACCTCGTCGCTGCGGGTGCTGGCCAATCGCGGCGCGCTGCGCCTGCTGGCGGGGCGCAGCACCACCCGCGCGCTGAACGTCTATAATGCGGTGGCCGCCAATGCGACCGCCACCTTCGCGATCGGCAAGGCGCTCGACATCGTCAAGGACGAGACGGGCAAGGTGATCAAGGACTCGGTCGTCAAGGCGATGAGCAACAGCCGCGACCTGCTGGCCACCGACCCGCTCAACCGCGACAAGCAGCTCAATTCGTGGCTGATCAACCACAAGCTGCTGGCGTTCGAGGCGGCCGGCGCGATCGAGCGCAGCGGTTCGCTGAGCGAGCGTGACAAGGCGCGCGCCTATGACTCTTTGCGCGCCGCGCCGATCGCCAACAAGCCGAATGGCAAGATCGATCCCGCCCGGCTGGCGCCCAAGATCGAGCTCGGCTTCTATATGGTCTGGGTGCTCGATTCCGACGAGCTGGTGACCCAGACCATTCCGGGCAACATGCACAGCCTGACCAGCAAGCCGATCGATGCGCTGCCCAGTTCGCGCGACTATCCGCGCGGCAATACCGATCCCTCGCGCGGCCCCGTGCAATGGGTCGGCGTCACCCGCCCGGGCGGCGATGTCGAGGATCAGATCGACAAGGTGCACAAGCATGTGCGCGGCAACGCCTTTTACGCCCCCGGCGGCTGGTTCGGCAAAAGCGATGCCGGACAGGCCCGGCTGAAGGAGGTCGCCGCAGCCGAGCGGACCCTGACCTGGCTGTCTGATATGACACAGCCGCTGGCGCCGCTGGGGTTGCGGACGTGACCCGGGCGCTGGTCGCGGGGCTGGCGCTGCTCGCGGCGTGCAGCGAAGGGGCGAGCCAGCCCCAGCCCAGCGGCGAGGCACTCGCCCAGATCCGCGCACAGGTGGAGGGGCAGCGGCAATGTGCGCCGCTGTTGTCGGGCACATGGCCGATCGAATTCAGCGCCGATGCGCTGAGCGGCCCCAGGGTCGACGCGTTGGTCGCGGCCGGGCTGATCCGCCGTGTGGCCTTGCCCGACACCGGCGATCGTCCGCGCGTCCGGATCGAGCCGACGGAAGCGGGCAAGCGTGACCTGTGGCTACGCCGCCTCGACCCCACCAGCCCGGCCGAGCCTTTGCTCTGCTACGGCCGCAAGCAGGTGGTCGCGGTCCGTCCCGAGGCACGCGATGTCGGCGCCGCGACCGGCCCAGCGGTCAAGGGCGAGGTGCTGCGCTACGACTATCGTATCGTTCAGCCGCCCGCCTGGACCCAGCGCGCCGACATCCGTGCCGCCTTCCCCTTCCTTACCCGTCAATTGGACGAGGTGCATAGCGCCGAGCAGGCCGCCACGCGCGAGGGTGATCGCTGGGTGTTGAACGGCGATACCGGGAAGGACGCCAGTGCCGAACTCCCTGCCGATCAAGGCTTTTTCCCGTAGACCTGTCGACATATCGACATATCGACATGCCTACAGAGCCTTAAGATTGTATACTATTGTCTTTCATAGCGGCGTGATTGCGATATCATGCCGCTATGACGATCCCTGATGACGCTCCACTCCGCTCGCCGACCCATCGCGGCAGGAGGGGGCGTCATGTGATCCTGCCCTTGCTAATCCTGCTCGCCGGTGCCGCGACGCCGTCGCCCGAGATGATCCATAGCCGTGGCAATCCGATCCTCAGCGATGGTCGCTTCTATTCGACCGACCCCATTGCTGGCTTGAATGGGCTGACTGTCGCCTGCTCAAACAGGCAGGCGACGGCCGTATAGCTCACCGTTCGGCGACGGAGTGTTGATCGAGGAACCACTGGTAGGTTTCGCGCACGCCGTCGGCCAGCGCGATCAATGGCTTGAAGCCCATCGCGCCGAGCCGGCTCGAATCCATCAGCTTGCGCATCGTCCCGTCGGGCTTGCTCGTGTCAAACACGATCTCGCCACCAAAGCCCGTCACTTGCGCTACCAGATGCGCGAGTTCACCGATGGTCACATCCTCGCCATAACCAACGTTGATATGGCTCAGCATCGGCTCGGTATTGGCATCATAGGTCGCCTTGTCGAGGTCGAACACGAACAGCGACGCCTCCGCCATGTCGTCGACGTGCAGGAATTCGCGTCGCGGCGTACCTGTGCCCCAGATCACCACCTGGTTCGCACCCGAGCGGACCGCCTCGTGGAAGCGACGGATGAGTGCCGGCATCACATGGCTGTTCTCGGGGTGGAAATTGTCGCCGGGGCCATAGAGGTTGGTCGGCATGACGCTGCGATAGTCGGTGCCGTGCTGCCGGTTGTAGCTCTCGCACAGCTTGATGCCAGCGATCTTGGCGACCGCGTAGGGTTCGTTAGTTGACTCGAGCACGCCGGTCAGCAGCGCATCCTCGCGCATCGGCTGTGCAACGGCCCGCGGATAGATGCACGACGACCCCAAGAACAACAGCCGGCGAACCCCGCTCGCGAATGCCTGATGGATTACGTTGCATTCGATCATCAGGTTTTCGTAGATGAAGTCGGCCGGATAGGTGTTGTTGGCGTGGATGCCCCCCACCTTGGCCGCCGCCAGCACCACCCCGTCGACCCCTGCCTCGGCGAAGAAACCGCGTACCGCCTGCTGGTCGGTCAGGTCGAGCTCGGCGCGGGTGCGCGTCACCACCTCGACACCGCGCTCTGTCAGCTTGCGCGCGATCGCGCCGCCCACCATGCCGCGATGCCCTGCCACGAAGATCCGCATCAGTCCGTCCTTACGATTCAAGCGACACAGGCAGCGCATAGCCGTGCTGCTTCAGCAGCGCATGGCGCTTGGCCGAATTCAGGTCCTCGGCGACCATTTCGGCGCACATCTCCTGCACGCTTATCTCGGGCACCCAGCCCAGCTTGTCTTTGGCGCGCGTCGGATCGCCCAAGAGCGTGTCGACCTCGGCCGGACGGAAGTAGCGCGGATCGATCCGCATGATTACGTCGCCCGTCTTCACCGCTGGCGCATCCTCGCCCTCGACCGCTTCGACGATACCGATCTCGGCCTCGCCCTCGCCCTCGAAACGTAGCGTGATGCCCAGATGCTTCGCCGACCAGGTGATGAACTCGCGCACCGAATACTGCACGCCGGTGGCGATCACGAAGTCCTCCGCCGTCTCCTGCTGCAGCATCATCCACTGCATGCGGACATAGTCCTTGGCGTGGCCCCAGTCGCGCAGCGAGTCGATATTGCCCATGTACAGGCAAGGCTCGAGCCCCTGTGCGATATTAGCCAACCCGCGGGTGATTTTGCGCGTCACGAACGTCTCGCCGCGTCGCGGGCTCTCATGGTTGAAGAGTACGCCGTTGCAGGCATACATGCCGTATGCCTCGCGGTAGTTGACCGTGATCCAGTACGCATAGAGCTTGGCCACCGCATAGGGCGAGCGCGGATAGAAGGGCGTCGTCTCGCGCTGCGGAATCTCCTGCACCAGCCCGTAGAGCTCGGAGGTCGACGCCTGGTAGAAGCGCGTCTTCTTCTCCAGCCCAAGGAAGCGGATCGCCTCGAGCAAGCGCAACGTGCCAAGACCATCGACGTCGGCGGTATATTCGGGCGCCTCGAAGCTTACCGCAACATGGCTCTGCGCGCCGAGGTTGTAGACCTCGTCGGGCTGGATTTCCTGGATGATCCGCGTCAGGTTCGACGTGTCCGACAAATCGCCGTAATGTAGCTTCAGGTCGGGCGAAGGCGCATGCGGGTCCTGATAGATATGGTCGATGCGCTGGGTGTTGAACAGCGACGCACGCCGCTTGATCCCATGCACCTCATACCCCTTCTCAAGCAGCAATTCCGCCAGATACGAACCATCTTGGCCCGTAACACCCGTGATCAACGCGACCTTCTTACCGCTCACTGATTAATCCCTTTTATAAATCTAGTTCTACTTTTGACGCTTGTCCTGAACCAGAACAAAGAACGATCAAGGATTTTGGGTGGCAGCAGTGGTATTCTCCTGATTACGCACTGCTTGTTGGAACGACCGTAATCCGTTGCGACGTGAGGCATTGCCTTCGATATCGACGTTGTGCGTGATACGGCTATCGATCCGCGTCTGCAGCCGGTTTGGAATTCGCCCCATCGGGCTTACCCCTCGAGCCGAATCAGCCCGACTAAGACGGGTACCAACGCTATTTGGCAGGCTACCACGTGTCCGCGCGGTCTGCGCAGATGTCGGTAGGATCCAAAGCGTAACAATTGGCAGCAGCATGATTGCAGCCCGGTGATAGCGCCGCATCGGGTTATCCCGCCGGTTGCAATTGGACTGCATCGATCGTTCCTTCCACGGCATCGGCCTGGTCATGTGGACGTGCGATGAGCGAGAGCTGTTGCACCGGGCAGTCCGCCGGCACGGTGAAATTCTGTACGAACCCCGTGCTGTCGGAGGTAGCGGGTAATGCGATCTGCCCGAGATCGCGACCATCGGCACAGCGTAATTCCCAATAAGGCCGCACCGCTTCGGACTGTCCGGGTACGCTGCCCCGCCCGCGCAGGACATAACGTCCGGGGGGAAGCAACTGGGCCTGACGGACGAGCAGCCCGCCGCTGCCCGCTCCGACAGCGATACTTAGCACATTGCCGCTATCGCCGCGTTCGATGGACGCCAGGTTACTGCCATCACCAAAGAACTGCCAGTCGAAGACCGAACGCCCCAGGCGTTCCTCGGTAAAGCGCGGGTCACGTGAGCGATCGCGCCGTGCCCTGGAATGAGCGGCCGCGTAGAACCCCCATGCCTCCTGCAAAGCTCCCGCACCAATCAGCTTATCGATTAGAATTGCGACGGGACCTTCGCCGACCGGGAAACCACGATGGCGCAATTCGCGGAACACCTCCCCCGTGACTGCTGGATTGGGTCCTTCCCGTGCCAGAAAGAAGACGAACGCTGGCGCCCAATAGGGTCGACGGTTCAGCAGATCAATCGCACCGCGTCGTACCGGCGGCTCGGAAATCGCCTGCGCCAACACGGGAAAGAGCACATCACGCCCGTTCTGCGACGTACGGAGCGCAATGTCATATTCGCGAAGCACCTGAGGTATGTCGTTGCGTGCAACGGCATCCTCGATCGCCCAGAACTGCACCTGAAGATTGTGCTTCGATAATGCACGGGCATAGTTGAGATAGCCCCGCGCCTGCGCGTTGTCGCCACGTGCCAGCGCGACGATGCCAAGGGTTAGCACGGCGTCGAGCGACATTCCTTCACGGATGATTGCCGATCGCGCTACGCTTCCCGCTGCCGTGATGCGTGGGTCGGTCACGCCCGCAGGTGCCGGCTGCTCCGATGCTACACCAACCGCAGCCCGGGCATAGCGTCCGGCAAGCATGCCGTCCCATGGCGCCATCACTGTCGCACGGGCCGGATTGCTACGCGCCGTCGCGGATGCAAGCGACTGTGCGCCAGCAAGATACGCCGCGACCAGCGCGCCTAGACCAAGCAATCCCCGACCACCCCATCGGACGGCGGTAGCATAGAGGGCCATGGCCGGTGTCAATCCTTACTGCCCGTATCGCGACCGTAGCCATAGCCATAGTCATAGCCGTAGCCGTAGTGCGCCTTACGGGGTTCAAATTTGGTAAGGATGCTGCCGACAATATGCACATTCGCGGCAAGCAGGCGCCCGATTGCCGTCTTGACTAGCGTCGAGCGAATGCCGTGCGATTCCACCGCATAGACCACACATTCGACCCGGCTGCCGATCAGCGGGGCATCGGCGATGCCCATGACCGGCGGGGAGTCGATGACGATATGGTCATAGCGCTCGAGAAGCTGTTCGATCAGCAGCGACAGACGGCTACCGGTCAGCAGTTCCGCCGCATTCGGCGGAACCGGCCCCGCCGACATGGCCGAGATACCCAAATCTTCCATGCGGAAGGTCAGCCGCTCGATATCATTATCGCCCGACAGGAAGTTGCTGAGGCCCTGGTTATGTGTGACGTCCCCCAAAGCATGTACGGAGGGGGCGCGCATGTCGCCATCGACCAGGATGACACGACGTCCTTCGCGGGCTAGCATCGTGGCCAGCGCGAGCGCGGTCGTCGACTTGCCCTCGGCAGGCCGTGTCGAGGTAACCGACAGCGAACGCGGGACGCCATGTTCGGTCGTGAAACGCAGGTTGGTGTGTATCGCAAGATACGCATCGACCAGATCGGACTTCCGGTTGAGCAGCGCTTCCCGCGGGGTCGTACCCACCACCTTGGGCACCGATCCCAACAGGGGCAAACCAAGCCGACGCTCGATCTCCCCCGGATCGGCGATGGATTCATCCATCTGCTCGAGCGCAAGCGCGAGACCCGCTCCGATGAGCGTACCAGCGATCAACGCCAGTGCAAGGTTGAGCAACATGCGCGGGCTGGAGGGCTTCTGCGGAACGTCGGCACGGTCGACAACCGAGATGTTGTTGACGCCTACGCCACCCGCAACGCCGATTTCCTTGAAGCGGTTCAGCAGACCATCGTACAATGCCCGGTTGGAATCCACCTCCTGCTGATAGATGTTGTACTGGATGCTGCGTCGACGGACGTCGATGTACCGCGACTTTAGTTCGTCCACGCGCGTCTGCAATTGCTGCTCACGCTGTACTGCCTGCCGATAATCGGCATCAAGTGAACCGGTGACACGCTGTTCTTCCCGAGCGATGCTCTGGTCCAGTTCACGGATTTGCGAGCGCAGCGCCTGCGCTGCCGGATACCCCGGCTCGAACTGAGTCATCAGGCGCTGGTAATCGGCTGCCAGCTCGGCGCGGCGCTCCCGCAGACCGTTGATCGCCGGGTTGACCAGGGCCGATGCCGAGGCACCGCCACGACCCATTTGGCGGAAGCGTGCTTCGGCTTCGATCCGGTCTGCCGTCGCTTTGGAAAGCGCGGCGTTCAAAGCCGCGAGATCATCGACGACGATGGGGCGCTCAGCGCTGCCTTCACTCTGGCCGGGCAGATTGATAATACGCTCATTCGACGCATAATCGACCAGCTGACGTTGCGATTGGTCGAGGCGCCCCTTGAGCTGGACCAGCTGGCGCTGGAGTACGTCGCGGCCATAGGCGGTCGCTTGTACCTTGCGCTCGAGATTGGTGCGGATGAAATTGTCGGCCCAGGCGTTGGCGACCTTTGCCGACAATGCCGGATCGGGGCTCTCGAAACCAACGCTTACCAAACGGGAAAGCCGCTCCGGCTCGACACTGATGTGCTTCAGCAGCACGTCGCCCGCAGCGCGCAACCGTTCGGCGCGGCCGTTGGCGGGATAGCGACCGTTGACCACGTTGAACGCCGGATTGGTATCATCGCCGACGTTGAACATCTCGAAGAATGCCGGATCGTTCACCAGACGCAATTCGTTCGCGACCCGTTCGGCCAGCGAACGCGCCTTCAGTAACCCATATTGGGTCTGATAAAATTCCTGGTCGGCAATGCTTGCCTCGCGATCGACCCCCTGGAAGTTGGTGACGCGATTGGATTCGCGCGCGATCTCGATCGTCGTGGTGGCGGTATAGCGCGGGGTCATCAACAAGGTGACGACCAGCCCGATCAGCGCGCTGGCGACGATCGCACCGATGATGACGTAGCGCCAACGCAACGCAATGCGCAGATACTGTCGAATGATCGAAATTTTTTCGTTCTCGGACGGTCCTACCTGTAGCGGACGAACGCTGCGATCGCCTGTCGGTACGGACGTGGACGGGATCGGCAATGCGGGATTCATAGGGGTGAAACGCCTTATTGCAAGATAGCGATGAGCGGCCCGGCCAGCAAAGGCGCCAGCGAAACCACGTCACGGAAGATACGACGTTGTGGTGAATCACCTACCACCACCACGTCATTGGCGTAGATCGGCGGATCGACATAGGCACCCCGCCGAATGGCACCAATATTATACAATCCCGCCATTCGCCGATTACCGACGGTACGTAGGATGACGACATCGTCCTGACGTGCGAATTCCGACAACCCCTTGGCCGACGCGACGACGCGCATCAGCGTCATCTGGTTGGTGACGGGATAGAGACCGGGTTCAACAACCTGACCGTCGATCGTCACAACTTGGCTGACCGAATTCTGGATGTTGACCGTAACACGCGGATTGCGGACGTAGCGGCCACGGAGCGACGTTTCGATCATATCCGCCAGTTCACTCGCAGTCTTGCCCCGAGCATCCAACGTTCCGACCAGCGGCATTGAAATTCGTCCGCTGGCATCGACCTGGAGTTCCCGGGTCAGTTCGGAAACGCCGAACACATCGACCTGAATGGTGTCGAGCGGACCGATCAAAGCAGGGCGGTCGGCGGCGGTTAGGTCGGCGCGGTCGGGGGGGGGGAGAATATCGGTTTCCACGACCGTCAGTTCGGCCGAGGGTTCCAGATGTGTGCGGCCGGCGCATCCGGTCAGCACGAGGGCAATCAGCAAGGTGCTAAACGTCTTACGCATGCGGTCCGACAATCTGTGATTGGGGATAAACAATCGCGTCTATAGAAGCAGGTGCAGCAATGGTAAAGTTATCCTTGGATAGCCCTGCTCTGGCAAAGTCCGATCGCTTCGCCTAGTCAGACGCCGTCCCAACCAGCGCAACTGCGCGATCCGCCCCGCCGCAGACGATGGAGAAGCTAAGTCATGCACAGTGCCGCTGCACGTCCTCGGAGAAGTGCAAAGTCCGCGCGTCTTCCTAGCACATTCCGCCCCCGGCCAACCTTCTGGACCTTGGCAGTGCTGCTGGTGCTGGCGTTTCTGACTGGTGGCAGCTACCGTGCCGATGCGCCGTTCCTGTTCCTGCTGCGCCCGGTAGCGATCCTTGCCCTGGCCTATGGGCTGATCGCCTTGCCACGCGATCGGTGGCGGGTGTTTCGTGTACCGCTAGGGATGGCGGGTCTGGTCACAGGTTTGACGGCAATCCACCTGATCCCGCTGCCTCCCACGGTCTGGCAGGCGTTGCCGGGTCATACTCCTGTTGCCGCGCTCGACACGCTGGCGGGGATCGCTCCTGTCTGGCGACCGCTGTCTCTGGTCCCCTCGACAACGCTGAACGCTCTGTTTGCCCTCAGCGTACCGTTAGCCGCGCTGGTGCTCGCAGCGGGGCTCGATCGACAGGACCATGTCCAGTTGCTGCGTCTGTTGCTGGTGATGGCGGGCGTCAGCGCGATCCTCGGCCTAATGCAAGCGACGGGGATGCTCTTCAACCTTTATGCGCCCAACGGCAATGAACGCGGCATCGAGGCGGCCGGCCTGTTCGCCAACAAGAACCATCAGGCCGTGCTGCTGGCCGCCATGCTGCCGATGCTAGCGGTCCTCGCGCGGATCGACCGGAGCGCACGTCCCCACGGCAAGCTGATCGGCATCCTCGCCACCTGCGCCGCACTCACCGTTCTGCTGCTGCTGATCGTCACCGGATCGCGCGCGGGACTGTTCGTCGGGCTGCTCTCGCTCGTCGTCACCCTGTTCTACGGACTGGCACAAATCGCCCCGCTCGCCCGGATCAAGGCCCGCCGGGCATTCATCATCAAGGTGGCGATCGCGATCGGAGCCGCAGGGATCGTTACGATCGCCGCCATCCTGACCTCGCGCGGGCTGGCCTTTGACAGAATGACCAGCGCGACCGCCGATCTGCGTCCGCGCCTGTGGGAAAGCATCCTGCCGATCGTGCCGCAATATCTGCCATGGGGATCGGGGATCGGCTCCTATGTCGAGGTCTATCGCGCACACGAGCCGGTCGCCTTGCTGCGCGACACTTATTCCAACCATGCCCATAATGAATATCTCGAGGTGGCGCTGACCGCTGGCATTCCCGGTCTGCTGCTGATTGTCGGTGCAGGCGCAATATTCGCCTACGCGGCATGGCGGAACCGACAAGGCTCGGACATCCCTGTGCTGTTCGCCCGGCTCGGCAGCGCGATCGTGCTGTTCCTCGCGGCGGCCAGCTTGACCGACTATCCTCTCCGCACGCCGTTGATGGGCGTTGTGTTCGCCATCGCCGTCATCTGGTGCACGCGGATCGAGCCGCCCCGCACCGCCGAGCGTTAGCACCGGACACCTCACGGTAATCTGCGGAAGGACCAGGATGCGCTCATCCCTTACCCGTCGCCGAATGATCGGCGGTACCTTGTCGGCCTCGGCGGCGGCAACGCTTGCCGGCTCGTCGAGCGACGCGACCCAGAATCCGGGTGTGACGGACGTACCCGAATCACCACTGGCGCGACTGCGCTCGGCCATCGGCGCGTCGCTGATCGGTTTCGCGCGGATCGGCGATGGCCGTTCCGCCGGCACGGTGCAGCGGAAATTATCCGAATTGCCCTCGATCGTCGATTTTGGGGCCGTCGGTGACGACCGGACCGACAATACTGATGCGATCCAGCGTGCGATCGATACCATCGCGACGCAGGGCGGGGGTCTGTTGCTGGTGCCGGCCGGCATCTTCCAGATCCGGCACGCCTTGATACTTCGCACCAATGTCCGGTTGACTGGAGTCGGCTCGGCCGCGGTCCTGCACCTCGTCAATACCGACCGCAGCAGTGCGATCCGCGGCGATGGTACCCGAAACCAACGGCTGTACGGCATCTCGATCCGCGATCTGACGGTCGCCGGCGACGTCCGCTTTTCCGGTGGCGTACCCAGCGTCGTGAACGGCAGCGGCATCACGCTCGTCCATGCCGACGATTGCGACGTGACAGGTGTACAGGTGATCGGCTTTTCCGACGGGGGCATCAACTTCCATAACGGTAGCCATAACAGCATCGCCAACTGCCGCGTCGAGCGGACCGCGCAGGGCATATGTTTCACCGCCAGCGACGTGAACGTCACCGGGAACATTGCGCTCGGCAACCGCATCAGCGATACCGGTCAGTACAACGGCCTGCACCTTGAAGGCGGCTTCGGCGGCGAGAAGATGAATGGGCAGGTGTCGCATACGACGCTGAGCGGCAATACGATCACGACGTCCTGGGAAGCGGGAATCAATATCGAACTCGCGCCGCATACGAGTTGCGTCGGCAATACCGTCCACCAGTCCGGCATGGGCCGTACCGTCATCGCGATGGGGATCAAGGTCTATGGCGGCGCTTACAGCGCACTATGCGGCAACACCGTGACCGGATCGAGCGGCGACGCAATCGTCATCGGTGCGAACAGCGGCAGATGTTCGGTGGAGGGAAACACCACCGCTGACAACGGCGGCGCCTTGCTGCTGACCGATAGCGGCGCGCAGGTAACCAACGACGTCGCGATCGGCATCAATAATTTTACCGAAGGCGATGTTCGTACCCAGGGTAACGTGCGTATTCGCAATCGCACTACCGGGTTCAGCTTCGCCAACCGCACCGATCCCGATCCTCAGGTTCTCGACTGGTACCAGGAAGGACGTTTCACGCCGCGCCCGACAGGCCCCAACGCAGCCGGATATACCGTTCGCGACGCACGCTTCACGCGGATCGGCAATGTCGTGCATGTCGCCATCCACCTGACGGGGCCGGGAGAGGGGGCACCGCGTCCGATCGCGATCGGCGGGCTACCCGCCTCGGCGTCGATGGCATCGCATCTGCCCGTCGCCTATCGATCCGGGGCGCACAGCGGCGAAATGTCTGCTGCGCTTACCGCCGGGCAGACGGTGCTTGTGCTGTCGTCCCCGGCTCGGGTAGAAGAGCGAATAAAGAATGCCCGCCAAGTCAAGTGGGAAGTGACGATAACCGGCAGTTACCTGACCAACGATTGAGACGACAGCCCTTCTTCACCCGCCCGCTAGAAACAATCTCCGGGCGTCGCGATCGGCCTCGATCTGAAACCGAATTTTTCAAGGCCTCTCAAATGCTTTCCACGAATGGACCCCGACTTAAGAAGCCAGAACATGATCCCGAAGCCTGGAATATCCATGCTACACCGTCGAGCAAGGAAGCGCTCCGTCTGCGCGGCTATCTTATTCTCGCATTAAGCGATGCCCTTTGCTTGGCGGTAGCATTTATCGGTGCGGGTTTCTTTTACATTAAGGATTGGCAAAGCCCGCATGGCTGGGTCATTCTGCTGTGCATTTTGCCTATTTATTTAGTACTTGCTGCTTATAATAAAGCCTATAGCGGCGCAGTCCTTATCAATCCTCGGACCGGCATCGTATACGCGGCACAGTCGTTTCTATGGAGTGCAGCGGTTGTTTTGTTCGTGGCCTATTTCCTCAAGGCCGGCAGCAATTTCTCTCGCATCGTCTTCGCGATGGGTTGTATCGCCAGTATCGGGTTGATTGCCGTCATCCGAACTTTCGTCGGCAGCATGCTGCTGCGCTATCTGGGGGGGACTCCATTCACGACGGTCGTACTGGTTGATGGGGTCGACTATGTACTGCAAGGGAACGAGCGGATCATGCATGCCGAGCAGATTGGCTTCGATCCGAGCACCAGCGATCCCTACCACTATCATTTGTTCGCGACTGCGGTGCGCGAAGCCGACCGGTTGATCGTCGCCTGCCCTCAATCACGCTACCGCTTGTGGTCGGCCGTTCTCAAGAGCCTGTCGGTCGATGGCGAGATCCTGACCGACGAGCATGATCCACTGGGGATCCTCGGCATCGATCGTTACAACGACCGACAGACGCTGGTCGTCTCCGTCGAACCGCTTCATCTGCGCCAGCGAATTTTTAAGCGGCTGTTCGATATCGTCTTTTCGGCTGCAGCGCTGCTGATTCTGTTGGTGTTGCTAGTCGGCGTGGCGATTGCGATTCGACTGGATTCCGCCGGTCCGATCTTCTTCCGGCAGGACCGGATCGGACGCGACAACCGCATCTTCAGCATGTTCAAATTCCGCAGCATGTACGTCGATCAATCCGACAGCAACGCCGCACAGCTTACCCGTCGCGGGGACAGTCGGGTGACGCGCGTCGGTGCGTTCATTCGCGCGCACAGCATCGACGAACTCCCGCAGTTGCTCAACGTGCTGAACGGTACAATGAGTGTCGTGGGACCGCGTCCGCATGCCATTTCAGCCAAGGCTGGCGATCTGCTCTATTGGGATGTCGACGACCGGTACCGGTTCCGCCATTCGATCAAGCCAGGTCTGACCGGCCTCGCGCAGGTCCGTGGTTTCCGGGGAGCGACCGAACGTACTGAGGATCTGACCAATCGCCTGACAGCCGACCTCGAATATCTGTCGCGCTGGTCGATCTCGCGCGATATCTGGATCATCCTCCAGACTTTCGGCGTGTTGCGCCACAGCAACGCCTTCTAACTATGACAACCCGTTTCCGCATCGGCATGGGATCGACGATCGACCGTCAGGACGAAACAGCCATGGGTACGGGCGATCGATCAATCGCCCCGATATTATGCTTCATTGCGGGATTGACGGTTTTCTTGCCGGTCGCACCGCTAGCCCGCGTCACGCTGTTCGATCTGGTCGCTGCCGGGCTGCTGGTGGGATACTGGTCGTCGGTCAGCGCGCTGTTGCGCGGCACGGTAGCGTTGTTGACGATCAGCATCGCCGCCATGGTGTTGTCCGCCTATGTCAACGGGTCCGGCATGGCAGCATTCGTGGGGCGGGCTTATTCCCCGGTTCTGCTGATGCTGGAGATCATAGGCTATGCCATTCTGATCCGCAACACGTCGGATACCGGGCGCATGGCATTGGTAGTGGGCGCGATGCTTGGTATCTGCTGCCACTTCTTCTATCCGAACGAAGAACGCGTGCTGACCAATCCGATCAAGTTCCTGATCGGTATTCCTTTGGGTGTAGGCGTCGTCGCCGCCTATGCGCTGGCTTGGCGCAACCGCAAAGCATCGATCGGGATCGTCGTTTTGCTGATGATCGGTTATGCTGGAATGTGTTTTTTGGTCGGATCGCGCTCGGTCGGTGGCGTCTATTTCGTGTCGGCGCTATTGCTAGCGGTGATCGGTCGAATCCGGATGCCGGCCAACTACGCAAGCTTCGCGCCGATAATGATCGTGATCGCCGGGTTGCTTGGATACGGCTTCACCGAACTCTATACGTTGCTGGCAATCAAAGGCTTCTTCGGTAGCAAAGCGGCGGGCATCGCCATATTCCAGAGTTCGTTCGGTTCAATCCTGCTCGGCGGGCGACCCGAGATCATTGTCAATTTTTCCGGGATCCGCGATGCGCCGTTCCTAGGCGTTGGAATCGGCAATTATCCGTCGGTCTATCTGTACGAGATGCTCAGCCTTTCGGTCTATTCATCTGACGACGTCTTTGACATCCAGAACATTCTGTACCACTCTAGCTTGTTCGCCACCGCGTTCGAGTCCGGGATCGTCGCGGCATTGTTCTGGGCGTTCCTGTTGTATCGCGCGGTATTCGTCATTCCGCTGATGTCAATCCTGCCGGTCGGCATCCGTGCCTTCGTATTGCCGCTGACGCTGATCTCGGTGTGGAACATCCTATATTCGCCGCCGATACCCTATAACCGGTTCGTCATGGGGATTTCCTTCGCCTTCGTCTTTCATCTCTATTCGCAGTGGACGCGGGAACGAACGAACGACGCTCTACTTGCAACCTGAGCGCCCAGCGACTAGGCGAAGCCGCCCATCAGGCGTTGCACGTCCGAAAGGATTGCGAGTGTCCTGGTGACGATTTCCGCCGCACCAATCCGGATTATGCCTTGACGATGTCTGATCCGCCCGTGCGTCATATCGCCATATTTGAACCCGACCCGTCGGGCCATCGCATGGTATTCGTACGCTATATCCTTGAGGCGATCGCACGCCGGGGCGGCATTCGCGCGACGTTGATCCTTTGTCCTGAGGCATCGCAGACGGCTCAGGTCGTTGTGATGCGCGAGGCGTTCGGGAATCTGCTTGCGATCCACACGGTACCCGACCCCGATCCGATGCGTGGCCCTTTGGCGCTGTCGGGCAAGCTGGCGCGGCAAATTGGCTTTGCGCGACGCCTGCGCGAGGCGGTGACGACGCTAAGGGCGCAAGGCGAGGTTAATCATGTCCATATCCCCTTCGCCGACGACTATGTCCTGTTCCCCTTCGCGATGCGCCAGCGGCCGTTCGGCGATATCCCGTGGAGCGGGATCGTGATCCGGCCCCGCTTCCATCTGGCACGTGCCGGCGCGATCGTGCCGGCGCGGCGTGAGGATCGCGTGGAGGCATGGGCCTATCGCCGGTTGCTGCGCGGAACGACGTTGCGGACCCTGTTCAGCATCGACCCGTTCCTCGCATCGCAGGTCGACGACCCACGGATCGTCACCGTCTGCGATCCCGCCGACATCACCGACCGGACGCCGCAGCGCGACTGGTTGCCGGTCGGCGACGACGCCACGGTCCTGCTGGCCTATGGCTATGTCGACCACCGCAAGGCGATCGACCGCCTGCTGCGCTGCGCAGCCGATCCGAGCGTCCCCAAATCGCTGGTCGTCGCCCTGGTCGGGGTACAGGATCCGGCGATGCACGACGTCCTGCAGGGACCCGATGCCGCGCTGCTGCGTCAACAGGGCAGGCTGGTCGAAGTCGCTCGCCACGTCACCGATACCGAAGAAGCATCGGCCTTTGCGCGGGCCGACATCGTCTGGTGCTATTACCCCGGCAGCTATTGTTCGAGCGGCGCGATGGTACGTGCCGGGCAGATGGGCAAGCCGCTGCTGGCCGGTACCGAAGGGCTGGTCGGGCATTTGACGCGGCAACATGATCTCGGCCTTACCGCACCCGAATATGATGACGCCGCGCTGACCGGGCAGCTTGCCTGCATCGCCGGCGACGCAGCGCTACGTACCCGCCTGGGGACTGCCGGCGAGCGCCATTTTGCCACCGCGACCGGTCACATCTTCGGCGACCGGATCGTCACCCATATCGCCGGACAGGAAGCGGACGCATGAACCGTCCGTTGCCCGAACCCGTCGATGCCGTGCTCGACGCGGACGATGTCCACGCCGAGCGCCGGGCCTTCCGGGCCGGCCGGGTACGGCTCGCCTTCTTTACCAGTGCCGGATCCAAAGCACTCGGATTGCTGGTACAGTTTCTAGCGGTACCGCTGGCGGTCCGCTCGCTGGGACCGGAACGCTTCGGGCTCTACACGATGCTGGTATCGGCCTTAGTCTGGATCGATCTCGGTCGCCTCGGCATCGGGCCGGGACTGACGCGCGAACTGGCGCTGGCATGGAACCGCGACGAGCGCGAACGCGAACGCACCATCTTTTCCAATGCGATGTTCTTCCTGTTCGGCATGGCCGGGCTGATCGGCATCGCGCTGTTGCTGGGCTATCATGCCGGTGCCGCGCATCTGGATGTGGTGTTCGGTCCCTCGGTCGAGCGCTATCGTGGCGAGATCGTCGCCGGCATCGCGGTTGTCGGACTGTTCCTGGTGGCACAGGTGATCTTCAGCGCCGGCGAGGCGGCGCGATCGGCCTATCAGGACGATTTCATTAACAATCTGATGAACGCGCTCGCTAATCTGGCATCGTTGCTGCTGGTGTTCTGGGTCGCGTTGTGGATGCCGACGATCTGGGCGTTCGCACTGGCGGTGTTCGGAGCGATCGCGCTCGGCAAGGGTGTGAACCTCGCACTGCTGCTCACACGGTCGCGCCCCTATCTGTTTCCGCGCTGGCGCTTCGTCGACCGCGGATCGTTCCGGCTGCTGCTGGGATCGAGCATCGCCTTCTGGGTGGCGCAGGTCGCGGTGCTGCTGATGCACAATCTGTCACTGGTGCAATTGGGACAATCGGTCGGCGCACAGGCGCTAACCCCGTTCGCGGTCGTGTTCCGCCTGTTGCAGCTGCTCTCGACCGCGGTGCTGATGATAAGCATGCCCTTGTGGCCGGCGATCACCGATGCTGCTGTACGGGGCGACCGCGAATGGATCGTCGCATCCTACCGCCGCCTGGTGACGATGGCGCTGCTCTTCAGCGGCGCGGTCGCCATCGGCATCGCCTTGCTGGGCAGCACGCTCATTCCGCTGTGGGCCGGAGCCACGGTGCAGGTCGATCCGATGCTCAGCGCGTTGCTGGGGGCCTATTTCGTGATCTGGATGTGGAATCATTGTCATTCCACCGTTCTGTTCGGGCTGGGCCGATTGTGGCCGGTCGCATGGATCATGCTGGTTGAAGGACTCGCGGTGCTGGGCCTCGCGATGCTGCTGATCCCGCGATACGGTGCCACCGGCACCGCGATGGCGCTGTGCCTTGCCGGCGTTCTGGTCAGTGGCTGGTTGTTGCCGCTGGTTCTGCGCCGCACGCTTGCCCGCCCGTTCGACGTGTCCGCAACCTCTTCGGCGGCCCCGCCCGCCGGTCCGACGCTATCCGAGGAACCGATCCCTTGAACAAGATTCTGCATTATGCCCGGCACCTTACCCGGCCGCGTAGCTGGTATCGCCTGTTCAGCCACCTCGCCGACGCGCCGCGTCGCCGCCGGATCGCGGACCAGCTTGCCGAGCAGAAGGCGAAGCGCAGCGGGCAGCAGTATAACCCCGCTCCCCGCGTCGCCGCGATCGTCCAGTTCTTCAACAAGCGCGCCAATATCCCGATGCTGTGGCGCGGGTTGCAGACCGCAGGGTTCGACGAGATCATCGTGATGGACGATGGTTCGGTCGACGGAGCCTCGGCCGAATGGCAGACGCTGCTGACCGAGCCCAACCACTTCCTGTTCCGGTCGAACGACCTGTTCGAGATCATCACCTACGACCGTGCGCTTCGTCATTCGCCGGCCGAGATCGTGTGCCTGTTGCAGGACGACGACAAGCTGCCGACCAACGGACGCTGGGTCGAACGGGCGCTGGAACTGTTCGACCAGTTCCCCGACCTGATGATCCTGGGTGGCTTCCACGCGGTCGAGGTGCTGCCGCGTACCGAGGGTGAAATCGCCGAGAAGATGCTGTGGGAGGTCGAGGGCGAGATCGAGTTCGTTCGCAACTTGTTCGTGCATAGTTCAAGCCGCTTCCCGCGCAGCGAACCATCGCCCGGCCTGCCCGATTTCTATTATGCCATGTCGGTTGTGCGTGCCCCGGTATTCATCCGGCGGCAGGCGTATCTCGACATCGGCGGGTTCGACCTGTCGTTCGCCCCGTTCCTGTGCGACGACATGGACAACGGCATCCGCGCCTGGCAGGCCGGATACAAGGTCGGCGTCTATGACGTTGATTTCCAGCGCGATATCGGGCTGGGCGGGATGCGCGCGTTCAACAGCAAGCGCATGGAAGTCCAGGTCCGCAAGAACTGGGACAAGCTCTACCGCAAGCATTTCGATGCGATTGCGAACGGGGAGATCACGGCAATGGTGGAGAAGGCCAATGCCGAACTCCGCGCGACGAACGATGCCGGCTGATCGGGCGCATGGCCGGGAAGGGCAGCCGTTTCGGCTTGCCTATCTGACCAACATTCCCACCCCGTATCGCCGCGAGATGATCGCGGCATGGGCGGCGGGCAATCCGGGGGTGGCGATCTCCACCTTCTATACCGACCAGGACGATCAGGGTCGGGGATGGGCTACCGCCCCGGTCGGTGGTTCGGTGAGCGAACGCCGTCTGGCACCGGGGATCGATGTGCCGGGATATGGCAAGCTCAATCGCGGGTTGCGCCGGATGGTCGCCGACTGCGACATGCTAATGATCGGCGGGTTCGAGCAGGCGGGCTATCTCGCGGCGGCGCTATGGGCACGGACGATGGGCAAGCCGGTGGTGCTGTTGTTCGACGGATTCAGCCCGGCACGTTTCGCGACCGACCCGCGTTCGGCGTTGCTGCTCAAGCGGCTGACGGCTCGGTTGTCGGACGGGTTCTTCGCCAACGGAACCGCCGCCGCACGCTATCTCCATCGCCGGTTGGGAGTGGATCCTGGCAAGCCGTTGCGCGATCAGCGATTGTCGCATGTCGCCGCACCGATCACAACGGCGCGCGCGCGGTGGCAGGGTATGTTGAGCGGCGCTGTCCGACAGGCATTGGGGCTACCCGTCGGCGACCGGCCGGTATTGATGAGTTGCGGCTATCTGATCGAGCGCAAGCGGATTGATCTGACCATCGATGCGGCGGCGGCGCTGCCCGTTGATCGGCGACCCGACCTGCTCATCATGGGTACCGGTCCGTTGCAGGACGAACTGGCTGCCCGTGCGCGTGCGCAGGGTGTGACGGCCCATTTCCCGGGATTTCGCCAAGCGGACGCACTGGCCGATTATTATTTTGCGGCCGACGCACTGGTCCTGTCGTCGAACGACGATCCCTGGGGGCTGGTCGTCAACGAAGCGATGGATGCCGGGCTGCCAGTGATCCTCAGCGATGCCTGTGGCGCCGCCGAGGATCTGGTGCATGGCGGCGTCAACGGTCATGTCTTCCCCTCGGGCGACGTAGCGGCGTTGACGGCGTGCATCGCCTCCCTGCTGGATGCCGATCCGGCGGTGATGGGACGGGCATCGCGGGACATCATCGCCGGGTGGACCCCGGAGCGATCGGCAGAGAACCTCGCCCTGCTGATCGCCGATGTCCGTACCAAGAAACAGCGGCGGGCGTAGCGAGCGGAACGACCATGGCAACCGACATCATCATCAACGGCCGGTTCCTGACCCAAGGCATAACCGGGGTCCAGCGCTATGCGCGCGAATTGCTGCCGGCGTTCGACGCGCTGCTCGACAGCCGGCCCGAACTGCGCGTCCGCCTGCTCACCCCGCCGATCGATCACGACAGCGTTCCGGCCCTGCGCAACATCCGCCACGAAAGCGTCGGGCGGCGTCAGGGCCATGCGTGGGAACAACTCGATCTGCCCCGCCATGTCGGGCGCGCGGTTTTGTTCTGTCCGGGCAATACCGCTCCGGTCGCATCGCTGTTGGGCAGGGGGCGGGTCGTCGTCACCGTCCACGACCTGTCCTACCGCTATTTCCCCGAAGCCTATAGCCGCGGCTTCCGGCTGCTCTACAACCGCCTGATCCCGTTGATCCTGCGACGTGCCGACCGGGTCGTCACCGTGTCGCAATCCGAACGCCGGGCGATCCTCGAACATTATCCGTTCGCCGATGAACGGTTGATCGCGATCCAGAACGGCGGTCTTCCCACCGGTATCGACGAACAGACACCCGATCCGGCGGCCGATCCGACGGTGCTGTATGTCGGGTCGCTGTCGAAGCGGAAGAACTTCCCCGGCATGCTGGCCGCCGCCATCCGTCTTGCCCGCACCCGTGGCACGCGCTTCGTCTTCATCGGCGGCGTACCGCAGGGCCTGACCGAAACGCTGTCGAGCGTGCCCGACGACCTGCGCGATCACATTCGCTTCGCAGGGCAGGTGAACGACTGGGACCAGTTGCTGGCGGCGTATCGCTCGGCGCATTGCTTCCTGTTCCCCTCGTTCTACGAAGCGTCGCCGCTGCCGCCGATCGAGGCGATGGGATGCGGCTGCCCGGTGATCGCTGGCGACATTCCGTCGCTGCGCGAGCGGTGCGACGATGCTGCCCGCTATTGCGACCCCGCCGATATCGACGGCATCGTCGCGGCGGTCGAGGCGGTACTCGACGATCCGGCCCATGCCTCGGCGCTGCGTGCTGCGGGCTATGCCCAGGCGAGGCGCTACAGCTGGCATCATTGCGCGCAGGCGACGCTCGATGCGATCGTCGGGACGGGGGAGCAGGCGTGAAGGTAGCGGTCGTCCATTATTGGTGGTTGAGCAATCGCGGCGGCGAGGCGGTGCTTGCCACCATACTGGAAATGTATCCGGACGCGGATCTGTACGTGCAGGTCTGTGACGAGGAACTGGTCCGTCGCACGCTTGGTCCGGGTTTCCGGGGGCGGATCATCCAGTCGTTCGTCGGCCGTCTGCCCGGTGCCCGCAAGCAGTACAAGCGCTACATGCCGTTAATGCCGCTGGCGGCGGAGCAATGGGACCTAACCGACTATGACCTGGTCATCAGCAGCGAGTCCGGTCCGTCCAAGGGGGTGCTGACACGCCCGGACGCGCTCCACCTTTGCTACTGCCATTCGCCGATGCGCTACATCTGGGACATGTATCAGCCGTATCTAAAGGAATCCGGCTGGTTGATCCGCCGCCTATTCCCGCTGATCGCCCATTGGCTGCGCGTATGGGACCGAAGCTCGGCGGATCGCGTCGATCATTTCATCGCAAATTCGCGGTTCATCGCCCAGCGGATCGCCAAATTCTACCGTCGCGAGGCGCAAGTGATCTGGCCCCCAGTCGATGTCGCGGCATTCGACCATCGTCGCCCGCGCGAGGACTTCTATCTCTGCCTAGGCCAACTCGTGCGCTACAAGCGCGCCGAATTGGCGGTGGAAGCGTTCAATCGGACCGGACTGCCGCTGGTGGTGATCGGCGAAGGTGAGTTGCTGGAGGATTTGCGGCGTACCGCAGAACCGAACGTCAAGCTTCTGGGACGTCAGCCGTTCGATGTGGTGAAGGATCATCTTGAGCGATGCCGCGGGCTGATCTTTCCCGGCGTCGAGGATTTCGGCATCGTGCCCGTCGAGGCGATGGCGGCGGGCGCACCGGTGATCGCCTATCGCCGGGGTGGCGTGCTCGACACTGTCGTGGATGAACGGACCGGGCTGTTTTTCGATCGACAAGATGTCGATTCGCTCGCGGAAGCGGTTCTGCGGATCGAGCGCGGCGACATCCGCTTCGATCCCGAGACGCTGCGCGAGCATGCCGCGACGTTCGACCGGCAGCGCTTCAAGGACGAACTGGCCGACGCGATCCGTGACGCGGACGCGAGGATGCCTAAGATACGGGATTGATCTTTCCCCGGATCGGCGGTCATGCTGCGTAGGTTGGTCGCCGTCGTCGGACCGGTACTGCGTTGCGAATGACTCGAATCCGGGCATGCATCCTTGATTTCCTCCCCTGTCCAGCTCATCCTCCCCAAGACGATGCTGCGCGTCGGTACCACCCGCGAACAGTTCTCGGTCGTCGCCGATCTCGCGCAGGCGCTAGATGTTTGGTCCCAACGATTGATGGTGCAACAACCACAAGCGAGTGGAAGGAAGCGCTATGGGCCAGATTCTATACGGGAGCGCCACGACGACAGAGGTCGTCCGTCGAGCGATACAGCATAGTAAAGAGAGCCTGAGAGCGCTGGCCAGGCGCCACGGCGTCAACCAGAAGACAATCGCCAAGTGGCGCAAGCGCTCGTCGACAGCCGATCTGCAAACCGGCCCCAAGGAGCCCAGGTCCACGACGCTGACGATCGAGGAGGAGGCGGTCGTTGTGGCGTTCCGACGCCACACGCTGCTGCCGCTCGACGACTGCCTCTACGCGCTACAGGCCACGATTTGAGATGGCCCCCTAAATGACCTGACAGGGTCTCGCTCTTGGATAAGAGTGAGGCATATGACTGAGCATACGACCAGGCGTTACAACGACGGCGAGGTTCTCTCCGGGGTTCAGCGCCGGAGGCGCTGGACCCCGGAGGAGAAGGTCCGGATCGTAGAGGAGACTTACCTGCCGGGCATGAGCGTGTCGCTGGTGGCACGCCGGCACGGCATCGGCGCTGGGCAGCTGTTCACCTGGCGCAGGCTGATGGCACAGGGTGCGCTGACCGCAGCGGATGCCGGCGAGGAGGTGATGCCCGCGTCCGAGTACCGGGCGCTGCAGGCCCAGGTGAATGAGCTTCAACGCCTGCTCGGCAAGAAGACGATGGAAGCGGAGATCCTGCGCGAGGCCATGTCCCGGGCCGCAGGCCCAACAAGCTGCCGTTGCGCTCGACCTCGTTGCCGGGGGACGGTCAGTGACCGCGCAAGAGATCAGCGCGCTTTCGCCGTCGACCAGATGCCCGTCGAACATTGGATGATCCGATGCGATCACCGGAGTGCGTAAGGCCAGCCCCTCGAATAGGCGTCCCTGCAGCGTTCGATGAGGCCGGGTGCGCTGTCACGGTCCTGACAATCGGCGGAATGACCAACGCGTCGAGCAGGTTGCTGGCCGTGTCGGTGGCGATGTGGCGCTTGCGCCCCTTGATCCCCTTGCCGGCATCATAGCCGCGCGGTCCGCCTGCTTCGGTGGTCTTCACCGATTGGCTGTCGATGATGCCAGCGGTCGGTTCAGCCTCGCGGCCTTCCGCGACCCGCGCCCCGGCCACCAGCACCGCGTTGATCGCGTCGAGCAGGCCGCTGTCGCGCATCCGGTAAAAATGATACTGCACTGTCGTGAACGGTGGAAAGTCACGGGGCAGTCGGGCTCACTGGCACCCGGAAACGAACCATCCGCTACGACAAGCCTACCGCTAACTTCCTTTCAGGCATAGCCTTCACAATAAACTTATCATTCCATCTTCTGTTAATTCTCAAAATTACGAATAGTTACATTAATATACTTCTGGTTTGTAGAATTTCCATTTTCCTTTAGTACGGAAAAGGGCAGTCCAAACAGATTATTTATGTTAAATTTTATTAAAATTCTTTGTATTAAAATAGGAAAAAAGATTCCACACAATACTGCAGGAATAATTACAGCAGGAATGCTTTTTATCATAAATATCTTAACTAAGATAGTTCTGACGAAAACAATAAATATAATGTGCATCACATATATACTTATTGAATACTGTCCTAATGCGCTTAACATCCTTACCATTATACCATTACCTAGTTTATATTCAATAAATCGACATATTGACGCTGTCGAAATAACACCCATTATGGCAGCAATGAAAGGCATCCGCTCTGGTACGCCAAGGTAATAGGATGCAAAAGCGGTAATAATAAAAATTGTCGATACGCCTAATACTGCACCAAAATTTTCTGGAATTAGACGAATAAATTTATGTTTCTGTATAAATATTCCAATGGAAAAATACAATAAACCATAAAATACGTCGTTAATTACGCCCCCTATAGTGTAGAACGAAATTATAAATAAAATACAAAATATTGTAGTTTTTATTACTATGGGAATGTTTTTTAAAAACCAAGATATAAAGTAACAAAAAAACAGCGCATATAAAAACCAGAAAGGTGATATCGGGCTCCACAGTATTTGGGACAGACGAGAGAGACTCATTCCACCATTTGTTACGGAAGAACTAGACAAAATAATTTGGATCGACCCGCAAAATAACGACCAAAAAAAATAAGGATATAAAATATTTTTTATTTGTCTTATCCAGAAATTTCGATTCGATTTTTGCAACGATTTCGAGAAAAATAGTCCAGACGCTATGAAGAATAGCGGCATATGGAATGTATAGACAATGTAGTCTGTTACTAAAAGTGGCGAGTCTTGCGGTATAAAACCTGCCGAACTCAGCCCTCGGAGACAATGTCCATATACAACTAAAATAATTCCTATGCCTTTTGCCATATCGACCATGGCGGATCGTTTGATATCGGTTTCCATTGAGGACCAGTAGCATAAGTCAAAGATTTATGTCACATTTTGTTTGGGTTTAACCTCAGTCAGAGCCGAAATGCCGGGGCTGTTGTGAGGGAATACCGCTATCGCTTCCGAATGGCTGCCACAATCGCTTCGGCACTATCGAAATGTCGGCGGTGGTGAATTGACCATCAGCAACCGGCCATCGGTATCCACAGCGATATGTCGCTTGCGCCCGACAACCTTCTTTCCGGCGTCAAACCCACGCTTTTGTGGCGCTGGTACCTTGATCGACTGACTGTCGGCAACGGCAGCACTCGGGCTATGCTCGTGCCCTTCGCGATCGAGCATCAGCGTGATGTCGTGGATCGTGCGGAACAGCAGCCGGCGTACGGAGAGGCAGAACCACCAGTATACCGCGTGTCACGGCGGAACGTCGTTCGGCGACATACGCTACCTACTACCTGTCCGGCCAATTGCTCGTCGCTCAATCCAGCCATCCGGCCACGGCTCTCTCAGGTCCGTATCCCAAGCACGAATTACGCCACAACCGGCACTTCACCCCATTCTCAAACAGTCTCTGAGAGCCCGCCTCATAATTCGAGCTTTGCGAGGCGCAGCGTCATTCGTCTGATGGAAGCGATGAGGAGCCATGCCTCGGAGGAGGCGATGGAAGCCTCCCAGTCCTTTGCGAGGCGTCGGCATCGGTTGAGCCAGGCGATTGGGCGCTCGACGACCCAGCGGCGGGGCAGGATGACGAAGTGATGGGCATCGAAACGTTTGATGATCTCGATGGCAAGGCGGTCGAGATGCGCGATGGCGTTCTGAAGCTTCTGCCCGGTATAGCCGCCGTCGGCGAAGAAGCGGACGAGCGAGGGATATGCCTCCCGACTGCGCTCGATGAGGGCCGGTGCGCCGTCACGGTCCTGGATGTCGGCGGAATGGACCAGTGCATCGAGCAGGTTGCCTGCCGTGTCGGTTGCGATGTGACGTTTGCGGCCGTTGGTTTTCTTGCCGGCATCATAACCGCCGGGCCCGCCCGCCTCGGTGGTCTTGGCCGATTGACTGTCGATGATGCCGGCGGTCGGCTCGGCCTTGCTGCCCTCCGCGACCCGTACCCCGGCCACCAGCACCGCGTTGATCGCGTCAAGCAGGCCGCCGTCGCGCATCCGGTAAAAACGGTACTGCACCGTCGTGAACGGCGGGAAGTCCTTGGGCAACTGCGCCCACTGACACCCCGTCGCCGCGAGGTACTGGATCGCGTTCTACAGATCTCGTGCCCGGTGCAGATGCGGGCGACCTACCTTCGTCGTTCGCGCCAGCAGTGGGGCGATGATCGCCCATTCCCGGTCGGTGCAGTCACTTGCGTAGCGCAGCCTGCTTCTGTCATGCTCGCGCCGAGCGGTTTCGGTCAAGCCCATGTGATCCCCGTGGTCTTCGCAACCCTCGGTGAATCACAACCGACTGAAATTGCTCAACTCAATTTTCGGTCGGGCTCTTAGCGCGCACGAACCGGACAAAGTGCGAGATATGCCGCCAGTCGATCGGGTAGAGATAGAGATGTTCAGGACGGATCGGCATCATACCCCCGATAGGCCCGCGCCGGTGACGCCGGCAGGAAGCGATAGACCGTCCCGCGCGAGATACCGAGCTGGCGCGCGATGTGCGCCGGGCGGACACCCTCCACCGCCAGCCTGCGTACCGCGTCGGGATCGATGCGGGGCTTGCCGCCTTTGTAGACGCCGCGCGCCTTGGCCGCCGCGATGCCTTCCGCCTGGCGTTCCTTGCGCAGGTTCGTCTCGAACTCTGCGAACACCCCCAGCATGTCGAGGAACGCCTTGCCGGCGGCCGTCGTCGTATCGATCGGCTGCTCGGTAGCCTTAAGCGCTACGCCCCTGCCCTTCAGCTCGTGGACGATGTCCTGAAGGTCCTTCATCGATCGCGCCAGCCGGTCGATACGCGTGACGACCAGCGTGTCGCCTTCGCGCAGGAAGTCGAGCAGGATCTGCAGCTCGGTCCGCCCGCCGCGATCCGTGCCGGACTTTTTCTCCGATCGGATCGTCTGGCATCCAGCCGCGCGCAGCGCGGCTTCCTGGATGCTCAGGTCCTGATCGAGCGTTGACACGCGCGCATAGCCGAAAAACGTCATGAAGGCCCTTTCTGTTCGATCAGCTTCTAGACCCTCAGCGGCATCTGTTCAATATCGCTGCGAACAACCCTGATTAGACGCAATGAGTGTTTCATGAGTAGTGTTCCATCACGGTATACCCGTTTTGTCACATGATGTAACCAAGTGGCCGACATAAAGGGATGCCATTGCCGTCATTCGGCATTACCTGTATTTAGCATATCCATATGTAGCATATACGGAGTGGGTACAATGAATGCCTATAGTGGCAAACTCGTCAGTGGGGGCCGACTTCAACTCCCCTCTGACGTGCGTAGGCAGCTTGGCCTGTCGGATGGCGATCAGGTAGTGATGCGTGTTATTGACGGAGAATTGCATATCCGGCCACGCCGTGACGTTTTGAAGCATATTCAGACCATGCTACAGCCCTATGCTCCGATCGACGGTTCGGTCGTAGATGAGTTGATTGCCGACCGTCGTACCGAGGCTAAGCATGACTGACACCTTGTACGTTCTTGACGCATCGGCGTTGCTCGCAGCATTTTTCAACGAAGCTGGAGCAGATGTCATTGCCCAACGAATGAGCGGTGCGCTCGTCAGCACAGTCAATCTTTCCGAGGTTGTCGCGAAGCTTGTCGACCGGGGCATCCCTGGTGATCAAATCCTCGAAATCATGGATCAGCTCGACGTTGAGATTGTGCCGGTGGATCAGGAGCAGGCGTTGACGGCGGGGTTCTTTCGCAAAGAAACGCGATCGGCTGGCCTATCCCTTGGTGATCGCACCTGCCTGGCGTTGGCGCGAGTGCGTAACGCAGTTGCCCTGACTAGTGATCGCGACTGGTCGACCATCGCGGAAGAAGTCGGTGTCGAAGTGATGGTGATCAGGTAGCGAGGATCAGACCCCGCTACCATCAGCTACCCACGATGCTGCCGTCCCGGCTAGAGCGCTTTCCGACCAGGTTGAACCACCGTCATCGCCCTGCGGGCGACCGCTAACGCGGGGGGGCGCTTTCGATCCGGGGTGGCGTTGCTCGTCGGTCACGATGCGATGGCATCGCGCCCTCCTCCCGCCTTGCCCCGATCCTAAATCACCACCGTGCCAGGTGATCCAACCTGGTCGGAAAACGCTCTAGTGCCGCAAATCCAGCCCCATAGTGGGTGGGTGTGGGGCAGGCGGCGGGTGGTTTGAGTGTGATCGGTATTTTGGCCAATATTGTGATGCCGGAGTCATTTCTGTCATTCCTGGGCGACGAAATCGCAAGCGGTCCATTCGCTACGCGAACGATTAATGCGGCAACACCGCCATTGGTAGCCTCCGGTTCCGCTGCGCTTCATCTATGCCCGCCAATGGCGGCGGAAACGACAATGCACTAGCATTACAGTTGCGTTGTTGATCGAACATGCGCCTGTCGAGCGGCGGCTTGATGGGCGCGTCGCCAGCATGACCATGCGATGACGTGACGAGGCTCGATGCGGCGCTGGGCTAGCCGGATGGCGATACGACGAATTTCCTGGACGGACCAGCGGATCAGGCCCGCGGCCTCGTCCAAGCTCTTTTTGGGGGCGCGGCATTGGCACGGGTGCGAATGGCCGCCAGCATGGCGAAGGCCAGCATGACGAGCGAGACGTGCCGATGCCAGCCATGCCAGGAGCGGGTTTCGTTGTGGTCGAGGCCTAGTTCGTTCTTGGCGGTCTCGAAGCTGTCCTCGATGGCCCAGCGATGTCCTTCCACCCCGACCAGGGTTTCGATGGTCGTGCCGGCCGGGCACCAGGTGGTGAAGAAGGCAAGGTCATCACCGGCAAGGTGGCGGCGGATCAACAGGCCCCTGGTCCATGTCCCGGTTGCGCCATCGACATATTCGTCGGCTTCGAGGTCGGCGAGCTCGAAATAGGCCCAGTCGTGGAGGCGTTCGCCCTTGGTGCCCTGACCCGCCGGCAGACGCTGCCAGCCAGCCGGATCGAGGTCGTTTGCGATCTGCGCGGCGGTGCCCGCAACCACCGGCTTGTCGCCCCATGAGCCGAAGCGATGGTCGCCCTTCACGCCCAGCACATAGCCCTTGCCGGCACGGCGCAGCACCTGCTCGACGTCGCCGACGCCGTAGACCGCATCCGCCGCGACCCATGCGAACGGCATACACGCTGCGAGCGCGCGTTCGATCATCTTCACTGCCAGCGCCGGCTTGGTGGCGAATGCCGTGCCCTCCGGCACATGCGCAGCCGCCAGGCGTTCCGGGTCGGCGGTCCAGCTCCTCGGCAGATAGAGCGCACGGTCGACGAAAGCATGGCCCTTGCTCGAGACATACGCGGCGAACACGCCGATCTGGCAGTTGGTCACCTTGCCGGCCGACCCGGTATATTGGCGCCCCACGCCACCCGACGCCTTGCCCTGCTTCAGGAATCCGGTCTCATCAATGACCAGCACCGCATCATCAGCGCCCAAGTGCTCAAGCGCATAGTCGCGCACGACGTCGCGCAGGGCATCCGCATCCCACCGTCCGCGGCCCAGGATCGCCTGCTGTCGCCATGGCCCCGCATCGCCGGCCGCCTCGGCCCGCATCCACCCGGTCTTGCGGCGCTCGTCGCCCAGCAGGCCATCCAGAAAACTGTTCGCCGATGCCGCAACACGCGCCTGGCTGAACAATGGCCGCATCCGCGCTTTCACCTCGCGCAGCGATGATGCCCAAAGCTCCAGCGTCGCCTCGACCGATACTCCCGTCACCACAACCTCCTCGTCATGGTGACCCATTGATTCAGAACACGATCAAGAACGCAACTGTAATGCTAGGCTCAGGACCTATTAAATAGCTTGCGTAGATGAGGCGTGGTTGATTCATTGGTGGAGGAGGAGCTGTCGATGAGTGACCTGTTTTGGCTGACGGACAAGCAGATGCGGCGGATCGAGCCGTACTTTCCGCTGTCGCATGGCGTGCCGCGCGTGGATGACCGGCGGATCGTCAGCGGCATCATCTTCGTGATCCGCAACGGTCTGCGCTGGCGGGATGCACCAGCGGCTTACGGTCCGCCCAAGACGATCTACAACAGGTTCATCCGTTGGAGCCGGATGGGCGTGTTCAACCGGATCTTTGCCGGACTGGCAGCCGAGGGCGGACCACCGGATCAGCTGATGATCGATGCCACGCATCTGAAAGCGCACCGGACGGCAGCCAGCCTGCTCAAAAAGGGGCTCTTCCCCGATGTATCGGCCGCACCAGAGGCGGCCTGAACTCCAAGCTGCACGCCGTCTGCGACGATCGGGGACGCCCGCGCGTCATGCTACTCACTGAAGGGCAGATGAGCGACTATAAGGGAGCGGCCCTCATGTTCGAGGCGATGCCGCCTGCTGCGGTGCTGCTCGCCGATCGCGGCTATGACGCCGACTGGTTCCGCCAGGCGCTTGCCGCGCGTGGCACCAGCGCGTGCATCCCGTCACGCAAAGGCCGCAAGGTCCTGATCCCACATGATGCTGCACTCTACCGCCGTCGTCACAGGATCGAGAACATGTTCGGCCGCCTCAAGGACTGGCGACGCATCCATACCCGCTACGACCGATGCGCTCACGCCTTCATGTCCGCCATTGCTCTCGCCGCATCCGTCATCTTCTGGCTGTAATCAATGAGTTCTGAGCCTCGGGGCTTCGTCGTACTGCCGCGCAGATGGGTGGTCGAACGTACCATTGCCTAGCTCAATCGCGGCCGGCGCCTCGCAAAGGACTGGGAGGCCTCCGTCGCTTCCGCTGAGATTGGCTCATCATCGCCTCTGTCAGGAGAATGACACGCCGCATCGCAAGACCCGAATTATGAGCCGGGTTCTAAGGCGAATAGCGTCTTGGCGAACTCCCGCACCGCCGGACCGATGTCCTCGCGCGCGACGCCCAACGCCAGGTTCGCGGTCAGCCAGCCGGCCTTGTCGCCGCAGTCGTAACGCTGACCGTCGAAGGTGAAGCCGTGGAAGGGCTGCTTGCCGATCAGCTTGGCCATCGCGTCGGTCAGCTGGATTTCGCCGCCCGCGCCCGGCTCCTGCGCGTCGAGGATGTCCATCACCTCGGGCTGGAGGATATAGCGGCCCGGGATCATCAGGTTCGACGGCGCCTTGCCCTTGGGCTTTTCGACCAGCGCGGTGACCTCGGTCAGGCGGCCGTCCTGCTTGCCGGGCGAGATGATGCCATATTTGTCGGTCTCGCTGTCGGGCACTTCCAGCGCGCCGATGACGTTGCCGCCGACTTGGTCATAGGCCTCGACCATCTGCTTCATGAAGCCGCCGATCATCAGTTCGTCGGGCAGCAGCACCGCGAACGGCTCGTCGCCGACGATCTCGCGCGCGCACCATACCGCATGACCCAGGCCCAGCGGCTCCTGCTGGCGGACATAGACCGGGCTGCCCGGCTTCTGGCGGATGCCGTCGAGCACCGCGAGGCTCTTGCCCCGCGCCTTCATCGTGGCCTCGAGCTCGTAGGAGATGTCGAAATGGTCCTCGAGCGCGCCCTTGCCGCGCCCGGTGACGAAGATGATCTGCTCGATCCCGGCTTCGAGCGCTTCCTCGACCGCATATTGGATCAGCGGCTTGTCGACGACGGTCAGCATTTCCTTCGGCATCGCCTTGGTCGCCGGCAGGAATCGCGTCCCCAGACCCGCCACCGGAAACACGGCCTTGCGCACTTTCTTGATCGTCATGAAACCTCCTGTGTGGCTGAGGCACTATCCGACGAGTTTGAACCTAACAACGTCAGCCTGTCTCAAAAGCCGCAGTTTCATCCCCCCACCGGGCTTTCCCCATATTTGCGCAGCACATCGTCAAACGCCTCTGCCATTAGCGCCTGAAGGCTTCGCCCCTGTCGTCGTGCCATCATATGCATCGCTAAAGACATTTCGGGCGTGAAGAAGCCAGCGATTTGTTTGCGGCCCTCTCGACTAGCAGGACGACTGGCTCTTCCATCATCGCTATTAGTAACGGGAGTTTGATGGGCGTGCGCCGCGACTGGCGCGGTACGATCGCGCAGATTGGCGAAGCTGGGTTTGCGGCTCATGCAGGGACCTTCTTAAAACGAGGGACAGGCAGGTCTAGTTGTCGACATGTCCACTTGTAGAGTTCACGAATTTCTTCGGCCGCCTTGCCCGCCGGTTCGGTTTCCATGACTGTACGCCCCTCCGCCGAGGCGTGGCGGTACGCGGCCCGGTCGGGGATCAGGACGGGGCATGGCGGGGTGCCATAGCTTTCGACCAGTTCACCCGCCTCGGCATAGACGCGCGGGGCGTTGGGATTGCCGGCGGTGAACACGACGAAGGCTGGTTTGCGCAGCAGCTGGACCAGTTTGGCGGTCGTCTGGATCGCCGAGAGGTCGAAGGCGCTCGGCCGGCAGGGGATCAGCACCAGGTCGGCCGCCTCGACTGCGGCGCGGGCGGCGCTGTCGGCGTGTGGGGGCGTGTCGATGACGATCAGCTTGGCCCCCTGTCCCCTGGCCTGTTCGACCTTGGCGGCGAGGCGCGGGGGTGGGCTGTCGATGACTTCGGGCGGCGCGTCGTGGCGCCAGGACGCCCATTGGCTGGCAGTCGCCTGGGGATCGGTGTCGATGATGAGCGACACCTGTCCCGCTTCCTGTCCTGCGGCGGCAAGATGGATGGCCAGGGTCGTTTTTCCCGCACCGCCCTTTTGGCTGATGATCGCGATTGTTGGCATGTTATATGGACTACATGTCGACAGGCCGACGTGTCGAGAATGAATCGACACAAGAGCGACTGGTCATTCCTGTTTCTGCCTTCCATTTCCACACGACCTTGCGCGGCGAAAGACCGGCTGGCGTATCCGCTTGCTCCTCCTAGGGAGCATGGCGACGGCGAAGCCGGCGCTTCCTGTCAGTTCAGCGGACTGTGTCGTCTGTGGTTTTCATTTCGTTCAATCTTAGGGTCAGAAATGGTGCCTCACCCGGCGAGGGTGAGCCATCTGGCTCCCTTTCAAACAAATTTGAGAGGGGTTCAGGATCAGTGTGAGACTCTCGCACTGGCTTCTGTCGATCAAGGGCACCACCCAGCCGGGCCAGTACGCGGCCCAACGCTCCGCCCACGGTGAACCGCGCCAATTCGCGACAGGTCAGCTGCGCCTTGAGCCGTTCCTGTTCCTCGGCCTGCTCCGTCACATGCTGAAGGGCATCGTCGGGAACCGGGGCGGGGCGGAGCCAGCGGGGCAGCAGCGATAACAGCCGCTTGGGCACGACCGGGCGATAGGCGTTGGAGGTCTGTTCCCAGCGCGGCCCCGGACCCTCGCCTTCCACCCGGCGGAACCGGCGCTGGCGGACGAGGAAACCGGCATCCTCCAGGATCTGGAGCGCACGCGCGACGGTGGCACGGCCGAGCGCGGTCGCGGCGGCCAGTCGGTCATAGCTGGGATAGACACGGCCCGCATTGAGCCGGGCGAGCGTGCACAGCTCCTCATAGACCCGCACCGCCCCCGCCGTCAGGCTGGCCAGCGCCTGTTCGAGGCCGGTCAACGCCCTGCCCTGCCCCCGCGCCTCGCGCTTGATCCGCCGACCGGCATCGAGCGCGGTGCGTGCCATGCGGATCAGCCGGTCGCACTCGCCCTTGGCCGGCGTCGCGAAGAACATGTCCTCGAACGTCCCCGCCTCGATGCTGTCGCGGCGGACGCGGGCACCGGTGCGATGGCCCATGCGCACGGATGTCCCCGATCGCGTGGCCGCGGCCTGCGCAAGCGCGCGCGTCGTCGCTTCACCAAAGGTGAACGCCGTCATCTTCCTTCCCCTTATTTCCGGGGCCGGACCAAAAAAAGGACAATAAAGGGCGTGGCGCGAAGCGCGCATCCTTGAACCGCAGGGGCGACAGGCGTATCAGGAGGGGGTGTGTGATGCCCCGGATCGACGTTTGGCGACGTCGCTCCTGTAATACCTGGGATGCCCGGCCTTCGTGCCGGGCTTTCCTTTATGTGGTCACGACCGCTCCCATATGCTGCCTTCACAGGTCTCGACCCGCGATATGGGTTAACCTTGCAGTAAATCTCCAACAAAGTAAGCCGTGACGATTCGTGCTTTCGAGTATGAATTCAAAAAAACAGCGCCCGAATTACAAAATTCGGGCGCGTCATTCGTGCTATCGGATATGAATTCGGCAGAGCATTCGTGCTTTCGAGTATGAATTCAACCCTGCAATTCGTGCTATCAAGTATGAATTGGGTTGCCCCCGCGAATCACGCCTCGATAGGCACCGATGGGATTCGGGGTGTCTCCGAAACCTCATCCGCCAGCGCTGGCGGACGCGCGGTCACGATCACCCGGGCGGAGGGCGCGCGCCGCCCCCGCCCCCTGCCCTCGGCGGGTTCCTCGGCCTCGACATCCTCGATGACTTCGACCTGGTAATCAGGAATGGCGTCGGCCTGCGCGATCGCCTTCATCGCGGCGCGGAAATTGGCGAGCGGGTTCTGATAGCCGATCTGAAGCCGGAAGGTCGCCAGATCGATCTCCAGCCGCCCCTCCTCGGCGGTCGCGCGCGCCACCTCGTAGATACGTCGTTCGACCGGGCCGAGCTGGAAATAGGCCGCCGCATAGGCCAGCACCTGCCGATCGCGCAGGATGGCGCGGTGGAGCCAGTCGCACAGTCGCACCTTGACCGCCTTCAGCCGCCGTTCGCCGGTGCGCGTCTTGGAATAATGCAGCCGCGCCTCGGACAGCCAGGAGAAGAAGCCTTCCTCTCCCTCGCCGCCCGCCTCGATATTGGTTTTGATCTGCGTGCCCTGCAGGCGCTCCAGCGCCTCGGACAGCCGCTGATAGGAGCGTGCCGAATGGTTGGAGCTCGTCACCGAGAACAGGTCGTGCGCGGTGAAGATGAAATCCTGCCCCACCTCCTCGCCACGCTCGATCTTCCCCGCCATCAGGCTGGCGATGTAGAGGACGATCTCCTTGTCATAGATGGTCGCCACCCCCCGCGCCGAGGGCCGGACGTCGATCGAGACATTGGCGTGATGATAGGTCAGCGGCTTCATCCACGCGGTCTTGCTGAGCGCGAAGAAGGGAAAGGCCATCAGCGAGCGCTCGCCCCGGATCTCGCTGGTCAGCGGGCTGTCGAGGTGGAACAGGTCGCCCTGCGGGCGGGCCGGCGATCGGGGGGGACTGGCGTCCTTCTTGCGCGCGGAGGTGGGCGTACGGGTCATGTTGGATTTCATACTCGAAAGCACGAACTTTGGGGAGGGCCAGCGCCCTGCCCCTTGGGAAATCAGCCTCGTGGGCGGTTGAATTCGTGCTTTCGAGTATGAATTGGGCCGGGGCCGCGGTGCTTCTATCGACGGGATCGCATGGCGCCATCCGGCTGCGGCCAGCGGACGGAAAGCCCCGGCAGAGCGCGGCTTTAGTCCTGCCGGATACGAAGACCGGGCCCCCTGCCCCGCAAGAGCCGCAGGACCAGGACACCCAGCCAGAACCACAAGGCCGGCAACAAGGGAAAGATGGCCCCCAGCGCCAGCGCAATGAATAACGCCGGCAAGCCATGAACCGTCTGGCCATTATAGTGGACCGTGCTGCCGCCCATCATGCCGATCAGCCCGAATAGCAGGCTGACGGGAAAGACCAGCGCGAGATGCGCGAGATAGGCAAAGCGCAGCACCGGTCCGGCCGCCAGTCGGTTCGCCGTGATATTCTCCATACCCCACCCCCCTTTAAAGACATGTCGACAATCCGACACGTCAGATAATCACCCGCTCCACCTCATCCAGCGTCACCGTGTCCGAGCGCCGGTCATAGAGCTGGGTCGTGCGGGTGGAGGCATGGTTGGCCATCGCGGCCGCGCGCTCCAGCGTGCCGCCATTCTTCAGATAGGCGGTGATCCCCGTCGCACGGAAACAATGGTTGTTGATCGCGGTACCGATCCCGGCCGCCAGCGCCCGCCGGCGGACCATCTGATAGGCATTGGCCTGGGGCAGCGGGGTCTGGGACAGCCGGCCGGTGCCGCGCGCGATGGTGCGGAACAGATAGCCCTTGCGATCCTCGGCCAGCCCGCAGCCGTCGATATAGGCGTGGAGATATTCGTCGAGATTATGGTGGCACAGCATTTCGTGCCGCTTGCCGCCCTTTTCGTGCAGCCGCACCCAGAGGCGGCGGTTCTGGACGAACACATCCTCGACCCGGCACGCCAGCGCGGCGCCGACCCGCGCGAAGCTGTAGACCATCAGCCCGATCAATGCGCGGTCGCGAAGGCCTATACATGTCGACACGTCGATACTGTCGAGCAACTCTCGCGCCTCGGCAGGGTCGAGCACCGGCGTCTTGCCACGCCGCACGCTATAGGCCGGTCCTCGCACCGAGATCGCCGGATTGGTCGGCACGACATGACAGAGCACCAGCCAGTCGAACAAATGCCGTATCCCCGCCAGTCGCTGCTTGACCGTCGGCACCGACAGCTCGCGACCCAGTTCCTCGATCCAAGCCGCGACATGGATGGGCTCGATCTGGGGGAGGGTGACGACACCCCGCTCGGCGCACCAGGCGAGGAAGTCGGACACGCCGCGCGCATAGGAACGCCTGGTATGCGCATTGCGGATGGTGGCGACGAAGAGTTCGAGGAAATGCTTCTGCGCCCGCTCGTCCGCCGCGGCAACGATCGCGGGCAGTTGCAGCGTGGGCGAGGGGAGGGGGGACAGTCGGGCCATGGAATGGCACCGATGCTAGCAGCCCCGTACCCCTCTCACAAGTCTACGTGTCGTGGTGTCGACAATCATACATGTCGGATTAGCATCCATAGCGCCATGCCGATCATCATCAGATTTTCGGTTAGCGACAGAAAGCCCAACGGCACGTTGCTCGATCCGCCGACACAGGCGCATTTCAGTTCGCGCCGGTCGATATAGACCGCCTTGATGACTGACACCGCGCCGATGCCACCGATGACTAAAGCGATCGGCACCGACGCCCAGACCGCCACGCCGGCGATCATCAGGATGCCGGCCAGCCCTTCGGCAAAGGGATAGACATAGGAATAGGGGACCCAGCGCTTGGCGAGCAGGTCATAATTCAGGAACATGGTCGCGAAGCTCTCGACATTCTGGAGCTTCAGCAGCGCCAGCACCGCCATGCTGAACGCGACGAACCATTCGACCGCGCGGAGGGTGAAGGGCGTCGCATAGATCGCCTGCGACGCGGCCAGCGCCATCAACGCGGTCATGGCGAACAGCGCCGCGACCGGGCGATAGGTCATGGCCTTGGGATCGACGACGCGCTTGCCGAAGAAGCGACGCAGATCGTCATAGCCACCCACCCGCTCGCCCCCGATAAAGACCTGCGGCGTGGTCTTCACGCCATGCTCGGCCTTGAAGGCGTCGGTTTCCTCGCGGGTCCGCAAGGCATGATCCTCGACTGCGTAACCCTGGCGTCGCAGCAGATCCCTGGCCTTCAGGCCATAGGGACAGACATGCGTGTCCATCACCATGCGGTACAGGGTTGCGGTCCTGGGGGCGGCGCTGGCCATCGTTCTTCTCCGATCAGGGTGCGCGTCCTATATGGCATCCGTACCATGGTACGGAGTCAAGGGTGTGTTATATTACAGGTCTATTGGTCTCGAGGATTTGACATACCTACATGTCGACACTCAAACGGAGCCAAGCGAGCATTTTTTACGGGAGAATGACGGGAAGAGATTGGCGCATGAACAGATTGAGTTTTGTTGCGTCTGGGAACCAGGCATCGCATGCCACTATAAGCGTTGAAATTGATCACCTCTTTTAAAGCAGCGTGACGACAAAAGGGATTCTTCATGACCACTTCGATCGTACCGGTAATTCTGTCCGGCGGGTCCGGTACGCGTTTATGGCCAATGTCCCGGCCGGAAATGCCCAAGCAGTTGCTAGCGCTGACATCGGACGAGACGATGCTGCAATTGACCGCGCAGCGGACCAACACCGACGGTTTTGCAGCCCCGATTGTCGTGGCGGGACAACGCCATGCCGATCTGGTCGAAAGCCAGCTGACCCAAGCAGGCACCCCGCCCCAGGCACTGATCCTGGAACCGGTTGCCCGCAACACTGCACCCGCCATCGCGCTGGCGGCTCTTGTCGCCCAGCCCGAGGATGTGCTGCTGGTCATGCCATCAGATCACGTCATCGAAAATCTCGATGCATTCCACAGCGCCATTCGAGCAGCGCTGCCCATGGTATCCCAAGGCTGGCTCGCCACCTTCGGCATTTCGGCGGACACGCCCGAGACAGGCTATGGCTGGATTCAGGTCGGTCGCGAGATCGCGCCGGGCGTGCATCAGGTTGCCCGCTTCGTCGAAAAGCCTCAGCTGGAACGGGCGGAAGCCATGCTCGCGCGGGGCGATTACGCGTGGAACGGCGGTATCTTCCTGTTCCGTGCCGACCGTTATCTGGAAGAGCTCGGCCGACATGCGCCGGACATGCTCGCCGCAGCCGAAGAGGCGGTCCGTACCGCCAGGCACGACGGCAAGCGCATCTGCCCCGATGAGGCCGCCTTCGCCGCATGCCCGTCAGACTCGATTGATTATGCCGTGATGGAACGTGCCGACCGTGTTGCGGTGGTCCCTGTCGCCATGGGCTGGAACGATGTCGGTAGCTGGGATGCCCTGCACGCCATCAGTGAGCTGGACGGCTTCGGCAATGCTCATCGCGGCGAGGTGCTGGCGATCGATACCACGAACTGCCTGATCCGCACGGACGGCGTACGTGTTGCGGCGGTCGGCGTACAGGACTTGATCGTGGTAGCAAGCGGCGAAGACATCCTGATTCTGCCACGTGGACGTAGCCAGGACGTCAAGAAGCTGATTGAGGCCATGAAGCGCTAAATCACGGGGCCGGTGATCCGGCCCCTTATCTCGCCGCGCTTGGCGTCCAGCGATAACAGGCTGACAAACTCTCTAGCATTTATCCGCACAAGGTCATTGGCAGGTTGGAGTGGCATCATGCCCGACTGGACGATCGCGCGGCTGGCGCGTGAGGGCGGGGTGGGGGTTGAGACGATCCGCTATTATCAGCGGCGCGGCCTGCTTGCCACGCCCGAGCGTCCGCAGGGGCCGGGCAGGGCGGGCCGCATCCGGCGTTATGGCGAGGAGGATGCGCGGCGACTTCGCTTCGTTCGCTCGGCGCAGCAGGCGGGCTTCACGCTGGCGCAGATCGGCGCGTTGCTGGCGCTGGATGCGACCGACGACCGGGCGCGGGTGCGCGATCTGGCGCGGGAGAGGATTGCGGCGCTGGATGTGCAGATCGCGGGGTTGCAAAAGGCGCGGGCCGCGCTCGACCATCTGGCGCGCGAGTGCGGAAACGGGGCGGCAGGACCATGCCCGATCCTGCTGTCTTTCGAGCATGAGGCGGAGACCTGCCCGGGGCCGCTTTCTCAATGATCCGAAAGAAGGAATTACTACCGATCGACATGTAGACAGTTCGACACGTCGATTATCTGACGCGATCGTACGCGTTATCTGGTAGCGCATGACGAAACAAAGAGACGATGACGGGGCACTTTTCTCGGCACAGCCCCTCGTTACGTTTCCGACCCACGCGCTCGCCATAATCCGGCCTAGGGCCTGTGGGGATTCACAAATTGCGATGGATGTGATTCACGCTGCGGATGGATCGGGACATACTGACGGACGCTCAATGGGCGAAGATCGAGCCGCATTGTTTAGGCAAGCGGACTGACCCTGGCCGAAGTGGCCGAGACAATCGGTTATTTGTGGAGGCGGTGTTGTGGATCGCGCGCACGGGCAGCCCGTGGCGTGATCTGCCGGAGCGGTTCGGCAACTGGAGTACGGCCTTCCGGCGCTTTCGCGACTGGCGCGAAGCCGATGTCTTCAAACGGATATTTGATGAACTGTCGGACGAGCCGGACCTCGAATATGCCATGGTCGATGCGACGATCGTCAAGGTCCACCGCCACGGGCAGGGCGCAAAAGGGGGACTCAGAGCCAGGCCATTGGCCGCTCCAAAGGCGGCATGACGACCAAGATCCTCGCGCTGACCGATGCGCTGGGCAACCTCGTGCGTTTCCACCTGATGCCGGGACACCGCTTCGACACCGTCGGCGTTCCGCCGTTGATCGACGGGATCGCGTTCGATGGCCTGATCGCGGACAAGGCATTCGACAGCAACGCGATCATCGCCGACCTCGACGAGCGTGGAGCGGCGGTGATTATCTCGCAGCACCCACGGCGCATCGGCGCACGCAAAATCGACCCCGCCATCTATGCGTGGCGGCACCTGATTGAGAACTTCTTTTGCAAGCTCAAAGAGTTCAAACGCATCGCCATGCGTGCCTGCAAAACCGATCGCAGCTTCGAGGCTATGATCTACCTCACCGCCGCCATCATCAATTCACGATGAATCCCCACACGCCCTAGTCAAACCATGGTTGCTCTTCCCGCAGGAGCCCCCAAAACGGAGCGCCTATCAGGGGCCGATGGCTTCGTGCCCCGCTCCGCAACGATGATGGACGATCCTTGACCACCAAAATCTATCTGCCCGCCGACCGCCTGCTGGAGGATTCCTTCCGCCTGGCCAATCTGGTCTTCGACTCCGGCTTTCGCCCGACCCATATCGTCGGCATCTGGCGCGGCGGTGCGCCGGTCGGCATCGCGGTTCAGGAGTTGCTCGAATATCGCGGTATTCAGAGCGACCATATTGCGATCCGTACCGCCTCCTATACGGGCATCGACCAGCAGGAGCCGCAGGTCCGCATCTATGGCCTGGGCCATCTCGTCGACGTCCTCAACCCCGAGGATCGCCTGCTCCTGATCGACGATGTCTTCGATTCCGGGCGGTCGATCCGCGCCCTCCTGAAGGAACTGAAACAGCGGTGCCGGAACAACCTGCCGGACGCGGTGAAGGTCGCGACCGTCTATTACAAGCCGTCGCGCAACGTGACCGATCTCAAGCCCGACTTTTTCGTCCATGAGACGAATGACTGGCTCATCTTCCCGCATGAGATCAATGGCCTGACCGAGGACGAAATCCGGGCGCACAAACATGGCGCCGACATCATCCTGCGCTGACCATCGGAACACGGCCGGGGGATTGAAATAAGGGTTAAAGCCGCCGGCATGGACGGAGGCGTGTACCGAACATTGGGATGCGCCTCACTCCCTGCCTGCTATCTTCAAGACAGGAGCCATACCCGGCTCTCGCTCCATCTATTTGAAGACATGTCGACATGTCTTCATTCCGACAGGTCGGGCTGTTGGCTCTTGCACGGCACCGAGGGAACCAACCCCTATCCCCGCCGCTATGCCGGGCATGGCCAATGACAATGACAAGCCGACCCACCGCGCCGTGCCCAGCGGCCGCTTCGCCCGCGCTGGCGCGTTTGGCCGGCTCGCGGGTGGGGTCGCCGGCGGCATGTTGGCCGAGGGCGCGCGGCGTCTGGCGCAGGGCGAGCGGCCGAGACTGGGCGATCTGGTCCTGACCCCCGGCAATGCCGCGCGCGTCGCCGACCGGCTGTCGCATTTGCGCGGTGCGGCGATGAAGCTGGGGCAGATGATATCGATGGATGCGGGCGACCTGTTGCCGCCCGAGCTCCAGACCATCCTCGCACGGCTCCGTGACCAGGCCTACCGGATGCCGCCCGCGCAGCTCGATAAGGTGTTGCGCGCCGAATGGGGCGCCGACTGGCGTCGCCGCTTCCGCCATTTCGAGGCCGCACCGATGGCGGCCGCCTCGATCGGGCAGGTCCACCGCGCGACCTTGCCCGATGGCCGGGTGCTCGCGATCAAGGTCCAATATCCCGGCGTGCGCGACAGCATCGGCTCGGACGTCGACAATGTCGCGACGCTGCTGCGCGTGTCCAACCTGATCCCGCCCGCGATCGACCTCAAGCCGCTGCTGGCGGAAGCCAAGACACAGCTCGCCGAGGAAGCCGATTATATCCGCGAGGCGGAGCGCATGCGTCGCTTCGCCGAGCGACTGGCGGATGATCCGCGCTATGTCGTGCCCAGGCCGGAGATGTCGCTGACCACGCCGCTGGTGCTGGCGATGGACTATATCCCCGGCCAGCCGATCGAGACGCTGGCCGAGGCCGATCAGGCGACCCGCGACGGCGCGATGACCGCGCTGATCGACCTCGTCCTGCACGAACTGTTCGATTTCGGCATGATGCAGACAGATCCCAATTTCGCCAATTACCGATGGCAGCCCGATACCCGGCGCCTCGTCCTGCTCGATTTCGGCGCCGCGCGCAACGTGCCGCCCGAGACGGTCGCCTCCTATCGCCGGCTGATCGAGGCGGGGCTGGCGCATGACCGCGACCGCATCCGCGAGATCGCGGTGGAAACGGGTTTTCTGGGCGAGGCGGCGGTCGCCGCGCACCGCCCGGCGGTCGATCGGATCATCGCCGCGATCGACGATACGATGGCGCGGCCGGGGCCCTTCGACTTCGGCGACCGCGCCTTCGTACCGGTGGTCCGCGAAGAAACGCGTCCGATGATCGCCGATCGCGACACCTGGCATGTCCCGCATGTCGAGACACTGTTCGTCCAGCGCAAGATCAGCGGCAGCGCGCTGCTCTGCGCGCGATTGAAGGCCCGGGTCGATGTGCGCGGGCTGGCCGCAGCCGCGATCGGTGCGGACATACCGTCCGTTTAGAGGTTCTCCGCCACCGGCGTCTCATTCGTGAGACGATGATGTGTCCAAGATGGGCAGACGGAACCCCTTGATCTAAATTGGCTTCGTCGGGGCGATGGGGTTGTGCCCAACCACGTCCCCTTCGTCCCGCGCCATTCCTCGATCAAAGTTCCTTATCGTGATGCTGCGCTTCCCCAAGGTGTCGCTGGCGCTTCCGTTCGTGCGGACGCGCAGCTGGCGGACGGTTTTCGTCCTGTTTCGGGTCGTGACCCTGCAGGATGACCATCGCCGTCATGTCCTGCTCTGCCAGTCGGTGCGGCGCCGTTATTCGGTGACGCGCCGGAAATGGCTCTGGTCCAGCGTCCCGTGATCATCGGCCCCCATCCGATGGCCGGCATGGCGGCTCCGTCGACGGACCACGCGACGCTGGACCGGACGGCGAGCGATCTGTGCCGCGACTTCGCCATGGCCCAAAGCGGGCAGGGGTCGTGGGGCGCCTGGTCGCGGTTGCAGGATTTGCGCGCCGGCGATCCCGCCTTCGTCCTGCGGCGGGGCGGGGGTGGCCTCATCCTGGATACCCAGCGATGGGACATCAGCGGGGGCGAGGCGTGCTGGCCGACCACCCAGATCCTCAGCCTGTCACTGCCCTGGTGGCGCCGGCTGGCCGAGCGTCCTGCGCAGCGTTGCCTGATCCCGCTGACCGCCGCCTGTGTCGCGCTGTCACCCTCGGGCGTGCGAAGCGGGCGGGCGGCGTGGTTCACGCTGGCGGACACTCCTTTGTTCACCGTGGCGGGGCTGTGGCGCGATCATGGCGGTGCGCGCTGTTTCGCGATGCTGAGCTGCGTGAGCGGCCATGCACCCTGGTCCAGCCTGCCGATGATCGTCGCCCCTGAGGACCGCGCGCGGTGGCTGGACGGCGATTGGGACGACATATCGGCTTTGCAGGCCGCCTGGCCCCCCGAGCACGTTCGCATCGGGCTTTCGGATGCGCCGTCCGCGCCCTATGACGGGACCGACCCTATCGGCGCCTGGCAACAGGATCGCGCCATGGGAGCACGCTGAGAACAGGACGGAACCGGATTTGACCCGATCGGCGCCACGCAAAGGCTATGGCGTCGCGCTGCTGATGGCGCTGGTCCATATGCTGGCGGTGGGCGACCGTTTCCTGCTGTCGATCCTGATCGAGCCGATCAAGACCACGCTGCATCTGGGTGATGGCGCGATCGGCTTTGTCCAGGGGCCGGCCTTCGCGCTGGTCAACGGACTGGCGGTGATCCCGATGATCATGGCCGCGCGGCGCTGGCCGCTTGCCCGGCTGCTCGCGCTGGCGTTGCTGGGGTCGAGCCTGGCGACGCTGGCCTGCGGATGGGCGGGGTCGGTCGAGGCGCTGATTGCCGCCCGGATGCTGATGGGCCTGGCGCAGGCGGCGATCGGCCCGGCTGCGATCGGCCTGATCGTCCTGACCATGATCCCGGCGCATCGCGGGCGGGGCATCGCCTTCTTCACCGCCGGCGCCTCGCTGGGGCGGGGGGTGGCGATGATCGGGGGCGGAGGCCTGCTCGCGCTGTTCGCGGCGCTGGCCCCGCAGACCGGGATCGCGCCGTGGCGGCTGGTGCTGATCGTCGCGGGGTTGTTGGCGCTGCCCTTCAGCCTGACTTTGTATCTCTGGCGGGAACCGGTGCGCCATGCCCGCCCCGCGACCGCACATATGGGATCGGCGCTGCGAGCGATGATCGCCGACCGGGCCGCGCTTGCCCCGCATATCCTGGCCGCCCTGTGCGGCGTCCTCGCGCTGCAATCGCTGACCAGCTGGTCGGCCAGCCTGTTGATCCGCCAGCATGGCCTGACGCCGCCCCAGGCTGGCCTGCAGGTGGGGCTGGCGATCATGCTGGCCGGGATGGCGGGGCACGGGCTGGGCGGATGGCTTTCCGACCGGCTGGGGCAGGGCGCGCGCGTCGCGCCGGGATTGATGCTGCTGGGGCTTGGCCTGTGCGGCCTTACGCTCTGGCCGCTGACGCACAGCCCCTCGACCGCGATGGCGCTGGCCGCGCTGACGCTCGCGGTCGGCGGCCTGTCGATGGCGCTGGCCAATGCCATGATCGGGCTTCAGGCGCGGACCGATGCCGGCCTGCGGGTCGAGGCGACGGCGATCTTCCTGACGATCGTCACGCTGCTGGGCACCGCGCTCGGCCCATGGGCGGTCGGGCTGGCCAGCCAGGCGCTGGCGGGGCTGGCCGATGCGGTCGGCATGGTCTTGGGGGCGACCTGTATGCTGGGCTGCGCGGCCGCAGGGATTGCGGTCCGCCGGGCGCGTTAATCGAGTTCGCGCATCCAGCCGTTCCAGCGTCGCGTCCCCGTCTCGACCATATCGGCCTGCGTCTGGCGCATGGTCCGGCGATAGCTGTCGGGATCGACCCCGCGATCGGCGCGAAAGGCGCGGGTCAGCGCCCCGGCATCGCCCAGCCCGTAACGGCGCGCCAGCTCGTCCAGCGAGACCATATCCTCGCCCTCCAGCGCGCGGCGCACCGCATCCACCCGGCGCCGGCGGACATGCTGCGCGATCCCGCCAGTGCGTTGATAGAGGCGATAGAGCGTCGCACGCGACACGCCGACCCGCTCGGCGATGACCGCACCGGTCAGGTTGGGATTATCGATCTCGCGTTCGATCAACTGCTCGACCGCCTCGCGCCGCAGATGATCCTGCCGCCGGGCCTCCACCGCCACGTCACGCGGCCCTCCCAGCGCGGTCGGCAACAGCTCGATCAGCGCGCGGGCAAAAGCCCCGTCATGCCGGTCATCGAGCGTGGGCGCATGCCGGACCAAGGATTGCAGGAAATCGCTCAACATCCCCGTATCAGGCGCCCGCACGACCAGCCCGTGCAGCGCGCCCAGGCTGCCCAGCGCGGCATGAATCATGTCGCGCGCGATGCTGACGGTGATGATGTGCAGGCCATGCGCCTCGGTCCGGTGGCCGCGCCGCGTGTCGAGAAAGACGATGTCCCCCGGTCCCGCCTGCGCGAAACCGCTACGCGCATGGCCGATCAGCGTGCCCGCCAGCACATGGTGGAGCACGATATGGTCGAACCCGTCGGCCTGCACTCGCTCCTCCCGGGCATGCGCCATGCCCGACAAATGCCGGTCGAACAGCAGCATATGGCGAAACCGCCAGCCGGTGACGCGCGCATGGAACGGCCCGTCCAGCCGCTCGACATCGGCACCCTGCGCATAAAGCTGGCGATAGCGGGCGAAGCCGGTCTCCGCATCCATGCCCTCGCTGGAAAAAGCGATGGTTTCCTTCACCTTGGCGTGCCCGCTCCCGTTGCCGTTCCCTCTACCAGGGGACGGGGCAGACTAGGGGCTTTCGTACACTGTGTCGCCTTTGAAGCGCAGGCGGAAAATGAGCATATAAGAGGCAAAGAATTTGCACATGCTCGCCGCGTTTCTGGACGATATTCGCGACCACGACATGATCGCTCCGCGCCGCATGGCCGAGCGACTGCGCCTCCGGCTGGCCAAGCTGACCAAGCTGGCGCAGATCAACCGCAACACGATGGCGAGCAGTCCGGCGGTCCAGGCGCGCCTTGGCGAGATCGCACAGATCATCACGCGCGCGGCCGAGCTGTCGGGGGACGAGGGTCGTGCGATCATCTGGTTCCGGCGCCAGCCGCTGCCCGGCTTCGGCAAGACGCCCGAGCAGTTGGTGAGGAAGGCCATGTCGCGCTAGTCCTGCTCGACCTCGATCGCATGGCCGAGGGGGCGTATTCCTGACCATTGTTGTAGAGAGGCTCTATACAACAGTGCGCTATCGGATCCCGGATCGGCACCGGCTTGGCCTTTTGCCATGAACTATCCCATCCGCCCCCTTCTCTGCGCGCTCTGGCGAATGCTGACGATCCGCCATCAGCGCGAACCCTTTTCGAGGGAGGGGGCTAGGCTCCACGGCGGGCGCTGGAACCCGCCGGATATGGCGACGCTGTACCTAGCCACCGACCATGCCACCGTGATCGCCGACCTGACCGACGGGTGGGGCGGGGCCTATGACGACAATGTTGCCCAAGCCATCGCCGTCCCATGAGCAAGCATCGCCGAGGTCGAAGGCGGCATACCACCATGCAGGACACTGGCCATCAAGCTAATAGTGGATGGCGCCCAAGGTGCGCTGGTTCCATCCGCACAAAATCCGGGCGGTACATCGCTGGTTCTTTGGCATTGGCGGCGTATAGGCACAGCAGGCGAGGGCGCGAAGTTTGAATTTCTTGATCCGGATGGTTGGCTTCTCCCGCACCGTTGAGATGCACCTCTCAACCCCCGCCATCTGCGCCACCATTAAATCCTTCTACGCGCTCAAATAACCGGGCGCTTCCATCACCCATGCCTCAACTGCGCTCTGTCGGCGATAATACATCGTTAACGCAGGCACCTCTCTTCGTGGACAAATTACAGGCGATTGTCTCTATTTGGTCATATAGCAAAGGCGCGATTTTGACGTGGACATGACATCGCCTTCATCCTAGGAAATGTCCGTCAATTGGGGGTTTCAGACATGATGAAGGCAATGCCGCGCGTTCGGCAGGTAAAGGCGCGCGCTCTGGAGACGAGCGCGATTCTGCTCGCGGTGATGGTGGCCAGCCCGGCCTTCGCTCAGTGCACCCCCGATCCGACGCAGAGCAATGCGACCACCACCTGCACCGGCACCGACAGCAATGGCCTGAAGGTCACGACCTCGGGCACGACGGTCAATGTGGCGGCGGGTGCGGTCGTGTCGAACAGCGGCACCCCGGCGATCGCGATCGAGGTTCCCGTCACCAATTCCAGCTATGCCTATTCGACGCTGACCATCGGCGGAAAGGTCGATGGCGGCACTCAGGCGGGCGTCCAGCTGACCCGCCAGTCGTCCAACAACAATTATTCCTCCGCCCAGCTGACCATGACGGTCGCGGCGGGCGGCAGCGTCAGCGGCGCGAATGGCGTCGTCATAGGCCAGGCCGGGACCGGCTATGGCAGCACGACCGCCACGATCGACAATAGCGGCACGATCAGCGGGACGAACGGCTATGCGCTGCTGTCGACCAATCAAAGCTATGCGGGCTTCTCATCGATCACCAATCGCGCGGGTGGCACCATCGGGGCCATCAGCGGGGCCATCGGCACGCTGAACAATGCGGGTGTCATCGACGGGGGCAGCCGCAGCGCGATCGATGTGGGCACGACCTACAGCTCGGCTGTAGCTTCCAGCTATGGCTGGACCAACAGCGGCACGATCACGACAAACAGTACGGCCGCGACGCTGGCCAACATAAAGTCGATGTCTTGGACCAATAGCGGCACGATCAGCAATATCGGGACCGGCGTGGCGATCGCGGGGGGGTACATGACGCTCACCAATGCGGCGGGCGGGCGAATCACCACGGCCGGGACGACGGCGATTGACCACTATGGTACATTTAATCTGATCAACGCGGGCACGATCGTCGGCGACGTCACCAGCTCGACGGTCACCTTCAGCGGCGCCATGACCATCGACAATGCCGTCGGCACGATTACCGGCAATGTCCGCCTCGGCCAAGGTAACGATACGCTGACCGTCGGCTATGCCAATGGCGCGATCCGCACCGGGATCAGCGGTACGATCGATGGCGGGGCGGGCACCGACATGCTGCGCGTCCGCTTCACCAGCGATGCGATCCTGTCGTCACCGCTGCTTCTACCGACCAATTTCGAGCAGCTCACCCTAGTCCCTGATGCCAAGACGACTGCGACGCTGGCCACCGGCTTTACGGTAGCGGGACCATTGCGCGTCGCGGGCAGCGGCACGATCATCAATAACGCCGCGCTGACCGGCAGCGGCACGATCCTATCCGACGAGTTCGGCTCGTCCGGTTCGCCCAGCATCACCAACGCCGGCTCCATCACCGGCACGGGCACCCAGACCGGCACGTTCGCCGTCTCGTTCAACTCGGTGAACCGTTTCGAGAATAGCGGTACAGTGACCGCCAGCCAGAACGGCGTCGCGTTCGGCTCGAACGGTGCCTTCGTCAATTCGGGCACGATCACCGCGACCGGCACCGCCGTATCGCTGTTCGGGCCGAGCTTCGCCAATTCGGGGACGATCCGCTCGACCGGCGGGATCGGTGCGATCCTGTCGGGGTCGTCGGGCTCGACCTGGACCAATAGCGGCCGGATCGAGGGCACGACCGCCGGGCTTCGGCTGTCGAGCGGCCTGACCAACAGCGGCACGATCACCGCGACCGGCACCGGCGTGTTCATTGACTCCTACGGCAACCTGACCAATGCGGCGGGCGGCGTCATCACCGGGGGCACGCGCGGCATCGGGACGAGCAGCAATTCCACCGTCTTCAACGCGCGTATCGCCAATGCGGGCACGATCAACGGCGACGTGACCTTCGGCACGTCCTCGTACGAGAGCTATTACGGCAACGACAATGCCTATTACGCGCTGGCGGGCGGCGTCCTGAACGGCAATCTGACCTTGTCGAAGGGCGATATGCTCGTCGCCGAAATGGCAGGGTCGAGCGGCGACCGTTTTGCGGGCATCACCGGTACGGTATCGGGCACACAGGCGAACCTGCGACTGCGCGTGCGGAGCGACGCAACCGCGACGCTGCCATCCGCGACCCCGTTCGCCACGGTCGGTTACGAGCTGTTCGACAAGGCGGCGCTGACGCTGACCGGCACGGGCACCAGCCGTCCGTTGACGTTCGCCGGACAGGGGACGGTCGACCTGACCGCCGACATCGCCGCCACGACCGGTTCGGCGATTTCCGTCACCTCGCGCACCTTGGTGCCAGGCGAAACCTATGTCGCCAATGTGCTGACCGTCACCAGCCGCGGCGCGCTGTCGCTCGCGGTGTCGCGTAACGATGTTTACAACGCCTATGCCGTCTCGCTGGGCAGCGACGACAGCTTTACCAATGCGGGCACGATCAGCGTCACCGACACGCGATCTAACACTTACAACCCGCTCGCGGCGATCTCGGGCGGCAAGACGGTCGCCAATGACGGCACGATTACGCTGAACGGCGCAATCGGCATCCGCTATGCCCAGAACATCACCAACACTGGCCGCATCGTCCAGGCGTCGGGCGGCCGTGCGGCGACCGGCGTCTCGGGCTTCACCACGCTGACCAATAGCGGCACGATCGAGGTGGGCGGCACAGCCATCCAGCTCGACTACAGCCCTAGCGGGTATCAGAGCACGATCGAGAATAGCGGCCGGATCGCCAGCACCGGCGGTATCGCGATCGCGCAGAATTACGGCACCACCGCCACGATCCGCAACTTGGCGGGCGGCACGATCGCGGGTGCGACAGGACAGAACGCGATCCGCATCAGCGGTGGCCAAATCACCAATGCCGGCACGATTACCGGTGACGTCGACTTGGGCTATGCCAGCTATGGCGGCCGCTCCTACAGCAGCGCCATCTACACCAGCAATGGCGGCACGCTGACCGGCAATCTGCGCTTCGGCGACGGCAACGATGTGTTCGTCGCGACCGATGGCCAAACCGGCGTCAGCGGTACGATCGACGGGGGTGCCGGAACCGACACCTACCGTCATGCCTTCACCACCTCGACGACCGCGACGATGGGCAGCCTGACCGCCGTCAATTTCGAGCGCGAGGATGTTCAGGCGATCGGTGCCGACACCGTCGTGACGGTGCAGTCGGGCGCGGCACTGACCTCGCTGGGCGTGCTGGGCGACGGCCAGGTGGTCAACACTGCCAATGTCGACGGCGATCTGACCATCGGTGATTACTACACCTATTATCCACAGCAAGCGTCCGTCCTCGCCGCGCTGACCAACCAGGCGATCATCAAGGGCACCGTCTCGGGCCAGGTGGCGCGCTTCACCAATAGCGGCACGATCGGCGACGCCGCGCTGAAGCGGACGGCGGTATCGCTTTACGGTACTGGTACAACGACCTTCGTCAATTCGGGTACGATCCTGAACGACAGCAGCTATTACAGCGTCAATCTGTCGGTCAATGCGGGGGCGATCACTGCCACCAACAGCGGTACGATCGCTCAGGGGCTGATCGCCTTTGCCGGGAATTACAGCTATTATGGCATCACCATCCCGGATGCCCCACAGCCGCTGAAGGTCACGCTAGCCAACACGGGCACCATCGCCACCACCTCCGACCGGCGATCGGGCGTCCAGCTGACGATCAACGACGAGCGGGGTGTGGGCGGGTCGATCCAGTTCGACAATAGCGGCACGGTCACCCAGGGCGTTAACGCCTATGCCAGCAGCTTCACTTATTATGGCACACCGGTGCCGGAGACGGCCCAGGCGCTCAACATCGCGCTGACCAACAGCGGGACGATCACAGCCACATCGGATTACCAGGCGGCCGCCCTGCTGACGATCAATGATTACCGCGACATGGCCGGGTCCATCACGCTGACCAACAGCGGCACGATCGAGGCCAGCGGTGTTTCCGGTGACGGCGTCAGCGCCAATTTTGTCGGTAACCCAGCCAGTACCACGGTCCAGACCTTCGCGATCACCAACAGCGGCACGATCCGCGCCAATGGCGGTGGCCGGACGATCGTCGATCCCTATGCTGGTGCCAGCGTGCCGCAGGATCGCGACGCCCCCACCACCATCATCGCCACCGGCGTTTCGCTCTATGGTAAGGGTGCCGCCACGGCGACGCTCGTCAACAGCGCGACCGGCGTGATCGAGGCGACCGGCACCAAGTCGGTCGCGGTCTTGGCCGATGGCGTCGCGCTCGACCTGACCAATGCCGGCACGATCCATGGCGGCGTTGGGACGACGCTGGCGTCGAACGACACCCTCGCGCGCCAGAACGGCACCTATATTGCCGGTGCCATCCAGACCATCGGTGCCTTCGACAACCGCATCGCCAACACCGGCACCATCATCGGCTCGATCGCGCTGGGCGCGGGCAATGACCGGATCGAGAATTACGGCCAGATCCAAGGCGATGTCTTCCTGGGTGCGGGCGACGACACCTTCTTGCACCGCGCCAGCGCGACGCTAACCGGTACGGTCGATGGCGGGGCGGGCTCCGACAACCTAATCGTCGATGCGACCGGGGGCGGCACGGTCAATGGTGACCAGTTCGTCAATTTCGAACGCTTCAGCCAGGTCGGTCAGGGCAATGTCACCTATGCCGGGGCCTTCAACTTCGACACGCTGGGCGTGGCGGGCGGATCGGTGACGGTCGCGGCGGGCCAGACGCTCGCCAGCACCGGTGCCACCACCATCACCGGCACCGACGCGGCCGAAACGGTGACCAACAACGGCACCATCGCCGGCGCGGTCGCGCTGGGCGGCGGCAATGACCGCTTCGTCAATGCCGGGCTGGTCCAGGGCGCGGTGTCCTTGGGCGATGGCGATGACAGCTTCGTCGAGATGGCCGGCTCGCGCGTCGCAGGCGGCGTCGATGGCGGTGCGGGGACCAACCTCTATACCGCGCTGCTCAGCGGTGATCGCACCGGTCTGGGCCAGCGCAGCAACTTCCAGCAGCTGGCGGTGACCGGCTCGGGCACGCTGTCGCTGACACTCGACCAGAGCTTCGACACGGTGGCGCTGGCGGGCACCGGGCTGAACGTGGCGCTTGCGGGCAACCGCATCGGCGCGGTCACCGGATCGGACGCGGCCGAGCAGCTGCGCGTCGATGGTGACATCGCCAGCGTTTCGCTGGGCGCGGGCAACGACCTGCTGGCGCTGGGCACGATCAATGCGGCGGGCCGTTACGACGGGGGCACGGGCACCGATACGCTCGCCTTCACCGCCAATGCGCCGGTGGTGCTGAGCGGGCTGGCGACGGGCTTCGAGAATGTGTCACTGACCGGCAAGGCGCTGACCGTCACCGGCGTCCTCGGCTCGAACGGTGCGCCGCTTGGCTTTGGTGACGGCGACACGTCGCTGACCATCGCCAAGGGCGCGACGCTGGCCGGGGTCATCGATCTGGGTGCGGGCAATGACGCGCTGCGCCTGTCGGCGGGCGCGATCCTGCAGGGCACGGTTGCCGGCGGTGCGGGCAATGACAGCGCCACGCTGGAGCTGGCGGGCAACCAGACGCTGGCGGCCGGCACGCTGACCGGCTTCGAGACGCTGGCGAGCGAGGGTACCGGCACGCTGACGCTGGCCGGCACGCAGGCCTATAATCAGGTCAATGCCGGCACCGACCTGACCATTGCGGCGGGTAGCAGCCTGACGGCGAACCAGGTCGCCTTCACCAGCGGCAACCAGCGCTTCACCATCGCCGGCACCTTCGCAGGGTCGGTCGACGGCGGGGCCGGCACCGACACGATCGCACTGTCGGGCGGGACGGCCGCTGCACCGGTCGCCTTCACCAACGTCGCCAATGTCGAGGCACTGGCGATGACCGGCGGCTATGCCACCGTGTCGGGCAATGCCGCTTTCGGCTCTGTCGACATGTCGAACGGTCGACTGGTCGGTCTGGCCGGCTCGGCGATGAGCGCGACGCAGTTCCTGGTCCGCCAAGGTGCGACCTTCGGTTCGGCGGGGACGGTCAACGGCAATGTGACGGTCGCGGGCATCCTCAGCCCCGGCGCGTCGCCGGGCACGATGACGGTCAATGGCAATGTCACGCTGAACAGCGGCTCGCTGTCCTACTTCGAGCTGACCCCGACCATCTCGGACAAGCTGATCGTCAACGGCGCGATGACGATCAACAGCGGCTCGACGCTGCAGATCGTGTCGAGCGGCGCGATCCGCCCCGGCACCTCCTATGACCTGATCGTCGCCAGCGGCGGGATCAACGGCAGCTATACGACCGTCCAGAAGCCCAGCGACCTGTTCGGCTTCATCGTCCAGCGCGCCGACCGCATCCAGCTGCTCGGCCAGTTCCTGGGCGATGCGCGGTTCAGCCCGCAGGTCGCGCGCAGCATCGACTATGCCAATGCCACGCTCGCCAAGCAGCCCGCGACCAGCACGCTGTTCGCCGCGCTGCCGTCGCTGCTCACCGCCTCGGGTGCATCCAACGCACAGGGCTTCGCGCAGGTGACGCCCGAAGCCTATGCCTCGGCCACGCAGATCGGTGTCGACAATGCGCTGGGTCTGACCCAGGCGGCACGCGGCCCCGCCTTCGCCGCCAACCGGAGCGAGGCCGGCCCGTTCACCTTCGCCCAGACGCTCGGCCAGTGGCACACGCTGGGCGCGGACCGGGCACAGGGGACCAGCACGGCGCAGACGCGCGGCTATGGCTTCCTGGGCGGCGTCGGTTACGGCGACCAGCAATGGATGATCGGCGCGTTCGGCGGCTGGCTCGACACCCGCCAGTCAATCGCCCCGCTCGCCGCCTCGACCAAGGCGGACGGCGTCGTTGCGGGCGTCCATGGCCGCTATACGATGCCGAACGGCTTCGGCTTCGGCGCCTCGGTCATCTATGACGGCGCGCAGGCACGCACCACCCGCGCGCTGCCGGGCACGGCCTCGGGCTTCGGTCGCTACGACCTGCATAGCTGGACCAGCGATCTGTCGATCCACTACACCGCCGAGATGGCGGACGGCTGGGCGCTGACCCCGCGTGCGGGCCTGACCTATCTGCGCACCACCCGCGCGGGCGTGGCCGAGACGGGGGGCAGCCCCTTCGCGCTCAGCGTCGCCAAAGACCGCCATGTCGCGGGCTTCGCCGATGGCGGGCTGACCCTGAGTCGCAGCGACACGTCGGATGCGCCGTTCCGTCCATTCGTGACGCTGGGTGCGCGCTACCAGATCGAGGGCAACCGCGCCCTGGCGCTGGGCGGCTATGCCGGGGGCGGGCTCGGCCTGGTCGCATTGGGCGCCCAGCGCGCGCCGCTGGTCGGCACCGCGACCGCCGGCGTCGCCTATCGCTTCGCGAACGGTGTCGACCTGTACGCGACCGGCAGCGCCCAGACCGGCCGCGACGATCATCAGGAAATGATCGCGGCGGGCCTGCGCCTGCGCTTCTGAGGCGTACGCCCCTAAGCAGGGACTATGGGGGCCGGGGCGGATATCCGCCCCGGCCCCTTTTCTCTGCCGGCGGTGATCATGATATCGCGACGTTCGATTCTGGCGGTCGCTCTGCACCTTTACGATCGCTAAAAATGAGGGCTGATCTAACTCAGGATAAATCTACGCCAATTTTACAGGTCGCATTCGCGGCAGACATCTCGAACGAAGCAAGCACCGATCTCTAGGGTACAAGCCCGTATACTGTGCTGGAGTTTGAAGAGGGTAGGCGTGGCCCGTTCAAGACGCTACCAATACGCGCGACGATCGACGGCGGGAGAAAGAACGCGTGGCGTATCGGATTGATGAAGGATCGCTGGCCACGCCGACGGTGTGGCAGGATCAGAGCATCAATGTGCTGATGCCCAAGGACGCGCGGGTGCAGGGCACGAGCCTGGTCATCGCGCGTGATCGGCTGGCATTGGGGCTGACCTTTCAGGATTATGTCATCCAGCAGCGGCAAAGCTTCGCGGCCCAGCTTGCCGGGTTCGAGATGATCGCCGACACCGCCGGCCAGATCGACGGTCATGAAGCGCATTTCCTGGAAATGACCTGGCGCAGCGACGGCAAGCCGATCCATCAGGTGGTGGCGATGGTGCTTCATCGTGACAATGCCATCCTGAACTTCACCGGATCGATCCCGGGCGGGCCCGAGCCGGAAAGCCGCAACGCGCTGGTCGCGGCGATCACCTCCTTTACCTTCGCCACCGCGTAACGGACGCGAGCCGGTGACGGGCAGCGCGACCTCCACCCGGGAACCGACGGCCGACGACAAGCTGCGCGCGCTGCGTGAGGAGACGGCCGCGTCGAGCAATGCGGGCACCGTGTCGACGATCGCGACGACGGGGCATGTCGCATCGGCGGGGATCTTCGCGGCGGGGGCCTATTCCGCCGGTGCCTCGGGCGGGGTGACCGCGCTGAAATGCTTCGCCGGGCGCATCGCCGCGCCGATCGCGGGGGCGATGGCGGGCGCGTGGCTGGCCGAACAGGTCCATGCGGACGAGGGCGCCTTCTGGGTCGCGCAGCAGTTCGGCGCGCAGCGTATCGCCCCGGCGGGACGGCAGGCCGCGCATATCGAGCACCAGATCGCGCACAGCAACACCTTCAACGGCCTGCTCGCTGGCATCGCGGCCGGGATCGTGGTGGGCGCGGTGGTGGCGGTCAGCGCGGCCGCGATCATCGGTACGGCGGGCATGGCGGCCCCGCTGGTCGGCGCGGCGGTCGCCTTCGGCGCAGGCGCGGCAGGCGGCTTCGTCACCACCGCGATCGCCGGCGCTGGGTCCAAGACCGCCACCCTGTCCGGCCCGATCACCTCGGGTTCGCCCACGGTCTTCTTCGAGGGCAAGAACGCCGCGCGCGTCACCGACACCGCCGCCTGCACCAAGCATCCCGGCACCCCGCCCTCCAAAATCATCGAGGGCAGCCAGACCATCTTCATCAACGGCCTGCCCATGGCGCGGATCGGCCACAAGCTGTCCTGCGACGCCGTGATACAGCAGGGGTGCGAGACGATCTTCGGCGACACCAGCACCGGCAGCTATGGCACGCCCGACGCCGAATTGTCGGTCGCCGAGCAGCTGCTGCTGTCGGTGGCCGAGGTGGCGGGAATGCGCTCCGCCGTTCGCCAGGGCGGTCTGCTCGACGGACCGCTGCGCCGACTGTTTGGCGAACCGGTCGACGTCGTCACCGGCGATTATGCCGATGCGCGGGTCGATTTCGAATATCCCGGGCTGCTGCCGCTCCGGCTGGAGCGCACCTATCCGGGCAAAATGCGGGTTGAGGGGCTGCTCGGCCCGCGCTGGATCTGCAACTGGTCGCAGCGGCTGCTGCTCGATTCCGAGGCGGGCACCGCGCTGCTCGAGGATGCCGGCGCCCAGAGGCTGCTCTTCGCGATCGGTGACAGCGACCATGTCGAAGCACGCCACCTGAAAGCGCCCTATTACCGGCTGACCGGCCCGCGCGAGGCGCTGCGCCTCTATGACAGCCGCAGCCAGCAATTCCTGATCTTCGCAACCACCAACGACCCCGCGCTGATGCTGATGGCAGGGATCGAGGATCGCAACGGCAACCGCATCGTCTTCGACCGCGATGCCGAGGGGCGGCTGCGCGGGGTGCGCGTTCCCGATGGCACGCGCTTCCGCGTCGACACCACGCCGCAGGGCTGGCTGAGCGCGCTGTGGATGGAGGGCGAGCGCGAGCCGCTGGTCCGCTATCATTATGACGCGGCCGGGCATCTGCTAGATGTGCTGGGGACCTTCACCGGCGAGTTCCATTATCGCTATTCGCCCGAAGGCTGGCTGAACGGGTGGCAGGATAGCGGCCCGACCCGGGTCGAGATCGCCTATGATGCGGCGGGGCGGGTGACGGCGACGCGCACCGGCGACGGCATGTTCAACGACCGCTTCCTTTATTTCCCGGAGGAACGGCTGTCGCGCTATGTCGATGCCACCGGCGCGGTCACCAGCTTTCGCTATGACGCGAACAACCTTGTCACCGAGGAGATCGACCCGCTCGGCGCGCGCACGGTCAGCGAGTGGGATGCGTTGGAGCGGCTGCAACGACGCATCGACCCCGCCGGGCGCGAGACGCGCTTCGCCTATGATGGCGATGGCCGGCTGATCGCGCAGACGGACTGGAGCGGGCGCAGCGTGACCTGGGCCTATGACCGCTGGGGGGCCTTGGTCGCCTTCGCGGCGCCGGACGGCGCGGTCCGCTGGACCCGCGATACGGCGGGCAACATCATCGACTGGGTCGGTGCCGACGGGGTCAAGGTGACCGCGCGCTATGATGAACGCGGCGCGCTGATCGAGGAGCAGGTCGCCGGTGGTGGCGTCACGCGGTACGAGAATGACGCGGCCGGACGTCCAGTCGCTCGCCACGATCCGCCCACCGCCTCGGCGAGCGAGCGCGTCACCCGCTATCGCTGGGACCGGTTCGGACGGTTGCTGGAGCTGACCGATCCGGCCGGGCGCACCAGCGCCTGGGCCTATGAGCGATCGGCCGACAATCCGCGCGGCGCGGTCAGCCGGGCGCGCACGCCCGATGGCGGCGAAACCCGCTTCGCCTATGACGGCGAGGGCCTGCTCGCCGCGCGCATCCGGGGTGACGGGCAGGCGACCCGGTTCGTCCACGGCGCCTTCGACACGCTGCGCCAGACGATCGATCCGCTGGGGGCCACCACCGGCTTTGCCTATGACGGCGCGGGACGGCTGGCGACGATCACCAATGCAGCCGGGCAGGCATGGCATTTCCGCTATGACGCGGCGGGACGCCTCGCGGCGCAGGCCGATTGGGCGGGGCGCGAGACGCTCTACCGCCGCGACGCGCTGGGCCGGGTGCTGGCCAAGCGAATGCCCGACGCGGCCGAGCAGCATTTCGAATGGGACGACCGCGATCGCATCACCCGGGTGATCGCGGGCGCGGACGCGATCTCCTATCGTTATGACGAGGCCGATCGACTGGTCGGCGCGACGACCTGGAACCTGGTCGATGGCGTGCCGCAGGTGATCGCCGATGTCGGCTTGCGCTATGACGACAAAGGCCGATTGGTCGCCGAAGAGCAGAACGGCATCGCCGTCACCTATCGCTATGACGAAGCGGGGCGCTGTGTCGGGCGCACCAGCCCCAGCGGCGAGACCGCGCTCAGCTTTGACGAGGCCGGCCTGCTGCGTCGCTATGAGAGCAACGGCCATGCGCTGCGCTTCGCCCATGACGCCAGCGGGCTGGAGACGCTGCGCGAGGCGGCCGCGATCGGGGGGCGCACCGCCTTTCAGCTGACCCAGGCCTATGACCCCGCCGGGCGGCTGGCGGAACAGCGGGCGGGCGGCGTCGCGGTCTTCTCGGGCACACCGCCCGCGCCGGGCGAGCTGGTGCGCCACTATGACTGGGACCGTGCCGGGCGGCTGGCGGGGATCAGGGACGCAGGGGCGAGCGGCCTCCGGGGCGAGACGCGCTTCCATCACGACCTGCGCGACCAGACGGTCGCCGTCGAGCGGCCCGGTGTGCGTGAGGCCTATCGCTACGACGCGCTGATGAACTTGGCCGAAGGGCTGGCGGGCGAGCACCGCTATTGGCGCGACTGCGTGGTGGAGGCGGGGCCCAACCGCTTCCGCTACGATGCGCGCGGTCGGATGGTCGAGCGTATCCTGTCCGAGCAGGGCTTTCGCCCGCGCCGCTGGCGCTATCGCTGGGACGGGTTCGACCGGCTGGTCGAGCTGGAGACGCCCGACGGGGCGCGCTGGCGATACAGCTATGACGCCTTCGGGCGGCGCGTGGGCAAGACGCTGCTGGACGGAGCCCCCACACGGCGGGTCGATTATGTCTGGCAGGGCATTTCGCTGGCCGAGGCATGGTATCGCTCCGGGCATCGCACGCGGGAAGGCGAGGGTGACGAGAGCCTCTCGATCGAACGCTGGCATTTCGAACCCGACGGCCTGCGCCTGCTGGCCAAGGAACTGGTGCCGGCCGGAGCGGATGCCGAACCGGTGCCGGCGGAGGCGCAATGGCTGCCGATCGTCGCCGACCAGCTCGGCGCGCCGCACGCGCTGTTCGGCGAGGATGGCCAATGCCACTGGCGCGCCGAGCCGGAGCTATGGGGTCGCACCCGCACCGCCCGCGCGCTGCTGCGCGAACGCGGGGGCAGCGATGCCGGAGGGGAAGGCGAAACCGCCCCCTGCGCGCTACGCTTTCCCGGCCAATGGGAGGATGAAGAAAGCGGGCTGCACTACAATCTCAACCGCTATTACGACCCCGACACCGGCCAATATCTGTCCCCCGATCCGATCGGGGTGGACGGTGGCCTGCGCACCCACGCCTATGTGCATGACCCGTTGCGGTGGATGGATCCGGAGGGGCTTCAAGATGCGCCGGGGACAGTCACATATCCTTTGCATCCAACGCTTTCTCCGCAATCAGGAAGCTATTCCTCGGGAATTGCTCGCGCTTGGGCGCAGGAGCAGCAGCTCGTGCGCGAAACCGGGCGGGGAACCGTCAACTGGACATCCGCGCAACAGCAGGAGTTGCTTAATACTGGCAGGGTACGTGGCTATACTGGCCATCACATCAACAACGCGGCGACCGCTCCCGCATGGGAAGGTGACCCACGTAACATACGTTTTCTATCGAATGGACGCGCGGGACTTCCTAATGATCATCTTTATGCTGACCAAGGCCATCGCGGCAACTGGCAAAACAGCACTCGTGGTCGCTTGATAGATCGGATGGAGATGGTGCGCCGTTTCCGCGCGGGATGCTTATAGGAGGATTATTTGACTTATAAAGATGCCGTTCAGGATTTGGTCCGCGCCGGATCAGAGGCAAATTCCGCTATCACCTTATCACAACCAAAGCATCAAGTTGATCGTTCAGTGTTTGGAGAGGCCATTTCTCAGGAAATCGAAGCGGCAGGCTATCCAGGAGGTGCCGAACTGCCTTGGGTAGTGGAGGAATTGTACCTCTATTCTCTGGATGAAATTGCCGAACGGCAGGCGGGCTACCGTTATGATGCGAGGACAGGCAACCCTTCCAAGGACTGGGACTCCAACCAATATGTGATCGCGGATTGGACCGCCAACCCGATCAGTATCGGGGCGGATGGCGCCATTCGCTATGCACGGCACGGGCAGGAGAGTTGGACTTACGCCCGCATCGCGCCTGATCTGCCCTGTTTTTTTGGGATGCTCGCGGCTTGGCTTCGCTATTTCGTCGTCGAGCGGAGCGGCAACCTGTTCAACGACGATTTCGAGATCGACGACGCTACGCGTGAAGCAGTTAGCGGCAAGGTATTGGCGGCAATCGATCCAGGCGATCGGGAAGCGGCGCTGGCTTTCCTATTGGGAGAGTGACCCTAGACACATGCAGACGGCGACCATGATCCGTCAGTTTTGCGGATTTGAGTGTGCGGCCTACAGCCTTCACAAAGGCCATCACCCAAAATCGATTGTGACGCCACCGTCACCCAATCGTCATCACCATAACATCGCTCCGTAACAAAGCGCCGCCACGGGGGCGGGAACGACCGGCGCCGGGGGGTGTCGGCACGACCAGCACCCAGGGGGAGCATCATGCACGCCATCCGTTCCGGCATCCGCGATCTCGCGGGGGCCTCTCTCATCGCATTGGGCTTTGCCGCGAGCCCTGCGCTCGCGATGGCCAGCGACGCGGCCACGCCGACGGGCGTGCCGGCATCGGGGCCAATCCTGTCGGGGCGGATCTATGACGCGACCGGTGTCGCGCTGCCGGGCGCGCGGGTCGTGGTCGAGGGGACGGGGGCGCAGGCCACCACCAATCTCCAGGGCGAGTTCAGCATCGTCACGCCCGAGGAGGCCGGCGACGTCACGCTGCTGGTCGATTATCTTGGCCGCCCGCCCGTCACCCGCATCGTACCCGCGGCCGAGCGGGGTCGGCCGCTCTCGCTGACCCTGCCCGCCGCCAGCGGGGAGGCGGGCGATATCGTCGTCACCGGCGCCTCGCTGCTCGACAATACCGCCCGCGCGCTCAACCAGCAGCGGACGGCGGACAACACCGTCACCATCATCTCGTCGGATGCGATCGGCCGCTTCCCCGATCCCAATATCGCCGAGGCCCTCCAGCGCGCGCCCGGCGTCGGCATCGAGCGCGACCAGGGCGAGGGCCGCTACATCAACGTGCGCGGCGCGCCCAGCGAGTGGTCCGCCATCTCGGTCGACGGCATCCAGATCCCCTCGGTCGACCCGACAACGCGCGCGGTCGACCTCGACACGCTGCCCTCCGACATCGTCGCCAATCTGGAGGTGACCAAGTCGCTGCTGCCGTACCAGGATGCGGACTCGATCGCGGGCGCGGTCAACATCACGACCCGCTCGCCCTTCGACCGCAAGGGCTTCGCGCTGACCGGCATGGCGGGCGCCAGCTACAACCAGTACGGCAAGGGCAGCGACTATCGCGGATCGGCCGCGGTCAGCGACACCTTTGGCCCCGACCGCCAGTTCGGCCTGCTCTTTTCGGGCAGCTATTCGCGCACCCATCGCCGCCCCGACAATGTCGAGAATGCCTGGAGCCAGACGCCCGCAGGCTTGCGCGTCACCGAGACGCTGTTCAAGGATTACGACACCAAGCGCCAGCGTATCGCGGGCACCGGCGCCTTCGAGTGGCGCCCGTCCGACCAGACCCATGCCTGGGTGCGCGGGACCTATGCCCGGTTCGAGGATGACGAGTACCGCGACCGCATCGGCATCCTGTGGAGCGAGGGCACGCTCCAGGCCGGATCGACCGACCGCGCCGCGACCTGGCGCAACACCCGCATCGAAAAGCAGGTGCGCCACCGCAAACAGGTGAACGAGATCTGGTCGGCGACGGCGGGCATCGAGCAGCGGCTGGGTGAGGGCACGATCCGCGCTGACGTGGCCTATAGCGAAAGCTCGCAAACCTATCCGCGCCGTGACGAGCTGCTGTTCCGCTCCACGCTGCGCCCGACCTTGTCCTATGATTTCGCCGATGTCGATCTGCCCAGCTATTCGCTCTTCACGACGAAGGAGCATCTCCAGCTCGGCACCTACGGTTTCCGCGAAAATGCCTATCGGTCGAACACGACCAAGAATGACGAGCTGACGCTGGCCGTCCGTTCGGACATGCCGCTGGGCGATTTCATCACCCTGTCGAGCGGCGGCAAATATCGCGAGCGGCACATCAATGCCGATGAAGAACGCTTCCGCGACCGTCGCGCGTCGGCCGCGCCGACGCAGAGCCTGGCGGGGCTGTTGTCGGACGAGGACTCGCGCAATTTCGGCTATGAGCTGGGCAAGCGCTTCGATACCGGGCTGGCCGATGCCTATTTCGACGCGACCAAGGCCGCCTCGGAGCGTCGCCTGCCGCAGTCGCTGACCGCCGATTATGTCGCGGAGGAGAAGATTCTCGGCCTGTTCGGCATGGCCAAATATGTGAAGGACGGCACGACCCTGATCGCGGGGCTGCGCGTCGAGACCACCGATTTCGAGAGCAGCGCGCCCAGCGTCTCGCGCACCGGCGTCGTGACGACAGCGCGGGGGCATAACGGCTATGCCGAATTCTTCCCCAACCTGACGCTGCGCCAGGCCTTCACGCCAAACCTGATCCTGCGCGGCGCGCTGAGCCGTGCGATCAACCGCCCCAATTTCCCGCAGATCGCCCCGCGCGTGCTGGAGACGAGCGAGGGCAACACCGTGCGGGTCGAGTTCGGCAACCCGGACCTGAAGCCGACCCTGTCGAACAATGTCGATGCGGGGCTGGAATATTACATTCGGCCGCTAGGCGTGATCTCGGTCAACGGCTTCTACAAGGACCTGACCGACTATCGCTACACGCTGAACACTGTCGGCGTGTATAACGGCGTGGGCGGCGCGGCCCTCAGCCGTCCGATCAACGCGCGCAAGGGCGAGCTCTACGGCGTCGAGCTGAACTGGCAGCAGCAGTTGAGCTTCCTGCCGGGCGTGCTGGGTGGCCTGGGCGTCTTCGCCAACTATACCTATACCAAGGGTAGCGCGACCTTCGACGCCGCTTATGGCGGGCGCAGCCGCTTCGCCCTGCCGGGCCAGTCGACGCATATGTGGAACGCCAGCGTCTTCTACGAACGCGGGCCGGTGAACCTGCGCGTCGCCTATACCAAGCGCTCCGACTATCTGGACGAGATCAACGCCGACAATCCCGCGCTCGACCTCTATTGGGAAGGTCGCGGCCAGCTCGACGTAACGGGCAGCGTACAGCTCGCCAAGGGCATCAACCTGTTCGCCGAGGGCAAGAACCTGACCAACACCCCGGGCGTGCGCTATTTCGGCGAGCGCTTCCGGACCTATGAATATGAGAAGTTCGGCTACACGCTGTTCGGCGGCCTGCGGGTGAAGCTGTGAGGACTGCACTCCCCGCGCTGCTGCTCGCCGGGTGCGCCAGCGTGCCGGCCGCGACACCGGTCACGGCACCGATCGTCGTCGCCAGCGCCGAAACCGATCCGGTCGACAGCACATCGGACGCGGCGGACGATCCCGCCATCTGGCGCAACCGGGCCAATCCGGCCGCCAGCCTGGTCATCGGCACCGACAAGCAGGTCGGCATCCATGTCTATGACCTGAAGGGCAAGCGCCTGTCCTTCACGCCCGCCGCGCGGCTCAACAATGTCGATCTGCGCGAGATGGCGGGGGGCCGCGTGATCGTCGCGGCCAGCGACCGCGCCGACACGGCGAACGCGCATGTCGCGCTGTTCACCCTCGACACCGTGGCGCGCCGGCTGGTGCCGATGGGCCGCTATCCGGTGGGGGCGGGCGAGGCCTATGGCATGTGCCTGTGGACCCGTGCCAGCGACAAGGCGCTGTTCGGCTTCGTCGTGCTGAAGGACGGGCGGATCGACCAGGTGCGCATCCACGTCTCCGGGGCCATCCCGCGCGTCGAGACGGTGCGTAGCATGAAGCTGGGCACCCAGGCCGAGGGATGTGTGGTCGATGACCGTACGGGCACGCTCTACGTCGCCGAGGAGGATGTCGGGCTGTGGCGCTTTGCCGCCGATCCCGCCGCGCCGACCACCGCCACCCCGATCGCCAGGGTCGATGGCCGCACGCTGGTCGCCGATGCCGAAGGGCTGGCGCTCGCGCCCAAGGGAGCGACGGGCGGCTATCTGGTCGTCTCCAGCCAGGGCGACAATGCCTATACGCTCTACCGCTTGGCCGACATGACCTATGCCGGGCGTTTCCGCATCGGGGCCAAGGGAACTGACAGCGCGATCGACGGGACCAGCGAGACCGACGGGATCGAACTGGCGCTGGGCGATTTCGGCCCCGATTACCCCGAGGGCCTGTTCGTCGCGCAGGACGGCGACAATGCGCCGGACACCCAGAATTTCAAATATGTCAGCTGGGCCAGGATCGTGAAGGCACTCGGCCTGTAGGATTGTCGACAGGTCGACGATGTGACGAAACGGGACAGGGGGGTGGTTCGCCGACCCCCTGTCCCCGTGCAGCCGCAATTGCCCTGCGCCCCCCATTGAGGCATGCGGACGGCACAAGGCCGACACGCCTGACTGGTGGGATGTGACGAATGAAGATTGCCGTTTTTGGCCTGGGCTATGTCGGCCTGTCGAACGCCGTCTTGCTGGCGCAGCATAACGAGGTCGTCGCGGTCGACATCTCGGCCGAGCGGGTGGCGATGGTCAATGCCCGGACCTCGCCGATCATCGATGCCGAACTGCAGGATTTCCTGACCGGCCGCACGCTGAACCTGTCCGCCACGACCGACGCGGCTGCGGCGCTGGCCGGTGCCGATTACGTCATCGTTGCCACGCCGACCAATTACGACATCGATACCAACAGCTTCAACACCGCCTCGGTCGAGGCGGTCATCACCCTCGCCAGGACCCATGCACCGGACGCCACCGTGGTCGTCAAATCGACCATCCCGGTCGGCTTTATCGACGATGTCCGGGCGCGGCTGGACACGCAACAGGTCGTCTTCAGCCCCGAATTCCTGCGCGAGGGCCGTGCGCTGCACGACAATCTCCACCCCTCGCGGATCATCGTCGGCGAACAGTCGGAGCGCGCGCGCATCTTCGCCGACCTGCTCGCCCAGGGCGCCGAGAAGACCAACATCCCGGTCCTGTTCACCGGTAGCCGCGAGGCCGAGGCGATCAAGCTGTTCGCCAACACCTATCTCGCGATGCGCGTCGCCTTCTTCAACGAACTCGACAGCTATGCCATCGCCGGCGACATGGACACGCGCCAGATCATCGAGGGCGTCGGGCTCGATCCGCGTATCGGCAGCCATTATAACAATCCGAGCTTCGGCTATGGCGGCTATTGCCTGCCCAAGGACACCAAGCAGCTGCTCGCCAACTACACCAACGTTCCCCAGAACCTGATCCGCGCGATCGTCGACGCCAACCGCACCCGCAAGGATTTCCTGGCCGACCAGATCATCGCCAAGCGGCCCAGAAAGGTCGGCATCTTCCGCCTGACGATGAAGGCGGGATCGGACAATTTCCGCCAGTCCTCGATCCAGGGCATCATGAAGCGGATCAAGGCCAAGGGGATCGAGGTCGTCGTCTTCGAGCCCAGCCTGGATGAGGACAGCTTCTTCGGCTCGAAGGTCTACCGCGACCTCGCCGCCTTCAAGCAGGAAAGCGACGTCATCATCGCCAACCGCAACGACCCCGAGCTTGCCGATGTCGCGGACAAGCTGTTCACGCGGGACATTTTCGGCTCGGACTGATCCCCTTTCACTCCC